>NZ_CP192703.1:0-687500 GCF_057002845.1 Tenacibaculum sp. SM2510
ATGACTAAAACTGCTGATTCAGTTTGGAATGAATGCTTGTCTTTCATAAAAGATAACATTAAACCCCAAGCGTATAAAACCTGGTTTGAGCCTATTAAGCCAACAAAATTGGCTGGGGAAGCTCTTACGATTCAGGTACCTAGTAAATTTTTTTACGAATGGTTAGAAGAGCATTATATTAAACTATTAAGAGTAGCTTTAGTAAGAGAGTTAGGTAGTGATGCAAAGCTAATATATGATGTACGTATGGAAAATACGTATAGTAGTAATAGTCCGCAAACAGTAAAAATTCCGAGTTCGAATCGTAATCCATTAAAACCTCAAAAAATAACTGTTCCTTTAGAATCTAAAAGAGAGTTGAAAAACCCATTTATTATTCCTGGGTTGCAAAAGGTTAAAATAGAATCTCAATTAAATCCAAATTATAATTTTAATAATTTTGTAGAGGGTGATGCAAACCGTTTAGCAAGGTCTGCAGGGATGGCAGTAGCAAATAAACCAGGAGGGACTTCATTTAATCCGTTATTAATTTATGGAGGAGTTGGTTTAGGGAAAACACATTTAGCACATGCAATAGGTGTTGAGATAAAAGATAAATATGCTGATAAAACAGTTTTATATATTTCTTCAGAAAAATTTACACAACAATTTATCGATTCTGTAAAATCGAATACTAGAAATGATTTTATTCATTTTTACCAAATGGTTGATGTATTAATTATTGATGATGTTCAGTTTTTATCAGGAAAAACAGGAACACAAGATGTATTCTTTCATATTTTTAATCATTTACATCAAAACGGAAAGCAAGTAATTTTAACTTCTGATAAAGCGCCTGTAGATATGCAAGACATAGAGCAGCGTTTATTATCTCGTTTTAAATGGGGATTATCAGCTGAATTACAAGCACCAGATTTTGAAACACGTGTATCGATACTTCAAAATAAGTTATATAGAGATGGTGTTGAAATGCCAGAAGATATAGTAGAATATATAGCGAAGAATATAAAATCGAACGTTCGTGAATTAGAAGGTGTTATTATTTCGATGATTGCACAGGCTTCTTTTAATAGAAAAGAATTTACGGTTGAATTAGCAAAAGAAATTGTTGATAAATTCGTAAAGAACACAAAGAAAGAAGTTTCGATCGATTATATTCAAAAAGTAGTATCGAAGTATTTCGATATGGATGTTGCTACTTTACAATCTAAAACACGTAAAAGACATATTGTTCAAGCGCGTCAATTAGCGATGTTTTTTGCCAAACGGATGACCAAATCTTCATTAGCAAGTATTGGAAGTCAAATTGGTAAAAGAGATCATGCTACCGTATTACATGCTTGTAAAACTGTTGATAATTTAACAGAAACAGATAAGCAATTTAAAAAATACGTGGAAGATTTAACGAAAAAGTTAACCTTGTAATTATGAAAAAAATACTAATGGTTTGTTTGGGGAATATTTGTCGTTCACCACTAGCCGAAGGTATTTTACAATCAAAATTATCGAACGAATTTTTTAAAGTTGATTCTGCAGGAACGGCGGGTTATCATGTTGGTGAGTTACCAGATGAAAGATCTATTGAAGTGGCTAAGAAATACGGAATAGATATTACAAAGCAACGTTCAAGAAAATTTATAAAATCAGATTTTAAAGAATTTGATTTAATTTTTGCAATGGATGAAAGTAATTATCACAATATTCTTTCGATAATTGATGAAAAAGAAGATGCTCGAAAAGTAAAAATGATTTTAAACGAGCAGTATCCATCAGAAAACAGAAATGTTCCAGACCCATATTACGGAGGTGATCAGGGTTTTGAAAATGTATATAAAATGTTAGATGAAGCTTGTGAAATTATTGCTTCAAAATTAGAATACTAATGAAAGGGAAATTATACTTAATACCAACAACTTTAGGAGAAACCGAACCGTTAGAGGTAATGCCTATATCGGTTAAAAAAGTAATAGAGCATCTTGATCATTTTATTGTTGAAAATGAAAAATCAGCAAGACGATTTATAAAAAGAATTACACCTAATAAAGCACAAGCATCTTTAGAGTTATTATTATTAGATAAGTATTCGAATGATATTGAAATTCGAAATTATTTGGACGTATGTGATAAAGGAATTTCAATAGGTTTATTGTCTGATGCCGGAGTTCCAGCGGTTGCAGACCCTGGAGCAAGTATTGTGAAATTAGCACATGAAAGAGGTATTCAGGTAGTGCCTTTGGTAGGGCCTTCGTCAATATTAATGGCAATGATGGGATCTGGTATGAACGGTCAGAACTTTGCTTTTAATGGATATTTACCTATCGATAAATCGGATAGGAAAAGAACTATTAAAGAATTAGAAAAGATTTCTAGGGATAAAAATCAAACTCAAATTTTTATTGAAACACCTTATCGAAATGAAAAAATGTTAGATGATTTACGTGCAACTTTATCACCAGATACACGGGTGTGCGTGGCATGTGATATAACATTACCATCTGAATATATAAAAACACATACGGTTAAGGAATGGCAAAATATAAAAACTGATTTACATAAACGACCTACCATTTTTATACTTCATAAAACATAAAAAAAGCCGTATCTTAATAAGATGCGGCTTTTTTTATGTTTTATGTGAAGCTTTAAACTCTCGCTTTTCTATTGGGCTTGATATTAGATACGTCATAGCCGGCAAATTTTTTCATATATGATCTTATTGAAGTTCCAAAAGCGTCGTTAAAGGTAAAAACTCCGTTTGATCGCAAGTATTTTTTAACGTTACCAGCACCACTTAAATGTGCTGCAGCCAAAATACCAGATTCGGTAATTTTAGTGCCGTTAATAGTTTTACCTACACTTCTTCTAATGTCTTTTCTTAAAATCCACTTATTTACTTTACAGTAAGCTATAAAAGCTTTTTCTTGTAATTCAGGAGTTTTAAGAAATTTTTGAGTATTGTAAATTCTAAACCTTTTTAAGGTTCCTCTTCCAAATTGATATTTACCTAAATAACCTAATTTGTTTACAACTCGATATCTCCCTTGTGATTCTTTAAAAGCTAAAGCTTCTTTAAAACCAACAAAATCTTTTACCAAGAAAGGAATATTAAAGTTTTCAGCATAATATGCTGTTTTCTTTGGTGTAAGTGTTGTTTTATCTTTTTTAACTACTGGAGTTGTAAAGCTAACGAGCGCTACAAAACCTATTAATAAAAATACTAAATACTTGATAATTAATTACTTTCTGTTTAGCGGTGCAAATGTACACTAATTAATATAAATCATTAGCAATCAATATGTTAAGATTATTGTGAAATGTGAATATTTCTCGTTATTGATGTTTTTTTTATTTAAAAATCAATGAAACAACAATTAAATTATTTTTACTTCAGTACTATGTGTGTTTTATTGAGAATAAAATTTTGTTAAGATTACCTAATAATTCCTCGTTGATTAATCCATTTTTGATATTTAGCAGCGTTTCTGTTATGTTGTGCTAAAGAGCTTGCAAAATCATGAAAACCAATATTATCTACACTTGCACACATATAATAGTAACCATGTTTTTTGTAATTTAAAACAGCATCTATTGATGAAACATCAGGCATTGCAATTAATGATGGAGGTAAGCCAGTATTTTGATACGTATTATAAGGCGATTTAATTTTAAGATCGTTATTCAATACACGTTTTACAACAAAGTCTTCACCTTTAAGTTGTTTAATAGCGTAGATTACTGTTGGGTCTGCTTGTAAAGGCCAACCGTCTCTTAACCTATTTAGATATAAACCAGCTACAATTGGGCGTTCGCTTTTTTGAGCCGTTTCTTTTTGAACGATAGAAGCCAATGTGGTAACTTCTTTTTTTGTTAAGTTTAATTTTTTAGCTTTTGCTAATCGCGCTGTATTCCAAAAGCGATTGTATTCAATAAGCATTTTATTACGGAATTTTTCAGCAGAGGTATTCCAATAAAATTCATAACTATTAGGAATATACATACCCAAAGCATTTTTTTGATTGAAACTGTTTTTAACTAAAAAGTCATTTTCTCTCATTACTTTTACTAAAGAAATAGAATCAGTTTCAATTTGTTCAGCAATTCTACCAGCTAGCTTTTCTAATGAATCTTGATTGTTAAAAGATAATTTTATCGGAGTTTGATTTCCGCTCCTCAATAAGTTAACCACGTCGTTTAAACTCATTCCTTTTTTAAGAATGTATTTTCCGCCTTTCGGTTTTGTGAATTTTTTCTTTTCAGCAACCCAAATAAAATTTTCAGGTTTGTCTATGTAATTAGATAGCTGTTTTTTTAAGCCATCAAAAGTATCATCAGATTTTACATAAATAGTGCCACTTTTAGTAACCGCTTTGCTAAATATTTTCTGATAAAAATTAAAACCAATAATTCCGCCAATTAAAAATACAATGGCAATAGCTACGTATAATATTTTCTTATTCATTTATTAATTGAAATAAAATTTCGTCTTTATATATATTGTTGCTTAGAATCCAATCTTTTTTAATGCCGATTTCTTTAAAATGGTGTTTTGTAAAAAGAGGAATGCTTTTTTTGTTATCGCTAGTAATATTAGCGTATAACTGGTGTAACTGTAAATGGGTAAAACAATACTTAGTTAATAGATGTAAAGCTTCAGAAGCAAATCCGTTTTGTTGATAATCAGGGTGAATTAAAATTCCGATACCGGCTCTTTTATGTTGCGGATTAAAATCAAAAAGATCAATCATTCCAATAGCATTTAACGAGGTATTATCTTCAATAACTAACCTTAGTTGCTTAGCCTCATAAATATCTAAATAGGCATTTTCTAAATATTGTTTTAAAATAAATTTAGAAAACGGAGCTTGTGTATGGCTAACTTCCCAGACGGATTCATTGTTTTCTATCTGAAACAAAAATTCTAAATCTTCGGGTTCAAGCGCTCTTAAATTTATAAGTGTACCTTTTAATGTATTCATTATAATTCAATTTCGCCTTTAAACACACAAACAGCTGGTCCTTTTAGAAAAATATTGCTAAATTTTCCATTTTTTTCATGAAAACTAACTTCAAGTAAACCGCCTTCAACTGGTAATTTAATTAGTTGTTCGGTTGTTTTTTTTGTAGCATACATTGCAATTGCAACAGCGGTAACTCCGGTTCCGCAAGCTAAAGTTTCATCTTCTACGCCTTTTTCGTACGTTCTTACTCTAAAGGTGTTTGTGTTTATTTGTTCTACAAAATTTACGTTACTACCGTTCTCACCATATATATTGTAGCGAATCTCTCTTCCTTTTTCGAAAACAGGGAAATTATCTAAATCAGCAACTATTTCAACATGATGTTGTGTACCTGTGTTAGCAAAAATATATCCGTCATTTAGTATTATCTCATTAACATCTATCATGTGTAATGATATAATATCATTATTTATTTCAGCATAATGAGTACCATCAAAAGCAGTAAAAGTTGTCTTAGAGTCAATAATATTTAATCGTTTGGCAAAAGCAACTGCACATCGCCCTCCGTTACCACACATAGTTTGGCTACCATCGGCATTGAAGTAAATCATTTTAAAATCGGTTGTAGCATCATTTTCTAAAAGAATTAATCCATCAGCTCCAATTCCAAAATGACGATTACATAGTTTTGAGACTAAGTTAATGTCGTTCTTCGGAAAGGTTTCTTTACGATTATCGATTATAATAAAATCGTTTCCAGTTCCTTGATATTTGTAAAAAGTAATGCTCATATAAAGCAAATATACATATTTTATTAGGTAATTAAGAGTGTTAAAAAGCGGTTAAAAAGAGTTAAAACAAAGTTAAACAGATTTTAGAAGTATGTTAAAATGTTATCTTTGAAATATTAAATTTTGTAAGCATATGAAAAAAATAATTGTAACATTAGGAATTGCCTTTTTAGGTGGAATAATAGCACTTGCAGGATATAAAGTACTAATGGAAAAACACCAAGTAGTAGCAGAGAAAAATGTAATACCAGCATTACAAACTGTAAATGCAAATTACACACCAACGGTTGTAAATTCATCATCTACGCCAACTGACTTTACAGAAGCAGCAGATAAAACGATTCATGCAGTGGTGCATGTTAAAAATACAGCAGTAAGAACACAACAAAACCCATATGCGCAACTTTTTGGACGAAATGGTACACGTAAATATGAGCAAGTAGGAACGGGGAGTGGTGTAATAATTTCACCAGATGGTTACATAGTAACGAATAATCATGTAATAGAAGGAGCGAGTGAAATTGAGATTACATTAAATAATCGTAAAAAGTTAAAAGCTGTTTTAGTAGGGACAGATAAGGGGAATGATATTGCTTTATTGAAAGTAGTTACTGATGAGGATTTACCGTATTTACCTTTTGGGAATTCAGATAATGCAAAAATAGGAGAATGGGTTTTGGCAGTAGGAAATCCTTATAATTTAACATCAACAGTTACAGCAGGTATTGTAAGTGCAAAAGGACGTGATTTAGATGGGAATAGAAATATCGAAGCTTTTATTCAAACAGATGCAGCCGTAAATCCTGGTAACAGCGGTGGAGCCTTAGTAAATACGAGAGGAGAATTAATCGGAATAAACACGGCTATATCATCTAAAACAGGTTCTTTTATTGGGTATTCTTTTGCAGTACCGTCTAACATTGCTAAAAAAGTAGTAGATGATTTATTAGAGTTTGGATCTGTACAAGAAGCTTTAATAGGTTTTGTTCCTTATGAAGATAAAGAAGGTGTAATTGAAGGGGTGAAAATAGATGGAATAGAAAGTGATAGTGAAGCAATAAAAGCAGGTTTATTAGAGGGGGATATTATAACCAAAGTAAACGACATTAAAATTTCTAAATTTTCAGATTTAAAAGGGCAATTAACAGCAAAAAGACCAGGTGAATATGTAAATTTAACAATTACTAGAGATGGCGAAGATTTAATGAAAACTGTAAAGTTGGGAAAAAAAAGCACATTTACTTCTTTTTCTTTCGGAGTACAATTAAAAGATTTATCAAAAAAAGAAAGAAAAAAATATGCAATAAAAGGAGGGGCAAAAATTACAGGAACCAATAATAAAGGATTTTTGTATTATAAAGTAGGAGCAGGTTATATTTTAACTAAAATAAACGGCAAAGAAATAGCCAATGCCTCTGAGGCTGTTGCTGTTTTAGATACTTACACAGGGAATCAACAAATGATTTTAGAGTTAATGAGCCCTGATGGAAAAAAAGAGTATTTTCGATTTTAAAATACATTTATAAGAAGGACAAATGTCGTTGAAAATTATTTTTCAGCGACATTTTTCTTTGATAAAAATATTTATGAAACCGTTTGAAATACTTATTTTTACAGCAAATTTTTAAAAATTTAGTTAACACACAACTATGTCAACAATAACAAATTACGAAAGTGAAGTAGTAGGTCAAGCGCAAGTAAGACGAGCTACAGTTGAATTTATTAATATCGTTAATGATTTATGGTATGATAAATCGATTGAATTAGTTTTATTTAGAAACCAATTAGTAGATAAAAGAGCTAGTGAGGTTTTAAATTTAATAGATTACGCTAAAGAATTCGTAGCGAAACCTATTTCGATTAACGATGCTTTAGAAATAGCAAAAGCAATACAATCTATCGATTTACCAGCATCAAAATTAGATATTGGTAAATTAGCATATGAGTATCATTTACAAGATGATAACAATGCAGATAAATTAGCTTTTGTACAAAATCAATTAAAAGACGCTACTGAGGCAGAGGGTATTAAGCCTAAGGATGTTGTGTTATATGGTTTTGGACGTATCGGTCGTTTATTAGCGCGTGAGTTAATGAGTAAAATGGGTAAAGGTTCTCAATTAAGATTAAGAGCAGTTGTTACTCGTGGTGAAATTAACGAAGCTGTATTAGAAAAAAGAGCATCCTTATTAAGTATCGATTCAGTACATGGAGATTTCTTAGGAACTGTTCAGGTAGATGTAGACAACAATGCGTTAATTATTAACGGAACTACAGTGTATATGATTTCTGCTGGTAAACCAGAAGATATTGATTATACTAAATACGGAATTAACGATGCATTAATTATAGACAACACAGGTGCTTTTAAAGATAAAGAAGCTTTAAGTCGCCATTTAGTGCCAAAGGGAGCAAGTAAAGTATTATTAACTGCGCCAGGAAAAGGAATTCCTAATATCGTACACGGAGTAAATCATGCTGAAAATAACCCTGATAATGTAGATATTTTCTCTGCAGCTTCATGTACAACGAATGCTATTACACCAGTATTAAAAGTATTAGAAGACAACTTCGGAATTAAAAAAGGACATTTAGAAACGATTCATGCCTATACTAACGACCAGAACTTGGTAGATAATATGCATAGTAAATACCGTAGAGGTAGAGCAGCCGCTTTAAACATGGTAATTACAGAAACAGGTGCAGGTAAAGCAGTAGCAAAAGCATTACCCGCTTTAGAAGGTAAATTAACATCAAGCGCTATTCGTGTGCCAGTTCCAAACGGTTCTTTAGCGATTTTAAATTTACAGTTAAACTCTAACACTACTGTAGAAGCTGTAAACGCTATTATGAAACAGTATGCTTTGGAGGGGGATTTGGTAGAGCAAATTCAATATTCAATAAACAATGAGCTAGTATCTTCAGATATTGTAGGTACAACAGCTCCTTCAATTTTTGATAGTAAAGCAACTATTGCAGATGGAAATACAATTGTAATATATGTATGGTACGATAACGAGTACGGATATTCTCATCAAGTAATGCGTTTAGCAAAACACATTGCAAAAGTTAGACGTTATACATATTATTAATATCTTATATTAAAGTAACTAAAATTGGTCAAAATTTTTAAAAAATATTTTGGCCTATTTTGTTTTTAAGGATTGAATGTTTTAGTTATTTACTATTATAATAACGTTTTTTGTAAAATGATAATAGCAGGTTTATTCCGAAATTGAATGAATTAAACATCAGGTAGACTACCCTAACTTTATTTAATCAAAAAATAAACTTTATGTATTAAACAAACTATACATAAAATGATACCAGGTATACATAATTAGTATCGTAAAGTGTTTTTTTATTGCAAATTGCAGTATAATACGCATGGAAATCATATTGATAAATTGGGGGATTAATCAATAATGAATTTTAAAAAAAAGCATCATCTTTCTAAGATGGTGCTTTTTTACGATATAACTTAAAAAGTATTAATGAATCATATTTGTTTTATTAATTCATACAGCCGCTATTGGTAATAGGTATATTAACTTTTAAAGGCGTAATTATTCTATGAAAAATATGTTTTAAAGTAGCATATAACTTTTACGGTAGAGGATTAATACCAAAAAGTTTTTCTTAAATTAGCTATAAAATTAATAACATGAAATTACTATTTTCTTCATTTTTAATAATGTTAATGATTGCGGTAACAAAAGCACAAACTAAATTACCGTATTACGAAATTCCTGAAGCAGCAACAGAATATACTGCAGGTGCAGTAGCAAGTAGAATGGTTGATGGATTAGGTTTTCGTTATTACTGGGCAACAGAAGGGTTAACAGTTAAAGATTTAATTTTTAAACCTAGTAAAGGAGCAAGAACATCTGAAGAAACTATAGATCATATTTTAGGATTATCTCAAGTAACTTTAAACGCTGTATTAAAGAAACCGAATGGAGATAAGCAACCTGAAATGACATTTGCAGAGAAGCGTAAAAAAACATTAGAGAATTTAAAACACGCAAGTGATATTTTAAGGATAAGTAAAGATGTGTCGCAGTATAAAATTATCTTTGGAGAAAAAGAATTTCCGTTTTGGAACGCTTTAAACGGACCAATATCTGACGCAACTTGGCATGTTGGTCAAATAGTTTCTTTTCGTCGTTCTTCAGGGAACCCAATATCAAAAGAAATTCAGTTTTTAACGGGTAAAGTAAAAAAATAACAAACTGTTAGCGCTATTATTTTAATGACAATTCAACAAAAAATACAATCGCTTCGCGATGAACTAAATCTACACAATTATAATTATTATGTGTTAGATAATGCAACTATTTCAGACTATGATTTTGATGTAAAACTGAAAGAATTAGAGAAATTAGAGACAGAAAATCCTGAGTTTTTTAATTCAAATTCACCAACCCAAAGAGTAGGGGGAGAAATTACTAAAAATTTTGAAACGGTTACTCATAAAAACAGAATGTATTCTTTAGATAATTCATATTCTAAAGAAGATTTACAAGATTGGGAAAAGCGTATTCAAAAAATGTTAGGTTCCGATGATATTGAATATACATGTGAACTTAAATACGATGGAGCATCTATCAATTTAACTTTCGAAAAAGGTGTGTTTGTAAAAGCGGTAACTCGTGGAGACGGTTTTCAGGGAGATGATGTAACACCTAATATTCGTACCATAAAATCAATACCATTGATACTTAATGGAGACTTCGTCTCTGATTTTGAAATGCGTGGAGAAATTATTTTACCTCTTGAGGGATTCCGTAAAATGAACGAAGAAAGAGTAGTAAACGGAGAAGAAGAGTACAAAAACCCAAGAAATACCGCAAGCGGAAGTTTAAAATTACAAGACAGTGCAGAAGTTGCAAAACGCCCATTAGATTGTTTGTTGTATCAGGTAGTTACAGAAGAACGAAAATATAAAACCCATTTCGAGAACTTAGAAAATGCACGAAAAGTAGGTTTTAAAGTGCCAGAAACAATAACGTTAGCAAAAACAATAGATGCTGTTTTTGATTTTGTAAATAACTGGGATGTTAAAAGACATGAATTGCCTTATGAAACAGACGGAGTTGTAATTAAGGTAAATAATTTACAGCAACAAGAAGAACTCGGTTATACCGCAAAAGCACCGCGTTGGGCAATTGCATATAAGTTTAAAGCAGCGCAAGTTTCAACAATATTAGAAGAAATAACATATCAAGTTGGACGAACAGGAGCCATAACACCGGTTGCAAATTTAAACCCTGTACAACTAGCAGGAACTATTGTAAAAAGAGCTTCGTTGCATAATGCAGATCAGATTGAAAAATTAGATATTCGAATAAATGATACTGTTTTTGTTGAAAAAGGAGGTGAGATTATTCCTAAAATTATAGCAGTAGACATATCAAAAAGATCTGATAATTCTGAACCTACAAAATACGCAACCAATTGCCCAGAATGCAATGCAGAGCTTGTAAGAAATGAAGGTGATGCAAAGCATTATTGTCCGAATGAGTTTGGTTGCGCGCCACAAATAACAGGTAGGATTCAACATTACATCAGTAGAAAAGCCATGGATATAGATGGTTTAGGAGGAGAAACGGTTGATTTATTGCGTAAAGAAGGGTTGATTGAGAATTATGCGGATTTGTATGATTTAACTGTTGGTCAGGTAATTCCGTTAGAAAGAATGGCGGAGAAATCTGCTCAGAATATGGTGGCAGGAATTGAGAAGTCAAAAGAAATTCCGTTCGAAAAAGTATTGTTTGCTTTAGGTATTCGCTTTGTAGGAGAAACTGTAGCAAAAAAACTAGCAAAGCATTTTAAATCGATAGACAATTTATTGGCGGCCGATTTAGAAACCCTAATTTCAGTAGATGAAATAGGGCGTAGAATAGCCCAAAGTATTATCGATTTTTCAAATAATTTAGAAAATATTCAATTAATTAATAGGTTAAAATTTCATGGTGTTCAGTTAGAGGTTTCGACAGAGAGTTTGGAAGGTCAAACAGACAAACTTGCAGATAAAGTATTTGTGGTTTCAGGTGTTTTTCATCAAATGAGTAGAAATGAGCTTAAAAAAGCAATTGAAGATAACGGCGGAAAAGTAAGTTCATCAATATCTAAAAAAACAAGTTTTATTGTTGCTGGTGATAATATGGGGCCAAGTAAATTAGCGAAAGCAGAAGGTTTAGGTGTTTCTATTATTTCGGAGCAAGATTTTATTGATATGGTTAATTAGTAGGGTTTAGAAATGAATAAAATGTCATAGAGAGAAACGAAGCAGTCTCTTTAAACAGATTGCTTTATTATGTATGTAATGTTGAAGTTAAAAAAATGAATAAACAATTAAAAATAACTATTACATCAATCATATTTCTATTAGTAGCTATTATAGATGTATATGCAGTAATAACTCAAAATAAAAGTTTAGAAATAATTTTTAAACCTTTACTAATGACAACGTTGGTAATAGTTTATTTGTTCTCGGTTAAAAAAGCTAATTTTTGGCTGGTTTCAGCATTGTTTTTCTCTTTTTGGGGAGATGTATTTTTATTAGATAAAACAAATTATTTTATATTCGGATTGGCTTCTTTTTTAATAGTCCATGTTTTGTATATAAAAATGATATCTAAACTTTTACCGAAAAAACCTATTGTTAAAATATTAAAAGCAGCAATGCTTTTTGTACTGTTCTTTTTAGGTGTATTATTTTTAATAAAAGATAATATAGGAGAAATGCTAGTTCCTGTAATTGTATACGGAATTGCCATTTCAGGTTTTGGCACTTGTGCTTTGTTAAATTATCAACAAGAAAAAACATTAGCAAATTTATGGTTATTACTAGGGGCTATTTTGTTTATAGCATCCGACAGTTTAATAGCTTTAAATAATTTTTACAGCCCAATGTATTTGTTTGATGTTTTAATAGTTGTTTTATATATTATATCTCAGTACCTTATATGTAAATCGTTAATTTTAAAATAAATGTAATGCCCCCTAAAACTATTGAGTTTATATTGAAAATACTATTTTTCTTTGTTTCGGCAATGTATCTATACGCAGTTTTTGTAGAGTTTAATAGTTTAAAACCGTTTTTAATACCTTTACCTACAATCGTTTTAGGTTTTTTATATCTTCTAAAAGTAAAGAAAAAGGATAATAGAGTTTTATTGGCTATGTGTCTTACGGTAATAGCTGCTACTCTTAATACTATTCAAGGGTTTTTCTTGATATCAGTGTTGTTTTTTAAAATAGAGCATTTACTATTTATTAAATTAGTAATTGACTATATAAAACCTAAGAAACGAGAGTTTTTGCCTTTGTATATATTAATTTTTTCATTTTTTTTCATTTTGATATTTTTACTTATTTACGGCGAAACAGAGAAGGACCTTAATTATAAGATAAGTCTTATTTATGGTTTTATTTCCTTTTCATTATGCGCCATAGCTTTTACTAATTTTTTATACACCATGAGTAAAGCGAATTTATTACTTTTTATAGGTTTTTTTATAGCGATAGCATCCGATTGTGTTTATGCTATTGGTTTGCTAGATCAAACAATTTCATACTCTATCTTTTTAGGTCAGTTTTTATATTCGGTTTCTTATTATTTTATATATACAGGCTTTATAGAAAAAGATAAATATAAAATTGAATAGTTTTTTTGCTAAGTTTTTTTTGTATTAAAAAACATTTTTATTGTTACTTTTAATAAGTGTTGTTACATGTATTAAATAGTATTTTTGCCACATGAAGATAAAATTTTTATACATCGTTGTTTCTTTAGTTTTTATAGGGTGTAAAACAGAAAAAATATCCTTAAATTTTTTAAATGAATTTATAGTAAAAGATTCATTAAAGTATGAGAACACAATTATTGGCGGAATTTCAGGAATTAACTTTCATAATAATCAATATTATATGGTAGTTGATGATGTTAAAAACCCTAGAATTTTAGTTGGAAATATATTTGTAAAAAAAGATTCAATTAAGTTAGTAAGTTTTAAAAAAGTAATTGAAATAGACACTTCAAGTCAGTTTTATAAAAATAATGCTTTAGATTTAGAATCTGTTTTTGTTGATGGCCATCAAATTAACTTAGTAAGTGAAGGCTCAATTAAAAACGGAAAAAATCCTTCTGTTTTTAAGGTTGATAGTTTAGGAAGAGTTATTGAGCACATTACAATTCCTACATACTTTAATGCATTGTCTAAAGCAAAACCAAAGCACAATGCAGCATTTGAAAGCTCTTCGAAAAGTTATGATGAAAAAGGTTTTTGGGTTGCAATGGAAGCTCCACTTAAAGCAGATGGAGAAGAACCTACGTTTTATAAAACACAATCTCCAATAAGGATTACTTATTTTGATAAAAGTACAAGTGTGGCTATAAAACAGTTTGCATATCAATTAGAAAAAATAGACAAGCCAGCAAAAGGAAAAGTAAACTTAAATGGTGTGACAGCTATTTTAGAATATGCTAAAAATAATTTTTTCGTTGTAGAAAGAACTTATCAAAGTGGTTATGGAGCTTTCGGAAATACGGTTAGAATTTTTAGCGCAACGATTAACGAAAAAAGTACAAATACTTTAGCTATCCAATCGTTAAAAGAAGAAAAGTATATTCCACTTAAAAAAGAATTGTTATTCGATTTTGCATCAGTTAAAAATGTGTTAACAGATAAAATTATTGATAATATTGAAGGAATTACTTTTGGGCCAATGCTATCAAACGGAAATAGATCTTTAATATTAGTTTCTGATGATAATTTTCAGGTATATGGTAAGCAACTCAATCAATTTTTATTGTTAGAAATTGAAGAGAAATAATGTATTTTAGCAGTAGTAACTATATAAAATGATAAACAAACTTAAACATAAATCTATTCAAAAAACATACAATAATATCATTGTACAAAAAAAGGAAAAGATTTATAAAACGAATAAAGTAGCACACGTTGTAATTATTCTAGATAATGAATCTTTACAGAATGTAATGGTCGCCAATTTAATAAATAAGCTACCTTTTAAAAAGGAGAATATTACAGTGTTAATTTATAGAGAATATTCAAAAAAGCAAGAAACATCGCCTACGTTTTTTACAGATAATGATTTTGGTTTTAAAGCGAGTTTAAAATCAGACAATTTGAAAAACTTCGTTAAAAAAGAATATGATTTGCTTATTAACTACGTAAAGACGCCAAATTTATATACCAATATAATAACTTTGTTATCTCAAGCATCTTTAAAAACAGGTTTTGCAGGAATTGATGATAGATTGTATGATCTTGTTATTTCTGACGAAGGACTAAATGAGGCAGTTTTAAATCAAGAATTAAAAAAATATTTAACAATATTAAACAAAATATAATGCAAAAATTTGTTGGTACAGGGGTCGCTTTAGTAACTCCTTTTAACGAAGATTTAAGTGTAGATTTTAATGCGCTTAAAAAGTTAGTGAATTTTAATATCGATAACGGTACAAATTACTTAGTTATTAACGGTACTACGGCTGAAAGTGGTACTATTACAAGAAAAGAAAAGGAAGAGGTAATTAAGGTAATTGCAAACGAAAACAAAGGAAGGTTACCTTTGGTTTTAGGTGTTGGGAGTAATAATACACAAACAGTCATAGACGAATTAAATTCTTTAGATTTATCAAATATAGATGCTATTTTATCAGTAGCACCATATTATAACAAGCCAACACAAGAAGGTTTTTATCAGCATTTTAAAGCCATTTCTTTAGTAAGTTCAAAGCCAATTATTTTATATAATGTACCTGGTAGAACTGCTAAAAATATGGAGCCAGATACTATTTTACGCCTAGCGAATGATTTTAAAAATATAATAGGAGTAAAAGAAGCAGCAGGAAGTCAGCAGCAATATTTAGAATTATTAAAAGATAAACCAAAAGATTTTTTAATTATTTCAGGTGATGATGATTTAGCTTTAGGAGTTGTTTTAGCAGGTGGGGCAGGAGTAATATCTGTTATAGGACAAGGATTGCCAAAAGAGTTCTCAAAGATGATTCAGTTAGGTTTAGCAGGTAAGAATAAAGAAGCGTACGAGATTCATTATCAGTTAATGGATATTGTTGACTATATTTTTGAAGAAAATAACCCAGCGGGAATTAAATCAGTATTAATGAAACAAGGAATTTGTTTAGATGAAGTTCGTTTACCTTTAGTTAAAGCAACAGAAGAATTACAAACAAAAATTTCTGATTTTATAGATAATCTATAATTTGTCTAAACAAAAATACCATTTATAAGAGGCTACAGTTTTTTAATTGTAGTCTTTTTTTAGCATCTTTGTTCAATAGTTTCTTGTCAAAATTAAATTTGTTAAGGAATATAATTTCAAAAAAATAAAAATATGTTATCAAAAATAATAGAAAGCGCTTTAAATGAGCAGATAAAAGTAGAAGCAGAGTCATCACAAATATATTTATCAATGGCATGTTGGGCAGAAACTCAAGGTTTTGAGGGCGTTTCTCAATTTATGTATGCACATTCAGATGAAGAGCGTATGCACATGTTAAAGTTAGTAAAGTTTGTAAACGAAAGAGGAGGACATGCAAAAGTATCAGAATTAGCAGCGCCACCTGCAGAGTTTGGTTCTTTTAAAGACATGTTTCAAACCTTATTTGATCATGAGGTAATGGTTTCTGAATCAATTAATGATTTGGTTCATATAACCTTACAACAAAGAGATTATGCAACCCATAACTTCTTACAATGGTATGTATCTGAGCAAATAGAAGAAGAAGCATTAGCAAGAAATATTTTAGACAAAATTAATTTAATTGGCGATGATAAAGGAGGTTTATATTTGTTTGATAATGATGTAAAGCAAATAGTGGCTCAAGGTGCAGCAAACACAGCTGAATAAGATTAACAAACATTTAGGTATTTATACCTGTTTTTATAACATATTTTATGGTTTATTGCAATACTCTACTTAGAGTTAAAAAACGTTTTAATAATCCATAATTAATCACTAATTTTGCCAAATGCAAAAAATTAAAAATTTAGCGTATTTAGTTGTAGCGGTAATAGTGTTACAATCATGTAGCTCATACCACAAAACTTTAAATAAGGGAAGTGTTGAGGAGCAATACAAAATGGCCGTAAAAATGTACGAAACACAAAAGTACAGTAAAGCCTTGCGTTTGTTCGAAAAAGTAACACCTTCATATCGTGGTAAACCGCAAATGGAGCGTATTCAATTTATGGTTTCTCAATCTAATTTTAATGAGAAGAATTATAGTATAGCGGGATATTATTTTAATAGGTTTACAAGAAACTATCCTAAAAGTTCAAAAAGAGAAGAAGCCGCTTTTTTATCAGCATTAAGTTATTATAAAGCAGCGCCAAGTTTTAGTTTAGATCCAACAGATACAAATAAAGCGTTAGAATCTTTTCAAGGTTTTATTGATAGATACCCTGAATCTGATAAATTAGACGAAGCAAACAAGTATTATGTTGAGTTACGTAATAAATTAGAGAAAAAAGCGTTTGAAATAGCGAAAACATATTACAAAACCGCGGCTTACGATTCTAGAAACTACAGAGCAGCAATTGTAGCTTTCGATAATTTGTTGTCAGATTATTTAGGAACTAAATATAAAGAAGAAGCATTATATTTTCGTTTAAAAGCAGCACATGATTTTGTGTTAAAAAGTACGCAACGTAGAAAGGCTGAAAGAATTAAAGCAGCTATAAAAGCGTATGATAAGTTAAATAGAAGCTTTCCAGAATCTAAATTTATGGAAGATTCGAATGAAATGTTAGCAACATTAAACAAGGAACAAGAACAATTAGTTAAAAGTTAAAAAATGGATTATAAAGAAACGAAAGCGGCATTAAGTACTATTACTTATAACAAAGAAGCTATCGAAGCTCCAACAGAAAACATTTACGAAGCTATTTCTATCATAGCAAAAAGAGCGAATCAAATTAATTCTGATTTAAAGAAAGAATTAGTTGATAAGTTAGATGAGTTTGCTACTTATAACGATAGTTTAGAAGAAGTATTTGAAAACAAAGAACAAATTGAAGTTTCTAAATTTTACGAACGTTTACCAAAACCTCATGCTATAGCTGTAGATGAATGGTTAAACGGTAAAGTATATTACAGAACTCCAGACGTAGAATAATATGTCTGTATTAAGCGGTAAAAAAGTATTACTTGGTGTTACCGCTGGTATTGCCGCGTACAAAACAGCGAACTTAGTTCGTTTATTTATAAAATCTGGCGCAGAAGTTACCGTAGTAATGACTCCTGCGTCTAAAGATTTTATTACTCCACTTACACTTTCCACATTATCTAAAAACCCCGTTCATTCTACTTTTTACGAAAAAGAAGATGAAAACGAATTGTGGAATAATCATGTTGATTTAGGGCTTTGGGCAGATGTTATGATTATTGCTCCTGCCACCGCAAATACCTTGTCTAAAATGACAAACGGTACTTGCGATAATTTATTATTAGCAACATATTTATCGGCAAAATGTCCTGTATATTTCGCACCAGCAATGGATTTAGATATGTATCAGCATCCATCAACCAAGAAAAGTTTAGATAGTTTACAAGACTTTGGCAATATCTTAATTCCTGCTACTTCAGGCGAATTAGCAAGCGGATTGGTTGGAGAAGGCCGTATGGCAGAGCCAGAAGATATTGTTTCTTTTATAGAAAAAGACATTGTTTCTAAACTACCACTTCGGGGAAAAAAGCTGTTGTTAACTGCAGGTCCCACTTATGAAGCTATTGATCCTGTTCGTTTTATAGGGAATCACTCTTCAGGTAAAATGGGATTTGAAATAGCAAAAGCAGCTGCTAATTTAGGAGCTGAAGTTTTTTTAGTTTCAGGACCATCACATCAAAAAGTAAATCATTCTTTTATTCATAGAGTTGATGTGAAATCAGCAGAAGAAATGTATAAGGCTTGTCATAAGTATTACGGCGAAGTAGATATTGCTATTTTATCGGCTGCTGTAGCAGATTATCGACCAAAAAATGTGGCTAATCAGAAAATAAAAAAGAAAGATTCGTCGTTAGTAATAGAGTTAGAACCTACAAAAGATATTTTAAAGTCTTTAGGCGAAGCTAAAAAGAATCAGTTATTAGTAGGTTTTGCTTTAGAAACAGAAAATGAAGTAGAAAATGCTAAAGGCAAAATAGTAAAAAAGAATTTAGATTTAATTATCTTAAATTCACTGCAAGATAAAGGTGCAGGTTTTGCAACTGATACCAATAAAATTACGGTTATTGATGCTGATTTTAATGAAAAATCATTCGAATTAAAATCTAAAAAAGCAGTAGCAGTAGATATTATAAACGAGATTATAAACAAAGTTAGTTAAAATAACGATCGTCTTCTCGAGTATTATTGAAAAGTGAAATTTTTTACTTTGAAGATACAAACGCAGTTTTTCGAGAGATTTTAATTGGTCTCGGCTGCACTCGACCTGACAAATAAAATTATATTAAATGCGTACGTTTTTCTTTTTAGTTTTTATTTTATCATCAGTTTTTACAATACAGTCGCAAGAGCTTAATGCTTTAGTTACTATAAATACAGATAAAGTTCAGAGTAGTAATAAACAGGTTTATGAAACACTTCAAAAATCTTTAACGGAGTTTATTAATGAAAAGCAATGGACAAACAAAAGCTTTAAACAGCAAGAACGTATTAATTGCGCTTTTACAATTATTGTAAACGAGCAAAATGGTAATAATTTTAGAGCAAGTATTCAGGTGCAATCTACAAGACCTGTATATGGTTCTAGCTATGCAACACCTGTATTAAACCTTAATGACACTAATTTTAACTTTCGCTATAACGAATTTGATCCGTTAAACTTTAATCCTAATACTTACGAATCGAACTTAATATCAATCATCGCTTTTTATGCGTATGCAATTATTGGTGTAGATGCAGATACGTTTGCTTTAAAAGGAGGAACAGATTATTTAAAGGCAGCAGAAAATGTTGTCTTACAAGCACAATCTAATGGCGAATTAGGTTGGCAGAATCAAGTAGGAAAACAAAATCGTTTTGCGTTGATTGATAATTTATTGTCATCTAAATTTAATCCGTTACGTACTATTTATTACGATTATCATAGAAACGGATTTGATAACTTATCAAACACTAAAGAAGTTGCTAAAGAAACTATTGAAAAAAATGTAATAGCGTTAGATAAGCTTTACAATATAACAATAGGTAATTACATGGTTCGTGTTTTTTTAGATGCTAAAAGTGATGAAATAGCAAATGTTTTTTCTGATGGTAAGCCGGTCAAAAACACACAACAAATGCTAAGTGTTTTAAAGAAAATAGCGCCTACTTATAAAGATAAGTGGAAGAAGATTAAGTAAGTATGAAAAAAACTAGAATAGCTTTTATAACAGTTCTTTCAGTTATTATGTTGTATATAATTTCAATGGGAATTATAAAGAATGGCTTGGGTAAAAAAGAATTTTTTTTACTAGTTTTTGTGCTTTTATCAATTTTGATTGATAACGTATTATCAAGAAGAAAAAAACAATAAACTTCCGTTCTTTTTAAAGTGCTATAATTCAATCAAAATTTGTATTTTTATTCTTTTAAAGAATAGAATTTGCTTATACAATTATCCATACATAATTACGCGTTAATCAATCAGTTATCGATTGATTTTACAAAAGGTTTATCAATCATAACAGGTGAAACCGGAGCAGGGAAATCCATTTTATTAGGAGCCTTGGGCTTGGTAATGGGAAACCGTGCAGATTTATCATCTTTAAAAAACACTGAAAAAAAGTGTGTTATTGAAGCTAAATTTGCTGTTGAAGGTTATGATTTACAACGTTTATTTGAAAAACTAGATGTAGATTATGAAACAGAAACGATTATTCGAAGAGAAATCCTTCCTTCAGGTAAGTCGAGAGCTTTTGTAAATGATACGCCTGTAAATTTATCGGTTTTAACAGCTTTAAAAACAAAGCTAATTGATATTCATTCGCAACATCAAACATCGCAACTTTCAGATGTTAGCTTTCAGTTTTCTGTGTTAGATGCTTTGGCTAAGAATCAACCAAAGATAGCATCTTATAAAAGAGGATTAAAAAAGTATTCAGCATTAAATAAGGATCTTAAAATTCTTCAGCAAGAAACTGAAAAATCCAACGAACAGCATGAGTATAATTTGCATTTATTTAACGAGTTAGAAGAAGCAAATTTAAAAAGTGATGAGCAAGAAGCTTTAGAAGAAAAATTAGAGCGATTAAATAATATAGAAGAAATAAAACTGAGTTTATCAGAATCTTTAGAGATATCTGTAAATGAAGAAATAGGATTACAAAATTTATTGTATTCGCTAGAAAATAGTTTGCAAAAAATAAGTGGATATTCTAAAAAATACGAAGAGATTTCTAACAGAGTTACGAGTATAAAATTAGAGTTAGATGATGTTGTTTCTGAACTAGAAAATGAGAATGAAGCGGTAGATTTTAACCCGAATGAAATAGAAGAATTAAATGATAGATTACAATTAATTTACAATCTTCAGAAAAAACACGCGGTAGATTCTATTAAAGAATTACAGGCTATCCACGAAGCACTATCAGAAAAAGTATCGCAAGTAGCCAATGCAGGAACGTTAATTGAAGCAAAAAATGCTGAGATAAATGAAGTAGCTAAAAAGTTAGATGAAGTTGCTGTGATGATAACTAAAACGAGAAACAAAGCTATTCCGAAATTACAAAAAGCCTTAGAGTTTTTGTTAACAGAACTAGGAATGCCAAATGCACGTTTTTCTATAAAACTAACAGCATCAAAAGAGTATTTTACAAACGGAAAAGATGTATTAGATTTTTTATTCTCTGCAAATAAAGGTGGTAATTTCGGAGAACTTAAAAAAGTAGCCTCTGGTGGAGAACTATCAAGAATTATGCTTTCAATAAAAAAAATATTATCAGAAAACATACAATTACCTACCATTATTTTTGATGAAATAGATACCGGAGTTTCAGGTGAAGTTTCAAACAAAATAGCAAAAATAATGCAAGATATGGGTACAAGTATGCAGGTAATTACTATTACACATTTACCACAAATTGCAGCAAAAGGATTGCAGCATTATAAAGTGTATAAAGGAGAAGAAAAAGGCGTAACAACATCTAATTTAAAGTTGTTGTCTAATGAAGAAAGAGTAGTAGAAATAGCTGAAATGTTAAGCGGAAAAGATATTTCAGAAAGTGCTTTAACACATGCTAAAGAGTTATTGAATTAAAATTATGAGCGAAGACAATGCAGAAAACTTATTTTTTGAAGCTGATCAATTAATTGATGAGAATAAAATTATAGAGGCAAAAGAAGTTTTAAGAGATCTATTAAATGAATATCCAGATTATGGTAGGGCACATAATCACTTGGGTTGGTTGTATAGTGTGAAATTTAACAACCATCCAAAAGCCAAAAATCATTTAGAATTGGCTATAAAGTTTGCACCAAGTCATCAAGGAGTTTATACGAATTATGCCTATTTGCTTATAGAGATGAATCTTTTTGATGAAATGCTTGTTTTCGGAAAAAAAGCAATTGATAATAATATTGCTGATAAGGGAACTATTTATAATAAAATGGGACAAGCTTACGAGTTAAAAGGAGAATTAATGAATGCTTTTAAACAATATAAACTATCTGTAAAATCAGCTATTAATAACCAGTTTATAGATGAAGTATATGCATCTGTAAATAGGGTTAAAGGTAAGATGAGTATTTTACAAAAGTTAAAACTTATTAACGATTAAACATATAATTATGTACAATTTATTAAAAGGTAAAAAAGGAATTATTTTTGGCGCATTAGATGAAAATTCTATTGCTTGGAAAGTTGCAGAGCGTGCACATGAAGAAGGAGCAGAATTTGTATTAACCAACGCACCAATAGCAATGCGTATGGGACAAATTAAAGAGTTAGCTGCTAAAACTGGGTCAGAAATTATACCAGCTGATGCTACTTCTATGGAAGATTTAACAAATTTAGTTGAAAAATCTATGGAAATTTTAGGCGGTAAAATCGATTTTGTTTTACACTCAATCGGTATGTCGGTAAACGTTCGTAAAGGACGTCATTATACCGATTCTAAATACGATTTCACTACCAAAGGGTGGGATGTTTCAGCAGTGTCTTTTCACAAAGTAATGAATGTTTTATACAACAAAGAAGCCATGAATGAATGGGGAAGTATTGTTGCGTTAACCTACATGGCGGCACAAAGAGTTTTTCCTGATTATAACGATATGGCAGATAATAAAGCTTATTTAGAGTCGATTGCTCGTAGTTTTGGATACTTTTTTGGTCGTGATCATAAAGTACGTGTAAATACAATTTCTCAATCGCCAACACCAACTACTGCCGGACAAGGGGTAAAAGGGTTTGACGGGTTTATTTCATACGCCGAAAAAATGTCTCCGCTAGGTAATGCTACTGCGTTAGAATGTGCAGATTATACGATTTCGATGTTCTCTGATTTAACGAAAAAAGTAACTTTACAGAATTTATTTCATGATGGCGGATTCTCTAATATGGGAGTGAGCGAAGCCGTAATGGAAAAGTTTGAGTAATATTAGGTAAAGTGATAAAGAATAAAAAATGCAAGTCGTTAGATTTGCATTTTTTATTGATAAAATTATTAAAATGAATACAATTTTAGATATTGAAAAAGAGTTGGCTCCTTTAAGAAAACAGTTAAAAGAGCATACTTTATATACATCCTTAAAAAGGATAGAAGATGTAAAGATATTTATGGAGTCACATGTTTTTGCGGTATGGGATTTTATGTCGTTGTTAAAAGCTTTACAAGAAAAATTAACATGTACTACCTTGCCTTGGCTTCCTGTGGTAAATCCTAAAACAGCAAGATTTATTAATGAAATAGTTTTAGGGGAAGAAACAGATGTAAACGAATTAGGAGAGCCTAAAAGTCATTTCGAAATGTATATTGATGCTATGAAGCAAGCAGAAGCAAGTACCGTTGAAATAGCTAGTTTTATAAATAGCATTATTGAGCATAATACTATTGAAAAATCTTTAAACAAATGTTTAGTTTTAAAAGAAGTAAAAGAGTTTGTGTCATTTTCTTTTAAGGTAGTTGATACTCAAGAACCTCATATTATTGCGGCTAGTTTTACTTTTGGAAGAGAAGATGTGATTCCGGATATGTTTTTAGAAATTATTAAGAATACAGAAGAGAATTCAAGTTTAAACTACAACAAACTAACCTATTATTTAAAAAGACATATAGAGTTAGATGGAGACGAACATGGGCCATTATCTTTAAGGATGATAGAAGAATTATGCGGTAATGATGCACAAAAGTGGAATGATGTTTTATATTATGCTAAAGAATCTTTAAGGAAAAGAATTAATCTTTGGAACGGAATATCAAGACAAATAATAAACAATACTGTGAACTAATGAAACTAAATTTCTCTGTAATAATTCCGGTTTACAATCGTCCGCAAGAAATAGATGAGTTGTTAGAAAGTCTTACGAAACAAGATTTTTCTGATGATTTTGAAGTAATTATTGTAGAAGATGGTTCAGAAGATTCATCGGAAAATATTGTAGAAAATTACAAGAGTCAACTTGATTTAAAATATTTTTATAAAGAAAATAGCGGAGCAGGAGCAAGTAGAAATTACGGAATGCAACAAGCTACCGGAAATTATTTTATAATTTTAGATAGTGACGTTATTGTTCCGCCTCAATATGTATCAGAAGTAAAAAAAACCTTAGAAAATAATTTTACGGATGCCTTTGGTGGTCCAGATGCTGCACATAAAAGTTTTACCGATTTACAGAAAGCAATTAATTATTCGATGACGTCGGTTTTAACTACTGGCGGAATTAGAGGTAAGAAAAAAGGTGTTGGTAAGTTTCAACCACGTAGTTTTAACTTGGGATTATCAAAAAAAGCTTTTGAAAAAACAAACGGATTTTCAAAGATGAAAACCGGTGAAGATATCGATTTAACATTTCGCTTATGGGAAAACGGATTAGAAACACAGTTAATTGAAAAAGCCTTTGTGTATCATAAACGTAGAAGTACGATATCGCAGTTTTTTAAACAAACATATTCATTCGGATCTGCAAGGCCAATTTTAAATAAAAAGTTTCCAAAAACTGCTAAAATTACCTATTGGTTTCCGAGTTTATTTATCCTCGGATTTGATATTAGCATTCTTTTTGCAATTTTTGGTTATTGGCATTTTATTGCTTTCTACGGATTTTACTTTACGTTACTATTTATAGATGCATTAATTCAGAATAAAAATATAAAAGTTGCTTCTTTAAGTATTTTCACCTCTTTTACACAGTTTATAGGTTACGGCTTGGGTTTTTTAGAATCGAAGTTTTTTCCTGAAAAATAAACTTGTTTCATTCCGAATTTATTTCGGAATTACATAAAGATTGACAATTAATCATGATGTGAAGCTGAAACAAGTTCAGCTTGACGTGAAATAAAACGTCATCACGAGGAAGTATGAAGAAGTAATCTCACCTTATTAAAAAGAGATTGCTTCACTTCGTTCGCAATGACGATTTGATTTTACTCCGTCATTCCGGATTTATTTCGGAATCACATAAAGGTTGACAAGTAGTTATAATATGAAACCGAAAACGGGTTCAGCTTAGCGCTAAATAAAACGTCATTACGAGAAAGAATGACGAAGTAATCTCACTTCATAAAAAAGAGATTGCTTCACTTCGTTTTCAATGACGCTTATTATTAAATAATATCTAAAATACTTTCTGGCGGACGACCAATAACTGCTTTATTACCATTAATAACAATAGGGCGTTCTATTAGTTTAGGATTAGCAACCATTGCTTTTATAATTTCTGTATCCGACAATTCTTTACCTTTAAACTCTTCTTTCCAAACTTTTTCATTCTTACGAACTAATTGAGTAGGAGTGATGTTTAATAAGTTAATAATGGCTTTTAATTCGGTTTCTGTAGGAATGTCCTCTAAGTATTTTACAACTTCAAATTCCTTACCTGAGTTTTCTAAAATTTCTAATCCGCAACGTGATTTACTGCACCTGTTATTGTGAAATATTTTTATCATTTTGTTTTAATTTTTGTCAGTTCGAGTAATTTTCGATTTTACGAGAAAATTATATCGAGAACTTTTTTATGAATTATCTTTTTGTCCGTTTAGCATTAAATACGATTTTAAAAACGGATTTATATTTCCGTCCATCACCGCATCTACATTCCCTGTTTCGTGTCCAGTACGTACGTCTTTTACTAACTTATAAGGATGCATTACGTAATTACGAATTTGACTTCCCCATTCGGTTTTTAGTTTACCTGCTTCAATGTTTTCTCTTGTAGCTAAACGTTTTTGTAATTCAATTTCATACAATTGCGATTTTAACATTTTCAAAGCAGTTGCTCTGTTATCATGTTGCGAACGCGAGTTAGAACACTGAATTTGAATTCCACTTGGTTTATGAGTCAACTGAACCTTGGTTTCCACTTTGTTTACATTTTGTCCACCAGCACCACTAGAACGAGCGGTGACAATTTCGATGTCGGCAGGATTTATTTCAATTTCAATAGTATCATCAGCAACAGGAAAAACATAAACAGAACCAAAAGTGGTGTGTCTTTTTCCATTACTATCAAACGGAGAAATACGTACCAATCGATGTACACCATTTTCACCTTTTAACCATCCAAAGGCATAATCACCATCAAACTCAATAGTAACTGTTTTTACACCCGCAACATCACCAGCTTGGTAATTCAGTGTTTTTAATTTAAAACCTTGCTTTTCTGCCCACATGGTGTACATGCGCATTAGCATTTCTACCCAATCACAACTTTCGGTACCACCAGCACCAGCAGTAATTTGAATGGTTGCACTTAAATTATCGCCTTCTTCAGAAAGCATATTTTTAAACTCAATATCTTCTAGAAATGTAGCCGTTTTTTCAAACTGTTCTATCACTTCAGTTTCATCAACAGCATCTTCTTTATAAAAATCATATAAAACAGCAAGATCTTCATTCATTGAAATAACCAAATTGTAATCGCTTACCCATTTCTTTTTAAAACGGAGCGATTTCATTAAAACTTCGGCTTCTTTAGGATTATTCCAAAAATCAGGATCAACAGTTTTTTCTTCTTCATTATTAATTTCAATCAACTTCTTGTCAATCTCTAAATATCCTTTTAACTTGCCAATTCGTTCAGTAATATTTTTAAGCTGTTCGTGTGTAATCATAGAACAAAAATACATTTTAAAATCGTAGATAAAAATGGAAATAAACTTAATAAGCGATACTGTTACAAAGCCAACAAAAGAAATGATGAAGGCAATGATGAACGCAGAAGTTGGTGATGATGTTTTCGGAGCAGATCCAACAGTAAATGCATTGCAAGAAAAGGTAGCTAAACTATTTAATATGGAGGCTGCGTTGTTTTTTCCTTCGGGAACAATGGCGAATCAAGTAGCAATTAAAATACATACACAACCTGGTGATAAAATGTTTTGTGATAAATGGGCACATGTATATAATTATGAAGGAGGAGGAGCGGCTTTTAATTCTGGAGTAACCTCTCATTTAATTGATGGTAATAGAGGTATGTTTACTGCCGATCAGTTACAGAAAGCTGTTAGAGGGAGAGGAGATATTCATGTTCCGTTTAATAGACTGGTTTGTATTGAAAATACAACAAATAAAGGTGGTGGGGCTTGTTGGGATTTTGAAGAATTAAAACAAATTCAGAAAGTAGCAAAGACCAATGATTTGGCATTCCATTTAGACGGAGCACGTTTATTTAATGCATTAGTGGCTAAAAATGAAACTCCAGCTCAGTATGGGGAGCTGTTTGATACGATTTCTATTTGTTTATCTAAAGGATTAGGAGCTCCGGTAGGTTCTATTTTAGTAGGAAGTAAAAAGGACATGGAAAAAGCTTTACGTGTTCGTAAATTATTTGGTGGCGGAATGCGACAAGCTGGTTTTTTAGCAGCAGCGGCAATTTATGCGTTAGATAATAATGTAAATCGTTTGGCAGAAGATCATCAGAAGGCTCAACAAATAGGTGTTGTTTTAGAAGAATGCTCCTATGTAACAAAGGTAGAACCTATTGAAACTAATATTATTATCTTTTATGTAGATGATAAGATTGATCCGATGGTTTTTATCAATAACATGGCCGCAAAGGGCATTTTATTAATCTCTATGGGAGAAGGAAAAATACGAATTGTTACACATTTAGATTTTTCAGATGAAATGTTGACTATTTTACTAAAAGAACTTAAAAACTTTTAGAAAAAGACTCTAATAAAAGGAGAGAAAGCATTTGCATAAATGCTTTTATCTTCTTTGTATAGTACATCGTACTGAATACCAAGAGTAACTTTACCTGTAATATAAGCTGCCCCAATATTTAAAGAGGGATAGCTATAATTTTCTTTAATAGTTCCAACTTTTTTACTAACATAAGATTGTAAGAGTTCACCAGAAAATTCTATTTGAGGTATTGGTCTATATAAAGTAATAACACTAGCGGAATACATATTTGCACTGTAATCGCTACTTTTATTGTATAGGTAACCGATACTTCCTCCTAATGAGAATTCATCACTAAAATCATAAACTGCACTAGGAGAAATAGAAAGAGTTGTTGTGTTACTACCAAAACTAAAACCAAAACTACCACCAAAACGAGTATTACTCCAAAAATCAGATTCTTGAGAGAATGCACTTATTGATAATAAAAACAAAGATAGAATGATGAAATTTTTCATATGAGTATTTAATCTGGTTGGAGCAAAAATAAGAAATTTAATTGGTTAAAATAAAAAAGAGATTGTAGTTAAACAATCTCTTTTTTAAGAACTTAATTCAAATTATCTAGTTTAGACAACTCTTTATGATTTTTATTTAGTTTGCGTAGTAGAATACCATAAATTAATTGGTAAAACAACCATAATAAAACTAACATAATTAAAGAAATAACAGCAGTAATTATAATGAAAACTAACATTTTTGAACTGGTGAATTCAGGATGAGATTTTATGGTTGCCACAGCCACAGCCAGAGCAATTATAAATAAATAGGATAAGTTGAATAAAACGTAATACTTAACCGTTTTTCTAGTGTTTACAATTTTTGTCATCAATTCTTTGGTAGAGTCTGTAACTGAAATACGCTTATAGTTTAAATAAAATTTCATCAAAAAATAAAATAATATTATATAAGCTATTATCTGAGAATAGAATACAAAATTACCTAAGCCTATTTTTTCATATTCTTTGTTAGCTTCGCCCATATCAACGAAAAAATACATGGAGTTTAAGAGTATAAATTCTAATATTCCAATAATAAAAATCCATTTTACGATTGATGATGACCTTGAATGTGCCATTTTATAGATATCAACTTTAGAAACCGTGTCTGTTTCTTCTGGCTGATTATCCCATGCTTTTTTATATTTATCTAAATCCATTTATTATGGGTTTAATACTTTTTTTAATTTCTCTTTTGCTCTGTTCATTTTTACACGAGCGTTTACTTCACTAATACCTAGGGTTGCAGATATCTCTTTATAAGGTTTATCTTCTAAGTACAAAAAGATTAGTGCTTTGTCAATGTCATTTAACTTTCTAATGGCATTGTACAATGCTTTTAATTGTAATTCCTCTGTTTCGTCATAATCAATTGCTTTAATTTTAAAAGCATAGTCGGTAATATCTTGCGTCTTTACAGTTCTAGTAGATTTTCTGTATAAAGAAATAGCAGTGTTTAAAGCCACTCGATACATCCAGGTACTAAATTTAGCTTCTCCTCTAAACTTACTGTAGTTTTTCCAGAGTTGAATTGTTACCTCCTGAAACAAATCGTTATGAGCATCTTGGTTTGTAGTATAAAGTCTACAAATTTTATGCACAATGTTTTGATTGGCTTCAAAATCAGATAAAAATTTATTTTCTAGTTCCTTATTCACTAAGTTTAGTATGGTTGATTGGTTATAAGTAGCTCAAAAATACGAATTGTTACAGTTCATCCTAAAAAAAATACAGTTCAGTTGTTTTTAATTTTAAAAACGATAGATCAGCAGCATATTTGTAGTGTAATTAACCAATAAAAAAAAAGGATAATGAAATTTTTAACAGCAACATTAATGTTAATTCAACTCTTTTTAGTAGCGGAGTTAACAGCTCAGAATAAAGAAATACAAGTAACAGTTGTAAATGCTACATCAAACTTAGGTAAAATAAGTTATGCTTTATACACTAAAGATAATTTTAGAAAACAACCAATAAAAGCAACATCAACTATAATAAAAGAGGGTAAAAGTACTGTTGTTTTTAAAGATGTGCCACTTGGGGAATATGCTGTTATTTGTTTTCACGATAAAAATAATAATGGTAAAATGGATTTTAGACTTAACAGAATGCCATTAGAAGATTACGGATCGTCAAACAATGTAATTAACCCTTATGGTCCGCCACAATACGAACAAGCAAAATTTATGGTTACTGATAAAAATGTATCTTTAAAAATTAAATTTCAGCAATAATATAGCAATGGAAAAATATACATCCGATACATTTATAAGTTTGAAGAAAGATTTTTTAGTATGTTTAAAACTTACGATAATTTTTGGAGTAATTTTTACAATCATAAACCAACAATTTACCATTAAAGGAGCTGCAGTTGTGTTTTTATTTTCAGCAATGTATTCTTTTGTATTAGGTTTAGGAAACGGAATAATTAATAACTATTTAAATACTAGGTGGAACTGGGCTACACAAACGAACGAAAGAGTTTGGGCAGGAGTAATAGCAACTATTTGTTATACAATTATAGCCGTACTATTAATTCATTATATACAATATGTACTAATTTTTAACCATGATTTTTCTGTTTTTTTTGATGGGAAATTATTGTGGTCTCATTTATTTGCCATTATAATTTCTTTAGGAATTGCAAGTTTTTTTCATGCTCGTAGTTTTATGATTAATTGGAAAGCCTCGTTAAAGCAAGAAACTACACAACACGAAATTGTAGCGAAAACAGAAAGCGCAAAGTTTGAAACCTTAAAAAGTCAGTTAGACCCACATTTTTTATTTAATAGTTTAAATGTATTAACGTCTTTAATAGGAGAAAATCCGAAGCAAGCAGAAAGGTTTACCACAAAATTATCAAAAGTATATCGTTATGTTTTAGAACAGCGTAATAAAGAATTAATTCCGTTAGAAGAAGAGTTAAGGTTTGCAAAAACGTATATGGAGTTATTGCAAATGCGATTTGAAGATGCTGTGCAATTTAATATTCCAACGACGGTAAGTAACTCAGATTTAAAAATAGTGCCATTGTCATTACAGTTATTACTCGAAAATGCAGTAAAGCACAATGTAGTTTCATCAACTAAACCTTTGCAAATTTACATTTTTGAAGAAGATGGTTTTTTACAAATTCAAAATACGGTTAACCCTAAAGAAGCAATAGGTAAAAGTACAAAGGTAGGATTACGAAATATTGCAGACCGTTATGGTTTAATAACCGATGAACGGGTAGAAATTAAAAACAATAATAAAACATTTACAGTGAGTTTACCGCTGTTAACAAAAACAAATAATATGTCATACAATTCGAAAAATATAGAAAACAGCAAGTATGTAAGAGCTGTAGAAAAGGTAGAGAAATTAAAAGAATTTTATCAAAATTTAGCATCTTATTGTATTGTAATTCCTTTTTTAATTTTCATAAACTTAAGGTTTTCACCAGGATTTCATTGGTTTTGGTTTCCGATTTTTGGATGGGGAGTAGGATTAGCTTTTCACTTTTTAGAAGTAAATAATTACAATATTTTCTTAGGGAAAAATTGGGAAGAGCGTAAGATTAAAGAAATGATGAAGGACGATAAAAATTATAAGTAAAGGTGGGAAATAAATATATAGCGGAGCAAAAGTATACACAAGTAAAAAAAAGAGTAAAAAAAATTAAAGGGTTTTATACGCACTTAGCAATATACTGTATTATTATACCTGTAATAATTTTTGTAAACTTAAAATTCGAACCACATTTTCATTGGTTTTGGTTTTCTGCATTAGGGTGGGGAACAGGTCTTTTTTTCCATTGGTTAAATGTTTTTGGGTTTAACAAAATAGGTTTAACAAAAAACTGGGAAGAGCGCAAGATTAAAGAATTAATGAACGAAGAAAAAAACTATAAATAAGATGGAAAGAGATTATTCTGAAGAACAAAAATATATACTTGCAAAAAAGCGAGTAGAAAAAATTAAAGGATTTTACATTCATTTAGCAGTTTTTATTGTTGTAAATATCTTTATATCAGCAGTTATTGTATTCGGCTTAATAAATGATGGTACCTATAATTTTGTAGAAGCAGTTACTCATTTTGGAACGTATTCTACTTGGTTATTTTGGGGAATAGGATTATTTTTTCATTGGTTAGGTGTTTTTGGATCTAATTTATTCTTCGGAAAAGACTGGGAGAAGAAAAAGATAGAACAATATATGGACGATAATAAATTTTAATTATGGAGTCAGAAACAAATTATTTACAAGCAGAAAAAAAAGTAAAAAGGATCAAGAATTTTTATAACCATTTGCAAATATTTGTAATTATGATGGTTGTATTAGCGGTTTTTTCGAATACAATATTTAGTTTTTTTGAAAACCATATTCATAATGCAGGAACTTTAAAGTGGGTACGAGCTAATATTTGGGTAAACTCTTTATTATGGGCTTTTGGTGTTTTAATTCACGGCTTGTATGTTTTTAAAAGTAAAATTACTTTTCTTGATGCGTGGGAAAACAAAAAAGTAAAGGAGTTTATGAATGAAAAAAAATAAAATTATGGAAACTAATAATTACTCAGAAAAATACCTAGTAGCTCAAAAAAAAGTTGAAGAACTTAAACAATTTTACAAACATTTATCTGTATATATACTTGTAAATTTGTTTTTTATAGCACGTCGAATCTATAAAGATATTAAACTGGGTGATTCACTAGAAGAAGCTTTTTTTGATATAGATAATTATCGTTTTTTCTTATGGTGGGGAATTATTTTGGTACTACACGGTGTAAAAGTGTATAGCAAACAAAACCTGTTTAGTAAAAATTGGGAAGCGCGAAAAATAAAAGAATACATGGATGAAAAATAGTAAGATAAAACTATGAACGTTATAATTATTGAGGATGAAAAACCGGCAGCAAGACGGTTAAACAGAATGCTATCTGTATTAGATATAGAAGTTAAAACTATGCTACATTCTGTAGAAGAATCTATTAATTGGTTTCAGAATAACGAGCACCCTGATTTAATTTTTTTAGATATTCAATTGTCAGATGGATTATCTTTTGAGATATTTGAAGAAGTTGAAGTTAAATCTGCCATTATTTTTACAACAGCTTACGATGAATATGCCTTAAAAGCATTTAAATTAAACTCAATTGATTATTTGTTAAAACCTCTCGATGAAGACGAATTAAAGGTTGCGGTAGATAAATTTAAAGAAAATCAAACTAAAAAATCAGAGGTAAAAGTTAATATTGATGATATTCGTAAACTACTGATAAATCCGGTAGATAGAAAATTCAAAAAACGATTTACAATTAAGGTTGGTCAACATATAAAGATCATACATATTGATGAAATTGAGTGTTTTTATTCAGAAAATAAAGCAACTTATATACACACGAACTCTAACCGAAATTATTTAATAGACGATTCATTAGAGCATTGGCAAGAGCAATTAAATCCAGAACATTTTTTTAGAGTAAATAGAACTTTTATTGTGCATATAAATGCGATAAAAGATATTGTTTCATATACAAACTCACGATTACAATTAGTATTACATTCTTACACTGATGCCGAAATAATAGTAAGTAGAGAGCGTGTAAAAGAATTTAAAAATTGGATTGACTAAAAAATTACTTATACTATAATTTATAAAAAGTAACTCACATTAGCTAAGAGTTAAGCATAATGTGAGCTACTATATTTATTAAAAAGAGGTTATTTTTATTTTAAGTCAAACCTATCAGCATTCATTACTTTAGTCCAAGCTTTTATAAAATCGTTAACAAATTTTTCTTTATTATCATCTTGTGCATAAACCTCAGCATATGATCGAAGAATAGCGTTAGACCCAAAAACAAGATCCATACGCGTAGCTGTCCAAATAACTTTACCTGTTTTTCTATCACAAATTTCATATAAATTATCAGCGATAGGTTTCCATGAATAACTCATATCTGTTAAATTTACGAAGAAATCATTCGTTAATTTCCCAACAGTATTAGTAAAAACACCATGTTTTGTATTGTTGTAATTTGCATCTAACATTCGCATACCACCTACAAGAACTGTCATTTCTGGTGCAGTTAAACCCATTAGTTGTGTTTTATCAAGCATCAACTCTTCAGGGCTTACGACATAATTTTTTTTACTCCAGTTACGATATCCGTCAGCTAAAGGCTCTAAAGGTTCAAAAGATGCTGCATCTGTCATCTTATCAGTAGTATCTCCACGACCTGGTGAGAAAGGAACAGTTTTATTAAAACCCGCAGCTCTAGCAGCTTTTTCTACACCAATATTTCCTGCTAAAACAATAATATCAGCGATGCTAATATCAAATTGAGAAGCAATAGGTTCTAAAACTGCTAAAACACGAGCCAAACGTTTTGGCTCATTTCCTTCCCAATCTTTTTGAGGCGCTAAACGAATACGTGCACCATTGGCTCCACCACGCTTGTCAGACTGTCTAAAGGTACGAGCGCTATCCCATGCTGTAGCTACCATTTCTGAAATAGTTAAATTTGATTCCTCAATTTTTTTCTTTACAGCATTTACGTGATAATCTGTCGTTCCTGCGGGAATTGGGTCTTGCCAAAGCAAGTCTTCTTTAGGTAAGTCTGTACCAAAATAATTTGCACTAGGTCCCATGTCTCTATGAGTTAGTTTAAACCAAGCACGTGCAAATGTTTCAGAAAAATATTTTTGATCTTTCATGAATTTCAAAGAGATCTCCTTGTAAATAGGATCTACTTTCATAGCCATATCTGCGTCAGTCATCATAGGGTTATGACGAATAGTAGCATCTTCAATGTCTTTTGGTTTATCTTCTTTTTTAATAGTTACAGGTTCCCATTGCCAAGCACCAGCAGGACTTTTAACAGATTCCCATTCATGATTAAACAACATTTGAAAAAAACCATCATCCCATTTTGTTGGGTGTGTAGTCCAGGCTCCTTCCAGACCACTTGTTACCGTATAACGACCTTTTCCTGATTTGTTTGGGTTGTGCCAACCAAAACCTTGTTCTTCTACATTTGCACTTTCAGGGTCTGGTCCTAAAATACTAGCATCACCATTACCATGTGTTTTACCAACAGTATGACCACCAGCTGTTAAAGCAACTGTTTCTTCATCATTCATTGCCATACGTGCAAATGTTTCACGTACGTGAGCTGCTGTTTTTAAAGGATTTGGTTTTCCATTAACACCTTCTGGATTCACATAAATTAGCCCCATTTGTACAGCAGCTAAAGGGTTTTCCATCGTTGTTGGTTCATCTACATTTTCATAGCGTTCATCACTTGGTGCTAGCCATTCTTTTTCTGCTCCCCAATAAGTATCTTTTTCTGGTTGCCAAATGTCTTCACGTCCAAAACTAAAACCAAAAGTTTTTAATCCCATGTTTTCATAAGCAATAGTACCAGCCAAAATAATTAAATCGGCCCAGCTAATTTTATTACCATATTTTTTCTTGATAGGCCATAACAATCGTCTTGCTTTATCTAAACTAGCATTATCTGGCCAAGAATTTAAAGGCGCAAAACGTTGGTTACCAGATCCACCGCCACCACGACCATCAGATATTCGGTAAGAACCAGCAGAGTGCCAAGATAAACGGATAAATAAGCCTCCGTAATGACCCCAATCTGCAGGCCACCATTCTTGACTATCTGTCATTAAGGTATGCATATCTTTTTTTAATGACTCAATATCTAGTTTTTTTAGTTCTTCATGATAGTTAAAATCTTCTCCTAAAGGATTTGTTTTTGTATCATGTTGATGTAAAATATCAAGATTTAGTGCGTTAGGCCACCAATCGTTAACAGCTGATTTTGTAGTTGTATTACCTCCATGCATTACAGGGCATTTGCCAGATGATGTAGGTTTAATACCTCCATCTTGTTCTTTGTGCATGGGACATTTGCTTTCATTATTTAATGAGTTTGAATAGTTATCGTTTTCCATCTATGAAGTATTTATAGAATTAATAATTTAGTATACCCAAATTTAATAAACTATTTTTTATAAAGTGTTATTAATCAGTATAATAATTTATCAAGGTATAGGGTTGTCTTATAGTTAATTCCTGTTTAATACTTTTTTGTTATTAAAGGAAAGCTAATCAGAAATTTAAAAAATAATTTTAAAAAAATATTAGATAGCGATTATCGAAAACAATAGCCCTATAATTTATATTGATACAGAAATTTTTTTTAGCAGTAATAAAAGAGCTTAGGAACTTGAATTTTGAATTGATTAACATCAAACTAATTATACCGCTAAGAGGTAGAGCCTAATACTCTATATATAAAGAAGATTTCTTAGTTTTATTATTAATTAGAATTTAGCTATCGCTTTGCTTTTATAAAATCGGAAATCAAATAACTAATAAATTTACCAACTTGATTTATAGCCGAAGGATCTTGAACAATAGTAGGAGAACCTTCACAAATATGAATATAATTTGCATTGGTATTTTTAGCAAAATAATAAACAAACTCTCTTGCTTGTTGCGATGTAAATCCTGCGGGAGTCATAGCACTACTCGGAAAATTTTGGATACAATCTAAGTCAATCTCAATACCAAAAGGGTTTTCTTGAATAAAGTTTTTAGCACGTAATAATTCATTCTCAAACGGAATTGATTTGTAAACTTCTAATTCTTCATAAGTATTATAATCAATGTTTGTATTGGTATGAATATAATCGAAAACATATTGTGGAGTATAGTTTTCATGCAAGCCAAACATAAAATATTTTTCTAAATATTTATGTTCTATAGCATATGAGAAACCGTTACCGCTATGACGTTCCTCTAAACGACGTAAATCGGTATGTGCATCTAAATTAATAACATTTATAGGTTGATTTTTTCCTTCGGATAGTCCTTTTAAATTTCCATAAGCGTTATTATGTCCGCCACCAATTACAATCGGAACTTTATCAACTTCAATTATTTTTTTAATAATAGATGATAATTCTTTATCAATAGCTTTTACTAATAAATCTCCTTTCTCTCTGTCAGATCCCTCAAAATTTAAAACCTCATTTAAAAAATCTAAATAACCTAAAACAAGAATGTTTTTTCCGTTAATAAATTGATTTTCTTGCGTATTTAAAAATGACTTTAAAGTGGGGGTAAAAGCAGTATGTGCGCCACCGTTACCATAATTCATTTTTACACCAATATCTTCTGGTACACCAATAATAACAAATTTAGCAGTAGCTTTTTTAAGTTCTTTAATAGCAGAAATAGTTTGTACATGTTGCCCTAATTTTGTTTCTCCTTCACGAGGATTTACAAAATCATTAATGTTTTTTTGTGTAAATAACTGTAACATATTAAATTGATTTACCGTTAATAAATACCGTATCAATTAATACAGACCCAAAATTATAAGGAATAGCACCGTAACTTAAAATTTCTTTTGTAACGATAAAATTAGCTTTCTTACCTTTTGTAATGCTTCCAACTTCATCAGATAAATTCATAGCATAAGCCCCGTTTATAGTAGCTGCATTTATAGCTTCTTCGGGTGTCATTTTCATTTTAATACAGGCAGTAGCAACTACAAAATTCATATTACCCGAAGGTGTAGAACCTGGATTAAAATCAGTAGCCAAAGCTAGTGGTAATCCTGCGTTTATAATATCTCTAGCAGGAGTATAGGGAATACTTAAAAAATACGAACAAGAAGGTAATGCTACAGGCATTGTATTTGTTCCTTTTAAGGCATTAATATCATTAGTATTCATAACTTCTAAATGATCTACAGATAAAGCATTGTGTTTTACACTTACCTGAACTCCGCCTATAGTTGTAAACTGGTTCACGTGTACTTTAGGAGTTAATCCGTGTTTTTTACCTGCTTCTAGAATTCTATCTGTATCTTCTACCGAAAAATAACCAGTTTCACAAAAAGCATCTATAAAGTCAGCCAATTTTTCTTCAGCTATTTTGGGTAACATTTCATTAATAATTAAATCGATGTAACCATTTTTATCATCTTTGTATTCTTTCGGAAAAGCATGAGCTCCTAAAAATGTAGCTTTGATGGGTAGGTTGTAGTTTTCGCGTAATCTTTTAATAACGCGTAACATTTTTAATTCAGCATTAACAGTTAATCCGTAACCAGATTTAATTTCAACAGCGCCAGTACCAAGCTTCATAACCTCTTCTAAACGAACTGCCGATTGCTCATACAAATCTTCTATTGAAGTTTCTTGAAGCTTCTTGGCTGAATTTAAAATTCCGCCACCATTATTGGCTATTTCTTCATAGGTTAATCCGTTAATTCTGTCAACAAATTCTTGTTCTCTATTACCAGCATATACAATATGAGTATGAGAATCACACCAAGTAGGGAGAATCATTTTACCGGTGCAATCAATAGTTTTATCTGCTTTAGCAAATAAATTATTCATCGTACCAAAATCTAGAATCCTATCATCTTTAATTAATAGAAAAGCATTTTTTATAGTAGGTAAAATACTCATTTCTTTTCCTGAAACTTTCTTAACACTAGCTTCTCTAACCTGAATTAATTCTTTGATATTTATGAATAATGTTGTCATTATCGTTTTATGAAATTTGTTACACAAACTTACGGTAAAAACAATAAAAGAGATAGTTTTTAAATCAAAATACTTTTAAATAACCGTAACAGATTAATGTTTTTAGTTTTTTTAAATGTGTATTTTTTCTTTTAATAAACGAATAAATACGGTGGTAAAAAAGATGAAAAATAACCAATCATTTACTCCGTAAATAGCAAAAAATGCACCAGCCATTAAATCTTTTTCAAAAACATTAGAAATGGTATTGTTAAGTATCCAATTTATCCAAATACAGCCATAAATAAATTTTTCAATGGCAAAAATACCTACTAACCATTTTACTTTGGTGTAATTTTTTGCGATACTCATATATGCCAATCCCCAAATAAGTATCATTAAAAGTCCGAAATTAGACATTACGACCGGATCAGCTTCGTTAATAACAGTATTCGTGAAAAACTTCGAAAATATAAGAACTGTAGCGTTCATTAATCCGGCAATAATAAATCCCTTTGCAATTGTAGTGTTGTTTATTGTCATAATGTTGGTTCTTTTTTATGTATAGTTTTCGTTTTAGAGTAAATAACATATGTTAAACCTCTTTAAGTTCTAAAATATGTTATTATTTACTGTCTCTAAATTATATTTGAATACGGTATTGAAAAACACAGTAAAAAGTGTTGGTATTTACAAAGGATGACTAGAAGGAATTCTTATTTTTCAAAAAAGAAATCATGTATTTCAATAATATCACCTCTTCCCATTTGTACAAGATTCCTTGTTTCTTTTAGGAATATACCGAGAGATCGTTCATTATACACTAACTTCATATCATTGGAATAATCAGTAACAACATACATGTCTCCTTTTAACTTATAAAAAGGAATAACTAGTTTGCTTTTTACTTTTACACCTTTATTTACAACTTTACCATTTTTTAAAGTACTAACAAGAGTTTCTTCGTTGTTTTCACTTGAAGAAACCTTAACATAAGATACCATCATGTTCATCCATTCCTCTTCATCAATTAAAAACCATCTTACTTTATCAAAATTAATTCCATTTTGACTAATCCATCCTTGACTAGTAAAACCAAAAAGAACCTGTTTTTTGCCATCTAGTTCAGGCTTATTTGCAGGTGTAAATTCTTGTATTTTATAAGTGATAACAGAGGTTAATGACATGTCTTTTAGTTTTTTGCCATCAAAAGAAAGTGTTTTTAAAGAGAAGCTTGTTAACTCAGGATTGTTTGATAAAATCCATTGTGTAGCTGTTAACTCAGCCCTTTCTTCCATTTGTTTAACAGCGGCAATTCCGGCACCAATAGCAACTAGCGCACCAGCTGCAGCTATTGCCCCATTATTTTGAGCTTTTACATTTTGAGGTAGTAAATAAATCAAAACAGTAAGAAAGAGAAATATTTTTTTCATGATTTTTTATTTATAGAGGGTTAATAACTTAAAATAAGACTAAGTAATTTATAGAGGAATAAGGTAAAGAAATTAATCTTACCCAATTCGTGTTCCGTTTTTAATTTTTCTATCAGGAGAAATAAGCGTTATTTCATGCTGTTCGCCAACAGCACCTAATACCAAACATTCACTCATTATGTTGGCAATTTGTTTTTTAGGAAAGTTGATAACAGCCACTATTTGGTTGCCTATTAATTCTTCAGGAGTGTATAATTTTGTAATTTGAGCAGAAGTTTTTTTAATACCAAATTCGCCAAAATCTATTTGCATTTTATAAGCAGGATTTTTTACTTCTTTAAAAACTTCAGCAGAAAGTATTGTTCCTATTCGCATTTCTACTTTTGTAAAATCATCCCAAGTTAAAGCATTCTCTTTCATAAATGTTAAGGAGTTTAAAAATGTTTATTATTACAGGTAGCATTTTAACCAAATACCCATTATGGGGTTCCATAGTTTTTATTTAATAATCTGTTGGCAGCAGTAAATGGCGTTGTTTTTCCGTTTTCTAACTTTTTAAACTCTTCTTTTAGTAAATTTTTTATTTCAGAATTGTTATAAAAATTGCTTTTTAACTGTTGATTGATTGTTTCTAATAACCAGTATTTATTTTGATTGTTTCTTTTTTGTTGAAAATAAGAGGTACTCATTGCTGAGGTTATATACTCGTTAATCATTTTATAAACGTCAGCAATACCTTTATTATGTAGCGCACTTGCTAATAAAACTTTAGGTTGCCAACCACTATCTTTTGGTGGATATAAATGTAGTGCTCTGTTGAACTCAACTTTTGCAATTTTTGCATTTTTCTCGTTACCGCTATCTGCTTTATTAATAACAATCGCATCAGCCATTTCTATAATTCCTCGTTTAATACCTTGTAATTCGTCACCTGCACCGGCAAGTTTTAATAATAAAAAAAAATCGGTCATAGAATGCACGGCAGTTTCAGACTGTCCAACTCCAACAGTTTCTATGATAATAGTATCAAAACCAGCAGCTTCACATAAAATAATAGATTCTCGTGTTTTTTGAGCAACACCACCTAAAGAAGTTCCTGAGGGAGAAGGTCTTATAAATGCATTTTTATCGGTAACCAATTCTTCCATTCTAGTTTTATCACCTAAAATACTACCTCTATTGATAGAACTACTTGGGTCTACAGCTAAAACAGCTACTTTTTTACCTAACGAAGTTAAGTGCTTCCCAAAAGCCTCAATGAATGTGCTTTTTCCAACTCCAGGAACACCGGTAATACCAATTCTTACCGATTTGTTTGCGTGTGGTAAACAAGCTTCTAAAATTTCATTTGCTTGTTGTTGATGTTTTGTATTGGTGCTTTCAACCAAAGTAATTGCTCTGCTTAAAAAAGGAATACTTCCTGCTAGTATTTCACGAATATATTTAGGAGTGTCAGCCTTTTTTCTTCTACTTATTTTTATTTTTTCAGCAGCTGATTTACTGGTCGTTTCTGGTTGAGAAACGCCATCTTTTTCAGAAAGAGCAGATTTGTTGATATTAGCCATATTTTAGTAAAAACGAAATAATAACGTAAATTTATAAATAAAAATTCAGCAAAATGCAACGAAGCTTAAAAAGTATCGTCTTTAGTATAAGAAATCAATAATGAAGTCGACCAAACAGTTACATCAATCAATTATAAATGCGTGTAAAAACAACGATGCAAAAGCACAAATGCAGTTGTATGATTTGTATTGCGAAGCGATGCTTACTGTTGCAAATCGTTATGTAAAAGATACATTTATAGCTGAAGATATTATGCAAGAAGCTTTTATAAAGGCTTTTAAAAATATTAATATGTATAAGGAGGAAGTTGCATTCGGAGCTTGGTTAAAACGTATTGTAATTAATCAAAGTATTGATTGGTTAAAAAAGAAAAAGCTAGAGTTTGTTGCAATAAATGAAGAAACTACAAAAATAACAGCAGATGATAATTGGGAGGTGGAAACCGTTATTTCATGCCAAGAAATTATAAACTGCATTCAAAAATTAAAAGATAAATACAGCGTAGTATTAACCTTGTTTTTGCTAGAAGGTTATGATCATGGAGAGATTTCTGAAATATTAGGAATTTCAGAATCAACATCTAGAACTCATTTGTTAAGAGGTAAAAAGAAAGTGCAAGAACAATTAAAAGCAGTATATAATGTCTAAAGATATTAGAGAAATATTAAAAAATAAAAGTGATGATAACGCAAAGTTATCAACAAATCACAGGCAACGTTTTCAACAAAAAATGATGGACGAGATACATGATAAATCATCAGGAAAAAAATCATTTCAATGGTTATATGCAGCAGCATCAATTGTAATATTGTTAGGGTTAGGAATAACATTTTATCCGTCAGAAAATATAAATACACCAATTAATAACATCCCAAAAACCATTAGTTTAGGTAATGTTTCGCCAGAATTAAAAACAATAGAATCGTACTACACAAACACGATAAACTACGAACTAAGTCAGTTAGAGTTAACTGATGATACTAAAGAATTTTTTGATGGTTATTTTGCTAAAATAGGCGAGCTAACCAACGAATATAAATCGTTAACCGAAGAGCTCAATAAAAAAGGAATTAACGATAATACGATCAATGCATTGATTGGAAACCTGCAATTGCGTTTACAGCTGTTAAAACGTATGCAAAAACAATTAAATGAACTTAAAAATCCAATTAAAAATGACATTCAAACAATTTAAAATAAGTACTTTTTTATTACTCGCAACAAGTGTTGTGTTTGCTCAGAAGTACGATAAGAAATTTAGCGAAAACTTTAAAACAAATAAAGATGTAATCGTTAATATTAATGCTTCTAATGCGGATGTAAATGTAACTACGTGGAATAAAAATGAAGTTTCTGTAGAAGCTGTTATAGAAATAGAAGGATTAGATAAAGCTGAAGCTGAAAAGTACTTTAAAAACTGGAAATTTGAAGCTTTAGGTAATAAAAGTAAAGTGCAAATTAATGCTAAAAGCAATAGTTTTCATTCTTTAGATACCGATGATATAATATTTTTTAATTCGTCAAAAGACAATAATGCTAACGTTTATCATTACAATACTAATGGATCGAATGTTATTGTATTGCCAGAGATGCCTGAATTACCAGAAATGCCCGATATGTCGGAGATTGAAATCCCTGAAATCAACTTTGAAGAAATAGTATCTGATTTAGATCATATGGAGTTCGATTTTGATAAGTATGCCCAAGATGGTGAGAATTATTTTTTTCAGTGGAAAGATGGCGTTAACGGTATTGCTATAAAGTCAAAAAAAGAATGGGAGAAGTTTAAAAAAAGTAAAAAATATAAGAAATTTAAAGAGAGTATTAAAAAAAGTAAAGAAACAATGAGAAAAAGCCGTTTAACGATGCTGAAAAGTAGAGAAACGGCGAGTAAACACAGAGCTATAGCTGAGGAGTCTAGAAAAAAAGCTCGTAAAAATGCTATAGAAATGTTACAGAATTCTCGTTTATCAGAAAAAGAATACTCGAAAGAGATTAAAGAAGCATTAAGGAAAGCGCAAGAATCACTTAAAAACACCAAATTAGATTTTGTTTTTTTAAATAAATCAGGAACAGTTACTGTAAACGGAAAGAAAGTAAAAGTTACTAAAAAGATTACTATAAAAGTGCCTAAAAATGCAACCTTCGATTTAAATACACGTCATTGTAAAGTAAAATTACCAAAAACAAAAGCTTCAGGGAAAGTAAGTTATGGTACTTTTAACGCAGATGTTTTAAGCGGAGGAGAATTAAATATATCATATTCGCCAGTAACTATAAATTCATTAAATACTACTAAATTATTTTTAAATAACGTAACCGATGCTCATATAGCATCGGTTGCTAACTCTACATTAAATACTAATTCATCAAAATTAATTATAGATAAAGTTTATGAAGAAGTTTCAATAAAAAATGAATTTGGAGAATTATTGATAAATAAAATTGATTCAAAAATGAATACCTTAATGGTCTTTTTAAATTATTCAAACAGTACAATAAATATATCAGACGTTGATACCACAATCGACGTTAGTACTAAAAACGGGAAATTTGAATTTGATAAAAAGTTAGGGAAGTTAAATAAAGCAACTAAAGATTCAGAGGGGTTTATAAGGTATAAACGATCATCAAAAACGTCTAATAATAAAATTATTGTAATAGCTAATTATAGCGAAATAAAACTAAAATAAGTTTTATAATTTTAACTAAAACTTCAATAAAATTCCATTTCATTATTCTTTATAAAGTGCCTATCTTTAGCATCTGTAAATAGCCACTTTTTCGATGAAATTATATAAAGAAAATCAATTAAAAGTATACAACTCTTTATCAAAAACTAAAGAGCCTTTTAAAACTGTAAACGACGGATATGTAGGTATGTACGTTTGCGGTCCTACCGTATATAGCAATGCCCATTTAGGAAACGTACGTACATTTATGTTTTTTGATGTGGTATATCGTTATTTTTTACATTTAGGTTATAAAGTGCGTTATGTGCGTAATATTACCGATGCAGGGCATTTAGAAAACGATGCAGATGAAGGAGAAGATAGAATTTCTAAAAAAGCACGTTTAGAAGAAATCGAACCAATGGAAGTGGTACAAAAGTATACTGTAGACTTTCATGATGTTTTAAAAAACTATAACTTTTTACCGCCAAGTATAGAGCCTACCGCAACAGGTCATATTGTTGAACAAATTGAAATGATAAAAGAAATCATGGAAAAAGGGTTGGCATATGAAGTAAACGGTTCTGTTTATTTTGATGTTTTAAAGTATAACGAAACTGGTAATTACGGAATCCTTTCTGGTAGAAAAATAGAAGATGCAATTCATAATACAAGAACCTTAGACGGACAGTCAGATAAGAAAAATCCACAAGATTTTGCCCTTTGGAAAAAAGCCGATGAACGCCATATTATGCGTTGGCCTTCTCCTTGGAGTGATGGTTTTCCTGGTTGGCATTTAGAATGTTCGGTAATGAGTACAAAATACTTAGGAGAACAATTTGATATTCACGGTGGTGGAATGGATTTAAAATTTCCACATCACGAATGTGAAATAGCACAATCTCAAACTTGTAGTGGTGTTACTCCAGTAAATTACTGGATGCATACCAATATGTTGTTGCTAAATAGCCAGAAAATGGCAAAATCAACTGGTAATTTTATTTTACCAAACGAGATTTTATCAGGTGAAAACGAAATTTTACCAAAAGCATTTTCAGCAAGTGTGGTACGTTTCTTTAATATGCAAGCGAATTACAGAAGTATTCTTGATTTTTCTGGCGAAGCTTTAGAAGCATCAGAAAAAGGACATACCAAGTTAATGGATGCTGTAAATTTCTTAGATAAAATTGAAGCAGGAAATACTTCAACTTTTGATGTTCAGAAATGGAAGCAAGAATGTTATGCAGCCATGAATGACGATTTTAATACACCTGTATTAATTTCTCATTTATTTGAAGCTGTAAAAACTGTAAATCAAATAAAAGAACAAAACGCTAGTTTAACTTCAGATGATTTAGAAGAGCTAATAGTAACAATGAAAGCGTTTGTTTTTGATGTTTTAGGATTGATGAACGAAGTCTCTGAAGGAAATAATTCTGATAAATTAAGTGGAGTAGTAGAAATGCTTATTCAAATGAGAAAAGAAGCACGTGAAAACAAAGACTGGGCGTTGTCTGATGAAATCCGAGATAGATTATTAGTATTAGGAATTCAGTTAAAAGACGGAAAAGAAGGAACGAGTTTTTCTGTTAATTAATTGAAAAAAATACTCACATACCCGTTTATATTATTGGTACGGTTTTATCAAACAGCCATTTCACCATTTACACCAGCAACATGCAGGTATTCGCCAACATGCTCTAGTTACACAATTGAAGCATTGCAAAAACACGGATTGTTTTATGGCGGTTGGTTGGCAACAAAAAGAATATTTAGCTGTCATCCATGGGGAGGGAGTGGTTACGATCCAGTGCCAGAAAAAAAGAAATAGTAATTGTTGCCTCGAGTATTATTTTTAATAAAATATTATTTGTTGAAAAAAGAAACGTAGTTTGCGAGAGGTTTTAGTAAGAATATATTAATAAATAGGTCCCGACTGCGCTCGACCTGACATATAATAAGAATAAATGAATTTTTTATCTATAGTATGGGACTTAGATCCTGAAATCTTAAAAATTGGTAGTCTAGGTATTCGTTGGTACAGTTTAATGTTTGTAGCAGCTTTTGTGTTAGGACTTCGTTTAATGAAGAAAATTTATATAAATGATAAAATACCTGTAGAGAAATTAGATCCTTTATTTATGTATGTCTTCATTTCTATGCTAGTAGGAATGCGTTTAGGTGATGTTTTCTTTTATAGCTGGGATTATTATCAGAATCATTTATTAGAAATATTTTTACCAATAAAAGAAAGTGTAAATAGTAGGTTGTTCGGATTTATTGAAGGATGGAAATTTACAGGATTTACTGGGTTTGCAAGTCACGGAGCAGCAATTGGTATTCCTTTAGCATTATATTTTTATGCAAAAAAACATTTAAATAAACCATGGTTATTTATTTTAGATAGAGTAGGTATTATTGTTGCCTTAGCAGGATTTTTTATCCGTTTAGGAAACTTTTTTAATTCAGAGATCTATGGAAAACCAACAGGAAGCAGTTTCGGAGTTATTTTTAAAAGAGCTGGAGAAACCGTGCCGTGTCATCCAACACAATTATATGAAGCATTTAGTTATTTAGCATTGTTTTTTGCATTGTGGCATTTCTATTGGAAAACAGATAAGAAGAACCAATCAGGGTTTTTATTCGGATTGTTTATGGTGGTTTTGTGGTCGTTACGTTTCTTTATAGAATTTTTAAAGAAAGCACAAGTAGATGGAAGAGAAGACTGGGTATTTAACTCATTAAACACAGGGCAGGTATTAAGTATACCGCTTGTTTTAATAGGTTTTTGGTTGATGTTTAGAAAAACGAAATAAGTTAGATTTTAGATACAAAAAAGCTCCAAGTTTAAACTTGGAGCTTTTTTGTTATTTGATGTTTTATGCTGAGTTATTTTTACAGTTAATGGATTAACTATAAATAGAAACTAAAAATATAATTTCGTTTTAATAAACTAAATCAAAAATTAACGGATCTATTTATAGATTAGCAGAGGGTCAAGCAAAACTCAAGGCATAAAAAAATCCCAAAACTTAATTTGGGATTTTTTATTGCTAGTATTCTATTTTGTCATTCTTTTCGCCCCATTTTTCAAAAGGCTCTAAGGCAATTTTTCTTCCTACTTGTTCAAACGGAATGCTACGTTCTTCGTATGGTAACGGAATTTCTTTATAAATAAATTCGTCATCAAAACCAATATTAGCAGCATCTTGTTGGTTACTTCCGTAGTATACCTTATCTGGTCTAGCCCAATAAATTGCACCTAAACACATAGGGCAAGGTTCGCAAGAAGTATATACGATACAACCATCTAATTGAAAAGAGCCTAAATTTTTACAGGCATCTCTAATAGCGGTAACTTCAGCATGTGCTGTAGGATCGTTTGTAGAAGTAACTTTATTATTACCACGACCAACAATTTCTCCGTCTTTTACAACGATACAACCAAATGGTCCGCCTTCGTTATTGCTCATTCCTTTTAAAGCTGCTTTTACAGCTTCACTCATATATTCTTCGTGTTTGTTCATCTATTTTATTTTTAAAAAAAGGATTACAAAATTAGGTTTTTCTTTTGTTTGGTTCGTTAAATAAATTAAAAATTATTAAGAATAATGATTGTTATAAACGCTTGTGATTAATATTTACTTTTATATGACTCTAGAATAGGCTGTCATGACATTTTTTTTGAATGGCTTTATTTAAGATGATAACTTTGTTAAGATATTATTAAAAACTATCTAACCATGAAGAAATCATTTAAATTTACTTTAAAAACGTTACTCTTACTAAGTATAGTGTTTTTAAATTCTTGTGATAAGAAAAAACAAGAATCAGAAAAAAAAGCAACAGCTGTTGCTTATAATAAAATTGTATTAGAAAACTTATGTGAAAGCGATTGGTTTCCACATTTACAAACTCCTGCACCAGAAGAAGGAAAAGGAAGCCCGTTTGATGTAGATACGAGTACCAATGCTATTTTTCATCAATGGTCTTGGCAAAAATTTTTATGGTTGACAAAGCCAGAATATCAAATAGAAAAACTTTTGGTTAAAGTAGATGGAAAAGATGTGCCTTTATATATAGGGGAAACATTACCACTGTTTTTAAATCCCAAAAAAATGCATCAGGTAGACTCTCATTTAGGAAGTGTAAAGTCAATTCCAGGAGCATCCGTAGTTTTAGAAGATACAGCACAAGCAGGTTCTTCGGGTATTTTAAGAACTAATCCAGCATATAATCCTGCAAATAATAAAGAGGAAACAGTATTTTATTCAATCCATATTTCACCAACGTTTAAAATAGCTGCAGAAAAATTTAAAGACTCAATTTTAAATGGTTCGTTGGCGAAAGATAACTTAGCATCTTTTCCTGTAGGTTCCTTAGAGTTAAAAGTTTCATGGACTACAGTAACAGCCATTCCTAAAAATAAACGTGTCAATTATTTTACTACGGTAGGGGCTGTTGATGACGGCAAAGGAAATTTTGTTAATACTGAAGTTGCTTTGTTAGGAATGCATGTTGTTGGAGTGGTAGAAAATCACCCTGAGTTTATTTGGGCAACTTTCGAACAAGATGATTTAGCTCCGTTTTATAATAGAAAAGATAATGAAGCAAGTTCTTCTTCAGATAAACTATTATTTGCAAAAGGAAACACTACTGGTATTGGAGGTATTTATTGGGATACAATTACACAACAGCCATCAAAATTGTATAAAGCATACGATTTATTTAAATACGGTGTACCAAGAGATAGTGAAGGTAACTTTATGAAAACTTGCCAACAAGAACCTATTAATTTTAAAAATATTAAAAATATAAACACATGTGTTAAAAAGAGCTTAAACGACGTTTGGGGTAATTATTTCTATAACGGCTCTATTTGGGTAGATACTGATGGTTTGAATACACAAGCTCAAGCACAATTGTTAGTTGACTTAGGAGGCTCAATAGGTAATGCAACTCCAGGTTCATCAGCAAGAGGTTCTTTAAATAATGCAAATGTAACTATGGAAACTTTTACGCAAACATTTAATAGTAGTCTTAAAAGCATTAAAGTAGATAATTTAGCAAATTGTTTTAGCTGCCATAATGCTGTTAGTTATACAAATAATAAGTCGCCAATATATATAAGTCATGCATTTGATGCTTATATAAAGAGAGCTGAAGGAAAAACATATAATGAAGTAGAAATGTTAAAAGCGAAGCAAGAAGTGCAAGAGTTTATAAAGAATAGGTTGAATTAATTTAAAAAAATCAACCATAAGAAAACCGAAACTGTTAAGTTTCGGTTTTTTTTATGATTATAATAAGTAAGTTTTTATTTTAATCCTCCAGTCATGTTTTCAGGTTTTACCCATTCATCATATTCTTCAGCAGTTACATAACCTAAACGAACAGCCTCTACTTTTAAAGTTGTACCGTTTTCGTGTGCTGTATTTGCAATTTCAGCAGCTTTATAATATCCTATTTTAGTATTTAAAGCAGTAACTAGCATTAAAGAATTGTTTACCAATTCGGTAATTCTATCGTGATTTGGTTCAATACCAGCAGCACAATTTACATCGAAAGATACACATGCGTCTCCAATTAACTGAGCAGACTGTAATACATTAGCCGCCATCATTGGTTTAAAAACATTTAATTCGTAATGTCCTTGTGTACCACCAACAGTTACAGCAACATCGTTACCCATAACTTGTGCACAAACCATTGTAATCGCTTCTGCTTGCGTAGGATTTACTTTTCCTGGCATAATAGAAGAACCTGGTTCGTTTGCAGGAATAATTAATTCACCAATTCCAGAACGTGGTCCTGAAGCCATCATACGAATATCGTTGGCTATTTTATTAATAGAAACCGCTAATTGCTTTAAAGATCCGTGTGTTTCAACAAACGCATCATGCGCAGCCAAAGCTTCAAATTTATTTTCAGCAGTAATAAAAGGTAAACCTGTAAATTCAGCAATATATTTTGCCACTAACACGTCGTAATCTGCAGGTGTGTTTAATCCTGTTCCAACTGCTGTTCCTCCTAAAGCTAATTGCGATAAATGGTCTAGTGAGTTTCTTAATGCTTTTAAACCAAAGTTTAACTGCGCAACATAACCAGAAAACTCTTGTCCTAAGGTTAGGGGAGTAGCATCCATTAAATGTGTACGACCAATTTTTACAACATCTTTAAAAGCTTCTGATTTTGCTTGTAAAGTGTCTCGTAATTGCTCTACACCAGGAATGGTTACTTCTACAATTTTCTTGTAAGCAGCAATGTGCATACCTGTAGGAAAGGTGTCGTTTGATGATTGCGATTTGTTTACGTCATCATTTGGCTGGATGGTTTTTTCACCTTCACCAATTACATTTCCTGCAATTTCATGTGCTCTGTTAGCGATTACCTCGTTACAGTTCATGTTAGATTGTGTACCAGAACCCGTTTGCCAGATTACTAACGGAAATTGATTGTCGTGTTTACCTGTTAAGATTTCGTCACAAACTTGTGCAATTAAATCTCTTTTTTCATTAGTTAAAACACCTAATTCGGCATTTGTATAGGCAGCAGCTTTTTTAAGGTAAGCAAAACCATATACTATTTCTAACGGCATAGAACCAGCTGCGCCTATTTTAAAGTTGTTACGAGAGCGTTCTGTTTGTGCTCCCCAATATTTATCAGCAGGAACTTCAACGTTTCCCATTGTGTCTTTTTCGATTCTGTACTTTGTCATTTTAAAATGATTTAAAAGAATATAAATTAACGATGGTCAAAATTACAAATTCTAATAGTTTTAGTAGGTGATTTTTATCAGATTTTATTGCTTTCAAAGAAAAATAGTTATAATTTTGTCGCACAACAATTATTAATAGGAAACAAATGTTAGATTTTTCAGAATTTTCAGGATTGGTATTATTCATGTTTATTTTTACAACCGGATTTTGGTTGTTAATTTTCTTATTAACATTTGTAGTTCCTTATTGGATTGGTGGAACGATCTGGGAAAATATAAAGTTAAAGAGAGAAGCAAAAAAAGCTGCTGAAGGTAAGTAGTTTTTAAATTGATATAAAAAAAGCTCGTTCATGTATTTGAACGAGCTTTTTTTGTTTCTGGGTGTTTAAACAGGCTTTTCGTTATATCTTTTTTATAGTTACAAAAGCGAGGTTTACTTTTTGATTAACTATGGTAGTCTAAGAATTGGAAGAGATTGCTTCGTTCCTTGCAATGACGCATATTTATTAAGTTTTAAAAAAGGATGCCTCTGCAATCCTTAACACATGTTTATTTTTTATGTGGAAGAGATTGCTTCGTTCCTCGCAATGACGCATATTTATTAAGTTTTAAAAAAGGATGACTCTGCAATCCTTAACACATGTTTATTTTTTATGTGGAAGAGATTGCTTCGTTCCTCGGAATGACGCATTTTTATTAATTTTTAAAAAAGGATGCCACTTCAATCCTTAACGCATGTTTGTTTTTTGTATGGAAGAGATTGCTTCGTTTCTCGCAATGACGTATTTTTATTAAGTAAATAATAGTAGTTTAAGAGGTTACTTGGTTCCTCGCAATGACAGCTATTTATTAAGTTTTAAAAAAGGATGCCACTGCAATCCTTAGCGTATGTGTACTTTTTGTATGGAAGAGATTACTTCGTTTCTCGTAATGACGTATATTCATTATGTATATGTGTTTTTTTTAAAAAATAGAGGTAACAAAAAGCTCGTTCAATAAGAACGAGCTTTTTTTGTGTGTATTAGATAATCGCGTTAGGGATTAAATGGTTTGTTTGAGCTCTTTTAGTTTGTGTGTTTTTAGAACATACTAACTAGAAAGCGAGTAATGAAAGCCCGCTCGAACGCCCAAATTTTAGCCGTTAAAATCTCCAGCACCATTTTCTTGACCTCCACCTTCGGGTCTTTCTCTTTTTTTCTTTTGATTAAAACGATACGTAATACTTAATGATATTTGACGTTCTCTCCATTGAAATTCTCCGTTAGAAATTGTTGACGGATTTTCTCTACCGCCATAATACGTTGTGCTTTCTCTTTTACGTGAGTTAAATAAATCGCTTACATTTAAAACAACCGATGCTTTGTCTTTAAAGATGTCTTTACTAAATGCCAGGTTTGCCATAAACATACCTTCTCTATCACTTTGTGCATTTGTTTGTGGGCCACGGTACATAATACGTGTTTGCCAATCTATCTTAGCTGGTAATGTTATACGTGCGTTAAAACGCGCAAACCAACTATCTTGGTTTACTTCTGCTAGGTTGGTAGTAACTTGTGAATTGTCTTGTGCTGTATAAGTGTATGAAAAAGCATCTGTATTAAACTTAAAGTAGTTAAAACTAGCAGATAAACGCACTTTTTTTGTTGGATTGTAATTACTTGTAAATTCAAATCCGTAACGATCTTCGCTATTTAAATTTAAAGGCTGACTAACAAATACATTGGTTCCGTTTCTTTCTTCAATTATTGAAACTCGCTCGATTTTATCGGTAGAAATTTGATAGTATATAGAAGCACCTAAATTAAATTTTCTGATTTTTGTGTTATAACCTAAGTCGAAAGAACTTGTAAATGTAGGGTTTAAATCAGGGTTCCCTCTAAATACACTTGTAGCAGAACTACGGCTTTCAAACGGATTTAAAAACCAGTGACGTGGTCTTCTTAAACGTCTGCTATACCCTAAAGTTACATTTTCATTGTCGTTTAATTCGTAACCAAGGTTTACAGTAGGAAACCATTCTGTATAATTTTTGTCTGAATTTTTATTTTGAGTATCTGATTGTAAATCGATATCGATGTCTGTTATTTCAGCACGTAAACCTAATAGGTATGAAAACTTGTCTATTTTACTACCATATTGAGAGTAAAAGGCATATACGTTTTGCTTAAAAGTTAAATCGTTAGAAGGGTTATAGTTGATATTAGGATCTAAAATATTTACTCTAAAATCAGAATTTAAATCTTGATAAGTAGCTTTGTGACCAGCTTCAAACTGACTGTTTTCCCCGATTGGTAAGACATAATCTACCTGAACTAACTTTTCTTTAGAACTAGTGATTTGTGAATTATCTTCAGAAGGAATTCCGTTTACACTAATAGGTGAATTTTCGGTTTGATTACTATCTCCGTATTGTAAATCGATAGTTAACTTCTCACCATTATCATTTAATTTATTTGTGTAATTTATAGAATACTGCTTGTCAACTCCATCTTCATCTTCGTTTTCAACTCTAATTTCCTCAAGTAAAACCTGGTTAGGATCGTTAAATAAAAACCTGTCTGTTAAGTTGGTTGCAATATCATCTCCGTTAGATTTTCTATACACAAAATTACCTGTAATAGAGCTGTTATCGTTAATGTAATATTCTAAACCAATTGAGGCATTGAAGTTTTTATTTTTTCTATCAAAAGTTCTATCTTCTGTTTGTGTGCTGTCTAAAACTCCGTTTGTTAAATAAGAAAATGCTGTTTGTGAATTACCTGGTCCTTTTCTGTACGAATAACCAAGATTAGAAAATAAGTTAATCTTCTTTGTTCGGTAATTTAAGTTTGGTGCTACTCTTAACATATCAGGATTACCAGCAGTAACGTTTACAGAACCGTTAAAACCTGTTATTTTTCCTTTTCTTAAAATAATATTTAAAATACCTGCAGTTCCTTCAGCATCATAACGTGCCGATGGCGAGGTAATTACTTCTACTTTTTCAATAGCATCTGCAGGAAGATTTCTTAAAGCATCTGTACCTGTTAAACCAACAAGTGCCGAAGGCTTTCCGTCAATTAGAATACGCACGTTTTCACTACCACGTAAACTAACGGCACCTTGTGCATCTACGTTTACAGATGGTACATTGTCTAATACATCAGAGGCAGAACCCCCTTTTACGGTCATGTCTTTACCTACGTTGTATATTTTCTTATCTAAACGAATTTCTACGGTAGATTTTTCGGCGATAATTTCTACTTCATCCAACGTTTCAGCATCCTCAGAAAGCGAAATTGTACCTAAGTTGGTGTTGGCTGTTAATTGTTTTTGTTGAAGATTTTTAGTTTTAAATCCAATAAATTCTACTTTTAAGGCATATTCACCAGAAGGAATTGTAATAGAAAAATTCCCATTTAGATCTGTAATTCCACCAGAAACTTGTTTGTTTTGAAGATGAGTTAATACTAAAGTAGCATACTCTAAAGGTTGTTTAGAATTGGCTTCAATAATTTTACCAGTTAATGTAATTTTAGAAACATTTTTACGGGTAGGTTTTTGCGCAAAGGCAGAAACAGCTATAAGTAGCACAAAAAGAAATGTTATTTTTTTCATTGAATAGTTTTATTGTGTAAAGTAGATAAGACCGCGAAGTTCTTTAAAGGTTTAATCTTGCTTAGTTAAAGGATTGTTAAATAAACGCTAAAGTTGAAAAATCAAAGGGTTTAAATTGCTTACAAAAATGAATAAAACTTGTGTTGTAAATAGAATTATAGTTGATCTATTTATAGAAATTAGTATTAATATACTACCTGATTATTTTAATAAACCGAAAGCATAAAAAAAACCGAAACGGTTATGTTTCGGTTTTTTATTTACAAGTGAATATTACTTGCTTATTTTTTCTTCTTTCCTTTTTGCTGAGCAGCTTGTTGCTCTTGTGCTTGTTTCATAGCATTATCTAAACGCTCACGGAACTTACTTTTAGCTTTTTCAGGTTTCTTTTTATTTTCTTCAATCTTCGCATGAATCTTATCTTCATCAATTACGTAATTTTTAATAATTAACATAATAATGATGGTTAATAAGTTAGATATAAAGTAATATAAACTTAATCCACTTGCGTAGTTGTTAAAGAAAAATAACATCATAATAGGAGAGAAGTATATCATATACTTCATCATTTTACCCATATCAGGCATTCCTTCTTGTGTTGGAGCTTGCATGTTTGCTTGCTGACTTTGGTTCATTTTCATGTAAAAGAAAATTGCAATAGAAGCTAATATTGGAAATAAACTTATATGGTTTCCGTAAAAAGGAATGTTAAAAGGTAACTGATATACCATATCGTAAGATGATAAATCATTTGCCCATAAGAAGCTTTTTTGTCTAAACTCTATATTGGTAGGAAAAAACTTAAATAAAGCAAAGAACACAGGCATTTGTAATAATGCAGGAATACAACCCGACATCATGTTTACACCAGCTTTTCGTTGCACCGCCATGGTTTCTTGCTGACGTTTCATTGCATTTTCTTTACCAGGATATTTTTTGTTGATTTCTTCCATTTCAGGACGAATCACTTTCATTTTGGCACTCGATAAATACGATTTGTAAAGTACCGGAGACATGATAATACGAACAACAATCGTCATTAATATAATAATCAATCCGAAGTTACCAATAAAGCCTTTTAATAGGTTAAATACAGGGTAAAATACAGTACGGTTTAAGAATCCGAAAATTCCCCATCCTAAATCTGAAATCTCATCTAAATTAGTGCCTTTATAAGATTCTAATAAATTATAATCTGTTGGTCCGTAAAACCATTGCATGTTATAATTTAATTCTCCATTAGTTAACGCTAAAGGTGTTTTTAAACCATAGGTTTTTGTAAAAACAGTATCTTTTTCTTCACCAGTAAAATCAACAGATTTTAAACTAGCTTCGTTAAAAGGTGTATCAGAAGATAAAATTGAAGAAAAGAAATGTTGTTTATAAGCAACCCAATTTACATCACTAACCGTTTCATCGTCGCTCATTTGTAAGTAATCAACTTCCTCATCAGCTTTATAGTAATAGTAAGAGTACATGTTTTCAGTTTTTAAACTTTTTTCATGTCTAAAACCTTTTAAACTCCAATCTAAATTAATTGCTTGAGAGCTGTTTATTACTGAATTTAACCCTTGAGAACGAACAGCAAAAGCTACGCGGTAATCGTCTTTTTTAATTTCGTAACGATATTCTAAAAATTTAGTTTCAGATACTTTCAGTTTCATAGAAAGTATTTGAGTATCTCCGTTTTTAGTTAAAGTAGGCGTAAATAATAAATCTTTTGTGTTTAAAATACGGTTATCGGTTGTTCCGAAATTAATATTAAAAGATGCATTATTATCTTTTACTAAATATAAAGGAAGCGAATCGTATGTTTTGAAGTTTTTAATTAATGCTTCAATAATTTGCCCACCTTTATTATCAATAGTTAATTTAACAAGGTCATTCTCTATAGAAGTACTTCCGTTTTTACTAGTTGAAGCTCCGTATGCAAAAGCACCTAATTTGTTTTTTAAAGCAATTTGCTGTAGCGAGTCATTTAAGACAGCTGTTTCAGCTAAATTGTTTTGAGTAGTTGAAGCTTCAGAAACTTGTTCTGTTTTAGTTGTTTCAGGTATTACTTCTGGCTCACGAGTGTTCATCCACCAAAGTAATATTCCTCCTAATAAAAGCATTCCTATAAAGGAATTTAAATCAAATTTTTTTTGTTCCATTGATATGAATTATAATGTCAACTTGTCATTTTTTGTTTTTCTCATTATTGAAAAACCCGACAAATGTAGCGAAACCTTATATATTTTATGAGGTTTTACTGTGATTAATTTAGATAAACGTTATAGTTCAAAAGAGATGCCAATCATTTTAAAAAAAGAGAACATAATTATTATTTATATGATGAAGTAATTTTTTATATAAAATAATTATCTAAAAGATTATATTTGCCTGCGTTAGAAAAGAAAAACAAAAAGAGCTATAATACTATTTATTTTTAGTGTAAAGACTCTTAAATATATGATTAAATTTAAATAAAAAAAATGCAAAAAAAGATAACTGATTTTTTAAAAATTTTAATAGTACTGATTTTTCTCATTGGTTGTAATGATGAAGAAGTTGATGTTTTAAGTCAAGATAAAACCCCGCCAAGTTTAAACGTTTCATTTGCAGGAGTGTCAGATAGTAGTAAAGACGATAAAATAGTTGCTAGTAAAGAATTAGAAATTAAAATTGATGCTAAAGATGCTAATGGTATTGAGAGTGTTGAAGTATTTATAGACGAAAAAAAGAAAGGAGAAGATACAAAAGCTCCGTTCTTAATTACTGTTAATCTTTCAAATTATAAATCGAGAACGTCAAAAAAATTGTATAAAGATTATACATTAAAGGTGGTCGCTAAAGATAAAGCAGGTAACATCTCTTTTGAAGAACATATTTTAAATATAGATAATGAAATACCAGTTATAAGTAATGTCTCATTAGAAGAAGGTATAATACTTCAAGGGGAATCAAATATTGTTACTTTCAATGTAAATGATAATGAAGAAATATCTAAGGTTAATGTATTTACTAATGGGGTTTTATCTGAAGAAATAGAAAAAGGTGGTGAGTTAAAAGTAAACCTTGATACATCACTGTTATCAGATGGAAAAAACATATTTAAAATTGAAGCCATTGATCAAGCGAATAATAAAGTAGTATATGAGGTCAATTTTATAACAGATAATACAGGGCCAGAAATTAACATTGATAATCTAATAAAAAATTTAGTAATAGATGAAGTATTAATGTTAAAACCAACAGCGTCTGATGTGTATTCAGAAGTGGCTTCAGTCGAAATTATATTTAGTGATAAATCATTGTTTTTAACAGAAGAGAAGTCAAATATAAGTTACGAATTTGATCCTGACACTGTAGGTGCTGGAGATGGAATTTTTATATTAAAAGCAATAGATAATCTTGGGAATATTACAAATATAGAAATACCAGTAAATATTCATCGTAGACTTATAACAATAAATATTCCAGAAAATAGAATTAACCAAGCAATAACAACTTCAGTTGTTTTCGTTTCTGGAATGGATGGAACATTAATAATATCTAAAGAAATTACAGGTAGTGATAGAGAGGTTACTTTAAGTACTCCAGAAGAATTTAGTACAGATACTGAATTTATGGTGTCATTTTTTTTAGAAGATAATGGCAGTGGAGTAAGTGTTTCAACACATCAGAATTTGACAAGAAACAACCCTAAGGTACTTAGTTTAGCAAAACCAACAAGATATAATGAAACTAATATAAAGGTACCAACCAATGGTTTTTTATCTAATGACGGACTTATTGGAGGAGTAACAGGTGAACGTCTTATATCTTTTGAAAATGCAGAAGCTAGTTATAGTGTTTTCTTAAATACGACTGATAGTGAATTAAATATATCTTCTGCTTTGACTACTGAGAGCGGAAATTCTTTTGATTCTTTTTACGTATATGATTCTAAATCCGGAAGATATCTGTTTATACCTAATCCAATAGAGGATAATTATGTGTTAAACAAAGGCGAATTAAATGAAAACAACCTTGAGTCACGTAAGCTTACTATCAGTTCCCCAAGATCAATGACGACTGCATTAGAAGTTTTGCAAATCTTTGGAGCAACATCAGAAGAAGATCGTTCAACTAATAAATTTCACAAAATTTATAATTTTTATATGGATGGAGTTTTAGATTTTCCTACTGAATATTATTTAAATACTTCATTTTATTCTTATAGACATGATTTAGAGTTCGGTAACTATTATACAGAACGAAAAGGAGCACCTATTGAAAATTATCAAATTCCGGATGTAGATCTTAGTTATACTTCTACTGGTAATGAAATTGATTTGTCAGTTCAAGGAACAAATCACATTGTAGGGAGAGCAGATGTTCGTTTTAAAAATACACAAAGCATTTGGTATGTAACTTTTGATAGTAAAAAAAACAGTAATATTATTGTTCCTGAATTACCTGAAAGTATCTCACATTCAATAAAGACAGCTTATGAAAATGGAGATATGGAAGTGAATTCTGTAGAGTTAATATCATATGAATCAATTTCTTCATACGAAGATTATGTTAAAAAAGTAGTGAAAAATAATACTGATATTTTAGATATTACCGATTGGTATCAATTAGTTTTTTCTTCTAAAGGGAATTTTAATGGACCAAATAAAGAATTTGTTTTTCAGTAGATGAATTATTAAAATAAAATATTCATACAAAAAAAAACCTCATAAAACTAAGTTTTATGAGGTTTTTTTTGTAGTAAAGCAACTATTTTTTTGATTGCTGTAAAGCCGCTTTTATAAAACTCACAAACAGCGGGTGTGGATTTAACACCGTACTTTTATATTCTGGGTGGTATTGTACACCAACAAACCAAGGGTGTGTAGGAATTTCAACTATTTCAACCAAGCCTGTTTTAGGGTTGGTTCCTGTAGCTTTCATTCCAGCATTCTCTAATTGTTCCTTATAATCGTTGTTATATTCAAATCTATGACGATGACGCTCACTAATTAATGTCGATTTATAGGCTTTAAATACTTTAGAATCTTCGATAATTTCACAATCCCAAGCGCCTAAACGCATGGTACCTCCTTTTTGGGTAACGTCTTTTTGAGTTTCCATTAAGTTAATAACAGGATGTACAGTTTCTTTATTCATTTCTGTAGATTCTGCATCTTTTAAACCTAAAACATTACGAGAATATTCAATAACAGCCATTTGCATTCCTAAACAAATTCCTAAAAAAGGAATATTATTTTCACGAACATATTGTACAGCAGCTATTTTACCTTCAGTTCCTCGATCTCCAAAACCAGGCGCTACTAAAACACCATTTAATCCGGCTAATTTTGAAGGCGCATTTTCTGGAGTCAATTCCTCAGAATGAATCCAACGTACATTTACTTTTGTCTTGTTAGTTGCACCTGCATGAATAAAAGATTCAGTAATCGATTTATAAGAATCGTGCAATTCAACATATTTACCTACCAAACCAATTTCTATAGTAGAAGTAGGGTTTTTATGACGTTCTAAAAACTGATTCCATGCTTTTAACTTTGGTTGCTTACGGGTAGATAAGTTTAATTTATCTAAAACCACATAATCTAAACCTTCTTTAAACATTAAGTTTGGAACATCATAAATAGTTTCAGCATCTAAAGACTGAATTACATCTTGTTTTTTAACATTACAAAATAAAGCTAGCTTATTTTTAATAGTATCGCTAATCTCGTGTTCAGAACGACACACTAAAATATCAGGGCTAATACCACTTTGCATTAATGTTTTTACAGAATGCTGTGTAGGTTTTGTTTTTAATTCACCGGCCGCAGCTAAATAAGGTACTAGTGTTAAATGAACAACAATAACATTGTCATTTCCTAGTTCCCATTGTAATTGACGAACAGCTTCTATATAAGGTAGTGATTCAATATCACCCACGGTTCCACCAATTTCAGTAATCACAATATCATAATCACCAGTATTTCCTAAAATTTGAATACGATGCTTAATTTCATCCGTAATATGCGGAATTATCTGAACTGTTTTTCCTAAAAATTCTCCTTTACGCTCCTTATTTATTACAGATTGATATATTTTACCTGTAGTAACATTGTTAGCTTGAGAAGTTGGTATGTTTAAAAATCGCTCGTAATGCCCAAGATCTAAATCTGTTTCAGCACCATCATCAGTAACATAACATTCACCGTGTTCATACGGGTTTAATGTTCCTGGATCGATATTAATATACGGGTCTAATTTTTGGATGGTTACAGAGAAACCTCTTTGCTGTAATAATTTAGCTAAAGATGCGGCAATAATTCCTTTTCCTAGTGATGAAGTTACGCCTCCTGTTACAAAAACGTATTTAGTGTTGTTCATGGTGTTGTTAGGTTTGGGCAAAAGTAAGAAGTCTAGCTATTCGAACAAATAAAAAAGTGAAAAAAGATATATAAAAATTTACTATTTTTGCCAAGTGAAAAAATATTAGAAAAAAGTAAAACTAGTATTTGTTAAACAAAAAAACTGTTGTATATTTGCCCACGCTTTTAGCAGGCGGAATTTCATAAAAGCAACGTATAATTAAAGACCATTTTTAAAAATATAAATAATGCCGAAAAGAACTTACCAACCATCGAAAAGAAAAAGAAGAAACAAACACGGTTTCAGAGAAAGAATGGCATCTGCTAACGGACGTAAAGTACTAGCAAGAAGAAGAGCAAAAGGAAGAAAGAACTTAAGTGTATCTTCAGCTCCAAGACCAAAAAAATAATGATTAATTATCATTAATATATTAGGTGTTACTATTTTTTAGTAACACCTTTTTTTGTATATAAACATTTTTTATTTTTGTCAACAACACAACACAACAAACAAAATGCCTAAAAATCAAAACCTTAAATCTATTTTAATAATCGGATCGGGACCAATTGTTATTGGACAAGCCTGTGAGTTTGATTATTCTGGAACGCAAGCTTTACGTTCTTTACGTGAAGACGGAATTGAAACTGTTTTAATCAATTCTAATCCTGCAACAATCATGACCGACCCAACAATGGCCGATCATGTATACCTTTTGCCTTTAAACACAAAGTCGATAATACAAATTTTAAAAGAGCATCCACAAATTGATGCCGTTTTACCAACAATGGGTGGTCAAACAGCGTTGAATTTATGTATTGAAGCTGATGAAAAAGGAATTTGGGAAGATTTTGGTGTAGAGATTATTGGAGTTAATATTGATGCGATTAATATTACCGAAGATCGTGAGAAGTTTAGAAACTTAATGTTAGATATTGGTATTCCAATGGCGCCGCAAGCTACAGCGACTTCTTTCTTAAAAGGAAAAGAGATTGCACAAGAGTTCGGATTTCCTTTAATTATTAGAGCATCCTTTACTTTAGGTGGTGAAGGGGCTTCTTTTGTTTATAAAGAAGAAGATTTTGATGCTTTGTTAACTCGCGGATTAGAAGTGTCTCCTATTCATGAGGTAATGATTGATAAAGCGCTTATCGGTTGGAAAGAATATGAGCTTGAGTTATTAAGAGATGCGAATGATAATGTAGTTATTATCTGTTCTATTGAAAATATGGATCCGATTGGAATTCATACAGGAGATTCTATTACGGTAGCTCCAGCAATGACACTTTCTGATAAGACATTTCAAAAAATGCGTGATATGGCAATTCATATGATGCGTAATATTGGTGATTTTTCCGGTGGATGTAATGTGCAGTTTGCGATTTCTCCTGATGAAAAGGAAGATATAATAGCAATTGAAATTAACCCACGTGTATCACGTTCATCCGCTTTAGCGAGTAAAGCAACTGGTTACCCAATTGCAAAAATTGCAGCGAAGTTAGCATTGGGATATCATTTAGATGAGTTAGACAATCAAATAACAAAATCGACATCAGCTTTATTTGAGCCAACTTTAGATTATGTAATTGTAAAAATTCCACGTTGGAACTTTGATAAGTTCGAAGGTTCAGACAGAACTTTAGGCTTACAAATGAAATCTGTTGGTGAGGTTATGGGAATTGGACGTTCGTTTCAAGAAGCATTACATAAAGCAACTCAGTCTTTAGAGATTAAACGTAATGGTTTAGGAGCAGATGGAAAGGAAAATAAAAATTACGAAGAAATTATAGAGAAGTTAACATACGCTTCTTGGGATCGTGTTTTTATTATTTACGATGCAATTAAAATGGGAATTCCGTTGAGTAAAATCCACGAAATTACGCAGATTGATATGTGGTTCTTAAAGCAATATGAAGAATTACACGAAATAGAAAAAGAAATTTCTAAGTATACTATTGATACCCTTGATAGAGATTTATTATTAGAGGCTAAGCAAAAAGGATATGGAGATCGTCAGATTGCACATATGTTACGATGTTTAGAAAGTGAAGTATATAAAAAGAGAGAAGAGTTAAATATTAATAGAGTTTATAAGTTAGTAGATACTTGTGCTGCTGAATTTAAAGCAAAAACTCCGTACTATTATTCAACTTTCGAAAGTGATATTGTAACCAAAGAAGGAGTTACAGTAATCGCAAATGAAAGTGAAGTTACACCAAAAAAGAAAATTATTGTTTTAGGTTCAGGGCCAAACCGAATCGGACAAGGAATTGAATTTGATTATTGTTGTGTACACGGAATTTTAGCTGCAGCCGAATGCGGTTACGAAACGATTATGATTAACTGTAATCCAGAAACGGTTTCTACCGATTTTGATACGGCGGATAAATTATACTTCGAGCCTGTTTTTTGGGAACATATTTATGATATTATTAAACATGAAAAACCAGAAGGAGTTATTGTTCAGTTAGGTGGACAAACTGCTTTAAAGTTAGCGGAGAAATTAACGAAATACGGAATTAAAATCTTAGGAACGAGTTTTGAGGCTTTAGATTTAGCAGAAGATAGAGGAAGTTTCTCTACGTTATTACAAGATAATAACATTCCTTTTCCAGAATTTGGAATTGCAGAAACGGCAGATGAAGCTTTAGAGTTGGCTGATAAATTAGATTTCCCGATTTTGGTAAGACCTTCTTATGTTTTAGGAGGACAAGGAATGAAAATTGTTATCAATAAAGAAGAATTAATAGAGCATGTTGTTGATTTATTAAGAAGAATGCCTGGTAATAAATTATTATTAGATCATTATTTAGATGGGGCAATAGAAGCAGAAGCAGATGCAATTTGTGACGGTGAAAACGTGCAAATTATCGGAATAATGGAACATATTGAGCCTTGTGGAGTGCACTCTGGAGATTCAAACGCAACTTTACCCGTATTTAACTTGGGTGATTTAGTATTGCAACAAATAAAAGATCACACAAAAACAATTGCTTTAGAGCTGAAAACAGTTGGTTTAATAAATGTTCAGTTTGCAATTAAAAACGACATTGTTTATATTATTGAAGCAAATCCGCGTGCATCTCGTACGGTTCCTTTTATTGCAAAAGCATACAAAGAACCTTATGTAAACTACGCTACCAAGGTAATGTTAGGAGAGAATAAAGTAACAGATTTTACTTTTAATCCGAAATTAGAAGGTTATGCGATAAAGCAACCTGTATTTTCATTTAATAAGTTTCCGAATGTAAACAAGCAATTAGGACCAGAAATGAAGTCGACAGGAGAAAGTATTTTGTTTATTGATGATTTAAAAGATGATCAATTTTACGACTTGTATTCAAGACGTAAAATGTACTTAACTAAATAAGTTTTTAGAGAATACTTAAAAAGCCTATCAATAATTATTGATAGGCTTTTTTTTAACAAAAAATTAACTTGTTGTATATGCAACTAAAATTGCGCTTTAAGTTAGTTTTGCAATTGATATTAAAGAATGTATATGGGTATTGAAAATACATTAGCGCCTTGGTTAGGAGAAACTATGAAAATGATTGATAATCATATTCAAGAATTATTTTTTGAAAAAAAAATAGGCCTTACAAAAATACAATGGGTGCTTTTAAAACGATTAAAGGAAAAGAATGGTGTACCGCAACAAGAGTTGGCTTTTTTAACAGGTAGAGATAAAACATCATTAACTCGCTTAGTGAATACTATGGAAAAGAAGAATTTAGTTGCTAGAATCCCCTCTAAATTAGATAAAAGAATTAATAATATTCACATTACCAAAAAAGGAGAATTATTATTTAAAGAAACCATACCATTAATAGAAAATTTTGTAGCATTATTACAAAAAAACATATCTGAAGAAGAAATCACAAGTACAATAAGTGTTATAAAGAAAATACAAGAAAATTTAAAAACAAAAATCAGTTAAAAGTTGTAAGTACAACTAAATATATAAATCATGAGAAAATTAATCATTGTAGGCGCAGGGGTATTAGTACTTGGACTGTCATTTATAATCTCCAATCTTTTAAAAGATAGTAAGAAAATTCCTAAGCAAAAAATAACAAAAATAGAAAAAACTGTTTTTGTAAAAGAAGTTAAAAATAGTGATGTTGCAATAACTATTACTGCAAACGGAAACTTACAAGCTAAGAATAAAGTAGCTATTTTTTCAGAAGTACAAGGAGTTTTGAAGCCTACAAGAAAACCTTTTAAAGCAGGTATATCTTATAAAAAAGGACAAACATTGTTGCATATTAATAGCCAAGAGTTTTATGCATCGATTCAATCTCAAAGAAGTTCATTGCAAAATTTAATAGCTTCAATTATGCCTGATTTACGACTAGATTATCCAAATTCTTTTGAAAAATGGAATGAATATTTAAAAAACTATGATATAAATAAAGCAGTACAGCCACTTCCACAGGCAAGTTCTGATAAAGAAAAGTATTTTATAACAGGTAAAAATATATATACCTCGTTCTATAATTTAAAAAATTTAGAAGCAAGGTTAGGAAAATATAACCTTAGAGCACCTTTTAGTGGTGTAATAACAGAGGCTTTAGTAACTAACGGTACTTTAGTAAGAGTTGGCCAGAAAATGGGGGAGTTTATAGATACTTCAGCATTTGAATTGGCATTATCTGTTAATGGCGGTTTTGCAGATATTTTAGAAGAGGGAAAAAGTGTAACACTTCAAAATTTAGAAAAAAATAAAACATGGCCAGGAAAAGTTGCTCGAATTAACGGGAAAATAGATCAAACTACACAAACGGTTCAGGTATTTATAGATGTAAAAGGAAAAGAGTTAAGAGAAGGTATGTATTTAGAAGCAAATGTGCCTGTAAAAACAATGACTGATGCTATTGAAATAAACAGAAAACTGTTAGTTGAAAATAAATCGGTGTATGTTGTAGAAAACAATGCCTTAGATTTGGTAGCTATCAACCCAGTTCATTTTAATGAAAATACGGTTGTAATAAAAGGATTACAAAACGGTGCTCAATTAATCCGTAAGCCTGTTGCAGGTGCGTATGTGGGGATGCCTGTTAAGATATTTTCTGAAACTAAAAACACCACAAAAAAATAAGATATGAGAAAAGTAATTGCATATTTTATAAAATATCCAGTGGCGGTAAATATCATTATTATTGCTTTTGTCGTATTAGGAACTTTTGGTTTTTCTTCTTTAAAATCATCTTTTTTTCCGTTAACGGATGCTAAATTCATCAATATAAGTGTAGCCTATCCAGGAGCTTCTCCTCAAGAGATGGAAGAAGGAGTAGTGTTAAAAATTGAAGATAATTTAAAAGGATTGGTAGGTGTAGATCGAGTAACATCTACATCATCAGAAAACTCAGCAAGTATTTCAGTAGAAATATTAAAAGGTTATGACATTAATGTTGTTTTAGCAGATGTTAAAAATGCGGTAGACAAAGTGCCTAATTTTCCGTCGGGAATGGAGCCAGCTGTGGTTGCTAAAATTGAAAACATTGCAGAAACAATTAGTTTTGTGGTAACAGGAGAAAAGATTCCGTTAAAATCTTTAAAAAATATTGCAAGAGATATAGAAAATGATATTCGTAGAATAGACGGAATTTCACAGATTACTGTTTCTGGTTATCCAGCTGAAGAAATTGAAATAGCCGTTAAAGAAAATGATTTAGTAGCCTACGATTTAACATTTAATGATGTTGCAAGAGCAGTATCTACTGCAAATATATTAACCTCAGGAGGATCTGTGAAAACCGATGCAGAAGAGTATCTAATCCGTGCAAATAATCGTTCTTATTATGGTGATGAGCTAGACAATTTGGTAGTAAAAGCAAATGCTACTGGAACCATAATCAGGTTAAAAGATGTTGCAACGGTAAAAGATATTTGGAATGAAACTCCAAATAGAAATTTTTATAACGGAAATTTAGCGGTCAGAATACAAGTAAGTAACACGAATAATGAGGATTTATTAACTTCTGCTAAAAAAATAAATGAATATATAGCGAAGTTTAATAACGAGCATGAAACTATAAAAATTGAAATTACAAGAGATTCATCAATCACTTTAAATCAGCGTACTGAATTATTGTTTAAAAATGCATGGCAAGGAATGTTGTTGGTAATGCTATTTTTATCATTGTTTTTACGTCCGAGGTTAGCGTTTTGGGTAGCAGCAGGACTACCTGTAGCATTTTTCGGAATGTTTATGTTAGCAGGGTATTTTAATATCACCATTAACGTATTATCATTGTTTGGTATGATTATCGTTATCGGTATTTTGGTAGATGATGGTATTGTGATTGCGGAAAATATATACCATCATTATGAAATGGGGAAAAACCCGATTAGAGCTGCTATTGATGGAACCATGGAAGTTGTTCCGCCAATTATATCGGCAATTACCACTACAGTTTTAGCCTTTTCAGTTTTCTTTTTCCTAGAAGGAAATATAGGAGAATTTTTTGGCGAAGTTGCTACCGTTGTAGCGCTTACCTTAATTCTTTCATTAGTAGAAGCCTTAATTATTTTACCAGCACACGTTGCCCATTCAAAAGCATTAGATAGAAATCAGAAATTATATGCATTTAATAAGTATGCTGAAAATTTTATGGATTTTATGCGTGATAAATTATACGCGCCAGCATTGCGATTTGTTTTAGATAATAAGTTCTTCGGATTGGTAATTCCGGTTGCTTTATTTGTAATTACGATCGGCGCATTTCAAGGAGGAATTATAAAAGGAACTTTTTTTCCGTCGATAGCGAGTGATCGAGTATCGGTAAATTTAACCATGCCGCAAGGAACTAACGAAAAAATTACGGATAGTATTATTTCTGTAATTGAAGCAAAAACGTGGGAGGTTGAAAAAGAATTTACAGAAAAATATGCAATTACTGATGAACCAGTAGTTGAAAATGTTTTAAAACAGATAGGGCCAGGTTCTGCAAAAGCATCTTTGCGAATAAATTTATTACCAGGCGAAACAAGAACTTTTGGTTCGAGAGAAATTACCAACGAAATTCGTAAAAGAGTTGGAAATATATATGGTGTAGAATCGTTAACTTTTGGTTCGGGAGGTAATTTTGGAGGAAGTCCGGTTTCAGTATCATTATTAAGTAATAACATCGCTGAGTTAAAGGCGGCTAAAACCGAATTAAAATCAGAATTAAATAACAATCAAAATTTAAAAGATGTAACTGATAATGATCCGCAGGGAATCAAAGAAATTAATATACAGTTAAAAGACAATGCGTATTTATTAGGCTTGAATTTAAACGAGGTAATGTCGCAAATTAGAAGTGGGTTTTTTGGTAGACAAGCGCAACGTTTTCAACGAGGACAAGACGAAATAAAAGTTTGGGTTCGTTATGATAAAAATGAACGCTCGTCGATTAAAAATTTAGATGATATGCGAATTGCTACACCTACAGGTAGTAGAGTTCCGTTATCAGAAATAGCAACTTATAAAATTGAGCGAGGAGAAATATCTATAAATCACATAGCAGGGCAACGAGAAATAAAAATTGATGCTGATATGAAAGATGCTCAAGGAAGTGCTACAGATGTTTTAGATGATATTAAGGCCAGAATAATGCCTGAAATTAAAGCAAAATATCCATCGGTAACAGCTTTGTATGAAGGGCAGAATAGAGAAGCATCAAAAGTTTCAAGTTCGGCAGCATTGGTGGGTCCTGTAATTTTATTGCTAATTTATATTGTAATCGTATTTACATTTAGATCGTACGGACAGCCATTTATGTTGTTAATTATGGTACCTTTTAGTTTAATAGGTGTTGCCTGGGGGCATTGGTTTCATGGTTTTGCAGTAAATATTTTATCACTTCTAGGAATCATTGCTTTAGTAGGTATTATGGTAAATGATGGCTTGGTATTGATCAGTAAGTTTAACAGCTATTTAAAAGAAGGAATGAGTTTTGATGAAGCAATATTTGCTGCAGGAAAATCTAGATTTAGAGCTATTTTCTTAACAACAATTACTACAGTTGCAGGTTTGGCTCCATTAATTTTAGAAACAAGTCGTCAGGCACAATTTTTAATTCCGATGGCAATCTCTATAGCATACGGAATTATGATTGCTACTTTTTTAACCTTATTAACTTTACCTGTTTTATTATCAATCGCTAATTACTCTAAAGTATATACAATGTGGTTGTGGGAAGGCAAAAAACCAAAGAGAGAATCGGTAGAAAGAGCTATTAAAGAATTGGAATCAGAAAATGCTGAAGAAGCATAGTAAAAGAGAATAAAGATGAAAACAACCTATTTAATTATTGGATTTCTGTTTGTAAATGTTTCTTTTTACGGACAAGAAATACTAACGAAGGAAAAAGCGGTAGAAGTTACGCTTGAAAATAACTACGATATACGGGTTACTAAAAACAACTTAGCAACAGCTAAAAATAATAAGAGTATTTATAATAGCGGTTATTTACCAACGGTAGTTGGAAATGCAGGAGCTACCTATAGTAGTAATGATACTGATAATGAGTTTCAGGATGGTACTGTAAATTCAGTTACTGGCGCAGAATCTAAAGCATACAATGCATCCGTGGGATTGAATTATACTATTTTTAATGGATTTAATAGGCAAAACACGTTTAAACGCTTGAAAGAGTCGTATAATTTAACAGAATTACAAGCACGTCAGGTTATTGAAAATACGTTAACGACACTTTTTTTAGCATATTACGAAGTAGGGCGCTTAACAGAAAACGAAACTACACAGAAAGAAACATTAGGTATTTCTAAAAAGCGTTTACAAAGAGCAGTGTATAGTTTTGATTACGGGCAAAACACAAAATTAGATGTTTTAAATGCTGAGGTTGATGTTAATAATGATAGTATTACATATTTAGGTGTAAAAAGACAATTAGCCAACGCTAAAAGAGATTTAAATGTAGTATTGGGTAGAAATGTAAATACCCCAGTAGTTGTAAACACCAATGTAACTTACGCTATTGATTTGAATTTGATGGATGTGTTAGCTAAATCGAAAGTAAACAATGCAAGTTTATTACAAGCAAAAAAAGATATTGAACTCCGACAATTAGATATTAAAATTAATAAATCAGGTTGGATGCCAAATGTAGGTTTAACAAGCTCGTATGCTTGGAATAAAAGTAATAATGATGCTACCAATGCTTTTAGCCCAATTTCTAACACACGAAAAGGTTTGAATGCTGGTGTAAATTTATCCTGGAATCTTTTTGATGGTGGAAGTACTAAAACGAATGTAACCAACGCTAAAATAGCCTTAGCAACACAAGAAATTCAAAAAGAACAACAAGTAGAATTGTTAGAAAGAAATGTAAATAACGCTTGGGAAACCTATCAAAATGCTTTGTTTTCATTACAAGTTCAAGAAAAGAATGTAATAACGAATAAGCTTAATTTTGATAGAACAGATGAGCGTTATAAGCTAGGGCAAGTTACTTCTATAGATTTTCGTCAGGCACAAGTAAATTTAATTAATGCAGAGTTAAGTGTAAGTAACGCGAAGTACACTGCGAAAAATGCTGAATTGCAATTACTACAATTAGCAGGAACGTTATTAGATAATAAGAATTTCTAGAAATAGAATTTTAATATAAAGATAAAAAAATCCGAAGTTAGCTAACTTTGGATTTTTTTTATTCAAAAATAGCAACAGCTCTTACGGGAGAGCCTGTGCCACCTCTTATTTTTAAAGGAAGTCCGATAAAGCGAAATCGACCTCTACCTATCAATTTATGTAAATTAATCATATTTTCATAATGCGTGAATTTTAATTCCCCACAAATATGGTGCACTTCTTTATTAGAAATTTTTGGAACGCCTGGCGACATGGTTTCAACTCCAAAAGCAGCTATTTTTTGTTCTCCTAACCAACGAGCGCATTCTGCTGTAATTCCAGGGCCTTTGTCCCAGTTATCAGTGTTAAAGTGTTTGCGATAATGATCGGTATATAAAAGAATTGTATCTCCTTTTTTTATTGTTAAATTACTTTTAGATAAAGTTGTTTTAACCTCTTCAGAGGTGATTAACTCTTGTAGTTTTTTATGAGAAAAATCTAAGCAAATACCTTTTGTGTAAAACATAGAAAGCGGCATGGTATCTATAGATTCACTTTTATATTCAGCAGCCATATGATTTAAAGCATCAACATGGGTACCAGTATGTTCTCCCATTTCTAGCTTATAAACAGCGGGAGTTTTGGTTGTTGGGTTTTTAATGTTATCCCACTCTTCATGTGTATTATGAACAGATATTTTTACTTGAGGAAGACTTTTATAAACAGGCATTCCTTCAAAAATCTCTTGACTTAAATCTATAATCTCAGGCATAAACTATAGTTGAATTTTTACATTATAGTTTTCTAAATAGTTAATGTAATTATGAGGAACAAAGTCTTCGCTATCAAATTCGTCTTGACGTTTGTTTTTCATTTCAATACGTTTTATGGCCTTTAAAAACCGACTAACTTCAATATCATTTTTTACAATTAAGCCAGGAACTTCAACACTATTTCCTTCATCATCTTTTGCAACCATTGTAAAGTAAGATGAATTACAATGTTTCTTTTTCCCTGTCCTGATATTTTCTGCTTCAACACGAATACCTACCACCATAGATGTTCTTCCAACATAATTAACAGAGGCTTTCATGGTAACTAATTCACCAACTTCAATCGAACTTAAAAAATCAACAGTGTCAACCGAGGCGGTAACACAGTATTCGCCAGAATGTTTAGAGGCACATGCAAAGGCTATTTGATCTAGTAAAGATAAAATATAACCTCCATGAATTTTACCGCTAAAATTAGCATGTGAAGGTAGCATTAACTCTGAAATTGTAATATAAGTTTCTTCTACGTATTTATGTTTTTTATTACTCATCTGCTGGTTTTAAACCCCTAAAATGTGGTGAAACTTCTTCCTCTACTTTGGTTATAAAATATTTAGTATCTCCCAACCAAAAATAAGTATCGTAACGCTCTTTATAAGTAACTTTTACATAACGACCTTGAAACTTTTGCAAATCGTCAATTACTTTTTTTGCTTGATCTTCAACAGAAAAAGAAAAAATTTGTGCGCCAGAAATACCTTGGCTAATTTCTCCTTCCCATGTTTTTATAAACATTCCTTTATTACTAATTTTTATTAATTCACCAGAACGAACACCTTCGCTATAAGGTACATAATATATAAAAGCATAATATAAACCAGCGATTAATATAATACTACTAATAATTAAAGCTAAAATCTTTTTCATTGCATAGAAGTTAAAACCTTTAGGGTTTGTTTAGAACAAAAGTAATGTTAAATTTTAGACTTAAAAAATGAAAGTAAAGTAGTAAGTTTGTGTATCTTCAAAAAAGAAATACAATGAACTATATTTTATTTGATGGTGATGTACGTAACGCATTATTACCATTTACATACACAAAGCCAGTTGCCGATATTAGAGTTGGTATTTTAACCATTAGGGAAAAATGGGAAAAACACTTAGGTTTAACAACAACTACAATAACTGAAGCGTATTTAGAAGAAAAATATCCGATGGTTGAAATGGAAGAAAACGTTTTGTTAAACGCTTCTTTTTTACCAACGAAACCATTAATTGAAATGGTGAAGAGCTTAACAAAAAATCAAGCGATTTTTAAAGGAGAAGATGTAATTGCTTTTTATACTGTTGATTCACAAGAAGAGGTAGATTTTTCATCTTATGAACAAATTGAGTTTGATGATGAAATTATTCAAATAAAAAATACTTGGGATATTTTCTCATTGAATGATAAGGCTATTAGGAACGATTTTGATTTAATTACGGATGGAAGAGATTCAGAACCAATACCAGAAACTGTTAGTTGTATAAATAGAAAAGATATTTTTATTGAAGAAGGAGCAAAGCTAACCTATGCTATTTTAAACGCTTCTACAGGGCCAATTTACATAGGTAAAGATGCAGAGGTGATGGAAGGTGTTGTTGTTAGAGGCGCGTTGGCAATGTGTGAAAACTCAGTATTAAAATTAGGAGCAAAAATATATGGGGCAACAACTTTAGGGCCACATTGTAAAGTAGGAGGCGAGGTTAATAACTCCGTTTTAATGGGATATTCTAGTAAAGGACATGATGGTTTTTTAGGGAACTCTGTACTAGGAGAGTGGTGTAATTTAGGAGCTGACACAAATAATTCGAATTTAAAAAATAACTACGCAGAAGTAAAATTATGGAGTTATGAAACAGGGCGTTTTGCAAAAACGGGCTTACAGTTTTGTGGTTTAATGATGGGAGATCATTCTAAGTGCGGCATAAACACTATGTTTAATACAGGAACAGTAATAGGAGTTTCTGTAAATATATTCGGAAGCGGTTTTCCAAGAAATTTTGTCCCCTCTTTTAGTTGGGGAGGAGCATCAGGCTTTACAGAATATAAAACATCAAAAGTTTTTGAAGTTGCAGAAGTTGTAATGAAAAGACGAAATATAGCGTTTGATGAAAAAGAGAAAAAAATTCTTGAATACGTGTTTGAAGAAACAAAAAAGAATAGAAATTATTAGAAAAAAGCCTCACAATATTGTGAGGCTTTTTTTAGAAACTAACTCTAAAAACTAAATTAGGTGTTATACCTAAAGATAGTCTATCTATAGTCTCTAGTTTATAGGTGATTTCATTATCAGCATTAATAATTGGCATAGCAGTATAGGACCTATTAATAATGTTTTTTTTATTATATATATTTAAAATAGAGCAGCCAAGCTTACCTCTCCATTTTTCTGAAAATTTAAATGAGTAAATAATTGATCCATTTAAACGATGGTATTTAGGTAAACGTTTAGAATTTATATTATCGGTGTCTAAAACAATACTAGGAGCGCCAGTATTTTCATCAACAATAAATGCATTAATAGGGGTGTATGCGTTACCAGTTCTTTTACTCCAGCCAAGTGAAAATTCATAGTTTTTAAGCTTAAAGGCATGAGACCATGAAAAATAGTTTGTAATATCATGGTTAGAGGGGAAGAATTTATTTTCTAAATCTAAAAATTTAAATTGATTTTTAGTGTATGAATAATTAATCCATGTTCTGTAATTATTAAATTTTTTATTAATAAGTAAATCTACTCCAAATATTTTACCTGTTCCATTAGAAAAATCAGTTGTTTGGTCATTGTAACCTCTCGTTTGTGAGGTCATCCCATCTACGTTTTTTAAATAGGTTTCAACATCAACTTTCCATTTGTTTTTACTGAAAATTAAACCAGATGAAATCTGAAAACTTTTTTGAAGAGGTATATTATCAGTATTTACTTGTGCCCAAATTTGATTTTCTAAATCAAACCCTAAGCTAGAAGTTTGAAATTCTACAATTTGCCCTAATGCTTGATGTTTTTGTTCTAAAGAAGCTTTAAATCTAAGGTCGTAGGTAATGTTTTTTTCAAGGTATAGCCGGGGTTCAATTACCGATCTATTAATTTTGTCAAAATAATTAAGTCTTAGTCCCGCATTTATTATCCAATTATTGTTGTCGTAAATACATTCAGCGAAAAAAGAACGAGTGTTATTGGTTCCTTTATCTTGCAGAATTGAGTTTATTTTTTTGTTATTATAATTGCCTTCTTCTTCGTATTTTAATGTGTATTTAGTTTCATTTGATAGAAAATCATACCCCACTAAAAAATTAGTTCGATTATTTGCTTTATAATTTAGGCTATAAGAAAAACCTAAGTCTTTAACGGTGTTTTTTTTAATAGACTTTCGAACTAAATAACCGTTTATATAATTGTAATTCCCCTCATAGTTAAGGTTGAAATTTGAAAAATAAACTTTTAGGTTCTGTTTTAATTTGGGGGTTAATTTCTTGTTCCATAAAAAACTCAAACCATTATTCTTAATATCTAAGTTATCTACATAAAGGTCTTTATAGATAGGTATTTTAAAGCTATTAGATAACTCATTCTTAGTATACAAAAAGCTTAAAGATAAAGTTTCATTTACTGATGGCTTTAGTATTATTTTAGCTGAATAGTCGGCAAAATAAAAATGATTGTCTCTAACAAAAGAAATGTTATCTGTTATGATGTTTCTTTCTTGATTAGCATCAAATGTTTGAAATACTTTATCTGATAATTTACTAAACGTAAAGGAATTAATGGCGTCAGTAAAAGAACGTCTAAAAGAAGTTGTAATAGCTATTTTTTTAGATATTGGAACTCTAAGGTATGCATCAGCATGTGTCATATTAAAACCAAAACCTCCCGTTATTTTTTCAGGAATATTATCTTCAGTTTTAATATCTATTACTCCTGATATTTTATTTCCATATCTAGCTTGTGTACCACTTTTTGAAAGGGTTATTTTTTTTGTTATATAGGGGTTAAAAGCTGAAAGGGTTCCGAAAAAATGACCAGAATAATACATTTTTATTCCGTCCCATAAAATTAAATTTTGATCAGGAGTTCCACCTCTTATGTAAATTCCAGATGCTGTTTCATCAGGGCTTTGCACACCTGGTATAATTTTTAGACTTTCTAATACGTCGGGTTCTGTTAGTCCAGGAAGTATCCCTAGTTTTTTAGGCGAAACAGCTATAGACCCGTTTTTGTTTTTGTTAATACCAGAGGTGACATAGTTTATTACAGATACCTCTTTTAACACATTAAAGTTGTTGTTTAATTTTTTAACTGTAATAAAATAATATCGTTTATTAATTCTATTAAATTCTAGAATAGTTTGGGATTCTATTTCATCAACAAATTCTTCAATTGTACATGCTTTTTTTATAAATGAAAAGACAAGTTTTTTTGTTATTTTAGAATCAAAAGAGAATTTTATTTTATAATTAGCTTCTGTTTTTTTTAAAACGTCTAACATAGGCGTGTTAAAAAAAGCAATGTCTATTTTTTCTTGAGAAAAAACAGACATTGTTAAGCATATATAAAGAATACTTAATTTTTTATTCATTCATTAGAGGTTAATACAACCGAACTATTTTTTGCTAATTTAAATGAAATTTTCATAGGAGCAAAAACAGTTTTTAAGGCGATATTAACATCATTATTTGTAAAAGCACCGGTAAAGCGTCTATTTACATCTATTTTATCAGTATTAAATTTTAAATTGTATTGCTTTTCTAGTGTTAAAATAACTTTACTTAAAGGGGTGTTGTTAAAGTTGCTCTCTCCGTTTAGCCAAGATGGTTTCTCTATAGAAAAATTCCAATTTTCATTTTTGTTATTGTAAACTCTAAATGCTTTTCCTTTAGTTAAAATAGCTTGATCATTATTTTTTGAAACAGCTTTTACTTTACCTTCAAAGCACAAAATTTCAAAGAAGTTATTAGAAGTGTTTACGGCAAATTTAGTACCTAAAACAACCACTTTTCCTTGTTCTGTATTAACGGTAAAAGATTTTCCTTTTTCAACTTCAAAGTACGCTTCACCTGTTAAATTCAGGTTTCTTTTTTCATTCCAAATCTTTTTATCGAAAGAGATACTAGAACCAGGTGAAAGATAAGCAGTAGAATTGTCAGGTAATTTAACAACTATTTGTTCACCGTAAGCAGATGAAAAATTACTAGTATTATCTCTGTTGATGTAAAATACAGTTAATAATATAATAATTGAAGCAGCGGCGCTATACATCCAAGAAGGCGAAAGTTTAAAAACCTTTGTAGGTTTCTTTTTCGAGCTCTTTTCTTTTTTTATTTTGTTTAAAGCGTCTTCTTTATTATAATTAGGAGCTTTCAGTAATAGAGAAGCATCATTAATTTTTTTATATTGATAATATTCTTCAGAATCTTTAAACTTCTTTAATTCATCTGATGATAAGTCATTAGCAATCCACCTCCCTAAAAATGTTTCATTGTTATGTTCTTGTTTCATTTTTTTGTTATTCTTGCTATTTATATTAAGAACAATTAATTTACTAATTACCCTACTTTTTATTAAATTTTACCAATTTTTTCTTTGATAATTAATAAAGCTTTACTCATTCTTTTTTCTACTGCTTTTACAGAAACGCCTACAATTTCTGAGATTTCAGCGTATTTTTTCTTGTCGATTCTGCTTAAAAGAAAAACTTCTCGTTGTTTTTCAGGTAAATCGGCGATTACTTTTTTTAGTTTTTGATAAAACTCTTCCTCCTCTAAAATAAATTGCGGAGTTTCGTTAGTGCTATCCAAAGAAACATTTCTTCTTTGATGCTCTAAAACAACTTTTTTATGGGCTACTTCATTAAAAAAACGATTGTTTGCAACAGTATATAAAAACGATTTTGCTTTTTCAAAGATTATTTTAGAGCAGTTGTCCCAAAGTTTTATGTAAGATTCTTGAACAATATCTTCTGCTTGCTGAGTATTACCACACTTATAATAAATGTAGTTTCTTAGGGTTTGAGAGTGTTTGTTAAAAATTTCTTCGAAATTTTTTTGTTCACAAACAGATTTTAAAAGTTCTTTACTCATTTTTTTTCTTATAATACAAATAAAATTAGCATGTAATATTAGTATTTTTTATAAATAGGCAATTTCATATGCGCGGTTTCATAATGAGGTGTTTTTTTATACACATAGTATAATTGCGCATAGGTGTTTTTTGCAAAAATAGTGTCCTTATTTACTTTATCCATCAACGCTTTTTTTACTAACGGATTTTCTTTTAAAAATTTTGTAGCAACATCTTCAAAAACATAAGCAGAAAAACCTTCTTTTTGTTGCAGAATTGTATCAAAGAAATTCCAATTAAAAAAAGAGTCAGTAGCCTCGGCTTCTAAGGTTTCAATAACATATCTAACACCTTCTTGCTGCGTAGAAATATAAATGTCACCTTTTTTAACTTGAACAGTTTTTGTTTCTGTTACTACAGAAGTATTATAGTGCAAATAATGCCCTTCGTAGGCTGTTTTTCGAGTTTCAAAATCTTTTATATGTTGGGTTTCTAAAGTTATAAGTGTATCTTTTTTAAAATGCGTAAAAGCTATTTTGTTTTGTTGTAGTCTTTTAATAATTTTATGCCAACCTTGTTGTACTATATATGCTTTAGGTATTGTTATTTCTTTTGTGTTTTTGAAGTTGTTGTAATAGGTTACTTTTTTAGTATACGGTTTAGTTTTGTTGTAAAACAATCTTTTTCCGTTGGTTACTTCACTATCAATATAAGATCCTTCATAGCCTTTAAAATATAAATAACTAGGGTTGTTTTTATCGACCTGAAAAGTAATAGGATATGTTTTTTTACTTAAAATATCTTCAAGATTTTTTTTACGTAAATCTTTAATTTTAGTGATGTTTTTCTCCGTAAAATCTAATGTAGAAAGTAACAATTCATAGGTTAGCTCTACACGAATTTTATATGGTTTTAACATGTGTGTTTCTACCATTAATCCTAAGGTGTTAAATAAGGTTGTATATCCGGTAGAGTATCTTGGCGAATCGTAAAACTGCGACCATCCTTTTTCGGGAGTATTTCCCCACACATTTACATAAGGAGTAATCGGAATTTGTTTTTCTTTTAAAGATTTTTCAATAAACGGTCGCATTTCAGTTTCTAAAAAAGCCCCAAGTTTACCACCTAATTTATTGTGCTGTGTGAATAAATGTGTGATAGCATATTGATAATCGGCACCGTTACTTACATGATTATCTATAAAAATATCGGGATTTATTAAATGAAATATTTCTGCAAAAGTCGCTGCATTTTTAGTGTCTTGTTTTATAAAATCACGATTTAAATCATAATTACGTGCATTTCCTCTAAATCCGTATTCTTTCGGTCCGTTTTGGTTGGCTCTAGTATGTGAGTTTCTATTTAAAGCGCCTCCGATATTATATACAGGAATCACAGAAATTAAAGAATTTTTGTAAATCTTTTTTAAAGAATCACTCTGAACAATATCTCTTAGAAGCAACATAGAAGCATCTATTCCGTCCGATTCTCCGGGATGAATTCCGTTATTAATAAGTATTTTGCTTTTAGAAGAGTCCTTAATATTTTTTAATGCTGTTTTTCCGTCTGAATTAAAAACTATTAAATGTAACGGTTCTCCAGAATCTGTTTTACCTATTTCAAATAAAGATATTTCAGCATATGTTTCCGCTAAAGCTTCGTAAAAAGAAATAACATCTTTATATTCTGGCGTTTCTGTTCCGTTTGATTTTTCGAAAAGTGTGGTAAAATCATCCGTATTGATGCGCTCTTTTTTACATCCGAAGAAAGCAATTACAAAAAGTAGAACAAGTAGTTTTTTCATCAAAAATTAAAGTTTTACAGCATCAGGAACTAAGCCGGTATAATCACCATCGTTTCTAATAACATCACGTACAATTGAGGATGATATATAACTTTTACCAGAAGATGTTAGTAAAAAAACGGTTTCTATTTCAGAAAGTTTACGATTGGTATGAGCGATGGCTTTTTCAAATTCAAAATCACCAGGGTTTCTTAGGCCTCTTAAAATAAATTCAGCATTTTGTTCCTTGCAAAAATTCACTGTTAATCCGCTATATGTAACTACTTTAATTTTAGGTTGATGTTTAAAAGATTCTTCAATAAAACGTTTACGTTCCTCTAAAGAAAACATGTATTTTTTATCAGCATTTATACCAATTGCAATAACCAACTCATCAAACAAGGTAACGCCTCGTTCAATAATATCTACATGTCCTAAAGTAATGGGATCGAAAGACCCTGGGAAAACTGCTTTTTTCATAAGTTATATATTTAAAAGATATTCTTTCGTTATTAACCGAAAAAACAACCATTTTTATCTTTTTTAATCACCTGAATGATTTCATCTAAATGTGTTGATTTAGGGAAAGGTTTATACAATTCCCATTTCTCGTTTGCTCGCATCCAATATAGATTCCATTCTGATTTCGATTTATAAAATCTAATTTTAGCGAATTCAATATGATTTTTTTGCGCTGAGTTTATCCAATCCGGTCTAATTTTATAAAAAATGGCTGTGTTTTTATCAAAAGAGTATCCAAAATCTAATTGTTTTCTAATTTCAATATCTGCAGGTCGTAATGATTCTGCAAATTTTTTAATTGTTACTTCATTAATATTTATAGTAATACTTTTCATTTTAATTTAATGCTGTTTCTATAGCGTTGCCAAATAGTGCTGTTAAAGAGATGCCTGCACAGCTTGCTTGTTGTGGTAAAATACTTGCTTCTGTTAATCCCGGTACGGTATTTATTTCTAAGAAATGAGGTTCATTATTTATAAAAATATACTCGGCGCGCGTAAAACCTTTCATATTTAAAACTTCATAGACGCGTTTTGCTACTTCGGTAACGTTTTTTTCTTGTAATTTAGAAATACGAGCGGGTGTAATTTCTTGTGATTTCCCTTCGTATTTAGCTTCATAGTCAAAGAAATCATTTTCTGAAACAATTTCTGTGATTGGTAAAACGGTTGTTTTTTCTTGGTACTCAATTACTCCCACAGAAACTTCGGTTCCGTTTAAAAAACTTTCTATTAATATTTCAGAATCTTCTTTGTAAGCAACTTCTAATGCCGGAATTAATTCAGCCTTTGTGTGAACTTTAGAAATACCATAGCTAGAGCCTGCATTGTTTGGTTTTACAAAACAAGGTAAACCAACATGGGCAATAATTTCATCAACATTTATGTGGTCTCCTTTGTTTAGATATACGGAAATTGCAGTAGCAACACCATATTTTTTAACGACACTTAAAGTATCTCGTTTGTTAAATGTTAATGCCATTTGATAAAAAGGAGCAGAGGTGTGTTTTAATCCGATTAAATCGAAATAAGCTAGTATGAGTCCGTTTTCACCAGGCATACCATGAATTGCGTTGAAAACACAGTCAAAAACTATTTTACGACCATTTACATCCGCAGAAAAATCATGTTTATTTATAGGGTATTCATTGTTTTCTTCATCAACCAAAACCCATTTATTTTTTAAAATATGAATTTTGTGAGCAGTATATTTTTCTTTATCAAGATGCTTGTAAACAACCGAACCACTTTTTAAAGATATTTCTACTTCAGAAGAATATCCTCCCATAATAATAGCTATGTTTTTTTTCACTTTAATGCTTTTGAGTTGTTTTATAATGTAAAATTGTTTGCCTAAGTTTATACAAACTTACCAAAAAAACTCGTTTAAGAGTTAATGAATTAAAAATAGTAATATTTTTACTGTAAATTTGCGCCACCTTACAAAAAAATAATATGAGTAATTTTTCAGAAAAACTTAAAAATTTATTTCTTTTTTTAAAGAGTAAAACCTTTTTTATTCAAATAGGAATAGCGATTGCTTCGTTATTAATAGTTGTTTTTGTGTTGCAATGGTGGCTTGGAACCACAACGAACCACAATCAAAAAATACAAGTACCTAATTTGCATAAAATGTCATTATTAGAGGTTGAAAAAAAATTAGAAACACTTAATTTAAGCTTTGTTATAATTGATAGTGCTACTTACAATCCTTTGTATCCAAAAAAATCGGTTATAGAACAAGATCCTGAAGTAGGAGATTTTGTAAAAGAAAATCGTAAGATATACTTAACTTTAAATCCCTCTAAATATAGAGACATTGTAATTCCTGATTTAAATGGACGAACAAAAAGACAAGCAACCACTCATTTACAATCTCAAGGTTTTATAGTAGGTAAAGAGATTACTTTTGTAAGGGATATAGGAAAGGATGTTGTTAGAGGATTAAAATACAAAGGAGAAAGAATTACACCAGGAACAAAATTACCAAAGAAAACAACTATCAACCTTATTTTAGGTGATGGTAATAGGTAACTAATTATATAATTGATTAATGCAGGAAGACGCAAATTTAGCAATAGAAAACGACGATTTATACGAACACCATAGGTTTGTAGCAACTGAAGGGCAAGAACCTTTAAGGGTAGATAAATTTTTAATGAACTTTATTGAAGGTTCAACTCGAAATAAGATTCAGCAAGCGGCAAAAGCAGGAAATGTTTTGGTTAATGACGAGGTTGTTAAACCCAACCATAAAGTAAAGCCAAAAGATGTAGTGCGCGTAGTTTTAGCGTATCCGCCAGCTGAAAATTTATTGGTAGCAGAAGATATTCCTATCGATATTGTTTATGAAGATGATGCTGTAATGGTGGTTAATAAACCAGCAGGAATGGTGGTGCACCCAGGGCACGGTAATTACTCAGGTACTTTGGTAAACGGATTAATTCACCATATAGAAAATTTACCAACAAATTCTAATGAACGCCCAGGTTTAGTTCATAGAATTGACAAAGATACAAGCGGACTTTTAGTAGTTGCAAAAACAGAGTTTGCAATGGCGCATTTATCTAAGCAGTTTTTTGATAGAACTACCGAGCGTTTGTATTATGCACTAGTTTGGGGAGATATAAAAGAAGACGAAGGAACTATTGAGGGTAATATAGGACGTAGTTTTAATAATCGTTTGCAAATGGCTGTTTTTCCTGATGGAGATTATGGTAAGCATGCTGTTACGCATTACAAAGTTTTAGAACGTCTTACCTATGTTACTTTAGTGCAGTGTAAATTAGAAACTGGTAGAACACACCAAATAAGAGCACATTTTAAATATATAGGTCATACGCTTTTTAACGATGAGCGTTATGGAGGTGATGATATTTTAAAAGGAACAACGTTTACAAAGTACAAACAATTCGTGCATAACTGTTTTAAAGTATTGCCAAGACAAGCTTTACATGCAAAAACATTAGGTTTTACACATCCTACAACGGGTGAGTTTATGCAATTTAATACAGAAATACCTGCAGATATTGAAGCGTGTTTAACTAAGTGGAGAACCTATTCAGAGAATTCAAAACACGAAGAATAAAATATAAAACATATTATAAAACAAAAAAACCAGCCTTATAAAGCTGGTTTTTTTTGTTTTCGGTTTAAGAAAATTATTTTTTTAAATAAGGAGTAATTTTATTAATTAAATCTTCAGGTGATTTTACATAAGCAAAGAAATTAGCAATTTATTTTTCGTTGCGTATTAAAATAAAGCGGGGAACCATTTTTGTTTTAAATCGTTTTTTAGCTTTGTTAAAATAGGCTAATGCTTCTTTTTTACTTTCATCTAAATCGTTGTAAACTTTTACCATTACAAATTTTTTAGAAAAATCCTGAAATTTTTTAGTATCATAGGCATATTTTTGAACAGTTCTGCAAGGCACACATTTCTTCTCGCCTAAGTATATAAAAACATCTTTGTTGTTTTCTTTACCGTAAGCAATGGCGCTGTCAATATCTGTACGCCAATTAATACCTTGAGAAAAAGTTTGAAGGCAGCTAAAAAAAGTAATGGTTAAAATATTTTTTTTCATTTTCATAGATTTTATTTTCTATAAAAACAGGTAAATTATTATAATCGCATGTTAACTAAGCTCATAATACGATCAAATTGTTCTTCTAAGCCCATATCTGAGTTGTCAAATTTTATAGCATTATCGGCACGAACAAGAGGTGAATCTTCTCTAGTAGAATCTATTCTATCGCGTTCTTGAACATTATGCAATATTTCAGCATAATTAACCTTGTCACCGCGATCTAGTAATTCTTTATAACGACGTGTAGCACGTTTGTCTGCAGAGGCAGTCATAAATAATTTTAATTCAGCATCCTTAAAAACAACCGTGCCAATATCTCGACCATCCATAACAATACCTTTGTTTTTACCCATTTCTTGTTGTTCGCTCACTAATTTTTTACGAACTTCAGAAATGGTAGCTACTTTACTTACCAAACGAGAAACCTCAATAGTTCTAATAGTCGCTTCAACGTTAATGTTATTCAAATACATTTCAGCAAAACCTAGCTTTTCGTTAAATATAAAGGAGAGCGAAATTTTTTGCAAATCTGCAATTAATTTATTCGGATTAAAATGTGAATCTGAAATGTAATTTTGTTGCATTGCGTATAGCGTAACAGCCCTGTACATAGCACCAGTGTCAACATATATATAACCTAGTTTTTTCGCAAGTTGTTTTGCAATAGTACTTTTTCCTGTAGAAGAAAACCCGTCGATGGCAATGGTGATTTTTTTTGTCATAAGAGATGATAATAAAGAACAAATATACGCTAGAAATACATTTTTTTACTCAATAAATATTAAATTTAAAATAAGTATAGAGTAGAGTTAGCTAGTGTTTTAACCTGGTTTTGTCTCTTTAGTTGTGAGTGTGCATTAGTTTTTATATATTACAATATTAATATTGCGATGTGTTAAGGTGTTTTTAAAAAAAAAAATGTATTTTTATCGTCCTTTAATTCCCCTTTGTAAATGAATAAAATAACTAGAAGCATACAAATACTTTTAGGTATACTACTTCTTTGTGTTCACAGTAATACAACGCTTGCACAAACTTTAGAAAGCCCGGTTATTGCGGGTGGTGGCTCTGCATGTGATACTTCAGGAGCAACAGATTTTTCAGTTGACTTTTCTTTTAGTGGTAGTGTTTTTAATGATGATAATGTTTTTTTTGTTGAATTATCTGATGTAAACGGAGAATTTACTGTCGCTTCAGAAGTGATAGAGCTAAGGAGGCTTGAAAGTACAGCTGCGAATAATTACAATCAAGCATTTAATATAAGTACTACAATACAATTGCCAGATGGGACTTTTGGTAAAAATTATAAAATAAGAATTCGTACAACTTCACCAGAAATGACTTCAGAGTCGATTTTTTTTGAAGCCTATCACGATATCGTAAGTGATTCTGAAATCGGAATTAATGATGATAATGATTTCGCATTATGTAACGGCGAGAGTAAGGAAGTTTTTCTAACAACAACTGTTGTTGGAGAATATCAGTGGTTTAGAAGAGTTGGTACAACAGATACCTTAGTAGCAACAACACAAGAGCCATCTTTTATTATTACTCAGGCTGGGACGTATTTTGTAGTAATTGACTACGGAAGTTGTGGTGGACCAAAATCAAGATTTATTAACGCTATTGGTATTAGTAATTCAGATGCACAAATAAAAGGTTCTTCTTCTGTTGAAATTTGTGGAGACGAAGCCTATACTTTTGAGGCTAATGCAAGTAATACGAGTTATACATACGAGTGGTATCAAGATGATGTTTTAAAACAAACATCTAATTCCAACACATACACAACTCCAACGGCGGGTCAGTTTGGTACCTATCACTTAATTGTAAAGCTAGAAGACTGTGAAGTAAGATCTAATGATGTTGTATTATCACAAGAAACAACACCCGATTTTAATGTAAATACCGTAGGAGCTTTAAAAACAATTATTCTTCCAGGAGAAACAAGGGAGCTTTGTATAACACACGATGCTAGTTCTGCAACAATTCAGTGGTACCAAGATGATGCTCCTCTACCTTCAAGAACGCAATTGTGTTTTAACGCTAGAGATGCAGGAACATATTTTGCGCGTGTAACTAAAAACTCAGCAACTTCATGTAACCTAGTAGTAGATTCAGATAAATATGAGTTAATATCTCTAAAATCTTTTGATGTAGCTATAAGGACTGAAACAACCTATGAAGAGTGTAATACCGTAGCAACAAATTTAAGTATAGTAGGTGTTACAGCTTTGGGGGTTGATGATGAAGAATATGAATTGTCTGCAGCTCAAATAGCACAGTTAAATTATCAATGGAAAAAAGACGGAGCAGATGTTGTAGGAGCAACCGAAACTACTTATAATGTTAGTTCTTATCAAGATAATGGAGTGTATTCGTTACAAGTTGGAGTAGGTACATTAGCAACAGATTCTAATGAGTTGCCTATTAAACTTATTGTAGAAGACCCAGAAATAATATCAACATCTTCTTCTAATTCATTATGTCCAGGAGGCGATATTATATATACAATAGATGTTTTAGTAGCAGGATATACATATGAATGGTTTAAAGATAATGATACCACTGCAATAGCAACCGATGTTCAAGATTTTGCTGTTACAGAGATTGGTGATTATACACTAAAAATAACTGGATTTGGTTGTGAAAAAACATACGCGCCTATAACAGTTGTTTTATTTGATGAATCGGTAGTGGCGGTAACACCTTCAGAAAAAGTAGTACTTATACAAGGACAAACAGTAACCGTAACAGCATCGGGAGCCGAGTCTTATGTTTGGTATGAAGGAGAGGATACTACAGGAGCTGTTTTGTCAACAAACGAAACTTTAGATGTAAATATATTAGGTTTTTATACTGTTATAGCTTCTGTAGGTACTTGTAATGTAGTACGTACGATAGAAGTTGTGGAGCAAGATGACCAGGTGATTGTACCAAATATTGTAACACCTAATCAAGACGGAATAAACGATACTTGGCAATTATCAAACAAATATGCGTTTCAACCATCAGTATTAATACAATTGTATGATTCGAGCGGAAAAGAAATTTTAAAGACGACCGATTATAAAAATGATTGGCCGCTAGAAAGTTTAGGAAATCAAAAAATCTTTTATTATAAAATTATAAAAGAAGACGTGTTAATTAAAGCAGGAACAATATCTGTATTAGATTAAAAACTTAAGATGATAAAAAAAAATACATTATGTATCGTGTTATTAGTAAGTGTGTTTTCATTACAAGCACAAGTGTCTAATGATGCACAGCAATACAATAGTTTTACTTCAAGAAATTTCATGAAGTTTAACCGTTTTTTAACAGTACCAACTTTTTCAGCTTTAAGAGAAAATAAAACAGAAATTACCGCAATTGTACGTAATAGTAATGTTGATTTTGAAGATAACCCAAGATTATATGTAGGGACTTATTCTGGTAAAATGAGGGAAAATGTTGGGGCAGGATTAGCTATTTATCAACAAGAAGTAGGTGTTTTTAAAGATTTTGGTGCTTTAATAAATTATGCTCAAAAATTACAATTAAATGAAAACCTAGATTTAACTGTAGGGTTTAATTTTTTATATAGTCGAAGAAGTGCGGATGCTGTAAAAGTAAATTCAACCGTACCAGATCCACAAGTAGCAAATTTTCAAGACATTCCTCTAGTTATGTTACAGCCAGCAGTAACTTTGTCGTTTGGGAAGTTTGATGTAGGCTTATTTTTTGAGAATTTAGTAGATTTTAATTTAAAGACTAGTGAAGTAGCTACATCTTTCGGTGATAAAACATTCTCTACACATGCAATGTATTCACATGAGTTTACCTATGCCTCAGGAATTTTTGAAGGAGCAGATTTAAGAACATTAATAATGGCAAGAAAGCCAGGTAAAGATGCATTTAGTGCGGGAGGTAATGTAATATTAGATTTACCTAAAGCAGGCTGGCTTAAAGCAGGTTATGATAAAACGTATGGTATATCTGCAGGAATAGGAGTTAATATATCTGATAAACTAGCTGTAGGTTTTAGTTATGAGAAAAGCAGTTTTGCAGCAACAAATGAAATAGGTTTGATCTATAACTTTGATAAAAAATCATATACAAGAGAAAGACCAACAAGAAGAGTAGGTAATGTAAATGTAACATTACCAGAAAGAGCTCCTAAAAAAGAATATAAAAACGGAGAACATAACAATTTATCTGACGAAAATCAAATAGCACAAGACTCAATAGACATCTTAAATAAAAAGGTTGATGAAATTTTACGCTTATTAAAAAACCAGCCACCACTTAAAAAAATAAAGGTTGGAAAACCTACAAAGGTAAATACACCTGTAGAGAATACAGTTGAAGAGAAAGATACTTCATTAAAAAGAAGATCTGATAAGCCATGGCGACAAAGTTCAATTACTCGTTCTGGTGGCGGAGGCACGATGTATTATATTGTAGCGGATAGATTTAAAAACAAAACAAACGCAAAAGATTTAATAGAAAAGTGGAAGCGATTAGAAGTAGAAGCTAAATATATTTTCGAACCGAAAGGTAAGTGGTACTACGTATATATAGATCGATTTGGAAAAGAAGAGGATGCAGAAGAAAAAATTGATGAATTTAATGATAAAACAAGAATGTTTGAAAGTGGTGATAAAAATGATAAATCATCAATTAAAATAGAAAAAGGAAGTAAAGACCCTGTTTACATAGAAAAAATTACCATTGGTGTAAGTGGTGGAAGTTATCAAGAGCTTAAAACACAACCACCAGCAAGAGTTAGAACAATGTCAGGTATGACAGGTGTTGCGCCAGGATACTATATACAAGTATATGTGAATTCTCAAAAAGCGTTAGCCGATAGAAATGTTGATGAATTAATAAATGACGACATTGAAGCAGGATATTTTGTAAATCCTAAGACTGGAAATATGCATGTATATATTGCAAAAACAGATAATAGAGAAGAAGCTATTAAGCTGTATGAGAGTAATTTAAATAACTCTTTTTACGATCGTAAAACGATAGTACGTATAAAATAATTAATTTGTAAGCCCCCAAAGCAATTAATTCCCTAGAAAAGATGATGAAAAAAATACTAATCACACTAGTTTTACTAATAACTACTGTAACTTTTTCGCAAGAAAAAATTAGTTTATTCGATGACTCAAGAGTGTCAAAAGAACTCAAAGAGAGCGCAAAAAAGCTATCTAACGTTAAAGAAAGCTCAACGGCCAATAAGCTAGCTGATACCCCTTTTACCAACAGGTTAGGAGCTGGTGGTATTAATGTAAGAGGTAATATTACTTTTGCGGGTAACAATATATTAAGTATTGAAGACTCTAGGTATAGTTTTATAGGTCCTAACGATGATTTTAATTTCGGAGGAAATGCCAACACTGATTTTGAGTTAGGCTATATTGATATTGATGATGATTTAGGTATTCCGGGGAATAATACCACTTTTTCATCAAGTATGTCAACACTTAATTTACCAAGCTGTTCAAGAGTTGTATACGCAGGGCTATACTGGGCTTCTATATATCCATATGATGAATGGAGCGATGAGTCTGCTGGTGTAAACACCAGAGATAACGACTTTAATACTATGAAGTTTAAAGCTCCTGGGCAACCATATCAAGACATAACAGGAACTGTACTTTATGACGATGGAGAAGCTACTCAATTACCTTATGTATGTTATAGTGATGTAACCTCAATAGTACAATCGTTAGGAACTAATTATAATGGAGATTATTTTGGAGCGAATATTAAAGCTACGCTAGGGCAAGATTCAGTTGGTCAACGACTAGGTTCTTCAGCAGGTTGGGTTTTAGTGGTTATTTATGAAAATGAAGGAGAATCAAGTAAAAACATCTCATTATTTGATGGTTTTTCTACGATTGATGGAAATGCGGATACTGACGTAACATTTTCTGGGTTTACTACAATTCCTTCAGGACCTGTTAGAGTTCAGTTACTTACGGCAGCTTTGGAAGGGGATAAACCTTTTGTTGGAGATAGTTTTCAAATACTAAACCAATCAAACAACTATGATGATATAACTACAGGTAATAATAACCAAACCAATAACTTTTTTAATAGTTCTATCACCAAATTTAATAATTTTGTTAATAACAGGGCGCCAAGAAGTACGAACACTTTGGGTTTTGATGTTGATTTATTTAACCTAGATAATCCTTCAAATTCAGTTATAGGAAACGGACAATCTTCAATTGACGTTAGGTTTACCACGGCACAAGATGCCTATTTTCCATTTTTAAATGCAATGACTGTTGAAATTATTGAGCCTAAGGTTCAATTAATTAAAACGATTGAAGATGCTGCAGGTAATGATATTTCTGGGCAAACGGTTGGCTTAGGTTCAGAACTTTTTTACAACATACGTTTTCAAAGTGTAGGTACAGATAATGCAACGAATACTCAAATTATAGACGTTCTTCCAAAGAATGTAGATTTTATATCCGCAGATTTAATATTACCGCCAGAATTAGAAAGTACACGAGCCGATATTTTAAATAATTACGAGCCACCATCGGCAGGTAATGGATTTAGAGGTCGATTAATCTTTGAAATTCCAGATAATCTTGTAGAAGAAAACGGGACTTTTTACGATATAAAGATCAAAGTACAAGTAGTTAGTGATTGTAATGAATTAAGGGATGTTTGTTCTAATGAGATAGAAAATCAAGCATTTGCTAATTATTCAGGAGATAGAGGAGGAACACCTCCTGTAAGTGGTGAAGAAAGTTTTGCAGGTGTGGATGGTTGTAATTTTGGAGTAGTAGGTACTTCTAATTTTTTAGTGGATACCGCGGGTTGTACTTTTGAAAGAACTGAAGTTATTTGTGGTGCAAGTTTAGATTTAGTTGCAGGTAATGGTTTTGCTAACTATTCATGGGAAGAAGCAAGTAATCCTGGAGTAGTTTTAGGAACAAACCAAACATTAACTATCACACAAGCAGGTACCTATGTCGTAACAAAAACGGCACCAGTAGGTTGTATAGATTCAACAGAATCTATTGAAGTAGTAAGTTTTAATAATGAGCCAAATCCATTAGCTCCTTTTTCAGATCAAGTTTTAACATCTTGCCCTAGTAATAGTTTTGAATTAGCTGAAATTTATTTATGTGGTAGTGGTAGTTCGAGACAAGTGAATTTACCATTTACAGGAGCAACAACTGTTAATTGGTTTAAGTTAGACGAAGCTTCATGTGCAGATCAAACAGTATCAGGTTGTGCTAATGTAGCAACAGACTGTACTTGGGCAGATATAGGTCAGGAGTTAAATAAAACATTTGATACAGAAGGCGAATACCGTCTAGAAGTTTTATATGATGGGAGATGTCCACAAACATATTATTTTAATGTTTATAAGGCTACATTAAACCCAACAGTGGTTAAAGAAGATATATTATGTGGTAGTTCAGCTACTGTTAGAATAGATAATGTACCTAATGGGTATGAGTACAGTTTAACAGGGCCCGGAGGGTTCAATGCTCCTTTTCAAGCAAGTAATACCTTTACGGTAACAGCTCCAGGAGATTATGATTATTTTATCCGATTAGCAGGCGCACCAGCAGGATCTTGTACATATACATTTCCATCTTTTAATATTCAAGAAAATAATATAGGTATAAACATTATAACAACGGATATGCAATGTGCAAATGAACCTGCACAAATTAGAGTTCAAGTTAATAATGTACCAGGAGATTATACATATATTTTAATGCAAGGGGGTAGTCAAGTTGCAAGTTTTGGTCCTACAACAGATAATGACCATACTTTTAATGTGACAAATGGTGGCCTTTATGAGGTAACTGTTAATACTCCACAATGTACTATTTCAGAAAATGTTACAATTACAGAGCCTGCAGAATTAAATTTAACAGCAGTACCTACTAAAGATATTTCATGTAAAGACGGAGCTTCTAATGGTATTATTACATTATCCGCTTCAGGAGGAACTATAAATTCTGGAGACGCCTATTCGTTTGCTATATGGTCTAAAGACGGAACAGCTCTTTATGCTAATATATCAGACATACCTGTGTCAGAGTATTTTACAGACCTTACACATGAAGTAGTTAATGGAGAAGAAGGAACTTATGTTTTTATTGTTATTGATAGTAATAATTGTACCACTTTTTCAGGGCCAGTAACAATTAACGTCGAACCAGAATTACAGTTTGATTATACAGCAACTGATATTACCTGTAATGGTTTAACTGATGGAAGAATTGAAGTAACAATTAATGGTAGTGATCAAGGTTTCTCTCCAATAGAATATAGTATTGATGGTACAGGGGGACCATGGAACACAACAGGTGTATTTACAGGGCTTGCAGCTAATACTTATACAGTAACAGTTAGAGCTTCGAAACCTAGTTATCAATGTGTTTATGAAATACAAAATATTGTAATTGATGAACCAACAGTTTTAGTAGGAGGTAGTGCAGCTGGGACTGATCATAGTTGTGATGCTTCGGGAGGAACAGTATTGGGTACATTAACATTTACTCCTCCAACAGGAGGAACAGGTGTATATACTTATTTTTATGGTTTATCGGCAAGTGGAACCTCTTCATCAACAACAGCAACAAGTGTAACAGATTTGCCTGAAGGTACTTATAACATAAGAGTTGAAGATGCTAATGGTTGTTCAAGAGATTTTAATGATGTAACAATCGATCCGTTACCAGTAATTCCAGTTTTCACAAATTCGGTTACCTATAATTGTGATGGTACAGGAAACATTACTTTAACCGCACCAGCTACCCCAGTATTAACATATAGTTATAGTATTGATGGCGGCGCAGTTCAGGCGAGTAATATTTTTACAGATCAAGCAGTTGGTAGTCATACTATTACGGTAACAGCACCAAGAGCATGTCCTAGAGATTTTGTAGTTAATGTAGCTTCAGGCCAAGCCTTTGGCGCGTCAATAACAGGAAGTACAGATGTAACTTGTAATGGAGCAACAGACGGAACGATAACTTTTGAGGTAACAAATTTCACAGGAAACTATGAGTATCGTTTAAATGGAGCAGCCTTTGTAACAAGTAGTAATGCAACAGAAACCTTAACCGGTTTAGATAATATATCATATACAATTGAAGTTCGTCCGGATGCTAGTTCATTGGCGGTATGTACAATTAATTTAGGACCAATAACTTTAAATGAGCCAACGGCAGTTGTAGCGAGTGCTGTAATAACCAAAGAAGTTACCTGTGCAGCACCAACCGGTGCGACTATAGAGGTAACAGGATCTAACGGTACACCAGGTTATACCTATAGTTTAGATAATGGTACAACATTTCAAGCAAGTTCAACATTTACAGATGTTGCCGCAGGAACTTATAATGTAGTAGTAAGAGACACTAACAGTTGTGATTCACCAGCATTTTCAATCACGGTAGCTCCGGCAGCAAATATTACATTTACTTCAGTACCAACAGTTTGTTATGCAGGAGGAAATACAGGAGAGATAGTTGTAGATGTAACAGCTGGAAATGGAGATTACCAGTTTATCTTAAATGGAGGTTCAGCACAAACGCCAACACCAACAAGTGCAACGACTTATACTTTTACAGGCCTAAGTAATGGAACTTATACGGTTGATGTTATTGATGGCGGAGGATGTTCAGGAACACAACAAACGGTAACAATAAATGAGCAGTTAACAGCTACAGCAGCCACAACCAATGTGACTTGTAATGATGGAAGTTTAACGGTAACAGCTCAAGGAGGTAACGGAACATATCAGTATGCAATTATAACCACCGGAAGTGGAGCCGTGCCAACTTTTGGAGCGAGTAACACTTTTGCAATAACCACAGCAGGAGATTACGATTTCTTTGTAGAAGACGGATTAGGATGTAGTTATAGTTCAACGATAACAGTAGCTCAAACAACAGACCCATCGTTTACCACAGTTGCAAACCAACCAAGTTGTAATGGAGATACAGGAAGTATCAATATCACAATAGCAGATGGAGTTTCACCTTATACCATAACGGTAAATGGTACAGCAACAACAGGATTTTCAAATACAACAACCCAAGCAGGTAGTACTATATTGTATGACACATTGTCACCAGATACTTATACGATTCAAGTAACGGATGTTAATGGATGTAGTCAAACACCAGTAGATGTAATAGTAAACCAATTAACGACCGTTGTAAGTACGGCAAGTTTAACACAAGATTATACGTGTTCTACATTTGGAGAGATCACATTTACAGCAGCTACAGGCGGAACAGGACCTACCTATAATTATGGAGTAAATGGAGTTTACGGAGCAGGTTTAGTTTATGGAAACTTAACAGAAGGAACTTATGTATTAACGGTACAGGATACAAACGGATGTGAAGAGTCAGTAGGTTCTATAACAATCGATCCGTTACCAGTAATTCCAGTTTTCACAAATTCGGTTACCTATAATTGTGATGGTACAGGAAACATTACTTTAACCGCACCAGCTACCCCAGTATTAACATATAGTTATAGTATTGATGGCGGCGCAGTTCAGGCGAGTAATATTTTTACAGATCAAGCAGTTGGTAGTCATACTATTACGGTAACAGCACCAAGAGCATGTCCTAGAGATTTTGTAGTTAATGTAGCTTCAGGCCAAGCCTTTGGCGCGTCAATAACAGGAAGTACAGATGTAACTTGTAATGGAGCAACAGACGGAACGATAACTTTTGAGGTAACAAATTTCACAGGAAACTATGAGTATCGTTTAAATGGAGCAGCCTTTGTAACAAGTAGTAATGCAACAGAAACCTTAACCGGTTTAGATAATATATCATATACAATTGAAGTTCGTCCGGATGCTAGTTCATTGGCGGTATGTACAATTAATTTAGGACCAATAACTTTAAATGAGCCAACGGCAGTTGTAGCGAGTGCTGTAATAACCAAAGAAGTTACCTGTGCAGCACCAACCGGTGCGACTATAGAGGTAACAGGATCTAACGGTACACCAGGTTATACCTATAGTTTAGATAATGGTACAACATTTCAAGCAAGTTCAACATTTACAGATGTTGCCGCAGGAACTTATAATGTAGTAGTAAGAGACACTAACAGTTGTGATTCACCAGCATTTTCAATCACGGTAGCTCCGGCAGCAAATATTACATTTACTTCAGTACCAACAGTTTGTTATGCAGGAGGAAATACAGGAGAGATAGTTGTAGATGTAACAGCTGGAAATGGAGATTACCAGTTTATCTTAAATGGAGGTTCAGCACAAACGCCAACACCAACAAGTGCAACGACTTATACTTTTACAGGCCTAAGTAATGGAACTTATACGGTTGATGTTATTGATGGCGGAGGATGTTCAGGAACACAACAAACGGTAACAATAAATGAGCAGTTAACAGCTACAGCAGCCACAACCAATGTGACTTGTAATGATGGAAGTTTAACGGTAACAGCTCAAGGAGGTAACGGAACATATCAGTATGCAATTATAACCACCGGAAGTGGAGCCGTGCCAACTTTTGGAGCGAGTAACACTTTTGCAATAACCACAGCAGGAGATTACGATTTCTTTGTAGAAGACGGATTAGGATGTAGTTATAGTTCAACGATAACAGTAGCTCAAACAACAGACCCATCGTTTACCACAGTTGCAAACCAACCAAGTTGTAATGGAGATACAGGAAGTATCAATATCACAATAGCAGATGGAGTTTCACCTTATACCATAACGGTAAATGGTACAGCAACAACAGGATTTTCAAATACAACAACCCAAGCAGGTAGTACTATATTGTATGACACATTGTCACCAGATACTTATACGATTCAAGTAACGGATGTTAATGGATGTAGTCAAACACCAGTAGATGTAATAGTAAACCAATTAACGACCGTTGTAAGTACGGCAAGTTTAACACAAGATTATACGTGTTCTACATTTGGAGAGATCACATTTACAGCAGCTACAGGCGGAACAGGACCTACCTATAATTATGGAGTAAATGGAGTTTACGGAGCAGGTTTAGTTTATGGAAACTTAACAGAAGGAACTTATGTATTAACGGTACAGGATACAAACGGATGTGAAGAGTCAGTAGGTTCTATAACAATCGATCCGTTACCAGTAATTCCAGTTTTCACAAATTCGGTTACCTATAATTGTGATGGTACAGGAAACATTACTTTAACCGCACCAGCTACCCCAGTATTAACATATAGTTATAGTATTGATGGCGGCGCAGTTCAGGCGAGTAATATTTTTACAGATCAAGCAGTTGGTAGTCATACTATTACGGTAACAGCACCAAGAGCATGTCCTAGAGATTTTGTAGTTAATGTAGCTTCAGGCCAAGCCTTTGGCGCGTCAATAACAGGAAGTACAGATGTAACTTGTAATGGAGCAACAGACGGAACGATAACTTTTGAGGTAACAAATTTCACAGGAAACTATGAGTATCGTTTAAATGGAGCAGCCTTTGTAACAAGTAGTAATGCAACAGAAACCTTAACCGGTTTAGATAATATATCATATACAATTGAAGTTCGTCCGGATGCTAGTTCATTGGCGGTATGTACAATTAATTTAGGACCAATAACTTTAAATGAGCCAACGGCAGTTGTAGCGAGTGCTGTAATAACCAAAGAAGTTACCTGTGCAGCACCAACCGGTGCGACTATAGAGGTAACAGGATCTAACGGTACACCAGGTTATACCTATAGTTTAGATAATGGTACAACATTTCAAGCAAGTTCAACATTTACAGATGTTGCCGCAGGAACTTATAATGTAGTAGTAAGAGACACTAACAGTTGTGATTCACCAGCATTTTCAATCACGGTAGCTCCGGCAGCAAATATTACATTTACTTCAGTACCAACAGTTTGTTATGCAGGAGGAAATACAGGAGAGATAGTTGTAGATGTAACAGCTGGAAATGGAGATTACCAGTTTATCTTAAATGGAGGTTCAGCACAAACGCCAACACCAACAAGTGCAACGACTTATACTTTTACAGGCCTAAGTAATGGAACTTATACGGTTGATGTTATTGATGGCGGAGGATGTTCAGGAACACAACAAACGGTAACAATAAATGAGCAGTTAACAGCTACAGCAGCCACAACCAATGTGACTTGTAATGATGGAAGTTTAACGGTAACAGCTCAAGGAGGTAACGGAACATATCAGTATGCAATTATAACCACCGGAAGTGGAGCCGTGCCAACTTTTGGAGCGAGTAACACTTTTGCAATAACCACAGCAGGAGATTACGATTTCTTTGTAGAAGACGGATTAGGATGTAGTTATAGTTCAACGATAACAGTAGCTCAAACAACAGACCCATCGTTTACCACAGTTGCAAACCAACCAAGTTGTAATGGAGATACAGGAAGTATCAATATCACAATAGCAGATGGAGTTTCACCTTATACCATAACGGTAAATGGTACAGCAACAACAGGATTTTCAAATACAACAACCCAAGCAGGTAGTACTATATTGTATGACACATTGTCACCAGATACTTATACGATTCAAGTAACGGATGTTAATGGATGTAGTCAAACACCAGTAGATGTAATAGTAAACCAATTAACGACCGTTGTAAGTACGGCAAGTTTAACACAAGATTATACGTGTTCTACATTTGGAGAGATCACATTTACAGCAGCTACAGGCGGAACAGGACCTACCTATAATTATGGAGTAAATGGAGTTTACGGAGCAGGTTTAGTTTATGGAAACTTAACAGAAGGAACTTATGTATTAACGGTACAGGATACAAACGGATGTGAAGAGTCAGTAGGTTCTATAACAATCGATCCGTTACCAGTAATTCCAGTTTTCACAAATTCGGTTACCTATAATTGTGATGGTACAGGAAACATTACTTTAACCGCACCAGCTACCCCAGTATTAACATATAGTTATAGTATTGATGGCGGCGCAGTTCAGGCGAGTAATATTTTTACAGATCAAGCAGTTGGTAGTCATACTATTACGGTAACAGCACCAAGAGCATGTCCTAGAGATTTTGTAGTTAATGTAGCTTCAGGCCAAGCCTTTGGCGCGTCAATAACAGGAAGTACAGATGTAACTTGTAATGGAGCAACAGACGGAACGATAACTTTTGAGGTAACAAATTTCACAGGAAACTATGAGTATCGTTTAAATGGAGCAGCCTTTGTAACAAGTAGTAATGCAACAGAAACCTTAACCGGTTTAGATAATATATCATATACAATTGAAGTTCGTCCGGATGCTAGTTCATTGGCGGTATGTACAATTAATTTAGGACCAATAACTTTAAATGAGCCAACGGCAGTTGTAGCGAGTGCTGTAATAACCAAAGAAGTTACCTGTGCAGCACCAACCGGTGCGACTATAGAGGTAACAGGATCTAACGGTACACCAGGTTATACCTATAGTTTAGATAATGGTACAACATTTCAAGCAAGTTCAACATTTACAGATGTTGCCGCAGGAACTTATAATGTAGTAGTAAGAGACACTAACAGTTGTGATTCACCAGCATTTTCAATCACGGTAGCTCCGGCAGCAAATATTACATTTACTTCAGTACCAACAGTTTGTTATGCAGGAGGAAATACAGGAGAGATAGTTGTAGATGTAACAGCTGGAAATGGAGATTACCAGTTTATCTTAAATGGAGGTTCAGCACAAACGCCAACACCAACAAGTGCAACGACTTATACTTTTACAGGCCTAAGTAATGGAACTTATACGGTTGATGTTATTGATGGCGGAGGATGTTCAGGAACACAACAAACGGTAACAATAAATGAGCAGTTAACAGCTACAGCAGCCACAACCAATGTGACTTGTAATGATGGAAGTTTAACGGTAACAGCTCAAGGAGGTAACGGAACATATCAGTATGCAATTATAACCACCGGAAGTGGAGCCGTGCCAACTTTTGGAGCGAGTAACACTTTTGCAATAACCACAGCAGGAGATTACGATTTCTTTGTAGAAGACGGATTAGGATGTAGTTATAGTTCAACGATAACAGTAGCTCAAACAACAGACCCATCGTTTACCACAGTTGCAAACCAACCAAGTTGTAATGGAGATACAGGAAGTATCAATATCACAATAGCAGATGGAGTTTCACCTTATACCATAACGGTAAATGGTACAGCAACAACAGGATTTTCAAATACAACAACCCAAGCAGGTAGTACTATATTGTATGACACATTGTCACCAGATACTTATACGATTCAAGTAACGGATGTTAATGGATGTAGTCAAACACCAGTAGATGTAATAGTAAACCAATTAACGACCGTTGTAAGTACGGCAAGTTTAACACAAGATTATACGTGTTCTACATTTGGAGAGATCACATTTACAGCAGCTACAGGCGGAACAGGACCTACCTATAATTATGGAGTAAATGGAGTTTACGGAGCAGGTTTAGTTTATGGAAACTTAACAGAAGGAACTTATGTATTAACGGTACAGGATACAAACGGATGTGAAGAGTCAGTAGGTTCTATAACAATCGATCCGTTACCAGTAATTCCAGTTTTCACAAATTCGGTTACCTATAATTGTGATGGTACAGGAAACATTACTTTAACCGCACCAGCTACCCCAGTATTAACATATAGTTATAGTATTGATGGCGGCGCAGTTCAGGCGAGTAATATTTTTACAGATCAAGCAGTTGGTAGTCATACTATTACGGTAACAGCACCAAGAGCATGTCCTAGAGATTTTGTAGTTAATGTAGCTTCAGGCCAAGCCTTTGGCGCGTCAATAACAGGAAGTACAGATGTAACTTGTAATGGAGCAACAGACGGAACGATAACTTTTGAGGTAACAAATTTCACAGGAAACTATGAGTATCGTTTAAATGGAGCAGCCTTTGTAACAAGTAGTAATGCAACAGAAACCTTAACCGGTTTAGATAATATATCATATACAATTGAAGTTCGTCCGGATGCTAGTTCATTGGCGGTATGTACAATTAATTTAGGACCAATAACTTTAAATGAGCCAACGGCAGTTGTAGCGAGTGCTGTAATAACCAAAGAAGTTACCTGTGCAGCACCAACCGGTGCGACTATAGAGGTAACAGGATCTAACGGTACACCAGGTTATACCTATAGTTTAGATAATGGTACAACATTTCAAGCAAGTTCAACATTTACAGATGTTGCCGCAGGAACTTATAATGTAGTAGTAAGAGACACTAACAGTTGTGATTCACCAGCATTTTCAATCACGGTAGCTCCGGCAGCAAATATTACATTTACTTCAGTACCAACAGTTTGTTATGCAGGAGGAAATACAGGAGAGATAGTTGTAGATGTAACAGCTGGAAATGGAGATTACCAGTTTATCTTAAATGGAGGTTCAGCACAAACGCCAACACCAACAAGTGCAACGACTTATACTTTTACAGGCCTAAGTAATGGAACTTATACGGTTGATGTTATTGATGGCGGAGGATGTTCAGGAACACAACAAACGGTAACAATAAATGAGCAGTTAACAGCTACAGCAGCCACAACCAATGTGACTTGTAATGATGGAAGTTTAACGGTAACAGCTCAAGGAGGTAACGGAACATATCAGTATGCAATTATAACCACCGGAAGTGGAGCCGTGCCAACTTTTGGAGCGAGTAACACTTTTGCAATAACCACAGCAGGAGATTACGATTTCTTTGTAGAAGACGGATTAGGATGTAGTTATAGTTCAACGATAACAGTAGCTCAAACAACAGACCCATCGTTTACCACAGTTGCAAACCAACCAAGTTGTAATGGAGATACAGGAAGTATCAATATCACAATAGCAGATGGAGTTTCACCTTATACCATAACGGTAAATGGTACAGCAACAACAGGATTTTCAAATACAACAACCCAAGCAGGTAGTACTATATTGTATGACACATTGTCACCAGATACTTATACGATTCAAGTAACGGATGTTAATGGATGTAGTCAAACACCAGTAGATGTAATAGTAAACCAATTAACGACCGTTGTAAGTACGGCAAGTTTAACACAAGATTATACGTGTTCTACATTTGGAGAGATCACATTTACAGCAGCTACAGGCGGAACAGGACCTACCTATAATTATGGAGTAAATGGAGTTTACGGAGCAGGTTTAGTTTATGGAAACTTAACAGAAGGAACTTATGTATTAACGGTACAGGATACAAACGGATGTGAAGAGTCAGTAGGTTCTATAACAATCGATCCGTTACCAGTAATTCCAGTTTTCACAAATTCGGTTACCTATAATTGTGATGGTACAGGAAACATTACTTTAACCGCACCAGCTACCCCAGTATTAACATATAGTTATAGTATTGATGGCGGCGCAGTTCAGGCGAGTAATATTTTTACAGATCAAGCAGTTGGTAGTCATACTATTACGGTAACAGCACCAAGAGCATGTCCTAGAGATTTTGTAGTTAATGTAGCTTCAGGCCAAGCCTTTGGCGCGTCAATAACAGGAAGTACAGATGTAACTTGTAATGGAGCAACAGACGGAACGATAACTTTTGAGGTAACAAATTTCACAGGAAACTATGAGTATCGTTTAAATGGAGCAGCCTTTGTAACAAGTAGTAATGCAACAGAAACCTTAACCGGTTTAGATAATATATCATATACAATTGAAGTTCGTCCGGATGCTAGTTCATTGGCGGTATGTACAATTAATTTAGGACCAATAACTTTAAATGAGCCAACGGCAGTTGTAGCGAGTGCTGTAATAACCAAAGAAGTTACCTGTGCAGCACCAACCGGTGCGACTATAGAGGTAACAGGATCTAACGGTACACCAGGTTATACCTATAGTTTAGATAATGGTACAACATTTCAAGCAAGTTCAACATTTACAGATGTTGCCGCAGGAACTTATAATGTAGTAGTAAGAGACACTAACAGTTGTGATTCACCAGCATTTTCAATCACGGTAGCTCCGGCAGCAAATATTACATTTACTTCAGTACCAACAGTTTGTTATGCAGGAGGAAATACAGGAGAGATAGTTGTAGATGTAACAGCTGGAAATGGAGATTACCAGTTTATCTTAAATGGAGGTTCAGCACAAACGCCAACACCAACAAGTGCAACGACTTATACTTTTACAGGCCTAAGTAATGGAACTTATACGGTTGATGTTATTGATGGCGGAGGATGTTCAGGAACACAACAAACGGTAACAATAAATGAGCAGTTAACAGCTACAGCTATTGTAACAAATGCAAGTTGTTTTGATGGGGCTATAGAAGTATTTCCTTTAGGAGGAGATGGTAATTATGTGTATTCAGTTGTAATAGCTAACGATCCTGTACCAGCAAACGGAACATTTAGTAATACAAACCCTATTACACGACCAACAGGTACTTATGACGTTTATGTAAGAGATAATGGAGGAGCTACAACAGGAGTAGGTTTTTGTCAATTCTTAATAGAAGATGTTATCGTTAATAATATTTCACCAATAGATATTACACCTAGCGCAAACCAGCCTATTTGTAATGGTGATTTAGGAAGTATTGATGTCGCTATCGCAGACGGAGAATCTCCGTATGATTTTACAGTGGTAAATTCAGGAGGTACTACTGTTGCAACAGTTACAGATCATTTAGGAACCTCAATTTCATTCAATGATTTACCTGCAGAGACTTATGATATAACTATTATAGATAATTTAGGATGTTCTGAAACAGAGCAAGTAATATTAACCGATCCTATAGCATTGGTAATGGATATTGTTTCGGTATTACCTCCAGGTTGTGCCCCAAATCCAGCATTAACAGGTTTTGATTTCGTTAATATTAATCCCGTAAATTACCTTCCGTCTATATTACAATATAGTATTGATAATGGAGCTACTTGGATTGATTTTACAAGTACAGGAGGTCAGGTACGTAATTTAAATTCAGGAGATATTGTTTTTCCAGTATTACGAACATCAGATGGGGCAGCAGGAACAGGAAATACCATTTGTTTATTAGCCAATGGACAATATGAAGTGCCTTACCCAGTAGAAGGATTAATTGTTAACCCTGTAAGTACACCAGGAACATGTGTTGGAGGATTTAGTGTTACTGTAGAAGCAGTTGGTGGAGCAGGGCCTTATGAATTTGCAATAAACTCTGCATCAGGCTGGGTTGGTCCAGATGCTCCAAATCCTAATACATTTACATTTACAGGTTTGATACCCGGACAAACATATGATTTTTTCGTAAGAGATGTTACAGGTTGTATTAAACAGAATAATGAAGATGTATATGCCGTTTTCACTCCGTCAGTGCCTATTACAGCCGCTGTAAATAATGCCGCGTGTAATGGTGCTGCGAATGGACAAATTACATTTTCAATAGATAATACAAGTGGAGATTTAACAGATCCTTTTGATTATACTTTATTTAAAAGAGATGCAACTAATACAGGAGTGGGAGTTGCAGGATATATTGGTATCAATCAAACTGGTTTTGTAGACATCGTTGTTACAGGTTTAGATCAAGGAGAATATTATATAGAATTAACAAATACGAGTGGAGGACCACCATTATGTCAGTTTGCAAGCTCAGATACCTTAATAGAAGAAGGTACACCAATAACAGGTAATTTAACAGTTGTTAATAATATTACGTGTAGTGTTGATGGAACGGTAAGAATAGATAGTGTAAGTGGCGGATTCCCTGGATATGTTTACACTGCCACAGTTTATGAAACAGGTACACCGGTAAATACCGTAACAAGTACCGTTTCGGGAAATATCGTAACAGTAGCAGTAGCTGATTTAGGAGCTTATACTTCTGTAGATGTAGAAGTGTTGGTAACTGATACCAATGGGTGTACTACAAACTTAGGACCAGTAACGTTAACCTTAAGTCCATCACCAACAATAGATACTATAGTAACAAGTACATGTGCTGCAAATAAAACAATAACAGTTGATGTATCAAGTGGTACAGCTCCATATCAATACTCTAGTGATGGTGGAATAAATTATACAGCAGCAACAGCAGCAACTTCGTATACTTTTAATAGTTTAACACCTGGTTCTTACGATATTGTTGTAAGAGATGCTAATGGTTGTTCAGACACACAAAACGGAGTAATTATTTACCCTGAGCTAAACCTTACTTTAACTACAGGGCAAAATTTAAATTGTGCACCAGGGGAAGCAATTGTAGATATTACAGTTAATTCTGGAGCAGATTTAGGGGTTACAGGAGATTTTTCATATGTTATTACTGCAGTAGCAGCACCAGCTGTTACACCAGCACTTAATACAGGGACTATTTCAGGAGTAAGTACAACAGCTTCGCATACAGTAACAGCAGAAGGTACTTATGAAGTAACTATTACTGATAATACTTCTGGTTGTGTTGAAACACAACAAATAACTATAGCTGCAGCGATTCAACCAAACTTTACAGGTATTGCGAGTGTAGATGATATTTGTTTTGGAAGTTCAACAGGCGAGATTCAGTTGACCGAGGTAAATAATAGTATCAATCCATTAACTTATAGTATTGCACCAGCAGCAGGAAGTTTTAATGCAGCTACGTTAACTTACACAGGTTTACCAGCAGGAAGTTATGATATAACAGGAACAGGAACCAATGGATGTACTACTATGATAACGGTTGTTATCAATGAGAATCCAGATTTAGTTCTTACACCAAGTGTAGTAGATTTTGCATGTACAACAGATAATGACACGAATAATGCCATTGTAAGTGTAACAGCAATAGGCGGATCAAGTACTTATGTACGTTATGTATTTGTTTACGATAACGGAACTGTAGCAGTAGGTGATGATATCACTCAAGACAGTTCAAGTGCAAGTTTTGCCGTAACCAATGAAGCAGGCGGAAGTGTAGCGATTACAGTTTACGACGATAATGGTTGTAGTGAAGTAACTACGCAAGCAGTAGCGGCGTTTAACGGATTAAGCAATGCAGATTACGCAGTAACCAAAGCGGTAGATTGTAGAGTATTACCATTAGGAGGGGCAGATTTAAATATCACTTTCGATTCTAGTGTAAGTGCTATTACAGCCGATGTTGTAATCACCGGAGTAAATACGGCTTATACAGATACACAAAGTGGCGTATCACCAGTAAGTTTTACAGGAGTACCAGCCGATACATATACAGTAACAATTACAAACCCATCAACAGGTTGTGTATTAACAACAAGTATTTTAGTAGAAGCTGAGCCAACATTTAATTTAGATGTAAATAAGACGAGTGATGTAGCATGTGTATCGAGTAATGAAGGCGCATTTGATTTTGATTTCAGTGTAAGTTCACCATACGCAGGAAACTACGATTACCAAGTTTATGATACCAATGGTACAGCGGCAACAGGAGATGATACTCCAGTAGGAGGATTAGTATCAGGAGCAACAGGAAGTTCATCAGTAACAGGATTATCGGCAGGTAGTTATTATGTTACAGTAACGATGACAGGAAGTCCATTTTGCCCTGTAACATCAGCAAATGTAACGATAGATGAACCAGCAGTAGCCTTAACATTAGCAACTAGCGCAGTAGGTGTAAGTTGTAATAACGGAGGAGACGGAAGTATTACGGCAACAGGATCAGATGGATGGGGAGGTTATACTTATAGTTTAACTCCTGGAACAGGAACTTCACCAGCAGTAGCATTTAGTACCAACAATGTATTTAACAATTTAGAGTCAGGTACGTATGATATTACAGTAAGAGATGCCAACGGATGTGAAGTTGTATTTACAGAGACAGTTAACAATACTACGTTAGTAGAATTTACGGTAACAAAAGATGATAACTCATGTAACAGTAGTGTAGGTGGAAATATAACGGTAACACCAACAGGCGGAACCGGTACCTATACTTTTACATTAACCAATACAGTTACAAGTACAGTAGTATCAACAGCAACAGGAACAGTAGCGCATACTTTTACAAACATAGCGGCAGGCGATTATTCAGTATCTGTAGTAGATAGTAATAGTTGTCCAGGAGTAGCTATTGGAAGTTCATTAGTAACCATTACACCAAACTTAGCATTTACAGCAATTCAGACAAAGAATATAGATTGTAGTGCAAGTACAGACGGAGTAATAGAGCTTACGATATCATCAGGTTCAGGAACGTATGAGTATTCAGTAGTAAATAGTTTAGGCGGTCCAGTTGTAGCTCAAACGACTACAGGAGGAACCACAGTAAGTTTCCCTGTATCATCAGCAGATACCTACACAGTAGAAGTATTTGATATGGCAGCAACGCCAGTATGTTCAAATACAGTTGATGTTGTAGTTGGAGCTCGTATAGAACCAAACTTTACAGGTATTGCGAGTGTAGATGATATTTGTTTTGGAAGTTCAACAGGTGAGATTCAGTTGACCGAGGTAAATAATAGTATCAATCCATTAACTTATAGTATTGCACCAGCAGCAGGAACATTTAATGCAGCTACGTTAACTTACACAGGTTTACCAGCAGGAAGTTATGATATAACAGGAACAGGAACCAATGGATGTACTACTATGATAACGGTTGTTATCAATGAGAATCCAGATTTAGTTCTTACACCAAGTGTAGTAGATTTTGCATGTACAACAGATAATGACACGAATAATGCCATTGTAAGTGTAACAGCAATAGGCGGATCAAGTACTTATGTACGTTATGTATTTGTTTACGATAACGGAACTGTAGCAGTAGGTGATGATATCACTCAAGACAGTTCAAGTGCAAGTTTTGCCGTAACCAATGAAGCAGGCGGAAGTGTAGCGATTACAGTTTACGACGATAATGGTTGTAGTGAAGTAACTACGCAAGCAGTAGCGGCGTTTAACGGATTAAGCAATGCAGATTACGCAGTAACCAAAGCGGTAGATTGTAGAGTATTACCATTAGGAGGGGCAGATTTAAATATCACTTTCGATTCTAGTGTAAGTGCTATTACAGCCGATGTTGTAATCACCGGAGTAAATACGGCTTATACAGATACACAAAGTGGCGTATCACCAGTAAGTTTTACAGGAGTACCAGCCGATACATATACAGTAACAATTACAAACCCATCAACAGGTTGTGTATTAACAACAAGTATTTTAGTAGAAGCTGAGCCAACATTTAATTTAGATGTAAATAAGACGAATGATGTAGCATGTGTATCGAGTAATGAAGGCGCATTTGATTTTGATTTCAGTGTAAGTTCACCATACGCAGGAAACTACGATTACCAAGTTTATGATACCAATGGTACAGCGGCAACAGGAGATGATACTCCAGTAGGAGGATTAGTATCAGGAGCAACAGGAAGTTCATCAGTAACAGGATTATCGGCAGGTAGTTATTATGTTACAGTAACGATGACAGGAAGTCCATTTTGCCCTGTAACATCAGCAAATGTAACGATAGATGAACCAGCAGTAGCCTTAACATTAGCAACTAGCGCAGTAGGTGTAAGTTGTAATAACGGAGGAGACGGAAGTATTACGGCAACAGGATCAGATGGATGGGGAGGTTATACTTATAGTTTAACTCCTGGAACAGGAACTTCACCAGCAGTAGCATTTAGTACCAACAATGTATTTAACAATTTAGAGTCAGGTACGTATGATATTACAGTAAGAGATGCCAACGGATGTGAAGTTGTATTTACAGAGACAGTTAACAATACTACGTTAGTAGAATTTACGGTAACAAAAGATGATAACTCATGTAACAGTAGTGTAGGTGGAAATATAACGGTAACACCAACAGGCGGAACCGGTACCTATACTTTTACATTAACCAATACAGTTACAAGTACAGTAGTATCAACAGCAACAGGAACAGTAGCGCATACTTTTACAAACATAGCGGCAGGCGATTATTCAGTATCTGTAGTAGATAGTAATAGTTGTCCAGGAGTAGCTATTGGAAGTTCATTAGTAACCATTACACCAAACTTAGCATTTACAGCAATTCAGACAAAGAATATAGATTGTAGTGCAAGTACAGACGGAGTAATAGAGCTTACGATATCATCAGGTTCAGGAACGTATGAGTATTCAGTAGTAAATAGTTTAGGCGGTCCAGTTGTAGCTCAAACGACTACAGGAGGAACCACAGTAAGTTTCCCTGTATCATCAGCAGATACCTACACAGTAGAAGTATTTGATATGGCAGCAACGCCAGTATGTTCAAATACAGTTGATGTTGTAGTTGGAGCTCGTATAGAACCAAACTTTACAGGTATTGCGAGTGTAGATGATATTTGTTTTGGAAGTTCAACAGGTGAGATTCAGTTGACCGAGGTAAATAATAGTATCAATCCATTAACTTATAGTATTGCACCAGCAGCAGGAACATTTAATGCAGCTACGTTAACTTACACAGGTTTACCAGCAGGAAGTTATGATATAACAGGAACAGGAACCAATGGATGTACTACTATGATAACGGTTGTTATCAATGAGAATCCAGATTTAGTTCTTACACCAAGTGTAGTAGATTTTGCATGTACAACAGATAATGACACGAATAATGCCATTGTAAGTGTAACAGCAATAGGCGGATCAAGTACTTATGTACGTTATGTATTTGTTTACGATAACGGAACTGTAGCAGTAGGTGATGATATCACTCAAGACAGTTCAAGTGCAAGTTTTGCCGTAACCAATGAAGCAGGCGGAAGTGTAGCGATTACAGTTTACGACGATAATGGTTGTAGTGAAGTAACTACGCAAGCAGTAGCGGCGTTTAACGGATTAAGCAATGCAGATTACGCAGTAACCAAAGCGGTAGATTGTAGAGTATTACCATTAGGAGGGGCAGATTTAAATATCACTTTCGATTCTAGTGTAAGTGCTATTACAGCCGATGTTGTAATCACCGGAGTAAATACGGCTTATACAGATACACAAAGTGGCGTATCACCAGTAAGTTTTACAGGAGTACCAGCCGATACATATACAGTAACAATTACAAACCCATCAACAGGTTGTGTATTAACAACAAGTATTTTAGTAGAAGCTGAGCCAACATTTAATTTAGATGTAAATAAGACGAATGATGTAGCATGTGTATCGAGTAATGAAGGCGCATTTGATTTTGATTTCAGTGTAAGTTCACCATACGCAGGAAACTACGATTACCAAGTTTATGATACCAATGGTACAGCGGCAACAGGAGATGATACTCCAGTAGGAGGATTAGTATCAGGAGCAACAGGAAGTTCATCAGTAACAGGATTATCGGCAGGTAGTTATTATGTTACAGTAACGATGACAGGAAGTCCATTTTGCCCTGTAACATCAGCAAATGTAACGATAGATGAACCAGCAGTAGCCTTAACATTAGCAACTAGCGCAGTAGGTGTAAGTTGTAATAACGGAGGAGACGGAAGTATTACGGCAACAGGATCAGATGGATGGGGAGGTTATACTTATAGTTTAACTCCTGGAACAGGAACTTCACCAGCAGTAGCATTTAGTACCAACAATGTATTTAACAATTTAGAGTCAGGTACGTATGATATTACAGTAAGAGATGCCAACGGATGTGAAGTTGTATTTACAGAGACAGTTAACAATACTACGTTAGTAGAATTTACGGTAACAAAAGATGATAACTCATGTAACAGTAGTGTAGGTGGAAATATAACGGTAACACCAACAGGCGGAACCGGTACCTATACTTTTACATTAACCAATACAGTTACAAGTACAGTAGTATCAACAGCAACAGGAACAGTAGCGCATACTTTTACAAACATAGCGGCAGGCGATTATTCAGTATCTGTAGTAGATAGTAATAGTTGTCCAGGAGTAGCTATTGGAAGTTCATTAGTAACCATTACACCAAACTTAGCATTTACAGCAATTCAGACAAAGAATATAGATTGTAGTGCAAGTACAGACGGAGTAATAGAGCTTACGATATCATCAGGTTCAGGAACGTATGAGTATTCAGTAGTAAATAGTTTAGGCGGTCCAGTTGTAGCTCAAACGACTACAGGAGGAACCACAGTAAGTTTCCCTGTATCATCAGCAGATACCTACACAGTAGAAGTATTTGATATGGCAGCAACGCCAGTATGTTCAAATACAGTTGATGTTGTAGTTGGAGCTCGTATAGAACCAAACTTTACAGGTATTGCGAGTGTAGATGATATTTGTTTTGGAAGTTCAACAGGTGAGATTCAGTTGACCGAGGTAAATAATAGTATCAATCCATTAACTTATAGTATTGCACCAGCAGCAGGAACATTTAATGCAGCTACGTTAACTTACACAGGTTTACCAGCAGGAAGTTATGATATAACAGGAACAGGAACCAATGGATGTACTACTATGATAACGGTTGTTATCAATGAGAATCCAGATTTAGTTCTTACACCAAGTGTAGTAGATTTTGCATGTACAACAGATAATGACACGAATAATGCCATTGTAAGTGTAACAGCAATAGGCGGATCAAGTACTTATGTACGTTATGTATTTGTTTACGATAACGGAACTGTAGCAGTAGGTGATGATATCACTCAAGACAGTTCAAGTGCAAGTTTTGCCGTAACCAATGAAGCAGGCGGAAGTGTAGCGATTACAGTTTACGACGATAATGGTTGTAGTGAAGTAACTACGCAAGCAGTAGCGGCGTTTAACGGATTAAGCAATGCAGATTACGCAGTAACCAAAGCGGTAGATTGTAGAGTATTACCATTAGGAGGGGCAGATTTAAATATCACTTTCGATTCTAGTGTAAGTGCTATTACAGCCGATGTTGTAATCACCGGAGTAAATACGGCTTATACAGATACACAAAGTGGCGTATCACCAGTAAGTTTTACAGGAGTACCAGCCGATACATATACAGTAACAATTACAAACCCATCAACAGGTTGTGTATTAACAACAAGTATTTTAGTAGAAGCTGAGCCAACATTTAATTTAGATGTAAATAAGACGAATGATGTAGCATGTGTATCGAGTAATGAAGGCGCATTTGATTTTGATTTCAGTGTAAGTTCACCATACGCAGGAAACTACGATTACCAAGTTTATGATACCAATGGTACAGCGGCAACAGGAGATGATACTCCAGTAGGAGGATTAGTATCAGGAGCAACAGGAAGTTCATCAGTAACAGGATTATCGGCAGGTAGTTATTATGTTACAGTAACGATGACAGGAAGTCCATTTTGCCCTGTAACATCAGCAAATGTAACGATAGATGAACCAGCAGTAGCCTTAACATTAGCAACTAGCGCAGTAGGTGTAAGTTGTAATAACGGAGGAGACGGAAGTATTACGGCAACAGGATCAGATGGATGGGGAGGTTATACTTATAGTTTAACTCCTGGAACAGGAACTTCACCAGCAGTAGCATTTAGTACCAACAATGTATTTAACAATTTAGAGTCAGGTACGTATGATATTACAGTAAGAGATGCCAACGGATGTGAAGTTGTATTTACAGAGACAGTTAACAATACTACGTTAGTAGAATTTACGGTAACAAAAGATGATAACTCATGTAACAGTAGTGTAGGTGGAAATATAACGGTAACACCAACAGGCGGAACCGGTACCTATACTTTTACATTAACCAATACAGTTACAAGTACAGTAGTATCAACAGCAACAGGAACAGTAGCGCATACTTTTACAAACATAGCGGCAGGCGATTATTCAGTATCTGTAGTAGATAGTAATAGTTGTCCAGGAGTAGCTATTGGAAGTTCATTAGTAACCATTACACCAAACTTAGCATTTACAGCAATTCAGACAAAGAATATAGATTGTAGTGCAAGTACAGACGGAGTAATAGAGCTTACGATATCATCAGGTTCAGGAACGTATGAGTATTCAGTAGTAAATAGTTTAGGCGGTCCAGTTGTAGCTCAAACGACTACAGGAGGAACCACAGTAAGTTTCCCTGTATCATCAGCAGATACCTACACAGTAGAAGTATTTGATATGGCAGCAACGCCAGTATGTTCAAATACAGTTGATGTTGTAGTTGGAGCTCGTATAGAACCAAACTTTACAGGTATTGCGAGTGTAGATGATATTTGTTTTGGAAGTTCAACAGGCGAGATTCAGTTGACCGAGGTAAATAATAGTATCAATCCATTAACTTATAGTATTGTACCAGCAGCAGGAAGTTTTAATGCAGCTACGTTAACTTACACAGGTTTACCAGCAGGAAGTTATGATATAACAGGAACAGGAACCAATGGATGTACTACTATGATAACGGTTGTTATCAATGAGAATCCAGATTTAGTTCTTACACCAAGTGTAGTAGATTTTGCATGTACAACAGATAATGACACGAATAATGCGATTGTAAGTGTAACAGCAATAGGCGGATCAAGTACTTATGTGCGTTATGTATTTGTTTACGATAACGGAACTGTAGCGGTAGGTGATGATATCACTCAAGACAGTTCAAATTCAAGTTTTGCCGTAACCAATGAAGCAGGCGGAAGTATAGCGATTACGGTTTACGACGATAATGGTTGTAGTGAAGTAACTACGCAAGCAGTAGCGGCGTTTAACGGATTAAGCAATGCAGATTACGCAGTAACCAAAGCGGTAGATTGTAGAGTATTACCATTAGGAGGCGCAGAATTAGATATCACTTTCGATTCTAGTGTAAGTGCTATAACTGCGGATGTTGTAATAACAGGAGCTGCAGGGTATACAGATACACAAACAGGCGTATCACCAGTAAGTTTTACGGGAGTACCAGCCGATACATATACAGTAACAATTACAAACCCATCAACAGGTTGTGTATTAACAACAAGTATTTTAGTAGAAGCTGAGCCAACATTTAATTTAGATGTAAATAAGACGAGTGATGTAGCATGTGTATCGAGTAATGAAGGCGCATTTGATTTTGATTTCAGTGTAAGTTCACCATACGCAGGAAACTACGATTACCAAGTTTATGATACCAATGGTACAGCGGCAACAGGAGATGATACTCCAGTAGGAGGATTAGTATCAGGAGCAACAGGAAGTTCATCAGTAACAGGATTATCGGCAGGTAGTTATTATGTTACAGTAACGATGACAGGAAGTCCATTTTGCCCTGTAACATCAGCAAATGTAACGATAGATGAACCAGCAGTAGCCTTAACATTAGCAACTAGCGCAGTAGGTGTAAGTTGTAATAACGGAGGAGACGGAAGTATTACGGCAACAGGATCAGATGGATGGGGAGGTTATACTTATAGTTTAACTCCTGGAACAGGAACTTCACCAGCAGTAGCATTTAGTACCAACAATGTATTTAACAATTTAGAGTCAGGTACGTATGATATTACAGTAAGAGATGCCAACGGATGTGAAGTTGTATTTACAGAGACAGTTAACAATACTACGTTAGTAGAATTTACGGTAACAAAAGATGATAACTCATGTAACAGTAGTGTAGGTGGAAATATAACGGTAACACCAACAGGCGGAACCGGTACCTATACTTTTACATTAACCAATACAGTTACAAGTACAGTAGTATCAACAGCAACAGGAACAGTAGCGCATACTTTTACAAACATAGCGGCAGGCGATTATTCAGTATCTGTAGTAGATAGTAATAGTTGTCCAGGAGTAGCTATTGGAAGTTCATTAGTAACCATTACACCAAACTTAGCATTTACAGCAATTCAGACAAAGAATATAGATTGTAGTGCAAGTACAGACGGAGTAATAGAGCTTACGATATCATCAGGTTCAGGAACGTATGAGTATTCAGTAGTAAATAGTTTAGGCGGTCCAGTTGTAGCTCAAACGACTACAGGAGGAACCACAGTAAGTTTCCCTGTATCATCAGCAGATACCTACACAGTAGAAGTATTTGATATGGCAGCAACGCCAGTATGTTCAAATACAGTTGATGTTGTAGTTGGAGCTCGTATAGAACCAAACTTTACAGGTATTGCGAGTGTAGATGATATTTGTTTTGGAAGTTCAACAGGCGAGATTCAGTTGACCGAGGTAAATAATAGTATCAATCCATTAACTTATAGTATTGTACCAGCAGCAGGAAGTTTTAATGCAGCTACGTTAACTTACACAGGTTTACCAGCAGGAAGTTATGATATAACAGGAACAGGAACCAATGGATGTACTACTATGATAACGGTTGTTATCAATGAGAATCCAGATTTAGTTCTTACACCAAGTGTAGTAGATTTTGCATGTACAACAGATAATGACACGAATAATGCGATTGTAAGTGTAACAGCAATAGGCGGATCAAGTACTTATGTGCGTTATGTATTTGTTTACGATAACGGAACTGTAGCGGTAGGTGATGATATCACTCAAGACAGTTCAAATTCAAGTTTTGCCGTAACCAATGAAGCAGGCGGAAGTATAGCGATTACGGTTTACGACGATAATGGTTGTAGTGAAGTAACTACGCAAGCAGTAGCGGCGTTTAACGGATTAAGCAATGCAGATTACGCAGTAACCAAAGCGGTAGATTGTAGAGCTTTACCATTAGGAGGCGCAGAATTAGATATCACCTTTGATTCTAGTGTAAGTGCTATTACAGCCGATGTTGTAATAACAGGAGCTGCAGGGTATACAGATACACAAAGTGGCGTATCCCCAGTAAGTTTTACGGGAGTACCAGCTGATACATATACAGTAACAATTACAAACCCATCAACAGGTTGTGTATTAACAACAAGTATTTTAGTAGAAGCTGAGCCAACATTCGAGTTAATTGTAGCTAATATTCAGAGAGCATGTTTCAATGATACAGGAAGTATTGATTTAAGTTTTAACCCTACTTCACCATATACTGGTAACTATAGTTATGAGGTATTTAATGTTGGAGGGGTAACAACTAGTATAACAGGAACAGCAAATGGAAGTGCAGTTACTACAATTAGTGGTTTAGCAGCAGGTAATTATTATATAGCTATTGATATGGGCGTAAATGCTCCATATTGTACAGCACAATCTAATGATTTCGAGATAGAACAGCCTACTACGGATTTAACGTTATCAGAAGAATTAACGTATGTAAAATGTACACCTACCGATTCAGGAGAAGTTAGTTTAACAGCAGCTGGTGGTTGGGGAAGTTATGAATATGAATTAGTAAACAACACAACAGCAAGTACTGTTCAAGCTTTTGATAATAATTCTGTAATTACAGGTTTAACAGCAGGGGATTATACTGCAACAGTAAGAGATGCTAATAATTGTACAGAAATAATTACGTTCACATTAGAGGCAGGTATACCAATAACGGGTACTTATACAGTAACACCTAATGTATGTACTGGTGAAAGTATGGCAACTATTTCAGTTGATGCGGTAGGTGGTCAACTACAAGCGGGAACTCCGTTAGTAACATATAGTTATATACTAGAGTATCCTAACGGAACAAGAACTACAAGTCAGTCATCAAATTCATTCTCTAATTTACCAGCAGGTATTGGATATTATGTTTTAGTGGCAGATGGTTATTCTTGTGATGCTAGAGTAGGTCCTATAGATATTGTAGATCCTACAGAGGTAGTAGCAAATGCTGATATTATAGCAGCTATTACTTGCGATCCTACACGGAATGAGGCAATCGTAGAAGTTTCTGGATCAGGAGGAACAGGCCCTTATGAGTTTAGTATGGACGGTATTAATTTTGTATCAGCAAATACAGTTCCAAATCATAGGTTTAATCTTGCAGCAGGGGAATATCAACTGTACGTAAGAGATAGTGAGTTCTGTATTTCAGATCCAACAACAGTAACAATTAATTCATATACAGATGTAACAGCTACATTAAATACTTCATCAGCATTTATTACTTGTAATGGAGATGCTAATGCGGTGCTATCGGCAAATGCACAAAACGGATTTGGTAATTATGAATATCAATTATTAGATGAAAATGATGTAGAAATTAGAACATGGCAAACAGATAATTCATTCACTAATTTAGATATAGGAACTTATAAAATTAATGTAAGAAGTACCAATACTGCAGGTGATATTTGTTATGCAATAACAAGTGAGTACACCATTTCTCAACCATTAGCATTAACAGGTACTGCTGTAGCAACGCAAAACGTAACATGTTTTGGAGGGAATACAGGTATTATTACAGCACAAGGTTTTGACGGTAATGGAGGTTACGAATACAATTTAATCTCTGTACCAGCAAATCCGTTGTATCCAGCAGATAAGTATGTAACAAATGGTGTTTTCGAAAATTTAGCAGCAGGTACTTATTATATAAATATAAAAGATGTTACAGGTTGTACTATTTTACCAGCTATTGAAGTTGAAATTATAGAGCCAGATGCATTACAAATAAACTTAGTTAGTGTTGTAGAGCAAACATGTTATGATGATCCTTCTCCAGCAATTACTGTGGATGTACAAGGAGGTACACAACCTTACTTTATTAGTATTAATAATGTTGAAATAGCAACACCTTATAATAGTAATACAATTACATTAGGAGCAGCTGAAGGTATTGAAGATGATACGGTGTATGTAATTAGTGTGAGAGATAGCGGTGGTGGTTGTCCTTCACAAGCTTTAAATGCCATTACTACAGCTGAAGCTATAGACCTAGAATTGACAGTAGATTGGGAGTATACATGTCCTACAGGAAATATTATTGTAGCAATTGTTGCTGATCAATATAAGAATAACATGTCTTATACGTTATATGATCAAGGAGGCAACCCTGTTGCAACAAATACTACAGGAGAATTTGTTGATGTTGCTGCTGGTAACGGTTATACGGTTACAGCCACAAACACAACATCGTCTTGTACTCAAAGTTCAAGTGATCCTATTGATATATTAGATATTCAAGCGTTAACAATGACAATTGATGATTCTCAAAAGAATTTATTAATAGCAAATGTAGATTTTGGTTTACCACCATATAACTTTACAGTTGATGGAGTAGATTACGGAGAGGAAAATGAATTTCAAATATTACAAACTAAAGACTATACAATCACAGTAACAGATGCTAGAGGTTGTGAGGTAACATTAGTAGTAAGAGGAGTTTATGTAACAATTACAGTGTTAAATTTATTTACACCTGATGGTGACGGAGTAAACGATTTCTGGTATCCTTTAGAGGTTGAATCATACCATAATTTAAGAGTGTTTATTTTTGATAGATATGCTCGTGAAATAACTAAGTTTAGAGGCGTACAACAAGGATGGGATGGTATGTACGAAGGAAAACCTTTACCTGCAGGAGATTACTGGTATACTATTTATTATGATGAACTATCAGGAGAAGAGAAAAAATTAATGGGACACTTTACATTATATAGATAAGAATGAGAAAGATATTAATAACACTAAGTATCCTAATTTGTAGTGCCAAATTAGTAGCTCAAGAGATAAATTTACCTCAATATATAAGTCACATGGCCGATAATCCTTTTTTAATATCGCCTAGTTATGCTGGTATTGGAACAGGGTTACAAATTAGATTAAATGGGGTAAGCCAATGGATTGGTGTTGACGGCGCGCCAGATACACAATCATTAGTGGTAGAAGCTCGTTTAGCAGATCGTTTTGGAGGTGGTATCACTATTTTTAATGATAAAAATGGATTTACTTCTCAAAAGGGAGTAAAGTTATCGCTGGCAAGCCATTTAACATTAAGTAATTTTCATGATAGTTTTTTATCATTTGGATTGAGTTATAATTTTGTTCAATTTGGTATTGATACCTCTGAGAATAACTCAGGTGAAAATGTTACAAATAGATCACAAACAAGCTCTAATTTTGACGTAGGTATGTTATATCGTTACGAACGATTTAGTATTAGTGTAAATGCAAATAATCTTTTAAATAAAAAAGTAGAAAACTTTTCAACCAACGAACCAGAAGCTTTGCGAAGGTTTACATTATATACCTCGTATGTATTGGCAAGAATTAGTAATATGATAGAAATAGAACCTTCTATTTTTGTTGAATACTACGAAGCTGATAAAAGATCGAGAACCGATATGAATGTTAAAGTAAGAAAAGGGATTAATGACGGTTATGTTTGGGCAGGTTTAAGTTATACCTTCTTAAATGATCAATTTTTTGTACCTAATGCAATTGCGCCATTAATTGGAATAAAAAAAGAAAAACTATATATGTCTTACGGTTTTAGTGTTGATTTAAATAAAACACAAGATTTTAATTATGGTACACACATGATTACCCTTGGTTTTGATTATGAAAGAAGGCCTAGTTTAGCACGTTGTACTCAGAAAATGATGATTTTTTAAAAAAAACAAAATAATATTATGGAATCCTCAAGCTAAAACTTGAGGATTTTCTTTTTCTTTGCAGTAATGGAAAACAAGAATAAAATTTCAACAAATCTTAATAAATTTATCAGCAGTACTGGGTTTTGTTCTCGGAGAGATGCCGAAAAATTTATAGCAGCAGGTAGAGTAACCATTAATAAAAATGTTGCTCAATTAGGTAATAGAGTTTTTGAAGGAGATAAAGTACATATAGATGGGCGTTTATTAGAGGCAAAACCTACAACACTATACATAGCATTAAACAAACCAGTAGGTATTGTTTCTACGACAGATAGTAAAGAAAAAAAGAACATTGTAAAATTTGTAGGCCACCCAGAAAGGTTATTTCCTATTGGGCGTTTAGATAAACCCTCTGAAGGTTTAATATTTTTAACAAATGATGGCGATATCGTTAATAAAATTTTACGAGCAGGAAACAATCACGAAAAAGAATATATTGTTACGGTTGATAAACAAATAACAGATGACTTTATCACAAGAATGGGTAATGGAATTCCCATTTTAGGAACGGTAACTCAAAAGTGTAAGGTTAAAAAAATAAATGATTTTACATTTCAAATTATTTTAACCCAAGGTTTAAATCGTCAAATACGTAGAATGTGTGAATATTTAGAATACGAAGTAACGAAGTTAAAACGTGAACGTATTATGAATGTTTCTTTAGATAAACTAAAACCTGGCGATTGGCGGGAATTAACAGCTGATGAGATGAAGGAAATCAATGAAATGATTTCGAGTTCTTCTAAAACAGAAGAAGCATCTACAGTTGTTGAGAAAAAAAAGCCAAAACAACCAAGAAAGGAAGAAGTAAAAAAGCAAGATGATTTTAATAAAAAAAGTGCTGCTTTTAGAAAAAACTCACCCAAAACAAAAAGAAATTCTAATCAGAAATTTGGACGTAAACGTAAATAATAACTTGTAATAAAGAATGTTACTGAAAGTAAAAAACAAGTAACAGCAAACCACTTACTAATTATTATAATTTTATTTACTTTTCCAATTCTTAAATAAGCGTATCTTTGCCACTTATGCAATTCGACTTAAAAACAACCGACCCAAAAAGTAAAGCACGAGCTGGTGTTATTACAACCGATCATGGAACAATTGAAACTCCAATATTCATGCCTGTAGGTACCGTAGGTACTGTAAAAGGTGTGCATCAATCAGAGTTAAAAAACGAGATCAATCCAGATATTATTTTAGGAAACACCTATCACTTATACCTACGCCCAAAATTAGAAACTTTAGAAGCCGCAGGAGGTTTACATAAGTTTATGAATTGGGATCGTAATATTTTAACCGACAGTGGTGGATACCAAGTGTATTCGCTTTCAGGAAGAAGAAAAATTAACGAAGAAGGTGTTAAGTTTAAAAGTCATATTGACGGTTCTACACATTTCTTTACACCAGAAAATGTGATGGAAACACAACGTACTATTGGTGCTGATATTATTATGGCGTTTGATGAATGTACCCCGTATCCTTGTGATTATAATTACGCAAAACGCTCTATGCATATGACGCATAGATGGTTGAAAAGATGTGTAAATCATTTAGAAAAATTACCTTTTAAATACGGGCACGAACAAACGTTTTTTCCTATTGTACAAGGAAGTACTTATAAAGATTTAAGACAGCAATCTGCTGAATATATTGCATCTGTAGGCGCACAAGGAAATGCTATTGGTGGGCTTTCAGTTGGGGAGCCAGCAGAAGAGTTATACGCAATGACGGAAATAGTTACGGCTATTTTACCAGAAGATAAGCCTCGTTATTTAATGGGAGTAGGAACACCTATTAATATTTTAGAGAATATAGCATTAGGAATTGATATGTTTGATTGTGTAATGCCAACACGTAATGCACGTAACGGTATGTTATTTACAGCATACGGATCTATAAATATCAAGAACAAAAAGTGGGAGCAAGATTTTTCTCCTATCGATGAAATGGGAATTACTTGGGTAGATACCATGTATTCGAAAGCGTATTTACGTCACCTTTTTGCAGCAAAAGAAATGTTAGGTAAACAAATAGCTTCTATTCATAACTTAGGGTTCTATTTATGGTTAACAAGAGAAGCAAGAAAACACATTTTAGCAGGAGACTTTACAGCGTGGAAAGACAAAATGGTAAAACAAATGGACAATCGTTTATAAAAAACTAGTTTTTGAAAATACTTGATTGGTACATATTAAAGCGTTATTTAGTAACATTTTTGTTTACTTTATTAATATTAATACCCATAGCGGTAGCTATTGATATTGCAGAAAAGATAGATAAATTTTTACGTCATGAAAATTTAACTTTTTTTGAAGTAGCAAATGATTATTACAAAAATTTTATTATTTATTATGCAAATACATTTATGCCTTTGGCATTATTTATTGGTGTAATTTTATTTACCTCACGATTAGCAAATAACACAGAAATTGTAGCTATAAATGGGTCTCAAGTATCATTTACTCGCTTTTTATACCCTTATTTTATAGGGGCTACTATTGTTTGTTTAGTAGCTTTATCTATGAATCACTTTTTCGTACCTACAAGTAGTAAAACTAGAAAAGCATTTGAAAAAGAGTATTTAAGTAAAAAAAAATATACAGATCATTCAGTTAAGGAATTTAGCTTACAATTAAATGACAGTACCTATGTATATCTTCAACGTTTTGATTTAAAAAGAAACTCGGGGTATAATTTTTCTACAGAAATTTATGAAGGAATTCAATTAAAACAGCAGTTAACAGCAGCTAATATTAATTGGAAAGAAAAAGACAGTACTTTTAAGCTTTATAATTGGAAAATAAGAAAAGTATTTAAAGACAGAGACAGTATATTTTCAGGAACTTCTTTAGACACGACTTTTGCTTTTACACCTAAAGATTTTAATTACAAAAATATTTTAGCACAAGAAATGAGATCTCCCGAATTGATTAAATTTATAGAGATTTCTAAAAGTAGAGGTGCTAAAAACTTAAATGTTTATTTGGTAGAGCTTTATAAACGAACCAGCTTACCGGTTGCCTGTTATATTTTAACTTTAATAGCAGTTGCATTAGCCTATAAGAAGAGAAGAGGAGGAATTGGTTTAAACTTAGCTTTAGGTATTTCAATAATGTTTGTTTACGTATTCTTTTTAAAAGTAGCAGAAGTATTAGGAGGTGTGGCTGGGGCAAATGCTTTGCTGAATGTTTGGGTACCTAATATGGTTTTTGGTACATATGCAATTTATTTATATATAAATGGAAGGAAATAAATTAAGAAATTACCTACACCTACACTTTATCGTTTTCATTTGGGGTTTTACAGCAATACTAGGTGCGTTAATATCTATAGATGCTATTCCATTAGTTTGGTTTAGAATGTCACTTGCAGTAGTGTTTATAGCTATTTATTTTCTTATCCGTAGAAAGTCATTTAAAGTTGATAAAATAGGTTTGTTAAAATTTGCGTTATCAGGTATAATTATAGCATTGCATTGGATTACTTTTTTTAAGGCTATAAAAGTATCTAATGTATCAGTAGCTTTGGTAACCATGAGTACTGGCGCTTTTTTTGCATCATTAATTGAACCTATTTTTTTTAAAAGAAGAATAAAAGCAATAGAAATTTTATTAGGTATATTGGTAATTGCAGGGCTATATATTATTTTTAATTTTCAAAGCCAATATACATTAGGAATTGTTTATGCATTAATATCTGCTTTTTTATCAGCATTATTTGCTGTTTTAAACGGACTGTTCATTAAAAAATACAATGCAAATATCATCTCATTTTATCAACTAATGTTTGGTGCTTTAGGTATTACTTTATACTTACTTTTTACACAGAAATTCTCAATAGCATTCTTTCAAATATCAGCAAATGATTGGTTGTATCTAATTATATTAAGTAGTTTTTGTACAGCCTATGCTTTTATAGCATCTGTTCAGGTAATGAAATACTTAACACCATACACCGTAATGCTAACTATAAATTTAGAGCCTGTGTACGCTATTATTTTGGCGTTGATTATATTTGGAGAAAAAGAACAAATGAGCACTGAGTTTTATTACGGTGCATTTATCGTACTTTTTGTAGTTTTATTAAATGGTGTTTTAAAAAACTCAGGCTTAATAAAAAGTAAATTCAGTAAAAAATAGTATTTTTAAAAAGAGTAAAAAGCTAAAATTTACAATTTTTTAGTATGTTTGCCCTTACAAACGACTAATATAAAATCAAACTATATAATGGAATATTTAGATTTTGAATTGCCAATAAAAGAATTAGAAGATCAATTGGCAAAATGTTTTGATATAGGAAAAGAAAGTGATGTTGATGTTACAGCAACTTGTAATAAAATTGAAAAAAAATTAGAGAAAGCTAAAAAAGATATATACAAAAATTTAACCCCTTGGCAGCGTGTACAATTATCACGTCATCCAAACCGTCCATACACATTAGATTATATCAATGCTATTTGTGGGAATACTTTTATGGAGTTACATGGTGATCGTAATGTAAAAGATGATAAAGCTATGATTGGTGGTTTAGGTAAAATAGGTGATCAATCGTTTATGTTTATCGGTCAACAAAAAGGGTATAATACTAAAACACGTCAGTACCGTAATTTTGGTATGGCTAACCCAGAAGGGTATCGTAAAGCTTTGCGTTTAATGAAAATGGCAGAGAAGTTTGGTATTCCTGTAGTTACATTGGTAGATACACCGGGGGCATACCCAGGTTTAGAAGCTGAAGAACGTGGGCAAGGAGAAGCAATTGCTCGTAATATTCTTGAGATGACACGTCTTAAAACACCTATTATAACAATTATTATTGGTGAAGGTGCCTCAGGAGGAGCTATTGGTATTGGTGTAGGAGATAAAGTATATATGATGGAAAATACATGGTACACGGTAATTTCACCAGAATCATGTTCTTCTATTTTATGGCGTAGTTGGGAGTATAAAGAGCAAGCAGCTGCAGCTTTAAAGCTTACAGGTGATGATATGAAGCGATTAAAATTAATTGACGGAATTATTGAAGAACCTTTAGGTGGAGCACACGCTAACAGAGAAGGTGCTTTTAAAGCAGTACAAGAACAAATTATAACTGCTTTTGATGAATTAAAAGACTTAAATGATACTGATTTAGTAACCCAACGTATGGATAAATATGCCAACATGGGTGTTTACAAAGAGTAATCATATTACATATTTCATAAAAAACCTCGTCTTTAAGACGAGGTTTTTTTATGTGAAATTTATTAACTTCGGCTAAAACTAAATAGTATGATGGGAGATACACAAACAATAACATTTTTAGAGGACACTTTTGACAGCCATCCAAACTGTTTTAATGGATGGAGTGAAGATTATGCGCAAACAATTGTAAAAAAAGCTTTAAAAGAGCTTAATTATGAAAGTGAAGAAGTTGTTTTTACAAAGTATGCTTGTAAAGCTATTGATGAAGATAATTGGAGAACTAAAGTGTGTTACTTAGAAACAGAACAACCAGGTTTTTTCTATATTATGAGAGATATGGTCGATCATATTAATGTGATTTATAATAGATGGGATTAATAAATGAGCACATACCCTAATAAAAAAACAACCAAATTTGGTTGCTTTTTTATTAGGGTATATTTAAATATTTATGTGTTTGTAAAGAAACGCGCCATTTCGGATTTTTCATTACATAATCTACAATTAAAGGGGTCATTTGTTCTTTTTTACTCCATTCTGGTTGTAAAAAGAGCTGACATTTTTTGCCAACCTTTTCAGCTTGTTCTTCGGCGAATTGAAAATCATTTTTATTATGGATAATCATTTTCAACTCGTCAGCCTCTTTATAACATTCCTTGGTAGGTAGTTTTGTTTTTTTAGGAGATAAACAAAACCAATCCCAAACACCAGAAAAAGCATAGGCTCCGGAAGTTTCAATATGTGTTTTCATTCCTTTATCCTGAAGTTCTTTGGTAATGTAATCTAAACTCCACATTAACGGTTCTCCACCAGTAATTACTACAGTTTTAGCCCATTTTTGAGCATTGGTAACAATTATATCTGTTTTTGTTGGTGGATGTAAATTTGCATCCCAACTTTCTTTCACATCACACCAATGGCAACCAACATCACAACCACCTATTCTAATAAAATAAGCAGCAGTACCTGTATGAGACCCTTCACCTTGAATTGTATAAAACTCTTCCATTAACGGAAGCATTTCACCTTTATCTATTAATTCTTGTACTTCTTTTTTCAACATAAGGATGCAAAGATAGTCAACATTAAAATTTTATGGATGATTTTTGTTACTTTTACGTGTTTTATCAATAAAAAGAATCACAACAATATGAGTAAACCCGAAGAGTTTTTTAAATATATAAACGAAGGCTATAAAAGCAAAGGAGATTTTATCACTTTAGGTGCTGGTATGTTGGGTGAAGAGACCATAACAAATGCATTGGTAAATATTCCGTTAAAAACGTTAAACCGTCATGGTTTAATTGCAGGAGCAACAGGTACAGGTAAAACAAAAACATTGCAGGTGCTGGCAGAAAACATGTCTGACAAAGGAATTCCTGTATTGTTAATGGATGTAAAAGGTGATTTAAGCGGATTGGCACAACCTAGCCCTGGACACGCAAAAATAGATGAGCGTCATAAAAAAATAGGTATTCCCTTTAACGCAACAAAGTTTCCGATAGAGATTTTATCAATATCAGAACAAAACGGAGTGCGTTTACGAGCAACGGTATCTGAATTTGGTCCGGTTTTATTATCGCGTATTTTAGATTTAACAGACACGCAATCGGGAATTGTAGCAATTATATTTAAATATTGCGATGATCATAAATTACCATTATTAGATTTAAAAGATTTTAAGAAAATTCTTCAATTTGTAACAAATGAAGGAAAAGTAGAAATTCAGGCCGAATATGGTCGAATTTCTACTGCAAGTACCGGAGCAATTCTTAGAAAAATTGTAGAGATAGAGCAACAAGGCGGTGATTTATTTTTTGGAGAGAAATCATTTGAAGTAGATGATTTAACACGTATTGATGAAAACGGACGTGGTTTAATATCTGTTTTAAGATTAACAGATATTCAGGATAAGCCAAAATTGTTTTCAACGTTTATGATGCAGTTATTAGCAGAAGTATATGAATCATTTCCAGAACAAGGAGATAGCGACAGACCTGAATTAATTATTTTTATTGATGAAGCGCATTTAGTTTTTGAAGAAGCATCAAAAGCATTGTTAAATCAAATAGAAAGTATCGTAAAATTAATTCGATCGAAAGGAATCGGTTTGTACTTTGTAACGCAAAATCCTAAAGATGTGCCAGAAGATGTTTTAGCGCAATTGGGAATGAAAATTCAGCATGCTTTACGAGCATTTACAGCAAAAGACAGAAAAGCTATTAAGTTAGCGGCAGAAAATTATCCGGATTCTGATTATTATGATACAAAAGAAGTTTTAACACAATTAGGAATAGGAGAGGCACTAGTATCTGTTTTAAATGAAAAAGGAATTCCTACTCCGTTAGCAAGAACTATGCTTCGTGCTCCGATGAGTAGAATGGATGTGCTTACAGAAAAGGAAATAAAGCAGGTTTTAGATAATTCGAGATTAATACCAAAGTATAACGATACTGTGGATAGAGAAAGTGCTTACGAGTTACTAAATGAGAAAATTGAAAAAATAAATAAGGAGAAAACAGTAGAGGCGCTTAAAGAAGAAACGGCTAAAACAAGCAGAAGGTCTTCATCAACAAAAAGTAGGAGTACACGACAAAATCCTCTAATAAAAGTATTAACGAGCGCTACATTTATTCGCAGTGTATTTGGTATTTTAAAAAAAGTATTAAAGTAAAACAAAAAGTAGATAAAAACATTATCAATAATCAGAAACCAATAAATAAATGAAAAATTTAATTAAACCTTTAATAATCGCTTTAATATCAGTTGTGTTTATACAATGCGGAAATAGTAAATATGATGTTTCTAAAGGAAAAGTAGGTAAGTTAACGACAAAGACAACAATGCAAGAAGTTGATGGAATTTTTAAAAACGATTCTGTTGTAAAAATATTAAGTGAAGGAGCTAAAGGAAATAACTTTTATCAAGAAGATGATAAATATGTAATTTTCGAAAAAGGAGGGAAGCATTTATTAACGATTGTACCAAATGAACAATTAGATTCTTTATCAACAATAAAAAGTATTGAGATTTTTGACAATCGTTTTAAGACCAAATCTGGTTTAAATATAAACTCTTCATTTCAAGAAATTAATGCTAATAATACAATTAGTAAAGTAGAATCATCTTTTCTATCAGCAACCCTATTTATAGACGATTTAAATGCAACAATAGCACTAGATAAAGAAGATTTAGGTTTAAAAGATTTTAGTACACAAAAAGTAAGTATAGATCAAATTCCTGATTTAGCGAAAATAAAATCATTAACTATTTGGTTTAACTAAAACATACCAAAAGTCGAAACAAACGTTTCGACTTTTAATTTTTATATTATGAGTAAAAAATATACAATTCAAAGAAAACCATTTGTTTTTCCAACTACAGATGGGAAATTAATTGAAGAGCATTTTGGAAATGCAACAGATAAAAACAAAAAAGTAAGCATAGCGCATATGGTTGCGCCAGTTGGCTGGAGTGAGCCTTTTCAAACGCCAGAATTTGAAGAGTACACGTATATTATAAAAGGTAAAAAGCAATTTATAATTAATGATGAAACAATTGTTTTAGAAGCAGGAGAATCGATTAAAATAGAAAAAGGAGTACGAGTTCAATACTCAAATCCGTTTAACCAACCTTGTGAGTATTTAGCTGTTTGTATGCCTGCTTTTTCTATTGATTTGGTAAATAGAGAATAGGTTTAGGCGTAAAAAACATCATTACATCCTGTAAATAAATATTTTAAACCTTGCGTCATTCTGAATTTATTTCAGAATCATATTCAATTTAGAGAACGGTTACTGTATGGTTAGTGGCGTTTTAAAGAGTCGAAACTTTCAGTTTATTACAGGATTTTGAAAAAAGAACTGAACTTCAGATTTAACACTTTGTAGTCATTAACTATACAGATTGTTATGAGCTTTTTTTATTTCTAATTATTTTTACTATTCGGTTATATACAATTTCAGCCAAATTCCATTTATATAGTTTAGAATCTGTGGTGTTATTAAACAGAACAATAACAGTATCAATATCTTCATGATATTCGGAAAAACTCTGATATCCAAGAACCCACCCCGAATGTTTGTACACATAAATTGAAGAATAGATTTCTTGTTCGTTTTCATCAAACACTGAACCATTGTTTAGTGCTCTTAAAAAAATGCCAACATCTTCTGCTGAAGCAAACATTCCACCATATTCCGCTTTTAAATCGGATTCATAGCCAACATGATAGCCACTCATAATATCATCTATATTTACTTCATTAAGGGAATTGAATGTATTGTTTAGCTCGAGTGGTGCCAAAATTTTCTCCTTAATATATTGGTTGCGGCTATAACCTAAGACTTTGTCCATGAGTTTTCGAAGCAATAAATAATTCGTATTTGAATAACCATAATCTTCACCTGGCTCAAAATTGGCTGGCAAATCAAGTGCCAACTCAAGGGTTTCTTTACTGCTTTTCGGTGGGTTATCCCAATAACCATAATCCGTATAATTTGGAATACCACTCCGATGTTGTATCATCAACCTCAAAGTAATTTTTTCTGCATTTTCAATTCTACCCACAAGTTCTGGAAAGCAATCAGCGAGTGTTTTATCTAAAGATAAATGTTTGTCTTTAACTAATTTCGTGATAGCAACAGCGACATATAGCTTACTGATACTGCCAATATTGAATAAGGCTTGCGGGTCGGTAGGTATTTTGTTTTTTCGGTCTTTCCAACCACTTGTATAAAATGCTGGCGGTTTACCTGCTTCGTCTACATAAACAATCATTCCATCAAATCCATAATCAATTGCCTTATTTACTTGTTCTTCAACAGTATCAGGTAGTGGTAATATCCAAGCTTTTACCAAAGTCCATGGTACGAACCATAAAGAAGATATACTTACAATAATAAATATTATTCTGAGTATTCGTTTTGTTCGTTTTTTTGTCATACTATTTCAGGGTGATATGTTTTTTTAAATTGCTCATATCTATTGGTAATGAGAAACTGAAACAAGTTCAGTTTGACGATGTCACGAAATTTGTTATATTAATCTAGTGAATAAAAATATTAAAGGGTAAGTATTGTTAATACAATTCCTAAAAGGATTGCGGTAAATTTTTTAAAATTAAATTTGTGATTTTCTGAACTTTCAAAAAGTATGATTGTTGAAATATGAAGAAAAACACCAATAATTAAAGCCGTTATTTCGGTATGATATTCAATAAAAAAAGACACTTTATCTGAAACTAATACTCCTAGCGGACTCATTAAAGCGAAAAGACTTAAAAATAAAATAATTGTTTTTTTGCTATAATTTGTCTGTAAAAAGAAAGTAGTTAAAACAATGGCAATAGGAATTTTATGTACAATAATTGCCCAAAGTAAATTGTCGCCAGCATGATGTATTGGCAATCCTTCAGAAAAAGCGTGAATACATAAACTAACAAATAATAACCATGGAAATTTTGACGAATCGGAATGCACATGAATATGGCCGTGTTCGGCACCTTTAGAAAAAGATTCTAAAACCGATTGTATAATAATTCCGATTAAAATTAAGATTCCGATTTTCTTAGCATCACTTGTATGCATATAAACTTCAGGAAGTAGATGCAATATAGTAACCGACAGTAAATAAGCGCCACTAAAGGCTAACAAAAGTCGAACTAATTGATTGTTTGGTTTTAAAAATAAAACAAGTAAAGAGCCTAGTAAAACGGCTATTATTAATAAAGTATAACTCATTCTCCAATTAATATTAATCTATCAGAAGTGTTTTCATCAAATGCATTTAAGCTATAATCGCCAAAAACATGTTTCATATTTAAACCTGCTTTCTTAAAATAGGTTTCCATCTTATCTAAAGTTAAAAATTTTACCTGCTCTATATATGAATGTTGTTCGGCATCGGCAATAAAAGAAATGTGTTTTAAAATAAAACCATCTTTAATTTCTCTTTTAATGTGAAACTCAATGCCATCAATTGTTTTTACTTCTTCTGCAACTAATGAGTTTTTAACTTTCTCGACATTTAAAAAATCTAACACAAAAACACCATTTTTTTTTAAGCCGTTTTTAATACTTTTTAAAATAGCAATATCTTCATTGTCATCCTTAAAATAACCAAAACTTGTAAATAAGTTGAAAATAGCATCGTATTTATATTCTATGGGATCACGCATGTCCCAAACTTCAAAATTAAGCGATTCGTTTTCAAATTTCTTCGCATACTCAATGCTATTACCGCTTAAATCGCCACCAGTTACTGTATAGCCTAATGAATTTAAGTATACTGAATGTCTCCCTTTACCACAAGGTAAATCAGCAATATGACTCGTTTTAGGTAATTTTAAAAACGATGTAATGTTTCGCATAAAAAATTGCGCATCGGCATCATTTCTATGTTTATATAATGTGTGATAGTAAGAAGTATCGAACCAAGAAGTAAACCAGTCTGTTGTTTTCATAAGTATAAGGTCTGCAAAAATACATAAATCTTACGTTTTTTAGATTGAAACAAGAAAAGATTCACATCAACCCAAAATAAGCTGTACTTTTGCAGTGAAATTTTACAATTACATGGAGAAAGATTTTAAAATGACTGCTATTACAATGGCAGGTTTAGAAGGAGTTTTAGCAGATGAACTAAGAAAGCTTGGTGGCCAGGATGTTAAGGAAGGAATACGTAATGTTACTTTTAAAGGGGATACAGGTTTTATGTATAAAGCAAATATTGCTTTGCGTACGGCTATTCGTATTTTAAAACCGATTAAAAAGAGTAAAATTTTTGATGAAGAAGATTTATATGAAGCAATTCAGCGTGTAAAATGGGATAAATACATAGATGTTGACGGTACTTTTGCAATCGGAGCAGTAGTAAATTCGAAAAATTTTACGACAAACTCACACTATATTAGTTTAAAATCTAAGGATGCAATTGCTGATTATTTTATGAGCAAGTATAAAAAGCGTCCGAATGTAGATTTAAAACATCCAGATGTTAAAATTCACATTCATATTCATAATGAATGGTTAACAATTTCTTTAGATTCATCAGGAGATTCACTACACAAAAGAGGCTATAGAAGTGCTACCAATATTGCACCAATTAACGAAGTTTTAGCGGCAGGTTTGGTATTGTTATCTGGTTATAAAGGAGAAGAAAATTTTATCGACCCAATGTGTGGTTCAGGTACGATTTTAATTGAAGCAGCCATGGTTGCTAATAATATACCAGCAAACATTAACCGCAAGCATTTTGCTTTTGAAAACTGGAAAGATTACGATGAAGAATTATTTTTCGTAATTCAGGATGCTTTGTTAAAGAAAATTACAAGTTCACATTTTAAAATAATGGGATTTGATAAAGCTCCGTCTGCTGTTACAAAAGCAAAACAGAATATTATAAACGCGAATTTAGAGGAGTTTATAGGAATACACCATGTAAACTTTTTTAACTCAAAGAAAGAAGTATTTGGTAAAACAACTATTTTATTTAACCCGCCTTATGGTGAACGTTTAAATATTGATGTAGAAGAATTTTACACAAAAATAGGGAATACTTTAAAACATAATTACCACGATTCAACAGCGTGGTTAATTACTTCTGATACGCTAGCCTTAAAACACGTTGGGTTGCGTACTTCAAAGAGAATACCACTTAAAAATGCCGATTTAGATTGTCGTTTTGTAAAGTATGAACTTTATGAAGGAAGTAAAAGGATTAAGAATGATTTCGAATCTGATATCGAAGAATAATATAAAAATCCGCTGAAAGTTTTCAGCGGATTTTTTGTTGTTTGAAAGTACAAAAATGTAAGTTTAGCTGGCGTATTGGTATATAATTTTTAACGTGTTTTAAGTAGCTGATTTCTATAATAAGTAGTTACTAATTTACTTCATTTGAGTTTTCTAAAATAGATATAGTGATACTATTACTTTTGTTAAATCAGGATATGCATTAATAAATAACTCTACTAGGTTAGATGCATAGGAATACTTAACTAAATAAGGAGACCTGAAATTTAATTCTTCATCATTCAAAAAAAACTACCATATTTGGAACGTTTTTTTAATTAGTAGTAATTCTATTTTGCTTTCTTCTTACAGTTTTTCAATTTCTTGAGAGTATTGTTTTTTCATCCAATACAATGGAGGTTGCCTTTTGTGTTCAATTCTCTTTTTTTTGTTAAGATTTAGAATGATAGAAAACTCGTGAGATCCATTATTATAATTCGACAAGTCAGATGTAATGGCATCATAACTATAACCTATTTTTAAGTTCTCACTTAAACGTATTTGAAAAAGCCCCGATACCGATTCATCGATTCTATGAGAGATTCCAAATTCTAATTTGTCAAGCCAAAGAATACTTGTAGAAATATCTGTAGAAAGTGGTGCACCATTTACAGCTCTCATCATAAAAGAAGGCCTTAGCTTAAAAGATTCCCCTAAGTCAAATAAATATCCAGAAGACATATAAATAATCATTTCATCAGAAGCACTAGAGACCACTGTACTATTTTTATCATAGTGTTTACTCTTTAAAATATTGGCACTAGATAAGCTCGCAAAAAACCTATCGGTATAATAAAATACACCAACTCCCATATTAGGATTGAACTCATTGATGTTTTCACTAAACAAATCGTCATTGTTAATACCTAGTTCTAATAAGTTAACGTCTATGAAACTCCCTCCAGCTTTTAAACCAAAAGCCAATGTTGAAGTTTCAGAAGGATAGATAGAATATGAATAATCTGCATAGACATGTGTTTCTCTTAAGACATACACCTTGTCATTGACAATAGACAACCCTAGCCCTACATTTTTACCCGTAGCTCCGTGTATAGATAAAGTTTGTGTTTCAGGGCTACCAGCTTCGCCAGACCATTGGCTACGAATATTAGCCGTAGCAGTAAACAATCCGTGACTACCAGCGTAGGCAGGGTTAATTAAGTTAAAATTATTATAGTATTGTGTGTATAAAGGATCTTGTTGTGCGTTACTTTGAAGTACAAATATAAAAGCACCCAGAAATACGAGTTGTTTTAAAATATTTTTCATTTTATCTTTTTCTTAATAATTGATATATAACCAACCTTTGACTATTCTTGTTCCATTATCAATGCTTAACACATAGAAGTATGGAGCAGCAGGAAGCCTTCTTTCTTTTTTGTTTCCAATACCATCCCAATAGTTTTGATAATTTTTAGATTCATACACCATATTTCCATAGCGGTTATAGACTTGAATACTGTTGTTAGTATATTTATGAAGTCCTGTAATGATAAATTCATCATTAGTACCATCACCATTAGGCGAGAATCCTTTTGGTATTTCTATATCTCCTTCATCACAAATATCACCAATACCATTACGATCTAAATCAACTTGATCGCTATTAGCCGTAGTAGGGCAATTATCAACAGAGTTGTCAATTCCATCTCCGTCAATATCATCATCACACACATTTGCAATTAAATCATTGTCTATGTCAGCAGCAGTTAAGGTTACAGTTGCAACTTTAGAAGCGCTGTTTCCATTCACATCTACAACTGTTAATGTGACAGTATGATCTCCTAAAGTTGGACAGGTAAAACGAACCTGATCTAAACTCATAGAAGCAATACCACAATTATCAGAAGATCCATTGTCAATGTCAGCAGCTACAATACTTCTAGTTCCATCACTATCTAATTCAATAGTAATATTTTGAACAGCAACCGTTGGTTCAATCTTATCTATAATAGTTACTGTAGCAGAGCAAGTGTCAACCAGACCTTGATCATCTGTAACAGTTAGGGTAACTGAATTAAGCCCTATTTTATTACAATTAAAAGTATTATTATCTATTGAAAGTACAAAATCACCTTCTTTATCACTAGAGCCCCCATCAACATCCGAAGGCACTATAGTTACAGTACCGTTGATATTTAGTTCGGCAATGATGTCTTTACAAACTGCTGTTGGGGGGGTATTAAATATTTCAGAAGGTTGCTGAACTCCTTGGATAATTGTTCCATTCGAATTATTAGATGAAAGCTGTAATGTTTGCCCTATACTAAAGCTTGCATTGTAATTTGTATTAGAAATGTCTCCTCCTGAAACTACAATAGCTTTTTGGGCATAGCTTGTCGAGAAAAGCATAAACAGGATTAAACTAATATATAAATTTTTCATATTGAAAAAATGAGTTTTAAATTAATAGTTTTTATAAATTTGATAAGATTCATAACTATTCTAGTTAACTAAATTTATCACATAAAACTGAGTATCATTTTCAACTAATGTTATAGACTCATTTTGCCCAATAGTGATTCCCCCAAAAGGTGAAATTCTAATATTCCCAGCAAAACCTTGGCCAAAAGTAATATTATTTGAACCTGAATTAATGATAGTAATAACTTGTCCTTCAACTGCATTTGACAGGTTGTTAAAAGTTAGATCATTTAGCGGATTCATAATAATAATACTTTTTCCGTCAATGTCAATACTTGAATAGCTAACTGGCGTTTCTAATGTAATCTGTTTATTTAATTGACCTTTTAGAGCTAAGTTTTTAGTATTTATATTGTTAACTACTAAATTACCGTCAATTTCTAAAGTAGCAGCAGCAATTATATTTCCAATAGCAACATTCCCACCAGATGCTATTGACATTTTATTTACATTTTTCGTTTTGAAAATAACAGCCCCTACCGTATCAGAATCACTGTCAGATCCAATAGTTGTACTTCCTGTATTTATAGTATTTGAAGTACCAGAAGGAATATTAGATAAATCTCTTCCACTACCTATAAAACTAGTTGCTTTAACCTTATTTGAAACTTCTAATTTAGCTGTTGGAGTTTCAACATTCATCCCTATATTACCGTTTTCTAAGATATTAAATGCTAGAGAAGGTACTCCAGCCATAATTTTAAAATTAGAGTTGCTAGTGGCAGGAACTGTTACATAATTAACAATGCTAAAATAATTCTTACCTAAGTTAACTTTATCATTAATTTCTATTCGCCAGTCTGCTGTAGGAAAAGAGGAAGAAGTACTAGTATCAACAAAATTTATACTTGGCGTAGCAGATGCCATAACAAAATTATTAGTATTAAAATTATAGGATGAAACCATGCTTTCACCAATACCTAATTTTGAGAGTATGTTTGCATCATTTACGAACACTATATCTTGATCAGGATTAGATTTAAAGTCGGTTCGTGTTCCTGAATTATTACCATAATAAAAACTATTAAATGCAACTGGATAACCAGCACCTATATCAAAGTATTTTATAGCACCAATTTCCGTTTCATAAGTTGTTAACTTTTCATATAATACTCCCCCTTCTAAAGTCAGTAAAGCTGAACTACCTTCTAAATTTAGATTGGTACCTATACCGACATTGCCATTTTCATAGAATACATTGTTATTTATTTTTGACCATAAAATTTCGAACGCAGTACCTGTTGTCATTCCAAAGCCAGGAAACAACCTTGACGTGTTAAAATCTACTGCCGTTTTTAAAAAATCTAAATCTAAATTATTTGATAGTCCTAAATATCCTAATAATTCTATCTGACCTGATGTAATTGTAACTGGTTTGTTTGTTAAAGAGTTATAATCAGCAGTTAATGCCATCGTCGATTTTATAGTACTTGTGGCTAATGGTAAAGTGTTTAATTTTCTAGTACCTTTTAATGTGAAATTTGTGCCTCCAAGCGGATCTATTCCTACACGAACAAAGTATAAATCGCCTGACCAATCTATGTTCGTTAGCGTTCCAATAGCAGCAACACCTTCTCCAATTTTAACGCTTATTACACCAAGAGAATTCGTAGTAGTATTATGTATTTCTTCAAATACAACTGTTCCAGTACTTGTGGTTTTTAGTACTTGAAATTGTATTCCTGTAGCACTATTAATTAATAATTTTCCAGATGCATCTCTAAGTAGCATTTGATAATTTATTATATCTGTTGCTTGAGCATTACTATTATTAACAAATAATAATAAACAACTTAATATTAGTATAAACTGTTTCATAAAATAAATTTAATTGTTTAGACTTATACAATACCACACCGTACCATCATATACAAACGTAGCACTTTCATATATGCCCAGACTAATATTAGTGTTATTTGGTAATAATATTTTTTGGGTTCCAGTATTGTGTGCTATTGTAATTCCGCTTCCTCTATTAAAAATAGTTATTTGTTGACCAAGTGCTCCAGAAGTAAACCCATCAATAGTTTGCGCAATTGAATTATTCATGTTGACCATGGTTTTATTGGAAGCATCTATTTCAATATTTGCAGAGGTATTATCAGTACTATCATTAATAGTGTAACTTATGGTATTAATACTAAGACTACCATTAGCTGTAATATCCTCAGCAATGATATTACCAACAACTTCAAGTTTCTCAGTAGGAGTATTTGTACCGATTCCAACATTACCATTATTAGAAACTACCATTCTTGTTGTGTTTTGAGTTTGAAAAGCTATCTCACCAACATTATTTGTATCCGAATCTGCTTCAATAATTGTATCATCAAGGTTAGATATACCACCTGTTGCACCAGTGATTCCAGTAAGTCCTGATCCATCACCAACAAAAAATTGAGCTTTAATAGCACCAGTAACTTCTAAAGATTCTGAAGGAGTATCTGTTCCAATACCTACATTTCCATTACTAGCAATGTAAAATGCGTTGTTAGGCGCACCGGCAAGAATATTAAATGGTCTTGTAGCGTTTGTTACATCTAGAATTGCAAAATGTGATTCTCCTCCATTAGAAGATTCGTTTATTTCTATTTGCCAATCATTATAAGGCATTGTTCCTGTTGGGTCATCACTATCGTCAAATAAAATACGAAGATTATTTTCTTTTAATTTAAATGTATTAAATCCAAAATCTTCGCCATTAACAGCATCTACACCAACAGCTAAACTACTAGCAATAATAACATCAGTACTTGTAGTATTATCTCCATTAACAGAAGACCAACCTGACCCGCCTAAAGTTACATTATTTCCTAAGTTATTAATAAAATGAAATTTACCATCACCATCTGTATTATCGTAATACATCATTCCTGGTTCTGTTAGTGTGGTAGGAATTCCACTATATTTAATTCCTCCTCCAACATTTAGTTTTGCACCTCCAAAATTAGTATTAGTTGGTACACCAATACCAACATTTCCTGCTGAATAAAAGGCATTATTATTCGATTTTGTCCAAATAAATTGATCACCTTCTAGTACAGTTCCTGCAACAGTTCCAAACCCTGGGAAATCAGATTTTGCAGTGTTTGCAGTCACATCTGAACTTAATTGATCAAGATCTACGGTAGCTGAAACACTTAATAACCCTAGTTTATCACTCTGATTTTGTGTTATAGTTGTTGGTAAATTTGATAATGTAAGGTAATCTGCTGTTTCTGCCAATTGAGCTATATTACTGTATATAGCATAAGGTACACTAGTAATTTCTGCAATAGTTTCTATATTATAATTTGTGCCTCCAGTAGCATCTGTTTCTGTTTTAATAAAATATACTTCCGAAGCCCAATTAATAGTTAAAAAATCTCCTGAAAGTACAGTGCCTTCTCCAATCTGTATCGTTGCTAATCCATTTATATTCGTTAAAGCTGAAAGTGATTCAACATAAACAGGTGTTCCGGTAGAGGATCCTGAAAGTATGCTTACACGCATTTTTATCGTTTGATTAGTTATTAATGAATTTGCATCGCTTCTAATAACAACTTGGTAGGTAAAGGATTCGTTGGCTTGAGCATTTAAATTTATCGATAAAGTAAATATTAAAAATAGTGTTAGTAATTGTTTCATTTAAGGCTATAGATTAAATTTAAATATGTATTTGAGTTAATTATATTAATATATTTTTATGTTATTAAAATAAACATAGATTTTTTTTTGATCAAAAAAAATAACTGATAAAATTATTAATTTCATTTAAAAATTGATAAATGAGTATATCTATCTTGATATAGATATTGGGGGGAGAATAGCAATCTTGTAATTTGAGATTACGAATATAATAATAATAATAATAAATTACTTTAGCCATATGCATTAAAATTATTTATTACAAAAGAGTGTAAAACATATTACGATTTTAAAATAAAACTTTGAAATTTATTTAGTTGGGTCGGTTTTTATTAAGAATATTTTAGTGAATTATTTTTATAGTATAATTAATTTGAATAATTAATATGTTCGCTAATTTTTATGTTTTTTAGGGAACTCTCAAAAAGTATTATTTTTAAACACGTAATTTATTATTCGTCAAGATTTTTTAGACGTTTTTTTCAAATGTGTTTTAGTGTTTGAATTAATGTCACTCTATGATATGTAAAAAAAATCCGCTGAAATTTTTCAGCGGATTTTTTTGCTAAAGCATAAGGTATTGTTTATTTTTAATAGTGTTTTGAAATACTCATTCAATAACCTCAATAAATATATCATTTTTAGGAGAACCATAGTTTAAACTACCTGCAAACGCTTTAGAAACAGATATTAGCTGTCCAAGGTGATTTTTAATCACAAAGCATGGATATCCTTTTGAATTATAAATTTGTTCATTAAGCCCTGGATAACTTAAAGTTCTAACCTTTTTTTCGTGAACATTATCGCTAGAGAATTCTGGATTGTTATTTGTTCCGAGAATAAGAGTACCATCATCATTTATACTTGAAGGAAAGAAGTTTTGATTTAAAGTAGTTATTAAATTGTATGTGCTTGTAGAAAACAAAGTATTGTTTTCAATATTTAAAAGATATTGCTTGTTCTTAGAAAATAAAGAATTATTATTCCATTGAGAAGAAGCATTTATATTAACAGAACTAGAATCACTTGTTAATTGTCCGTTAGAATCTATACCAACGATTAAACCTTGTGTATAATTGTAGTTTCCGATCAATATTCTATTTTCACCTAAATCCATCATATTAATACGACTAACACTAAATATTTCATTATATGTATTATTAGTACTAATTAAATTTAATTTATTGTTTATTCTAGAAAAAGAGTAAAGCTTTTCTCTATCTGTAATTAACCAGTAGCCATTTTCATTGATAATTATATGTTCAGGGCTAATAGCTAAATTTTCAATACTATATTTAAAATTTAAATTAATATCGTATACTTTTATTTCACCTCCTGTATTTACAATTACTTCTGTTCCGTAGTCTGATTTAAATACTTTAACAAAAACAATAGAAGAACTATTGAGTTCAGTAGAGTTTTCTATGCTATATGAATTGTAATTATACCTGTAAAGTTTTGAATAATCAGCATAAAAAAATATAGTTTCATCAGGAGAAAAAGCTGAAAATTGAATAGCATTTATAAGTAAAACTTCTTGTCTAATAAAACTTGTAGTTCTTTGGTTTTTACCCTCTATCACTGTTCCATTTTTTGAGCCAAATATATTATAGGAGTTAATTACAAAAACTGGATTTTCAAAATAAGGAAGTTCAAAAGAATGGTTAATATTTTCTATATCATCAATTATAATAACTTGTTCTTCTTGAAAGCCTCCACCTGATCCTGATGAATAGTTCCGCACAGTAATCTCGTAATGAGAAAAGTAGTATCCATCATATTTTTGCCAATTTAATTGAACTGTTGTGTTACTCAAAACTGGTTCAGATAGATTTATAAGTGGTACTTGTATTGAACTTGTAGTAACGACAATTGGGTTACTTTCTCCTAAAAAACCTTTGTTAGTATAAATTTTAAAGACGTAACATATTTCTTCATAAGGAGCTGATACTTCATCTATGAAAAAAGTTTTATTTTTATCTGTAATCGTTGAAATTAATTCAGGATTTACAATATTGCAGTTCTTGTCTAATCTATAAATTTCATATTTATTAAAGTCATTATATCCATTATATTCATCCCATTTAAGTAAAATTTTATCATCATTACTTACAGTATTATCCCAATGAAAAGTGTCCGAATAAATATCCATTTCAATTGGTGGTTGATAACGATTGCAAACTACTTCAAATACTTCTAAGTTACCATCTGAATCAGTATCAATTTTAAACCTAAAAACTAAGCTACTTGAAGTTAGTTCTGTAATTACCCATTGATCCGTTTCAGAACCATTACTAATTGTTATTATCCCATTTGATAAAGACCAACTTGACTTGTAATTTGTTGTTGTGCATTTAGTATTATTGTTAAATAAATATTCTCTATATTCTCCTTCAGAATGAAAGTTAAAAAAATCTCTACCACATTCAGGGAATGAAGCTAAAACATCTGTTGTTTTTCCTTCATATTTAATTTTAAATATAGACCATAAACCTTCTATTTGTTCTTTTTCTACAGATGTTATTACTCCTTCAAGAAATGAGTCTGAAGGCATGTTGTCATCATCACAACTATAAATCAATATAAAAAAAAGAAGTCCGAAAAAGAATAAAACTTTATTCATTGCAGCAAGTAAGTTTTTCATGTAAAATCATTTTTACTTAAACTATGAATAAAGGGAGTTTACTTAATAATAAAAATATAAATAGACATATTTATTGATAATTAAAGTTTATTATTTATTTAATAATAAAAGCAAATCTACTTGATTATGTGATAGTAATCAAGCTAATTTAAAAAACATGAAAGTAGAAAAAAGCATAATATACATTGCGAGTCTTTTATTATAAATATACCCCGTCCTAAAATAAGTTGACACAAAAACGACTTATTATAAGAGGCCAAGTAAACAAGTGGGTTAAACCTACCCAACTCGATTACAACTTAGGCTTTAAATTAGTCAGGGTATCACAATTCTTTGGTTATGTTGGTTTTACAAAAATAATTAGAGGGTGAGAGGTTGAAGCAGAATAAGTAAAGTTGATAATAGAAAGTAGCGAAACCTTCTATCTCTCTGTTCTTTCAGTTTATATAAGCATAATAAAGCTTGTAAAGATGTTTATAAGCGGATTGTAAACAAAGGAAAGTGTAATAAATTACGCATTAATAGCAGTTTCAAATAAGTTGATAAAGTACCGTTTTGCTATCGTAAAACCTGGTTTAACATATGATGAAATTTATGTTTCTGTATTGCCTAAATAATCAGTAATTATATTACTTTGAGCATAGAATAGTAATGAGTAAATTTAAAGAAGAATTTTTTAGTTTTTACCTCAGTTCTTTGTTGGGGTTAGTTTTTCTCATACGTTTTTCTTGTTTTGAAATAAGAATCTGGATTATAAAATATGGCAAACATCTCAGACATAAAAGGAATATCCTCATTTCCTAATGACATAGCTTTATGTTCTAATTTACCTAAAATCTCAACCCAATATCTAATTGTTTGCAAAACATACAATTGTCGATATTTAATTATTGAATCTGTCATTCCAGTCAGATAACTTGCACTTTCAACATCAGAAATAGCGTTTCTTGATTCATCTGTGTATCTGACGATAGTAAATGACCCAATCATTAAATCTGCTATTTTAGCATTTTTCCTAATTCTTTCTTTTTTAGCTTTAGAGACTCTTTTTTCAAAAATTATTTTATCCACATTTTCGCTCCAATCCTTAATTGGGTCACTCTGAAAGTTGCTTTTAACTAAAAAGTTAATGTTTGAATATCTATCTCCTTTTGCAAATTTTGACAAAATGGATAATATTTTTAAATGAATGATCTCATTTACATCTTTAGAAAATCTAAATGAGATGTTATGATTTGAAATAATCGAGTTTGATTTTTTGAAAAGAATTTCTAGATCGTGTCCTATTTCGTCTTTTACATATTTTTGTTCAGGAAATTTTCCGTTATTTAAAATATAATAATCAAGAATTAAACATAATTTACCTATTCGTTCAAGACCTGTAGTTAAACTAGTAAAAGCTTGAAAATAAACTCCTTTTTGTCCATAATTTGCTTTTCCTAATTGAGTAATTCCACTAGCTAACATATCCTTGGTGAATTTTGCTTCATCTGCAATTACGTGAAAAGTCTTATTCATTTAGGTTTCTTATAATTACTGCCAACTTTAATGATATGAGTTCGTTTTAATGAATTATATCAAGATTTAGCGAAGTTATTAGAAAAAGAGGTAAGAATCAAACTAAATTTTATGGCAAATAAAAAGACTCACAATATATATTGCGAGTCTTTTATGATATATGTATTAGATAGTATTATTTTTTATGTAATAAATACTTACTAAAGCTTTTTCCGTTTATTTGGGTGTATTTAGAGTCTATGTCGTAGGCTACATCCATACCTGTAATATTAAAATTACCAGTCACTTTAGCATATTTTATATTTAAATCTTCTTCAAACTTTACATTTTTAAACGATACACCATTATTAAATTCAGTGTATTTAAAAATAGCACTTTCATTAAAAACAGCATTAGCAAAACTTACATGCTGTTTAAAATCGGCATATTTAAAAGTTGCAGGCTCATCAAAGAAAGTGTTTTCAAAAGAAATACCTCTCTCAAATTTAGCATATTTAAAGGTAGAGTCATTGTTGAATTTTGTGTTTGAAAAATCGGTATTTCTTTCAAATTCAGAATATTTAAACATTGCTTTTTGTTTAAAAGTACAATCTTTAAATACTACTTCGTCTTCAAAATTTGCAATAAAGGTATAACCACTTTTTTCATGAGGTATGTACGCTAGTACATCATCGTTAAAAGTACAGTTAACAAATGATATTTTATTAGTAATTTGTTTTTCTATTGTATTAGAGCCACCATTATTCCACCAACTTTTTCTTTTAGGTAATTTAGGTAGTGCCTCATCCATAAAAGTAAAGTCTAAAACCCCTTTAATAGTAGCGTTAGAAATAATAACAGACTTACCTTCTTTTACATCTCTAATAATGTCGGAAGCATTTACCGTTTTTTGTGCATAGGTAGTTAAGCATAATAAAACGGCGATGAATGTAATTGTATTTTTCATTTTCTTTGTTTTTGTGTTATACTTAATAGACAAAGATTTGTTTTGTATGTGACACTATTACAAAGAAAAACAGCATTTAGTTGCCTAAATGCTGTTTTAAATATGTTTTAAGAAAAGTCTTAGTTGTTTACTGAATCACTTAAGCCAGCACCCGCTTTAAACTTTACTACGTTTTTAGCAGCTATTTGAATTTCTTTTCCTGTTTGAGGGTTTCTACCAGTTCTAGCAGCTCTTTCAGAAACAGACCAAGTTCCCCATCCAACTAATGCAACTTTGTTACCTGACTTTAAAGACTTAGTAACGTTAGAAGTTAAAGAGTCTAATGCAGCTTTAGCATTAGCTTTAGAAATTCCTGCGTCAGCAGCCATTGCATCGATTAAATCTGATTTGTTCATAATCTTAATAAGTTTTAAAAATTAATTTTTGTTTTTCGCTAAATAGCTCAACAAATATAGTAGGAATGCGGTACCATGCAAGTTTTGACCCTAAAAAAAAGCGTATTTGTTAATAAGTAGGATACAATTGTTAATAACCACGACTTCTTTTTACCGTAAAACGCTAAAACCTTATAAGTAAAGGGTTACAGCGCTTTTGCTTCTTTATCGAATTGAAAACCGTTTAATAAACTTGTAGCATCCATTAATTTTTTACCTGAAATCTTAATTTGATCAACAATAAGGAAACCGTCTTTTACTGCAATTTTTAATTCCTTTTTAGAAGTAATAACTGTTCCGTTTGTAAATTCATGGGCAGAAAATTCTTTTGTTACGCCATATATTTTAGCTGAAATTTCTTCTTCACCATTTTTTATAGTTGTCCAAGCAGCAGGGTATGGGTTTAAGCCACGAATATGATTGTAGACATCTACTAAAGACTTAGACCAATCTATTTTACAATTATGAGGATACAGTTTATGAGCAGGTTTCTCTTCTAATTCTGGCTGTTTTGTAGTGTTTACAATTCCCGTAGCTATTAAATCTAATGTTGCGGCAACCAAATTGGCACCTAAATACATTAATCGATCGTGTAACTCACCAACAATTTCATCGTCTTTAATAGTTATATCTTTTTGTAAGATAATTTCACCAGTATCAATTTTATCATCAATAAAGAAAGTAGTAACACCTGTTTTGGTTTCTCCATTAATAAGAGCCCAGTTAATAGGAGCCGCCCCACGATATTCAGGTAATAAAGAGGCATGTAAGTTAAAAGTACCATATTCAGGCATTGCCCAAACAGCTTTTGGTAACATTCTAAAAGCAACCACTATTTGTAAATTAGCGTTCCAATCTTTTAAAGCAGTCTGAAATTCTTCATTTTTTAAATTGGTAGGTTGAAGAATAGGTAAGTTTTGAGACAGCGCATATTTTTTTACAGCAGATTGATTTAGCTTACGACCTCTACCAGCAGGTTTATCTGCAGCAGTAATTACGCCAACTACATTATAATCATTTTCGATAAGGTGTTGTAAAATGGTCACCGCAAAATCAGGTGTTCCCATAAAAACGATGCGTAAATCTCTCATTTATAAAAAGTATTTGTTGTTAGTAACGTTTATTTTTTCTTCGGATAAAAGCGTACGCAAAAGTATTAAAATGTTTGCTTCTTTTTCGTTTAGGTGTGTACTGATTTCGTAAACTGTTAAGGCTTTATGATTTTTTAATAATTTAAGAATAGCAAGTGGTTCTATAGTAAAAGTTTGTTTTTTTTGTAAGCAAACATCGCAAATACCGCACTCTTTGCTAGTCGTTTCATTAAAGTAATGTAATAACTGTACACTTCTGCAAACTTCATTGTTTTTAATGAACTCTAGTAAATCATCATTTTTTTGCTTTTTCTGAGCTAAATATAAACTGATGTTTTTAGAAACACGGTTTACGGTTGTATCGTCTTCTCTAGGATACAGAAAAAATAATTCTGAATTATTGGTTGCTTTGTTGTATTCAAGCATTTCTTTTTCAGCCATTCGTTCTAATTCCTCAATAACGTGCCAAGAAGTAACGCCTACTTTTTTAGCGATATAGAACTCATCAATTTTCACCAGATTTTCAAAAACACCACCATACAAACGCAATAATGTTTGGACAAAGTTTTTTGAAGACGGATTTTGCTGAGAATATAATAAAACTTGTTTACTTGAAACAGAAAATTGAATGGTAGATTTTTGTTGGAAATTAGAATTCAATTCTATAATTCCGTTACTATTTAATATTTGTAAAGCGTTATAGGTTTTATTGGGAACTAACTTGTATTTACTACAAAATTCTAAAAAGTTAAAATCGAAAGCAGTTTCGATAAGTTCTCCTTTGGCAATTTGAAAGTGTTGATATAACTTTCGATGCACCAATTTTATCTCTTCAATAACAGGTAGCGATTTTTCTAATAAATCTTTACTAAGTTTAATATCGTTATCATTTGTTAAAACAACCGAAAAGGCTTTGTTACCGTCTCGTCCGCCACGACCGGCTTCTTGAATATAATTCTCTATAGATGCAGGAAGGTTTAAATGAATAACAACCCGAACATTGGGTTTGTCTATTCCCATACCAAAAGCGTTTGTAGCAACAATAATTGGTGTTTTTTCGGTCATCCAACTATCAAAAGAAAGTTGTTTTTCTAAACTTGTTAATCCGCCGTGGTAAAAAGTACTTTTAAAACCGTTAGCATTTAAATAAGCACAGATTTCTTTAGTTTTAACTCTAGAGTTTACATAAACAATTGCTGGTGCTTTTGTTTTGGTAAAAATCTGATGTAGTTTACGGAGTTTATCATCCGTCTTAAAAATTTGATACGCTAGATTTTCTCTGTAAAAAGACTTTTTAAAAACCGTAGGATTTTCTAAATCTAAAGAAAGTATAATATCATCAATAACTTTTTTGGTGGCTGTTGCCGTTAAAGCAATAATACTTGTTGTTGGATGAAGTTCTTTTAAAATGGCAATATGTTGATAAGAAGGACGAAAATCGTGTCCCCATTCAGAAATACAATGCGCTTCATCAATGGCAATTAAATTTACATCTAATTGCTTTATTTTTTCTTGAATAAAACGAGATTGTAGACGCTCGGGAGAAACATATAAAAATTTTATTTTTCCAAAACGAATATTATCAAAAAGTGTAATAATATCATCTTGGGAGCTTCCAGAAGGAATTACGGTAGCTTTTATGCCTTTTGCAACAAGACTTTCTACTTGGTCTTGCATTAATGCTATTAATGGCGAAATAACAATACAAACACCATTATTTATTAAAGCGGGAATTTGAAAACAAATAGATTTACCACCACCTGTGGGTAATAAAGCGATGGCATTTTTTTTTTCTAATACAGCAGCTATAATTTCTTGCTGAGGAGCTCTAAAAGAACTATGACCCCAGTAATGTTGTAATATGTTTATTGATTCTTCATACATCGTTTTATAACGATTGTAAAATAAAATCGCAGCGTTTTTTTACGGTATCAAAAGGAACGTCTATAATTTCGTATCCTATTTCTTTGTAGGCTGCTTTTAAATACGTGTCTATCTCTACAGCTTGTTCGTAGGTTTCGTAGCGCTCGTTGTCCGATTTATAAATTTTCTCCCAAGGAGCACACATAAACACTTTTGTATATAAGTATTTATTGCTTTTTTCTTTATAGATAGGTGGGTATTCACTTGCTAAATAATTCATATACGCATGTACATCAGGAATTCCTCTATCAAAAAAAACAATGTCATTCGGGCATTTGTCAGCTTCTAAATATTGCTGCTCTCTACCTTCTAATAGCATTTGACTAAAAAGTAAAGGCTGTTCTAAAAACAATTGATCTATTCCTTCTTTTTGAGCTTTTAGTGTTACTTGTCTTGAAATTTCAGGCATACAATTATACCCACGTTTTATAAACTCTCTTAAAATTGAAGATTTGCCAGTTCCGGGTCCTCCTATTAAAACTATTTTTTGTTGCATGGTGCAAAAATATAAGTTTCAAATTATAAATGTAATAAATAGTGTAATTTTGTGGTTCATTTTTAAGATTATCTTAATGAATGATAATTAGTATAAGAAAAAAGTTTAATAAAGCATTATGTCAGATAGAGAAGCATTTTATATTAAGTTAAAAGGTCAGTTAGAAGATACAACAACATTTCCAAGTAAATATTTATATAAATTTATTGTGCCAACAGACGGAAATCAAGTAGAAGAGGTGAAAAACTTATTTAATAAAGGGGGAGCAGTTATTGAAACAAAAAAATCCAAAACAGGTAAATATAACAGTCTTTCTATTTTTTTAAATGTAAAAAATGCCGAGGAAGTAATTGCGTATTATAAAAAAGCAGATGTTATAAAAGGAATAATTTCTTTATAAATGGGTAAGTTTTTTTTATGTTTCTTCGTTTTTATTATAATTAACAGTTCTTTTGGGCAAAAAGATAAAGAGTTATTCCGTATAAATAATGTACCCGTAATGGTTTCAGAATTTAAACAGGTATATGAGAAAAACTTAGGACTTATAGTTGATGAAGAATCTAAAAACGTAGATAATTATTTAGAACTATTTATTAATTACAAACTAAAAGTTAGGGAAGCTTATAGTTTAAAATTAGATACTTTAAAAAGTTATAAAAGAGAATTAGAAGGCTATGGAAATCAGTTAATAGCTCCTTATTTGCAAGATGAAGCGTTTTTATCAAAACTAATAAAAGACGCTTATGATCGTAAAAAAAACGAAGTTAAAGCAAGCCATATATTAATTAAATTTCCTGAAAACGGTGTCAAATTTGATACTTTAGTACTTTATAAAAGAATTGTAGAAGTTAGGAATATGATTTTAAACGGAGTACCTTTTGAGAAAGTAGCAAAGGAAGTATCAGAAGATCCTTCTGCTAAACTTAATGGAGGTGATTTAGGATATTTTTCGGCATTTTCAATGGTGTATCCGTTCGAAGAAGCTGCTTATAAAACACCTTTAAATCAAGTTTCTAAGCCTTTTAAAACAAAATACGGATATCATATTTTAAAGGTTACAGGAAAAAGACTTTCTAAAGGAGCGTTTGAGGTTGCTCATATATTAATTAAAAACTCGAATAATAGTAAAGAAAAGATAGCTTCGCTTTATAAAAAGCTTCAGTATGGTAGTTCTTTTAATGAGATTGCTAAAAAATATTCTGAAGATAAAGCAACTGCTTTTTTAGGAGGTAATTTACCTAGATTTGGTACAGGTGATATGGTAACAATTTTTGAGAATAAGGTTTTAGAAATTAAAAATATAGGCGATTATACAAAACCTTTTAAAACCAAGTTTGGATGGCATATAGTTAAACTTCTAAAAAATCATCCTATAGGTTCTTTTGATGTTTTAAAAGAAGAGTTGACTAAAAAAGTTAGAAACTCTAGTAGAGCAGCTTTATCAAATCAAGCAGTTTTAAGTAGGTTGAAAAAAGAGTATAAAATTAGAGAATCAAAAAAAGCATTAGCAGTTTTTTTAACATTAGAGTACGATAAAAGAAAAAAAGAAAATCATAATAGTATTTTATTCACGATTAATAAAAAGAAAATATTTCAAAAATCGTTTTATGATTATCGCAAAGAGAATAAAATTTTACCAATTAAAACGGTTTATCAAAATTTTATAGATCATGAGATATTAGTATATTTTAAAAATGATTTACTAAACACAAAACCCGGGTTTAAGAATGCGTTTTTAGAATACAAAGAAGGATTACTTTTGTTTGAGTTGTTACAAAAAAAGATATGGAATAGCTCTTTAAACGATACTATAGGTTTAATATCTTTTTATAAATTGAATAAATCAAAATATAAAAACAAAACTCTTAATGAAGTAAGGGGATATGTAATTACCGATTATCAAAAAAAAATAGAAGCAGATTGGGTAAAAGAACTACGAGAAAGAAGTAAAATTGAAATAAAAGAAAAAGAACTAAAAAAGTTTAAAAAAATATACAATCAATAAAAGTGAAAAAAATAAACCTTTTTTTAATAGTAATACTTATTGTTTCGTGCGATTTTATTAGTTTAAAAACTAAAAGAGTTACGCAACATAGGCCTATTGCTACCGTTTATAATAAAAATCTTTACAAGAAAGATATTGAAGATTTAATACCCCGAGGTATTACTAAAAAAGATAGTTTAATTATAGTAAAAGGCCTTATAAATTCTTGGGCAAAAAAACAATTATTACTTGCTAAGGCAGAAGAAAATATATCAGGAGTAAACAGTAGTAAAATAGAAAATTTAGTTAATGACTATAAGAAGAGTTTATATATAAACGGCTATAAAGAACGTTTAATAAAGCAGCAATTAGATACAATTGTGAATCAAGAAGAAATAGAATTGTATTATCAAAAAAACAAAGAAAATTTTAAATTAAATGAAGAACTCTTACAGTTTGAATATATTCATTTTGGTAAAGATTTTTTAGATAAAGAAGAAACAATAAAAAATTTTAAATCTTCAGATGAAGAAGAACGAGAAGATTTAGATAGATATTTATTAAACTTTAAATCGTACAGACTACAAGATTCAACTTGGGTGCCATTTTCTTATTTACAGAAAAAAGTTCCGGCTCTTCAGTCAAAAACTGATCAAAAACTGTTAAAAATATCTAAATACATACAAAAAGAAGATAGTTTAGGAGTATATTTGGTCGCTGTAAAAAATATGTTGCCAAAAAATGCAACAGCACCTTTGTTATTTGTAAGTCCAAGGATAAAACAAATAATTTTACACAAACGAAAATTAGAATTAATTAGAGAGATAGAAAAAACGTTGATAAATGATGCAATTCAAAACAAAAACTTTAAAGAATACTAGTATTTTATTTACCTTTTTCTTAGCTAGTTTAGGTGCCATAAATGCACAACAAACTAAAATAGATGGAGTAGCAGTAGTTATTGGTAAAAATATTGTTTTAGATTCAGATATAGATAAATTTAAACAAGAAGTAGAGCAAAGAAGCGAAGGGAAGATAACAATTTCTAATTGTGAAATGTTAGAAGAGTTAATGCAACAAAAATTATTAGCCCATCATGCAATTATTGACAGTGTTGTTGTTTCTCAGTCAGATATTGATGAAAAAGTAAAAAGAAGTATTGCTTATTTTACAAATGAATACGGTAGTGAAGAAAAAGTTGTTAAAGCTTATGGTTTTAATGATATTGAAGATTTAAAGAAAGAATTAGAAAGAGTACAAAAAGAGAATCTTCTTATCGAAAAAGAACAGCAAAAAATCACACAAGATATCGATGTAACTCCAGAAGAAATACGAGTTTATTTTAAAGGACTAGCAGATAAAGAAGAATTACCAGAAATACCAGCAGAGGTAGAAATCGCGCAGTTAGTTTTAAAAGCAGAGCCTGCTAAAGAAGAAAATAACCGTATTATTAATAAGCTTAACGAAATTAAAAAGCAAGTTGAAGCTGGGGCAAGTTTTAAATTAAAAGCAATTATAAATTCAGACGATCCTAGTGCTGCTCAAAATAGCGGTAATATGGGAGTAATTACAAAAGAAACAGGTTTTGTAAAAGAATTTAAAGAAGTAGCTTTTTCATTAGAAGAAGGTCAAATATCAGAGCCATTTAAATCTCCTTTCGGATACCATATTGTTTTATTAAATAAAATAAGAGGTAATGGTCGTGATGTTTCTCATATATTAATGCAACCAGAAATTTCTGATGCTAAATTAAATGAAACAAAAGAAGCTATCGAAAAGATTGTTAAAGATGTAAAAGATGGTACAATAACTTTTGAAGAAGCTGTAAAAGAGTATTCAGAGGAAGAGGAAACAAAAAATAATGGAGGTTTGTTAATAAACCCATATACACAAGAAACTACTTTTGAGTTAACAAGAATGGCACCAGATTTATTTGGTAGAATTAGTGAGCTTAATAAAAGTGATTTGTCGGATATTTTTTATGATGAAACTCGTGAAGGTGAAAAAATGTATAAAGTAATCTTATTAAAAGATAAAACAGAAACACATACCGCCGACCTTGTAGACGATTATGTAAGAATGCAACAATTTGCTTTAGCAAAGAAAAAAGAAGAAACCATTACAAAGTGGTCTAAACAAAAAATCCAAGAAACGTATATAAAACTAGGAAGCGATTATAAAGATTGTACTTTCAAGAAAGATTGGAAAAAAGAAAACAAATAAGAACTAATAATTTTAGTATATTGTGATTCCTGCGTTTAGCGGGAATCTTATTTTATAATAGTTTGTAAATTAAGGTTTTTTTGAAAAAGAACATTTAAAATTTAATTCATGTCAGACGTTACTGCTGTAAACAATTTAGTAAAAAAGTTTAGTCAATTACAACAAGAAATAGGGAAGGTCATAATTGGACAGCAAGAGGCTGTAAATTATACCTTATTGTCTGTTCTTTGCGGAGGTCATTCTCTTTTAATAGGAGTACCAGGGTTGGCAAAAACATTACTGGTAAATACAATTTCTGATGTATTAGGTTTGCAATTTAGTCGTATTCAGTTTACACCTGACTTAATGCCTTCTGATATTTTAGGGAGCGAAATTTTAGATGAAAACCGTCAGTTTAAATTTATAAAAGGACCCATTTTTTCTAATATCATTTTAGCGGATGAAATTAACCGTACACCACCAAAAACGCAAGCAGCTTTATTAGAAGCAATGCAAGAAAAATCGGTTACTATTTCTGGAAACCATTATAAGTTAGATTTACCTTTTTTTGTGTTAGCTACCCAAAACCCTATCGAACAAGAAGGAACGTATCCTTTGCCAGAAGCACAGCTAGATAGATTTATGTTTTCTATTCATTTAGAATACCCAACATTTGAAGAAGAGGTTGAGGTTGTAAAAAGCACAACATCAACAAATAGTCAAAAGGTAACTTCAATTTTATCATCACAAGAAATTATAGAATTACAAAAGTTGATTCGAAAAATACCTGTAGCTGATAATGTAGTAGAATATGCAGTTGATTTGGTAGGGAAAACCCGTCCGAAATCAGATAAATCGACAGAGCTGATTAAAAATTATATCGATTGGGGTGCAGGACCAAGAGCTTCACAAAACTTGATTTTAGCAGCAAAAGCACATGCAGCGATAAATGGAAAATTCTCTCCAGATATTGAAGATGTTCAAGCAGTTGCTATTCCGATATTATCACACAGAATGGTTAAGAATTACAAGGCGGAAGCTGAAGGAATCACAATTAAAGAAATTATTAAATCATTATTTTAATGAAAAAGTTACTCATATTTGGTCTTTTCTTATTAGTTATAATAGTTTCTTGTAAAAAAGAAGTAATTAAAGTATCAGAGGAAACAGAAAAGGAAGAGATTTTAGCTATAATGAAAAGCCAAGAAAAAGCGTGGTCTAATCACGATTTAGAAGGTTTTATGCAAGGATATTGGAAAAGTGATTCTTTAAAGTTTTACGGAAGTAACGGAATTACTTTTGGATGGGACAAAACTTTAGCAAATTATAAAAAAGGCTATCCTACAAAAGACCATTCGGGCGAACTTAAGTTTAAGGTTAATGATATTTCAAAAATAAATAACGATGCTTATTTTGTGATGGGAGAATATCATTTAACAAGAAAAGTAGGAAAAGCAAACGGTGTGTTTATGATTATCTTTAGAAAGGTAAATGGTGAATGGAAAATTATAGCAGATACTTCGTGTTAGTAATCATTAATTATATTACAGTAATTTAAAATCGAAAATGAATATTTTAAGAATAAAAGATGAAGTTTTGGCTGCTTTTGGTAATATAAAAGCAATGAAAAAATTACATGTTGATACCTATACTGAAGATAAAATTAAAAATATTTCTGGTACTAAGATTGCTGAATCAAGAGATGGTCAAATTTGGGTTAATTTTCAAGAATTAAACGGATTCTTATTCATGAATTCTACTGTTTTAAGTAAATTGAATTTAAAAACATCTAGTGGTGGTAAATTGATACTATTAACAGAAGGTTATGAAATTGAAATAAACTCGGACGAAAAAAATATTGAATCTGATTTTTCAAATGTTTCTAATACTTGGATAACGGAAGTAAGTTTTGTTTTAGAAATGAAGGAAAGAGAAATAATAGAAAATAAAGAATTTGAAATAATAGAATATCAATTTAAAAAAGAAAAATTAATATTACGAAGAATAATATAAAAAGAGGCAATTTCAATTGAAATTGCCTCTTTTTATATTATGCAAAAATGACTTTAAGAAAACATCTTCGCTACTTTTTCAGCTTTTCTACTTTCGCTATAATCGTAAAAACCTTCACCAGATTTACTTCCTAATTTACCAGCATTTACCATATTTACTAATAAAGGACAAGGAGCATATTTAGGGTTTTTAAATCCGTCGTACATTACATTTAAGATAGATAAACAAACATCTAATCCAATAAAATCAGCTAATTGCAAAGGACCCATTGGGTGTGCCATACCTAATTTCATTACGGTATCAATTTCAGCAACACCAGCAACACCGTTGTATAATGTTTCGATAGATTCGTTAATCATTGGCATTAAAATACGATTGGCTACAAAGCCAGGATAATCATTTACTTCAACAGGTATCTTACCAATTTTTTTAGTCAAATCAACCGTAAAATCCATTACTTCATCAGTGGTGTTATAACCTCTAATAATTTCAACCAATTTCATGATTGGTACCGGATTCATAAAATGCATTCCAATTACTTTTTCAGGTCTGTTGGTGACCGCAGCAATTTGTGTGATAGAAATAGAAGAAGTATTGGTTGCTAAAATGGTATCTTCAGGACAAACTTCATCTAAGTTTTTAAATATTTTTAATTTTAAATCTACATTTTCAGTAGCAGCTTCAATAACTAAACTAGCGTATTGAACACCTTCTTTAATTGAGGTATAGGTTGAAATGTTCCCTAAAGTTGTATTTTTATCTTCTTCAGATATTTTTTCTTTAGTAACCATTCTATCTAAATTCTTAGTGATAGTTGCTAACCCCTTGTCTAAAGCAGCTTGCGATATATCAATAAGTTGAACGTTGTATCCAAATTGAGCAAATGTATGCGCAATTCCGTTACCCATAGTTCCTGCTCCAATTACAGCGATATTTTTCATTTTTTTGTGTTTTATTATTTTTTAAAGCAATCAATAATCATATGAGCAACTCGTAAAGCTTCGGTTCCTTGACTTAATGATACGATTGGCGTTGTGTTATTATTTATAGCATCCGCAAACGATTCTAGTTCATCTAGAATAGCATTGTTTTCAACAACATCAGGATTATCGAAATAAATTTGTTTTTTAACACCTTCAGCATTCTGAAGAATCATTGCAAATTCATCTGGGGTTTCAGGAACATCTTTCATTTTAACCACTTCTGATTTTTTCTCTAAGAAATCGACAGAAATATAGGCATCCTTTTGAAAAAAGCGACTTTTACGCATGTTTTTCATTGAAATTCTACTAGAAGTTAAGTTTGCGACACATCCGTTTTCAAACTCAATACGAGCATTGGCAATATCTGGGGTGTCAGAAATAACTGAAACTCCGCTTGCATGTACATTTTTTACTTTAGATTTTACTACCGATAAAATAATATCAATATCATGAATCATTAAATCTAAAACAACAGGTACATCAGTTCCTCTCGGATTAAATTCGGCTAATCTATGTGTTTCGATAAACATTGGTGTGTCTATCATATCTTTTACAGCTGTAAAAGCAGGGTTGAAGCGCTCTACATGACCAACTTGACCGCGAACATGATTCTGGCTAGCTAAAGTTTTAATCGCTTGCGCTTCTTGTAATGTGTTTGTAATAGGTTTTTCAATAAAAATGTGTTTTCCTTTTTCAATTGCTTGTTTTGCACAATCGAAATGAGATAATGTTGGTGTAACAATATCTACAACATCTACTGCATCTATTAATTCATCAATAGAATTAAATAATTTATATCCAAATTCTTTTGCTACTTTTTTAGCATTCTCGGTAAAAGGATCGTAAAACCCTACCAATTCGTATTTTTCAGATTGTTGTAACAAACGCAAGTGAATTTTACCTAAATGACCTGCACCTAAAACTCCAGCTTTTAACATATATATATATAATTTTGTAGGGTCATTTTTAATTAAAGAAGTAGTTCTTACAAGAAGATTACTTAACAATTTAATCTATAAATGACACTGTTTTTAACCTATTTATCTTTTCTATTTTAAATAGAAAAGCAATGCTAACAAAGATACACTTTTATACAGATTTATTACTATTTTTGAACTGTTGAAATTTTACCATTTGTGATAGATACTACCAAACATCAAGGACTTAGAAATCAATTAGCTATTGTTTTACAAACAAAAGGTATTGAAGATGAAAACGTGTTAAATGCCATACGAAAAATACCGAGACATCTTTTTATAGATAGTAGCTTCGAGGCACATGCATATCAAAACAAAGCATTTCCTATTGCTGCAGAACAAACAATTTCGCATCCATATACGGTTGCTTTTCAGTCTCAGGTTTTAAAAATTAAGCCAGGAGATAAAGTTTTAGAAATAGGAACAGGGTCAGGATATCAAACGGCCGTCTTATTAGAACTAAAAGCAGAGGTTTTTACGATAGAGCGTCAGCATGAATTATTTAAAAGGACTTCGAAATTTTTACCTAAAATAGGATATCGCCCAAAACGATTCATTTTTGGAGACGGTTATAAAGGGTTGCCGGAAGAGGCTCTTTTTGACCAAATTATTGTTACAGCCGGCGCTCCGTTTGTGCCAAAAGCATTATTAGGGCAAATAAAAGTAGGAGGTAAGTTGTTAATTCCTGTTGGAGATAAAGAACAGGTAATGACCTTATTTATCAGAAAATCACCAAAAGAATTTGAAAAGCACGAATTGGGGGATTTTAAATTTGTGCCAATGTTAGAAAATAAAAATTAAAAAATCCGCCTAATAAAAGCGGATTTATTGAATTTGAATAAAAAGAAACATCAAATTACTCAGCTGCTTCTGTTGCGTCAGCAACAATAACTTCTGATTGATGTTGATTTTGTTTTGTTTGATCAACTTTAGATAACCCACAAGGAGCTGTACTGCCACAAGAAGAAAAACCTATTAAACTAACGATACAAATTGCAATAAATACTACTTTTTTCATTTTTGTTGTTTTATTAAAAATCAAATATACATATTTCTAATTAACTCAGCAGAATCTTTCTTCGAATCAATAACGTTAAATCCAACCATTTTATTTTGTATTTGGGTAATTAAATCTTCTGTGATAGGTTTACCATCATTCCATTCAGTTATAGACAGCCATTCTTGAATGTCTTCTAATTGCTGTTCGTATCTGTGAGCTAAAGTTTTATCAATATCACTGATGTTCTTAAAATCATTAGTACAATTGTTAATGATGTTTAAAACATTTTTAACTTCTTCAAAATTATTTTCTAAAACTTCGTTGCGAACCGCAACAACAAAACATGGCCAAGGTGTAGGGCAGTCTCCTAAACGTCTAAAAGTATTATTATCAACTAATGGTTTTGTGGTAAAATGCTCCCACATAAAGTAGTCTGCATCTCCGTTTGTTAACGCATCTATACCGCCTTGTAGGTCGCCAATAACCTTAAATTTTAGTTTATTAATATCCCAACCATTATTGTGGGCATTTACGATTGCCATTAAATGAGAACCAGATCCAAAACGACTAATTGCTACTGTGGCATTTTCTAAATCAGCTATTTTTTTAAAATTTGATTTATCAGCAACATGAATACCCCATATTAAAGAACTCTTTACAAAGGTTTGTGTAATTTTAGAAGGATTACCATTAATGATATCTTTAATAATTCCTTCGGTTAATACTATAGCAATATCTACTTCACCAGCGCGAAGTGCCTTGCACATTTGCCCAGTACCACCAGGGAAATCTTGCCAACGTAAATTAATACCTTGGTTTGTGAATTCTTTGTTCTTTAAAGTAACATACCAAGGATAATTAAAATGTTCTGGTACACCACCTACTTTTAAGTTTAGCATTATTCTACTAATTTATCTAATGTATAAGTAATTAAGTCAGCTACAACTTTACTTGGGTCTTCACTAAATGTACCATTAGCTCTGTTTGCAATTATGGCATTCATAGAGGCGGCGTTGTGCCCTAATAATTTTGATAAACCATAAATAGCAGAAGTTTCCATTTCTAAATTGGTTATTCTGTTTTCGTTGTGATTAAAGCTATCTATTTTTTTATTTAAATCTCCGTCTTGTAAGGCTAAACGCAATACACGACCTTGTGGCCCATAAAAACCTCCAGCGGTAGCTGTGATTCCTTTAAAAACCTTCTCAGATATTAATTTATCTTCTAATTTCTTTCCATTAGCAACAATCAAAGGATATGATTTTCTAGCACTCCAGTTAGTATGAGCAATAAAAGCTTGTTCAATTTCTGGATGCGCTATTTCTGTTGTTTGATACGATAATAACATTCCGTTTAAATCTAACGCATGAGAGCTTAATAAAAAACTATTTACGGGAATATCAGCCTGTAAAGAGCCAGAAGTTCCGATACGCGTAATGTTTAATTGGGTATGTGATTTTTTAATTTCACGTGTTTCTAAATTGATGTTAACCAAAGCATCTAATTCATTTAAAACAATATCAATATTGTCAGGGCCGATTCCGGTAGAAATTACGGTTAACCGTTTTCCTTTATAGGTTCCTGTAGTTGTTTTAAATTCACGCTTTTGAGTTGTAAACTCTATATTATCAAAATGTTGCGTAACTTTATCTACACGATATTGATCGCCTACAAAGATAATATCGTTAGCAATATGTTCTGGTCTTAAATTTAGATGATATATGCTTCCATCAGGGTTTAAGATTAGTTCAGAATGTTGAATATTCATTTTATGATGTGATTTTTAGCAGCTTATTTGTAGTGTTTACATATAAGTAGCTGTATTTTTTAGCCCCGCCAAGATACGAAAAATCAGAACGTATTTTACCATAATAATTTGTTTGTTGATGTAATACTTTTTTGCCCATTTTACTTAGTTTAATAGGGTTGAAAGAAGTAAACATATTTTTTAATTGATCAATTTTATTAAAATATTGAGAATCGCCAAACCCGTAGTTTTCTTGGTTGATTAATAGCTTGTTAACCAATTGTGTTTTACTTTCAAGTTGATTGTTATTTGCCATTTTTAAAATACTGTTTTCAATATGATTTAATCCGTTTTCAATGGATGGAAAGCGAAGCAGGTGGTTTTTTAGGGCTTCTTCTAAATAACTAAAAGTACTATTTTTTTCGTGTTTATAAACATTTTCTAGTTGCAACGGACTATCAGAGCAATATAATTGCCAAATATAGTCGGCATATTCAATATCATCTTGCGCTAAGGTAACCTTGTTTTTATATTGTTCTTGTAATTGGTTTTTTGTGAGTTCTGATAAACTTACTAACTTTTTTTGAGTGTTTAATTTTCCGCTACAAACTAATGATATTTGTCGTCCTTTTCGGTAACGTTTTAACCAACTGATAACTGCAAGCATATTTATTTGGCAAAATAAGTCGTGATCGAACCATAAGATAATTTCATCTTGTGCTTTTTCATTACAAAGATTTCGATATTCTTTTAGCGTTTTATCTATAAATTTTTGTTTGGAAATTTTATAAGAAGTTTTTAAAAAATCGAAACGAGTTTTCCAGAAGCTTTCACTACCTACATCGGCTTCAGTTTTTCCTTCACATAGCATTTCCCGCCATGTAATAATTTTACCTTTAAAATTTAAGTATTTAAGTCGTTTGGTAGTATAGTCTCCGTTTGTAATATGTAGTTTAGGAGGAATCATGTTTAGTGATATTTAGTTGATTTCTTTCACTTTATATATAATTAACGCTCATTTTATAACGTTATTATCAGGTAGTTAATTTAATTACCTTCAATTGCTATATAATAAAAAAAGTCATGGATTTAAATCCATGACTTTTTTTATTATTAACCTCCAACGCGTTTTACATTAAAGCCTTTATCTTTTAATATTTGCATTATTTTATCACGATAATCTCCTTGAATAATTATTTTATCATCTTTAAAACTACCACCAACACTTAGGGTTGTTTTAATTTCTTTCGCTAGTTTTTTAAAATCTTGCGCTGCGCCATTATAACCATCTAAAATTGTAATTGGTTTTCCTTTGCGTTTTTCATACTTGCAAAGTATTGGATCATCTTGCAACCAAATTTCTGGTTTCTTTTCTTTTTTTACTTCCGTTTCTGTATGTTCTGGAAATAAGTTTTTTAATTGATCGTGTAAATCCATTGTACTATTTTTTCAATCCTAATTCACGTAAACGCTCATCTAAAAATTCACCAGCAGTAATATCATCAAATTGTTTTGGATTGTTTTCATCAATACAATTGTCTAAAACATCTAATTTCATATCAGAAATAGGGTGCATGAAAAAAGGAATTGAATAGCGAGAAGTTCCCCAAGATTCTTTTGGCGGATTGGTAACTCGGTGTATTGTAGATTTTAATTTATTATTACTGTGGCGTGATAACATATCACCTACATTAATCATTAATTCATCAGGTTGTGCAACGGCATCAATCCAATCTCCTTTATGGTTTTGAACTTGTAATCCTTTTCCTTGGGCTCCCATTAACAAAGTAATTAAATTAATGTCACCATGAGCAGCAGCTCTTTCGGCTCCTTTTGGTTCAGATTGAATAGGTGGGTAGTGAATAGGACGTAAAATACTGTTTCCGTTCTTTATATAATTGTCAAAATAAGTCTCCTCTAAACCTAAGTGTAATGCCAATGAACGCAATACAAATTTCGCTGTTTTTTCTAACATTTGATACGTTTGCTTACCTACTTCATTAAATTTAGGTAGCTCTTCAACATCTACGTTATTAGGATATTCATTTGCGTATTTAGAATCGGCATCTACATACTGACCAAAATGCCAAAATTCTTTTAAATCGCCTTCTTTTTTACCTTTAGCACTTTCTTTACCAAAAGAAACGTAACCTCTTTGACCACCAATACCTGGAATTTCATATTTCTCTTTTACACTTGTAGGTAAGTCGAAAAAGTTTTTAATTTCTGTATATAAATTACCAACTAATTCATCATCTAAGAAATGGCCTTTTAAAGCTACAAACCCTATATTCTCATAAGCGTCACCAATCTCATTGATAAATTTTTGTTTTATGTTTTTATCATCAGATAAAAAGTCTGCTAAATTTACGCTTGGAATTTTATTCATTGTTAATAAGTTTAATTATTCAAAGTGTAAAGTTAATGAAATCAACCGTAAGCTCTAAAATTACTTATTAACAAAAGGTATTAAATATGAGATTGTATAATTGAAGCCAAAACCAGTATTACTTTCAAATACGCGATTAAAACCGGGAGCATAAAGGGTTTTAAAGTTCTTCTGATCATCTAAACTTAACATTACCTTATAAGAAAAACCGCCACTAAGAAATAAATTTTTTAAAACCTCTACTTTTATACCTAGTTGAAATTCAGTCCAATGCGCTGTTAATCCTGATTCTGTAATTGGAGCTTCAATAGTGTCAGACGGAAAATAAGTACTTCCTACATTTGTTTTGTAGCTATTTAAAGTCTGATCGAAAAGAGCAAAACCATAACGCATACCTACATAAATTTCGTTATTCATGTCTAACCAATTTTGGTAAGCATTAAAATTTGCACCAAGTCGTATAAAGCTTCCTTTTGATGCTGATTTTGTAAAATCTTCAAAGGTTATTTCTTCTTCATAACCAAGCTCGGTAGCTATATACCATTTTTTAGAAATACGATAATCACCTACCAATTCTAACCCGCTATAACTTTTATCAACGATTGCTAATGCAGGTCTGCTAATATCAACACCTAAACGCAATCCATAACCTGTTTTATAGGTTGTAGAATCATTTTTAGTTTTAGGGATTTCTTTTTTTTGTGAATAGCTATTTGCATAAATAACAATCAAACAGAGACTAATAATATACCTGTACATGCGCTTTTGTTTGATTATTGATATTTGTAATTGTTGAAGTAGATAAATTATCAATCCAACTAGTATATTCTAAGTTTACATCTTTAAATATAACTCTAAAGCCACAAGAGCGAGAAACATAATCATCTTCAGGATTGTATTTTATAGTAAGAGTTGCTGATTGATTTGTAGCTTTATTACCATCTGCGTTGTTCATTTTAAGAGTGTAAACAGTTTCTTTAGCTAAAGAGTTTAACGGAATAGCAATACTATCTGTAGTTCTATTTGTAAAAAGGCTATCTGTTTTTCCTTGTGCTATTATAGAAAAACGTTCCACTTGTTTTAGTTGAAATACATCGTCTTTATCATAAAAACGTAAAACTAAATTTGGGGTTACAGGATTTTGAACACAGAAATCGTCTTTTTCACAAGATGATATTCCTATCAAACAAATAAATAAAATAAAGATGTATTTTTTCATTTAAGATTTATTTTTCAAATAAAACAACTGTTTCTATGTGTGCTGTATGCGGAAACTGATCTACTAAACTGATTTTTTTAATAAAATAACCTGCTTGCATTAATTGTTCCGTATCACGAGCTTGTGTTGCTGGGTTACAAGATACATAAACCATTCTATCTGCATTTAAGTTGATGATTTTGGTTAATGTTTTAGGAGCAATACCTGCACGAGCTGGATCTAAAATAATGGTTCTAATTTTATTTTGATATTGTGGATGTTCTTTTAAGAATTTACCAACATCAGCAGCATAAAACTGTAAACCTTCTATATTATTTCGTTTCGCATTTTTCTTTGCATCTTCAATTGCTGATGCAACAATATCTACTCCAACTATTTTTGCGTTTTCGCTTCTTGAAGCTAAAATTTGACCAATAGTTCCTGTACCACAAAAAAGGTCCATTACCACAGTATTGTCAATAGCTTCTTTGTTTTCTAAAGCATAATCAACAACTTTTGTATATAATTTTTCTGCAGATTTAGGGTTTGTTTGAAAAAAGCTTTTCATGCTAATTTCAAAATTTAAACCTAATAATTCCTCTACAATTTTATCTTTTCCGGTAACCAATTCTATACTTCCAGAGGTAGCGATTGTTCTATCACCAACTTCATCATTTATAGTATGTAATAAACCAGCTAAACGATCTCCAAAAATATCTTTTAACAATGCAACAAAAGCTTGCATATCAAATTTAGGTAAGTCGTAAGATGTAGTTACTAAATTAAATAATAACTCGTTTGTTTTGTAAGATTTACGAACTACAAAATACCTAAAGAAACCTTCTTTTTTGGGTCCGTGCCAAGGCGCTAATCCAGTTTTCTCACAGTATTCACGAATTACTTTTAAGTTGTCTTCAACTTGTGTATCAAATAATCCAGAATCTTTATCTAAATTATCTCCCATCCACCAAACACCGCGACGTTTAAATCCTAAGGTAAAAAAGTCAGCATCTGTTTTATTTACTCTGTCGTAACCAATAGCCGAAAATCCATACTCCATTTTATTTCGATAATGAAATACATTTGGTGAAGTAATAAATTCATCAAACAAGTCCTCTATATTTTCAACTTTCCCTATTCTTTGGAATAAAGATAAGGTGCTTTGTTTTTTATATTGATGTTGTAAATCGATTGGTAATTGAATATACGGAGCACCAGGAATGTCTTGAAACGGAACTTCAACTTCATTTTCAGAAGGTTCTAAAACATCAATTAATTTTGCTTCGGCATATTTTTTACTCGATTTGCCAATTTGAGCTTTTACTAATTGCCCTGGTAATGTGTTAGGAACAAAAACAACAAAGCTTCCTTCTTCAGAATGAATTCTAGCAATTCCTTTTCCGCCGAAGGCATAATCTTCAATTTTTAATTCTAAAACTTGATTTTTTTTAACAAACTTATTTCGTTCTCTACGTGGCATTGTAAACTATAATTTATGGATTGCAAAATTATGAAAAGTTATGGTTTGTTGATACAAAAAAGACTACTCATTTGAGTAGCCTTTTTTATGAAAGAGATATATTGTTTATTTTCCTGCTTCTTTTTTAGCTTCTTTAATCATTTTTTCGTTTGCTAAAATGGCAAACTCAACACGTCTGTTTTTACTTCTACCCTCTGATGTTTCGTTAGAAGCAATAGGATCTTGAATACCTAACCCTTTGGTTTCGAATCTTGCGATCTCTATTCCCATTTCAGCTAAATAATTTTTTACAGAACTAGCTCTTCTTGCTGAAAGCGCTTGATTATATTCTGCTTTACCAGTAATATCAGTATAACCATAAATAACAATGTTTGTGTTTTTATAGTTGTTAAAAACGGGTACTAATTTATTAAGGTTCGCTTTAGCTGATGTCGTTAAAGTAGATTGATTTGTGTTAAATCTAACAGCGTTTTCACCTAGCGTTAACATAATTCCTTCACCAACTCTTTCTACCTCAGCACCAGGCAATGCTTCTTCAATTTCACGGGCTTGTTTATCCATTTTGTTACCGATAACTCCACCTGTAACACCTCCAATAACTCCACCTAGTACTGCTCCTAATTCAGAGTTTTTTCCGCTTCCTACGTTGTTACCAATTACGGCTCCTAAAATAGCGCCTGCTGTTGTTCCAATAGCAGCACCTTTTTGAGTGTTGTTAGCGTTTTTAATTGAGTTACAAGATGTAAGTACGCTACTAGTTAAAATTAGTGCGAATAGACTGTATATAATTGTTTTTTTCATGATGTTTTTTTATAATTATTTTCTTTGAAATGTATATGTAATATCTTTAATACTCCCTGCAACATTTATTTTGTCAATTAGTTGAAAACTTGTTTCTGTTACATTACTAATGCTTAGTACAAAACCACTGTTAACTTTTTTAGCTTTGTGATCATTAATTATTTTTAAAACAAATTCACCACTTTTATTAATATACCATGTTATTGGCGAACTAAATTCTTTACAAGAAGTTACTGGATTGTTAAGGCTCATTTGGCCTTTGTTGTTGTTTGAAACAAAGCTCCAGTTACTACCAACAAAGCATTTAGAATCTTCTATATTAAAAGAGTTTACTTTTAAATAGTCAGAGCCTGGATAGCTTACTGAAGTAATTGCCCAGTTTCCTTTAAGCATTCGTTCAGTTTTTCCGTCTAATTTAGTGTTTACTACAGAAGTTGATTTACAGCTGATAAACAGCATTAAAACAACTAAAATCGTTAAATATTTTTTCATGTTTAGTTTTTTTATCATTTACAAAATTAAACTATTTCAAGTTAGTCTATGATGCATCTGAAATTTACTTTGACTCATTTAAGATACATTGTGACTTAAAAAGTCGCTAAAATTTAATAGTTTTGTTTTTTTAGGGATGATTTCTTTCCCACGCTGCTTTTTCAAGGTTTATAAATATAAGGTTATAAAACTATACTATTGAAAGAATAAAGGTAGAACAGGAATAGTTTTTTATGAATTAAAAATTATTTTAAAATGGCTGTTTTAGACCAATTAACTTCGCAACAAGCGATCGAATTAGAGAATAAGTACGGAGCACATAACTACCATCCGTTACCAGTAGTACTTAGTAAAGGTGAAGGCGTACATGTATGGGATGTTGAAGGTAAAAAGTATTACGACTTCTTATCTGCATATTCTGCAGTAAACCAAGGACATTGTCATCCAAAAATTGTTGGAGCAATGGTAGAACAAGCAAAAACATTAACCTTAACTTCTCGTGCATTTTATAATGACATGTTAGGTAAGTACGAAAAATTTGCTACCGAACTTTTTGGTTTTGATAAATTATTACCAATGAATACAGGTGCAGAAGCGGTAGAAACTGCTTTGAAATTATGTAGAAAGTGGGCATATGAAGTAAAAGGTATTAATGAAAATGATGCACAAATAGTAGTTTGTGAAAACAACTTTCACGGTCGTACAACAACTATTATCTCTTTTTCTAATGATCCTGTAGCACGTAAGAATTTTGGGCCTTATACAGATGGATTTATTAAAATAGAGTATGATAACTTAAAAGCTTTAGAAGAAGTTTTAGAAAGTGATAAAAATATTGCAGGTTTCTTAGTAGAGCCAATTCAAGGTGAAGCTGGTGTATATGTGCCAACCGAAGGATATTTAGCAGCAGCAAAGGAATTATGTGCTAAACATAATGTACTTTTTATAGCTGATGAAGTACAAACAGGAATTGCAAGAACAGGTCGTTTATTGGCTACTTGTGGTAATTGTTCATGTGCCGACAAAAATTGTTCTGGTGAACCAGAAATAAAAGCGGATATTTTAATTTTAGGAAAAGCACTTTCAGGAGGGGCTTATCCAGTTTCTGCTGTATTAGCAAATGATAACATTATGAATGTTATTAAACCAGGAAATCATGGTTCTACTTTTGGAGGTAATCCAGTTGCAGCAGCAGTTGCTATTGCTGCATTAGAAGTTGTTCAGGAAGAAAATTTAGCAGAAAGAGCATATACGTTAGGTGAGATTTTCAGAGCTGAATTATCTGAATTCGCAAAAGGTAATGATTTAGTAAAATCTGTAAGAGGAAAAGGGTTGTTGAACGCTGTTTTAATTAATGATACAGAAGAAAGCTCTACCGCTTGGGATATTTGTATGAAATTACGAGATAACGGTTTATTAGCAAAACCGACACATGGTAATATTATTCGTTTTGCACCACCTTTAGTTATTACTGAAGCACAATTAATGGAGTGTATCGATATTATTAAGAAAACAATTTCTGGATTTAAAAAATAAATTCATAAATTTTAAATATATAAGAGGAATGATTAAAATCGTTCCTCTTTTTTTGTGTCCTTGTTTTCTAAAGGATAAAAAAGGTTTTATTGCTAAAGACCAAACTTAATATATAGGCTTAGCCCCGATTGTAGTATTTGTTTGAGCTCCTCGCAGAGAGCGAGTACGTAAAGCGGGAAATAGCTTCAAAAAAATGTTTTATTAAAGGGTTTAGCTTACAGTCTCATAAATATTTAAATGCTTTTTTAAAATACCTGAAGGAGTGTTTTTCGTTTCATCAAAAATTCGAGTATCACCAAATAAAATAAAACTTTCTTTAGCTCTAGAAACGGCTACATTTAACATATTTGGTTTGTTGTCTTTTTCGAAAAACATAGTACCTTCATCTTCGTTAGAGTATACCGAACTGAACAATATAATGTTTCGTTCAGCACCTTGTAAAGCATGTACGGTACCTAGTTTAATGTTGTTTACCTTAAAGCCGGCTTCGGTTAATGCTTTAGATAATTCACCTTTTTGACTCGCAAATGGCGTAATGATACCTAAAACACTTTCGATCGTTTCAACATTATAGGCTTCTTGTATCTTTTCTTTATTTTGTTGCAGCCAGGTTATAATGGCTTTTACTTCGTTTATATTGCAACGGCTGTTAAATTTACGTTCACTAAAACCTTCTACATGATACGCCATCATTGATGGGAAAACTTGGTTGTCTTTTGCTTTTCCTTTCATCGGTTTTAAAATACCGTTGTAAGCAAGTTCGTTGCAAAAACTAATAATTTCATCGTTACATCTTCGGTGTTCTAATAAAACCAAACCTTGCTCTTTTTCAGTACCTAAAGGTGTTTCGAATTCACAGGCATTTTGAGCCATTTTCATAATACTACCGCAGGATGCTAAAAAGCCCATTTTTGTTAAATAGTCTTCATCGTTTTCATTTTGAAGCATATTTAAACTTGTTAAATTACCAATATCAATTTTTTGAGGAATAGACCAAATAGGTTCAATTTGTTTTAAATCGCCTATAACAAAGGCTTTTTGAGCCAATGAAAATACAGGGATACTAACTTCGGGAGTTACCTGACCGGCTTCATCAATAATTAAAAGATCTAAAAAATTGTATAAAGGAAGATACTCGAAAATAGGTTTTCCGTTTTCATCTTCTCCTTGAAATTGACTGTATAAAAAGTGACTCGGCGCCATATAAAAAGTAGCCACAAAACAAGGTGTTAACATTGCTCTGCGTTTCCATTTATTCTTAATAGCGTTTTCTCCTGTTCCTTTTTCGGTATTGTTTTCAAAAGCATCTTTTGTGGCTAATAACCAACGCGCTTCCCAATAATGTACAGCTAATAGAAATGCTTTATGGCGTAATTCCATATCAATCTCATCATAAAAAAAACGCTGTGAGTTGTCTTTAGAGCTTATTTTTTCATATTCATTGGTCCACATTTGCTCTTCTGAAACAAAAGGAAATCCTTTAATTTTGTTTTCTGCTTTCCAATTTTTTAATTTTAGATTTGCTTGTAGCGCTAAATTTAAATTAGCGATACATTCTTTAATAAAAGCAATTGTTTTTTCGCTACTAGCAATGGTGTCTTCATTGATTTTAAAAATAAAACTCTCATTGTTTTCAGAAGTATCAGTTTTAAAATATTTTTTTACTTGATCAATAAAATCGACTTGTTTTGTGGCTGACTTTAAATTAGTAAGTATGGTTCGCCATTCTTTAAGACTTCCTATTTTAAAAGCATCTTTTTGAATATAATCGGCTTCCTTTAAAAGAATGTTATTAATGTAATTGATAGAAGTTATATAATCGGCAGAAAACTGAACTCCGTCAATTAATTTATCTTCAATGGTAATGATCTCGTTTTGTAATGCATCGCAAACATCTTCTAACGAATTTGTTTCCGCATTAAAATAATTGCAAAAGTTTGTTAAAAAGTAATATTCGGCTTCGTTTAGGTATTTTTCATCCTCTAAATTACATAAAGTACCTTCATTACCAAACATATTTCCTTTTAAGAAATTGATATTTTTTAAGGCTTTTTCATTTTTAGAGTTTGAAGGCAAATAGGTTGCGTATCCGTTAAAATCAGGAATCCAACGTGCTGCTAATTCTTCCATCGAGCTTTCAGAATTAACAAAACTATCAATAATATTGGTAACTGCTTGGTTGTTGTTAGAGCAAGCTAATATAACAGGAGCATCTTGCCCTGCAATTGCAGCTTTTACAAATTCGGTTGCTACTAAACTTTGTAAAAGTGTTGTTTTCCCGGTTCCTGGAGGTCCGTTTACCGCAGTAACTGCATTTTCTTCAGCAGTTAAATAAGAAAGTAATGTTTTACGCTGACTTACAGATAATGGAAATTCATTAGACATTTGACCTAAATGCAAATGGTTGTAATTTAAAAAACCAGTATCGGTAACAGCTTCAATTCTGTTTTTTGCAGTTGGGTCTATTATTTTAGATAAAATGGGGAGTTCTTCTTCATTTTTTAACAAGTTTTCATACAAAAAAAGAATACTTTTTGCGGTAGAAATTTTAGAACTGATGGCAAAATAAGTAAGTTGATATTGTGTAGTATATCTTTCTGATTGATAGTTGTTTAAGTTGTTATTGGTAATTGCCGAAAATATATCGGTTACATAATTCCAGTATTCATCCCAAGGTACTACTTCGTCGTCGTATTCAGTATATGGAGCTTCAAGTTCTTTGGCATCTAAAACAGTGTCTATTTCAGAAAAAATGAAATCATTTTTAACATCGGCAACGGGCGTTAAATAATTACGAACAATTAAAGGAAACAATTCTTTAGGAGCCGATAATTGCCCTGAACGATTTACAACAGCAACAATCCAAAATGGATGAATTGGGCGTTGTTTATACGTAGTGCTATCCGTTTGATATTCTAAATGAAAAGGAGAGATAAGTATTTTAGTTTCTTCAACTTTGTACCATTTGTTACTGTCTTTTTTTGTGATTCCTTTTAAACGATTAATACGTCGTTCTTCTACATCTAATAATTCATTTGCTTGTTTAGAGTTGATGAGCGCATTGCTTAAATCCGAAGATTGTTGGTGAAATAATTTCTTGATTTTAGAAATATCAATAGCTAGGTTTTCACTATCAGATAAGCTGTTTTTATAATATTGTAACCAGTTTTTTTCGTTTTTCATGCGCTGAAGAAATCCTGAATTTATAGATGGATAAAGAAGGCGAAAATAGCATATTAATCAACTTAAAAATGACTTGCCATTGTCTTTTTATCAACCAAAAAATCAACATGTTTTTAACTGATTCGTATATAGTGAAATAACAAAGCGTTTTTGAAAGTTGAAGAACTTATAAATTGCCTGTTAGAGCGCAATCGAGAATTTACAGGTTCTTAAAAAAGAGGTCTCGACTGCGCTCGATTTGACAGTAAATGAAGTAAAGTTGAACACTTTTATCTAATAGTAAAAGCTATTTACTGCTGCGCGAAATAATGATAATCTTTAATAACGGTATCTATAAAATCCATCGGGTTTTGATCGGTTGTAATATTCGTTAACTCCTTAACTTTTATATGTAATTTCATAATTACTTGATGGTTTCTTTTCTTTTTAGCGTCGCTATATACTTTTTTAATGGTGTGAATATCGCTATCGGTAAGCAAAGTAACTTGTGAGTAAAGAGGTACGTAATTATCGTCAATATCATTGGCGATGGTATCTTTTAAGGTAATTCTTTTCTTTTCAGAAATAACAGTAGTTGACGCTGCTAAATCACCCAAACGTTGCCCTTTTCCGTTTAAAAGAATAGTTAAAACAGCCACTGATCCACCAGCTAAAGTAAAATCTACAATTCGTAATAGCCAGCGTATTAAGTAACTGCCAAATGTAGGTTTAGATCCGTCTATCTTTACAACTCTGGTTCTATTAAAATATTTACCAGGTGTTTGTCCATTCATTAAAACTTCAAAAAGTAAACTGTAAAAAAAAGCAGGTAAGCCTAATAGCATATATATGCTCATATATTTCATACTAGGAGCCATATTTAACATTGCCATAATAAAAAATAGGATAATGTAATAACCTGCAATAAATAAAGCGTCTATTAAGTAAGAACCAATTCGGGTAGTAATATGTGCTACATTTTGATTTATTGAAATATTTTGAGCAGTTTCTATTTGAAAATTATCCATGAATTAGTTTTTCAATTTTTTATTGATTGTTCTTTCAACTTTTTTTAGTTTAGCGAAGATAAAAATATTCTATGATTAGAGACGTTTCTCTTAAAATTTGCTGTAATTTTTTTTCTGAATGAGAGAAGCTGCCTTTGTAAAAAAAAATAAAGAGAAGTGGCAATTGTTTGAAGACGCTTTGTACAAGAAAACAAGTCTTTCTCCAGATAAATTATCTGACTTATATGTTGAGCTGACGGATGATTTAAGTTATGCCAAAACCTTTTATCCGAACGGAAATACAGTGGTGTATTTAAATTCGATAGGATCTGTAGCACATCAAAAAATTTATAAAACTAAAAAAGAAAGTAAAAATAGGTTCATCAGTTTTTTTAAAACGGAGTTTCCTTTATCATTTTACAAACATCAAAAGCAGTTATTCATAGCTTTTGGAGTGTTCGCTTTTTTTAGTTTGGTTGGTGCTTTTTCTTCCGCTAATGATGTTGATTTCGTTCGCCTTATTTTAGGTGACAGTTATGTAAACATGACGTTAGAGAATATTGAAAAAGGCGATCCGATGGCAGTTTATAAAAAAGCCAACGAAGTAGATATGTTTATCGGTATTACCATCAATAATATAAAAGTAGCCATGTTTGCTTTTGTTTTAGGAATGCTGTTTTCTGTAGGGACTTTATATATAATGATGCAAAACGGTATTATGTTAGGTTCGTTTTTGTATTTCTTTTATGGTAAAGGATTGTTATGGGAATCGTCTCGTACAATTTGGATTCACGGTACCATAGAAATATCAGTAATTGTAATTGCTGGTTGTGCAGGCTTGGTTTTAGGAAACGGATTATTATTTCCCGAAACCTATTCTCGATTAGAATCTTTTAAACGAAGTATGAAAGACGGATTAAAAATTATGGTAAGTACCATTCCGTTTTTTATCATCGCTGGGTTTTTAGAAGGTTTTGTAACGCGCCATACCGAAATGCCAGATTGGCTAGCAATCACTATTATTTTAGCATCCTTAGCAAGTATTATATTTTACTACGTAATATACCCAATTCAACTACATAAAAAATCAATTATCAACCAACCAACATATGAATAAAGAATACATACAATTTAAAAAAGAAAGAGATTTAGGAGCCATTATTACTGATGCTTTTAAATTTATACGATTAGAAGGAAAACAATTCTTTTTAACAATCTTAAAAATAGCTGCAATTCCTATTTTAATAGCGGTAGCAGCAATGATATATTATATGATGTCTATACCTTCATTTGGATCTAATGATATAAGTAATTTTTCTGGAATGTTTGCAGCATCTTTAATCGTAATTATTTCATATTTAGTCGCATTTGTATTTATCAATTTAGCAGGAATGCATTATATAAAATCATATATTGATAATAACGGAGCTGTAGATCAAGAAGAAATTTCACGCAATACCAAAGAACGTTTTTGGTCTTTTATGGGGTTTGGAGTTTTAGCAGGAATTATATTTTTTGTAAGTATAATGTTATGTTTCTTTCCATCAATTTATATATATACAATTTTGTCTTTAGGAGCTTCAATACTAGTTTTCGAAAACGAATCAGCAACTGGTACAATTGGTAAATGTTTTAGCTTTATCAGTGGGCATTTCTGGGAAACTTTAGGTGTTTTGATTGTGGTTGGACTGTTAGTTGGGGTGTTAGGCTATATTTTTCAAATACCAGCAGTAATATATCAATTTGTACAAATGGGAATAGGGTTAAATAGTCAAGATCCAACAGCTGTATTTAATTTATTTAGTGACCCGATATATTTACTTTTATATTTAATTTCTATCGTAGGGAAATTAATGTTTTATGCAATAACATTAGTAACTAATGTGTTTTTATATTTTGATATTAACGAACAGAAAAATTTAACAGGAACCATTGAAACAATTGATAGTTTAGGTCAATAATATTTTGAAACAGCTCCTCTCTTACATGCTATTCTTACTATTTTCTCTTCAAATGTTTGCACAAACATCTGAAGAGAAAATAGTTCAGTTCGACACTGAATTTATCGAATTTAAAAAATTCGACAACAAAAAAATATCTGAATACAAACAGCAAGAAGCTTTTATTTATATAGTTGAAAAACGCGAACCTACTATTATCGAAAAAGCGTGGAATTGGTTTAAGCGAACGGTAAAGAAAATACTATCATATATTTTTGATGATATTTCACCAGCAATGGGTTTTCTAAGAATACTATTAAGAGCATTGCCATATATAATAGCTGGCTTGGTATTATTTTTAATCATTAAATTCTTTTTAAAAGTAAATGCACGTAATATTATTGATGGTAAAAAAGCACAATCGATTGTAAACTTATCTGATGAAGAAGCGCTAATAAAAGAAAAGGATTTACCTACGTTAATTAAAACGGCAATAACCAATGGGAATTTTAAATTAGCGACGCGTTATTACTATTTATTATTACTAAAAAAATTATCAGAAAAAGAGCTGATTTCTTGGCAGCAAGAAAAAACAAATGAAGATTATATAAAAGAATTAGCCACAAATAAAAGTTTGTATAAAGAGTTTGAAACACTAACTCATTTATACGATTATGTTTGGTATGGAGAATTTTTAATTGATAAAGAAAAGTTTTTAAAAGCAGAAACTAGTTTTAAAAAAGTGATTGCTAAAATTTAATAAGTTGGATAAAAAACTAAAAGTATATATTGGTTTATTGGTATTTATACTGCTTGGTATTGTATATATCGAGTCTATAAAACCAAAAGAAATTAATTGGTTTCCGAGTTATGATGCGAAACATAAAATTCCGTACGGAACCTATGTGTTGCATAAACAAATGCCAGCATTATTTGCTGATAAAAAAGTAAGAGACGTATATCAATCTCCCTATTTATTTTTAAAAGATTCCACCAATAAAGGAACTTATTTTTTTGTTGATGGAAAGCTAAATTTTGGTAAAGAGGAGTTTAACGAATTACTAAAATTTGTAGAAAAAGGGAACACTATTTTTATAGCGACCAACGGTATTCATATTGATACACTTAATGTTAAAACAAAACAATTAAGTACTACAGCTTTTGAAGAAAAAGCATATCAAAAACTCGTAAATAAAAATTTAAATACCAACGAATATCATTTTGATAGAGATTTCTCGAAAGCGTATTTCTCTAAAATAGATACCTTAAAAACAACTGTTTTAGGCGAGTTGTTAATCAGAAATGAAAAAAATTCCGTTGTAAGTCGTAAACCTAACTTTATTAAAACCAAATTCGGAAAAGGTACTTTTTACTTGCATACATTCCCACAAGCATTTACCAATTACAACATGCTTTTAGATACTAATTACACCTATGTAGCAAGTGTATTATCGTATTTGAATGTTAATGAAAATAATAGTTCAAGCGGACAAAACTCAGGAACTAGTAATAAAGCTACAATTCTTTGGGATGCGTATTACAAAACAGGAAAAAGCGGAATTTCTTCACCAATGCATTATATTTTAAGCTCTAAACATTTAAAATGGGCCTATTATATGGCATTAATAGGCGTATTGTTTTTTGTGATTTTTAAAGGAAAAAGAAATCAGCGATTAATCCCTGTAATTACACCTTTAAAAAATCAGACTTTAGCATTTACACGTACTATTGCGAACATGTATTATGAAAAATCAGATCATAAAAATATAGCTACACATAAAATAAATTACTTTTTAGAATATATAAGAATCACACACCGATTATCAACTTTAAAAATTGATGCTATTTTTTATAATAAGTTAGCAAGTAGAAGTGGTAATTCATTAGAAAAGGTTGAGGAACTATTCAAAAAGATTGATAGTATAAAGGCTAAAGATAAAATTTCAGAAGAAGAGTTGATTGCGTTAAATAAAGCAATTGAAGAATTTAAAGCATAAAAAATAAAAGCATGAATACAGAAAATACTCCAACAGAAGGAAACGAACTATTTTCAAGCAGAATAGATTTATCAAAATTAAAAGAGGCTGTTGTTAAGATAAAAGAACAATTAAGTAAGGTAATTGTTGGTCAAGAAGAGTTTATAGAACTGTTATTAGTTGCGTTATTAGCAGACGGACATGTTTTGATTGAAGGTGTACCAGGAGTAGCAAAAACAGTTACGGCAAAATTATTAGCAAAAACAATCGCGACTGACTTTAGTAGAATTCAGTTTACACCCGATTTAATGCCTTCGGATGTTTTAGGAACGTCTATTTTAAACATGAAAACATCTAATTTCGAGTTTAAAAAAGGCCCTATCTTTTCAAATATTGTATTGATTGATGAGATAAACAGAGCGCCTGCAAAAACGCAAGCAGCCTTGTTTGAAGTGATGGAAGAAAAGCAAATTACGATGGATGGGGAACGTTATGTTATGAATCCGCCATTTATGGTTTTAGCAACTCAAAACCCGATAGAGCAGGAGGGAACTTATGCATTACCAGAAGCACAATTAGATCGTTTTTTATTCAAAATAAATGTTGGGTATCCGAATTTAGAAGAAGAAATTAAAATCATCACCGCTCATAATGACAGAAAAGGAGCATTGCCACAATCTAAAATTGAAGCAGTATTAACGGAAGCAGATTTATTAGAATACAGAAGCAAGGTTTTCGAGGTGTTGGTAGAAGAAAAAATTATAAAATACATTGCGCAATTAATTTCAAATACACGTAATAACGCTCATTTATATTTGGGAGGTTCACCAAGAGCAAGTATTGCTGTTTTAATGGCATCGAAAGCTTTTGCAGCAATTAACGGACGTGATTTTGTAATTCCTGAAGATGTAAAAAAGAGTATTCACCCAGTGTTGCGTCATAGGATTATGTTAACTCCCGAACGTGAAATGGAAGGGATGACAACAGACAAGGTTATCGATATAATTGTTCAATCAGTAGAAGTTCCGAGATAGTGATTAAATTTTTTAAATCCATATACATTCACAGTCGCTTTTTTAGTTATATAAGCGTGCTTTCGGCATTGTTTTTAGTATCGTTTTGGTTTCCTGTTATTTACAATGTAACATGGGTGTTGGTATGGTTGTTTTTAATAACGATGAGTATCGATATAGTTATTTTATATCGATTTAAAAACGGATTTTCATCAAAGCGCGTAGTTTCAGATAAATTATCAAATTCTGATGAAAATGAAATTGCAGTTACGTTAGAAAACAACTATCCTTTTCAGGTTTTTATTTCTTTGATTGATGAATTGCCAACGCAGTTTCAAAAGAGAGATTTCGATTACAAAACAACGTTGCAATCCGCAGAAAAATCAACCTTTACGTATAGTGTTCGCCCAGTAGAAAGAGGCGCTTATAAATTCGGAAATGTACATGTTTTTGTAGCATCAACCTTGCAACTATTTTCTAGAAGATATACTTTTTCAGACGATAAGGAAGTAAAAGTGTATCCGTCTTATATTCAGATGAAGAAATACGAGTTTTTGGCGATGCATAATAACTTAACGGAATTCGGAATGAAAAAAATCCGACGTATCGGTCAGACGATGGAATTTGAGCAAATTAAAAATTACATTCCTGGTGATGATGTGCGAAATGTAAACTGGAAAGCAACTGCTAAAAGAGGCGCCTTGATGGTAAACCAATATCAAGATGAAAAATCGCAACCTATTTATTCTATCATCGATTTAGGGCGTGTTATGAAAATGCCTTTCGAAGGATTGAGTTTATTAGATTATGCTATAAACTCGGCTTTAGCTTTTTCTAATATAGCATTATTAAAAAACGACAAAGCAGGAATGCTAACGTTTTCGAAGAGTGTAGAAAAAATTATAGCAGCGAGTAATAAAAAAACAAATTTATCGGTAATTAATGAAGAGTTGTACAATATTACAACCGACTTTACAGATGCTAATTTTGCTTTATTATATGCAACGATTAAAAGAAAAATTAACCAACGAAGTTTACTTATTTTATATACTAATTTCGAGCATATTTCAGCCTTAAAAAGACAGCTACCGTATTTAAAAGCAATCGCTAAAAAACATTTATTAGTTACGGTTTTCTTTGAAAATACAGAACTGGATAGTTTGATAAACGAAAATTCAGAAGATTTACAGAGTGTATATCACAAAACAATAGCTGAGAAATATGCATTTGAAAAACGTTTAATAGTAAAAGAATTAGAACGTAATAGTATTCATGCTATTTTAACCAAACCACAGCAATTATCGGTTAATGTGATTAATAAATACCTAGAGTTTAAGGCAAAAGGAATGATATAAAAAAAAGCGACCAATTTGGTCGCTTTTTTTATATAAGGCAGCTTTTATTAGGCTCCTTGTAATCCTTTATTGAATTGTTCCATTATAACATCCCAATCTGTAGTTGCTAAATTATAACCAGTCCAAACTAAATACACAGCATTAATAATTAACGCAACCATTGCAACAGTTTTAGCTGTTTTTATAGCCTTAGTTGTAGTAGCATTAAATTGATCAGGGTTTGCTTCAGCTTCCTTTAATTTATTGTTAGCCATAATAAAAGCAGGTGTTGCTAATAAAATACCTAAACCACCAACACAGCAACATAAGAAACTGATGACTGATAAAACGTAAATAGTAGTTGGTTTGAATTGTTTTTCCATAGTTTTTTTTAATAAAAGTTAAATTAGTTGATTCATTTTCACAAAGTAACTTATAACAATAATAAGCACATTAATAACAGCCAATATACTAATTATTTTTTGTGCACTTTTTACTTTGTAAAAGAAATTGATAATAATAAACCCAGCAAATAATAACAACGTATAAATAGCAGGATACATTTTAAAAGCGGCAATAAATTCGCCATGAATTAATAAACTTAAAGCACGTTGTATGCCACAACCTAAACAATCAACTCCGAAGAGCTTTTTATTTAAACAAGGCAACATATAATCTTCTAATTGTAAATACATGTTATTTATTTATTTAAACATATCCATTCCAGGAATATTTGGCATTCCGTCTTTGGCAGCAATTGCTAGTTCGTGTTCGTTAATATCACGCGCTCTTTTTAAAGCTTTATTTAATGTTAAAATTAAATAGTCTTCTAATTCTTCTTTATCTTCTAATAGAGATTCGTTAATCGAAATTGATTTTATTTCGCTATTAGCAGTTACTGTAATTTTTAAGTTTTCGTTGGCAGCAGCTTCATCAATTAAAACTGTGTTTAAGCGTTTTTTAGTTTCTTCTACTTTTTTTTGAGCATCTTTTAATTTACCCATCATTCCTGAAATATCTCCAAACATTTATCGTTATATTTTTTATTGATTACTAATCACAAAAATAGTATTTTCAAAAGAAAATTAACCAAACTAAATAAAAATGAAAAAATTAATGCTATCTGCTATAGCTTTTAGTCTTATTTTTGCTTCTTGCAAAAAACAAGAAATGAAGAAAGATATTATAGCTCCAGTTGCTGAAAAGCAAGCAACAACTTTAAAAAAACACGGAGACATACGTACTGATGATTATTTTTGGATGCGTTTAACAGATGCGCAAAAAAATGCGGATGTTAAAGACGAACAAACTCAAAAAGTATACGATTACTTAAATGCTGAGAACGCTTATTATGAAGAGCGTACCAAAGGAACAAAAGAGTTTCAGGAGCAGTTATTTGAAGAAATGAAAGGGCGTATAAAAGAAGATGACGAATCGGTACCTTATAAAAGCAACGGATATTTTTATATAACACGTTATGAAAAAGGACAACAATACCCTATTTATAGTCGTAAGAAGGATAACTTAGAGGCAGCGGAAGAAATTATGTTTAACGTAAATACCGAAGCTAAAGGATTCGATTATTTTCAGTTAGGCGGATTAAGTGTATCACTAGATAATACATTGGCAGCTTTTGCTACAGATACGGTAAGTCGTCGTCAGTATTTTATCAGAATTAAAAATTTAGATACAGGTAAGTTATATAAAGATATTATAGAAAATACTACAGGAGGAAGTGTTTGGGCAAACGATAATAAAACATTGTTTTATGCTAAAAAAGATCCTGTAACTTTAAGATCATCAAAAATATACAAGCATGTTTTAGGGTCGGATTCTGCGTTAGATGAATTAGTTTTTGAAGAAAAGGATGAAACTTTTGGTGCTTTTGTAACCAAAACTAAATCTAAAAAATATATTGTAGTAGGTTCTTACAGTACTGTTTCTACAGAATATCAGGTTTTAAATGCTGATAATCCGAAGGAAGAATTAAGAATGATTCAGCCTCGTGAGCGTGATTTAGAATATGATATTGCCCATTACGAAGATCATTTTTATATTAAAACCAATAAAGACGGAGCAACCAACTTTAAGTTGATGAAAACTCCTGAAGATAAAACAGAAAAAGAAAACTGGGTAGATGTAATTCCGCACAGAGAAGATACATTATTCGAAGATTTTTCAATTTTTAAAGACTATATCGTTTTAGAAGAAAGAAATAACGGGTTAAATAAAATTCGTATTAAACGTTGGGATAATACAGCAGATTATTATTTGCCTTTTGATGAAGAAACCTATTCGGCAGGTGTGTATGGAAACCCTGAATTTGATACCGATATTATTCGTTATTCATACAATTCGATGACGACTCCTAGTTCGGTGGTTGATTTTAATATGAAAGATCAATCAAAAGAAATTAAAAAAGAGCAAGAGGTTTTAGGAGGGAAGTTTGATAAGGACAATTATGTAAGTAAACGTATTTGGGTTACTGCTCGTGATGGTAAAAAAGTAGCATTATCAATCGTACATCATAAAGAAACGAAGTTAACAAAAGACACTCCGATATTACAATATGCATATGGTTCATACGGATATACTATTTCAGACGGATTCTCAACAACTCGTTTAAGTTTATTAGATAGAGGTTTCGTGTACGCTTTAGCACATATTAGAGGAAGTGAATACTTAGGACGTGAGTGGTATGAAGATGGAAAAATGTTAAACAAGAAAAATACATTTAACGATTTTGTTGATTGCTCGAAGTATTTAATTGATAAAGGGTATACATCTCCAGAACATTTATATGCCATGGGCGGATCTGCAGGTGGATTATTAATGGGAGCCATTGTTAATATGAATCCAGAATTGTACAACGGTATTATAGCAGCTGTACCATTTGTAGATGTAATTTCTACAATGATAGATGATACGATTCCGTTAACAACAGGTGAGTATGACGAATGGGGAAATCCGAACGACAAAGAATATTATGATTATATAAAATCATATTCTCCATACGATCAGGTAAAGGCTCAAAAATATCCGAATATGTTAATCACAACAGGTTTACACGATAGTCAAGTACAGTATTGGGAACCTGCAAAATGGATAGCGAAACTAAGAGATGTAAAAACAGATGATAATATGTTGTTTATGCATACTAATATGGAAGCTGGTCATGGAGGAGCATCTGGTAGATTTGATGCTTTAAAAGAAACAGCAGAAGAATATAGCTTCTTTTTAATGTTAGAAGGTAAGTTAGAAAAATAATTATATTTTTGCGCTCAATTGAGTGTAAGCGTCATTACAAGAGTAAAGAAGCAATCTCATAACTTAAGATTACTTCGTCATTTATTCTCGTAATGACGTTTTTTATTAGACAAAAATGGATAGAAATCAACATATTGCCAATAATATATTAGAATTAGTAGGTCAAACACCTTTAATTAAGTTAAATAGAATAACGAAAGATTTACCAGGTAGTTTTTACGCAAAAGTAGAAGCTTTTAACCCCGGGCAGTCTGCGAAAGACAGAATAGCATTGCATATTGTTGAAAATGCAGAAAAAAAGGGAATTCTTAAACCGGGTGATACTATTGTAGAAACCACTTCTGGTAATACAGGGTTTAGTTTAGCTATGATTGCTTTGGTAAAAGGTTACAAGTGTATTTTGGCTGTTAGTGATAAATCATCTCAAAATAAAATTGATGTTTTAAAAACAATGGGAGCAGAGGTGCATGTTTGCCCCGCTAACGTTGCAGCCGATGACGCTCGTTCGTATTATGAAGTAGCCAAAAGATTACACAAAGAGCATCCAGGTTCTATATACATCAATCAGTACTTTAATGAATTAAATATAGAAGCTCATTATAAAACTACAGGACCAGAAATTTGGAAACAAACTGAAGGTAAAGTCACTCATATGGTTGTGGCTAGTGGTACTGGAGGAACCATCTCTGGTACAGGACGTTTTTTAAAAGAAAAGAATAAAAATATTCAAATTTTAGGAGTAGATGCAATCGGATCGGTAATTAAAAAATACCATGAAACAGGAACGTTTGATGAAAATGAAATTGCACCATATAAAATTGAAGGACTAGGTAAAAATTTAGTGCCAGGAGCTACCGATTTTGACGTGGTTGATGTATATGAAAAAGTAGCAGATAAAGCTTCGGCATTGAAATCGCGAGAATTAGTGAAGGCAGAGGGTTTGTTTTGTGGGTATACATCTGGTGCAGTAATGCAAGCAACAGAGCAATATGCAGCTAAAGGTTTGTTTGATAATGATAGTTTTGTAGTCGTTATTTTACCGGATCACGGAATACGTTATATGGATAAAATTTATTCTGATAATTGGATGAAAGAGCAAGGGTTTTTGGAATAGTTTAATAGATACTTTATTTATGAATAATAAAGAAAAACCAAAAAATAATAATAAATCTCCTTGGCCAACTAAAAAGGCGATGGAGCAGGTTTATGAAATGAAACTTTGGGGTACCAATAGCACTGTTTTTTATTCTGGAGATGGTTCTCATCAATCTGATATTGTTATTCCTTATATAGATGCTGTAGCTTCATTTTTAAGTTCCTTTAAAGACCCAATAACAGTATGTGATTTGGGCTGTGGTGATTTTAATATTGGTAAACAATTAATACAATACGCTAAAAAATATATTGCTGTAGATATTGTATCAGATCTTATTGCTTACAATAAAGAAAGGTTTAAGGAAACTAATTTAGAATTTCAGTGTTTAGATATTGCGGTAGATAATTTACCATCTGTCGACTGTGTTATTGTAAGGCAAGTGTTACAGCATCTATCAAATAGTGAAGTGCAAAATGTTGTTAAAAGTCTGAGCAACTTTAAGTATGTTATTTTAACTGAACATCTACCAGAAGGAGATTTTATTCCGAATAAAGATATTATTTCAGGTCAGGGTATACGACTGAAAAAACAAAGTGGATTGAATTTACTAGAACCACCATTTAACTTTAAAGTAAAAGAAGAAAAAGAATTAGTAACTGTTGTTTTAGATAACAAAAAAGGTATTATAGTAACAAAGCTTTATCAAGTTTTTTAAGTCGTTATTTCACCACTAATTCAGCTATTTTTCTTGTAATCATTGTAGGTGAGTTACAAAGGCAATTTGTTAAAGCAATTACATAAACATCTAAATTAGGTACATAAACCCCCATCGATTTGAAACCCCAAATAGCACCTCCGTGTTCAAAAGTTTTATTATTATCTATAGTTTTTATATGCCATCCATAACCGTAATTAATATGCTCACCGTTATTTAATGTGTAATTTGTAAATGCTTTTTTCGTTGTTTCTTTGTTGATTAAAACATTGTTTTTAATTGCTTCTTGCCACTTGAACATATCGAGAACGGTAGACATTAAACCTCCGCCAGAATAAGCTAAACTAAGGTTGAAATCCATTCTATTTATATAAAAATCTTTCTTCTGGTACCCAGAAGCTCTTTTTTTAATTATTTCTTTTTGATTTGCATATTTAGAGGCAGTCATTTTTGCTTTTTTAAATATTTGTTCTTCAATAAAATTAGCATATGATTTACCCGTTATTTTTTCAATGATATAACCTAAGACCACATATCCTGAATTACTATATTTATATTTCTCTCCAGGAATAAAATCGATAGGCTCGTTTTTAGAGAAATTAATTAGCGCTGAAGGAGACATATTTTTTTGAGAAATAGCATTTATACCTTTAACCCTCGTATAATCTTTAATACCTGAGGTATGCGTTAGTAGATGATGTATCGTTATTTTATTTCCATTGGTAGGGTAATCAGGAATAAACTTAGTTATTTGGTCGGTTAAATTAAGTTTATTTTGTTCTAAGAGCATTAAGATAGCGATAGCAGTAAATTGTTTTGTGATTGAGCCAATTTTGAATACATTATCTGTTTTCATAGGTACATTAAGCTCTAAGTTTGCAAGACCAAATGCTTTTTTATATATTATATTTCCATTTTTAGAAATCAAGAAAACTGCCCCAGGAGTATTTGATGAATATTTAGCCTGTAACAAACTATCAATCGTAGTTAAGTTTTGGGCATTTACTATTGATTGAAAATTAAGAGATAAAATTGTAATTACAGTTAATACAGCCTTTAAATAAATTGATTTCTTCATTTTTTGTTATTTATAATTCTTATTTGCTCGTTGGACGAGAAATCAGGATTAGAGGTTACAAAAAACAGTTAATTCAACTTTATTTTTTTAAAATGCAAAGAGATTTTAAATACAGTGTTTATTTTAACTATTTGAAAACTGTAATATTACTTATGTTTAGAATAAAAAAAACTATTTGTAGATTAAGTATTTCGCTCTAATTATTTTAAATTTTTCAAGATCATTAGCCCAAGTAGCTTTAATTTCTTCTTCCGTAAAACCTTGTTCAATTTGTTGTTGTAGTTTTTCTGTACCCGCAAGATTGGTGAAAAAAGTATTAAAAAAAGATTCTTTATAAGGATAACCTTGTACATTTTTAAAACTACTATAATCTTTATAAAAAGTAAGAAGCCAATTTAAATCAAGTGTATTTAAACGTTCGTTTTTGGTTAAACTAAAACCGTAACAAACGTTGTTTTGGTGCTTCGGATATTTGCTTCCAAAATTTGGATTTGGCGTAAATGAAAAATCATTTTTTAAAGAGAATAAAGGTGAGCCAACAATTTGAAATTGCATTTCAGTTCCTCGGCCAACAGAAACATTTGTTCCCTCAAAAAAGCACAAACTAGGGTATAGGTTTATACTTTTATCATTCGGTAAATTTGGTGATGGTTTTATAGGTAAACTATATTGAGTGTTATGCGTGTAGTTATTTAAAGGAATAACCGTTAAATTACATTGAATTCCGTTTTTCAGCCATTTTTCACCATTAATCATTTGTCCGTATTCACCAATAGTCATTCCGTATACAACAGGTACAGGGTGCATACCCACAAAACTTTTATGTTTTGCTTCTAATATAGGTCCGTCTATATAATGCCCGTTAGGATTTGGTCTGTCGAGTAAAATAACTTCAATACCTTCTTCAGCACAAGCTTCCATAACGTAATGTAGTGAAGATATATACGTGTAAAAACGCGCACCAACATCTTGAATATCAAAAACCACCACATCAATATTTTTTAATTGCTCTGGCGAAGGTTTTTTATTCTTCCCATATAAAGAAATAATAGGTAATTGCGTTTTTGTGTCAATACCATCCACAACAGTTTCACCAGCGTCTGCTTTACCTCGAAAACCATGTTCTGGAGCAAAAACTTTTTTAACGTTGATGTTATTATACGAATGTAAATAATCTACTAAATGGTGTTGTACTAATTTACTTCCCATCACATTTGGCGATACTTCTGCTCTTTGTGATACGGTTAAAACAGATGTTTGATTGGTTACAATAGCAACACTCTTACCTTTTAACTTATTTAGATATAAATTTATTCTGTCGGCACCAATTTTTAAAGGAGTCTCTATTTTAGTAATTTCTTCAGTTTTTGTACTCGCTGATTTTTGCTGTTTAGCACATGCTGTAAATAGAAAACTAACTGTGAATAAAAATAAAATAAGGTAACTAAAATTGTTTTTCATCTAAAAAGAGTATTAAAATATAAAATTACCATTAAAAATCTTATTATAAGAAAAAGAGGAGATAATTTAAAATCAGGTGTTTCGTAATATCAGTTAAGTTATAATTAATTACTTTTGATACCGTTAAAAAAGAGAACTTTTGAATTTCGAACTATTTATAGCTAAACGAATCATTGCAGGTAAGGAATATAAAAGTAGTATTTCGTCGCCAATAATTAAAATTGCTACGATTGCTATTACTTTAGGTATTGCTATCATGTTAATAGCAGTATCAATAGCGGCTGGTTTTCAAAATAAAATAAGTGATAAAATGACCGGTTTTAAAGGTCATATTCAAATAGTAAATTACGACACCAATAATTCTGATATTTCTACAGTTCCTATAAGTATCAATCAAGAATTTTACCCTGAATTTAAAAATATAAGCGGTATCAAAAATGTTCAGGTTTTTGGTAATGTTGGCGGTATTATTAGAACACCAACCGATTTTGAGGCAATTGTTTTTAAAGGTGTTTCTTCTGATTATGATTTTACTTTTTTTAAAGAATATTTAACCCAAGGGCGATTACCAAACTTTAATCAAAACAGAAATAAAGAAATATTAATATCAGAATCTATTGCAAACCGGTTACATTTTAAATTAAACGACACCATACAAACCTTATTTAGCGCCGAAAAAAGTAGGTTAAAATACAAAATGCGTAAGCCAATTATTGTTGGAATTTACAATACAGGTTTCGAGCAGTTTGATAAAACAATGTTAATTGGTGATATTAGAGAAGTACGTCAAATTAATAGATGGAGTGATGATCAGATTGGCGGATTTGAAGTGTTAATTGATGATTTTAATCAACTAACAGCAAAAGGGAATGAAATATATAGCACGATAGGATCAACGTTAAATAGCACAACGATTGTAGAAAATTATCCTTTAATTTTCGAATGGATTAAACTTTTTGATAATAATGTGTGGTTTATTATCGGTATTATGATTTTAATAGCGGGTATTAACATGATAACAGCGCTGTTAGTTTTAATATTAGAGAGAGTACAAATGGTTGGTGTTTTAAAAGCCTTAGGAAGCGCTAGTTTTAGTATTCAGAAAATATTTTTGTACAATGCCTCTTATTTAATTTTAAAAGGATTGTTTTGGGGAAATTTAATAGGAATTTCAATTTTACTAATTCAAAAATACTTTAAAGTTATCAGCCTAGATCCCGAAACATATTCAGTAGCAACAATACCAGTTAGTATTAGTTTCTGGGCAATAATTTTATTAAGCCTAGGAACCCTTTTACTGTGTTTCTTAATGCTTATTATTCCGTCTTATATCATCACAAAAATACAGCCCTCAAAATCCATTAAGTTTGCTTAAAAACGATTTTTAATAGACGCATTTATTTTTAAATATTTTTTTAGAAGCTGTTTCCCGCTTTTCGCACTCGCTCTCTGCGAGGAGTTCAAACAAATGCTACAATCGGGGCTAAGTATATTTATGAAGTTATAGATAATTACTTCTCGATACAATTTTTCTTGCATCGAAATTACTCGAAGTGATAATAGGTAGGATAACTATATAATGCCTTAACAAAAAGACTCTTTTTACTTTGTATTATTTATAAATACTAATTTTTAAAGAAAGGTGTCTGTTCGAGTGTTTTTTTACAGCACTGTGAAATAAAAAAAATCGAGAACAATTTCTTATTTATAAACAAACCTAAGTAAATACGCTGCGTTAGTGATTGAATGGTCTGTTTGAGCTCTTTTTTATTTTTAGTTTGAGTTAATTTGTGAAGAATGAACAAATTTGTAAAGAGAACAAAACTAAAAAAAGCGAGTAATGAAAGCACGACACTTGTGGAACGCCCAAAAAGAAATTACCTTTGCAACTGTAAAATTAAGAAATGAAATACGCAAAAAACATATTAGAAACTATAGGTAACACGCCGTTAGTTCAGTTAAACTCTGTAACAAAAGAAATAGATGCTTTAGTTTTAGCTAAAGTAGAAACCTTTAACCCAGGAAACTCTATAAAAGATAGAATGGCGTTAAAAATGATTGAAGATGCAGAAGCAGACGGACGCTTAAAGCCAGGAGGAACTATTATTGAAGGAACTTCAGGTAATACAGGTATGGGATTGGCTTTAGCTGCAATTATAAAAGGTTACAAATGTATTTTTGTGCTTTCAGATAAACAATCTAAAGAAAAGATGGATATTTTACGTGCAGTAGGAGCTGAGGTTATTGTTTGTCCTACGGATGTAGAACCTACAGATCCTCGTTCGTATTATTCGGTTTCTAAACGTTTAGGATCAGAAACGCCTAACTCTTGGTATGTAAATCAATATGACAATCCAAGTAACGCATTAGCACATTACGAGCAAACGGGACCAGAAATTTGGGAACAAACTGAAGGTAAAATTACTCATTTAGTGGTTGGAGTAGGAACAGGAGGAACAATTTCTGGGACAGCTAAATATTTAAAAGAAAAAAATCCGAATGTTAAAGTTTGGGGTATCGATACTTATGGTTCTGTATTTAAAAAATACCATGAAACAGGTGTTTTTGATGAGAATGAAATTTATCCGTATATCACTGAAGGAATCGGAGAAGATATATTACCAAAAAATGTAGATTTTTCAGTAATCGATGGTTTTACAAAGGTTACAGATAAAGATGCAGCGGTTTATACTCGTAAAATAGCAAAAGAAGAAGGAATCTTTGTTGGTAACTCAGCAGGTTCGGCAATAAAAGGAATGTTGCAATTAAAAGATCATTTTAAGAAAGATGATGTAGTGGTTGTAATATTTCACGATCACGGAACTAGATATGTAGGAAAGATGTTTAATGATGATTGGATGCGTGAGCGTGGTTTCTTAGAAGAAAAAGAAGTTACTACAGCAAAAGATTTAATACAATCACATATTGATAAGCCTTTAATAACTGTGCAAACAGAAGAATTGGTTTCTCATGCTATTGAGAGAATGCGTGATTTTAAAATATCACAAATTCCGGTAAGTGATTCAAAAGGTATTGTAGGTTCTGTAGATGAATCAGTTTTATTACATGCTTATATAGAAAATAAAGAAATTGCAGATACACCTATAAAAGAAATAATGGGAGCAATGTATCCTATTGTAAAATTAACAGCTTCTGTAGATGAGGTTTCTAAGTTAATAACAAAAGAAAATCAAGCAGTATTAGTCGATTTAGGAAACAATAAACATCATATTATTACTAAGTACGATATTATAAATGCTATTTAATATTACGTTGTTATATAAAATTAAAAATCCCACTCATACGAGTGGGATTTTTGTTTTCAATTAATTCAAATAATTTACACAATGAAAACAGTTTACAAAGCTGTTTCCAAATCTTCTTTTACAAGTATTGTGCCATAAAGTGTTTTTCGTAATTTTTATAGCTAAACAATGCTATTTTTATTATTTGTTAACAGTTGGGTCTTTTATATTTGAGATATCTTTAAAAAGTAGATATTAAGGTGTTGATGTGTTGATAAAATTAACTAAATATTGATTTATCAGTAAGTAGCGTTGTGGTTGTTAGCTTAGATGTTGTTGAATAAAAAAGAAAATTCCCTAAAAGGAAGTAATAGTTGTAATAAAAAATTCATAAAAACAAAAATTCCATTCGTATGAATGGAATTTCATTAATCAATTAATTCAAATAATTTACACAATGAAAACAGTTTACAAGGCTCTTTTCATATACTTGTTTAATAAGTACGCTACAAAAGTAAATATAAAACTAAGTAAATTCTTTAAATTTTAAATATTTGACATTTTTTTAACTTTAAAAAGTTAAAATGTTAAGGAATCATTAAAATTAGCTAGCATGTTTGTGTGCTTTATAAGAAGAACGTACTAAAGGACCACTCTCTACATACATAAAGCCCATTTCTAAACCTAAAGTTTCATATTTTTTAAACTGTTCTGGTGTAATAAATTCCTTAAGAGGTAAATGTTTTTTACTTGGTTGTAAATATTGACCAATAGTAATAACATCTAAACCTACACCACGTAAATCTTTCATGGTTTGAATAACCTCCTCTTCAGTCTCGCCTAAACCTAGCATAATTCCAGATTTAGTACGCATTCCGTTATCTTTTAAATATTTTAAAACACCTAAACTTCTATCGTATTTTGCTTGTATACGAACTTCACGTGTTAATCTACGAACAGTTTCTACATTATGAGAAACTACTTCAGGAGCAACTTCTATAATTCGATCGATTTGCTTTTCGTTTCCTTGAAAATCAGGAATTAATGTTTCTAAAGTTGTATTCGGATTTGCTCTACGAATAGCATTTACGGTTTCTGCCCAAATAATAGAGCCACCATCTTTTAAATCGTCTCTATCTACCGATGTTAAAACAGCATGCTTAATACTCATTAATTTAATTGAGCGTGCTACTTTTTCAGGTTCGTCCCATTCAACAGTTTCTGGTCTACCGGTTTTTACACCACAAAAACCACAAGAACGCGTACAGATATTACCTAAAATCATAAAAGTAGCAGTTCCTTCTCCCCAACATTCTCCCATGTTTGGACAACTTCCACTAGCACAAATTGTATTCAATTTATACTTGTCTACTAAACTTCTTAATTCCGTATATTTCTTACCTACAGGTAATTTTACACGTAACCATTTTGGTTTTTTTACTCTTTCTGGTAATGTTACAGATTCGTTTGCCATTGTAATAAAAATTGAAAAGCAAATTTACGAAGAAAAAGCGTTATAAATTGACTAAAAACCAAATACTAAATCCTACTAAAAAAATGATTCCAACAATACTTAAGATACGTAAAGATAATTTTGGTTGATTTTTATTAGGAGTGTGTTTACTGGTAATAAGCATGTAATTTAAAATAGCATAAAAAGGTGCTGTTAAAAAAGATAAAACAGTGGCTATTTTAACTAAAAATCCCATATCTGCTAAAAAGTATTTTAGTATGATAAAAGTACCAACAGCTAAGAAAAGTAGCCAAAACCAGTAGTTGAGTTTGTTTTTTTTATCAAACAACAGGTTTGATGTTTTTGTCATGGCTCTTGGTGAGGCATCTAGAGTTGTTAAAGTGGTACTAAACATGGTTGTAAAGGCAGCAACACCTATAAATAAATAAGAATATTCACCTAAATTTTTAGTGTATAAGTTTATTAGTTGTGAAGCAAAAATAGTTCCTTTACTAGAGAAAGATTCTCCTGATTGATACATAACAAATGCGCCAAGCATCACAAAACAAACTCCTAAAAAGAATGTTGCAATGTAACCTACATTAAAATCGAAAATAGCATGTTTTGGTTTAATTTGCTCAAATGTTGTTTTACTTTTTTCTACAGTCCATAAAGAATGCCAAATAGAAATATCTAATGGAGCAGGCATCCATCCTAAAAAAGCAATTAAGAAGGTGATTTGTGCTGTTCCGCTTGGTACTATTTGTTGAAAGTTAAATCCTTTTTCGGTACTAAATAAAGCTACGTTTACTGCAATAATGGTGCTTATGATTAGTATAACTATAATATACTTTATTAAATTATCAAGTAATTTATATTTACCGATACCTAAAATAACAATACTAATAATCATTATTATTACAGACCATACTACAAGATCGTTGGTAAAACCAAAAATAGTAGACGCCAAACTCGCAGTTACAATTGTTACTGCTGCCTGAATGGTAAACATGGTAGCAAAATTTAAAATGTAATAACTAATTAAAACACTTTTACCTAATTTTTTATAACCATCTAAAAGAGTTTCTCCTGTAGCTGCGGCATAACGCGGGCCATATTGAAAGAAGGGGTATTTAAAAATGTTTACAATTAACAATGCCCAAAGTAATCCAAAACCAAAATCGGCACCAGCTCTTGTTGATTGCACTAAGTGAGACACACCTATAGCTGCACCAGCAAATAAAAACCCTGGTCCAAGTGTGTTTAAAATAGATTTTTTCATGTAAAGATGATGGGGATATTTGGGGTAAAAATCTTTTAGTAGAGATTATATCTTTTATATAATTTGAAAACTAAAATCATGGTAAGTTAAGATTTCTTTATTATTTCAGCTAATAATTTTTTAGCTCTCAGTAATTTAACCTTGACATTATTTATAGGTTCGCCTATTTTATCAGAGATTTCTTTATAACTAAGTTCTTGAAAAAAACGCAAATTTATAACTTCTTGATATTTTGGCTTTAACTTTTTAATATCTCTTAAAAGCTTCGCTAAATTCTGTTCGGTAATAATTTTATCTTCAGGAGAAGGAGCATTGTCTATAATTCGAAAAGCAGCTGCTTCTTGCTCTTTAGTTGTTTCTATTAAAAGAGATGATTTTTTCTTTCTTAAAAAATCAATATATACATTTTTAGAAATGGTTATTAGCCAAGTTTTAAATTCATACTCTTCTTTAAATGTGTTAATTTTATCAAAAGCTTTAGAAAAAGTACGAATAGTTATATCTTCAGCATCATTGTCATTTTTAATTTTTGACAATTGAAATTGATACACATAACTCCAGTAAGTATCTAACAAAAAATTAAAAGAAACTTGATTACCTTCTTTAGCTAACTGAATGTTTTTAAGTGTTTTTTCTTTATTTATTCCCAATTTATATATAGAAATTGTATTTTATAAATATAATGATTTAGGCGCATCAGTAAACAATTGTTATGTTCTAGCTGAAAAAGCTGTAAGGACAATAGTAGAATAATTTATTTAATCTATGTGATCAGGCTCAGCACAAGTATCAAACTGATCTGGTGTTTTTCCGCAAAATCCACATGCTTCACCGTTTTCATTTAACATAGGGTTTTGACTAGCACAAGTACCAGCAAACTCACCATCTTTTTTTGCCCAAATTTTTATAGCGATTCCTGCAAAAGCAAGAGCTAATAAACCGATAGTAACCAAAAATAGTTTCATTTTTCTCTAATTTAATAATGCAAAGATACGAACTTACTTTTTTAAGAAATTAATTTGTCATAGAATTATGTAGATTGATTTTTTCTAATTTCATAATATAATTTTCTTTAAGGTAGTTGATTTATAAAAAAAAAATCAATTTTAAACCATTTAAACTTTCCATAGTCTTAATAACAAACCAAATTTATGAAGTTAACTATCTCGAGTTTTATTTTAATTATTATAGTTTTATTTATTTCATGCGATAAAGATGTTGTTAATGAAGTAGATGAGCTTGTTGACTCAATAAATAATAAGCCAAATATTTTATTAATTATAGCTGATGATATGGGACTTGATGCAACCCCTGGTTATAATGTAGGTAGTATAAAACCTATAATGCCAAACCTTCAAAGTATGATTAATAATGGAATTAAATTTAATAATTTATGGTCGTACCCAACATGTACACCAACAAGATCAAGTATTTTAACAGGTAAATATGGTTTTAGAACAAATGGGAGTAGGGTATTATGCTGGTTTATTAAGTGGAGGAGTACAATCGTACACAAATTGGAATTTTACAGCAAACGGACAAACAACAAATTCTAGTGAGTATACAACTACTAAATTTACTGATTTAGCTATAGATTGGATAGATGAACAGGAAAAACCTTGGTTCTTATGGTTGGCTTATAATGCACCGCATAGTCCTTTTCATTTACCTCCTGCAAATTTGCACACACAATCATTACCATCAGATCAGGCAAGTATTGATGCAAATCCACAACCGTATTATATGGCTATGTTAGAAGCAATGGACACTGAAGTAGGAAGATTATTGAATTCAATGACTCAAGAAGAGAAAGATAATACTGTTATTATTTTTATTGGAGATAACGGCACACCTAATCAAGTAGTTCAAGAATATAGTAGTCAGCGAGCAAAAGGAAGTGTATATCAAGGAGGTGTAAATGTACCAATGATTGTATCTGGTAAAAATATAAATAGATTTAATCAATCAGAAGATGCTTTGTTAAATACAACTGATTTATTTGCTACAATTTCTGATATAGCAGGTACTGGTACAACTGAAGTAAACGATAGTAAAAGTTTTAAAGAATTATTTACGGAAGCTAATTCTAATTTTAGAGAATATACTTATACAGAAATAGGTGAAGACAACGGAACTGTAAATTACACAATTAGAAATGCAACCCATAAGTATATTAAATTTTCAGACGGTACAGAAGCCTTGTATAATTTAAGTTTAAACTCTTTAGAAAATCCAAACTTATTAAATCAAAATCAATTGCCATTAAGTAGTAGTGATGCTACTATAAAAGAAGAGTTAATAACAAAAGTGAATAACTTGAGAGAGTAAAATAAATAGTAATTTTTAAAACGATATATATGAGAAAAATTCAATCAATTAAAATAATCGTATTGTTAATAACGATATCAAGTGTACTTTATGCTTGTGGTTCTAACGATACAGTAGAAGATTTAGGTGATAGCACTTCAGGAGTAACTAATTATGATATTACATCAATTTTATCAAAATTTGATGGTATAGCTGCTGTTTCGTATTCAGTTTCGGGTACTACAGTAACATTTACAACAACTGATTTGCCAAACCATAAAAGTCCGTATTGGGATACCGGAAATGCATTGTATGAAGTTTATAACGGAACAAATGGTAGTTGGAATAAAAATACAGGATCAATTGGAGAACAAAACATTACGTTTACAATGCCTTTAAACCCTAAAGAAGCTACAAATAAAGCAGCAACACCAATGGGACCAATTGGTATATCAAGAAATGGAGTAGTGTTTTTTAATCAATATGCAGCAGGAGGAGCTCCTTTAACAGGAGAGATAAATTCTTTTGATCAGTATTTAGGGCATCCCGCAGGTACACAATATCATTACCATATTAAACCTACTTTCTTAACGGATACTTTTGGTGAAGATGCTTTTTTAGGTTTACTTTCAGACGGATTTCCTGTATATGGTTCTTTAGAAGATGGTAAAACAATTACAAATGATGATTTAGACGATTACCATGGTCATACTTCTGCAACGGTAGATTTTCCTAATGGAATATATCATTACCACATTACAAACGAAGACCCTTATTTAAATGGAAGCGGTTTTTATGGGACAGCAGGAAATGTAACAAGATAATTTCTTGAGAAATTCTATATTTTATACAATTACCATATTCGTTTTAGTTTCTTGTAATCTTAAAAATGAAAAGCAAGATGAAACTCCATTAATAAATGAGGTAACAATTCCGTTTATAAAAAAAAATATAAATAACACTGCTTTTAAACTTAAAAATGGAGTTTTACTTTTTGATGAAAAACCTTATTCAGGAACCGTTGATGAATATTATTCAAAAGGAAAATTAAAATCGACAGCTACATATTATGAAGGAAAAAAACAAGGTGTTTTTAAAGGATGGTATGTGAACGGAAATAAATGGTTCAAACGTTTTTATACAAATGGATTAAAGACAGGAATTCATAAAGGTTGGTTTGATAACGGAAAACCTATGTTTGAATATCATTTTAATACGAAAGGATTATATAACGGTAAAGTTAACGAATGGTATAAAAACGGAAACTTATTAAAAGAATTTCATTTTAAGGTAGGTAAGGAGGAAGGAAGCCAGAAAATGTGGCAACCAAACGGAAAAATAAAAGCAAATTTTGTAACCAAAGAAAGTGAACGATTTGGATTGATAGGATTAAAGAAATGTTATACAATACATACAAAAAATGAAGAATTTAAATAAAAAAACAAGTCATTTCGAGGGAAACGAAGCAATCTTTATCTTAGTAATCTTTACGCTAATTTTTACTTCTTGTAAAACAGAAAATAAAGTACATAAAGAAACAACATTGCCTTTTTTTAACTCGGCAGAATTTACACCAGAATGGATAACTGAAAGTTCTTCAGAATATAATAACATACATACAGTTCCTGATTTTAGTTTAATAAATCAAGAAGGAAAAATAATAACAAACAAAAACTACGAGGGTAAAATTTATGTAGCAGATTTTTTCTTTGCAACATGCCCTGGTATTTGTCCAGTTCTTGAAAAAAACATGAGTAAACTTCAAGAAAAATATAAAAATGATTCAGCCATTTTGTTGTTGTCACACACTGTTATGCCAATTAAAGATTCTGTTTCTGTTTTAAAAAAATATGCTTTAGATAATGAGATTGTCTCTGGTAAATGGAATTTAGTAACAGGAGGTAAAAAACATATTTATAACTTAGCAAGAAAAGGGTATTTTGCAGATGAAGATTTCGAGAAAACACAAAATGAAGATGCTTTTATTCATACCGAAAATTTTATATTGGTTGATAAAAAAGGAAGAATACGAGGTGTTTATAACGGAACTTTAGCTTTAGAAACAAAGAGGTTAATAAGACACATTGAAATATTAAAAAAAGAAAGTTAAATTACGTTTACTTCAATTTCTAAAATTATATTAAAAGTATTTAAAACAGTTTGTTGTATTTTTTGAGCTAATTCATAAATCTCTTTACCAGTTGCTTTTCCATAATTAACAAGTACTAGGGCTTGTTTTTCATGTACGCCGTAATCACCAAAACGTTTGCCTTTAAATCCGCATTGTTCAATTAACCAACCAGCAGGGACTTTTATTTCAGATTCAGAAATAATGTAACTAGGTATTGTAGAAAATTCTTTTTGAAGTTTTTCAAAATCAGCTTTAGAAATTACAGGGTTTTTAAAAAAACTTCCGCTGTTTCCAATTTTTTTAGGGTCAGGTAATTTACTTTGACGAATTTTTATTATTGCGTCAGAAATATTTTTTATTGTAGGGGTTTTAATATTGTTTAAAGCTAATTCAGCTTCAATAGCACCGTAAGAAAAATTAAGATTATGCTCGTTTTTTGTAAGTTTAAAACTCACTGCAGTAATAATGTATTTTCCTTTTTGGCTGTTTTTAAAAATAGAATTTCGATACCCAAATTCACATTCAATATTCGAAAACTCAATTAATTTTCCTGTTTGTATTTCAACAGCTTCTACACGCGTAATTGTATCTTTTACTTCTACGCCGTATGCGCCAATATTTTGAATAGGGCAAGTACCTACATTACCAGGAATTAGGGATAAGTTTTCAAGGCCTCCATAATTTTGAGAAACACACCACAATACAAAATCATGCCAATTTTCACCAGCATTTACTGTTAGGTAAACATCATTGTTGTTTTCTCTATCAATAGAAATTCCTTTCATATTAATATGTACAACGAGTTTATCAATATCTTTAGTAAGCAACATATTACTTCCGCCAGAAATTAAAAAAACATCTTTTTCAGTATTTAAAAGCTGTTGTAAATTGTAAAGAGAATCGATAGAAACAAAACGTTTGGCATTTGCATTAATACCAAACGTATTGTATTCTTTTAAAGATATGTTTTCTTGAATATTCAATAAACTATTTATTGTATTGCTCTAAAGCAATTTTTAAAATTTCTACTGACCGTTTTAAATCTGTTTTATTTAATACATAAGCGATACGAACTTGGTTTTTACCTTCTCCTTTGGTAGAATAAAATCCGCTTGCAGGCGCTACCATAATGGTTTCGTTATTATGATTAAAATCTTCTAATAACCATTGTGAAAACTTATCAGTATCAGCTACAGGTAATTCAGCAACACAGTAAAACGCACCTTTAGGATTGGCAACTTTTACTCCGTCGATTTTTTGAAGTTCATAAATTAAAGTATTTCTACGATCTTGATATTCTTCAATAACTTCATCAAAATAAATTTGTGGAGTTTCTAAAGCCGCTTCACTAGCTAATAAAGCATAAGTTGGTGGACTTAAACGTGCCTGAGCAAATTTAATAGCGGTGTTAATAAACTCTTCGTTTTTAGAAACGATGCAACCAATTCTTGCTCCACACATGCTGTAACGTTTAGAAACAGAATCGATCATAATAGCATTTTGCTCTAAGCCATCTAAAGACATTATCGAGTTATGTTTTACACCATCATACGTAAACTCACGATATACTTCATCAGCAATTAAAAACAAATCGTGTTTTAAAACAATTTGTTTTAATTTTTCGATTTCCTCTTTGCTATATAAGTATCCTGTAGGGTTTCCTGGATTACAAATTAAAATGGCTTTTGTTTTTGAAGTAATCAATTTCTCGAAATCATCAATAGCAGGTAAAGCAAAGTTGTTTTCTATTTTAGAAATTACAGGAACAACTGTTACTCCAGAAGCTGTAGAGAATCCGTTGTAATTGGCATAGAAAGGTTCAGGAATAATAATTTCATCACCTGGGTCTGTAATACTACCAATAGTAAATAATAAAGCTTCAGAACCACCAGTGGTAGCTACTATATTATTAGCTTTAACGTGTATATCGTTTTTAGCATAGTAATTAGCTAATTTAGTTCTGTATTCTTCAGAACCTTCAGAGCGTGCGTACGATAATACTTTAATAGTATTGTTTTTAACAGCATCAAGTGCAACTTGAGGTGTATTTATATCGGGTTGACCTATGTTTAAATGAAAAACCTTAGTTCCGTTTTTTTTAGCAGCTTCAGCAAAAGGCACCAATTTACGAATTGGTGATTGAGGCATAATGCTTCCTTTTTTAGAAATATGTGGCATTGTAAATAGAATTAGTTGTTTGAAAGGCAAATTTGCGAATTATTTTTCATTTAATAAACTTGTAGCCTATGAAAGTTAGAGGTTAAAAAAATCTTAAAAAAGTAAAACTGTAAACTGAAGATTGTATATTTAAAAAATAATAATCAATACGTTTCTATTTGAAAAAATATATACTTTATATTATAGCTTCTTTTTTTTGCACCTCTCTTTATTCACAAGATAAGTTTCAGTTTTTTGGAAAAAACAAAATCAAACAAGAATTATCATTTAAATTAATAAACAACTTAATTATTATCCCTTTAGAAATTAACGGCCATAAATTATCTTTTATTTTAGATACAGGAGTTAATAAAACTATTTTATTTAACCTGACAGAAAAAGATAGTGTTGGTTTAAAGAATGTTGAAAAAGTTTCGATAAGAGGTCTTGGAAATGGAGATCCTGTAGAGGCTTTGTTATCTAAAGGGAATAATTTTAAAGTTAAAAATATATTAAGCTCAAATCAGCAATTATATATTATTTTAAAAGATGCTTTTAATTTGTCTGCAAAAATGGGGACGACTATACATGGTATTATAGGCTATGACTTATTAAAAGATGTTATTGTTAAAATTAATTATAATAGTAAAAGAATTGTTTTTTTTAACCCGAAAACTTACAAAAAACCAAAATGTAAAAAATGTGAAGCTTTTCCGTTACAGTTTTATAGAAACAAACCATATATAGATGTTAAAGTAAGAATAGATACTGTTAATAATATAGAAACAGCTGTAAAGTTATTAATAGATACTGGAGGGAGTGATGCAATATGGTTATTTGAAGACACTAAAGAAGCTATTAAAACTCCCATAAAGCATTTTAAAGATATTTTAGGAGAAGGTATAAGCGGAACTATTTATGGGAATAGAACCAAAATACCACATATTTCTTTTGGTAAGTTTTTAATAGAAAAACCAACAGTATCTTTCTTAGACTCTACATCAACTTTTAATGCCCGACTATTTAAGGAACGAAATGGAAGTATAGGAGGTAATATTTTAAAACGATTTAAAATATGGATTGATTACCCGAATAAGACAATCATGCTAAAAAAGAATGCTTCATTAAAAGGTGGTTTTTATTATAATATGAGCGGTTTACATTTAGTTTATGATGGTCAGGAACTGGTAAAGGAAAAAGGACGCGTGAAAATGAAAGATTCTTATGGGAATAATCAATCAAATAAAAATAATGTTATCTCATTTGTAAATACTTATTATTATAGGTTTAAGCCTAAGTATAAGGTTGATAGGGTTGTTAAAGGTTCACCAGCAGAAATAGTAGGCCTTTTAAGAGGTGATATTATAAAATCTATAAACGGTAAAAAAGCGTATGAGTTTGAACTAAGTGAAATTCTGAATATTTTTCAAACAAAACCTAATCGGAAAATAAAGATAAAAGTAGAAAGATTGGGTGTTAATTTAAATTTCGAGTTCAGGTTAGAAAAAAGGATATAAAAAAAGCGTCAATTTAAAAATTGACGCTTTTTTTATATTTAAAAGGATAGATTATTCACTATCACTCATCATAGTTTTTGCTTTTGCAGGAGCTACATCTTTAGAAATAAAACCTTTAATTTTAAGCATTGTTCTAGATTTCTTAGCATTAGAGATTACAGTAATAGCTTTAGAAAAACCTCCAGCTCTTTTAGTGTCATAAGAAACCTCAATTTGTCCTTTTTGTCCTGGCATAATTGGAGCTTCAGGTTTTTTAGGAACTGTACATCCACAAGTAGACTTTATATCTTTAATAATTAAAGGGGCATCACCTATGTTGGTAAATTCAAATACACGTGTTCCTTCCGAACCAAGACCTACTTTACCGTAGTCTATAGTTTCAGTTTCAAATTTAAATTCTTGAGCGCTTACTGTTAATGTTATAAAACAAACAGCGATAATTGATAAAATTGTTTTCATAATTGATAAATTTAATTTAAGGGCTTAAACCACCACAAATTTAGGGTTATTTTATTAGTTCTAAAAAAATTGACATCTTATTTTCTGTACCTCAGAGATAGTTGTATTTTTGCTTAATTGAATTTCAAAAATAATGCCAAAAAGCACAAAGCTTACTAATTTGGTTATAAAGATATAAAAAACAGATGAATATTCCATCAAAATATAATTCTAAAGAAGTAGAAGGGAAGTGGTATGACTACTGGATGAAGCATAATTACTTTCATTCTGAAGTAGATGATAGAGAGCCATATACAATTGTAATTCCGCCACCAAACGTTACCGGAGTGTTGCATATGGGGCATATGTTGAACAACACAATTCAGGATGTATTAATCCGTCGTGCACGATTACAAGGTAAAAATGCTTGTTGGGTTCCAGGTACAGACCACGCATCTATTGCTACCGAAGCAAAGGTTGTAGCCAAGTTAAAAGAGCAAGGGATTGATAAAAACGATTTAACACGCGAAGAGTTTTTAGCGCATGCTTGGGAATGGAAAAACGAGTATGGAGGTATTATTCTAGATCAATTAAAAAAACTAGGAGCATCATGTGACTGGGAACGAACTGCTTTTACAATGGATCCGGCATTGTCTGAATCTGTAATTAAAGTTTTTGTTGATTTATACAATAAAGGATTGATTTACCGCGGGTATAGAATGGTAAATTGGGACCCTGAAGCTAAAACAACACTTTCTGATGAAGAAGTAATTCATATAGAACAGCAAGGAAACCTTTATTATTTAGAATATAAAATTGAAGGTTCAGAAGATAAATTAACGATTGCAACTACACGTCCTGAAACTATTTTTGGAGATACAGCTATTTGTATCAATCCAAACGATGAGCGTTTTACACATTTAAAAGGTAAAAAAGCAATTGTTCCGCTTTGCGGAAGAGTAATTCCGATTATTGAAGATGAGTATGTAGATGTTGAGTTCGGTACAGGTTGTTTAAAAGTGACACCTGCACATGACGAAAATGATAAAGTTCTTGGAGATAAGCATAAATTAGAGGTAATTGATATTTTTAATGATGATGCTTCTTTAAATTCTTTCGGATTACATTATAAAGGACAAGATCGTTTTGTAGCGCGTACAGCTGTTGTAAAAGAGTTAGAAGAAAAAGGGATTTTAGTGAAAACTGAAGTTCATACCAATAAAGTAGGAACATCAGAAAGAACGAAAGCTGTTATTGAACCAAGATTATCAGATCAATGGTTTTTAAAGATGGAAGATTTAGCAAAACCTGCTATTGAAGCTGTTTTAGGAGAAGATAGTGAGGTTACTTTATATCCGAAGAAATTCGAAAATACCTATCGTCATTGGATGGAAAATGTTCGTGATTGGAATATTTCACGTCAATTATGGTGGGGACAACAAATTCCTGCTTATTTCTATGGAGACGGAAAAGAAGATTTTGTAGTTGCAACAACTATTGAAGAAGCAGTAAAATTAGCACAAGACAGAACTAAGAATACTTCGCTGTCAGCGTCTGATTTAAGACAAGATGAAGATGCTTTAGACACTTGGTTTTCTTCTTGGTTATGGCCAATGAGTGTTTTTGACGGAATTAATAATCCAGAAAATGAAGAAATTAAATATTACTATCCAACAAACGATTTAGTTACGGGGCCAGATATTTTATTTTTCTGGGTTGCACGTATGATTGTTGCAGGTTATGAATATAAAGATGAGCGTCCGTTTGAGAATGTTTATCTAACAGGTTTAGTACGTGATAAACAACGTCGAAAAATGTCTAAATCATTAGGAAATTCACCTGATGCTTTAAAGTTGATTGAAGAGTACGGAGCCGACGGAGTAAGAGTAGGTTTATTATTAAGTTCTGCTGCTGGTAACGATTTAATGTTTGATGAAGACTTATGTCAGCAAGGAAAAGGGTTTTCTAATAAAATTTGGAATACTTTCCGTTTGATAAAAGGTTGGGAAATAGATGCTAGTTTAGCGCAACCAGAAACTGCCAAAATAGGTTTAGAATGGTACGAAGCTAAGTTTCAAAAAGCATTAGTAGAAATAGAAGATCATTTTTCTAAGTACCGTTTGTCGGATGCATTAATGGCTATTTATAAACTAATTACAGATGATTTTTCTTCATGGTTATTAGAAATCGTAAAACCAGGTTATCAACAACCAATTGATGCTAAAACTTATAATGAAGTAATACAGATATTAGAAAATAACCTGAAAATATTACATCCGTTTATGCCATTTTTAACAGAAGAAATTTGGCAACATATTACAGAAAGAACTCCAGAAGAGGCTTTAGTAATTGCTTTATATCCGAAGTTAGAAACTGTAAATGAAGATTTAGTTCAGAATTTTGATTTTGCAACAGAAATTATTTCGGGAATTAGAACGATAAGAAAAGATAAAAATATTTCGTTTAAAGAAGCTGTAGAATTATCGGTTGTAAATAATGAAAAATATACTACTGATTTTGATGCAATAATACAGAAGTTAACAAACGCTTCTATAATTAATTATGTAACTGATAAAGTTGAAGGAGCTGCTTCATTTAGGGTAAAATCGAATGAATATTTTGTGCCGATATCTTTAGAGAATATTGATGTAGAGGCTGAAATAATTAAGTTAAAAGCTGAGTTAAAAAGAGCTGAAGGATTTTTATTTGGAGTTCAGAAAAAATTATCTAATGAGCGTTTTGTGAGTAATGCGCCAGAGCAGGTAATTGTTGTAGAACGTAAAAAAGAATCGGATTCATTAGCGAAAATAAAAACGATTAAAGCAAGTTTGGCTAGTTTAAAATAATACCATATTTAATTTATTGACTATAAAAAAATCTGCTGTAAGCTTACAGCAGATTTTTTTATTTTTAAGCAGCATATAATTTTATAACACAGAATTCAAATTATTTTTTTATCTTTAAGAGGCTTAAAAATACATTTTATGAACTCCTCTTCATTTAAAATATATAACGGTATTTATTTTTTAGTCTGTGTATTATCATTATTATTTATAGATAATAATGAATCAATTATTGAAATGATTTTTAAAATATTTACAGTGGTACTAATTGCTTTTATGTATTTGACATATACCTCTAAAATTAATTATTGGTATTTGTTATTATTAATGTATTGTATTATTGCAGATACATTAATAATATTTGAGCAAGAATTTTTAAGAGGGGGAGTATTATTTGTAGTGTTTACAAGATTCACATATTTAATTATATTAAAAAAAACAATATTAAATGTAAAGTTAAAGCCTGCTTTGTTTTACTTAATACCCTGTGTATTATTGTTTGTTTTATTGTCTTACCTGCTCTCACTTTTTATTGAAAATGTACTGATATCTGTTTTCATAGTTTGTTTTTTAAATTTAACGGTTATAGGCTTATCTTTTTATAAGTATTTAAATAAAATGACAAGAGATAATTTATATTTTATGCTAGGTATTTTTTTAATTACTATTGCAGATTTTATAATAGTGTTTAATAAATATTTAGATTATCGATTATATTATGTAATTCTATATACGGTGATGTATTATGTGGCACGTTATTTAATCTGTATTGCAATGATTAATCAAAAAAAATATTCTCTTATGTCAAAATAAATATGTTGAAAAACCAATAATATACCGTGTTGTAAAATTAATTTTTATCAATCACATCACCAGAACCTATAGAGCTTGTGTCAATTTTTTTAGGTCTACCTTTATAATAAACGCTACCAGAACCAACAATACTGGCTTTTATTTTAGTAGACACAGTTGTTTGCACACTTCCAGAGCCGGCAATACTTGCTTTTAAGCTGTTTGTGTCTAATTCGTAAGCTTTTACGCTGCCAGACCCAGCAATAGAGCATTTAAAATTATCGGTATTCCCTTTTAATTTAATATTTCCTGAACCACCAATTGATGTCTTTATTGTATTTGCATCAACATTTGCAATGATATTCCCTGAACCACCTATGTTAAAAGCTACTTCATCAGATTTAATACGTTTTTTAACATTTATATTACCAGAACCACCTAAAGAAATAACATTAATATCTTTAAAAGGAATAGTAATAATTAAACGCTTGGTTGTTCTGATATTTATATTTTCTTTAAATTGAACTTTCAGCTTGCCGTTATTTACGATTGTTTCAATATAAGGAAGTAAGTTTTCTTCTCCTTCAATAGTAATTTTACCTTCTGTTCCGGCTACTAGATTAACCTCAAAAGAACCACCAACGAAAACTTTATCAAATTGATTAATTGACCTGGTTTTTGTGATAACATTTCCATTACCTCTAATTTTTTTAGAGTTCCACCAACTTTGTGCGTTTATGGTAAGAGAAAGGAAAATTATCAGACTTGTTATAAGTTGTTTTTTCATGTTGTTTGTTTTAAAGTTAGTGTTGTTTATTTTATTCTTGTAGATAAATATATCTAAGAAGAGTTTTTTTCAGAGTATAAATAATGTTTTTAATTATTTAATCTTTAAAAGAAACACTTCCATATTTAGATTTTATAACAATGGTAGCGTTAGCGTTACCTTTGCCATAAACACCTTCATAGTATTTTGAAGTATTTTTTTTAATACTTTTATATAGTTCTACTTTGTTTTCAGGATAATTAAACCCAGCATACCCTAAATCGATGGTGAATTTAAAATTAATATTGTTGTTTGTGCCTAATTTAATGCCTGCGTAACTAGCGTCGATTATAATTTCTTCAAAGTCTTTCATTATATTCTCAACTTTAATACCCCCAAACTCTGTATTAATTTTAAGTTTTTTTCTTAATGTTTTGATTTTTACACCAGCATAATCAGAACTACCCTGAATATTTTTAACATCATTTACCGAAATACTTCCATAATCACTATTAAAGTTTAGGTTATCAATATCTCCTATTTTTACTGTTGAATAATCAGCATTAACATTTAAAGATTCTGATTTTTCAACAATTAGTTTTGAGTAATCAATATTAATGCTACCAGATTTCATAAAATTAATTTCAGAACCTCCACAATAATCAAGGTTAATAGAATTTGAATCATTTAATAATTGATCAACATTTATGTTTCCATAATCACAATTTATGTTAGCTTTTCCTATCAGTTTATCTAATTCAATAGTGCCATATTTATTATTTAAATCAGCATTATTAGTTATAGGCATTTTTACAAAATAATTAATTTTATAATTAATATTATCATTACCCCCCCACAACCAATTAGATTTAGTGCTTTCGATTTTAGTACGTGCTTCTACTAAGTTTTTAGTAGCTTCAAAAAAAACGTTTATTGAGTTAAGTTTTTTATCAACGTTATTTAAATCATTTCCTTTTACTGTTATTTTAACCTCAATTTCAATACGATTTTCACTCCATGTAGTTACGTTTACGTTACCATACTTATTGTTAATATATAAGGTTGCATTTTTAGTAACGATAAAATCTTTGCTAATCGTTTTACTTTTTTCGTGTTTTTTTTTATCATTGGCCAACATTACAGTTGGTAACAGTATAAAAAGGAATATAAGTTTATATAATTTCATCATCTATGAGTTCTAGTTTTGCGGGATTTTTTTGGTGCTCTAATTGTAATAAGAGCCTTTCTAATACATTTAACCTTTGTTGGTAATTACCAATCATTTTTTGAATAACCTGACGCTTATTTTCATTCTTAGTTAATTCACTAATAAGTGATTTATAATGATCTTCTAGTTCTTCAATTTCATTTAAAGAATCTTCAATAATTGTTTCAGTTTCAATATTTCTATACTGCTCTAATTCTTTTAATTCTTGATTTATTGTTGAAACAAAAAAACTTTGCGCTTCAGCCATTTTAGGAGAAACATCAGCAAGATCATAACTGTTGTTTTGTTGATTATTACCAAGGTAAAACCCTAAGACAAGTACGATAGATGCCGCAATGCTTATCCAGAAAATAGTTGGTTTTTGCTGTTGTTTTTTCGAATTAAGTTTTCTTTGAAAACGATCTGAATGACCAGAATGGGGTTCGAATATATCGAAATCATTCTCATCAAAAAACTGATGCAGTTTATCCTCCATATATTTGTTTTTTATTAGTGTTGACGAGTAATACCTGCTTTAATTTCTTTTTTGCTCTTGATATTGTTGTACGTACATTTTCGTTTGTATAGTTTAATATTTCCGAAATTTCTTCATAATCATAACCTTCTATTAAATTTAAAGTTAATACAATTCGGTAATTTTCTTTTAAATTTTGTAAACTTTCCATTACTTGTTTTACGTTTAAAGAATTGTAATTAATAGGTGTTTCTTCAATTTCGTAATTAGGAATAACATCCATCTTAACTTCTTCGTACCTATTATTTTTCTTTAATTGCGTAAGGCTTTTATTTACTACAATTCTTTTCAACCAAGCACCAAAAGCAACTTCACCTTTAAAAGTATTTAATTTAGTAAAAGCGGTTAAAAAAGCTTCTTGAATTAAGTCTTCAGCTTCAAATTCGTCTTTTAAAATACGATATGCACTGTTATACATTGCTTTATAATAGGCATTGTACACTTGCATTTGCGCAGCGCCATCATTTTTTTTACAGCGTTCGATTAGTTGGTTGATATGTGTTTTTTTAGACTCCAAAGAAATCATTCTATACTAGAGACAATTTGGTTTTTGAATTGTGACAGTTATTTTGATAAAAGTAAAAATTTATTCTAAATAAGTTACCTTCATAAAGGTAATAATCTGTAATTAAGTAAATTATATTTTGTTTATTTTAATATGTTAAAGATTGAAGAGATTTAATAAAACGAATCAAAATATGTATATTTGGCATAATGATTGACAGTGTAAAAATTATAGAATGCCCGCGAGATGCAATGCAAGGAATCAAAAGTCATTTTATTCCCACAGAAGCAAAGGCAAAGTATATCAATTCACTATTAAAAGTAGGGTTTGATACTATAGATTTTGGAAGTTTTGTATCACCCAAAGCAATTCCTCAAATGAGAGATACTGCCGAGGTTTTATCAAAATTAGATTTATCAACAACAAGAAGTAAGTTATTATCAATTGTAGCAAATGTAAGAGGAGCGAACGATGCTTCTCAGTTTGAAGAGATAGATTATTTAGGGTATCCTTTTTCTATATCAGAAAACTTTCAAATGCGTAATACGCACAAAACAATTGAACAATCAATAGATACGTTAAAAGAAGTATTAGCGATAGCAAACAGAACTAATAAAGAAGTAGTAGCGTATTTATCAATGGGTTTTGGAAATCCGTATGGAGACCCATGGAGTGTTGAGATTGTAGGTGAGTGGACTGAGAAATTGTCTAATTTAGGCGTTAAAATCTTATCATTATCAGACACCGTTGGTAGCTCAACACCTAAGGATATTGATTATTTATTTTCAAACCTAATACCTAGTTACCCGCAAATAGAGTTTGGTGCTCATTTACATACTACACCAACAAAATGGCATGAAAAGGTAGACGCAGCTTTTAAAGCAGGATGCCATCGTTTTGATGGAGCCATTATGGGGTATGGAGGTTGCCCAATGGCAAAAGATGATTTAACGGGTAATATGCCAACTGAAAAATTATTATCTTATTTTACGGCAAATAAAGTAGCAACAAATATAAAACCAATGAGTTTTGAAAGTGCTTACAATAAAGCACTTGAAGTTTTTTAATAAAATATGAAGTTTAAAATTATCATACTTTTTTTATTTTTCGCATCACTTTGTCAATCACAAAATGATGAAAGAGTAGGAGTATGGCAAATTCGTAATGGAGGATTAATAAAAAACAGGTCTAATAAAAATGATTTAGCAAACGATTACTGGAAAGAGTTCTACAGAATTTTTCCAAAGGAGTTAACAACAAGGTTTGTTAGGCGAATTGTTTTAATGACCGATGGTATTGATGAGAAAACAGGTGCATTAGTATCTTTAAACTCTAGAAATGATAAATGGCAATTAGAAATAGATGTTAAAGATGTTAACTTAAAATCTAGAAATAAAAAAAGATTATATGAGTCTATTTATACAATGACTCATGAGTTTGGGCATTTATTAACGTTAAACAAAACACAAATAAGACCAACAGCAAAAGAGAAGCAAGAAGAAGGAGAGTTGTACTTAACTTTAGAAGGAGAAGCTTATAAAAGTAGCTATATTAATAGGTTTGTTAACTTATTTTGGAAAGGTACTTTATTAGATAACTGGGATGTTATTCAAAGAGATTACTGTTATACTGAAGCGAATTGTGTTGAGAAATTATATGATTTATATCAAAATAATTCATCAGAATTTTTAACTGATTATGCAGCTATAAGCCCTGAGGAGGATATTGTAGAAAGTTGGACAGCCTTTGTTTTACGATCTAAAATTAGAAATCCTAAAACGATTGCACATAAAAAAATTAATTTCTTTTATCAATTTCCAGAGTTGGTAGCATATCGAAAGATGATTAGGCAAAATACTCGTAAATATCTTCATTAGAATATGTAAATTTGTTTCATTAAAAAACACTCAATGAAACAAGTTAAAATTCTATTTACAATAACACTAACAATTTTTCTAGTTGGTTGTACTTCTAATAAAAACACAAAAACTGCTCATCAGTTTAATAAACAAGCAGGAAAAACATACTTTAATATACTTCAATTAAACGACGTTTACGAAATAGCACCTATTCAAGGAGGTAAGTTCGGCGGAATGGCTAGGGTAGAAACCGTACATCAAAACTTATTGAAAGAAAATAAAAATACCCTGCTTGTTATGGCAGGAGATTTTTTGAATCCTTCATTAATCGGAACCATGAAAGTTGATGGATCTCGAGTAAGAGGTAGGCAAATGGTTGAAGTAATGAATGCGATGAGTTTCGATCTCGTGGCGTTTGGTAATCATGAGCTAGACTTAAGTTATACTAGTTTACAAGAAAGACTAAATGAAAGTAATTTCGATTGGATTTCTTCAAATGTATTACATAATAAAGATGGAGAACACTCTTATTTCCATAAAATTCTTAAAGGGAAAAAAGAAAACCTTAAAGATTCTTTTATTAAAGAATTTAATAATGAAGATGGTACAAAATTAAAAGTAGGTTTTATAAGTGCTTGTATTCCGTCAAACCCGAAAGGTTATGTGTATTATGGAGATATGTATGAAGAAATACAAAGAGCTTATAATGAGATAAAAGATAATGTTGATGTTGTTATAGGTTTAACGCATTTAACATTAGAACAAGACAAAAAAGTAGCTGAAATGTTTCCTAATATTCCCTTAATAATGGGAGGGCATGAGCATACTAATACTTACGAGAATGTAGGAGATGTAACTATCGCAAAAGCAGATGCAAATGCAAAAACGGCTTACATTCATAGATTTGAATATGACCCAGTAACAAAGAAAGTGCAATTAAAATCGGAATTAAAAGAGATCAACGATCAAATTCCTATAGATAAAAATGTAGGAGCGGTTGTAACCAAGTGGCAGCAGGTTTTAAAGAATAAAATTCAAGATATTGTTCCGAACCCGTATGAAGTAATTTATAACTCAAAAACACCTTTAGACGCTACAGAAACAACCATACGAAGTACGCAGACTAATATGGGACAACTTATTACTAAAGCAATGAGTTTTGCCTATGAAAATAAAGTAGATTGTGCCTTAGTAAACGGAGGATCTGTTCGTATTGATGATGTATTAGAGGGAGAAGTAAATGTAGTAGATGTTTTTAGAGTTTTACCTTATGGTGGAGCAATTTTAAAGGTTGATATAAAAGGAAGTTTACTAAAAGATGTTTTAGAATATAGTATTAATGCCGCAGGTACTGGAGCTTATTTACAGCGTTACAATGCTAATAAAATAAACGATGATTGGCAAATAGCTAATCAACCTATAAAATTAGATAAAGTATATTCCGTTGCATTTTCAGATTATTTGTTAAGAGGGTTAGATATACCTGCTTTATCTGATAAAAACCCAGGCGTTATTTCTGTTTATAAACCAAAACCAACAGAATTAAGTTACGATATTAGAAAAGCTGTAATAAGCTACCTTAAAAGTATAAAACAATAACTTTTTGATTTTTAACTTATTAAGATTTATTGTAAATAACGTAACAAAGTTTATTTAAAATAAATCTTAATAAGCTTTGTTAGATTGATTAAGTCTTTTACATTTGCACCCGTAAAACAATTAATTATTTAAAGTTAATCTAAATAAAGATGAAAAAAGTATTTTTTGCAGTGTTATTAACTGCATCATTATTCGCAACAGCACAATCAGCCCCACAAGATAGTATTCCTACAAACCCACAAAGTCAACAAAATGCTGCACAGCGCCTTTTGTCTTCTAATTTAAGTCAAAAAGGATTAACTGTAGGTGGTTATGCTGAAACTCATTATAACAGAGCTACAGGACAAAATGCAAATTTAGATGTACACAGAGTTGTAGTATTATTTGGTTATAAATTTAACGAAAGAACACAGTTTATTACAGAATTAGAGTTTGAACACGTAAAAGAAGTATACGTAGAACAAGCTTTTATACAATATAGTTTAACAGACAATATTAACTTAAGAGCAGGTTTAATGCTAGTGCCAATGGGTATTGTAAACGAATACCATGAACCAACAACTTTTAACGGTGTTGAAAGACCTAGTATGGATAAATCGATTGTACCAAGTACTTGGAGAGAAATTGGTTTAGGACTTTCTGGTAGATGGGATGAAGCATCTTTGCGTTACCAAGCATATGTTTTTAACGGTTTTACTTCTGATAATGATGGTAAGTATTTAGGAGGTAGCAACGGATTTCGTAACGGACGCCAAAAAGGAGCTGAATCTATGATGAATAATGTAAATTTCTCAGGGAAATTAGATTATTACGGATTACCAGGTTTACGTTTAGGTTTATCAGGATACTTTGGTAGAACTCAATCTGAAAAAGCAATTGAAAATATTGATGGATCTGACGTAGGTATTGCAATGATTGGTTTAGATGCTCGTTATGCATACAAACGTTTTACTGCAAGAGGTCAGTTTATTCATGCTAATGTTACAGATAGTGAAGGCTATAATGCCTATTACGGTTCTGATTTAGGAAGCGCTTTACAAGGATGGTACTTAGAGACAGCCTATAATTTATTAGCCCAAGATAAAAAACAACAATTATTCGCATTTGCTCGTTACGAAGATTATAATACACATGCTTCTACTGAAGGTGGCTTAGCTAAAAATTTGGCTTATGATCGTGATGAATGGACGTTTGGATTAACGTATAAAGTAGCACCAGGTGCTGCATTTAAGGCAGATTACCAGTTTAAAAATAATGCAATTGACGGAAGTCAAACAATCAAACAATTAAACTTAGGGTTTGGTGTTTGGTTCTAATTAAAATTAAAAGTTTGTTATTATTTGTAGAGATCGAACCAAGTTTTTATAATTTGGTTCGGTTTTTGTTTTTTATTTAGACTAATTCTAATTATTTTTGCAGTATGAAAACTCGCACTTTATTACTTTTCTTATTTATAGTTACTTCATTAGGATTGCTATCTTTTAGTGTTCCTAAGAATTTACAGAAAAAAGTTGAAAAAGAAATTAAAAAAACATTTAATGTTGATGAGTTTTCGTTGAGTAAAGTAATTGTTCCAGAAGCGGTAAACAATAAATTAAAAGGTGAAATTTCTGAAGAAAATTTACTAAAGATTACAGTAGAGGATAAAGTTTTAGGATTTGCTTTTATTAATAAAGCACCTAGTAAAACAGATGAATTTGACTATTTAGTTTTATTAGACAAGGAATTAATCGTCATGAAAACGAAGATATTAATATATCGCGAGGATTATGGTGGCGAAATTGGTAGTAAGCGTTGGTTAAAGCAGTTTATAGGTAAAACATCAAAAGATACTTTGAAATACGAAAAAGATATTATAGCAATTTCAGGAGCAACAATTTCCGCTTCATCAATGACAATTGCAGTTAATACTTTTCTTCAAAATTTAGAAATCCTTCATCAAAATAAAGTGTTGTAAATGCAAATTCACGGCGTAATTCATCAGTTTCCGAAAGAAATAAAATTATTAATACTAGCTTTTGTTTGCACTTTAAGTATTGGTTTTTTTGGTGGAATATCATTTGTTAGAGATACGACAAATTCTAATCCAACGGGGATAGAAGAGCGTTATTTAGGTAACGAAGATGTTGAAGAGGCTACCACAATGAAATTTAAAAAATCAGCAGGAGAAATAAAAACAACAGTACACAATCATATTTTATCGCTTTCGGTAATTTTCTTTTTGTTGGCTATCATTGTATCAACAACAAGTATCAATAAAAAATTAAAATTATTTTTAATGATTGAACCCTTTATATCAATCATTTGTACTTTCGGAGGTATCTATTTAATGTGGACAGGTATTACTTGGATGAAATATATTATTATGATTTCTGGTTTATTGATGACGCTTTCATTCGGAATCTCTGTTTTAATGATCTTTAGTCAAGTGATATCAAATAGGAAGTTGACTTTAGAATAAAGTGTACAGAATCAGTTCTTATTTATAAAACTAGATATTCAATAAATGGATTTATCTGCGAATTTTTGGGGAAATAAATATAAGTCCAATAAGATTGGTTGGGATTTAGGTGCTATTTCTCCACCTTTAAAAGCTTTTTTTGATCAATTAGAAAACAAAGAATTAAAAATTTTAATTCCTGGAGGGGGAAATTCTTACGAAGCAGAATATCTTTTTAATAACGGATTTAAAAATATTTTTGTAGTTGATATTTCTAAGGAACCTTTAGATAACCTGAAGAAAAGAGTTCCGGTATTTCCTTTATCACAATTAATTAACGCTAATTTTTTTGATATAAATTTTACTTTTGATTTAATAATCGAACAAACTTTTTTTTGCGCCATAGATCCGAATTTACGTGTGAAATATGCTTCAAAAATGAATGATTTGCTTAATAAAAACGGAAAATTAGTCGGTTTGTTATTTGATGCAAAACTAAATGAAGATCATCCGCCTTTTGGGGGAAATAAAGAAGAATATTTATCTTACTTCAAGCCTTATTTCAATATAACTAAAATGGAGCCTTGCTATAATTCTTATCATAATAGAAAGGGTATGGAGTTGTTTGTAATACTCCAGAAAAAGTAGTTCTTAATACTATCTTTAATTTCCTTTTAAACGCATCCATAATTCTGATAGTAATTTTTTGCCATCTCTCTTATCTTTAGGTTCTTCTTTTAAAAGAATATTACCTAAGCGATCTTCAGTAATTTTATATTTAAAAACAAAGTTTTGAGAGTTTGGCTTCAAACTTAAAAGGCCAAATCGTAAGTCATTATAATAAAGGTTTTCATCCTTTTTTGTAATAGTATACCATCCTTCAGAAGTAGCAATCATTTGTTTTATTTTTTGATTATCAGCTAGGTTTCCTAATAAATGATGATTTTTAGGATAAGAATTAAAAGTAATAGGTTGTGTATCAAAAAATGAATAATTGGCTAGTAGATAAGCATTTTCTGTTTCTACGTTAGCACTCCAAAGAATGGTATTCATTGGTGAAGGTCTGGTGTCTAATTGTAAATAAGAGATGTTTTGAGCTTTTAGAGCAGTTTCAAATTGATTGAAAGCCATCCATTTTAAAAAAAATGTAAGCACTAAATAAGAGGAACTTACTACTAAGCCAATTGTATTATAAATGCGACGTTTTTTAGCTGTTCGTTTTTGCCTCATAGCTAATAGTAGAAAAACTAAAAAAGGAACCGTATAAAGCGGGTCGATAACAAATATGGTTTTAAATGCTAGTCGGATATCAAAAGGCCAAAAAAATTGTGTTCCCCAAGTAGTATGAGCATCTAAAATAGGATGTGTAACAAAAGCCCAAAAAAACAACCAAGACCAATTTTTAAAATTCTTGTATTTCTCATAGCGAGAAACCAACCAACCAAAAACAGGAGCGAAGAGCACAGAAAATAATATAGAATGTGTAAACCCACGATGGACAGAAAGTGCTGTTACTGTATCTGTAAAGTATGAAGTAAGTACATCTAAGTCAGGAACAGTTCCTGCAATTGCACCATAAAGAATGGCTTTGTTACCAATTTTTCTTCCTAGAACAGCTTGGCCTACAGCGGCACCTAATATTACTTGAGTAAGTGAATCCATATAGGTATCAAAAATAAGATATGTATATCAGAATATACCTTATACTTTCTTTAATCTAGTTTTTGTTAAGTAACCTTTGTTACTGCCAGAGGTTTTTTATCGACCTATTTTTGCAGTATCAAATAACATAGTAATGAAAAAAATAAATTTTTTAATACTTTCTTTTCTGTCATTGGTAACCTCAATACAAGCACAAGAGTTAGTGTCAATAACAAAAACGAAGGTTTTATTTAAGGTTTCTAAAAATAACGCAAGTATTAAGATAACTAAAGAAGAATTTAAGCAGGCAAAAGCAGATTATAGCCAGACTAACGCTTTGTTTTTGCCAAATATTACAGTAAGTCACACAGCTATGGTGACAACAAATCCATTAATGGCTTTTGGGGCTAAATTAAATCAGGAAATTTTAAAGCAAAACGATTTTAACCCTGCGTTATTAAACGATCCTTCTCAGATCGAAAATTTTACAACAAAGTTTTCAATTCAGCAACCATTACTAAATTTAGATGGCCTTTACCAACGAAAAGCGGCAAAATCTAAAATAGAAGCTATGTCTTTAAAAGTAGCTCGGACACAAGATTATTTAATATTTGAAGTAGAAAAAGCATACATGCAATTACAATTAGCTTATAAAGCAGTTACTGTTTTAGAAAAAGCATTAACAGCAGCAAATGCGAATCAAAAATTAGCAGATAATAGTTTTAAGCAAGGTTATTTGCAACGTGTAGATGTGTTGAATGTAGAAGTACGTGTAACAGAAGTTCAAAACCAATTACAAACAGCTAAAAGCAATGTGCAAAATGCGTCTAATTATTTGTCTTTCTTAATGAATGACAAAAGTTATGTAGTTTACATACCAACTGATGAATTAGTAGTTTCAACTTTTATAATAGAAGATAAAATGATTTCTAAAAACCGTGCAGATATTAAAGCGATGCAATTGGCAACAAAAGCTTTTGATGCAATGAATAAAGCAGATAAAATGGCTTTTTTACCAAGCTTGAATGCTTTTGCAAGTTATGAGTTGCATGACGACCAAATTTTTCAAGGTGATGCAAATGGTTATTTATTTGGAGCACAACTAAGCTGGGATATTTTTAAGGGGACTAAACGTTTTGGAAAAGCTCAAAAAAGTAAATCGAAATATGAGCAATCTATGTTAGAATACCAACAATATATCTCTAAAAGTAATTTAGAATTAAACAAAGTAAAACGTGCTTTTTTAGATGCTGAAAATAAATTGAAATTAACCTCTTTAGCATTAAAACAATCCGAAGAATCTTTACGTATTAGAACAAATAGATTTAGTGAAGGTTTAGAAAAAACTTCCGATTTATTAATGGCTGAAACAAAATATTCACAAAAACAATTAGAATATTATCAAACCATATTTGAATTCAATTATGCGCAAGCTTACTTGCAATTTTTAACTAAAGAATAAAATCTCTCGACTGCGCTCGAGGAGACAAAATACTGTCTGGTTTAGCGCAGTCGAGACCTAGATAAAAAACATCACACTGAGCGCAGTCGAAGTGTCTTAAATAAAAAATAACAACCATGAAAAAAACATATACAATCCTAACACTTTCTGTAGCGCTATTAGTAGCGAGTTGTGGTAGCGAAGACAAAAAACCAGTTGTAGATAATTCGCCAGCAATTAGCGTAAAAACGAGTCAAGTAGCAGTAAATGGGAATAGCCCTTTTTTATCTATAAGCGGTAAAATACAGGCTACTAATAGTGCAGATTTAAGTACTAGAATGATGGGTTACGTTAATAAAGTACATGTAAACATAGGAGACAAAGTGCGTAAAGGACAATTATTAGTTTCTATAAATAATAGTGATTTACAAGCCAAAAGAGCGCAAGTAAATGCCGGAATAACTGAAGCTAATGCTGCTTTAAGCAATGCTCAAAAAGATTACAACCGTTTTAAAAATTTGTTTGCAGACAAAAGTGCGTCTCAAAAAGAGATGGATGATATGACTGCGAATTACGAAATGGCAAAAGCTAGAGTAGAAGGAGCTAATCAAATGAAAAACGAAATAAATGCACAGTTTACTTATAGTAATATTACGGCGCCTTTTAGCGGAACAGTAACTAGTAAAAATGTAGAAGCTGGTAATATGGCTAATCCAGGTGTGTCATTAATAAGTATTGAAACATCAGGGGATTTTGAAGTGATGGCAATGGTTCCTGAAACTGAAATTTCTGCAATTAAAAAAGAAATTACAGTTGATGTATTGGTTAAATCGATTAATAAAACCTTAAAAGGAAAAGTAAAAGAAGTAAGCACTTCAGCTAAAAATACTGGAGGGCAATATTTAGTAAAAATAGATTTAGATAAAACAGAAGTTAATATTTTATCAGGGATGTTTACAACAGTTCAATTTCCTGTGGAAAGAAAAGCAACGTCATCAATGGTTTTAATACCAAATGAAGCTATTATAACAAACGGGCAATTATCCGGAGTCTATACCGTAAGCCAAAGCAATACAGCATTATTACGTTGGTTGCGTTTAGGTAGAACTTTTGGAGATCAAGTAGAAGTGTTATCTGGTTTAAATGCAGACGAAGCATTCATTGTTTCTGCGGAAGGTAAATTGTTTAATGGCGCGAAAGTTAGTCTTAAGTAGGCAGAATTAGGTTTACAGTTTTATTTAGAGGAAAGTGTGTATTTAAAGGAGATTGATTAATAATAGTGATGAATTGCGTTAGGGATAGAAACGACATCCTTTTTTATTTAATAAATAAAATGTCATTACGAGGAGTTCAACGACGTGGTAATCTTCCAATCGATTAAGAGATGGTCACGGTTAATAAAAAATTTACTTCGCAATGACAGATAAAAAAGATACAGTGGATAGCCTGTTAAAACGCCCAAAATATAAAAATTTCCACTGTCGTGGGAATAAAAAAAGTTAAAATAATGAAAGAAGGAATCGCAGGTAAAATAGCCAAAGTCTTTATGCAATCGAAGTTAACAATACTGTTGATGATTGTGTTTATGGTAGTTGGTGTATATAGTTCGTTTTTAATTCCGCGTGAAGAAGAGCCGCAGATTGATGTGCCTATGGCAGATATTTTTGTAGGCTACCCAGGTGCAAGTCCAACGGAAGTAGAATCGCGAGTGATTAAGCCATTAGAGCAATTAATTTCGAATATCAAAGGGGTGGAATACGTGTATTCTACGTCCATGAAAGAACAAGGAATGGTCATCGTGCAGTTTTATGTTGGCGAAGATATTGAGCGTTCTTTCGTTAAATTATACAATGAGATTAACAAGCACATGGATCAAATGCCAGCAGGTGTGACGTTTCCGTTAGTAAAAACCCGTGCGATTGACGATGTGCCAATGTTAGGTTTAACGTTGTGGAGTGAAAATTATGACGATTACCAATTAAACCAAATGGCTCAAGAATTGGAAGCCGAAATTAAGAAGATAAACGATGTGGCGATTACGCATAAAATTGGAGGTCGTGACCGTCAATTACGTGTGGTTTTAGATAAGGATAAATTGTCGGCTAGCGGATTGGGTTTCTTGTCGGTGTCTGAAATGATTAAAGCAAATAATAGTCAATTAAGTGCTGGTAGTTTTGATAAAAATGATACTGAGTTTTTGGTAAATACAGGTGCTTTTTTAGCTTCGGTTACAGATGTTGAAAATTTGGTGGTTGGTGTGCAACAGAATCAGCCTATTTATTTAAAGCAAGTAGCAAAAATTATTGATGGACCAGAAGTACCACAAAATTATGTGAGTTTAGGTTACGGAAAAGGAAGTGTGAAATCGGTTGATTATAAGTCGGAATATCCTGCAGTAACTATTTCGGTTGCGAAACGGAAAGGTGCAGATGCCATGAAAATTGCTGATGTAATTATTGATAAAGTAGATCATTTACGTAGTACTTTAATTCCGGATGATGTACATGTTGAGGTTACCAGAAATTATGGTGAAACAGCGTCTCATAAAGTATCGGAATTACTGTGGCATCTTATTGGGTCTATATTTGCGGTAACCCTTGTCGTAATGCTAGCTATGGGGTGGCGTGGTGGATTGGTCGTGTTTTTATCGGTGCCAATTACGTTTGCCTTAACGTTATTGAGTTATTATATGATGGATTATACGCTAAACCGAATTACCTTATTTGCTTTAGTGTTTGTAACAGGAATTGTGGTGGATGATTCCATTATTATTGCCGAAAACATGCATAGGCATTTTAAAATGAAACGTTTACCATTTAAAGACGCTGCTTTGTATGCGATTAATGAAGTTGGTAATCCAACTATTTTAGCAACATTTACGGTTATCGCATCTGTTTTACCTATGGCGTTTGTGTCTGGGTTAATGGGGCCATATATGGCGCCAATGCCAATAGGAGCGTCTATTGCTATGATATTGTCCTTATTTGTAGCCTTAACGATCACCCCTTATTTAGGGTATATTTTCTTAAGAGAAAAAGATAAAAAAGGAGCAGAAGAGAAACCAGAACAGGCTGTTGAAGACACGCTTATTTATAAGATTTATAACAAGTTTGAACGCCCGTTAATAGAAAATAAAAGAAAACGCTGGTTATTTTTGGGAGGAACTTTTGTAGTATTAATGGGAACCATGGTGTTGTTTTTTACGAATTCGGTGGCAGTAAAAATGTTACCATTTGATAACAAGAATGAGTTCCAAGTAGTTATTGATATGCCTGAAGGCACAACGCTAGAAAGAACAGGAGTTGTAGCACAAGAAGTGTCGCAATACTTAGCGACGCGACCAGAAGTGGTGAATTATCAAAATTATGTTGGTACATCTGCACCAATTACGTTTAACGGTTTGGTACGTCATTACGATTTACGAGGAGGAAGCAATATGGCAGATATCCAAGTGAATTTAATTGATAAAGGTGAACGTGATATACAAAGTCACGGAATTGCTAAAGTAATGCGTCCAGACATTCAGAAAATTGCAGCAAAGTATAACGCTAATATTAAATTGGTAGAAGTACCACCAGGACCTCCAGTATTGTCAACGATTGTTGCAGAAGTATATGGACCTGATTATAACGAGCAAATTAAAATTGCCAATGGCGTTCAAGAGATTTTAAAAAACACGGATGATGTAGTAGATATCGATTGGATGGTGGAAGCCGATCAAACGGAGTATCAATTTGATATAAACAAGGAAAAAGCCATGTTGTACGGTGTGGCACCACAACAAATTGCATATACTATGAATATGGCGTTGTCTAGCAGACCAATTACTAATTTATATGATGAAAACGCGGTTATTCAAGTAGGTTTGGTATTAACTTTAGATGAAAAGGAAAAATCTACTATTTCTGATATTTCACAATTAAAAGTAAGATCGAAACAAGGAAACATGGTGGCAATAGCTGATTTGGTAACGATTACAGAAACTGTTGCTGCAAAAAGTATTTATCGTAAAAATCAGAAACGTGTGGTTTATGTGATGGCAGATATGGCAGGAGAATTAGAAAGCCCTGCGTATGCTATTTTAGGAATGGAAGATAAACTAAAAGAAATTCCGTTACCAAAAGGGTATGAGTTAAACGAAATGTATTTAGGTCAGCCAGATTTTGAAGATAATTATACGGTAAAATGGGATGGAGAATGGCAAATTACTTTGGAGGTATTTAGAGATTTAGGAATTGCCTTTTTAGGAGCTATTATCTTGATTTATATTTTAATTGTTGGTTGGTTTCAAAACTTTAAAGCGCCAATCGTTATGATGGTTGCGATACCATTATCGTTAATCGGAATTATTTTAGGACACTGGATTATGGGCGCCTTTTTTACAGCGACTTCTTTTATTGGTATGATTGCTCTAGCAGGGATTATGGTTCGGAATTCGGTGTTATTGATTGATTTTATCAACTTAAGAACAGCAGAAGGTGTACCGCTGAAACAAGCGTGTATTGAATCAGGAGCAGTACGTACAACCCCAATTTTATTAACCGCAGGAACGGTTGTTATTGGTGCGTTTGTAATACTGTTTGATCCGATTTTTCAAGGATTGGCGATATCATTAATGGGGGGAACTATAGTGTCTACAGTATTAACTTTATTAGTTGTGCCTCTTGTATATTATATGATAGAAAAAAAGAATTATAAATAATAAAAATTAATTAAAATGTTAAATACATATTTTAGAGTAATTGTTGGAGTAATGGTATTATTAAGCGTGGTGCTTTCGGTTTATGTTAGTCCAAAATGGATGTGGTTTACGGTCTTTATAGGTGTAAATTTAATACAGTCTGCATTTACAAAATGGTGTTTATTAGAAACGATATTAGTAAAGTTAGGTGTCAGGAAAGAGGGTGCAGGTTGTGGTGTTAAATAACATTAGTTTTTTAATAACTATTTGTGTTTTTGATGAGTTTATATGTAATAATGCCGCATTTTTTTCGAAGAATGCGGCATTATTTATAGGAGTTTAATCTAATAAAATAAGAAGAAATAATTATTGCGTAAAATTACTTTGTTAACCTTAATTTAAAATTGAGTTGCCATTATTTATAGTATATTTGCACGTAATTAATTAACAACACACTAAATTAATTGCACATGCAAGCTCACCAATCAAAAATAGTAGGCGAAGGTTTAACGTACGATGACGTTTTATTAATACCAGCTTATTCAGAAATACTTCCAAGAGAAGTTTCTATTCAAACAAAATTTACAAAAAACATAACAATTAACGTTCCTATCGTTTCTGCAGCGATGGACACTGTTACCGAATCGGCAATGGCAATTGCTATGGCTAGAGAAGGAGGTATAGGTGTTTTACATAAAAACATGACTATCGAGCAACAGGCTCAAGAAGTTCGTAAGGTAAAACGTGCAGAAAGCGGTATGATTATCGATCCGGTTACGTTACCATTAACAGCCGTTGTTTTAGATGCTAAAATGTTAATGAAAGAACATAGTATTGGCGGAATTCCGGTTGTTGACGATAACGGAACTTTAAAAGGAATTGTAACTAATCGTGATTTGCGTTTCGAGCATAAAAATGATAGAGCTATTGTTGAGGTAATGACCAAGGAAAATTTGGTTACTGCAGCAGTAGGAACTTCATTAAAATCAGCTGAAAGTATTTTACAAGAAAATAAAATTGAAAAATTATTAATTGTAGACGATAATTATAAACTTTCAGGGTTAATTACTTTTAGAGATATTACAAAAGTTACTCAAAAACCAATAGCAAATAAAGATACTTACGGACGTTTACGTGTTGCAGCTGCATTAGGTGTTACTGCAGACGCTGTTGATAGAGCAGAAGCTTTAGTAAAAGCAGGTGTAGATGCGGTTATTATAGATACAGCACACGGACATACAAAAGGTGTGGTTACTGTTTTAAAAGAAGTAAAAGTAAAGTTTCCAGACTTAGATGTAATTGTTGGGAATATAGCAACGGCAGAGGCGGCTAAATATTTAGTGGAAGCTGGAGCTGATGCAGTAAAAGTTGGTATAGGACCGGGTTCTATTTGTACAACTCGTGTAGTTGCAGGTGTAGGTTTTCCTCAGTTTTCAGCAGTGTTAGAAGTTGCAGCAGCAATAAAAGGAAGCGGTATACCAGTAATTGCAGATGGAGGAATCCGTTATACAGGAGATATTCCGAAAGCGATTGCTGCAGGTGCAGATTGTGTTATGTTAGGATCTTTATTAGCAGGAACTAAAGAATCACCAGGTGAAACGATTATCTATGAAGGACGTAAGTTTAAGTCGTATAGAGGAATGGGATCTGTTGAAGCAATGAAAGAAGGTTCTAAAGATCGTTATTTTCAGGATGTTGAAGATGATATTAAAAAATTAGTACCAGAAGGTATTGTTGGTCGTGTGCCATATAAAGGAGATTTAGAAGAAAGTATTCATCAGTTTGTTGGTGGTTTACGAGCAGGTATGGGCTATTGTGGATCTAAAGATGTAGAAACTTTACAAAACACAGGTAAGTTTGTGCGTATTACTTCAAGCGGAATAAATGAAAGCCATCCTCATGATGTAGCAATTACAAAAGAAGCTCCGAATTATAGTAGAAGATAGAAATCACTGTCATTGCTAATGAAGTGAAGTAACTCAATAAATTTTAAACTCTGTTGAAAACTAATTCAACAGAGTTTTTTTGTTTTTTAAAGAGTAAATACTACTTTAGCAGAGACTTCAATTTCCTCAATTTTTTATGACTCAAGAAACAAAATACACCGAAGATAATATTCGCTCGCTCGATTGGAAAGAACACATTCGTATGCGACCGGGAATGTACATAGGTAAACTAGGTGATGGTTCGTCTGCCGACGACGGAATTTATATTTTGGTAAAAGAGGTTTTAGACAACTCTATTGACGAATATGTGATGGGAGCCGGTAAAACCATCGAAATTTCTATTCAAGGGAATAAAGTTATTGTTAGAGATTACGGTCGTGGTATTCCTTTAGGAAAAGTAGTTGATGTAGTTTCTAAAATGAATACGGGAGGAAAGTACGACTCTAAAGCATTTAAAAAATCGGTAGGTTTAAATGGTGTAGGTACCAAAGCCGTGAATGCGTTGTCTTCATTTTTCAGGGTAGAATCATCAAGAGATGGTAAATCTGCAGCAGCAGAATTTTCACAAGGTAATTTAACCGATCAAGAGTTTTTAGAAGAATCATCTCGTAGAAAAGGAACAAAAGTATCTTTTATACCTGATGAAGCTATTTTTAAAAATTATAAATTTAGAAACGAGTATGTTGCTAAAATGCTTAAAAACTATGTGTATTTAAACACAGGTTTAACGATTGTTTTTAACGGCGAAAAATATATATCAGAAAACGGATTAAAAGATTTATTGGAAGATAACAACAGTCAAGATGATATGTTGTATCCAATTATCCATTTAAAAGGAGATGATATAGAAGTTGCTATCACACACAGTAAAACACAATATTCAGAAGAATACCATTCGTTTGTAAATGGACAACATACTACGCAAGGAGGTACGCATCAAGCAGCATTTAGAGAAGCTATTGTAAAAACAATTCGTGAGTTTTACGGTAAGAATTTTGAAGCCTCAGATATTCGTAAATCAATTATTTCGGCAATTGCTATTAAAGTGATGGAGCCTATTTTTGAAAGTCAAACAAAAACAAAACTAGGATCTACTGAAATGGGAGACGGTTTACCAACCGTACGAACATATATAAATGATTTTTTAAAAACACAGTTAGATAATTACTTACATAAAAATGTAGAAACAGCAGATAAGCTACAACGTAAAATTATACAAGCAGAGAAAGAGCGTAAAGAATTATCGGGAATACGAAAGTTAGCTAAAGACAGAGCTAAGAAATCAAGTTTACATAATAAGAAATTGCGAGATTGTAGAGTCCATTTAGGAGACACAAAAAAAGACGCGTATCTAGAATCAACACTATTTATTACCGAGGGAGATTCAGCATCTGGATCTATCACAAAATCTAGAAATGTAAATACACAAGCAGTTTTTAGTTTAAAAGGGAAACCTTTAAATTCTTATGGATTAAGTAAGAAGATTGTATATGAAAACGAAGAGTTTAATTTATTACAAGCTGCTTTAAATATAGAAGAAGGTATACAAGACTTACGTTACAACAACATTGTAATTGCGACCGATGCTGATGTTGATGGTATGCATATTCGTTTATTATTAATAACGTTCTTTTTACAATTCTTTCCAGAGGTAATTAAAGAAGGTCATTTATATATTTTAGAAACTCCGTTGTTTAGAGTCCGTAATAAAAAAGATACCTATTACTGTTATTCAGAAGAGGAGAAACGAGAAGCGATAGAGAAGTTAAGAGGAAAACCAGAGATTACTCGATTTAAGGGATTAGGGGAAATTTCACCAAACGAGTTTGTACATTTTATTGGAGACGATATTCGTTTAGATCCTGTTATGTTAGATAAAGAAATGTCGATAGAGCAAATGCTGGAATTCTATATGGGGAAGAACACTCCAGACAGACAAAAGTTTATCATCGAGAATTTAAAAGTTGAATTAGATGTTATTGAAGATGAAGTTTAAAAAAAATATTTAAGTAAAAATGAATAAAGAAAGAAGAGCAAGAATATACTTAATTATAGCCTTTACAATTTTTTTTATCAATTTATTAAATGTTGATTTTAATAATTTAGCTTGGCAAATTAATAGCAAGCATTATATAAACATGTTAGTGGCAACAGTAGTTTTTGCTATCATTTTTATTCTCAATAAAAAAAACAATAACTCTTAAAAGAATACCCATTATTCAATGAGTGAAGAAAATAATAATTACGAGCACGACGAAGAGCTAAATCAACCAATTGAAAATACAGAGACGATAACGAAAGTTACCGGAATGTATAAAGAATGGTTTTTAGATTATGCTTCGTATGTAATTTTAGAAAGAGCTGTTCCGTCTTTAGAAGACGGATTAAAACCTGTACAGCGTAGAATAATGCATTCTATGAAAGATTTAGATGATGGGCGTTACAACAAGGTAGCGAACATTGTTGGGCATACCATGCAGTATCACCCACACGGAGATGCTTCTATAGCAGATGCAATGGTGCAAATTGGTCAGAAAGAGTTGCTGATTGATATGCAGGGTAACTGGGGTAATATCTTAACAGGTGACCGCGCAGCCGCTTCTCGTTATATAGAAGCTCGTTTATCAAAATTTGCTTTAGAAGTTGTTTTTAACCCTAAAACAACCGATTGGAAGCAATCGTATGATGGTAGAAGAAAAGAACCTATAGATTTACCGGTAAAGTTTCCTTTATTATTAGCACAAGGAGCAGAGGGAATTGCAGTAGGTTTATCAACAAAAATATTACCGCATAATTTTAATGAATTGATAGATGCTTCTATCAAATACTTAAAAGGAAAGAGTTTTACAATTGTGCCTGATTTTTTAACAGGTGGAATTGCAGATTTCACCAATTATAATGATGGTATAAGAGGAGGAAAGGTTCGTGTTAGAGCAAAAATTTCTCAATTAGATAAAAAGACCTTAGTAATTACTGAAATTCCGTTTGCTACGACTACTACAACTTTAATTGATAGTATTTTAAAAGCAAATGAAAAGGGGAAGATAAAGATTAAAAAAATTGAAGACAATACAGCTGCTAATGTAGAAATTTTAGTCCATTTGCCTGCGGGAATATCTCCAGATAAAACAATTGATGCATTATATGCATTTACGAATTGCGAAAATTCAATATCACCACTATCGTGTACTATTGAAGATAATAAACCTGTTTTTGTAGGAGTTTCAGAAATGTTAAAGCATTCTACAGATTTAACGGTTAAGTTGCTTAAAAGCGAATTAGAAATTCAATTAAATGAATTACAAGAGCAATGGCATTTTGCATCTTTAGAACGAATTTTTATTGAAAATAGAATCTACCGCGATATTGAAGAGGTAGAAACTTGGCAAGGTGTAATTGAGGCTATTGATAAAGGTTTGCAGCCTCATATTAAACATTTAAAAAGAGCAATAAACGAAGAAGATATTGTTCGTTTAACAGAAATTAGAATTAAGAAAATTTCTAAATTCGATATTGACAAAGCCAAACAGCATATTGAAGGTTTAGAAGAAAAAATAGCTGAGGTAAAGAATTACTTAGATAATTTAATAGAGTTTGCTATTAATTATTTTAAAAACCTAAAAACGAAGTACGGTAAAGGCCGTGAGCGTAAAACAGAAATCAGAATTTTTGATGATATCGTTGCTACGAAAGTAGTAATGCGAAACACTAAACTTTATGTGAATAGAGAAGAAGGTTTTGTAGGTACTTCACTTAAAAAAGATGAATACGTTACGGAGTGTGCTGATATTGATGATATCATCATTTTTAAAAGTGATGGTAAAATGATAGTTACCAAAGTGGCAGCTAAAACCTTTGTAGGTAAAGATATTATTCATATTGCAATCTTTAAAAAGAAAGACAGGCGTACTGTGTACAATATGATGTACAAAGATGGTGCAAAAGGGCCGAGTTATATGAAGCGTTTTAATGTAACTAGTGTAACACGCGATAAAGAGTACGATTTAACAGCAGGAAATAAAGATTCAAAAATGTTGTATTTCACAGCAAATCCGAATGGAGAAGCTGAAGTTGTAACCATAAATCTTCGTGCTGTTGGTAGTATTAAAAAATTAAAGTGGGATATTGATTTTTCGGATTTAGCTATAAAAGGGAGAGCAGTTCGTGGTAATCAAATAACCAAATTCGCCATTAGAAAAATTGATTTTAAATCAGCCGGAGTATCAACCTTAAAGCCTCGTAAAATATGGTTTGATGATGCCGTACAACGTTTAAATGTTGATAATAGAGGTGAATTGTTAGGGGAGTTTAGAGCAGAAGATAAAATTTTAATAGCAACACAATCAGGTAAGATTAAAGCGGTATCTCCAGATTTATCAATGCATTTTGAAAATGACATGATTGTGCTAGAAAAATGGAAGCCAAATAAACCAATTTCTGCTGTTTATTTTGATGGTGAAAAAGAACGTTATTATGTAAAACGTTTTTTAATTGAAGCCACAGATAAAGAAGAATTGTTTATTTCTGAAACAGAAAAATCGAAATTAGAGATTGTTTCTACTGATTATCGCCCAATGGCTGAGGTGTTATTTTCTAAACGGAGTTTGGATAAAATTGATATAAATTTTGAAGATTTCATCGCCATAAAAGGTATTAAAGCACAAGGAAATCAACTAACAACCGATAAAATTCGTACTGTTAATTTATTAGATTCATTACCATACGAAGAACCTGAAGAAGAAAAAGTTGAAGATATTGAAGTAAACGAAGAAGAGGAAATCACTGAAAAAAGTTTACCTTTAGATATTGAAGAAGTAGCTACCAAAGATTTTGTAAATTCTAAGGAAGATAAAGCAAAAAAAGCTTTAGAGCGCGCGCTTCAAAAAAAGAAAAAGCAAACAGAAGAGGATGATGATAGTCAAACTGCATTATTTTAATGGATAAGTTATTCAAATATCATTTTAACTTAGATTCTTTTTTTGGAACTTTAGGTTATATATTAGTCGTTGTTTTTGTTGCTTGGGTATTGTCTAGAATTGTACGTTATGTAATTGTTCAGATAATAAAACGTAGAAAAATAGATCGTTATGGTAAAACAAGTATTTTGTTTTTACGTAATTCAGTAAAATTTTTTCTAGGTCTTTTTGGTATCATCTATATTATTATGACGGTGCCTGCTTTTAGAAGTAAGGCAACTTTAATTTTTTCAGGAGCAGGTATATTGGCAGCAATCATTGGTTTTGCCGCACAAGCAGCTTTATCTAATTTAATAGCAGGAGCTTTTATTGTTATTTTCCGACCGTTTCGTGTAGGTGATTATATTAGGTTAGATGACACGAGAGTTGGTATTGTTGAAGATATTACATTGCGACATACAGTAATTAATAATTTTGAAAATAAACGATTAATTATACCAAATTCAGTAATAAGTACCGATTCTGTTTTAAACCATACTATTGAAGACTCACATGTATTAAGCTTTAATAATTTTAAATTAGGCCTAAAGGCGGATATAGATTTAGCCCGAAAAATTATTCAAGAAGAAGCAATTAAGCTTCCTACCGTTATTGATTTTAGAACACCAGAGCAGGTAATGATTGATACAAATCAAGTAGATGTTCGAGTAATAGATGTGTATACAGATCATATACATTTGAGGGCTTATGTTTGGTTGAATGAACCATTTCAAGAATTTAAAACCAAATGTGCTTTAAAAGAAGCAGTTCATAAACGCTTTTTGGCTGAAGGAGTAGCATTACCAATACCCATTTATAAAGTAGTAAAGGTGTAAACGATCTTTTAGCTATCTTTTTACTACGTATTTAATTTTCTTTAAATACAATTGTTATAAAAAGTAGCCAACTAAATATTTATAAAGTAGAGATTATTTTAATCGATTTAATTATTAGTCTTTAAAAAGAAAACCTAAACCTAAACGACTTAAAAATTTCTTTTCGAAAGCCCAAAAGAATTTAAACTGACCAAATAACCAACCAACAATAGGTAACGTAGTTTGGTAAATAGGAAAAATAAGTAAAATACGTAAAGGCCAATACAACCAAGGCGAAGTAGCATCAGTAGAAAGCCCAAAAAAAGCGGTAATAGGTTTTGCTACCCAAGAAGCAAACGAACCATTAATAGAAAATACGATTAGTACCGCAATTACATCCCAAGTAGTTTCTAAACCCCAACGTTGTTTTAGTTTTTCCATGGCGGCAAAAATAGTTAAAAGAAAAAGGGCAAACAAATGTTTGCCCTTTTTGATATTATAATCTTTTATAAAATTATTTTTTTCCAAAAAGACCACCTAGTAATCCACCTAATAAACCACCACCAGATTTTTTTTGATCGGCACCGCCTAAAACCATACCAGCAATATCATCAACAATACTTCCATCTCCATCGGCATCTAAAATTTGCTCTAAAAAACTTTGTTCTTTATCAGCAGAGCTACCACCAAGTAATCCGCCTAGCAACCCACCTAAATCGTTAGAATTGTTTATGTTGTCTTGTCGAGATTGCTTGCCTAGAACCCCCATTAAAATAGGAGCAGCCGTTTTTAAAATATCTGCAACAGCGTTAGAGTCCATTCCTGCTTTTTGTCCGATAATTTTTTCTACACCCTGTTGCTTATTTCCTAAAACGTGTTTTAAAATATTACCACCATCTTGTAAAACATCTGCATTTACACCGCCATTAAATAAGCCACCTAAATTATCTAAAATACTACCATCGTGCTTACTTAAAGCTCCCATTAACCCTTCAGCTCCTTGTGGAGATGTAGAGTTACGTTGCATTGCTTTCATTAGTACAGGTAAAGCCATGGTTAAAACACTACTTGTTTTGTTGGTGTCTTGTCCTGTAGAACCTGCTACACCTGATATGATTGATTTACCTAAGTCACTGTTTAATAAGTCTAAAATTCCTGCCATTTTAATATTGTTATAAGATTTGTAATTAGTTATCGGTAATTATGTCACAAGTTACGGATTAATGGTCATATTTTTTAAATATTTATTTTATCTTACAGCCTTAAAAATTTAAATCAATTAGATGAAAAAACTGGCGTTACATTGGAAAATTTTAATAGGAATGGTTCTAGGAATCTTATTTGGATTTTTAGCATTGCAATTTGGCTGGAATAGTTTTATAGAAAATTGGATAAAACCATTAGGAACTATTTTTGTGAAATTATTAAAATTAATAGCTGTACCGTTAATTGTAGCATCGTTAATAAAAGGAATTTCAGATTTAAAAGATATTTCTAAATTTAAAAGTATTGGTGTAAGAACCATGCTAATATATATAGGTACTACTGTAATTGCAATTACCATTGGTTTGGTATTGGTAAATGTAATTCAGCCTGGAGACGGAATATCACAAGATACAGTAGAAAAACTTACAAATACGTACGCAAAAAGTTCTGGTGTAACAGCTAAAATTTCTGAAGCAACAAGACAGCAGAGCAGTGGGCCATTACAGTTTGTTGTTGATATGGTACCAGATAACGCTGTAAGTGCGATGAGTAATAACAAAGCAATGTTGCAAGTAATATTTTTTACTATTTTCTTAGGAATATCAATGTTGTTAATAGGCGAAAAGAAAGCAAAACCTTTAAAGAAATTTTTCGATTCTTTAAACGAAGCGATTTTAAAAATGGTAGATCTTATAATGTTAATTTCTCCATTTGCCGTTTTTGCTTTGTTAGCAAATGTTGTAGTTACTTCTGGTGATCCAGATATTTTATTAGCGCTATTAAAATATGCAGGTGTTGTAGTTTTAGGCTTACTATTAATGATTGTGTTTTATGCTGTTTTAATAAGTGTTTATACAAAGAAAAATCCGTTTTGGGTTTTAAAACAATTAAGTCCAGCACAATTGTTAGCTTTTTCAACAAGTTCGAGTGCGGCAACGTTGCCTGTAACTATGGAGCGCGTGGAAGAACATATTGGTGTAGATAAAGAAGTATCTAGTTTTGTGTTGCCAGTAGGAGCAACTATAAATATGGACGGAACAAGTTTGTACCAAGCAGTAGCCGCTGTATTTGTAATGCAGGTTTTATGGCCAGAAGGTTTAGGTTTTGCAAATCAAATGGCAATTGTTTTAACGGCTTTATTAGCGTCTATTGGTAGTGCAGCTGTTCCTGGAGCAGGAATGGTAATGTTGGTTATTGTATTAGAATCTATTGGTTTTCCTAAAGATTTATATCCTGTGGCTTTAGCATTAATTTTTGCTGTAGACAGACCTTTAGATATGTTACGTACTACAATTAATGTTACTGGAGATGCAACTGTTTCTATGATTGTAGCAAAATCAGTAGGTAAATTACACGATCCTAAGCCTAAAAATTGGGATGATAATTACGATGATGTAAAATAAAAAATGAATGTAATTTTTGAGTTAAAAAAGACTTTAAGGGTGTCAGTTCGAGTGATTTTTGATAAAAAATAGTATCGAGAACTAATTTAGAAGTAACAACTTTAATTCTCGATACAAATTTTGCTCATTTCAATCGTAGAATTCACTCGAATTGATAAAAAAATCATCAAAAGTGAACAATAGAATAAAAACATCAATGTGTAATTTAACATTGATGTTTTTTAGGTTTAAAAGGAAGGCTTTAAGTTTATAAAATGATTTTTAAAAATAGATAAATGAAAATTACAATTCCGAGTTCGCTTGTTTGTGTTGATTGGTTATTTGAAAATGTAAAAGCAGATAATTTAATTATTTTAGATGCAAGTATAGCCAAAGTAGGAGCTCAAGAAAATAAAGAAGAAAGCAAGGATCAGATTATAAATACTGTTTTCTTCGATTTAAAAAATATTTTTTTAAATAAAAAAAGTGAGTTTCCTAATACGATTCCGACAGAAAAACATTTTGAAGAACAAGTGCAGCAACTGGGAATTAATAAAGATAGTTGCGTAATTATTTATGATGATTTAGGTGTGTATTCTTCCCCTAGAGCTTGGTGGTTGTTTAAACTGTTTGGTTTTGAAAACGTAGCTGTTTTAAACGGGGGATTACCAGCTTGGCAAAAAGCAGAATATTCAATAGAAACTTTGAAAACAAAACAATTAATAAAAGGTGATTTTAAGGCATATTTTAAAACTAACAGAATAAGTACTAAGGAAGAGGTTTTGGTAGCGTCAAGTAATAAGAAACATATTTTTGATGCGCGTTCAAAAGGACGTTTCTATGCAACATTGCCAGAACCTAGAAAAGGTTTAAGAGGTGGTCATATTCCGAATTCTAAAAGTTTACCACATTCCGACTTGCAGGTAGATGGTAAAATGAAATCTACAGAAAATTTGCAAGAAATTTTCTCAGTATTGAATCCTAAGAAAGAAGCCGTTATTTTTTCATGCGGATCAGGTATTACAGCATGTGTTTTAGCTTTAGGAAATGAGTTAGCAGGCAATACAAATTATTCCGTATATGATGGTTCATGGACGGAATGGGCGAGTACTTTAGCCTTGCCAGTTGAAAAATAGGGTTTAAATCAATTTTTTCACTTCTTGTTTTAAATATGCAATTGATGTTTGTGTAGGATTCTCATTCTGAGAATAATCAATTAATATACTTTCGCGTAAATCTTTTGCCGTTTTTGCTGTTTCTGATGTTTTACGAAGCTTAGCAATTATTGTTAATTTTGCAGCCACAATCGCTTTCCAACTGTCTTCCGATACATATAGTTGTTGCACCATATTGTGTTCGTATTCTTGTTCGATATTAGCAATTAATAATTGAACATAACTATTAGTATCCTCACTAATAGGAATTACTCTTACCAATAGTTTTGTAGGGTTTACACGCTCGCAAAACAAAAGTAGGCGCTCGTAAGCTTGTAGTTTAATAGGTAAGCTTTCACGTTTTTTATCAACTAAGGCATTAAATTTTTTTTCGTTGTTATCTTGTTTAATAAAAGCACCTAATATAAAATAAGCTACAAATCCTGTTACTAATGCTGGTAAAGCGTATGCTAATCCTTCAATAATTTTATCTTCCATAATGCGAATATACAAGTCCTGTTAAAATTGCCAATCCAAAACTTAATAAAGTTCCGATTAAAATGTATTCTGTTAGTTTTCTATCTTTTGCAGAAGTTAAATCACCAAAACGAAAAATTGATTTTGCAGCTAATAAAAAACCAACACCTGCCCATTGTCCAATAACAATGAATGTAAATATTAATAAACGTTCTAAAATTCCGATATATTTTCCTGCTTTAGCTAAAGATTCATCTTCTTTTTTTAGCTCTTTTTCAGGGCTCCATTGCGATATTATAGTTTGTATAATAATTGATGCTACAAAACTCACAAAAAGGAGACAAGATATAAGTAAAAGTACTTTTTGAGAAAAAAAGGAAGCTATGTTAAATTTATAAGGAGTATACCAGAAGGTTACCAATGCTAATACCAAAATATGCAAAAATTGATCTATAAAAAACAACCATGTTTTGTTCTTTTTGTTCTGTAAATATAATTTGCTTAAATCAATTAAATAGTGAGTTATGGTTATAAAAAGTACACCCAAAATATATTTAAAACTAAAACCAATGATTAATAATAAAAGTAATAAATGAACAGCAATATGTAAGTATAATTTTTTAGATTTAAATTTCTTTTTTTCTTTGTTTTTAATCCATTTATTTGGTTGAAAAATAAAATCACCTAAAAAATGGGCAATTATAAATTTTAAGAATAAGATCATAATGATGCTGTTTTTTGTTGAATTAATTCTCTATATCTTTTCTCTAAGTTAGTAATAGCATCGTAGCCGGCGCGTTTTTGTCGTTCGCTAATATTACTTTGTGTGATGCCTATTTTTTTTCCAATTTCACTTTGAGTTAATAACGGATTTTCTATTGATAGTTGAAATACTTCTGCTGAATTTTTTGTCCAACTATTCATAGTTAATAAAGCTAAATCTAAAGCTAGATTTAGTTCTTTATCTAACGCTAACCAAGGAGTTTTTATCGCAATTAATTGTTTTTTTACCAGGCTATCAAAAACTTCACCTGAATTGATATAAGCTTGGCCATTGGCCTGTGTAATATGTAAATTTTTAGAGTCTTTAGTTCCAATACCAATACCAACCCTAACATCAATATTGTCAATTTGTTTTAGATGAGATTTTAATAAAAAAGCAGCATAAAAAGCTTTCTCTACAGGCACTTCTAGTTGAAAACTATCACCTCTAAAAATTTCCCAGTTAGTAGGTTGTTTTCCGAATTTATTAAGAATAGTTTTTAGCTTTTCTAACCAAATGCTATTATCGGTTTTTCTAGATTTTACGATGTCTCCTGTTAAAATACTTGTCATTAAATTCTTGTTATAAGTTTTAAAAATACTTAAATATTTATAAGTAACCAAAATTATCTGCAAATAAGCAGATAATTTTATTTATCTGCTTATTTGCAGATATATTGTTTTATCCGTTTTTAAGCGAATAAAAATTGTGAATAAAAAAAAGGTTACATTCTTTATATAACCTAAAAGAATGGTTAAATTTCCGTTTTAAAAATTCTTTCAAATTTTTTCTATTGAATACTTACTTAGAGCAACTTAACGAACCACAAAGAGCAGCCGTTTTACAAAAAGATGGCCCAATGATAATTATTGCAGGAGCCGGATCGGGTAAAACAAGAGTTTTAACCTATCGGATAGCGCATTTAATGAAACAAGGAGTCGATTCGTTTAATATTTTATCGTTAACCTTTACAAATAAGGCAGCACGTGAAATGAAAATACGTATCGCAGGAGTTGTCGGTGATAACGAAGCGAAGAACTTATGGATGGGAACTTTTCACTCGGTTTTTGCTCGTATTTTACGATCGGAAGCAGATCGTTTAGGATTTCCTTCTAATTTTACAATTTATGATACACAAGATTCAGTACGGTTGATAACTTCGATTATCAAAGAAATGAATTTGGACAAGGAACGTTACAAACCAAAGCAGATTTTAAATAGAATTTCTTCATTTAAAAATAGCCTAATTACAGTTCGAGCATACTTTAATAATACTGATTTACAACAAGCAGATTTAGAAGCAAGCAGACCAAAAGTAGGTGACATTTATAAAGAATTTGTTGACAGATGTTTTAAAGCAGGAGCAATGGATTTTGATGATTTATTACTAAGAACGAATGAGTTGTTAAGTCGTTTCCCTGAAGTATTAGCAAAATACCAAAGTCGATTTAAATATATAATGGTAGATGAGTATCAAGATACAAATCATTCACAATATTTAATTGTTAGAGCTTTAGCAGATCGTTTTCAAAACATTTGTGTAGTTGGTGACGATTCGCAAAGTATTTATAGTTTCCGTGGAGCAAACATTAATAATATCTTGAATTTTCAAAAAGATTATTCAGATGTTAAAACCTTTAAACTAGAACAAAATTACCGATCTACAAGTAATATTGTAGAAGCAGCAAATAGTGTAATTGATAAAAATAAAACGAAGTTAGATAAAATTGTTTGGACAGCGAATGATGCTGGAGAAAGCATTAAGGTAATGCAAACCATATCTGAAGGAGAGGAAGGTCGTTTTGTGGCCCAATCTATATGGGATAATATGATGAATCACCAAATGACGCCCGATTCATTTGCTGTTTTATACAGAACAAACTCTCAATCTAGAGCAATGGAAGACGCATTGAGAAAAAAAGGCATTGCGTATAAAATTTATGGTGGACTTTCTTTTTATCAACGTAAAGAAATTAAAGATTTACTATCATATTTACGTTTGTTAATAAATCCGAAAGATGAAGAAGCTTTAAAGAGAGTTATCAATTATCCAGCACGAGGAATTGGCGCTACAACGATTGATAAGTTAACAATAGCAGCAAATCATTATAAAAAATCAATTTTTGAAATTTTATTGAATTTAGATAAAGTTGATTTAAAGATAAATTCAGGAACAAAAACGAAGCTAGAGAATTTTACTAGAATGATTCAGCGTTTTCAAATAGACGCTCAGAAAATGAACGCTTATGAGGTTGCCGATTTAGTTGTTAAACAAGCGCAATTAGTAAAAGATTTACAAAAAGATGGCACACCAGAAGGTGTAAATAAAGTTGAGAATGTTCAGGAATTATTAAACGGAATAAAAGATTTTATTACTGATAAAATTGAAACAGGAGAAGATGCTTCTTTAACTATTTTTTTAGAAGATGTAGCATTGGCAACTGATTTCGATTCAGAAGGGAAAGACGATACACCTAGCGTTTCATTTATGACTATTCACCAGTCAAAAGGGTTAGAATATTCACATGTTTATATTGTAGGTTTAGAAGAGAGTTTATTTCCTTCTGCTATGAGTATGAGTACTCGAAGTGAGCTTGAAGAAGAGCGTCGTTTGTTTTATGTAGCAATAACAAGAGCAGAAAAAGTAGCATATTTAACACATGCTAAAACGCGTTATCGTTGGGGGAAATTAATAGATTGCGAACCTAGTCGTTTTTTAGAAGAAATAGACGAGCAATATGTTGAAAATTTAGCTCCTAAAATACCCAAAGCATTAGCAAATAGATTTATAGATGCTAGTATCTTTGATGATGATGATTCGCCTAAGAAAATCCGTTTTCAAAAACCAATTCAAAAACAACGAAAAGAGTTTTTAGCAAAAAAAGAAAAACCTAACGTAGTACCGCCAAAAAGTAAAATGAAAAAGGTATCAGAAGTAAGTCCGATAATGAACTTATTTGAAGGTGATATTGTTGTTGGTAACTTTGTAGAACACAATCGTTTCGGAACAGGAGAAGTTGTTGCTTTAGAAGGAAAAGGACCCAATAAAAAAGCCGAAATTAAGTTTGGTACCGTAGGTAAAAAGAAATTATTATTACAATTCGCAAAATTAAAGGTAATCGGATAACTATGTAATTCGCAATAATTACCTATTTTGCATATATAAATACAGATAAATGACGTTTGATTTAGAGTACAATTCAGAAAGAGACCACTTAATAATTCCGGAATATGGAAGACATATACAAAAATTAATAAATCATTGCATCGCTTTAGAAACAAAAGAGGATAGAAATACAATGGCAAAGGCTATTGTTGATGTAATGGGGAATTTACAACCTCATTTACGCGATGTGCCAGATTTTAAGCACAAACTTTGGGATCAGTTGCATATAATTGCCGATTTTAAATTAGATGCCGATTCACCTTACGAAACTCCATCTAAAGAAGAGTTAACAGAGAAGCCAGAAAAGATGGATTACCCAAAATCTGCTTCAAGATATCGTTATTATGGTAACAATATTCAAACCATGATAAATATCGCATTAAATTGGGAAGAAGGCGATAAAAGAGAGGCTTTGGTATTTACTATTGCTAATCACATGAAAAAATGCTATTTAAATTGGAATAAAGATACGGTTGATGATGCTGTTATTTTTAAGCATTTATATGATTTATCTGATGAGAAAATTGATTTAAGAGAGACAACAGAGAAGTTAGCAGAAAGTAAAAATTTGTTAAGAAAACGTACTACTCAACAAGGAAAAACAAATCATAAAAGTTCTCCTAAAGCAAAAACGAATTACAGTAACAATAAACACAGAAAAAAATAAATGGCATCATTTAAAATTGAAGGAGGTCACAAACTTAGCGGCGTAATAACACCTCAAGGAGCAAAAAACGAAGCACTACAAATTATATGTGCAGTATTATTAACTGCCGAAAAAGTAGTAATTAATAATATTCCGGATATTATTGATGTAAACAAGTTAATTTTTATTTTAGGAGAATTAGGTGTTAAAGTAGAAAAATTAGGAAGTAATTCATATAGTTTTCAAGCAGATGATATAAACCTACAATATTTAGAATCACCTGAATTTAAAAGAGACGGAAGTTCATTAAGAGGATCAATAATGATTGTTGGACCTTTATTAGCACGTTTCGGAAAAGGATATATTCCACGTCCGGGGGGCGATAAAATTGGTCGTCGTCGTTTAGATACGCACTTTGAAGGTTTCATTAATTTAGGAGCCAAATTCCGTTATAATAAAGAAGAATATTTTTACGGTGTTGAAGCTGAAAATGGCTTAGTAGGTACCGATATGCTTTTAGACGAAGCTTCGGTAACAGGAACTGCCAATATTATTATGGCTGCAGTTTTAGCGAAAGGAACGACAACAATATACAATGCAGCCTGCGAACCATATATTCAACAATTATCTAAAATGTTGAATTCGATGGGTGCTAAAATTACAGGAGTAGGCTCTAATTTATTAACTATTGAGGGAGTAACATCTTTAGGAGGATGTGAGCATAGTGTGTTACCGGACATGATTGAAATTGGTAGTTGGATTGGTGTGGCAGCAATGACACGATCTGAATTAACAATTAAAGATGTTAGTTGGAAAAACTTAGGACAAATACCAAGTGTGTTTCGTAAACTAGGAATTCAGTTAGAGAAAAAAGGAGATGATATTTATATTCCGGCACAAGATAGTTATGAGATTCAAAATTATATTGACGGATCTGTTTTAACAGTAGCAGATGCACCTTGGCCAGGATTTACACCAGATTTGTTGAGTATTGTATTAGTTATTGCAACACAAGCAAAAGGAACGGTATTAATCCACCAAAAAATGTTTGAAAGTCGTTTATTTTTTGTTGATAAATTAATTGATATGGGCGCTAAAGTAATTTTATGCGATCCGCATAGAGCAACAGTAATTGGCCATGATTTTAAATCGATGTTAAAGGCAACAAAAATGACTTCACCAGACATTCGCGCAGGAATCTCTTTATTAATAGCAGCTTTATCAGCAAAAGGAACCAGTATTATTAATAATATTGAACAAATTGATAGAGGATATGAAAACATAGAAGCTCGTTTAAAATCTATCGGAGCTAAAATTGAAAGAATAGAAGATTAATAAAATTAAAAAGTAAAAAAATGAAACAGGCCAAGAGTTTATTGTTTTTAATATCGCTACTTGCTTTTTCGAATGTTTTCTCTCAAAATACATTGTTTAAACCAAAGAAGTTTGAGTTGACGTTTAATCAACCAGAAATTTATAAAAACTTAAAAACATTTAGTTATGAAATCCAAGATGATGGAGCTTATTGGAATCATGAGTATAAAGAAGATGAAAAGAAACCTGAAAACTATTTAGATTTTTCAACATTGCAATCTCTAACAGATGGTTTAAAAATTAAAGGACTTAAATCTGTAAAAAAAAATGGTGATATTCAGATAGTTGTTGGTTTTATGGGAGCTCAACTTGAATTTGTAGAAAAAGGTATACAACTTCGAGGTACAATGAATCTTATGGTTATGATAGATGGTAATAAAATGGTTCATAATGAAACTAGAAGAATACAATCTATTGTAATTGATTCTGGAAAATATCCGACAGGAAATAGGTTTTATAGAAATAAAATTAAAGCTATGATATTAACAAATGAAGTACAAGGTTATATCGATAGTCAAATTGGATTACTATTTACAGGTAAGTCTGAAATAGATTTATATTTTGGAGTGTTTAGAAAAGCAAAAAAAGGAAAAGCAAAGGAGTTTAATGATATTTCTAAGCCGCTAATAGAAGAAATTAAAAAAACTAAATCTCCAGAAATTATAGATAAATCTATTGCATATTGGAAAGAACAATTAGATATTGATTATGGTAAAAAACTAAAGTCAAAGAGAAAGTTAAAAGTAATTTACAATAATTTAGCTACAGCTAGTATTTTAAAAGGAGATTTTGAAAAGGCAACTGGATACTCAAAGATAGCTAAAAAGCATTCAGGTTTTTTTGACGTTTTTAATGAAGGATATAAAGATTATGCAAAGAAACTAAAGTATGTAGAAGGAAATATAAACCCCAAAAAACACACTGTAACAAAAGAAGGAAAATTTGCATATGAAATAGAAATTAATGAAGAAGGAAGCTATGATCTTGGTAAAGAAACAACAGCCTTTTCAAAGGTGTTTTTACAAAGGTTTATTTTAATTTCTAACCCTAATTCAGGTATTATGTCTTTAGATGCAGGAGAAAGTCCAACGGCCAAAATTTTTATTGATGGAAAATTAAAATATATCTATAACAGTAACAGTAAACATTCTATAAAACTTAAAAATGGTAAAACTATTGTTTTTAAATTAATTAATGGGAAATATATACCATATGTTACAGTTAATGGAGTTGAAGAAGGGAGATTATTTTAAATTTTATAGAATATAAATAGGTTAAAAAAATCCTCTCAATTTGATGTTTTTTTTATTGTTAGATTATTTAAGTAATCAAAATAAATAGAAGATTAATAAAAGAAGTTAGTTTAAATAAAAAAACAGCAACTTAATCAGTTGCTGTTTTTATTTTTAAGATATCATATTATTATATCTCTTGGTCGCAAGTGTATACTTGTGGACAAGCAATCATTTTATGACAGTAAAAAGGACCTGTTACACGTCCTGCACAATCACAACCACATTGGCTAGGATCTGCTGAAGAGATACCACCTGTTAAGTTTTTTTGTTCTTGTCTAGTTAAAATTGTAGCACCAGTAATACTTAATAAATTGTTTTTCATAATGAGGGACTTAAATGTTAATATTTTATTTCCATAAATATAAGTATTATAATTGTTTAAAAAAAGTATAACTATTTAATATATTTAAATTTTTAAAAAAAAAGTTTAATATGAAGGCTATATTTAGTGTCAACATGACACGATTTTTTTATTGGCAATATTATTGATAAAATTATGCTGAAGAATTTAAAGAAACGATTTACAATGAGTAAAGATCAATATACAAAAGAAGACGAATTAAAAGATGCTATAGACAATGCACCTTTAGAGGAAACACAAGAAGTAGAAGAGGTTGTAGAGAAGGTAGAACCAACTACCGAAGAGTTACTTCAAACAGAAAAAGACAAACATTTACGTTTGTTTGCTGAGTTTGAAAACTATAAAAAGCGTACTTCTAAAGAACGTATGGAGCTTTATAAAACTGCGGGACAGGAAGTAATGACAGTTTTACTGCCAATTTTAGATGATTTTGAACGTGCTTTGACACATGCTGATGATGATAAAGAAGCAGAAGAACTACGCAAAGGGGTATTATTAATTTATCAAAAAATGGTAAAAACTCTAGAGCAAAAAGGATTAACTTCAATTGAAGTAAAGCAAGGTGATGTCTTTGATGCGGAAGTGCACCAGGCAATTACACAAATACCAGCACCTTCAGATGATTTAAAAGGAAAAATTATTGACTGTATAGAAACAGGGTATAAGTTAGGAGATAAAATTATTCGTCATCCAAAAGTAGTGGTTGCACAAGCATAGAAGTGTTACTACTTTTATTTTCAAAGCAATAGCTTTGTGTAGGTATAAGAATAATTTTAAAAAATTGCTTTATTTATTAGGCAATTATAGAATAGAATAAAATGGCAAAACAAGATTACTACGAAGTATTAGGTATTTCAAAATCGGCATCACAAGCAGAGATAAAAAAAGGATATCGTAAAATGGCTATAAAATATCATCCAGATAAAAATCCAGATGATAAAACTGCCGAAGAAAAATTTAAGTTATGTGCCGAGGCATATGAAATACTTAGTGATGACAATAAAAAAGCACGTTACGATCAATATGGTCATGCAGCTTTTGATGGTCCACAAGGCGGCGGTGGCGGTTTTGGCGGTGGCGGAATGAATATGGATGACATATTCAGCCAATTCGGAGATATCTTTGGTAGTGGCGGAGGCGGCTTTGGCGGTTTCGGTGGCGGAGGAGGTCAACGACAAGCCAGGGTTAAAGGATCTAATATGCGAATTCGAGTAAAACTTACTTTAGAAGAAATTGCAAACGGAGTAGAAAAGAAGGTTAAAGTTCGTCGAAAAGTTCAGGCAGACGGTGTTACCTATAAAACGTGTACAACGTGTAATGGTAGTGGGCAGCAAATGCGAGTAACTAATACAATTTTAGGTAGAATGCAAACAGCAACTACTTGTGGTACGTGTCAAGGAGCGGGAGAAATGCTTAACAGCAAGCCAAGCGGTTCAGATGCGCAAGGTTTAATTGTTAAAGAAGAAACTGTTTCAATAAATATTCCAGAAGGAGTTACAGAAGGAGTTCAATTAAAAGTAGGAGGCAAAGGAAACGAAGCTCCAGGTAAAAACTCTATTCCTGGAGATTTATTAGTTTTAATTGAAGAGATTCAGCATGAAACTTTAAAGAGAGAAGGAAGTAACATCCATTACGATTTATATATTAATTTTTCTGAAGCAGTTTTAGGAGTTTCTAAAGAGGTTGAAACGGTAACAGGAAAAGTAAAAATAAAGATAGATGCAGGAACCCAATCGGGTAAGATTTTAAGATTAAAAGGAAAAGGATTGCCTAGTATTGAACGTTATGGTACAGGTGATTTTTTAATACACATTAATGTATGGACGCCTCAAGAATTAACAAAAGAGCAACGTAGTTTTTTTGATAAAATGGTAGCCGATGAGAATTTTAGTCCAAGACCACAGAAATCAGATAAATCGTTTTTTGAAAAAGTAAAAGACATGTTTTCTTAGACTTTTTTTATTCTTAATAATTTAAAAAACCACTCAAATTTTGAGTGGTTTTTTTGTAAAGATTAAAATTTCATTGATTTTTAATAAAAATGTTTTTTTAAGTTAAAAAACTGTAGTATATTTGTACTCGTTTAGAAGACGTTCTAAACACTTTTTCTTTTTCATAGCAATTTTCCCACTCAATTTATTGAGTGGGTTTTTTTATGAAAGTAGTAAATTTTATAAAAATATTTAAGTAGACCGTCTTATCGACTTATATTTAGTATAAGTAGGAAAGTCTGGACACCATAGAGTAGCATAGCGGATAACGTCCGTCCGGTGTAAACCGAGGACAAGTGCAGCAGAAAGTATGTACAGGTAATGCTGTAGTGAAACCAGGTAAACTCTATGCGGTGCAATGTCATGTACATTAGAGCTCGAGCGCTACTCGCGCGATTCTAAGGGGTAGGCAGATTGATTTTACGAGTAATTGTAAAACTAGAGAAATGATAAGAACCTTATTTATAAGGAACAGAATCCAGCTTATAGGTCTACTTTTTTATTTTTATTAAATATAATCATATATATATCAACTTTTAAATGACTTTAAATTGTTAATTATGTAAAAAATTAACAATTACACTTCTTTTTTTTATTAATTTATCTATTTATATTACTTTCTGTTAGTTTTTATTTAGTATTTGATCTAGTTTAGTGATTATTTTTTAAAATAGAGTTGAAAACAGTACTTTTGCACAATGAAAATTACATAATTTTGCTTATGATATTAATATTATCAAAGATATTTGTACCAAAATCGGTTAGAGAATAGGTATAATCAAATAATTGTAATTAGGTGTTTAATGTTTTAAAAAAACCTCTAGAATGAGTATTTATAAAGAGTATATAAAAGAGATAGAAGACAGGAAAATTCAAGAACTTCATCCAAAACCAATTGATGGAGCTGAATTATTAAGCCAAATTATTGAGCAAATAAAAGATTTAGATAATGAATTTAGAGAAGATTCTCTTAATTTTTTCATCTATAATGTTTTACCAGGTACTACAAGTGCAGCAGGTGTGAAAGCGCAATTTTTAAAGGAAATCATTTTAGGAGAATCAATAGTAAAAGAAATTACACCAACTTTTGCTTTCGAACAGTTATCTCACATGAAAGGAGGTCCTTCTGTAAATGTTTTATTAGATCTTGCTTTAGGAAATGATAAAGCTTTAGCAAAACAAGCTGCGGAAGTTCTTAAAACTCAAGTTTTTCTTTACGAAGCAGATACTACTCGTTTAGAAGAGGCTTTTAAATTAGGTAATACTATTGCAAAAGAACTTATTGAAAGTTATGCAAAAGCTGAGTTTTTCACAAAATTACCAGAAATAGATGAGAAAATAGAGGTTGTTACTTTTATCGCAGGAGTAGGTGATATTTCAACAGATTTATTATCTCCAGGAGGTGATGCACACTCGCGTTCAGATAGAGAATTACATGGTCAGTGTTTATTTGAACATAATAAAGAACAACAAAACGAATTAAAAGCAGTACAAGCACAACATCCTGATAAAAGGGTGATGTTAATTGCTGAAAAAGGAACAATGGGTGTTGGCTCTTCAAGAATGTCTGGAGTAAACAACGTAGCATTATGGACCGGTATTAAATCGAGTCCTTATGTACCATTTATTAATATAGCGCCAGCAATTGCAGGTACAAACGGAATATCTCCAATTTTCTTAACAACTGTTGGGGTAACTGGTGGTATTGGGTTAGACCTTAAAAACTGGGTGCAACAAAAAGATGCAGAGGGAAACACAATTCGCGATGAAAACGGAGATCCAGTATTAAAAGAAGAATATTCTGTAGCAACAGGAACAGTACTTACTATTAATACAAAAGAGAAAAAATTATATAACGGAGATAAGGAGTTAAAAGATATTTCTGCAGCATTTACACCCCAAAAAATGGAGTTTATGAAAGCGGGAGGTTCTTATGCTGTTGTTTTCGGTAAAAAATTACAAACTTTTGCTTCAAAAGTATTAAATATTGATGTTGTACCAGTTTATGCACCATCTAAAGAAATTACTATTGAAGGACAAGGATTAACTGCTGTTGAAAAAATATTCAATAAAAATGCAGTTGGTACAACTCCAGGAAAAACGCTTCATGCTGGTTCAGATGTTCGTGTAGAAGTTAATATTGTAGGTTCTCAAGATACTACAGGTTTAATGACTTCTCAAGAATTAGAAATGATGGCTGCAACCGTTATTTCACCAATAGTAGATGGTGCATACCAATCTGGTTGCCATACCGCTTCTGTTTGGGATGATAAGTCGAAAGCGAATATTCCAAGATTAATGAGTTTTATGAACGACTTTGGTTTAATTACTGGTCGTGATCCTAAAGGGAAATATTTCCCTATGACAGATGTTATCCATAAAGTCTTAAACGATCTTACAGTAGGAGATTGGGACATTATTATTGGTGGAGATTCTCATACTCGTATGTCTAAAGGTGTTGCTTTTGGTGCCGATTCAGGAACCGTTGCCTTAGCATTAGCTACAGGTGAGGCAAGTATGCCAATTCCAGAGTCAGTTAAAGTTACTTTTAAAGGACAAATGAAATCTTATATGGATTTCCGAGATGTAGTACACGCTACACAATCTCAAATGTTAAAGCAGTTTGGTGGCGAAAACGTTTTCCAAGGAAGAATTATTGAAGTTCATATTGGAACATTGACAGCCGATGAAGCCTTTACATTTACAGATTGGACTGCAGAAATGAAAGCAAAAGCATCTATCTGTATTTCTGAAGATGATACTTTAATAGAATCATTAGAGATTGCAAAGGGTCGTATCCAAATCATGATTGATAAAGGAATGGACAATGCGAAGCAAGTACTTAAAGGTCTTGTTGATAAAGCAGAAACTAGAATTGTAGAGCTTAAAACAGGTATTAAGCCATCTTTAAGACCAGATGCAAATGCTAAATACCATGCAGAAGTTATTATTGATTTAGATGAAATTGCTGAACCAATGATTGCAGATCCAGATGTAAATAACGACGATGTTTCTAAACGTTATACACATGATAACATTAGACCATTATCTTACTACGGCGGAACTAAAAAAGTAGATTTAGGTTTCGTAGGTTCTTGTATGGTTCACAAAGGAGATATGAAAATATTAGCTCAAATGTTAAAAAACATTGAAGCACAACATGGTAAAGTAGAATTTAAAGCACCTTTAGTAGTGGCACCTCCAACATATAATATTGTAGATGAGTTAAAAGCTGAAGGAGACTGGGAAGTATTACAAAAATACTCAGGTTTCGAATTTGATGATAATGCACCTAAAGGATTGGCACGTACAAAGTATGAAAACATGTTGTACTTAGAGCGTCCTGGTTGTAATTTATGTATGGGTAACCAAGAAAAAGCAGCTCCAGGAGATACAGTTATGGCAACATCAACACGTTTATTTCAAGGTAGAGTTGTAAAAGATTCTGGTGAGAAAAAAGGAGAATCTTTACTATCATCAACTCCCGTAGTAGTTCTATCTACAATTTTAGGAAGAACTCCAACTATGGCAGAATATGAAGCTGCAGTAGATGGTATTGTTTTAACGAAGTTTAAGCCTTCTACAAAACAGTTAGTTAGATAAATATAAACTTATTATATATTATTAAAAGCCTGAATCATATATTCAGGCTTTTTTTATTGTCTTAATTAAGATATTGTAAGAGATATAAAAAACTTATTTTAGAATCAATCTATAATATGGTAACTACTTTTAAAATTACGCTGTATTTTGTATATTACAGGAGTAAATTTTTAAAAAAAAAGTATGGCATTTGATATAGAAATGATAAAGAAGGTTTATGCTACAATGGTTGAACGTGTAGATAAAGCTAAAGTAATTGTAGGGAAACCCTTAACACTTTCAGAAAAGATTTTATATTCTCATCTTTGGGATGAAACTTCTAATAAAGCATTTCAAAGAGGTAAAGATTATGTTGATTTTGCACCAGATAGAATTGCGTGTCAAGATGCTACAGCACAAATGGCTTTATTACAATTTATGCAAGCAGGAAAGCCAAAAGTAGCTGTGCCAACAACGGTACACTGTGATCATTTGATTCAAGCAAAACAAGGTGCACTATTAGATTTAAAACGAGCAAACAAAACAAGTAGTGAAGTTTTTGATTTTTTAGCGTCAGTTTCTAATAAATATGGTATTGGTTTCTGGAAACCAGGAGCAGGAATTATTCATCAGGTTGTTTTAGAAAATTATGCCTTTCCTGGAGGTATGATGATCGGAACCGATTCTCATACAGTGAATGCTGGTGGGCTAGGAATGGTAGCTATTGGTGTAGGTGGAGCAGATGCAGTAGATGTGATGGCAGGAATGGCTTGGGAGCTTAAATTCCCGAAACTTATAGGAATAAAATTAACAGGTAGCTTAAACGGCTGGACTTCTGCTAAAGATGTTATCCTTAAAGTTGCTGGAATTCTTACTGTAAAAGGAGGTACAGGAGCTATTGTAGAGTATTTTGGAGAAGGAGCAAGGAACTTATCTTGTACGGGTAAAGGGACTATTTGTAATATGGGAGCTGAGATTGGTGCTACTACTTCTACTTTTGGTTATGATGAGTCTATGGAGCGTTATTTACGTGCTACCGATAGAAGTGATGTTGCTGATGAAGCTAATAAAGTAAAAAAATATTTAACGGGTGATGATGAAGTATATCAAAATCCTGAAAAATATTTTGATCAAGTTATTGAAATTGATTTAAATACATTACGTCCACATTTAAATGGACCTTTTACACCAGACTTAGCAACGCCTGTTGGTGAGTTAGGAGCAAAAGCAAAAGAGCATGGTTGGCCAATTAAAGTAGATTGGGGACTTATAGGTTCTTGTACAAATTCTTCTTATGAAGATTTAACTAGAGCTGCATCCATCGCAAAACAAGCGGTAGACAAAAAAATCAAACCTCAATCTGATTTTGGAATCAACCCTGGTTCTGAACAAATTCGTTTTACAGCTGAACGTGATGGTGTTTTAAAAATATTTGAAGATTTAAATGCCACGATTTTTACCAATGCCTGTGGGCCATGTATTGGTCAATGGGACAGAAGTGATAGAAAAGGTGAAGAAAAAAATACAATTGTACATTCATTTAATAGAAACTTTTCTAAGCGTGCCGATGGAAATCCAAATACGCATGCATTTGTGGGGTCGCCAGAAATGGTGGCAGCTATTGCAATTTCAGGGCGTTTAGATTTCGACCCAATGAATGATACTTTGATTAATGAAGATGGTGAAGAAATAAAATTAGATGAACCAAAAGGTATTGAGTTACCACCTTTAGGGTTTGATGTTATAGATTCTGGTTATGAAGAGCCTTTAAAAGACGGAAGTGGAGTAAATATTTCAGTAAATCCAACCTCTGAACGTTTGCAATTATTAACTCCATTTACTCCATTAGGAAATAATATAAAGGGAGCTAAACTATTAATTAAAGCGTTTGGTAAATGTACAACAGATCATATTTCTATGGCCGGACCTTGGTTGCGTTATAGAGGACATTTAGATAATATTTCTAACAATTGTTTAATTGGTGCGGTAAATGCTTTTGGTAAAAAAACAAATTTTATTAAAAACCAATTAAATGGTGAATTTGGCGGAGTACCTGATGTAGCTCGTAAATATAAAGCCGCAGGAATACACACAATTGTTGTTGGTGATCATAATTATGGTGAAGGTTCTTCGAGAGAACATGCAGCTATGGAGCCACGTCATTTAGGTGTTGCAGCAGTTATTGTAAAATCTTTTGCGCGTATTCATGAAACAAATCTTAAAAAACAAGGTATGTTAGGTTTAACGTTTGCTAATGAGGCTGACTATGATTTAATTCAAGAAGATGATACTTTTAATTTTGTTGATTTAAACGCATTTTCTCCGGGTAAACCATTAACAATTGAAGTTGTTCATGCTGACGGTTCTAAAGATGTAATTATTGCAAATCACACGTATAATCAAGGGCAAATAGAATGGTATAATGAAGGTTCTGCTTTGAATTTAATTAACAAGCAAAACGCATAATTATATAATAGTATTAATATAAAAGAACTCCAGGTTTTTATCTGGAGTTCTTTATTTTTGTAATATGAAAGATTTACTTAAACAGTTATCAGAAAAACCTTTAAAAGTAATAGATGCATCAATTACTTTTAAAGAATATATTCCGATATCAATTTCATCAGAAAATAAGCAATTAAATTTTGATGTATCATCATCATTAGAATGGGAAATATACATAACAAACTATTTAAAAGAGAAAAAAGCAAAAGTTGCTTTTGGAGGATACTTAGAAAAAAGAGATATTTATAACAGAAGTGAATATTTCACCAAACAATCTAAAGAAAATCAACGAAATATTCATTTAGGTATCGATTTATGGTGTGATGCTAATACAGCTGTTTTAGCTGTTTTAGATGGTGAGGTTCATAGCTTTAAAAATAATACAAATCATGGTGATTACGGACCAACAATAATTTTAAAGCACACTATCGATAATGGCGTTTTTTACTCGCTTTATGGTCATTTATCAGAAGATTCACTTAACAACTTAAGTGTTGGAGATAAAGTATCACATGGTGAAAAAATAGCAGTGTTAGGTGATAACTCAGTAAACGGAGACTATGCTCCTCATTTACATTTTCAACTGATAATCGATATGGAAGGTAACCTAGGGGATTATCCGGGAGTATCTTCAGAAAAGACGCTTAATTTTTACAAGGAAAATTGCCCAAACCCTAATTTATTATTAAAATTGCCAAATGAAGTATAGACAACTTACCAAAGAACAATTTGAAGGATTACATGAAGAATTCGCTCTTTTTTTAGCCTCACAAAGTATCGATGCAAAAGAATGGAAAGAATTAAAAGAAGAAAAACCACAAGTAGCTGAAGATGAAATGAATGTTTTTAGTGATGTTGTTTGGGATGATGTGCTTACTAAAACAGCACATTTAGAACATTTTTCTCCAAAAGTGGTAAACTTATTTAAATGTGATGAAGAAGAAATTCATCGTATTGTTATTAAAATTGATAAAGAAATAAATTTATTGGAACAAGAAGGTTTTGAATGGTTGATGAAAAATCCAAATGACGAAAAAATAGAGTTTTTTACAGGAACCAAAAAATACGAACAAGAAAGAAATACCGAAGTTTTCGATTTGATAGAAAAAGGAAGTACCATTTCTAAAGGCGAGCTATTTGACTATTTTAGCAAGTTAACATCGTAAGTAACTTTTCAGTTCCTAAACTAGCAACGTCTTTAATAATTGTTAAATTACTAAAGGCGTTTTTGTTTACAACAGGTTTTGGATCTATAAAATAAATAGGTGTTTTACCTGAAATATAATCAATTAAACTAGCCGCAGGGTATACTTGCATAGAAGTACCAATAATTACTAAAATATCAGCTTTTAAAGTAATTTCAATCGCTTTGTCAAGCATTGGCACATCTTCGCCAAACCAAACAATATGCGGTCTTAATTGCGATTTTTCTTCACAAATATCACCTAAAATAATATCTTTTGTACAGTTATAAATTAAACTTTCATTAGTCGTACTTCTTGCTTTTAACAATTCGCCGTGTAAATGTAAAACGTTGGTACTTTTAGAACGTTCATGCAAATCGTCTACATTCTGAGTAATAATATCAACATGATAATTTTCTTCTAATTTTACAAGATTGTAATGTGCTTTATTAGGCGAAACAGCAAGTAATTGTCTTCTTCGTTGATTGTAAAAATCGAGTACTAATTCAGGGTTTTTATGAAAACCTTCAGGTGTAGCAACTTCGTAAATATCATGACCTTCCCACAAACCATCATCATCTCTAAAGGTTTTTATTCCGCTTTCGGCACTAATTCCAGCACCAGTTAATATTACGATTCGTTTTTTCATCAGTAAAAGTTTTACCCCTTAAAAATATGAAATTTTAGTATGTTTGTGCTATGATTGACGAAGGATTATTTGCGTATTTAGAAGGTTTTATCACAGATAAAAGAAAAGAAACATTTACGAGAGTATTAAATGAGCGAACGCGTCATTTTGCGGTTGTTTTAGAAGATATTTACCAACCTCATAATGCAAGTGCGGTTGTGAGAAGTTGCGATATTTTTGGAGTGCAAGATGTATATGCGATTGAAAACAAATTTACCAATAAAGTTTCTCGTCATGTAGCAAAAGGAAGTCAAAAATGGTTAAATATTAACCGTTTTAAAGAAGATGGCGATAATACCAAAGCTTGTTTAGAAGATTTACGAGCGAAAGGGTATCAGATAATTGGTACTACGCCACATACCGATTCTTGTGTTTTAGCTGATTTTGATGTTACTAAAAAATCTGCCTTTGTTTTTGGGGCTGAAAAAGACGGAATTTCTGATTACATAAAAGAAGAAGCCGACGGGTTTTTAAAAATTCCGATGGTTGGTTTTACCGAAAGTTTAAATATATCGGTTGCCGCTGCAATTACTTTAAACGATGTAACTTCCCGATTGCGAAAAACATCAGTAAATTGGCAATTAAGCGCGGAGGAGAAAAGAGTTTTATATTTTGAGTGGATAAAAAACACGATTAAGAATCCTGATAAATTAATTGAATATTATCATAAAGAGCTTCGTAAATAATTATATCCTTCAACCTGATTTTTTTCATGTTCTTATAATAGAGTGTGCGTCATTGCGAATAAAATGAAGCAATCTTACTGTAGAGAAAAGAGATTACTTCGTTCATTCTTCTCTCGTAATGACAGTTAATTTATTTAGAACTAATAATTTTTAATACCAACTCTTTAGTCAGTTTTTGTCCGTTGGCTATTTTTTTGATATTGTCAAACGTAAAAACAAAATCACAACCATTTTTATAATTAGAACATCCATAGGCAGATTTTCCTTTTAAAACTGTTCCTTTTTTACATTTCGGACAAGTTATTGTTTCAGAAACTTCAGTTGTTCTCGACTGCGCTCGAACTGATGTTTGTTTTTGTTCTAGTTTTAAATTGAAATTATCATCAAAACGAACCAAGCCTTCAACTTTATCGTTGCCGTGTTTAAAACCTTTTAAATTAGTAGTACATCCTTTGTCAATCAAACGAATTAATTGATTCTCAGATATTTTTTTATCCATAAATTCGAACGGTAATTTAAAATCACATCCGCTTTTATAGCCAGAACATCCGTAGGCGCTACTTCCTTTTAATAACTGTCCGTTTTTACATTTCGGACACTTTTTAGCTACTACTGATTTTTTCTTAGGCGTTGCCTTTTTCGGTTTTGGTTTCGGAGCTTCATTTTCTGAAGACAGCCGTTTTGTTTTGGTGCTAGAACGCACTTCGTACACCAATTCATCTACCATTTTTTTCATGTTGTTGATGAAAGTTCCGGCATTAAATTCCCCTCGTTCAATTTCTTTTAAACGCTTTTCCCAGCGACCGGTTAATTCGGCAGATTTTAGTAATTCATTGTCAATTAAATCAATTAAATCGATTCCTGTCTGTGTAGGAATCACTAATTTTTTTTGACGTTCGATATATTTTCTTCTAAATAAAGTTTCTATTATACTAGCACGAGTAGACGGACGACCAATTCCGTTTTCTTTCATTAATTCACGCATTTCATCATCATCAACCTGTTTACCTGCAGTTTCCATAGCACGTAATAAACTTGCTTCGGTATAATTACGTGGCGGTTTGGTTTCTTTTTCTAAAAAGCTAGGTTCGTGTGGTCCTTTTTCACCTTTTACAAAAGTAGGTAAGGTGTTTGCTTCTGTTTTTTTAGTATCGTTTCCGTGCTCAAAAACAACACGCCATCCTTTAGATACTATTTCTTTTCCGCTTGTTTTAAAAGCTATTTTATCAACTTCACCAATTACCGAAGTGTTAGAAACATCACTTTCTGGATAAAAAACAGCAATAAAACGACGTGTAATAATATCATACACTTGTTGCTGATTATACTGCAAGTTATTCTGAATTCCAGTAGGAATAATGGCGTGGTGATCGGTAACTTTTTTATCGTCAAAAACCTTTTTAGATTTTTTTATTTTTTCTCCTAACAACGGTTTTGTTAACTGACTATAATTGGTCAGTTTGCCTAAAATACCTGCTATTTTCGGGTATACATCATTGGGTAAAAAAGTGGTATCAACCCTTGGATATGTAACAACTTTCATTTCGTAAAGTTTCTGCACCATTTTTAAGGTTTCATCCGCAGAAAAACCGAATTTATTATTACAATATACTTGTAAGCCTGTTAAATCGAATAATTTAGGAGCGTATTCTTTTCCTTTCTTTTTGGTAACCGAAGTAATTTCGAAATCACTTTCTTTTACTTTATCAGCAAAAACCTGACCTTCTTCTTTCTTTAAAAAACGTCCTTCTTCATAGCTAAAAAGCGTATCGCGATATAAAGTTTGCAGCTCCCAATAAGGATGTGGCTTAAAATGCTTAATTTCGTTAAAACGATTTACCAACATGGCTAGGGTAGGAGTTTGCACTCTACCGACGGATAACACTTGCTTATAACCACCGAATTTAACGGTATATAATCGCGTTGCATTTAAGCCTAATAGCCAATCGCCAATGGCACGAGAAAAACCTGCGTAATATAAATTATCGTATTGCTCGGCGGGTTTTAAATTATTAAAACCTTCTCTAATAGCTTCTTCGGTTAGGGAAGAAATCCATAATCGTTGTACTTCTCCTTTGTAATTTGCTTGGTTTATAACCCAACGTTGTATGAGTTCTCCTTCTGTACCAGCATCCCCACAGTTTATAACAACATCAGCTCTGTCAAATAACGATTTAACGATATTGAATTGTTTTTGAATACCACCATCGTTGGTTACTTTGGTATTAAACCGTTCGGGAAGCATGGGTAAGTTGTTTAAATCCCAACTTTTCCAATGCGGTTTGTAATCTTTAGGTTCTAAAAGTGTACATAAATGTCCGAAAGTATAGGTAACCGCATAACCATTACCTTCGAAATAACCATCTCGTTTGGTATTGGCTCCTAATATATTAGCAATTTCTCTTGCTACACTTGGCTTTTCGGCGATACAGACTTTCATTAATGCTATTTAGAAACTCGAAATTACTAAAATATTTATGAATGTTGAATAATGATTTTGATTTGTTTTAATGAATAATTTAGCTTAGCTAAAAAATATACATTAACAAATACTATTTGTGTTTTTTGTAGTCAGCATCCTTTTTCTTTAATCGTATTTTTTTTCCATCTAAGGTTCCTCTGAAATATTTATTATTTTTTATTAATAAAATTTCTCCATATTTTCCTTTTTTAATACTAGAATCTACTCCGAAAATTTTATTATTAAATAACTGAACTACTTTTTCATTTGAGCAATGCCCCACAACTATATGTTTAGAATCTACCTTTTTTAATATATCATTTACATCTGTATCCTTTAAATTATCATTGAAATAACCACGGTACCACATTAAACTTTTCTTACCATAATATGTACTGTAAAAACTTGTCGCTTTCATTTCAGCTTTTGTTCTCTCAAGAGATTTTCTCATAATATTGTTTATTTCTTCAATATTAAAATCACTTTGATTTAAAAAATGTTTAGAAATACCACCATGTGCAAAAACATTATTATTTATTTTTATAATAGTTGGTTTTGAGCGTAGCCATTTACCAATTATCGTTTTATTACTATATAATTCATCATAGTTTAAGTTTAGTAATTTTGAAGTTTGTTTATATTTTTCACTAATGTATCTTAAATCTTTATGAAGAATCATAAATTCATGATTACCTAATAAAAAATGCACATTTCCACCTTTAATTTTTGCTTGATTTTCAAGTTTATAAACTAGCCAAAGCATTTCATTAACTTTATCTCCTCTGTCAAAAATATCACCAACAATTACTAAATGACCTTTACCAAAGTTCCAATTTAATTTTTTGTCAATTATTTTATTGTTTTTTAATATTTCAATAGCTAAGTCATATTGCCCGTGAATATCGCTTAATGCGGCAATTTTTTTTACTTTACTAAATATAGATTTTTTTGGATGAAATATGGTGTCATAAGTATCTGGAGCTATTTTTTTAGAAGAAACATTATTATTTGTTATATTTTTTCGAATTAACTCATTTTTTTCTATAAAAATATATGGACCATCTGAAAATTTAGAAAGCTCATTTTTAGGACTATTTTTTATCTTTTTATTCTCTTGACTATAAACAGAAAAAGTAAAAACGAATAATAGTATTATATATAGTGTGTTTTTAAGCATTGCTTTTGTTTTAATAATTTATAATCAATGATTAGCTAAATTATTAAAAACTTCTTTATAAGCTACTTCGGTAAAGAAAGAATCGCTAATAATTTTTAGTCCTTATTTTTTAGTCCTTATTTTAATTAATATAGCATTCTCGTAATAGTGTATAATAAAGTACCTTTGGCGAAGTCTTATTTAACTTTTGGTAACACTTCAATAACTGGCCAACTAGTGGGTTTTTTTATTAATAAAGATCATCTAGGTAGCTCAATTTTTGTTGTTAGAGTACAGTTATAAAAGTGTAATTTATAAAGCAAATTATGTAAACTAAAGTACATAGTAATCTGTTTTAAATAAAAGAAAAGATAAGCATTTATGACCAACATTAATTATTAATGTAAGCTATAATTTGTACTTATCATTAGGTATTATTTTTCGCATCACATTTTATAATTACAATAAAAGAAAACTAAATTATGATTACAGATATAGAAATAAATAAACCAACACCTATTGCAGTTGATAAAAATATAAAACCATACAAAGGTGGTACTAATATTAGAACTACCATTGAAACTCTAGAAGCTGGTAAATATATATTGGTTACTGATTTTTATAGTAACGGAATTACATTTCTTCAGGAGATACATAAATATCTTCAAAAAAAACTACCTAACAAAACTTTTCAAGAGCAACGTGAGTATCGTGCGGAATATCAAAAGCTTTCAAATCGTGTTTTGATAGAGGTGGCTGATCATAAATTGGTTGTTAGAAAATCGCCTTCAATAGGTTGGTTAGAAAAATTTTATCCAGATAACACAAATTTTCTACTTACATTTCCTCAAATACAAGGACTTAATAGTGCTTGGCAGTGGAATTTAAAAGGAATTTCTATTCCTGTATTGCGAAATAAAGTACATCCTTATTACGGAACATATTTTCCTACTCGTTTCGAACATTTAGATGTTTTTGATAAATGGTTATCAAAATACCAAGGGGCAAAAAAATCGGCAATTGATGTTGGTATTGGCTGTGGTGTACTTTCTTTTCAGATGATAAAGCATGGTTTTCAGAAGGTTTTTGGTACGGATACGAATCCGAATGCGATTGTTGGATTGTCAGAATTTATGAGAGATACAAAGTTGTCTCGAAAGATCGAATTAGATTTCGGACATCTTTTGGGTAAGTTTAATAAACAAACAGAATTGATTGTTTTTAACCCGCCTTGGTTGCCAGAAACTCACGATTCCGCAGCTATTGATAAAGCTATTTATTACAATGATACTTTGTTTCCTGATTTTTTTGAAGAAGCAAAAAAAAGATTGTTGCCTGAAGGAAAAATAGTGCTTATATTTTCGAATATCGCACAAATTACAAAAGTAACTGAAGAACATCCAATAAAGAAAGAACTTGCTGAAGGAGGAAGGTTTCAATTAGAGAAATGTTATACAAAATCAGTGAAAAAGGCTTCTGAAAAAACAAAACGCGATCAACACTGGCGTGCTTTAGAAGAAGTAGAACTTTGGGTGCTAACGAATAAGTAAATTAGTTATTAAAAAATATATTTTAATAAAGAAGCGCGATTATCATTTGTTTGATAATCGCGCTTCTTTATTTTCGTTTGGTTTAAAAAACACAAAGTATTCTCTTAAACTTTAAACTCTCGTTGTCTTTTGGCTTCGAAAGTTAAAATGGCAGCGGCTACAGAAACGTTCATCGAATCTATTTGACCTTGCATTGGTATATTTATGTTTTGCGTTGCTTTGTCTCTCCAAACTGGTGTTAATCCGGTTGCTTCGGTTCCTACAACTAAAGCAGTTGGTTTGGTATAATCGTTTTTATGATACTCGTTAGAATTTTGAAGCGTAGCACTGTAAATATTAATTTTATGCTGTTCTAAAAAATTAATAATTTCTTCGGATGTTCCTATACCAATCTGATTGGTAAAAAGACAACCAACACTAGAGCGTACAATATTTGGATTAAATAAATCGGTTTTCGGATTTGCTATAAAAACAGCATCTACATTTGCGGCATCAGCAGTACGAAGCATGGCACCAATATTACCAGGCTTTTCAATGCCTTCTAAAACTAAAACAAGTGGAGTAGTGGTATTAAATTGAATCGCTTTTAAATTAAAGGCTTTAGATTTAACTACAGCAACCACACCTTCGGTAGTATCTCGATAGGCTATTTTTTGATAAATTTCTTTGGTGATTTCTATACAGTTTGTAGTATGTTTTAACAGCTTATCTAAATTTTCGTTAGAGAACATATTCGGAACAAATAAAATAGTTTCTATTTCATAACCACCGCCAACAACTAAAGATATTTCACGTTGCCCTTCAACTAAAAACAATCCTTTCTTTTTTCGCTCGCGAGATTTATCTTGAAGTTTCAATAAATCTTTAATAAAAGGATTCTGTATACTGCTAATCTGTTTCATAAATACAAAAATACCCAATTAAGGGTATTTTTGATAGTATTTATAATACAATTTATAATTGAATTAAAAAGCTGTTGTAATATTGATATATAACGTCGTTACGAGAAATTTTTAATTTCGAAGTACTCTTAAAATTAGGAGCCCATAACTTAAAGATTCTTTCGCGTTGCTCGGAATGATGTTTCTTACAATACTAATTTTTTATTATTGATTTTTATATTTATTAGAATAACGTTTCCAAAGTTTTGTTTGGTGCGATTCTAAGCTAATTTTTCGACCCTGTATAAAAGCTTCATTTAAAATATTTGTTCGCATATCTAAAGCATCACCTTCAGAAATAAATAAGGTAGCATCTTTACCAACTTCTAAAGTACCAACTTTATCATCAATACCTAAAATTTTTGCATTGTTTTGGGTAATTAACTGTAAAGCTTTTTCTTTTCCTAATCCGTAAGCAGCGTATGTACCTGCGTAAAACGGAATGTTACGAGCGCTCATACGTTCCATATCACCTTCCATACCTAAACCAATTAAAATACCAGCGTCTGATAATATTTTAGCAGCACGATAAGGTAAATCATAATCTTCATCTTCGGCACTAGGTAAACGGTGTGCGCGTTCTAAAATTACCGGAATATTATTTTCTTTTAATAAATCAGCAACCTTTTCAGCTTCTTGTCCGTGAACAATTACTAAGTTATTGATACCTACCTTTTTTAAAGTAGTAACGGCATCAGTAATCGCTTTTTGACCACTAACATGCACAAACATTTTTTGAGATCCGTTTAAAACTCCTTGTAATGCTTCGTAAGGTAAAATCTTAGCAGTTTTATCACTTGCTAAATAGGCTTTTGCATTATTGATATAGCTAGTTATTTGAGCTATGTTTTTTGCATAATCTTTATTTGGTTTTAATCCAGGTTCTTCACCTAACCACCAACGACCGTTGCTAAAATTACTTGGCCAGTTCATATGTATACCGTCGTCTGTTTTTAAAGCAGCATCTTCCCAGTTCCAAGCATCAAATTGTACTACAGATGATGTTCCTGAAATAACACCACCACGTGGCGTAATTTGCGCCATTAAAACTCCGTTTGGTCGCATAGATTCGATTACTTTACTTTCGGTGTTATAAGCAATAATACTACGAATATGTGGTAGCATACTACCAACTTCATCAAAATCTCTTGTAGCTCTTACGGCATCTATTTCTGCCAAGCCTAAAGAAGTGTTTGCAGCAATAAACCCAGGATATACATGTTTTCCTTTCGCGTTAATTATTGTTCCTCTTCTAGCAATTTTCATCATTGCACTACCAACGAAAGCAATTTTACCCTCAGAGAACATAATTAATGAGTTTTCGATAACTTTTCCGTTTCCTAAATGAGCGGTAGCACCCTCAATACTATAATCTTGCGTTTGTTTGGGAGCTGGTGTTTGTTGTGCAAGCATATTTCCTAAGAATAAGAAACAAACCAAACTATATATTATTTTAAATTTCATGTTTATTATTTTTAAGTTCTTATTCTGTATCACAGTGAAATAATTTTTTAGCTTTCTTAACAGGAGCTTGTGTTTTAGCGCCTTTTAATTTTTCTTTTAGCATCATATTAATCAGTTTCGAGCGCTCAGTTTTTATAACTGCACGTTTTTCTTTATCCTTTTTAATATCAAAATAAAGCGTACCATCAATAATGGTATTTTCTGCTTTAGAATAAATTGATAACGGATTACCGCTCCATAAAACAACATCAGCATCTTTACCAACTTTAATACTACCAGTACGGTCGTTTAAGTGTAATAATTTAGCAGGATTTATGGTAACTGTTGCCCAAGCTTCTTGTTCAGATAAACCACCATATTTAATTAATTTAGCAGCTTCTTGATTTAAACGACGAGACATTTCTGCATCATCAGAATTTATAGCAACCGTAATACCTTGGTTGTGCATAATTGCAGCATTGTAAGGAATTGCATCGTTTACTTCGTATTTATACGCCCACCAATCTGCAAATGTAGAACCACCAGCACCGTGTGCTTTCATTTTATCAGCAACTTTATAACCTTCTAAAATATGTGTAAAAGTGTTGATGTTAAAATTGAACTTTTCAGCAACTTTCATTAGCATATTAATTTCAGACTGAACATATGAGTGACACGAAATAAAACGTTTTTTATTAATAATTTCAGCCAACGTTTCTAACTCAATATCTTTACGATATGGTTGTCCGTTTTTCTTTTTAGTATCATATTCTTTTGCTCTTTGAAAATAATCGATATATACTTGTTCAACTCCCATACGTGTTTGTGGAAAACGAACTGTTTGAGAATCTCCCCAGTTAGATTGTTTTACATTTTCACCTAAAGCAAATTTGATAAACTTCGGGGTGTTTTTATAAATCATTCCGTCAGCTTCTTCTCCCCATTTTAATTTGATAATTGCAGAGCGACCACCAATTGGATTTGCAGAGCCGTGTAAAATCTGAATAGAAGTAACTCCACCAGCAATGTTTCTGTAAATATTAATATCATCAGGATCTACAACATCTTCAATCGTTACTTCGGCAGTAGAGTTGTGACCAGATTCGTTTACAGCAGAAGTTGCAATATGCGAATGTTCGTCAATAATACCTGCAGTTAAGAATTTACCAGTTCCATCGATAGTTTTTGCATCACGATTTGAAAGGTTTTTTCCTATTTTAGAAATTTTACCATCTTTAATTAAAACATCGGTATTTGTTAAAACTTCGTTGTTTTCTGAAGTCCAAACTGTTGCGTTTTTAATTAAAATAGTTTCTTGTTGTGGTTTTGTGTAATTTCCAAATCCTATGTTCGGATAAGAAACAGCAACTACAGTAGTCTCTTTTTCTTCTTTCTTTTCTTCTTTCTTTTCTTCTTTTTTAGAATTGAAAGTAGCGATCCAATTAGTTTCGTTTCCGCTATTATTAATAGCGGTACCGTTTAAGTTTTTGTTTTCAACAAAGCCTGACAAACGAGAAAAATTATCACCATCTCTTAAAGTAATTTTCACCCAATTATCTATAAATGAAAATTTAGAACTAATTTTTTTAGCATCCTTTTTTATAGTCGCTTTTTGCTTAGTTCCTTTTCCGCTGATAGACATTTTATATGTTTCGCCATTTACAGTTAAAGTATATTCACCAGAAAGATCTTTAATAGTAATGTCATTTACAACGTTTTTATCTCCTTGTACCCAGTTTTCGTAAAGCGTTGTGTTTTTATCAAAAATATCACCAGAGGTAATTAAAAAGTTAGCATGGCTACCTTTATTTAAGTTTCCAATTTTATCGTTTTGTAAAATTTTAGCAGGAATACTAGTTAAAGCTTCTAAAGCTGTTGTCTTATCTAAACCAAACTTTATAGCCTTTTGTAAGTTAGCCGTAAAGTCTTTTGCTTTTTTTAATTTGTAAGTCGTTAATGCAAAAGGAACATTGTTTTTAGCAAGTGTTGCAGGGTTTGCAGGCTCTTGATTCCATTTACGCATATCGCTTAATGCAATTTTATCAGCTAAAAAAGCATTACTTACATCGTATGCTTTTCTGAAGTTGATAGGAATAATAAAAGTAGCGTTGGTGTTTTTAATAGCATTGATACGTTCGTATTCGTTACCACCACCTACAATTGTATACTGAATTCCGAATTCATCACCTACTTTATCTGCACGTAAATCATCTAAATAATTACCTGCTCTGAATATTTGAGGAAGCTCTTTTTTATCATTTAAAGCTTGTAAAGCTAAATCAGTATTTTCAATATTTCCTTTAGCATGCCAAGCGGCATCTAAATACGTTTGTCTTAATAACGCCATAGCTCCCATACGCGATGTAGGGTAAGACTGACGTGTTTTATTACTTTTACTAAAAGAAAGGTAATTAGCAGATTGCTTATTTAAAATACGATACGCATCAGAAGTTGCAGGGTTTAAAGCTACTAAAACTCCGTTACCTTGCATAATACCATCTTCTAAATGTGTATTTACAGCACCAAAACCTAAGTTTAATAACTCTTTAGCTTTTTTAGTATCGAATTTAAAATCGTTAAAAGAATTTACGTCAGGTCTAATATGATCGTTCCAATAATATCCTTTTCTGTTAGCATCGTATTGTGGTCCTTGTCCGCGAGCACCTTCTCTTTTAGGTGCTTTTATTCCAAAATCAGAATACACATCAATAAAAGAAGGGTAAATAGTTTTACCATTTAAATTAACGGTTTCAGTCCCTTTAGGAATAGCTATTGATTTACCTATTTCTAAAACTTTACCGTCTTTAATAAGTAGCGTTCCTTTTTTTATAATGTTGGTTGGACTTACATAAATTTTTGCATTTGTAAATGCATATAATTTATTTTTTGATGTTTTAACTCCCGTGTTACTTGGAAAGTATTCTTGTGCGTGCACTATTGATACACAAAGAAATAAGAGTAGAATGAGTATTTTTTTCATTGATGAATTAAGTTGATTTATGTGATAAAGGTATTTATTTAATAATGAGTAAATACCGTTTTAACAAATAATTAAGATTACTTTAAGACTAGTTTTCCAATTTTTTGATCGCCAGACAACCATGCAGTATTTTTATCAACAAAGGTAATAGCGTAATAAGAATCATTACTTACCTCGACCCAAGTATGTCCGCCATCGTTAGAAAATGAAATTCCGGTTTTACCCACAGCAAAAATTTCTTTACCATTAGTATCAGGTACAAATTGCACACAACTTTTATAGTTAGGGTTTTGATTATCCGCAACTAATGTCCATGTTTTTCCACCATCGGCTGTTATTGCTTTGTTGGCACAATTATCGTTTGGTTTTGCATAGCTACCGCCAATGGCGATTCCGTTATTTTCATCGTAAAAATCGATAGAATAAATTCCTTGTGGCCCGTCACCTTGAATTATAGGTGTGTTATAAATTTGCCAAGTTTGTCCAAAATCAGTAGATTTTAAAATTCTTGTTTTAGTTCCTCCAGAAGCAATCCAAACGGTATTATTTATAATTTTTATGTTGGTATTACTTGCGGCAAAAAAAGCTTCACCTTCTTCAAAAACAGGTAAGTTCTCACAAGATAATTTGTTCCAGGTATTTCCACCATCCAAAGTTAAAATAATAGAAGCACAATTTTCGGTAGGATCACCAACTGCGATTCCGTGTTTACCATCTGCAAAGAATTTCATGCTATCATAAAAGACCTTTTCATGAACTTCTTTATAAACTAAAGAGGTTTGTTTTTTAGAGTTATTTACTTTGTAAAGTAATGCAGGATTGCCAATACTTAGCGCAAAAACATCAGTTCCGTTAAAAGCAATACTTCTAAAATTAGGAATAATGGTGTCGTTTTCTTTAATATCGATAAAAGAGTTTTCACTCCATTTTTCTCCGTTACTTTTTGTAAAACCAGTTTCTCCGTTGGAGGCGGCATAATACAAACTAGTTTTATTTATCGGATAAATAGCTCTAATACTAGCGCTATCTCTTTTAAACTCGGTAATATTTATTTTTTTTATTGTCCTTGATTGGTATTCTTTTTTGCAAGAAAAAGAAATAAAACCGACTATAATTAAAAGTGGAAAGTGTTTCATTTTTTTGATATTTTTACAAAACTAAAAATAGCTAAATCAAATCAATTTTATGAAGAAAGCATTGGTAATTTCTGGAGGAGGAAGTAAAGGAGCATTTGCGGGTGGTGTTGTTGAGTTTTTGATGAAAGAGAAGAAAAACGATTATGATTTATTTTTAGGAACCTCTACAGGAAGTTTAATGGTTTCTCATTTAGCTTTAAAAAAGCTAGATTCATTAAAAGAATTATATACCAATGTAAATCAAAACTCTATTTTTAGTAACAGTCCTTTTAAAATTACAAAAGTTCATGGAGAAAAAGTAATTTCTATTCGTCATATAAATACTTTTTGGAATTTTTTAAACGGTAGTAAAACTTTTGGTGAGAGTAAAAATTTGCGAAAACTTATAAAGAAGAATATTACGCTAGAAATGTATAATGAAATTCGAAAAAACAACAAAGAAGTTGTTGTAACGGTTTCTAATTTAACGGCAAATCAAATAGAATATAAAGCTATATCTGAGTGTAGTTATGATGATTTTTGTGATTGGATTTGGGGTTCGTGTAACTACGTGCCTTTTATGAGTTTATTAGAAAAAAACAATTGCCAATATGCAGATGGAGGTTTTGGTAGTTTAGTACCTATTAGAGAAGCAATTTTACGTGGCGCTAAAGAAATAGATGCTATTATTCTAGAAACGGAGGTTACGCAAATTAATAGAATGCATGCTAAAAATCCGTTTTCGTTAATGTTAGATGTTTTTGATTTTATGCTCGAAAATGTAGAAAGACATAATATTACCATAGGTAAATTATCAGCAAAACATCATGACGTGAAGCTTAATTTATATTACACCCCAACCGTTTTAACGACCAATTCATTGGTTTTTGATAAAGAAAAGATGAAAAAATGGTGGACATCTGGTTATTTACACGCAAAAAGGCTAGATGATGAAAAAATGAGTCAGTTTAGACCAGAAATGGTAAATAATCAAGAAATTGAAGAAGGTTTAGAAAATGCATAGTTTATGAAATTCGGAAAAGGAGAGCGGCCAGAGTTAATAGATTTTTCATTGCCAAGTACTCACGAGAGAACAATAAAATTATTAAACTCTTTTGACGATGTAGATAAGCCGAATGTATATGTAGGTTGTGCTAAATGGAATAAAGCCGATTTAAAAGGTTTTTACCCGAAGGGAACAAAAGATGAATTAGCATATTATTCAAAACAGTTTAATTCAATTGAATTAAATGCTACATTTTACCGACTTTTCTCTGTAGAACAGTTTGAAAAGTGGAAATTAAAAACACCTAAAGGATTTAAGTTTTTTCCGAAGCTAACACAAGATATAAGTCATTTTAAACGCTTACAAGGAACCCAAGATTTTGTAAACTTATTTTTAGATAATTCAGCACATTTACAAGATAGGCTAGGAACTATTTTTTTACAAATGCATGCTGATTTTGGACCAGAAAACTTTAATGCACTTAAAAATTTTGTAATTAGTTGGCCTAAAGCAATATCACTAGCGATAGAAGTTCGGCATGAAGAATGGTTTTCAAACATCACAGTTTTTGATGAGTTAACCAAATTATTAGAAGAATATAATATCGCAAATATATTAGTTGATACTGCTGGTAGGCGAGATATGTTGCATATGCGATTAACAAATAACGAAGCTTTTATACGATTTGTAGGAGCAAATCATCCGTCGGATTATGAACGTTTAGATGCTTGGGTTTATCGCTTAAAAGAGTGGAGTGATTTAGGATTAAAAAACATACACTTTTTTATTCATCAGAATATAGAAGTAGAATCGCCTTTGTTAGCAGCTTATTTTATTAAAAAATTAAACAAAGAATTAGGAACAGATTTAAAAGTTCCGAATGAAAATATGCAACAACAAATGAGCTTGTTGTAAAGTGAAAAATTCAGCTTTAAAGCTGAGTTTTTTATTGGTTTTAATTAGTTACTTTAAATTGATGTATGATTAACTCTGCAAGTACGCACCAAAATGAAAACCTACAAGAATTTTCAGAATTAGGCTAGACCTAGCAATGGATTATATGCTTTGTTGGTAATAGTTATTTTTCAATTAATTTTTCTACAATGAATTTTTTCTTCCAGCCAGAAATTTTCTCTGAAATATCAAAATACTTGTTGAATTTCTCAATTTGAGTTTCCTTATAAAATTGGTTTAATTTTCCAATGAATTGAGAAAGGCTTGGTGCAATTACAGGTCTATCATTGTCTCCTTTCCAATATTCAATTAGTTGTCCTTTTTCTTCAGTAAAAATCCCTTTTAAGTCATAACAAATATAACTTCCACCACCATTAGAAAATACAGGAAGCCAATTTTCATTCCACCAATTTTCTACTTCAAAGTCATATCCTATCATTTCTGTAAATTCTTGATTTCCTGACAATACATACTCTAAAGGTTCAAACATAGAATTGTTAACAAATGCCTCATAGCAATCTTGACTTTGTCCATTTTTCCACAAATAAAGTTCCTTTAAGTCAGGTGGAATAATTTTATTATATTCTTTTTCTAATTCAGATATTTCTTCTTCAGATAAAGGTTTTTGAAGTTTACTATAATATTCAGGTCGTTTTGCTTTTAAATTTTTGTCTAATTTATCTATTTCAAGTTTCATATAATTTATATCATTAAAACAGTTCAAAAATAAAATTGAGAATGTAATTATAAAAAGGCGTTTCATTTAATTATTGCCAACGGTTTAGGGTATGAGAAATTGTGGTATTGAAACCGTAATTTTCCGATGTTTAAATTTAAGTTTTTTATATTTTAGAATTTCTCTATTTTATTGAATTTAGCAATTTTTTATACCCTTTGTTAGCTGCAGGTTATTTTTCTTCGAAGGTATATTTTCCTAATCGTAGAATACAGAAAAATACCAAGAAAGCTGCTTGCAAATTATAATCTGAAAATTGTAGAAATGAATGAGCTACATTATTTCTCAAATTTTTCCCTTTTTTTGTAAAAGTAAATTTAAAGAGTTCAATATCTTTTTCTGAAAAATATTCTTTAGTAATTGAATTTTCTAATAATTCCTCCAGTAATTGCTCCTGTAATACACCTTTCTTTTCCGTTGTACTATTTCCGTTCGATAATCTTATAAAATCTCTTAATGCTCCTTCAAATTTAAGAGTTAATGAATCAATACTTAAAATGAAATTGTTCACTTTGTTTGTATTTGTTAATACGGATAATTCAAATTGAGAAAATAGATTGTGAATACCCGGAGCTAACATTGTCAGCCAACTTACATTTTTGTCTAATTCATTTTCGGCAATTGTTCTCTTAAATTTCAGACCATACCAAGTGTGTTCTTCTAAATATGAATATATTTTATAATAATTTAATTTACCAGATATTGTACCGTCAATAAACACTTTTAAAAATAAACTATAAACTTGAATATTATGAGAAATAATATAATTTTTTAAAATTTCATTATCTAGTTTTTCAGATTCATTTAAGTTTTTGAAATTACTATTTATATCAAAAGAACGTGTGCTAAATAAATTAAAAACAGAATTTTTTATAGATTTTTCAGATATATTGTAATTCTTAACAGGATCAACTAACAACTCCTCATTTACAGAAAAGAAAGCAAGAATTGATTCAGTTTGAAGTTTAAGAATTGTTGCAGATTTTGAATTGAGAAAATCATTGAATAATTCCATTTTCTCCCCATCTAATTCAACACTCACTTTTCCTAATTTGACCTTTTGTTTTAATCTGTTATACTCTATTAAAACTTGTTCACATTCATCTTTTTTCCCTGCTTTTCTTAAAAAACTAGCTTTAACTCCTAAAGTAGTAGTTTTTATAAAGTCGTTATCATTTGTATGTTGAGCTAAAATTAAATCTTCATTATTTGCAAGTAACTCATAAATCAAATTTGTTGGTTTTTGAAGTCTATTGTATAGCTTTATTGCAATTTCTAAATTGTATTTATTATCAGAGTAGGAAGTCGGGTTTTCATTTTCAATCCATTCAGGTATGTTTTCTGCTATTTGTTTAAGTTCATCCGATTCAAGTATGTTATTTTCTAAAATAGCTGTTAAAACACGACCTTTTAACCAATTTGGTAAATCTTTTAAAAGAATAAGAGTAGTTTCCTTTGATTTTTGAATACCAAGTTTTGTTTTTTTAGATAAATATAGGATAGCAGAAAAAATAATTGGTAATTCGTTCGCTTCTTTAGGTATTATTCTGTTGATTACTAAAATGTAATTTTCTATTGCGATTAAAACATATTTGTTATGTTTTGTTTCTTTCCAAAGTATATGTGCATACCTTGATTTTAACCAAATGTTTGATGTTGTTTTTAAACGGTTTTCTAAATATGTGATTTCGTTTATTTCATAATTGACTTTCTGAATTTCTCCGTTTATTCCAGTAATTTGAGAGTTGAAAAAGAGTTGTCCATTGTTTAGATTGTAATTAAGAATTTTTCGTTCGGTTATAACTTTCTTTTTCCAATCTCCATCTATTTTGTCTATGTGTTGGATTTCCTTTTGAATATTCCAAATATTCAAATGTTCTAAATTTTCAAGTGAATTATAAAACTCGGTTACTTCCTTAGGTATTTCACTCATAATTTTCGTTGTCGACTTGCAGCTAACGTGTTTGTATAAGCTTTGTTGCGTTGGTTTAGCAGTAAAGTTTATACTGCTTAAGTTAGCAATTTAATAAAAAGGTTAAATTTAAGAGTTATAAATCAGAAAGAATAAAAGAGAGAATTAAGGTTAATATATACGGTGAAGCATTGACTTCGACAACATTGATAATCCTCTCTCTTTTCTACTAAAAATCACGTTCAGTTCTGTGAGACCTAGATCTCGTTTTCAAGTTGTTGTGAGTCAAGTAGATTATTCTTTCATAAAACAGTTCTTATGAATAAATATAAGGAAATTTTTGGAGTTGACATTAGCAAAGACGTATTTGATGTTTATGGAAGCAAAAAGGGGCATAATCAATTTAAAAATAATGCGTCAGGTTTTAGATCTTTTCTAAAAAGTCTTCCTAAAGAATCATTAGTAATAATGGAAGCAACAGGTTATTATCATTACAGGTTAGCGTAGTTTTTATACAAAGAAAAGCAAGTAGTTTCGGTTGTAAATCCTTTATCAGTAAAGCGTTTTATACAGATGAAATTAGCGAAAGTAAAAACGGATAAGAGTGATGCGAAAGCGATTTGTGAGTATGGTAAAATTAATGAAGTTCCTTTATATACAGCTCTGACAGATGTTCAAAGTGAGTGTTTACAGCTTTTCAGATGGTTAGATGCTTTGATAAAGAAAAGAACAGCTACTAAGAATAAGATTCATGGAGAGCAAGTTTTAGGAGTTCCATCAAAGTTTGTTTATCGCTCTTTAAATAGGGTAAAAAAATACTTAGATAAAGAAATTTTAGGTATAGAAGACAAATTACTTTCTTTAGTAAAACAAGATGAAAAGCATCAATTAACATTGTTGCAGAGTATTCCAGGAATAGGAATGAAAACAGCTTTGTTTTTAATTGTGGTTACCGATGGCTTTAAGAAATTCGAAAGCGCATCACAACTCTGTAGTTATGTTGGTATCACACCTACAATACGAGAGTCGGGGAGTAGTGTAAGAGGTCGAAGTCGAATAAGTAAAGTAGGTAATAGAAAATTACGGAATCTTTTGTTTCTCTGTTCCTTTAATGCATGTAAACATAATAAAGCATGTAGAGATATTTATGAGCGTATTGTAAACAAAGGAAAGAGTAAAAAACTAGCATTAATAGCAGTTTCTAATAAGTTAATAAAACAAAGTTTTGCAATAGCAAAATCGGGTTTACCTTACGATGAAAAGTACATTTCTGTATTACCTAAATAAGTAGTTATTATACAGGAAATAAAAACTCAAAATACCAAGTAGTAGCATTTTGAGTCTAGAATAATATTGCGTAAAATTAATGAAGAAAAGGTTTGTTTTTTACCTCAGTTCTTTGTTAGCTTTAGTTTTCTCTTACAATTGTGATATTTAAAAAATATAAATTTTTATTTCAGTTAATTGTTATTTAACAGTAGCAATTCCACTAATAATTAGTTTCACTGAATTGTCAGTTTTTATTATGTCAATATCTTTAGGTCTTAAAAATGTTATATTATTATTATCAATAACTGTCCCATTTTTAGTATAAAGTTTTGAAAAATAACTGATTCCTCGAACCCCAAAACTGTTATAATTATCTCCATTTTCATCTATTGCATAAATAAACCATTCTTTGCTGTTATCCAAAGAGCCACATACATAGATTATATTATTGTGTATTGTCAAATCTCCATACAATACATCACTACCTTGTAAATATTTTGTATGAATACCATCTCCTGCGAATTGGTTATCTCTTTGACCATTAAGTTCCAATTTCACAATCATAAAATGATTATTTCCTATTGAACCACTTACATAAATTCCGCTTTCAGCTACATTTAATGATTTTGGAACGAAGATACCACATGAAGGAATGATTTTAGTAAAACCTTCGTTGCCAAAACTAGTATCAATAGACAAGTCAAGATTATATCTAATAATAGTAAATCCTTTAAAATTTATTCCATCTTCATTCGTTTTATCATTAACTAAAAGTAGATATATTTTATTGTTATGTATTTTAATTATTGGGTCTGAATAATTCTTTAATGAATTATCAGAATTTATATTTCCCCAACCATTCATATCCATGCTATTTAGGTTAATTGATAAGCCATCTTCATATGATTCAGTTACATAATATATTTTAGTAGTATTATTTATTATAGATTTTACTCTAGTGTTTTTATTTTCCAAATTAAAAAAGATACCTCCTTCTCTAAAATTGTTATCTTGAAATCCTTTACTGTTTTTTTTGTAAAACATTGGGTAGAAGTAATTTTTACCACTATAATTAATTTTCCCAGACCCCGTAATTAATGTTCCTGATATTGAATTTGTTTCTATATATGTTGAACTAAAAGTTTCATTTATCCTAAAATAATCAAGTCTTGGACTTATTATATCAAATCCCAATCCTCCATTATAATTAGTTTCATCTAATTTCCCATCAGGTCTAATTTTGTAAATTACTGGAGATGGGACTCCACTTCCTACAAGATGTATAAAATTATCATTAGAAATATTTGCGTAGACATTAGGTATATTAATATCCTTAGTATTACCTAGATTTAGGTATAAGTTATAACCAGGAGAATTAAAATTATAATCGGGTTCTCCATTTAGTAGTATACTAGCAATAAAAGGTTGATTCTTATTCTGAGCGAATGATTGACTCATTATTGCTATGAATAATAAGGATGTAAGAATATTTTTCATGATTTATTTTAATTAAAGTTAACTCCTTTTTATGCGTTACTTTATTCCTTTTATCTATTGTTTTGAGAGTATAAAAGGTAGTTCTTTTTCTTTTTATAAAAATAGCACTATTCTATAAAGCATCAAGTAAAATTGTAATAAATTCTAAAGAGTATGGATTATTTAATAATGTTATGTAATCGTGGAGTAGTAATGTAAAGAAGGTTTTTCGTTAATTTTATCATCATTAATTAAATTTTAATGCACAGATAAGTGTTTAACAAATAACGAAGCTTTTATAAGATTTGTAGGAGCAAATCATCTTTCGAATTGTAAACGTTTACGTGCTTGGGTCTATCGCTTAAAAGAGTGGAGCTGTTTAGGATTAAAAAACATACACTTTTTTATTCATCAGAATATAGAGGTGGAATCGCCTTTGTTAGCAGCTTATTTTATTAAAAAATTAAACAAAGAATTAGGAACAGAATTAAAAGTTCCGAATGAAAATATGCAACAACAAATGAGTTTTTTATTGGTGAAAATATTTTATTTTAAATTGACATATATATTAAAAAACCCGTGTTAACTATAGCCATTGTTGTAAGTAGTTTTAATCTATTTTTTTATATTTTAAAGATGGACCATCACAAGCAATCCATGTACTTGTAAATATATTTTTAGATTGAAAAAACACTTCTTCTTTTAAATTTGAAGAGCAAGAACCAATAATTTCACTTTTATTATTATAAGTAAATTCTAAGTATTTTCCATCAGATAGCTCAAGAATATTATATGTTCCAATAGCATTTGTTGTTACTCCATCAGTATCTCTTGACTTTTTAAAAGTTCCATCAGTATTTATTTGATAGGTTTCTTGCCATTCCATTTCACTATCTGCTGATTCAGAATTTTGATTATTACTTGTCATTTTTATAAGTTTCCAACTTCCAGTAATTTTATTTTCCGATTCACTGCAAGAGAATAATATTCCGATTATCATTAAAAATAAAATTTGTTTTTTCATAATATCATTTGTTTTTATGTAGTAGATGTGTATTATCTTGTTTGGTTGCTTCAAATTACTTACAACGTTTTATATATAAAATGTCGTAGCGTGTAAAAAAGACGCTAATTTTTCGGATTATACACGAGCTGAATTTTTATATTTTATGTTTATTTTTTAATTTCTAAATATACAAAAATAAAAATTTAGCGGACTTAATAAATAAGCAAAAAACCCTCATATAGCCCTTAATATCTATGTTTCATATACGCCTTAAGTTAGCTATTGGTCTATTTCGTTTTGCTTTTTAATTCCGATATTTTCTTTTTAGTTTGGATTGAGCGTTGGCAAGACATACTCTTTTGTAATTTTGGAGAAGTGTGGGTTGGTGCGAATTGCAAACGTGTATGGCTTTTAGCGTTGGCTTGTTTTAAGATAAATATTGTCCGAAAAGCTATTTTCTGCGAATTCGAGAATATCCCAAAAAGAAATAACTCTTTAAAAAAAATGGCTGAGTAAATTATACACAGCCATTTCAAAATCAAATTATAGTTTTCTAAAGATTATTATCGTTTACGAATTACCAATTGATACACACAAGGAATTACTACCAAATTCAATATCGTTGCAGATAATAAACCTCCTAAAATAACTACAGCCATTGGGCTTTGTATTTCACTTCCTGGTTCTCCGCCTTTCAATGCCAATGGTATTAAAGCCAAACCTGTTGTTAAGGCTGTCATTAAAATTGGATTTAATCTGTCTAACGCTCCTGTTTTGATTAATAGAAATCCTTTCATTCCTTCTTTTCTCAAATCTTCGTAACGTGAGACTAATAAGATTCCGTTTCGAGTGGCTATTCCAAACAAACTAATAAAACCAATTGTTGCTGCAATACTAATGATGCCTGATGTAAAATATACAATCAAGATTCCACCAATTAATGCCAATGGTAGATTGATTAATACTACAAAAGCCAATTTCACATCTTTAAACTCGTAATAAAGCAAAAGAAAAATGATAGCTATGGCTATGAAGGCTGTTGCTAAAAGTAATTGAGAAGCTTTTGATTCGCTTTCAAATTGCCCGCCATATTGCACACGATAGCCTTCTGGCATATTCACGTTGTTAGCAACAACTTCCTTTATTTCCTCTACAGCACCTCGTAAGTCCCTGCCTTGAACATTAGCAGCTACAACAATCTTTCGTTGTACATCTTCGCGATTAATCGTATTTGGACTGCTCACAGAAGCTATCATTGCTAATTCACCCAAAGTGGTTTGACCTCCATTTGGTAAACTAATTAAGGTGGTTCTAATATTTTCAATATTATCTCTAAATGGTTTTTCATAGCGAACTACCAAATCAAAATACTGCTGACCTTCATAAATCTCACCTGCTTCTTCGCCTGCAAACGCAATATCTACTTGCTCCATTAGATTACCAACTGTCATTCCATACGCTGAAAGAATTTGGCGTTTTGGTTTGATACGAATTTGTGGTACTTCGATTTGTTGGTCTACCGCAACATCTGCCAATCCATCAATATCCTTGATGTTTCGCTCTACACTTTTACCAACTTCAAATAAACGTTGTAAGTCTGAACCAAATATTTTAATAGCAATATTCGCTCGTGTACCCGAAAGCATATGGTCAATTCGGTGTGCAATAGGTTGTCCCAAAGTAATATTTACACCTGGCGCAATACTCAATTTGTTTCGGACTTCTTCAAAAAATTCTTCTTTGGTTTTGTCTTTCAGAACAAAAGGTACATCAATTTCGGAAGCATTTACACCTTGTGCGTGTTCGTCTAATTCGGCACGACCTTGTCTGCGCGTAACAACTTCCACTTCGGGTAAATCCAATAAGATTGCCTCTATTAATTTTCCTGTTTTGTTACTTTCTTCTAAAGACATTGCTGGTGGACCCACTACACTAATTACCAAAGATCCTTCATTAAATTCTGGCAGGAAACTTCTTCCCAATTGTGTTAAAACCAAAAGGCTTATGATAAAGGCAATAACAGTTGTGCCAATAATAGTTTTCGGAATTTTAGTAGCACTTTCCAATAGGTTTCCATAATGTTTCTGTAACCAACGTTCCACACGTGTGCCTTCTGCTTGCTCATTCAATAACTTTTCGTTGTTTAATAAATAAGAACATAAAATAGGTGTTACAGTTACAGCAACAATCAACGATGTTAAAACAGAAGTAACGAATGCAATACCTAACGGTTGCAACAAGCGACCTTCCATTCCACTTAAAAAAAATAGTGGAATAAAAGACACAATAATAATTAAGGTTGCTATAATAATAGAGCTTCGTATTTCTACCGAAGCATCACGCACAACGGTTATCGTTGATTCGCGTTCTTCTTTCGGTTTTCTTATATTTTCACGCAAGCGTTTATAAACATTTTCCACATCAATAATGGCATCATCCACTAAAGCACCAATCGCAATTGCCATACCTCCTAAACTCATTGTATTAATAGTATAACCCAACCATTTCAAAATGATGATGGATACCAATAATGAAATAGGAATCGCTAATAAGGATATTAGGGTTGTTCTCCAATTCATTAAAAAGATGAAAAGAATTATCATTACAAAGAATGCACCTTCCAACAAGGTTTGATTTAAGTTGCTAATGGAAGCATCAATAAAATCGGATTGTCTAAAAATGTGATTTTTGATGTTAACACCTTTTGGTAAGGTTGTTTGTAAATCGGCAATCGCTTCATCCAAACGGTCTGTTAATTCCAATGTGTTAACATCGGGTTGTTTAGAGATGGTTAGAATCACCGCAGGATTTGCGTTTAAAGAACCATCACCAATTTTATCGGCAGCTCCAATTTTAACTGTTGCTACGTCCTTAATTTTTATGGTTTGTCCATTAACTTGTTTTAAAACTGCTTCCTGCAAATCTTCTAAAGCATACGCTCTACCGCTACCTTTAATGATGTATTGATTACCATATTGATTAATCACACCACCAGGTGCATTTTTGTTGGCTTCTTTTACTTGTTCTACCAATTCTGAAAGACTTACATCGTAATGCTTCATCTTTTCAGGATTCGCAAATACTTGGTATTGTTTGTAATCGCCACCAATGACCACCACATTTGCAATACCACCAATCGCTTTTATACGTGGGCGAATTGTCCAATCGGACAACGTTCTTAATTCCATTGCTGACAAACTATCAGATGTTACACCCAACAGCATTATTTCGCCCATAATGGATGAAATAGGTGCCATTGTTGGTGCTCCAATTCCTTCGGGTAAATTTTCTCTTACCATCGGAATACGTTCACTAACAATTTGTCTTGCTCGATAAATATCGGTTCCCCATTCAAATTCTATCCAAACAATGGAAATTCCAGCTGCTGATGACGAACGGATTCGTCTCACATTTGGCGAGCCATTTAAGGCTGTTTCCAGTTGATATGTCACTAATTTTTCTACTTCTTCAGACTCCATTCCGTGAGCTTCGGTAAGAATAGTTACCGTTGGTGCTGTAAGGTCTGGGAATACATCTACGTTCATTGTTCGTGCATAATACACGCCCAATACACTCAATGCAACCGCTCCCAATAGAATGAGTAATCTATTTTGAAGTGAAATTGATAATATTTTGTTTAACATTTCTCTTCGTTTTTAATGTTCGTGACCGTGAGCAGGTGTTGAGCCTGACATTGAAGCCATTTTAACTTGGTAAGCTCCTTTTGTGACAACCACTTCGCCTACTTCCAAACCTTGTAGAATTTCTACATTCTTTCCATTTCGTTTTCCAATTTTCACAGTTCTTCTTTCAAAACCCTCGCCCGAAAGTTGCACGATAACGGAATAACTACCATAATCTTCCAATAAGGCATTAACAGGAATCATAGTATTTTGGGTTGCGTCTCCCATCGCTATTTGAACTGGCGTTAGACTTCCCTCTGGCATATCGACTTCAGCATTTACTTGAGCAAAAACAGATATAAGCGGGTTTTCTCGTTCTACATCCTTACCGATAGAAAGGATTTTACCTTCTGCATCAGTTACGTTTTTCCATTCTCCGTCTTTAGTTTGAAACCATATTCCTTGTACATTCTCCATTGTTAGTCCGTAATTAGGTGCTAATTGGGTTTTTAATACTTTGGATTGATGTGTACCAATAGATATCAATGCAACACCTTGCTCTACATAATCGCCATTAGAAACTATAATAGACTTAATGAAACCATCAAAAGGCGCACGAATTTGTTTGCTTCCACCCGAAACTCCAGATGTTATGGATTGGTAATTGGATTTTGCTATTGAATAATTGCTTTCTACTTTTTCAAAATCGGACTTTGGAATAATTTTAGAATTGTACAATTCCTTTTTACGTTCGTATTCAGATTTTGCCTGTTCAAAACTGGAACGTGCATTTGCTATTTCCGTACTCAAATTGTTAGACGCCAAGCCTTGACTGTTTAAACTCATCAATAACTGACCTTGTTTTACTGCTGTACCTTCCGTGAGGTTATTGACTTTAAAATCGACTACACCATTGGATTTTGCTACCAAGGATTTAACCGAACCAAGCGATGGCATCCAAACACCAGAGGTGTTGATTACATCATAAATTTTACCTGAAACTACAGGTGCTGTTTGAAAGTCGATTTTCCAAGCTTGCTCTTTTAAGAACGAAATTCCAGCATCTTCACTTGCTGCGCCTAACGCATTAATAGCATCTTCTTTTGAGGCATAAACAATAATGTCGTGAACAATTAGTGTATCGCTAAATGTGGGCGTTTTAATATCAAATATCAACTTGAAATTACCTGCTTCTTTAGGTTGTAGTGATGGTGAAAAAATGCCAGGTGATGATGGTGATTCCGCAGTATTACGAATACCATTATCTCCTTTAATTAAGCTTACCGTAACCTCGCCCTCACGAACAGGCTTATGTTTATCTAACACAGTAAAATGTGCAGCAAAACGACTGTTTTCTCCAACAACTAAAGCTGGAAACTCAACAAATAATTCAGTTTTATCTGTCCACAATGTTATACTTTTTGCAGGAATAGATTCTACTTCGGAAGCAGTACTATCCTTTTTTTGATTTCCGCAGGACATTAAAAGCATTGCGGATAATAAGATTATATATTTCATAATATGATATTATTGAATTACACCTATGATGTTGTAATTTCCTTTAGTAGTTAAGGTTATAGTGATGTCTTTTGTACTTGTGTTTTTCCAATACCAACCGTGAGAACCATTATAAGGAATCGTTAATTTACCTTTTGCAGCGTCTGAAGTACCATTAGCATAGCTTTCAAAATAGCCTTTAGGATAACTGTCTTTATCTTCTGGGTCTCCGTGAAAGTCGTAACGTAGAGGTGCATCAGCATTCCACTCATATTTTAACTTTTCATATTGGTTTATCTTAAATTTATACTCTAAAGCTTTATTAGATTTAACAACGATTGTTGCAGTATTACTTTGGTCATTAGCTACACTATTTTCTGCTTTATTTTCTGATGTTCCATTGACATTAAATTCTTCTTGATTACCAACTTCTTTTTTCTGATCTCCATCTACTACTTGTTCTTGTGTAGTTTCTGTTTTTGTATTAGTGTCTTTACAAGAGGTTACGGTTATCATTAGACCTATTGTTATTGCTGCTACTATTTTTGAAATTTTCATTTTTTATGTTTATGGTGTTATAATTGATGTTTTAATAATTGCGTTTGAAGCAATTGTAGCTCCTTTTCCATTTGCAGCATTCTATCTTTTGCTGTTCGGTAAAACTGAAGCTCGAGATAATAATCCATAAAAGAATACTCGCCCAATTGATATGCCTTAAACAGTAATTGCTCACTATCTAAATTGCCCATTGTTGTTTGATACTCATTGAGTTTTTCGAGCATCAATTCGTATCGAGTATAGGTTTCTTGGAATTCTGCGTAAAGCGAAGTTGTGATTACTTCGGTGTTAGATTGCTGATACTCATAATTTGCTTCGGCAGCTTTTATCTTGTTTTTGCTGCTCCAAAGTGGAATTGAAATACCACCAAAAAAACCAGAATAGTTACTTCCGCTGACTCCTTGATAATTATAACCAAGTGCCAAATTGGGCAACACCTTTTTTTTCTCCAATTTTATTTTTTGAAGCGAAGTTTCTTCATTGGTTTTCAATTTTTGCAATTGAGGGTCTTTTGTCAATTTATCTTGCCAAATATTTTCAATTGTTCCAATTTCAATAGGTAAAACAATTTGTGATGAAATGCCATCAATAGAATTTCCACCGTTCAAAACTTTGAGTTTGGACATTTGAATCTGGATATCGCTTTCTATCTGTTTAACTACAAATTGCTCTTGAATCCAAGCAATTTTCGCCTTATTCAAATCTAAAATACCTACTTGTTCTTTGGCAAAAAGCTCTTTAATTTGGTCGAAAATCTGCTTGCTCTGTATTTTTCTTTCGGTTTCAATCGTTTTTTGTTTTTGTAAAAAAACGAGTTCTAAAAGAATGCCCTTTGCTTGCAATAAGACTTCTTGTCTTTTTATCGAATAGGCTGACACTAACTGTTGCGATTTAGATTCGTTCCATTTGCCACGTGCACCATAAACCGAAGGAAACTCAAATGATTGTGAAATTTCATATTCGGTATAATCTCCTGTTATATTATCGCCAAAAGGCATATAATATCCAGATAGCTGTGGGTCGGGCAAATTGTTAGTGCTCTTGTTTTCGAGTTGCTGACTTTCAATAAAGGATTGATAGCCTTTTAGCTCTGTATTATTCTGTTCTATTTCGTTTAGCAGTTCCTCTATATTTTTAGTTTGTGAGAAACCAGTAACAAAGAACAGGCATCCGCAAATTGCGAACACGATGTGTTTATTCATTGTTTGAAGTTTTAGGTTTAATCTGAATTTTTAAGATGGAATATTACGCAGAGGTAAAGTATTCCTTAACGATTAACCTAAAGATGGTGGACCTCGTGAGTCGAGGGTAGAAAGATAAGTATTGAAGTATGTATTGGGTGGATGATACACCTTAACTTTTTCAGATTCATCATCATAGTTTATAGAAATGCTATAACGATTAAGAAAAATAGATGTTTTTACATCCTTCTTAACATTGATTTGTTTGACACTACTTTCGTGAGTTACTATTATTTCATTAGCAACTACAGAATGTATGTGTGCTTCCAAAAATAAATCTAAAAGCCCTTTTTTAGAACTTTCTTTTTCTGGAACATCGTGGTTATGACTATGACTGTCACTATTTGAAACAGTATTATGTGAGTGCTCAACTTTGTGTTGATGATGTAAATGAGGTAAAACCTGATGCAAAAGCATTAGGCTGAATATGCCTAAAAAGAAAAGTGCTTTTATGTGATTATATTTTTGCATCGTTTGCAAATGTAATAATTTATAATTTGGTTTTTTTTGGTTTGTTTTCTCAATGTTAGTTATTTCGGTGTGAGGTTGCAAGAAACAGCTCTTTTGTTTTTTAAGGTGTTGACTTTTTTAGCGTTGGGAAAAAATAAATGTGCTGTTTACGAAGTGGTCTTTTTCAGACGAATTTTCAATGGTATTTCGATTTTTTTTCAGCCTGTGGTCAATGGCTCAGCTATGGTTAGTGCGGATTTCAGAAAACTGAACTTTTAAACTAGAACTTAGCCAAAACTTTTTATTTTGTTATATCTTTTTTGTTCTAAAGCCAAATCAAAAAGATTTGACGGACTTGGTTGAAAGCTCTAACCTTTGGATTAAGCACCAAACCCCGTATTAATTATAGCCATTATTAGCTACAGTTGGTTTTCAAGTTTTTCCTTAACGATAAATAAAGGAGAGGCAATCGCATTAATATATTGATTATTACCATTTCGATTCCCATTAATTGAAAGTTGAATTGGACTTGCTTCACTTTGTATCGCATTTACGCTAAAAGTTTCTGTTTCAGGATTATATTTAAAATATGGTGCTCCTGAGGAACCAAATCTGAAATATCCTTTGAGTAGGTATCTTGTACCCTCAAAAAATATAGGACTACCAATTCTATCAGGCATAATTGAATGTTGATCTAATATTCCTTCAATTCTTGATTCATTTATCATTCTGCCCAAATTCGTTCCACTCGGAGAACCTTGTAAGCAATACAATGAAGAACTCATTGGTGCTAAATCATTTGATATTGTCGCTGAAGGTATTTTATCAATGATACTTTGGTCTGTATTAACAATTTTATATAATGCAATATCTGAAGAATAATATGCTTCAACTAGTTCCAATTCAACTAAAAATGTATACGCATTTATTGAAGGTTCATGAAAAAAGTGAGCACGAGGAAATAATTGAGTAAGGGCAGCATCATTATAAAATTGATTATTCTTAAAGTTAATAATCATAAATGGTTTACAAATATCGTTTGCGTATAGTGAAACCCACCTAGTATCAAAATTTATTCTTTTTAATGCAGTAATAACTAATTGGATGTCCTTTTTATCTGGGATATTAATGTATCTTTTATTCGTTTGAGAGTCTAAAATAAAACAACGATTTAATAATAGTTGTTCATCAGGTATACAATGCGCAATGACTTCATTTTGAAATTTGTTTTCGCTAATTGACTGGAAAATTTGAGCTTCAGGTTTAAGGTTATGTGCAACACTCAAGACGAATCCATTTCCAATATGAAATGCTGAAATGTTGTTGTGAAATGCTTTTCTATTTGTTTCACTATTATTATGAATTGACATAATACGAAACAATGGAGAGGTCTGTTCCCCTATAAGTTCTAAAATTTTTTCTTCCATAGGTAATAATTGTAGCTAACTCCTTTTTATGCATTACTTTTATCTCTTATTTTCAGAGTATAAAAGGCACTTTTTTTCCTTTTCTATAAAAATAGTACTATTCTATAAAGCATCAAATAAAATCGTAATAAATAAATTCAAAAGAGTACGCGTTATTTGATTAAGAATGCTACAGATGTGTTTAATAAATAACGAAGCGTTTATAAAATCTGTAGGAGTAAATGATCTGTCGGGTTACGAACGTTTATATGCTTGGGCGTATATCTTAAAAGAGTGGAGGGTTTTAGTATTAAAAAATAAACACTTTTTATGCATCAAAATATAGAATAGGAATCACCTTTATTAGCCCTTATTTTATTAAAAAATTAAACTAAGAATTAGGAACAGATTTAAAAGTTTAGAATGAAAATATGCTACAACAAATGAGCTTGTTGTAAAATAAAAATATAGCTTTAAAGCTGGATTTTTCAATTATTTAAAAACTTATAATAATATATGTTAAGAAGAGAACCTGAAACAAGTTCAGGTTGACGAAGTTGATTTATTTTAAATCGATATACATATTGTTATAATCACTGTATTTCATGTTAGAATTCCACTGCGGCGTAAAGTTGGTATTTCTTTTTTTAGTTGAAGAAACTCCTTTAGCACCTGTGGTAATATATTGAATAGCTCTTTCTAATAAAGGTTCGGTAGCATCACCGATAACACCCAAATTACCTGGATCTTCTTCCATTATAACTTCAGGAATAAATCCTTCAGGTTTGTTTTCTCCATCTACATTCTGAATTTCTAAAACAATTGGTTGCATTGCCCATGCATGATTGGTTTTAAAATTAGGCCCATTTCTTCTAAAATTATCAGAATCGTATAAAGTAATAGAACCTACATGTTTCCCGTAAGTTTGTACGCCTATTAATTTTACATCAATATAAGGAGAAAGCGCATTTATAATTAATTCTGATGCTGAAGCAGTATTTTCAGAAACAATAAAATATATGGTGTTTAAATTTAAACTGTTAATAGCTTCATCTAAAACTACATTACCATTACTATCTTTATTTAAAATTTTATCTGTAAAATTATTGATTAAAAATTCTGGGTTTATTGCAGCTAACACTTTGCTATTCCATACTTCTTTGGCATATAATTGGTCTTTAAACCGACCAGTAACCATGCTTCCTAAATATACAGCCGATTGTACAGAACCACCGCCATTGTAACGTAAATCGATTACTAAATCGGTAATAAGAGGTGATTTAAATTTGGCAAATTCAGCATTTAATTCACCATCAAAATCACGAGAAAATTGGTTGTACATTATATAACCAATGGTATTGCTACCATCAACAATTACTTTTGCTTCTTTTATAGGGTTTTCGGTTATTACAGCTCTAGTTAATGAGATGGTTGTTCCGTTACTAACAGGGTTCCCAGCATTGTAATCGGCCAATCCTACAGTAAAAGAATCTGCACTAAATAACGAATTTACATTTGCTCTTGTTAAAGAGGTTCCGTTTACTTCAGTAATTAGCATTCCTCTAACAACACCTTTCGTTTCTGCATCAGAATTTTTTACCACATCGTATACATACACATAATAATTATTAGAACCGTCAGCAAAATCGGCTCCTTTAACTTTCATTCCTGTTGTTTGGCGCGTACCTTCAAAAGATTCTTCTAAAGCTATGTAATCATCAACAATCCACGAATAAGTTCTGTTCGGGTTTTTTGGATACTCGTTAGGTAAAAACAATAAGTTATTAAATAAGTTATCCGGACTTCCTGCCTCAGATAAATAACTATATAATTCTTGATCATTATTAAAACGCCTGTCCGATAAATCAGGAACGTCACTCTGCCATAAATAATAAGCGTTTAATCCTTTCCAAACAAAATTTTGAATTTGCACATCATTAGGAGTATCATCTTTACTACTACAAGATGCTATTGATAATAGTAATAAAAAAATAAAAGAGGCTTTAAGTATTTTCATAAGGAATATATTAGCTATAATATCAACGCAATTTAATGAATAATATTATTTTTTTAGATTTTGATGTAACAAACTTATAACTACCTCGTCGTAGTTATGTAAACCTGATAGTTAAGACGGTGTTTTAATACTAAGTTTACAAAACTAACTAACTAAACAATGAATCAATCAGACTTTTTAAAAGTTGTGCTACCATTTAAAGACAAGGTCTTTCGTTTAGCAAAAAGACTTTTAGTTTCTAGAGAAGAAGCTGAAGATGCTACACAAGAACTGTTTTTTAAATTATGGAGAAACAAAGAGAAACTGTCAGACTATAAAAATGTAGAAGCATTTGCAATGACAATGACAAAAAATTATTGTTACGATCGTTTAAAATCGAAACAGGCAAGTAATTTAACATTGGTTCATAGTAATTATAAGGAAAAAGATACGTCTTTAGATAAGAAAGTAGAATATAATGATAGTGTAAGTTTAGTACACAAATTGATTGATAAATTGCCAGAACAACAAAAAACAATTATTCAATTAAGAGATATAGAGCAATATGATTTTGATGAGATATGTAAAATGGTAGAGATGAAACCAACTGCTGTTAGAGTAGCCTTATCGAGAGCAAGAAAGACAATTAGAGAAGAATTAATAAAAAAACACAACTATGGAGTTAGCTAACATAGATAAATTAGTAGAAAAATACCTAAACGCAGAAACTACTTTGCAAGAAGAGAAAATACTACAAGAGTATTTTACGTCGCCTAACGTGGCGCCGCATTTGCAAGAGTACAGTATGTTATTTGGTTATTTTAAACAAAGTAAAGACGAAACCTTTACCAAAACCATTCAGTTAAAACCTGAGAAACCTAAGAAGAACTGGAAATGGTTACCGGTAGCAGCGTCAGTAGTCTTACTATTTAGTGTATTTGTAGGCAATGAAAAGTACCAAGAACATCAGCAAAGAAAAAAGTTTGCGCAAGTAACAGAAGCGTTGCAACTACTTTCAGTCAATTTAAACAAAGGAAACGACGCATTATATGCGGTTTCAAACAACTTAAACAAAGGAACTGATGCTTTACAATACTTAAACACTTACGAGAAAACAGTAAATAAAGTAATAAACACAGTAAATTAATAACAAAAAAAGTAAAACCAAGTACTTAATAAATAAGATAATCATGAAAAATATAATTATAATATTCGCATTCGTATTCACAGTAAACTTAAGTTTCGGACAATCAATTTTTGATAAGTTAGAAGATATAGACGATGTTTCATCAGTAGTTGTAAACAAAGACGCTTTTGAAATGTTATCAAAATTCAATGTAGGTTCTGGAGATAATGAAGCTGTTGAAGTTTTTAATATGATAAAAGAGTTAAATGAGTTAAAAATATTTACAACAGAAAATGCTAGTGTTGCTTCGCAAATGGAAAACATGGTAAAATCTGCCGTAAGTAAAAGTAACTTAACTGAATTAATGCGTATTAAAGACAAAGATTCTAGAGTGAAAATTTACGTTAAAACAACAAAAAACAAAGATTTTGTTAGTGAAGTTTTAATGTTTGTAAAGGATAAAGGCTCTAAAAAAGGAGGGCCAGAATCGGTAATTGTGTCTTTAACAGGAACTATCGATATTAATAAAATGTCGAAATTAGCAGAAACATTTGCAAAAGATAATAAAGTTAAAGTTAGTAGTAAGTAATACTTTCTTTAAAATAGGGTTAAGAGATAAACTTTTAACCCTATTTTTTAATCCATTTAAAAACAAACTTCAAAATGAAAAAATTATTTATATATTCATTATTAGTATTATCATTTGTAACAATTTCATGTAAAAAGGAAGCTTCATTACAAAGTTATTTAGTAGACAGTCAAGATAAAAAAGGATTTATATCCTTAGATGTTCCAGCGAGTATACTACAGTTAAGTATGGATAAAGCATCCGAAGAAGATAAAAAAGCATTTGAAAGTATTCGTAAAGTAAACTTAACAGGTTTACCTTATAAAGATACTGATGAAGCAACGTATGAAGAAGAAAAAGGAAAGTTAAAAAATATATTAAAAAGCTCTGATTATAAAAAGTTAATCAACTTTAAAAAAGATGGTATGCATGCTACAATCTATTATTCAGGAGAAACAGATGCAATTGATGAAATTATTGTTTTTGGTTATGGTAAAGAAATGGGAGTAGGTATTGCGCGTATTTTAGGTGATAATATGAACCCAGGTAAGATTATGCAAATGATGGAGAATGCAAAAGTAGACGAAGGGAATTTAGATTTAGGTAAATTTAAATCTCTTTTAGGTGATAATATACCAATGAAAAAACAAAAACAAGTTACTGAAGAGTAATCAACAGAAGTTTCAGAATAAAAGCCATCAATTTATTGATGGCTTTTTCTTTTTAACTAGTCATTAACAAGCCTCCCAATAGATTTTCTTATTTTTGATGTTTAAACGAAAATATTTTATGAAGTTTCAAAAACTCCTTACCCTTATAGTTGCTTTTTTTACACTAGCATTGTTTTCTCAATCAGGTAATACATATAGAGGAGAAAAAGATAAAATTCACGATTTAATTCACACAAAATTAAAGGTTGATTTTAACTTTAAAGAGCAAGAGTTAAATGGGGAAGCATGGTTAACAGTAAAACCTCATTTTTATGAAACGGATAAGATAACTTTAGATGCTAAAGCGATGATTATTCATGAAATAACAATGAACGCTAAAGCATTAGAATACAATTATGATAATTTTAATTTGATTATCGATTTGCCTCGTACATACAAGCGAAATGAAGAGTTTACTCTTTATATAAAATATACTGCACGCCCAGAAAAAGTACAACAAAAAGGAAGTGCTGCCATTACATCAGCTAAAGGATTGTATTTTATTAATCCAACAAGGTTGGATAAAAATAAACCAACACAAGTTTGGACACAAGGAGAAACTGAAGCAAGTAGTTGCTGGTTTCCAACAATAGATTCTCCTAATCAGAAAACATCACAAGAAATTTATATTACTGTTCCTACTAAATACGTAACGCTTTCTAACGGTAAGTTAGAAAACCAAACGACTAATACAAACGGTACAAGAACCGATTATTGGAATTTTACACAAAAACATGCCCCGTATTTATTTTTTATGGGAGTAGGAGAGTTTGAGGTTGTTAAAGACACCTATAAGAATATTCCTGTAAATTATTATGTAGAAAAAGAATATGCCCCTTATGCAAAAGATATTTTTGGTAAAACGCCAGAAATGTTAGCATTTTTCTCTAAAATTACTGGAATAGAATATCCTTGGAATAAATATGCTCAAATTGTAGGTCGTGATTACGTAAGTGGCGCGATGGAAAATACTACAGCCGTAATTCACGGTGAAAAAGCGTATCAAATGCCAGGGCAATTAATTGATGAAAACATACAAGAAAATACAATTGCTCACGAAGCTTTTCATCATTGGTTTGGAGATTTAGTAACTGCAGAAAGTTGGAGTAATTTAACGGTAAATGAAAGTTTTGCAAATTATAGTGAATATTTATGGCGTGAATATAAGTATGGGAAAAACGATGCAGATGCTCATTTGTTAGAAGATGTTGAAGGGTATAAAAACGGACAAAATTTTAATAAACATTTAGTGCGTTTTAACTACCAAGATAAAGAAGATATGTTTGATGCGGTTAGTTATAACAAAGGTGGCGCAATTTTACATATGTTGCGAAATTATTTAGGAGATGACGCTTTTTATGCAGGTTTAAACAACTATTTAATTACAAATAAATACGGTACAGGAGAAGCGCATAAATTACGATTAGCTTTTGAAGAAGTAAGCGGAAAGGATTTAAATTGGTTTTTTAATCAATGGTATTTTAATAGTGGGCATCCGCAGTTAGAAATATCTTATGATTTTAATAAGTTAAGAAAAACGGTTACCGTAAACATTATTCAAAATCAGGAAAACGAATTTAAATTTCCTTTTGCTATAGATATTTTTGAAGGTAGTAAACCTACAAGATATAATATTTTTGTAGAAAGTAAAGAAGTATCTTTTACTTTTCCGTTTACAAAACAACCAGATTTAATTCAGGTAAATGCTAACGGTGTTTTGCTATGTGACGTAATTGAAAATAAAATATTGAGTGATTATATTCATCAATTAAAATATGCAGACAGTTATATGCATAAAAAAGAAGCTTTGTTAGAAATAGCAAAAAGGCAGCAAGACGAAACAAAAGCTTTTGATGCGGTTGCCAATGCAATGAATGATGAGTTTTATAAAATTAGAATCTTAGCCTTAGAAAACATCAATTTGGTAAACAAGAATTCTAAAAAAAGAGAAATAGAAGCAATAAAGCAAATTGCAAACAACGATTCTAAAACACTTGTACAAGCAGCAGCTATAGAAACCTTAGGTAAATTGACAGATCCTGAGTTAAAATCGGTTTTTGAGAAAGGTTTAACAAGTAAGTCATATGCTGTTTTAGGAAAGTCGTTAGTAGGAATGTATTATGTAGATAAAACGTTGGCTATTGCAAAATCTAAAACTTTACCTGATGCAGTAAAAAAGATTATTGCAACACCTTTAACACGTATTTATTTAGAAGAAAATGATGATGATGAGCTAACCTTTATAGCAAGCAATGTAATGTCGGGTATGTACTTAAGTCAAAATAAAAAAATACAAACCTTGTATAAAAAAGCATACGAGAAAATAGCCAAAAGTAATAATACCGCAGCTATTAAAAACTTAGCAGATGATATTGTTTCGAAAGGAATTCAATACAAGCAATATAATTTTGATAAAGTAGGTATAAACTTGTTACGCCAAGTAGTACAAAAACAAAAAACAGAAAACCAGCCGAATAAAAATAAAAACATTGAAATTGTTAAAATTGCAATGGCAAAATTACTAGAGTAAATAGATTAAAAATAAATATATTGGCATTATAATTGTCTACTCTAACGAAACTGAAACTTATGAAAAAAATTACCCTACTATTAACTTTTATATTCTTTGTAACAATTTCTTGCAGTAGTATTAAAACGACTGAAAAAGCAATAAATACAGGCAATTATGATAAGGCAATATCTTTATCTGTTAAAAACTTAGCTAAAAATAAGTTTAAAGAAAAAAATCAGCCATATGTTGTAATGCTTCATAATGCATTTAAAAAAGCAAGTGATAGAGATTTGTCAAAAATTTCTTTTTTAGAAAAAGAAAACAATCCTGAAAACTTAAAAACTATTTACGATTTATATTATCGTTTAAATAACAGGCAAGAGAAGATAAAACCGTTGTTACCTTTAAAAAACGTGAATTTTAAATTCACGAATTATGATAATGATATTCTTCAAACGAAAGAAAAATATTCTAATTATTTATATAAAAGTGGAGTTGCTTCTTTAAAAAAAGGAACACAGAATAAAATGAATTATAGAAAATCTTATAATCAGTTAAAGCATTTAGATAAGATTAATTCGAATTATAAAAATACAAGAAAACTACTTGAAGAAGCGCATGTTAAAGGAACCGATTATGTTTTTTTATCCGTAAGTAATGAAACTAATCAAATAATACCAAGAAGGCTAGAAAATGATTTGTTAGCGATGGATACTTATGGTTTAAATGATTTATGGACGGTGTATCACTCAAGAAAAAACAAACAAATTAAGTACGATTTTGATTTAGAGTTAAACCTCAGAAGAATTGATATTTCTCCTGAACAGGTTCATGAAAAAGAAATTATAAAAGAAAAACAGCTAAAAGACGGCTTTAAATATTTAAAAAATAATAAAGGTGTTTATGTTAAAGATAGTTTAGGAAATAAAATTAAGGTAGATAAATTTAAGAAGATTAGATGCCAATTGTATCGTTTTACCCAATCTAAAAGTAGCAAAGTGATGGGCGTTGTTAAGTTTTATAATAATTCAACCGATCAATTAATAGAGAGTTTTCCTATTGAAAGCGAATTTATTTTTGAACATAGTTATGCTAATTATGATGGTGATAGAAGAGCTTTAGATACCTCTTTTCTTAGTTTAACAAAACTTAAATCGGTAGATTTTCCTTCAAATGAACAAATGGTTTATGATACTGGAAGAGACTTAAAAGAAAGACTCAAAAATATTATTACAAAGAATAAATTTAGAAATTAATTTTTTGTAATAATATAATATTGAGGCTGTTATTCTTGTAATTAATTTAATTTGTTTAAGTTTACAGCTCATCCCTAATACTATTTATTATGAAAATTACACTTTTAATTATTGGTTTTACTTTAATGTTAGGCTCAGTGCCTTCAGATGGAACTATATTAGAATCAAAAAACAAAAAAATTACTATTTGTCATATTCCTCCAGGAAATCCAAGTAATGTTCATACAATAACCATTAGTAAAAATGCATTAAAAGCTCATTTAGCTCATGGTGATTTTTTTGGAAATTGTGATGGTTTAGGAGGAGGAAGTGGTGGTGGAATTTAAGGAAACAGAACAAGGTTCTTAAATAAAAAAATAGATATTCACCAAAAAACTCCTGCTTTAAGCAGGAGTTTTTTATTTTTATAATCGATGGATTTATTCTCACAATTTAACGATTCACCTCAAAATTTACTTCCCAAAGATGGAACAGTAAATTACTACGGAATAGTTTTATCTAACGTAAAAGCGGATACTTATTATAATGCTCTATTAAATACTATAGAATGGAAAAATGATGAAGCTATTATATTCGGAAAACAAATTTTCACAAAAAGAAAGGTAGCTTGGTATGGCGAAAAACATTTTGAATACTCTTATTCAAACAGTACAAAAACGGCATTGCTTTTTACGAAAGAATTGTTAGAATTAAAAGAATTGATAGAAAATGAAACAAACGAAACCTACAATTCTTGCTTATTAAATTTATACCACGACGGATCTGAAGGAATGGCTTGGCATAGTGATGGTGAAAAGGATTTAAAAGAACAAGGCGCTATTGCTTCTTTAAGCTTAGGAGCCGAGCGCAAGTTTGGTTTTAAACATAAAGAAACCAAAGAAACGGTTTATAAAGTGTTAGAACATGGTTCATTATTGGTGATGAAAGATGAAACACAAACGCATTGGTTACACCGTTTGCCACCAACAAAAAAAATATACCGCCCACGAATTAATTTAACTTTTAGAACTATTGATAAATAGGTTTAGCTAACGGCTTGGCTATAGAAACTAATAGAGTTAAAGGTAGTGAGCTTGCAATTAAGCAGTTTCTTCCCTATTCTTATAGCCATTGTTAGCTACTATGGTTTTGTAGACTAAGTGCTAAACTATTTTTTTTCTTAGATATTTAGTCCGTAACGAGTACAAAAAGAAGGTCCCTTTTTATTATATAATTAAGTTGTTATTACTAAGTATCGCTATGCTAAACCAAAGTAAATACAAACTAAGGCAAGGGTATCAAAAAAACCGTGTACTGCAATAACAAACCACAAATCGTACGTACGTAAGTAGAATATCAGTGCTAAGAGGCCTCCAACAGTTCCTGCAACAATTTGTCCTGTAATTCCTTGATAGCTGTGCATAAAGCCAAAGAAGCAGGCAAGTAAAATGATATTAAGTGCAATACTGATTTTAGTTTTTCCAAAGAATTTTACAAATTGTTGCATAAAATAACCACGAAATATAATTTCTTCTCCAAACCCTGCAGTAGCCCATACTATTAATAAAGCAATTAAACAGGCAGGAAGATTTCCTCTCAATTCCTCAAAACTTGAATAATCTATAGGGACTCCTGTAAGTTTTGTAACTCCTGGAACTAATACAAAGACATAAAAAGAAAAGAGTCCTAGCGCAACTAATGGAGCAAGTACGAAGATGTTCTTAAAAGTGAATTTTTTATGTTGAAATCCAAGTGCGGAAAATGGTTTTCCTTTGTATTCTATATAATTAGCTATAATGATTAATATAGAAATTATGATGTTTTCTATGTAATTTATTCTGATTGGTCCAAACCATATAAAAAAGATGATTGCAATGGTTATTAATGGAATTAATGTTTGTCGTAAGTTAATCTTGTTCATTGTTTTTTGATTTTAAATTCTAAACGAAATAATGAACAAAATCACTGAAAACCTCTTTAAATACCAATTTTTTTACTGAATGGTTGTAAATTATAACTGAATAGTCGGTAATTTTTGTAGTCTTTTATTGAAACCAATTCATAAATGCTTTTCGCTTGTAACGACTGATATTGATTTGAGTAATAGTATCGTTTTTAATGGATGCTTTTAAGTGAATACGTAACTTACCATTTTCAATCTTTTCAATTTGCTCTACCGCATCTTTGTGAATAATAATTTGCCGATTGACTCTAAAAAATAATTGATCATTTATTTTTTCATCGAGCTCATTTAGTGTAAAATCGGTGTTAATTGTAGTACCATCATTCTGAACAGTATATACAATTTTGTTTTCACTGTAAAAGCCTGCAATATTTTGATAAGTTAGTTTCTTTATTTTCGTACCGCTTTCAATAGTAATTTCAGCCTCTTTTAAAGATATCTTATATAAATCGTATAGGTCTTGTGCATATAATACACCTATGAGACTAAAACTCAATAATAAAGTAATAAGCAAACCAATTATTAAATAATAAAACTCAACTTGTCCACCTGTAATTTCACCTATAATAAGGTTTATAGGAATATACATGATTGTAACATATCCCAGCGTAGAAGCCAAAAACCAGATAATTGAGACAATTTCTACCTTTTTAGAGAAGTGTTTCTTCTTGTAAAATTTAAAATTGATATCCGCTATAATTCCAATGAGAACACATAAAATAATAGTTGATAGAAAACCTTCTATGGGGAATCTATACGATTCACTACCAAGAAAATTCTCTCGCGTTGCTAAATGGTTTACAGCTAAAGAGAAAATTGTTAATACAATTGCTTTTTGAAGCCAACGCCATGTTGTACTACCGATAAATGTACGCCATAATATTTTTACGTTATTTTTGTTGGGTTGTGTAGTACTCATGAATTAGAAACTCTTTTTTTGTTGGGACATGTTTGGGTTAGAACACTTTTATTAGCGCTAACTTCAATGATATGATTCCGTTTTAATGATTTATATCAGCATTTAGGGAAGTTATCAGATTTTGCATTAAGAATCAAACCAAACTTATTTCATTTTTTCGAAAAAGGTTAATTTATAGTTAGGTAATGCTTTAGGGTTGGTAATTTTTATCATATCTTTTAATACTAAATCAGGTCTAATAGGGGCTAGCTCAAAATAAATAAGTCCGCCTGTTTTTCCTTTTTTAGTACCAATAGTGTAAATATTATCAGCATGTAAAGCGTCAAACTCTTTATAATGTTTGTTAGCCGTTACTATTTGTTCTTTTGTTTCGTACAAACCACAACCTATCCAATAATCAGCTTTTTTTCCTTTATCTAAAACACTTTCAAAACTTAATTGTAAACTACCAGTTCCTTTTGTTTCTTTCCAAAAATAGTTTAAATGAGCATCTTTAAAAAATGTAGCAATAAAACTATCGCCGCCAGGTACATTCCACACATCTTTAAACATGCTACCAGATAAAACGGTTGGTGATTCTGTGCTTTTTTTAGCTATTTCTGTAGCTTCTAAATATCCTTTTTCAATACTATTAAAAACACTGTCAGCTTCTTTTTCTTTGTTAAGAAGTGCTCCAAAAAACTTAATCCATTCTGCTCTTCCTAACGGAGTTTCTTCAAGCCATTCGCCATTAAAAATAACAGGTATTCCTGCTTTTTTTATATTTCCATATAATTTACTATTGGGGTGTAATGAAAAACCAACAACCAGTTCAGGTTGTAAATCCATTAGTTTTTCAGTATTCATATCTTGTTCAGACCCTAGTTCAACTATTTTACCTTCTTCAATTCTTTTTCTAGTTTTTTCTGAAGAAATATATTTAGCATGAGGAAAACCAACTAATTTATTTTCGCTATTTAAAAGCTCTAACATTGGTATGTGCGTTGTGCTTGTAACTACTAACGTATTTACCGGAACTTTAATTTCGTTTTTAGCAATATCTGTTTTATTAGTAAGTGTAAATTCAAACTGCTTTGTAGAGTTTTGAAATACTTTTTTAATGATTAATTTTTTTATGCCATTTTCAGAAACAATATCAAAACCTTTAGCATATTTAATCGGGCTTTGAGTTGTAACTAATTTTTGAGTATCTTTTTTTTCTGAACTTTTACATTGAATAAAAAAAAGAGCAACGAGAATAAGTAATAAATAATGTTTCATTTGGTTAAAGTGTAAATTTTATAATATGTCCGTAATTGAGTTTTAAATCGAAAGAGTTTTCTAAAGAACCTTTATTTATGTAGGACCATAAACTTCTAATAACACCTGCGTGAGTAACAATAACAATGCGTTCTTTATTTAATTTTTTAAGTTCTTTTAAAAACTGAACTGTTCTGGTATGTAAATCGATGTAAGATTCGCCATTAGTAGCAGCAATATTCACAAAGTCATTCATCCAAATATCTAGTTCTTGTTTGTTAATATCGTTCCATTTTTTAAGTTCCCAATCTCCAAAATCGAGTTCTTTTAAGCGGTCATCATAAATAATGGTCTCAGAAAGTTGTTCTGCTAATAATTTGCAACGTTGCAGCGGACTCGAATAATAAATAGTTTCAGTATTATTCACGGGAACTTCTTTTAAAATAGGTTGTAACTCTTTTAAAAAAGTATTGGCAACGCCAATATCAGCTTGTCCATAGCAAATTCCTTTTTGAATATCGGGGGTTGTATGTCTAACTAAAATAATTTCCATATAGCAAGTAATGATAAATAAAATATAACTTCTGAAGCTTGTTGTAAGGCACCAGCACAATCGCCAGTTTGCCCGCCAATCCATTTTTTAAATAAACGGCTCATATATAAATAAATTAGTAACAACGGAATTAAAACTCCAAAAACTCTAATATCTTGAAAGAAAATAAGAGGTATTATTCCGAAAAAACCAGAAATCACCAACGCTTTTGTACTCATTTTTTGCGTTGTAGGTTTCACTTTAGCGGTATCAATATCTCTTACATATTCATGCGTATATAATAAAATAGTTGCCATAAATCGGCTAATAGCATGCCCCGAAATAAGTATTAGAGGAATGTTGTTTAAATTATTATGTAACTCGTTTAAGCTCGTTATTTTTAAGGATAATATGGCTATTATTCCCACAACGCCATAGGTTCCTAAACGAGAATCTTTCATGATGGTTAATATTTTTTCTTTCGTCCAACCACCACCAAATCCATCGCAAACATCAGCAAAACCATCTTCATGAAAAGCACCTGTAGTCCAAATAGAAGCAATACAACTTAAAATAATAGCGATTAAAGGATTAAAAATAAAAGAAGCTCCGTAAAAAACAACTGCCGAAATTGTACCTATAAGAATACCTACTAATGAAAAATAGCGACTACTTTTATTTAAAATTTCAGGAGAATGATTTACCCATTTTGGACAAGGAATTCTGGTAAAAAATAAAACTGCGGTTAAAAAATAATGGATTTTATTTTTCATAATTTTAAGCTTCAGATATATTAGCACTTTTAAAAGTTGCCATTTCATTTAAAAAACTAACAGCGGCTTTTACAATAGGAAAAGCAATGGCGCTACCGGTACCTTCGCCTAAACGTAAACCGATATTTAATAAAGGTTTTGCATTTAAAAAAGACAGCATTTTTTCATGACCTTGCTCGCCAGAGGTATGGCAGAAAATACAATAATCAACTACGTTTTTATTAATAGCCTGCGCGGCTAATAAAGCAGCAGTAACAATAAACCCATCAATTAAAATTGTCATTTTTAAAGTTGCGGCTTCTAACATTGCACCACACATCATTACAATTTCAAAACCGCCATAAGAAGCTAAGGCGTCTAAAGGCTTTTTAATGTTTTTTTGATGCAAATTAATTACTTCTTTTAATATTTTGGCTTTTTTAAGAACACCTTCATCATTTAAACCAGTTCCTTTACCAACACAATTTGCAATGGGAGTATTTGTAAAATGACTCATTAAAAGAGCTGCAGATGACGTGTTACCAATACCCATTTCACCAAAACCAATGATATTTGTGCCTTGGTTGAATAAGCTTTTAACTAGTTGTTTTCCTTTTTCTAAAGCCAACAAACAATCGCTTGTTGTCATTGCTTTTTCAACACTATAATCTTTTGTACCTTTTGCTATTTTGGCATTTATTAATTTTGAGTTTTTATCAAAATCACCGTTAACACCTGCATCAACAATTGTCAAATCAATATTATTTTGATTACAAAAAGCATTAATAGCAGCTCCGTTATTCAAAAAATTTAATACCATTTGTTGGGTTACTTCCTGCGGATAAGGACTCACAGGATTCGAATTTACAATTCCATGATCTCCAGCAAAAACAACAATACTAGGTTTTGATAAAATAGGAGAGAGGCTGTTTTGAATTTGACCGATTTGCAAAGCAATCGTTTCTAAAACTCCTAACGATCCTATAGGTTTTGTTTTAAAATCTATTTTATCTTGAAGTGCTTCTTTAATAGCAGTTGAGAGTGGTGTTATATCAGTAAAATACATGTATCTTATTTTAAAATTAAAGGTAAACCAGAAACCATAAAAGTGGCTTTGTTAGCTTTTTTTGCAATGTATTGGTTTGTCCAACCTTGTAACTCTGTAAATTTTCTACCAATTTCAGTATCGGCATGCAAGCCCATACCTATTTCGTTAGAAATAATGATAATTGTTGCATCTAATTCAATCAATTTATCAATTTCATTTTTAGCCAATGTTAAACTTTGTTGTACATCATTTTTAGTATCAACATAAAAATTGGTAAGCCATAAAGTAACACAGTCAATAACAACGGTTGCTTTTTTAGGAATTACGGTACTAATGTTTTTTTCTTCTTCAATAGTTGTCCAACGTTCATCTCTATCAGAAATATGTCTGTCTACACGGTCTTTAAAATCAGCATCCCAAATTCTTGAAGTAGCCAAATAAAAAGGAGTATCAGATAAAGACTCAGCTAATTGTTGTGCGTAACTACTTTTTCCTGAGCGTTCTCCGCCAGTTACATAATACATCATATTAAAGAAATAAATTGAAAGCAAAGATTAGAAAGATTTTTTAGAAAAAGATAATAATAATAGAGAACTATGTATTTTAGCCGTTCAAACTAATTTATATGAAAGTTTCCTCGTTTATGCCCGCAGTAACCCAAATGATTTATGATATGGGATTACAAGAATATTTAGAAGGTGTTACATTTGAGTGCCCTGCAATTGCTTTAGAAGAAAAAAAAGTAGCAGTGCGTTATAAATTAGAAGGACAAACATTAACGAGTGAAGAAATTAATACAATTTTTTCTAAAACAAAGACAGAAGGTGGAACATTATACTATGTTGATGAACCTGCCTTAGAAAGTATAGCGCCCGATATTATTTTTACGCAAGATGTTTGTGACGTTTGCCAGATAGATACCGAATCGGTAGCAAAATCGGCCTATAAACTAGCTAAAGTTCCTGAGTTAATTTCTATTACGCCAAACTCATTAGAAGATGTTTTTAATAATGCTTTAACCATTGCAAAAGCAATGAATAAAGAAGATATTGGTGTTAATTATGTAAAGCAACTTAAGGAACGTATTTACAAAATTGTAGATACGCAAAGAGCTAATAGATTAGAAGCTAAAAGCGTAATGTTATTAGAATGGATTGATCCTTTATTTAATTGTGGTCATTGGATTCCTCATCAAATTGGTTATGCTGGTGGTATTGATTTATTATCACATCCGTCAGGAGATAGTATTGTAATATCTTGGGATAAAATAGTAAAATACGATCCTGAAATATTAATTATAGCTCCTTGTGGTTATGGTATAGAAAGAACAATGGAAGACATGCGTTTTTTAGAAGAAAAACCAGCATGGAACTCTTTAAGAGCAGTGAAAAATAAAAAAGTATTTATTGCTGATTTTGCAATGTTTACGCAATCGTCTGCCAGTACTTTGGTTGATGGTGTTGAGTGTTTATCTGCAATGATACATCCTGATTCTTTTAAAGTGTCAGAAAAACTTAAAGATAAGTTTTCTATCTATAATGATTTATTGGTATTAGATTCTTAAATAAATACCATACATTTGTGCAAAATTTAAGGTTTTGATGTTAAAAGTAATTAACATCAAATTAAAAGGGAATTTGGTTAAATACCAAAGCTGTTCCCGCAACTGTAAGCTATAAAGCTTGTAATTACTCTTTAAGTCACTGTTTATTTATAAATGGGAAGACCAATTACAAGACGCAAGCCAGGAGACCTGCCTAGATTTTAATTAATTCAAACTTTCGGGATAAAGGTTTTTAGGATATTTATGAAGAAACAGCTACTTTTTACATTCTTTTTTATTGTTGCTTTTTGCTCATTTGCTCAAAATGATCCCATTTCTAATATACTAGAAGAGGTTATTGTTATTGCTGATAAAAAATTAGTTAAAAACTCTAAAGGTTATAAAATACAAACATTAAACGATTCTATTATTACAAAAAATGTAGAGTCGTTCAGTTCTTTATTACGATTCAATTCACCAATTTATATTCGAGAATACGGAGCAGGAGGAACAAGTTCTGCTAGTTTTAGAGGTACAAGTTCATCTAACACAGCAGTTATATGGAATGGTATAAATATTAACTCGGTAAACAATGGTCAAACTGGTTTTAACTCATTAACAGTTAATTTAGTTGATGCGATTGATATTAGAAGTGGTGGAGGAAGTATAGAATATGGGTCTGGTGCAGTTGGCGGAACAATTCATTTAAATGATCATTTAAAATATAAAGAAAAAAGAACTATTAAAAATCAGATTGTAGCTAGTATTGGTAGTTTTAGTACCTATAATAGCTTGTATAAATTTAATCTGTCAACTAAGAAAATTGCTTTAAAATTTGGCGTTTCTTACAACGAATCTGAAAACGATTATAAATTGTTAGGAACCGATTTTAAAAACGCCAACGGTGCCTACGATAACCTAAATTTAAGTATTGGGTTTGGTTATAAATTTTCTGATTATTCGCAATTAAAATTTTATAGTACCAATTATTCAGGGCAACGTTTGTTTTCGGGAGAATTACCTGACCCAAGAGGTGCTAATGAAAAGTATAAAGATTTTAATAATAGAAATTTATTAAGTTATAATTACAATACTGCTATTTATAATCATGAATTAAAAGTGGCATTCTTAACACAAGAATATCAGTATTTTGATAATAAAAATTCTGATGATTATTCTTTTGGTAAATCAAAAAGATATCTAATTAATTATAACTTCGGATATAAAATACCATCCATAAAAGCAAAAATAAGTTCTTATTCAGAATATGAAACTGTTTTTGGAAGTACCGATGAAATACAAGAAAAAAATAGAAAACAATTCTCTCAATCTATAATTTATAATCAGAATATTTATAATAAAGTATTTTTTGATGCCAAAATCAGAAAAGACTTTAATTCAGATTATGATGTTCCTTACAGTTTTGCATTCGGACTTAAAGCAAATACATTTAAAAATACTTTTGTAAGACTAAATGGATCAAAAAACTATAGAGTTCCTACTTACAACGATTTATATTGGCCTGGGCAAGGAAACTTAAATTTAATACCAGAAACAGCATTGCAAGGTGAGTTTGGTGTTGGTTTTAAAAATAGTAAGATAAAAACTGATGTAGGTATTTTTTACATTGCTGCCAAAGACAAAATAGTTTGGATACCGAATGGTAATCCTGACAGACCAGGGGTTTGGTCGCCAATTAATGTATCAGAAGTAGAAAATAAAGGAGCAGAATTTACCTTGTCGTATAATAATAATTTTAATCAGCATTTTGTAAATCTTAACTTTAATTATAGTTATGTGGAAGCTAAAAATAAAAAAACGAATACTTTTTTACTTTTTACACCAAAACATCTTTTAAACGGAAGTTTAGGGTATTCGTATAAAAAATTCAGTTTTTTTTATCAGCAGTTATTTACGGGAATGTCTTTTACTACTGAAAGTAATTCTAAAAATTTTACAATTCCGCATTTTTTTGTAGCCAATATAGGTGGTGATTATAAAATTTTAAATCAACAAAAACAACAATTGTCTATTGGTTTTAAGGTGAATAACCTTTTTAATAAATTGTATATCACGCAACCTAGAAGACCAATGCCAAATAGAAATTTTAATATAAACATAAACTATAAATTTTAAAATGATGAAAATTAATAAATTACTTACACTTGTAGCTTTGGGAGGTATTCTTTTTACTTCATGTAGCGAAGATAATACACCAGATTTACCAAAAGGAGATTACGACAAAGGTATTTTAATAAGTGGTGAGGGTAGTGGAGCAGGTACAGGATCTATATCTTATGTTTCAGATGATTTAATAATAAATGAAAGTTTAATATATAAAAAAGTTAACAACGGTGAATTAGGAATTTATTTACAGTCAATGGCTTTTGATAACGACAGAGCTTTTATTGTGGTAGATAATCAAAATACAATTACGGCTGTTGATAGGTTTACTTTTGAAAAAGTAGGAACTTTAACAGAAAACTTAGATGCACCAAGATACATGGCTGTAGCAAAAAACAAAGGTTATGTTACAAATTGGGGAACTACAGGAGCTTTTGTTGCTGTTTATGATATGAACGATTATAGCTTCATCAAAAAAATAGCTATAAGTAGTGGTCCTGAAAGAATTTTAGAAAGAAACGGAAAATTATATGTTTCACATAAAGGAGGATTTGGAACTAACAATGTTATTTCGGTAATAGATATAGCTACAGATGAAGTAGGAGAGATTGAAGTAAATGATAATCCAGATGAAATGTTTTTTGATAATTCAGGAAATTTAGTTGTTCTATGTGAAGGAGCAGTGCTTTATGATGCAAGTTGGAATGTTATAGGAGATACTACAAGTAGTATATCTAAAATTAATGTTAATACAAAAGAAGTAAGTGAGTTAAGTTTTACCGAAGGAACGCATCCTTCTTTAATGGTATACGAAAACGGAGACATTTACTATAGTATTAGTAATAAAGTTTTCAAAATGAATGCTTCAGATACTAGTTTACCTAGCACTGAATTTTTAACAATTGCTTTATTTGAAACTGGATATTCTTCTTTTTATGGTATGGAAGTAGAAGATAATAAGTTTTATGCTTTAAGTACAAGATTTTCTGATGTGAGCGAATTAAAAATATACAACTTAAGTGATAAAGCAGAAATAAAAACAGTAGAAGCACCCGTAGGAGCTTCTAAAATTTATTTTAATAACTAGATAGAAGCCCCCCAACTATTAACTAGTTTTTAATATTGATACAAAGAGAAAAAGGGGAGAATTGCAAAGTAAATAGTGAAAAGAAAAAGAAGAGAAAATCCTACCTTAATTGGTGGGATTTTTTTTATAAGAATTTGTCGCTAATATTTTTAGAAGGAATCATACATGCATCCTTCTTGCCAAACCAACGGTACCTATTTTTAGCGATGAAATCATAGACTATATTTCGTATGCCTTCAGGTATAAATAAGAAAACTTGTGTAAGTTTCCAAAAACCACCAAACTTATTCATAATTTTTAAAGCAGCAGTAGCTTTAATCTCGTAAGAAATATTTGGTGCGTATAAAATAATAGTATCTACTTTTAAAGTATCTATACCCAAGTGATTTGTTATTTTTTTTCCAATATCAGATTGTATAGAAGCAAACACAAAGCTGTTTTTTTTATCATAACGAATAATTCTTAACACCGCTTTATTGCAAAAATTACATATTCCGTCAAATAAAATTATCTCCTTATCCTTTGGTAAATCAATCATTTAATGCTTTTTATTTAGATTATTACAAAAATATAAATAAAAAATGTAACATTATTAAACAATAAGCGTCTAGTAATAAAGTAAATAAAGGCTTTAGGGTAAAACAACCTTTATTTTAATATAACAATTAACTAATACTATGATTCGAATAGAAAACCTACACAAATCCTATCCAATAGGTAAAGATTCACTTCATGTTTTAAAAGGATTAGATTTACATATTAAAGAAGGTGAATTTGTTTCGATTATGGGGTCTTCTGGATCAGGGAAATCAACTTTATTAAATATTGTAGGTTTATTAGATACACATGATGAAGGTAATTATTATTTAAACGGAGAATTAATTGAAAATTTAAATGAGAAAAAAGCAGCCATCCTACGTAATAAGTTCTTGGGGTTCATCTTTCAATCATTTAATTTAATATCGTACAAAACAGCATTAGAAAATGTTGCTTTGCCTTTATATTACAAAGGAGTTGCTAGAAAAGAACGTTTAGAAATAGCATTAAACTACCTTGATAAAGTAGGTTTAAAAGATTGGGCACACCATTTACCAAACGAACTTTCGGGTGGTCAAAAACAACGTGTTGCAATCGCTAGAGCATTAGTAACGAAACCAAAAGTAGTGTTAGCAGATGAGCCAACGGGAGCATTAGATTCTTCTACTACAGATTCTGTAATGGGTTTATTACAAGAAATTAATGATGAAGGAATGACTGTTTTTGTAATTACACATGAAGAAGAAGTTGCCGAACAAACCAACAGAATTGTACGTTTAAAAGATGGTGTTATTATAAGTGATGAATACACCAAAGCAAAAGCAATTTAATTATGTTTGATTTAGATACTTGGAGAGAAATATTTCAAAGCATAAGTAAAAACAAACTACGATCTATATTATCTGGTTTTACAGTGTCTTTTGCTATTTTACTATTCACCTTACTTTTTGGTATTGGTAACGGACTTCAAAATACCTTTAAAGATCAGTTTGCAAAAGATGCTATCAATTCAATTTACATCAGTTCAAACAGCACAACCAAAGCTTACAAAGGACATCAAGTTGGACGAAGAATTCAATTTAAAAATGATGATTTTGAGTTTTTGAAAGAAGAATATTCTGATAAAATTCAAATGATAAGTCCGCGTATACAAAGAGGCTCAAAAGTTGTTTATAAAACAGAAGAAGATGATTATACAATAAGAGGCGTATACCCACAATATGATATATTAGAGTCAGCAGAGGTAACAGAAGGACGTTTTTTAAATTTTAGAGATCTAAAAGAAAAATCTAAAGTAATTGTTATCGGCCGTATGGTTGAAAAAGATTTATTCGGTCAATTAAGTGCTTTTGGTAAGCAGTTAAATATCGGCGGAATTATGTATAAAGTCATCGGTGTTTTTTCTGATCCCGGGGGCGATAGTGATGAGCGCTATATTTATATGCCATTTACTACCATGCAACAAATTTATGGTAATAACGACCATATTGGTGACTTCGGATTAACATACAACCCTAAATTAAGTATTGATGAAGCCATTGCGTTTGGAAACAAAATGCTTCGTGAATTAAAGAAGAAACACGAAATAGATCCGAACGATCAAAGAGGAATTAGAGTAAATAATTACGCATCGGATAACAAAGAGGTATCTAGTATGATGGTTGGTTTGGGTATTTTAATCTTAATAATCGGTTTAGGAACTTTAATAGCAGGCGTTGTAGGTATTAGTAATATTATGGTATATGTTGTAAAAGAACGTACTAAGGAATTAGGAATTAGAAAAGCCATAGGAGCACAGCCAAAATCGATCATTACGATGATTATGTTAGAATCAATTTTAATAACCGCTTTAGCTGGCTATTTAGGATTGGTAATAGGAGTTGGTATTTTAGAACTCGTAGGTCCAAGTTTAGAAAAATACTTTATTTTAAATCCAGGTGTATCACAGCCTGTAGTAATAGGAGCAACCATAACATTGATATTAGCAGGAGTGATTGCAGGTTATTTACCAGCAAAAAAAGCAGCACAAATTAAACCAATAGTAGCCTTAAGAGCAGATTAATTATGAAATTTCTATTTGATAAAGATGTATGGCAAGAAATTTACGAAAGTATTCGTAAAAATAAAACCAGAACTGCAATTACAATTTTTGGAGCCTTTTGGGGAATTTTACTTTTAGTAGGATTGTTAGGAGCTGCCAAAGGAATTGAAAACGGTTTTAACAGTATGTTTGGTGATTTTGCAACCAACAGTGTTTTTATGGCTGGTGGTAGAACTTCAAAAGCTTTTAAAGGTTTTCAAGAAGGTAGGCAAATACAACTAACCACAAGCGATGTTGAAAAAATTAAAACCGAAGTTAAAGGAATAGAATTTGTAGTGCCAAGAAACGCTACCGGGGGTTTGGTCGTAAACGGATTAAAAACAGCAAACCTTACTATTTTTGGAGATTATCCACTATTAGATAAAGTGCAGAAGAAAAACTTAATTGAAGGTCGTTTTATCAATCAAAATGATATTAACGAAAACAAAAAAGTTTGTGTAATTAGCGACGATGTTTACGAGCAGTTATTTGATAAGGATGAAGAAGCTTTAGGTACTTATTTAAAAGTAAACAATATTGGTTATAAAGTTATAGGAGTATATAAACCAGGTAGAATAGGAGGGAGAGGTAACACTGTACATATTCCCTTTAGTACTTTCCGTTTAGTTTATAACTCAGGGAATAAGTTTCAATGGATGATGGTAACCGGTAAAGCAGGTTTTGATATCGAGCAAGTTGAAATTGATATAAAAGGATTATTAAAAAGTATTCACAAAATTCACCCTGATGATAGTAGGGCTTTTAACGGCTTTAATTTAGGAAAAGAAATAGCCAAAGTAACAGGTTTTTTAACAGGAATGCAGTTTTTAACTTGGTTCGTGGGTATTGCAACGCTAATTGCAGGAGTATTTGCTATTGGTAATATTTTATTAATTACAGTTAAAGAGCGTACGAAAGAAATTGGTATTCGAAGAGCATTAGGTGCAACACCTATTATGATTCGTCAACAAATTATATTAGAATCAATTTTCTTAACCTTATTAGCAGGATCACTAGGTATCATTGCAGGGGGATTAATTTTGATGCTAATAGATGCTTTTGATATATTAACAAACCCAACAGTGAATATACCTATTGTATTAATTGCATATGCAGTTTTAATAATACTTGGTACATTTATAGGGTTTATACCCGCATACATGGCTACAATTATACAACCAATTGAAGCATTAAGAGAAGAATAAAAAGAATCAATTAACAAGAATATAAATAGATAAAAATGAAAAAAATAATCATCTTTGGCGGAATAGCGTTAGCATTAGTACTAGTGTTAATATGGTTTGGAAAGAAGAACAGCGCTTCTCCAATAGAATATAAAACAGAAAAAGCTTTTAAAGCAACAATTGTTAAAAAGAGTGTTGCTACAGGTAAAGTAGTTCCTTTAGAAGAGGTTGAGATTAAACCTCAAATAGCAGGTATTATTGATAAAATTGCCGTTGTAGAAGGAGCGATTGTAAAAGCTGGTGATTTAATAGCAACCGTAAGGGTAGTACCAAATGTAGCCTCATTAAACAGAGCAAATGGTGTTGTTAAAAATGCGAAATTATCATTTAATAACGCTAAAAATCAGTTCGACAGAGACAAAAGTCTTTTTAACAAAGGAGTAATTTCTCGTCAGCAGTTTGAAAATTCTGAATTAAGTTTTAACAATTCAAAACAAAACTTAGCAAATGCACAATCAGATATGGATATCATTAAAAAAGGTACCACATCAGGTTTAGGAAGTGCAGCTAACACAAGTATTAGAGCTACTACTAATGGTATGATTGTTGAAATTCCTGTTAAAAAAGGATATCAAGTAACACAAACGAACGATTTTAACGCCGGTACTACGATTGCTCGTATTGCAGATATGACTAAAATGATTTTTGAAGGTCAGGTTGATGAATCAGAAGTTGGTAAATTAGTAAAAGGAACAAAAATTGAAGTAGCTTTAGGTGCTATTGAAGATAAAAAATTTCCAGCAGTATTAAACTTTATCGCTCCAAAAGGAACAGATGAAGGAGGAGCTGTTCAGTTTAAAATTAAAGCAGATGTAACTTTAGATGACTCTCACTTTATTAGGGCGGGTTATAGTGCAAATGCTGAAATTGTTTTAGCAAGAAGAGACAGTGTTTTATCTATTAAAGAAGCATTATTACAATTCGACAGAAAAACAGAGAAGCCATATGTTGAAATTAAAACTGGTGATCAGGAATATGAAAAGAGAGATGTTAAATTAGGATTGTCTGACGGAGTAAATGTTGAAATTTTAGAAGGTGTTACAGCAACCGATGAAATAAAAATATGGAATAAAGTTTCTAAAGATGAAGCTAAAAAGAGAAATAATTAATATTAATTAGTTCTTATACGTAAAAAAGCAACTCATTTGAGTTGCTTTTTTATGCTATATATTTAAAAATTACCCTTTGTAAAAAGGTAATTTAACCACCTTTGCAGGGATTTGTTTTTTACGCACCTGAATAAAAATTTCAGAATCTACTTTAGAAAGCTCTTTGGTTACATATCCTAACCCAATTCCTATTCCTAAAGAAGGACTCATTGTACCAGAAGTAACTCTACCAATATTGTTTCCATCAGCATCAACTATTTCATAATCATGACGAGGCACACCACGTTCTGTTAATTCAAAGGCTACTAATTTTTTAGTAACACCAGCTTCTTTTTGTGCTTTTAAAGCTTCAGCATTTACAAAGTCTTTGGTAAACTTTGTAATCCAACCTAAACCAGCTTCTAAAGGAGATGTAGTATCATCAATATCATTACCGTATAAACAATATCCCATTTCTAAACGTAAAGTATCACGAGCCGCTAAACCAATAGGTTTAATATCCCATTTAGCACCAGCTTCAAAAACTTTTTTCCAAAGTTGTTCAACATCTTTGTTTTTAACGTAAATCTCAAATCCGCCAGAACCTGTATAACCTGTTGCAGATACAACTACATCTGGTATTCCTGCAAAATCAGTAATTTCAAAAGTGTAAAACTTAATAGTAGATAAGTTTACAGAGGTTAACGATTGCATTGCTTCAACGGCTTTTGGACCTTGAATCGCTAATAAAGACCAATCATCTGATCTATCTTCCATATCAACTTTTAAATCGTTGTGTTTAGAAATCCAGTTCCAATCTTTTTCAATATTAGAGGCATTTACAACCAGCATATATTCATTTTCAGAAATCATATAAATGATTAAATCATCTACAATTCCTCCATCAGCATTTGGCATACAGCTATATTGCGCTTTTCCAGGTACTAATTTAGAGGCATCATTAGACGCTATTTTCTGGATTAAAGCCAAGGCATTTTCTCCTTTTAAGAAAAACTCTCCCATATGACTTACATCAAAAACACCCACACCTTTTCTAACAGTTTCGTGTTCTATATTTATACCTTCGTATTGTACAGGCATGTTATAACCAGCAAACGGAACTAATTTAGCTCCTAAAGCCTCGTGAATATGTGTTAATGCAGTATTTTTCATTTTAAATTGATTTGTTTTAATGAAACCAAAAGTATTGAAAAATGTGTAGTTTTTTACGTAATTATAATCTTTTTAAATATTCTGATAGCGGAATGTCAAAAGAAAAACCAAATAGGTGGTTTTTAAATACCTGTCCTTCCATTGGTAATGAGGCATTAATATTAAAATCTAAAGAATTAAAAAAAGTAAGACCTATTGCTGCGCCTATATTTGAGGTATTATAGCCTTTACCAGAAGTATCTGCAATTTTATACATTATCCCTGAAACATAAGGGAAAACATATATATCTGAAACTAATGCTTTTCTTTTAACATTATGAAATAGTTTATCTTGATATAAAGGGCTTCTATTAAAATTCCATAGTTTATATTTAACACCTATCTTTTCTGATGCCGTGTTAAAACTATTATAAGGTTTGCCATTGTTATCTATTAAATTTCCATTCGGTGCCCAATTTTGATTCAAACCAACTGTGGCATAAAAACTCCAATTACTAGTTTCATTTTGATATTTTTCTAATAAGTGAGTTAATACAGAAGCAACATCTATTTCTATCGAATTATTATCTAAGTCTACAATGGCATATTCTCTTAAAGAATTTATCAAATCAGGAATCAGTTTTTTTTCTCCGTTGGCATTTCTAAACAGATATTCATAATCATTCATTGTTTTTAACAAATAGGTAAAAGTTTCTGCTTTGTCTAATTCTTTGATGTTACCAATAAACTTTAAAAAATTTAATACATTATTAATATTCTTTGATGATAAAATTTTTTCATTACTCTTTATTTTTTTTATCATTAAAGAAGTTAAACTAAAATCAATACTTTTAATAATTTTCTTAAAATCAGCACTATTAGTTAACTTATTTGATAATACCAGTAATTCTGCTAAAAAATCTTTATCAAGTATATTTATGATATTTATATTATCTATATTTTTTTTAAAAGAACGATCTATAAAGACAGTGTATAGTTTTTTCAATGATTTTAGCTCATTTGAAGTAAGCACTATGTTTTCTTTCGGGCTCAAGTTAATAGTATCTATTTTTTCCTTTATAAAATTAAAAAGTTTTTCGGGAGGTAAATTATGAATATCGGTTAGATCGGTTTTTTTAATGAAATTTTTAAGTTTTATTAGATTTTCTTTAAATAAGCCATCTTTGGGATAGCTAAATTTAGCTTTTGTCGTGTTTTTCAGAGTATTATTGCGAAGCTTTAGATGATACTCTGATAGTAAGTCATAGGCTTTGGATTTATCAGTTAATATTTCTTTTAAATTATAAAGGTTTAAAAGGTCATAGTCTTTTTCTTTAATAGTTTTAATAAAAGTAATAAGTTCCTGATCATCGTTTATAAGGTGCTTATATAAAGCACTAATTCCTTGAGATAACTTGTATATATTTCTTGCCTTCTTATAATTTTCATCCAAGTCTTTACAGGTAGTCGTAAAAAAGGTAGTATTAAACAATGCAGAATGAGCTGATAGTAAATCTCCTATAAATTTTTGATGATTTTTATAACTTTTCAAATCATTAAAGGTCATTTCTGCTATATTTTGGGCATCCTTAATGTCTTCTACATAAAAAAAATTCTTTGCTTTTTGAAAGAACATAGATGATTTTTGAAGGGATGTCAAATCAATCGTGTTTTTTTCAATTGTGGTTAAAAAAATATCGAGAACTTCTTTTTCAAATATAATAGAATCATTGGAGGTTTTTTTAGCTGATAATAGCGCAGAAACAAGTTTGTTTTCTTCTTGAAAAGATTGTAGTAAACTATAAAATAAGTCTTGTTTCGTAAATTTATATATAGAATCATCTTTTAAGTGATTTATCATATTAATTTCGCCAATAATATTGAACTTAATATTGTTGGAAACGTTAGTTATTTTTGCTCTTTCTTCATTTATTTCTTTTACGGTATTGTTAAATTGTTCTAAATTAGCGGTTTTTTTTAAAATTAATTGCTGTAATGCTTCGAGGGCTATTTTGTAATCATTTTTTTGAGTATTGTTAAAAATTAAATCTGCACTATTTTTTGAATAGATGTTTAAACTTTCATATTCCTTTATAATCTCTTCCATATCCATTGTTAAAGAGCTAAACTGAATACCGCTTTTGCTAGTTATGTCTTTTAAAAGATTACTGTTTTTTATTATTTTTTTTATAGTATAATACACTTTTAGAATGGAAATTATTTTTCTTACGTTCACTTCTTTATTAAAAAAAGCAGGAACTTCGGTGTTCTTTATGAGCAAGGATTTAAAAGCGGCAGTATACTGATCGATGTTTTTTATTGCAGCAATTTTACTAAAATCGATAAGTTTTTCGTAAGAAAAAAGTTCGGCTAAAAAGTTAGCCTTTTCTGATTTTAAAGAAGAATTATAGATTTCAAAATGTTCATAATAATTGAAATTATTTAGTAAACCAAGTTCTTTGATTTGAGGAATTTCAGAACATATTGTTAATATTGTTTTTATGATATGATTTCTAACAGAAGCATTACTATTTTTTTCTAGATTAACATTTATATTTTCTAATTCAATAGTTATGGTGTCATTGAGGTTCTCAATTGTTTTTATATTCAGAATTTTTTCTCCTTCATCAAAAAAGTATTTAAAGAGATTTTCTTCAGATTTTAAAAATAACTTTGTACTACCTAATACAAAAAGATAATTTGTCGTTTCTTCTAAAATACGTTTGGTCATCACTTTGTGATTCTTTTCTTGAAAAATAATGGTGGTAATACGTTCAATATAAAATTGAGAATAATCATCAAGTTCAGAACTTCCGATGTACTCATAAATCATTCTTTTTATACCCTCACGAACAATCTCTTTTTGCTTTTCAGCAATAATTTTAGCGATGAGTTCAACATCTAAAGTTCCTTTGTGAAAAGCGACGTTATCTAAACCGGCCGATAAAGTAGGAGCTTGACCGCTAGACTGTGCGATAAGTTGAAAAGAAAGTAATAGACATAGTAGTAAATTAATAAATAAAGTTGTAATCTTTTTCATAATAGTTAGGTTAGTCGGTTAGCGCCTTAAATATAAGGTATATTAATTTGGTAGTCAATTATTTACAGGTGCGTGTGTGAATGTTTTTTAATCAAAATAAATAGAATCAATAAAAAAATCATACCCTAAAAATTCGTTAAAATTTTCTTTTTCTACAGGAAGAAGCATACATTTGAGTGGCTATAAAACCCTAACAAAATGTTTAAAAAAACACTACTCGTTTGTTTACTAGGAGTATTAAGTGAGGTTACTGCACAAACACCAACAGATTATTTATCTACAGGTTTTCATAAAAATAGAAGAGAGATCTTACGCTCTAAAATGCCTAAGAATTCAGTAGCAATGGTCTTTGCAAATCCGATACGTAATAGAGCAAATGATGTAGATTATGTTTTTCATCAAGATCCTAGTTTTTATTATTTAACAGGATATCGTGAGCCAAACGCGGTTTTAGTATTGTTTTCAGATAATCAGAAAGATAGTTCAGGTACTTTATACAATGAAATTTTATATGTTCAAAAAAATGACCCAAGAGCAGAAATGTGGAATGGTAAGCGTTTAGGTATTGAAGGAGCAAAAACAGAACTTGGCTTTAAAGTAGCTAAAAATGCAGAAGACTTTATTTCAGATAAATTAAATTTCAAAAGTTTTGATAAAATTTACATAGAGAAGTTCAAAGATGATTATCGAAATTCTGAAAGAGATAAAGGAGAAATTTATGATTTAGTAAACGGATTTAAAAAGCTTTCTGGTTATAAGAATAATATAGTTAAGGACCCAAATATTGAGCATATTCATAAGGCTATAGCAAATGTTCCTGACGCGAAATTAGAAGAGATGGCTAAGGAGTTATCTAAAAGCTTAGAAAGTTATCCAGAGTATAAAAAAGACCCTATGATAAACGATTATATAACTGCTACAAATGATGGGTTAAGAAAAGAGCTAAAACAAAGAATGAAATTGAACCTTAATAAAAGAGAAACGAATATAGATCTTAAGTTTTTACCAACTAAATTAGCAGAAATGCGTGAAGTTAAAACAACTGAAGAATTAAAATTATTAACTAAAGCAATTCGTATTTCTGCTATTGGTCAAGTAGAAATGATGAAAGCAATGCAACCTAATATGTCTGAAACAGAAATTCAAGGGATTCATGAGTTTGTATATAAAAAATACGGCGCTGAATATGAAGGATATCCATCAATAGTTGGAGCAGGAAATAATGGTTGTATTTTACATTATATAGAAAATAGTAAAACGAAAGTAAACGATGAATTAGTGTTAATGGATTTAGGAGCAGAATATCGAGGATATACTGCGGATGTAACAAGGACGATTCCTGCAAATGGTAAGTTTTCTACTGAACAAAAAGCAATTTATAATATTGTTTTAAAAGCACAAGATGCTGCAATCGCAGTTTCAAAAGCAGGCAATCAGTTTTGGCAACTAGGTGAAGAAGCTAAAAAAGTAATCAATAAAGGACTGTTAGATTTAAGAATTATTAAAACATTAGATGCAAAGCACAACTATTTTCCTCACGGTACTTCACATCATATTGGGTTAGATGTACATGATCCAGGAACTTATGGGAAGTTTCAAAAAAACATGGTTATTACTGTAGAACCTGGTATTTATATTCCTGAAGGAAGTAACTGTGATAAAAAATGGTGGGGAATTGCAGTTCGTATAGAAGATGATATTTTAATCACAGATGCTGCGCCTGTGAATTTATCAAAAGAAGCACCTAGAACAATTGAGAGTATCGAAAAAATGATGGCTAAAAAAAGTGTGTTAAATGATTTTGTGTTACCTAATTTAGATTAATGAAATTTACAAAAAAAACAATTTCTAATATTGTATTTGTAGTTATAATTGGTTTGCTATTATATCCGCCAACGAAAGTATATTTTATACGATTAATTTCTTTTTCACCAAGTACAATTGATGTTGAAGAAAGGGAATCTTTAAAAAGTTATAACTGGAATTTAAAAGGTTTAAATACTCATAATATTGATTTCAATGAAACAAAAGGCAAAGTAGTTTTCATAAATTTTTGGGCAACATGGTGTCCGCCCTGTATAGCCGAAATGCCAAGTGTTCAAAGTTTATATGATGATTATAAAGATCGTGTAGCATTTATTTTTGTGAGTAATGAAGATTGGAGTACAATCGGTAATTTTTATAAACTAAAAGGATATAATTTACCAACCTACAATAAGTTAAGTAACATACCAGAACAATTAAAAAGTAAATCGATACCTGCTACTTTTATTATTGATAAAAAAGGTAACATTGTTACTGATAAAAAAGGACCAGCAGATTGGAATAGTACTAAAGTTAGAGAATTATTAGACGAATTAATCAAGTAGAAACTTTACTTTTGTCATTTTAAACATACTATGAGTCAAGAACAACCAAATAATCCGCTTCACGGAATAAAGTTAGCCACCATGCTAGAAGAATTATACTTAGAATATGGTTGGGAAGAGTTAGGTGAAATTTTAAAGATTAATGCTTTTAAAAATAATCCTACTTACAAATCTGGGTTAAAGTTTTTAAGAACTACTCCTTGGGCAAGAACGAAAGTAGAAGCGTTGTATTTAGAGTATATTAGTTAGATTTTAACACCAATTCACTCCATTCTTTCGGATTTTCTAGCATAGGGAAGTGTCCTGAGTTGTGTAACCAAAATAATGTATTGTTAGGTATTTCTTTACACAGCAACTCAGCAATTTTTTTTACTGCAATCGGATCGTGGGTTGCCCACACAATTTTTGTTTCAATATTAGTTTGTGTTAAAGCACCAATCCAACGATGCCAAAAATAATAACGTTCGTTTATATAATTACTTAATAAGTGAATCACATTCCGCCCATCATTATAATTAATTTGAAACCACATTTCGTTTAACTCGGTTTTAGAAACTTTAGATTTATCAAAATAAATATTTCTGATATTTCGATTAAAAAGAGCTTGATTTACCAATTTAGTAACCCATTTTCCAGTAATTTTATTCTTTAGTAATTTCTGAATCGTTCTTAGTTTAGCCAACTCAACATGCATGCTTCCATTGCATAAAATCAATTTATCTATGGTAATATTTACTTGATTCATATTGGTGCGCGCAATAATTTCGGTAGCAATACTTGTGCCGTAATCGTGTGCTAATAAAGTAACATTTTGCAAACCCAGTTTTTCCCATAAGAGTAAAGCAGTATCTGCTTGCTCAATTAATGAATAAGAATAATCTAAAGGTTTATCCGAAAAGCCAAACCCTAAATGATCGTGAATAATAACGCTATAATGCTTTGTTAAATATGGTAATGCTTTATAATAATCGAAAGAAGAAGTAGGATATCCGTGTAAAATAACCAAGGTGTTTTCATGATTACCTTCATCAATCATAAAAATATTTCGATTATTTATTTTTATAATTTTACCTTTCGATTTCCATGCAGATGAAGTCATAATTATATATTTTTCTGTTTACAATGTAGTGATTTTTGCGTAGTTTTGAATTTGTCCGTTTGAGTAAAATTTACTTGAACAGATAAGAGAAAATTAAAATTATATAGAGAACTGAATAAAAAACTTCTCGATATAATTTTATTCATTTCAATCATAAAATCACTCGAAGTGACACCATATTTCATCGACGTCATATTACCAATTCCGTTAAAAAAAACATTTACATATTCGATAAATGAGGCAGAGTTTTCATTCCTTAAAAAAGGAATGCGAGTAGCTGTTTCTTTTGGTAAAAGTAAAATTTATACAGCACTGGTGTTTAACATTCATCAAAATGCACCAGAATTATACGAGGCAAAAGACATTCATCAAATTTTAGATGAAAAACCTATTGTAACTGAGCGTCAATTAAAACATTGGGAATGGATTTCTGGTTATTATATGTGTTCTTTAGGAGATGTTTACAGAGCTGCGTTGCCATCGGCTTTTTTGTTAGAAAGTGAAACGATTATTTATAAAAACGAAACTTTTACTGATGAAACAAGTTTAACAGATTCAGAGTTTTTAATTTTTGAAGCATTACAGCATCATTCGCAAATAACCATTCATCAAGTAGCAGATATTTTAGGTAAGAAAACAGTTTTGCCAATTATCGATGGATTAATAAACAAAGAAGCCGCTTTTATTAAAGAAGAAATTTACGAAACCTACAAACCGAAATTGGTAAAGTATGTTCGTTTAAATTCGAAATACACCTCAAACGAAGCTTTGCAGAGTTTGTTAGAAGAGCTTTCTAGAGCAAAAAAACAACGAGAAGCGGTATTGACTTATTTTCAATTATCAGTTTCTAAAAAACCAATAAAGAGTAAGGAATTAGAAGACAAATCGGGTACTTCATCCGCAGTTTTAAAAGCATTGGTGGATAAAGAAATTTTCGAGTTTTATGAAATTCAAACAGATCGAATTAATTTTAACGGAGATACCAATGAAATAAAAGATTTAAATGAATTTCAGCAGCAATCTTTTAATGAAATAAAAACCTCTTTTGAAACTCAGAATGTAACGTTATTACACGGAGTTACCGGTTCTGGAAAAACAGAAATATATGTTAAACTGATAAAAGAGGTTATTGCAGAAGGCAAGCAAGTATTGTTTTTATTACCCGAAATAGCTTTAACAACACAAATAATTACGCGTTTACAACGTTATTTTGGAAGCTTTATATCAGTATTTCACTCAAAATATTCTATGAATGAACGGGTAGAAGTTTGGAATAATGTGTTAGAAAACAAACCCAAAGCGCAAATTATTTTAGGAGCTCGTTCTTCAGGTTTTTTACCTTTTTCTAACTTAGGGTTAATCGTTGTTGATGAAGAACATGAAACATCTTACAAACAATTTGAACCTTCACCACGTTATAATGCACGTGACGCAGCAGTAGTTTTAGGGCATTTACATAAAGCAAAAGTATTGTTAGGTTCTGCTACGCCGTCTTTAGAGAGTTATTATAACGCGCAGCAGAATAAGTATGGTTTTGTGGAGTTAACAAGGCGTTTTGGAAATATTCAATTGCCAAAAATTGAGCTGATTGATGTAAAAGAAAAACATCGAAAAAAGGAAATGAAAGGTCATTTCTCTGATCGATTGTTAAAAATGATTACGGAGGCGTTAGAAGAAAAAGAACAAGTAATTTTATTTCAAAACCGACGTGGATTTTCACCTGTTGTAGAGTGTACAACGTGTGGTGTTTCTCCCGAATGTCCAAATTGTGATGTTAGTTTAACGTTTCATAAATTCCGACGTGAATTAAAATGTCATTACTGCCACTATCAACGTTCAATGCCAAATAGTTGCGGTGCTTGTGGTAGCGCAACACTCGACACGAAAGGTTTTGGAACCGAACAAATAGAATTAGAATTAAAAGAACTTTTTCCGAAGTATAAAATCGGAAGAATGGATTTAGACACTACGCGTGGTAAATATGGATATCAAAAAATAATTGGTGCTTTTGAAGCGCAGGAAATTGATATTTTGGTAGGAACACAAATGTTATCAAAAGGGTTAGATTTTGAAAACGTATCGTTAGTAGGTGTTTTAAGTGCCGATTCGATGTTAAATTTTCCGGATTTTAGAGCGCATGAAAGAGCTTATCAATTAATGGTACAAGTATCAGGTAGGGCAGGACGAAGTAAAAAACAAGGTAAGGTGGCGATACAAACTTATAATCCGTATCATCAAATATTACAGCAGGTTTCTACTACAAACTATGCTGAGATGTATAAGGAACAACTACAAGAACGTTGGCAATTTCAATACCCGCCATATTTTCGATTGATAAAAATCACCTTAAAGCATAAGGATTATAATCGTGTAGAAAATGGTGTGAATTGGCTGGCAAAATCATTGCAAATTGTTTTTCAAGAAAACGTATTAGGACCAACGGCACCAGCAGTTTCTAGAGTTCGTAACTTATATATTAAGAATTTAATTATAAAAATTCCGCCAAAACAATCGTTAGCAAAAACAAAAGAACAACTGCAAAAGGTGAGAAATACATTTGAAGGTATAAAAGACTTTAGACCTATCCGATTTATTATTGATGTAGATGCTTATTAAAAATTAGGCTAACTTCGCATTTATGGTTATTACGGGAGCTAAAATTACTGACTTTGCAATTAAGTACTTAGCCGAATCAAAAGGTTTAGTAGATTTTATAAAAAAAACTAAACTATGTATTAAATACTAAAACCCGAATTAATTAAAGCCTTTGTTAGCATTAGTTTTTACATTTCCCATACTCTCTTTCTAAAATAATATTCATTTACACCTTCACCAACACAGTAATCACGATTACTTCTTTCAATCATAAATTTTTTTAAACCTCCATATGGCATTTCAGTTCTTTGTTCACCTCGATATTCAATTCTAGAGTTTTGATAACTGAACATATCACTTCTGTTGATAAGAATTACACCTTCTTCAATTCTAAATCCTTCAAATAGATAGGTTCTTATTTGGTCACAAATGTAATTTAATGCACGAGTAAGTTCTAATACCAAATCTATGATTAATCCTAGATGATAATCATAATGCTCAAGAGCTTTAATTTCTGTTTGCTGACAATAAGCATTTTCATCATTATAAAACTGTTCTCTCTGATAGTTTTTGTAAAATTTCTTTATAGAATATCCATTTGGGTTTTCATCAGGGAATTCTGAGTATAGTCTGATTAAATCATTTAATATGTTTTTAAAATTTATAAGAGATGATTCTAAAGGTAAATACCTTTGAGGCCAAACTCTTGAAACTATGTAGTCAGGTACTTGTTTTAAAGTGTCAAATTCTTCTTTAGGAAAAGCTTCCCACATTCCAAGCATATAAGAAGTCCAATTAGTCCAAGTATCTAAGTTTGTTAATTCTATAAATTTTTGAATATATGTTGCATATAATTCGTCATCTCTAGTTTTTTGTCTGTCTGTAGATAGGTTTTTCTTTACCCAAAACTCGTGTGTTTTTTTGTACTTGTGTAACTTTTCAACTGTATATTCAACTTCTTGGTCATCAATAATTTTATGATGAACACTACAAAGTAAGATTAAGTTATCATACTTGTCTCTTTTTTCTTCTTTGAGAGGATGTTTACCTCTAGGGCCATTAATTTTTTTTGCAACTATGTGAGCTTCTTGACCAATAATAGAAGGGTCATCTGTTGAAGTTTCATCAATCACCAATTCTTTTTTACAATCAGGAAAAGCACACATATTTCCTGACCTTCCCCAAATTAATTTATGTGTTTTTAGTGATATACTCATAATTGGTGTTAACTTATTTGTGGATATGAATCCGTTTTAATGATTTAAATTCAACGTTAACGAAAGGTAGTCGAATTTAGCCTAAGAATCAAGCTAGATTATTCTTCAAAAACTTCAAAAACCCTTAATATATCCTTATAGATTTTTTGTTTTGAGCAGCTATAGCTATTACAATATGTTTTGGCCCGTATAACTCAAATCGACAAAGCTTTCTCAAAAAAATCGATATTTCATGTAAATAGTATGTTGAATAAAAATATGAACCTCAATAAATATAGTTATGACAAAGAATAAAGTTTTGAGAATTATTTCCTTTTAGAATTAGAAATACAATACCAAGTCTAAAAAAATAACGGTAATTCCTATCAAAATAAAAATATTATTGTAGCAATTACCGTAACAAAAATAACGGTATATTTTTTTTCTAATATTTTATAAATTTGTTCTTTCGTTGCATTTATATCTCTTTCTTTTCTCCATTTTTAAGAACTCTATAATATTTATTCCCTTTAATAAGTAAGCCTTCCGATTCTTGATAAGGCCAATGTTTTTTATAATCTTTGGGGTGTTTAACATCAATTCCTATAACTTTTCCGTTGTATTGTCTGTTTATTTTTGATTGTAATGTATGGCCAACAATTACAGCTTTAGCATTAAATTTATTTAAGCCTTTTTCAACTTCTTCTTGTGTTAAATTATCTTTGTGATAACCTCTATACCAACAAACACCTGTTTTGTTTGAGGTAAGTAATTGTTCAATATTTTTTTCCTTTTTAGGATAGTATGGTTTGTAGTAACTACTTCTTATCAATTCGTTTATTGCATTTAAACTTAATTTAGAATCTGCTATTTCCGGATGAATTCCTCCGTGAACAAACAGGTTTCCATTTATAATTTCTACGGTGTTTTTACTTGCCATCCATTTGCCTAAAAATGAATTTTGATTATACAATTCGCTTTGAAATTTTCCTAAAAAAGCACTTACAGCAAGATATTTGTCTGCTGCTACCTTATAATTTCCTTGCATATTTTTTAGTTCGTGATTTCCTATAATAAAATGCACATACCCTCCTTGTTTTGTAGCATCTTGTTCTAATTTATAAATAAACCATAGTACTTGTGTTACAGACCAACCTCTATCCACAAAATCACCAACCAATACTAAATGACCTTTTCCAAATGTCCAGTTTAAGTTTTCATCAATTATCTTACTGTTTATTAGAAAATCTCGAAATGTTTTATAGCTACCCTCAATATCTGAAATGGCAATAATAGGATTATCATCATTATAAGTGGTTTTTGGGGTTTTAATATCTGAATTTATTTTAAAATCAAAACTTGTAGAATCAATTTGAAAATAACTTTTTGCTATAATTTCAGAATTAATTGAATATTCCTTTTTATCAACATAAAACCCATCATCTTTATTTCCTTTAACATACTTTACATCTAGAATACTATCATTTTTGTAAAAAACATAAGGACCTTCATTCCCTATATTATACATTAAAGGATGATCTCCATAATGTAAACTTGCTCCGTGATATAAGCCAAAAAAAACGGCTATTACTCCTAATGTTAATAGGGTAGATATAATGTGTTTTAAATACCTTAATACTCTTTTTTTCATTTTTGTTTAGTTTTAAACTTTAAACAAACATAATTAAGGAGTCTTCTTTACTAAATTTAATGTGATAAACAGCTATTTTTCGGGGATACAAACCTTTCAAGTTCATTTGAAGTTATTTCGTTGTATAGAAGATTAATTTCAACCCTATTTAGCGGTTGTTTGTCAACTTTTTTGCGAGGGATATATTTTCGCCTAATTTTGCAATATGATATTGAGCACAAACAAACATAAATGGTTGCTAATAACGCTAATTGCAACAGGTGTTATTCCTATATTAATTACAGCATTTGAAATAATTATTACAGGTAAAGAATCGGTAGTTTTTTTAGAAAATTATAACCCAATAATAGGAGTTGCTATTACTACTTATTATCTAATATTACTAGGTTTAGGTATTTTTTGGTTTACAAAACAACTGATCTCTATTGTTAAATTAAAAAACGAGAAAGCAAAAACTGAATTAATGCTTTTAAAAAGTCAAGTAAACCCACATTTCTTTTTTAATATGCTTAATAACTTATATGGTTTAGTAGGTAAAGAGCCTAAAAAAGGACAAGAATTGATATTAAAACTATCAGATATGATGCGTTATAGTATTTATAAAGGCGAAAAAGAAACCGTTACACTAAAAGAAGAAGTTGATTATTTAATAAACTATATTGAGCTTCATAAAATGAGATATCAAAAGAAAATTGACATTAGTTTTAATAGCCATATAGAAGAAGATTACAAAGTGATGCCTTTACTATTTATTATTCTTTTAGAAAATGCTTTTAAACACGGAGTAGAGCGTTTACGAGATAGTGCTTATGTGAATATTAATATGATTGTTATTAATGATGAGATACAATTTACTGTAGAAAATAATTTTGATAGTTCTGAAGATGTTGAAACTTCTGGAATTGGTTTAAAAAATTTAAAAAGAAGATTGGCGCTGGTTTATCCAAATAAACACAGGTTGTCTTTTTCAACTATAGAAAATGTATATAAAGTAGAATTAAGATTGAACACGCTATGATTAAATATTTAATTATTGATGATGAATATATAGCCCACGATATTATTAAAGATTATTGTGATTTATTGCCTAATATGCAGTTGATGAAAAATTGCTACGACGGATTAGAAGCATTTGAATATTTGAATAAGAATGAAGTTGATTTGATTTTTTTAGATTTAAACATGCCAAAACTAAAAGGGTTTGATTTTCTAAAAACGCTAAAAAGTCCACCAAAAGTAATTGTAACTACTGCATATAAAGAATTTGCATTTGAAGGCTATGAACTTAACATTTCAGATTACTTGTTAAAACCATTTAGTTTTGAACGTTTTTTAAAGGCAATTAACAAAACTTTTAGTTCTCCAACAACACAGGTTTCTGTTTTACCTGAAAGTAATACCATATCGAAACGTATTTTTTTACGAAGTAATAAAAAATATACACAAATAGAAATTGATGCTGTTTTATTTATTGAAGCGTCCGGAAATTACACCAAAGTGATTACTATATTAGAGACAATTACTATTCGTGAAAAAATATCAACGGTTTTGGAACTATTACCAAAAGAAGATTTTTTACAAGTTCATAAATCATTTGTAGTTGCTCACAAACATATTAAAAGTATTGAAGGAAATAGGATGTTTGTAAATGATCACATTATTCCTATTGGAAAAATTTTTAAAATAAATGTTGTTCAATTATTAAAGTAAATTTCTTTTCATTCTTTCAGTTGATAATTTTAATCTTTTATATGAGTCTTTTTATTTTAAAAACAGATTAAATTATTTCTCAAAAACTTCTAATATCAACGATATCTCCGTTTTCTAATCGATTTTCAAGATCAATCTTATAAATAGAGTTAGCCACGAAATCAGGTGTATATAATTCATTGTTTTCTTTTAAATCAACAAAACGTTGTAAACTATTAAAATTAGCTTTATTTGTACTCCTAATTTCAGATTGCATATTGGTGTCTACAATACCTGGATAAATAGCATTACATTTTACACCATTCTCTAATTCAGATTGTTCTGTAGCAATAGCTTTGGTCATCATGTCTATTGCAGCTTTCGATGTACAATAAATAGCCCAACCTTGATAAGCACTTTTTGCGGCTCCGGATGAAATATTAATGATTTGTTTTTTACAACTTAACTGTTTTGTTAGTTTGATAAATAAACCAGACAATATAAGCGGGGTAGTGGTATTTAGCTGAATTGTTTTAGAAATATCGTTAGGGTTTATATTTTCTAGATTTGATATTTCACCTAAACGACCTGCATTATTAATTAAAGTAATTGAGTCAATTTTAGAGTTAAGAATTTCATTTAAAAGAGCATTAAAAGTATTTTCTGTTTTTTTAAGGTAAGATAAATCTATAGTAATATTAGTGACATTTTCTAAACCAGAAGATGTTCTAGCTAAAGAGAATACTTTGTAGTTTTCGCCAGCGTATTTTTTAGCTAATGCTTTTCCGATTCCTTTACTACCGCCTGTAATAATAATTATATCCATAAAGTAAAAGTACAAAATGATACGTCATTACGAGGAATAATGACGAAGTAATCTTTTTACTAAGAAAATTAAAAAGTAGTTTAAGATAGGTGTTTTTTGTTGGTTTAGAGATTGCTTGACTATGTTCGTAATAACGAATTTTATACGTTATTATGAGGAAGAATAACGAAGTAATTTTTCACATCAAAAGATTAAAAAGTAGTTTAAGGCAGGTGTTTTTTGTTGGTTTAGAGATTGCTTCACTATGTTCGCAATGACGATTTTTATACGTCATTACGAGAAAGAATGACGAAGTAATCTTTTACTAGTGGCAGATTAAAAGTTTGTTATTTTGTTTATTGATATAGAGATTGCTTCACTATGTTCGCAATGACGAGTTCTATACGTAATTACTAGGAAGAATGACGAAGTAATCTTTTTTAGAATTAAAATTAGTTCTCGACTTCGCTAGAACTGACAAAGTGTTATCTAAAAAATTCTTTCGAATTTTCCCAATGAACATCCATTTCGCCTAAAGTCATGTCTGAAAGTTCTTTGCCTTCTTTTTTTGCTGCGGCTTCTAAGTACTGAAAACGATTGATGAATTTCTTATTCGTCTTTTCTAAAGCATTTTCAGGATTTACTTTAATAAAACGTGCGTAGTTAATCATAGAAAATAACACATCTCCAAATTCCTTTTCGATGTTTTCTTTATTTCCAGCTTTAATTTCTTCGTTTAGTTCGGTAATTTCTTCTTGTACCTTTTCCCAAACTTGTTGTGGTTCTTCCCAATCAAAACCAACACCGGCAACTTTTTCTTGAATACGGCTTGCTTTTACCAGCGCAGGTAAACTTTTAGGAACACCTTCTAAAACCGAAGTTTTACCTTCTTTTAATTTTAATTTTTCCCAATTCTGTTTTACTTCTTCTTCATCTTTAACTACAACATCACCATAAATATGTGGATGGCGGTGAATTAATTTATCAGAAATAGCATTGGCAACATCCGCAATATCAAAAGCCTTTTTTTCGCTTCCTATTTTAGCATAAAAGACGATGTGTAATAACACATCGCCTAATTCTTTTTTTATTTCTTGTAAATCATTGTCTAGAATAGCATCTCCTAGCTCGTAAGTTTCTTCAATCGTTAAGTGACGTAAACTTTCTAAGGTTTGTTTTTTATCCCACGGACACTTCTCACGAAGTTCATCCATAATATCTAACAAACGGTTAAAGGCGTCTAATTGCTGCTTACGAGTATTCATGATCTATTTTTCTTCGGTAGTTGCTACTTTATCCAAAGAACTGAAATCAAATTCAGATTTCGCTAAAGTATTATACCATTGAATTACTTTTTTAATGTTAGAGGCGTATACACGTTCTTCATCGTAACCTGGTAAAATTTCACTAAAATAAGTAGTTAATTTAGCATTGCTTTCTTTATGAGAAATACCTTCTTTACCATCTTCTTTAGTTGCCATACTTTTAAGAACTTTAGCTAAAGGCACTTCTTCTTCGTAGGTATAAATAGCAATGTTTTCTAATAAACTTACATTGTGTGTAGCTGTAATAGGAAAACGCTTACCATCTACAATAGATCTTACGATAACTCCTGTTTTTGTTTGAGATAAGATTTGAAATAATCCTGGTTTACCAGTAACTGCAATAATTTTGTTAAATTCCATATTATAATATTTTTATGTCTTAGGTAGACTATTTTCTTTTGGCATTAGGAAAACGCATTCTGTATCCTGCTTCTACTTTTCCTTTTGATATGTTTTCTAATTTCTTTTTGATTAATCTCTTCTTTAATGAAGAAAGTTTATCTGTAAACAATATACCATCAATATGGTCATATTCGTGCTGAAAAACACGAGCAGCTAAACCGCCTAAAACCTCCGTATGTTTTTCGAAATTTTCATCTTGATATTCAATCGTAATTGTTTCTTGACGAAAAACATCTTCACGAACATCAGGAATACTCAAACAACCTTCGTTAAAAGCCCATTCATCGCCTTCTTCTTTAATTATTTTAGCGTTTATAAAAACACGATTAAAGGTTTCTAAAACTTTTCGGTCTTCTTCTGACAAATCTTCATCATCTGCAAAAGGAGAAGCATCAATTAAGAACAAACGAATGTCTTTTCCTATTTGCGGAGCAGCTAAACCTACACCTTGTGCATTGTACATTGTTTCTTTCATATCGGCAATTAGTTTTTCTAACTGCGGATACTCTTTATCGATTTCTTTTCCTACTTTACGTAATACGGGATCTCCGTAAGCAACAATGGGTAAAATCATGTTTTTAATTTTTTTTGGGAATGCGAAAATACAAAGAATCGGTTGTCTATAAAATTATTTGTTGTACAAATACGACTGTAAAATGATTGTAGCGCTTATTTCGTCTACTAAAGCTTTATTTTGACGTTGTTTTTTATTCAAGCCGCTATCAATCATAGTTTGAAAAGCCATTTTAGAAGTAAAACGCTCATCTTCTCTTTTTATTGAAATATTAGGGATAGCTTTTGCTAACTTCTGTAAAAAAGGCACAATCAAGGCTTCACTTTCACTATCCGAATTATCCATTTGTTTTGGCTTTCCGATAATTAATAACTCAACATTTTCTTTTTTAATATATTCTTTTAAAAAAGGAATTAACTCTTTCGTGCTAATAGTTGTTAATCCTGAAGCAATAATTTGTAATTCATCAGTAACAGCAATACCTGTTCTTTTTTTTCCGAAATCTATGGCTAAAACTCTTCCCAAATTAGTTTGTTTTTATGCAAAAATACAGATTTTAAACATGCTACAAGCATCTGTTTAAAAAATGTATCTTCGCATTATATTGAATTAGAGATTTTATATTTGTAGAAAATTATAGAAATGACAGAATTACAAGATATTATAGAAAAAGCATGGGATAATCGTGATTTATTAAAAGAAGAAAACACGATTAATGCAATTAGAAAAGTTGTTGATTTATTAGATGCGGGCGAGTTACGTGTAGCAGAACCAACAGACAATGGATGGCAGGTAAACGAATGGGTTAAAAAAGCAGTAGTTTTATATTTTCCTATTCAAAAAATGGAAACTTTAGAAGCTGGTATTTTCGAATATCATGATAAAATTCCGTTAAAAAGAAATTATAAAGAAAAAGGTATACGTGTTGTGCCAAATGCAGTTGCACGTCACGGAGCTTATATATCATCAGGAACTATTTTAATGCCAAGTTATGTAAACATTGGTGCTTATGTTGATGAAGGAACGATGGTGGATACATGGGCAACAGTAGGTTCTTGTGCTCAAATAGGTAAAAATGTACATTTATCTGGTGGAGTAGGTATTGGTGGTGTTTTAGAACCATTACAAGCGGCACCGGTAATTATAGAAGACGGAGCGTTTATTGGTTCCCGTTGTATTGTTGTTGAAGGAGTTAGAGTAGAAAAAGAAGCTGTTTTAGGCGCCAATGTTGTATTAACAATGAGTACTAAGATTATAGATGTTACAGGCGATGTGCCAGTTGAAACAAAAGGAGTAGTTCCTGCCCGATCTGTAGTAATACCAGGTAGTTATACAAAGAAATTTGCTGCAGGTGAATACCAAGTGCCTTGTGCTTTAATAATAGGTAAACGTAAAGAAAGCACCAATAAAAAAACTTCGTTAAATGATGCTCTTAGAGAGTATGATGTAGCGGTATAAAAAAACAAAATTCCGAAAATGGATATAGATGTTGTAATGCTTTGGGTTGACAGCTCTGATGATAATTGGAGAAGAAAAATTAATAAATTTTTAGATAAAAAAATTGACTGGAATAATAAAAAAGAATCTACAAGATATAATTCAATAAATGAAATAGAAATTGCTATAACCTCTGTTATTAAGCATGCTTCCTATGTTCGAAATATTTTTTTAGTAACAGATAATCAAAAGCCAAAAAAATTTGAGAAATTAAAAGATAAAGCTGAAAAAAAAAATATTAATTTAATTTTAATTGATCACAAAGATATTTTTAAACATAATGAAGAGTATTTACCTACATTTAACTGCCTTGCAATAGAAGCATTAATATATAAAATACCTGAATTATCAGAGTATTTTGTGTATTTTAATGATGATTTCTTTTTAATTAACCCTACAAAACCAAGTGATTTTTTTATTAAAAACAGGCCTGTTTTAAGAGGGAAGTGGTTGGAATATGATGAAAATAGATGGATTACAAATTTAATGCATTCTAGAAAAAGAAAAAGAATTTTTTGTCACCGATTTGGAAAACAAGATACAGCTAAATTATTAGGGTTTGATAAATACTATGATTTTCATCATACACCACATCCAATTAGAAAATCTACTATAAAATCTTTTTTCGAAAATGATTCGAATTTATTAGAAAACAATTTAAAACATAAATTCAGACATAAAAGTCAAATTTTATTACAAGGATTGGCAAATCATTTAGAAATTAAAGCAAAAACATGTGTTTTAAAGAGTGACTTATCTTTGGTTTATACACATAAGTATAGTTGGTTTAGTATATTAAAAAAAGTACTTAAATCAGAATTAAGAGCTGAAAAAGAGTTGTTTTTATGTTTACAAAGTTTAGAGACTGTTAGTAAACGTAAATTTAAATTTTTATTAAAGTGGATAGATAAAAAATTAGATTCTAACTTTGTACAAGAACTTTAAAAAAGGGAGTAGATGTTAAAAACATATTAAAAATGTGTTAATATTACTATTTAGTAAATCAACAGAAAATAAAATCTAATTCATAGAATGAAATCTATTTTTTTTATATGTATGCCACTTGAAATGTTAGGAGCAATCGAAGCAAGGCAACAATTAGGAATAACTGATACTTTATTAATTATTAAGTCTGATAGAAGGCAAGATAAAACTATAAATTTTTTAATTAAGAAATCAGGAGGTTGGAATAATATTATAAGAACTAAAAAAAAGACTTCCTATGGTTTTTCTTGGCTTAAATTAATTAAGAAATTAAAAAAAGAAAAATATGAAAACATATTTACTCGTGCGTTTCCAATAGCTTCCTATTTTGTAAGTAATTTAAATTATGATAAATTATACCTTTTAGACGATGGTGCAGCAACTATTGCTATTGCGAAGGAGTATAAAAATATTGGGAATTTAACTAAACGCTTTTCATTATTTAAAGGAAAAAATAGAGTTGGATTTAAATATAATATAATTGAAAAAATTTATGCTTACAATAACATAAAAATTAAGACTAATGTAACAGATGCTATTTTCTTTACCTTTTATAATTTACCAAACTATGAAAAATACGATTATGTCCAAAATAATTTTACTTGGTTAAATTCATTAAAAAACAATTCAACAAAAGAGGTAAATAATAAAGTATATCTTATTGGTACAAATGTTATAAATGCTAAAATTATACTTTTTAAAGATTATGTTATTACGTTAAAAAAAATTTCAGAATTCTATAAAAATAAAGAGTTGGTATATATTCCTCACAGGAGGGAAAATATAAAGGATTTGAATTTTTTTAAAAAAGAACTTAATTTTAAAATTCGTAAAAATGAATTTAATGTAGAGTTAGATTTTTTGTTAAATAATGAATATCCAATGTACATTACTGGGACGATTAGTACAGCTTTAATTACTTTAAATAATATATATAAAGAATCGATAATTGATTTTTTTAATTTCGATGATACTAAAGTTATTAAAAATAAAAAGAAAGCTATCAAAGACATTTATAAGTATCAAAAAAAACATATAAATTTTAAACAGTTAGATTATTAACTTGAAAGAGATTGTAAAGAATACTGTCGTTGTTTTAAAAGAAGGAAAAACAATTTTATACCCAACAGATACTGTTTGGGGAATTGGTTGTGATGCAACAGATTTTGATGCTGTTAAGAAAATATATAAAATAAAGAAAAGAGAAGAGACTAAGAGTTTAATTATTTTGGTCGATTCTATTGAAATGTTAAATGAATATGTTACCGATATTCCAAAAAAAGTAATTATTCTTTTAAACCAAATAGATAAACCAACAACAATAATATATAATAATCCAAAAGGATTAGCGAGTAATACTATAGCAATAGACAATACTATTGCAATTAGAGTAGTTAAAAATAAATTTTGTCAGTCTTTGATTAAAGAATTTGGTAAGCCCATTGTATCTACTTCAGCAAATGTTAGCGGAGAAGTGACCCCGAAATCTTTTAATTATATTTCTGATGAAATAAAAAAAAACGTAGACTACATAGTTAGAATAAATGAAGAGGGTTTAAATAATAAGCCATCTACCATTTTAAAAATTATGGAAGACGGCGTTATAGTTACATTGAGGGAATAAATTATTGAAAATAGTCTTTTTTAAGAGCTGTTCCTTTTTCAAAATTATTATTGAATTTTTTCCCTAAAACAGCATTATAATGTTTTGGATGTAAGCCAAAGCCAGGTCTTATAGAACGAATATTATCTTCGGTAATACTATCACCATTTTTAACATCTGTTGTAATATATAATGAACGTGAAAATTCTCTTCCACTTTTCATTTTATCTGTTAATTGATAACTAATTACACCGCTTGCTTTTTCTGCCGCTCTAACCGAGCTTACCATTTGTGTAAAATCTGCTTCGTCTAAAGAAAACGATGCATCTGGACCGCCAATTTCTTTATTTAAAATAAAATGCTTTTCTATTACAGTAGCTCCTAATGTAACCGCAACTACAGGAGTAACTATTCCCATTGTGTGATCTGAAAGTCCAGATTTCACATTAAAACGTTCTTTTAAATCCTTAATCATAACCAAATTAGCTTCTTCAATAGGAGCAGGGTAAGAAGAGGTACATTTTAATAAAGTAATATCATTATTTCCTACATTTCTACACGTATCAATAGCTAATTGAATGTCTTCATCAGTAGCGATTCCTGTAGATATTATAATAGGTTTCATTGTTTTTGCACAATATTCTATTAAAGGAATATCTGTAATTTCAAACGAAGCTATTTTATAAATCGGATTATCTAAAGATTCTAATAAATCTACTGCCGTTTTATCAAAAGGAGAAGAAAAAACAATAAGACCTTCTTCTCTAGCAATTGCATATAAGTCTTTAAACCATTCCCAAGGAGTATGTGCTTGTTGGTATAAATCATGTAAAAACATTCCGTCCCAAATGGTTCCCTGTTTTAATTTGAAATCTTCTTTTTTAGAATCTAAAGTGATGGTGTCTGCAGTGTAAGTTTGGAATTTAATAGCATCAGCACCAGTTCTTTTCGCTGCTCTAATAGTTTCTATAGCAATTTCTTTACTTCCGTTATGGTTTGCTGAGAGTTCAGCAATTATAAAACATCTATCTGTTGGAATCATATTTTCTCTAATTTATATATATAACTGTCTATCTCGTTAAATGACTCTTCTTTATAAAGTTGATAACCAGCTTTTTTGAAAGATTTAACAGAAGGAGTATTTTCTTTTTTTATGTAAGCTAGAATAGGTTTTTCAAATTCATGAAAATATTCCTTAGCTGCTTTTATTAAAAATAAAGGAGCCAATTTCCGCCCTCTAAACTCTTTAGCAATTGTAATACCTACAACAGTATGGTGTTCTTCTCTTTCATATCGTACCATTCCAGCCGGAATAGAATTATATTCAATGATATAAAATAAAGCTTTTTCATTTTTTATTTTAGAAGTAAACCATCTTTGATGTTTTTCTAATATTACAGGTTTAGAATCATAAGAGTTTTTTCTTACTATAGGATCATTTGACCAGTTATAAACTTGTAACATATCAGTTTTTAACGCTTTTCTAATCGATAGATGAGCATAATTTAATAATTGGAGAAAACGATTGCTAATTTGACAGTCAAATAATTCTTGTTGAACTTTTAAAGAAGAATTGTATTCCTTTAGACTTGTCATTTTTTGAATTGATTCAAAGAAATCTTGAATGCTATAATTTGAAAAATCCCCACAACCATATATTGCTCCTTTTTCTAAAAAAGAATTGTATATGTTTAGCTGATTTTTTACAAAATAACCCGATAAAATAGGCATTTGAATAGCACACAATTCATATAGAGTTGTACTAGCAGGGGCAATGGCTAAATTACATTGTTCCATAACAGATACAATTTCTTTTTCTTGTAAGTTTTGGTGAATATAAATATTAGAATTTTTTTCTTGTAATTCAAATATATGTTTGTGCTTATAAGCTCCACCTAATAGAATATGTATTTTTTTAAATTTAGAAAAAAGAAGTAACGCTTTTGTCGCTTTATAACTTAAATCAAACATATCAGCACCTCCAAAACAAACAAAAACGGTGTCTATATTATATATTAATCTTTTCTTTCTTGTAGCTTCTAAAAAAGAAGGTCTTAATATGGCGTATTGAGTTCCTAAAGCGAGTAAACTATAATATTGGGCAGTATAATTTTCTTCTTGTAATCCTTCAGAATGATTAACAATAATATCTGCGTATTGATGATTTGTGATTAAATCATCGATATACATAATAGTGTAGCCCAAGGATTTTAATTTTTTCTGGTAATCTTGTGTAAATTGATAACCATCTATAATTATAATATATTCATTAGAACTATAATTTGTTGACAACCATTTAGGTTCATCAATTAAATCGATATTATTAGAAATTGATTCAACTGGATAATCATCAGGAATTACTTTTAAGGTGGAGTCTTTTCTAGTAATAAAAATATAATCAGTAGTTTTTTTATAGATTTCTACTATTGCAAATAGTCTATATAAATGCCCTAATCCAATTTCTGAATTTCCATCTGCTCTAAAAAGAAGTTTTTTCATCATTTTGAATTTTGTATTTTAATTCAGCGAGTTTCCAATCTGTTTCTGTATCAATATCTTGAGCTTGTAATTCATTAATTTCTATAATACCAGAGTTATCGGTCCAAATTTTTTTCTTTTCTAAAACTATTTTAGGTCTAAAAAAATAGAACTGACCAGCATCTTGATACGCAGTTTCCAGATCTTGAGATCTAGCATTTAAATGCTCTGGTTGAAATAAAGCCATTTTTCCATTATTATTAATCATTTTAATTGCTCGCTGAATAGGAAAACCAAAACGGATTACTGGAAAAACAGTGTCAAATTCATTATTAATTAATTTTTGATAAGCTTTTAATAGTAAATTACTTGTAATAAAAGGAGCAGTGGCATATATGCAACTAGCAACTTCTATATTAGATCCTTTATTACTATACCAGTTTAAAACTTCTTGAATAACATCAAATGTCGTTGCAAAATCATCAGAATTTTTTTGACTTCTTAAAAATGGAATTACAGCTCCGTATTGCTTAGCTATTTTTGCAATATCAGAATCATCAGTAGAAACAATAACTTCATCAAATAAATTACTATTTATAGCCGCTTCTATTGAATACGCAATAATAGGTTTTCCTAAAAAAGGTTTTATGTTTTTTTTAGGAATTCGTTTACTTCCACCTCGTGCGGGTATAATAGCAATTCTAGTCATTAATAAATTCCAAAACTTTATTGATTACAAATTGTTGTTCCTCTTCAGTTAAACTAGGGAACATAGGTAAACTAATACATTTTGAATAATAATCTTCAGCATTAGATAAATCTGCATTACTATAGCCTATTTTTTGATAATAAGGTAGTTTGTGTACAGGTATATAATGTATTTGAGCAAAAATAGTATGACTTCTTAAATAATCATATAACCCTTTTCTATTCTCAACTTCGATAATAAATAAGTGGTGTGCATTATAAGTTCCTTGCGGTAAATCTTGAAACTTTATCTTCCCTTGAAAAGCATTTTTATAAGTATTCGAAATTTTATTTCTTTTTAGAACACCTGTATTATTTTTGGACAACTGTGTTATTCCTAATGCAGATTGAAAATCGGTTAATCTATAATTAAAACCTAGCTCTTGCATTTCATAAAACCAATCCCCATGATTTTCTTTCATGTTTTCTTTGGTAATTCCATGGGTTCTAAGAAGTGATAGTTTTTTATAAATTTCTTCAGAGTTAGTAGTTAACATTCCTCCTTCACCACAAGCAATATGTTTTACAGGATGAAATGAAAAAACGCCAATGTCTGCATAGTTTCCATTACCACAGTGTTGTTTTTTATTATTAGAGTCTGTAAAATAACCTCCAGGTGCATGACAAGCATCTTCAATAATCCATAAATTATGTTCATCAGCTAGTTTCTTAAACGCTTCTAAATTAATAGGCAACCCCGCAAAATCAACAGGAATAATTCCTTTAAAAAAACCTTTAGGTTTACTTTCTATTAATTTATGAACACTTTCGATTGATAATAAATAGGTATTTGGGTCAATATCTGCAAACCAAACTTCGCCTTTAGCAAAACGAACACAATTAGCAGATGCAGCGAAAGTAATTGGTGTTGTTATAACACGATCTCCTTCTTGTAATCCCATTGCTAAAACTGATAAATGTAAACCAGAAGTAGCGTTATTTACTGCTAATGCATATTTAGAGCCTACGTAAGCTGCAAATTTATCTTCGAATTCTTTAACTTTTGGGCCTTGAGTTAAAAAATCTGCTTGTAAGGTTTCTACAACAGCAGCAATATCATCTTTCTCTATACTTTGTCGTCCGTAAGGAATATTAAATGCCATTTTTATATTTCGAAATTAGGATCTACATGCTCTTTAACTAATAATCTTAAACTTTCTACAGTTTCCCATTCAGTATTATTATTTGAATCGTAAGAAAAACCTTTGGGTACTAGACTCCCATTAAAAGCTTTTTGATATTCTTCTATAGTATAAGTTGAATACGGAGAGCTTTGTGGTAATATAGCATAATATTTCCCTAAATCTAGCGTAGTAAATGAATCTGAAGAAGTAATCATTTCTTCATGCAATTTCTCACCGGGTCTAATACCTACTGTTTTCTGTTCTAATTCTGGTGCAATAGCAGTTGCTACATCTACAATGTTGTAAGATGGTATTTTAGGAATAAAAACTTCACCTCCCCATGCTTTTTCGATAGCATAAAAAACCATTTCACAACCGTCTTCCAGTGATATATTAAACCGTGTCATACTCCTATCTGTAATAGGTAAAAAAGACGCGCCTCCTTTTTTCTTATTTAAGAAAAAAGGCATCACAGAACCATTAGACCCCATTACATTTCCATATCTAACTACAGAAAATTTAATATCTCTTTTTCCTTTAATATTATTAGCAGCTATAAATAATTTATCAGAAGTTAACTTTGTAGCTCCGTATAAGTTTATAGGTGCGGCGGCTTTATCAGTAGATAAAGCAACTACATTTTTAACACCACATCTTAATGCAGCATCAATAACGTTTTCAGCACCATTTATATTTGTTTTGATACATTCCATTGGGTTGTATTCAGCCAAATGAACATGTTTCATAGCTGCAGCATGAATTACAATGTCAATATCTTCAAAAGCACTTTCTAACCTTTTAACATCTCTTACATCACCAATAAAATAACGAATTTGAGGATACTCGGTTTCAGGAAATTCTTGAGCCATTTGAAAATGTTTTTGCTCATCTCTTGATAAAATTACAAGACGTTTTAGGTCAGGAAATCTACTTAAAATTAATTTAGTAAACATTTTACCAAAAGAGCCTGTACCACCAGTGATTAATATAGATTGATTATTTAAGTTTAGCATAAAATTGTTTATTCAAAATGTAATTATGATAGTCGGTAAAAATACATAATTTATAACTTTTATAAGTTATAAATTAAGAAATAGCAAAATCAATTTTTGTATACTATAAAATTTGGTAAATTTGCATTCGAAAACTTGTTAACTATAACAAGTAAGCTAAGTGAAAATGAAATGCAAGAACAATATTTTAAAGAAGCAATTTCTGCTGAAATATTTCAATATATAAGTAAAGCAACCGAAGAATTACAACTAGATAGTTATGTGATTGGTGGTTTTGTACGAGATTTTATTTTACAAAGAGGTACCGCAAAAGACATTGATGTAGTAGCGGTTGGTAGCGGAATTGAGTTAGCAGAAAAAGTAGCTTCTCTATTACCAAACAAACCAAAAGTTCAGGTTTTTAAGACATACGGAACAGCAATGTTGCGTTATAAAGATGTTGAAATAGAGTTTGTAGGCGCTCGTAGAGAATCTTATACAGAAGATAGTAGAAATCCGGAAGTAATACCGGGCACACTTAAAGACGATCAAAACAGGCGTGATTTTACTATAAATGCTTTGGCTTTGAGCTTAAATAAAGAATCTTTTGGTTTATTGTTAGATCCTTTTGACGGAATGTCAGATTTAGAGGCTAAAATAATTAAAACTCCTTTAGATCCTGATATTACCTATTCTGATGATCCACTTCGTATGATGCGTGCTATTCGATTTGCTTCACAATTAAAATTTATAATTGAAGCCGAATCTTTAAGCGCCATTGCTAAGAATGCAAAAAGAATCGATATTATTACCAAAGAACGAATAATTGTTGAATTAAATAAAATACTTGAATCATCTAAACCTTCTGTAGGTTTTTTATTACTAGAACAAACTGGGTTATTAGAAAGAATTATTCCTGAATTAACCGCTTTAAAAGGCGTAGAAGAATTAGAAGGGCAGAAGCATAAAGATAATTTTTATCACACTTTAGAAGTTGTTGATAATATATCAGAAAACACTCAAGATGTTTGGTTACGTTGGGCTGCCTTATTACACGATATTGGTAAAGCACCAACGAAGCGATATCATAAAAAGCAAGGTTGGACATTTCATGCACATGAATTTGTTGGCTCTAAAATGGTTTTTAAATTATTTAAGCGCTTAAAAATGCCATTGAATAACAAAATGAAATTTGTTCAAAAAATGGTAATGTTAAGTTCAAGGCCTATTGTTTTAGCAAGTGATGTAACAGATTCGGCTGTAAGAAGGTTAGTTTTTGATGCAGGAGAAGATGTTGATAGTTTAATGACCTTATGTGAGGCAGATATCACTACTAAAAACCCTAAAAAATTTAATCGTTACCATAAAAACTTCGAACTTGTTCGAGAAAAAATTAAAGAAGTAGAAGAGCGAGATAAAGTTCGTAATTTTCAACCTCCAATTACTGGAGAAGAAATTATGAAAGAGTTTAATTTAACTCCATGTAGAGAGATAGGTCAGATTAAAGAAGCAATAAAAGAAGCTATTTTAGAAGGTGAAATTCCTAATGAACACAAAGCTTGTTATCAATATATGATAGAGAAAGGTAAGAAGTTAGGTTTAGAAAATAATTAAGAAGTTATAAATAAAAAAAAGGGAAGTTTTTAAAAACTTCCCTTTTTTGTTTATGTTAATGATTGCATAGTAACAAGTTTAAAATATTCACCTTTTTCAGCAAGTAATTCTTCATGTTTACCTTGTTCTACAATCCTTCCTTTTTTCATTACAACAATTTCATCTGCATTTTGAATAGTCGATAAACGGTGTGCGATAATTAATGAAGTTCTGTTTTTCATCATCTTTTCTAAAGCAACTTGAACTAATTGCTCTGATTCTGTATCTAAAGCAGAAGTAGCTTCATCTAAAATCATGATAGGAGGGTTTTTTAAAACAGCCCTAGCAATTGCTATTCTTTGTTGTTGCCCCCCAGATAAAGAGCTACCACGATCTCCTATTATTGTATTATATTTTAAAGGTAGATTTTCTATAAATTCAGAAGCATTTGCTATTAAGGCAGCTTCTTCAATTTCTTTTTCTGTAGCAGAAGGTTTACTTAATTTTATATTATTAGCAATAGTATCATTAAACAAGGTAGAGTCTTGAGCAACAATGCCTGTTAAACCCCTTAAAGATTTTTTAGAAATATTTTTTATATTATTCCCGTCTATAAGAATATCACCTTTATTAACATCGTAAAAACGAGTAATTAGGTTTGCAAGTGTAGATTTTCCACTTCCAGATTGCCCAACCAAGGCAACTGTTTTACCTTTAGGTATTGTTAATGAAAAATTCTCTAATACATAAGAGTTCTCATACATAAAAGAGATATTCTTAAATTCAATCGTATTATTAAAATCAGTTAATTCTTTAGCGTTATCAATATCTATTAATTCATTTTCAGTATCTATAACTTCAAATATTCTTTGTGCCGCAGCATTTCCTATTTTAATATTATTATTAGCTTTCGCCATAGCCTTAGCTGGCGTGAGTATATTATATGCAGCAGCCATAAATCCGATAAAAGTACCTCCCAATAATGTTTCATCAATCAAAACCATTTTACCACCATACCAAAGAAGGCCAGCAATAGTAATTACACCTAAAAATTCGCTCATAGGACTTGCCAGCGTTTCTTTTTTACTCATTTTATTAGACAATAATCGAATGTCTTCCGTTTGAGTATTAAATTTTGAAGAAAATAATTGTTCGGCGTTAAATGCTTTGATAATTTTTAAACCTGAAATACTTTCTTCTAGAATACTTAAAAGACCACCAATTTTTTGAGAAATTTCTCCAGATTGTTGTTTTATTTTTTTACTTATAAATGAGATAGCTAAACCAGAAATAGGAATGAAAGTAAAAATAAAAATAGATAATTCCCAGCTTGTTGAAATCATAAAAAATAATGTAAAAACAATATTTAATGGTTCTCTAATAAAAGTTATAATCAAATTAAGGTATGAGTTGTTAATTGTATTAACATCATTAGTGCTACGTGCTATAATATCTCCTTTGTTTTGATTTGAGAAAAAAGCCAATGGAAGCGTTATTATTTTATTGTAAATAATTGTTCTTAGGTCTTTTAATACATTGTTTTTTAGAAAAACCATTGCTAATTGCCCCAGGTATCCAAACAAATTCTTTAGCAAGAAAACCGCAACTACAGCTATTACTACATATAGTAATGTTGTTTCTTGTCCATAATTTTCATTAGTATAAGTAACGTAATAATTTAATAAATCACTTAAATAGTCTTTGTTTAATGATTCACTAAAACCTTTATAAATGGGTTTTAAATATACTTTAGGCGTTTCTCCAAATAATATATTTAAAGTAGGCATTAATATAACGTATGAAAGCGTAGTAAATAAAGCATAAAAAACATTAAGAATAATGCTTAATATTCCTAATGATTTATAGGGTTTTGCGTATTTAAAAAAACGTTTTAAATAATTCATTTACAAGTTTAATTCTTTTATAATTCGTTGAATTTTTTCATCTAGTGCTTTTTCAATAGTTACAGCGTTTTCAACTGCGTCTAATTTTGATTTTACACTAAAATAAAACTTAATCTTTGGTTCTGTTCCACTTGGGCGAGCTGCCATTTTAGTTCCATCTGTAGTTTGATAAATCAATACATTAGATTTCGGAATATCCATAACCGTTTCTTCGCCTGTTATTAAATTCTTTTTTATAGATGATTGATAATCGTATAAAAACTCCACTTTAGCATTGTCTATTTCAGTAAACGGATTCTTACGTAAATCAACCATCATTTGTTTGATTTGTTGCGCACCGTTCATTCCTTTTTTAACAATAGAAATTAAGTGTTCTTTATAAAAATGATGACGTGTATATAATGCCAACAATTCTTCATAAAAAGAACTATTATTTACTTTTGCATTTGATGCTATTTCACAAGCCAGTAGGGCAGAGGTAACCGCATCTTTATCGCGAACAAAATCACCCACCATATAACCAAAACTTTCTTCACCACCACCAATAAAATCTAACTCAGGGTAGTCTTTAATCATTTTAGCAATCCACTTAAAGCCAGTTAATCCAACTTTGGTTTCAACGCCGTAAGAAGTAGCAATTTCGTTTACTAAATTCGTAGAAACGATGGTAGAACCTACAAATTGTTTTCCGTTTAACTTGCCATTATTTTTCCAATCATTAATTAAAAAATCGGTCATCATACTCATGGTCTGATTTCCGTTTAATAATTTCATGTCACCTTCTAAATCACGCACAGCAATACCAATTCTATCAGAATCAGGATCTGTTCCTAAAACGATATCCGCATCAACTTCATTCGCTAAATCAACTGCCATTTTTAAGGCTTCTGGTTCTTCAGGGTTTGGCGATTTTACCGTTGGGAAACTTCCGTTAGGCTCCGCTTGTTCTTCTACAATATGAACTTGTGTATAACCAGCACGTTTTAAAACTTCAGGAATTAATTTTATAGCCGTTCCGTGTAAATTCGTAAAAACTATTTTTAAATCCTCACGTCCTTTTACATTAAATGTTCCGTTTTTAATCGATGCTTGCCAAAAAGCTTCATCAACTTCGTTACCAATTGTAGAAATTAAATTTTCATTGGCATTAAAATTAACATCGGTATATGCTAATGAATTTACTTCATCAATAATACCTGTATCTTGTGGCGGTACAATTTGTCCTCCGTCAGACCAATATACTTTATAACCGTTATATTCTGGCGGATTATGAGATGCCGTTAATACAATACCAACATCGCAACCTAAATGATTTACGGCAAATGATAACTCGGGAGTAGGGCGTAGGTCTTCAAAAAGAAATACCTTAATATTATTTGCTGAAAATACATTAGCAACTACTTTAGCGAGCCACTTGCTATCGTGACGGCAATCATAACCAATTGCCACTTTTATTTCTTTATTAGGATAGGTTTGATGTAAGTAATTACTTAAACCTTGTGTTGCTTTACCTAAGGTATATTTGTTAATTCGGTTGACTCCTGCGCCAACAATTCCACGCATTCCACCAGTACCGAACTCTAAATTTTTATAAAATCGATCTGCTAAATCATCAGAATTAGTATCGATTAGTTGTTGAATTTCTTTTCTAGTTCCTGAATCGAATGTATCAGATAACCATAATTGTGCTTTGTTTAAAATCTCTTCCATATGTCAAATTAAAACGTACAAAGATACGCGTTTTAAAAATTTATTTTTTCTTTAATAGTGTAGTGCTTTTGTTGCGGATTACTTTTAATAATCAACTCTCCTAAAAAGCCTGCTAGGAACAATAAGGTTCCTAAAATCATAGAAGTTAAAGCAATATAAAACCAAGGATTATTGGTTACCAGAATGGTTTTTATATCTACTGATAAGCGGTATATTTTCATTACTCCGATAAAAAAAGCACTAAAAAAGCCAAATATAAACATTAAGCTTCCCCAAAGACCAAAAAAATGCATTGGTCGCTTTCCGAACTTTGATAAAAATGAAATGGTAATTAAATCTAAAAATCCGTTTACAAAACGATCTATTCCAAATTTAGTGACACCATATTTTCGAGCTTGATGTTTTACTACTTTTTCACCAATATTATTAAAACCTTCGTTTTTTGCTAAAACAGGAATGTAACGGTGCATTTCGCCACTTACTTTTACTGTTTTTATTACTTCGTTTTTATAGGCTTTTAATCCGCAGTTAAAATCATTTAATTCTAAGCCAGATGTTTTACGAGCTGCCCAATTAAATAGTTTAGAAGGTATGTTTTTGGTTACTACATTGTCGTAACGTTTCTTTTTCCATCCAGAAATTAAATCGAAATTTTCGGCAATAATTAAATCGTATAATTCAGGTATTTCATCAGGGCTGTCTTGTAAATCGGCATCCATAGTAATAACAACATTTCCTTTTGCTAAACCAAAACCAGCATCTAAAGCTTGCGATTTACCATAGTTACGTTGAAAACGAATTCCTTTTACGGCCTTGTTTTCTGCTGATAATTGCTCAATTACTTGCCAAGAAGTATCGGTACTACCATCATCAATAAAAATAATTTCATATAAATAAGTATTGGATAGCATAACTTTTGCAATCCAATTGTGTAATTCTAGTAAAGATTCATCTTCGTTAAGAAGTGGTATTACTACCGATATATCCATAGTATTTGGTAAGAAAATTAAAAAGGTAAAGTTACAAAGTCTTTAGTGAACTTTATAACTTTACCTTTTTAAAGTATTCTTAATATTGCTCTTCTTCTGTTTTTTTCATAATAGCACCTGTTATTGCTGAAAATATAAAACCAAAGAAAGCTGACATAACTATAGTAACTGGAATAGTAATAGCAGGACCTCCAAATTTTTTAGCCATTTCTTCTGAGGCCTCAATTTGTTCGTCGTTCATACCAGCATCCATCCATGCTTGTTTTTGAATTTCCATTACTTGATCTTGAAATCCTGGTTCTATAAAATTTGTAAAAATCAAAGTATAAATAACAGTTATAACAGCACTAAAAGCAGCAATTCCTACACCAACTTTTAACGCTTGTCCGAAACTTAAAAAACCTCCATTATCTGCTTTAAATTTTTTAATACCTAAAACAATTAAAGTAATCATGGCTACAAACCCTAAAATACCAGTTAACCAACCTAATGTAATTAAGTTCCCTGTTGCATAAAAGACTAAATGAATAAATACTCCGATTAAACCTAAGTATAATCCATAATTTAAAATAATGTTTTTACTGTTAGCTTGATTTTCCATGTTTGTGTAATTGATTTTTAGTTAGTTTAACAAATATATTCTTTTGTTTTGGAATCGAGTTCTTATAAAAAAGATTCCCAACAATGTATTAGTATTCAAAGAGTTAAAAATGTTACAAAAAAAAGCGTTTTTTTTCATTGTTTTTATCAAAAAAGTCTGTAAATTTGCAACGGCAAGTCCTACACAACTAGCTCCCTTTGAACCCCCCAGGGCGGGAACGCAGCAAGGGTATTAGGTTGTAGCAGTGTGATGTAGGTAGCTTGCCTTTTTTTATGCCCTTTATTTTTTAAATAAAGGGCATAATTATTTTTAGGTATTCCTGCTTTTTACAGCGTTTATTATACGAATGCAAAAAAACGATTCTATTTATTGATCATTTATATTAATATCACTTCTTGGGTGATGTAATTCCACAACTTCTTTTAAATAACTGGTATCTAAATGCACATAAATTTCGGTAGTTGTAATGCTTTCATGCCCTAAGAGTTGTTGTATAACTCGTAAGTCTGCACCATTTTTTAATAAGTAGGTAGCAAAAGAGTGGCGTAAAGTATGCGGACCAATACTTTTTTTAAGATTGGTTTTAATAGCCAATTCTTTTAATATAATAAAAATCATTTGTCGCGTTAATCGTTTACCACGTCTGTTTAAAAAAACAATATCCTCTTCTTCTTTCTTCGGATTAATTTTAGGACGAATCTCATCTATATAAAAATTTAAACGATTGATTGTAGTGTGATGTATGGGTACAAAACGGAATTTATTTCCTTTTCCTAAAACACGGATGTAACCATCATCAAAAAACAAATCGGATAGTTGTAAGTTGATTAATTCGCTTACACGCAAACCACAACTAAAAATAGTTTCGATAATTGTTTTGTTTCTTTCGCCCTGCGGATGACTTAAATCGATCGCAGCAATTAAGTTATCAACTTCTTCTTTTTCTAGAGTATCAGGAAGTTTACGCGTAATATTCGGACTCTCAATTAAATCGGTAGGATTGTCTTGGCGATACTCTTCAAAAATTAAATAATCAAAGAAACTTCGCAAACCAGAAATTAAACGTGCCTGACTTTTTGGATTGATACTTTTACTAGCTTCATATATAAACTCCTGAATAATATCCGACGTTACATATATAGGTAAACTTTTGTTTTTAAGCACATCAAGAAACGAAACTAGTTTTTTTACGTCTCTAGAATAACTATCTATAGAATTTTTAGAAAGCCCTCTTTCTATTTTTAAATAGTTTGTGTAATCAGATGTTGCTTGTTGCCAGTTCATTAGTTTTTCTTAATGAGCTATTATATTTTGCTGTAAAATTAGTAAACAAAAAATTAAAAATAAGCATTTAAAAACTATATAATTACATTACTAAACTAGATAAATTGATTTTTTTTAAAAATATATTGTCTGTTTTAAAAAAAAGATAGATTTGTTACTCAAATTAAAAACATAAAATTATGAAAAAAGTATTATTACTTATTGCTATGGTTGCTGCAGGGTTTACAGCGAATGCACAAGATGGTCAAACAGCTAAAGGGAAATGGTTAGTAGAAGGTAACACAGGTTTTGGTTCATCAGCTCATTCAGCAGGAACAGGGTTCATGTTAAGCTCTATTGATACTCCAGCTGGCTCTCAAACAATTTGGAATTTAGGAGCTGAAGCAGGTTATTTCATTATGGATGATTTAGCTGTAAAGTTAGGTTTAGGTTATGGTGATTTCGGAGGTGTAGATGGTCAGTTTTCTTACAAAGTTGGAGCTAAATACTATATTAATAGTGTGATTCCTGTTCAAGTTGATTATACTGGTGCTTCTCAAGGTGATTTTAACTCATCTTTCCTAGGTTTACAGGCAGGTTATGCTATCTTTTTAGGAGATATGGTAAGTGTTGAGCCTGGATTAAGATATAACTTAGGTTTAGGAGATTCAGAAGATTTAAATGTATTTGAACTTAACATTGGGTTTGCATTGCATTTCTAATATATTATTAGCAATTAAAAAGGGAAGCATATGCTTCCCTTTTTTTGAGCTTATAATTTATAATATGCTAGTTTATTTTAATATTTATAAAATATTACAACGATTAATTATTAGTAACAAAAACAAATTGAGATAGTTATAATAAATCAGCGTATTTTGAGGTTAAATTTTTCAAAAAAAAAGGGCAAAAAATAAAAATTAGACTATTTTTGTCCCTTTAAAAATTTATAAAAAAATAAACTTAAAAGATTATGAAAAAAGTATTATTAGTAATTGCAATGGTAGCTGCAGGATTTACAGCTAACGCACAAGAAGGAGTATTAAACGTTGGTGGTACTATTGGTTTACCAGTAGGTGATGCTAGTGAAGCGAACGTTTCAGGAGCTATTGAAGCTAACTATTTATTTACTGTTTCTGAAGGATTTAAAGTAGGACCGTCTGTGTCTTATTTACATTTTCAAGCAGAGGGAGCTGATGCTGCTTTTTTACCTTTAGCTGTAGCTGGTCGTTATGATGTATCTGAAAAGTTCGTAGTTGGTGCTGATTTAGGTTACGGTATTGGAGTAAGACCTTCTGAATCAAATGATGGTGGGTTTTATTATCGTGCTCTTGTAGGTTATAAAGTAACAGAGGAAATTACATTACACCTAGATTATTCTGCTGCTACTTTAAGTCAAAGTATTGGAACTATTGATGTAACTTCTACTTTAGGAACTATTGGATTAGGAGGAACTTATTCTTTTTCTTTATAGTAAGAAATTACGCTTTAAAGTGAATATAAAAAGTACTATTATAGAAATATAATAGTACTTTTTTTTTAAAATAGTTGTGTGAAATAAAAATAAGTTTATTTTTGCCCCTGAAAAATTAATATATAAATTATGAAAAAATTATTATTAGCAATTGCTATGGTTGCTGCAGGATTTACCGCAAATGCACAGGAAAATGTTTTAAAAGTTAACCCTTTATCTTTAGCCTTTGGTTCTTTTGAAGTTGGTTATGAAAGAGTTGTATCAGAATCTAGTTCTGTTGAATTAGCGGTTGCTTATTCAAGTTTAAAAGTAAATACATCAGGAGGGCAATCAGATGCTAAAGCAACTGGTTTTGGAGTAGAAGGAAAGTACAAATTCTTTTTTGGAGATGAAACTCCAAGAGGATGGTATGCTGCACCTGTAGTAAGTTATTCTAATACATCTTTAGATTCAGAAGGAGAAAAAGGAGACTTTTCTTTCTTTGGTGGTGGAGCTGTAGCTGGATATCAATGGATATTTGGTGGATCAGATTCAGGTTTTGCTTTAGATTTAAGTTTGGGTGCTCAATATGTATCTGTTTCTACAAGTGGGAATATTTCTTCAACAAGTATTGAAGGATTTTTACCAAAATTAGGTTTATCATTAGGATACGCTTGGTAGATTTTAAAATATAATAAATGAGAAAGGGAAGCATATTGCTTCCCTTTTTTTTATGCTTAAAATTTAAGCAGCCTATTTTTTATTTCATAAATTTGAAACATGAGAAAATTAATTATTATTAACGGACCAAACTTGAACTTGTTAGGTAAACGTGAACCTGAAATTTATGGTTCAAATTCTTTTGAAGATTTTTTTAAAGAGTTGCAAAAAAAGTATAAATCAGTAGAGTTGTCTTATTATCAATCGAATATAGAAGGTAATATTATTAATAAACTACATGAAGTAGGTTTTAATTATGATGGTGTTATTTTAAATGCAGCCGCTTATACACATACATCTATTGGTATTGCTGATGCTGTAAAAGGTATTGAAACTCCGGTTATAGAAGTACATATTTCTAACGTGCATGCTCGCGAAGATTTTCGTCATGTAAGTTATATTGCACCAAATGCAAAAGGAGTCATTACAGGTTTTGGTTTACAAAGTTATGAATTAGCGATTCAGAGTTTTTTGTAAAAACCAATATCTAACTCCTAGTAAGGTTAATAAAGGAATTAAGGTAATAGAGAATAACTGAGTAGCTGTAATCCAAATAATAGTTGCTATTACTAAAAATGCGAGTAAAACTAAGCAGTATTTCGCAATCCATTTAGGTATATTTTTCTTTATTAAAAAGAAAGCAATAAGTAAGTTTGGTAAAAACGCCCATAAAAAATTAAAGTTATTAGGAGCGGTAGTGTGGTTGGTAAAAAACCATAAGTAAAAAATTAAAAATCCTATGATTCCTGTTATAAAAAACAAGGTGAAATCTAACCATCTAGTTCTTTTTTTGTTTTTGTAATCTTTATAGGTGATAAATAACCCAAATAAGGATATTAGTAAGAGTATTAAAAACGGACTAATAGCATCACTTTTTAATTCTTTCTCATCAAAATCAAATAAAATAGTTGTTTTTGACACTAAATTCACTTTTTTTCCGTCTCTTAAAACTTTAGAATAATTTAAAGCTTCAAAAACATAATCAGGTAAATATAAATACTCGCTTGCAGTAGCAACTTTATCTAACCGACTCCCTAAAGCAACGTTAATACCTAAACTTCCCCAAGTATTTGGGTGAATTTCTATGTTCATTAATTGTCTTAACGATAAATTTTCAGAAACAAAATCATCTTGAAAAATTAAATTAGCTCCTAAAACTTCTTTTATAATATCACGAGGTTTGGTAGCACAATTATCAAAATAAGGATCGTATAAATAACCTGCATTTTTAGGAAGTACATTTGTTTCTAGAATAGTAAAAAATTCATTCTTCTGGTTTTGAGTTAAGTTTAAAACTTGTTCTTTAACCCAACGTTTATCTTGTTGACTACTTTTTAAAGCTAAATAAAACGGATATTTAACTAATTTGTATTTCATGTATCCTTTTGTAAAATCAACATAAAAAGTAGGATTGTCAAAGTCGAAAATACCGTAATTATAAATTAAATCTAGTTGTGCAGCAGGGTCTTTAACACGTATTGCGGTATGCCCAAACTTTTCATATAAAACCTCACCAGGGCCAGATGTAATAATACTAATATGCGAAAATTCAGACAAGCTTTTTGTAGTAATTATTTGCGAAAAAATAGTGTTTGTACAAAGTAATAATAGAAGTATTGTGGTGATTTTTTTTATCATAACTTGAATCTGAAAAGTAATTATTAGTAGTACAAATATCTTAATAAAGATTAAAGAAATACTATTTATCAAGGGTGTTTTTTTAAGAAGAAATACCTAAGTTTTCTTTTATAAATTTAACAATATTATTTTCTAACCACCTGCAATCAGCATCATTAAATGAACTTATAAAACCAACATGCCCTCCGTAATTTGGAGTTAATAAATGAAAAATAGTTGAGTTTTTAGCTTCATCAAAAGGGTAACATTCTTTAGATAAAAAACTGTCATCTAATGAGTTTATTAATAAAGAAGGTACTTTTATCTTGGGTATATATGGTTTAGCACTTGCTTTTGTCCAATAATCTTCAGAGCTTTTAAATCCGAAGACAGGCACTGTGTATTGTTTTTCTAAATGACGAAACTTTGTTGCTTTGAATAATAGCGTTTTATTTAAATTAAATTCGGGAAACTTTTCTGCTTTTTCAAGCATTTTAAGTTTTATAGATTTTATAAATTCGTTTAAATAAATTTTGTTTTTTAGTTTCAATAATTCCGCTTGTGAACTTGTTAAATCAATAGGAACAGAAACCGCAATTCCGCCTTTAACTTCAGTAGGAATATCATTGTATTCACCTAAATATTTTAAAGTTAAATTTCCACCAAGACTAAAACCTACAATAATTATATTTTCGTAATTATAATTGGCTGTAAGGTGTTTAATAATAAAATCTACATCGTCTGTTTTTCCGCTATGATAGGTTTCTAATAAGAGGTTATCTTCACCACTACAACTGCGTAGGTTCATACAAACAGTGTCAAAACCAGCTTTATTTAAGTGATTGGAGGTTGTAATCATATAATTAGAATGCGCACTTCCTTCTAAACCATGAATTAATAGGACTAATGTTTTAGAACCGATACAAGAAAAATCTAAATCTATAAAATCGGCATCCCAAGTGGTAATTCTTTTTCGTTGATACTTAATAGCATCCTTCATAAACAAAGGGCGATACATTGTATTAAAATGAGCACTTTTAAATGGAAGACTCGGATTAAAATTAGTAGTAAGAATAGGCATGGTTTTCGTTTTATAGCAAGGATTACAAATATGATAAAAAAATAGTAAAATGTAAAACTGATAAAATGATTTCTTATTTTCGCTTTAAATATTAAAAATCGATGAAAAAACATATTCCGAACTTATTAACTTTAGGAAATTTACTAAGCGGTACAATTGCCATAATTTTTGCTCTTAAAGGTGATTTTATAGGAACAGCTGTTTTGGTAACTGCAGGAATTATATTTGATTTTTTTGATGGTTTTGTAGCTAGAATGTTAAATGTACAAGGCGAATTAGGTAAGCAATTAGATAGCTTGGCTGATATGGTAACAAGTGGAGTAGTGCCAGGTATTGTAATGTTGCAGCTTTTAATAAATGCTATAGATTTAGATGCTTCGGCTTACTTTGGAATTGATACTTATGGAGCTACAGGAAGTAACCTACCTTATTTAGGTTTATTATTAACTTTAGGAGCATGTTATAGATTGGCTAATTTTAATATTGATACAAGACAGTCTGATTCTTTTATAGGTTTACCAACACCTGCAATGACATTATTGGTGATTTCTTTGCCGTTAATAGTTGAGTTTTCTAATCAATCTTTTTTTGTTGATTTAATAGCGAATCAATATTTTTTGATAGCAGTAACAGTATTACTAACTTTTTTAATGAATGCTGAAATACCGTTATTTGCTTTAAAATTTAAAAATTTCGGATTTAAAGAAAACGCATTAAAATACATCTTTTTAGCATTGTCTATTATATTTTTAATAGTTATTAAGTTTGTAGCAGTGCCTTTAATAATATTATTATACGTAGGGTTATCAATATTTAATAATTTAAAGAAAGCGTAATTTATATTTAAATATAGAACAATAAAAAAGGAGCTTTTAAGCTCCTTTTTTTTATAAGTTTTTATGTTAAAATTTTTTCTTTTTTAGTTCGAAATCTTTACCAAGATAAACGCGACGTACAGTTTCGTCTTCTGCTAATTCTTCGGGAGTTCCTTCTTTTAAAATACTTCCGTTATACATTAAGTAAGTTCTATCAGTAATTGCTAATGTAGCTTGCACATCATGGTCGGTAATTAAAATACCAATGTTTTTCGTTTTAAGCTTAGCTACAATTCCCTGAATATCTTCTACGGCAATAGGATCTACACCCGCAAAAGGTTCATCTAATAAAATAAACTTCGGATCCGACGCTAAACAACGTGCTATTTCTGTTCTACGACGTTCACCACCAGAAAGTAAATCTCCACGGTTTTTACGAACATGATCTAAACTAAATTCATCAATTAATTCTTCTAAGCGTTTCTTTCTTTCTGATTTAGATCTGTCAGTAAATTCTAAAACCGACATGATATTATCTTCTACAGATAATTTTCTAAAAACAGAAGCTTCTTGCGCTAAATACCCAATTCCTTTTTGAGCACGTTTGTACATTGCATCGTCAGTAATTTCTTGATCATCTAAATAAATATTACCAAAATTTGGTTTTACCATTCCAACAATCATATAAAAGGAAGTTGTTTTTCCGGCTCCGTTCGGACCTAATAAACCAATGATTTCTCCTTGTTCTACTTCTAACGAAATACCTTTTACAACCTTTCTACTGCCGTAAAGCTTTTGTATGTTATCTGCTCTTAATTTCATTGATTATTAATTGCTTTTTTTGATAAATGATTGTACTAAAATACAGAAAAACTATAAATTGATAGCTTAATAATATGTTAACTATTTTGTTCTAATGATTCCCAAAATTCAACGGCACGTCGTAAATGCGGAATTAAAATGGTTCCACCAACTAGCGTAGCAATACCCATAGTTTCCATCATTTCTTCTTTGGTTACTCCGTTTTTATGAGCAGTTTCTAAATGATATGCAATACAATCATCGCAACGTAAAACTGCAGACGCTACTAAACCTAGTAACTCTTTAGTTTTTGTTGGTAAATGACCTTCTTTAAATGCGTTTGTATCTAAATTAAAAATACGTTTGATAATTTTATTATCACCAGCTAAAATTTTATCATTCATTTTAGCACGGTAGTCGTTAAACTCTTGGACTTTTTGAGACATTCTTTTTATTTTGTTTTTTTAAGACATATTGTGATACATAAATGCTAATTTCATATAGTATCATTATTGGTACCGAAACAATTACTTGACTAGCAACGTCTGGTGGTGTTATAATTGCAGATAATACTAAAACAACAACTAATGCGTGTTTACGATATTTGCGTAAAAACTCGGGTGTTATCAATCCTATTTTAGTAAGGAAAAAGATAACTACGGGTAGTTCGAAAAAGATAGCTACACCTAACAATGTGTTTGTTATTAAACTGATATATGCACCTAATTTAAAATTTTTAACAATAGAACCTCCAATAGAAAAGTTATAAAAGAAAAATATTGACATTGGTAAAATAACGTAATAACTAAAAAGTATTCCTAAGAAGAAAAGGAAAGAAGAAGTGAAAATAAATCCTCTTGATTTTTTTCTTTCGCTACTATGCAATCCAGGAGCTATAAATCGCCAAAACTCCCATAATATATAAGGAAAAGAAACAATAAAACCCAAAATTAATGAAGACCAAATTCCTGTCATTAATTCTTCTGTAGGGTTCAATACTTGTAACTCTCGTGCAAACTCAATATTACAAAAACTACTATCTATACCGATTGCTGTAAATACGTTACAAAAAAACTGATAAGTAGTAAAGTCTGGTTTTAAATGCGCCAATAAAAACTCATCAAAAATAAAATTTATATTAGCAAAAACGATTATGGCTACCAGAAAAATAGCCGCAAAACTTCTAACCAAATGCCACCTTAATTCTTCAAGATGGTCTAAAAAAGACATTTCTTTTACAGCCATATTAAAATATACCTTCTTTAATTAAATCATGTAAATAAGTTTGCTTATCGCTACTATTTAGGTTGAAAATAAAATTTACAGCTTCAATAAACGAACTATCTAATAATTTTGCTAAATTAGCAATAGCATTACTTTCTAAAAGTATGGTTTCTTTTGCTGTTGAGAGAATTGCGTTTGCGTCTTTCAAATTAAAAAAGTTTTTAGTAATTTATAGAGTGTAAAAATAAGAATATTTAAGAAGAAAACTTTTTAATAAAAATAAAATTTACTTAGTTAGTATAAAGTTTTTTTGTAAATTGGTTTGCATTTTTAATTTTTGATATTAGGAGATGAATATAGAGCAGTCGGAGTTATATGGATCATTAAAAAAAATATTTGGTTTTAACCAATTTAAAGGTCTACAGGAAAAAGTTGTAAAAAGTATTTTAAACAACGAAAATACATTTGTAATAATGCCTACTGGTGGAGGAAAATCTCTTTGTTATCAGTTACCAGCATTAATGAAAGAAGGCACAGCAATAGTTGTTTCTCCTTTAATCGCTTTGATGAAAAATCAAGTAGATGCTATTAGAGGTATTTCAGAAGAGCACGGAATTGCCCATGTACTAAACTCTTCATTAAACAAATCGGAAGTAGCACAAGTAAAATCGGATATCGAAAATGGAATAACAAAACTTTTATATGTTGCACCTGAATCTTTGGTAAAAGAAGAGTATGCTGAGTTTTTAAGAAACCAAACAATCTCTTTTGTTGCAATTGATGAAGCTCATTGTATTTCTGAATGGGGTCATGATTTTAGACCTGAGTACAGAAATTTACGTACAATTATCAAACAAATTGATAACGTACCTATTATTGGTTTAACAGCTACAGCTACCGAAAAAGTACAGGAAGATATTCTTAAAACTTTAGGAATGAGTGATGCAAATGTGTTTAAAGCATCATTTAATAGGCCTAATTTATTTTATGAAGTACGACCAAAGACAAAAGATATTGAAAAAGACATTATTCGTTTTATAAAACAACGAATTGGTAAAACAGGAATTATATACTGTTTAAGTCGCAAAAAAGTAGAAGAAATAGCACAAGTTTTACAGGTAAATGGTATTAATGCACTTCCTTATCATGCCGGATTAGATGCCAAAAAAAGAGCAAGACATCAAGATATGTTTTTGATGGAAGATTGCGATGTTATTGTTGCTACCATTGCTTTCGGAATGGGAATTGATAAGCCAGATGTTCGTTATGTTATTCACCATGATATTCCTAAAAGTTTAGAAAGTTATTACCAAGAAACCGGTCGTGCAGGTCGTGATGGAGGAGAAGGGTATTGTTTAACTTTTTACTCATATAAAGACATAGAAAAACTAGAGAAGTTTATGGCAAATAAACCTGTTGCAGAGCAGGAAGTTGGTCATGCATTACTGCAAGAAGTTGTTGGTTATGCAGAAACGTCTATGAACAGACGTAAATATATATTACATTATTTTGGGGAAGAGTTTGATGCTGTAACCGGAGAAGGGGCTGAGTTGGATGATAATATGCGAACGCCTAAAAAACGTCATGAAGCAAAAGATGAAGTAAAAACATTATTATCTGTAATTAGAGATACTAATGAAATGTATAAACCTAAAGAGGTTGTAAACACTATAATAGGTGCGCAAAATGCATTATTAAAATCACATAAAACAACAGCACAACCTTTTTTCGGAATCGGAAAAGATAAAATTAATCATTATTGGATGGCATTAATTCGTCAGGTATTGGTGGTAGATTTAATCAAGAAAGAAATTGAGCAATACGGTGTTTTAAAGTTAACGGAAAAAGGAAAGGAATTTATAAAAAATCCAACCTCTTTTATGATGACTGAAAATCATGTATATGCTACAGATGATGCAGGAATAATTATAGCAAACACAAAGTCAACTGGTGGTGTTGATGCTAAATTAGTGGGCATGTTAAAAGATTTACGTAAAAGTGTAGGTAAACGTTTAGGTGTACCACCTTTTGCTGTTTTTCAAGACCCTTCGTTAGATGACATGGCTTTAAAATACCCAATTACACTAGAAGAATTATCTAAAGTGCATGGTGTAGGAGAAGGGAAATCTAAGAAATTCGGTAAAGATTTTGTGAAACTTATCTCAAGCTATGTAGCAGAGAATGATATTATGCGCCCTGATGATTTAATCGTTAAGAGTATAGGTGTAAATTCTGGATTAAAGCTTTTTATTATTCAGAATACAGATAGAAAATTACCTTTAGAGGATATTTCTAAATCAAAAGGATTAAGCATGGCAGAGTTGTTAAAAGAAATGGAAGCAATTGTGTTTTCAGGTACTAAATTAAATATAGATTATGCCGTTGAAGATTTGCTGGATGAAGATCAGCAGGAAGAAATACATGATTATTTTATGGAATCTGAAACTGATAAGATTCAAGAAGCATTAGATGAGTTTGATGGTGATTACGACGAAGATGAATTGCGCTTAATGCGTATTAAATTTACAAGTGAAATAGCAAATTAAAATAGTACATTTATGAATACCAAAGTGCTAGATTATATTACAGATAAAAATAAATGGACGCAAGAGTTAAAGCTCTTGCGTTCTGTTTTATTAGAATTACCATTAGAAGAAACTATAAAATGGGGAGCACCTGTTTATGTTTATAAAAATAAAAACATTATAGGATTATCTGCGTTTAAAAATTATTGCGGACTTTGGTTTTTTCAAGGAGTGTTTTTAAATGATGATAAAAAAGTATTGGTAAACGCTCAAGAAGAAAAAACACATGCAATGCGTCAATGGCGGTTTTGTGCATTGAATGAGATTGATGTCGTTTTAGTTAAAGAGTATATTTTAGAAGCTATACTAAACTCTGAAAAAGGAAAAGAATTAAAACCGGTTAAAAACACTAAACCTTTAATAATTCCAACCGAACTGCAATTAGCATTAGATAATAATGAAGTTTTAAAGGAAAGTTTTACTCAGTTTTCACTTAGTAAAAAAAGAGAATACGCAAATTATATCTCGGAAGCAAAGAGAGATACAACCAAGCATAAAAGACTAGAGAAAATTATCCCTATGATTATAAAACGATTAGGACTTAACGATAAGTATAAAAACTGCTAGTTTATTGTAATTTGATCAATAGTTGTGGTAGAATCACACCTAACAACATATAAATCGATATGTTTTAAACTGTCTTTACCTGTAATAAAATATTCAGGACAAGGTTTTATACGTGATTTACTTTTTCCGAAATCAACATCTCCATTTTTTAAAATTGCAGATATGGTTGCAGTATCAATAGCCGAATTTGTTAAAAGTTGTTTTGCTGTATCAGAAAATAATCTTTTTCTAATTCGAATTGTTTTTAAGGTACGAGCGTCCATTCCGTAATCAAAAGAAACATCTTTACCTTTCCAAATAAATAATACAATTAAAGAACCGAAACCTAATCCGATTGCATAATAGCCAAAACGTTTTAAAAATTGCATAGTAAAATTTTGTGATCGCAAAAGTAAGTAAAAAACAGCTTATAAAATTAATAAATTAATATCTCTATAAGGTAAGTCAAACCAATCGGCTACCGTTTTATTTGTTAGGATTCCGTGATAAAAATACATTCCGTTACGCAAGCTTCTATCAAAACGAGCAGCATTTTCAAATCCGCCTTCCTCTGCAATATTTAATAAGTATGGTGTAAATATATTACTAATAGAAACTGATGCTGTACGTGCATATCGTGAAGGAATGTTTGGTACACAATAATGAATCACACCATGTTGTGTAAAGGTAGGCTTACTATGTGTAGTAACTTTAGAGGTTTCGAAACATCCACCACGATCAATACTAACATCAACAATAACAGCACCATCTTTCATTTGTTCAATCATACCTTCTGTAACAATTACAGGAGAACGATCTTTACCTCTCATAGCACCAATTACAACGTCACAACGCATTAAAGCTTTTGTTAATGTTTTAGGCTGAACGGTAGAGGTGTAAACAGGTGATTGTACACAATGTTGTAATTTTCTAAGCTTTGTAATAGAATTATCAAAAACCTTTACACGAGCTCCTAATCCGATAGCAGAGCGTGCAGCGAATTCACCAACAGTACCAGCTCCTAATATTACTACATCACTTGGTGGCACACCACCAATATTACCTAATAATAACCCGTTACCACCATTAGAGGTTGTCATTAATTCGGCAGCAATGTGCATAGATGCAATCCCTGCAATTTCACTTAATGATTTTACGATTGGATATACCCCGTGTTCATCTTTTATATAATCAAAAGCAACTGCAGTAATTCGCTTACTAGCTAGTGCTTCAAAATATTTTTTATCTTGAGTTTTTAGTTGTAACGCAGAAATTAAAACCGTTTGTGGATTTAACATTTTAATTTCATCTAAAGAAGGTGGTGCAACTTTTAAAACAATAGTGCATCCAAAAGCTTCTTTGGTATTGTAAGCTATTTTAGCGCCTGCATCAGAATATTCTTTATCACTATAATTAGCACCATCACCAGCACCAGTTTCAATAACAACTCTATGACCATTTTCTACTAAAGCAGAAACAGCATCGGGAGATAAACTAATACGTTTTTCTTCAAAGTGTGTTTCTTTGGGTAAACCTATAAATAATTCGCCTTTTTGTTTTTTTATTTCAAGCATTTCAGGTTGTGGCATTAATTGCTCTTTGGTAAAAGGCGAAATAGAACTCATTATAACTAGTTGTTTGTTAGTTGAATATTACGTTGACCGTTGTCTAAAAGATTAATTTTTACAGTAACAGCATCTAAAGGTAGTAAATTTTTAACATTTTCTGGCCATTCAATTAGGCACCAGTTGCTGCTATATAAATAATCCTCAACGCCCATATCGTAAGCTTCTTCTTCATGCTCGATTCTATAAAAATCAAAATGATAAACAATATCACTACTGGTTGTTTGATACTCGTTTACTAGAGAAAAAGTAGGGGAGTGCGCTACATCTTCAACACCTAAAACTTTGCATATTTCTTTTATTAAAGTTGTTTTACCAACACCCATATCACCATAAAAAAGCAATACTTTATTCTGAACCTTATTTACAATGTCTTCAGCTGTTTGGGTTAATTCGTTTAAAGAATAATTTTTGTTCATAGCAAGCAAAAATAGAAAACTATAATATGTTTATGAAATTATTTAGGGCTATAAATAGCACAAGGAATAATTATTTCTTCTAACGATACGCCACCATGTTGATAAGTGTTTTTAAAGTACTTTACAAAATGATTATAATTATTAGGATAGGCAAAAAACAAATCTTCTTTGGCAAAAATAAACGGACTGTTTATAGCTACACTCGGTAAAAATATATCTTTCGGGTTCTTAACCGCAAACACATCTTTATCTTCATAACTTAAACTTCTACCTGTTTTGTAACGTAAATTAGAACTGATATTTTTGTCACCAACTACTTTTGTTGGGTTTTTAGCATTAATAGTACCATGATCGGTAGTAATAATTAGTTTTTGACCTAATTTCTGTGCTTTCTGAATAATATCATATAAAGGTGAGTTTTTAAACCAACTAACAGACAACGATCTATATGCCTTATCATCACCAGCAAGCTCTTTAATAACTTCCATTTCGGTTTTAGCGTGCGATAACATGTCTACAAAATTATAAACAACTACTGTTAAATCGTTTTGCTTTGTACCGTTATAGTTATCGGCTAATTCTTTACCACTTCTAAGTGATACAATTTTATAATATTCGTGTTTAATGTTTAATTTTAATCTTTTTATTTGAGCATCTAAAAAATCGGGTTCAAATAAATTTTTTCCACCCTCATCGGTATCGTTTCGCCAAAATTCGGGATGTTTTTTTTCCATTTCAGAAGGCATCAATCCAGAAAAAATAGCATTACGGGCATATTGTGTTGCAGTAGGTAAAATACTATAATAGGAATGTTCTTCTTCTTTTTTATAATAATTATTGATAAAAGGCTCTAAAACACGATATTGATCGTAACGAAGATTATCAATAACAACCAATAAAACTCCTTGCTCTTTTGATAGCGTAGGGACTACATAGTCTTTAAATAAAGTGTGCGAAAAAGTAGGCTTATCATCATTCGTAAGCCAATTTTGATAATTTTTTTTGATGAATTTAAAAAACTGAGAATTTGCTTCTGATTTCTGAGATTCTAAAATCTCTAGCATTCCGGTATCATTAATATTCTCTAACTCTAATTCCCAATGCACTAGTTTTTTGTATAATTCTGTCCATTCTTCATAAGAGTTGACCATAGCTAAGTCCATCGATATTTTTCTGAACTCTTGTTGGTAATTTGAAGTGGTTTTTTCAGATATTAAACGAGAATGATCTAAGTTTTTCTTTAAACTTAATAATATCTGATTCGGATTTACAGGTTTTATTAAATAATCGGCTATTTTAGATCCAATAGCTTCTTCCATTATATATTCTTCTTCACTTTTGGTAATCATCACCACAGGAAGATTTGCGTTTTTTTGTTTGATGGCAGCCAGCGTTTCTAAACCAGTGATTCCTGGCATATTTTCATCTAAAAAAACAATATCAAAATTTTGTTCATCAACCAAATCTATCGCATCAGCACCATTTGTAGAAGTAGTTACACTATAGTTTTTTTTCTCTAAAAATAAAATGTGTGGTTTTAATAAATCTATTTCATCATCAACCCAAAGTATATCTATATTTCTCATCATAATATTCATGTCTTTATACTAAATTAACGCTCTTAAACGTATTTGTTGTATATCTAAAAGCTAAAAATACGTTAATAAAGCTTTTGTTAATTTGGTTTTGTAGATAAATTATGATTCTTTTGTTTAAAATTGAAATATTAAGATATTTTGAACAGTCAGAAAACGAACAAATTAAAGATTATAAACGATCCTATTTACGGATTTATAACCATCCCCAATTCTTTAATATTTGATATTATTGAGCATCCATATTTTCAACGATTAAGAAGGGTGGCACAAATGGGGTTGTCTAGTATGGTGTATCCGGGAGCCAATCATACCCGCTTTCATCATGCAATAGGGTGTATGCACTTAATGCAAAAAGCCGTATATATATTAAGGAATAAAAATGTAGCAATTTCAAATGAAGAAGCAAATGCTTTATATGTAGCAATTTTATTGCATGATATTGGTCACGGAGCTTTTTCTCACGCCCTAGAACATAGTATTGTAAATGGAGTTTCACATGAAGAAATTTCGTTAAAATTCATGAGAGTTTTAAATGACGAATTTGATGGACAATTAAGTTTGGCTATTCAAATTTTTGAAGGAAAATATCACAGAGAATTTTTATATCAGTTAATATCTAGTCAATTAGATATTGATCGATTAGATTATTTAAAAAGAGATAGTTTTTACACAGGTGTTACGGAAGGGAATATTTCATCGGATCGTTTAATCGCAATGATGAATGTTGTAAATGATGAGTTAGTAATTGAGCAAAAAGGAATATATTCTGTCGAAAAATTTATTATTGCTCGTCGTTTAATGTATTGGCAAGTTTATTTACATAAAACAGGTTTAGTCGCTGAAAACACCCTGGTAAACGTGCTGAAAAGGGCGAAAGAATTGGCTACAAAAGGTGTTAATGTGCCAGCAAGTAGTGCTTTGAAATATTTTTTATACAATCCGATTACCGAAAGTAATTTCAGCAATAAAACATTAAAAATATTTTCAGAACTAGATGATTACGATGTAATGTCGGCAATAAAAGAATGGGTGCATCACGAAGATTTTGTGCTTTCTTCTTTAGCAAAAATGCTAATTCATAGAAATCTTTTAAAGATTGAAATACAGGATGAACCTTTTACAGAAAAGTATAAAAATGAAATTTATAAAAAGATATCAGAAAACAACGGCATAGATAAAGAAGATTTAAATTACTTTGTTTTATCAAACAAAATTAAACATCAGGCTTATAACACCAATAAGCCTATTAAAATTTATACAAAAAAAGGCAAGTTAAAAGACATAGCTAAAGCTTCTGATCAATTAAATTTAAAGGCTTTATCTAAACCTGTTATTAAATACTATTTATGTTATCCTAAAAAAACAAGCTTAATTTAATTGTTAAGTAATTCTAACAAGGGGTAATTAAACAAAAATAATTACTTTTGCATCCAATGAAATTTACAGCAGAACAAATAGCAGCCATATTAGAAGGGGAAATTGTAGGTAATCCTAAAGCAGAGGTTTCTAAACTTTCTAAGATAGAAGAAGGAACAGAAGGTTCTCTTACTTTTTTATCTAACCCAAAGTATAATTCATATATATATTCTACTAAGGCAAGTATAGCAATAGTAAATAAAAATTTTGAGTTAGAAAATGAAATAACCACTACTTTAATAAAGGTTGATAATGCATATGCTTCATTTTCTAAATTATTAGAATTTTATAATGAAGTAAAAAATAATAAGCAAGGACGTGAGAATCCACATTTCATAGCTGATTCTGCAATTGTAGGAGAAAATGAATACATTGGAGCTTTTGCGTATATTGGAGAAAATGTTGTTTTAGGAGAAAATGTAAAGATTTATCCAAATTCTTATATTGGAGATAATACAAAAATAGGAGATAACACTACTATTTATGCAGGAGTAAAAATTTATTCTGAAACAGAAATAGGAGCGAATTGTAAAATTCATTCAGGAAGTGTTATTGGTTCAGATGGTTTTGGGTTTGCACCTACAGAGAGTGGTGAATTTAAAACGATACCCCAAATAGGAAACGTTATTATTGATGATAATGTAGATATAGGAGCAAATTCTACTATAGATAGAGCCACATTAGGCTCAACTATTATTAAAAAAGGGGTGAAGTTAGACAATCAAATACAGGTTGCTCACAATGTTGAAATAGGTGAAAATACCGTAATTGCATCTCAAACAGGTATAGCCGGTTCTTCGAAAATTGGTGAAAACTGTATGGTTGGTGGCCAAGTAGGTATTGTAGGTCATATTACTATTGGTAATAACGTAAGAATACAAGCACAATCAGGAGTAGGCAAGAGTATAAAAGATAATGATGTAGTTCAAGGAACACCAGCATTTGGATATTCAAATTATAGTAAATCATATGTTTACTTTAAAAACTTACCAAAGCTTGCATCAACAATACATAAAATTGAAAAAGAGTTTAATGCTCAAAAAATAAAAAATGAGTAAGCAACAAAAAACAATACAAAACGAAATTACGTTATCTGGTGTAGGATTGCATACAGGAAACGAAGTAACAATGGTATTTAAACCAGCTCCAATAAATCACGGATTTGCATTTGTAAGAGTTGATTTAGAAGGTTCCCCAATTATTCAAGCAAAAGCAGAGTTTGTAACCAATACTCAAAGAGGAACAAATATTGAGAATAAAGGTGTGCAAATTCAAACATCAGAGCATGTTTTAGCAGCAGCCGTAGGTTTAGATATCGATAATTTAATTATTGAGATTGATGCTTCAGAGCCTCCTATTATGGATGGTTCTTCAAAGTTTTTTATCAAGGCATTAGAAGAAGCAGTAATTGTAGAGCAAGACGCACCGATTGAAGAGTATATTGTAAAAGAAATTATTTCTTATAAAGATGAAGCTACAGGGAGTGAAATTATCTTAATGCCTTCTGATGAGTACCAAGTAACTGCAATGGTTGATTTTGGAACTAAAATCTTAGGAACTCAAAATGCAACTTTAGATAAAATTTCAGATTTTAAAGAACATATTTCAGCAGCAAGAACTTTTAGTTTTTTACATGAAATTGAAATGTTATTAGAGCATAATCTTATTAAAGGTGGTGATTTAAATAATGCCATTGTATATGTTGATAAAGAATTGTCTGCCAGTACTACTGAAAAATTAAAGAAAGCTTTTAATAAAAAAGATATAAAAATACAGTCTAACGGTATTTTAGACAATCTAGAACTGCATTGGGCTAACGAAGCAGCTCGTCATAAACTATTAGATGTAATTGGTGATTTAGCATTAGTTGGTACTCGAATAAGAGGTAAAGTTATTGCAAATAAACCAGGGCATTTAGTAAACACATTATTTGCTAAAAAATTAGCAAAAATAATTAAGCAAGAGAAACGTAATAACGTTCCTAAATATGATTTAAACCTTCCGCCATTAATGGATATTCATCAAATAATGGAAGTTTTACCTCACAGACCACCATTTTTATTGATTGATAGAATTTTAGAGCTATCAGATAAACATGTGGTAGGAATGAAAAATGTAACAATGAACGAAAATTTCTTTGTTGGCCATTTTCCAGGAGCACCAGTAATGCCAGGTGTTTTACAAGTAGAAGCAATGGCACAATGTGGAGGTGTATTAGTATTAAATACGGTGCCTGACCCAGAAAATTATTTAACTTATTTCATGAAAATGAATAATGTTAAGTTTAAACAAAAAGTATTGCCAGGAGATACGTTAACTTTTAAATGTGAGTTGATAACACCTATTAGAAGAGGTATTTGTCATATGCAAGCCTATGCTTATGCAAACGGTAAAGTAGTAGCAGAAGCAGAATTAATGGCACAAATAGCAAAAAAACAATAGTTTTATGAATCAACCACTTGCATACGTACATCCACAAGCTAAAATTGCTCGAAATGTTGTGATAGAACCTTTTACAACCATACACTCTAATGTAGAAATTGGTTCAGGAACCTGGATAGGATCTAATGTTACTATTATGGAAGGAGCTCGTATCGGTAAAAATTGTAGAATTTTCCCAGGTGCAGTTATTTCTGCCATTCCTCAAGATTTAAAATTTGATGATGAAGAAACAACAGTTGTAATTGGCGACAATGTTACCATAAGAGAATGTGTTACAATAAACAGAGGTACTTCAGATAGAATGAAAACTGTGATTGGAGACAATTGTTTAATAATGGCATATTGCCATATTGCACATGATTGTTTTGTAGGAGAAAACTGTATTTTTTCAAATAACACCACTTTAGCAGGTCACGTAACTGTTGGTGACAATGTCGTATTAGCAGGTATGGTTGCAGTACACCAATTTGCTTCAGTAGGTAACCATGCTTTTGTAACCGGAGGGTCTTTGGTTCGTAAAGATGTACCACCTTTTGTAAAAGCAGCTCGTGAACCATTATCATACGTTGGTATTAATTCAGTAGGTTTACGTAGAAGAGGATATAGCACAGAGAAAATCAGAGAAATTCAAGATATATATAGAATTTTATTTCAGCAAAATTTTAATAATTCACAAGCGATTGATATAATTGAAGCAGAAATGGAGGCAACTTCAGAGCGTGATGAAGTTATACAGTTTATAAAAGATTCGCATCGTGGAATTATGAAAGGATATTTTAAATCAAATTAAGCATAAAATTAAATAGTTGAAAAAATTAGTAAATAATTACTTCAACATAAAATAAATTATAGAATGGCTACAACATCAGATATTAAAAACGGATTATGCATGAGATACAACAACGATATTTATAAAGTTGTTGAATTTTTACATGTTAAACCAGGAAAAGGACCTGCTTTTGTAAGAACAAAATTAAAAAGTGTAACAAACGGTAAAGTAGTTGATAATACATTCCCATCAGGAAGAAAAATTGATGATGTTAGGGTTGAAACACATAAATTTCAATATTTATATAAAGAAGGGGAAACTTTTCATTTTATGAATCAAGAAGACTATACTCAAATTACATTAGAAAAAAGCGCATTAGATTCGCCAGATTTAATGAAAGAAGGAGAAGTGGTAACTATTATTATTAATTCTGAAGACGACATGCCTTTATCTGTAGATATGCCTGCAAGTGTTATTTTAGAAGTTACGCATACAGAACCAGGAGTAAAAGGAAACACAGCAACAAATGCAACAAAACCAGCAACAATGGAATCTGGAGCAATTGTAAATGTGCCGCTATTTATTAATGAAGGGGATAAAATTAAAGTAGAAACAACCAAAGGAACGTACCAAGAAAGAGTTAAAGAATAAAACGATTCCCGCTAAAGCGGGAATTTCTTTTTTACAATGAAATTTAAGCAAACACAAACCTTAGAACAAATAGCAGCCTTATTAAAGGTTGATTTTGTTGGGGATAAAAATTTTCCAGTAAAAGGAATTAATGAAATACATGTTGTAGAGCAAGGTGATATTGTTTTTGTAGATCACCCTAAATATTACGATAAAGCATTAAATTCGGCAGCAACAACTATTTTAATAAACAAAGAAGTAGCGTGTCCTGAAGGAAAATCTTTATTAATTTCTGACGATCCTTTTCGTGATTTTAATAAAATCACCAAATATTTTAATCCGTTTATAGCATCAAAAGAAAGTATTTCTAATAGTGCAATTGTAGGTGAAGGAACAATTATTCAACCAAATGTTTTTATAGGAGATAATGTTTCTATCGGTAAAAACTGTGTAATTCATCCTAATGTAACTATTTATAGTAATTCAGTTATTGGTAATAACGTAACTATACATGCAAATACTGTTTTAGGAGCTGATGCTTTTTATTATAAAAACAGACCCGAAGGATTTGATAAACTAATTTCAGGAGGAAGAGTAGTTTTGAAAGATAATGTAGATTTAGGAGCTTCTTGTACTATTGATAAAGGAGTAACAGGAGATACTACAATTGGCGCAGGAACAAAAATCGATAATCAAGTGCATGTTGGCCATGATACGGTTATCGGTAAAAAATGTTTAATTGCATCTCAAACAGGTATTGCAGGTTGTGTTATTATTGAAGATGAAGTAACAATTTGGGGACAAGTAGGAACCAATAGCGGAATAACTATTGGTAAAGGTGCTGTTATTCTTGGGCAAACAGGAGTTACAAAATCTGTAGCAGGAGGAAAATCGTATTTTGGTACACCAATTTCAGAATCAAGAGAAAAGTTAAAAGAGTTAGCAGGAATTAAACAATTTCTGAGAGAACAAAAAAAGAAATAAAAGTTTCACAAATCAATTACAAAAAACTATTTTTGTGATGCTTAAAATTAAATAAAAATAGACCAATGAGTGTTTTAGTAAATAAAGATTCAAAAATTATAGTTCAAGGATTTACAGGTAGTGAAGGTACTTTTCACGCTGGTCAAATGATCGATTACGGTACAAATGTCGTAGGAGGTGTAACACCAGGTAAAGGAGGTCAAGAGCATATCGGTAAACCAGTTTTTAATACAGTTGATGAAGCTGTGCAAAAAGTAGGAGCAGATACTTCTATTATTTTTGTACCACCAGCATTTGCTGCTGATGCTATTATGGAATCTGCTGAAGCAGGAATTAAAGTAATTATTTGTATTACTGAAGGAATTCCTACTGCTGATATGGTAAAAGTTAAATCTTATATAGATCAATTAGAAGGTTGTACTTTAGTTGGACCTAACTGTCCTGGAGTAATTACTCCAGATGAAGCTAAAGTTGGTATTATGCCAGGATTTATCTTCAAAAAAGGTAAAGTAGGTATCGTTTCTAAATCTGGAACATTAACATATGAAGCTGCTGATCAGGTTGTAAAACAAGGATTTGGTATTACTACTGCAATTGGTATTGGTGGAGATCCAATTATTGGAACTACAACAAAAGAAGCTGTTGAGTTATTAATGAATGATGATGAAACTGAAGCAATCGTTATGATTGGTGAAATCGGTGGAAACTTAGAAGCGGAAGCTGCTCGTTGGATTAAAGCTGACGGTAACCGTAAGCCAGTTATTGGTTTTATCGCAGGGCAAACTGCACCAGCTGGTAGAACAATGGGGCATGCAGGTGCAATTGTAGGTGGTGACGATGATACTGCTCAAGCGAAAATGAAGATTTTAGCAGAAAACGGAGTTCACGTTGTTGAATCTCCAGCTAAAATTGGTGAAATGGTAGCAAAAGTGTTATCTAAATAATTTATCGATAATAAGCTGTTAAAGGTTTAGATTATATTTCTTAAAAATCCTGTTAAAGAGTATTCTTTAGCAGGATTTTTCTTTTTATATTTGACTTATTAAAAACAACTAATAAATGAAACTTTTAGAAAATAAAACAGCAATAATTACTGGAGCAACAAGAGGAATCGGAAGAGGAATTGCTTTAGAATTTGCAAATCAAGGGTGTAACATTGCATTTACTTATAGTTCATCTGTTGAAGCAGCAACTGCTTTAGAAAATGAATTAACAGATTTAGGTGTAAAAGCAAAAGGATACCAATCAAATGCAGCAGATTTTGATGCGGCGCAAGAATTAGCAAAAAACGTTTTAGAAGAATTTAAAACGATTGATGTATTAGTAAATAACGCTGGTATTACGAAAGATAATTTGTTAATGCGTATTTCAGAAACAGATTTTGATAAAGTAATTGAAGTAAATTTAAAATCGGTTTTTAATTTAACAAAAGCAGTAATTCGTCCGATGATGAAACAACGTGCAGGTTCTATTATAAACATGAGTTCTGTAGTTGGATTAAAAGGTAATGCAGGTCAGGCGAATTATGCAGCATCAAAAGCTGGAATTTTAGGATTCTCTAAATCTGTAGCATTAGAGTTAGGTTCAAGAAATATTAGAAGTAACGTAGTTGCTCCTGGATTTATTGAAACTGAAATGACTGCAAAATTAGATGAAAAAGTAGTTGAAGGATGGCGTAATGAAATTCCTTTAAAAAGAGGTGGATCACCAAAAGACATTGCAAATGCTTGTGTGTTTTTAGCTTCTGATATGAGTTCTTATATTACAGGGCAAACTTTATCTGTAGATGGAGGGATGTTAACATAATTTTTTCTAAAATAGAATTTTAATGTATATTGAGGTACTAATTTAAAAAAAAATAAAATTCTATGAAAAATTTAATTAAGCCAATTGCAATTGCTATTACAATGACATTTGCAATAATATTTATTGGATGTTCTGAAAATGAAAATCTATTACAAGATGAAACGTTAACTGAAATCTCTACAAAAAAAGATTTAGTTAAAAGTGCTAGAGCTGCTTGTGATAATATTTTAAAAGTATCTACTTCTGGTAACAAAATAACTTATTCATATCCTATTTCTGGGTTTTCTAATCCTATATTTAAATGGACAGTAAAATCTGGTAGTATGAGTATTGATGGCATTAGTACAAATCAAACTGTAGAAGTTAGTTTTGATGTAGATAATTTTACAGGAGGTGAGCTTGAAGTAGATGTTTATGAACATAGCGACCCTACTGGTATTCATTGTGGGGATATACTTACTTTATCAGAAAGAGATTGTCCCAATCCATGTGCAGGAATCTCTGGAACAATTATAGAAGATATTGATGCTTGTTTTCCAGCTTCTCATCCATATGGGAGATATCATTTAAACTATGCAGGTGATAATGATGATGTTACTTGGTCAGTAGATTATGGAACAGTTACATCTCAATCAGGAGCTTCTCAAGTTCATGTAGCTGCTGCAAGTTTAGATCCATTTACTTTAACCGCTACTATTAGTAATGATGGAGGTTGTGTGAAACAGATAAGTAAAGTTTTTTATCCTTGTGACGCAGGAAGTGGAGGTTTTGGGAAATAAATTTTTAGAATATAATAAATTCAAAAAATCCTATATCAATTTAAATTGATATAGGATTTTTATTTTAGGGATTTGTGCTTATAAAAAGAACATTCATTACAGCGAAATTACTAAACTCATTTAAGGTAAATTTTAGGAAGAGAATTCAGAACATAATTATTAATGGTTATATAATTAAATATAAAAAATATCAACGTAATTATTGCTACATTATATTAGTTAAGTCTTTAGAGTAAAAATATATAAGGCCTCATTTTTTTGTAATCTTCAAAGGTTCCAGCATCATATAGAACTAAAATATTTTTAATTTCATTGAAGAAATTTATTCTCTTTTTAGAATTTCCTAAAATTGCGTATTTGTATTATTTATAGGTTCCTCTTCGAATATAGTATTTATAGAAAATAGAGAAGGAGCTTCTTGTTCTTCTTTTATGTTTGCTATTAGTCTTTGAACAATAGCATTTTTTATTTTGTAGGAAAATATTTTTGATTATATAAAAACCTATAGAAATAGACTTTGAAAATTTAGCTATCATTTTTATAAAAAAATATAAGCAGGGCTTTATTTTTACTGATAGTAGATTAGATACAGTAAATCATGGTGCTTATATTTTATAGGGAAAAAGTAGAAGATATTAAATAATTATAAGTAATTATTTCCTTTAAGAGGAGGATGACCAAAAGATATTGCAAATGCTTGCGTGTTTTTAGCTTCTGATATGAGTTCTTATATTACAGGACAAACTTTATCTGTAGATGGAGGAATGTTAACATAGTAACATAGATTATAAAAATATAAAAAAAAGCAGCAATTTAAAATTGCTGCTTTTTTTTATTGGTTAAACTCTTCAAAACTTCCGTCAGTATATAAAAGAACTACTTTTCGTAGTTTTTTAGTACTTCCTGAGAATTGCGTATTTGAATTAATTACAGGTTCTTCTTCGGATATCGTATTTTTAGAAAATAGAGAAGGTGCTTCTTTTTCGTCTTTAATATTAACTGTTGATTTTTCAATAGCGATTTCTTTTTCTTTTTTAGGAAAATACCCTTCATTATATAATAACCAATACAAATCAACTTCTGGGAATTTATCAACCACTTTCATAACAAAATCTAAACTAGGTTTATTTCTACCCGACAATAGGTGCGATATGCTAGAGCGTGGTACTTCTATAGTATCAGCAAAAGTTGACGATGTTAAATTATAGTGAGCAATTATTTCTTTTAAACGAGTAAGTAAATCCATAGATAGGTTACAATTGTAAATTACATATATGAACTGTAAAGATACACAATTGTAAATTAAGGTGAAAATTTAATAAAACAACTTAACAACGTTATTTACGCTTTATTAAAACTCTAGGTAAACAGTAGTAAATAACTAAAATACAGTTATTTATGGTTTGGTTATAGAGGTTTTCAATAGTTTCCGTGAATTAGGCCATTGTTACTAAAGTAACATACTAAATACACTTGTAAATATACAACTTTGATTAAGTGGTTGTTTACATATGTAAATACGTGTTTGTTAATGTAAAAGATGGATATTTACTAACTAATAAATAGAGTTATAGCTCTTGAAAATCCATAATTACGTATTTTTTAAGAGGTTTAATAAAGAGTTATGCTATATATACAAATACTATACATTAATTAACAGATAAACTACTTCATTTAAGATATATATACCTAAAATAGTGTGATAATGGCTTTCGTTTATAATTACAATTGTAAATAGGTTTAATATATGCTAGTATATTTATAAATACTTGTTGGATTATTTAAACTTGAATGTCAATAAATAACTAATTTACAATTGTAAATTACATGATATTTCTAAAAGTTAACTTAAAACAAGTCTCATTTGTATGTGATACAAACCGAATTGTTCCGTTGTGAGCTTCCATAATACTTTTACTTAAAGTTAAGCCAATTCCAGAACCGTCTTTTCGGGTTGTAAAATATGGAATAAAGATGTTGTCTTTAATATCATTAGAAATACCAATACCGTTATCTATAACAGATAAGTTTATTCGGTTACTCTCTTGATGCAATTTAATTGTGATTTTTGGATTTTCAATAGCCACTAAAGCATACAAACAATTAGATAGTAAATTTATAAGTACTTGTTCTATTTGTTGCTTATCAGCATTAATAATTATCTTTTTATAAACATCGAATTCTATATGTATTTTTTTAGATAAAAATTCTTGTTGAAAAAGTGCTAAAGTATTTTCAATAATTTTAGTAAGATCTACATTTACTTTTTGCGGCAAAGGTAATTCTGCCAACTTTCTGTAAGTATCTACAAAAGAAGTTAAATGGTATGAACGACGTTTAATTATTTGCAATCCTTTCGATAACTCTTGCATTGTTTCTTCATCGGTTTGATCTTCTTGTAAAAGAGAATCTAAATTTTCAGCTAAACTACTAATAGGAGTAATGGTATTAATTATTTCGTGAGACATTACATTCATTAATTTATACCAAGCTTCTTTTTCTTTTTTATCAATTAATTGCTGAATCGTTTCTAATGAAATAATTAAATACTCATATTGATTGGTTTGTGTAACCGAGGTTTTTAAGAAAAAACTTTCTTTTATATCGTTTACATCAATACTAATAGTATGTTTAACTTCTTCCCATTTAGATATAAAGTTAACAAGGTTACCTAGTTTACCTTTCAGTAAACTCCAATTATAAAACTTAGGTATTTTTAAAAATTTGGTAAACGCTTTATTAATTTGAAATACTTCAATTTGTAGATTCGTGTCTTTTCTTAAAATAAGAACACCTGTACTTAAACTTTCTATAATATTGGTAAGAATTAACGCTTCTGAAGTTTTTAAAAGACTTTTCTTTCGGTTTTTTTCTAATAATAAAGCAGTTTTGTTGTGTAACGGATTCTCTCTTTTTTTAGTTGAAAAAGTATTTGAATAATCATCATGTAATAAACAGTCTATCGATTTTTCGATATCAGAAAACAGTTTTTTTAAATAATCAAAAAATAAAAATAGTTGAAAAATAAACAAAAAAGAAAACCCTATAGTGTTAATTGAGTATCCGTTTAAATAGGTGAAAAAAATTAGAATTCCGTTTACTATTAATAGTAAAACTCTAAAGAGAATATGAATAAATTGAGGTTTTCCCATTTTATAATTGATGTTTTTCTAAGCGTCTATATAGTGCAGCACGGGTTAAACCTAAATCTTTTGCGGCACGAGAAATATTACCTTGATGCTTTTGTAAAGCTTGTTCTATTAACAACTTTTCAGTTTCTTCTAAGTTTAAACTATTAGCCAATGTAGCTTCTAGTTTTTTAGTTGAAAAATGTAAATCTTCTAATTGAATTTCAGTGTTATCTGTTATAATTACTGCACGTTCTACAATATGTTCTATTTCTCTAATATTTCCAGGCCAATGATATTTTTTTAAACCAGAGATAGCTTGTGAAGTAAAGCCTATTATTTTTTTTCGGTATTTTTGGTTTAGTTTCTTCAAAAAATGATTCGCAAGTAACTCAACATCACCAACACGATCTCGAAGCGGCGGCAAGTTTAATTCGATGGTATTTATTCTAAACAACAAATCCTGACGAAACAATTGCTCTTCTACCATTTTATGAACATTAGCATTTGTAGCACAAATAATGCGTACATCAATAGGGCGTTCTTTACCTTCACCTAAACGTGTTATTTTTCTGTTCTGAACAACAGTTAATAATTTAGATTGTAAATGGAGTGGGAGGTTACCTATTTCATCTAAAAAAATAGTACCGCCTTTTGCTAATTCAAATCTACCAATAGTATCTTTATGAGCATCTGTAAAAGCTCCTTTAGCATAACCAAATAACTCACTTTCAAATAAATTTTCATTTAAAGAACCTAAATCGACATGAATAAAAGGATGGTTTTTTCTTTCGGATTTTAAATGTATTTCTTTTGCAAACACGTATTTACCTGTTCCGTTTTCACCTAAAATTAAAATAGTAGCATCTGTAGGCGCTACTTTTTGCGCCAAGCCAACAGCCGATTTCATTGCTAGCGAAGTACCAATAATATGTTCTGTTTGTTGATGAAAATCTTTATCGTTTAATTTCTGAACTGTTTCTAACTGTGTTGTTTTTCGTTTAGAACGCGATAATTCTATTCCTGAATTTACAATTCCGTATAACTTCTCGGTGTTCCAAGGTTTTAATATAAAATCAGTAGCTCCTTTTTTAATAGCATCAACAGCTAAATTAACACTACCAAAAGCTGTCATTAAAAGCACGGTAGTTTCCGGGCTAACTTCTTTAATATGCTTTAGCCAATACAAACCTTCTTTACCATCTTCATAACCAATACGGTAATTCATGTCTAACAAAACAACATCTATATGGGTTGAAGAAGTTAAATGATTACTTATTTTCTTCGGATTATTAGCTATTATAATTTCGGTAAAATATTTCTTTAAACTTATTCTGGCAGAAAATAAAATGTCATCATCATCATCTACTATCAATATGGTTGCTTCTTTTTTTCTCATATTACATAGTTAGTCAATTGTTTGAATATGAACAAAAAAATGTTCGTTTTTGAACACATATAAAACTAATAAAAAACACAAATACTTAATTATTAGTGTTTTAATCATGTGTTCTCTAATGGCATATTTATGGACTTAACTATGCCAAACGAAGACAAATTATAATGGATAAGCAGCTACAAACTAAAAATAAAACAACTAAAAAGATGCTATTATGGGGAATTCCAATCGTCTTATTAATGAGTGTTATTTTAATGAATTTAACACGTAAAAAACAAGTTAACATTAATAAAGATAATTTAAGTATTAGAGAAGTTACTCGAGGAGATTTTGAAGATGTAATTTTATTTAATAGTACAGTTGAGCCAAAAACTTCTGTTTTAGTAAATGTTATTCAGGGTGGCTCTGTTTCTGAAGTTTTTGTAGAAAGTGGACAAATGATTAAAAAAGGAACGCCTTTATTAAAAGTCTACAATCCGAATGCTGAGTTAAATTATTTAACGCAAGAAACTGCAATGATCGAGCAAATTAATAATTTAAGAAATTTACGTGTAAGTATTAAAAATCAGCAATTGAGTTTAGATCAGCAATTATTGAGTATTAATAATGATTTTAGAAATGCAAAACGCCAATACGATTTAGATAAGAAATTATTTGAGAAAGGAGTTATAGCAAAAAATGATTATGAAAAATCGGCTCAAGAACACTCATATCAAAAAGAGAGAAATGGCGTAATTAAAAAAAGTGTTTCAGAAGAAAAAAGGAGCAGATATTTACAATTATTAAGTATAAATTCATCATTAAATAATATGGAGAAAAGCTTAGAGTTGTTACGAAAAAATAAAGAAAACTTTACTGTAAAAGCGCCTGTAGATGGTTTGTTATCTTCTTTTAATCCAATATTAGGAGAAAATTATAATCAAGGACAGCCAATCGGGAAAATGGATGTTTTAGATGGTTATAAATTAGTAGCAAATGTAGATGAATACTATATTTCTAAACTTAAAAAAGGAATTAAAGGAAGTGTTTCTGTAAATACTGAAAACTATAAAATAGCCATATCAAAAATTTATCCTGAAGTTAAAGGCGGACAATTTAAAGTAGAATTATTATTTGAAAAAGATACTTTATCAAATAACATAAAAAGAGGTATGTCTTTAAAAAGTAAAGTATTTTTATCAAGTAGAACAAAAGCTATATTAATACCTAAAGGATTGTTTTATCAAAGTACTAACGGTAAATGGGTTTTTGTTTTAGACTCGGATAATAAAGCAGTAAAAAGAAACATTAAAATTGGTAGAGAAAATCCTTTTTATTACGAGGTTATAGAAGGTTTAAAGGAGGGAGATAAAGTAATTACTTCTAGCTATGATGATTTTCAGAAAATGGAAGAGGTAAATATAGATTAGAGTTTAAAAGTTGCAAAGTAATAAAGTTAATGTCATTTCGAGCGCAGTCGAGAACTATTAAGTAATAAATTTAAAGACATATTATAATGATAAAAATAACAGATTTAGTAAAGGCATATAGAACAGAAGAAGTAGAAACAACAGCTTTAAACAAGTTGAGTTTAGAAGTTAAAAAAGGAGAATTTGTTTCAATTATGGGAGCATCGGGTTGTGGTAAATCAACTTTATTAAACATTATTGGTTTGTTAGATGCTTCAAATGAAGGGAGCTACTTATTTGATGAAACAGAAGTGGCAAAGTTTAATGAAAAAGAACGTGCTGGTTTAAGAAAATCTAATATTGGTTTTGTTTTTCAGAATTTTAATCTAATTGATGAGTTAACGGTATATGAAAATGTAGAACTTCCTTTAATTTATAATAAGGTAAAAGCATCAGAAAGAAAAGTTAGAGTTACAGAAATTTTAGAACGAATTGGTATTGCTCATAGAGTAAAACATTTTCCTTTACAATTATCTGGTGGTCAGCAACAAAGAGTAGCGGTAGCTAGAGCTTTAGTTACGAACCCTAAATTAATTTTAGCCGATGAACCAACAGGTAATTTAGATAGTAAAAGCGGTAATGATGTAATGGAATTATTAACTGAATTGCATACTTCAGGAGCTACAATTGTTATGGTTACACACTCATCTTATGATGCACAGTTTTCATCAAGAATAATTACTTTAAAGGATGGAGAGGTTATTTCTCAAAACGACAATATTCATAAAGTAGATGTTTTAATCAACTAATTTTAAAAATAAAATTTATGTTACAAATTTGGTTTAAAATATTTTTTAGAAATCAGCAAAAAAACGGGTTAAACACACTTATTAATATAAGTGGATTAACACTTGGTTTGGCTGGTTTGCTAATCGTTTTATTGTATTTAAATGAAGAAAAGAGTTATAATCAATGGAATCCTAATAAAGATGAAGTTTACAGGGTAAACCTTAATCGCCCAACATCTGGTGAAGTTTGGTTTACGGCAAATGCAGGAATGTATTTAACCTATCCAAAAGACTTGCCAGAAGTAACTGAGGCTTTAATGGTAAATCCTTTTTATAGAAGTAAAGTTGTACAATACAAAGATGGCTTTGAGTTTAACGACAAAACGATCTCTACTGAACCTCAGTTTTTTAATTTTTTTCCTTTTGAAATTTTAGAAGGTTCAACTCAAAAATTTGCGGAAACAAGAAATAATATTGCCATTTCAGCAGCATATGCAGAACGCATTTTTAAAGGAGAAAAAGCTGTTGGAAACACTGTTAAAATAGATGGAGATAATTACATAGTTGCTTGTGTTTATAATATTCCTAAAAACTCACACCAAGAACCAGATTTGTTAATGCAATTTAGTGAAGATTTTGAGGTGCATTGGGGTAATCATAACAACGAAATGTTCTGTAGAATAACAGAAGGAACAGATTTAGTGGCTTTAAAACAAAAAATGGATGCCATTATAATTGATAAAGCTTATAAAGAAGATATAGAAGAAGATGGACTTACCATAGCAGAATTTGAGAAGCGTTATGGTTTTCCAACAGTACTTTTAGATAAATTAGATACCTTGTATTTGCACAATACTGCAAAAAGAGCTGGCCCTAGCGGAACAGGAAATTACCAATTATTAATGGTATTATTGGGACTGTCTATTTTGTTAATTGTAATCTCTTGTGTAAACTTTATCAATTTATCTATCGCTTCTGGAAGTCAAAGATCAAAAGAAGTTGGAGTGAAGAAAACATTGGGTTTATTAAAAAAACAATTATTATTTCAATATGTATTTGAAATTGTTTTTCAAGGCTTGATCTCGTTTATTTGTGCTTTAATAATTGTTGAATTAGCATTGCCATTTTTTAATGAATTTGTAGAAAAAGAGATTTCAATTTTACATACAAACTCCTTAATAACATTATTTGTAACTGCTCTTTTAATTTCATTTTTTGTTGGAAGTATTCCTGCAATCTATTTATCGAATTTTAAGGCAATCGAAGTTTTAAAAGGAAGTATTTCAAAAAGCAAAAAAGGGAATTTAGCAAGAAATATAATGCTTGGTCTTCAGTTTTTAATATCAGGTTTTTTTATTATTAGTATGCTAATTGTTGGAGGTCAAATTAATTATATGATGCAAAAAGATCTTGGTTTTGATAAAGAACAAGTCTTATCTGTAAATGTTTATAGTATGCCAGATAAGTATAAAAAGTATAAACTAACCCAAGAAGTTTTATCAAAAAATGAAAATATTATAGATGTTACAACAAGTATGTTTGTGCCTGGAGATGGATGGGTAAGCGGTACTTCATTAAGGCATCCTATAAATGATAAAAGTTATAATTCAGCATCAAATTTAGTGGCTTACAATTATTTAGACTTTGCAAAAATTAAATTAGTAGAAGGTAGAGGTTTTTCTAAAGAAATTACATCTGACAGTATTAACAAAATTATTATAAACGAAACAGCTGCAAAAGAGTTAGGTATTTACAATAAGCCTTTAGGAGAAAAATTAACTTTAGGCTGGTTAAGTGATGATGATTCTACTAATAATTTTGAAGTAATTGGTATGGTAAAAGATTATCACTTTGATGGTTTTGATAAAGAAATTGCGCCAATGTTTTTTGTTCTTTGGGATCGATTTGATTTTACACATAGATGGATTCCTGCAATTCAATTTAAAATAAAAGCAAATAATATAGATAAAACAATAACAGAAATTGAAAAATTTTGGAAGATGAATGTAGATGCCAAATACCCGTTTTCGTATGAGTTTTTAGATAAGAAATTTGCTAAAACCTATGATAAATACAAAAAGCAGCAAAAAATGTTTTTAGTGCTTTCTATTTTAGTTATTTTAATTTCTTTACTAGGTTTATTTGCTTTGGCAACATTAACAATTCAACAAAGATTAAAAGAAGTTGCTATTCGAAAAACATTAGGTGCATCTGTAAAAGAAATAATGTTTCAGTTGCTAAAAAATTTCTTAAAAATTGTACTAATTTCTTCTGTAATATTAATTCCTATCGCGTATTATTTTATACAAAATTGGTTGCAAAATTTTGCATATAGAATAGATATGCCAATACTGCCATATATTTTAACACCAATTATTTTAATTATATTAGTATTCTCTGTGGTTGGTTTTAAAGCATACAAGGCAACTAAAATTGATTTAATTAAATATTTAAAATTCGAATAACATTATAATTGTAAATTATAACTTCTTTTAAAAATTTCATTAATAGGTATAAAAATTTAGATAAGATATGAGGAATCAGAAGTAACTATTGATTCTGTTAATATAGATACAGCTACCGTAATAAAAAAAGAAGTTGTTAGTAAAAAAAGGCTTATAGTACTAGTAAATTATAGCAGATAATTTAAAATCTAAAAAAAGAAGAAGACATGTTTTTAATATGTCTTCTAACTTTTATCTAAACTTATTAATCTAACCCTTCAAAATTATTATTAATAATATTATGAATATACAATTTATAAAACAAACCCTTTGTAACATTTGTTACAAAGGGTTTGTTTTTGTAAATAATCAACAAAAAAAGGGCTAAATTAATTTAGCCCTTTTTTCTAGCCTTATATATTTCCCCCAAAATATATAAAGCTTGTGTGTATAGCATAAATTTAATGATAAATTTATAGTATATATTGTAAATAATCGCATTTATAAGTATTTTGAATATGCTTTTATTAATGGGTATTCTTTTTTAAAATACTCTTTAGGCGATTCTGACATGAATAATTTAAAATCTTTAGTAAAGTGTGAATGATCATAATAATTATACATATAAATAAGGTCATTTATATCAATATTTTTACTTTCATACTCCCGCATCAATTTTATAAAACGTGTTAATCTTATGTATTTTCCAGGAGTGAGACCTATAATTTTTTTGAATTTTGTTTCTAGAGATTTTTGTGAAAGTGAAATTATTTTTAACAAATCTACCACTTGTAACATTCCTTCTTTTTCTAATATATATGTAATAGCTACATCTATTTTTTTAACTGCTTTATCAATATACAAATCTAAATTATCAATAATTTTTATAAAATCATTACTTAGTTTTTCAATATTGTTTTTTATAAATAAAGGATCAAGTTGATCACACAGTTTTTTATTTAAATCTTGTAATTGAGTGTGTTTATTAGTAAGTAAAGATACGTCTGTGCCTAGTATTTTATACAAAGCTGTTGGATGAAGGTTAATACCAATATTGTATCCTTTTAAACTTACTGAAAAATTGTATATAGAATCATATTGCCCCACTATAACTGTTTTATCTATATCAGTATGTTTACCGTTATGCGTAATTGTTTGTTTCTCTCCCGAAATATAAGCAAGAGCAGGAAAACCTGTAGGTATAATTATAGATTTAAATGATGGTGTTGCAAAAGAAATACTAAACATATTATTCACTAATCCTCTTTTATCCTTTTTATCAAAAAATAAATACTCCATGCTTTTTTTGATAAATATATAAAAAAAGGTGCTTACATTTAAGTAAACACCTTTTAGTTGTTTTATTTTTAAAAAAATAATTATTTAGAACTTACAATCCATTTTCGTGCATTCACAAAAGCTTCTAACCAAGGTGAGACTTCATCTTCTCTGTTTTCTGGATAATTAGCCCAGTTCCACTGAAAAGTAGAACGTTCAATATGAGGCATTGTTACTAAATGTCTTCCTGATTTATCAGATAACATTGCTGTATTAAAATCAGATCCATTAGGATTATTAGGGTAGCCTTCATATCCATATTTAGCTACAATATTATAATTCTCTTCTGCTTCAGGTAAGTTAAATTTTCCTTCACCATGAGAAATCCAAACTCCTAATTCAGTTCCTGCTAAAGATGATAACATCACTGAATTGTTTTCTTGAATTTTAACAGATGTAAAAGAACTTTCGTGCTTTTTAGAATCGTTATGTACTAATTTACCATGTACTTTATGATCTGGATTTATTAGATCTAACTCCATCCATAATTGAGCTCCGTTACATATCCCTACAGATAAAGTATCTTCACGTTTAAAGAAATTCTTTAAAGCAGTTTTTGCTTTTTCGTTGTATTTAAAAGCACCAGCCCAACCTTTAGCAGAACCTAAAACATCAGAATTAGAAAAACCACCAACAGCTCCAATAAACTGAATATCTTCTAACGTTTCACGCCCCGAAATTAAATCGGTCATATGTACATCTTTTACATCAAAACCAGCTAAATACATAGCATTTGCCATTTCTCGCTCAGAATTAGATCCTTTTTCACGAATAATTGCCGCTTTTGGACGAGAAGATTGCTTCGTTTTACTCGCAATAACGTCTGCCAATTTACCTGTAAAGTGAGTAGGGAAGGTGTATTGTAAAGGTTGCTTTTTGTAGTTGTCAAAACGGTTTTTCGCTAAACCATTAGCCGTTTGCCTTTTATCTAATAAATAAGATGTTTTATACCAAACATCTCTCATTTCAGTAACATCAAAAGAGAAGCTGTCTTCGTTGTTTTTAATCGTTACTTTTCCTGAATTATTTGCCGTTCCAATAGTAAAGAATTCAATATTATTTTCTGATAAAATAGATTCTACTGAAGCATCAGCTTGAAAAACAATTCCGCTATTTTCAGAGAATAATACTTTAATAGAATCTTCTTCATTTAAAGCAAAAATATTAAAATCGGCACCCAAATTAACATCAGCAAAACACATTTCTAATAAAGTTGTAATCAATCCACCAGAAGCAACATCGTGCCCTGCAGAAATTTTATCAGCTTTAATTAAATCTTGAATCGTATTAAAAGTGTTTTTTACAAAAGCTGAATTTTTTACATCCGGAGCTTCATTACCAATGGTGTTTAAAACTTGGTTAAAAGAACTTCCTCCTAATTTAAATTCATCTTGAGAAATATTGATATAATAAATATTTCCGCCATCAACTTTTAAAAGAGGCTCAACAACTTTAGTTATTTCACTACAGTTACCGGCAGCAGAAATAATAACAGTTCCTGGAGAAATTACTTCTCCGTCTTTATACTTCTGTTTCATTGATAAAGAATCTTTCCCTGTCGGAACATTGATTCCTAAATCAATAGAAAACTCTGAAATAGCTTTAACGGCTTTGTATAAACGAGCATCTTCACCTTCATTTTTACAAGGCCACATCCAATTTGCTGATAAAGAAACCGAAGCTAAATTATCTTTTAAAGGTGCCCAAATAAGGTTGGTTAAAGATTCGGTAATAGAGTTTCTACTTCCTGCTTCTGGGTGAATTAAACCAGAAATAGGCGAGTGGCCAATAGAAGTAGCAACGCCTTCTTTCCCCTTATAATCTAGTGCCATAACACCTACATTATTTAACGGAATTTGTAACGGACCAACACATTGTTGTTTGGCAACTTTACCACCAACACAACGATCTACTTTGTTGGTTAACCAATCTTTACAAGCTACAGCCTCAAGCTGTAAAACTTGTTCTAAATAGATTTGTAAATTTTTAGTTTTATATCTTGAGTTCTTGTAATTTCTTACAATTGTTTTATCGGTCAAAACAGTTTTAGGAGAAGAACCAAACATATCTTCTAAAGCTAAATCCATTGGTTTTTCACCAGTAGTTTCAGACTCAAAAGTAAAACGATCGTTTCCTGTAACTTCTCCAACAGTATATATTGGAGAACGCTCACGCTCTGCAATTTTCTGTAAAGTATCTATATGTTTTTCGGCAATTACTAATCCCATACGTTCTTGAGATTCGTTTCCTATAATTTCTTTTGCTGATAAAGTAGGATCTCCAACAGGTAATTTATCTAGATTGATTTTACCACCTGTATCTTCTACTAATTCTGATAAACAATTTAAATGTCCACCAGCACCATGATCATGAATAGAAACAATAAAATTCTCTTCACTTTCTACCATTCCACGAACAGCATTTGCTGCACGTTTTTGCATTTCTGGATTAGAACGCTGTACTGCGTTTAATTCGATTCCACTAGCAAATTCTCCTGTATCTGCAGATGAAACCGCAGCGCCTCCCATACCAATTCGATAATTTTCACCACCAAGAATTACAATTTTATCGCCTTCTTGTGGCGTATCTTTTAATGCCTGATCTGCTTTTCCGTAGCCAATTCCACCAGCTTGCATAATCACTTTATCAAAACCTAATTTTCTAGGTTTTGCATCGCTAGAAGCAGCATTTTCTTCATGCTCGAAAGTTAAAACAGAACCCGTAATTAATGGTTGTCCGAACTTGTTTCCAAAATCAGATGCTCCATTAGATGCTTTTATTAAAATATCCATCGGAGTTTGGTACAACCAATCTCTAGCTTTAAATTTATTTTCCCAATATCTGTTTTCTTCCAGTCTAGAATAAGAAGTCATATAAACTGCCGTACCCGCTAAAGGTAAAGAACCTTTTCCGCCAGCAAGTCTATCTCTAATTTCTCCTCCAGAACCTGTTGCAGCACCATTAAAAGGCTCAACTGTTGTTGGGAAATTATGAGTTTCTGCTTTTATTGAAATTACAGAATCAAATTCTTTTTTTTCGTAAAAATCTGGTTTGTCTGCTGTTTTCGGAGCAAATTGCTCTACACGCGGTCCTTTTACAAAAGCAACATTATCTTTATATGCCGAAACAATATCGTTAGGAAATTGTTTAGATGTTTCTTTTATTAATTTGAATAGGGAAGTAGGCATCTCTTCGCCATCTATAACAAAAGTTCCGTTAAATATTTTATGACGACAGTGCTCTGAGTTTACTTGGCTAAAACCAAAAACTTCAGAATCTGTTAATTTTCGCCCTATTTTAGTAGCTAAATTTTCTAAATATTCAATCTCTTCAGAACTTAAAGCTAAACCTTCTTGTTGATTATAAGCAGCAATGTCCTCTATATTTAAAATAGGTTCAGGTTGAATATCAATCGTAAAAATATCTTGATTTAAACCGTTATATTTTTGAGAAATCATTGGGTCGAAATCAGAAAAACCTTCTGAAACCACTTCAAATTCTTCTATTCTGATAATATCAGAAATACCCATATTTTGTGTTATTTCTACAGCATTGGTACTCCAAGGTGTAATCATAGCGGCACGTGGACCAACAAAAAAGACGTCGAGAGACGTCGTATTTATTTTAGGTTGGTTGCCAAATAACCAGGTAAGTTTTGAAATAGTTTCGGTAGATAATTCTTTTGTTGTTTGAACAGCAAATATTTTACTGTTAACGTTTCCAAAGAAATGAATCATTGTATTGTCGTATTTGTGTATGTTGTTAAAGCTGTAAATTTACTTATTTAGAATGAAATAAAAGCATAAAAAAAGCAGCAATTTCTTGCTGCTTTTTTTATTTAATTTCTATTTTCAGGTATTCTGTTTATTTCTATTTTACCTTTCTTTTGTGTCTTGTAATTTTCGTAACAATTTAGCACAGCTTCAATCATTTGAAGATCACTTGCTTTTTTTATGAAATATTCAGAATAATTACAATCTGTAAGTAACTTGTTTAATTCCTGTCTATCCATTTCTAGATATTCCATCATTACTTCTCTATCAAACTTACCGGCAAGCATTTTACGTAAATCGTCTTCTTTTTTTAACTTCTTAAGCTTTTTAAGTTGCTTTGGTTTTTTTCCGAAAAGATTGTAAACCAAGTCAACAGGATTTAATAATTTAGCTATCGGAGATGATATTTTTTGCGGCTTACCAATTTCATAAGTTTGTGGTAATCCGTTAATATGAATTCTGGTAAAACGATCTTTTGGAACTTGTTTAACATCAACTTCTAAAACACCTATAAGTTCTGTCGATTTAATTACAACTTCTTTAACTTCTTCAGGTTTCTCTCTTAATGAAATGACAACTTCATTTCCTTTTAAAAGATCATTTGTTACTTTTAATTTTATAGAAGAAAACCCAATGAACGAAACTAAAACAGTATCGTTTGCTTTTGATGTTAATTCGAAAATTCCTTTTTCGTTTGTAATTGTACCAGTAACAGCGTTTAAATTTAAAATATGTGCAGCACTTAATGGTTTTTGAGTATCAGCGTCAATAACTTGACCTTTTAATTTTTGACTTTGAGAGTAACTAATGCTTGATACAAGTATTAGTACTGAAAGAAATAAGTATATTTTTTGCATGATGCAATAATAAGAATTATTGATATGAAAACTAGTTAATTAATTGTGAAATGAATACCACAAACTTCATATAAAAAGAAAAACTATAAATATTTTAAAATATTTATAGTTTTGAGTGTGCACATAGCGGGAGTCGAACCCGCACATCCTTACGGACACAAGCCCCTCAAGCCTGCGCGTCTACCAATTCCGCCATACGTGCGTAAACTAAAAAAGTTAAGCAGATGCTTAACTTTTTTGTGACCGGGCTGGGGCTCGAACCCAGGACCCTCTCCTTAAAAGGGAGATGCTCTACCAACTGAGCTACCAGGTCATTGCTTCCTTCCGAAAGCGGTTGCAAATATACAACTGTTCTTTAAATCTAAAAAACTTTTTTATGATATTTTTTACGGATATTTGTAACAGCTTAATTATTAGTTTATGAAAATAGTATTAGTAGGGTATATGACGAGTGGTAAATCTACAATTGGTAGATTATTGGCAGAAAAAAAGAACTTTTCTTTTATTGATTTGGATAATTATATAGAAGAAAAAGAGAAGTTATCAGTATCAGAAATCTTTAGTACAAAAGGTGAAATCTACTTCAGAAAACAAGAGCACCTATATTTAAAAGAGATTTTAATGTTGAAAAGTGATGTTATTATAGCAGTAGGTGGTGGTACACCTTGTTATGCAGGTAATATGGATGTTATAAAAGAGTCTATAAATACTGTTGCTGTTTATTTAAAAGCAAGTATCACTACAATTGCAACAAGGTTAACAACGGAGAAAAGTCAAAGACCTTTAGTTGCTAGACTAAAAAACGATGAGTTAGCAGAATTTGTAGCGAAACACTTATTTGAAAGAAGTTATTTTTATAATCAATCAAATTACAAAGTAACCGTAGATGATAAAAAAACGGATATGATTGTTACAGAATTAAATGCTTTATTACGTTAAATAAACAAGCGTTTTGTTTTTATTAAATTCAACCACTACATGCTCTTTAATAGAGGTAGAGAGTGAAATACCTTTAAAATCTGCTTTTACAGGATATTTTTTATGATTTCTATTTACCAGCACAGCTGTTTTAAAGCGCTTTAAAGGAACCTCTAAAAAATGTTTTACAGCATATATTAATGTGGTACCTGAGTTTAAAACATCGTCAACCAAAACCAAAGACTTGTTTTTATACTCATCTTTAGTTAAAGAAGTTGTTATTGCCTTAATAGGATTTTTTTTATCAATAAAAACCTTACACAACTGAATTTTTAAAGGTGAAATTTCTGATAAAATTGTATATATTTTTTCAGCAAATAAATAGCCGTTATCAACGATTCCAGCAATTATAATTTCTTTTTCGTTGCTATTACTCTCGTAAATTTGAAAAGCAATACGACGAATTTTTTGTTCAACTTCTAAATTATCTAGTATAATATTATCAGATACTGTCATGCTATTTATTTTAAATGCTAAATATATTACAAATTAATGTCATTTTCTTCAGAATCGACACTATAATCATCGATATCTCTACGGTCTTTTTTAGTAGGTCTTCCAGCACCTTTTTTACGATAATAATCTTTAGAATATTTTAACAAAGCATTTTTCTCAAATTCTTCTTTAGGAGTTAAATCTTTTCTGTATAAATCAACCAATTTAGCACCAACTCGACTTGAAGGTATGTCTAAAACCTTTATTTTATAATTAATTTGATTTTTACGAATAGTTATTTCTTCATTTCCGAATATCTCTTTAGACGGTTTTAAGTTAGTTCCATTAATTTTAATATGTCCTTTTTTACATGTATCTGTAGCGATACTACGTGTTTTAAAAAAGCGGATACACCACAAATATTTATCTATTCTCATATAAAAAGTTAAATTATATCTTTTTGTTTTTTACAAAGGTATAAAAATGGTAAATTGCAGGTTAAAATTTCAGAATTAAATGATAAAATTTAAACACTTATTTTACACTGTTGCTGTTGCTGCAGTTTTATATTCTTGTGGAAGCGATAATAACAACTCTTTTGTTGATAATTTTGATCACGAAGCACAAGCTGTTATTGATAATGATTCATTGGTTAAGTTTTTAAAAAATAATTATTATAACATTGACATAGACTCAGTTAAGGTTATCGATGATAATCAGGTTTCTTTGTTTGATGATGCTAAATTAGTAACTAAAGAGGTTACAGAAAGTGATATTAATTATACATTATATTATTATGTGAAAAATATAGGAGAACCAAATGTAGATAAAGGGTTTCCGACAGTAATGGACTCAGTATATGTTAAATATAGAGGGCAAACTATTTTAAACAATAATAATTTAAGCGATGATTTTGACAAGAACACAATATGGCTATCTTTAAATCGAGTTATACGAGGTTGGACTTACAGTTTTGTTCATTTTAAAGGTGGTAATAATGTAACTCAAGATGGAGAAGAGATAAATTTTGATAAAGGAGGTAAAGGGATTTTATTTATCCCTTCAGGTTTAGCTTATAGAAATGTAGCAAGACCAGGAATTACTGCTAATTCAAATTTAATGTTTACTTTTGAATTATGGGATTTCGTAGAAGGTACTGATGATGACCAAGATAATATTTCTTCTATAAATGAGGATATTGATGGTGACGGTGACCCAAGGAACGATGATACTGATGGAGACGGAAGAGCTGATTATTTAGATGTAGATGATGATGGTGATGGGAAACTAACGAAAGATGAAGATGCAAATGGAGATGGAGACCCTAGGAATGATTTTAGTGACCCTAAAAAACCAACGGTTCCAGATTATTTAAATAGAGATATTAGATAAAATATTTAAGTATATTATATAAAAAACCCGAAGCTTAAAAGCTTCGGGTTTTTTATGCTTATTTTAGAATTAAAATCTATAAGAAAGCCCTAAAATTATTTGGTTCACGCGAGTATCAAAATTTACATCTCCTACATTAGAATCTGCAAACTTAGCTTCTGTATCAGATAAAGCTCTTTCCCAGCGAACATCAAAACCTAATTTACCTAATTCAATACCAGCACCTAATTGTAATCCTACAGAGAATCCATCAGAATTTACTTGCTTTAAATCATCTATGTTAAAATCGGAATCTAAAATATACTGAAAAGATGGCCCCGCAAAAACATGTGCTACTTTTAAAAATTTCATACCAACTAAAACAGGAATATCAATTTTTTGAAATTCATAGGTGGTAGTTTTATTTTGAATACTTCCTGTATTTTGCTTGTAAATTACTTTGTTACTTAACTGTGTATACACTAATTCTGGTCTTATGTACAGACCTGTTAACGGAAGGTTAAAGCGCAACCACATACCTGCGTGAAAGCCCGCCTTACTTTCTGCTCCTTCAAAAACATCGTCTTTTACATTTGAAAATGAATCAGAATTGTAATTTATTCCTCCTTTTATTCCCCCTTGTATTTGACTATGTGTTAGTTGTATTCCTATAAATAGGAATGTTATTAGAATTACTTTTCTCATATTTATTGATTTTTAATTTACTATTAAAACTTATTAATTTAAAAATTATTGGGTTAGGTAAAAGAAAAAGCATCATTTTTTTATAAATGATGCTTTAATATTATAAGTAAAAAAAAATTATTTTCTAGAAATAACCTTTTTTACAGCTTCTATTATTGCTTTATCATTTAAACCATACTTTTCCATTAATTGATCAGGAGTTGCTGATTCACCAAAACTATCGTTTACGGCTACGAATTCTTGTGGAGTAGGAGTGTTGGTCGTTAAGCACCGTGCTACGCTTTCACCCAAACCTCCGTATTTATTATGTTCTTCCGCTGTTACAATACATCCAGTTTTTGAGATAGATTTTAATATAATATCTTCATCTAAGGGTTTAATTGTGTGTATATTTATTACTTCAGCTGAAATACCTTTTTGTTCTAATTGCTCAGCTGCTTGTAATGCTTCCCAAACTAAATGACCTGTAGCAACGATTGTTACATCACTTCCTTCAGTTAATTTTATACCTTTTCCTATTTCAAAAGACTCATCAGTCATAAAAACGGGTACTTTTGGTCTTCCAAAACGTAAATACACAGGTCCTTCATAATCTGCAATAGCAAGGGTTGCTGCTTTAGTTTGACTATAGTCACAGGTATTAATAACGGTCATACCAGGAAGCATTTTCATTAACCCAATATCTTCTAAAATTTGGTGTGTAGCTCCGTCTTCACCCAAAGTTAAACCGGCATGTGATGCACATATTTTTACGTTTTTATCTGAATACGCTACAGATTGACGAATTTGATCGTATACACGACCTGTAGAGAAGTTTGCGAAAGTTCCTGTAAAGGGAATTTTACCTCCGATGGTTAAACCAGCAGCAATTCCTATCATGTTAGCTTCAGCAATTCCTATTTGAAAGAAACGCTCTGGATGATTGTCTTTAAAGTCTCCCATTTTTAAAGATCCTGTTAAGTCTGCACATAGTGCAACTACATTAGGATTTGTTTTTCCTAATTCAGTTAAACCATCACCAAACCCAGATCGGGTATCTTTTTTTTCGGTATATGTATATTTTTTCATTACTATATATTGTGTTGTAGGTGTCAAAAATAATCTTTTAAAAAAAAGTAAACTTACAAATTTGATAATTCTTTATAAAGTTTATGAACAGGAAATCCCATTACATTAAAATAACTTCCTTCAATTTTAGTAATTGCTATTTTACCAATCCATTCTTGAATTCCGTATGCTCCAGCCTTATCAAAAGGTTTATAAGTATTTATATAATAAGCTATTTCTTCATCTGTTAATTGCTTAAAGGTAACAGTTGTGGTATCGTTTATTATTTTTTTAAATTTTTTATTGGTAATGCATATCGAAGTAATAACTTTATGTGTATTGCTTGATAGTTCTTTTAACATTTTAAAAGCCTCTGCATAATCTTTAGGTTTACCAAGTGCTTTGTTATTAGACCAAACAATAGTGTCTGAAGTTATTAAAAGATCCTTGTCAGATATATCATCTTTAAAAGGTTTCGATTTTAAATCAGAAAGAAAATCGGTAATTTCATGTTCCTTTAAATGAAGAGGATAAATTTCATCTATTTCTTTTGTTTTTATTACAAAAGGTACATTTAAATCTTTTATTAACTCTTGTCTTCTTGGTGAATTTGAAGCTAAAATTATATTGTAGTTTGCTAATTTTTTAGATAACATGTTTATATAAATAAGCTATTACGACTATACCTAGAATACCAAAAAAGTGAAAAAAATTCATTTTTTTTAAAAAGAGTTCAAGTTCACTGTTTGTTGCTGCTTTTGTTAAGACAGATATTAAGTAAATTTTAGGAAGCCAATTAGATATGATAATTGTAAAGAATAAGTATTTTATTCTAATAAAATATAAGGCTAGAAAAAAAATCAAAAAAGTAGATGTAAACAATATGAATAACGCTATTTTTTTTGCTCTTTTTCTGCCTAAAAGAATTGGTAATGTTTTATGTTTTTTTAAATTATCTTTATTTATATTTATTATACCTGTTATAATTTCTTCAATTAACGTACTTAAAAAGGATAATAGTAAATAGGCGACTATGATAAATTGAAGTTCAAAAAATAAACCCCATTGTTTCATTGTAAGATCAATAGGTTCATCTAACCATAAAAGAAAAAGTATAGTTAACGGAATTGTAAAAGATTTTACTAGGTAACGAGTAAATGAATTTTCATTAGAATGTTTAGAATAGAAGAATACTGTAGAAGAAATTATAAAAAAAACAAAAGAAAAATATAGATTATTAATTTTAAAAGAAAAAAAGAGTCCTAAAGAAACAGCTATAAAAACAAGAATTAATGAAATGGTTTTTATTTGATATAACTTTTTTGTTTTTAAATTAGAATTATGGTAATAGTAGGTTAATAAGTAGTTAGAGCAGTATAAAAGGATACAAAATGTTGTAAATATGCCTACATCTAAAAAAGATAACCTCGTTTCATAACCAAAACCGAATAAAAAACAGAATTTAGCTAAAAAAATAACAAAAGAAAAATACAATAATCTTTTCCACTCAATGATATTTAATACAGCACTAAAAACAGTCATTTAATTAAAATCTTTTTTAATTCTTGCTAAATCTCTTTTACTATCTCTATCTTTCATTGTCTGACGCTTATCGTGCGTCTTTTTACCTCTAGCTAGTGCAATATCTAATTTAGCCCAACCATTATTATTTATAAAAAGTTTTAAAGGTACAATCGTATTTCCTTTGGCTTCAACTTCTCTTTCTAATTTTTTTAACTCGTTTTTGTTTAATAACAAACGACGCTCACTCGTTGTTTTATGATTGAAGTGATTACCAAAAGAATATTCTTCAATATACATATTGATAATAAAAAGTTCTCCTTGCTCATTAAATTCACAAAAACTTTCAGTTATTCTAGCTTTACTAAGTCGTATCGACTTTATCTCTGTACCTGTAAGTTGAATTCCGGCAGTATATTTATCTATAATCTCGTATTCAAAACGAGCTTTTTTATTTTGTATGTTAATCTTTTTCTGCATCAGCTGTTGTTCATATATTGTAATAACAAATATAAAGTATTAGTTTGTTTTTTACCGACTAATCAACCGTTATCTTCTTGATAGATGTTGTTTTGTTTCTGAATGATTTTTTGAATGAAACTATAAATAAACTTGCGTTGTCATTATCATCCATAGATTTATAAACTTCTGATTTTATAATTTTATTTGCAAACTGTGGAGTAGTGTTACTATGACCAACAATTAAAACTGTTTTTCCTGTCGTTTCTTTTTCAAAACCTTTAGAAAACATATTGCTAGGATCGTAATTTATAATATCTAGTTTCTTGCTATCTGCTGTAGGTTTTGCAGTTTGCATGGTTCTATTATACTTTGTAGAATACACTGCATTTAAATTGATATCTTTAAAGTATGCAGCCCATTTTTTAGCACGTTCTTTTCCTTTCTCATTCAAATCAGGATTCTTGTTAGACTTATCTGTTCTATCTTTTTCTGCATGGCGAATTAAGTAATAAGTTGTGCTGGTTTCTTCTAGTGCACAAGATGTTAATGAGCTAAGAATAACAGTAAGGATTAAAAGATATTTTTTCATGATAAATTATTTATGGTGCGAATATAATTAAAAATAAAAAGCGGTGTTTTTTCAAACACCGCTTATCATCAACTATAAAAAACTAATTACTAATTTTCTATTAAATCAGATTGATTTCTGAAAACTAGCTCATTATCAAAAGCATCTAATAAAATAATGCTATCTGTAGTTACATTTCCTGCTAAAATCTCTTTAGATAATTGATTCAATACTTCCTTTTGAATTACCCGTTTTACAGGTCTTGCTCCAAATTCAGGCTGATATCCTTTAACAGCTAAATAGGCAATAGCTTCATCTGTTGCATCAAAAGTGATGTTTTGTTGTGCGATCATTTTTTTAACATTATTTAATTGAATTTTTACAATTTGCATAATATTATCTTTAGATAATGGTGTAAACAAAGTTATATCATCAATTCTGTTGATAAATTCAGGCCGAACAGTTTGTTTTAGTAAACCTAAAACTTCTGTTTTTGCTAATTCCATTGTGGTGTAAATATCACCTTTAAAATTATCAAATTTTTCTTGAATAATATGGCTCCCCATATTAGAAGTCATTATAATAATGGTGTTTTTAAAATCTGCTACACGACCTTTATTGTCAGTTAACCTTCCTTCATCTAATACTTGCAACAACACGTTAAAAGTATCTGGATGTGCTTTTTCAATCTCATCTAATAAAACAACAGAATATGGCTTTCTACGAACAGCTTCAGTTAACTGACCACCTTCATCATAACCAACATAACCAGGAGGTGCACCAACTAAACGACTTACAGAATGACGCTCTTGATATTCGCTCATATCTATTCTTGTCATAGCATTTTCATCGTCAAATAAATAACTAGCCAATGCTTTTGCAAGTTCAGTTTTACCAACACCGGTAGTTCCTAAAAACAAGAAACTCCCTATTGGTTTATTCGGATTTTGTAACCCTGCTCTAGAGCGACGAACCGCATCAGCAACAGCTTCAATAGCCTCTTCTTGTCCAACAACACGTTTGTGTAACTCATCTTCTAACTTTAATAGTTTCTCTCGCTCTGATTGTAGCATTTTAGTAACGGGAACACCTGTCCACTTTGCTACAACTTCAGCAATATCATCATAAGTAACTTCTTCTTTTATTAAAGCATTTTCACTTTGACTTTCTAATATTTCTTGTTGTGTTTCAAGCAATACTTGTGCTTCTTTTATTTTACCATAACGCAATTCTGCCACCTTACCATAATCTCCATTTCGCTCTGCTTTATCAGCTTCTAATTTATAGTTTTCAATATCAGTTTTTAATTGCTGAACAGCATCTACAACTGCTTTTTCTGATTGCCATTTCGCATTTATTTCGTTGCGTTCTTCTTTAAAATTAGCAACATCAGCATTTAATGATTTTAATTTAACTTCATCATTTTCGCGTTTAATAGCTTCTATTTCAATCTCTAACTGCATTATTTTACGGTCTAAAACATCTAAATTCTCTGGTTTAGAGTTTATTTCCATTCGTAATTTCGCAGCAGCTTCATCCATTAAATCAATCGCTTTATCTGGTAAGAATCGATTGGTAATATAACGTTGAGATAATTCTATAGCACCAATAATAGCTTCATCTTTAATACGTACTTTATGGTGTGTTTCGTATTTGTCTTTAATTCCTCGCAAAATAGAAATAGCGCTTTCTGTATCTGGTTCATCAACCATAACTTTCTGAAAACGACGCTCTAATGCTTTGTCTTTTTCAAAATATTTTTGATATTCATCTAGGGTTGTGGCACCAATTGCACGTAATTCACCACGAGCCAAAGCAGGTTTTAAAATATTAGCAGCATCCATTGCACCTTGTCCGCCACCAGCACCAACTAAAGTGTGAATTTCATCAATAAATAAAACAATGTCACCTTCGGATGTTGTTACTTCCTTTACGACAGATTTTAAGCGTTCTTCAAATTCTCCTTTAAATTTTGCACCTGCAATTAAGGCTCCCATATCTAAAGAATAAATAATTTTATTTTTTAAATTTTCAGGAACATCACCACGAATAATTCGATGTGCTAAACCTTCGGCAATTGCTGTTTTACCAGTTCCTGGTTCACCTACTAAAATGGGGTTATTTTTTGTTCTACGCGATAATATCTGTAATAAACGACGAATCTCTTCGTCACGGCCAATTACAGGATCTAGTTTACCGTCTTGTGCTAATTTATTTAAGTTGTTTGCAAATTTATTTAAGGAGTTATAGGTTTCTTCTGCACTTTGAGAAGTAACTCTTTCTCCGTTTCTTAATTCTTCAATAGCTGCTTTTAAACTCTTTTCGGTAGCCCCTTGGTCTTTTAAAACTTGAGAGATTTGACTTTTAGATTTAAAAATAGCTAAAATTAAATGTTCTATAGAAACATACTCATCATTCATTTTTTTTGCAATGATAGCTGCTTCATTTAGTGTTTTATTTGCTTCACGAGAAAGCATTAAATCACCTCCCGAAACCTTAGAAAAGCTTTCTAACTGTTTTTCTAAAATTTGTTGAACAACATTAATATTAATGTTGAGTTTCTTTAGTATAAATGGTAACACATTTTCATCAACCGTAAATAAGGCTTTAAAAATATGCTCATTTTCTATTTGTTGATTACCATTACTTTGTGCTAATTGTTGCGCTTGTTGTATGGTTTCTTGTGATTTTATTGTATAATTGTTTACATTCATACGTTGTTATAATCAAAATAAGTACCAAAGTAAAAGAAACTCTTTTATAGGTCATTTTGTCTGAAATAGATAATTTTAGCTGACTTTTTGACCGAATGAAAGGTTTTTTAGTTTGTAACGACAGATATTAAAAATATAAAAATGGGGATATTAAATACAATATTTGGAAATAAAGAAGAGAAAGAACAAAAGCAGGAATCTTTTATTAAATGGATTCCGTTAACATCTATAGAGCAGCTGAAAGAAATTAAGTCTCAATCAAAAAAAGAACCTGTAGCTATTTTTAAACACTCAACAAGATGCGGTATAAGTAGTATGGTAATTAAGCGATTTGTTAGTAGTTTTGACGAGCATTTAAAAGATTTTAAAATCTATTATTTAGATTTATTATCGTACCGAGAAATATCTAGCGAAATAGGGTATGAGTTTCAAATTTTACACGAATCTCCTCAGTTGTTAGTTATTAAAAAAGGGGTAGTCGTTGCACATGCTTCTCATTATGATATTGCTCAAATCGATTTAAGAAACTTCTAAAATAGTTCCTGTTTTTAACAGAACTTCTTTAAATACGTCGTATTTTTGCTTTTTACAAAAAAGCACAAAAAAGCACTAAATTGAGCAACGATATTACAACTATACAAGAAACTAAAGGAAAAAGTTTATACGATTATCAAAAAGAAGCATTGTTCAAAATTTTTAAAAGTTTTGAAAATGCCCCTGAGAATTATCACTTATTATATCAATTACCAACAGGAGGAGGTAAGACTGTAATTTTCTCAGAAATTACACGTCAGTTTATAAAGCATTACAATAAAAAGGTGTTAATAATGACACACCGTATTGAATTATGCAAGCAAACAGCTAAAATGCTTGGAGAATTTGGTGTTGGTAATAAAATTATTGATAGTAAGGCCGATTTAGAAGATCAAGATAAGTATGATTGCTTTGTTGCAATGGTTGAAACATTAAACAATCGTTTAAATGACGATATGTTAGATATTTCAGATGTTGGTTTGGTTATTATTGATGAAGCTCACTATAACTCGTTTACTAAATTATTTAAGTTTTTCGACAAGTCATTCGTATTAGGTGTTACAGCGACACCTTTAAGTTCGAATATTAAACTACCAATGAAAGACAATTATGATGATTTAATTGCTGGCGAAAGTATTGGTACTTTAATACAACAAGAATATTTAGCAAGAGCTAATGTTTTTTCATATAATGTAGGCTTAACATCTTTAGAAATAGGGGCAAACGGAGATTACACCGTAAAATCTTCTGAAGATTTATATACCAATACAGATATGTTATCGAAGCTTTTACAAGCTTATGAAGAACGTGCAAAAGGAACGAAAACGTTAATTTTTAATAACGGAATTAACACATCGCTTCACGTATATGATACTTTTAAAAAAGCGGGATATCCTATTGCTCATTTAGATAACACGAATACAAAAAAGGAACGTGATTTTATCTTAAAATGGTTTCATAAAACACCAAATGCAATAATTACTTCTGTAAGTATTTTAACCACAGGTTTTGATGAACCTACGGTAAAATCGATTATTTTAAACAGAGCAACTAAATCATTAACGCTTTATTACCAAATGATTGGTAGGGGATCTCGTATCTTAAAAGGAAAAAATGATTTTAATGTAATAGATTTAGGTAATAACTTTCATCGTTTTGGACCTTGGGGAGCTGATTTAGATTGGCACAAAATGTTTAGAGCTCCTAATTTTTATCTAGATAATTTATTATCTGATGAAGATATAGAAAATGAGTTTAGATATGAATTGCCTTCTGATGTTAGAGAAGAATTTTCTAAATCAGAAGATATATTTTTTGATGTTAAAAAAGTATATATTGATACGATACAGGCTGGTCAATCATCTAAAAAAGTATTAGAGAAATCAATCGATCACCATGCAAAAATTTGTGTAGAAAACAGTGAAGATGTTTTTGATGCTTTGATCTTAGCTAAAAAATTAGGTGGAGAGATAGATGATAGAATTCACAGATACTCTAAATGTATTTGTAAAAGCACGCACAATTTCATTGACTGGTTACAAGATGATTATAGAAAGAAATTAAACTCTCATTTACGTTCTAATTTCGATGAAATATATGAAGATATTTTTGGTCATCCACCACCAGAAGAAGAGTAAAAAACAGATATAAAAAAAGCCATTTCAAACGAAATGGCTTTTTTATACTTAATAGTTATCTCTTTTTTTATTATTCGATAGCAGGTAATATTTTACCAGTACATTCACCAAAACCAATACGAACTTCATCGTTTTGAGAGTATCCTCTCATAATAACCGTATCATGATCGTTGATAAATTTACGTTCAGAACCATCGTTCATTTTTATTGGGTTTTGACCTCTCCAAGTTAATTCTAACATAGAACCAAAACTATCTTTTGTAGGACCAGAAATTGTACCAGAACCCATCATGTCACCAGCATTTATAGGACATCCGTTTACCGTATGGTGCGCTAATTGTTGCGCCATTGTCCAATACATATACTTAAAGTTCGAGTTACAAACTACCGTTTCTTCTTTTCCTTCTGGTTGAATAGCCATTTGTAAATTAATATCTAAACTATCTTTACCTTCTTTCTTTAAATATGGTAAAGGTTCGTGTACTTGTTTAGGATTATCTACTCTAAAAGGCTCTAAAGCATCTAAAGTTACAATCCAAGGAGAAATAGTTGAAGCGAAACTTTTACCTAAGAAAGGTCCTAAAGGTACATATTCCCAAGCCTGAATATCACGAGCAGACCAGTCATTAAATAAAACCAATCCAAAAATATATTCATCAGCATCTTCAATCGGAATTCTATCTCCTAAATCATTGGCTACAGTTGTGATAAACGCCATTTCTAATTCAAAATCTAATAATTTTGTAGGTCCGAAATTAGGAGTATCACTTCCTTCGCTAGGGCGCTGTTGTCCTATAGGACGACGTACTGGTGTTCCTGAAGGAATAATAGAAGAACTCCTACCATGGTAGCCAATAGGTATATGAAGCCAGTTTGGTAATAACGCATTTTCAGGATCACGAAACAAAGAACCAACATTGGTGGCGTGTTCTTTACTCGCATAGAAATCAGTATAATCTCCAACAGATACAGGAAGTTGCATTTCAACATCTTCCATTCTAAAAATAATCTTGTCTTTATGATCTGCATTGTCACGTAACTTGCCATTAGTAACATCGAAAACATCAGCAATTCTATTACGTACTAAACGCCAGGTTTTACGACCATCTGCAATAAAATCATTTAATGTGTCTTGTAAAAAAATATCATCAGTTAAAGGAATTCCTTCAAAATAGCCTAACTGATGTAAGGCACCTAAATCAATAGCAAAATCACCAATTCTTGTACCAATAGTTATAATATCGTCTTTAGTAAGGAATACACCGAAAGGAATATTTTGAATAGGAAAATCTGAGTCTTTATTAATCGTTAACCAAGATTTTCTGTTAGGATTATTTGCTGTTATTTTCATTGAAGTAGTTGTGTTTAATTTTATATCAAACCTACATCTTTTTTCAATTAAAACCAATGAGAGAGTAAAAAAAAAGTTTCTAAACCTTAAATCAGCTTAATATATAAAGAAGCCTAATTATGTTTAAAATTTAGATGAGAATAGGTTAAAACATCATTAATAAAATTAGTACATTTGATACCTTATTTAACAACACACAAGATGCAAAAAGATCATCAAATATTCGATTTAATTCAAGAAGAGAAAGAACGTCAGCTAAATGGTTTAGAATTGATTGCTTCTGAAAACTTTGTAAGCGAACAGGTAATGCAAGCTCAAGGTTCTATTTTAACTAATAAATATGCCGAAGGATATCCCGGAAAACGTTATTACGGTGGATGTGAAGTGGTAGATATTGTAGAGCAAATTGCAATTGATAGAGCTAAAGAATTATTTGGCGCTGAATATGTAAATGTACAACCACACTCTGGTTCACAAGCAAATACAGCTGTTTTTGCTGCTTGTTTAAATCCTGGAGATACTATTTTAGGATTCGATTTATCTCATGGAGGACATTTAACCCATGGATCTCCTGTAAATTTTTCAGGTAAATTATACAATCCTGTTTTTTATGGTGTAGATAAAACTACTGGGAAAATTGATTATAAGCATTTAGAGCAACAAGCAAAAGAACACAAACCAAAATTAATTATCGCAGGTGCTTCGGCATATTCTCGCGATATGGATTTTGAAAAATTTAGAGAGATTGCGGATAGTGTTGGTGCTATTTTAATGGCAGATATTTCTCATCCGGCAGGTTTAATTGCAAAAGGAATTTTATCTGACCCGTTACCACATTGTCATATAGTTACTACAACAACGCACAAGACGTTACGTGGGCCACGTGGGGGAATGATTATGATTGGTAAAGATTTTGAAAATCCGTTTGGATTAAAATTAAAATCAGGAAAATTAAAGAAAATGTCAACATTGATTAATTCTGCAGTTTTTCCAGGAAATCAGGGTGGACCACTAGAACACGTTATTGCTGCTAAAGCAATTGCTTTTGGTGAAGCATTGACTGATGAGTTTTTAGAATATCAATTACAGGTAAAAGAAAACGCAAGTGCAATGGCAAAAGCTTTTGTTGCTAAAGGATACGATATTATTTCTGGTGGAACAGACAATCATTGTATGTTAATTGATTTACGTAATAAAAACCTTACAGGTAAAGAAGGAGAAGATACTTTAGGGAAAGCCGATATTACAGTAAATAAAAACATGGTTCCTTTCGATACTCAAAGTCCGTTTGTAACTTCAGGTATTCGTGTTGGTACAGCAGCTGTAACTACTCGTGGTTTGGTTGAAGAGGATATGCAAACTGTTGTAGATTTAATTGACGAAGCTTTAATGAATGTAGGAAACGATGATGTTTTAAAACAAGTAGGAGAGAAGGTATATGATTTAATGCACGATAAAAGATTATTCGTAATGTAAACCACGAAGTGGTTATTAGATATAAAAAAGTCCATCTAAATTTAGATGGACTTTTTTATGAATTATTTTTCAAAAAGCGTGAGTCGTTTTCTTATTCATTCTCCTGCGCTCTTTCAATTATATTTTCGGGCAATGCTTTTTTAGCTTTCGCACCCATTTTTTTCAGTTTTTCGACACTAGTTATAAGATTACCCCGACCATCTACTAACTTATTCATTGCAGCATTATAATCCTCTTTAGAAGCATCTATTTTTTTTCCTATCCCGATTAAATCTTGTAACAACCCGTCAAATTTATCATATAAAGCACCTGCTTGTCTAGCTATTTCTAGCGCATTTCGTTGTTGTTTTTCGTTATTCCACATGGTATCAATTGTACGTAAAGTGGCTAATAACGTAGTTGGTGTAACAATAACAATATTCTTTTCAAATGCTTTGTTATACAGCGAATTATCTTGATTTAAAGCAATAGCAAATGCCGGTTCAATAGGTATAAAAAGCAGTACAAAATCAGGAGATTCAATCTTGTAAATATCTTCATATTTTTTTTCGGATAGCTGAGTTACATGTCGTTTTAAAGAATTTATGTGTGCTGTTAAAAAACGTTCTTTCTCTATATTATCGTCCGTATTTATATATAGCTCATAAGCGGTTAGTGAAACTTTAGAGTCGACAATCATTTTTTTATTATCAGGTAAATGAATCACCACATCTGGTAATACACGTTTGCCTTCATCGTTTGTAAAAGACTGTTGCACAAAATATTCTCTGTCTTTTTCTAAACCAGATTTTTCTAAAACACGTTCTAAAACTAATTCACCCCAGTTTCCTTGAATTTTATTATCGCCTTTTAAGGCTTTTGTTAAGTTAATAGTTTCTTTACTCATTTGTAAATTCATCTCTTTTAAACCAATAATTTGCTGACGTAAAGCTGAATGATAATCAATACTTTCCTTATGCGTTTTATCTACTTTATCTTCAAAGGTTTTTATTTTTTCTTGAAGTGGGTTTAAGATATTTTTAATATTTTCTTTATTCTGTTCTGTAAATTTACTCGATTTCTCATCTAAAATTTTATTTGCCAAATTTTCAAATTCTTTGGTAAATTTATCTTGTAGTTTTTCTACTTCATCTTTGTTATCATTCAGTTTTATTTGAAGGTTTTTTAATTCCTCATTTTTTCTGGCTAATTCAATATTTAAGAATTCTTTTTCTCTACGAATTTCTTCAGTTTCTTTCGCTTTATCAGTTAAACGGTTGTGTATTTCAGATTTTTGAGTTTCTAAATTAGAAGCATTCATTTGTTGCGTTGCTATTTTTTTTTCTAAATCTGTAATCAGTTGTTTAACCTTTAATTTTGACAAAAGGTAACAGATAACAAAGCCAAAAATTAAGGTACACAAGGCAACAATGCCAATTAAAAGAGAAGTATCCATTAGAATTTCGTAAGTTTATATACTAACAAATATAACGCAAGATTGGCTAATTTTGTTTGAATTTCATATAGAAAATCGTAGTTTTGAACTTTACAACTAATAGATGATATCTAAATTTATATTCACAAAAATTTTAGGATGGAAGTTTGACGGAGAATTCCCGAAAAAACTTAAAAAGTACGTATTAATAGGAGCACCGCACACTAGTTGGGAAGACTTCTATGTAGGTTTATTCTCTAGAAACATCACAGTAACTAAACTTAATTTTGTAGGAAAAAAATCATTATTTAAACCTCCTTTTGGCTTTTTCTTTAAAGCTTTAGGCGGCGCTCCAATAGACAGAACTAAAAGTGCAAATGTTGTAGATGCAATTATTGACGTTTTTAACTCAAAAAAAGAATTTAGACTAGCAATTTCTCCTGAAGGAACAAGGCAATATGTAGATAAATGGAAAACAGGTTTTTATTATATAGCTAAAGGTGCTAATGTGCCAATTGTTATGCTTGGTTTCGATTTTGAAAATAAGCAAGTAAAATTATCAAAACCCTTTTATGTAACGGATGATATAAAAGCCGATTTTGCTCATTTTTATGCCTTTTATAAAGATATTAAAGGTGCAAAACCTGAATTATTTAATAACAAAAACCTGCTTTAATAGTAGGTTTTTTATCTTTACAAATAGTACTATTTGTAAGTAGTTATTAGAATGAAAGGAATAAGAATATTAATTTATCGTATTTCTTATAAGTGTGATTATCTTTGCATAAAAAATATTTTATGCCAAAACAGTTTTCAGATTTAGGAATTAATACAGAATTACAACAGAGTTTAGCCAAATTACAAATTTCTGTACCAACAGACGTACAAGAAAAGGCGATTCCTGTTATACTAAATCAAAAAGAAGATGTAGTTGTATTGGCAAAAACAGGAACAGGTAAAACTGCTTCTTTTGGTTTACCTTTATTGCAATTAATTGATGTAAATTCTTCTAAAGTACAAGCAATTGTATTAGCACCTACGAGAGAATTAGGACAACAGATATATAATAATCTTATGTCATTTTCTGCTAACAGTCCAGAAGTATCAATCGCAGCAATTTGCGGAGGAATACCTATTAAACCACAAATAGAACGTTTACAATCTGATACACATATTGTAGTTGCCACCCCAGGTCGTTTGGCTGATTTAATAAAAAGAAACGCTATAGATGTTAAGCATATCACGCATTTTATTTTAGATGAAGCAGATGAAATGGTGAGCGCTTTAAAAGAAGGCTTGGATAGTATTATTAAAGAAATTCCGAAATCGAGAAGAACATTATTGTTTACAGCTACAATGCCAGGAACGATAAAGCAATTGGTTCAAAATTATATGTCTAAACATGTAGTTCACATTGAGGCTGACATGGCAACAGTTGGTCATCAAGGCATCGATCATCAATATGTTGTGGTAGAACCAATTGAGAAATTAGAAGTTTTACTTCATTTTTTAAATTCAAAAATAGGTCAGCGAGGTATTATTTTTTGTAAAACTAAAGCAGCTGTTAATAAATTGGCTAAAAATTTAGCTATAAATAAATTTTCTTCAGGTGCCATTCATGGTAGTTTAACTCAAGGAATTCGTGATCGAATTATGGGACAATTTAGAGAAGGACATATCGATATATTAGTTGCTACCGACTTAGCAGCTCGTGGTATTGATGTAAAAGAAGTTTCTTATGTTGTAAATTATCATTTACCAGATACTTATGATGCCTACGTACATAGAAGTGGTAGAACGGCTAGGGCAGGAGCAACCGGACTTTCGTTAACGATATTACAAGAGGAAGAAGTAAAAGATATTGCAGATTTTGAAAAGGAATTAGGTATTAGTTTTAAACCATTTAAAAAGGCAGATGCTAAAAGCATTGAAGAAAATAATGGCTTAATTTGGGCAAATAAAATATTTAAAACTAAGCCTAACCGTGCAGTTTCAGAAGATTTTAAAGCAAAAATAAAAACAATTTTTCATCATTTAACAAAAGATGAATTGGTAGATAAAGTATTGGCAAATTATTTAGCACAGTCAAACACTGTAAATACTAAGGTCGAAAAAGATAAAAAAAGAAAATAGCAAGATGGTTTTAAAAGAGTGATGACTTGTTTAAAGTACAAGATTTATTATTTTATAAAAATAAATCAATTAATATGTATTTTATAAAAAATATGGCACCATCTTTGCAAACAGATAAGTATTATAAATTTAATTACATTACAATGAGTAAAGGAATAGTAAAGTTTTTCAATGACACTAAAGGATTTGGTTTCATCACTGAAGAAGGAGTAACAAAAGATCATTTCGTACACGTTTCAGGTTTAATCGATGAAATTCGCGAAGGAGACGAAGTTGAATTTGATTTAGAAGAAGGAAACAAAGGGCCAAATGCGGTTAACGTAAAAGTTATCTAAAAAATATACTTTAAGTTTTAAAAGTCCATCATTCTTTGATGGACTTTTTCTATTCTTATAAAGTAAATTAGAAGCATTAAATTTTCTTTTAGATTAAAGTTCAGAAGAAATTTTAATCAAAAAAAAATCAAAAAAATCAAAAAAATTACGTAATTTAGGATTATATTGGGGCGGTTATGATAATTCCCAAAGAAAGGTACTTATCTATACTCTAAATTACAACTAGTTTTATAATTATATATTAATTAATCTTATGGCAAAATCTCAGCAATCATTTAATAAGAATGAAAAAGAGAAAAAGCGTTTAAAAAAACGTGACGATAAAAAAAAGAAAATGGATGCCCGAAAGGCTGATATAAGGGAAAATGGACCAACTGGAATTGAATTTGCATATACAGATGCTTATGGAAATTTAAGCTCTACACCTCCTGATCCTGATCAAGTAATAGAAGAAATCAGTTTAGAAGACATTCAAGTAAGTGTTCCTAAAACTTTAGAAGGTGATAGAGAAGCTTTTGATCCTGTTAGAAAAGGAACTGTTTCTTTTTTCGATTCATCTAAAGGATTCGGTTTTATTATCGATTCTGCAGATCAAGAAAAATATTTTACACACGTAAGTGGTATTATTGATGAAATTTCTGAAAATGATAAAGTAAGTTTCGAACTTGAAAAAGGGATGAAAGGTATGAATGCCGTAAAAGTAACATTGGTTAAATAATCAATACTTAGTTTTACCCATCGTAGTACTATAACTCTTTATATTATTATTTTAAAGACTATATAAAATGAGATTTACCAGTATATGGTAAATCTCATTTTTTTGGTTTTATAACTATTAAATAGCTGTTTTGAAGTGTTTTTTATTCTCTAATAGATAAAATAAATTCATTTAAAAAAGGTAATTTCGCGCCCAGATATAGAATGTATATGAATATTCGTTTTAATTCATAACTAAATATCGGAGTGTAATTCTGAATTTATTTTCAGAATCATAATTTTATAATAAAGAGTATACTAAAACTTCTAAAATAAAAAATAAACAGTTTCGTTTATGAGTGAAGAAAAATCGAATGTAGACATTGCATCTTGTATTAGTACATTGCAGCAACTATTAAAGGATACGAATCAACTTTTTGAATTACCTGAAGCGCAAAGAGTAGCCTTATTTAAGGCTGCGGGAGAATTAACTAGGCCAAATCGTGCAGAGTTTGAGCGCCGAAGAAAAGATGCTAAAAAAGCAACGAAACGTAAAATGATTGCGAAAGATACACACGCAAGAAAAACTACAGGAATTCGTTCTGCTCGTGAAGCAGCTTTATTTGTGGCGCCTAAATTATTAGGAGCAGCTGCCATAAATGAAGATACTTTAGAATTAGAATCGTCAAGAAACTGCTACGTTTGTAAAACTGTTTTCACTAAATTACATCACTTTTATGATACGATGTGTAAAGATTGTGGTGATTTAAACTATGCAAAACGCTTTCAAACAACTGATTTAAAAGATCAAGTAGCAGTAATTACAGGTTCGCGTTTAAAAATTGGTTATCATATAACTTTAATGTTATTACGTTCAGGAGCAACTGTTGTTGCTACTACACGTTTTCCGGCAGATTCTGCCATTCGTTTCTCTAAAGAAGAAGATTATAAAGATTGGAGTGATCGTTTGCATATACACGGTCTTGATTTACGACATATACCTAGTGTAGAAATTTTTTGTAATTATATAGAACAAAAATACGATCGATTAGATATTTTAATAAACAATGCAGCTCAAACAGTAAGAAGACCGTCAGGGTTTTATTTCCATTTAATGGAAAATGAAAAATTACCAGTTGATAAACTTCCGAAGTTAGCACAAAGATTATTAAAAGATCATGAAAGTTGTTTAGAAGAATTATCGAGTTTAAGTGTTGGCCCTTCTAAAACTGATAAAAACAACGTGTTGCCTGTTACTTGGCACGGACCAGAACCAGGAATAGGGTTGCGTAATTCGGCAGAATTATCTCAAATACCGTATAGTTTTGACAATTCTTTGCAAACATCAGAAGTTTTTCCTGAAGGACAATTAGATGCTGATTTACAACAAGTAGATTTAAGAAAAACCAATAGTTGGCGTTTAAGATTGGGCGAAATAGAAACTACAGAAATGGTAGAGGTACAGTTAGTAAACGCTGTTGCTCCTTTTGTTTTATGTAATCGTTTGTCTAACCTAATGATGAAAGAAAACACAGGTAAGAAGCATATTATTAACGTTACTGCTATGGAAGGGAAGTTCCATCGATTTAAAAAAATAGATAGACATCCGCATACCAACATGGCAAAAGCAGCTTTAAATATGTTAACACATACTTCAGCTTCAACATTTGCAAAGTCAGGTATCTATATGAATGCAGTAGATACAGGTTGGGTTACAGATGAAGATCCTGCTGAATTATCTAAAAAGAAAGTTGAAGTTCATGATTTTCAACCACCATTAGATATTGTTGATGGTGCTGCTAGAGTTATGGATCCGCTGATTGACGGAATTAATACTGGTAAACATTGGTCTGGAAAATTTTTAAAAGATTATTTCCCTATCGATTGGTAAAATATTTTCATAAAAAAAGGCTGTCATTTAAATGACAGCCTTTTTTAAGCACTTAATTTAAATTATTTTAAACTTTGTAATAATTTTTCTGCAACTAATTCAGAAGATGCTGGATTTTGACCTGTAATTAAGTTACCGTCTTGAATTACATAAGCAGCCCAATCATCTTTTTTAGAGTATATCCCTCCGTTTTTGCTTAACATATCTTCCACTAAGAAAGGAACAACATCTGTTAATCCAACAGCAGCTTCTTCAGTATTTGTAAAACCTGTTACTTTTTTACCGTTTACTAAAAAAGTACCATCTGCATTTTTAACATTTTTTAAAGCTGCAGGTGCGTGGCATACAAATGCTACTGGCTTAGCTTGACTATTAAACTTTTCTATCAAAGCAATAGATGTTGTATCAGTCGCTAAATCCCATAACGGCCCGTGACCACCAGGATAAAATACTGCATCAAAATCGTCTGCATTAATATCAGATAATTTGTTTGTATTAGCAATTCTAGCTTTAGCCTCATCATCTTTGTTAAAACGATCTGTAGCTTCTGTAGCTGCATCAGGAGAATCACTACTTGGATCTATTGGAGCAGCTCCTCCTTTTGGTGTAGCAATGGTAATTGTAGCACCTTTATCTAATAATGTATAATATGGATTTGCAAATTCTTCAACCCAAAAACCTGTTTTCTTTCCTGTATCTCCTAATTTATCGTGAGATGTTAATACAAATAATATATTCATTTTTTTATCTTTTTTAAGTGATGTTATTTCTTTTGAGGCTTCTTTAGAAGAAGTGTCTTTTTTTGTTTCTTTACAACTCGATGCTGTAATAATTGTAAGCGTTAACGCTAATGTTTGTAGTATTTTCATTTTTTATAAATTTAATAAGCCATTTTAACTATTTCACTTACTTTGTCTGGTGATAAAGATTGGTGTTCACCTAATCCTAACCAACCACGGTCTGTAAAGCGCTGTGCTATTTTTTCTGCTGTACCTTCATAGTCTTTTGTATAGTCAGATAATTTAGTATCAATACCTAATTCATGGAAAAAAGCAACTGTTTTTTCTATAGCAGCATTTGCTTTTTCATCAATATTACCTTCCGTTATATTCCAAACACGTTCACCATATTGTGCTAATTTTTCTTTTTTAGCTTCAAAATTAAATTTATAATGGCTTGGTGCAATTACAGCTAATGTACGAGCATGATCAATACCAAATAAAGCAGTTAATTCATGACCAATAGCGTGTACCGCCCAATCAGTAGGAACTCCTTTTTGAATTAATCCGTTTAAAGCCATCGTACAAGACCACATAAAGTTTGAAGCAGCTTTATAATCAGTAGGATCTTTTAAAACCTTCGGAGCAACTTCAATTAGTGTTTGTAAGATACTTTCAGAAAAACGATCTTGTAACAAAGCATCTACAGGATAGGTCATATATTGCTCTAAAACATGTGTAAAAGCATCTGTTAAACCATTTGCTAATTGACGCTGTGGAATAGACGTAATAACTTGAGGATCTAGCACAGAAAACTCAGGAAATAAACCAGGACCTCCCATAGATAATTTCTCTTTGGTTTCTTTTCTTGTAATTACAGCACCAGAATTCATTTCTGATCCTGTTGCAGGTAATGTTAAAACAGTACCAAATGGCATTCCGTTTTCGGTTCTAATATTTTTTGTTAAAATATCCCAAGGTGTTTCGCCTTCATAAACAGCTGCCGCAGATAAAAATTTAGTTCCGTCAATAACAGAACCACCACCAACAGCTAATAAATAAGTGATTTTTTCGTTTTTAATTACCTGTAAAGCTTCCAGTAATTTTGCATACTCTGGGTTAGCAGGAATTCCTCCAAATTCAACTACAGTAACGTTTGATAACGCAGCTTTTACTTGATCGTAAACTCCGTTTTTCTTAATACTCCCACCTCCATAAAGTAATAATACTTTTGCATTACTTGGTATTTGTTTTTGGATTTCTTTTATCGTGTCCTTTCCAAAAATAATTTTGGTTGGATTTTTAAATTCAAAATTGTTCATTTTTTTCTTTTTTTAAATTGATGATTTTTTATCGAATACTTATTATTCGATTACAGTAACTAAATCTGCCATAGGTTTTCTAACCTTTACCAAGTTAACTAACCAATCTTCATTTTCTTTTCTATAACCTAATGGTAATAAAACAGCACTACGCAAACCTTTTTCACGTAAACCTAAAATTTTATCTACTGCATCTGGCTCAAAACCTTCTAAAGGTGTTGCATCTACACCTTCATAAGCTGCAGCTATAATAGCATGAGAAAAGGCAATATATGCTTGTTTAGCAGCGTGATTAAAGTTTTCCTCGGCATCTTTTTGTGGATACATACCTAACAACATTTGACGGTAGTTTTCCCAACCTTCATTCTTAAAACCGCGAATTTCATTTGTTAAATCGAACATATAATTTATTCTGTCTTCGGTATAAGTATCCCAGGCAGCAAAAACTAATAAATGAGAACAGTCTGTAATTACAGATTGATTCCATGCAATTGGTCTTATTTGTTCTTTTATTTCTTGATTTTTAACTACAAAAATCTCAAAAGGTTGTAATCCGCTTGATGTTGCAGCTAAACGTGCAGCTTCTAAAATGCGTTCTATTTTATCTTCTGCTACTTTTTCGCCGTTCATTGCTTTAGCAGCATATCTCCAATTTAATTTATCTAATAATTCCATTTTTTTTTATTTTTTAGAAAGGTTTATTATTTCGTTTGAAGTAATGATTACTTCGGTGTGATTTTTATTATTTGCTAACTGTACCATTGCTTGGGCAATATTATCAGCATCGATTATTTTATAATTCTTTAATTTACCTATAAATAATGGTTGTATAATTTTAAAAACACTTAAGCCTATTTGCTCTAATATTCTGCGTTCTTTTCGTTTGCCACCAATTAAAGAAGGTCTTAAAATAACAGTTTTTTCTATACCTTGAAGTAAAACATCATTTTCCATTTCTCCTTTTGTCTTATTATAAAACACACTACTTTTTTTATTTGCGCCCATTGCGGAAACCACTAAAAAAGTAGTAATTTTATTTTCTTTTGACAGTTTAGCAGCTGTTACAGGAATACCATAGTCTATCTTTTTATATAAATTCTTATCTGGCGTTTTTTTTGCAGTTGTACCAATACAACAAAACACTTCATCCGCAGTAAAATCAGCTTTAAAATCTTCTAATTTTAAAAGATCACCTATATACTGAGTTACTTTTGTGGGTAATCCATCAATTTTTGACCTTGAAAAGAGCTTAACGCTATCATAACGATCATCATTGATTAATTTTTCCAATAAACTTGAACCAGTTAGCCCGGTTGCACCTAATATAATGGCTGTTTTTTTCATGTTATTTACATACTTTTATACTATTCCAAGCCGATTGATAGGCTTCTTCAATATGTGTTTTATCTAATGTAAATACCCCACGTTTTTGAGAAATCATTAAGAATGATAATGGGTTTATAGCGTATGCATACAATATATAATCAGACATTGGTTTTATTATTCCTTCATTTTTGCCACGATTCCATAAGTCGAGTAGGGGCTGTAGGTGTTTTATACCTTCTTGTCTACTTAATTCATCAATCATAGGTGTATTGTCACATTGTGCTAAAAACATTGCATTTTCTGACTCTTTTAATTTAAAATCGGCAATACGTTTCCAAATAATTTCAAATCCGAGTTCTACAGAAACTTTTTCGTCATAGGTTGCAAAAGCATAATCAGTATATTTGGTTTTAACATCTATATATGTTTGATTTACCAAATCTTGCTTGTTTTCAAAATATAAATAGATAGTAGCTGGAGATACATTTGCCATTTTGGCTATTTTACTCATCGGCGTTGCATGAAAGCCATTGTTATTCACCAACTCAATTGTTGCTTTAACAAGTGCATTTCTTTTATCTATGCTTTTTTGAAGTTTTGCCATTATTTGTTTAATTCAATTTTAAAACCCAATATGATTAGAATTTTCTCTTAATCTTAGTAGACCTTGGTTTATATCATTTTAACAGTACAAAGATAATAAAAAAGAATGAACGTTCATTTTCTATGCATAGTAATTATTTATAGTGCTATAAATAAACGAACAAAGTGTTAATTAAACCTTTATTAAGGTATAATTAACACTGTTAAAAAAAATCGGAAATCAAGTAATGTTATTTATTTTTGGATAATAGATGTAAGGTATTTGTATAAAATAGTATGCAATGGCTTGAATGTTATATTAAATATAATTTTTTAGAGATATGCGTTTTTTAGTTGATTGATTTATAAAAAAAGAACCTATTTGAAAAGCATCTAAAAATTATTAAACGAACATCTTATTTAATATTAATTAAGAGTAAAATACTTGGCTATAAATAATGTAGCTTCTTAAACAGTAACTGTTTTGGCGTATTGCATAAAATAAGACTCTAAGCGCTTTAAGATGGGAGGCATTTTTTCTGAATATATTACAAATTGACATTTATTTAAACTCTGAGTAATTGACATAAGAGCTGTATATGATGCATTATTAACCAAAAAATCAGCATCATGTATACTAAATATTTTTAATTGCGAAGTACTTAAACCTTCTAATAAAAGTAACTTGTTTACAATTTTAGGAGTAGCGATTAGCACATCTATGCCTTCAAATATTTCCGATTTTAATACATCAATATGTAACTTTTCATCACCTAAATATACTCGTAATTCATGATATCTAGTATATTTTAAAAAGGCATTATATACCTCAGTTGCCTTTTCATTATTTTCTACTAAAACGACTGCTCTTGGTGCAGTACCAACGGCTTCGAATTTTAATTTCTGTAATGTTGTTAGTACAAGTGTTGTTGTTTTTCCGCTACCTTCTGGAGCTGTACAATAACTATTAGCACCACTTTTTATGACAGGAATACTTGCTTTCTGAAATGCAGTAGGTGTTGTTATTTCAAGAGATTCTAATTTCTCTTTTATATCAGAATGTAATTTTTTAAAAGGCATAGGAAATAAAAAGGATAACTAATTTGGTTAGTATTTTTAAAACAGCAAATATACAATTAAATAGAGGTGATTATATTTTGATTTAAATATAATTGAAGGATAAAAAAACAGGCATATATTTAGTAATCATATATGAAGCTTCATTAAAGCACTCTTTACTATTAATTTCATTTTGTTGAGTTTTCTTTAAAACAGATCTTTTTTACCCATTTCATTCTTCATAATACTTTAAATTAGTAAAAAAAAGCATTTAATTAATAAACAGTAGTTTTTTGATACTATACTTCTTGACCGTTATTGTGAACTACAATTACTATACATATTTTTGTAACTATAAAGATGATAGTATAACTTAAGAATATATAAAATGAATTTAAAAGAAACATTAGATTGGAGATACACAACTAAAGAATTTGACCCAATCCAAAAAATATCTGATGCAGATATGGTGCAAATAAAAAATTTATTAAGGATGAGTCCTTCAAGTGTAAATTTACAACCTTGGCACTTTATTATTGCGGAAACCAAAGAAGGTAAAGAACGAATTGCAAAAGGAACACAAGGCTTTTTTCATTTTAATGAACCAAAAGTGGTAAACGCTTCTGCTGTAGTATTATTTTGTTCTAGAACAAGTGAAGGAACAGGTGATGCTTACTTTAAATACCTTTTAGAGGTACAAGATAAAGATGGAAGATTTCCAAATGAAGATATAAAAAACGGAATGTATGGAGGAATGAATGCTTTTGCAGATATTCATAAATACGATTTAAAAGACTATCAGCATTGGATGGAAAAACAAGTATACCTTAACATAGGTAACTTTTTATTAGGTGTAGCTAGCTTAAAAATTGATGCGACTCCAATGGAAGGAATTGATGTAAAAGCTTTAGATGAAGAATTTGGGTTAAGAGAAAAAGGTTTCACTTCATTAGTAGCTGTTTCTTTAGGTTATAGAACTAAATCTGATTTTAATTCTACTGATAAAACACCAAAATCTAGACTACCAGAAAGTGAAATTATCACTATATTATAATCAACAATAAGTATTAATCTTTTTAGGAAGTGTTTAAACCGAGAAAAACAAAATATCAATTAATAGAATATTACTTAAAATGAATTTACAAAGACGATAATTTTATATGTAGATATTACAAATTCGTGTATACTTGCCTGTGTAAATTGGTTGGTGTTTTCTAGTGAAACACAATAAATTTGATGTTAACAAAAAAAGCTATTGTATTTTTACGATAGCTTTTTTGCTTAAATAGTATAAATGAAAGAACGAATTATAATTATAGGAGGTGGGTTAAGCGGATTAACGTTGGCTTACTTATTATCAAAACAAGGAAAAGAATCTAAAGTTTTAGAAGCCTCTAATCGATTGGGTGGAAGAATTCAAACCGTAAAAGGAGCATTAGAAACCCCTTTAGAGTTGGGAGCAACTTGGTTTTCGGATATGCACCAGAATTTATTGTCGCTTATAAATGAATTGGGTTTAGAAAAATACAAACAATTTTCGAAAGGTACTTCGCTGTTTCAAACCAAATCATTTGAACCACCACAACAGTTTTATGTTCCCGAATCTGAAAGCCCTTCTTACCGTTTAAAAGACGGAACACAAAACCTAATTGATACATTAACGAAAAAATTGCCTTCTGAAAATATAAGTTTGAATACGAAAGTTGTAAGTATTTCTGAATCGAATAATGAAATAATTATTGGTATTTCTAACGGAGAAAAACTTCATGCAGATAAAGTTATACTATGCCTACCTCCTCAATTAATAGCTTCTAAAATTCAGTTTTCACTACAATTATCGGACGCCGTTTCAGAAATTTTACCTACCGTTCAAACTTGGATGGCAGGTGCTGTAAAATTTGTTTTAGAATATGAAGCTCCTTTTTGGAAAAATAAAGGGTATTCTGGAATGTTGTATAGCCACTCAGGAATTGTTTCTGAAATGTATGACCATACGAATTTCGAAGAAAATAAATTTGGTTTTACAGGCTTTTTGAATGGTAGTTCTGTGTCTTATTCTAAAGAAGTAAGAAAAGAATTTGTTTTGAAGCAATTAGCAGAACTTTTTGGAGAGGAAGCATCAAATCCTATACATTATTTTGATAAAATTTGGACAGATGAATTTGTGTTAAGCGGAAACCAGATTATACAAAGACCACATCAAAACAACGGACATTCTTTATTACAAAATAGTTATATGAATGGAAAATTATTATTTTCAGGAACGGAAACAGCAACAGAATTTGGAGGTTATATGGAAGGTGCTGTTATTGCTGCTTTGAGAATAGTCGAAAAGTTGTAATATAATTAAGACGTTTTTATTATGGTTATTCAAAGAGTAATCAGAATTTTTGAAACTTAACAAGTAAACATAATTTACAACACTTAATTATTCCTCAAAAATAAATTGGCCTTTCGTCTCAGCAGCATGTAATCCCCATTCAATAATTAGGTTTAAAATGGGTATGAGTGTTTGTCCAAATTCGGTAAGTGTGTATTCTACTTTTAAAGGTGGTTTTTTAGTAAAAACTTTTCTATTTACAATATCACTAGCCTCTAACTGTTTTAGCTGTAAACTCAATGTGCGTTCGGTAATACCAGGAATTTCTTTTCGTAATTCGTTATAACGTTTTTTCTTATCAATTAAATGAGTTAGTATCACACTTTTCCATTTTCCGCCAATCAATTCCATTGCAGCACTTGTTGGGCAAAAAAATATTTTATCATTAATTTTAATCTTTGGCCTTTTTCCAAACAACTCTTTTCTGTCCATTTTTATAGTAATTATTATTTGCAAAGTTATTCTACATTGATTTAGCAAGCAACTATATTCTTTATAGTGAAAATATTTATGATATTTATAGAGCAATTAATGCTCTATAAATAGAGTTACATCAGGTTTCTTATATTTATTACACGTAAAATTTTGATAAAACTATATCATAGATATATTTTTTTAGGATACATAGCATAATAAAGTATAAGAAAACTTAGTATACATGTTAAAAACGAGGAATAATTAAACCGTAGCATCATATTTACCTGAAGAAATAAAGGATTAATACGCGAAAGAACATCAAAAAAACTAATATTTAAGTACGCTCTAGTGCTGATAATATGAGTATTGCCCTATTTAAAGAAAGAGGTTAACTATTAGCTTTAGTATTTCTTATTTAAGATATATTTAAAACTTATAACTATTCAAAAAAAAAGTAAAAATACTTTGGTAGAATAGAAGTAAATCAAGTTCTTGCAACATTAAAATTGACAATTCATGGACAATATCATTACGTTTTCAATTACCGTATTTACGGCCTTTTTTGCTATGACAAATCCAATATCTAATATGACCGTTTTTTTGTCTTTAACGCAAGGAGCGGACAAGAAAACAAAATTAGATATTAATAAAAGGGCTAATATAACGGCATTTATTATTGTAACTGTATTTATACTTTTAGGTAAATATATTTTTGAATTATTTAATATTAGTATTCCTGCATTTAAAATAACAGGAGGTATTTTAATCTTTTTTATTGGTTTTGATATGCTACAATCAAAGCAATCTAATGTAAAAACCATTGATAATATAGATATAGATGAAAATATAGCTGTTTCACCACTTGCAATACCAATTTTAGCAGGACCAGGAACTATTGTAACGGCAATGAATTTTGTATCTAAAGCAGAATCTTTACAATTATTTCTAGTAATTGCTATTTTTGGATTTATGAGTTTGTTAACTTATTTTACTTTTAAATTAAGTGACTTAATAGTTAAAGTAGTTGGTAATAATGTTATTTCTGTAATAGGTAAAATAATGGGATTAATAATAGCTATTATTGGAACCGGAATGATTATACAGGGAATAAAATTATCTTTTGATTTAATTTCAAAATAGATTACAACAAATAGGTTGCTTTGTTACTTAATATTTAAAAACTTTAAATCAAGAACTCTTTAGTTTGATAATCATTGTGATCGTAAACACTTAAGAAAGTTTGAATAAAAAAATAAAACAAATTTAGAACAACAAAAGGCAGGCTATATAAATGCTAATACTTAGAGGAAATAAACTAGAAATATATGTAAAAAAATATTCCTAATATAGTATTCGATTCTAAAAAAACAAACAATAGTGGTATAGAAATATTAACTATACAAAGCCTTTATAATCGTAAAGACACGATAGCGCATAGTCCTGAAAAAGCGCATCAAGTTGCTTTTAATATGATTGTATTTTATACCGCAGGAGAGAGCAAACAGTTGGTAGATTTTGTTTGGCAAGAAGTAACTAAAAATACAATAATACATTTATCTAAAGGTCAAATTAATACATTTCAGTTTAATGAAAACCTAAAAGGGTACATTCTTTTATTCACAGATGATTATTTAAAAAAGCAAATCAATGTACTCCCAAAAAATGAAATAATCAGGTTGTTTAATTCGCAATTATTTTCTCCAATTATACAAGTCCCTTCAGATTCAAATGTAGAAAGATATATTAATTTATTTGCAGAAGAATACTTTAATGATAACGAAAATTATAATCAAGAAAATATCTATAATTCTTTACACACAATTATATTTTCGAAATTAGAATACTTAAAAAAGTACCAGACAAAGCATTTAAAAAACTCAGACAAGTTAAATCGTTTTTTAAGTTTTAAATCTCTTTTAGAAACTCATTTTAACACAAGTAGATATGCTGATTTTTATGCCAATAAGCTAAACATAACGTATAAACTCAATTTGTAAAGACATTATTGCTATAACAACTAAACAGTTTATTGATGAATTTGTTGTTTTAGAAGCGAAACGATTATTAATTAACTCTGAAATTAAAAGCACCGAATTAGCTTACTCTTTAGGTTTTGATGAGCCTATTAATTTTGTTAAATACTTTAAAAAGCATACAGAATTTACCCCAAATCAATTCAAAAAACAATATATTTAGTAGTATAGGTTTCATATTTACCACTTTTACACTCATATATATCTGTAAAAAAACATCAGATATCTACAACTTTGTATGGTAATAAATTTATAATACATATTTATATGAGCCAAGTAGCAAGTTGCCCAACATGTGGTAGCAAATCTAAAATAAAAGAAGTAAAAGGCGAAACAACTTACCAAGCACTGCAAGATGAAGCTGTTTTAAAAAAAGTTGGTCAGCTAAAAAAGGCTATGGAAAAATTTAAGCTAAAAGCAGAAAATTAGAAAAAAATTAGCTGAATTAAAACTTAAAAACTAAACCTTTAGATATATCAGAAAATAAAAAAAACGCCATTGCTTTTTATAAAATGGCTTATGAAGGTAACCCAACAAAAGCTGTAGAATTGTATGTTGGCGAGGATTACAAGCAACACAACCCAATGGTTGCAGATGGTCCACAGCAATTTATAGATTATTTTAATCGCATGCAAAAAGAATATCCAGTAAAATCTATAAATTTTGTAAGAAGTGTTACTGAAGATGATTTAGTAGCTTTACATACACATCAAATTTGGCCAAATAACGATTAATATATTACTATGGATTTTTTCAGGTTTGATGATAGTGGAAAAATTGTAGAGCATTGGGATAGTATTCAGCAAATACCAGATACTTCTAAGAATAATAACACCATGTATTAAGTTCTAATTAAAGATTCTATCGAAAAATAGGTTACATTTTTTATAGCTCCAAAATAATTTCATTAAATTTAGAAAAAAAAGTAAAGCTTTAAATAGCTAGTTATATAAAATCATTTGATTTTTAGCTGTTTTAAATTTGTAATTATTAAAAAAAAGAATCGACTTAAGTAATTCTAAAAAATGAAAAAAGAAATGCATTTGGCTGCACAATATTTAGCAACAGCAGCAATTAGTTTCTTAGAAAAAAAAGTAGACGATAGCACACTAATTTAGGTTTTAATATTTTAGATAGTTCATTAGGGATAGTGCCATTCTAGCACAAACCAATTTAAAAGAAAACGATGTGGTTCTTTTTTTTAAAGAAGCTATAAGTCAGTACAACACTTAAAAAAACCACTTTTGAATAAAGAAATTATAAAAATATTTAAAGAGATACGTTTACAAACAGAAACTATTTGTAAACCTTTAAAAATAGAAGATTATTCCATTCAAGTGGTGTCATTTGCTAGCCCAGCAAAATGGCATTTAGCACATACTACTTGGTTTTTTGAAACTTTTATTCTTAAAAATCACATGCAGAATTATGTGGAATTTCATACTGATTTTAATTTTCTATTTAACAGTTATTACAACAATGTAGGTAATAGAATTTTGCAAACAAATAGAGGTAACATGTCTCGCCCAAGTACTGATAAAGTATTTGAGTATAGAACGTATGTAGATTCTAAAATGCAAGATTTCTTAAATTTTACTTCTGATGAAAAAATACTAGATTTAATAACATTAGGTTTAAATCACGAGCAACAACATCAAGAATTATTAATTACAGATGTAAAGTACATGCTTGGGCATAATATTATTTTTCCTGTTTATCATCAAGAGTCTAATCTAATAAATGATAACAATTTTACTACAGAAAACATCAAAATTAAAGCTGGTTTATATCAAATCGGTTACCAAGGAACCGATTTTTGTTATGACAATGAGTTAGGAGTTCATCAAGTATATGTAAATGATTTCGAAATAAATAATCATTTAGTTACCAATGGCGACTATTTAGAGTTTATGGAATCTGGCGCCTATTCTGATTTTAATCTATGGTTAGATGAAGGTTGGGCTTGGGTAAATAAAAACCAGATAAATGCGCCAATGTATTGGCACAAAATAAAAGGTGAGTGGCACAATTATACATTAGCAGGATTGCAAAAAATAGATAAAAAAGCTATTTTAAGTCATATTAATTTTTACGAAGCCAATGCTTTTGCTGAATGGAAAGGTATGCGTTTACCAACTGAATTTGAATGGGAAATTGCAGCTAAACAATTAGATTGGGGAACACGATGGGAATGGACAAATAATGCGTATTTACCTTATCCTAATTTTCAGAAAGAGAATGGGGCAGTAGGTGAGTATAACGGAAAGTTTATGAGTAACAAAATGGTGCTTCGTGGAGCATCTGTTGCAACCTCTAAAAACCACAGCAGAACAACATATCGTAATTTTTTTAACCCAACAGAAAGGTGGCAATTCACCGGAATTAGATTAGTGAAATAGATGATTGAAACATTTAAAAAAGAAGTAAAAAAAGGATTAGATACTATACCTAAAACATTGCCATCTAAATATTTTTACAATAAAATTGGTGATGCTCTTTTTGTAGAGATAATGAATCTTCCTGAATATTATTTAACACGAAGCGAATTAGATATATTTCAAAATAAAACAGAAGATATCATAAACGATTTGAAATTATATACAAATACGCATTTCGAATTGATTGAGCTTGGCGCAGGTGATGGTTTAAAAACCAAGAAGCTTTTAAGCGCATTAGATAAACAGCTTTTTAAGTTTGATTATCTTCCAATTGATATTTCTATAAATGCATTAAACCTTCTAAAAAGAGATCTTTCAAAAACATTACCCAATGTTTCTGTAAAAACCCAACAAGGTGATTATTTTGAAGTTTTAGAATCTTTAAAGCACAGTAATAAACCGAAAGTTATTTTGTTTTTAGGCTCTAACATTGGTAATATGGAAGATAAAAAGGCTGCACAATTTATTTATAATTTAGGTGCCAATTTAAACCCTGGAGATAAATTGTTATTAGGTGTCGATTTAATAAAATCGAAAGAAATTGTTTTACCTGCTTATAATGATACTAAAGGAATCACGGCTAAATTCAATCTTAATTTATTACATCGAATTAATGAAGAATTAAATGCAGATTTTAATCTTGAAAATTTTGAACATCAACCGGAATATAGCGAAGATGAAGGTATTGCCAAAAGTTATATTGTTAGTACAATAAAACAAACGGTTACTATAAATGCTCTTAAAACTTCTTATAGTTTTGAAGCTGGCGAAAAAATTCACACAGAAATTTCAAGAAAATATAACGATACTTTAATTGAAAAACTTATTGTTAATACAAATTTTATGCTAGACACTAAAATACTAGATAGTAAAACTTATTTTGCTGATTACATATTAACAAGACATTAAAATGCCACATACAAAGCTAGCTATATTAGGACTTGGAAGTCGTTCTACTTTATTTTATGTAAGCGAATTAAATCGTTTATATAACATAGACAAAGGCGCCTTCAGTACCTGTCCTTTTCTATTATTAAACGCAGATTTTAATAGTATTAATTCTTTGTTACCTAGAGTTTCTGAAAAGTTAGATACCCTTGTAAATGATTATATAAAAGAGTTGGAAATACTTAATACAACGCATTTATTAATTCCCAATATTACGCTTCACGAAACTATAGATAGATTAAAAATCACTAAAAATGTATTGCATCCTCTTCATTTAAGTATAGAAAAAATTAAAGAAAATAATTGGAATAAAGTTGTAGTGTTCGGGTCGTATTTTAGCATGAATGCGTCGTATATAAAAAATCAATTTTTAGAAAACGGAATAAAAGTATTACTTCCAACTGAAGAAGATATGTTGTTTATAGATACTGTTAGAAAACAAATTTATTACAAAACAGAATCGATTGAAATTATTAAAAAATATCATCGAATAATAAAAAAATATTCATCTCATACCCCTGTAATATTATCTTGCACCGAATTATCTATTTTGAAGCCTAAAGACAACAAAAACCTATTAGATATGGCTCAAGTTCAAATTGAAGAGGCAGTAAAGTTTATTCTTAAATAAAGTTACTATTTAGCATTTTTATTAAATATTATATTTGCCTTGTGTTTTTTATAAAATCACATAAAAAATAAAAAAGTTAGACTAATTTTGTTCCTTATTTATCTTTTATAAAACCTGAAATTTGTTAAAGAAAAACGAACAATTACCCCAAGAACAATTTATAGATGCAGATTATTTTGTATACTGTTTGGAAGGGGTTGACAATATAGAAACAAACAAAATTACTGAAGCTCAAAAAAACATAAAGGAATTGACCTTGCAATACGGAATAGCAAGTATTTATAAAAAATGCGACACTATTGAAGGTCTTGAAACTAGCTTAAATGCATTAGTTTTAGATGATCATAATTTTAAAGATTACGAAATAATCTACTTAGTTATGGCTGGTGAAGCAAATAGTATTTGTTTAAATGATTATTACTATAGTCTACAAGAAATTGCAGAGATTTTTGAAGGTAGCTTAAATGGAAAGATTTTACATTTTTCAAATGCAAAAATTTTAGATTTAGACGAAGAAGAAGCACAATATTTTTTAGATATCACTGGCGCAAAAGGTATTTCTGGTTATGGCCATGAATTTAATGGGGTGTCTAGTTCAAATCTCGATAAAGCATTCTTTAACTTATTTAAAGAAGACGATAATATGTTAGATGTTGTAGAAGAATTACATCAAAAACATTATAGTCTCTGTAAGTTACTTGATTTTAGATTGTATTATTAAAATCAATCTGATATTACCTAAAAAAGGTATTCAGTCATTTATTTTTGTTTTAAATGTTTTACGTTATATAACATAAGCCTTGCTTGGGTAAAAACCGTAATTGTATAATTCTACTATTTTTCATAAACTCCATATGGGAGAACAGTCTACAAACACCATTTCAATAGTAAAACTTAATATGATAAAATTTTTACTATAGTTTTCTGCGTGTAGTTTACCCTTAATGAAGTTGATGGGTTACTTCGTTTTGGTTAAAAGCCTCTTAAACATCCTACATAGTTATTTAATTTTTTCTAAAAAAAATTCTTTAACAATTTTAATCAAATAGGCTTTACCTAAATGATTTGCTGCATTCATAATTTTATCAGATGTGTATAGGTGAAGTGCTAATGTGCTTACAAAGAACCCTGTTTACTTGTTACCTAATATCAAAATAGTGGTTATTTTATATATTTCATGCCGAATTCAAGTTCCTTATGTGCAATATTATAACGTTTATGACCTTTTTTTAAAAAACAGCTTTTTTTATATATAAATTTCTATGCCATTAAATATTTTGATGGTAAGAATAACAAAAAAAAGAAGCAATAATAAATTGTTTTAGTGACACATTATAAAACTTAGCTTTAAAAATTATAGTTAACAAGTGGCATGCAACTTTGTTGTTTTTATATAAACTAAAATTAAAAACAATGCAGAACGATACATTTACAGTGGCTGATTATTTATTAACGCGCTTAAAACAACTTGATGTTACAGAATTATTTCAAATTCCTGGAGATTATGTTAAAAATTTCACACAAGCTTTAGAAAAATTTAAAGGGATTGAAACTATAGGAACGTCTAACGAATTAGATGCCGCTTATGCTGCGGATGCTTACGGAAGAACAAGAGGTTTGTCTGCTGTGTCATTACAATACGGGGTAAGTACTTTTAGTGCATTAAATGCAGTAGCAGGAGCTTATGTAGAATCTAGTCCAATGGTTGTAATAAGTGCAACGCCAGGCACTAACGACCGACAAATTACAAACATGTATAATGTCTTATACCATCACTCAACTGGTAACTTAAATGCAGATCAAGAGATTTATAAGCACGTTACAGTTGCTTCAGAAACATTAAGCACCTCTGTTGGTGCAGCCAAAAAAATTGATAAATTACTAATAGCTGCCATTACCCATAAAAAACCTGTTTATATAGCTTGTTATAGCGAGGTTTGGGGAGAGCCATGTAAACGACCTTCTAAAAAGAAGCTTCAACCTAAAGTTAAAAAGAGTAAACAAGATGCACTCCTAAATGCTGTAGATCAAGCATGGAAAAAACTAACAGCAGCAAAACAACCTATTATTTTTGCAGGTGTAGAAGTTTTACGACATGATTTATCAGATTTACTTCAAAAAATAATAGATGCTAGTGGCTTTATATATACCACAACATCTCTTGGTAAAACTGTGTTAGATGAAACAGGCGATAAATTTATTGGTACATATGCTGATGCAGCTTCTATAACCAGTGTTACAGATTATGTGAAAGCGTCAGATTGTTTTTTAACATTAGGAACTCTTATTACAGATGATTATTTATGGTTTATTGAAAATAAATATTCAGATATGGTACTAGCAACAACCACTGAAATTAGAGCTGGTTATTATACCTATAAAGATGTTACTATGAAAGATTTTATGGAAGCTTTATTAGCACGTTTTGAAAACAGTAAAACGTATCCTTTAAAAGAAAAAGCACCTAAGCAACCGAAATACCCTGAACCTTGGCGTTCATCATCAGATCCAAAATACAATGACAAGCCAGATGTAATTACTTATAACCGCTTTTTTGAACATACCGTTAAACATATAGAAGATAATAATATGTGGGATAACATTAATCTAACATTTGGGGTGAGTTCTGCAATGTATGTAGCTACAAATATTTACGGAATGAAACAAAACAGTTTCATAAGTTCTGCGGCATGGCAATGTATTGGTTATGAAACTGGTGCTGCTTTAGGAGCGCAATTAGGGAGTAAAAAACAATCTTGGACTATTGCTGGTGATGGCGGATTTATGATGATCTGTCAATCGCTTTCAACCTTAGCAAAATACGAAGTTAATAGCGTCATTTTTGTAATGAGTAATCAAGTATATGCGATAGAACAAGTTTTTGTAGATGTAGATGCTTTTTGTCCAGATGGTACATTTGATGAATTTGACAATTTACCTAAATGGGATTATATGGCTTTAGCTAAAGCTTATGGAGCAAATGGTTATCAAGCAAATAATATAAAAGAATTAAATGAAGTTTTAGAAACACTTAAAACTACTAAAACGAACAAGCCCACTTTAGTAGAAGTTATTATTCCTGAAAAAGATTTAGCAGGACAAATGAAAAATTTAACCCCACAAATAATGAATTGTAACAACTAACACTATAAAAAATGGAAAACAAAACCTATTCAATTTTTGGGGCAGGAGCAGCTGGTTTATACACAGCATGGAGATTACTACAAGGAAAACCTGCCAATGCAAAAGATAAATCTAAAATTTTAATCAAAGGAGATACCCTAGAACTATACGACTGGGGTAAATATGAATTTTCAAAAGAAGAAAAAGGAACAAGAGAAGCGGGTGCCAGAGTTTGTACTTGGCATTATAAAGATAATCCTGAGGCTTCTTATGTAGAATTAGGTGGTATGCGTTATTCTGATTGGGATTATAAAAAAACAAAGAGCAACCCAAATCCCAATGATGGTAATAACCCTGGACATCGATTAGTTACTAAAACCATTAGTGAAATTGGGCTAGAAAAATATTCGGTTCCTTTTAATGAAGCTAGTGATCCGCTTTTATCATTAAGATCAAAAAGCATGTATACCTCTGATATTGATGCTAAAAACCCTGCGCCATATAATGTAAATAATTATGGAGCAGATGCAGGACCAGATGATGGTTTTACTAAAATTGAAGCTGTAGGTGTTGATGTTTGTGAAGGCGCATTGCCACCAACACGAAAAGAATGGTGTAAGTTTTACGAAGAAGGAAGAGTTAAAGAAAATTTAGGAGATCATTCTATCTTTAAAAAAGGACAAAAATTAAAAGATATTGGGTATTGGAATTTGGCCTATGATGTTTTAGGACAAGAAGGTTTTAGTTATTTAGCTGATGGTAATGGCTATTCTTCAAATGTAGTAAACAGCAATTCTGCACAATCGTTTGAAGTAAATAATGAGTTTACACCAGGCACGCTTTATAAAACATTAACGATAGGTTATTCTGGTATTTTTTCTACACTTTTTCAGGAAATTGTAAAATTAGCGGAAGAGAAAGGCATTTGTTTCGAATACCATTCAAATACAAGACTACGTTCTATTTTAGAAAATAAAAATGTAATTCATTATACAACTGCAAGCAGGCAAGAACCAAATAAAGAGTTGGATGTAAAAACGTGTGATGCAGCATTTTTAGCTATGGGAAGATATGCTATTGATTTAGTTGCACAAGCAACACGCTATATGAATAAAAAACAAGGCGATTTCGATGTTTTAAATGAAGAGAGCGTACAATTGTATTTAGATTCTGTTTTAATGCAACCTTCTTATAAAATAGGGATGTTCTTTGATTCACCTTGGTGGCGAGATGATATTCCTTCACCTCCCAAATATCCAGCGAAGCTAAATAGTTATTTTTTAACACAAGAAGGTGTTAAAGCTCTTATAAAAGAGGGTTTTCCTGCCAAATACATAAAAGCAATAGAAGATGCAGCTTCAGAAGCGGCACAAGCAAAGTTAAAAGCCGAAAAGCAACATAAGGTATATAATAATTCTGTTACATCAATTATAGATACAAGCTATACAACAGAAACAGCCTTTTTAAATGATGCAGAAACTATTGTAGCAGCAAATTTTAGCTATAAAGAAAAACAACAAATTACCGATATCGCACATTTAGATACTATTGGACCAAGTGCAACAGATATGCCTATTAGACAGGTGGTTTATTTTGGAGATAATGCAAACAATAAAAAAGGTAAAAAAATCTACGGAATTCTAGCAAGTTACGACGACATACGCTACACAACGTTCTGGAAAGCCTTAGAGTTAGAACCAAATGAAGAACAAAAAATAGCCGAATCTAAAAATACACAGCCTTTAGAAGGCCCTCGTAAAGCGCCTGAAATAATGGTAAAAATGTTACGTCAGCAATTGGCAAGTCTACATTTTGGATCTCAAGCAGGTTATACATCAATTCCTGAACCTTTAGAAACCAAATATATGGACTGGTCTTTACCACCATTTAAAGCAGGGTATCATGCTTATTATTCGCATTATAATATTGGAGATGTACAACAAAAAATACGTAAACCATCGTCATTAGTAAAAGGTAAAGACAGCAATATTTTTATTGTTGGCTCTACATATTCAAATGATCAAGCTTGGGTAGAAGGAGCTTTCTGTACAGCTGAGTCGGTATTAAACGATTTTTTTAATATAGAAAAGTTAATTGACGATACCGAATACCCTTTTATCTGCCCTAAATAAAACATTAATAATATAAACAAAACTATTATGAAAAAAGCACAACAGTCTTCGGTGAAACCTTATAAAGAATGGGAGATAGGAGAGCCTAATCAAGGACCGTATGACGGAGCTCAATTCGGCATCTTATCAAAACTAAATGGTACTTGGGTTAATTGGAAAGACGGTCCGACAGGACTGCACACTACGCCAATGCCTTCACCTGGAACCTCTTCTGAGACCGTTTTTGGAGTTTTCCATTTCAAATCTCAAGAGTACACTGAACAGCTAAAGTTTACACAAGTCAACGCACCAGTTCGTAACCGAGGAGGATCTAACGAACAGTTTAACGCTGCTGTTAAATACGAAACGGCGATTATTGACAACGATGGACTTCTTCAACATTTTGAGGACGGAATGTACCTTTGGTTAGGCGATCATCAGATGCCTTGGAGCGCGAAAAGTCCTTATCAAAATCCGCCGAATATGTTCAAGCACACATCAGATGAAGAATCCGTAAAAACTGATGGTGCAGTGCCTGTAATGGGGGCAGGTGAATTGGGACCTCAATTCGTACCACCGTATCAAATTTCTCGTTCTGGAGTAATTCCACACGGTACAACTATTCACTTAACAGGTAACATAACGGAATCTAAAGAAAACGTGGCACCTCATATTGCAAATCTTTGGGAACAACAATATTTAGCGGTATCACCAACCATGGGTATTAATCCTGATAAAGATTTAATAAAAGGCTCTCGTAAGAAACCTGCATGGACAGAACTTCCTCGCGAAGCACAAGAAGATGGAGGGCTTAACAGTGGACGTGCCTACTTTGAGAAAATTTTTAATTATGACGATTTTGGTGCTAAATTCCCTTTCACGGTGCAACCGAATTTAAAGTTAACGGATGCCAACGAAAAACTAAAATTTAAAAGATACGACATGATTGAGCTAGACTCGTTACACAATACAGGTGTTCAAGGTGGTATTATTAATAATGTGATGGTTGAGCGTTACTGTAGAGTCGCTAGAATGCGCTATCGTATGTGGCTAGAAGAAGTACACGATGAAGAGTTCGGAGGAATTATCGAACAGCTACAGTATGAACAGATTGTAGATTTCGAATTCATGTTTGGCTCAACTGGCGGTACAACACTTTGGCCACATATACAGGTTAACACATTACGCCGCGAGAAAGACATTCCAATAAACAGACGTCTGCCATCAATTAAACTACCAACGGAGGCTCCTGAAAAAGCAGTCGATGATGGGCCGGCTCCAATGGTTTGCCCAATGGGACATTCACGTCGTGGTTAAGCCTAATAACAAATGAATTCGATGTGAAAAAACATTTTAGTTAGAATAAAATATGGAATGAATTTATTTTTAAAACTAGCTAAATAGCACAACAAAAAGCTGTTATTTAGCTAGTTTTTTAGTTTTAAGTATGTCAGAAATTTTTAAACTATTTGAGTAGAATTTAAATTATCATAACGATTTTAAGTGCTTGTTTAATTTTTATTCTTAACTTTTTAAACCAATTTTTTTATTATAATTAGCACTTTGTAGTACGATAAATTAACTTATAATACAGTTTCAAAGCAATTTTACATACTATATAATTATGAATTATAATATGTACTATAATGTTCTGCGTTATGTACACTTTGCTTTGGTAAAAGCTTTAAAAATTCCAATTTTATTTTATTTTTTTCTTCTCAAATATTTCTTTAAAAAATGTAATGGAATACGCTTTTTACGAAACGACGATAGGAGAGTAGTGGAATGTGTATGGAATGGGAACATAACTTAAATTTATTTAATAATTTCTCGATAACTTTCTTTTTTTATACTTCCTTAAATAACAAAATTCACTAAATTCGTAACTTATGGAGTTTATAGATTTATACGCAGGAATAGTATTCATTCTACCTCACCACATCATGGAATGTCAGCATACATTGCTGAATTAGATGAGATAAAGAGACTTACTTCTAAACTTGATACTACTAGTGATGAAGCTGAAGAATTTTACATTTATGGTGATAAAGTGTTTATTTGGAATGATCTAATAAAATAATCGACCTAATATAATTTTGGCAAAACAATAGGGGAGTGGAACGTAATATTTTAGGGAGCTAGCAATACATAATCTTAAGTTTCTCAATTTTAAAACACTTCTAAAAACAAACTTAATAAGTTCGAATCTATCCTATAATATAGAGAAACGAGCCGTAATTGTTTCCAAAATTATATGTAAGTCTTGATTTTTTTGTTTCTTTTTTCATCAAGGAAAAAAAGAAAATAATGAAAGATTAATAGTAACAATGTTATTGTCTATTTAACATAGTATTAAAAGTGCTAAACTAAAGAAACTTCAATAATAGTTCTAAATAGAACAAGAGTATAAAATTTATTTTTCTTAAATTTTATACTCTTGTGGCAATCCACGAGAATCGTCTAAAATTTTTTATTACGTACATTTTTATCGAATACGCGATTTTTAATAAGAGCAAAAAGGTTAGCTTTTATTTTGGCGTTGGCAAGCGGTGGATAATTGTGTGTAAAATAAATTGTTAGAGCAATTTGATTTTATAAAACAATCGAGCGCTTGGTAGCGGCTATTTTACATAACGGCTAATTATAGATACAAATGTTTTATAAACGCTGCGAAGCAAACCGCTTAATTAGTTTAATGACCCAAGTTCCAATTATTCTTATGAAAACGAATGCTTCTGGGATATTTTACATAATACTACATTATAGCTATCTAATAAACTTAGAAGTTAATGAGCCGTAATTTCTTTTAACATAATATCTGTCGATATAAGTCTAAAGACGTTATATCTGATATTATGCTAAATAGCCTGAAAAACGGCTATACAGAAATTACTATCTATTTGTACTATAATTAATATTATGTTAAATAGATTATTTTATAATAAAGAGTTATTAATTAATAGTACTCATAATAAACTCCCTATTTTTGCCGAATGCAAAAACAAAAAAAATCAAAATTAGAATTTATTGGTTTAATGGCTGCCTTAATGTCGTTAGTTGCATTATCTATAGATGCATTGTTACCCGCTTTAGAACAAATAGGAATCAGTATTAATATAGCTCAAAACTCTAACGATAATCAGTTATTAATAACCATGATATTTTTAGGATTGGGATTTGGTCAACTAATTTCTGGACCAATATCAGATAGTTTAGGAAGAAAACCTGTTATCTATTTTGGATTTATAGTTTTTGTTTTAGCCAGTTTTATATGTATCAGCGCAACCAGTATAGAAATGATGGTTTTTGGTAGAATATTACAAGGTATTGGTTTATCTGCCCCCAGAACAATCAGTATTGCCATGGTAAGAGATAGTTTTGAAGGTAATTATATGGCCAAAATAATGTCTTTTATTGTAGTCATATTTATTTTAGTTCCTGTTGTAGCTCCTGCTATTGGTAAATTAATGCTTGATGCTTTTGGTTGGAAATCTATATTTTACAGTCAATTAATATACGGTTTTATAGTAATGATTTGGCTTTGGAAGCGTCAACCAGAAACGTTGAAAGAAGAAAACAGAACAAAATTATCTATTGGTCTTTTTATTGAAGGGGCTAAAGAATTTTTAAAGCACAAGCAAGCTGTTGTATTCACTTTAGTATCAGGCTTTATTACAGGCTCTTTTATGGTGTATTTAAGTGCTTCGCAACGTATTTTTCAAATACAATACGACTTGGCTAATGAATTTCCTTACATATTTGCAGGCTTAGCCATTTCGGTAGGATTTGCTACATTTTTAAACGGAACTTTTGTGATGAGATTCGGGATGTTTAAACTCATTGCTACTTTCTTAGTAATTTTCACATTGATTCCAGTATTATATATCATTTTTTTTTACGGAAAAGAAAATCCGGATATAAACGTATTATTAGCATTTTTTGCTTTACAGTTTTTTTCTCTCGGGTTTCTATTTGGTAATATAAGAGCATTAGCTATGCAACCAGTAGGTCATATTGCCGGAGTTGGCGCAGCTATAAATGGTTTTGTTTCTACAATTATGGCAGTTCCTATTGCTACATTTATAGGAACTTATGTTAAAACCACTACCCTACCTTTATTTGTAGGTTTTTTAATTTGCGGAATTTTATCGTTATTATTATTGAACTTTACGAAGTTAAAAATCACAAATAATTAAACTTTATGAGCCTTACTATTCTTTTTGAAGACGACTATATACTTTGTGTTTCTAAACCTAATAATGTAGTTGTGCATCATGCGCATCATTCACGAAATGTTTCTGATGAAGATTCCTTATTGCAATTATTATTCAATCAATTCGGACATAAATTTTACCCGATACACCGGTTAGACAGAAAAACTTCAGGCATTATTTTATTAGCCAAAGAAACCAAATATGTATCAAAATTTCAGGAGTTATTTACAAATAACGAGATTCAAAAAACATATTACGGAATTGTAAGAGGGCATTCTCCAGAAAGTAAAGTAATTAATTCCCCTGTAAAAGGTAGAGATTCTGATGTTTATAAAGAGGCTGAAACACATTTAAAAACAGTTGCTAATGTTATTGTTAATATTCCAGTAAAACCCTATGACAGCTCTCGATATAGCTTAGTAGAGATGAAACCTACCACAGGAAGATTACACCAATTACGTATTCACATGAATAAAATTAGCCATCCACTTATTGGTGATCCAAAATATGGTGACAAGAATCATAATGTAATGTTTATTGATAATTTTAACTGTGAAAACTTATTCTTACATGCATATTCTTTAGAGTTTATACATCCTTTTTCTAACGAAAAACAACTAATAAAGGCTGATTTACCAAACGAATGGAAGACTGTTTTTAAACGTTTTGATTGGAGTATTTAAGAAAAAAAATGAAAATGGTATAAAGAAAATCATTCCGAATAGCGCTAGCCTCTACCCTCTTATAGAAAACCCATTTTTACCTTAGAAATTAAAATAACTGTAGAATCTTAAGATAAATAATCACAACATAAAAAAAGGTTGACATAATTGTCAACCTTTTTTAGGTGTCTTATAATTTTTTAAATTTCTTTAAAAATCGCGTGCATTAAACGCTTTTTATCATTAATGCTTTCTTCTAAAGAAATCATAGTTTCAGTTCGGTTTACACCACTAACTTCATCTATTTTATAAATAATATCTTTTGCATCATTAGTGCTTTTAGCTCTTACCTTACAAAAAATATTGTATTTACCAGCGGTAACATAGGCAACCGTTACATTAGGTATTAAACGTAAACTATCTAAAACATGTTGTGTCATAGATGTTTTTTCTAAATATACACCAACATGAGCTATAAAAGTATACCCCATCTTATCATAGTTCAATGTTAATGTTGAACCTTGGATGATACCTTCATCTTCCATCTTTTTAACACGTACATGAATAGTACCTGCTGATACTAACAATTTTTTTGCAATATCAGTAAAAGGAGTACGCGCGTTTTCAATTAAAATATCTAAAATTTGATGATCAATCTCATCTAATACAAACTTTTTCATTTTTTCGTTTTATTCAAGTAATAGTGCTAAAATATAATTTTTTTCTATTTTAAGAAGACTTTTACTGAGAAATATTTAGTTTTTAGTCTTTTATATTGAATTCTTTATGCGCAATAAAAGACGATAAATCTCCTTCTTTCTCTTTGTTTAAAGCCAGTGCAAATTTACCATTTTCTAGTTTCTCTGCATAGTGATATGCTACATCTTTTTGATTATTTTTAGATCGATAAATAACATCATAGAAGTTCTTGATATTGTTTGGAATAGATAAATAATCTAAATAATTCTTAAAGTTTTTAGCCACTGAAATGTGGTAAATTCCCTGTAAAATAGCAAAGAAATTATATTTTCTTACGATTTCTCGTTCGTAATCTTCCGGATAATGGCCTGCTTCTATTAGAATAGTATTGTGTCCTAATTTCTGAAAATTATCTCCTGTTGCAGTCGGATAAAACTCATCGGTATAACGACCAATATAATTCGGAATTAATTTTTGAAGTAAGCCATTCATAGAAACTATAACATTCATAGTTTCTTTACGACCTTTGGTGATTTTACGAGTTTCTTCTTCAGACGGAGCTAAAAAAGAAATGGTAGCCGGGTTTTTTGTTCCTTCTACTCCAAAAATAGTTCTCTGGTCATGCAAGTTAAAACAAAAATCAGGTTTAAAATCACCTAATATATTGCTTAACAACTTACTTTCTTTAGCCTGCAAAGCAACTGCATCTCTATTTAAATCAACTCCGTTCGCATTAACACGCGTATATACCTCTGCCCCATCAGGATTTAACATTGGTATAATTTTTATAGTGCAACTACTTAAAATATCAGTAGCTATTTTTGTGTTTGAATGTAGTTTTATATAGTTTAAAAAATCGAATACTGCTTTGGTACCAGTACTTTCATTACCATGCATTTGGCTCCATACAAGTATTTTTATTTTACCGGAACCCAATTTTAATTGATAAATATCTTTATCTGTTTCAGACTTACCTATAATTTTATGTTCGATATTTTTATCTAAACCATAAAAAAGAGGCTTAATATCATTAAGTGTAATATGCCTTCCTGATATTTTTTCTTCTTTAATTTCAGAATAATGTTCTTCTAAAAATGTAGCGTCTAAAAGATTCATATTATAAAGTAAACCAATCTGCAATTAATTCTTTTTCTATAGGCTCGGTTGTAGCATGGATGTAATCGTTTTTAACCATGTCGTATTTATAGTCTTTAGACCATTCTTCTATGTTTTCTGTTAAGGTTTTTAATGAATTACAAATAAACTGTATTTCAGTATCTGTAATTGTAGGGTGTACAGATAAACGCACCCATCCTGGCTTATCAGTATTACAACCTTCTAATATTTGATCTTTTATTTTGTTTGATTTATCTAAATCTACATTTAATAAAAAGTGACCATAAGTACCCGCACAAGAACATCCTCCTCTTGTTTGAATTCCGAATCGATCGTTTAATAACTTAACAACTAAATTGAAATGGTATTTTTCATAATAAAAAGAAAAAATACTCAATCGATCTTTAGTATTAGGCGCTAAAATTTTTACTCCATCTAAATTTTCTAAGCAATTAAAAATAATAGGATTTATTTCATCCTCTCGTTGCTTCATTTTATCAGTACCCATCTGATTTTTTAACTGAATAGACAACGCTATTTTAATCGTTTGTAAAAAAGCTGGCGTTCCGCCATCTTCTCGTGTTTCAACATCGTCAAAATAATCATGCCCTCCCCAAGGGTTGGTGTAGCTAACAGTTCCACCACCTGGATTATCAGGAACCATGTTTTTATATAATTTTCTATTAAAAATCAACACTCCCGAGCTTCCTGGTCCTCCTAAGAATTTATGAGGAGAAAAGAAAACAGCATCTAAATATTCATCTTCATTTTCTGGATGCATATTTATATCAACATAAGGTGCCGAACAAGCAAAATCTACAAAACATAAACCTCCATATTTATGAATTAATGAAGCTACTTTATGATAATCTGTTTTAATACCTGTTACATTAGAACCTGCAATAATCGATGCAATTTTTATAGGCCTGTCTATATACTCTTTTATGATTTCTTCAAACATTTCTAAGCATATAAGACCTTCATTATTACAAGGTACAACAGCAACATCAGCAATTGTTTCTATCCAAGAAGTTTGGTTAGAATGATGCTCCATATGGCTTACAAAAACAATCGGTCGTTTCTCTTCAGGTATTTGAGTGTGCTCTTTTAAGTTTTCAGATACTTTTAAACCTAAAATTCGTTGGAATTTATTTACAACTCCTGTCATTCCAGATCCCTCAGTAATTAAAACATCATCTTTTGATGCATTTACATGACGTTTAATAATATTTCTAGCTTCATGATACGCTAATGTCATAGCGGCCCCTGAAGTTGATGTTTCGGTATGTGTATTTGCTACAAATGGGCCGAATTCGTTTAGTAATTTTTCTTCTATAGGTCTGTATAATCTACCACTGGCCGTCCAATCAGTATATATCATTTTTTGTTCTCCATAAGGAGATACATATGTTTGATTGATACCAACAATGTTTTTTTTAAACTTAGCAAAATATTGTTCTAAATTCATGATCTTAATATTGTTTTTATGGTCTAAAATTAGAGTTCTACTAAGAGTTAGCCTAAAAGATTTATAATATTAACTAATTTGTAAATTTTTGTTTATTAAAGTCTAAACTTCCCTCCTATTAAAATAGTATTTTACAGAAAAAAATACACTTTAAAACAACCAATTTATAAAGTACTTTTTTATTTTATTATTTGTTCTATTTCTGTTATAAATCGCTCTGCAAGTGTATCTGCATTTTCCTGGCTTGTACTTTCGGTATAAATTCTAATAATAGGTTCGGTATTTGATTTACGTAAATGCACCCATTCGGTATCAAAATCAATTTTAACACCATCAATTGTATTAACATCTTCGTCTTTGTATTTAGAAGCCATTGTTTCTAAAATTTTATCAACATCGATTTGAGGTGTTAATTGTATTTTATTTTTACTCATAAAGTAACTAGGATACGAATCTCTTAATGCTTTACAAGACATTTTCTTATGTGCCAAGTGCGATAAAAATAATGCAACACCAACTAATGAATCACGACCATAATGAGAAGCTGGGTAAATAATTCCCCCATTACCTTCACCACCGATAACAGTATCGGTATCCTTCATCATTTGTACTACATTTACTTCTCCTACTGCAGATGCAGTATATTTTCCGCCATGTTTTTCGGTAACATCACGCAATGCTCTTGACGATGATAAGTTAGAAACTGTATTTCCGCCTCCTAATCTTCCTAAAACATAATCTGCACAAGCTACTAAAGTATATTCTTCACCAAACATTGAACCGTCTTCTGATATCAATGCTAAACGATCAACATCAGGATCAACTACAATACCTAAATCAGCTTTTTTCTTAACTACAAGCTTAGAAATATCGGTTAAGTTTTCTTTTAAAGGCTCTGGATTATGAGGAAACTGACCGTTTGGCTCACAGTATAATTCTATACATTTAACGCCTAATTCTTTTAATAAAGCAGGAATAAAGATTCCTCCGGTAGAATTAACTCCGTCAACAACAACTTTAAACTTGGCTTTTTTAATCGCTTTTACATCAACTAAATCCAATTTTAAAACTTCTTTGATATGTTTTTTTAAGTATTTTTTATTTTTCTTGTAGGTACCTAAATCATCAACTTCAGCAAAAGTAAAATCTTCGTTATCTGCTAATCGTAAGATTTCTTCTCCATCTGCACCATTTAAGAACTCTCCTTTTTCATTCAATAACTTTAAAGCATTCCATTGTTTCGGATTATGAGAAGCGGTTAAAATAATTCCTCCTTCTGCTTTTTCTAACGGAACAGCAACTTCAACGGTTGGCGTGGTAGACAATCCTAAATCAATTACATTAATACCTAAACCTACTAAAGTATTTGCTACTAAATTACTAATCATTTTACCCGAAATACGAGCATCTCTTCCTATAACAACTTTAATCTCCTTTGCATTCGGATTTCTTTTTTGAATAAATGCTCCGTATGCAGCAGCAAATTTAACAGCATCAACTGGAGTAAGGTTTTCACCGGTGTTACCTCCTATTGTACCTCTAATTCCTGATATAGATTTTATAAGTGTCATCTTTCTTTTTATTTTTTAAACAAATATACTAGTATTTAAGAAAATACTGATACATCGCAGAGGGTTTAACTGTAACATAAGTTACATAAAGTGCATAAAAAAACCGCTACTTGCGTAGCGGTTTTAAAATTTATGATTTCAGGAGATTATTTTCCTTCCATTTTTCTTTTTAATTCAGCTAATCCACCAATATCTCCTAAAGTAGTTTTTTCTACGTCAGCAGCTTTTTTAGCAGCAGCTTTGATGTTTTTCTTTTCTTCTTCCTTGAAAAGAGAAGTGTGAGAAACAACAATTCTACGGTATTCTTTACTAAATTCAGTAACGATGAACTTTACAGCATCACCTTTTTCTAATTTAGAACCGTCTTCTTTTTCTAAGAAACGAGTTGGAGCAAATGCTTCGATACCATCTGCAAATACTACAGTTGCACCTTTATCATTCTTCTCTTTAATAGAACCTTCGTGAGTAGATCCGATTGCATACGTAGCTTCATGAGCATCCCAAGGATTATCTTGAGTTTGCTTGTGACCTAAGTTTAACTTACGGTTCTCTACATCTAATTCTAATACTTGAACTTCTAATTTATCACCAACAGTTACAAAATCTGAAGGGTGCTTAATTTTCTTAGTCCAAGATAAATCAGAGATATACACTAATCCATCAATTCCCTCTTCTAATTCTACGAATACACCAAAGTTAGTGTAGTTACGTACAGTACCAGTATGAGTTGAATTTACAGGATATTTAGTTGTAATATCTGTCCATGGATCTGGGTGTAATTGCTTCATACCTAAAGACATTTTACGATCTTCACGATCTAATGTTAAGATTTGAGCTTCTACTTCGTCACCAACTTTTACGAAATCTTGCGCAGAACGTAAGTGAGTAGACCAAGACATTTCAGAAACGTGAATTAATCCTTCAACACCTTCTTCAACCTCTACGAATGCACCATAATCAGCTAAAACAACAACTTTACCTTTTACTTTATCACCTACTGCTAATTCAGTATTTAAAGCTTCCCAAGGATGAGCAGATAATTGTTTTAAACCTAATTGGATTCTAGATTTGTTATCATCAAAGTCTAAAATTACAACATTTAATTTCTGATCTAATTCAACAACCTCGTTCGGGTGGTTGATACGAGACCAAGATAAATCAGTAATATGTACTAATCCGTCAACACCACCTAAATCAACAAAGACACCATAAGAAGTAATGTTTTTAACAACACCTTCTAATACTTGTCCTTTTTCTAATTGACCGATGATTTCTTTTTTCTGATCTTCTAAATCTGCTTCGATTAACGCTTTATGAGATACTACTACGTTCTTAAATTCGTGGTTGATTTTCACAACTTTGAATTCCATAGTTTTCTCTACATACTGATCGTAATCTCTAATAGGTTTCACGTCAATTTGAGAACCTGGTAAGAATGCTTCAATACCAAATACATCAACGATCATACCTCCACGAGTTCTACACTTAACAAAACCGTTAACGATTTCACCAGTTTCATGTGCATTATTAACACGTTCCCATGCTTTAATTACACGTGCTTTTTTGTGAGATAATACTAATTGACCAGAAGCATCTTCTCTTTTGTCAACTAATACTTCTACAGTGTCTCCAACTGTTAAACTTGGGTTGTAACGAAATTCGTTTAAAGAAATTACTCCCTCTGACTTAGAGTTGATATCGATAATTGCATCTCTATCAGTAATTCTTGTAACGGTACCTTCAATTACATCACGTTCGTTTACGAATCCTACTGTACCTTCTAAGGCTTTTTCGAATTCTTGTAATTTAGTTTCATCAACTTCATCAATACCTTCTTCGTATTTATGCCAGTTAAATGTTGCTAAAAATTCTGCTGGATTTACTACTGCCTCAGCAGCTACTGTTTTTGTTTCTTCAGACATTCTGAATAATACTTTGTATCTTTTTGTTAGCCAGATTCTTAACAACACTAACGCCAAGAGAAATTTATATGAATTTTATTTTCTCGTTCCTTTTATAAATCTGTTATTGTAAAAAGGAGTGCAAATTTACGAAGTTTTATTTAAAAAACCTATAAAGGTTTTGATTTTAAGTAAGTTGAGACTATTTCATTTTATAACGAAATGATTATTCCTTTAGCTTATTTTTCTGTTTTAAACATTCGATCCCACAAAACGGTATAAAAGCCATAATTTTTATAATTTAATAGATGATGTTCTTTATGAAAGGTATTGGTTGTAAAAATTAAAAGCAACGGTTTTTTATTTGTAACATTTAAGTGGGTAATTACACCGTACAACCAATTAAAAACTAAAAAAGTTATAAAACTATAAATATTAAAAGAAAAAAAAATGGTTATTGTAGTTAATAATAAACCAAATAAGATAGATTCCCAAGGAGACATATAATATAAACTAACAGCATTAAACTTTACGGAATGCTCGTGATGTTTTGAATGTATTTTTTTTAAGTAACTTAGATTATGAGAAAACCAATGTAAAAAATACATTAGAAAATCTATTAGTAAAAACAAACCCATAAAAGAAACTAAAAAGTTATCGGCAGAAAAAATAATTATTTCTTTAGACCATAATATAAAACCAGGAATCGCTATAAGAATGTTTAAAACCAAGGTTAGCAATGAAAAAAATAATTCTTTTTTAGAGATGAATGTTTCGTACTTGTAAATATGATTCCATATTTTACTAATACCTATGTTAAACACATATGTGACTATATTTATACATGTCAGTAACGTAAAAAACACAAAAGGATCTTTAAGGCTCATTGTTTTAGAGTTATGTTGCGTTTTTACCTTTTTAATCAAAAGTACTTTACTTTGAATCATAAAACCAACTATTCGGCATATTTTACTCTTCATCAACTTCTTTTATAACTAAATTGTCATTATAAACAGCTCCATTTGTTAATTGCGGAGAGCAATAAAGTACAAAATATGCTTGAGATAACTTATTGGTTATATTTTCATATGATACTAACTACCTATTTTGCCGCATTTTTACATATCCACCATCTCTAAAATTTAAATACAACTTTAATCCTGCTTCAAATGATTCTTTATCAGTATTTCTCAGCATTGCTACATATATTTTAAGATCAATGAAAACCTGCATCTTTTGCTTTTTAGCGATATATCTACTTATTTCAGTAACTTGATGAAATTGACAGAGTTGAACAGGTATATTATTAAACGTACCAACTAATCCTTTTCTGCCGTCACAAACGGCAGCAACAATATCAAGGCCTTTAGGTTTTAGTTCATTAATTCCCTTTATGTACAAAGCGTTAGTTTCTGATTTGACGTAATACCAAAGAAGGTTTTCTTTACTCTAAGCATCCTTAAACAATATTAATCCAAAACTTCTGCCCTATAAGTTCTACCCATCAAGCCAGTAACTTTCTTAAGAACTACCTCAGTTTTATTTACTTGATAAAGATCTAGCTTACGCTGGATAGTTCTCTTTGAACATACGTATCTACTTGCCAGTTATATATAAGTTTATTTTTCTTTGGGGTACTCATCCCAAAGAAAATCTATCGATTTTTTACCTCTAGTAAAAACTCTTTTGTAATCCAAACATTTGTAACGCTGTTCACTTAATTTAATTCCGTATTTATCTGTCATTAAGCTATTACAAAATTTACATTTTTTTTATTCAGAACCTTTGGTTTGGCTCAAAGCTAATAAACATAGGTCGTAAGGAGATTTTTACCAACCATATTGTCCATTGCATCTGAATTTGATATCAGAAAATGGTTCAAATGTCTTAATTTTTAAATTTCAATTGATTGATTGATAAAACAAAAAAGTAATATTCCTAACATTTATATTGCTAGGAATATTACTTAAATTAAAATTTTTTAAGGTTATACTTAAATTTTAAGTTCATTAAATAAATCAACAAGTTTTGTATCAGAAGGCCTTGGTGCATCAGAATTTACAATATTACCTGCTGGATCAACTAAAATAAAACGGGGTATTCCTTGAATGCCATAATCAGTAACAAATTTCGATTTCCAATCATTGTCAGCAATTAATTGAATTCCACCAAGCTCTTTATCTATAATCATTTGTTTCCATGCCTCGTAATCTTTTTTAAGATCAATTGAAAGACTTACAAATTCAATATTTTTATCATGATATTGTTTTTCAATTTTCTTTAAAGACGGTATTTCAGCTTTACATGGTCCACACCAAGTTGCCCATACATCAATATACACATACTTTCCTTTTAAATCAGCTAAAGAAGTTGTTCCTCCTGCATTATTTTCATAATTTTCAAAAACTGGAGAAGTTTTTCCTTTCGCTAATTTTTTAATAATATTAAACTGTTTTGTTACTTGGTCCTTTAAAGCTTCATCAGTAGAAAGCTCCATAATACCATTATATAACTCTTCAGAGCTAGCATTAAGCGCCATTAATTCATATGAAAGAACACGAAGTATGTCATTTTTTATGATTTCGCTTTTATTTTCTTTAATTAATTTTAAAGATGCTGTTACGAAAGAAATTTTTTCTTTTTTAGAATTTTCTGTAGCAACGGTATTAAAATTATAGGACACAATAGCTTTATAGGCTGCAGAAGATTTATAATGTTCTTCATTATTAAAATCAAAACCTTCTAAGACATTAGGAAAAGAATCAGAAACTTTAAAATCAGTATTTTTTGAAAAAAAACGATGAGCCATTTCATATTTCATTAAATGACTTATATGATCATGCTTTAAATTTAATTTTTCTTTTTTTATAAAATCAGCATCTAAACCTTCTAATGATTTCTCTAATGTTTCTTTTTGTGCATTCATCTTATCTAGATAAGCAGTTTCTTCTAAAGAATATAATTGAGGCTCTATTCCTGTTTTTTCTTTTATTAAAACTTTTTGTGCCAAGAAATTATTAACATCACTTCCGTTACCTGTATAAACAATGCTTTCATCAAATTGTTTAGCATCCATGTTTAAATTAATGTTGTATCCATTCTTTAAATACATAGCAGAACTCTCTTTTCCATCGCCAAAACTATAATAACCATTTGTGTTAAAAATAGTATCGGAAAAAGATCCTGAATCAGAAACCTTAATTTCTCTAACAGTTTCATTTGAACTGTTAATAATTGCTATGCTTTCACTGTTTGCGTTTTTAATGGTTCCTGTAAATAACGTATAATCAACAGGTTTTGAGTTGTTACACGAAATAATAGTAATGGCAAGGGCGCCAAAAAGTAGTTTTTTCATAATGTTTTTTGTTTTTTAAATAATCGACAATATAGTTAAATATTAATTATTCGTTTTTTATAAATTTAAGTACCGATTTTAAACTTTCTATAGGGCTTTCTTCCATTGGGGTATGCCCTACTTCTTTTAAAATTACTAAACTATTATTAGGTAAGTCTTTTTGAAATTGATACGCATTTTTTAAGGGAATTAAAAAATCTTCTGCTCCCCATAGTATCAATGTTGGTTGCTTGATTGTTTTAATTTTAGCAGACGAACTTGCAGGTGTTTTCATATTAAAACGATCTACAAAAGCCTGACGATTTCCTTCTCTTAAGGTTAATTCGAAATACCTTTCAACCATTGAATCGGTTACTTTAGATTTGTTATAATACACATTTTCTACACTCGATTTCACTAAAAAACGTGGCGTTACATACGTAAATAATTTATTAACAATAGGTGTTTGAGCTATCTTAAAAGCAATGGGAACCGTTTTAGATTTCATAGGATAACCTGCCGCATCAATTAATATTAATTTAGATACCATGGCTGGTTCTTTTACCGTGAAATTCCATGCTATTTGTCCGCCTAAAGAATTACCTGCTACCATACAGTTTTTAATACTTAAGGTTTTTAAAAAACTAGTTATAAAGTAGGTATAATTATCCATCGAATAAGTACGGTCTGGAAATGGCCCTGTTAATCCGTAAGCTGGAAGATCCATTCTTATTACTCTTTTTGTTTTCTTTAAAGTATCCGTCCAAGCATCAAAAGTGTGTAAACTTGCTCCTGTACCGTGAATAAGTACAATTGGAATAGAATCGTTTTTATTTCCTTCATCACGATAATGAACTTCCATTCCGTTTACAGAAATAAATGAAGAGGCTTCATTTGCATATTTTTCTTTCAATTCATTTAAAGGAATATCACGGTGCCCATATAAAATAGTAATACCTATAACAATCAATAAAGTAAAAGCTAAAGTAATTTTAATAATTTTTATTAAATATTTCATTGAGTAAATTTCGATGTTATAGTTTATTTTTTACGTATTTGATTCATTGCATGCTCAGCAATTGCTGTAATTGATAACGACGGGTTCACACCCGGATTTGCCGAAATCATAGATCCATCAATAATATAAAGGTTTTCATAACCAAAAACTTGATTGTTTTTATTGATAACACCTTCTGAAGGATTTTCGCTCATTACCGCACCACCCAAAACATGTGCTGTTGACGGAATTCCCGCTAAGGTTTCTAAGGCAAACGAAGTGCTTACGCCATTTACGGCCTTGCTATATTCTTCTACCAACTTGCGAGACTCCTTAATAAACGGAGTTGGTTTTTTACCAGCACTAACTGTTGATGTCATCGAACCAAAAATATTTCTTTTAAATCGAAGCGTACTATCTAAAGTTTGCATAAAAAGAAGCACCACCGTTTTTTTAGCCCAACTATTGGTAAAATAAATTTTAAAATATTTAATCGGTGATTTTATAAAAGACACAAATATCATAACTAAACGTGCAAAAATATTTGTGTTTGTAACATATGGTAAATGTAAAAACTTCCAAGCATTAGAACCTTCTGCATACCTAACAATTTCTAGGTGAGAATTCTCATCAGTATCTAAAATACTACCGATTGCTACTCCTTTTGAATAATTCTTGCCTTTTTCGAGGCTAGAAACACTCACTAAAGTTTCATTATTTGTTCTTATATCTTGCCCTAATCTGTCTGAAATATTAGGTAAAGAATTTGTTTTTAGTTTTAGTAAAAGTTTCACGGTACCTAATACACCGCCTGAAAAAACAACCCCTTTACTTTTAATTTTTCTCTTTTTAGAGAAGAATTTTGTGCTGGTTTTTATAGCAATTTCATAACCTGTATTACCATCGCTTAAAGTTGCAGGAATAACATCATAAACTTCATTTTCTGCTATGATTTTTGCTCCCAATTTTTGAGCTAAGTACAAGTAGTTTTTATCTAAAGTGTTTTTAGAGTTATTTCTACAGCCTGTCATACAAGCACCACAAAAATTACAACCTGTTCTTTCTGGACCTTTACCATTAAAATAAGGATCTTCTTTCGTTACATTTTCTTCACCAAAATATACGGCAACATTAGGAGCATCAAATTTATCTTCCATCCCTAATTTTTTGGCTACTTTTTTAAGTCCGATATCTCCATCAAACAATTGCGGATTTTTTGCTGCCCCAAGCATTCGCAATGCTTCTTTATAATAAGGTGCTAATTCGGTTTCCCAATCTTTTAATTTACTCCAACTTCCGGTTTTAAAAAAAGTTGATTTAGGAACTGGCAATGTATTGGCATATACCAAAGAACCACCACCAACACCAGTACCAGAAAGTATTGCCACGTGTTTAAATATGGTTAATTTCATGATACCAAAAAAATGCAACCTTGGCATCCAAAGCCATTTTCTGAAATTCCAGTTTGTTTTAGGAAAATCTTTAGCTTTAAACCATTTTCCTTTTTCAACCACTAAAACTTTGTATCCTTTTTCAGATAATCGTAAAGCACTTACAGAACCACCAAAACCACTTCCAATTATTATATAATCGTATTCTTTCTCTAAACTCACAAATTTGTATTTTAAATATTTTACTCTTTAAGATGTTATTAAAGGTAAATTAGATTCACTGTGTTTTCTTTATAATTCATTTTCTATAAATAAATAATTTAACTTTTTGCTGTTAAAAGCAGTATTAAACACTTTTATTTCCTTGCTTAATAACTCGTTAAAAACCTTTAGCTGTACATTTATTTTTTGTATTAACTCGTTTTTAACGGCAATATCTTGTTCGGTTGGCGCAAAATCGCCCATACTTACTAAGCTATTTAAATGCCCTAGTTTATTAGTTAATCGAATCGGGAAATTTAGGGGATCTTGTCCACTTCTGTTTTTTGTTTGATATAAGGCTTCCTCAATTTTTGTGAATTTCTTTTTTAAGTCTTTTGCCTTTTCTATCAAATCTTTTACTAACGAATTATTTTTATATTGGTTTTGAAAAGCTGATAATTGCTTTTTTATATTTCTTATTTTTTTTATAGATTTATGAGCATTATCCATAGTTTTGTTTACATCTTTTATAAAATCGAATTGCTTTTCCATGTCAGCTTGTGTACTTTCTGCTCTTGGATCTGCAAGAATGGTAAACGGTTGTTCTTGAGTTTTTCCGTTTACATTTAAGCTTGCTTTATAAACTCCAGGAATTGCTTTCGGTCCTTTTAAACTTGCCCACCATAAAATCATACCCTTTAGTTTTTCTGCACCTTTATAAGTCATGCTCCAAATATATTGGTTTCCTCCTTTTTTAGCTACCAAAACGTTTTTCTTTTTATTTGCTGTACTTACCGACTTTATAGTATTACCTTTTACATCAAAATAGGTTAATGAAATAGTATCTTTCTTTTTATCATAATCTTTTAAGTTGAAATAAGTAACCACACCATTAGGCATATTTGTTCCTGATGTTTTACTACCTTTTCTACTACCGCCACGCATTCTGTAGGCGTCTTTTGGTTTAAATAGTTTATCCCCTGAAGATTCACTGTTTAATAATTGATGAATAACCGTTAAATCATCAATCATCCATAAACTTCTACCTTGGGTTGCTACAATTAAGCTATTGTCTTTTATCGTTAAATCTGTAATGGGTACAATAGGTAGATTTAATTGAAATGGCTTCCAATTTTTACCTGCATCAAAAGAAATATACATTCCTGTTTCTGTTCCTGCATACAATAAACCTTTATGTTTAGGGTCTTCTCTAACTACTCGTGTAAAATGCTCTGGATTAATTCCGTTTGTAATTTTAGTCCAAGATTTCCCGTAATCTGTTGTTTTATATAGATATGGAGTGAAATCGCCTGTTTTATATTTTGTTCCAGCTACATAACAGGTACCTTTATCAAAAGCACTTGGTTCAATACTATTTATCATCATCCATTCTGGCATCCCCTTTGGTGTTACATTTTGCCAATTTTTTCCGCCGTTTTTTGTGACATGAATCAACCCATCATCACTTCCAACCCATAGTAATCCTTCTTTTAATGGTGATTCTTGAGCAGCAAAAATGGTACAATAATATTCTACTGATGTGTTGTCTTGGGTAATTGGTCCTCCTGACGATTTTAATTTTTCTGGGTCGTTTCTTGTTAAATCATCACTTATAATTTTCCATGATTGCCCTTCATTTTCAGTAACATGAACATGTTGCGAAAAAGTGTATAATTTATTTGGATTATGTTTTGAAAACATGATTGGAAAATTCCATTGAAAACGATATTTCATGCCTTCAGCTCCATGTCCCATAGGATTATCTGGCCAAACATTAATTGCACGGACAGTTCCTGTTTTATGATTAACTCGTGTTAAAAAACCGTCGTAACTTCCACCGTAAATAATATCATTATCTTTGGGATCAACAGCAATATGTGCCGATTCTCCTCCAGCCGTAGATTCCCAATCATCCTCGGTTATTGCTCCCCCATCAGTTCTATGTGGAATTCTTATTGTCGAATTATCTTGTTGCGCTGCATAAATGCGGTACGGAAAATGATTATCAGTAGTTACTCTATAAAATTGTGATGTTGGTTGATTATGGTAAGTACTCCAAGTTTCTCCTCCATCATATGTAACTTGCGCCCCGCCATCATCACCTATAATCATACGCTCTGGATTTTCTGGAGCTATCCATAAATCGTGATGATCACCATGTGGTGCATTGTGTGTACTAAATGTTTTTCCTCCATCCACACTTTTATGATAACGTACATTTAAAACGTACACTTTATCAACATCTTTTGTGTCTGCATAAACACGTGTATAATACCAAGCACGTTGACGAATTTTACGTTCACTATTTACTTGTTTCCATGTTTCACCTCCATCATTACTTTGATACAATCCACCTTTATCTTTGTTTTCTACAATAGCCCAAACACGTTGGTTGTTTACTGGAGATACTGTTACTCCAATAATACCTAAAGTACCTTCTGCAAACCCTTTTTTTGTAGAAATTTCTGTCCATGTTTCTCCACTATCTGTGCTTTTCCAAAGCGCAGAACCTTCACCACCTGAGTTTAAGCTATAAGGAGTTCTATTAATTCGCCATGTAGATGCATATAAAATTCGTGGATTTGTTGGGTCCATTTGTAAATCGACAACTCCTGCGTGTTCATTAGAAAACAAAGTCTTGTTCCATGTTTTACCGCCATCAATACTTTTATAAACACCGCGTTCTTTAGTCGGTTTGTATAAGTTACCCATAACTCCGGCAAAAACAATGTCTGAATTTGTTGGATGAATGGCTATTCTAGGAACATGTCTTGATTTTTTTAAACCAGATTCTATCCAAGTTTTACCTGCATCTACTGTTTTCCATATACCGTAACCAGATGACACATTACCTCGTACTGTCTTTTCACCACCACCAACATACATAACATTAGGATCGGATTTTGATACCGAAATTGCTCCGATACTTCCTCCGAAAAAACCATCAGAAATATTCTCCCATTGTCGACCACCATTTGTCGTTTTCCAAATTCCGCCACCAGTTGATCCAAAATAATAAAGATTTGGTTTGTTTGGTACGCCTGTTACCGCAGCACTTCTCCCGCCTCTAAAAGGTCCTAGAAGCCTATATTGTAGTATATCATAATCGGATTCAGATAATGATTGTGCATTAACTTGTGCTGTAAACCCAAAAGAAAAAGCACATAAAAAGATAAGTAAAAACCGCATGAAATTATAAGATTTGGTTATGTTGCTTTAAAAGTAAGCATTAAAAATTAAGTGTAATAATTACCACTTAATTTTCACAAATCTTTTATACCATTACAACGTTTTTAGTATATGAAAAGTATTTATTCTTTAGCTCCATGGCTTTTTGCTATTTCAACCCAATGCTCGGAAATACCTTTTGTATCGGCTCCTAAACCTCTAGATAAATGCAATGCTACAGCAATTAGTAGAACAGATGCTTCATGAAATTCTTCTAACGTTTGTATATTCCCAAACTCTTCTTGTGCTTTTTGTAGTAATAAATCGTTGTGCTTTTGCGCAAAAGTAGTCGGATTTTCAGCATCAATAGTTATTTCAGGTACCATTAAACAATTCATCCATTCCTCTCCTATTCTAATTACTGATAACTGATGAGTTTCACGTCCTAACTCTCGCCATACGGCTAGTGTTTTAATGTCTCCAGATGCCGCTAAACCTGTATCTAAAAGCAACTCGAAACCAATATCCGCAATATTTTGCATCACTATTAAATATTCATCTAAAGCTTTTTCAAATTTATCAGCTTTTTGCCCTTTAAGATAATCACCAACACTTAATTTAGGTAAATCTAAAACTTCAGCACAATCGGTTAAACAAGGAAATTGAGTTCCTTCATAAATATACGCTGCTTTATCAAATTGCACTTGACGCCCTAGCGGATATAATCTACAAGCCAATGGGCGACCTTCATGAACGCTACAACCGGCATTATCTATATATAAGCTACATGCATGTTGTCCTTTTCTATCTTTTTTTCCATCAAACAATAATTGAATCCCACCATGTTCGGTATAAAGATTACGAAATTCTTTTGGAGTAACTTTTTTTTCTCTACTAAAACGAAATAATTCCCACGGATTTAGCATTACGTCTTTACCAAAACAACAGGTTCCTGATCTTGAGCAAGTAAGTGGTAATATACTTTTTGAGGTAAGTTTGGTTATTTGCATTTTACTCAACTTCTTTTATTTCAACCTTAAATAGGTTATCAAAAATATCAAAAATCATTTGTGCATCTTTTTTACGCACAGAAAGAATATATTGGCAATTCATTTCTAATTTTTGATTGGTTATATTTAAATTTCTCTCTTTAATGATACGCTGTACTTTGTTCATCATGTCATATCCAAAAGTTAATTGATAATCAATATCAACCGTTTTTTCTTTGATATCAGAAATTTCTAAAGCTAATTGAGCCGAAGTTCTATAAGCGTTTATCAAACCTCCTACTCCTAATTTTGTACCACCAAAATAACGAACGGAAACAATTAATATATTGGTTACCTCAAAGGCTTGTATTTGTCCGTAAATTGGCATTCCTGCAGAGTTACTAGGTTCACCGTCATCATTAGCTCTAAAACGTATTTTATCTGTTCCGAATTGCCAAGCATAACAAAAATGGCGTGCCGAATGGTGTTTCTTTTTTAAATTTTCTATAGCTTCTTTAACTTCATCTTCATTAAAAACAGGAAATGCATAGCCAAAAAACTTACTATTACGGTCTTTATACAATGTTTCTTCGGAAGCTACATCAATTGTTTTGTAGGTGTCTTTTATTTCGTTCATTACGCCGAAGCTACTAATAAAATACTAATAACAGCTAATCCTATTCCAATCCAGTTTTTTTTAATCAGCTTTTCATTAAAGAAAGCCAATGCAAAAATGGTAGTTAAAATAACAACAGATACATTATTAATCGTGAATAAAGTTGAACTTTCTAGTCCTTCTGTTTGCAATGCTTTTAGTAAAAATTCCATAGAGTAATAATTAGGAATTCCTAAAGCAATTCCTCCTAAAATATTTTTCCATTGAAATTTAAAACTTCCTTTTATTAATTGTGTTATTATAAAAAAGCAACCCAATATAAAGGCGCAACCAAAAATAGTTGCTAAAAACATAGGTACTGCTCCGTCTGACACATAAGTTGTTTCGGTATATTTTAAACCTGCATCAATACAACCAGAACCCACAAATAATAACAACGGATATATTAAATTTTTAAATTTTACAGGAGAAATATCACTTTTAGCAGAAGATAAATAAACAGCAACTAATGCCATTAAGATACCTACAACTTTTATTATACCAACACTTTCATTATACATAAAAACTCCAGCTACAATAGGTATAACTACCGACATTTTACCTGCTACCGAAGCAACAGATAACCCGTTTTTTTGTGCCGTTATTCCCATTACATTAAACACTGCAATAAATAAAAAACCTAAACAAAAAGCACCTATAAACCAAGGTTGTTGTGGTATTTGTGTAATTGATAAAGGAACGTTTGACGCAAATAAACCAAAAGATAATGCGATAACATAATTTACAACAATGGCTTGTGAAGTGTTTATTTTAAAAACATCAAACAATTTGAATATTACAAATAATAAACTAGAAACTAATACACTTAAAACTAAATAAATCACGCTAAAAATTCTTTTCTTTTTAATAAATCAACTACATCTTCTTTTCTTGGAATTAAATTCCAAACTTGCATTCCTAATTCTTTGGCTGCCTCAGTGTTTTCTTTTAAGTCATCAACAAATATAGTTTCTGATGCTTTTAAATTATTTTCACTCAATACAAATTCGTAGATATTTGTATTTGGTTTTCTGAAGTTTATTTCATGTGATAAATAAAACTGCTCAAAACAACTTTTAAATTCATTATACAATTCTGTTCCCCAATTATTCTGAATCCAAGAAATATGCAAATCGTTTGTATTACTTAATAAGAATAACCTGTATTTATTTGATGCCACTAATTCTTGTAAAAACGCTAATCTGCGTTTCGGGAAATCTAATAAAATAGCATTCCAAGCATTCACTAAATTTTCATGACTTAACTGCTGAAATTTGGTTTTATAAAAATTCACAAACTCATCCGTAGAAATTAAACCCATTTCATATTGATGATAGGTTGCAATCATATCTTCAGAAATATTGGTTACGCCCAGTTTTGCTAATTCATTATAAGTAGCTTCTTTATCTAAATTGATGAAGATATCACCAAAATCGAAAATTATATTTTTAATCATTTATATATGTCTTTAATACATCACCTTCGATGTTCTCTTCTTTTTCTAAGCTTCCTTTTAAAACCGGAGCTACTACCCCACTTTTAAACGTTGTCTTTCCTGTAAAAACTTTTGCTTCATCCCAAAGATTAGCATTTATAAAAGTTTGCAACGTTTGTGTGCCTCCTTCAATAATTACAGATTGAATATTGTGCTTTTGTAATACATCACATATTTGTTCCGCTACGTGGGATGAAAAATCGATAGATTCAAAAATTAGTTCTTTACTGCATCTCGTCTGCGCTCGATGTGACACTTTAGGTAAAGAGTTATCTTTTTCATCTTCACTTTGTTCTTGTTTATCAAAAAGAACAATCGTTTTTACTTTCTCATCGAATACCGTTGCGTTTTCAGAGATTCGTAAGTTTTTATCTAATACAATTCTAATCGGATTATTGCCTGACCAACTGCGCACTGTTAATGACGGATTATCTGCAATTACAGTATTTGTACCAACTAAAATAGCATGTTCTTCACTTCGCCATTTATGAACTAACTGCTGTGAGTATATATTCGAAATCCAAACTGGTTTAGCGTCATTGCGAAGCAAGTTTTTTTGCTGAGGCAATCTCTTTATCGATTTATAGGTTACTTCGCTTTGCTCGTAATGACGAAACGGTGCTACAAACCCATCTGAAGTTTCTGCCCATTTTAATATTATATAAGGTCGTTTTTTATTCTGAACAGTAAAAAATCGTTTATGATGTCGTTTACATTCTGCCTCTAAAACACCAACAGTTACATTGATCCCTGCATTTTCTAGGCGCTCAATTCCTTTACCCGCAACCAAACTATTCGTATCAACACAACCAATTACAACGTTAGGTATTTTATGTTTTACTATTAAATCGGCACAAGGCGGTGTTTTACCAAAATGCGCACAAGGCTCTAAGGTTACGTAAATCGTTGCTTGTTTTAATGATTCTTTATTTACAACTGAGTTTATGGCATTTACTTCTGCGTGATTACCACCATAAACACTTGTATATCCTTCACCTATAATTTTATCATTACAAACAATAACAGCACCAACTGACGGATTTGGACGCGCAGTACCAATACCATTTTTGGCTAATTGTAAACAACGTTGTATGTAATTTTCTTGGTTCAAAAAAACTAGAATTTTATTTTAACATCTTCTATTTTATCAATAGGATATACATCAGAAAAACCAAATATAGTATAACGTAAATCTCCTTTAAACTGCACTTTTACACTTTTATTTAAAATTGAATTAATTAACCCCCCTAAAATTCCGTTTTTATTATTTCCGAATATCTTTTTAGCAGGAATTACCACTTGTAACGGAATATTAAATTCGTTACGAGCAGGAACATCAAACTCATCAGAAGAAACCTGAGCTACTTCTTCGCCGTTTACGATTACTTTAATTTCATCTGTTGCTATTTTTCCACCAATATCATTGGGATTCTTGAAGAAAGCTTTCGCTTGTAATCGAATTGTATCTGAAGAAATAGACATAATTTTAATATTATCTATTTTTATAAATACAGGCTTCTCTTTAACAGAACAACTCACAATAAATACTATTACTATAAAAAACCCCAATTTCTTCATTCTGATTCTTATTTTTTTAGGTAATTTGCGAAGCAAAAATAAGGTATTCCTATGACTACTTCTGATTTTATTATCCGAGAAATTAAACCTAGTGACAATCAACAAATAGCCAGCGTTATTAGAACTGTTTTAACTGAGTTTGGTGCGCCCAAAGTTGGTACCGCTTATGAAGATAAAGCAACTGATGAGATGTTTGAAACGTATCAAAAAGAAAAAACATCCTATTTTGTAATAGAGCATCAAAATAAAATAGTTGGTGGTGTTGGTTTTGCTGGTTTACCTGATTTTGAAAATACTATTTGCGAACTACAAAAAATGTATTTTTTGCCAATAGCAAGGGGAAAAGGCTTAGGTAGTAAGCTAATTAGTTATTGTTTATCTAAAGCAAAAGCCCAGGGATACAAACAATGTTATTTAGAAACCATGCCTTATATGGATGCGGCAAGAGCTTTGTATGCCAAAAACGGATTTGTCAATCTAGATAAGCCGATGGGAAATACAGGTCATTTTTCTTGTAATGTTTGGATGTTAAAAGATTTAATTGAAGCTTAAAAATGATTTTAAAAGAATTTAAGACGTATTTCACAAAACAACTATCAGCAACCTATCCACAAACAGAAATCGATTCTTTTTTCTTTTTATTGATTGAAGAAAAATTGGGTTTTCAACGAATTGACTCCGTCTTAAAAGCTGATTTTAATATTCCTTCGGATGTTTTAGCCTTTTTTAATCTTGCTATAAAAAGATTACAAAAAGAAGAACCTATTCAGTATATATTAGGAAATACAGAGTTTTATGGATTGCCTTTTTTGGTGAATAAAAACACGTTAATTCCAAGACCAGAAACCGAAGAATTGGTAGAATGGATTATTAGTGAAGTTACAAAGTTGGAAAGTAAAAAAGTTGCAAAATCTTTGGATGTCACTTCGAGCGCAGTCGAGAAATCTTTAACCCTGTTAGATATCGGAACCGGAACAGGTTGTATTCCTATCTCATTAAAACAGCAGCTACCAAATGCAAAAATTTTAGCTATTGATGTATCTAAAGAAGCTTTAATTACTGCTAAAGAAAATGCCAAACTAAATTCAGTTGAAATTGATTTTTTTGAAGCTGATATTTTAAAGACTGAGAATTTAAACATCATTACTAATAAAATAAAGCAATCTTTTAATAAGAATGAGGTTACTTCTTCGCAAACTTCTCATAATGACGTGAAATTAGATATTATTGTTTCTAATCCGCCTTACGTTCGAGAGCTTGAAAAAATAGAGATTAAAAATAACGTTTTAAAAAACGAACCACATTTAGCCTTATTTGTTGATGACAATAATCCGTTAATATTCTATGATAAAATAGCCGATTTAGCAAAACTTCATTTATCAGAAAACGGACTGTTATTTTTTGAAATCAATCAATATTTAGGTAAAGAAACCGTAAAAATGTTAGAAGACAAAGGTTTTAATAAGATTGAACTTAAAAAGGATTTTTCTGGTAATGATCGAATGATAAAAGCTAGTTTTTAAGCGCTAATATTGTAGTTTTTAATCTAGCTATTAACTCGTGAATTTCCTCTTCATTATAACTAGCAAAACCAATTCTAATCGCATTGTGTTTTATATTTGTAGCTTCATAGCGAGAATAATCGCCAATTTCTAATTGATGTCTAAATGCTTCTTTTGCAATTTCTTTCCAAGAGTATTTTTTGTTTAAGACTACCCAAACAGCCATACCTCCTTTTGGTTTATCAAACTTAAAAAAGTTACTCAATTCTTTATCTAGCAAATAACAAAACAAATCTCTTCGTAACTTATAAATCTTCATTACTTTTCTAATATGCCTGTCTAAATCGCCAGACTTTATGAAATCTGCAAATGTTAGTTCTAACAACTCATCTCCTTGCCTGTCTACTATTTTTCTTCGATTTGCTGCTTCATCCACAAACTCTTTAGAAGCTATTAAATAACCAACTCTAAAAACGGGCGCAACAGTTTTGCAAATTGAACCAATATAAATTACATTTTTATTTGCATCATGACTTTTTAAAGGTAAAATTGGTGCGTGATTGTAGTTAAAATCATAGTCATAATCATCTTCTATAATTGCAAAGTTGTATTGCTTAGATAAATTTAATAAATGAATTCTTCTTTCAGCAGATAATGTTACTGTTGTTGGGTGATGATGATGAGAAGTTACATATACCGCTTTAATTTGTTGCTTTTTACAAATAGTTTCAACCTCGTCAGTCACAATTCCGTTTTCATCAACTAAAACAGTTTTTAACATTGCTTTTTGACTTGAAAAAGTAGCATTTGCCGAAGCATAATTTGTTTCACCAACTACAATAACATCTTGCTCTTTTAATAGTAATTGGGATGATAGCCAAATTCCCATCTGACTTCCGCGAGTTATTAAAACATTTTCTTTGGCTATTTGTAATCCTCTTGTTGCATTTAAATAATTAACTAAAACTTCTCTTAATTTATCACTTCCGTAAACTGAGTTATACCCCAAATGTTTGTAGACATTTTTTTTAGCCGCAATTCTTCTGTAAGTTCTTACAATTTCATTAATTGGTGTTAATCTCCCGTCAGAAACACCGTCATTAAAATACATAATGGCATCGTTTTGTATTTTCGATTCAATTTGAGGCGTATTATTTTTATAGAAAGAAAAACCAGTTTGTGCATCTTCAGTATTAAAACCTAATTTATGAAACGTTGTTTGTTGTAATAAAGGCAAATTACTATGCACAAAAGTTCCCTTTTTAGCAATACTTTCTACCCAACCTTGTAATACTAACTCCTCATAACAAGCAACAATTGTTTTTCTATGCACGTTTAACAACTCCGCTAAACTTCTACTTCCTGGAAGTTTGGTTTTAGGTTTTAATTTTTGTTCTTTTATCAATTGAATAAACTGATTAGACAATTGCAAGTACAAAGATTGAGAACCTTTTCTATCTAACTTAAAACTGGTTTTATACGGAAACATCTGGACTACTGATTATATCTTTTCTGGATGACTATAACAATCCATAAATATATTATTTTTGAACAATAAAACATTAAAAAAATGACAAAACAAAACGTACAATCGAACGAACATGATGAGTATTATAAAAGATATTTAGATAAAGTAGCTGATTCTGTAGATCTAAAAAAAGGTTTTGAAGAGGATAAGAAAATGATTGTCGATTTCTTTTCGTCTGTACCTAAAGATAAATTAGAATACCGTTATCAACCTGAAAAATGGACAATCAAGGAGCTTTTACAACATATTATTGATACCGAACGCATCTTTATGTACCGTTTTTTACGTATTGCAAGAAAAGATACAACAGCTATGACGAGTTTCGATCAAGATATTTACATAGTTCCTTCTGGAGCAAACGATAAATCTATTGAAGAATTGCTAGAAGAATTTACTATTTCTCGATCATACTCAATGAATTTAATAAACAGTATTTCTGATGAAAACTTAATCAATTTAGGTACTGCTAGCAACTCACCAGTATCAGCAAGGGCTTGTGCTTTTATATTGTTAGGACACAGCGTTTGGCATATTGATATTATAAAAGAGCGTTATTTATAATGCTAGAATTAAGGCCCAATTGCGAGCACTGTAACAAAGATTTACCTAGTAATTCTTCAGAGGCTATGATTTGCTCTTTTGAATGTACTTATTGTAAAACATGTGCTTTAGAAATCTTCGAAAATGTGTGCCCTAGTTGTGCTGGTAATTTTGTTGAACGACCTATAAGAACATCAGAAATGATAGTAAAATATCCTGCATCAACAAAAAGAATATATGCTCCAAAAGATTTAAAGAAAGCGAAATTTAATTCTGATAAATTTAGAGAAATAAAACCTAAAAATAGATAATTGATGATTACGTTTAAATTAGCAACAACCTCAGATACTGAAGTTATAGCCTTATTAGGTAGGGTTACTTACACAGAATCTCATGGTCATTTTATAGACGATAAAAATGATTTATTAGCTTATTGCGCAAATGCTTTTTCGATAAAAAAAATAACAGAAGAATTAGAAGACAAAAACAACCTCTTTCATATTGTTTTTGTAGATGATTTACCTGTTGGTTTTTCAAAAATTGTATTAAACTATCCTTTTGAAGATAAAACAGTTAATAGTAGTGCAAGATTAGAAAGAATTTATATTTTAAATCAGTTTTTACCATTAAAAATTGGGCAACCTTTTTTAGATTTTATCATCAATAATGTCAAAGAAAAAAAAGCAACTGCAATATGGCTATCTGTATATATTAAAAACGAAAGAGGAATTCGTTTTTACCATAGAAATGAGTTTAAAAACATTGGTGAGTTAAATTTTATTGTCAATGGGAAAGAATACGAAAACTACGTTTTATCAAAAGAAATATAACATGGCAGAATTCGAACAATCGAAATTAAATAGAGTAAAACGTGGACAGAATAGGGCAACTTATGATGCAGAGAAAATCAACACTATTTTAGATGCAGGTTTTTTATGTTATGTTGGCTATATTTATGATGGTAATCCTATTACAATTCCGATGGCATACACCAGAAGAGATGATAAAATTTACATTCACGGTTCAACTGCGAACAGAATGTTATTATCGATTTTAAAAAGCGGAAAAACGTCAATAACTGTTATGCATTTAGACGGATTGGTTTTAGCGCGTTCTGGCTTACATCATTCTGTAAATTATCGTTCTGTAACTCTTTTTGGAAACTTAAATAAAATTGAAAAAGACACTGAAAAAACGGGGATTTTAGGGTGGATTGTAGATCAAATGGTTCCAAATCAATGGGATTCTTTAAGACCGATGCATCAAAAAGAATTAGATAGAACTTTAGTGTTAGAGTTCACAATTAAAACTGCTTCTGCAAAAGTTAGAGATACTGGTGTTGTTGATGAACCAGAAGATTATGACTTACCTATTTGGGCAGGCGTAGTTCCTATAAAACAAGTTGCTGAATTCCCTATCTCTGATAATCAATTAATTGAAGGTGTTGAAATCCCTAAACATGTGTTAGATTATTATCAACAAAATAAAAAGTAAGTTTGAACGTTATTTTTTTCTAAAACCTTAACCCCAAAAATATGTATTCAAAAAAATACTTTTTAATTTTATTTTCTTCCCTAATATTTATTTCATGTAGCGAAAACTCAATAAACGATATTGATACAACCGAAAACAACACTATTATTCAAGAAGTTCATAAATTAATAAATGAACACAGAAGTAGCATTGGTAAAAACACACTTGCTTTTAATGATCAAATAGCAAAAATAGCATTAGAACATACACAGTATATGATTGCTGAAAATAAAATAAGTCACGATAATTTCGATACAAGATTTACTGAAGTAAGAAAACTTGTAAATGCTGTTAGTTTTGGAGAAAATGTTGCTTCCCACTATAAAACAGCTAAAGATGTTGTTGCAGGTTGGCTAAAAAGTTCTGATCATAAAAAAAATATTGAAGGTAACTATACGCACACAGCTATAGGTATTCAAAAAGACACAAACAATAATTACTATTTTACGCAATTATTTTATACAAAATAACATCATAAATTATTGTAAATTTCCTACATGAAAATTTATGATGTTATAATTCTTACAGAAAGTAGGTATTTAAATCCTACAAAAGTTGGTACTTACAGTGAAAATGTATTAAAAGAAGACAATTACGTAAAAGTTTCTTTAGAAAAACTAGGCTTAAAAGTTGGTCGTCTTTCTTGGAATGATGCTACGTTTAATTGGGCTACAACTAAATATATTATATTTAGATCTACTTGGGATTATTTTGATAGATACGGTGAGTTTTCTGAGTGGTTAAACAGTGTTTCTAAGCAAACTATCTTATTAAATTCAGAAGCTATTATTCGTTGGAATATTGATAAACACTATTTACAAGATCTACAAAGAAAAGAAGTGCATATTTGCGAATCTTACTTTATAGAAACCATCGAAAAAAGATCTTTAAAAGAATTAGCAACAACTTATCAACTTAATGAATTTGTACTAAAACCTTGTGTTTCTGGCGGAGGTAGGCACACTTATCGAATAAACAAAAAAAACATTTACGAACATGAAACTATTTTTAAGCAACTAATCACTAAAGAAGCAATGATTTTGCAGCCTTTTCAACATAACATTGTAGCAAAAGGTGAAATTTCATTAATCGTTATAAACGGTAAATTTACACATGCTGTTTTAAAAATTGCTAAAAAAGGAGATTTTAGAGTTCAAGATGATTTTGGAGGTTCAGTACACAGCTACACTCCTACTCAGCTAGAAATTAATTTTGCTGAAAAAGCTGTAGAGGCATGCGATGAGCTTCCTATTTACGCCAGAGTTGATGTTTTTACCGATAACAACAACAATTTAGCGCTTGCTGAATTAGAGTTGATAGAGCCCGAATTATGGTTTAGAAATAATCCGAGAGCTGCCGATGAATTAGCGAAAGGAGTTTTACAATTAATAAATAAAATGTAAAGTACCTTACTTTATAAAAGTAATAATAGTCATGATGCTTAATCGTAAAGAAAAAGGTTAAAGGCAATATTAAGGCCTAAAAAAAAGGAACAACTAATAAGTTGTTCCTTTTTTAATTTTTAAGAATAAATAGTTTTATTTACTAAAAGTATAAATTACACCAAAATTAAGGCCAAAAGACGAATAAGGCGCGTCAAACTTTTTTCTCTGAGTCTCTGACGGATTATCTGAATATGTAAATTCATCTAAAATAGAAAGTTTATCTTCTCTAAATAAAGCATTTGCTTGCGGATTCCCTTCAATTAAAGCAAGCAATTGATCTCTTTCAACAGGTTGTCCTGCTAATGTTCCAGAATATCTTGTTAAAGTAGATTTATTAGGAGTAACATCTATTCCTTGATATTCCATTTCTGCAAAAATACTCCAGTTGTTTGCTACTTCAAATTTAACACCGAATGCTCCTACAAAACCCAACGGAAAATCCCCATTATTATCTCTATCAAACTCAACATGTAAAGGTAGCATTTGACCAGAACCAGCTAAAGCAGGATTAACCCACTCTCCAGGAATATCAAGATCTAAAACTCCTTCCGCAATACTTTTTCCTCCGATTTTAGTAACTAAACCTGCACGTACATAAACATTGCTAGATAAATTATAAATACCAGACAATGAAGCTCCAAAAGCCCTTGCTCTCGCAGTAATATTTAAATAATCATTTCGTATTTGTTGATCTTCACCATGTAAATATCCTATACCTAAATCAATACCAATTTTTTCATTAAAAAAATAACCCCCTCTTATTTGAGCCTGAATTCCCTCACCATAACTACCTTTTAAAGCTCCGTTTGATGTTGATAATAATTTCATATCTGCCTTACCATGCACACCTCCACTAAATGAAACATAATATTGTGCGCTTACACTAATTGTTACTAAAACCATAGTAACTAATAAAAAACTTTTTTTCATTATTTTGTTTTTATAAATACTTAATTAAGCTGTAAAACTAAGAAAAAAAGCAGTTTAAAATTGCTTCTTTCATCAATAAAAACCAATAAAATATCATAATATTGTTATTCAAAATATAAAACTATTGAACACCAATATTTTACATAAAATCGTTCAAGAATTTATTGATAAAAACTTAAATTCTGATATCACTAAACTGATTTTAAAAGGAAGTCCGTTTGAGAATATATCGATACAAGAATTATCGAATCAAATTATAAATAAACAAAAATCTAAGAACAAACTACCAAGCTGGTTCGCTGCAAAGAATATATATTATCCGCCAAAAATTAGTATTGAACAAACATCTTCTGAAGTAAGTGCCAAATACAAAGCGAATTTAGTTTCGGGTAAAAACTTAATTGACATAACAGGTGGTTTTGGCGTTGATGCTTTTTATTTTTCTAAAACATTTGATAAAGTTACTCATGCAGAAATCAATGAAGAATTATCAGAAATTGTAACTTATAACTACAATCAATTAGCGATTAAAAACGTTCAAACAGTTGCTAATAACGGATTGAATTTCCTAAAAGAAACCACCGAAAAATTCGATTGTATTTATATTGATCCTTCTCGTAGAAGCGACATAAAAGGAAAGGTGTTTTTATTAAAAGATTGCTTACCTAATGTGCCTGAAAATATTGATTTTCTATTTACAAAATCAGATACTATCTTAATTAAAAACTCACCAATGTTAGATATAACAGCAACATTAAATGAGTTAAAATTTGCAAAAGAAATTCATATTGTTGCTGTAAATAATGAAGTAAAAGAATTACTTTTCCTGCTAGAAAAAGAGTTTAAAGCTAAGATAGAGATAAAAACACATAATACACTGACAAACAACATTCAATGCTTTAATTTTAAACTCACAAAAGAACACAAAACAACATACTCACTACCAACTAATTACCTATACGAACCTAATGCTGCAATTTTAAAGTCAGGCGGATTTAACGAAGTAACAAATCAGTATGATGTTAAAAAACTACACCAACATTCACATCTATATACATCCGAAGAATTAATACTTAATTTTCCCGGAAGAACATTTAAAATAGAGGAGATTCATCCTTACAACAAAAAGAAATTAAAGAAACAATTAACCATTTCAAAAGCAAATATTACTACGCGAAATTTTCCTAAAACTGTTGCGCAAATAAGAGTCGAAACAAAGCTTAAAGACGGTGGAGATTCTTATCTTTTTTTCACAACAAATAGTAATAATGAACTGATTGTACTTAACTGTACTAAAACTTCGTAAAACAGCGTCTTTCGTTAAAGATACAAGTTATTATTACACACTATTTTCGTCATAAGTTCCTAAGGATAGATTAAAAAAACTGTTATTTAATAAGGCTTTTCAATTCATTTACTTTTAAGTACTTTTGTTTACAGCATGAAACAAGCAAGTACATATCAATCTATAAAATTATCTGAGAATTCTTCTTTAAAGGTTGAAGATAATTTGGTTATTGAAGCACCGCTTCAGATCAATATAAACGAAGAACCTTATACTGTTGTTATGAGAACTCCAGGAGATGATAAACAACTTATAAGAGGCCTTTTATACGCTGAGGACATCTACAAGAGTGAGGATAAATTAACAATCAATATCATTGAGGAAAATAATGATTTTTCTGCGGTCTTAAATGTTAGTATTTCGAAAGATAAATTAAGAAAAGGCTACCTAAATAAACGCACTCTTTTATCTGTTTCTTCCTGTGGAATTTGCGGAAAAAAAGAATTAAAAGACCTAGAAACAAATGATAAACCTCTTATAAAAAAACATAATCAATCAATTGACATAACGTTTGATATGTTTTTCAAAATGAGCGAGTTACAGTTTTTATTTAAAACAACTGGAGGAAGTCATGCTTGTGCTTTATTCAATAAAAAAAAAGAACTTTTAACCATTAAAGAAGATATTGGTCGTCATAACGCAGTTGATAAGTGTATTGGCGATTTAATCAATAAAAATAAAATAAAAGAAGTAAGCTATATGCTTGTAAGCGGTCGCGTTTCATACGAGATTGTTTCGAAGGCTTTTTTTGCTAAAATCCCTATTATTATAGCAGTTTCTGCTTGCTCTTCTTTGGCAGTTGATTTTGCGAAAGAATTTGGTATTTGCCTAATAGGTTTTAGTAGAAATAACAAGATGACAGTTTACGCTAATCCTCAATATATAAATTATGAGTGATAAAAAAATACAGGCACAACCACCTGAAAAATTAACAGGAATTGAACTTATAAAGATTCCAAAAAAAGCTGTAGGTACAAAAGCAATACAATCGGCTTTAAAACATGTTTTTTCAGAAACTGGTGTTGCTAAAGGAATTAGCCTTCTTAAAAACATCAATCAAATTAATGGTTTTGATTGCCCTGGTTGTGCTTGGCCAGATCCGGATCAAAAAAGAGCTTTTTTAGCAGAATATTGTGAAAACGGTGCAAAAGCAGTTGCTGAAGAAGCTACAACCAATAGGGTATCTCCGTTATTTTTCGCAACACATTCAGTGCAAGAAATGTCTGAATGGTCAGATTATGAAATTGGTAAAAGCGGAAGAATCACACATCCGATGATTTTAAAAGAAGGGTCTGATAATTATGAAGAAATTTCTTGGCAAGAAGCTTTTAACCTTATTGGAACTGAGTTAAATAAATTAAATTCTCCTGACGAAGCTATCTTTTACACTTCTGGTAGAACGAGTAATGAAGCTGCTTTTTTATATCAATTATTTGTACGTCAATTCGGGACAAATAACTTGCCAGATTGCTCTAATATGTGCCACGAAAGTAGCGGTAGCGGACTTTCAGAAACGCTCGGAATTGGTAAAGGCTCTGTTACTTTAGACGACTTTAACCATGCTGATTTAGTTATTGTTATAGGTCAAAATCCAGGTACAAATCACCCTAGAATGCTTACTGCATTAAAAGATACTAAAAAGAATGGCGGAAAAATAATGACCATAAATCCGTTGCCAGAAGTTGGTTTAATGAATTATGTAGATCCACAAAATCCGTTAAAATGGTTTGGCTCTGGTGATAAGTTAACTGACTTATTTTTACAAGTAAAAATTAATGGAGATGTTGCCTTGCTAAAAATCATCTTAAAAATGATGAAAACACAAGAAGAAAAGTCGGGCAATGTATTTAATCATCAATTTATAAAAGAAAAAACACATGGTTTAGAGCAATTTTTATATGATTTAGACAATTATTCAATTGAAGAATTACTACCTCAAACAGGCTTGCCTCTAGATAGAATTAAAGAAGCTACAGATATGATTATCAGTAATGATAAAATTATTATTTGTTGGGCAATGGGATTAACACAGCACAAAAATGCGGTAGATAATATTCGTGAAGTTGTTAATTTACTATTATTAAAAGGAAGCATCGGTAAAAAAGGTGCTGGTACTTGCCCCGTAAGAGGTCATTCGAACGTACAAGGTGACCGTACGATGGGAATATGGGAAAAGCCTAAAGATATTTTTTTAGATAGCTTAGAAAAGGAATTTCAATTTAATGCTCCACGCAAACACGGTTATGATGTTGTTGCCGCTATTGAAGCAATGTATAAAAAAAAGGCAAGTATTTTTGTTGGAATGGGAGGTAATTTTATTTCAGCAACTCCAGATACAGAATACACAGCTGAGGCTTTAAAAAATTGTGAATTAACAGTGCAAATATCAACAAAATTAAATCGTAGTCACTTAATTCATGGTAAAAAAGCATTAATCCTTCCATGCCTAGGTCGTTCTGAAAAAGATATTCAAAAAAGTGGAGAACAGTTTATTACCGTAGAAAATTCGATGGGTGTTGTACATCAATCAAACGGACATTTAACACCCGCTTCTAAACACTTATTAAGCGAACCTGCTATTGTGGCTGGTATTGCTGAAGCAACCTTAAAAAACACCAAAGTAGAATGGAGTAATTTTATTACGAATTACGATTTAATTCGTACTAAAATAGAAGCTACCATTGCTGGTTTTAATAACTTTAATGAAAAAGTTCGTGTAAAAGGAGGTTTTTATTTACCAAATAATGCTAGAGAAAATAACTTCACTCCTACTTTAACAGGAAAAGCAAATTTCTCTACAAACTTACCTTCGGATGTTGTTTTGAACGAGAATCAATTTATGATGATGACCATTCGCACACACGACCAATACAATACTACTATTTATGGTTTAAATGATCGTTATAGAGGTATTTTAAATGAACGAAGAGTTATTTTCATGAACCCAGATGATATGAAAAATCAAGGTTTAACAAAATTAGATAAAGTTGATTTAACGAGTCATTTTAAAGGGGAAGAAAGAAAAGCTAACGGATTTTTAGTAATTCCATACAGCATACCAAAACAATGTACTGCCACTTATTTTCCTGAAGCAAATGTATTAGTTCCCTTAAAAAGTAAAGCAAGAGTTAGTCATACCCCTGCATCAAAAACAGTAGTTATATCTATTCAGAAACAAGACTAAAAAAAGATTTGTACTTTAGTAAAATATTTCAACAAAAATCAACCTACAATTATGCCTTTTATAGAAGAAGATAAGTTTCATTTAATGCAAGAAGACTTAGATAAAGCAAAACTTAAAAGAGAAGAAGCTGAAACCGAATTAGAAATAACCAAAGAAGAACTTACTTCCTCTAAAAAAAACTCTATAATACTACCTATTATACTAGGTTTAATGTTAGGAGTTGCATTAGGAGCTGCTTATTATTTTTACACAAATAATAATGCTAATTCTTCTGCTTCTTCTGAAGAAATAGCAACTATAAAAAAGAGTGAAAACATAAGAGTATTAGACAGTATTAAAAGAGCTAATGCTAGAGCTACTAGAAATAACAATTCTGGAATTAGTGAAAACAACTTAAATGAAACTATTGATTCTGTCATTGATAACACGAGTGATAAAACAATTTACTCTGTTCAAATAGGTGTTTTTTCTAAAAAGAACCATGCATTAATTTCTACTGCAACCATACCATCAACAGTTACTATAAAGGATGGTTATTTTAAATACTCTATAGGCTTGTTTGAATCTTTAAAAGAAGCTAAATCATTAAGAAAAGAATTAATTAAAATAGGCTTTAAAGATGCTTTTGTAGCTTCATATATTAATGGAGAGCGTCAAAAAATACACCCTTAAAAATTATACAAATGCTATTTAGAATTAGTAAAAAAGCACTCATGGTATGTTTTACCTTGAGTGTTCATTTTTTATATGCCCAATCTGAAATTTCTCGACAAGAAACTCAAATTGGTTTCGGTCAACTAGATTTTTTATCTATTAAAATGCCTGATAGCGAGAAGAATATGGATTTCACAGGAATTCATTACAACCTAAAACCTAACAAATGGAGTTATTTTGGTGTAGGTATTTATGGAGCCGTTAGCGGAATCCGTGGTGGTTTTTTCACTTTAGGAATCAATGCTGGTATTCAAAAAAAAATAACCAATAAGTTATTTATAGATACTGGATTCCATTTTGGAGGCGGTGGTGGTGCATCTGCGCCAGATGGTGGCGGTGCTTTTATTTTACCTCATTTTAATTTAGGGTATGATTTCAAACATTTTTCTACAACTGCAGGTTATAGCTATGTTAGTTTTTTTGATGGAGGAACCATTAACAGCAGTCAATTTAATGTAGCCGTTCAAGTACCTTTATCTTTTAAAACTACAAGCTTTAAAGAGCGTGAAAATTCTTTTACTCTTGAGCAGCTAAAAAACAGTTCTTGGAATACCCCTAGCAACAGAATTTCTTTACTGATGCATCTAAATAATTTATCTGTAATAAAAGGTTCTTATAAAGATAAAACGATACGCTTGGCTGGGTTTGAGTTAAATTCATACCTAAATAAAAATATTTTCTTTTTCGTAAAAGCTGATGGCGCCTATCACGGAATTAAAGCTGGATATATGGATGTTCTTTTAGGAGGTGGTTATCATTTATCAATGAATAAAAACCGCACAAATATCTTAGCTAAGTTTGGTATTGGTGCTGGCGGTGGCGGTGGTGTTGATACCAAAGGTGGATTTTTAATTTATCCTGATATCTCAATCGAACAAAAATTATTCGATAATATTTATGCTTCAATTAACAAAGGATATTTAATGTCGCCTGATTCATATTTTAAATCTTCTACCTTAGGCTTTGGTTTAAAGTACTATATAAATAAAGATGGTGTTTCTGGAGATGATAAGTATAAAGATGGAAAATTTAAAGGTTTAGAAACAATTATAAAGCAAGATTTGTACTTAAATGCAGCAAGAGATAATGATGGTGGATTTACTCAAAACATGCATCAAATTTCGTTACAAATAAACTTTTTCTTAAATAAATATGTCTACGGAGCCGGGCAAACATCATTCGCTAATTTTGGTGACGCTGGTGCTTATGCGGAAGGTATTGTTGGTTTAGGATTGCTATCAAATACTTTTTTTAACAATACAACATCAATCTTTGCTCAACTTTTAGGAGGAGCTGCTGGCGGTGGTGGAATTAGTACAGGACAGGGATTAATTGTAAAACCAAGTATGGGACTTAATTACAAACTAACAAATAAATTAAATGTACGTGGTGGATTAGGATATGTTAAAGCGCGAGGCGGTAAATTAAGCAGTACTTATTTAAATTTTGGGGTTAGTTATAATTTATCTTTTTTAAGCGTTAAATAATTATACCAAACCCTAACTATTACATTTACCTATTTTGCAAACATATTTTCAATATTTTTCGACATCTATTAAAGAAATAAAACTTCCGACAAAGTTTACTTTCCCGTTTTACTACGAGCCTCATTCGTTATGTAAGTTGGCTACAAAAGAAGTACAAAATTATTTGAGTACACAAACAGATTTTGAACATAATTTTGGTTTAGACACTTCTAAAACAGGAACTATTACAGGGAAAATGTTTGGTGTTTTAGTAGTACAAAATCAAGAAAATGAAATAGGATATATAACTGCTGTTTCAGGCAAACTAGGCGAAAAAAATCAACATAAAAAATTTGTTCCGCCTGTTTATGATATGCTTGCTAAAGATTCATTTTTTTTAAAAGAAAAAGAAATTTTAAGTAGTATAAGTATTGAAATAGATAGTTTGGAAAATAATAAGGAGTACCTAAAATTACTTACTCTTTATGAATTAGAAGCAAACAAATCAATTGTTGATATTCAAGAAAAGAAAGAAGCTTTAAGAGTAGCTAAAGCAGCTCGAAAATTAAGAAGAGAAAAAGCATTTACCGAGTTATCATTAGAAGAATATACTTCTTTAAAAAACATCTTAAGCAAAGAGAGTTTAGATGCTAAACATTACCTAAATAATGTAACTCGTTTTTGGGAACATACTTTAAAACCTATTAAAGAAAAACTATTGGTTTTTACCAGTAAAATGACTTTATTAAAAGAAGAGCGTAAAACTAAATCAACCGCTTTACAAGTGTATATTTCTGAGCAATATCAATTTTTAAATTCAAAAAAAGAGGTTAAAAACTTAGGGGAGTTATTTATAAATACTTCTGTTCATAATTTACCTGCTGGGTCTGGTGAATGTGCTGCTCCTAAATTATTACAATATACTTTTTCACATGATTTAAAACCCATTGCAATGGCAGAGTTTTGGTGGGGGAAATCGCCAAACAAAGAAGTCAGAAAACACCAACAATTCTATCCGGCTTGCCAAGGAAAATGTAAACCTATTTTAACACATATGTTAGCAGGAATTAAAATGGATACGAATCCGTTATTAGAAAATCCTGCTGTTGGTAAAGAACTAGAAACTATTTTTGAGGACAACGATTTAATCGTAATTTACAAACCTAATGACTTTTTATCGGTTCCAGGAATTCATATACAAGATTCGGTTTATTCTCGAATTAAACAACAAATTAAAAATATTTCGGGACCAATTATTGTACATCGTTTAGACATGGCTACTTCTGGTTTATTAGTTTTGGCTAAAAACAAAAAAGCTCATAAAATTATACAAAGTCAATTTATTAATAAAACAGTAAAAAAAAGATATACTGCTTTATTAGACGGAATTATTACCAAGAATACAGGAACAATCAATTTACCGCTCAGGGTCGATTTAGATGACAGACCAAGACAATTGGTGTGTTATGAGCATGGAAAACCCGCAGAAACTAGATGGGAGGTTATTGAAAGGAAAGACGGTAAAACAAAAGTGCACTTCTACCCTATTTCTGGCAGAACGCATCAATTACGAATGCATGCTTCTCATAGTTTAGGTTTAAATACACCTATTGTTGGAGATGATTTATATGGCTCAAAATCTAATCGATTATATTTACATGCTGATACTTTAGAATTATTGCACCCTACAACTAAGCAAAAAATGATTTTTAAAAAGAAAGCTGATTTTTAAACGCCCCTCTCCTATTGTTTTCATAAATTACTATTTTGTTGCCCCAACAAAACAACGTCCTATTAATAATTGAAATCTATCTATTTTTATTTATTTTGCATATATAATTAATTTTTTTACGCTCGAAATATTATGCTTAAATATCTTTTTTTACTGTTTTCATTCCTTTTCTGTTATAATTTATGTCATTCTCAAGTTCATGAAAAATATAAAGAGAAAGAGCTTGAACAGTTTAAAGAAAAATTTTATTTAAACAGAAAAATAGGTACAGATAGCTCTTTATATTACATGAATAAGATGTTAAATACTAATATAACTTCTTATAAAACATTTGCTTATTCTGCTATAGAATATTTAAATACAAGAGAGAAAAAAAATGTAGATATTCAATTTTATAAAGATAGTATAGAAAAATACCTCCCTAAAATATCTGAAATAGAAAAAAATCACACAATCCTTTTTGATATACATATACTTTTAGGCAATACTAATAAAAGAAGAAAATTAATAAAAACTGCTTTATTTAATTATATAAAAGCAGAAAAATATGCATTATTATCAAAAGATATTGAGAGGATTATTAAGATAAAAGGAAATATTGCCCTTTTATATCAAGATATGAATGAACTAAATAAAGCCTTAAAAGAAACAAAAGAAACACTTAAACTTATAGAAGAAAATAAAAAAAAATTAGGCGATAAATATAGTATTAATAAATATAAAACAGCTTTAAATATTGGTGCTATTTATGCTACATTGTATAAAAACAACACCCAAAAAAGTCAATATGCAGATTCATCTTTATTACACTATAATTCTTTGATTGAAGACAAAAATTTTAAAATAAATTCTTACTATTACGGTCGAATTTATTATAGTTTAGGTACCATTTATAGTTTAAAAAAAGAGTATTCTAAAGCAAGTTTTTTTCTTGAAAAAAGCTTAGCAATTTTTAATAAAAACAAATCAAACTCATATTTGTATAAAGGATATTATAATGCTGGTTTCAATCATTATATGGCTAATGATATAGAAAAGGCGAAGCAAAAATTTTTAACTGCACTTCGGGTAAAAAAAGATACTCTTTTAGATTCTAATTATATGAATATGCATAATTATCTTTCTAAAATATACTCTAAACAGCAAAAAAATGATTCTGCTGATTATTACTTAAATACTTTCTTAAAAATATATAGTAAAGTTTCCTTAAGAGATAAGTTGCAGTTTAAAGAAGCGTATAAAGCGGATAAAGAAATCAGTTTTGATAAAAAAATTAATAAGCTGACAAAAAACAACACTAAAAAAACATATTATTACAACACCATAGTTGTTAGTTTAATTATCCTCCTTTTTATTATTAGTTTGCTCGTTTTTAAAAATATAAAAGAAAGAGAAAAAACTAAAAAAAGATTAGATGAATTACTCGCTAAAATTTCAAAAAAAGAAACTACAAAAGAAAAAAAAATATTACATTCTAGTAATTTAAATATTAAAGATGAAAAACATCAAGAAATTATTAATGGCTTATTTAAAATAGAAAAAAAATTATACTTTTTAAAAGAAGAGTTTAATTTATATAATGCTGCAAAAAAAATTGGTACAAACACAACATACCTTTCTAAAGTAATAAAAGAATATAAACTCATGAGTTTTAGTGAATATACTAATGAATTGCGCATTAACTATATAATAACAGCAATAAGTAATGACAAAAAAATAAGAGCGTATACAACTCAAGCTATAGGCGAAATAGGTGGCTATAAAAATGCAAAGTCATTTACTAGGATTTTTAAAAATTATACAGGAATAACTCCTTATCAATTTATAGAAAAAATTGATAAGGAGCTTCATATAGAATAATAACTACATTAAAGGAATTTCTAAACAATATTTTATTTTTTTATCATAACCTCCTCCTGGTGGTGGTGGAAAACAATTCTCTTCACCATCTGTATCTGGACCACCATCTATCCGTGTATCTCCTTTAGCTATAATATTACGTAGCTCTTTTTTTGTTAACTCATTAACCTTTAAAGCATCAATAGATAATAGTTTCATAATTTATTGTTTTTAAGTTAGGTCAAGTTATGCTTTTTATTAAATGATACTTATAAATTAAATAAAACCACAGAACAAAACAAGTAACAGGTTAAAAAACAGGAAACTACACACGTATTGTATTGTCACAATTTAAAAATAATGCCTCCCTTTTTTATAAATAGCAACCTTAATTACTTCTTTTATAATATTAAAAAGTTAATATTTGAACAGATAAAATCGGTTTAAATATTATCTAATTTGAAAAGTATATAAAAAATTAAGGATAATAAAAAAGCAATTATTTACCATCTTTTATTTAAAAGTCAAATAACAATAAGGAACTAAAATTAAATATCTATAGGAAGCTGAAAATATAGAAATCTATAATATAAATCTAGAGTAAGCATATAAACTAAATTTATACAAAATGAAAAAAACATTTTTTTTACCAAAAGGATTAGAAAAATTTTCAGATCAACAAATTAACGACTTAACACTTATTAAAGGAGGCGATATACCTATTGATGACCAAATATACTATCCCACTGGTGGAGGCGGAAGAAGATGTCTTGACGGATTGGTTTGGAGTGATAAATTACAAAAATGTATTGGACGTTATTTACCTATAGAAGAAGAGCACTTTAAAATATAAGTAAACTCTTTTCATTTAACTTTTCAAGGAAATTGTATGTTTTACAATTTCCTTGTTTTTAACCAACAACCAATTAACCTTATGAATTTTAGTTCCTTAGCTGTAAAAGTAGCTAGTCGATGCAACCTAAATTGCTCATATTGCTTCATGTACAATTTAGGAGACACTACATATAAAAATCAACCTAAATTTATGTCTTCTGAAACAGTTGATCATATTATCGAAAAAACAAAAAAGCATATAAAAAAGTATAATAAGAACGAATTTTCTTTTTTATTTCACGGAGGCGAGCCGCTGCTTGCACCCAAAGTTTTTTATAGTGATTTTGTAAATAAGGTTAAAAAAATTCAGACCGAACTTAGTGAGGTGGTTTTTTCTTTTGATTTACAAACAAATGGAGTTCTTTTAGATGAAAGTTGGATTCATTTATTTAAAGAATTAAACATTTCTCCTAGTGTTAGTGTTGATGGCACCAAAAAGGCGCATGATATGTTTCGAATAGATCATAAAGGAAATGGTAGTTATGATACAGTTTTTAAGAGCGTAAGATTATTAAAAAACAGAATGACTTTTGCGGATATAGCTTGTGTTATTAATACAAACGAAACTCCAATACAAATATATGAGAGTTTTAAAAAAATGAATGTTAGTTATGTGAATTTTTTAATTCCTGATTACACTCATGACAATTTTCCTTTTAATAATAAAGAAACCTTGATGGGTAATTGGTTAATTAAATTATTTGATATATGGGTTAATGATGAACAACGATATAAAATTCCGTTATTTATAGGTTTATTAAATACTTTAATGAGAATTAATGAAAATATTGAGAATGAATCTACTGTTTTGGTTATAGAAACTAATGGTGAAATTGAAGCTATTGACTCTTTAAAAGCCTGTGGTCATGGATTCACAAAAACTGGTTTAAATATTAAAAAAAATAACTTTCAAGACATTCAAGATACAACTTTAGGTAAATTATATTTTAATGATTTTAACACTAAACTTTGTAATAAATGTTTGGAATGCCCTTTAAAAGAAGCTTGTAAAGGAGGCCGGTTAGTACATCGTTATAGTAAAGAAAAAGGGTTTAACAATCCTTCTGTTTACTGTAATGATTTAATCAAACTGATAGCGCATGTACAGAAATTTTTTATTTCATGTTACCCTGATTTAAATAAGAAAGAGCATGTAGAAGAAATTTCTCCTAATGAAATCATAAATTACCTTGCCTCTATTGATAAAGATACTGAGTCTATATACAAAAAGGAATTAGAATTATTTTCTGAAGAAAATATGCGAAATGCGTAGTAACTACTTAAAGCTATTATTAAAATAAATGAGACCAAGTTTTAAAACTATAATTAAGCTTTTGTATATAGAAAGACTGTTAACTTATAAAAAGATTACAAATAAGGTGTTAAATACTTCTTATAAATTAAATACACTTGAATTAATGCGCAACCTGAAAAGCATATAATAGAGTAAGGGAAATAAAAAACGGATAGTTATGTTAAAATCAATTTTAGAATTAGGTGTTGTTTTAGACAAAACAACACAAAAAACAATTAATGGAGGACAAATACAATGTCCTCGAAATCATGTACTAATTTGTAATTATTATGGATGTTATTGTAAAGATTTAAATCAAGTAGATGCATCTGAAGTTAAATAAATTTTTTATTTAACTTCAGTAAGTGATATAAATTATTCTTCATCGGCTGAAGATTTTAATGTTACTGAAAGTAATTTTACTTATATTTATATAATAAAATTATTAATTAGATACTGTAAAAAAGCTTCTCAAATAATTTGAGAAGCTTTTTTTATTATATTAATTTATTAACACTTTTTATTTTTATACTAATTTCTTAGCATCTTTTACTTTTTGTTTGGTAAGCGCAATGTCAATTACCTCACTCATTTCGTTTACATAGTGGAATGTTAATCCCTTTAAGTAACTTTCTTTTATCTCTTCAATATCTTTTTTATTCTCAGCACACAAAATAAGTTCTTTAATATTGGCGCGTTTTGCTGCTAATATTTTTTCCTTAATTCCGCCTACGGGCAATACTTTTCCTCGAAGTGTAATTTCACCAGTCATCGCTAATTTATTCTTCACCTTACGTTGTGTATATACAGAAACCAATGAAGTTAGCATGGTAATACCTGCACTTGGTCCGTCTTTTGGTGTTGCGCCTTCTGGCACGTGAATATGTACATCGTATTTTTCTAATACTTCTTGTTTAATTCCGAATTTTTCAGCATTTGCTTTGATATATTTCATGGCAATTGTAGAAGATTCTTTCATAACCTTACCTAAATTACCTGTAATAGAAAGGTTTCCTTTTCCTTTAGATAAAATAGATTCAATAAATAAAATATCTCCACCAACACTCGTCCAAGCTAAACCGGTAACTACACCTGCAACATCATTACTTTCGTATTTATCTCTTTCTAAGCGAGCAGGCCCTAAAATAGTTTCAATATTTTCATCTGATAGAGCGATATTATACTCCTCTTCCATCGCTATTGATTTCGCTGCAAAACGAACTATTTTTGCCACTTGCTTTTCTAAACCACGTACGCCTGATTCACGGGTATAACCAGCAACTATTTTTTCTAGTTGTTTTTTACCTACAGTTAAATGCTCTGGTGTTAAACCATGCTCTTTTAACTGTTTTGGAAGTAAATATTTTTTAGCTATTTCAATTTTTTCTTCAATCGTATAACCTGTAACATTAATAATCTCCATACGATCACGTAATGCCCAAGGAATTTGACCTAAGTTATTAGCCGTAGCAATAAATAACACTTTAGAAAGGTCGTATCCAACTTCTAAATAATTATCATAAAACTCAGTATTTTGTTCTGGGTCTAATACTTCTAACATTGCAGAAGAAGGATCTCCTTGATTACTTTGACTTAATTTATCAATTTCATCTAAAACAAATACAGGGTTTGAAGTTCCAGATTTTTTAATATTCTGAATTAAACGTCCTGGCATTGCTCCTATATATGTTTTACGGTGTCCGCGAATTTCAGCTTCATCACGTAAACCACCTAATGACATGCGTACATATTTACGGCCTAATGCTTCCGCAACCGATTTACCTAACGATGTTTTACCAACACCGGGAGGACCGTATAAACAAAGAATTGGAGACTTCATGTCTCCTCGTAATTTTAAAACAGCTAAATGTTCGATAATACGTTCTTTCACTTTTTCTAATCCGAAGTGATCTCTATCTAATATTTTCTGAGCACGTTTTAAGTCAAACTTATCTTTAGAATATTCATTCCAAGGCAATTCTAACATTAATTCTAAATAGTTACGTTGCACACCGTATTCTGCCATTTGAGGGTTCATTCGCTTTAAACGATTCAACTCCTTTTCAAATGTTTCCGCAACCTCTTTGCTCCATTTTTTTGTTTTAGATTTCATTCTCATTTCATCTAATTCTTGATCATGAGAAACACCACCTAATTCATCTTGAATGGTTTTTAATTGCTGATGTAAATAATATTCTCGCTGTTGCTGATCTAAATCTGAACGTGTTTTAGACTGAATATCATTACGTAATTGTAATTTTTGAAGTTCTTTATCTAAGTTTTTCAACGTTAATAAAGCACGCTCTTTTAAGTTATCTTTTTCAAGTAATACTTGTTTCTTAGCAACACTTAAATCCATGTTAGATGAAATAAAATTCACCAAAAACGAGTTTGACTTTATGTTTTTAATCGCAAAAGAAGCTTCAGAAGGTAACATTGGGTTTTCTTTAATAACCTCTAATGCCAATTCTTTTATAGACTCTATAATTGCTTCAAATTCTTTTTCGTCATCAACCTCTTTATCATCTATCGCTTCATGAACCTTTGCTTTTAAGTAAGGTTCTTCTTGCGTAATTTCATCAATTTTAAAACGTTTTTTTCCTTGGATGATAACCGTTGTGTTACCATCAGGCATTTTAAGAACACGTAATATTTGTGCTACAACTCCTGTTTTATGAATATCATTTAACCCCGGATCTTCTACATCTCCATCTTTCTGAGCAACTACTCCAATTACTTTATCACCTTTGTTTGCATCTTTTATTAACTGAATAGATTTATCTCTACCAGCAGTAATAGGAATTACAACTCCAGGAAATAACACTGTGTTTCTTAGCGGTAAAATTGGTAATTCTTCAGGTACTTTTTCTTTATTTATTATTTCTTCGTCTTCAGGAGTTAATAATGGAATCAATTCTGAATCCTCATTAAAGGCATCCTGTAGCGACAAATTGTCTAAATGTATTATTTTTGATTTACTCATGTCTTGTATATATGTCATAGTGACATTTTTATTATTATCAATAACAATAAAAAAACCACCTTTTAGCTTTTAACTATTTAATAAACAGCTATCTATAAATATTTAAGCTCATTTATTTCACTATATAAGTCAATTGTTATGCCAAGTAAAACTTATATTGCTTGTAACTAATTGCAATCTCAGTCGTCCTATTATTATATTTTACAAAAACTACCAAGAAAATGAAAACTAAACTACTATTTATCGCTTTTATTTTACTTATAACAAGCTGTACATCGAATAAAAATTCAACTAATTTTATAAAAAATGCTACAGGGCGTTATTTTTTTAATGCTGATGAAATTATAGAAGTTAATTTTAAGGAAGGAGAATTACTTTTAACGTGGCGTAATCAAAAAATAGTTCCTTTGAAAATTAATGATAGTACTTTTTATGCTAGAGAATTAAATGAAAAATTAATTTTTAATACAACTAAAAACAAAATAGAGTTAGCAAAAAAACGAGAACATAATGATAAGGTATACGTGTTTAATAAGTTAAATGAAGGTGAAAAAACTCCTAAAGAATATTTTGCGGAAGGAAATTTTAAAGCTGCATTAATTGGTTATAAAAAAATTAAAGAAACAGACAGTTTGAATCCGATAATAAGAGAAAATACTTTTAATAATTTAGGATATAGCTATTTAAGAGAAGATAAATACGAGCAAGCAATTGAAATTTTTAAAATCAACATCGCTTTATATCCTAACAGTTCTAATACTTATGATAGTACTGGTGACGGATATTTAAAAAAATCAGATACTATTAAAGCGATTGAATTTTATAAAAAAGCGTTGGATATAAACCCTGAAAATAGCAATGCAAAAAGGGCGTATAAAAAACTTACAAAAAATAAATAATGGAACATTTAAAGTATCCTATCGGAAAACCTGATATTCCTACCGTAATTTCTTCAGAAAAAATTAATGAATGGATTATTGTTTTAGAAGAGTTTCCTGCTAAACTAGAGCTTCTTGTTAAGAATTTATCCGAAGAACAATTAAACACTTTATATAGAGATGGTGGTTGGTCTGTTAGGCAAGTTATTCATCATTGTGCAGACAGTCATCATAATTCATATACACGTTTTAAATGGGCATTAACAGAGGAAGAACCTGTTATTAAAGCGTATTATGAAGCACGTTGGGCTGAATTATTTGATTCTAAAGCTGCACCTATTCAGCTGTCTTTAAATTCATTAAAAGCTTTACATGCTAAATGGGTGTATTTTTTAAAAGATTTAACGAATGATGCTTTAAATAAGTGTTTCATTCATCCTGATGGAAATGAAAAAGTTAGTTTAAAAGAAAATATAGGTATTTATGCCTGGCACTGTAACCATCATTATGAACATATAAATCAGTTATTAATTATAAAAAAGTGGTTGTAAAACAAATTATGTACTTTTACACAAAATAATAAAGTGCTATTTATTATTTAAGTTCAGATAAAATATTGAAAATATGATACGAAGCTACAGAAATGAAAAGTGGAAAGAAATAGTATTTGACAATAAAATCTCTGAAAAAGAAAAATTTAAAATATCTAATTACGGTAGAATTATAAACTGTAAAAAAGAACAAGAGTTCTTAGTAAACGAATATTTTATAAACGGTTACCAAAACTTACCTTTAAAACAACGAGTAAACGGAAAAAATACCAGTAGGTATGTTCATAAACTTGTCGCTGAAAGTTTTTTAGCTCGTAAAGAGGATGAATTGTATGTGATTCATTTAAATTATGATAAAAAAGACAATAGGGTTGAAAACCTTAAATGGGCTACAAAAAGAGAAAAAGAAGTACACCAATATACCAACCCAGAATATGTAAATAAAGTTCATAAACCCAGAACTGCAAAACTTACAGAAACGAAGGTTAAGTTGCTTAAACGTAAATTAAACGACCCAAATAGAAGGACTCGTTTAAAAATGATTGCAAAACAATTTGGTGTTTCTGAAATGCAATTGCATAGAATAAAAACGGGTGAAAACTGGGGATATGTTACTGAAGATTGATTATTATAAGGATATCATTCTGAAATGAATTAAGAATTACATGCTAATATTAAATTAAGACTCAAAACGATCACTCATTATTTATAATTCATGCTGGTTTATGATAAGATTTTGTCAATTCGAGTGAGTTTTACGATTGAAATGAGTAAAATTTGTATCGAGAATTAAAATTTTAGGTTCTAAACTAGTTCTCGATACTATTTTTTATCAAAAACCACTCGAACTGATATTGTAAAAGTATTTTTAAACTCAAAATATACAACAGGTTATCTATACTAAAATTAAGATAGCAATAGCTATAAAAACGACAATTTGCGCCCATTTTAGGAACACTCCTATTTGGGCGTTCTTTTTTATTGAAGCTGATATTGTTCCTGCCAAAATAGCAATTGTAGAAAATATTACAAAAGAAGTAAGTATAAACAATCCGCCTAAAACATAAAACTGAATTACCGTAGAAATTATTTCTGAAAACAAAAATTGAGGGAAAAATGCCAAAAAGAAAATAGTAACTTTCGGATTTAAAACATTCATCCAAAAACCCTTTTTAAACAATTCGAAAGTAGATTTCTTAACTACATTATCTGTTGAAAATGCAATTTTAGCATCACTTTTATAAACTTGATATGCAATATACAGCAAATACAAGGCTCCGAATAATTTGATTATAAAAAATAAATTTGGATTTTGCTTTATAACTTCCGAAACACCAAAAGCAACCAAAGTTGTGTGAATAATACACCCCGTCATTAAACCAATAACCGTTGCTAAACCATATTTTTTGCCGTGCACAATACTTTGTGTTAAGACAAAAATATTATCTGGCCCTGGTGAAAAAGCTAAAGTTGCGGTAGCTAAAACAAACGAAATAAGAGTTTCAATCATTAATTAAATAATTATAAAAACTACTGAAATTAGTTCAGTAAGAAGTTAATTTAAGATTGATCTAAAATAGCTTTATTGATTCGTTTTACCAAACTCGGTCCTTCATAGATAAACCCTGTATAAATTTGTACTAAATCGGCACCAGCATTTATTTTTTCTAAAGCATCTTTTTCTGAATGGATACCTCCTACTCCGATTATAGGAAATGCTTTATTAGATTTATCGGCTAGATATCTAATTACTTTTGTGCTTCTCTCTTTAACCGGTTGTCCGCTAACACCTCCATTCCCAATTTCTGATAATCGTTCTTTAGAAACCTTTAAATTATCTCTATTTACCGATGTGTTTGATGCAATAACTCCATCTATTTTAGTTTTAGCTACCAACTCAATTATTTCATCTAATTGTTGGTTATTTAAATCTGGAGCTATTTTTAAAAGAATAGGTCTCGACTTCGCTCGACCTGAAATTGAAAGTTCTTCATTTAATTTCTGAACCTCTGTAATTAACTCTTTTAAATACCCAACATCATCTAGTTTTGCATGACTACCAACATTAGGACAACTTACATTCAACACAAAATAATCTACATACGGATACAATCCTTTAAAGCACTCTAAGTAATCTGTTGTATAATTTTCTGGAGCAGTATCGGTGTTTTTACCAATATTACCTCCAATGATAATTTTACCTTTATTCTTTTTTAATTGTTCAATCGCAATGGTTAATCCTTCATTATTAAACCCCATTCTGTTAATGATTCCTTGATCATCTTTTAAACGAAATAATCTTTTCTTCGGATTTCCAGCTTGCCCTTTTGGTGTTACGGTTCCTATTTCTACAAAACCAAATCCGAAGTTTGCCAATTCATTATATAAAACTGCATTTTTATCAAATCCGGCAGCCAAACCAACAGGATTCTTAAATGTTAATCCGAATAAATTACGTTCTAATCTTTTATTATTTACCTGATATAAACCTCTGAATATTGAAGCTATAAAAGGAATTTTAGACATAAACTTTACCAATGAAAATGTAAAATAGTGAATCTTTTCTGGATCAAAAAGAAAGAAAATCGGACGGATAATTAATTTGTACATACTTCTTGTCAGGTCGAGCGCAGTCGAGACCTTAATTATAGTTTAAAAAACAACCTCTCGACTGCGCTCGAGGAGACATTAAAATTAAAAAAAGCCCCAATAAAAATTGGAGCTTTTGAATTATCTTAAAACAGCTTCTAAATTCTTTTCGAATGTTAGCTGTAACTTTTGCATTATTTTATCAATCTGTTTATCTGCCAATGTTTTATTTTCATCTTGTAAAACAAAACTAACAGCATATGATTTTTTACCTTCAGGTAATTTATCACCTTCATAAACATCAAATAAATCTACTTCTTTTAATAATTTCTTTTCTGATTGAAAAGCAAGATTGTAAATTTCTTTAAACTCAATTTTATCATCTAATAACAACGCTAAATCACGCTTTACTGATGGAAACTTTGCTAAATCTGATACTTTAATTTTCTTATTACCTGCTAAGCTTAAAATGTTTTCCCAATTAAAATCCGCAAATAAAACTTCTTGTTTAATAGAAAATTCTTTTAAAACAGCTTTTTTTATAACTCCGAATTCAACTAGCTTAGTTTTTCCTAAACTTAATACTAAGCCTTCAGAAAACACATCTGTTTTAATAGGTGATGTTTTTAAATTATCAAGTCCTAATCTACTTAATAAGTTCGTTACAATTCCTTTTAAATAAAAGAAATCAGAAGCTCGAGTAGCCGTTTTCCAGCTATCTTTTGTTCTATTTCCTGTAACAAACAACGTTAAATGCTTGTCTTCTTGATAGCCGCTTTCGTATTTATGATATGTTTTACCAAATTCATAAAACTTTAACGCATTATTTTTTCTGTTGATATTATAAGAAACAGATTCCAAACCACTAAACAATAATGATTGTCGCATTACCTTTAAGTCGTTACTTAACGGGTTTAGCATTTCTACATTATGTTCCTCCTTTAAATTCTCAGACAACGCAATATAATCTGCTTTTGTTAAAGAGTTTGCCATCGTTTCGTTAAATCCTAATGAACTTAACTGATTTGCAACAATGTTTTCTACTTTTACTTCCTTATCATTATCAAATGAAATAGAAGTGTTTAATTTATGAGAAAACTCGATATTATTGTAACCGTAAACTCTTAAAATTTCTTCAATAATATCAGCTTCGCGCTGCACATCTACTCGGTAAGAAGGTATTGTTAACCCTAAACCTCCTTCAGTTACACTGTTTATTTTAATTTCTAAAGAAGCCAAAATATTTTTAATTGTTTCTTTAGGAATTTCTTGTCCTATTAATTTATACGTGTTTTCGAAAGATAAAAACACTTCAAAATCTTCTAATTTCTCTGGATAAAAATCTAAAACATCAGAGGACATTTTTCCACCTGCGTACTCTTCAATTAATAAAGCAGCACGCTTTAAAGCGTATTTTGTTGAATTGATATCAATTCCTCTTTCGAAACGGAAAGAAGCATCGGTATTTAATGCGTGACGTTTTGCTGTTTTACGAACAGAAACCGGATTAAAGTAAGCACTTTCTAAGAAAATTGCTGTAGTATGTTCTGTTACTCCAGATTTTAATCCGCCGAAAACTCCACCTAGGCATAATGGATTATCATCAGCATCACAAATCATAATATCATCAGCATCCAACGTTCTTTCTACTTCATCTAAAGTTTTAAACTTCGTTCCTGCCGCTAAAGTTTTTACAATAACTTTATTTCCTCTAATTTTATTAGCATCAAAAGCATGTAAAGGCTGCCCTAACTCATGTAAAACATAATTTGTAATATCTACAATATTGTTTTTAGGCACAATACCAATAGCTTTTAATCTATTCTGAATCCATTCTGGAGATTCTTTTACCTCAATATCTGTAATTGTAATTCCGCAATAACGAGGTACTAAATTTTTATCTTCAATTTCGATATCAATCTTATGTGTACGTTCATCTACACGAAAATCTGATACAGAAGGAGAAATTAGCTCTAAATTTGTTCCTTGATGCATTAAACCTGCACGTAAATCACGAGCAACACCAAAGTGGCTCATTGCATCTGCACGGTTTGGAGTTAAACCTATTTCAAAAACATAATCTGTTTCTATATTAAAAACTTCTGAACAAGGTGTTCCTGAAACTAAAGCTTCATCTAAAACCATAATACCTTCATGACTTTTACCTAAACCTAACTCATCTTCGGCACAAATCATTCCGTGGCTTTCTTCTCCCCTTATTTTACCTTTTTTAATTTTAAAACCTTCACCTTTTTCATCATACAAGGTTGTTCCTACAGTAGCAACAGGTACTTTTTGGCCTGCAGCTACATTTGGTGCGCCACATACTATTTGAACCGTATTACCATCACCTAAATCTACCGTAGTGATTTTTAGTTTATCAGCATTTGGGTGTTTAATACATGTTTTAACTTCACCAACTACAATACCTTTTAAGCTCCCTTTAATACTCTCTACCTTATCTATTCCTTCTACTTCTAGACCTAAATCTGTTAATAGCTCCCCTGTTTTTTCAGCTTCCCAGTCGGTTTGTAAAAATTGTCGTAACCAATTGTATGATATCTTCATAATCAATCTCTAATTTTAGCCTGCAAATTTACGGAAAATAAAGGAAAAATAACAGTGCTTTCTTACTGTATTTATAACGCTGATTGTTAACTATTTGGTAACATTTATCAATTAAAATAATTGTTTTTTTGCAAACACTTATAACTCAACTCAACTCAATTACATGAAAAATTTATTACCCTTATTATTACTGACGCTATCAATTTCAGCGTTTTCTCAAGTCCCCTCTTATTACAACGACGTTAATTTAAACCAAAGTGGTACTGCTTTAAAAGATGCTTTAGCATCAAAAATCATTAGTACGCATGCTGTTAACTTATCTTATTCACCTGGTGTTTGGGATGCCTTAAAACAATCTGATTTAGACCCTACAAACAACAGTAAAGTTGTGTTAATTTATGGCTATAATGATTCTGATGGAAATTATGTTACTGATAGAACTCGTAGTAAAGATGCTAACGGAGGTTCTGCTGGAACGCAATGGAATAGAGAACATGTATATCCTAAATCATTAGGTAACCCTAATTTAGGTACTTCAGGTCCTGGCGCTGATGTGCATCATTTAAGGCCTGCTGATATTTCTTTTAACTCACAAAGAAGTAGTAAGAAATTTGCAACAGGATCTGGTAATGCAGGTGATTCTGCAGGTGGATGGTATCCTGGTGATGAATGGAAAGGTGATGTTGCTCGTATGATGATGTATATGTACTTACGTTACGGTAACCAATGTTTACCTAGTAATGTTGCAATTGGCTCAGCGAGTGCTTCAGATAATAATATGATTCAGCTATTATTGCAATGGAACGTTGAAGATCCTGTATCTAGTTTTGAAACACAAAGAAATCCTATACTACAAGGAATACAAGGAAATAGAAATCCGTTTATCGATAACCCTGCTTTTGCAACACAAATTTGGGGAGGCCCACAGGCAGAAGATAAATTTGGAAACGGTGGAGGTTCTTCTGATACACAAGCTCCTACAACTCCTACTAACTTAACCGCTTCAAACATTACAGCAACAGCAGCGAACTTATCTTGGTCTGCTTCTTCGGATAATATTGCGGTTACAGGGTATGATATTTATAAAGGCGCTACTAAAATAGCTACAAGTACTACTAACTCATACAATGCAACTGGTTTAAACGCCTCTACAAACTACACTTTCTCTGTAAGAGCTAAAGATGCAGCGAGTAATGTTTCAGCATCAAGTTCTTCTGTAAATATAACAACTAGCGAAGGAAGTACTTCAGGTACCGCTTCTGACTTATTGATTTCAGAATATATTGAAGGTTCATCAAACAACAAAGCTTTAGAAATAGCTAATTTTACGGGTGCTACTATTAATTTATCTGGTTACTCATTAAAAAAAGCCTCTAACGGTGGTGGCTGGACAAATACAGTAAATTTAAGCGGACAATTACAAAACGGAAATGTATATGTAATTGCAAACAGTAGTGCTTCTACAACTATTAAAAACAAAGCACAATTAACTGAAACAAGTGTTAGTTCTTTTAACGGAAACGATGCTATTGGTTTATTTAAAGGGAGTGCTCTTATTGATTTAATAGGAAATCCTAATAGCTCATCTACATTTGCACAAGATAAAACGTTACAACGAAAATCTACAATCTCTTCTCCTAACACAAATTATACAACTTCTGAATGGACTGTTCTTGCGAAAGATACTTTTAATGGTTTAGGAAGTCACTCTATTGATGGAGGAACTACTACTCCACCTGCAGACACAACTGCTCCATCTGTGCCAAGTAACTTAACAGCTAACACAGTAACAGCAACTTCTGTAAACTTAAACTGGAACGCTTCTACAGATAACACTGCAGTAACAGCTTATGATGTTTATAAAGGTGCAACTAAATTAGCTACAGTAACATCAACAAATTATTCTGTTAATGGTTTAACAGCAGCTACAAACTATACTTTTTCTGTAAAAGCTAAAGATGCTGCTGGTAATATTTCAGCAGCAAGTAATACTGTAGGAATTACCACCAAGAGCATAACCGTTACTTATTGTTCTTCTAAAGGTAATAACGCAAGTTATGAATATATTGATAATGTAGCTATTGGAGGAATATCAAACGTTTCTTCTTCTAATAATGGTTATGGTGATTATACATCTTTAACAGGTAATTTATCTTACGGAAACAATACTATAATTTTTAGTGCTGGTTTTTCAGGTTCTTCTTACACTGAATTTTGGAAAGTATGGATTGATTTTAATAAAAACGGAGTATTTGAAACTAATGAAGAAGTGGTTAGTGGATCTTCATCTAGCTCTGCTAACTTATCAGCTAGTTTTACGGTTCCAACTTCTGCTTTAACAGGAAAAACAAGAATGCGTGTTGCCATGAAATGGGACGCTGCTCCTACTGCTTGTGAAACTTTTTCTTATGGTGAAGTTGAAGACTACTCTGTAAATATTGGTACTAGTGCAAAAGGAGTAAACAACAGTAATTCTGTTACTGGAACAAAGTTAGGTAATGAAACTGCAATTTTTAGTGCGACCATTTCTCCAAACCCTACTGCCAATTATATAAAAATTGAAATGGCTGACAATAGAGATGCTAATTTTAAGATTGTTAATATTATTGGTCAGAAAGTTTTAAACGGAAAAATAAATCATTCAACTATTAATGTTTCTAATTTAAAAAACGGAATCTACATTCTTGAAATTAATGACGGACAAAGAGCTTTTACTAAAAAGTTTATAAAAAAATAATTATCTAAAATTATTAAAAAGTAAAAGGGAAGCTAAATGCTTCCCTTTTTTATTGCAAGAATTCTACTGTTAAAAAGCTGTTAACAAATCACAGAGACTTAACAGTTAAGTAACCTAATAAGGTATTAAAACAATTTTATTTGCAGCGAATAAAAAACAATAAAATCGAACAAATGAAAAAACTACTACCTTACTTTTTACTGATACTATCCATATCAGTATTTTCTCAAGTACCATCTTATTATGATGATGTTAACCTTAACCAAACAGGTGCTGCATTAAAAAATGATTTAGCTACAAAAATTATAAGTAGCCATACAACTGTTTTAACATATACCCCTGATGTATGGAATGCTTTAAAACAAACAGACATTGCCCCTACTGATAACACTAAAGTTGTATTAATTTATGGATGGAATGATATAGATACTGATATTACAAACGATTATACTCGTGATAAAGATTTACACGGAAGTGGATCTGGTGTTTGGAATAGAGAACATGTTTATTCTAAGTCATTAGCAAATCCAAATTTAGGTACAACCGGTCCTGGAGCAGATGCTCACAATTTACGTCCTTGTGACGCACAAAGAAATTCATCACGCAGCAATCGAAAATTTGCTGCAGGCTCAGGAAATTCAGGAATAACAGCAGAAGGAAACTGGTACCCTGGAGATGAATGGAAAGGTGATGTTGCTCGTATGATGATGTATATGTATTTACGTTACGGAAACCAAACTTTACCTACTGATGTAGGTGTAGGGAATCCAGTAGCTACCGATCCAAATATGATTTCTTTATTTTTACAATGGAATGCTGAAGATCCAATATCTATTATAGAAAAACAACGCAATCCTGTACTAGAACTAATGCAAGGTAACCGTAATCCTTTTATAGACAACCCTGCTTTCGCTACTCAAATATGGGGTGGACCTCAAGCTGAAAATTTATTTGGTACAGGTGGAGGATATCTAGATACAGAAGCCCCTACAATCCCAACTAATTTAGTTGCTTCTAACATCACTGCTAATACAGTAGATTTAGCTTGGACTGCGGCTACAGATAATATTGCGGTATCCAATTATACTATTTTTAATGGTACTACTCAAGTAGCAAACACAACAGCAACCAACTTCACCTTAACTAACTTAACATCAGAAACATCTTATAACTTTAATGTTAAAGCACAGGATTTAGTTGGTAATATATCTACAAAAAGTAATTCTGTAGCGGTTACAACAGGTGCTAGTCCAATAAGTGGAGGAAACGGAACTATTACTGAGTTACTAATTTCGGAATATGTGGAAGGATCTTCATATAATAAAGCTATTGAGATAGCTAATTTTACAGGAGCCCCTATTGATTTAACAGCATATTCAATAAAAAAAGCTACGAATGGCGGAGGAACATGGACTAGTACTTTACCCTTAACTGGTTCATTAACTAACGGAGGCGTCTATGTAATTGCTCACGGAAGTGCTGCTCAAGAAATTTTAAACATCGCCGATATTACCAATAACGGTGTGATGTCTTTTAATGGAAACGATGCCATAGCATTATTTAAGAATGATGTCTTAATCGATTTAATTGGAGACATGAATAGTAGCGTTACCTTCGCACAGGATAAAACAATACAACGTAAAATATCTATTAATGCGCCTAACATAACTTATAGTACTTCTGAATGGGAAGTATTAGCCAATAATACGTTTACAGGTTTAGGGAATCATATTATCGATAGTGGATCGAATATTGATACCATTGCTCCAACTGCTCCAGCTAACTTATTAATATCTAACTTAACACAAACTAGCGTTAACTTAATATGGACAGCCTCTACTGATAATGTTGGTGTTATTGGGTACGATGTATTTCAAAACGATATAAAAATAGCAACAACCCCAACAACAGATTACCGTGTTTCTAATTTAAGTACAGATACTGCTTTTAACTATTCAATTAAAGCCATAGATCTTGTTGGGAATATTTCTAATTTAAGTAATAAAGTATTTATTACTACTTTACCAGTACCAGACACAACGACCCCTTCTGTGCCAAGTAACTTAACAGCTAACACAGTAACAGAAACTTCTGTAAACTTAAATTGGAATGCTTCTACAGATAATACTGCTGTTACAGGTTATGATGTTTATAAAGGTTCTACTAAAATAGCTACAGTAACAACTACAAATTATACTGTTAATAGCTTAACAGCTGCTACAAACTATACTTTTTTTATAAAAGCTAAAGATGCTGCAAATAATATTTCTGCAGCAAGTAATACTGTTGGAATAACCACTAAGAGCATAACCGTTAATTATTGTTCTTCTAAAGGTAATAACGCAAGTTATGAATATATTGATAATGTTGCTATTGGAGGAATGTCAAACGTTTCTTCTTCTAATAATGGTTATGGTGATTATACATCTTTAACAGGAAATTTACCTTACGGAAGCAATACTATAATTATTAGTGCTGGTTTTTCAGGTTCTTCTTATACTGAATTTTGGAAAGTATGGATTGATTTTAATAAAAACGGCGTATTTGAAACTAATGAAGAAGTGGTTAGTGGATCTTCATCTAGCTCTGCTAACTTATCAGCTAGTTTTACGGTTCCAACTTCTGCTTTAACAGGAAAAACAAGAATGCGTGTTGCCATGAAATGGGACGCTGCTCCTACTGCTTGTGAAACTTTTTCTTATGGTGAAGTTGAAGACTACTCTGTAAATATTGGTACTAGTGCAAAAGGAGTAAACAACAGTAATTCTGTTACTGGAACAAAATTAGGTAATGAAACTGCAATTTTTAGTGCGACCATTTCTCCAAACCCTACTGCTAATTATATAAAAATTGAAATGGCTGACAATAGAGATGCTAATTTTAAGATTGTTAATATTATTGGTCAGAAAGTTTTAAACGGAAAAATAAATCATTCAACTATTAATGTTTCTAATTTAAAAAACGGAATCTACATTCTTGAAATTAATGACGGACAGAGAGCTTTTACTAAAAAGTTTATAAAAAAATAATTATCTAAAATTATTAAAAAGTAAAAGGGAAGCTAAATGCTTCCCTTTTTTATGCTTAAAAAATCCAGATTCTAAATTTCGATTATATTTTTAGATTTATCAGAAGTAAACACGTAAGTATACAACCACATAAGTGTAAAAGTTGGTATCACATCTAAACCAGGCATTGCTTCTTCTACAAGAGTAATACCAGCTGCAATTTTACCTTTACCTCCTTTATACATTTTGGTCATTAAATACGCTGCTACCGGCGCCCATACTATATCTAATAATTCACCCACACCAGGTATAATATACGATACAAGTCCTATTGCATCAAACAATAAGCTAAGTGCTAAGTTTTTATATTTATTTTTTTTATCCATTTATTAAAAATTAATTCTGTTTGTAACAAATCAAAATTCAAGCCAAAATATTTGATTTTTAACTTTGTAAATTAATATGTTTGCTCTAAAATACTAAAAACGAATGATTTTCTCTGATTTTATAAATCAATTAGAAGAATTTAAGAGCAAACCTTTAGGAGGCTTGGCTTCTCAACTTAAACTTGCTCCACAGTTAAGAATACAATTTACTCAAGAATTAATAGATAGTAAAAAGCCAAAAAGAGCTGCTGTTTTGGCATTGTTTTATCCTGATAAAAATGATGAAACTCGGTTTTTATTAACGCAAAGAGCAAATTACAAAGGAAAACATTCAGCTCAAGTAAGTTTTCCTGGCGGTAAAACAAATAAAGAAGATATCAATTTTAAAGAAACTGCTTTAAGAGAAACGTTTGAGGAAGTAGGCGTTATTTCTGAAGATATAAAAATTATAAAGCAACTATCTGATTCTTACATTCCTCCTAGTAATTTTTTAGTTGCTCCGTTTATAGGCATTACTAAAAAACAACCTTTGTTTAAACCTAATTATGAGGTTGCAAGCATTATAGAAGTTTTAATGAGCGACTTATTAGATGAAAATAATTTAAGCGCTATTGAAATGGAAACTTCATATATGAAAAACATAACTGTACCTTGCTTTAAACTAAATGGTTATATCGTTTGGGGAGCTACCGCGATGATGCTTTCAGAAATTAAAGATTTATTTAAGCAGTAATATTTTCTATTTCTTTTGTAATTTAGCCCTTACACTAAAAATATAATTACAAATGCCTTTATTTAAAAGGAATCCATTCGGACATATTTTATTCATTAAACGCTTTCTTATTCAAGTTTTAGGCGTTATATCTCACGGACGCTACCGAAAATTTAATAATTTACAAATTGAGGGTATGGATATTCTTCGGAATCTTCCTGATAAAAATGTATTATTCATTTCTAATCATCAAACTTATTTTGCAGATGTAGCTTCTATGTTTCATGTATTTAATGCAGCCTTAAAAGGCCGTGATGATAATATTAGAAACGTAGGTTATTTATGGAACCCTAAGTTAAACTTATATTATGTTGCTGCAGGTGAAACAATGAGATCTGGTATCCTGCCTAAAATATTTGCATATGTAGGTTCTGTTTCAGTTGAAAGAACCTGGAGAAGCGAAGGAAAAGATGTTAAAAGACAGGTAAAAATGTCTGATATTTCTAACATTCGTAAAGCGTTAGATGATGGTTGGGTTATTACTTTTCCGCAAGGAACTACTACACCGTTTAAACCTATTCGTCGCGGTACAGCTCATATTATAAAAACGTACAATCCTATTGTTGTTCCTATTGTTATTGATGGTTTTAGACGTTCTTTTGATAAAAAAGGATTATTGATAAAAAAACGAAATGTTTTACAATCAATGGTTATTAAAGAACCTTTAGAAATTGATTACAAAAATGAAGATGTAGCTAGTATTGTTGAAAAAATAGAATATGCTATAGAACAGCATCCATCATTTTTAAAAGTGTTAACTCCCGAACAAATTAAACAAGAGCAAGAATACCGTGAAAAACGACGTTTTTGGGGAGCTGATTCTAACAAAGAAGAAGAGGAATAATAATAACATTACAATAATATGGCTAAAAATAAATCAATCTTAAACGAGAAGTCAATCGATTTCTTAGCAAAATATTTAAATAACGCTGCTCCTACCGGATATGAATGGGAAGGACAGAAAATCTGGATGGATTACCTAAAACCTTATGTTGATGAGTTTATTACAGATACTTATGGCTCAGCTGTTGGTGTAATTAATCCAGATGCTAAATATAAAGTAGTTATTGAAGGGCATGCGGATGAAATTTCGTGGTATGTAAACTATATTTCTGATGACGGATTAATTTATGTAATTCGTAACGGAGGTTCAGATCATCAGATTGCACCAAGTAAAATTGTAAATATTCATACTAAAAACGGCATCGTAAAAGGTGTTTTTGGATGGCCAGCAATTCATACCCGTAATAAAGCAAATGAAGAAGCACCAAAACCAGATAATATTTTTATAGATACTGGTTGTGCTACTAAAGAAGAAGTTGAAAAATTAGGAGTGCATGTTGGTTGTGTAATTACGTACCCAGATGAATTTCATATTTTAAACGGAGATAAGTTTGTATGTCGTGCTTTAGATAACAGAATGGGCGGATTTATGATTGCCGAAGTTGCTCGTTTATTAAAGGAAAACAAAAAAGAATTACCTTTCGGATTATACATTACAAACTCTGTACAAGAAGAAATAGGTTTACGTGGTGCTGAAATGATTGCTCAAACAATCAAGCCAAATGTAGCAATCGTTACTGATGTTACACACGACACCACTACTCCAATGATCGAGGAAAAGAAAGCGGGACTTTTAGAGATAGGAAAAGGACCGGTAATTGCTTATGCTCCTGCTGTGCAACAAAAGTTACGTGATTTGATTATTGATGCTGCTGAAGCTAACAATATTCCTTTTCAACGTTCTGCTTTATCAAGAGCTACCGGTACAGATACCGATGCGTTTGCATATAGTAACGGTGGTGTTGCGTCTGCGTTAATTTCTTTACCATTGCGTTATATGCACACAACGGTTGAAATGGTTCACAGAGATGATGTTGAAAATGTAATTAAAATGATTTACGAAAGTTTATTAAAAATTGAAGACGGAGAAGATTTTTCGTATTTTAAATAAACTATAAGTGTCATTGTGAACGTAGTGAAGTAATATTTACTTCAAAAAAGAAATTCCCTCTTCATACTTCATCGGAATGACGTTTTTATTTAAATAAAAAAGCCTCGAAAACATATGTTTTCGAGGCTTTTTTTAATTTTGTGTAATTACAACTGTTAGAGCTTAATTTCTTTTTGTTTTACGTCATTCTCTTTGCCTACAGACAACATATTCGCAAATAATTTATAAGCACCCGAAACACCTACAGGTAATTCTCTAAAGAAACTTAAACCTGTATATATATAATTTCCTTTTCCGTATTTAGCGATTAACAAACTACCTTCTTTAACAGATTCTCCTTTATCATTCATTGATAAGATTGGCGTATACTCTTTACTCCATTGATTCGGGAAATACAATCCACGTTCTTGAACCCAACCTTTAAAATCAGCTTCAGTAACTTTGTTAGGGTAATTTAAAATTGAATGCTCTTTGGCTAGTAAAGTAACTTTTGCATCCTCATCTGTTACCCTATCTCTAGATAATTTTAACTCAAACGGTGCTTTTACGTCTACCCTTCTATTCGTGTTATACTGTACAATCATATTTCCTCCGTTCTTTACAAATTCTAGCAAATACTTTTGCTTAAACTGTAATTCAGGCAAGGTATTATATGCACGAATTCCTATAACAACTGCGTCAAAACCTTTTAAATTCTTATCATTTATGTCTTTAGGATTTATTTCAATAACTGTATACCCTATTTGACGTAAACTTTCTGGAATTGCATCTCCTGACCCTTGAATATAGCCTATTTTATCTCCTCTTTTTTTAATATTTAAACGAACAAGCTTTGCTTGTGATGGTAATAAAATAGATTGTTTAGGAATGTGATTGTAATTAATTTCGATTAACTCTTTACTATATGTTTCGTTACCAATTGTTGCTATTGCCTTTAAAACTCCTTCTGATTGATTTTTTGGTGGTATAACTTTAAAATCTACTATTTGTTTATCTCCTTTTTGCTCGATATTAAAATCAGCCATTTTAGGAGAAACCTGCCATCCGTTAGGAACCTGTAAAGAAACAGTTCCTATTACATTTTTATCTCCAGAACGAACCTCTAAAGACACTTTTTGAGAAACATCATCAGAAAAAATAATAACCTTACTTTTTAATTTAGTGGTTACTTTTGGCAATACTTCAAAAGGTTCATAAATTTCTCCTTTATCACTTTTAGAATATCTGTAAACAACCGGAATTTTAAATGATATCGGTTGATTTTCTATAATCAAATTATAAACGATGTTAATAGGTCGTTCGCTTTCCGGATTTCCTATTAGTTTTTTGTTTTCAACAGTATACATTCCTAAATCCCATGGTTTTGTTAACCAATAAGGAGATGAATAACCAATGTTTTTAATAGTAATACTTTCTTTAAAGTTTTGCTTTAAATTAGGTGTTAATGCTAAATTTTTAGTAATTATTTTTTCGCTCGGTAATGTTTTAATTGATACTAACTCTATTGAATTAGTACTTCTATTTAAGGCTTCAAAATTAACTTCAAAATTACTATTTGATGTGGTGCTAGATTTGTTTGCAGAAGCTTCTAAATACAAACCTGCGCAAGCTTTAATTATTTGTTGTAATTCTGTTGTCTTTATATTTTTCCAATGTGCATCTTTTAAGTTTTGAACCAATTTATATGCTTCCATTAATTGCGGCAAATGCTTTGATGGATTTACAAAATTGAAATTCTTTTCAATTTTGTATAAAATTTCACCAATTTCGCCACCACCTTCTACTCTATTCCACGTGGTATTTATACCTGAAAAAATATCTTTTTTATCCTTCGGAAAATCACCTTTTAAAAATTCAACATATTCTGTTTGACTTCCACGAGTTGTTAAACGACCAAAACCTTGACATAAATGTTGACTACTAGCCATAGATGCCAATTCGTTGTTTGATAAGCCTTTTAACGGATAATAAGCACCAATATCAAAACTTAACATCTTACTTTTATCTGCTTTATCGAACTTTTCTTGACTACCATAAAACCACCAAGAAGTGTTAAAAAACAAGCGTTGTGGTTGCCAAATACTCGTGTTTTTAAGCTGACTAGCATATTTTGTTTTATCGTTTGCTAAATCAAAAGCTTCCATACTTAACATTGCCGATGAAGTATGGTGACCGTGTGTTGTACCTGGAGTTCTGTGATTAAACCGATTTATAATTACATCTGGCTTAAAAGTTCGGATAGCCCAAACTACATCTGCTAAAACCTCCTCTTTATTCCAAATTTTTAAAGTTTCATCTGGGTGTTTAGAGTACCCAAAATCGTTGGCTCTAGTAAAACGCTGCTCTCCTCCATCTACTCTTCTGGCAGCCAATAATTCTTGTGTCCGAATTACCCCTAATAATTCTCTCATTTCTGAGCCAATTAAATTCTGGCCTCCATCTCCACGAGTTAATGACAAATAACCTGTTCTTGCTTTTTCATGGTTTGATAAATAAGCGATTAAACGGGTGTTTTCATCATCAGGATGCGCTGCAATGTATAATGCAGAACCTAAAAAGTTTAATTTTTGAATTTTCTCAAAAATCTGATTAGAATTTAATTTTTGAGGTTTTTGAGCATTTATTGTTGTTGAAATACAAAAAATACCAATTATAGAAAGTGCTCTTTTAAACATTATAAAGATTTAATTGAACAACAAATGTACTTTTTTTAGTACTAAAAAAATTTATAATATGTTAATTGTATGCAAAAATTATAATTTAATAGTCCATTGAAAAATGTAAAGGAAACTCGTAAGACACATTCACTTTTTTACCATTATGCTCACCTGGTATAAATATTGGAAGTGTTCTTATAATCCTGATAGCTTCTTTTTCTAAAATATTATTATTTATGTCATTACTTGAAGCTTTAATGTTTATTACTTCTCCATTAGTATTAATTATAAAACTAACTAAAACAGAACCTTCAACGTTATTTACTAATGCTTGTTGTGGGTATTTTAATTGAACTTTAATATGTTCAGCCATTCTTTGATTAAAAGAAATATTATTATTTGGCATTGGAAATGAAGGTACATTTGATACTTCCGCAAAAGAAACTGTTCTTTTAAAATTTGTTAAGTTAATACCTTCTTTAACTTTCAATTCTGCTTGAGTTAACTCGTTATTAACTTTATTTGAAACCAAACTTATACTTTTTGCACTGTTTCTAATTAACTTTTCTTTGTTAGAAATAACTTTAGGTTCATTAATTGACATTGCAAGATTTTCTATTTCGCTTTTAGCTACCTTAAGTATTGTTTTATTTAATGGTTTTTTTACTCTATCACTAAACCTTTTTTTCTTTAAATACCTTTTACTAAATACTTTTGATGTTGTTTCTGAGTTTTGAATAGCAGCTCTAGATGATTTGTTTTCGCATTTTTTTACAGAAATACTATTTATATCTATGTAATTCGACTCAACTTCGTCTTCACAAACTTGCTGAGCAACTATCACTTGAGTAAAAAAAACTAATAATGCTAATACTATATTTTTCATGTTAAAAAATTACATTAATATATTATAAATGTATCAATAACATAAGCATCTTCAGTTCGTTTTTCGATGAACGACCTTATATGTATAGATGAAAACCTTTCTAAATGAATTGAAACGTTTTTTTATTAAAACAACAACTATTTACTCTAAAAAACACTCATCTTTAAAACCTATTAAATATAATTTATCTTGAGCACGAGTAACTGCGGTATATAGCCAACGTAAATACTCAACACTTGGTCCGTCAGGTAAATAAGGTTGTTCTATAAAAACGGTATTCCATTGTCCACCTTGAGATTTGTGACAAGTCATAGCATAAGAAAACTTTACTTGAAGAGCGTTAAAGTATTTATTATTTTTCACACCCATAAACTGTTTGTACTTCGATTTTTCATCAGCAAAATCTTCTTTTACAGCTTGATACAATTTGTTTGACTCTTCGTAACTTAAAGACGGACTTTCGCTAGAAAGTGTATCTAATAACAAAACAGTTTCAAAAGAGCTCATATCAGGATAATCTATCATACGAACTTCTACTTCAGCAAATTTAAATCCGTATAATTCTTTTATATCGCTAATTCGCATTACTTCGCAAATATCTCCGTTAGCTATAAAACCTGCTGAAGAAGAATCTTTTAACCAAAAATAATTATTCTTAACAATCATTACATAATCGCCGGTAGAAATTTCATTTTCTTGTCCACGTATTTTAGTTCTAATTTGATCGTTATATTGATTAGCTCTTTTATTTGAGCGCACAATAAAAGCGGTATCTTCTACTCCGATATCACCATCGTACGCCTGTGTAATGGCATCTTGTATATCGTAACTATCTTCTAGCCTGATGATATCCGGATAATTTATATCAAACTTAAAGTCGGTAACATTATTTTGTATTAATAAGCGCAAATCGGTTGCATTAGCTAAAATCCCTGAATTTTGTTGCTGACGGACTACTTCATCTAACTCAATTTCGATAACATCTTTATTAAAATCAAAAGAAAGTTTATCTGCCTCTAAAGCAGGACTCATTGTTAATTTAACCGGTGGTAACTGTGCTGTATCACCTATAAACACAATTTTACAGTTTTTACCTGAGTATACAAAAGATATTAAATCATCTAATAAAGAGCCATTTTCAAACAGTTTTGAATTTTGACGAGCGTCTGATATCATTGAAGCCTCATCAACTATAAAAACCGTGTTAATATGCTTATTAGGTTGCATCACAAAGCTAACACCACCATTACCCTCTTTTTTAGGAAAGTAAATTTTTTTATGTATGGTAAATGCTTGCTTTTTAGAATAACCAGAAATTACTTTTGCTGCCCTACCTGTAGGCGCTAAAAGAACGGCCCTTTTACCGGCTTTCCATAAATTATTAACTACCGTACTAATTATGGTTGTTTTACCAGTACCCGCATATCCTTTTAATAAAAATAAAGCATTACTATTACTGTCAAACAAAAAATCGGTTAACTTATCTAATAACTCATTTTGTTTTTGAGTAGGTTGGTACGGAAATTTTTCGAGAATTTCTTTATAAAACTTAGGTGCTGATTCTATCATATTTTAAATAATAGCCAAAGATAAATGTATTTATAGATAAAAATTTTCATGATTGAAAAAAAATTGTAGATTTGCGTATATCATATATTAAAACAAAAAAAATGAATTTATTATTAATGATTTTAGCAGCTGTTGTAGTTGCAATTCTTTTAGCTGTAATTATAGTTAAGTTCGTGCCATTGAAAATGAGATGGTTAATCTCTATTTTATTATTAGCAGCCACTGCTTTTTTAACATATCTTATATACGGAGGTATCATGGAACCTATTCATTTTGCTAAAGAAAAAGAAGTACGATTTACTAAGGTTATTAAGAATTTAAAATTAATTCGTGATGCTGAAGTTAAATATAAAGATGTTTATAGAACTTATACAAACAGTAAAGACTCTTTAATCAACTTTATTGAAAATGGTCAATTAGCTTTAGTTGAAACTAAAAATATTGAAGAGAAAGTAGATAGAGGTGGTGGTATTTTCATTACTGTTTCTAAAAAACAAATTGACACCATAGGTTACGAGCCAGTTGCAAAGTATTTTGAAGGTGAGGATTATAAAGGTATGTTTAATGTTCCTGGAACAGATAAGCAATTTGAAATAGCGACAAGCGAAGTTGAAAAAGTTGCTGGCTTGTTAGTTCCTGTTTTTGAAGTTAAAGCTGATAAAACATCTATTTTAAAAGGAATGAGTTCTTCTTTAGTAAAACAAGAATTAGAAGCTTTAGAAACTGACCAAATTAAAGGAGCGTATGTTTCTGTTGGTTCTTTAATCGAAGTAACTACAGGTGGTAATTGGCCTCCTTCTTACGATAAAGGTGCAGCAGTTGTTAAAGAAGACTAAAAAAACTAGCGTAATAACGCAAAATAAAAATCTATCCATCCAATTTAGTTTGGATGGATTTTCTTTTTGTATTTCTAATTCAGATACAAAAGAAACAATTTTATTTACCGAGTATACATTTGAGATTTCATTAACTTCTCCTGAATATTTATTAGATAAAGTTATTAGTATTTTTGCTACTGATAAAGATTTACAGCAAGACTTTAAAAGTGTATTTGCTATTCATCAAAACAATTTAGCAACGCTTGTGCCCAACGAATATTTTGATAGAAGTAGCTTAGATTCTTTTTTAAAATACACCGTTAAAACCTTATCAACAGATTTTATTACGTATGATGCTTTAGAAACCATAGAAGCTAATACTGTATACATACCTTATGTAAATATTAATAATTATTTATTTCAAAATTTCGGAGAATTCGAATACAAGCATCATGCTACTATTTTAATAGATAAGTTATTAAATTACTCTAAAGAAGATTCTGAAAAACAGTTTTTTGTTCACGTATCTACAAACCAATTAGATATTGTTGTTTGCCAACAAAACAATTTAATTTTATACAATTCTTTTTCTTTTACTACAAAAGAAGATTTTCTTTATTATATTTTATTTGTAGCAGAACAACTACAAATGGATCCTAATAAATTTCAATTAACTTTTGTAGGAAATATTGAAAAAGAATCTGATCTTTATACCATTACCTATAATTACGTGCGTAATATTCATTTTTTTAAACCTATCTTAAACTTTTTTACAGATAGCGAAGAATTTTCGAATCATTCTAATTTCATCTTAGTATCCTAATGAGAATTATATCAGGAAAATATAAAAGCAGACGACTTTCTGCTCCGAAAAAGTTACCTGTTCGTCCTACGACCGACATGGCAAAAGAATCGTTATTTAATATTTTAAACAACGATTATTATTTTGATAGTATTGCTGTATTAGACCTTTTTGCTGGTACAGGAAACATCAGTTATGAATTTGCATCTCGCGGAACCTTAACAATACATGCTGTTGATGCACATTTTGGATGTATTAAATACATTAATGAAACTGCTAAAGAGCTTGATTTAGATATTAATACCTACAAAAGCGATGTTTATAAATTTTTAGAGAAAACAACCATAAAAGCGGATGTTATTTTTGCGGATCCTCCGTATGATTTTGAAGAAGAGCAGTTTTTAAAAATTGCTGACCTTGTTTTTGAACGTCAGCTTTTAAATGAAGAAGGTACTTTAATTATAGAACATTCTAAACATACCGATTTAACAAAACACCCAAACCATAGTTACGATAAACGCTATGGAGGTAATGTTTTTAGTTTTTTTGAAATAGAAACAACTACAGAAGAGTAAACATAAAAAAAAGGAAGCTAATTAATTAGCTTCCTTTTTTTTTATGCAATAATATATCTATTAAGAATACATTTTCTTTCTTAATTCCTTAACCTTAGGATCAGATAAATAATCATCAAAAGTTGAATACTTATCGATAACTCCTTTTGGCGTTATTTCAATAACTCGGTTTGCTACTGTTTGTGCAAACTCATGATCATGAGTAGAAAACAATACTGTTCCTTTAAAGTTAATTAAAGAATTGTTTAAGGACTGAATAGATTCTAAATCTAAGTGATTCGTTGGCTCATCTAATAAAACAATATTAGCTCTTGTCATCATCATACGAGATAACATACAACGAACTTTTTCTCCTCCAGAGAGCACATTACTTTTCTTTAAGGCTTCTTCACCAGAGAAAATCATTTTACCTAAGAAACCTCTTAAAAAAACTTCTTCTCTTTCTTCTTCTGTTTGGGCATACTGACGTAACCAATCTACTAAATCTAATTCTCCGTCTTGAAAAAATGATGAATTATCTGAAGGTAAATAAGACTGCGTAGTTGTTACACCCCAGTTATATTCTCCTGAATCTGCTACTTCATTTCCTGAAATAATTTCATAAAAAGTAGATACAGCTTTAGAATTCTTTGAAATAATAGCAACTTTATCCCCTTTATTTAAATTAATATCAACGTTGGCAAATAACGGGCTCCCTTCAAAGTTTTTAGTTAATCCTTCTATATTTAAAATTTGATCTCCTGCTTCTCTATCTCTATCAAAAATAATAGCTGGGTAGCGACGACTAGAAGGTCTTATCTCATCAACATTTAACTTATCTATCATCTTCTTACGAGAAGTAGCTTGTTTAGATTTTGCCATGTTTGCAGAGAAACGACGAATAAATTCTTCTAATTCCTTCTTCTTATCTTCTGCCTTTTTATTTTGTTGTGCTCTTTGCTTTGCTGCTAACTGACTAGATTCATACCAGAAAGTATAGTTTCCTGAAAAGTGATTTATTTTTGCGAAATCAATATCAGAAATATGTGTACAAACAGCATCTAAAAAGTGACGGTCATGCGATACAACGATTACAGTATTATCAAAATTAGCTAAAAAATTTTCTAGCCAAGCAATAGTTTCAAAATCTAAATCGTTGGTAGGTTCATCCATTATAAGCACATCCGGGTTACCAAATAAAGCTTGTGCTAATAAGATACGTACTTTCTTTTTAGATTCTAAATCGGCTAATAATGTATAGTGATCTTCTTCTTTAATACCTAAATTCGATAATAAAGTTGCAGCAGCAGCATCGGCATTCCAACCATCCATCTCTTCAAAACGAACTTGCAACTCCCCTATTTTCTCAGCATTATCATCTGTATAATCAGCATATAAAGCATCTATTTCCGATTTAATTTTATGCAACTCTTTATTACCCATTAAAACAGTTTCTAGAGTAGTGTACTCATCAAAAGCATAGTGATCTTGAGTTAAAACAGACATTCTTTTTCCAGATTCTAAATGAACCTGACCAGATGTAGGGTCTTGTTTACCAGAGATAATCTTTAAAAAAGTAGATTTTCCTGCTCCGTTTGCTCCGATAATACCGTAGCAATTTCCTTGAGTAAACTTAGTGTTTACTTCATCAAATAAAATACGCTTACCAAACTGAACTGATAAATTAGATACTGATAACATTTATAACTTTTTAAATTGGCTGCAAAAGTATAAAATATACTGACTTAAAAAGAATTTGCAAGGATAAATTTAACACCATACATTTGGCGCTTTTAATTCTTTTAACAGCTAATTAACAACTACATTATGTAGAGATGTTTATTTTTGACCATTATTTCTTTATAAAGAGAAAAATAAGATATGATTAAATATTTAGTCCCTTTTATATTAATTTTATTCATTAGTTGTAATGAATCTGAAGCCCCTAAAAATACTTATTTTGGAGGTAAGATTATAAATCCAAAATCTAGCTATGTTACTTTATCAGATAATTATGGTTTTAATGATACCATATATTTAAAAAAAGATAATAGCTTTTTAGGTGCTTTTAAAAAATTTAAAAACGGCTTATACATTTTTGGTCACGGTCCAGAACATCAATACGTTTATTTAGAAGCTAAAGACAGTTTACTTTTTAGGTTAAATACTTGGAATTTTGATGAGTCACTTGTTTTTAGTGGTAAAAATGCTGAAAGAAATAACATCTTAATTGAATCTTTTTTACAAACAGAGGTAGATGAAAAAAAATTTTCAAAATTTCAAAACCTTTCATCACAATACTTTTTACAAAAAGCTGATTCTATAAAAAGAATAAAGCAAAAAATTATTAATTCCTACAAGAATAATTCAGGTGATATTTCTAATGAGTTTTTAGAAATTCTAAACATCTCTATGCTATACCCCATTTACACAAATTTAGAGCAATATGCTATTCGTAATTTTAACAAGAAAGAACCTAGTATATTACATGAGTCATATTTTGATTATCGTAATAATGTTAACTCAAAAAAAGATTCTTTAATTTTCTACGGCCCGTATTACAGGTTCATGATTGATAAGTTTTACAATGATGTATATCTTAAAAAAGATAAATCAGACAATTTTACTGTAGCTTTATTGCACAGTATAGATGCTAATATTTCTTCAGAAGAAATAAAAAACAAATTATTATACAATACGGTTATACGCCGATTTTTTAAAGAGCCAAATCAAAAAAACAACAAGCAAATCTTTTTTACTTTTTTTAAGCTAAATACTAACATAGAGCAGAAAAAAAATATTCAAAGATTAATTAACGACCTTAAAGTATTAAATACAGGAGACAAACTACCATCATTTAATTTAGTAAATGCAAGAGGTGAAGAAAAAAATATTTCAAAAATAGTAAATAAAAAAAATACTGTAATTTTATTTAAAGATTATAAGCATGCTTCAGATGAGTGGATTGCTTCACGTACTAATTACTTAATAAGAAATAATCCTGAGGTTAATTTTGTAGTTGTTAATTTATGTACATCTTCTAAAAGATATACTAAAAATATAGATATTAAGCATCAATATACATTGCCTAAAAAAAGTATGCTTTGTGAGTTTTCCACTAGTAAGTTTCCACGTGTTGTTTTAATTGATAATAAAGGCGTTATTACAAACGGGTATACTAGTTTATCTTCAAAAAAAATAAATGTAGAAGTAAGTAATTTACAGAAAAACAAATAATTTTATGTAATCTGTTTTATTTATCATACCTTTGCGCGATTTTATTTTCGAAATAAAATGAAATTTAGATTATTAACTACCAGATTATTAGCCATATAATCTATTGTCCAAATTAAGAATCAGGTTTACAGATACTGGCGTCTGTGAATCTAAAAAGAACACAGACGTATATATGTCAACATTTTTAGATTTAGGTTTAAAAGAGCCTATCAACAAAGCATTAACAGATTTAGGTTACGAAAAGCCTACTGTAATTCAAGAAAAAGCAATTCCACAAATTATTTCATCTACGGCCGATTTAAAAGCTTTCGCCCAAACTGGTACTGGAAAAACTGCTGCTTTTAGTTTACCAATTATCGAGCAAATTGACTACTCAGATAAAAACACACAAGCTATTATCTTATCTCCTACTCGTGAACTAGCAGTTCAGATAGGAAACAACATTAAAGAATTCGCTAAATACATACCAGACTTAAAAGTGGTAACTGTATATGGTGGTTCTAATATCGAAGAGCAAATTAGAGGTTTAAAAAGAGGTGCACAAATAGTTGTGGGAACTCCTGGAAGAACTGTCGATTTAATAAATCGTAGAGCTTTAAGATTAGGAAACGTAAGATGGTTAGTTTTAGATGAGGCTGATGAAATGCTTAACATGGGGTTCAAAGACGAACTTGATAAAGTATTAGATGCAACTCCTGAAACGAAACAAACTTTATTGTTTTCAGCAACTTTTCCTAGAGAAGTAGAAGCTATTGCTAGAAACTATATGGATAATCCTGTTGAAATTACATCAGGAGAAAAAAATCAAGGTTCAGATAACGTTACTCACGAATACTATGTAGTAAACGAAAGAACACGTTACCAGGCATTAAAAAGAATTGCTGATGTAAATACTGATATTTACGCAATTATTTTCTGTAGAACAAGAAGAGAAACACAAGAAGTAGCCAATAACTTAATAAAAGATGGTTATAGCGCTGATGCTTTACATGGAGACTTATCTCAACAACAAAGAGATAGTGTTATGGGTAAATTCCGTAAAAAAACCATTCAAATCTTAGTAGCTACTGATGTTGCTGCACGTGGATTAGATGTAACGGAATTAACGCATGTAATTAACCATAAATTACCAGACCAGATAGAAAACTACAATCACCGTAGTGGTAGAACTGGTAGAGCAGGTAACAAAGGTATCTCTATAGTATTAGTAAACAATAAAGAGAAAGGTAGATTACGTTCTATTGAGCGTATCATCAAAAAGAAATTTGAAGCTAAAAAAGTACCTACTGGTAAAGAAATTTGCCAAAATCAATTAATGCATTTAATTGAAAAGGTAAAAGCTACTGAAGTTAATACTGAACAAATTGAAGAATTCTTACCTGGTATCTATGAAAAATTAGAAGATTTATCTAGAGAAGAGTTAGTTCAGAAATTCGTTTCATTAGAATTCAACAAGTTTTTATCTTACTACAACAAATCTGATGATTTAAACGACGTATCTAATAAAGATAGTACTTCAAGAGGTAGATCTAATGACGAAAACATGACTCGTTTCTTCATTAACCTAGGAAGAAAAGATGAATTAAATCCAGCAACATTAATTGGTTTAATAAACGATCAAAAAATTGCTGATAAAGTTGAAATTGGAGCAATCGATATTTTAGACACTTTTTCTTTCTTTGAAATTGATAAAAACTTTGAACAAGAAACATTAGACGCTTTTAGTGCTAATAATGCTGACTTTAACGGGCGTTCTGTAAATATTGAAATTACTAAATCTAATCGCGGTGGCGGTGGAGGCGGAAGAAAACCTCGCGGTGGCGGTGGTGGATTCAGCGGAAAAAGAAGAAGTGGTGGAAACGACAGAGGACCAAGAAGCTCAAGTTCTAGTAGAGGAGATTCTTCTAACAGAAGCGACTCTAGAAGACGTAGTAGCGATAGCGGATCTTCATCTTCTTCTAGAAGAAGTAGTGGTGGCGATGGTAATGCTTCTGCTGGTTTTGGTAGAAAACGTAGAAGAGACTAAGCAAAGAATCTTATATACTAAAAAAGCAACTCATAATGAGTTGCTTTTTTTTTGCTTAATTTTTTAATGAAATTTATTGATTTCCTAAAATAATTGGCATTCCACTTTTACCTGCTCCAATCAATACAATTTTACTGTTTGGTGATTCAGATAACTTTAAAGTAGCCTCAATACCTTTATCTTGTAAGATTTTATCAGTTAAAGAAGCACTTAAAATTTTATTAGCATCAGCCTTACCCTTTGCCTCTATAATTTGCTTTTCAGCTTCTTTTTGTGCGGTAACTAATCTAAATTCATATTCTAAAGACTCTTGCTCTTGTTTTAATTTACGCTCAATTGCTTCTTTAATAGTTGATGGTAATGTTACGTCTCTTACCAAGACTTCATTTAACTGAATATGTTGTTTTTCCAATATTTTTCTTGTTTCTTCAAAAATTTCTGTTTGAATTACATCTCTTTTACTAGAATATAACTGTTCTGGTGTATAACGACCTACAACACTACGTGCAGCAGAACGAATAGCTGGCTGAATAACTCTTGATATATAGTTTTCTCCTTTCTCTTGATGTAATAAACCTATCTTATCAGATTGTGGCTGAAACCAAGCAGAAGCTTCTAATTGAATTTCTAATCCGTTTGATGATAAGACTTGCATTTTTTCAAAAATTTCTTGTTGACGTACTTCGTATACAAAAACTTTGTTCCAAGGTGCTACAACCTGAAATCCCTCGCCCATTGCTGGTTCGTCTGTTACTACACCACCACCAAAGGTTTTATATAAAACACCTGCTTGACCAGATTTAATCGTTACAGTTGATTTTGTAAAAGCTATAATTGCAATTACTACTAAAATTCCTATTAAAATTCCTCCTTTTGGTAATTGTAAATCTAATTGTTTATTGTTACTCATTTCTATGATTAAAATTTATAATTATTATATTCAAATGTACAATTTTAATATTGCTCAAATCTTAATAAACACAAAGGTTTAAAAGATTAACAGCGTAATCACAAAATAAAATTAATGTGCATGCCCTTCCATTCCTCCTGCTTGCTGTAATAACTGTCCTTTTAAAAAGTGTGCTCCTTTTGTGATAAATTTGCTATCGAAATTATTATTTTCAATCGTTTTCAATTCTGTAAAGCCTGAATCTGAATTCCCTAAAGTTACTTTTACAGGAATAAATTCAACAGCACTTTTGGCTATAAATATAAAATTTTCCCCTTCAATTTCAATGATTGCTTCTTCTGATATTGCAAATACTTTTTTACCTTCTAATAAAATTTCTGCATTGATAAACATTCCAGATTTTAGTAAATTTTCTTTATCTTCAAAATGACCATGAACATCAACAGTTTTTGTTTTAGCATTTACTTTTTGACTAATTAACTTGATATATCCTTCATATTGAGAATCAACTCCTGAAGGCTTGAAAATAAATTCAGCACCTTTTTTAATTTTAGTAATATCGGTTCCAAAAACATTTAATTCGGCATGCATATGATCAGTATCTATAATTTCCATCATTTCTGAATTTGCAGATAAAAACATTCCTTTATTCAAATTATTTTCAACCACATAACCGGAAATTGGTGTTTTTATATATACATATTGTTGAATCCCATTCGCAATAATGGTATTTGGCGATAAACCTGCCATTTTTAATTGCGCTGCGTAACTCCTTACCAAACTTTTTGCGGATTTATAGATACCCTTTGTAATTTGAAATGATTTTTCAGAAGCTATATCATTCTCTAATAACATTTTTTTTCGTTTATAATCTGATGTTGATACATTCAAGTTATTTACAGCTTCTAAATATGAATACTGTAATTTAATAAAGTTAGCATGCTGTAAAACTGCTAGTGTTTGTCCTTTTTTTACTTTATCTCCTGGTAACAAATCTGTTTTATATACAAAAGCTTCTAAAGGTGCATAAATTGTAGCTTTGCTTTGTGGTGGTACCTCAATAGTACCTGTTACAGCGATCTTATTTCGTATTAACTTCTCTGTTATTTTTGTTACTTTTATATTTGCAGACGCTACCTGCTCTTTTGTTAAATGCAATTCATTTTCTGAATGTTCCTCCTCTTTTTCATCTGGATTACTTAGGTTTACTTTTTTTTCAGGAGTATTGTTATGATCTGAATATACTTTTTCTTTAGCATTACAGCTCGTAATAATGATGATTAATAATAATGTGATTATTTTTTTCATATTCTTATGTTTTGAAGTCAGTTGAATCTCTGACTCTTTATAATTTTTTAATATAGAACTCGTAAGTGATTATGGTTTGATTATAATTATTAACTAGCGCTAAATAATTTTGCATTACTTGAAAATAGGTATTAAAACTTTGATTATACTGATAAGCATCTATTTCACCAGCTGTATAGGCTAATCTTAATTTTTTAATAAACCTAGCTGCTTTTATCACCACACTACCAAGACTTGTTAATTCGCCTTTTAAATAGTTTACTTGTTTTTGTAAACTCTTAAAATTATTTTCAATTGTAATTTTTTTTGATTCATTTTCAAAGGCTATTTCTTCAGTTATCATTTTTTTCTCTTTAATTTTAGCTTTATTAGACCAAAATGATATTGGAATGTTTAAGCCAATATTAAAGCCCGTATAATCCGTTGCAACTCCTGTTTTTCTGTTGATAATTCCAGCTGTTATCTCAGGAAAATAAATTGATTTAGCAACTAAAACATTCTTTTCTGCAACCTTCGCTCGTTTTACTAAAACTGCTAAGAATGCTGTTGAAAGACTATCTCTATTAAATGAAATTTCCTTTTTTATAAGGAATTTTGTTTCAGGAACAATAGCTGTTTTTATTTGCAATAATTCTTTTAACTTATTTTCTACCCGCCTAAAATCTTTATATATAGTACTTTTTTCAGCTTGAGTACCTAAAGATTGTATGATTGTTAAGTCATTTTCTAACCCACCAATTTCTCCTGCATTATACAGCTTCTTAGAAATGCTTTTTATTTGAGCGCTATTTTGTGCTTGCTCTTCAAGCAATGAAATAAGCCCATATAAATAGTGCCATTGCTGATATAAACTTCTAACGGTTCTAATAGTTTCTTTTTTAGAAATATCATTCTCTGAAATTGCTAATTCATGTTTTGCAATTGCTAGTTTTCTTTTTTGAAGATGCGTTAAAACAGCACCGAAATTTTGATTTGCAGACCACTCCTTCTCTGACAAACCAGCACTAACACCCACATCTTGATATTTAATAGCAATAGGATCTAAAACAATTGCCCCAGCAATACCCGCCTTCTTTTTAGCTATATTCAAGGTCGATTTATAGCTTGCTACTGATTTTTTTAAAGCGATCGCAATTACGTCTTGTTCACTTAATTTCTGAGGTATTTCTTGTGCCTGAATATATAAACTTCCTCCGAATATAAATAGCACTGTTACTATTTTTGAATTGAGTTTAATTGAATTTTTACTTTCAGAAAAGAAATATAAAACAGGTAAAATTAATAAGGTTAATAAGGTTGCAGATACTAATCCACCAATAACTACGGTTGCCAATGGTTTTTGAACCTCTGCCCCTGCTGATGCAGAAAGAGCCATCGGTAAAAACCCTAAAGAAGCAACAGCCGCTGTCATAATTACGGGGCGCAATCGAACAGCAGTTCCTTTTCTTATAATTTCTTTAATATTTGTCATTCCAGCTTCTTTTAAACGGTTAAACTCAGCTATTAAGACTATTCCGTTTAAAACAGCCACACCAAACAAGGCTATAAAACCTATTCCTGCAGAAATTGAAAAAGGCATATCTCTAAACCATAGAGCGAAAATTCCACCAATAGCAGACATTGGAATTGCCGTATAAATTAAAATACTTTGTTTAATTGATTTAAACGTAAAGTATAACAATAAGAAAATTAATAATAAAGCAATAGGAACTGCAATTCCTAACCTTGCACGTGCTTCTTCTAAATTTTTAAAAGTTCCACCGTAGGTGATATAATACCCTGGATCGAATTGTATTTTTTTGCTAACTTTAACTTGTAGTTCAGCAACAATACTTGCAACATCACGTCCTCTAACATTAAAACCAACCGTAATTCTTCGTTTAGCATCATCTCTTTGTATTTGGTTTGGCCCTGTTTTAAAGCTCACATCAGCAACTTTTTCTAACGGAATTTGTGTTCCATTTGATGTGGTGACATGCAGTTTACGAATATCTTCAATACTTGATCGATTTTCTTTTACCATTCGTACTACCAAATCATAACGTTGCTCACCTTTATATATCGAACCTACGCTTTGACCCCCAAATGCAGTATTTACAGCTGTATTTACATCAGAAATATTTAAACCATATAATGCTAATTGATCTCGCTTATAATCGATTACGATTTGCTTTAAACCTGTCATTTTTTCAACATACAAATCTTCAGCTCCAGCTACATTAGGAATAATTTTCCCTAATTCATTTCCGTATTTCACTAATTTATCTAAATCTTCTCCATAAATTTTCAACACTACATCTTGTCGTGCTCCCGTCATCAATTCATTAAAACGCATTTGTATCGGCTGCTGAAATCCGTAATTAACACCTAACATATTTTCATCTAATAAGTGATTCATTTTTTCCGTCAACTCGTTTTTAGTACGTGCTTTGGTCCAATCACTTTTATCTTTTAAGATGATAATAATATCGGCTACTTCAACAGGCATCGGATCTGTAGGTATTTCCGAAGAACCAATTCTACTTACAATTTGTTCAATTTCATCTGGAAATTCTGCTAATAATAATTTTGAAGATTTATTGGTTACATCAATCGTATAAGACAATGAACTTCCTGTAGAAACCGTTGCTTGAACCGCTAAATCTCCTTCATCTAAAGATGGAATAAATTCTGACCCCATATTTTTAAAAGTAAAAAGACTCAATAAGAAAATAAGTACAGCACCAATAAGTACTGATTTTTTATAATTTAAAACAAATTCTAATACAGATGCATAAACACTTTGTAAGGCGCCTATTATTTTATCAGAAATATTCTTTTTTCCTGTAATTGTTTTCTTTAAAAACAAAGCACTAATCATCGGAACGTAAGTTAACGACAAAATAAATGCACCTAAAATGGCAAAACTTACGGTTATCGCCATTGGTTTAAACATTTTTCCTTCAATACCTACTAAAGCCAAAATAGGAAGGTATACGATTAAAATAATAATTTCGCCAAAGGCTGCACTCGTTCTAATTTTAGAAGCTGATTGATATACTTCTTCATCCATTTCAGCTTGCGATAATTTTTTTCCTGATTTTCTCACTACTAAATAATGCAATGTTGCTTCAACAATAATCACCGATCCATCCACTATAATTCCGAAATCAATGGCTCCTAAACTCATCAAATTTCCTGAAACCCCAAAGAGATTCATCAATATAATAGCAAATAACATTGCCAACGGAATTACCGATGCAACAATTAAACCCGCGCGTAAGTTCCCTAATAATAACACCAAAATAAGAATCACGATTAAAGCTCCTTCAATTAAATTGGTAGCTACCGTACTAATTGCTTTATCAACTAATTTTGTTCTGTCTAAAAAAGGTTGGATTACAACACCTTCTGGTAAACTTTTTTGTATTTGTGCAACTCTGTTTTTTACACGCTTTATTACTTTTGATGCGTTTGCATCTTTTAACATCATTACAATTCCACCAACAACTTCTCCCTCTCCGTTTCTGGTCATTGCACCATATCTGATGGCGCTTCCTAATTGTACTTTTCCGATATCCTTAATTAAAATAGGCGTACCATTTTCGGTGTTTTTAATAACAATATTTTGAATATCTTCAGGTGTTCGAATCAATCCTTGGCTTCGAATAAAATATGCTTTCGGATTTTTATCAATATAAGCACCTCCTGTATTTTGATTGTTTTTAGCCAAAGCTTCTAGAACTTCGTTTACACTAACACTTAATGCTTGCAATCTTTCTGGCTGTAAAGCAACTTCGTATTGCTTTAAAAAGCCGCCAAAACTACTTACATCTGCAATTCCTTCAATTCCTAATAGTTGACGGCGAACAATCCAATCTTGAAGCGAGCGTAATTCCATCGCTGAAAATGCTGCTTCATAACCTTCTTCTGCAAATAACGTATATTGATATATTTCACCTAAACCAGTTGTTAGAGGCCCCATTTCTGGTGAACCAACGCCAGCTGGAATATTACTTTTAGCTTCAGTTAATCGTTCATTAATTTGTTGCCTTGCCCAATAAATATCTACATCGTCTTTAAAAACAATGGTTACTACACTAAGCCCAAAACGAGAAAAAGAACGCACTTCTTCAATCTTCGGAATACTAGCCATGGTCATTTCTATAGGAAATGTTACTAAGCGCTCTATATCTTGTGCAGATTGTGAAGGTGCAGAAGTAATTATTTGCACCTGGTTATTGGTAATATCTGGCACTGCATCTATTGGTAATTGTTTTAGCGAGTACACTCCCCAACCAATTAACACCAATACAAAAGCACCAATAATCAATTTGTTTTTAATTGAAAACTTGATAATGTTGTCTAACATTTTTTATGTATTTAATTCTATTTAAACTGTAATTTTTTCTATGTAACATTATCTCCCTAAAGGATTTATATCACATAGATAGACAACAAAATAGCTTTCTGTTTTGCTACAGAAAATTAAGTGAAGTGTCTAAAAATTTAAAATTGAATTAAACGCGAGGAGGCTGAAAAAGTTCGTCTAAAAAACTAGCTGTATTTAGAACTTTATGAAAATGTATTTTCTTTTTTACTTGAAAATATTTAATAAACTGAAATTTAAATTCCGTAGTGATTATTGCATTCGATATACCTAAAGAAATACAGTGATGATGGTGTTCTGTATTTTTTTCTTCATCTGTATCGTTTTGATGATGCGTATTAGAATGTGCTTCATCCATTGTGTCAACGTGAAATTCTATTACGTTACCATCATCAAAAATCATAGCATCAGCATGCGCTTGCACCGGTGGTACAAACAGCAATAATGTTAATATAACAATGCTAATATTTTTCAAATTATGGATTTAAAGAATTACAAAAGTATAAAAAAAATAGACAGGTTTGTTATTTCAACCTGTCTTTAGCATACTCTACTTTTGTTTTACCATGCGCAAAAGGGTTTCCTGCATCATCTAAGCTGACCATTATAATTTTGTCAATTGCTATAATTGTTTTGTGAGTAATTTTATTTCGTACTTCACAATTTAAGGTAATAGAAGAGTTACCAAATTTTACAACTTCAATACCAATTTCAATAATATCTCCTTGTTTAGCTGAGCTTACAAAATCTATTTCTGACATAAATTTTGTTACTGTTTTAGGTATTTCTAATTGAATTATAGCATATAAGGCTACTTCTTCATCAATCCATTGTAATAAACGACCTCCGAATAAGGTTCCGTTAGGATTTAAATCTTCTGGTTTTATCCACTTTCTTGTATGAAATTTCATATTCTATTGTTCTATATTAATCGCTTCGAAAGCGGTAAGGTTATTGTTTTCAAAATGAACTGTTAACTGTATTGGATTACAACAATTTTCGCAATCTTCTATATAGGTTTGAGAAGCACTTGCATCTAAAATCATAGAAATTGTTTCCCAGCAATATGGACATTGAAAAAAATGTTCTAAAGTCATTTAAAGTTCGTTTTTTATATTGTTTTTATACATTATCTAAAAACTATTTTTTTATTTAAATCGTTATAGTTAACTTTTTACAAAGTTCAGAAACTATTACTCTTTAAACGAATAAAACCTATTTGTTTTTTAAATTTTACCATAATATTTTCTGATAAACCATTCTAAGGAAAATAAGAGAATTGTTAAAAACAACACCCATTTCCAATCTATTAAATTTTGCTTTTTAGTACTAGATTTCTGAACAGTATAGTAGGAAGCATCTGTAGTTAATTCTTTTAATAACTCTTCTAACTTATCAGCATAAAATAATTTTGCTTTAGTCTTTATAGCTAATGACTTTAATTTTTTATGATTTGCGTTTGTAAACTGCTCTTCTATTTGATAATCAGTTATTTTAAAATTTCCGAAGTTATTTATTTTTTGATTTTCTACCGAAACTTTATATGAATATTCGCCTGCTAAAAGACCTTCTACCGATACCTGATAAGAATTATTGATTAACGAAAACGGAATTACCTTCTTACTCTTTGTTTTATTATTTGTTAGCGTGAACTCCAGCGTAGCTCTATTATCAAATTGGTAATTTTTATCAACATAAAAAGCCGAAATAGTTATTGGAGTATTCTCGGTGTATATACTCTCGCTTTTAACATCCAGTCTTTTTCTCTTTTTATTAGAAGCCAAATACTGTACTAAATTCCCTAAAAAAGCATCAAACGTTTCAAAATTTTGCTCTTTTAAAAAACTAGCTGCTCTCCATTTCCAAATTCCTTCACCAAATAAAACAGCATGCTTTTTATCATTTTTTTCAATCGTTGTTAATAATGGTTGTTTGGTTGCTACTCCTGCAAATTTTTGATACAACAAGGTTTGAGCATCATTTGTTAACTGCACTGTTCCGAATTTATCTCGCAAAGGCGGAAATTCGTTAAAACCAATATCTTTTTGTAAAAACGTTAAAAAATCAACATTGTAAATTGCTAAATAATCTTCTGTTTGATTGATTGCTTCTTTTGTAACTCCTAATTGCTGCGTATTTAAAAACCTCCAATCAGTTTTTGTTCCTGAAATTACCAAATGATTAGAAGATATTTTCTCAAATACTTTTTTAAAATAGTTATTAGGTTGATAGAAAACAAAAAACTGATAATCAGCATAATTAATATTTTTATCATTAACCAAAGCAATCGTTACGTTTCGTTGTTTGTTGCTTTCTATAGCTTTTTTTATAGCGCCTAAATCAGGGTGCAAAAACGAGCTTAAAACCAATACTTTCGTTTGTTCATCAATAACTTCTACCGAAAAATTTTGGTAATTATTCTTGGTGTTTTTTTCGTTTTCAATTTTACTGATAGCACTGCTATAATATTGAATTCCTTTTTTTTTCGAAGTTAAATTGGTTGAAACCGTTTGCACTGGGTTTGAAGGAGAAAATTGAAGTCTTTTTGAAAACACTTTTTTTCCGCCATTCGAAATAGAAAAAGTTGCACTTACTTTCTCCTTTCCTTCATAATAAAGCATGGCTTCTACAGGAAATTTATTTTTTATATAACTATATTTATTAACGTTTAACTGTGATATTTGTAAATCTTGATACAAGGTCGTGTCACCAACTACGATTGGGAATATTTTACTTTTAGCATTTATATATTCATAATCATTACCTGTAGTTTGATTTCCGTCACTAATTAAAATACTTGCATTTAAAGTATTTTTATTTAATTCGTTAACTGATTTTATTGCTTGCGAAATATCTGTTTGAGTTTCTGAAAAAGATAAACTATCTAAAACAGCAATTTTAGCTCCAAAAGAAAAAAGCTGAACATTAAATTTATCTTGTATTTCTTTATGTTCTTGTACTTCTTTTAAAATAGTTGTTACTTTTTTATCCTCTTTAAAATATTTTATAGAAAGTGAATTATCTACCAAAACAGATAAAACAGGCTTGCTATTTACTTTTTCTATCGTTTCTATTTGGGGGTTAATAAATAATAAAATCAATAAAAACAAACTCGTTGCTTTTAAAGCAAACAGTAAGATGCTTATTTTAGAATTATTTTTTTCTTTGTAGAAATATTGAAAAAAAGCAATAACGATGCTTAACAAAATTGCTATAATAATATAAATAAGGGTTCTAGTTTCCAACAAAAGTATTTTAGATTGTGAAGATAAAAAAAGCTATCAAATAAAATGAATCAAACTTCTTTTTACTTTATGATTTAGGTCATAAAACAAATAACTAGTTGGCTTGTAACTTTGTAATAAAATAAATTAGGCATGGTAACAACACAACAATTATTCGTAAATAACACAACTTTTAAGTTTTCTAAACTTAATTTTATAAGTAATATAAATAATAAAATAGCACAAGAAGAAAGTAACTCTTTTGCTATTTCAATAATTTTATTAATGGCAAGTAGTATGATTGCTTCTTTTTCTGCAGCATTGGCTGTTCATGGAGAAGTAAATTTATTTGCTTTAGTAGTTACCTGTATCTCTGCTATGGGCGCCAATGCAGTTGCAATAAGTCAGCGTTCATTAAAAACAGTAGTTTGGACATTTTTTATTGCTGTTCTAGCAAATATAGCGCTGATAATTTATCAACTTATTTTTTAGGTTTCGCGTCAAACATTCTAAAAAAGAGCATCGATGCAATATTCCTTGCTCTTTCTTTTGCTTCGTTTGCTTTAGTTCCTACAAAAAGAGCATCTAAGGTTTCAAACCATAATTGCAACCACCTACCAAAATGCTCTTGAGAAATAGTATGATTAAAATTGCTATCTAAATCCTTATGTGCTTTCATCGGATTTCCTTTAAATTTTCTAACAAAAAAAAGATTTGTTTCCCAAAAATCAGTTAACTTTTGCAAGTGAGGCTCCCATTTTTCTAGGGGAATTGCTTTTAGAAAAATAGGTCCTATAAAATCATCTTTTTTAATTTTATTATAAAAAGTTGAGACCAATAAATACACATCTTCTCTATTTTCTATTTCTTTTTTATCCATCTAAAAAACATATTAATTCACGGCAAAACTATATCTTTATACGATTGCAATTTATGACTTAAATCATAATGATACCAGAAGAACTTTTACGCAACTTTAACGCACATTATAAAGACTATAAAAAAGGAGATGTTATTTTTACTGAAAATAACACTGCTTATAATTATTATCAAATTAGTAGTGGTATTGTAAAAATGAACAATTATAATAATGCAGGAAAAGAATTTATTCAAGGCATTTTTTATAAAAATCAGAGTTTTGGTGAGCCACCTTTATTTATTGATGTAAAATACCCTGCTAGTGCTGAAGCTCTTTCTGAAAGTAAAATATTAGTCATTTCTAAAGAACAATTATTTAAATTACTGCAAGAAAATCCTTTAATTCACTTAAAAATAACGCAAAGTTTAGCTAAAAGATTGCACTACAAAGCAATTATAGCATCAGAGATTTCTAGCCAAGAACCTGCACACAGAGTGCTTCGTTTTATAGATTATTTAAAAAATGATGTTTATAAAATAACAGGTGATTTCACTTTTAAGGTTGATTATACACGCCAGCAAATAGCCGATATTTTAGGCTTACGAGTAGAAACCGTAATTCGAGTAATAAAATCTTTAGAGAAGGATAAAAAACTCAAAATTTTAAATCGAAAAGTTTATCGTTAAAATTCCTATTACAATACTCATAATTAAAGTAAGTATTTTCTATTTTTGCAAGATACAACACAACAACATAACATGAACTTAACACAATTAAATGCCATCTCTCCTATTGATGGTAGATACCGTAATAAAGTTGCCAATTTAGCCAACTATTTTTCAGAAGAAGCTTTAATAAAATATCGCGTAAAAGTAGAAATAGAGTATTTTATTGCTTTATGCGAAATTCCTTTACCACAATTAGCTGAATTCAATAATGAATTATACCCTGATTTACGTAAGATATATGACGATTTTTCGACAGAAGATGCTCAGAAAATAAAAGATATTGAAGCCGTTACAAATCATGATGTAAAAGCGGTTGAATATTTTATAAAAGAAAAATTTGATGCTTTAAACTTAGAGCAGTACAAAGAGTTCATTCACTTCGGATTAACTTCTCAAGATATAAACAACACTGCAATTCCGTTATCTATTAAAGATGCAATGGAAGAAGTATATTATCCTGCTTTAGATGGTTTAGTATCTAAATTAGCAGATTTAGCTGAAGAATGGGATCATATACCAATGTTAGCACGTACACATGGGCAACCTGCTTCGCCTACGCGTTTAGGAAAAGAATTTTTTGTTTTTGTAGAACGTATTAACAATCAAGCAATACACATACAACACACACCTCACGCTGCTAAATTTGGTGGAGCAACAGGTAATTTTAACGCACATAAAGTTGCGTATAAAGATATTGACTGGAAAAACTTCGGAACTCATTTTGTAGAAGACATTTTAGGATTACATCACTCTTTCCCAACCACTCAAATAGAGCATTATGATCATATGGCTGCTTTATATGACGGTTTAAAACGTGTAAATAATATTTTAATTGATTTAGATCGTGATGTTTGGACATACGTTTCTAACGATTATTTCAAGCAAAAAATTAAAGAAGGTGAAGTTGGTTCATCAGCAATGCCACACAAAGTAAATCCGATTGATTTTGAAAATTCTGAAGGAAATTTAGGAATTGCAAATGCTATTTTTGAGCATTTATCTGCAAAATTACCAATATCAAGATTACAACGTGATTTAACAGATAGTACTGTTTTACGTAATGTAGGTGTTCCTTTTGGTCATACATTAATTGCTTTTTCATCTACTTTAAAAGGGTTAAATAAGTTATTATTAAACGAAGCTAAATTTGCTGAAGACTTAGAAAATAATTGGGCGGTAGTAGCTGAAGCTATTCAAACAATATTACGTCGTGAAGCATATACAAATCCTTATGAAGCTTTAAAAGGATTAACACGTACCAACGAAAAGATAAACAAACAATCAATTGCTAATTTTATTGATACTTTAGAAGTTTCTGTTGAGATTAAAGAAGAATTAAAAGCAATTACACCTGCTAATTATACCGGAATTTAATGAAGTATTTACTTAGTTTTTTAGTCGTTTTTTTAGTATTTTCTTGTACTCCAAAAAAAGATGGAGATCCTAAACGTTTTAAATACGGAACTTTCGAGATTCCGGCTGGTAACGGTTATGGTAAAACTACAATTGTGCGAAAAGACAGTTTACAAATAGAAGAATATTCTAAAATAATAAGTATTTCTTCGGATAGCTTAGTAACGGAAAAAGAAGTTAAACATATTGATACGCTGTTTATCAAATGGAAAAACAACTTTGCCTATTCATTACGAATGAAGCGTCCGAAAACTGAATTAGATAAAGACCCTATATTTGTTCAAATTACAAAAGTAACGGATAGTTCTTTTAATTTTACTGCTAAAATTGGCTACTCTAATTTTAAACAAAAAGGAACCGTATATAAAGTAAATTAAATGATAGAAATTTTCTTACAAGCAGACACATGGGGTGCGTTAGTAACCTTAACTTTTTTAGAAATTGTTTTAGGTATTGATAATATCATATTTATATCAATCGCAGCAAACAAACTTCCTGAAAAACTTCAAAAAAAAGCAACGAACATTGGTTTAGTACTAGCAATGTTTTTACGTATTGCCTTACTTTTTGGTATTTCGTTATTAATTGCGATGAATGCGCCTTTTTTTTATGTTGATTTTTCTTGGTTTAAAGCAGGTTTTACTGGGCAAGCACTAATTTTATTTGCTGGTGGTCTTTTCTTACTTTATAAAAGTACTAAAGAAATACACCATAAAGTAGAAGGTTTATCGGAAAATGAAACAGATGGTAAACCTCAAAAAGGCTATACTTTAAGTCAGGCTATTATTCAAATAACATTAATAAATATTGTTTTTTCATTCGATTCTATTTTAACCGCTGTAGGTATGACTAACGGTGTTGAAGGTGCTATGATAATTATGATTACTTCTATAATTTTATCAATGGTAATTATGATGTTATTTGCAAACCCGGTTGGTAAATTTGTAAACAAGCATCCAACCATACAAATGTTAGGTTTATCTTTTTTAATATTAATTGGCTTTATGCTAATCGCTGAAGGTGCACATTTATCACATGCCACTCTTTTTGGAGAAGAAGTTGGTACAGTTCCTAAAGGATATTTATACTTTGCCATTACTTTTTCTTTAGTAGTAGAAATGCTAAATATGAAAATGAGAGGCAGTAAAAAGAAGGATTAACAATTATTTAAGATTTTAAAATAAATAGCCACTAGTATAAATACTAGTGGCTATTTATTTTTTTATACATTTGTAGCGAATGTATAAATTTAGAAACTACATATCTGCAATTTTCTTGTTTGCTTTGTTATTACCAACAGCAATACAAGTAGTTCATGCTTTTGAAAAGCATGAACATACTGTTTGTACTTCAATAAATGATGATCATTTTCATGAAAAAGAGTTAGAGTGTTCTTTATTACATTATCAACTTCAAGTTTTTTCATATACTACAGCTTCAAATTATGCTGTAATTCCACAACATTTTTATAAAACAACATACAATCAACAACCACAAGTAATTTCGGTAATATATGTTGATAAAAAACTCACCAGAGGCCCACCTTATTTCACTGTTTAATCAATCTGTCTTTTAAGTAAAAACAGCACTTAGTATTTCACAGTAAATTATAATCAATGAGAAAAATAATATTCTTCCTATTATCTATAGGAACATTAAGCATATACGCGCAAAATAATTTAACAGGTAAAATTGTTGACAAAAACAATACTCCTTTATTGGGGGTTGAAATTTATTCAGAACAGCTTCACAAAGGAACTATTTCAGATACTAAAGGAAACTATAATTTACAAAATATTCCAAACGGAAAAGTAGTTATTAACTTCACATATTTAGGATTTGGTAGTGTTACGAAAGAATTTGTTTTCAAGAATCAAAGCTTAACCTTTAATACGTCATTAGAAGAATCTATTTTTAAGATTGATGAAATAATTATTTCAACTCCTTTTAATAAATTACAATCAGAAAATGTAATGAAAGTCGAAAGATTATCTGCAAGAGCGTTACATAAAACAGGTGCTACTACCCTATCTGAAGGAATTACTAGTATTGCAGGGGTTTCGCAAATATCAACAGGAGCATCTATAGGTAAACCAGTTATTAGGGGTTTAAGTGGTAATAGAGTTTTAGTATATACGCAAGGTATTCGCTTAGAAAATCAACAATTTGGTGGTGAGCACGGTTTAGGTATAAACGATGCTGGTATTGAAGGAATAGAAGTTATTAAAGGCCCTGCTTCATTACTATACGGATCAGATGCTTTAGGGGGTGTTTTATATATTCAACCAGAAAAATTCGCTTCTGAAAACAATACTGAACTAAATATTAATCAACGTTATTTTAGCAATACAATAGGTAGTAATGCCACTATCGGACTTAAATCTTCTCTTGAAAACTGGCAATTTCTAGCGAGAGGAACTTATGCTATGCATTCTGATTACAAAACACCTTTGTATCGCGTTACCAATACTCGATTTAAAGAAAAAGATTTAAAATTAGGTGTTGGTTTTCATGAAAAAAACTTCTCATCAGAAGTTCGTTATAATTTTAACAACTCTAAACTAGGTTTAACAGAAGGTATCGGAGAGCAAACCAGAGAAACTCATTTAGAAGTTCCTTTTCAAGATATAGACAATCATATTATCAGTTTACATAACCATATCTTTTTTAATGCATCTAAATTAGATATCGATTTAGGGTATACAATTAATAGCCGAACAGAATTTGAAGATCATGAAGAGCACGAAGATGTCGAACCTGAAGATGAACATGACGAACATACTGAAGGTGAAGCAGCTTTAAATATGAAATTAAAAACATTAAGTTATAATGTAAAGTACCATTTTCCAGAAATGGGAAAATTTGAACTTCTTTTAGGTACGCAAGGACTACAACAAACAAACACAAATTTTGGTGAAGAATTGCTAATTCCAAATGCAATAGTTAATGATTTTGGGGTTTTTACAACAGCTAATTTAGAGTTAAATGATAATACTAGATTGCAAGGTGGAATTCGTTTTGATAATCGCGCCATAAAAACAGAAAGGCATGAAATTCAACATGAAGATGAAGTTCATATTTTCAATGCTATAGATATATCATACAATAGTTTTACTAGCTCTTTAGGACTTAAAACAACGTTGCTTAAAACCATAAACACTCGTATTAATGTTGCTAGTGGCTTTAGAGCTCCGAATTTAGCTGAATTAACATCTAATGGTGTACATCATGGAACTAATAGGTTTGAAGAAGGTAATAATAACCTAGTTAATGAGAAAAACTTACAATTTGATCTTTCTTTAGATTATAAAGCAGAACATTTTGAAGTATTTGCAAACGGGTTTTATAATAACTTATCTAACTATATATATTTATCACCTACAGGTGAAATTGAAGATGAAGCACCAGTTTACACGTATTTACAAGAAAATGCTAAATTATACGGAGGTGAGTTTGGTTTTCATTTACACCCACACCCTTTAGATTGGTTGCATTTAGAAAGTAGTTTCGAAACTGTTATTGGAAAACAAGCTAATGGAAATTACTTACCTTTAATTCCTGCAAATATTTTAAAAAATACTTTTAGAGTTGAGTTTTTAAACAATAAATGGCTTGAAAAGGGATATACTTCTTTAAGTATCCATTCATATTTTAAACAAGAAAATATTAGTTCTTTTGAAACAAAAACACCTGGTTATAGTTTAATTAATTTAAATATTGGTGGCGATTTTAAAATCAACAATTATAAATTTACAACCTCAGTTGTTGTAAATAACTTATTTAACAAAGAGTATATTAATCATTTATCAAGATTAAAAAATGATGGAATTTTAAACGCTGGTAGAAATATTGTTTTAGGTATTCAATTTAGTATTTAAACAAATCAAATCTCCCCAATATAAATATTGGGGAGATTTTTATATAAACAAACTTTAACTTAACAATTTATTTTTTTTAATTCTATTTTTTAAGAAGTTCGGGAAACTTCTTTTTAAATCTGTTTAATCTTGGTATAGATACATTTCGTACATAAGGATGTTGAGGATGTAATTTTTCGAAATTTTGGTGATAAGCTTCTGCAACATAAAACTTATTTATTTTTTTAACCTCTGTTGCTATTTTTCCATTATAAACTTCGCGATTTAGTTTATCAATCTTTTTGTTGATAATTTCCTTTTCGTAAGCATCAGCATAAAAAGCTATTGATCTATATTGAGAACCATAATCTGGATATTGCCCATTTTTTGTAGTCGGATTATGTGAACCAAAATAAACATCAACCAACGTTTTAAAACTTATTTTCTTAGGATTGTAATATACCGCAACGGCTTCTGCATGACCTGTTCTACCTGTATTACTACTTTCATAAGTTGGGTTTTTGGTAAAACCTCCTGCATAACCAGAAACAACATCCTCTACTCCTATTATGCTTTCAAAAATAGCTTCTACACACCAAAAACATCCACTTGCAAAATAAGCCACTTTAGTCGTATTTAAAGTTTTCGTTTTTAAATCAAACTTATTGGTAGAGAAATTAGTAAAAATAAATAATGATAAAAGCGCAATAACTAAAGCTGTACGATTTGTAAATTTCATAGTTTTCATATCTTATATACAGTTGGTCGGATAAAAAAACAACTTTTTACAATTGTTTACAACTTTAGGTTTTCCTTAAGAAAATAGTTTGTGAATTGTAAGCTGTTTTTCTATTTTTGTTAGCATAAAAAGTAAAGATTAATGGAGCATTTTATAGTATCGGCACGTAAATATCGTCCTCAAGTTTTTGAAGATGTAGTTGGGCAACAAGCCATAACAAATACGTTAGAAAACGCTATAAAAAACGACCATTTAGCCCAAGCTTTACTTTTTACAGGTCCGCGTGGAGTTGGTAAAACATCGTGCGCACGTATATTAGCAAAACGCATTAACCAAGAAGATGCAACTACAGATGATGAAGATTTTGCTTTTAATATTTTCGAATTAGATGCTGCATCAAATAATTCGGTAGATGACATTCGTAGTTTAACCGATCAGGTTCGTATTCCGCCACAAACAGGAAAGTATAAAGTATATATTATTGATGAAGTTCATATGCTTTCTCAAGCAGCCTTTAATGCTTTTTTAAAGACTTTAGAGGAACCGCCTGCACATGCTATTTTTATTTTAGCAACTACCGAGAAACATAAAATTATACCAACGATATTATCTCGTTGTCAGATTTTCGATTTTAAGCGTATTGGTGTTTTAGATGCAAAAGAGTATTTAAAAACAATTTGTGTAAAAGAAAATATTACTGCAGATGATGATGCTTTGCATGTAATTGCTCAAAAAGCAGATGGAGCAATGCGTGATGCTTTATCTATTTTCGATAGAGTTGTTAGTTTCTCTGGAAGTAATTTAACTCGCGAAGCCGTTACACAAAACTTAAATGTGTTAGATTATGATGTGTATTTTAACATTACTGATTTATTATTAGAAAATAAAATTCCGCAAGTCTTAATGGCTTTTAACGAAGTTTTAGGAAAAGGTTTTGAAGGACATCATTTTATAAATGGATTAGCATCTCACTTTAGAGATTTACTAGTAGCCAAAGATGTTGCTACCATACCTCTATTAGAAGTTGGTGACACTACCAAAAAGAAATATTTAGAGCAGGCTAAAAAAGCGAATATGCAGTTCTTAATGCCTGCAATTGATAAAGCTAACGATTGTGATTTAAAATATAGAGCAAGCAAAAACCAACGACTGCTGGTAGAATTAACTTTAATGCAAATAGCCTCTATCAATTTTGATGGAGCAAAAAAAAAATCTAACAACTACATAATTCCGGCTACATTTTTTACTTCTTTATCACCATCTGTAAAGAAAACAAAAGTAGCGCCAATAGCAAAAGTTCTTAATAAGGTTGAAGTAGAAAAGGTGGTAGTTAAAGCAACAGCTCCACTTCCAACAAAACCTATTTTAAAAAATATAAAGCGTCGTACTTCAGCTTTATCTTTAAAAAGTATTCATCAGAAAAAAGAGATTAAAGCTATTTCAGATGATGATGAAAGCTATGAAAATCATCCAAGAACACCTTTTACTCATGAAGAGTTAAAAGATGCTTGGAAAAAATATTATTTCAAACTACAAGAACTTGGTGAACGCAGTATTGCTGCTATATTAGCTTCTGGAGAGCCGCAATTAGGAAAACCTTTTAGCATTATATTCTCTTTACCGAACGACTTAATGAAAACGCAATTAGAACGTGGTAAATCTAAGTTAACCCGATTTTTACGTGAAAAACTAAATAATTACGGTATTCAAATAGAAGTTATCGTTAATGAAACTGTTGAGAAAAAATTCGCTTATACTCCTCAAGAAAAATATGAGAAGTTAAAAGGGAAAAACCCGCTTATAGAAAAACTAAAGACCACCTTTGGGTTAGATCTTTAAGTCTTTACCAATATAAACTAGTTTCCAATCTTCTATTACCGTTACATTTTTTTCAAATTCGGCAACTAATAAAATTTCATTACTTGCATTTTTAACAAAAACCGGAATTGATTTTAATTCTGAGTAAATTTTAGTAATCTTCTCTTTATATTCGTCAATAGAGTTTACTTGTGTTTCATGAATTTCAGGAAACTCTCTTAAAGCTTCCATTAAGCTTAAATAATCATCTTTAACGGTAAATAACTGATCTTTATCTTCATACTCTTTTGTAAGAACTTCTTGTGAGCTTACCAAACGATACGCACCTTGTTCACCAAAAACAGGAGAGAAATTAGATATCGCATATTTATTTATCGAATCACTTCCCGTTAAAGCCAACAAATATCCAACATCGTTCAACTCTATATTATTTGCTAATTCATCGTCATAAACATTAACTTCAAAAGACTCTAAACCTTGTTTTTTAGCTATTTCTATATTATCTTTATTAGAATCTATTAGAATAACCCTCCTATCATTATTCTTTAAATATACGGCAATAAGGCGCGCTAAGTCTGATGCTCCAATAATTATAATTGCATTAGATCGCTTTAAGAATACACCGATAACTTTAGCAAACAACCTTGCCGTAGTTGCGTTTAACAACACAGTTCCTAAAACAACCATAAAAACAAGTGGCGTTATGTATTCTGCACCTTCAACGCCTAATTTAATCAACTTACTTCCAAATAAGGATGCGATTCCCGCTGCTACAATCCCCCTCGGCCCAACCCAACTTATAAAAAGTTTTTCGTTAACTTTTAAATTCGATTTATAGGTACTTATAAAAACGGCTAATGGTCTTATAACAAATACTATTAATGCAAAAAGAAGTGCGGTTTCCCATCTATATAGCAACATTAATTGGTTAATGTCCATATTCGCTGCTAAAAGAATAAATAACATTGAAATTAACAACACACTTAAAGATTCTTTAAAATAAAGCATTTCCTTTAAGTTTTTTAATTTACTATTCCCTAAAACCATCCCCATCACTACAACAGCTAAAAGACCTGATTCATGAGCAAATAATTCAGATAACACAAACACTAAAAGAACTGTTGATAAAGAAACTACATTTAATAAATAATGTGGCACCCATTTTTTATTGATGATAAATATTAAAGCGTGTGCAAAAGTGAATCCGAAGGTAGAACCAAATAAAATAATCTTTAAGAACTCTAATAAAGCTGTTTGCGTAAAACCTGCTCCACCACCAACACTTATAAATTCAAAAACCAATACAGCCACTAAAGCACCAATAGGATCTATTAAAATCCCTTCCCATTTTAAAACAGCTGATACATCTTTTTTAAGTGGTATATTTCTTAAAATAGGTGTAATAACTGTAGGCCCTGTTACTATTATTAATCCTGAAAACAGAAAAGATAACTCCCAACTCAAATTAAAAAGGTAATGCGCTATAATACCTGCTCCGAAAAAAGTTATACTAGATCCTATCGTTATTAGTTTGGTTATTACTGGCCCAATATTTTTAATTTCATCTCTACGAAGCGTTAAACCACCTTCAAAAAGAATAATACTTATCGCTAAAGAAACAAAATAGTACAATCCTTCGCCTGGAAAAAGTCCTTTTGTACCGTTCCAAATAGGTTCAATCCACTTACTTCCATCTTCATTAAAAAATTTGGCAGCAATTGGCCCTACAAATAGTCCAATTAAAATTAAAGGTAATATTGCCGGAATTTTAAATTTCCAAGCAACCCATTGCGCTAAAATCCCTAGTATTACAATTCCTGCTAATTCAATCATCTAATATTCTGTTTTGTGTAAAAGTAATTTTTTTTTAAACAACAAGAAAATTATATCTTCGAGCGTTTTAAATTATTATACTTTGACAAAAAATATACTTATTGGTATTGCTTTCTCTCCTAACCTAAAAGCAAACATATTTGAAACAATCCGTTTATCAAATATGTTTGGAGCTCAGTTAATTGGAGTTCATGTTGGACAAAAAACTGATGAAAAAGAAAAACAATTGCATGAATTATTGAAAGAGGCTCCTGAATTAAAGTTTCCATTAAAAGTAATTTGGCAAGAAGGTAAACCTGTTGATGTAATTTTAAAAACAACAAAACAAGAAAATGTTGATTTATTAATACTAGGTGCACTTCAAAAAGAAAAATTATACAAGTATTATGTAGGTTCTATTGCTAGAGAATTAACTCGTAAAGCTCCTTGCTCTGTATTTCTACTTATAAAACCATCAACAGAAAGAATTCCTTGTAAACACATTGTTGTTAGCGGTTTACAAGACCATAAAACAGAAGAAACAATTAAAGCTGCTTTTAATTTATCTAAAAATTTAGGCTGTAAAAGAGTTACTATTGTTGAAGAAATTAGTCAGGCGGAATTAAATGTAAAAGTGAATGACGATATTTCCTTACGTAAATCAACAGATTTAAAAGAACAAATGCAAAAACGCGAAGATGAACGTGTTAATAAAATGCTTCAATGTATTGACACCAGCGATATTTCTGTAAAAACGCAAAGTATTTTTGGTCGTAGAGGATATTCTATTGGTCATTATGCAAAAGTAAAAAGAGCCGATATATTGGTTATGAGTGCTCCTAAAAAAACAGGAATCATGGATAGAATATTTCCACATGATTTAGAATATATTTTAGCAGAATTACCAACTGATGTTTTAATTGTTAAGTAAAAAAGTAAATGGGAAAAGGTTTTAAAACATTTTTAAGTGAAATACCACAAAATATATTTGCTGGTTTTGTCGTATCATTAATTGCCTTACCGTTAGGTTTTGGTTTAGCACTAGCTTCTGGTGCACCACCAATTTCTGGTGCTATTGCTGCAATTGTAGGTGGAGTTGTTGTTGCGCTTTTAGGTGGCGCGAATGTAACTATTACAGGACCTGGTAACGGCTTAGTAGTTGTAGTATTAGCCGCTATAACAACATTAGGTGCTGGTGATATGCAACAAGGTTATTTATATACCTTGGCTGCTATTGTTATTTCGGGGGCTATTATGGTAATTCTCGGTTTTCTTAGAATGGGGTCATTAGGTGATTTCTTTCCTTCGTCGGCAATTCAAGGAATGTTAGCTGCTATTGGTATTGGTATTTTTGCCAAGCAAATACATGTAATGCTGGGTAATTTAGATGCCAAAGGAAGTATCATCGACTTATTAATACAAATGCCTAAAGGAATCATAAATTTGATTCAAACTGATAGCTTAAGTGTTTTTTATGCCGGTTCGGTAGGTGTTATTAGTTTACTAATAATGATTTTTTATAGTAAAATACGTAATAAATATTTTCAGTTAATTCCTGCGCCAATGTGGATTGTTGTTTTAAGTGTTGGTATGTATTATTATTACGATTTGTTATCATCATCTGCCTACCCTATAGATAAAAGTCTCTTAATTAATTTGCCTGATGATGTTTTATCTAATTTTGCTTTTCCAGATTTTGGCAAAACCTATAGTTTTGAGTTTATAAACGCAGTAATTGCAATTACTTTAATAGCAAGTATAGAAAGTTTACTAAGTATTAAAGCTGTTGATAAACTAGACACTTTAAAACGACGTTCTAACGTAAATAAAGACATTCGTGCCTTAGGATTGGCAACGGTTATTAGTGGTTTTTTAGGAGGGTTAAATGTTGTTACAGTAATTGCTCGTAGCTCGGTAAATGTAAATAATAAAGGAAGTAATCGATCTGCTAACTTTTTTCATGCAGTTTTTCTTGTTATTTTTATTTTACTTTTTGCAACAGAATTACGTAAAATCCCTTTATCTGCATTGGCTGCAATTTTAGTTTATACTGGCTATAAGTTAGCATCACCAGAAAACATTAAAAAAGTATTTAAAATAGGTAAAGAGCAACTAATTATATTTTTAGTTACATTATTAACTACTATAGCTACTAGTTTAATTACGGGTATTTTAGCAGGGATTTTCATTACATTTGTTATTCATGTTATCATCAATAAAAACTTAATGTTTTTCATTAAAAACGTATTAAAACCTAACGTTTTAATGTTTAAGGAAGATGACAAATATTATGTTTCTGTCGAGAATTTTTCTAGTTTTTTAAATTTCACAAAACTAAAAGCGAAACTAGATCAAATACCAGAAAATGAAGATGCTATTATCGATTTTTCTTTGTGTGATTTTATAGATCATTCAGTAATGGAAAATCTTAATAATTATGCCGAAGGTTTTAATAGAAAAGGTGGGCATTTTGAAGTAATTGGTTTAGATGGATATAAAACTAATAGTGAACATCCGTTTGCTTTACGTAAAAATAATCCTGTTCAAATTGAAGAAAACACCAATTCTAACACCTTAACAAAAAGACAAAAATCATTACAAAGTATCTGTACAGAGTTAGGCTGGAAATACGAAGCTATTCCTGAAGAAGAAGTTAGTGAAATTCCCCATTTTGGCTACTTTAAAACTCGAAAAATAAGTAAAGTATCAAATATATTATCAAACGAAAACTGTTCTCTATTTGATGTTGAATTTTCTGAAGGGGAACTAATAGCAAAGCAGGTTATTAAGGTAACTATGATGTATATTGATATTGAAAAACACACACCTGAATTTACATTGGACAAAGAAGGTATTTTCGAATATATATATCATTTTGCAGGTTTTAAAGATATTAATATAGCTAATCACCCTGATTTCTCTAAACGATTTTATCTCTCGGGAAAAAACGCTTCTGAAATAAAAAAATTCTTTACCGATGAACTTGTGTTGTTTTTTGAAAGCAATACATATTACCACATTGAAGGAAATAAAAAAGGCTTATTGATTATTGGTAGAGAACGATTAGCGGGAATTAAAGAAATTAAAACATTGGCTGATTTTGGAGTTCGATTGAAAAAAACGGTTTGCAATAAAGCAATAGAACTGTCTAAAAATTAATAAAATTCTTAGCCCCGATTGCAGCAATTGTTTGAGCTCCTCGCAGAGAGCGAGTGCGAAAAGCGGGAAATAGCTTCTAATAATTAATTTATAATATTTCTAATAATCGTGTTTTCTCATTTCCTAAATTATCAATTACTATAATTTTGTGATTTCCTGTTTTAGGTGTAATTGCTTGTTCGTGATATTGAGAAGTTTTACCTATAAAAACATCGTTTAAATACCAATATAAAAGAGCATCTGCATTGGCATGTGTAACTTTTAATATTACAGGATTTACTTTATTATCTACTCCTTTTGTTAACGATATTTTAGATCGGTATTTTGTTGGAAACACAAAATCCATCGTATTATTTTGCTCCTTATTACAATCATTTCGGAAGTTTGGCAATACACTATAACTTGCGTTTTTTTGTTGGTAATAATGCGCCATTAAAGGAGGTAAAACAAACCATGTTTTTGTTTTCATATTAATAACCGATTCACAATTAGAATTCACCTGAAAATTCTCTGAAATGTCAACAGTAATCTGTTGGTGATACGGACAAGGTTTTGCTCTCACTCCGTTTTTGGGTATTCTTTTTATAACCGATTTACAAATAGGCAATGCCAAATAGCCACTTTTCTCACAAATACTTTCCTCAACCAAATCTTCATATGGCTCTAAAAACCAATCTGATTTAGGCAACACATCAAAAACGTTAAATAGTAACGGTGCCGCACTACCAACACCTGTTAAATCGGGTCTTCCTTCACCGTCTGAATTACCAATCCAAACTCCAACTACGTATTTCGGAGTAACACCAATTGCCCAGGCATCTTTATTACCAAAACTAGTACCTGTTTTCCACCCTATTTTTTGAGAAGAATCAAAATATTTCCAAGCCTGATCGGTAAATGGTCTGTTAACTTCAGTTAGCGTATTTAAAGTTGTAAAAGCTACTCCGGTATCTATATGAGTTTCGTTTTCTTGAATGGTACCAAAAGTTATTTTATCTGATTTTATATAGCTAGGTTCTGTAAATTCATTCGAATAGTAATTATGTTTTGTTTCTTCATAATGATTTATAACTCCGGCATAACTAGCAAAAGTTTTACATAAATCCCACAAGCTCGCTTCTGCCCCACCTAAAATTAATGACAATCCGTAATAATCGGCCGATTTATTAATATCCTGAATCGAATATTCTTTTAAATCTGCTCTAAATTTTTCTAATCCGTATGATTGTAACATCCGAACCGCAGGAATATTTAACGATCGGGTTAAAGCCTGGTTAGCTGGCACAGCTCCATCAAAAGTTAAATCGAAATTTTTAGGTGTGTATCCCGCTATTTCAGTAGGCACATCTGCCACTAATTGGGTTGGTAAAATTGCACCCGATTGTAACATTTGTGCGTATAAAAATGGCTTTAAAGTACTCCCTGTACTTCTTGCAGAAATTACGTTATTTACATCTTTTTGATGTGCTTTATCTGTTGGTGAGTTCCCTACATAACTTAATACTTTTCTTGTTTTAACATCTAAAACTAACACCGCCATATTAAAAACTTCGTTTTGTTTTTGACGCAAGTAGTGTTGTTTTACTAAGTTGTTTACTTGTGTTTGTAAATGAATATCAATAGAACTTTGTAGGTGTTTTCCTTGGTGTTTTTTTGCTACTTCTTGTACAAAATGTGTTGCAATAGTTGGTAAAGCATATGGTTTTTGTGGGAGTTCTTCTAATAATGATAATTGATAAGTAACGGTATCAATAATGGTTTCTTTATATAATTTTTTAAGTAACCGGTTTCGTTTTTCTTTTAGTTTTTGTTGGTTTTTACCCGGATAAATTAACGAAGGTGCGTTTGGCAAAACTGCTAAAGTAGCTGTTTCTGCCCATGATAATTGATGTGGTTGTAAGCCGAAGTAACGCCAAGAAGCCATTTCTAAACCTACTACATTACCTCCAAAAGGAGCGTGAGAAGCATATAAGTTTAAAATTGATTTTTTTGATAACCGAAATTCTAATCGCGTTGCCAAAACCAACTCTATTATTTTTTCTTGATAAGATCTGCCTTTATTTTTGCGTGATAATCTAATTACTTGTTGCGTAAGTGTACTTCCGCCACGAATTACTTTTTTAGCTTTTATGTTTTCTACAAATGCTTTTCCTATTGATATTGGATTAAATCCGAAGTGTTTATAAAAATGTGCATCTTCGAATTGTAAAATACATTGTTCAAATTTTGTTGGAACCGAATCTAATTCAGGAAAACGCCATTGACCATCCCTAGCAATTATAGCACCTAACAATTCGTTATTTTTTGCAGTAACAACCGTGGATGTTGGCGTTGTAAATAGTTTTTCAGGCAAACAATAATAGTAAGCTAGCATCAAAAAAAACACGATAAAAGCTTTTAATTTATGCAGCTTTAAGAAGTTAAAAATTATTTTCATTTACAATTTATCTATTTCAAAAGTATAAAGTTTAACTTTAAAATATGAACGATAAGTGAGTTATATTTGCAACTTATTACATACTATGAGTTTTACTTTACTTTCATCACCTTTACAAGGCTTTACCGATTTTCGTTTTAGAAATGCACAGCATAAATACTTTGGTGGTATTGATACTTATTACGCGCCATATATTCGTTTAAACGGAAAAATGAAGATTAAATCGAGTTATGAGCGTGATTTATTACCCGAAAACAACGATACTTTAACGGTAATTCCACAAGTAATTACAAACGATCCTGATGAGTTTTTGTTTGTCGCAAAGTACGTGCAAAGTTTAGGTTATAAAGAGTTGAATTGGAACTTAGGTTGCCCTTATCCAATGGTTACAAAATCGGGAATGGGATCTGGATTAATTTGTAATCCTGCTAGAATTGACGAAGTTTTACATAAAGCGCATAACGAAACGGATATTTTAGTTTCTATGAAAATGCGAATGGGCTATGAAAACAGCGAAGAAATATTACACTCCTTCCCTATTTTAGAGAAATATCCGCTTAAAAATGTTGCTATTCATGCTCGAATAGGAAAACAATTATACAAAGGTGGCGTTGATTTGGATGCTTTTCAGAAATGTATTGACGTATCTAAACATCAATTATACTATAACGGAGATATTACTTCTGTGTCTGGTTTTAAAGCTATGCAAGAACGTTTTCCGAGTATTACGCACTTTATGATTGGTCGTGGTTTAATTGCTGATCCTTTTTTACCACAAATGATTAAAGATAACACAACCGAATATCCGAAAGATAGATGGCAACGTTTTGGCGAGTTTCATAATGAAATATATCATCAATATGATGCTGCTTTATCTGGACCAACGCCTATAAAAATGAAGATGTTAGGATTTTGGGAATATTTTTCTAAGTCATTTACGAATCCGCAGAAAACTTATAAAAAGATTAAAAAAGCGGGGAATCCTAAGAAATACCAAGCTGCTGTTAAAGAAATTTTGAACGGTGAAAAATAATGACCTAAAAAATAAGCTAACTATAATTTTATATATAGTTAGCTTATTATAATTTAAATATTATTTTTATAATATGGTTATTCAACCAATTGTTTTGCTTTATCAAAAAGACTTATTCCTTTATCTTTAATACCCTCTCCTACTTCCTTTAATCTTTCAGTGGTTGTATATTTATTTAGATTGGTTGTCATTTCTGTAAACTTATCAACAACAGCAAACATCTCTTCAGTATGTGGCACATTTTGTGCTTCCATTATCGATTTCCAATCAACTTCAGCTAAAACAGCAAACATATATTTAGTAGCTATTTTACTCAAAAAATATTTATCGTAAAATCCATTTAAAACACTCTCCGTATTTTTATTTTTTAAGTATTCGATAGATTCATCTATACTATTTTTATCTTTTGCTGATAATAAATTGCTCGATTTAAGCTTAGTTAATGACGCTATTGCTTTATCATTTTCATCATTCTTCAAATATAAATAGGTTTCTATAGACCAGATAACTTCATTGTCTATACCTATTTCTTTTGAGTCTTTTAAAAACATTTCAAAATCTGCTAAAGCTCTTTCTTCATCTATATCTCTATTCATCATTAAACGATCAAAAGCTCTAAATAAATGATTTAAAGAATGAATACCAATATGCGTTTGCTCATTGGTAAGATTACCCCAACTAAACATTGCACGAGTATAAGGCAAGTCAATATCCTTGTTGTTGTTTAGCCAATTTATATTTCTTGATATTTCATCTTCTGATAAATAATACAATCCTTTTTCAAAAAACAAAAAACCTCTAAAATATTGCAATAATGTTTTCATTTCTGTGTCTGGCAGCAGCTCTGGTTTCGTTTTAGAGCTTTCATATAATGAAACTTCTTTACCTAAATCTTTGCTTAAAATAACGATGGCGCTTAAAACACTGTGCTCTAAATTTTCAACTATTTGCTTTTCTTTACCTTTTAAATAAGGTCTGTTTTTACTTATCGAATCTCCATAAACGACATTAAAAACATCTGAAAGTGGCGGAAACAAATCTTCATCTGTTTTCATCACAAAGTCTTCCATCCTTTTATAATCACGATATATTGATAGATAATCTAAAAAAGATAATTCTTCTGGAGATTTAATATTATGATTAAATAACTTTTTAGAAAGCCTATCAATATCTTTTTTAAAAGACTTAAATTCCGCTGAAATTGTATCTTTTGCAACGGAAGATCTTATTAATATTTTACCAAATTTATAAGGAAAAACTTTATATGAATCTAAACTTTTCGCTAACGCTTTTTTATCAATATCTAATAGTTCTTTATCTGTTTTTTCTTTGGTTGAACAACTAGTAAAAGCACTAATAAATAACAATATTGAGAAAAATTTTTTCATTTTTATTCTATTGATTAAAATTATAGTTTTTAAGCCAATGTAATACGTACTTTTTTATTTTTTAAACGAGTATTATTTAAGTCTTCTATTAACTTTTTTGCGTCACTTACAGGCACTGCTATAAAAGCACAATCTTGCTTTAACTCAATAACTCCTAATTGCTCTTTGGTTAAGTTTCCTTTTTTAAAGAATAAACCTGCAATATCTCCTTTTGATATTTTATCTTTTCTTCCACCAGAAATAAATAATGTTTCCCAATAATGAGGTTTTAACTTTTCTTTCTGAGAGATCTCAGTATTTGGAATGTTAGCAAGAAATTCTGGTAAATTTTCTTTTTGCCATTTTAAAATATATGCTGTTCCTTTTGCATTTACTCTTGCCGTTCTACCATTTCTATGGGTAAACTCTTCTACTCTTTCTGGCAATTCGTAATGAATAATATATTTCATTTCAGGAATATCAATTCCTCTTGCTGCTAAATCTGTAGCAATTAAAACTTGACTAGTACCATTTCTGAATTTAATCAATGAACGTTCACGATCTCTTTGTTCCATTCCTCCTGAAAAACAACTATGCGCTATTTTATTTTTGGTTAAGAACTCACTTACGTGATTGATGCTATCTTTTAAATTACAAAAAATAATCCCTTGATGATTTCCTATATGTTGCAACAAATCAACCAATGTTTTATTTTTGTTTTTTATAGGAGAAACAACTGTTTTTAACGTTAATTGTCTAGATTTTTTTCCTGTTAAGTAATTTAATACCGTAGGTTTGTTTAAACCTACAAATGCAGGAATTTCAGTTTCTTGCGTTGCTGATGTTAAAATACGTTTTTTTAGGTTTGGTAATTGATTGATAATACCTCTCATTTCAGATTCAAAACCTACTTCTAACGATTTATCAAACTCATCTAAAATTAAAGTTTTTATGCTGTCTTTAGAAAAACGTTCATTTGCAAAATGATCTAAAATTCTTCCTGGCGTACCAATTAAAATACTTGGCGTGTGCTTTAATTCAATTTTATCTTTCGCCATCGAACGACCGCCATACACTGCATTTACTTTTAAGCCGGTTCCCATTTCGCGAATTACCTGCTCTATCTGAATTGCTAATTCTCTTGATGGTACTAAAATTAAAGCTTGAATTTCTTTATTTTCAAAATCTATTAATTTTAACGTAGGTAATAAAAAACCTAACGTTTTTCCTGTTCCTGTTGGTGAAAGTATAACGGTATTTGCATTCGTATCAATTACTGAAATAGCTTTTTGTTGCATTTCATTTAACTCATAGATATTTAATTTCGCTAAAATATCTTCTTGTGTTTTCATTGTCATTGCCATAATATTAAATATCTATGAAGTTTTTAATCAACTGCAAAGATAGGCAGTGTTTATTTATTTACCCCTAAAACACCATTTATTAGTTGTTACTTTTTAAAAATTATAGCTCTTTTACATAATTAAGTGAATTACTTAAACATTTTAACAACTAAAGTTGATTAATTAAATTATTTTTGCTCGGATTTAAAATTTTTTAAAACTTGTTAAACTACTACTCTTACGAACATGCTGTATCTAATCAATGGGTAACATTTGTACACGGTGCTGGAGGAAGCAGTGCTATTTGGTACAAACAACTTCGCGATTTCAAAAAACACTTTAATGTTTTAATCTTAGATTTGCGCGGGCACGGAGATAGTAAATCTGTTATAAAGTCGACTTTTAATAAAAAATACACTTTTGATGCTATTACAGAAGATATTTTAGAAGTTATTAATTATTTACAAATTAAAAAATCGCATTTTGTAGGCATTTCTTTGGGTACAATTTTAATACGTAATTTAGCCGAAAAGAAACCAACTTTAGTAAGTAGTATGATTATGGGAGGCGCTATTATTAAATTTAATTTACGCTCTCGTTTTTTAATTTTTGTTGGTAATTTATTTAAATCTGTAGTTCCGTATATGCTATTATATAAGCTTTTTGCTTTTATAATAATGCCTAAAAAAAATCATAAAAACTCTCGCTTATTATTCGTTAACGAAGCGAAAAAACTATATCAAAAGGAGTTTTTACGATGGTTTAAATTAACTGCTGAAATTAATCCGCTATTGCGATTGTTTAGAATGAAAGATTTAGAAATACCTACGCTATATATTATGGGTGATGAAGATCATTTATTTTTACCTTCAATTAAAAATGTGGTTGAAAAACATGTAAATGCTTCTTTGGTTATTCTAAAAGAATGTGGTCATGTGGTTAATGTGGAACGCGCTACAATTTTTAATAAAAAAACGATCACATATATAAATTCTATCTCTTAAATAGTGTAAGCGTAATTACTAATAATGTAAAAAAAATTGCTCTTTATAACTAAAACCTACAATATAAGTCTACAGATTACTTTGTCATACTTCCTCGTAATGACGAGAGTACTAAAATAAAAGAAACATCATAACTAATAAAGTAATGCAGTCTTTATATTTTATAACAACTTAATTTATGCTATAATTTCGTAATCTATATTTAGTTTTCGTAAAATTCTTAAGGCAGAACCTGAATTTTTATCTTCAATTTCAATATCTACAGCATCACCTTCTAAAAGTATACTTGTAAGTTCATTTGCTAGAGATGCATCAATATTAAATGAAATCTCACTAATACAATTAGCTATTGCTCTTTTATCTGGTCTTTGAGCATCACAAGACAATAAATTTAATTTCATAATATTAGTTTGTGAATGCAATATACTTGAATTGAACTATCTCTTATCGTTCTTCTTCTTTTATTTAGTGAGGACTACTTTTTAATTCAAAAACTAAAACCTCTTTAATCACAATAATACTCGTGTTATTTTCTATTTAAAGGACGACCTCTTGGTTCATTTGCTTCTTGAAGTACAGCATTTGAATGTAAAAATTTTACAGCCTCAGCAGATCCTTTTACTTTTGATGCACTACGCTGTAACATTTCTGGTTCAAAAACTTTTAATACACTTTCTCTGATTCCATCTTTTCTCCATTCTGATAAAGGCCTGCATCCTTTTGAAATTTCTCTAGCCAATGCCAAGGCATCTAACAATGCCTGATTAGCTCCTTGCCCTTTAAACGGACTCATAGGATGTGCTGCATCACCAATTAGTGTTACTTTTTTTCCTTTGGATAACAATTCTGGTTTTAATAATTCTCTATCATACACCGGATATCCCGAAATATTACTTTCATCTGTAGCTTCTAAAATTTGTGGAATAGGATTGTGCCACGGAGTTCTAAGACAAGCTTCTTCTTTAAGAGCTTTAGTACCTTTTTCGCTTAACTGTTTTGCAGCTTCTTCGGACATCGGAAAACTAAGTTGCCACATTACCGAATCTGATTTAAAAGGCATCATGTAAATGCGTTCATTTCCATTCGCTGTTTGAAATACAGTGGCAGAGTCTAACAAAGAGTTATCAACATTTTTAATATCTTTTAACGGACAAATACCTAATATTACAATACAACCTAAATAACGCAGCGGCGTATTATCCTCACCTATTAAAAGTTTACGAACCGAACTACGAATTCCGTCAGCACCAACAACTAAATCTGCCTTTGCTTTTTTTATTTTTCCATCAACCTGAAAGCTCAATTCCATAAAATCATCTTCAGAATCCTTAAAATTAATTAATTGATGTCCCCATTTTACAGATTCATGATCTCCTAATTGCTCTAATAATTCGAATCGCAAAGATTGTCGCGCTATATGTACATTTGTTCGTTTCGGGGAAGTTTTAGCATCAGAATCCATCCATTTTCTCATCCCCCATTCTCCGATAACTTTTCCTTCGGAGTTATGAACTATGTGCTTTGTTGAAACAACACCTTCTTTCAGTTTAAAAATACCCAATCCTTTAATAGCATTGCTCGCTTGTTGTAAGGTAAGTCCGTAACCTTGTGATCTCGAATTAAAACTATCATCACGTTCATAAAGTGTAAACGGAATTCCACGATGCAAACACGCCACAGCAAGTGCTACACCACCAATACCACCACCAATTATAGCTACGTGAGGGTAATTTTCTGTATCTGCTACAGGATGCTTATCTGCTTCTAACAATCCTGAGCCATTACAATTTAAGCAAGAATATTGTACCGCTTTAGGACGAACAGGAGCGGCTCCTTGCTTATCTGATTTTTCATAAGCAGCTGATGCTGTTTGATAACGAAGTTTTACATTATTACGTATTCTTTTGTTTTTTTTACCGAACCCTTGGCAATCTTTACAAATCGTAAAACTTGATATTGTGTCTTTATCCGCTTTCAATTATTTTTTATTTTCTAGTGAAATTTATTTCTATAAATCTCGGTTTTTCATCAGTTTCAAAAGGAAGCGGTTCTAGATGGGCATGATTTTCATCATATTTCTCTCCTGATTTTTTTTTAACTTTATACCAAGATTCCTGTAATTTAGAAATTACATTAACAGCGTAAAATTCTTTGTTTTCTCGAATTATCATTTCGCCGTCAAAATTATTTAAATCAGAAGTATCTATATTATTAATTGACTCTATAACAAAAGTAATATGTTTCCTTATTATTGGAGTTTCTTTATAAAATGTAATCTTCTTTTCATTTGAAAACTCTGGAGGATTTGTAATTGAGTTTTTATATACTACACCTGATGAAAGATTTACGCCTACATCAAAATAAAAATTAGAATTTATTGGTAAAAACTTAATTGGATTTATAAAAGACACATAAATTTCTTTCCCATTAGTCATTATTTTTGTTTGTCTAAAATCTTTAGCACTTACATCCTCATCAATTAAATTTAATGCTAATTCGATAATAGCATCTTTTCCTAAACTTATAATATCTTCTACTTCTTTATTCATTTTTATTACTGCTTTAGAAGTTTCTTGAGAATAACTAATGCATGACATTAGTAATGACAAAGCAAGAATAAAGGATCTAAAAATTTTCATTATTTAGGTTATTTTAAACTAAAAAACACAGATTACATGTATTTTATTTAAGATTTCGCACTTTTAATTCTTCTTTAGTCTTTCTTTGGCTATTTTTAGCTTACTTCTATATAAGTGTTTTAAAACCTAATTTCTACTTCACTACTTTAATCCATTCGCCTTTTGTTCTGGCAATATAATCATTGTCATACATCGCCTCTACTTGCACGCCTGGTAAATAATAGGTTCCTAAATACGAAGCATTTAATAGCACTCTAAATGTTTTATTCTCATACTTTTTAAGTGTAAAATAATTACTAATACTTGCATCACGAATATCAGTAAAATCTACCTGAGATGATGTTGTATTGTTTCCGAAGTCAGTAAAACGAGTATTAATAATTTCCCATCCAGAAGGAATAAACTGTGTTAATGCTACATTTTCTACAGTATCGTTTGTACTATTTTTCACTGTGACTTCTGCAACAAAATTGGTTCCTTGCGATAAATTATCAGGCATTATACGATTGCCGTCTTTTGTTTTGTAAATAATTGTTGTTTCAAAATTATTCTGAAATACTTTCTCTTCTCCAACAGGTAAAATTCCTTTGTTAAAAACACGTACATACAAAACTCCGCCACTTTTATTCGCTATTTTAAAAGTGTTTTCTTTAGTAATATCATCAATATCCTCGGCATACAATGCTTTTGATATTTCAATGTTTTTTGAGTTTTCATTTAAAGTATAACTCGCATTAATTCCTGTACTCCCACCATTTTGAAGCGCATATTTACTCATCGCTAATAAACTATAAGCAGTTGTTTGTGTGCTCATCCATGTATTGCTAGATAAACTTTCAGCTATTTCTTTCGCTAACTTAATGGCTTTTGTTTCTTCTTTTAACAATGTATAAGTAGCTAACGCCATGGCTTTATTACGAGTTTCAGATCCGTAATTAGAATAGCGTCGTTTATTATAATCATTTGCCGTTAAACCCTCTAAAATTCCTTTTGCTATCGACTGTTTACCAATCAACGCATAGGCACTTGCCAATCGCATTTTTGCTTCGTTAGAAATTCCTTTTGTTTCTCGTAAACGATTCATCGAAGCAATATCTGCACTGTTTGCTAAGCTTAATGTATACAGTCTGTATGCTTGTGATAAAGCATTGTTATAGTAGGTTGAATTATTTCGCCAATTACGTGCTTGTTGTTTTTGGTAACCTATCCATTTCGATTTAAAACCAATTGGTAAAGCATATCCTTTTTTAGCAGCTTCAATCATAAAATGACCTGCATATGATGTTCCCCAACTATTCGCATTTCCATTTCCTTGCCAATATGACAATCCGCCGTTTGATACCTGAAAATCTGATAAACGCTGAATTGTTGCTTTTATATTTCGTTCTATATCTTGTTTTTTTTCTTCGGATAATTCAAAAATTTCTGCTAAATATAACTGCGGAAAAGCACTAGAAGTTGTTTGTTCTACACAACCATGTGGATATTGAATTAAATACCCCATACGTTTGGTAAAATTCATTGGTGGCAATGTAGATAATTCGATACTTGCTGTATTAGTTCCTTTTGTACCAAAGGTGGTAAAATTAAGCTCCTTTGTCTCGTTTGACTTTAATACCAAATCTTTTACTTCTGTGGTTACAGGATTCGGATTTAAAACATCTATTTCTACTTCGTAGGATGCTCTTTCACGACCAGAAACGGCATCAATTTTTACTTTCCCTATTCCTTTAAAATCATTTACTTTTAACGTAAAATAAGCCATCTTTTCATCTGGTTCATTAAATGATAAAGTTTGAGTCTTATCACCTACAATTGTAAATGATTCGTTTGGTTGCACTGTAATTTTCACCTTTTTTACTGAAGGTAACATCGCAAATACAGTTACAGGAAGTGTAACGGTTTCCTGTGGTGTAATTTTACGTGGTAATGAAGCTAAAATCATTACGGGTTTACGAACAAAAGCTGTTTTTTCATCACTTCCGTATGCGTCATTTTTAGCATCTGTAGCAACGACCATTGCACGCACTGAACCTACGTATTTTGGAATTTTAATTTCGTGCTGTTTGGTATCTCCTTTTGCTAAGTTAAACGGTCCCAAATAGGTTACCATTGGTTTAAAACGATTGGCTTTTTTATTTTTACTTCCCGCTTCGGCTTCATCACCACCAATACTTAATATCTGATTTACTTTTCCGCCATAGGCGCCAATTACATCATCAAAAACATCCCAAGTTTTTACACCTAATGATTGACGTGCGTAAAAGGTATTCCAAGGATTTGGAGTTTTAAAACGCGTTAAATCTAACAATCCATCATCAACCAAAGCAATTGTATAGGTCATTGCTTTTCCGTTTTTCTCTTTTACTTTAATATTAGCGATTGATTCAGGTCTTAACTCGTCTGCTAACTGAATTTCAGGTGCTAATTTCGTTGCAGGATCGTTTACCAACATTGGTATAGAACCATACATGCGAATTGGTAAATCGTTTGCAGTTTGACTGTGTTTTTGTAATAACGAGATATTTACAAATACATTGGGTGTATAATTTGCTAATACTGGGAATTTAAATTCCGTTTGTTTTGCTGTTGTTGTTACCCAAAAGTGATTTAGTACTTCGGTTCCGTTTTCAATTGTAATTAAAGCTCTTCCTTCTTCAGAAGACGGGAATTTTACCGTAGCTGTTTCATTTATTTCATACGATTCTTTATCTGTAGTAAAAACCAACATCGTGGCATTCGTTTTATCTTGACTTCCTTTTTTCTTTCCGTACCAAGATGGCCAATCGAAATAAGCAATGTTAGAAGTAATGTGTCTACTTTTCTTATCGGTTACTTTTATAAGGTAACGTCCCCAATCGTTTTCACTTACTTTTAAATCGAATGAACCTTTACCACTAGCGTTTGTTTTTACTTGTAGTGTTTTATAGGTTTGATGATGACGTGTACCATCGTAACTAGAAAGTCCGTTATCAGCAGTACTCCACCACCAACGCCATGATAATTTATAAACCTTTACTTCTAAATCATTCGCTACTCCTACTCCGTTTTCAGTAACTGTTGCTACGTTAAATGTATATTTTTCATTCGTAAATAAATAATTTTTAGATTGTTGTTCAGCTGCATTTAGTAATCCTACATAGGTTTTGTAAGGAGATACTTTTTTAGAAAAAACATCCGTACTAAAATCACCACCATTTTCATAAACTTTGGTTATAAAGCTCGCTTTTAACATTCCAGGAGCTTTTTTATCTAACCTTGGTTTTACAGAAAAACTTGTTCTTCCTTCGTTATTTAAAGTTCCTTTTAATACTTTAAACTCTTCTGTACCAAACCTACGCGTAACATCATCAAAATTATAATTTTTGAATTTTGAAAATTCTGTTTTCGATTGGGTGAACTTCCCGTTAATGTCTAATTTTAAATCTCTAGCAATCGCTCCATGTAACCATTTTACATCCACATCTCCTTCAATTGGTGTATCAGCTTTTATAAAATCGGCTTCGGTTTTTAGTTTTATTTTTAAACGATTTGGTTTTATTGTTTCTATTTTAAGTGTTTTATTAAAAACGGCACCCCCAACGCTTACTCTTACTTTCCAATTTCCGGTAATAGCATCTTGATTCGTTTTCGGAGCATAAGCATACACATTATTGCTGTTTTTAAAAAGTACTTTTCTTTCTATAATTTTTCCTTGCGGATTTAACAACTCAAATTTAATAGGGTGATTTTCTGGTATCGGATTCGCATTATCATTTAGCACAAAAGTTAAAAATAAGGGATCGCCTGGTCGCCAAACACCACGTTCGCCATAAATATATCCTTTAATTCCTTTTTGTAATTTTGTTCCAGAAACATCAAACTTACTCATAGAAAGTGAGTTTCCGTCATTCAATTTAATGTAAGTAGTATTTTTATCTTTTGTAACTACAGCAAAAAAAGCTTTTTTAATTCCTTCGAAATTAGCAATTCCGTCTTTATCTGTTTTTACATTTACAATAGGCTGCTGTTGTAAATTGTGCAACGTTACTTTAGCGTCAAAAACTGGTTCGGTTGTTAATAAATTAGTTACCGCAATAAAAGTTGTATTGTTATTACCTTTTTTTACGATTGCTCCTAAATTGGTAGCTAAAATATTAGTGCTCTTGTTTTTATTATAGTAATAAGATGTTGAACACGGATTATCTCTTTCATTCCAGCGGTAGCTATAATAACTGTTGTTATAATAACTAGGGTTATCGTATTGTTTTAAGTCTATTTCTTTTTTACCATAAACTATCGTGTTATTATTAGCAGTTTCATCACATGAATAGTTAGAGTATTGTTGGTTAAAAGAAAAATCAACTCGATACATTGCCCCATCTTCAATTGTTAAAAATTCAGCCAAATCTATAGAAAAAGCATTCTCTTTGGTTAAATCGACTCCTTGATTGGTAAGGTTTACGGTGTACTTAGCTTCAGGGCGCCCTACATAACGCAAATTACCTTGGTTACCTAAATTATTATTTTGCAAAAACTGTAATACATTTTCTTTATAAATTTTAAATACCGTTACATCGACAGCTTTTAGATTAACTGCTTTAAAATTAATTTTAAGATTTTTTGAATTCGGTAATATCGTTCCGCTTTTTATAAAACTTACTAAAGGTTTTAATTGTTGAAAATGTAATGTTTTACTATACGCTTTTTTTAAAGGATAATTTTCTGTGTTTTTAATTCCTTTAAATATTTCGATATTTACCTTATCCTTAAAAGATGATTGCGGATAAATAGTTACTATATTGTTGGTGATTTTATAGGTGAATTTTCTTTTTTGAGTATTTGTAAACTGAATTAAACCTTTTAAATTTTGTGCTTTTTTTATTGGATCAGAAAAACTAATTTCTATTCGTTGTTTATCCGTATTAGCAACTTCTACATTTAAAACTTTAAAATTATTTTTTCCTGTTATCGTTAATTCACGTTCACCTTTTGAAGTTGATTTTATAGCATCACCAATCCAAGATACTTTTAAGTTTTCATCATCTACAAATCGTTGTAAACTATCTATTTTAAAATATACTTTAGAGGCTAACTTCTCGAAGGTTTGAAACTTTACTTTTGCTTTACTCCCTTTATACTTTATCTTTACTATTTCTGATAATTTTTCTTTTTCAAGAACATCACTTGCCGTTAAAACACCTTCAACAAAATACCAATCTTTACTATATACTGTTGGAGATTGTAAAGCCACATTAAAAAACAACTCTTTTGTTTTTACATTAACCGTAAAATCTCTTAAAGCATCGTCAATGTCATCATATAATTTTGATAAGTGAAGTGTTATTTTATATTCTTTATTGCTTTCTAGTTTTACATCTGGCACAAAGGAAACCACATTGTTATTTAATGTTACCAATCCTTTAACATTTGGTGTAACCGTAATTATATCGTTAGTAATTGTAGCATCTTTTATATGTTTCTTTAAAAGAAAATCGATTTTTGGTGTAATAGAAACTACGTTTTCTGGAAAAACAGCAACATACTCACTGTAAGCATTTACATTACTTTCTTTTTCTGTTGTTTTTTTACAAGCATTTACAATAAGCACCAGTAAAACTAAAGCAATTAGTTTTATATTTTTTTTCATAGCATTTTTTTTGAAGTGCTTCAAATTTACGTTTTTTATAAAAAATACTTAAGAAACTTTTACTTTTTTAGTAAATCAATTAACTAGAAATTAAAAACCTACATGTTTTAAGTAAAAAAAAGGAGTCTGCTACGCTCTTAACTTTAATAATCCTTAATTTTGCAAACGAAAAATGAATTTAGAATATGTTAGGATTACAATTCGAAACCAAAACCTCTTGGGCAGATATTGCTAAAGATAACTTACAACAAATATTAACAGACCACGCCTTTTTAGAGCAAAAAGCGGCTTCAAACGCAGTTTCTATAATTATAAATTACTCTGAAGAAACGGAGCTTGTACAAAGTATGAGTGAAATTGCTATTGAAGAAATGGAACATTTTAAAATGGTTCATGATTTTATGGTAAAACGCGGAATGGTTTTAGGAAGAGAGCAAAAGAACGATTATGCTATTCAACTACAAAAATTCTTTACCAAAACAAAAGACAGAACTAACGCATTGGTACAACGTTTATTAATTGCTGCTTTAATTGAAGCTAGGAGTTGTGAACGTTTTAAAGTTTTTTCTGAAAATATGGAGGATGAAGAATTGTCTAAATTTTATAATGATTTAATGATTTCTGAAGCCAATCATTATACTGTTTTTTTAGGTTTTGCTCGTAAATATCAAGATAGAAAGATTGTTGATGAAAAGTGGGAAGCTTTGGTTGCTTTTGAAGCTGAAATGATGAAAAATCGCGGAACTAGTGCTAAAATACACGGATAATGTTTAGTAAAGAAGAATCAGCTCAATTACGTAAAGAATTTTGGACAAGCTTCGGAAAATCATTCCCTAGAAAATGGTTGTTATACAACACTAAAATAAAAGGATTTGCTTTTAAATTTCAAGCAGATCGTAAAAAAGCATCTGTCTGTTTAGACTTTGAACATTTAGATGAAGTTGCTAATGAATTACTGTATGATCAGTTATTATCGTTAAAAACCATTTTAGAAACAGAATATTTACCAGAAGTAATTTATCACGATAATTTTGAATTAGACAATCGAAAAATTATTCGTCGTATATATGTTCCTTTTGATAAAAAATTTAGCATTCACAACAAAGATACTTGGAGAGATTGTTTTGAGTTTTATGTTGAAAACATGGCACAATTTGAGTTGTTTTTTTACGAATATGAAGATTTTATAAGAAAAGCAATTTAATTTTTAAAATTTGTACCTAAACTTTACTTTTGTGCTATGATTCAAAACGATACAATTATTGCTATGGCAACTCCATCTGGTGTTGGAGCTATTGCTGTTATTAGACTTTCAGGAGAAAATGCTATTACTATTGTTGATAGTTTTTTTAAATCTGTAACCAATAAAAAGTCTTTATTGAATCAGAAAACACATACCATTCATTTAGGCCATATTGTTGATAATACAATTATTTTAGATGAGGTTTTAGTCTCTGTTTTTAAAAATCCGCGTTCTTATACTGGTGAAAATGTAGTAGAAATTTCATGTCACGGATCTGTTTTTATTCAACAAGAAATCATTCAGTTGTTTTTAAAGAATGGCTGTAGAATGGCAGATAATGGTGAGTTTACCATGCGTGCTTTCTTAAACGGAAAAATGGATTTATCGCAAGCGGAAGCTGTGGCCGATGTAATTGCATCAAACTCTGCTGCTAGTCATCAAATGGCTATTCAACAAATGCGTGGCGGAATTACCAATGAATTAAAAGAACTACGTGTACAGTTATTAGATTTTGCTGCTTTAATAGAACTAGAATTAGATTTTTCTGGTGAAGATGTTGAATTTGCTGATAGAACAAAATTTAAGCAATTAGTTGCTAAAATCACTTTTGTATTAAAGCGATTAATCGATTCTTTTGCTTTTGGAAATGCTATGAAAAACGGAATTCCCGTAGCAATTATAGGAGAACCTAATGTTGGTAAATCAACTTTACTAAACACACTTTTAAACGAAGAAAAAGCCATTGTATCTGATATTGCGGGTACTACTCGTGATGCTATTGAAGACGAATTAATTATAAACGGTGTTGCTTTTCGTTTTATAGATACTGCAGGGATTAGAGAAACTAAAGATGTTGTTGAAAACATCGGAATTAAAAAAGCATACGAAAAAGCAGAAAACGCACAATTGATTATCTTTTTAATCGATTCTAATAAATTTTCTCATTCTGGTGAAGAATTTTTGCAAGAAATAGAAACAATACAAAAACGTTTTCCTAACAAACGCTTATTAGTTATTGCTAATAAAATTGACACATTATCTTGTCATGATTCCGCTGTTTTACAATCAGAAATTGAAAACCTAATTTTACTTTCTGCAAAACAAAAAACAGGTATTGATGAGCTAAAGGCAGAATTAACTTCTTTAGTAAATACCGGAGCCTTGAGTAATAATGAAACTATTGTTACCAACTCCCGTCATTTCGAAGCTTTAAATAATGCTTTAACCGCTATTACGTCTGTGCAACAGGGAATTGATTTAGAAATTTCTACCGATTTGTTTTCTATAGATATTCGTGAGTGTTTACGTCACTTAGGAAACATTACTGGTGAATATGATGTTGACAAAGATATTTTAGGGCATATATTTGGTAACTTTTGTATTGGGAAGTAATAATCTTACTTTTTCACCTTTTAAGTTTTTATTAATATACTATTTAATAAACGTTTAGTATATTTGCAATTAATATGAAACAAATATTCCATAAAATAATGTCATTATTAATGGCTTTTGTAGTGTTACTATCTACAATGTCATTTACTATAGATATGCATTTTTGTGGCGATACTTTAGTAGATACTGCTATATTTCACAAAGCAAAAACATGTGGGATGGAATTGCAGAAAGCACCTATTAAAGAGTGTTCTCTTACAAAAAAGAATTGTTGTAACGACAAACAAATTGCTTTTGAAGCTAAAGATAACTTACAAGCATCTTTTGATTCTCTTACCTTTGAGCAACAACAATTTATTACTTCTTTTTTATATACATACATTAACCTTTTTAAAGGTTTGAATAAAGATGTTTCACCTTTTGAAGCATACAAACCACCACTCGTTACAAAAGAATTATTTAAACTAGACGAGACATACTTAATTTAAGTATTAAAACAATAAACTATATTGTCCTATGATTTTTTCATTAGGGTAATTTCTAGTATTCGGTATTCTCATAAATACCATTGTTTAATTATTTTAAATATTAAGTATATGCTAAATAAAAGCATTAAGTTTCTAATAGAAAATAAACTCGTAGCAGTATTATTACTGGCTCTTTTTATAGGATGGGGTATTGTAAATGCACCTTTTAATTGGAATATTGGTTTTTTACCAAGCAATCCTGTTGCTGTAGATGCGATTCCTGATATTGGTGAAAACCAGCAAATTGTATTTACCAAATGGGATGGTCGATCTCCTCAAGATATTGAAGATCAAATTACGTATCCTTTAACCACTTCCCTACTCGGTATTCCTGGCGTAAAAACGATTCGTAGTTCGTCTATGTTTGGTTTTTCTAGTATCTACATTATTTTTGAAGAGGACATTGAGTTTTACTGGAGCCGTAGTCGAATTTTAGAGAAACTAAATTCACTACCAAATAATTTATTACCAGACGGCGTAAACCCTGCATTAGGACCTGATGCCACAGGGTTAGGTCAGATTTATTGGTATACACTAGAAGGACGTGATGAAAAAGGTAATGTTACTGGTGGTTGGGATTTACACGAACTTAGAAGTATACAAGACTACTATGTTAAATATGCCTTATCATCTGCAAGTGGCGTTTCAGAAGTTGCCTCTATTGGTGGCTATGTGCAGGAATACCAAATTGATGTAAACCCAGAATTAATGCGTCAATACAATATTGGTTTAAATCAAGTTGTAAAAGCTGTTAAAAGTAGTAATCAAGATATTGGAGCACAGACTTTAGAAATCAATCAAGTTGAATATTTAGTACGTGGTTTAGGATACGTAAAATCAGTTGAAGATATTGAAAATGCAGTGGTTACATCCGAAGATTATACCGCCATTAAAATTAAAGATATTGCTAAAGTATCTTTAGGTCCAGCAACTAGAAGAGGCTTATTAGATAAAGAAGGTGCAGAAGTTGTTGGAGGTGTTGTAGTGGCTAGATACGGAGCCAACCCGATGGAAGTAATTACCAATGTAAAAGAAAAAATAGCAGAACTAAAAGGTGGTTTACCTACTAAAGTATTGGCAGACGGACGCACCTCTCAATTAACAGTTGTTCCTTTTTACGACCGAACTGAACTTATTGAAGAAACCTTAGATACCCTTAACGAAGCATTGATATTAGAAATATTGATTACCATTTTAGTAATTATTGTGATGGTTTTTAACTTAAGAGCCTCTTTATTAATTTCTGGATTGTTACCTGTTGCTATTTTAATGGTTTTTATTACCATGAAACTATTTAATGTTGATGCTAATATTGTGGCATTATCAGGTATTGCAATTGCTATTGGAACGATGGTAGATGTCGGCGTCATACTTGCCGAAAATATGATTCGTCATCTCGATGATAAAAAATTACGTCTTCGTAAAGACGGTACAACATATACAATAAACGAAGTAGTTTATAATGCTACATCAGAAGTTTCAGGCGCTATCTTAACAGCTGTTTTAACAACCATTATAAGTTTTGTACCAGTATTTACAATGATTGGTGCCGAAGGAAAACTTTTTAGACCTTTAGCTTTTACAAAAACAATGGCCTTAGCAGCTTCTCTAGTGATTGCTTTGTTTTTAATACCACCATTTGCAGCGTATTTATTCAGAAAAACAACACTTAAAAATTCGTTTAAACATATTATAAATGGAGCATTAATTATTGCAGGATTTGCAGTTATTATAAGTGGTAATTGGTTAGGTATTGTTGTAATTGCTTTCGGAGTTACAGGTTTACTTGGTGTTCTAGGAAAATTAGACACAAAAAAAGTTAACCTTACAAACATCATAATTTCTTCAGCAGCTATTGTGTTTCTGCTTGCAGAATATTGGAGACCTTTAGGTTTCGATCGTAGCATTTTAATTAACCTTGTCTTTGTTGCTATTATTTGCTTCGGAATTTTAGGAGTATTTTCTGTTTTAAGAATCTATTACGGACAAATATTAAGATGGGCTTTAGCTAACAAATTATTGTTTTTAATCATTCCAACAGCCGTTCTTATTTCAGGTGCTTGGATAATGAATAATACTGGTAAAGAATTTATGCCTTCTTTAAATGAAGGTTCTTTTTTACTGATGCCTACTTCTTTACCACATTCTGGCGTAGAAGAAAATAAACGTGTATTGCAACAATTAGACATGGCTGTTGCTACCATTCCAGAAATTAAAACTGTAGTAGGAAAAGCAGGTAGAACAGCATCTGCTTTAGATCCAGCTCCTTTATCGATGTATGAAAACGTGATTCAGTATAAATCAGAATACATGCGAAATGCCAAAGGAAAAAGACAGCGTTATAAAGTGAATTCGGATGGTTTTTTTGAATTGAAAGACGGGAGATTAGTCCATAATAAAAATCTAGTTATCAGTTCGAGCGCAGTCGAGAAGAAAGCGACAAACATTTCGACTGCGCTCAATGTGAAAAACGATCAACTTATCGAAGATAATGATGGAGAATACTATCGTAATTGGCGACCAGAAATTAAGAATCCAGATGATATTTGGAATGAAATTGTAAGAGTTACCAAATTACCAGGAGTTACTTCTGCTCCAAAACTACAACCTATAGAAACACGATTAGTCATGCTACAAACTGGTATGCGAGCACCTATGGGAATTAAAGTAAAAGGACAAGATTTAAAACAAATTGAGGCTTTTGGTTTGCAACTAGAAAGTCTTTTAAAACAAGCTGAAGGTGTTAAAGTAGAAGCTGTTTTTGCTGATAGAATTGTTGGTAAACCTTATCTATTAATTGATATTAACAGAGAAAAAATAGCGCGTTACGGAATTTCTATTGAAGATGTACAAAGTGTCTTAAAAGTTGCCATTGGTGGTATGGCTCTAACACAAACAGTTGAAGGCAGAGAGCGTTATGCTGTTCGTGTTCGCTACCCTAGAGAGCTACGTGGTAATCCCGAAAATATAAAAGATATTTATATTCCTGTAGAAAAAGGAAATCCGGTTCCTTTAAGTGAATTGGCTACGATTCGTTATGAGCAAGGTCCGCAAGTTATTAAAAGTGAAGACACTTTTTTAGTTGGTTATGTTTTGTTTGATAAAATAGATGGTTTTGCAGAAGTAGATGTTGTTGAAAATGCACAAGCCTTATTTCAACAAAAAATAGACTCAGGAGAATTAATAGTCCCAAAAGGGATCAGTTATAAATTTACAGGAACTTACGAGAATCAGTTACGGGCAGAAAAAACATTATCTGTGGTGGTTCCGTTAGCATTAGCCATCATCTTTTTAATCCTCTATTTTCAGTTTAAATCTGTAACCACATCATTAATGGTGTTTACAGGAATTACCGTTGCTTTTGCAGGTGGTTTTATTATGATTTGGTTATATGGCCAAGATTGGTTTTTTAATTTTAATCTCTTTGGCGAGAATATGCGGGAGCTTTTCAATATGAAAACCATTAATTTAAGTGTGGCTGTTTGGGTAGGTTTTATTGCTTTATTTGGGATTGCTACAGATGATGGCGTGGTGATGGCAACCTATCTAACACAAACTTTTATACGTGAGAAACCTTCAGATAAAAAGAGTATTAGAGTTGCTGCTTTGCATGCTGCCGAGAAACGTATTCGTCCGTGTTTAATGACTACCGTAACTACAATTTTGGCATTATTACCTGTACTAACATCTACAGGAAAAGGAAGTGATATTATGATACCCATGGCAATTCCTATTTTTGGAGGAATGGTAATTGATGTTACCTCGTATTTTATTGTTCCTGTTTTATATAGCTGGAGAGAAGAGATAAAATTAAAGAGATTAGAGAAAAAAAGAGCTTCTAAAATAGATTAAAAAATATACCATGAAAAATATATACATTATACACAAAGCTGTCTTGCTTCTTGGTTCTTTTTTCTTTGTTCTAAATACTCAAAGTCAAGAATTAGAAACCTATATTAATAAAGCTTTAGATAATAATCCGGAAATTCAAAAGTTTGAATTGCAATATTCTATTGCTTCCGAAAAAGTAAATGAAGTAAATACATTACCTAATACTGAGTTTGGTGTTGGGTATTTTATTAGTGAGCCAGAAACAAGAACAGGAGCTCAACGTTTTAAGATTTCAGCAAAACAAATGTTACCTTGGTTTGGAAACATCACTGCTAGAGAAAATTATGTAAGTACTTTGGCTGATGTTAAATTTGAAGATATTGTAATAGCTAAAAGAAAACTAATTTCTTCGGTCTCACAATCCTATTATGATTTATATGCTAATAAAGCAAAACAGTATATTTTAATAGAAAATATTAAACTACTTAAAACATACGAAATATTAGCCTTAACATCTGTTGAAATTGGTAAAGCATCTGTAGTAGATGTATTGCGATTGCAAATGCGTCAGAATGAAATGCAACAATTATTAGAAATATTAAAGCAACAATTTTTGGCTGAACAAACTAAATTTAATAAACTATTAAATCAGAATAAAGCGATTAAAATTAATGTTATAAATAAATTGAATTTACCTTCTGAAGATTTTGAAATAAATTCTAAAAATTTAGCATTACATCCTGAGTTATTAAAGTATGATAAGTTGTATCAATCTATAGAAAAATCGGAATTATTGAATCAAAAGGAAAGTAGTCCAATGATTGGTTTTGGGTTGGATTATATAAACGTTGAAAAGCGCACAGACATGAACTTTAATGACAACGGAAAAGATATTATTATGCCAATGGTTTCTATTTCTATTCCAATTTTCAACAAGAAATACAAATCAAAAAGTAAGCAAAACAAACTGCAGCAACAAGAAATAGAGGCTCAAAAACAAGAACGGTTCAATAGTTTAGAAACAATTTTAGACAAAGCTTTAAAGGATAGAATCTCTGCAAGAATTAGTTATAAAACACAAACTAAAAACTTAAAACAAGCTAAAAATGCTGAAACGATTTTAGTAAGAAGCTACGAAACGGGAACAATAAATTTTAAAGATGTTTTAGACATTCAAGAACTACAATTAAAGTTTCAAATAAATCAAATAGAATCCATCAAAAAATATTATTTACAAACTACAATTATTAACTATTTAACAAATTAAAATTCAATTATTTAATAACTATAAAATCAATTTAAAATGAAAACAGTAAAAACAATTTTAGGAGTATTCGTATTAGGTATTATGCTAACAACAATAGCTTGTAAAGATGCAAAAAAAGAGACTAAAACTACCGAAACAGAACAAGTAGAAAAGAAAGGCAAAGAACATACCTCTGCATATATTTGCCCAATGCATTGTGAAGGTAGCGGGAGCGACATGGAAGGTAAATGTCCAAAATGTGGAATGGATTACAAAAAAAATAAAAACTATAAAAAAGAGAACATATCCTTGAATACCAATCAAGATGGAAGTTCAGAAATAATTTTAAAAGATTACTTCAACCTAAAAGATGTTTTGGTAGGTGATGATGAAAACAAAGCAAAAGAATTTGGAATTGTATTGAAAAAAAGTTTAGGGAATTTAGACGTTTCTAAATATACAGAAGAGCAACAAACAGCATTAAATGAAATCATCGAAGATGCAGTAGAACACGCTGAACATATTTCAGTAAGCCCAATGGCACATCAAAGAGAGCATTTCAAAATATTAAGTAAAGATGTTACAGATATGGTTGCAATTACTGGTACAGAAAATACTTTATACGAGCAATTTTGCCCAATGTATGACGGAGGTAGTGCTTGGTTAAGCATGAGTAAAGATGTTAAAAACCCTTATTACGGAAGCAAAATGTTAACTTGTGGTAAAGTTCAAAAAGAAATTAACTAAATGAAAATTGTTAAAATCATAACAATTATTATACTGGTCGTTTTTGTGGGCATACAATTTGTGCCCACAGAACGTAACCAAAGTGACGTTATACCAATAACCGATTTTATACTGGTTAATAACGTGCCTAACGACATTAAAAAAAAATTGCAAGTATCTTGTTACGATTGCCACAGTAATAACACAAATTATCCTTGGTATAGTAAAATACAACCTGTTGCTTGGTTTTTGGATAATCATGTTAAAAATGGAAAAGATGAATTGAACTTTAGTAAATGGAATTTGTTATCAAATCGAAGAAAATCGAGTAAAATTGAATCAATGATTAAACAAATTGAAAATAACAAAATGCCTTTAAGTTCATATACTTTCATTCATAAAAACGCATCATTATCAGGAGTTGAAAAACAGCGTATTCTTAAATATTTAAATCAATTAAAATGATTTTATTAAACAAAAAATAAATTTAAAAATAGAAATATCATGGCAAAATTAATAAAAACAATTTTAGGAGTATTTATATTAGTTCTTATGCTAACAACCGTTTCGTGTAAAAATGCAAAAAAAGAGATTAAAAATACCGAAACCGAACAAGTAGAAAAGAAAGGAAAAGAACATACCTCTGCATATATTTGCCCAATGCATTGTGAAGGTAGCGGAAGCGATATAGAAGGTGAATGCCCAAAATGTGGAATGAATTACGTGAAAAAAGAAGACCATAACGCTAACGGACACAAGCATTAATTATAAATTCTAAAACATAAAGGAATGAATCAAACTCTACACATTAAAAACATGGTTTGTAATCGTTGCATTTCAACAGTTTTATATGAATTTAATATGTTGGGGCTTGATGTAAACCATATTGAATTAGGTCAAGTAGAGTTTGTTAAAACTGATGATTATAAAAAACTAGCAAAACTAGAAACGGTTTTAAAATTACATGGTTTTGAAATCATTAAAAAAGAATCAAAAGCATTAATTGAAGCCATAAAAATTGCACTTGTTAAAAAAATAACTTCTAATAGTACAGAAAATTTAACTCAGTTTTTATCAAAACGTTTTAATAAAAATTATGCTATTTTAAGTAAAGCGTTTAGTAAAAGTGAAGGTGTTACTATTGAGAAATATGAAATACTTCTCAGAATTGAAAAAATAAAAGAGATGATACAACTTGGGCAATTAAATTTTTCTGAAATAGCCTATAGTCTTAATTATAAATCGAGTAGTCATTTAGCGAGGCAATTTAAAACTGTAATAGGAATGTCGATGAGTAATTATAAAAATTTACAAGAATGGAACCGACAAGAACATGACCAAATTGTATCTAAATAAAACCTAATTGTGAAAACAGATAAAATCATGAAGCTGTAATTTTGTTATCAACTTAAAAATTAATAAAAATGAAGCACACATATATCGTATCTAAAATGACCTGCGGCGGTTGTAAAGCATCTGTTGAAAAAAGTTTAAACGCTTTAGAAGAAGTAACATCGGCTGTTGTTAATCTTGAAAAAGGAGAAGTAGAAGTTAGCATGAGTAGCCATATCGCTATAGATCAATTACAAAAAGCATTGCCTTCTAAATATACTATTTCAATGAAAGAAGATGAAAAGCACTTAGTTTCTTCTCAACCTTCAAGCTTTACAACTGAAGGAGAAAAAACGAAAATCCAACAACTAAAACCATTGTTGCTTATCTTGTTTTATATCACCGTTGCAAGTGTATTATTACATTATAAAAATTGGAGCTGGAGTGAATTTATGCTCGATTTTATGGGTTTATTTTACATTGTATTTAGCTTTTTTAAAATGTTAGACTTAAAAGGATTTCCCGAATCTTTTAAAATGTATGACCCTTTAGCAAAACGTATTCCTATTTATGGATGGATTTATCCTTTTATCGAAACCGTTTTAGGTTTAATGCTCTTGATGAGATTTGAAGTAAACATCGCTTTAATCATTACGCTTGTTGTATTAGGAATAACAACAATTGGGGTAACAAAAACATTATTAGATAAAAAATCAATACAATGTGCTTGTTTAGGAACCGCTTTAAAATTACCGATGACAGAAGCAACGTTTATAGAAAATACAATTATGATTGTAATGACATTATTAATGCTATTAAATATATTTTAAAATGAATAAAACTATCTTTAAAATATCAAAAATGGATTGTCCTTCAGAGGAAAACCTGATTAAAATGAAGTTATCTGATATTGATGGTATTAAACAACTTGATTTTAACTTAAAAGATAGAATTTTAACAATATTTCACACAAATAATGCCACCTATATCGAAGAAGCGATAAAGGACTTAAATCTAAAAGAACATAAAATTAGTTCAGAAAAAACAAGCATTACTCTCAATGAATCCAAAACGAGTCAGTCAAAAATTTTATGGACTGTTCTCTTAATAAACTTTTTATTTTTTTTAATAGAAATGTATACCGGTATTATTTCAAAATCGATGGGTTTAGTTGCAGATAGCTTAGACATGCTTGCAGATTCTTTTGTGTACGGATTAAGTATTTTTGCTGTTGGAGGCACAGTTTTAAAAAAGAAACGCATCGCAAAATATGCTGGTTATTTTCAAATATTACTTGCTACCATAGGCCTTATAGAGGTTGTACGAAGATTTATAGGTTTTGAAAGACTGCCAATCTTCTCTACAATGATTACAGTGTCTGTTTTTGCCTTAATAGCAAATGGTATTTGCCTTTACATTTTACAAAAATCAAAAAGTAATGATGCACATATGAGAGCAAGTATGATTTTTACCTCTAATGATGTTATCATAAACATTGGAATAATAATAGCGGGTCTATTAGTAAATTGGTCTAACTCTGGTATTCCTGATTTAATAACAGGAATCATTGTATTTGTGTTTGTAATTCAAGGAGCAATAAGAATTTTAAAATTAAGTAAATAAAAAATTACTGTAATGAAAAAATATATAATTTATATAGGGGTATTAGTAATAGGATTATTATTTGGGTGGTTATTATTTGGTAATTCACCTAATAAAGATACTTCTCATAATCATTCTCAATCAGCTAAAGAAACGAACCAAAAGTGGACCTGCTCTATGCATCCACAAATTATGCAACCCGAAGCTGGCGACTGCCCTATTTGTGGTATGGATTTAATTCCTGCTGAAACAAGTGCAGAAGGATTAAATGCTGATGAGTTTAAATTAACTAAAAACGCCATGGCGTTGGCTAATATTCAAACATCAGTTGTTGGTAATAGTCTTAATGAAGACGCTATATTTAAATTAACAGGAAAGGTTGGCGAAAATGAAGATGCAAACGTAATACAAGCGAGTTATTTTTCAGGAAGAATAGAACGTTTAAATATTAGCTCAATAGGAGAAGAAGTAAAAAAAGGACAACTATTAGCTACTATTTATTCACCTGAATTATTTGCAGCCCAACAAGAGTTAATAACAGCTTCAACACTAAAAGAGTCACAACCTGAATTGTATAAAGCTGTGCGTAATAAATTAAAACTTTGGAAAATTTCTGAAAATCAAATTAATCAAATTGAAACATCGCAAAAAGTAGCAACGAATCTTCCTATATATGCAAACGTTTCAGGTACTGTGTCTGAAAAACTAGTAGCACAAGGCGACTATGTGAAACAAGGGCAAACTTTATTAAAAATAACAAACTTAAATACCGTTTGGGCTTTATTTGATGTGTATGAGAATGAAATCTCGTTATTTAAAAAAGGGCAAGATATTACGGTTACCACCAATGCTTATCCAAATAAAAAGAATAAAAATAAAGTAGCTTTTATAGACCCTACATTAAACGCTAGGACAAGAACAGTTAAACTTCGAGTAGTTTTAAATAACAAAAATCGAGAGTTTAAAACAGGAATGTTTGTTGAAGGAAATATTAAGAGTGCAACCTCTAAAAAGAAACAACTTTTAATGATTCCTACATCGGCAGTATTATGGACTGGAGAACGCTCTGTGGTGTATTTAAAAACAAACCCTAATGAGCCAATTTTCGAAATGAAAGAAATTACAATAGGTAAACAATTAGGCAAACAATATGAGGTTGTTGATGGGCTCGTAAACGGAAACGAAATTGTAACCAATGGTACATTTACTGTTGATGCTTCTGCACAATTACAAGGCAAAAAATCGATGATGAATAAAACAACTGCTGATCATGAAAAGCATCAAGAAACAAATATATTAAACATCACAAAAAATGAGCGACTTAAAGTACCTGTTAAATTTCAAGAACAATTAAAAATTGTTTTAAATAATTATATTGAACTAAAAGACGCTTTAATTAAAGATGATTTTAATACTGCTACTATTGCTACAAAAAAGACGATCGCTAATTTAACCAAGGTTGATATGAAGCTACTTAAAAAAAACGATGCACATATAAAATGGATGTCTTTTGAAAAGGAAATTAAAACAGCTCTTAACATGATTTTTAAAGCTACTGATATTAAGATGCAAAGAAATTACTTGAATAGCTTGTCATTAAACTTAATAAGTGCTATTGAAACTTTTGGAATAAACGAGAAAGTGTATAGTCAATTTTGTCCTATGGCAAATAGCGATAAAGGTGCATATTGGTTAAGTAAAGAAGAGAAAGTTCTAAACCCTTATTTTGGCGATGCTATGCTTAAATGTGGTAGTGTAAAAAAGATGATTGAATAATTTATTAAACAATACACTATTCATAATTCAATATTATTTTTTTAAAATCAATGACAGTTCAAGATTTAGTTGGAGCTTATAACATTATCGGTAACAATCAAGACGCCGAAGAACACACCTACAAAGGTGTACTATCTTTAAGTTTGGATGTTAATAATCGAATTATTGCTGATTGGCTTATTAATGATGAGCAAGCGCAAGTTGGAACCGGTTTTTTTAATGATAACATCTTGGTTATTAATTTTAAATATCAAGGAATTGATAAAAACACTTATAAAGGTGTTGTTGTTTATCGCTGTATATCTAAAGATGTTTTAGATGGCTTTTGGTCTGAAAAACATGGAAATCCGTTGTATTTAGGTAAAGAACGTTGTTTTAGAATAAAAGAAAATGAACTTTTAAATTAATTATTTTTATGCAATGTCCTTGTAATCCATCTAAAAAATATAGCGATTGCTGTGAAAAAGCACATCAAAACATACAAACCGTCTTAACTTCTGAGGTATTAATGAGATCGAGATACAGTGCTTTTGTGTTGGCTGATATTAACTACTTAAAAAAAAGTCACCACTCAAGTATTCGACCTTCTGATAAAGAAAATAAAGAAATTTTACAATGGACAAAATCTGTTGAGTGGATAAAATTAGAAATCATCAATACTACAAAAGGGACACAAACTGATTTAACAGGAACAGTTGAATTTAAAGCCTTTTTTATAGAAAACGGTGAAATAGATGTTAAACATGAAAATTCCTCTTTTTGTAAGCAAAATAATCATTGGGTATATTTTAAAGCGACTTAATTAATCATTTCAACTCCATAATATGTAGTTGTTTCATTTTTATCAAAAAAAAGATAAAAAAACAGTGATTTTTTAAAAAAAAGTTTACATTTGATTTCGTGTTAAACAATAAAATAAATATAAACTCTTTAGTTATCGTAAACTTTACGACATCTTTTGTTGGCACAACTATTACTACAATTATTACAACCCTTTAGGGGTTATCTTCTATACATATTATCCTATATATATTTATTTGTTTTTCAAAAATCTGAAAAACAAACAAATAGCAACTAAAATTCTATAATTAATTATTTCTTATACCCTTTTAAAATGAAAGTTTTAAAATTCGGAGGCTCATCAGTCGCTAACAGTCAAAACATAAATAAGGTCGTTCAAATTATATCAAACGCAGCTGCTAATGAAAAAATAGCCGTTGTAGTATCTGCTTTTGGAAAAACAACTAATAAATTAATAGCTTCGACAAATAAAGCTGCAAATAACGATTTAAGTTATAAAGTTCTTTTTGAAGAAATAAAGCAAGATCATTTACAAGTTATCACCGATTTAATACATAAAGAAGTACAGCATAAAGCTAAAGAAAAAGTCGCTACTTTATTCCATCAATTGCAAACCTTGCTAGAAGGATGTTTTTTATTAAAGGAAGTTACTCCTAAAACCATGGCAACTATCAGTGGTTTTGGTGAATTATTATCTTCTTATATAATTTCAGAAGTCGCTAAAAATTCTTTAAATACTACTTATAAAGATAGCCGAGAACTAATTAGTACCTCTAATATTTTTGAGAAATCTCAGGTAAATTTTACACTTACTAATAAAAAATGTCAAGATTATTTTAGCAACAATACGCATCAAGTCACTATTTTACCGGGGTTTATCGCTAAGTCAGAAAACGGATTAACGACTACCTTAGGTAGAGGTGGTTCTGATTATACTGCAGCTATTTATGCAGCGGCTATAAATGCCAATGAATTACAAATATGGACGGATGTTAGCGGTATGTTTACTGCAAACCCAAGTATTGTAAAACAGGCTTTTCCTATACCTCAAATTTCATATCAAGAAGCCATGGAACTTTCACATTTTGGAGCAAAGGTAATCTACCCTCCTACCATACAACCTGTGTTAGAAAAAGAAATTCCTATTCTAATTAAAAACACTTTTAATCCAGACGATATAGGCACGCTAATAGCCAAAGGAATAAAAAGTACCAATCTTGTAAAGGGAATTAGTCATATAGAAAATATTACATTACTAACATTAGAAGGTAGTGGAATGGTTGGTGTATCAGGTGTTTCTAAACGTTTGTTTAAAACACTTTCTAATCAAAATATAAATGTGGTACTAATTACACAGGCTTCTTCTGAACATTCTATTTGTGTTGGTATTTATGATGAAGATGCAAAAAATGCGGAGAATGCAATTAACAATACTTTTGAAATTGAAATACAAAGACATAAAGTAAACGCTGTTATTGTTGAACAAGGTTTGGCTATTTTAGCTCTGGTAGGTGATAACATGAAAAATCACCAAGGTTTAAGCGGGCAAATGTTTAGCGCTTTAGGTAAAAACAATGTGAATATTAGGGCTATTGCACAAGGAGCGTCACAAAAAAACATCTCTGCAGTAATAGATAGTAAAGATGCTAAAAAAGGGTTAAATACATTACACGAGCAATTTTTTGAAGAAAAAATAAAACAACTTAACTTATTTGTTACTGGTGTTGGTAATGTTGGTGAGCACTTTTTAACTCAAATACATCAGCAAAAAAAATACTTAAAAGAGCATTTAAAAATGAACATTCGTGTTGTTGGTATTTCGAATTCTAAAAAAATGTTTTTTAACACCAATGGTATTGATTTAAGTAATTGGAAAGAATTATTAACAAATGGCACACCTGCAACTTTAGATGATTTTTTCAACAGAACTAAAACACACAACCTCCGAAATTCTGTTTTTGTTGATAATACAGCTAGCCAGAAAGTGTCTGAAATTTACGAGAATTATTTACGCAATAGTATTGCTGTAGTTACTTGCAATAAAATAGCTTGTGCATCAGATTTAGAAAACTATAAAGCACTTAAAAAAGTTTCAAAAAAGTACAATGCTCCTTTTTTATATGAAACAAATGTTGGCGCGGGTTTACCTATTATTGATACACTAAAAAACTTGGTAGCCTCTGGTGATAGAGTTCAAAAAATTCAAGCTGTTTTATCTGGTAGTTTAAATTTTGTTTTTAATAACTTTAATGCTACTTCTACATTTCATAATGTAGTTACCGAAGCACAAAAGCAAGGGTACACTGAACCTGATCCAAAAATTGACTTAAGTGGTGTTGATGTCGCAAGAAAAATATTAATTCTTGCTCGTGAGAGTGGCTATGATTTAGAGCTGACAGATATTGAAAACAACTCCTTTTTACCTAAAAAAAGTTTAGAAACTTCTAATAATGATGATTTTTACACAAGCTTAACCAAATTTGAAGCCCATTTTCAACAAATATTTAAAAAAGCAAACGATAAAAATTGCCGCTTAAAATACGTTGCAGAATTTTCTGAAGGAAAAGCAACTGTTGGATTGCAACACATTCCGTCAGATCATCCTTTTTATAATTTAGAAGGTAGTGATAATATTGTGTTATTTTTTACTGATAGATATCCTATAAACCCATTACAAATAAAAGGAGCTGGCGCTGGTGCAGATGTTACTGCTTCAGGAATATTTGCCGATGTAATTCGAATAGGTAATAATTAATAGTTATTTTCAAATAATAAAAAACCACACCAAGAAAGGATTGTTTATATAACTACTTACTTGTTTATAATTACAAAAAAATGAATGAAATAAAAATATTTGCGCCCGCAACTGTTGCCAATGTTTCTTGTGGATTCGATTCTCTCGGATTAGCTGTTGAAAACTTAGGTGATACTATGATTTTTACAAAAACAAAAGATGTTGATGTAAAGATTATAAAAATTACTGGAGCAGATTTGCCTTATGATATTAATAGAAATGCTGTTGGTGTTGTTGCGTTAGCAATGCTTAAAAAACATCCAGTAGATTTCGGAATAGCTATCACAATTCATAAAGGTTATAAACCAGGTAGCGGATTAGGAAGTAGCGCTGCAAGTGCTGCTGGTGCGGCTTTTGGAGTAAATCAATTATTAGGGAATATTTTCACACAATTAGAACTTACTCAATTTGCTATGTTAGGTGAAGAAGCAACTTGTGGAACTCCAATTGCTGATAATGTTTCTGCTTGTATTTATGGTGGATTTGTTTTAGTTAGAAGTTACAATCCTTTAGATATTATCAAAATTCCTGTTCCAGAAGAATTAAGATTGGTCTGTTTACATCCAGAAATTGAAGTAAAAACAAAAGATGCTCGCAATGTTTTGCCAAAAGAAGTATCATTGAAAAACGCAGTTACACAATGGGCAAATGTTGGTGGATTGATTAGCGGTTTACATTCTAGTGATTATAATTTAATATCAAATTCATTAACAGATATTATTGTAGAACCTATGCGTAAACATTTAATTCCTCATTTCGATTTGGTTAAAAGCAAAGCCATAAAATCAGGGGCTTTAGGCGCTGGAATTTCAGGTTCTGGACCCACAATTTTTGCTTTATGCAAAGGAGATGAAAATACTCAAAAAGTATATGACGCAATGAAAAAATCATACTCAGATAAATCGATTGACTTTTCAATTATTACATCAAAAATTAACACGGAAGGAATTAAAATTCTAGCACAAAACTAACGATATGAACTATTACAGTCTTAATAAAAAATCACCAAAAGTTAGCTTTCAAGAAGCTGTTGTTAACGGATTAGCTCCAGACAGAGGTTTATACTTTCCTGAAAAAATTACACCTTTACCAAAAACGTTTATTGAAAATATAAGCGATTACTCTAATGAAGAAATTGCTTACAAAGCCATTAAACAATTTATAGGAGATGAAATTCCTACAGAAATATTGAAACAAATTATAAGTGAAACTTTAGCTTTTGATTTTCCGGTTGTTTCTATTGAAGAAAATGTAGCTACCTTAGAACTTTTTCATGGTCCTACCATGGCTTTTAAAGATGTTGGTGCTCGTTTTATGGCTCGTTGTTTAGGTTATTTTAATAGAAATAATAACAATCAAATCACTGTGTTAGTTGCTACATCTGGTGATACAGGTGGCGCTGTTGCTGATGGCTTTTTAGATGTAAAAGGTGTTGATGTTGTTATCTTATACCCTAGTGGAAAAGTAAGTGATGTTCAAGAAAAGCAATTAACTACTTTAGGCCGTAATATAACCGCTTTAGAAGTTAATGGTGTTTTTGATGATTGCCAAGAAATGGTGAAAACTGCTTTTTTAGATACTGAAATTAATCGTGTATTAACCTCTGCAAACTCTATTAATGTTGCTCGTTGGTTACCACAAATGTTTTACTTTTTTATTGCTTATAAACAAGTATACAAACAGCAAAAAGAACTCGTTTTTTCAGTACCAAGTGGTAATTTCGGTAATATTTGTGCAGGTATTATGGCTCAAAAATTAGGGCTCCCTATAAAACATTTTATTGCTGCTACTAATACAAACGATACTGTTCCTAATTACTTAGCAAACGGTGTATATAATCCGAAACCATCTAAAGCAACAATTTCAAATGCTATGGATGTTGGTAATCCAAGTAACTTTATTCGTATTCAAGAGTTATTTAATAATGATATCAATGCTTTAAAAAATGTTTTTTCTTCATTCTCTTTTACCGATGATGAAACACGGGAAGCAATGAAAAATATTTATAAAAACAATGGCTATATTTCAGATCCTCATGGAGCAGTTGGCTATCTAGGTGCTAAAGAATATCTGAAAGAAAATTCTAACACATTATGTTTATTCTTAGAAACTGCGCACCCTGTTAAGTTTTTAGAAACAGTTGAAGATACTTTAAATATTAAATTAAGCATTCCAAACCAAATTAAATCGGTTTTAGAGAAAGAAAAAAAAGCTATTAAAACGAGTACTTATCAGGATTTAAAAAATTATTTAAACTCCTAATTTAGGTTAAACAAATCGTTGTTTTTGTTGTAGAACAAAATTCAAAACGGTTTGTTTAACTTATTTTTTATAAATTTATGCCAAACCAATTTATATGCATAAACCAATACAAGTTACACGTCTTTTTGATTTTCCTTACTATCAACTTAGTAAGTATCCACAAGAAAAATGTTTTGTATCAAAAGAAAATAATGCTTGGGTTAACATATCAACAAAAGAATATATTAAAAATGCTAATAAAGTAAGTAGCGCTTTATTAAACTTAGGCATAAAGCCAGGAGATAAAATTGCTATTATTACTTCATCAAATCAACCAAAATGGCATGTTTTAGATATTGGTGTATTACAAATAGGAGCCATTAATGTTCCTCTCTATCCAACTTTTTCAGAAAAAGACTATGCCTATGTTTTAAATCATTCTGACAGTATTTATTGCTTTGTTTCTGATAATGATTTATATGAAAAAGTACTTGCTATTCAAGATCAAACACAACTTAAAAAAGTTTTTACTTTCGAAGATATCACTACAAATTATAGCTGGGCCTTTTTTTTATCCTTAGGTAAAAGTGAAGAAAATCAGCCTTTTGTTGAAGAAAAAAAGGAGCTAGTAAAAGCCACAGATTTAGCTACTATAATATATACATCAGGTACAACAGGCACGCCTAAAGGAGTGATGCTTTCGCATGAAAATGTGGTCAGTAATATTTTTGCTGTAGCCGAATCTCTAGATTTACATGAATATAAAAAAAGGGCTATTAGTTATCTTCCTATTTCCCATATTTTCGAAAGAGCAGCTTCTTACTATTGTCAATACATGGGCTTTGAAATTTATTTTGCCGAAAGCATCGATAAAATCAGAGAAAACCTACAAGAAGTACAACCTAACTTTATGGCAGTAGTACCCCGTTTACTAGAAAAAGTTTTTGATAAAATCGTTGATAAAGGAAGTGATTTATCTGGTATAAAAAAACGATTATTTTATTGGTCATTGCAATTAGCTGAGCAATATAAACCATATAAAGAAAACGGAATTTGGTATGAATTTAAATTAAAAATAGCTAGAAAGTTTATTTTCTCTAAATGGAAAGATGCTTTAGGTGGTAAATTAGATTTTATGCTTGCCGGAAGTGCTCCAATGCAGCCACGCTTAATAAAAATTTTTACAGCAGCCGGCATTCCTGTTTTTGAAGGTTATGGAATGACAGAGACATCTCCTGCCATTTCTGTTACCGACATGCGTAACAATGGTTTTAAAATTGGCACAGTAGGTAGAGCTATTAAAAACGTTGAAGTTAAAATTGCTAATGATGGAGAAATTCTAGTAAAAGGGCCAAATATAATGATGGGATATTACAAAAACCCAGAACTAACAAATGAAACCATAAAAAACGGGTATTTACATACCGGTGACATCGGTGAAATAGATCATGACGGTTTTTTAAAAATTACAGATAGAAAAAAAGAAATTTTTAAAACCTCGGGGGGTAAATATATTGCTCCTGCTGTTTTAGAAAATGAATTAAAAAAATCTCGTTTCATCGAACAAATTATGATAATTGGTGAAAGTGAAAAAATGCCCGCTGCTCTAATTCAAGTTTCTTTCGATTTTGTAAACGAATGGGCTAAAAGGCACAATTATACAATTAATAATGTATCAACTAATCAAAAACTGATTGAACGAATTCAAAAAGAAATAGATTATTACAATCAAAAATTTGGTAAATGGGAACAAATAAAATGTTTTGAAATAACACCTGATGAATGGACTGTTAATGAAGGTCATTTAACCCCAACTTTAAAAATGAGACGAAAAATTATCTCACAGAAATATAAAAAATTATATAAAAAAATATATAATTCACAATAAATCAACCGCTAAGGTTAAACTTGTGCAATCGGGGTATTTTTCCTATTTTGCAAGGCGCAAAAAAATGAACTTTATGTCGATTGAAATTACCCGTCTTTTTGATTTTCCTTATTATCAACAAGAAACTTATAATTTAGAAAAAGCTTTTACAACAAAATATAATGGTAAATGGGAATCAATATCTACCGATGAATATATTGATAAAGCAAATACCATTAGTAGAGGTTTATTGCGTTTAGGTATACAGCCTAACGACAAGGTTGCAGTAATTTCAACAAACAACCGTACTGAATGGAATATTTGTGATATCGGTATCTTGCAAACAGGTGCGCAGAATGTACCTATTTATCCTACAATATCTAAAGAAGATTATGAGTATGTTTTAAACCATTCTGAAGCTACTTATTGTTTTGTTTCTGATGAAGTTGTTTTAGATAAGTTAAATCAAATAAAAGGTAACACGAAGCTTAAAGAAGTTTTTACTTTTGATGATATTGCCAATGAAAAAAGTTGGAAAGAAATTTTAGAGTTAGGTAAAGACAAAAGTAATCAAAACGAAGTTGAAGATCGTAAAAAAGCTGTAACTTCTAATAGTTTGGCTACTTTAATTTATACTTCTGGTACAACAGGAAGACCCAAAGGTGTAATGCTTTCTCATGGAAACATTGTATCTAATGTATTAGCTAGCGAAAAAAGAGTGCCTCTTTTGTATGGTCAAGAACGAGGCTTAAGCTTCTTACCTATTTGCCATATTTTTGAACGTATGATATTGTATTTATATCAATATTGTGGCGTTTCTATATATTTTGCAGAAGCTATTGATAAGTTAAGTGAAAACGCTCAAGAAATAAAACCTCATGTAATGACAGCAGTACCTAGGCTGTATGAAAAAATTTACGATAAAATTTATGCCAAAGGAACTGACTTAACAGGAATTAAAAAGAAACTATTCTTTTGGGCAATAGACTTAGGTTTAAAATACGAACCATATGGAGCTAATGGTTGGTGGTATGAAAAACAACTAAGCATTGCTCGTAAATTAATTTTCTCTAAGTGGCAAGCTGCTTTAGGAGGTGATTTAAAATTAATGGTTTCAGGTTCTGCAGCATTACAACCACGTTTAACAAGAATATTTTCAGCTGCAGGAATGCCTGTTATGGAGGGCTATGGCCTTACAGAAACATCTCCTGTAATTACGGTGAATGATGTTAGAAATGGCGGATTTAGAGCAGGAACAGTGGGTAAATTGATAGATGGATTAGAATTAAAATTTGCCGAAACTGGTGAGATTTTAGTAAAAGGACCTAATGTAATGTTAGGTTATTATAAAGATGCTGAAAAAACAGCAGAGGTAATAAAAGATGGTTATTTTTATACAGGTGATAAAGGAGAGTTAGATAAAGATGGCTTCTTAAAAATTACTGGTCGTACTAAAGAAATGTTTAAAACATCTGGTGGTAAATATGTCGTTCCTCCATTATTAGAAGGTGAATTAAAACAATCTCGCTTTATAGAACAAGTTATGGTTATTGGTGAGGGAGAAAAAATGCCAGCTGCATTAATTCAACCTAATTTTACCTTTGTAAGAGAATGGGCTAAAAGGCATAATCTTAATTTAGATACAAATATTGATCTAATAAACAACCCTAAAGTAATTGAACGTATTCAAGAGGAAGTTACATTGTGTAATTCTAAATTTGGAAAATGGGAAACTATTAAAAGATTTGAATTAACACCTGAAGAATGGTCTATAGACGGAGGGCATCTTACTCCTACCATGAAAATGAAACGTAAAATTATCAAAGAAATTTATAAAGATTTATACGATAAAATATATAGATGTTAACTTTAAAAAAAGTGTTGTGTAAGCAACACTTTTTCTTTTTATTATGGATAAATTTATTTCATTTACTACTGAGGTAAGCACAATACTGTTACCTAACAAATTTGACTACCCGCATAACTACACTCCACATTCTTTAGCTAAAATAGCCACCAAAGAATTACAAGAGTATTTAAAAATTCAAACTGATTTTATACATAATTTTGGCATAGATAATCCCGACAATAAAGATGCTTTAGGGAAAATGTTTGGTGTTTTAGTTGTAAAAAATAAGAATGGAAAATTAGGCTATTTAGCCGCTTTTTCAGGGAAGATTGCAGCAACGACGCAGCATAAAAAATTTGTACCTCCTGTATACGATGTTTTAATTAAAAATGGTATTTTTTTAAAGACCGAAGAGGTAAATAACCAAATTAACAAGCAGCTTTTTAAATTAGAGAATAATATTGATTATTTAAAAATAAAAAAAACTTATTTAAAAGAATTATCAATAAATGAAACTCTTCTAAGTGAAGAGAAAACAAAAATTAAAAAGCGAAGAAAATATAGAAAAGAACAAGCTAAACAGGATAATCAACTTAATATTAATGAGGAATTTTATTTACGTGAATACGATGTATACTTAAAAGAGAAAATAATTCCTTTAGAACAAAAATACACTGTTTTTCAGCAACAAATAGGTTTATTAAAACAACAACGAAAAGAACTTTCGGCATCTGGGCAACAAGAAATATTTAAAAAATATGCGTTTTTAAATGCTAAAAAAGAAAAAGAAAACTTGTTAACTATCTTTAAAAATTCAACTCAAAATATTCCTACTGGAGCAGGTGATTGTTGTGCTCCTAAATTATTGCAATATGCTTTTTTAAACGACCTTACTCCTATTTGCATGGCTGAATTTTGGTGGGGGAAACCATCGACTACAGCTGTTCGAAAACATCAACACTACTATGCTGCATGTACAGGTAAATGTAAGCCAATTCTACATCATATGTTACAAGGGTTAACTGTTGGTGTGAATCCGTTATTAGCACAACTTCAAGCAAAAAAAGAAATACAAGTTATATTTGAAGATGAGTATTTTCTTGTAATTAATAAGCCTAACGAATTATTATCTATAAAAGGAAAAGAGGTAAAAGACTCTGTATATAGTCGTATTAAAAAACAATACCCTAATACTAGCGGTCCATTAGTTGTTCATCGCTTAGACATGTCTACTTCCGGAATTTTATTAATAGCTAAAAATGAAGTAATTCATAAAAATTTACAAGCACAGTTTATCAATAGAACTATAAAAAAACGTTATGTTGCTTTATTAGATGGTGTTTTAGAAAGAAAAGAAGGTGAAATAAACTTACCGTTAAGAGTTGATTTAGATGACAGGCCTAAACAATTAGTGTGTTACAAACACGGTAAATCTGCTATTACTAAATGGGAAGTCATTGAGGTTATAGATAACAAAACTAAAGTATATTTTTATCCTATTACGGGTCGCACACACCAATTACGTGTACATGCAGCACATCATTTAGGTTTAAATACACCTATTTTAGGTGATGATTTGTATGGATTAAAAGCTAACCGATTACATTTACATGCAGAAAGTATACGTTTTAGACACCCTATTAGCAAAAAAGAAGTACAATTTACTTCTCCTCCTCCTTTTTAAAATTAGGCTACGTATTTAGTTTTCTTTAGTGTACTTAAAATAACAAAAGAAATTAAAAAGAAAATAGCCAAACACAAAACTGACCATTGCATAGAATCGGTAATTGCATATAGCGCTCCGTAAACTGTAGTTCCAAGAACGATTGCTATTTTTTCTGTAACATCATAAAAACTAAAATAGGTAGCGTGGTCTTCTGTGTCTGGTAATAATTTAGAATAAGTAGATCGTGTTAACGACTGTATGGCTCCTTGTACTAAACCTAACATACCTCCTAATCCGTAAAAATATAGTGCTACATTTTCTTGAGATTTATCTAATGAAAAGGCAAAAAAGCAAACAAACATCCATATAACAATCGTAAGTTTTAAGGCTTTAAAGTTTCCGTATTTATCTGAAAATCTAGAAAAAATTAATGCTCCGAAAATAGCTACAACTTGTACTAATAATATCGTAGCAATCATATTGGTAGATTCTAAGCCTAGCTCGGAAGAACCAAAAATAGCTGCCATTAAAATGATGGTTTGCACACCAATACTTAAAAAGAAAAAAGCTAATAAAAAACGTTTTAATGTAGGGTAATTTAAGACCTCTTTAAATACAATTTGAAGTTCTCTATAACCTTTCCATATATAATCGTTGTCAGGTTGTTTATTATATATATCTCCAGGTAAACGACGAAAGGTTATTTGTGCAAAACCAATCCACCAAATACCCACCATAACAAAAGAAAGACGAGAAGCCATACCTGAGGTGATTCCTAATGTTTCTGGAAACATAATCATTGCTAAGTTTATTATCAATAAAATAACTGAACCAATATATCCGTATATAAAACCTTTTGCACTTGCTCTATCTTGTTGCTCTGGCAAAGCTACTTCAGGTAAATATGCATTGTAAAAAACCCAACTTGCCCAAAAACCAATACTTGCTAAAATGGTAAACCAGATACCAATCCATACAGTATCAACTCCGTCAAAAAAATAGAGAGCTATTACAGATAGACCTCCCATCCAACAGAAAAACTTCATGAATTTTTTCTTACTTCCTGTATAATCAGCAATTCCTGATAATATCGGAGAAATAAGTGCTACTACCAAAAAAGAGAATGACAATGCATAACTATACAAACTATCTGGATGCTCCCAGTCCAATCCTAAAAAACGAACAGTTTTACCTTTTGTTACTGCACTATAATACAACGGAAAAACAGCGGTGCTTATTACTAATGAATAAACTGAGTTTGCCCAATCATAAAATGCCCATGCATTAATTAACTTCTTATCTCCTCTTTTATACATGTATCTTATATCTTATAATAAAAAAACCGCTCATAAAAAATGAACGGTTTGCAATATAATATAAAATAATTTACTCTATTATTTTTTTGAAGACACATTAAATTTTGCTGCTAATTTTTTTGCCTCTGGTAAATAAGATCTTAATGTTTTAATACGTGTCTGATTAGATGGGTGTGTACTCATAAATTCCGCAGGAGCTTTTTGTCCTTTTGTCATTTCACTCATTCTTACCCAAACCTCGGCAGCTTCTTCACCATTGTAACCAGCCATTAGCATAAATACTAAACCCAACTTATCTGCTTCAGTTTCATGACTTCTACTAAAAGGTAACATTACTCCTACTTGAGTTCCTAAACCATAAGCAGCATTAAAAATAGCTGAATTTTCACTATTTCTTGTACCTAAAGCAACTGCTGCTCCTCCTAATTGCTGCAACTGTCCTGTAGACATACGTTCTTGACCGTGTTTTGCAAAAGCGTGTGCTACTTCGTGCCCCATTACTGCAGCAATACCATCTTCGTTTGCACAAATTGGTAAAATACCGGTATAAAAAACAACTTTACCGCCTGGTAAACACCAAGCATTTACAGTTTTATCTTCAACTAAATTAAACTCCCATTTATATGAATCAGCTTCAGATTTCATTCCGTTTGCTCTCATGAAACGGTCTACTGCTTCTGAAATATCTTTACCAACTCTTTTAATCTGGTTTGCCTTAGATACGTCTTTAGACAATTTATTTTCTGCTAAAAAACCTTTATACTGTGCAAAACTAGCAGGCAATACTTGGGCATCGCTTACAAAATTAAGTCGTTTTCTTCCTGTAATAGGCACTGTGCTACATTGTATTAAAAACATCCCAACAAGTGCTAAAGCTATACTTCTTTTCATTTATTTTTTATTTAATTTATTTTGATTATCATGAGGTCCTAAAAAACACTGTCACAAAAGTAGTAAACAATTTGTGTGTTTAAACTTACAAATTCTATCTTTATCTTAAAAATTAATTTCATGAATTTTAAAAATTCACTACTATTTCCTCCTAGTTTAATTATTCCTAAACCAATTATATTAGTAGCAAAAACTACTCAGTTTTTCTCAACTAGCTTAACAGCTAAATTTGGAATAAAATTGTTTAGTACACCTATAAAATTTACTATTCCGAAAAGAGAAAAAGTAATGTTGCAAAGTGCTCAGAAGAAAACAATAAACATACCTGCTATTGCTAAAAAAGTAGAAATATTATCTTACGGATATTCTAAAAAGAAAGTTTTACTAGTACATGGCTGGGCAGGAAGAAGTACACAATTGTTTATGATTGCCGATAAACTTTTAGAAAAAGGATATATGGTTATTTCTTTTGACGGTCCTGCTCACGGTAATTCTGAAGGCAAAACAACAATAATGCCTGAATTTTTAGATACCATTACTGAAATAGACAATCATTTTGGACCTTTTGATGCTGCCGTAGGGCACTCTTTTGGTGGCATGTGTTTATATAACAGTGTGGCTGATAATTTTAAAATTAAAAAGTTAGTAACTGTTGGTGCCGCTGATAAAATTTCTGACGTTATTTTAAACTTTACTAAAAACCTAAAAGTAAAGTCGGTTGTTGCTTCTAAAATGAAAAATATTTTTGATAAAAAATGGAATACAGACATAGACATTCACTCATCTAGTATTGTTGCTAAAAATATAAATATTCCTGTTTTAATAGTTCATGATTCTAATGATGGCGATGTTCCTGTAAGTTGTGCTATAAATATTCGTCAAAATACAAAAGAAGGAAAACTTTTAATCACCAAAGGTTTAGGTCATACTAAAATACTTCGTAACAAAAAGGTAACTTCTGATATTGTTGATTTTATTATTCAGTAATTATGAAAAAAATTCTAATAGTTTTATTTTTAATAACACTTGTTAATTGCTCGGGAATTGCCCAAGAAAAGAAAACATACAAAGTTTCAAAAACAGCTAAAGAATGGAAAAATTCTTTAACACCAATGGAATATTACGTACTTAGGGAGACTGGTACAGAGCGCCAAAACTCTAGTCCATTAAACAATAATTATAAAAAAGGATTATATGTTTGTGCCGCTTGCAACACACCCTTGTATAAATCTAAAAACAAATATGATTCTCGTTCTGGTTGGCCTGCTTTTGATAGCGCCATAGAAAAGAATGTTGAATTAGATGTTGATTATAAAATAGGTCATGCGCGCACAGAATTAAAATGTAATACTTGTGGCGGTCATTTAGGGCATGCTTTTAAAGATGGCCCCAGAGAAACAACTGGTATTCGTCATTGTATTAATGGCGCTGCGCTAAATTTTATCCCTAAAAAATAATTCAATTTAAAATAGTACATTAGAGCTGATATAATCAGCTCTTTTTTTATGGGTTTAGTTCGTATTATTATTTTGGTTAAATCGTGTTTTTAAGTAAATTATTAATTAGAAATATTTATCTGAGGCAAAAGGCAACGCTAAAGAGTAAATACTAAAAAATAAGCAAAGAAAAATTTATTAAACATTTTACAGAAGGTTTATAAAAAATAAATCTTTTTATACCTACACAAAATTTAGGCTTACACAAAACTACTCATAATGGAAAAAGAAGCTATAATTTCTTTATTAGAAGATAAACATCAACAATTATTTAATTGGATACATACACAACCAGAAGATTCTTTTAAAAAGGGGCCAGAAAATAAATGGACTACCGGACAACATATTGTTCATTTAGTAAATTCAATAAAACAAGTAAACAAAGCGTTAAGTTATCCTAAATTTTTATTGAAATATAAATTCGGTAACGCAAATAGAGAAATTCGTTCTTATGATGAAGTTGCAAAGCGCTATCAAGAGAAACTTTCTAAAAATCAAGAAAGAGCAAAGAAATTTAATATTGCTGTAGAAACACCTTCCAAAGCTAAATTTAACCAATTATTAGCTACACTTCAAATACAAAACAAAAAACTACAACATAAAACGAAGCGTTGGAAAGACAAGGATTTAAACAACTTAATTCTTCCACATCCGCTGATGGGTAAAATGCCTATTAGAGAAATTATTATGTGGACAGGATATCATACCGAGCATCACACTGCTATTTTAAAAGAGAAGCATTAATAAATTCAATCTTTATAATTCTTAAAGAAATACAGACTTAAAATACTACTTAATTTTACCCGACTTTGCTTTTTGAATTTAAAGAGACTATTGCAATGTTCAGTTAGAATAATTTTTGATGAAAAATCGTATTGAGAACTAATACTTAGAAGCTATAACTTTAATTTTCCGTACAAATTTTATTTGTATAAATCATAAAATTCACTCGAATTGGCAATATTTTATCAGAATACACATTTTATTAATTTTATTTATCAATTATTTTTCTTTAAAAAAGACTAAAAATCTAGCATCTAAAGTCTAACATCTAAAGTCTAATTACTATATTTGTGCCTCTAAAAATGAAGCCGATACATGTTTAATAATTTAAGTGAAAAGTTAGATAAAGCGTTACACACGCTTAAAGGACACGGAAAAATTACTGAAGTTAATGTTGCAGAAACGCTAAAAGAAGTTCGTAGAGCTTTATTAGACGCCGATGTTAACTTTAAGATAGCGAAAGATTTTACTAAAAGAGTACAGCAAAAAGCCTTAGGTCAAGACGTATTAACAACGTTAAACCCAGGTCAATTAATGATTAAGTTAGTTAAAGACGAACTTACTGAATTAATGGGAGGAGATACTGTTGGTGTTAACTTAGGCGGTTCTCTTAGCGTAATTTTAATGTCTGGTTTACAAGGATCTGGTAAAACTACCTTTTCTGGTAAATTGGCTAATTTCTTAAAAACTAAAAAATCTAAAGAAGTGTTATTAGTAGGTTGTGATGTTTATCGTCCTGCCGCTATTAATCAGTTACAAGTTGTTGGAGAACAAATTGGCGTTGATGTATATGCTGAAGTAGAAAATAAAAATCCTGTTGAAATTTCTTTAAATGCTATTAAGCATGCAAAAGCAAACGGTAAGAATGTAGTTATTATTGATACTGCCGGTCGTTTAGCTGTTGATAAAGAAATGATGAATGAAATTTCTGACATTCACAAAGCTGTTAATCCGCAAGAAACATTATTTGTTGTAGATGCTATGACGGGGCAAGATGCTGTAAATACCGCAAAAGCCTTTAATGATATTTTAAATTTCGACGGTGTTGTATTAACCAAATTAGATGGTGATACACGTGGTGGAGCTGCTTTATCGATAAAATCGGTAGTAAACAAACCTATTAAGTTTATTGGTACTGGTGAAAAGATGGATGCAATTGATGTATTCTATCCAGATCGTATGGCAGATCGTATTTTGGGCATGGGAGATGTTATCTCTTTAGTAGAGCGTGCTCAAGAACAATATGATGAAGATGAAGCTAGAAAATTACAAAAGAAGATTGCTAAAGACCAGTTTGGTTTTGATGACTTTTTAAGTCAAATACAACAAATCAAAAAAATGGGTAGTATGAAAGATCTTGTAGGTATGATTCCTGGTGCAGGAAAAGCTCTAAAAGATGTTGAAATTGAAGATGATGCCTTTACAGGTATCGAAGCCATTATACAATCTATGACTCCGCTAGAAAGAAGTACGCCTACTTCCATAAACGCAAGTCGTAAGAAAAGAATAGCAAAAGGTTCTGGTACCTCTGTTCAGGAAATAAACCAATTGATGAAGCAATTTAATCAAATGAGTAAAATGATGAAAATGATGCAAGGTGGTGGTGGAAAAAAAATGATGCAAATGATGAAAGGAATAAAATAAAAAAAAGAGAAGCTGTGGCTTCTCTTTTTTTTTACATACAGGTACTAACAACAATCACAACACAACAACACAACAACACAATGATTTTACTAGACGGTAAAAAAACATCCGCAGATATTAAAGAAGAAATTGCTCTTGATGTATTAGATTTAAAAAATCAAGATAAAAAAACACCTCATTTAGCAGCTATTATTGTTGGCAGCGATGGCGCAAGTTTAACCTACGTTAACGCAAAGGTAAAAGCATGTGATCGTGTAGGTTTTGAATCTTCTTTAATTAGACTCCCTAAAGAAACAACTGAAGAAGAATTGTTAAATGAAATTGCCATTTTAAATATCGATAATGATATCGATGGTTTTATTGTACAACTACCTCTACCCGATCATATTGATGAGCAAAAAATATTAATGGCTATAAACCCTGATAAAGATGTAGACGGGTTTCATCCAACAAATGTTGGTAAAATGGCCTTAAACTTACCTACATTTATCTCTGCGACGCCGTTTGGTATCTTAGAGTTATTAGATCGTTATAATGTTGAAACTAGCGGAAAAAATGTAGTTGTTATTGGTCGTAGCCATATTGTAGGTAGCCCAATGAGTATTTTATTGGCTCAAAAAAGAAAAGTAGGAAACGCAACAGTTACTTTAACACATAGTAGAACCAAAAACTTAAAAGAAATTACTTTAAAAGCTGATATTATTATTGCTGCGATAGGCATTCCTGAGTTTTTAAAAGCCGATATGGTTAAAGATAATGTTACTGTTATTGATGTTGGAATTACCCGTGTTGCCGACTCATCTAAAAAACGAGGTTTTCGTTTAGTTGGTGATGTTGCTTTTAATGAAGTATCAGAAAAGTCAGCATTTATAACGCCAGTTCCTGGCGGTGTAGGTCCAATGACCATAGCAATGCTATTAAAAAACACGTTACTCGCTTGTAAAAGAAATGATTCATAAAAATAAAAAACTCCAAACAAATGTTTGGAGTTTTTTATTAGAACTTTAGCATTATTTTTTTATTTGTTGCCAATTCAATAGCTGCTGTATCTTTTTGAAATAAACGTGCAGGTAAACTACCTTTTAAAACAATTGAATCTCCGTTTACTTCTAACCAGCTTCCTTCGCGCAATCCTAAAACCGATGTTTTGTTAAACACATGATATTCTTTTATTCTCGTTTCACGAGTTTCCCCCATATGTGTAGAACCTACAATAGGATCTAAATAATGTGCGTTTATATTAAACGGAATAAACCCCAACGTTTTAAAACTAGGCGGATATACAATTGGCATATCATTGGTATTCATCATCGTTACTCCACAAATATTACTTCCGGCACTGGTTCCTAAATAAGGTGTTCCGTTCTCTACAACTTCTTTTAAAACGGTTATTACATCGTTTTTATACAATTGATTTACCAATTCAAATGTATTTCCTCCACCTGTAAAAATTCCGTCCGCTTGTTTCAATGCTTCCTTCGGATTTTCAAACTCATGAATACCTTTTACTTTTTTATCAATCTTAGCAAAAGCTGTTTTAGCAATAGCAGTATACTCGTTGTAACTTATTCCGCCAGGCCTTGCATAAGGAATAAATAAAATAGTATTCGCTTCTTTAAAAAAAGTAGCAAGCGTTGGTAATATATATTCTAAATATCCGCTTCCGTGAATCGTTGATGTACTAGCTATAATAAGTTGTTTCATACCTCAAATTAACAAAAATTTACCATCCTTTTAAAACATTTTTAAGACAAGTAGGTAGTTTCTTTGTAAAATGAGAAAGGTTTTATTTTTTATATGCTGCTTAACATCACTAATTATCGTTGCTCAAAACAATGCTAAAATTGTTTCCGGAACCATTTATTTAGATAGTTTAGCTGTGGAAGATGTACATATTATTAATCCGAAATTAGATATCGGTTCGGTTTCTGATAAAAAAGGTCGTTTTGAAATTCTTGCTGCAAAAGGTGATGTTTTAATAATTTCTCACGTAAACTTCGAATATAAAGAACATGTTATTTCAGAGGGTGATTTAAAATCGAAACAGATCAATATTCATTTAGATAGTAAAACTTATATGCTAGACGAAATTGTTCTTAAAAAAAAGAGAGGCATTTTTGAGGTTGATAAAGACATATTAATATACAAAGGCCCCATTGTTAATGCTCAAACATTAAAATTACCGTACGCTAAAAACCAACAGATTAAAGATGAAAAAACAGTAGTTATTAACTCAGGTTTTTCTGTTAGTTTAGGTGGCCTAGTAAATGCTTTAAACGGGAATACAAAACAAAAAAAGGTTTTAAAAAAATTAAAGATAGAAGATAAAAATATCCTTAAAATAAGAAAGCATTTTACCGATGGCTTCTTTATTTATCAGCTGAAAATAACAAAAGAAAACATCAATCCATTTTTAGAATTTTGTATCACTAAAGGTATTATTAACTTATATAAAAAAGATAAATTTTTAGAACTTACCACTGTTTTATTGGATAATAGTAAAAACTCTCCGTATCTTTTGTATAAAGAAAACACTCGGGTTACTCAAAAATAAGTCTATGAAAAAACAACTACTCTTGCTTTTATTTTTTTTAACTGTTTCTTTTAAAATCTTTGCACAAGAAAACCGAAAATTTTTATATGCTACGATAAAAGATAAAATCGGAGCAGTATCTAACGCACATATAATTAACCTAAAAACAAACCAAGGAACCTATTCTAACGAAGAAGGTGAGTTTAGAATCTTAGCAAGAGTTAATGATTCCTTACAAATATCGTTTGTTGGCTATAAAACAACCTTTTTTAAGGTGAAAATTAAAAATTTCGGCTTATTTAAGAATGCTATTATTTTAGAAAAAGAGGTTCTTGAGCTCGATGAAATTATATTAAAAAAACATGATTTAATAGGCTCATTAGGTGTTGACGCAAAAAAAACACCTAAAGATATTGGAAAAGACAAGTCTAAAACTGCTCTAGATTTTTCTATGATCGACTTTGAACAAACTGTTATTAATACTGTTGATGCTATAGACCGTTCTAAAGCGCCAAACATGCAAAAACAGACAGATCCTACAGCAAAATTTGCCGGTGTAGGCGGTGGTTTTAGTTCTGGTCCTGATGCTTATGCCGCAGAAAAAAGAAGAGTTCGAAAAGAAATTAAATTTAAAGAGAATTTCCCTAAAATGTTAATCTCTCAGTTTGGTGAAAAATTCTTTTTCAAAGAATTAAAAATTCCGAAAGAGAAATATCATCATTTTTTAGAATACTGTAATTCATTAAATATAGAAGGACTATATAAAGATGGAAAAGTCTTAGAAATGTTAAAAATAATACGACAAGAAAGTAGAAGCTATTTAAAAATTATAAATTCACCCGAATGAACAAACGGTTAGTCTTTCTTATTTTATTAATTTCTTTTTTAAAGGTTCAATCTCAAGAAAATCGAAAGTTCTTATATGCTGATGTAAAGGATAAGATTGGCGGTGTTTATAATGCGCATGTTGTTAACTTACATACAAAACAAGGAACTTTTACCAATGAAAATGGCGAGTTTAGGGTTTTAGCAAAAGTCAACGATTCTTTACAAATATCATTTATTGGTTATAAAACAGCCGTTTTTATTGTGAAAATTAAGCATTTCGGAATACAAAAAAACAGTTTTGAATTAGAAAAAACATTGTACGAGTTAGATGAAGTTGCCTTAAAAAAAAATAATCTTTTAGGGTATTTAAGTTCAGACAGTAAAAACATTACATCTACAAAAGAAATAAGTGCCAAAACATTAAAGCTGCCTTATGCTGGTTCTAGAATAATGACGCCTGCCGAAAGAAAATTGCATACAGCAATGGGAGGAAGTCATCCGATAGGCTTAACTTCTGTTTCTTTAGATTATATTCTTAATAGTATTTCCGGAAGGATAACTAAACTCCGAAAACTTAAAACTATTGAAAGTTTAGAAGTAAAAGTAAAAAAATTAAAAAACACGTATTCTAAACACATTGTAAAAGAGTATAACATCAAAGAATCAGACATCTATAAGTTTATTTATTTTTGTACTGCGGATGAAGATTTTAATCAGATTTATAATTCAGGTGACATAAATATGATTCTGCTTTTAAAAAAGAAATCCGAAGCCTTTAAAAAACTACATTCAAACGATTATAATTAGTAATTTGGCGCAATAATTGGTCTTTAAGAATTATGAAAAAAATATTTATACTATTATTTGTCCTTCCACTACTCTCTTTTAGTGTTCACAAATACTATATTTCTTTAACAGAAATTGAATACAAAGAAAAAACACAATCTGTTCAAATGATTATGAATGTGTTTATTGATGATATAGAAAATGCCATTAATAAAGACTACAACGTAGATTTACAATTAACTACAAAAGATGAATTAAAAAAAGTTGATGAACTTTTCTTTAATTATTTACAAAAACATTTTAAAGTTAAAATAAACGACACTAATGTAACCTATCGTTTTATTGGTAAAGAATACGATGGTGATATTGTTTATTTTTATTTAGAGATTGAAAATATTACCAATATAAAAACCATCGAAATACAAAACGATGTATTAATAAATCATTTTCCTGAGCAACAAAACTTAATTAAAACTTCCATAAAAAAGGAGCGAAAGAGTTTATTTTTAGATAAAAAAAATGATAAAGGTTTGTTAAAATTTTAACATTCTTTAACAATACCAATTACTAATTATTACTTTTAAAAACTATTAAATAATTTACATAACAGAATGAAAAAAAATATTTTATTCGTTTTCTCTATTTTTTTTGTAGCAGCTACCGCTTTTGCTCAGCAAATTACTAAAGAAGGACATACGAATCAAAACAAATTCAGACAATTAAAAGAAGAATTACCAACGCCAAATAGTCAACGTACAGCTTCAGGAGCTCCTGGTGTAAAATATACACAGCAAAAAGTTGACTATACGATGGATATCGTTTTAAATGACGATAAACAAAGTATTACCGGTAATGAAACAATTACATACCATAATAATTCTACCGATGAATTAACTTATTTATGGGTGCAGTTAGATCAAAACATGCGTGCAGCAGATTCTAAAACGCCAGATATTGCTCCAACTAAAATTCGTAAAAAACTTCCTAAACGTTTTTACGACAGAGCTTTTCCTGAAAAGGCTTTTGATGGTGGATTTAAAATTACAAGCGTTACCAATGCAGACGGAACCAAGTTATCGCACACCATTAACCAAACGATGATGCGTATTAATTTAGCGCAACCATTAGCCTCAGGTAAAACATTTAAGTTTAACATAAACTGGTGGTACAATATCAATAACCACAGAACTCAAGGAGGAAGATCTGGTTATGAACATTTTCCTGAAGACAATAACAACAATTATGTAATTGCACAATTTTACCCAAGATTATGTGTGTATGATAATGTTGAAGGTTGGCAAAACGATCAGTTTTGGGGAAGAAGTGAATTTGCTTTAGAATTTGGAGATTTTAATGTAAATATTACTGTTCCTGCCGACCATATGTTAGGTGCAACAGGAGTATTACAAAACAAAAAAGAAGTTTTTTCTAAAACGGAATTAAAAAGAATTGAAACAGCTAGAAAAACTTTCGACAAGCCTGTTATTATTAGAACTCAAAAAGAAGCTGAAAAAATTGAACAAGGACGTTCTAAAAAAACAAAAACTTGGAAATTTAAAGCTACTAATGTAAGAGATTATGCTTTTGCTACTTCAAGAAAATTTATTTTCGATGCAATGGCTGTTGATATTAATGGTAAAACAGTAATGGCAGAATCTTTATACTCTAAAGAAGCAAATCCGTTATACGGAGATCATTCTACAAGAGCTGTAGCACAAACGTTAAAAACATATTCTAGATATACATTTGATTATCCTTATCACAAAGCAATTTCTGTTGACGGACAAATGGGTATGGAATATCCGCAGATATGTTTCAATCCAGGAAGACCAGATCTTGCTGATGGAGGTTATTCTGATAGAATAAAATACAGAATGGTAAAAGTTACAATTCACGAAGTTGGACATAACTTTTTTCCGATGATTGTAAATTCTGATGAGCGTCAATGGACATGGATGGATGAAGGTTTAAACTCTTACATGGAAATGTTAGCAGAATTAGATTATGATAAAGACTTTCCTATTACAAGAGGTTATCCTAAGAATATTGTAAAGTATATGAGCGGAGATCAAGCCAGAATTGCACCAATTATGTCTAAAGGGGATAACGTTTATAGTTTTGGTAACAACGCTTACGGTAAACCTGCAACTGCCTTATGGATTTTAAGAGAAACCATTATGGGTAAAGAATTATTTGACCACGCGTTTGCAACCTATTCTAAAAGATGGAAATTTAAACACCCTACTCCTGCCGACTTCTTTAGATCAATGGAAGATGCTTCGGCAATGGATTTAGACTGGTTCTGGAGAGGATGGTTTTACACAACTGACGTAACTGATATTGGTATAGAAGGAGTTAAGAAATTTTTCACAACTACAAATGAGGATGATTCTGTTAATTTTACTGAAGACACTTCTAACGGTTTAGGTTTTTCTAAAAAACAAAGTAAATATCATTACGAAATCACTTATAATAAACCTGGTGGTTTAGTAATGCCGATTATTGTTGAGTTTACTTATAAAGATGGAACAAAAGAAAAGAAAACATATCCTGCACAAATTTGGAGGTATAATGATAAAGAAGTAACAAAAGTATTTTCTTCATCAAAAGAAATACAAAATATTACAATCGATCCTGATTTAGAAACTGCAGATGTAGATACATCAAATAATAGTTGGCCTAAGAAAACAACAACTAAATTTGATAAATTTAAGAATAAAGTAAAAGGTTGAAATCAATATAATTAAAATTGAAAACGGTACATTTATCTTGTACCGTTTTTTTTATACTTAAATTACATAAAGGTTTGTTAAAATTTTAACAAACACTGTTTTCTACTTATCAAAATTTAGTAACTTCCCGCATATTTTTAACTCAATCAAACAAAAAATGAGAAAATACGCTGGGCTATTACTTTCAGCTCTTTTTGTTTCTGCATCAATATTTGCACAAGAAACTCCTAAAAAAGAGCCTCAAAAAGGTCATACCGATCAAAACAAATTCCGTCAACTAAAAGACGTATTAGCAACTCCAAACGACCAAAGAACTGCTTCTGGAGCGCCTGGACACCAATACACACAACAAAAAGTTGATTATGTAATGGACATTCGTTTAGACGAACAAAATGATAGAATTTATGGTAACGAAACAATTACATACCATAACAATTCTAAAGATGCTTTAGAGTATTTATGGGTACAGTTAGACCAAAACATGCGTGCTCCAGACTCTAAAACTCCGTTAGCTCAATCTAAAGGAGTTGGTAATTTTCAAACACCAAAGCAGTTTGTAAGTACTAATATGGATGAAGCTAAAGATTTTGGATACAAAATTGAAGCGGTTAAATATGAAGACGGTAGAGATTTACCTCACACAATTAATCGTACTATGATGCGTATTAATTTACCTACACCTTTGGCTTCTGGTGATGTATTTAAATTTAAAATAAAGTGGAACTATTTAATTAACGATATTAATGCAGACGGAGGTCGTTCTGGATTAGAAACATTTCCTGATGGAAACAAAAATTATACAATTGCTCAGTTTTTTCCACGTTTAGCCGTTTATGATAATGTTGAAGGGTGGCAAAATATGCAGTTTTGGGGTCGTTCTGAATTTGCTTTAGAGTTTGGGGATTACGATGTTAAAATTACAGTACCTGCAGATCATATTATGGAAGCTACTGGTGAGTTACAAAACGAAAAAGATGTTTTAACAAAAGAACAACGTAACCGTTTAGAAAAAGCTAGAAAATCTTATAAAAACCCTGTAATGATTGTTACACAAGCTGAAGCTGAAGTAACTGAAAAAGGACGTGCTACAAAAACAAAAACTTGGCACTATAAAGCAAACAGTGTACGTGATTATGCATTTGCTTCATCAAGAAAATATATTTGGGATGCTATGGCAACCAATATTAATGGTAAAACGGTAATGGCTGTTTCTTTATATCCTAAAGAAGGAAATCCTTTATGGGAAGAGCACTCTACAAGAGCAGTTGCTACAACACTTATAGAATATTCTAAATTAACGTTCGATTACCCTTATTCTAAAGCTGTTTCTGTGCACTCAGAAAGACAAGGAATGGAATATCCTATGATTTGTTTCAACTTTGGTAGACCGAATCCTGATGGAACTTATTCAGACAGAACTAAAAAAGGAATGATTGGTGTTATTGTTCACGAAGTTGGACATAACTTTTTTCCAATGATTGTAAACTCAGACGAACGTCAGTGGACTTGGATGGATGAAGGTTTAAATTCATTTGTTGAAATTTTAGCTGAAGACGTATATGATCCTGTTTTATTTGCTTCAAACCCTGCAAAAGATATTACAAGATATATGGGCGGAGATCAAAGTAATATCTCTCCTATTATGTCTCAAGGAGATTATGTAAAACAATTCGGACCAAATGCATATTCAAAGCCTGCTGCTGGTTTATATATGTTACGTAAAACTATTATGGGACCTGAGTTGTTTGACTACGCTTTTAGAACTTACTCTAAAAGATGGATGTTTAAACACCCTACTCCTGCTGATTTCTTTAGAACAATGGAAGATGCATCTGGAATGGATTTAGACTGGTTCTGGAGAGGATGGTTTTATACAACTGACTATACTGATATAGGTATTAAAGAAGTTAAGCCAATGTATTTAACTGATAAACCAAATGAAAGAACAGCTGGTTTAATTAAAAAATACCCTCAGTATTTTAACAAATTAGGAGAATTAATGTTTTTAACAACTAATAAAGAAGATGCTAATTCTTCAGTTTTAGAAAAGCACTTAAATACTTTATCTAGCGATGAAAAAGCTAGGTTAAAAGAAGTTCCTAAATTTATGTATCAAGTTGAATTTGAAAAACCAGGAGGTTTACCAATGCCAATTATAGTTGAATTAACATATGCTGATGGAACTAAGAAACGTGAAACTTTTCCTGCACAAATTTGGATGAACGATGACGCTAAAGTATACAGAGTGTTTTCTTCAGCTAAAGAAATTACAAACATTACTGTAGATCCTGATTTTGAAACAGCAGATGTAGATACCTCTAACAATAGCTGGCCAAAGAAAACAGCTAATAAGTTTGATAAATTTAAAAATAAAGTAAAAAAATAAAAATTACTTTCGTTTTATATAAATAAAAAACCCGCTATTATAGCGGGTTTTTTATTTATATAAAATTTGTTATTTTTTAAATAAACTGTTAATTTCTTCTAATGTTAACAGTCTAGATTCTGTTAAAACATCAGGCTCTCTACTAACATATTGCTCAATTTGTAATTTAATTTCCCCTTCGTGGCGTTCATACTTTAAGTAAACAACATCACCATTTGCTTTTATTTGGTATTTACTTCCTGAGGCCTCTTCAAAACCTCTAATCATTATTCCATGTAACTTATCGGCATCATTATCTACATTTTTAAATGTAAATGAAACATACTCGTTTATTGGATTATTTATATTTTTATAAAATAAATTATATGCTTCATCTCCTATTTTCTCTAGGTAAACGAATTCTACCCTACCAACAATTTCAATTTTTGCGGTTTCTATAAATTCAATTTGAGAATACGACGCAACAGAAACAAAAAATGTTGCTAAAAAAAATAGTTTTTTCATAAATATTAGAGTTTAAAGTTTGATATAAATATATTTGATTATAATTAAACAGAATAACGTTTTATTAAATAAAAAATTACATTCTTATTTTGAAATATTTTTTTCCATCAAAAAAAGTAAATTAAATACATTTTATATGACTATTAAAATGAAATTATTCGCCTTTGCTACTTTACTTTTATGTCTTGCTTCTTGTAAAAAGCATAATAACTTATTAGAATTAACAACTTACAGAGCAAGCTTAAAAGTACAGGATAATCAAGAACTTCCATTTACATTTAAGGTAAAATCTAGTAGTTTAATTGAAATATATAATGCTGATGAAGTTATTATTGTAGATGAAATTACCTATAAAAATGATTCTATTTATATACAAACACCTGTTTTTGAAGGTTATATTGTTGCCAAAATTTCTAATGACAAGTCATTAAAAGGTTATTTTGTAAAGCCAACTTTAAACAGGTCTGTTTTATTTAACGCTACAGCCAAAAATACATCAAGGTTTAAAATAACTAAAAAACCATTATATAATATTACAGGAAACTGGCAAACTGTTTTTAGTCCTAATAAAAAAGAAGACCGTTATATTGCAAAAGGTATATTTACTCAAAATAAAAACAAAGTCGTTGGTACTTTTAGAACAACTACTGGTGATTACCGCTATTTAGAAGGTATCATAAATGGTGATTCCTTAAAGCTATCTACTTTTGATGGCGCACATGCTTTCTTGTTTACAGCCAAAGTAACCGACTCAACCATAACAGGTAATTTTTACTCTGGAAATCATTGGAAAGAACCTTTTACTGCAAAACTGAATGCAAATTATAAATTACCAAGTGAAAATACTCTCACTAGTTTAAACAAAGGTTACGATAATTTTAACTTCTCTTTCCCTGATGAATCTGGTAAGTTAGTTTCTTATTCTGATGAACGTTTTAAAAATAAAGTTACTATAGTGCAAATTATGGGTACCTGGTGTCCTAATTGTCTAGATGAAACTAAATATTATGTAGATTATTTAAAAAATAATTCAACCCTAAACGTTCAGTTTGTAGCGCTGGCGTTTGAAACAGATAAAACATCTGAAAAAGCTTTCGAAAAGATTAATCGATTAAAAAAACGATTAAAAATAAACTACCCTATTTTATTAGCTCAATACAAAGGTGTTAATAAGCAAGAGGCTGCTGAAAAGTTGCCGATGTTAAACCATATACTTTCGTATCCAACAACAGTGTTTATTGATGAAAAAGGTAAAGTACGTAAAATACATACTGGCTTTAATGGACCTGCTACTGGACAAAAATATATTGATTTTAAAAATGAGTTTGAGAACTTTATAGATACTTTAATTAAAGAATAAATTTTAAAAGAGAACTCTTTTATTTAATATATAAAGCTGTTGTTAGGCGTATCAAAAATAATTTCAATTTAAAATATAAGTGAGTAAAAAAAGAAAAAGGTTAGGTCAAAAAATAAAGAGAAATGCTAGAATTTCAAGATATATAAAGAAACATTAATTGACTTTAAAGAGCAATTTTGGTCTTTTATCGGTGCTTTTTTTGGAATTGGGGTTAATAGCCTTTATTCAATCTTCTTATTTACCTCGACTAGAAAATATTCTTTTAATTGGTTCATTTGGAGCTGCTAGTGTGCTTATTTTCGGTGCTATACAGAGTCCGCTTGCCCAACCACGTAACTTTGTTGGTGGTCAAGTAATTTCAGCGTTAATTGGTGTAACTGTATTTAAATTTTGTCCGAACATAATATGGATTACAGCCCCACTTGTAGTTGCGAGTTCTATTGTTATTATGCAGGTTACAAAAACCTTACATCCACCTGGTGGTGCTACAGCTCTTATCGCTGTTATTGGTACAGAAAAAATAAAGAGTTTAGGGTATTTTTATGTTTTCTCACCTGTACTAACAGGTACTTTAATATTATTTATTACTGCGCTTATTTTTAATAACATGACAAAACACCGACAATACCCAACAAGTAGTAGGTTAACAAGAGTGTTTAAAAGTAAAAGACTTTCAAAAAAACTGTAATGAAATATCTGAGATATGAAAACCGCTAACTAATATTACTCCAAAGTCCGCTTGTTTTTTGTATTTGACTGTATACTTTTAATAAACTAGCATTTTGGGGTTTAGTAATCGTTGCATCTTCTTCTAAAACCCGAATAGCTGTTTGTCGTGCTTTGTGCAAAATAGCTCCGTCTTTTACAACATCTGCAATTTTAAGGTTTAGTACGCCACTTTGTTGCGTACCCATAATATTACCGGGACCACGGAGTTTTAAATCTACCTCTGCAATTTTAAATCCGTCAGTAGTTTCAACCATCGTTTGCAAACGCGTTTTACTATCAGAAGATAATTTAAAACTCGATAATAAAATACAATAACTCTGTTCTGCACCACGCCCTACTCTACCTCGTAACTGGTGTAATTGACTCAATCCAAAACGTTCAGCGCTTTCAATAACCATTACAGATGCATTTGGTACATTTACACCAACCTCAATTACTGTAGTTGCAACCATTATTTGAGTTTCTCCTTTTACAAAACGATTCATTTCGTATTCTTTATCCGCAGGCTTCATCTGTCCATGCACAATACTAATTTGATATTTTGGGGACGGAAAATCACGAACAATACTCTCGTAACCATCCATTAAATCTTTATAATCCATCGCTTCAGATTCTTGAATTAAAGGATACACAACATATGCTTGACGTCCTTTATTTATCTCATCCTTTAAAAACTTAAAAACACTTAAACGGTTGCTGTCATAACGATGCACGGTTTTAATTTCTTTACGACCAGGAGGTAATTCATCAATTACCGAAATATCTAAATCTCCATAAACCGACATTGCCAATGTTCTCGGAATTGGTGTTGCGGTCATTACCAATACATGCGGTGGCACAGATTTATCAACGCTTACCGAAGAAAGGTTTTTTAAGCTAGTTTCTAGCTTTGCTATAACGCTTTCTAAATCTTCTGTAATTTCTTTTTCGCTTAATCGAATAATCTGATACCCAAATTCATTTAAAATTGTGGTTCTTAAATTAGCTGCCTCTATCTGTTCGGGCGTAACATGGTATTTTCCATCAACCTCTACAATTAACTTCTTTTCTAAACAGATAAAATCGACCATAAACTCATCAATAATATAATATCTTCTGAATTTAAAAGTGGGTTTTTTAACACTTAAAGCCTCCCACAAAGTTCTTTCTTCTTTGGTTGTTTTATTTTTACGTTTTAATGCTATTTCTTTTAATAATTTATACTCTGAAGGATGTGTTTCTTGATATTTTTCTCGAACTACTATGCCTTTTTCTTCGGAAACCGCTTTTACCGGATTTTTCTCCCATAATTTTGATCGTTGTGCTACTCCAAAACGATGTTGCTCATCAATAATTGAAATTCCTAAATTCTTAAACTGTACTTTATCTTCTAAAATGGCATGCGTTCCGATTAAAATATGCACAGATCCGTTTTCTAAACCAGTGTGAATTTCACGACGCTTTTTTATTTTACTAGATCCTGTAAGTAATTCAACTTTTATCGCTGTTCCTTCTAACAGCTCTACAATTCCGTGATAATGCTGCGTTGCCAAAATTTCGGTCGGGGCCATTATTGTTGCTTGATAACCGTTATCAATTGCAATTAACATACTTAATAAAGCTACAATTGTTTTACCAGAACCAACATCACCTTGCAACAAACGATTCATGTGCGCACCAGAACCAATATCTTTTCTTATTTCTTTTAAAACTCTTTTCTGAGCATTGGTTAATTCAAAAGGTAAATTATTTTTATAAAAATTAGTAAATTGTTCTCCTACTTTCTCAAAAACATAGCCTTTGATTTTTGATTTTCGGATGAGTTTTTTTTGCAATAACTGTAATTGAATAAAAAATAATTCTTCAAACTTTAAGCGATATTCAGCCTTTGCTAATAATTCTTGACTTTTAGGAAAGTGGATATTTAACAAAGAATCTTTTTTTCCTAACAACTGATTTTCATCAATTAAATACGTTGGTAACGACTCTTCTATTTGTCCGAATGCTTGCTGAAATAAATTCTGAATAAAACCTCTTAAAATTTTATTACTAATTCCTTTATTACTTAATTTCTCTGTGGATGGATATACAGGCTGCATAGAAGTTTGCAACTTACTTTTATACTCTTTTACCGTTTCCATTTCTGGATGCGGCATGTTTGCAATATTATTATACCAATTTAATTTTCCGTAAATCACATAAGGAACATCCGTTTTTAAACTATCCTTTATCCATTTTGCGCCTTTAAACCAAACTAAATCTATCGAACCCGTAGCATCAGAAAATGTTGCCACTAACCTACTGCCTCTTTTTTGTTGCACTTCTTTAATGCTCGTTATCCTACCAACCACCTGAACCTCAGCAGTATTTTGCGACAATTCATTTATGGTATAAAACTGCGTTTTATCAATATAACGAAACGGAAAAAGGTACAATAAGTCATTGCACGTTCTTACACCTAACTCGGTATACAACAATTCTGCTCGGGCTACACTTACGCCTTTTATGTATGTTACAGGATGATTTAAATTCATTAAATACGAAAATACAAAAAGACATTAAAATCAACTATCTTTGCACTCTTAAATTCACCAAATGAGATTACATAGAAATTTAGTTTATGCAGTGATTGATAGTTTACGCGACGTTTTTAACGACGACGTATATGCAGACAAAGCTGTTGAGAAGGCATTGAAAAGAGATAAAAGATGGGGCGCACGAGATAGAAAATTTGTTGCTGAAACTATTTACGATATTGTACGTTGGAAACGTTTATACGGTGAAATTGCCGATGTAAAAACTCCATATTCTAGACCCGATTTATGGCGTTTACTAGTAGTTTGGTGTGTATTAAGAGGTATTAAATTACCAGATTGGAACCAAATTGAAGAAACCCCTACAAGAAGAATTAAAGGTAAGTTTGATGAGCTTTCACAAACTAGAAAATACAGAGAGTCTATTCCTGATTGGATAGATGAATTAGGTGTTAAAGAATTAGGTGAAGATATTTGGACAAAAGAAATTGCAGCTTTAAACAAACGAGCTGACGTTATTTTACGTACAAACACTTTAAACGTAACTAAAGAACACTTACAAAACGATTTAAAACAAGAAGGTATTGAAACCGAATTTATTGATGGTTGTGATGATGCTTTACGTTTAGTAGAACGTGCCAATGTTTTTAAAACGGAAGCTTTTCATAAAGGTTTCTTTGAAGTACAAGATGCTTCGTCTCAATTAGTAGCTGCTTATTTAGATGTTGAGCCAGGTATGAAAGTAATTGATACATGTGCGGGTGCGGGTGGAAAAACATTGCATTTAGCTGCTTTAATGAAAAACAAAGGGCAAATTGTAGCGATGGATATTTACGAAAGTAAATTGAAAAAATTAAAAGTTAGAGCACGTAGAAACGGTGTTAGTAATATCGATTTAAAAGTAATCGATTCTACCAAAGTAATTAAAAAACTATATGGTAAAGCAGATAGAGTTTTAATTGATGCGCCTTGTTCTGGTTTAGGTGTATTGCGTAGAAACCCTGATAGTAAATGGAAGCTACAACCTGAATTTATAGATAATATTAAAGAAATTCAGCAAGATGTTTTACAACGATACTCCAGAATGGTAAAACCTGGTGGTAAATTAGTATATGCTACTTGTTCTGTATTACCTTCTGAAAATCAAGATCAAGTAAAAATATTTTTAGCTTCTGAAGATGGTAAAGATTTTTCACTTGTAAAAGACAATAAAGTATTGGCTCATAAATTTGGTTTTGACGGATTTTACATGGCTCAATTAGTTAGAAAATAATATTTTAGTAGTATTCTTATTTTATTACGGAATGATGCTTTTCATAAAATTCAAAAGGCTCGTGATTTTTAAATCACGAGCCTTTTTCAATCAACTATTAAAAACTAACGAATTACAAAACTATTCGTTTTATAATTACTCTTATATGACGATACTATTCTTAAATCGTTACACCAAAACTTTACTTTAACTCTTTTTTAAAAATTTTCTTTTTTTACTTATTAAATAAAAATTTTACTCACTTTATATTGAAATCAAAACAACAACACGCTCATATCTTATAAATTTTTATTTATAGTTGTTTATACTTATTTTAGGTGCAACTAACTAAAACTTCAATCTTATGACAAATTCTAACCAACCCAATACTTTATTTTGGGTAATTGGTGTTATTTCATTACTATGGAATGGAATGGGTGTTAATCAATACCTACAACAAGCCTATAATACAGATACTTTTAAAGCAATGTATCCTGATGAAAAATTATTAGAAATGGCGCAAAACACTCCTTCTTGGGCAATGGCTGCTTTCTCAATAGCTGTTTTCACTGGTTTTCTTGGAAGTGTATTTCTATTATTTCGTAAAAAAATTGCGAAACCTATATTTATGGTTTCCTTAGTAGCTATTAGTATACAGATGGTATATAATGTTTTTATAAGTGGAGCTATTGAAGTATACGGTGCTGGTGTTTATGTAATGCCAATTATAGTAATAGTATTTGCTGTTTTTATACTTTGGTACAGTAAAAATTGTGAAGCTAAAGGCTGGCTTTCATAAGTATTAAAATATTTTAAAGCTGTCTTATTTTAGATAGCTTTTTTATTCTATCAAAACAAAAATAAATTCAGCTACACAAGCTGGTTTTTCTTGCCCTTTTATCTCTATTAAACAATTGAATATTAATTTTTTTCCGTTAGGAAAGTCTTCTATTTCTTTTAAAGAACTTACCAATCGTAATTCACTATTTACAGGCACAAAATTTGGAAAACGCACTTTATTTAATCCGTAATTTAAGCCCATTTTAACGCTTTTAATTACAATTAAATCTGATATCAACTCCGACAACATAGCAACAGACATAAATCCGTGAGCTATTGTAGTTCCTGTTGGTGAGTATTTAGCCGCTTTTTCTTCATCAATATGAATCCATTGTTTATCTAAAGTAGCATTGGCAAAATCATTAATCATTTGTTGGGTAACCTTAAACCAAGCTCCCACTGGCAAAGATTTACCTTCTAAACTGTGTAATACTGCTAAATTTTCAAAAACTAATTTACTCATATCAATACTATTATTTACTTACCATAAACATCATCTTTCACCTTTGGTAACTCTAATTCATATTTTACAGCAATTGTTCTTATTATAAAAATAACAATAGCTGGAATTATAAAATGAAGGTTTTTATTTACATTAAAATTCATTAAAATTAGATATACCACGCCGCCTGCTAAACAAGCAGAAGCATATATTTCTTTTTTAAAAATTAACGGTACTTTTCGGGTAAGTACATCTCTAAGGACTCCACCAAAAACAGCAGAAACCATTCCCATAACCAATGCAATAAATGGGTGTAAATCGTAAGCTAATCCTTTCTCTAATCCTAATAATGTAAATACACTAATACCAATAGTATCGAATAGAAACATGGTTTTTCTTAGCGGTGCTATTTTACTTCTAAAAAGAAATGTAACAGCTACAGCTATTAAAATCGTCCAGATATAATTAATATCACCAATCCAGTTTATTGGATGTGCATTAATTAAAACATCTCGCATCATACCACCACCTACTGCGGTAACAAATGCAATGATAATAACTCCGAATAGATCAAAGTTTTTTTTCATTGCAACTAGTGAGCCACTTATCGCAAATGCAAATGTACCTACATAATCTGCTGTGGTAGTTAAACTATCAAGGTTTAAAAGGGTTTCAAACATATTGTGATATTAAAAACTTTTTGAAAGACTATTAAAACAATAACAAATCTAATTAATAAAATTAAAACAACTTTACTAATTTCAAAAGTACTTACCTTATATATCATTAACGAATGTACCCGCTATATCAAGAGCGTAAATAATATCCACTTATATCTTTATTTCAGAGATTCTTATTTGTAAAGTTCTTTCTACTTCTTTTATATTATTTCTTTCATTATTAAGAATCAATACTAAAGAAACTCCTTTTTTACCTGCTCTTGCAGTTCTACCACTTCTGTGTGTGTAATATTCAATTTGTTCTGGTAATTGATGATGTACAACAAATCCTAAATTATGTACATCAATCCCTCTTGCGGCAACATCTGTTGATACTAAAATTTGAAGACTTTCATTTTTAAAAGCGCGCATTACTTTTTCACGATCTCTTTGCTGCATATCACCTTCTAAAGCTTCAACAGAAAAACCTTCTTCTTTTAACTCTTTCGTTAATTTTTGAGCTCCTGCTTTTGTTCTAGCAAAGATAATTCCCCTTTCAGCATGTCTTTTTTCTAAAAACTTAACAATTACATCTACTTTTTCTGGAATTGTAGTTTGCACAAACTGATGCGTAATGTTTGCGTTTACCAATGAGTTTTTATTTACTTCAACCTGTTTTGCTGAAGCATCCATATATTTTTTAATAATATTTCTTATTTCATCTGGCATTGTTGCCGAGAACAACCATGTTTTTCTTGTACCTGAAGTATATTTTAAAATACGATTTATATCTAATTTAAACCCCATACTTAACATTTCATCAGCTTCATCAAGTACCAAGGTGTTTATGTCTTTTAGATCTACTTCACCTCTTTCTATCAAATCAATTAAACGACCTGGAGTTGCGACTACTACATGGGTAGTTCTTTTTAGATTATTAATCTGACGGTCAATTTTTTCTCCACCATAAACAGCTTCTATAAAAATCTTATCATCTACATATTTTGTAAACTTAAATAATTGTTTTTTTATTTGTTGAACCAACTCTCTTGTAGGCGATAATATTAACGCCTGAATTGTGTCTTTTGATGTGTCTATCTTATGTAAAGCAGGCAAACCATAAGCAGCAGTTTTACCCGTACCTGTTTGTGCCAACCCAATAAAATCAGCATCGTTTTGTAATAAATAAGGTATTGCTTGTTCTTGTACTTCAGTAGGCGTTGTTATTCCTAACTCCTTTAATCCCTGAACATATTCTTTTCGTATTCCTAATGCTGTAAATGTTGTCATCCTCTTTATTTATAAATGCAAAGATATTGCTTTATTTTTTTCCTAAAAGTAAGTTTGTTACTTCTTTAGTTACTCTTTTTGGTTTTTGTGTTTTTGCGTCTAACAAACAAAATGTGGTTTGCGACTTCACTAAAAGTGTTTCCCCTCTTCGCATTTCGAAATGACGAACAGATTTTATTCCTGCTGTTTCACCAACCCACGTTTTAACAGTAATTTCATCTCCTAAAACACCCTGTTGTTTGTAATCAATCTCATGGCGAATTACAAACCAAACATAATCTGGTTTTGGTATCTCTTTTATTAACAACGACCAATGATCTGCAGATACTTCTTGCATCCACTTTACATACACCACATTATTAACATGGTTATACTCATCTATTTCATTTGAAGTCGCAATGTATTTTTTTTCGTAAAAATTCATTTTGCAAAACTACAGCAATGATGTTAATTATTACTTAAATATATCTTCAATTTTGTTACTATACCATTTTATTGCTGATCTTCGAAGATTGAAAATTAAGGATGAATAAAACTACAAGTAACTTTGGTACCGAAAAGATTAGTAAACTTCTTTTAAAGCAAGCATTACCTGCTTCTATAGGAATTTTAGTAATGTCGTTAAATATGATTGTCGACACTATTTTTGTGGGTCGTTGGATTAGTGTTATGGCAATTGCTGCCATTACGGTTGTTTTACCAATTGCTTTTTTAATTTCATCTATCGGAATGGGAATTGGTATTGGTGGTAGTTCTATTATTTCAAGAGCATTAGGTAAAGGTGATACCTCAAAAGCTTTTAAAGTATTCGGAAATCAAATTAGTTTAACTGTTTTCTTATCTGTATTATTTGTAGCTATAGGAATCTTTTTTGGCTTTTCGCTTTTGCAGTTGTTTGGTGCTAAAGGAGAAATATTAACTCCTGCTACCGAGTATTTTAATGTTATTCTTTGGGGAGTTCCTTTTTTAGCTTTTGCAATGATGGGAAATCCTGTGGTAAGAGCCGTTGGAAAACCTAATTATGCCATGCTTACGTTAATTTTCCCTGCTATTATAAATATTCTTTTAGATGTTGTTTTTATAAAATTTATGGATATGGGAATGTATGGTGCCGGACTAGCCACTTCTTTCTCTTATGCTGTAAGTGGTTTATTTATATTATGGTTCTTCTTATCTAAAAACACCGAGCTAAAAATTATTCCGAAGTATTTTATTATTGATTTTTCAATTTTAAAAGAAATTATTGCTCTAGGTGGAATTACCATTATTAGACAAGGAACCATTAGTGTTTTAATAATTATTTTAAATTATACGCTATTTAAATATGGCGGAGAAATATCAATTGCAGTATATGGAATTATCAATCGAGTAATGATGTTTTCTCTCTTTCCTGTATTAGGTGTAACACAAGGTTTTTTACCTATTGCTGGTTTTAACTATGGCGCTAACAATACGGTAAGAGTTAAAGAGTCTATAAAAATTGCGATAACTTTTGGTACGGCAATTGCTACACTTATTTTTATATTAATTATGGTATTTCCTACTGAACTCGTAAGTCTTTTTACTGATGATGTTCATCTGATTAACCTTACTTCTAGTGCTTTAATTATAACATTTTTAGCAACCCCTGTAATTACAATACAATTAATAGGTTCTGCTTATTTTCAAGCAGCCGGAAAAGCTTTACCTGCTTTATTATTAACTTTATTAAAACAAGGTTTTTTCTTAATTCCGTTAGTATATATTTTACCTAAATTTTATGGTATAAATGGTGTGTGGATGTCTTTTCCTATTGCTGATGTATTAGCAACTTTAGTTACTTATTTATACTTAAGGAAAGAAGTTAAGCGCCGTTTAAATTAAGCTTTCTCCGTTTAAATTTGTAGTTAACACATCGCTCATTAAGTTAAAAAAAGGACGTAAAGCTTTAAAAGAGGTATTTACTTCGGATAAAAATTCTTTAGATAGCACTTCTTGATCTGTAAAATTACGAACTGCAATAAATCCTTTTTTTCGCAATAAATCGATATCTGGATGGTTTTTATCGAATCCTCTTGGTGCAGATTTCAATTCAGCTCCTTCGAATTTAGCTCCAAAATTCTTTATAAATTCCGGATCTTTTAAAATGTCTCTAAAATCAGAGGCATCCATTTCTATTTCTTTTCGAATACGCAATAAATCTTCTTTATTCGGTTCCCAAAATCCGCCAGCTAAAAAACTTTCTCCCGGACGAATACGTAAGTAATAACCTCCACGTAAATGTTTTCCTTTTCTAGAAAAAGAACCAGCAAAATGTGGTTGATATGGTGTTTTATCTTTCGAAAAACGAACATCTCGATAAATTCTGAATAGCTTAAATTTATCTATTTCGTCGTGTTTTTCTAAATCTTCTCTTATTTGTGCGTAAAAACCTTTTGCATAGTCTTGTACTTCTTTAAAAGCATCTTTTTGTGCTGCAAACCAATCGCGATTGTTGTTTTCTTTTAAGTTTTTTAAAAATTGAAGCGTTGATTTTTCTAATTGCATGCGAATTCGTTTTTTACATTTTGAAAGGTACAAAAAAACGCTGTAGATGAATCGACAGCGTTTGTGTATTTTGTTTTTTTGCGTTAAGGATTGAATGGTTTGTTTGAGCTCTTTTTTATTGTCAATTCGAGTGAATTTGCTTTTCCGTAAATTATTATCGAGCATACAATAAAAAAAGCGAATAATGAAAGCCCGCTCGAACGCCCAAACTAGTATTTTAAACGTTAAATCTAAAATTCATAATATCACCATCTTGCACGATGTACTCTTTACCTTCGATACCTAATTTACCTGCTTCTTTTACTTTTTGCTCACCACCTAAAGTAGTATAATCTTCGTATTTAGTTACTTCGGCACGGATAAAACCTTTTTCGAAATCGGTGTGAATTACTCCGGCTGCTTGTGGTGCTGTATCTCCTACATTAATAGTCCAAGCTCTTACTTCTTTTACTCCTACGGTAAAATAAGTTTGTAAGTTTAATAATTTATAAGCTGCTCTAATTAAAACAGAAGCTCCTGCTTCTTTTAAGCCCATATCAGCTAAAAACATTTCGCGCTCTTCGTAATCGTCTAACTCCGTAATATCTGCTTCTGTACCAACTGCTAAAACAATTACTTCAGCATTTTCATCTTTTACAGCTTCTCTTACTTTAGTAACATAATCGTTACCGTTTACAGCAGCTCCTTCATCAACATTACATACATATAATACTGGCTTTGCAGTAATAAACTGTAATGTTTGAACAATTTCTTGGTCTTTTTCTGAAAACTCTATAGCTCTTACTGAAACTCCTTTTAATAAAGTTTCTTCAACTCTTAATAGAATTTCTAATTCTATTTGTGCTTCTTTATTACCAGTTTTAGCGGTTCTCTTTACACGCTCTAAACGCTTCTGAACAGTTTCTAAATCTTTTAATTGTAATTCAATATCAATCGTTTCTTTATCTCTAATAGGATCTACAGAAGCGTCAACATGAATAATATTGTCGTTATCGAAACAACGTAAAACATGAATAATTGCATCTGTTTCACGAATATTCGCTAAAAATTGGTTTCCTAATCCTTCTCCTTTACTTGCTCCTTTTACCAAGCCGGCAATATCAACAATCTCAACAGTTGCAGGCATTACTCTTTCTGGATTTACCATTCCTTCTAAAACCTGAATTCTAGGATCTGGTACATTTACAACACCTATATTAGGTTCTATAGTACAAAAAGGAAAGTTGGCACTTTGCGCTTTTGCATTAGATAAACAATTAAATAACGTTGATTTCCCTACGTTTGGTAACCCTACAATTCCTGCTTTCATTCTGTTCTTTTATTGAAAATTTGCGTTGGCAAATATACTATTTTGCTTTGAATTCCTGACCTTTATTTAATGTTGAATTCTGTTCAATATTAAATAAATAAATATTTTTCATTATATTTCAAAAAAATTAAGCTAAACATTCATTTTTGTTTATGAAAAAATTGTCTGACAAAATTTTATGGAAATCCTTAAAAGAGGGCGATTTAAAGGCTTTTGAAGCGCTGTTTAAAAACTATTATTCTAGTTTATTTAACTATGGTTTAAAAATTTCTGGCAATAAAACAATAACAGAAGATTCTCTCCAAGACTTTTTTATATATGTTTATGAACATAGAGAAAACTTAAGTGATTTAAGTAACATTACTCCATACTTATTTACTTCATATAGACGGTATATCATTAAAATACTTCAAAAAAACCAAAAATCAAGAATGGTAAGAAATATTGATGAGAACATTATTGATATTCAGTTTACACCAGAAGAACTTCTTACACATCAAGAATCCACTACTTTTAGGAACAAAAATTTAACTGTTTTATTGAATAAACTCCCAAAAAGACAACGTGAAGTTTTGTATTTAAAATATAATTGTAACCTTAAAACTCAAGAAATTGCCGACGTTATGAAAATTAACTATCAAAGCGTAGTAAATAACATTCATAAAGCAATAAAAAGTTTGAGAGAAGAAATTCAAATTTTGCAATTATTTAATTCTTAAATTCGCATTCTTAAAAAGAGTATATACTTTATATTAAGTACTTATAACTATATAAGCATACGTTTTCCCTATATCACATAATGACAAACAAATCATACCATAATATTAACGACTTTTTAAATGACCCCTCTTTTAAAAACTGGGCGCTAAATACTAAATTAAGTGATGTTACTTTTTGGAATCATTGGCTAAAAAACAATGCTGATAAAAAAGAACTTGTTAAAGAAGCTAAAGATATTATTATTGGATTACAGTTTAAACAAAATACAGTTTCTGAAGAAAAAGTAAATTTTGAATGGACTGCTATTGAAAAAAAGCTTTTAGAAAACCAAAAAATATCTAAAAAAAATATTTTTATTAAAAATAAGTGGGCTGGTGTTGCTGCAATTGCTATTTTATTTTTTTCTGTTGCTTTTTTTAATTTTAACACTCCTATCAAAACCTATACTACAGGGTTTGGAGAAATTCTAAAATTAAAACTTCAAGATGGTAGTACAGTTACCTTAAATGCAAACTCAACGTTGTCTTATGCTAAAGACAACTCTAGAAAGGTTTGGTTAAAAGGCGAGGCTTATTTTCAAGTAGATAAGAAAAAATCAACAAATGCCAAATTTTGGGTATTTACAGACGACTTAAAAGTTGAAGTTTATGGTACCGTTTTTAATGTAAATTCACGAAAAGAAAAAACACAGGTATTTTTAGAAGAAGGGAATATATGGCTGTCTTTAAAAAATGGAAACTCAAAAAAAATGCTTCCTGGTGATTTTATTTCTTTTTCTTCAAAACAAAATAAAATTTTAGATAATGATAAAAGTGTACTTTCTGCAGAAAAAATTTCTTGGAAAAATGGTACTTTAATATTTAATAACTCAACATTAATTGATGCGTTAAGTAAGGTTACTGAAACTTATGGTTATAAAATTATTTTCAAAAACACAGAAATAAAGAATACTTTAATTACAGGTACTGTTCCAACCACCAACCTAAATATTTGTTTAAAAGCTATAGAAAAGTCTGCAAATGTTATAATTACAAAAGAAAAAGCTAAATTAGTCGTTTCTAAAAAATAATATTACTTTTCATCAAACCCTTAAAATTTTTAAAAAATCGCTTTTCATCTAACATAATTATCTTCGGATTTTTATGTTTTACTGTTTCACTATACAGTCAAGAGTTTCATGAAAATAAAATATCTGCTGTACAATTACTTAATTCTTTAAGTGAAAGACACAACATCTACTTCACCTATAATCCTACAATTTTAAAAGAAAAATTTATTGATAAATCCAGCTTTAAAGACCTTTCTTTAAAAAATGCTTTACATCTGTTTAAAAAAAACACCTCTTTAAAGTTAGATTATCTAGGTAACAACTATTATGTTATTTATAATAATACAAAGACGATTAAAAGCAGAACAACAAATACCTTAGTTGCCATTAAAAACTATGTAGAAACCTCTAAAAAAACAATTACAGGCGTTGTTCTTAATACTGATTACAGCCCTATAAAGGGCGCTAGTGTTATTGAAAGCGAAACATACAACGGTACAGTTACTTCTGATGATGGTTCTTTTACTATAAAACTAAATAAAAATAAACCTATAATTATTGCACATGTAGGGTACGAGTCACAAACTATTAGTTCTTTTAATACAAAACTAAAAATAATATTACAATCAGGATTAAAATTAGATGAAATTTTAATTGTTGGCTCTAGAAATAGCTTAAGAAAAAAAAAAGATGCTGCTATCGCTACCGATATTATTGATTTAAATGACATTTCATTACAAAGTGATTTGTTAGAAATTAATCAATTTTTGCAATACAGCATTCCTTCTTTCAACGCAACAAAACAATCTGGCGCAGATGGTACTGACCATATTACACCTGCCACTTATAGAGGTTTAGGTCCCGACCAAACATTAGTTCTTATTAATGGTAAAAGAAGGCATCAAGCATCACTTATAAATTTATACGGTACAAGAGGAAGAGGAAATTCGGGTACAGATTTAAACACAATTCCTGTTTCTGCCATAAAAAAAATTGAAATATTAAAAGATGGTGCTTCCGCTCAATATGGTTCAGATGCCATTGCTGGTGTAATTAATATTATATTAAAAAAAAATAAAAATTCTCTTAAAATAAATACAACTTTAGGCTTTAACAATGCCACCATCAACAAAGACCTTAAAACAAAAGGTATTGATGGTATTACGTATAAAGTTGATATGAATTACGGTACAAAAATACTTAAGAAAGGATTCTTGAATATTTCAACTGAATTTTTATCTAAAGATCATACCTTTAGAAGTGCTAGTCCTCTGAGGCAAAAATTTGGAGATGCAGCCATAAAAAACATAAGTACTTTCTTTAATTCTGAAATCCCTATCACAAATAAATTTATTATTTATGCCAACGGTGGATATAATTTAAAAAACACGGAAGCTTATGCTTTTTCAAGAAAACCAGATAGTAAGAGAAATGTAACTGACATTTATCCCAACGGATTTAATCCTTTAATAACTTCACTCGTTTCTGATAAATCGTTTTCTTTGGGAATAAAATCGAGTTATAAAAACTGGACAATTGATTTTAACAATACCTATGGTATTAATAATTTTCATTACTTTATTAAAGAGACATTGAATGCTACTTTATTAAAAAAATCTCCTACAGAGTTTGATGCTGGTGGACATTTACTAAATCAAAATAGCACTAGTATCGATTTTTCTAAAAATTTTAAACATTATCTTAAAGGTATAAATATAGCTTTTGGTATAGAACACCGAGTTGAGAATTATGAAATTTTTGCAGGAGAAAAAGCTTCTTATGACTCTTATGATATAAATGGAAATACTGTAAACTCTACCACTCCATTAGAAAACTTGGTTACTTTAAATAATAAAATTCGCCCAGGAGGTTCACAAGGGTTTCCTGGATATTCTCCACAAAATGAATTAAAAAAAAATCGTAGAAATTCAAGTTTTTATATAGATAGTGAGTTTGATTTTACTGAAAAATGGATGATTGCTACTGCTTTAAGACACGAAAATTATAGCGACTTTGGTAGTACTCTTAACTATAAATTAGCCACCAGAATAAAGCTTTTGCCTACTCTTAACTTAAGAAGCTCATTTAGTACAGGTTTTAGAGCTCCTTCATTAGCCCAAATATATTACAATTTAGCCTTTACTAATTATATGGGTAATGAACCAACTGAGTCTTTGTTAATTGCAAACAACAATCCAATCATAAGAAAATTTGGAATTGGAAAATTAAAAGAAGAAAAAGCTAAAAATATAAGTGCTGGTGTTGCCTTTAAGCCTAAAAAAAACTTTAGCCTTAGTCTTGATTCATACTACATTTCAATAAAAGATAGAATTATATTGAGTGGAAATTTTGATGCCGCTCCTTTGGGGTTTAATGTAGATAACGTACAGTTTTTTGCTAATGGAGTAAATACAACAACCTATGGATTAGATATTAAAATGAATTGGTTTAAAAAAATTAATAGCTCAACGTTTTCAATTAACTTCTTTGGAAATATTAATACTATGAGAATAGATAATGTTAATAACAAAAACTTAAATAAAGAAACTTTTTTTGGTATAAGAGAGCGTCATTTCCTACTAGCATCGGCTCCAAAAAGTAAATTTGGCTTAAACTTTAATTTTAAAAAAAATAAAATTAACATAAATGCAAATATTACCAGGTTTAGTAGTGTGCAGTTAATCGACTGGAAAATAAGCAAAGACCTTAGTTTATTTAATAATTCTGAAAGTGATCGTATCATAGCCGCTACAGATAATTATAAATCAAAATATACAGTTGATTTACATGTACGCTATCATTTATTAAAAAACATGAGTTATCAAACTGGTATAACTAACCTATTTAATAATTATCCAACCACTCAAGATAAATATACAGACAGCGGAGGAGCTTGGGATTCAACCCAAATGGGAAGCAGCGGTGCCTTTTATTACACTAAACTTCAATTTTCTTTTTAAAAATTATAATAACTATTACAAAAGCTTATTTTCCTCTTTTACAAACTCCTTTTATAGTCCGCAATAATTTAAGTTCTATAATTTTCTAAAAAAAATGTTAAATTAGTGAGTATAATACTAATACACACTCCTTATTAATAATATAACCAATAATTTATTTAGTTAAATTAACCGTAAATTATTAACACTCAAATTATTAATTAAATAACTTTTTATGAAAAACTTTAAACTTTTACTTCTATTTCTATCACTTAGTAGTTTTATGTGGTCACAATCACAAATTTCTGGTACTATAGTAGATAGTCGTAATCAACCTTTACCAGGAGCCAATATTGTTGAAAAAGGAACTTCTAACGGAACAAATTCTGATTTTAATGGAGCATTTAAATTAACGGTAGAAGCTGGAGCTACTTTAGTTATTAGTTTTTCTGGTTTTGAAACTCAAGAAATAGCCGTAAATAGTACTTCTAAATTTAAAATTATTCTAAAAGAAGGTTTACAGTTAGATGAAGTAATCATAACAGGATCAAGAACTCCTGCTAGAAGTAATACATCTAGTGCTTTACCTATAGATATCGTTTCTTCTAAAGACTTACAATCTACAGGACAAGCTAGCTTTGATAAAGCTTTACAATACAAAATACCTTCATTTAATACGGTACAAACACCTGTTAATGATGCTACGTCTTTACTAGACCCGTATGAAATTAGAAATATGGGACCAAGTAGAACCTTAATATTAATTAATGGTAAACGTAAAAACTTAAGTGCTTTGCTATATACACAAACTTCTCCTGGACGTGGTGAAACAGGTTCTGATATTTCTGGTATACCAACAGACGCTATTAAAAGTGTACAAGTACTTAGAGACGGGGCTTCTGCTCAATACGGTTCTGACGCTATTGCTGGTGTTATTAATATTATTTTAAAAGATGATGCTAAAAATGGATCTGCTACTTTTAGATCAGGTATTACAAGTGAAGGTGATGGAGAAATGCTAGGCGTAGCTATTAATAATGGAACCACTATTGGTGACAATAAAGGTTTCGTTAATTATACTGCTGATTTTTCTAAAACAGCTATATCAAATAGGCCTGGAAAAGTAAATGCTGATGGTGATTATGCAGATTTTGTACACACAAACCCTAATAGCTATAGTAGCTATCTTGAAGGGACCTCTTTAGGTGGTACAGATTTAACTGGTATGTCCGTAGATCAAGCTAATACAGAATTTACTAACAATTATGTAGGAACTACAGAGTATAGCACAAAACTATCAGCTATTACAGCTGCCAATACATCTGGCAGATCATTTGTTAATGAATTTATTGGAAGAAGACCTGATGCAGGTAATATTAATGGTTCTCCAGAAAATGCTGTTGCCAAATTCTCTATAAATGCTGGCTTTAACATAAGTGATAATACCGAAATGTATGGGAATGCAGCCTACGTTTATAAAAAAGTAAATTCTTTTGCAAATTATAGAACTCCATATTGGAGAACTGTAGAAAGCATGCCTTATTTAGCAGATTTTTTCCCTGGGAACAATCCGAATAATCTAGGTGCCAAAAAAGGATATGATGGTTATGTACCAACCTTTGAAGGAGAATTAAATGACTATAATGCTACTATTGGTTTTAGAACTAAAAAGAATGATTGGAATATTGATGTAAGTTTTACAACTGGGGGTAATTCACAAACCTACAAAGTAAGTAATTCTCACAACAGAAATGTGGTATACTCTCCTTCAACATGGATTGATGCTAATAATAATGGAACAGTAGATGCAGGAGAATTAACAGAAGGATCTCAATTATATAGAGAAAACAGTAAACGTTCATTTGATCCAGGAGGAACTTCTTTTTCTCACAATGTTGGTAATATGGATATTTCAAGAATACTTTCAGATAAAGTAAGTATTGCTTTTGGTTCTGAATTTAGAGCTGAACTTTTTGAAGTTATTGAAGGAGAATTAGGTTCTTATGATGGTGGTGGTGCAGATTCTTTTGCAGGTAATAGCCCTGAAAATTCAGGTAAATTTAGCCGTTATAATTTAGGAGGATATGCTAGTTTAGATTGGGATATTTCAAAAGATTTTCTTGTTAGCGGAACAATAAGAGCTGAAAACTATTCTGATTTTGGTAGTACATTTATATGGAAACTAAGCTCTAGATACAAACTTTCAGATAAATATACTTTAAGAGGATCTGTTTCTACAGGATTTAGAGCCCCAACATTACATCAAATTTACACTCAAAAAGCACAGTATAGCTTTGTTCCTGGTCAAGGAATACAAGTTGGTGGTTTAATTAATAATGTATCATCTCAAGCAAAACTTTTAGGTATTCCTAAATTAGACGCAGAAGAATCTACAAATTTAACAGTAGGTGTAGGTGGTAAAGTAAACAAACACTTAAGTTTTACTGTTGATTATTATAATATTGCTGTAAAAGATAGAATTATTTTAAGTACTGAAATAGGAAAAACGGCTACAGATGCTGTTGGAAACAGTATTGGTAATACAGCCTTAGATCAAGTTTTAAACGCTAATAACTTAAGTGACTTAAGTTTCTTTGTAAATGCTTTAGATACTAAAACATCTGGTTTAGATGTAGTGCTTGGTTATAATAAAATTGAATTAGGTTCTGGGGTATTAGGTTTCAATTTATCTGGTAACTACACTATTGAAAACGAAAGAGATGGCGCTGTTAAAAATCCAAAAATAGTTGCTGATGCTGGTCAGTCTGTAGTAAATGATACACAAGAAGCTTTATTTTTTACTTCTAGACCGAAAACAAAATGGATTTTAGGAACAACTTATGATGTTGGTAAATTCGGAATCTCACTGAACAATACATATTTTGGTAAAACTACATTTAAACAGCAAGGAATGGATGCTAACTTAAGAACAGAATTTACACCTAAAATTGTTACAGATTTAGGAATAAATTTTAACGTAGATAGCCATTGGACAGTTGCTTTAAATGTAAATAATTTATTAAATGTATTACCTGAATGGTCTTTTAAGGCTGAAAATTCAGCTGGTTCGGCAATATTAGCAGATCCTGCTCAAACTCAAGTGCAATCTAATTTAATTACATTTAATCAACGTTACTCTCAAATGACTTATGATGGTTACCATTTTAGTCAATTAGGTACAATGTTTAACTTATCGGTTAATTATCAATTTTAATATTACACGTTTTTTATATAATTATTTGATAAAAAGCCGGAATCGTAAAGATTTCGGCTTTTTTTTACAAAAAAAAGTCCTGAGCTAAACTCAGGACTTTTTTTATATTTCTAAAATATTTTTATTCGTTATGCATAAACTTCTGCTTAGCCAACAACGCTTCTTCTGTTTCAACGTTATCATCATCAGGCACACAACAATCTACAGGACAAACTGCCGCACATTGAGGCTCTTCATGAAAACCTTTACATTCTGTACACTTGTCTGCAACAATGTAATATATCTCATCAGAAATAGGCTCTTGAGTTTCATCTGCATTTGCTTTTTTACCATTTGGTAATACAACATTTCCAGTTAAATCTGTTCCGTCTGCATATTTCCAATCATCAGCTCCTTCATAAATTGCTGTATTCGGACATTCTGGTTCACATGCACCACAATTTATACATTCATCTGTTATAATAATTGCCATAATTAATCTGTTTCAGTTTTGTAACTTTGCAATCGCAAAAATAGTTCCAAATTAACTTAGAAACAAAATATAATGGATACAATCCAAAATAGAATTTCAGCTTTTGTAGAATTAGGGAAATTTTTAGGTCAGTTTACCCAAAAAGAAACTGCTCAAAAAAACGATATCCAATTCAATGATTTGTTTTTTGACGGATTCAAACATCAATTAAAAATAGCAGGAGAAAAGAATACTTGGTTTACCAAAGAAAACCTGTTGTTTGCTACCGAAAGTTGGTCTAAAGCCTTAACAAACGAAAATATTCAACAATGGATTACTAACGAAAATTTAGGTAAAAACGACATCAAGCAAGTTGCCGTTATTATGGCCGGAAATATTCCGTTAGTCGGGTTTCATGACTTTTTATCTGTTTTAATTTCTGGGCATTCGGTTTTAGTTAAACAATCTTCTAATGATAAAAACTTATTGCCTTTTTTAGCTAAGTATTTAGAATATGTTCAACCAGAATTAAAAGGTAAAATTACATTTACTGAGCAAAAATTAACTGGTTTTGATGCTGTAATAGCTACAGGAAGTAATAATACTGCGCGTTATTTCGAATATTATTTTAAAGACAAACCTAGTATTATTAGAAAAAGCAGAAATTCAGTTGCTGTTTTAACAGGAAACGAAACGGCACAAGATTTTGAGAATTTAAGTAACGATGTATTTTGTTACTTCGGATTAGGTTGTCGTTCGGTATCTAAACTATATGTTCCTAAAGATTATAATTTTGATCCTTTTTTTACGGGAATGTTTAACAAACAAGAAATTATCAACAACGCAAAATATGCCAATAATTACGACTACAACAAAGCGGTGTATTTAATGAGCGAGTTTGATATTTTAGAAAACGGCTTTTTAATGATTAAAGAAGATCAAAGCTACGCCTCTCCTATCGCCTCTGTTTTTTACGAATATTACGACAATGCAGATGATTTAAAAACAAAACTAAAGCAAGACGAAGAAAAAACACAGTGTGTCGTTGCCAATAATTTTATGGAAGGAGAAATTGCTTTTGGCGAAACACAGAATCCGCAGTTATGGGACTATGCTGACGGCGTAAATACCTTAGAATTTTTATCAAAAATTTAAAGATAAACTCCTTATAAATTTCGCACCTTTGTGCTAACAAAACACTACTAAATAATGAAAAAACATAACTTTAGTGCAGGCCCGTGTATTTTACCTGAAGAAGTGTTGCAAAAAGCTTCTGAAGCTATTATAAACTTTAATGATGATAATTTATCGTTGTTAGAAATATCGCACAGAAGTAAACCTTTTGTTGCTGTTATTGAAAACGCACGAAGTTTAGCTTTAGAATTATTAGGCCTAGAAAACAAAGGCTACAAAGCGCTGTTTTTACAAGGCGGTGCAAGCAATCAATTTTTAATGACTGCTTACAATCTACTAAACAAAAAAGCGGCGTATTTAAATACCGGTACTTGGAGTTCTAAAGCAATTAAAGAAGCAAAATTATTTGGCGAATTGGTTGAGGTAGCTTCATCCGAAGATAAAAACTTTAATTACATTCCTAAAGGATATGAAATCCCTGCGGATGTAGATTATTTTCATTGCACGAGTAACAATACAATTTACGGATCGCAAATGAAAAGTTTTCCAGAAACAGATGTTCCGTTAATCTGCGATATGAGTTCTGATATTTTTTCTCGCCAATTAGATTTTTCTAAGTTTGATTTAATCTATGCTGGCGCTCAAAAAAATATGGGCCCTGCAGGAACAACGTTAGTAATTGTAAAAGAAGATATTTTAGGAAAAGTAACACGCGAGATTCCATCAATGTTAAATTATCAAACTTTTATTGATAAAGATAGCATGTTTAATACGCCTCCTGTTTTTGCGGTGTATACATCAATGTTAACTTTAGAATGGTTGAAAGATATAGGCGGAATTGAATTTATAGAAAAAGTAAACAATCAAAAATCAGCCCTTTTATATAGTGAAGTAGATAGAAACCCTTTATTTAAAGGAGCTGTTGTTAAAGAAGATAGAAGCCATATGAACGCTACCTTTTCTTTAACAGACAATAATTTAAAAGAAACATTTAACACCATGTGGAAAGAAGCCAATATTAATGGTTTAGACGGTCACAGAAGTGTTGGTGGTTATAGAGCAAGCATGTACAACGCATTACCATTATATAGTGTGCAAGCATTGGTAGATGTAATGCAAGAATTAGAACGAAAAGCATAATACAAACGTCATTCCGAACAAAGTGAAGGAATCTGTTTATAAAGATTGCCACGTCATTTTATTCCTCGCAATGACATTATAAAATAAAAATGAAAATATTAGCAAACGACGGAATCTCAGAAAGTGGAAAATCTACTTTAGAAAATGCAGGATTTGAAGTAATAGTTACTAAAGTTGCCCAAGAGCAGTTAGATAATTTTATTAATGACGAAGAAATTAATGCCATCATTATTAAAAATACTACAGAAATACATGCTGAACTTATAGATAATTGTCCAACCTTAAAGTTAATTGCAAACGCAAGCACAGATAACGACAATATAGATGTTGCTTATGCAGAAGAAGCTGGTTTACAAGTTGTAAATATTTCTGATGCTAGTGCCAATGCTGTTGCCGAATTAGTTTTTGCGCATTTATTAGGAATGGCACGTTATTTACACCAAGCCAACAGAGAAATGCCTTTAGAAGGCGATGTAAGTTTTAATGCTTTAAAATCTCAATTTTCTAACGGAACCGAATTACGTGGTAAAACCCTTGGTATTATTGGTATGAGTGCTGCAGGACAACAAGTAGCTAAACTCGCTTTAGGACTAGGAATGAAAGTGATTGCCTTTGATGTTAACTTCGAAAATACGATAACAATTCCGGTGGAGTTTTTTAACGGTAAAATTATTGATATTGAAGTTGATATGTTAAGTTCTGATGAGTTATTAAAAGAAGCACATTTTATCAGCTTACATTTGTCTGCACAAGAAAACCATCTAATTGGAGTCAAAGAATTTGAAAAAATGAAAGACGGAGTTGGTTTTATTAATGTTGCTCAAGGCGGATTGGTAGATGAGGTTGCCTTAATTAACGCTATAGAAAGTGGTAAAGTAAAATATGCTGGTTTAGATACTTTCGAAAATCAACCAAATCCAGAGATTCAATTATTGATGAATCCTGAGCTTTCTTTAACTCCTAATATTGCTTCTTACACTATAGAAGCACAGCATAAAATAGGTACAGAGTTGGCTGATAAAATTATTAATTCTTTACACTAAAAACTCAAATTATTAATGGCAATTGTAAAACCATTTAAAGCAGTACGAGCAACTCGAGATAAAGTTGCCATGGTATCTTCTAAATCATATGAAGTTTATCCACCAGAAATGTTAAACGCTAAATTAGCTTTTAATCCATATACATTTTTACATGTAATTAATCCTGGTTATAAATATCATAAACAAGATATTACTGGTGATCAACGCTTTAAATTGGTGCACAATCGTTATTTAGAATTTAAAGAAGATGGTGTTTTTACAAAAGATAAGAATCCTGGTTTTTATATTTATCAAAAAATAACACCAACCAATTCTTTTTGCGGAATTATAGCTGCAACTTCTGTAGAAGATTACCACAACAATACCATTAAAAAACACGAAGGTACTTTAAGAGAAAGAGAATTATTATTCGAAAATTACTTAAAAAACACTGGATTTAATGCAGAACCTGTGCTTTTAACGTATCCTGATAATGATGACATTAATTCTATAATTAAAAAATATAAAGCGAATAGAGCTGAATACGAATTTTCTACAACAGATAAAGATTCACATTTATTATGGATTATTGATGATGAAAAAGATGTTGCACAAATTTCTAATGCTTTTTCACAAGTAAACACTTTATATATTGCTGATGGTCATCATCGCTCTACTTCTGCTTGCTTGCTTGCAAAAAACTTAGCAAAAGAAAATCCGGAGCATACTGGTAACGAAAAATATAATTTCTTCATGAGCTACTTGTTGCCAGAAAGTCAATTAAGTATTTATGAATTTAATCGATTTATAAAAGATTTAAACGGCCTGGCTGTTGATGAGTTTTTAATTGAATTAGATACCTTTTTTAGGATAGAAAACAGAGGTCAGGAATTATACAGGCCAAAAGAAAAACATCAATTTAGTATGTATTTAAATGGAGAGTTTTACGCTTTGCACTTGCGAAAATCTGTCTATAAATTTACAGATGCTTTAAGTAAATTAGATGCTCAAATTTTGTATCAAACCATTTTAAATCCGATATTAGGAATTGAAGATATCAGAAATGCATCAAAAATAATGTATTCGCAAGATAAATCAGACAGTTTAGAGCTGAAAACAAAAGTTGATAGTGGTGATTTTAAAGTTTCCTTCGGAATGTTACCAACTACAATAAACGAGTTAAAAGAAATTGTAGATGCGGATATGTTAATGCCTCCCAAAACTACTTATATCGAACCTAAACTAAGAAGTGCTTTAACTATTTATGAATTTTGATATGATGATAGGAATTAAAGAAAATCTTCAGAAAATAAAAAAAACAATTCCCAAAAATGTAACCTTAGTTGCGGTTTCTAAAACCAAGCCTATTGCCGATCTGCAAGAAGCATACGATGCAGGTCAGCGTGTATTTGGTGAAAATAAAATTCAGGAAATGGTTACAAAGTTTGATGCCTTACCAAAAGATATTAAATGGCATATGATTGGGCATTTACAACGCAACAAAGTAAAATACATGGCGCATTTTGTTGATTTAATTCACGGAGTAGATAGTTTAAAAACCTTAAAAGAAATTAACAAACAAGCTAAAAAACACGATCGTGTAATTAACTGCTTACTACAAGCACGTATTGCAAAAGAAGATACCAAGTTTGGGTTATCTTTTTTAGATATTGATGAAATTATCTCATCAGAAGTATTTTCTGAACTACAAAACGTAAAAATTGTTGGGTTTATGGGAATGGCTACTTTTACAGATAATCAAGAGCAGTTACAGGACGAGTTTTCTTCTTTGGCTACTTTCTTTAACGAAAACAAAAAAAAACATATAAATCTATCAGTATTATCAATGGGAATGAGTGGTGATTATCAATTAGCTATCGAAAATGGTAGTAATATGGTACGAATTGGTAGCGCTATTTTTGGAGTTCGAAATTATATTGTTTAGATTTACATTAATCAGCTAAAAAGAAAAAAGAATTGTACGCAATCTTAGATATTGAAACGACAGGAGGTAAATTTAATGAAGAAGGAATGACTGAAATTGCTATTCATAAATTTGATGGACATCAAGTAGTCGATCAGTTTATTAGTTTGGTAAATCCAGAAAGAGATATTCAAGAATTTGTTGTTAAATTAACAGGTATAAATAATAAAATGCTTCGGAATGCACCTAAATTTCATGAGGTTGCAAAACGAATTATTGAAATTACTGAAGGATGTATTATTATTGCTCACAATGCTAATTTTGACTATCGTATTTTACGCATAGAGTTTAAGCGTTTAGGCTATGATTTTAAAAGAAATACACTTTGTACTGTAGCGCTTAGTAAAAAATTAATTCCAGAATCTCCTTCTCACAGTTTAGGTAAATTATGCCGTTTTATTGGCATTCCTATGTCCGACAGGCACAGAGCAAACGGAGATGCTTTGGCAACCATACAGTTATTTAAATTATTGCTAGAAAAAGATGTTGATAAAAGTATTATTCAACAGTCAATAAAGTATGCTGATAAAAGACAAGAAAAACAACATTTTATAAAGATATTAGATAAATTACCTGAAAAACAAGGTGTATTTTATGTGCACAATGAGCAAGGTAATATTATATTTATAGGTAGAGGTAAAAATATAAAACAAGAAGTAAATAAACTCTTCCTAAAAGACACTCCTAAGGCTAAAAAAATAATAAAAAGAATTAATGATGTTACGCATCAAGAAACTGGTAATGTACTTTTCACTCGTTTAAAATACCATTTAGAACTTACCAAGTTAAAACCTAAATTTAACGTTATTCGTAAGCGAAATATTTCTGATAATGATTTTAATCACGATAATTTATTAATTATCGATAAAGGAAGAACCTCAGAAGAGCATGCTGTTATTTTAATAGAAAACAACATTGTTTTAGGGTATACTTACACAAACTTAGCATTTCAAGAAAACCAATTAAATATCTTAAAATCAATGCTTACCCCTGTAGAAAGTACTGATTTAGCTAAAACAATTATTAAAAATTATTTGTTGAAAAATAAAGTATCAAAAATAGTAAGATTACAAGTAGAAGATAATTTGTAATATTGTTTAAAACATCATAAAACTTATATTTTTGGAAAACAAAACTAAAAACTGGAAAGACAAATTACATGATGTAATTTATGGCACAGATACTCCGGCAGGTAAGTTATTTGATCTTGTGCTGTTATTTGCTATTTTAGTTAGTATTTTATTAGTAATGCTTGAAAGTATTGAGAGTTTTGATGCTAAATACCATAGCTTTTTAAATACTGCTGAGTGGGTAATTACCTTTTTATTTACGATAGAATATTTTGCTAGAATAATATCTATTAAAAAACCATCAAAATATATTTTTAGTTTTTATGGTATTGTTGATTTTTTATCTACCATTCCTAAATACCTATCTTTATTTCTAATAGGTTCACATAGTTTAGTAGCATTAAGAGCGTTTAGATTGTTACGAATCTTTAGGATCCTTAAAGTTTCTAGATATGTAGGGGAATCTAATCAGTTAATAAAATCTTTAAACGCTAGTAAAGCCAAAATAGGGGTATTTTTATATTTTGTACTTATCATTTGTATTATTTTAGGGGCAGTAATGTATTTTATAGAAGGAGCTGAAAATGGTTTTACAAGTATTCCTAGAAGTATATACTGGTCTATAGTAACATTAACAACCGTTGGCTATGGAGACATCGCTCCTCAAACAGCTCTGGGTCAATTAATTGCAAGTATTACTGTTATTATTGGATATGCTATTATTGCTATTCCTACAGGTATTGTGAGTTCTGAAATGGCTAAAAAACAAACTTTATCAGATTCAAAAAAATGCGCTGGCTGTTCAACTATGGGGCATAAAAGTGATGCTGAATTTTGTTATAACTGCGGAACAAAACTTAATTAAATGTCTCAAAAAAATATATTAATAACTATTGTTGGTGCTACAGCCATTGGTAAAACTGCACTTAGCATAAAATTAGCACAACATTTTAATTGTGATATTATTTCGTGTGATTCTCGTCAGTTTTTTAAAGAAATGACCATCGGAACTGCGGTGCCCGATTCTGATGAATTGGCTGCTGCTGAACATCATTTCATTCAAAATAAAAGCATTTTCGAAGAGTATTCTGTTGGTCAGTTTGAGAAAGACACTTTGACTAAATTAGATGAATTATTCTTAAAAAATCCAATTCAAATAATGGTTGGCGGTAGTGGGCTATATGTTGATGCTGTTTTGAAAGGGTTAGATTACTTTCCGGAAATTGATCCATCAATAAGAATAAATCTTACCAAAGAATTAGAAGAAAACGGAATGGAACCTCTTCAGAACAAACTGAAAGAATTAGACATTGAAACTTATAATTCGATAACTATTGATAATCCGCATCGGTTAATGCGTGCATTAGAAATTTGTATTGGTACTGGTAAAACATACGCTTCTTTTAAAAACAAACCAAAAGCTCCTCGTAATTTTAAATCTATAAAAATTGGGTTGACTGCTGATAGACAAATAATGTACGACCGTATTAATAAACGTGTTGATATTATGATGGATAATGGTTTATTAGAAGAAGCTAAAGCAATGTATCAATATAAAAAATTAAATGCCTTAAAAACGGTTGGATATAGAGAATTATTTGAATATTTAGATGGCAACTTCACAAAAGAGTTTGCTATTGAAGAAATTAAGAAAAATACCCGTCGTTTTGCAAAACGACAAGGAACTTGGTTTCGAAAAGATAAAGAAATAGTTTGGTTTGATTTTAAAGATCCTATAAAACAAGTTATACAGTCTCTAGAAAATAAAAATTAACGAATTTTAAAGAACTTAGGATACTCACTTTTATATATTTGTCGAAATAATTAACAAAAACAATGAAATCAAAAATTATATTTTTAGCCGTAATTCTTTTATCAACCGTAGCATTTTCACAAACTAAATTAGGCACTGTAAATAGCGACTTAATTATTGGTAAAATGCCGCAAATGAAAAACGTTTTACGAAGAGTTGAAAATTCAGGTAAAAAATTAGACTCTTCATTTAGCATTAAAGCTACAGAGTTTCAAACAAAAACTCAAGCTTTTAAAGAAGGTCAAAAAACATTAAGTGAAGCTGACAAAAAAACAAAATATCAAGAATTAATTTCTTTAGAGCAAGATTTACAAAATTTTCGTGTTAACGGCACAAAAATGATGCAATTACAAAGAGAAGAATATATGCGTCCGTTATATAAAAAATTAAGAGAAGTTATTAGCGAAGTTGCTAAAGCAAATGGCTATACTCAAATTTTAACTACTAATGGAAATGAATTTGGCTATGTTGATGAAAATTTCGACATCACTCAATTAGTTTTAGATAAATTAAGAATAAAAGAATAAATTTCTTTTTAATGGATAAAAAATCTAAAGACTTACAGTTACAATACGAAGGGTTTTTACAAACACCTTTTCTATGGAATGGAAAAGGTGTTTTTGATTTTCAACAATTTGAGAAAAACACTAGTAAAACTACTATTTTTAACGCAGTAATTACTCAAAATTTACGCTTAGGGAAATTAGTAGAGCGTTTTGTTTCCTATGAGCTACAACAAGATCCATCTATTGAAATTATTGTAGAAAACATTCAAATTCAACAAGAAAAGTTAACCTTAGGCGAGTTAGATTGTATTTTATATAAAAATGAAAAGCCAATACATGTAGAAATTGTTTACAAATTTTATCTATACGATAATACTGTAGGAAATACAGAAATAGCACATTGGATTGGCCCTAACAGAAAAGATTCTTTGGTGCAAAAACTAACCAAACTTAAAGAAAAACAGTTACCACTACTCTACTCTAAACAATGCGCAACTTATTTAGATAAACTAAATTTAGTTGCTAACGAAATTGATCAACAACTCTATTTTAAAGCCCAGTTATTTGTTCCGTTTAAAGAATATGGAAACAAGTTTCCTTTAATTAATAATGACTGTATTATTGGGTTCTATGCAAGGTTAAAAGATCTCGAACAATTTAAGGAATGTAAATTTCACATTCCAAATAAACATGATTGGTTGGTAAAACCACATACAAATATTGACTGGCTAAACTTTGAAAGCTATATTGAAAAAGTAAATAGTTTTCTAGAGGATGAAAGAGCCCCTTTATGCTGGATAAAAAATCCGAACGGAAAAATTAATAAGTTTTTTGTTGTTTGGTGGGATTTTTGATACCGCTTACAAAAACAAATTATAAAAATAGTAAAGAGCTTATTATTTACCCTTTCACTACTTTTTATTTTTACTCTTTCTTCCCGTATTGAAGATGAAGTTGAAAGCGCATCGTGTTTAGAGTTCGATAAAATCTAACAAGGTTATAGTATTTTAGAAACAGTAGTTTATACAAATAAAATTATTGAATTTGAAATTTCTAATAGCTGCCCTTATAAAATAAAAGTTACCGATATAAAAATACGAGGAAAAAATTCTAATTAATTTACAATTGAAGGAATTGCAAAAGGCAACTACCTAACAAATAATAAACTAAAATTCAATATTCTTTTCTCCCCTAAAAGTTTAGGAAAAAAAGAAGCTGGTTTAACTATTTTTCATGAGTTTGGCTCACTTATAATTTTGTGTCAGGCAAAGGAATTTAACTACGACCCTTTCCTTGCAACTGTTTTTACCGATCTTTTTCTTGATGTTATAAAATAAACACCTGTTAGTAAAATTATAGAAGCTATTACCGATTGTTCAGTAAGTTGCTCATCTAATAAACTCCAACCTAAAAACAAGGCTATTATCGGATTTACATAAGCCGATGTTGCTACTTTTTCTGGTGATACCGATTTTAAAAGATAATTAAAAGCTGTAAAAGCAACTATACCTCCAAAAATAACCAAGAATATCATTGCTCCTTGTGTTTTAGAAGCCCAATTTAGTGGCGAAACCCAAGTTTCTTTAAAAATTAAACTTGACACTACTAATATAGATCCTGCTATTAACATTTGATATCCCGTAGCTACCAAATAATTTTTAGGTAAATCTGCTTTCGATACAAAAACACTTCCGTAGCTCCAACTTAACACACAGGTTAAGATCATAAAAATACCTAAAACACCACCTTCAGAAGTTGTAATTTCTTTCTGACTTACCAATAAATACATTCCCGCTAAACCAAATAATACTCCGATTATCGATTTTCGTTGCATTTTTTTACCATCTATTAAACGCAATAAAAAAAGCACAAATAATGGTTGTGTAGATGCTAATAATGCCGCAAAACCTGTGTCTACATACTTTAAAGCCCAAACAAACACTCCATTTCCATATACTAAAAATAAAAAACCTGCTATGGCCGAATTTATAAGTTGATTTTTCGTGATCTTTATTGATATTTTTAACAATGTAGCTATAATCATAATCAATACTCCAGCTACTAAAAATCGAATAGAAGCTAAAAATAAAGGAGACAATTCAGTTACCGCAATTTTATTAAATAAATAGGTTGATCCCCATATAATATATATCGAAAAAAATGCTGCTATAATTAATAATTTGGAGTTTTTCATATCATCAAAATTTAAAAAAGTAAAAATACTATAATCGTAATTTATAAAAGTGTATTAAAATATATTTTTTTAGAAGCTATTTTCCCGCTTTTCACACTCGCTCTCTGCGAGGAGCTCAAACAAATGCTACAATCGCGGCTAGCCTATTTATTAAGCTATAGCTAATGTGTATATTTCTGTCTGCTTTATTAAAACCTGTGAGATTTTTAAAAACAAAAAAACCACCATAATTGGTGATTTTTTCATGAAATATATCAAAGCGTCATTCTGAATTTATTTCAGAATCACATCCTAAAAAGCAACACTGAATTGTCATGAGAACCTGAAATAAATTAAGGTTGACGTAATTAAAATTACAAAAGTGTTTCTAAATAATGACTTTCTATAGCATATGCTTCTTTTAAGCCAGATATTTTATCATCAATTTTAGAAATATCGTTCTTTTTTGATGATTTACTTGCCACCAACATTACATTTTTACGTGTATGTTCGTTGCTTATAAATTCAAATACTTTCGTATTGTAATTACTCTTTTCTAAAATAAGCGCACGAATAGTATCAGTAACCATTTCGAATTGGCGCTCTTTAAAAATTCCGTATTTTAAAAGCGGACTCTCCTGTTCTTTTCCTTTTACTTGCTGGCGGATTTGTTTATGACAACATGGTGCACAAATAATTAATTCAGCTTTAGCTGATAATCCTTTATAAATAGCATCGTCAGTTGCTGTATCACAAGCATGTAAAGCGATTAAAATATCAATTTTATTATTATCATATTCCTGAATTGGCTGTGCTACAAACGATAATTTATTAAATTCAGATTTTTCGGCTACATCATTACAATAATCTACCAATTCTTTGCGCAATTCAATTCCAGTAACCGTAGCACTATATTTTTTTTGATTTACTAAATAGTCGTACAAAGCGAAAGTTAAATAACCTTTACCAGATCCCATATCAACAATATTAATATGTTTTGGTAATTTGGTAGACTTTAATAAACCTTCAATAATCTCTAAATATTTATTAATTTGACGGTATTTATCGGACATCTTATGAATAACCTTTCCTTCTTTATCTGTAATTCCTAAATGCTGTAAATAACTACCTGCTTCTGCTAAACGTTCTTTCGGTTTATCATGAGTTACCGGTAATTTATTTTTAAAACTTGCCGCATTTTCACGATAAGAAACCTTTTTCTTTTTTGATATAAAAACTAATAAATCTTTAGTTAATGTAAATAAAGTTGCCGCTCTAAAATTATCCATCAATAAGATTTCTAATTCAGATAATGCTTCGGTAATCGTGTAATTTTTAACCTTATCATTTGTAGTATAATGATACGTAAACTGCATCATTTCTGTTCCTTTAATTGTTACTAAACGAACATATACGTTTGGTAATCCATCACTTTTCTTGATAGGTTTACTTAAAGTTAGTTTTACAAATTTAGATTCTAAAACACTCTCACTTAAAGTATCTCTTAATTGTTGAAATTCATTCATACTGCAAAAATACTATAAAACATTTAGTTTCTTTCTTTTAAAACAGCTTCAATTTCAGTAAGCGTAAATCCTTTTGCTTTTAAAAGTATTACAATATGATAGAATAAATCAGCAGCTTCATTTTTAAATAAATCAGCATCATTGTCTTTTGCTTCAATAACCAACTCAACAGCTTCTTCTCCTACTTTCTGTGCTACTTTATTAATTCCTCGTTTATATAATTGGTTTGTATATGACGTTGGATGATCAGTATCTATTCGTTCGGTAACAATTCGTTCTAATTCATATAAAAACCCTTTTGGAGTTTCTTCCGCAAAACAAGAAGTAGTTCCTTTATGGCAAGTTGGCCCTGCTGGCATTACTTTTATTAAAATAGTATCGTTATCACAATCTATCTTAATGTCTTTTACATCTAAAAAGTTACCAGACTCCTCACCTTTTGTCCATAACCTATTTTTACTTCTACTAAAAAAAGTTACTTTATTTTCTTTCCTTGTTTTTAAGAACGCTTCTTCATTCATATACCCTAACATTAATACTTGTAAAGTGGTATTATTTTGAATTATTACAGGAACTAACCCGTCTCCTTTTGTAAAATCTATATTCATCGTACTGGTATATTTTGTTCTTTTAAATATTCTTTAAGCTTTGGCACTGGTATTTCAGCGAAATGAAAAATACTGGCTGCTAAACCTGCACTCGCTTCTGTTTTTGTAAATACATCTTTAAAGTGTATTTCTTTACCGGCTCCGCCTGATGCTATTACAGGTATATTTATCGCTTTACTAACAGCATTTGTAATATCAAGCGCAAATCCGGCTTTTGTTCCGTCATTATTCATTGATGTTAATAAAATTTCACCTGCACCTAATTTTTCAACTTCCTTAGCCCAAGCAACCGTTTCTAAATCCGTTTCATGAGTTCCTCCTTTTGTAAATACCTTCCAATTATTATCTATATTTTTGGTATCAATGGCAACTACTACAAACTGACTTCCAAAACGATTTTTTAAATCGGTTATTAACTGCGGATTTTTAACTGCCGACGAATTGATACTTACTTTATCTGCACCTGCTTTTATCAAAGCCAAAGCGTCATCAACCGTACTTATTCCACCACCAACTGTAAAAGGTATATTTATTTCTTGTGCTATTTTCTCTACTAACTCAACCAACGTTTTTCTGTTTTCGAGCGTTGCAGTAATATCTAAAAACACCAACTCATCAGCACCATCTTTTACATATTGCTTTGCCAATTCAATCGGATCACCTGCGTCTTTAATATCAATAAAATTAACACCTTTTACAGTGCGTCCGTTTTTGATATCTAAACAAGGTATTATTCTTTTTTTTAACATATTTAATAGTTATCATCATTTTAAAAATCAAAAAGAAACCTTTAAAAGATCACTTCGTTATTCTTTTTTGTAATGATGTATTATTTTATTATAAATTTCTCTAATTGCTTTAACGAAATTCTATTTTCGTAAATCGCTTTACCCAAAATTGTGCCTTCACAACCTATTTCTTTCAATCGTATTAAATCATCAATATTAGCAACGCCACCACTCGCTATTAAATTAACACCACTTTTACTTAATATTTCTTGATACAACTCAACAGACGCACCTTGTAACATTCCGTCTTTAGCAACATCTGTACAAATAGTATTTTTTATTCCTAATTTCTCGTATTTAATAATAAAATCAATCACCTCTACTTCTGATGTTTCTAACCATCCATGTGTCGCAATTTTACGGTTGATACAATCGGCACCTAAAATAATTTTATCGCTACCATATTCTGTTAACCATCCTGTAAAAATATCAGGATTCTTAACAGCAATACTTCCTCCTGTTATTTGACTTGCGCCGTTATCGAAAGCAATACGTAAATCTTCATCTGATTTTAATCCACCACCGAAATCGATTTTTAAATTTGTTTTAGCAGCTATTTCTTGTAACACTTTGTAATTTACAATGTGTTGCGATTTAGCACCATCTAAATCTACTAAATGTAAATATTCGATTCCGCTATCTTCAAATTCTTTCGCTACTTCAACAGGATTTTCGTTATATATTTTTTTGGTTGCATAATCACCTTTTGTTAAGCGTACACATTTTCCGTCAATAATATCTATGGCAGGTATAATTCTCATTTTCTTAATTTTATAATTCTAAAAAGTTTTTTAATAATTTCTCTCCGATGCTTGCTGATTTTTCTGGATGAAATTGCATGGCATAAAAATTATCTTTTTGCATAACCGAACTAAATGGTTTTATATAATCACAAGTTGCAATAGTATTTTCACAAACTTCAGCATAATAACCATGCACATAATATACATCTTCATTAATAGCTAGATTCTCTACTATTTTTGATGGTTTAATTTCTGAAAAATTATTCCATCCCATGTGTGGCACTTTCATTAAAGGAGGAAACTGTTTAGTTACGGTATCAAAAATACCTAAACATGTTGTATTACCTTCTTCTGATGATGTGCACATTAATTGTAAACCTAAACAAATACCCAATACTGGCTGGGTAAGAGATACTAAAAGTTCGTCTAACTTACGTTCTTTTAAATAAGCCATTGCCGAACTTGCTTCACCAACACCCGGAAATATTACTTTATCAGCTTGTTGTATTTCTGTTGGATTATCAGTTATTATACTTTCATAACCTAAACGATTAAGGGTATTTTGAACCGATCTTATATTACCGGCATTGTATTTTATAATTGCAATCATCTTACTATAAAGTTCCTTTGGTTGATGGTAAAATCATTTTACTGGTATCTCTTTTTACAGCTACTTTTATCGCTTTTGCAAATGCTTTAAAAATTGCCTCTATTTTATGATGCTCATTTGTTCCTTCTGCTTTAATGTTTAAGTTACACTTTGCACCATCTGTAAATGATTTAAAAAAGTGGAAAAACATTTCTGTTGGCATTTTACCTACCATTTCTCTTTTAAAATCTGCTTCCCACACTAACCAATTTCTACCTCCAAAATCAATAGCTACTTGCGCTAAACAATCATCCATTGGCAAACAAAATCCGTAACGTTCTATTCCTAATTTGTTCCCTAATGCTTTATTAAAAATCTCCCCTAATGCAATAGCAGTGTCTTCAATAGTGTGGTGTTCATCTACTTCTAAATCTCCTTTAACCTGAATATCTAAATCCATTTGCCCATGACGTGCAATTTGATCTAACATGTGGTCAAAAAAGTCTATTCCGGTACTTATATTACTTTTACCTGTTCCGTCTAGGTTTAATTGAATATCTATTTTGGTTTCGTTCGTATTTCTAACAATACCATCAGTTCTTTCTTCTAATTTTAAAAACTCATAAATAGCATTCCAATCACTACTTTCTAAAGCAATAAATGCATCTAAATCGCTTCTTTTTACGGTGATTTCATCGGTTCCTAAAAAAGTTTCATCGTTGATGTATATCCCTTTTGAACCTAAGTTTTTTGCTAACTCAATATCGGTTAAACGATCTCCTATTACAAATGAATTTGCTAAATCATATTCTTCAGAAAAAAACTTGGTTAATAAACCTGTGTTTGGCTTTCTTGTAGGTTGATTATCTTTTGCAAAAGTGATGTCAATAATTTCTTCAGCAAAAACAATTCCTTCGTCTTTTAAAGTTCTCATTACAAAATTATGCACAGGCCAAAAAGTATTTTCAGGGTATACTTTAGTTCCCAAACCATCTTGATTGGTTACTAAAACCAATTCGAAATCTAACTCATTTGCAATTTTACTTAATCCTTGAAATACCTTCGGATAAAATTCTAATTTCTCAAACGAATCTGTTTGTTCATCTGCAGGTTCTTTAATTAAAGTTCCGTCTCTATCTATAAATAATACTTTTTTCATGTGTTTTCTTTTTATTAAAATCAATGTTTTCAACTAAAACCTCTCGACTACGCTCGAAGTGATAATAATTATATGATTGATTTTAATGCTGTAATTAGTTGTGTGTTTTCTTCTTTGCTACCAACGGTAATTCGTAAACAATTATTTACTAAACTATTTCTGTTACGCGTAATTATTTTTTTAGCTACCAATGTATTATAAACTGCATTTGCATCGGTTACTTCTATTAAAATAAAATTAGCTTCAGTTGGGTGTATTTTTTTAATCAATTTTATATTTTTAAACTCATTCATTAAGCGATCTTTTTCGTTAATGATTGTATTTTTATTCGTTTCGAACAAAGAAATATTATCTAATGAAGCAATAATTGCTTCTTGATTTAAAGTACTTACATTATAAGGTGGCTTTACTTTATTATACAAATCTATAACGTTAGAATTTGCATAGGCAACTCCTACCCTTGCTCCTGCCAATCCCCAAGCTTTACTAAAAGTTTGACTTACAATTAAGTTCGGGTAATTAGCCAATTGTGTTGCATACGATGCTCTTGCGCTAAAATCGATATAAGCTTCATCGATAATAACCATTCCGTTAAAATTATCTAGAATATATTCAATCGTTTCATCTTCAAAACAATTTCCTGTTGGATTGTTTGGCGAACAAATAAATATAATTTTTACATCCTCCATATCTAAATATGGCTGTAACTGATTTAAACTTATTTGAAAATCATTTACCAAAGGTTGCTTAATTAACTCAACATCATTAATACTTGCCGATACATCGTACATACCATAAGTTGGCGAAAAAGTTAACGCTTTATCTTTACCTGGCTCACAGAAAATTCTGAATGCTAAATCGATTACTTCATCACTTCCGTTTCCTATAAAGATCTGATTGTTTTCAACGTTTTTTATAGATGATAAACGTTCTTTAACTTTTGATTGCTTCGGATCTGGATACCTGTTTAAAGTTCCAAACGGATTTTCATTAGCATCTAAATATACTTCAGCTGTTCCTTTAAACTCATCTCTTGCTGATGAATATGCTTGAAGTTTTTGAATATTTGGACGAACTATTTTATTTAAATTAAATTCACTCATAATTTATAGTTTAGTTCTCGACTGCGCTCGAACTGACATTCAATTTATTAATTTCTTTTAATCTTAATGTAACAGCGTTTTTATGAGCCTGTAACCCTTCTGCTTCTGCCATTAACTCAATCGTTTTACCTATATTTTGTATTCCTTCTTTAGATATTTTTTGAAACGTAATACTTTTCGTAAAACTATCTAAATTAACACCTGAATATGCTTTTGCAAATCCGTTTGTTGGTAAGGTATGATTCGTTCCTGAAGCATAATCACCAGCACTTTCTGGAGTATAGTTCCCAATAAAAACCGAACCTGCGTTGGCTACTTTATCTATAAAAAAGTCATCATTCTTTGTTGCTATAATTAAATGTTCAGGAGCATAATCATTTACAAATTTAATTGCTTCATACTCATCTTTAATAACAATAGCTTTTGTGTTTTGTAATGCCTTTTGGGTAATTTCTTTTCTTGATAAGTTAAGAAGTTGCGCGTCTATTTCTTTTGCTACTTCAACAATTAAATCTTCAGAATCAGACACTAAAACAACCTGACTATCGGCACCGTGTTCAGCCTGACTTAATAAATCAGATGCTACAAATGCTACATTTGCCGAATCATCTGCTATTACTAATAATTCACTTGGCCCAGCTGGCATATCAATTGCAATTCCGTATTGCGTTGCCAATTGTTTTGCTACCGTTACATATTGGTTTCCAGGACCAAAAACTTTAGATACTTTCGGTATCGTTTCTGTACCAAATGTAAAACTAGCAATAGCTTGTATACCACCAACTTTATATATTTTAGTTACACCACAAAGTGCTGCTGTATATAAAATTGCAGGATTAATTGCTCCTTTTTTATCCGGTGGAGAACATAAAATAATTTCTTTACAACCTGCAATATTTGCTGGTGTTGCTAACATTAAAACGGTAGAAAATAACGGAGCAGTTCCGCCAGGAATGTACAACCCTACTTTTTCAATAGGTCTTTTTTCTTGCCAACATTGTACTCCTTTTGTTGTTTCTATTGCTATTCTTTCGGTTTTCTGAGCAGCATGAAAAACTTCAATATTTGCCTTTGCTTGTTGAATAGCATTTTTTAATTCTTTAGAAACTAAGTTTTCGGCATTTTTAATCTCTTCTAAACTAACTTCTAATGTATCTAAATTTACACCGTCAAAAAGGGCTGTATACTTTTTTACTGCAATATCGCCTGACTCTTTAACTTCTTTGAAAATATTATCTACAGTTTGCGCTATATCTTCAACAGATTTTGTGGGTCTTTTTAATAACGAGTCCCAATTATCTTTATTTAATTCTACTGCTCTCATCTACCTTAATTTTTAAACAACCATTTTCTCTATAGGACACACTAAAATACCTTCTGCTCCATTAATTTTTAGCTCATCTATAATATCCCAAAACTCATCTTTATCTAGTACTGAGTGTACAGAGCTCCATCCTTCTTCTGCCAATGGTAAAACTGTAGGACTTCTCATTCCTGGTAAGATATCTATAATTTTTTCTAATTTATCATTGGGTGCATTTAACAAGACATATTTAGAACGCTTTCCTTTTAAAACAGCTTGAATTCTAAACTGTAATTTATTTAAAATATTTTTTCTTTCTTCAGTAATTAATGGTGAAGTTGCTAAAACAGCTTCTGAAGTTAGTAATACTTCAATCTCTTTTAAGCCATTTTTAAATAAAGTAGAACCACTTGAAACGATATCACAAATTCCGTCTGCCAATCCTATATTTGGTGCAATTTCAACAGAACCATTAATGATGTGTAACTGTGCATCAATTTGATTTTTAGCTAAATATTTTTTTACCGTTTCTGGATATGAAGTTGCAATTCTTTTTCCATTTAAATCTTTTAAAGAGTTTGCTGTAGATTCTTTAGGAACCGCAATAGAAACCTTGCATTTAGAAAAACCTAAACGTTCTACAAATTCTAAATCATTTCCTTTTTCTATCAATACATTTTCACCAATAACTGCAATATCAACGACACCGTCTCTTAAATACTGAGGAATATCTCCGTTACGTAAATAAAAAACTTCTAATGGAAAGTTTCTTGCAGAAGCTTTTAGCTGGTCTTTACCATTATCAATAGAAATACCACAATCTTTTAAAAGCTGTAATGAATCTTGATTTAATCTTCCTGATTTTTGAATTGCTATTCTTAATTTACTCATTTTGTTAATTAATATGTTTGAGTAAATCTTGTAGTAGAGATTATTTCCTTTTTGGAAATAAAAAACCCGTTTGATTTACTCAAACGGGTTTAAAATATATGTTGACTTTATTCAATACATCTTTAGTTCGCCTGAGTGCAAATATGATGATGATGATGTGATAGAATAAAACGCATGTTTCTTTTTTTGATGCTGCAAATATTTCACTTTATTTTAAAATACGCAAGCTTTTTATGTAAAAATTAATAATCAAACATGACCAAGAAATAATATGTGCCGATATTTTGATAAATATACCGCCACATTGTTATATGGTTTAGAGATATCTCTAAAAAAATCTTTAATCAACTCTAAAGATTTTTTTCTTATAAAACACACTTAAAAGATGTGTCTTTTTGTGATAACTTCGGAAATTCACTAAAGAAAAAGCAAGTTATTTTCTTCAATTTTAAATAAAATTACTTCGACGTTATGAAAAAGAACTTATTTTTCTAATGGAACTTCTGGTAATTTATTTTTAAAACTCGGAGCATTATCTCTGTAAGAAACAGCCTTCTTTTTAGAAATCATTACTAATAAATCTTCATTTAAGGTAAATAATGTACCAGCTCTAAAAGTTTCTAAGACTAGTTCTTCTATTTCTATTATTGCTTCGTTTAAAGAAAACTGTTTATACTTCTCTTCCTCAGCATAACGATATTTAAATTGAAACGTTTCTTTTCCTTCAATCAAAAACAAACGCATATATACATTTTTTAAACCTTCACTTTTTCTAAGAGGTTTACTTAAGGTTAGCTTAACAAAGGTATCGTTCGTTAGGCTTCGTTGTAATGTTTCAAAAAGTTGTTTAAATTCACTCATATTGTAAATATAAAAAAAGCTCAAGTTTAAAACTTGAGCTTTTTTATTTATATATAATTTAAAAGCTTACGCTTTAAAATTAATTTTACGCATACGTAAGCTTAATGGAGTAACTTCTAAATACTCATCTGCTTTAATGTATTCCATGTTTTCTTCTAAAGAGAAATCAATTTTCGGTGCAATTTTCATAGCTTCATCTGTACCAGATTTACGCATGTTTGTTAATTGCTTTCCTTTAACTAAGTTTACTGCCATCTCATCAGATTTACTGTTCTCTCCAATTACTTGGCCAACATAAATCTCTTGGTTAACATCGATAAAAAACTTACCTCTATCTTGTAAACGATTTAATGCATATGCAGTTGCCTTACCAGCTGCTGCAGAAACGATTGCTCCTTTTACTTCTTCAGTAAAATCTCCTTTATAAGGACCATATTCACTAAATCTGTGGTTAATAATTGCTTGACCAGCTGTTGCTGTTAAAATTCTGTTTCTTAAACCAATTAATCCACGAGAAGGTATAGTAAATTCTAAGTGTTGTAAATCTCCTTTAGGTTCCATAATCATTAAGTCTCCTTTACGTAAAGAAACTAAGTTCACAGCTTTAGAGGCAACATCTTCTGGTACATCGATAGACAATGTTTCCATTGGCTCATGTTTCTTACCATCAATCATTTTAATAATTACTTGTGGTCTTCCCACTTGTAATTCATATCCTTCACGACGCATTGTTTCAATCAATACAGATAAGTGTAATACTCCACGACCAAATACGTTAAACTTGTCTTCAGAATCTGTAGTTTCAACTTTTAAAGCTAAATTCTTTTCTAATTCTTTAAACAGACGATCACGAATGTGACGAGATGTAACAAATTTACCTTCTTTACCAAAGAAAGGAGAATTGTTAATTGTAAACAACATACTCATTGTAGGCTGGTCAATTTCTGTTCTTGGTAATGCTTCCGGGTTTTCTAAATCAGCGATTGTATCACCAATTTCAAATCCTTCAATACCTGTAATAGCACAAATATCTCCACAAGGAACTTTATCTACTTGAACTTTACCCATTCCTTCGAATACGTGCAATTCTTTAATTCTTACTTTTTTAGTTGTACCGTCAGCTTTACATAACATGTAATCTTTACCAGCTTCTAAATCTCCTCTGAAAATACGGCCAATAGCAATTCTACCTGTAAAAGCAGAAAAATCTAATGAAGTAATTTGCATTTGTGGAGTTCCTTCGTTGTACTTAGTAGCAGGAATAGATTCTAATACAGCATCTAATAAAGGAATGATGTTATCAGTTTCATTTTTCCAATCAGTACTCATCCAATTATTTTTTGCAGAACCATAAATGGTAGCGAAATCTAATTGTTCTTCTGTTGCTTCTAAAGCAAACATTAAGTCAAAAACTTTTTCGTGAACTAAATCAGGAGTACAGTTTTCTTTATCTACTTTATTAACAACTACGATAGGTGTTAATCCTAATTCTAAAGCTTTACCTAAAACAAAACGAGTTTGTGGCATTGGCCCTTCAAATGCATCAACTAATAATAAAACACCATCAGCCATTTTTAATACACGCTCTACTTCTCCTCCGAAATCGGCGTGACCAGGTGTATCAATTACATTGATTTTTGTGTTCTTGTAGTTTATTGATACGTTTTTAGAAAGAATTGTAATTCCTCTTTCACGCTCTAAGTCGTTATTATCTAACAATAAATCAGTACGTTCTTTACGCTCGTCTAAAATTTTTGCTTGATCTATAATTTTATCTACCAAGGTAGTCTTACCGTGATCAACGTGTGCTATAATAGCGATGTTTCTAATTGGTTGCATTCTTGCTCGTTTTTTAAAGCTGCAAAAGTAGTGTATTAAAAATGAATACTATATAAATGTAGCCGAATTATTTTTTTTTAGCTATATCTTCATCATTTCCTCTAAAAGCACTTGGTAGAATATCTGGAATTAATTTTATTAATAACGGCAATAGTAATGCACCGCCAGGAAGCATAAATACAGTAAAAGCTGGTATTGCTTTACAAATATCTATCATCTGTTCTTTTACCTTTGCCTTTTCTTCGTCTGTTAGGCTTGTGGTAATCGATTTTTTAATCAAAAAAACCAATTCTTTACTTTCTTGAAGTTCTTTTGCTAATCGTTTTTTATTTATTTGAATAGCTGCTTTTATTTCATCTACCGTACTCATTACAATTTACGGCGTTTTCTCTCTGTTTTTATCAAGTTAAGCTCTCTTGATGTTTGCCCTGCTACTGAGGTGTTTTCTTCAGCTCTACGAATTAAGTATGGCATAACATCTCTTACAGGACCAAAAGGAACATATTTAGCCACGTTATAACCTTCTGCTGCTAAATTAAAACTAATATGATCGCTCATACCGTATAACTGACCAAACCACATACGATTGTCATTTGCTGCTATATTGTATTCTTTAGATAAATCCATCAATAAATATGAACTCTCTTCATTGTGGGTTCCTGCAAAGATGGCCATATTTTTATGCTCCATCATAAAACGAACTGCCTCGTTATAATTAATGTCTGTGGCTTGTTTATCATGACATATAGGTGAATCGTACCCCTTTTCTTCTGCCCTTACTCTTTCTCTCTCCATATAAGCACCACGAACTACTTTCATACCTATGTGGTAACCTTTTTGATGCGCTTTTTGATAGAGACTACGTAAATAATCCATACGATCATGACGGTACATTTGTAAAGTATTAAAAACAATTGCCTTGTTTTTATTATAAGTCTCCATTAATTCCTCAATTAAATCATCTGCAGCGTCTTGCATCCAACTTTCTTCGGCATCTATTAATAGCGGAACATCTTTTTCTACTGCTAATTTACAAACAGTATGAAAACGCTCTAAAACTCTAATCCATTCAGATTTCTCATCTACTGTTAATTCTTTTTTTTCTGTTAACTTTTGATACAAAGCAAAACGCCCAAAACCAGTTGGTTTAAAAACAGCGTAAGGTATTGATTGCTTTTCTTGAGAAAAATTTATAATCTTTACAATTTTATTAAGTGCATCATCAAAACTTTCTTCTTCTTCTTTTCCTTCAACAGAATAATCTAATACACTATGAACCTTGCCTTTTTCAAACATCTTGTCAATTACAGGTAAACAGTCTTCTTCTGTTACACCTCCACAAAAATGATCAAAAACTGTAGAACGAATTAACCCCTCAACAGGCAAATGTGCTTTTAATGCAAAATTGGTTACCGCGGTACCAATACGAACCATTGGTTGGTTTTGTATCATTTTAAATAAAAAATAGGCACGCTCTAACTCTGAGTCAGATTTTAATTTAAAAGCAGTTTCTGTATTGTTAAAAAGTCTCATTACTGAAGTCTTATAGTATTTTATTTGTAAAGGCAAATATAAATTACCTGTATGATATATTTTAAATTTTTCTATTTATTTTCGCTATAAATTAAAGATTAAAATGACCTCTATCAAAGCAGCAACATACCCTATTCATTTTAATGAAAAAGCGTATACCGAATTGGCGAATTTAATTCGCAACAATAATTATTCTTCTATATTTATATTGGTTGATGACAATACGCTTACCCATTGTTATCCTCGCTTTATGCCTTTGTTAGAAACCGATAAAACTATTGAAGTAATTCAGATTGATGCTGGTGAGATACATAAAAATATAGAAACCTGCGTTGGTGTTTGGAATGTAATGACCGAACTAGGTGCTGATAGAAAAAGTTTACTAATTACTTTAGGTGGTGGTGTTATTACCGATTTAGGTGGTTTTGTTGCTTCTACTTTTAAACGTGGAATTGATTTTATTAACATTCCAACGACTTTACTAAGCATGGTTGATGCTTCTGTTGGAGGAAAAACTGGTGTTGATTTAGGGGTGTTAAAAAATCAGATTGGCTTATTTGCAAACCCTAAAATGGTGGTATTAGATCCTGAGTACCTACACACACTTTCTGCTCGTGAAATTAGATCGGGAACTGCCGAAATTATCAAATACGGAATGACACACGATATTCGTTTGTTTAATGAAATTAAAGATAATGCCGAATTAAACATTGTAGATTTAATACACCGTTCTATTGAAATTAAAAACGAAGTTGTTTTAAAAGATCCTACAGAACAAAACATCCGTAAGGTTTTAAATTGGGGCCACACCATTGGTCACGGAATAGAATCTTATTTTTTAGATGCTGCTGAAAAAGAAAATTTAACGCATGGTGAAGCCATAGCTATCGGTATGGTTTGCGAAACGTATATTTCTTCTAAAATTTTAGATTTCCCTTCGGATAAACTTAAAGAGCTTAAAAAAGCAATTCTTGCTATTTATGGTAAAGTAGAAATTAAAAAAGAAGACTTCTTTTCTATTACGGAACTAATGAAGCATGACAAGAAAAATGTTGGAGGAGAGATTAACTTTGTACTCTTAAAAGACTATGGTGACTTTCAAATAAATTGTAAAGTCCCTAATAAATTAATAATTGAAAGCTTAGAATACTATAACTCATAATAAAACAAAAAAGCGCAACTTAAGTTGCGCTTTTTTGTTTTATTTAGTTACTGTTATTGGTATACTGTCTTGAGATCCGTAAAGTTTTATCTCTGTAATATCTGCAGGCATATTTAAGCCGTTTTTAGTAATTATTCTTTTACCATTTTTAATCACATCACTTTTAACCTCTAAGGCTGCTCGTTTATATTCTTTGGTTTTTGTCCAAAAAATGATTTTTAAATTAACGGTACTCACTCCTAAACTATCTAAAGTAACAAAGCACTGATGCTCTTCTGTATCAATTACACCTACTGTGTTTACAACCGAATTTATAATTACTTTTTTGCTAAATCAACATCATCTTCATAATCAATACCTACGGTAAAATCTAATCGATAAAAACCATCTTCCGTGTAGTTATAAACTGCTTTTTTAATAATATCACTATTAGGAATGTAAACATCTCTACCATCAAAAGTTTTAAGCTTTGTAAACCTAAATTCCATCATTTTTACTTTTCCGAATATATCACCAATCATTACCGTATCATTTACATCAAACGGTCGATTAAAAGATAAAATTACTCCCGATATAAAATTTTCACCAATATCTTTAAAGGCAAAACCAATTATTACAGCACCTGCACCTGCAGCCGTTAGTAAACCTGTTGCTATGCCACCTAAACCTGCTGCTCTTAAAGCTAACATTATCGTTAAGATTACCAACCCTGCTTTAACTGTTTTTGTTAAAAAATTAGTCATTAAAGGATCTTTAGTTCTTACAGAAATTGTTTTTCTGAAAATCTTAGCTATAGCGTTTGCAATTAAAAAACCTATTGTTATTATAAGTATTCCTATAAAAATACTGGGAACTTGTTGTATAAATTCATTCCAATATATTTGAATAGCGTTTTTTAATTCTATCATAATTTACTTTGGTTATTAGTTTATTTTTAAATAGCTTCTATTGTAATTGATAAATGTTTTATGATAAAACAATATCTTCTTTTAATTGTTCTACCGTACTTTTTGCCCATGCATTTAACATCCAGCTAGTTTTTTCTAAAGAAGCAATATAACCACCCATTAAATCGATGGTACCCTCATCTTCTGCTTCTTCTGCTCTTTTTATTGTGCGAGACATTTGTTCTAACAAAACTTTATGATCATCTAATAAGATATAAACCATATCTGTATCCGTTTGAAAAGGGCTTTCTTCTGATATTGTTGCAATTTTTAAATACCTGCTATACCTACTTATTGGATGGTATTGTAATGTTAAAATACGCTCAGCTATTTCATCTATCTTAACTCTTGCATCACCATACATTTCTTCAAATTTGTTATGTAGCTCAAAAAAGTTTTTCCCTACTACATTCCAATGAAAATTTCTTAATTTTTGATAGTAAATATGATAATCAGCTAATAATTGATTCAATTCTTTTGCTACTGGTAAAACACTTTCATTCTGCATATTTAAATAACTCATGTTGTTTTATTTTATATTAATAATTTATTTCTACCGCAAAAATAGATTCTAAGTGAGGTATAGCTTTGCTCATTTAATAACTTTGCTTGCTCATTTCATTTTGCATGAATTTTAGGTATAAAAAAAAGGATGAGTAAAACTCATCCTTTTCCTGATTTTCGAATTGCTTTACCAATTCGAGGGGGACTTCTTATTTTATAAAAAAATAAAATAAGTTTTATTATTACATTTTAAATGTTTCAAAAACAGCATATTCTATCATACCTGATTTAGTATTTTTATATTCTATTATAAAATCACCATGCTTATTAAAATAGCCTACTCCGTTAAAATCATTTCCTTCAACAATATAAAAATTGTTATTTATAGATTTTAATGCTTTAGCTGATGTAATATCTTTACCTTTTAGTTTATAGGTAATTAATAAATTATTTTGATTGATTAAGAAATCATATTTTACATCTTTATATTTAAAGTATATTACTTTTGTTTTTGTATCATAAAACGGATCTTTATCGTTATCAACCATTATTGTTTTAGAAACAGTAACAGGGCTATCTACAATTTTTTGATTTAATTGATTTTTCTGATTCGGATCGAACTTTGTTTTTTGCGACTTCTCAGTAACCACCTTTACCTTAGTATCGTATTTAACACCATCTTTACCTACTTTTTGTGACTTTTGAACTTTCGTTGTTTTTACAACTTCTGTTTGTGAGTTTACTGTAGTAATTACCCCTACGAACAATAAACTTATGATTATTTTTTTCATTTTGAATCTATTTTAAATTATAAGTGCTTTTTTGCTAAGTGCTCACTTTTTATCACTTTTTTTATTTTTTAAATAGCAATTTGTAATTATTCTCTTTTCATACTACAAAGATATTGGTAGTAATCAATTTTACTTTGCTCCTTTAAAGTCTTTCTTTGCTCATTTCATAAAAATTGTAAAAAAAAAGCAAAAAAAAAGCAAAAAAAAATAAACATGAGAATCATGTTTATTTTTATATCGTATATTTTATTTTTTTATAATTTTTTTCTTCCTGTAATAAGAGAAATAACAAAAAGAATTATAAAAATAAAGAATGCAATTTTAGCAAAACCTGCTGCTGTTCCTGCAATTCCACTAAATCCTAAAAATCCTGCAATTAATGCTATAATAATAAATGTGATTGTCCAACGTAACATATTTTTTTGTTTTTATAGTTAATAATAAGCACAACTATTGTGCTTTACAAAATTAGTTATATGCTTAAATAATGCTTTACTCATTTAATTTGATTGTTGACTCATTTAAAAAAAATGAAATGAGCTAAGAACTATTTCTATTGAACTAAGAATACATTACTATTCTATTTAGTTTTGTTAGGGTATGAATTAAAAATATTTACGCAGGTTTAATTAACTTCTTTATAATAAAAAATAGATTATTCCCTTAAGAAAATTCTGCTAGTTTTTAAAAAATCTTAAATACATTAACTAATAATGAATTATAAACTCTCTAACATAGCTACAAAAGAAAGGATAAAAGATTTCACTAAATTATCTTTTGAATATCCTCACTTATATAAGCCTAAACGTAAAATAAATGGCCTAAAAGAGCAAACTGTTAGCATTATTACAACAGAAAATCCCAACGTAATTACGCAAGGTATTTGGGGAATATTACCTCAAAATTATGCTGAAAACTGGAGTAAATTTCAAAATATTAAAAACACATTACACACTGATAAACTAGAAATAAAAAAAAACATCTTATTTAAAGAAGCGTTATTTAGTCGAAGATGTTTATTTATAGTTACAGGTTTTTATACCCATAAAATTATTGATAACACGATTAAAAATTACTTGGTAGAGAAAAAAGAACAAGAACCCTTTTACCTGGCTGGTTTGTACAACACTACAAGTGATGGCTTTATAACCTGTTCTGTAATAAATACCAAAAACACAAAAGAACTAAATTCTTTTAATAATATATATGAAGTAATGCCCCTACAAATACCTAAAATATTTAAAAATATGTGGCTTAATTCTGAAACAGATATTGATGAAATTGATTTTTTAATAAACAACCCTTATGACACAAAGCTAAATATTCAAGTAATAGCTTCATAAAAGTTTTTAACTTATTTTTATTTTACTCTCTTGTTTATTTTTTAAAAACTCACTCGGACTAATACCATATTTTCTTTTAAATATTTTAGAGAAATAACTTCTACTAGAAAACCCTATTGAATATACTATTTGAGAAATATTATAGTCTGTATTATTAATTAAGTCACGTGCTTGCTCTAATCTAACATGCCTTACATACTCTGTTACTGTTCGTGAAAAAAGCAGCTTAAATCCTTCTTGAAGTTTAGCCTGTGGAAGACCTATTTCATTTGCTAAATTTTCAACATTATAATCTTCTGCTACTTTTTTAAGTATCTTTTGCCCTACGCTTCTTACTAAACTAATTTCTTTTTTAGTTAAAGAAGTACTTGGCTTCTTATCTCTTTTTACATCTTTGTTATGCTGCTGCATATGTTCTGATAAAATTTGGTAAACAATACCCTCTTTTATCAGTATTCGTATTATTCCTTTTTGTTTAATAGCATTGTACTGTTTAATCAGGTTTGCCATTTTTAAATTATAGGTGCCAAAATAAGCAAAAACATTTTCATGCTGTTGATCATAAAAAACTTCGTATAATTTTTGATTTAATATTGATGCATCATTTAAACGTTTATTTATAAACTTTACCCTGTTTATTTGAATTAAATGTATTTGTACTTTAATATCTTTTTCGAAATAACCATAATTATAACCACCATCTTTACTGGTTATTATTACAGATTGATATTGATCTAATTTCCTTTTTTTATTCTCTAATTCAAATCTATGATAAGTATATCCTTCAGTAGTATACACAAAATGAATCGGATTAAATTCAGAAGCATCCATTACTAATAAAATGTTGTCTAAAAAAACAATATCATACTGCAATATACTTCCTCCCCACTCAAAATTTAAAAAAGTAATTTTCCCTTTTGCCAACTCACTATCTACCTCTAAAACATACTCTCCCCATCTTTCTGTTATCGTTCCTCCAATTACTTCTTGTATTTGTTTAACTGTCCCAGCAGTATCAATAGCAGTAATTTTTATAGTAGTCATTTGCTTTTTGGTCTAAAGTTACTACTATTTACTCTTAATAATGTTAAATTATTTTAAAAGAGTGTTTTTCGGTATGAGCAAATATCAAAAACATATGAGCTAAACTCACTTACAATGATGTCGTACTTTTGCCTTGTAACAATAAAAAACACAAACAAATGAAAATTTTAAAAATAGTACTTATAAGTTCTTTCTTTTTTTTAGCTTTAAACGCTAGTGCTCAGCAAATTTCAAAAAACGCCATTGGTGTGAGGGTTGGTGATAATGACGGATTTGGAGGAGAGCTTTCTTATCAACACTATTTAAAAGAAAATAATAGATTAGAATTTGATTTAGGCTTTAGGAACTCCAAAAACGTTGATGCCTTTAAACTTGTAGGTTTATACCAATGGGTACATAAATTAGATGGCAACTTTAATTGGTTTGTAGGAGCTGGTGCCGGTATTGGGTCATACGATACTCCTGCAGGTGATGGATTTTTTGCATTAATCGCTGGTGATTTAGGTATTGAATATAATTTTGATATTCCTTTAATTATGTCTTTAGATATTAGACCTGAACTTGGTTTAAATAATGAATATAGTGATGATTTAGATTTAGATATTGCCCTAGGTATCAGATACCAATTCTAATCAAAAAAAAAATAATTAACTAACCTTAAAATAAAATTATTATGGATAAAATCATCAAAACATTATTAATTATCTCAGGATTGGTATTAACTGCATACGGTGTGTATAAAGTTATTGCTCCTGAAGCAACAGTAGATATTGGTATTGCAGAATTTAGTTCACAAGATAACAAAAAAGCTTACATTTCTTTAGCTGTAGGTGTAGCAATACTAGTTATTTCTGGTTTTGTAAAAAAGAAATAATTTAAAATTACAACAAAAAAAAGCAAGACAATGTCTTGCTTTTTTTTGCTATTTTATTGAACACCTTTTATAAATATCTTCATAAACTGGCAGTATTTTTTCTAAAGAAAACAACTTAATATGTTCTTTCGCATTTTCTTTAAATCTATTTAAAACAACATCGTCTTTTAATATTTTAATGGCATTTTTAGCCATATCATCCACATCTCCTAAATTACTTAAATACCCCGTTTCACCGTGAATATTAACTTCTGGCAAACCTCCACAGTTGGTTGAAATAACTGCTGTACCTGCTGCCATAGCCTCTAATGCTGCCAAACCAAAACTTTCGGTTTCTGAAGGCAATAAAAAAACATCTGAATAGCACAATATCTTAGCTACCTCATTAGAGTTACCCATAAACAATACTTTATCTTCAATGTGTAGTTTTTTTGCTAATTTTTCAGCTTTTAAGCGCTCAGGTCCATCTCCTACCATTAATAATTTTGAGGGTACTTCTTTTTGAATTTTATTAAAAATTTTAATCACATCATTGGTACGTTTCACTGGACGAAAATTACTAACATGTGTTACTATTTTTTCTTGGGGTGTAGCTAAAGCAATCCTTTTACACTCATCTTGATGTGCTTTATTATATTTTTCGCCATCAATAAAGTTGTAAACTACTTTTATATCTTTTTCAATATTAAATAATCGTAACGTATCTTCCTTTAAACTGTTAGATACTGCCGTTACTTCATCTGATTTGTTAATACTAAATTCTACTGCTGTTTTATACGTTGGATGACTCCCCACTAAAGTAATATCAGTACCGTGTAAAGTGGTTACCACTTTTATATTGATTCCTTTATCCTCTAACATCTTCTTTGCCATATAGGCTGCATATGCATGTGGAATTGCATAATGAACATGTAAAACTTCTAGTTTATGTTTTTCAACCACTTCAACCATTTTACTAGACAATGCTAATTCATATGGCTGATATTGAAATAATGGATATTCCTCTAAAACTACTTCGTGAAAATGTAACCTATGTGAAAAAAAATCTAATCGAACAGGTTGATTATAAGTTATAAAATGTACTTCATGTCCTTTATCAGCAAGTGCCATTCCTAACTCTGTTGCTACTACTCCACTTCCTCCAAAAGTTGGATAACATACAATTCCTATTCTCATACTTAAGTTTGATTATTATAGTAAGGTTACTGACGTAAATTTACGGTATTACTTACGCTTTTTTGTGAATAAAAACATAAAAAAAACGTCATTACGAACGAAGTGAAGTAATCTTATAATTTAAGATTGCTTCGTCAAACTTCCTCGCAATGACGTTTATAATATATAACTATCAGTTTATTTTTTTAATAGTCTCCTAATGTTTCTGGATTTTGTGCTAATGAAGAAGCTAATTGCTCATCATTTGGCGCTTTACCGTGCCAAGCATGTGTATGCATCATAAAATCGATACCATTACCCATTTCTGTGTATAATAACACACAAACTGGTTTTCCTTTACCGGTACGAGATTTTGCATCTGCCATTCCGCTTAAAATAGCTTCTACATTATTTCCTTCTCTTACTTCTAATACATCCCAACCAAAAGCTTCAAACTTTGCTCTTAAGCTTCCCATTGCGAGTACCTGATCTGTAGTTCCGTCAATTTGTTTTTCGTTTACATCAATAGTTGATATTAAATTATCAACTTTTTTTCCTGATGCATACATTGCTGCTTCCCAGTTCTGACCTTCTTGTAATTCACCATCACCATGTAATGTGTATACAATTTTATCATCGCCATTTAACTTCTTTGCTTGCGCCGCACCAATAGCAACACTCATACCCTGACCTAATGATCCTGATGCGATACGAATACCTGGTAATTTTTCGTGTGTTGTTGGATGCCCTTGTAAACGAGAATCTAATTTTCTAAACGTTGCTAACTCTGCAACAGGAAAAAACCCACTATGTGCTAAAACACTATAGTAAACTGGTGATATATGTCCGTTTGATAAAAAGAATAAATCTTCGTTATTTCCGTCCATTTTAAAATCAGTAGAATAATCCATGATTTCTTGGTACAAACAGGTTATAAACTCTGCACATCCTAAAGAACCTCCCGGATGCCCTGAATTTACTGCGTGAACCATTCGAACGATATCTCTACGAACTTGTTGTGTAAAATCTTGAAGCTGTTGTGTTGTTGGCATTGTTGTTTTGTTTTATAACAACAAAAGTAACTGTTTATAAAACAATTGCCAATTACTTTTTTTAATTCTTAAAAATAAAAAAGGTTCGTGAATTTAAAATTTCTTTTTCATTTAATTTCCCCTTCTAAACAATACAGTTTCCGAACCCTTCATTTACGTATTTCAAAGAACAAGCATTTATGCTTAATAGACAAAACACTGTAGTCTGTTTTCATGAATACCGTGTTATCAAAAACACAACCATATCTTTTTCAAGCTTTTAAAAAAAAATATTTTTATCATAAAAATGGTAGATTTGAGTATTCTAATAACACTATATGTACTTTACAATAAAAAGAACACTTTGTTTTTTTACTTTTTTATCTTTCAGTTTAACTATTAACAGTTAAAACACAACTTCTTTACCCGATTCATTATCTAATAAAAGTTTTTTAGAGTTATCTGATTTATTCTATAATAGCAAACCTGACACCTTAAAAGCAATAACATATGCCAATGCTGTTTATTTTAAAGCTCTAAAGATGAAAGATACTATGGAAATGCTAGATGGAAAATATTATTTAGCTGATATAAAAAATAACGAAAGTATTTATTTAAATTATTGTGATTCTTTAATTGAGGTTACGAAAAAGAAACCTTCTAAAAACTTCCCCGTAATTATCTATTTTGAAAAAGGAAATTTTTTTTTAAAAAGAAGCAAATACAACAAAGCTTTAAGTAATTTTTTTAAAATCAACAACAGTCTAGACACTAATAAAAACGATAGCATTAACGCATTAAAAAACATGTATTTAGGCTTAGTTAAATCATCTATTAACGAAACTACTAGTGCCTTATTATTTTATAAAAAATCTTATAATTATTTTTCAAAAAAACAAAGCTATCAAAAAGATGAGTACCTATCTTTATTAATGAATTTAACTACTGTTTACAAAAGGCTTAATCAATTTGATTCTGCATATTATTACAATAAAAAAAGTGTCGAGCTATCAAAAAAACTCAAAGACACTTTGTTTCTTAATTTTTCTTATTTTATTAAATCGACTATTGATTTTGAAAACAAAAAATATGATAAAGCCTTAATTGGATTTCATAAAGCTACTCCTCATATAATTAATGATGAAAATCTTTTTTTACTGGCTAAATCTTATACTTTAATTGGTGTAGCTTATGATTCTATAAAAGAATATAAATCAGCTTTAAAATACCATTATAAAGCTGATTCTTTGTATTCAGTAAATAAAATCTCTACTTCGACTCTTAAAAATAGTTTCACCTTTCTGTTTAATCATTATAAAAATAATGGTAATATAAAAAAGCAATTATTATATATTAATAAGCTCTTATATATTAATGAAATTAATTTAACTTAGAAAAACAAAATAGATAAAACTTTTACTGAAAAATATGACATACCTAACTTACTTGCTGAAAAGAAAATTATTATAGATAAATTAGAGGAACAAGTTCTAAAGTCAAAAAAAAACAAACTTATTTACGTTTCACTTCTTGTTATTGCTTTTATATTAATCCTGTATCAGTTAAGAAAAAAAAGAATTTATAAGAAACGTTTTTTAGCTTTGGTCAATCAAGAAAACCCGAATACTAAAAAACCTCTAATCGTTAAAAATACCGGCAATACAATTACTGTTAAGCATAACATACCAAAAGACATCGTTTCTCTTATTTTAAAAGAGCTAGAGGTTTTTGAAGAAAAAGAAGCGTTTTTACATGCTGATAATAGCTTACAGAACCTAGCTAGCAAACTTAACACCAATAGTAGTTATTTATCTAAAATAATAAATCAGCATAAAAACACCAGCTTCTCTAACTATATTAATAACCTTAGAATTAATTATATTGTAGAGAAACTAAAAACAGATTCTTTGCTAAGAAAGTATACAATTAAGGCTATTGCTAGCGAAGTCGGCTTTAAAAATGCTGAATCTTTTTCGAAAGCTTTTTATAAGGTTACAGATATTAAACCTTCATACTTCATTAAAGAACTAGAAAAAAAGAATACTAAGCATTAAATTTATTGGCTTTATTTTTTATCCAAAAAAAAATACTTTATTTCATTCGTAATGATGCTTCAAAAAATTATTCGTCACATCACTACAAGGTGCGAAGTAGTCTTTAACAAATAAACTATCTAATACTATTTAAAATTCAAACCAAACAGATTACTTCGTTTCATTCGCAATGACACTAATACAATCAAGTTTTTTGCTTTTTCTTTTTTGCGGCAGGAAATAACACATTGTTTAAAATTAAACGATATCCTGGTGATGTTGGATGCAAATCTAACTCTGTTTTTGGGTCTCCTACTCTATGCTGATAATCTTCCGGATCATGACCTCCATAAAAAGTAAACATACCTTTTCCTTTGGTTCCGTGAATATATTTACCTTCTCCGTTGGTTTTATTTTCTCCTAAAATCATTACGGTAGATTTCACAGTACTACGATCAAAAGAAGTTGTTTGTCCCATAAATGCTTTTACCAACTGTGTGTGATTTTGAGTTAACATGGTTGGCACTTGATCCCACTTTGCGGAGAACTCTCCTAATGTAAAATAATCAACCTCTTTTTTAATTCTACGTTTACGAGTCATATCAATAGACGAAAACTCGTAAGTTGTTGGATTACGAATCAACTCGAAATCTTTAAAAGCAAAGGTTTTCTTAAAATCTATTTTAGATTGATAATTTGGTTCTGATGCATCGCCATCAAACATTCCTTCAGCAATATCTACTCCATCTGCAGCTAAGGCAATATCAAAACTATCGGTTGCTGAACACATGGCAAACATGAATCCGCCACCAACTACGTAATCTCTAATCTTTTTTGCTACTGCTCTTTTTTCTTCTGATACTTTAGTGTAGCCTAATTTTTTAGCCAATGCTTCTGCATCTTTTTTCTGTTGAATATACCAAGGCGCAGTTCTAAAGGCTCCGTAAAAACGACCATATTGCCCCGTAAAATCTTCGTGATGCAAATGCAACCATTCATACAATAGTAACTTATCATTTAACACTTCTTCATCGTAAATTACATCAAACGGAATCTCTGCATAAGCCAGCACCATCGTTACAGCATCATCCCAAGGCATTTTACCTTTTGGTGAATACACGGCTATTTTGGGTGCTTTTTCTAAAGTTACTGCTTCTTGATTTTTTGAAGGTGATGAAATTTCTTCTAAAATTAATGCTGATTTAGCATCTGAAGTTATCTGATATGAAACTCCCCTTATTTTACATTCTTTTTCTACAGATTCATTGTTTTCTATTAAAAAAGCACCGCCATCATGATTTAACAACCATTTTGCTTTTAACCCGTTTTGCAACGCGTAATAAACAATTCCGTATGCTTTTAAATGGTTTTTCTGATTCTCATTACTCATGGGAACATAAATAAAAGATGCCCAAATTGAGTTTGAGAGAAATAAAAATAATATTATATATACTGTTTTCTTCATACCAAAAACTAAAATACACAATTACTAAGTAGCAATTGTGTATTTATTATAATTTATGAATTGTTTAAGTTTTAAAACGGTACATCATCGTCACTTGGTCCGAAAGCATCTTCTGGTGATGCAAAATTACTAGAAGCTACATCAGTATTAAAGCCAGATTCAGCGCCTGAGTTCATACTCGACTGAAACTCGCTACTAATACCTTCTTCTAAATCTGAGAATAACGCTAAATGCCCTGTAAATTTTAAACGGATATTGTCCATTCCACCATTACGGTGTTTTGCTACAATAAATTCTCCCTGCCCTTCACATGGTGAATGATCATCATCATCCCATTCTGTCATACCATAATATTCTGGTCTAAAAATAAACGATACAATATCGGCATCCTGTTCAATTGCACCAGATTCACGTAAATCTGATAATAACGGACGCTTAGAGCCTCCACGCGTTTCTACCGCACGAGATAACTGAGATAATGCAATAACTGGGATACTTAATTCTTTTGCTAATGCTTTTAAGTTACGCGAAATAGTAGATATTTCTTGTTCACGGTTTCCTCCTGCTCCACCAGCCGTCATTAACTGTAAATAATCAATCACAATTATTTTTACATCGTGTTGCGATACTAAACGTCTTGCTTTTGCTCGTAAATCGAAAATTGAAAGCGCCGGAGTATCATCAATAAAAATCGGAGCATCAGAAAGTTTTTTAACCTTTACATTTAATTGTTCCCACTCATGTGGTTCTAAATTTCCTTTTCGTAGTTTTTCTGATGTTAAACCTGTTTCAGAAGAAATCATACGTGTAATTAACTGTACCGATGACATCTCTAGTGAGAATACTGCCACTGCATGCCCAAAATCAATCGCCATATTTTTAGCCATCGAAATTACAAATGCCGTTTTTCCCATACCAGGACGGGCCGCTATAATAATTAAATCGGATGGTTGCCACCCCGATGTTAAGGCATCTAATTTGGTAAATCCGGTAGCCAAACCACTCATTCCTTCTTTACCTGAAATTTCTTGTATTTTGGTAATAGATTGTTGTACTAACGAATCGGCTCTCTCTGCTCCTTTTTTAAGGTTTCCTTGTGTTACTTCAAATAACTTACCCTCGGCATCGTCTAATAAATCAAAAACATCGATGGTTTCGTTGTAAGCACTTTCTATTATTTCAGAGGAAATTGTAATTAATTTACGTTGAATATATTTTTCTAATATAATTCTTGCGTGAAACTCAATATGTGCCGAAGAAGCAACTTTTTGAGTTAAGCCAATTAAGAAAAAATCACCTCCTGCTAAATCTAACTTTCCATTCTTCTTTAATTGATTAGATACAGAAAGTAAATCAATGGGTTCTGAATTTTGAAAAAGTGTATAAATAGCTGCGTATATCTCTTGGTGTCTTTTATCATAAAAAGAATCAGGATTAAGAATATCAATTATTTCATCAATCCCTTTTTTATCAATCATCATAGCACCTAAAACAGCCTCTTCTAACTCTAAAGCTTGTGGTGGTAATTTTCCTTTTTCAAGACTAATAATTTTTGTCTTGTCTATTTTAGTTCCCCTAAGAGATTGAGTTCTTTCCATAACTACAAATGTAATTTTTTAAGCTGATATTTCTAGGAGCTATCTTTAACTTTCTTTATGCACAAGTTTTTAAACAAAACTGTTATTAACTTGTTGATAACCTTCTATCTTTCTTATTTTTGGTGTTATGCATTACAATAAGAAACAATTAATCCTAGCTTTATCTTTACCTCTTCAAATATTATTTGTACATTTTTTTAGCCAAAAACCACAATGGGTAGAGCAATATTATAGCACTGGGATATATCCTTATGTTTCAAAATTTTTGCGTTTTATTTTAGGGTGGATTCCTTTTTCTTTCGGCGATTTTTTAGGTTTTATATTAATACTTATGTTTATAAAAGCTATTTATGAGTTAATTAAAAACCGATTTAAAAACATCATCCCCATACTTCTGAAATTTATAACGGTTTTATCGATTGTTTATTTTTGTTTTTATGCTTTTTGGGGGTTCAATTATTTTCGCGAGCCTTTGGCTAAAAATTTAGGCTTACAGCAATCAACTTACACTACTGATCAATTGGTTGAAACTACTCAAAAAATTGTTTATGAGTTAAACAAAATACATTTAAAAATTACCAATAATGACTCAGTAAAAGTTATCGTTCCTTATTCACAAAAAGAAATTTATCATTTAGCTACAAATGGTTATAAAAACTTAGCTTTTATTTATCCGCAGTTAGCCTATAAAAATTCGTCTATAAAAAGTTCTTTGGTGAGTTTGTTTCAATCTTATAACGGAACTGCAGGGTATATAAACCCGATTACTGGTGAGGCACAAGTAAATGATATGATTCCTAAAACCGGATATCCCTCAACGACGTGTCATGAAATGGCACATCAAATTGGTTGGGCTGCAGAAAACGATGCCAATTTTGTTGGCTTCTTAGCCTCTATATCGAATAACGATGTATACTTTAAGTATTCGGGATACAGAATGGCATATAATTATTGCATTGGGCAAATTTATAAACGAGATAAAAAACTGGCATCAGAAATTAAGAAAACGGTAAACAAAGGAATTTATAAAGATTATATAGCTAGTTATTTACATTGGAAACAATTTAAAAATCCTATTGAGCCCTACTTAAAAAAAGGATATAATTCATATCTAAAGGCAAACAATCAATCAAAAGGAATAAAATCTTACAGTTATGTAGTAGATTTGTTAATCGCTTACTTTAAACATCAGAAATAAAAAAAATGAAATATATAGTGGCTATTTTAGTGTTAATTTTAATGATTTCTTGTAATTCATTTCCCAATTTAAAAGAAGAATTTCCTTGTAAAGAAACTAGTTCTTATGGTAATCTTAAAAAAAATGAAGATGTTAGAAATATGTTTAGTGTGCAGTTTCCAGAAAACTGGAAGGTAAACTTATATTATGATGACACTAAAACATCAATCTATGCTGCCGACACTACTATTAGTGTTACTAAAACAACACTTATAGATGTTACTTTGGTGCATAAAACTGTTTTTTTAGACAATACTTTTAAGCAAAGAATTACTGATGACAACAAAAAAATGGGCTTATCAGAAATTAAAACAAACGATGTAAATATACTTAACAAACCTTCTTATTATAGTTATGCTAAAGGTAAGAAAGGTAATTATTCGTATCATATATTAAATACATTTACTAAAATTAACGTTGATAATTTCTTACATGTTAAAACGGAAGTTTATGGAGATTCTTTAATCGATGAACGAATTTGCAAAGCCCTAAATTTAATCAACAAAACACAACTGAATTAGTTACTTTTGAAACGCATAAAATTATAACAATGAACAAGCAACATATCATCAATCGATTTATAAAATATGTAACTATTGATACCGAAAGCGACCCTAACAACCCTGCTTTTCCGAGCACCGAAAAACAATGGGATTTAGCAAAGGTTCTTGAAAAAGAATTGAAAGAGATAGGAATGGAAGACGTTGATTTAGATGAAAACTGTTACCTAATGGCTACACTTCCTAGTAATTTAAATTATGAAGTACCAACTATTGGTTTTGTGGCACATATTGATACAAGTCCTGATTTTACTGGAGCGAATGTAAAACCGCAAATCCATGAAAATTATGATGGTAAAGACATTATTTTAAACAAAGAGCAAAACATTGTATTGTCTCCTGATTATTTTGATGACTTATTACAGTATAAAGGTCAAACTATTATTACTACTGATGGTACAACGCTGTTAGGTGCTGATGATAAAGCTGGTGTTACCGAAATAGTTTCTGCGATGGAATACTTAATTCAGCACCCAGAAATTAAACATGGTAAAATTAGAGTATGTTTCCCTCCTGATGAAGAAGTTGGTAAAGGTGCGCATATGTTTGATGTTGAAAAGTTTGGTGCTAAATGGGCGTACACTATGGACGGAAGCCAGATTGGTGAACTAGAGTACGAAAATTTTAATGCTGCAGGCGCAAAAATTACTATAAACGGTAAAATAGTTCATCCAGGTTATGCGAAAGGAAAAATGATTAATTCGATGACAATCGCTAGTGAATTAATCAATGCGATGCCAAAAGATGAAGTTCCTGAAAAAACTACTGGTTATGAAGGTTTTTTCCACTTACATCAAATGGAAGGAAAGGTTGAGCAAACAACTTTACAATACATTATTAGAGACCATGATATGGAATTGTTTCAAAACCGTAAACAAGCCATGTTAGATTTAGTTTCGGTAATGAATACTAAACTAGGAAAAGAGATAATTGATATTGAAATTAAAGATCAATATTATAACATGAAAGAAAAAGTAACTCCGGTTATGCACATTGTCGATATTGCTGAAGAGGTAATGCATGAAATGGGAATTAAACCATTAATTAAACCTATTAGAGGTGGTACAGATGGTTCTCAATTGTCTTATAAAGGCTTACCGTGTCCTAACATTTTTGCAGGTGGACACAATTTTCACGGACGTTACGAATACGTACCTTTAGAAAGCATTATAAAAGCTACTGAAGTAATTATTGGAATTGCAGAAAAAATATCGGTTAAATTTAAATAAACTTAATTACATCTAAAAAACTCTAGCGAATGCTAGAGTTTTTTTTATGATATTATCTCCCCCTAAAAGAAAACATCATAAAGATTGAAATAAAACCCCTTATTTTATCTCAATACAAAAATGACACTTTTTTAGTTCATAACTTAAAGGTAAAACACCTTTTATTACACATAACACCCTTAAAAACAACAAACTATTTTTTTACTTATCTATAAACATGTGTTTTTCTGTTTTTTAAACAATATCTTTTTAAGACTCTTAATATTATTTTTTTTTACAAAAAAACAAGATTTGTGTATTTCTTGTAAATAATTTGCTAAAAAAAAATGCTTAGCTACATTTGGCGCTTCTAATAACTAATATAATGAATAGAGAAGAATTAATCAGTTTAGCAAATAAGCATGGTTCACCACTTTATGTATATGACACTGAAAAAATAATACACCAATACAAAACAATTACCACTGCTTTTTCTAAAGTTAAAAACCTAAAAATAAACTATGCAGTTAAAGCATTGTCTAACATTAATATCTTAAAGGTTTTTAATACATTAAAAAGCGGACTAGACACCGTATCTATTCAAGAAGTAAAGCTTGGTTTACATGCTGGTTTTAAACCTAAAGATATTATTTATACACCAAACGGAGTTTCTTTACAAGAAATTGAAGAAGTTGCTAAATTAGGTGTTCAAATTAATATTGATAACCTATCTATACTAGAACTATTTGGACAAAAACATCCTAAGGTACCTGTTTGTATTCGCATAAATCCACATATTATGGCTGGTGGAAATAGTAATATTTCTGTTGGGCACATAGATTCTAAATTCGGAATATCAATTCACCAAGTTCCGCATATAAAAAGAGTTGTTGAAAATACGGGTATGCACATTAACGGTATTCACATGCACACAGGATCTGATATTTTAGATATTGATACTTTTTTAAGAGCTACAGAGATTTTATTTGATGTTGCCAAACAATTCAAAAATATTGATTTTATTGATTTTGGTAGCGGATTTAAAGTGCCTTATAAAAAAGATGATATTTCTACCGATATTATTGAGCTAGGTGAAAAATTATCTCTTAGATTTACTGAATTCTGTAAAGAATATGGTAAGAACATTACTCTAATGTTTGAACCTGGTAAGTACTTAGTAAGTGAATCTGGTTATTTTTTAGCTAAGGTTAATGTTATCAAACAAACAACTTCTACCGTATTTGCGGGTATTGACAGCGGAATGAATCATTTAATTCGTCCGATGCTTTACAACTCATATCATCATATTGAAAACCTTTCTAATCCGAAAGGAAGAGAACGCTTTTATAGTATCGTTGGTTACATTTGCGAAACAGATACTTTTGGTTCGAATAGACGGATTAATGAAATATCTGAAGAAGATATTTTATGCTTTCATAATGCTGGAGCTTATTGTTTCTCAATGACTTCTAATTACAACTCTAGGTTTAAACCTGCGGAAGTTATGATATACAAAGGCAAAGATTATTTAATAAGAAAAAGAGAAACCTTAGATGATATTCTTAAAAACCAAGAAGAAATTAAATTATAAAAAAAACTCTGATCTTTACAGATCAGAGTTTTTCTAAAATATAATCAACCCCTCAATAGATTATATTTTAAAGCACTGTAATAAAATCCCCCGAAAATTCTATTCATATTACAAATATCATCAATTAGATTTAATTAAAAGCAAAGAAAAACCCCTTTTCTGATATACAAACAACAAAAGCACCTATTAAATAGGTGCTTTTGTTGTTTGTATAAATTAATTAGTTATACAGATTAAAATGTATAACGTAAACCAAATTGCATTTGCCAACGTGATAATAAGCTACTATCTGCTCCAAATGTTTCGGTTAACGAAGTATCAAAAGTATATGTTGGCGTATTTGTAGCATCTACAGAAACTCCAACAGGAGATAAGTTATTAGGTTGTTTTACAACTCCCCAATCAGAATTTAACAAGTTTCCGAAATTTAAAATATCTACACTTAATTGTAATGAATTTTTATTGTTAAATATTAAGTCTTGTAAAAACTTAACATCCCAACGGCTTCTCCAAGGAGCTAAAGCACCATAACGCTGCATATAGTCTCCTCTATTCGAATTCATGTAATCATCTTGTTGTATATAGTTTTCAAATGCTGTAGCTTGTTGTTGTGCTGTTTCACCATTTGGTCCTGATGTAGAAAACTGCATCTGTTGTACTTCTGAAGCTGTAGGAACATATAATAAATCATTGTTCTGAAAAGAAGAATCTCCATTAATATTTCCTGCATACGTATAATTAAACCTACCTCCTTTTGCATATTCAAAAAATGTAGATATGGTTGTTGGTGCTTTTTCTCCAAAAAAGTTAAACTTTTTAAATGCTACACCAATTACTCTATGTGTATCACCATATTTAGAAAATGATAAAGCATCATTATTTGCATTACCTGTATTTGGATTAAAATCAAAAGCGTCTCCTGTAATTTCTGCTTCAATAGAGTTTACATCTTTAGCATTTAAGTAATTATACGCCATACTTACATATAAACCGCTATCAAATGATTTTTGAAGTTTTAAAGAAGCATTAAAGATACGTCCTTTATCTGAATTTGTAAATACATAAGCATTATTACCTTTATCTCCCGCTGAATACACTGGTCTGTTATCTCCAGGTGCATTTAAATTTCCTGTAGGGTTTCTTAATCCCCAGTTTTGAACGTGTGCTCCATTAATATCTTTGGTATAAGAAACATCTGCTGTTGCAGTTATACCATTTTCAAATCTGTGATCTACTCCAATATTAGTTCTCCATACTTGTGGCCATTTAAAATCTGGGTCTACCACTTGATAGAAGAAAAAATCTAACCCTTGTACCTGGTTTCCTAACCACACAAAAGGAAAACGACCTGTGAATATACCACTACCTCCACGAACTTGTGTTACTCCCTCTCCTTTAACGTCCCAATTAAAACCAACTCTTGGCGAATATAAGAACCCATTGTTTGGTAATGTTCTAGAATCTATCGTAGTTTCTTTGTTTGTATTAGGGTTAAAATACTGAATTGCAGGATCGAAGGTAAACGGTTTTCTTGTAATGTTTTCGTCTATTTTAGATTGCGTATCAAAATACAAAGGCTTATCTAAACGCAAACCATAAGTTAACTTAAAATTATCATTTACATTCCATTCATCTTGAAGATAAAATGAAAATTGCCCAACATTTGTTTCTGCTAAAGACCAACCTTCTCCTGTAGGTAGCGCATTATTGGTTGCTTCTACATTTTGTGCATTTGCTAAAGCATTTGCTAAATTACCATTATTTACATCTGCCATAAATGCGGCTACATCAGCATATGCATTAAAAGCACCTACTCCATTGAACCCATAAGCACCTAAATTAAATGAATTGTCAAATTCAAATTTCTCAAAAGAAGCCCCAACAGTAAGTGTATGATCTCCTAAAAATATATTTGTATTATTGGTCATTTGAAACACTTTCTGATCTAATTTATTATTAATAGAAAATGGTTCATGACCAGTAATTATATAACTTGAATTATTACCATCTTGAATTGTTATAGCTGGCATTGCTGCCGATAAAGGATCTCTATAATCATCAAAATGGGTATAACCTGATTGAAATTTATTCGTAATTTTTTCAGAAAAGGTTGAATTTAGCTCTAACTGAAATGAACTAATATTGTTGTTAATTTCATATCCTGAGTTTTCGAACTGTAATGTTTGAAAACTTGGACCTCTTCTTTTTATAGCTGTTGGATGCGCTGGATTTTCTTTAGAAGCACTTAAGAAATTATAGATAAAAGCTAATCTGTGATCATCGTTTATGTTTAAATCAAACTTAATAAGTCCTTTCGTAGATTTAGCTCCATATGTAAATCCTTTGTAAGCACCGGTATCATATCCTAAACTAGATAATGCATCGCTAACTAAAATTAAATCTGATTCTAAAACCTTAGATTCATTAATACTAAAATTTCCGTTTCCATCATTAGGAACCCATCCATTGGTACCTAAATCATTTCTATCATCTTTCTCGAAGTTTGCAAAAAAGAATAATTTATTTTTTACAATTGGCCCACCAATACTAATTCCGTATTGAGATTGTTTCAAATCTGGTTTAATTACTTTTTCACCTAAAATACTTCCTCCTGTTAAGGATTCGTTTCTATAATATCCGTAAACAGTTCCATGAAACTCATTGGTACCACTTTTTGTTACTGCATTTACAGAGGCACCTGTAAAACCTGATTGTGTTACATCATAAGGCGCAATAGATACTGATATTTGCTCAATAGCATCTAATGAAATTGGTTGAGAACCTGTTTGACCTCCAGGTGTAGGAGCATCTAAACCAAAAGGGTTATTGAAAATTGCCCCGTCTAACGAAAAATTATTATACTGATCATTTCTTCCTCCAAATGAATTACCGCTTGCCGTTGGCTCTAAACGAGTAAAATCTGATGCTGAGCGAGAAATCGTTGGTAACGTTTTTAACTGTATTGAAGATACACTGGTTTGAGCACCTGTTCTATCGCTATTAAATACTTTACTTTTTGATGATGAAATGACAACTTCTTCCAATTGCTCTCCATCTTCTGATAACTTACCGTTAATATTTGTTGTTTTCCCTAAGGTTAAAAATACGTTATCAACTACTTGAGACTTAAAACCTATATAGCTAAAAGTTATTTTATAAGGCCCTCCTACTCTTAAGTTAGGTATACTATATTTACCATTATCTTGCGCTACTGCACCTGCAACTGTACCTGTAGGAACATGTAAAACAATAACATTAGCGCCAAATAGTGGCTCATTTAGGTTGTCTATAACTGTTCCTTTAATTTTTGCTGTTGTTACTTGTGAAGTAACAGCTAGTGTTAGCAATGTAAAAAACAGTAAGAAAATTTTATTCTTCATTTGTGTGTTGTTTTGTGTTGTGTGTTAATTTTTTTCAAATTTAAACAAAAAAAACCCGCTCATATAGAACGGGTTATCTTTTTTTTAACAAATACTTAACGTTGTTTCTGCTATTCAGCAACAACTTCAAATATGATATCAGCAACTACAGCTCTGTGTAAACGTACAGCAGCGTTATATTTACCTAATCTTTTTACACTACCTCCTGTAACTTTGATAAATTTCTTATCAATTACAGTACCAGCTTTAGCTAAAGCTTCAGCAACATTAATGTTGTTTACTGAACCAAATAACTTATCACCAGAACCTACTTTAGAAGTAATTTTTAATTCATATCCTTTAACAGTTTCAGCTATTTTACTAGCATCCTCTACTAATTTAGCTTCTTTAAAAGCACGTTGCTTTAAGTTTTCAGCTAATACTTTTTTAGCTGAAGAAGTAGCTAATATTGCATATCCTTTAGGAATTAGGCTGTTACGACCATAACCATTCTTTACAGTTACAACATCGTCTTTAAAACCTAAATTTTCTACGTCTTGTTTTAGTATCAATTCCATGTCTCTACCTCTTTATTATTTTAATAAATCACCAACGTATGGCATTAAAGCTAAATGACGAGCTCTTTTAATAGCCTGTGCAACTTTACGTTGATATTTTAATGATGTTCCTGTTAAACGTCTTGGTAAAATTTTACCTTGTGCGTTTACTAAATACATTAAGAAGTCTGCATCTTTATAATCGATATACTTAATACCGTTCTTTTTAAAACGACAGTACTTAGCTTCTTTTTTTGTTTCGATATCAAGCGGAGTTAAGTAACGTACTTCACCTTGCTTATTTCCTTTTGATTGTTGTTCTATTGTAGTTGACGCCATTTCTTACTTTTTTGCAGATTTAACACGTTCTCTTCTTTTTTCAGCCCACGCTTCAGCATGCTTGTCTAACCTTACAGTTAAATAACGCATAACACTATCATCTCTTCTGAACTCTAATTCAAAAGCAGTAATAGCATCTCCAGCTACTTTGTAGTCTAATAAGTGGTAAAATCCACTTTTTTTCTTCTCAATTGGGTAAGCTAATTTTTTTAAGCCCCAATCTTCTTTAGAAATCATTTCTGCACCTTTAGATAGTAAGTAGTCCTCAAACTTCTTTACTGTCTCCTTTATCTGAGTTTCAGATAAAACGGGATTCAAAATGAAAACAGTTTCGTAATGATTCATAATTAAATTGTTTAAAATTTATTTTAAGTTTGCAAATATACTGTTTTTCATCGGGCAAACAATATGTTGCTGTTAAAAATAGCATATGTTTTTTTCGTGCTATTGTAAATAAATTATTGGAATGCAAAAACCTAGAGCATCTAACTTTATTTATTTTGTCTTACCTTTTTTATCGTAATTGTTATTATTGAAGAAATAGTTACAGTAAAAGTTTAAATTAGATGGTTGTGAATTTAAAGGTGTTGCTACGTCTATATGCAATGAAATTAGGCAACCTTGTTATTTCCTGTGCTTTTGAGCTTGAAATTGAAAACCAGTTTACGGATTGACTACAAACATAAACACTAATAATTTTATTAAGACAACATCTTTAGAATGGTATAACCTATTAAAAGATACTTTTAGGAGTAACCTCCTTAGGTAAAATAATTTTATATTTTTCAAAAACCATCTGGATGGAACCAGCACATAACTGGAAATGTTTCTGGTTATTTACGCCAAGAATGGGAAGAAAATAAAAAAGGAGAAGTTTTAAACTTCTCCTTTTTTATTAATTAATATCAAATCGCAATCCTAACGAAAGGTTTCTTGTTTCTGTATTTTTAAACAACGGGTTCAAATCATACTTTGCGTATAACCCGTAACCTTTGTAAGCAAAATAAGCACTCAATCCATAGTTAATAGTATTGGTATTAAAACTGGCTTTTTGAAGTTCTTCGACATTTACTTCTTCAGCATTTTTGTATTCTAAATATTGGCGTGTTCCTAATTTAAAACCAAAGAAACCTCCAAGTCCAAAACGAATAGCTTGATGCGTTCTATCAACAACCTTATTATCCGCGTATTTTTTGTTTTTTGAAAAATCGAATTCTAAATGCATCGGAAAAGTCATTTGCACATGACGCAACCTACTTTCACTTAACTTATTTGGATGCTCAATTAAAACTGTTTCGTTTCCATTTACGGTATGATACATATTATTTTCAGCTCTTAAATTATTCCATAAAAAAGAAACTCCGTATTTAAAGTATGCTTTTGATGGTTGTTGTAAAAGGCGGGTTTTCCATGTAAAACCAACTTCATAAAAATGTGATTGCCAGAATTTATAGACTGAATTATTTAGTGAATTAAACTCATTGTTTGCTAAAACATTATTTACACCCATTGCAAATACAAATTGAGTTGTTGTTCGATTACTTTTTCTATATTTATCCTTCTTTTTATCCTTGTCTGACAAATTTAGTTTAAAAGTTGCTCCTCCTATTTTAAAGGTATTTCTTTCATCAATATCATCATTGCTTACAATCTTTCCTTCAGTTTTATTTTGTACTAATTGTTGCAACATTTGTTCTTGAAAACTTACCTTCTTTTCTATTTGAGAAGCATAATATATCGCTGCTTCCTTTTTTAAAGAAATAGCGGCTGCATTTGTAAGCTCATTTTCTGCTACCTTAAAATTAATTTCTTTTACTTTAAGCTTTAAAGAGTCTTTATGCTCTTTTGTTATTTTATCTATTCTTCTAGATATTTTTTGCACCTCATTTTCAAATGTTTTCACTTGAGAATTGGCAATAGTTGTTACAAACAACACTAATAATAGTATTCTTTTCATCATATAATTTTTAAATTAAACAGTAAAATTGGGTGTTTTTAATAATCGATAATTGATAAGCGCTTATTTGTTTCTATCTGCAATTGCAACAATTACTTCTGACATTTTTGATTTGAATTTTCGCATAAAATTCTGCTTAAAATCAGCTTCTTCGATGTCATATTCTACTTCTGCTAAAATTGTTTCCGGATTTATTTTTAAGTTAGACCTTATCAATTCTTTTTGAATTGTATCCAACATATCTTTTCTTTTTATTTTATAGGTAGCGTAATATTCTTTTACTTCTTGTTCTGAGTGCGTTACAGCAAACAATAAATCATCACTATTAACCTTTATTCTTGATCTTACAAGTTTCTTTTTTTGAATATTTACAACTTGTAAGGTTTCAGTTTCATCATTCACTTTTGTTATTTTTTCCTCCTCTACAGGATTCTTTATTACAGTTGCCATTACATTTTCTGTAATTCTTTTGTGTTTTTCAACTACCTCTTTTTCAATTATTTTTGATGGAACTTCGCTATCTATAACTGTCTTTTCTTGCTTAACAATAGCTTCTTCAATTGGCGATATTTCATGCAAATTAATATCCTTTATTTTCAACCTATCTAAAGAAGCGTTAACTATTGTATTTTCGATATTTACATTATTATCATTGCTTTCATAAAAAAAACCAATACTAATTAACACAGCAACACTAGCAGCGTAGCTTAAATAAAGCAATCGTTTTCTTTTTTTCTTTTGTTGCCCTTTATCCAACTGAACACTCAAGCGTTCCCATGCTGATATGGATGGTTTTATTTCTCGATCCTTTAACTTATCCGCAAAATGTGTATCTATATTATTTTTCTGCATTTTCAATCTGATTCGTTTTTATATAACTTTCTTGTAACCATTTTCGCGCTTTAAATAATTGCGATTTAGAGGTTCCTTCTGAAATATTTAATTTTTTTGATATTTCAGAATGCTTGTAACCTTCGATAGCATATAAATTAAAGACTAGTTTATATCCTTCGGGTAATTTGTCTATTAATTTTTGAATATCCTCTACCGAAGTATTCTCCAAACTTTCGGTAGCTGCATCATTAAAAACAAATTCTTCATCTGTTAATTGAATTGGATTTTTTTTACTCAAATACGTAAGACAGGTGTTTACTATAATTTTACGAATCCAACCTTCAAAACTTCCTTCACTCTTAAACGTATGTAGCTTTGTAAATACTTTTAAAAATCCTGATAGCATTAAATCTTCCGCATGATGTACATCTTTTACATACTGCCTGCAAACACCTAACATTTTAGGTGAATACTGTTTAAACAACAACTGCTGAGCTTCTCTATTCTGCTCACTTGCTCTTTTTATTAATTCAGCTTCTTTTTTATGTAATTGGATAATTTTCAATTCAAATAATTAATTTACTTGTCTACAAATATAAAGACTAGAAGATTGCACAAAAGGTTGCCTAGGAGTAAAAAAAACGCCAACTTTTTTGAAAAAGTTGGCGTTTTAAGTATCATATTGAATGATATATCAGGAGGACTTACATATTATAAAGTCTTATTACCTCTGAATTACACCACAAATATAGCTTTATAAATTAATATTAATTAGGGGAAAAACACTTTATATTTTATAATAAAATGACACCCTTTTTCTCGCGTACTGATTAGTGTTAAATATTTCTTAATAAAACTTGCTCAGTAAAATTCTTTACACTATTTTTATTTTGAAACATATCAAAAAAAAGAGGTTTAAGCGTATGAGTTATAATGCAACGATAGAAGAAGAAAATAAAGAAATAGCCCACAGATATAAAGATTTACTTAAAGGAACATATCAAAAATTATCTGACGATGATAAAAAACTAATACGTAAAGCTTTTGAAATTGCTGTAGAAGCACATTCAGAACAACGTAGAAAAACTGGTGAACCTTATATTTTTCATCCAATAGCTGTTGCTAAAATTGTTGCTTATGAAGTTGGTTTAGGAGCCACTTCTATTGCTGCTGCATTACTTCATGATGTTGTTGAAGATACACACTATACCATTGATGATATGGAACGCTTATTTGGTGAAAACATAGCACGTATCGTTAGCGGGCTCACCAAAATATCTAGCTTAAAAAAAGAACAAGATTACTCGATACAAGCAGAGAATTTTAGAAAAATGCTGCTTACCTTACATGATGATGTAAGGGTCATTTTAATAAAAATAGCCGATCGTTTGCACAATATGCAAACAATGGATTCAATGCCCCCCCATAAACAAGTAAAAATAGCTTCTGAAACTTTATATATATACGCGCCTTTAGCACATCGTTTAGGCCTATACAATATTAAAACCGAACTTGAAGACCTCGGTTTAAAATACACAGAACCTGATGTTTACAAAGATATCTTAATTAAAATAAAAGATAATAAAGAGGAACAACAAAAATATATTGACACCTTTACAGGTATACTTAACGAAGCTTTAGACAAGGAGGGTTTTAAATATGAAATTAAAGGACGTTTTAAATCCATTTTTTCTATTAGAAGAAAAATGCGAAAACAAAACGTAAGTTTTGATGAAGTGTATGATAAATTTGCCATTCGTATTATTTATGAACCAACTTCTGATGATGAAAAATTTGATGCTTGGAAAATATATTCTATTGTAACCGATTTTTTTAAACCTAATCCCGCTCGTTTACGTGATTGGATTTCTCAACCTAAATCAACAGGATACGAAGCCCTACACATAACTGTTATAGGCCCACAAGCTAGATGGGTAGAAGTACAGGTTCGCTCTGAGAGAATGGATGAAATAGCCGAAAAAGGTTATGCCGCTCACTTTAAATACAAACAAGGTGAAGTACAAGAAAACGGACTTGAAGGTTGGTTAAATAAATTAAAAGAAACTTTAGAAAACCAAAGCACAGATGCTGTTGATTTTGTAGAAGATTTTAAACTTAATTTATATGCTAAAGAAATATATGTTTTTACTCCTAAAGGAGATTTAAAATCGTTACCAAAAGGGGCATCTGCTTTAGATTTTGCTTTTTCTGTACATACCGATGTTGGCTTAAAATGTCGCGGCGCAAAAGTAAATGGTAAATTAGTTCCTTTAAGTTACACACTTAAAAGTGGAGATCAAGTAGAAGTACTTACAGCAAGTAATAACAAACCAAATGTACGTTGGCTAGATTTTGTTTTAACCGCCAGAGCGCGTACTAAAATTAAATCTGCTTTAAATGCTGAAGAAAAAACAATTGCAGAAGAAGGTAAAGCTATTTTATTAAGAAAACTGCGTCATTTAAAAATAGGTTCTGGAGAAAAAATAATCAATGAACTTGCTAGTTATTTTGATTTAAAAACCAGTTTCGATTTATTTTTTAGAATCGGTAACGGAGCTATTGACAATACGCAATTAAAAGAATTTGTTTCTCAGAGAAGCGGACTTATTATGGGCTTTATTAAAAGTACCTTTCGTAGAAACCCATCAAGAGGAATTTCTGAAAAAGAAGAAGTTACCCATAAATATGATGCTTTAGTTTTTGGTAAAGACGAACAAACCTTAGATTATACCTTAGCAAAATGCTGCTCTCCTATTCAAGGCGATACCGTTTTTGGTTTTGTTACCATTAATGAAGGTATTAAAGTGCATAAAAACAATTGCCCTAATGCAATTTCTTTACAATCGAACTATGCATACAGAATTATGCCTGCAAAATGGATAGATTCTACCAAACAAGAATTTACCGCAATTATACTTTTATCAGGAATAGACAACAAAGGGATCGTAAATAATATTACTCGTCTTATTTCAAATAGTATGGATGTTTTTATACACAGCATTAATATTTCTGGAGACCATGGTGTATTTGAAGGTAAACTCTCTTTAAGCGTTAAAAACAAAGCGCAATTAAATAAACTAATCGATAGTATGAAAAAACTAGAAGGAGTGCAAAAAGTAGAGCGTGTTAATACATTGTAAATATCATTTTAATATCCTTGTTTTTTTATCAATAAATAACTGTAAATTTGTCCGTCCGTAAATTTTTAAATTATAATGAGTAGTTCAGCCGAAAATCAGGAAATTGTAAAAAAAGTTTTCACTACCTTTTTAGAAGAAAACAAGCACCGTAAAACGCCAGAGCGTTATGCTATTTTACAAGAAATATATGTTGCTGAAGAACATTTTGATATAGAATCTTTATATATTAAAATGAAAAATAAAAACTATCGTGTAAGTAGAGCAACGCTTTACAATACGATGGATTTACTTTTAGACTGTGGATTGGTTCGTAAACATCAATTCGATGGACAGTCAATGGCGCGTTACGAAAAAAGTTATTTCGATAAGAATCACGATCATTTAATTATGACTGATTCTGGCGAAGTAAAAGAATTTTGCGACCCAAGAATTCAAATTATCAAAAAAACGATTGAAGATGTTTTTGATATTGATATTCACAACCACTCTCTTTATTTCTACGGAACAAAACGAAACACAAAATAACAACAACAAACACACTTAATAACACACTAAATGGCAGTAGATTTATTACTCGGATTGCAATGGGGAGACGAGGGAAAAGGTAAAATCGTAGATGTATTAACAGGAAATTACGATATTATTGCACGATTTCAAGGAGGTCCAAATGCTGGTCATACCTTAATTTTTGATGGTAACAAACATGTTTTACACACAATTCCTTCTGGAATTTTTCACAAAACCGCTTTAAACGTAGTTGGTAACGGTGTGGTAATTGACCCTGTTATCTTTAAAAAAGAATTAGAAAATTTAGACGTTCATAAAATCGATTATACATCTAAATTATTAATTTCTAGAAAAGCTCATTTAATTTTACCTACACACCGTTTATTAGATGCTGCTTCTGAAACTTCAAAAGGAAAAGCAAAAATCGGATCTACTTTAAAAGGAATTGGCCCAACTTATATGGACAAAACCGGTAGAAACGGAATGCGTGTTGGAGATTTAGAGTTAGACAACTGGAAAGATAAATATAGAGCATTAACAAAGAAGCATTTAAGCATGCTTGATTATTTTAATGTTCAGGTAGAATATGATTTAGATGAATTAGAAGCTGAATTCGATTTAGGTATCGAAAAATTAAGAACACTTCAATTTATCGATTCTGAAGAATATTTAAACTCAGCAATAAAAGAAGGGAAAACAATTTTAGCTGAAGGTGCACAAGGATCGTTGTTAGATATCGACTTCGGAACCTATCCTTTTGTAACTTCTTCAAACACAACTGCAGCTGGTGCTTGTACTGGTTTAGGAATTGCTCCTAACAGAATTGGTGATGTATTTGGTATTTTTAAAGCCTACACTACTCGCGTTGGTTCGGGTCCTTTTCCTACAGAGTTATTTGACAAAGATGGTGAAGAAATGGCAAGAATTGGTCACGAATTTGGTGCTACTACAGGTCGTGCTAGAAGATGTGGTTGGTTAGATTTAGTGGCATTAAAATATGCTGTTGATGTAAACGGTGTTACACAATTAATGATGATGAAAGGAGATGTTCTTTCTGGATTCAATACCTTAAAAATATGCACATCATATAATTATAAAGGTAAAAAAATAACACATTTGCCTTACAATATCGAACCAGAGAATATTTCAGTAAATTATACTGAATTTAAAGGATGGGAAGATGATTTAACTAAAATGACTACTGCAGATCAGTTACCTAAAAACTTATTGGATTATGTTGCTTTTATTGAAAAAGAAACTGGAGTTCCGGTAACAGTTGTATCTGTAGGACCCGATAGAAAACAAACAATTAATAGATAAATTAAAAAAGGAGCTCTTAAAGAGCTCCTTTTTTTTGTGCTTTATGGTAGAAGAATATTTAGAGAATATAGCTAAGCAATTTAAATCTTATAAAGAGGTAGCCGATAAAACTATAGATCAGTTACAAGAAAAAGAATTGCATTTTAAATATAATGAAGAAAGTAATAGCATCGCTTCAATTATAATACATGTTTCTGAAAATATGTTATCGCGTTGGACAGATTTTTTCACTTCGGATGGTGAAAAAGATTCGAGAGATAGAGATAAAGAATTTGAGTCTCATAATTTATCGAAACAAGAATTACTAGCTAAATGGGAAAATGGATGGAACTGTCTTTTTACTGCTCTAAATTCGTTAAACAAAAATAACTTTGAGCAACCTATTTATATCAGAAACAAAAAACACAAGCTTATAGAAAGTATCACAAGGCAAATAGCACATTACCCATATCATATTGGTCAAATAACTTATGTAGGTAAAATGATTTTAAATGATAAGTGGCAAACAGCTTCTATTGCCAAAGGAAAATCAAAAGAATACATGAAGCAACTATTTCAAGAAAATTCAAAATAAAAAAGGGAGCTCTTAAAGAGCTCCCTTTTTTTATTTCTTTAAAATCTCTTGTCCGAATTTATGACACAAGGCTAATGTTTCATCGACATCATCAATTGTGGTTTTCGGATTTATCAAACACATTCGTAATACTACTTGTTTGTTTAAAATAGTCGTAACCAAGAGTGCTTCTTTAGATTCCATTACTCTTTTAGAAATCTCTTGATTCAAGCTATCAATTTCTTTTTCTGATAAATTTAATCCAATAGGATTATATCTAAAATTAATAATTGCCAAAGTTGCAGGAGATATAATTTCCCATGTTCTACTTTTTCTTAATTGTTTTTCTACATCTTCTGCTAACTTAATATTATAAGTTACAGCTTTCTTAAAAGTATCTAAACCATACGTTTTAATAGACATATAAAATTTTAAAGCTCTAAACCTACGTGTTAATTGAATTCCGTAATCATAAAAATTTATTTCAGATTCATTTCCTTCAATATCACGTAAATATTCTGGTGTTTCGCTAAAAGTACTACTTAACCAAGATGAGTCTTTAACTAATAAACAACCTATTTCATAAGGTTGATAAAACCATTTATGAGGATCTACTGTTAAAGAATCTGCTCTTTCGATTCCTCGTAAAGCTTTTTCTCCTTTTTTTGCTAAAATTGCTGCTCCACCGTAAGCTCCATCAATATGAAACCATAAGTTTTCTTCCTCACAAATATCCGCAAGTTCATCTAACGGATCTACAGTTCCTGTATTTGTTGTTCCTGCAGAAGCTATAAAACAAAAAGGCTGTAACCCTTCTAGCCTATCTTTTGCTATTGCATTTTTTAATTTATTGATGCTTATTCTAAACTCAATATCTGTTGGTAAAATTCGAATTTGTTCTTTTTTAAATCCTAAAACACGAATTGCTTTAATATTAGATGAATGTGCTTGATCTGACAAATAAATAACTGCTTTCGAAAAATCATCACCACATTTAATACGGCGAGCTGTAGCTAGCGCTGTTAAATTAGCCATAGAACCACCACTTGTAAAAATACCTCCTCCTTTTTCAACAGGAAAATTAAACATTTTTAACAACCAGTTCATCGTAACAATTTCTAACTCAGCTGCTGCAGGTGATGCTACCCAGCCTCCAGAAAATATATTAAATCCTGTCGCTAAACTGTCTGCCATTGTGCTAATAAAATTACTAGGTCCTGGCACGAATGAATATGCTTTTGGATGTGAAATAACGGTACTGTTAGGTATTACGTTTTCCATTACAAAATCTAAAACCTCATTAGCATTCATACCTTTATCAGGTGCTTCTTGCAAAAATAAATTATCCATTTCTTTACGTGAAGCAGAAGTAACTGGTTTTTTATCCTCTAATGTATCCCAATGCTCAGCAATAAGGTCTACTATTTTATAGCCATAAGACTTCATTTCTTCTAGAGATAAATCAAAATGGGCGCTCATAAAATTCTTTTTAAATGTTTATGCAAAATTAATCATTATAAAAACGACACTCTCTTATTCTTCTTATAATTTTATTGATTTATTAAGAAATATGGCAGATTCTTTTCATTATTTTTGTTGTCTAAAATATTATTACTTTGAAAAATTTATTTCTTGTAACTTTTTTGTTATTTGCTGTTTCTAGTTATTCTCAAGTAAAAAAAATAAAAATACTCTCAACAGAGTTAAGTACTGCTGATGAAGAAAAATATCCTGGAGCAACGATACTTATAGGTAAAGTAAAGATGGAGCATGAAGGTGCTACTTTAGAATGCAAGAGGGCGTTACTTTTTAAAAAAGAAAATATTTTTAAAGCACTTGGTGAAGTTGTAATCGAACAAGGTGATAGTATTATTCAATACAGTGATTTTGCTATTTATAATGGAGATACTAAAAAAGCAAAATCTTGGGGAAATGTTGAGATTAATGATAAAGAAATGAAACTTACCACAGATACACTTCATTTCGATAGAGTAAATCAACTTTTGTATTATCCTAACGGAGGAACAATTCGCGATAAAAAAAACACGCTAAAAAGTATTAAAGGAACTTATTTTTTAAGGGATAAAAAATTCACAGCAAAATCTAAAGTTACCGTAGTTAACCCTGAAAACAACTTAGAATCTGATCATTTAGAGTATTACACAAATTCTAATCTAGCATACTTATACGGGCCAAGTACGGTTACTAATTTAAAAGATAGTACTAAAATTTATTCTGAAAGAGGTTTTTATGATACCAATACTGATATTTCTTATTTCGTAAAAAACGCCAAGCTGTTTCTAAAAGAACGCACAATATTAGCCGATAGTTTATATTATGATAAACGCAAAGGTTTTGCTTCTGCAACGAACAGAATAAAGGTAATTGATACACTTCAGAAAATGGTTACCAAAGGTAATTACGCCGAATTATATGAAAAGAAAGATTCGCTTTTTATCATCAACAAAGCTGTGGCAATTTCTGTACTCGATAAGGATTCGATGTATGTTGCTGGAGATAAAATTTTACTAACAGGTAAGCCTGAAAAAAGAATTGTTAGGATTTTTAAGAATGTAAAAATTTTTAAATTTGACTTACAAGGAAAATGTGATTCTATTCATACAAGTCAAACCACAGGACTTACACGAATGTTTAACAATCCTGTTTTATGGTCTGGTAAAAGTCAAATTACTGGTGATAGTATTCAATTTATTACTGATAAAAAAACAAATAAACTCGATTCATTAAGAGTCTTACAAAATGCATTTATGATTCAGAAAGATTCCTTATCAGAAGATGATTATAATCAAATAAAAGGGCGAAATATTTACGGTAAATTTCAAGAAAATGATTTGAGAACTATGCTTGTTAAAGGAAACGCCGAATCGTTGTATTATAATAGAAATGATGAATCTCAGCTATTAGAAACAATAACGAAAGAAATAGCTAGCGATATTGAGTTTATTTTAGAAAACAACGATATTATACAAACAAAATACTTTAAAAAATCCGAAGGAAAAACATTTCCTCCGTCTGAGTTCCCATCCGAAGAAAAAAAATTTAAAGGTTTTATTTGGCGAGAAGATGAACAACCAAAAACAGTTGAAGATATTTTTATTAAGGATAAAACTACCAACATCACTTCTCTTGAAAAAAATAATTCTGCAGTAAAAAAAGCTAAAAAACAGTTCTTAAAAGAAACTGTAAAAAGACAGGACTTGAAAAAACCAGCAAAACTGAAGCCTTCTTTAAAATTAAAAAATTTAAAATAACAAGAATTAGTGAAAAACGATTTTTTAAAATATCAAGGACAAACAACTCCTCATCCTTTAGCTATTGAAATTTCTCATGCTAGCGGAAGTTATATATACGATACTAACGGTAAAAAAATGTTAGATTTTGTAGCCGGAGTTTCCGCAAATAGTTTGGGTCATAATCACCCAAAAGTTAACGCCGCTATAAAAAATCAATTAAATTCCTATACCCATGTTATGGTGTACGGAGAGTTTATTCAAAAACCTCAATTAGAACTTTGCAAGGCTTTAGCGAATACGTTGCCTGAAAATTTACCTGCTGTTTATTTGGTTAATTCAGGAACAGAAGCAACTGAAGGAGCTTTAAAACTAGCAAAACGGTTTACAGAAAGAAGTGAAATAATAGCTGCTAAAAACGGATACCATGGCAATACCCAAGGAGCTATGAGTGTTTGTGGTGCTGAACAACAAAATCGTGCTTTTCGCCCGTTAGTTCCTGGTGTTAGATTTATTGAGTTTAATAATGAAATTGATCTAAAAAAAATTACTAAAAAAACCGCTGGTGTTATCTTAGAAACTATTCAAGGTGGCGCAGGTTTTATAGAGCCTAAAAACGATTATTTATCAAAAGTAAAAGAACGTTGTAAAGAGGTTGGGGCTTTATTAATTTTAGATGAAATTCAAACCGGTGTCGGACGTACAGGAAAATTCTGGGGATTTGAAAACTACAATGTTGTTCCTGACATTATTATAGCCGGTAAAGGTTTAGGTGGCGGAATGCCAATTGGTGCTTTTATTTCATCTTTTGATGTGATGAGTTGCCTTAAAGAAAACCCTAAATTAGGGCATATTACTACTTTTGGCGGACATCCTATTATTGCTAGTGCTGGCTTAGCAACCGTAAAGGAAATTACAGAAACAAATCTTATAGAAGAAACATTAAGAAAAGAAAATTTAATAAGAGATAAGTTTAAAAATCATCCTACTGTTAAAGAAATTAGAGGACGTGGATTAATGTTGGCTTTATTAGTTGAATCGCCTGAAATTGCATCAAAAATTATATTAAATTGTTTAGATAAAGGATTAATTTTATTCTGGTTACTTTTTGAAGGAAGCGCTATAAGAATCACACCTCCATTAACTATTTCTGATGAAGAAATTAACGAAGGCTGTGATCTGATATTAAGTGAACTTAATAGCTTTTAAAACTAACGAGAAAGCTGGTTTACATTATGGAGAAAATATAAAAGTAAGACATCATATAAAAATAACGTATTAAAAAACTAGCTAAAACAATAGTTTTTAAACTAAAAATTCAAATAAATTAGGTTTGTCATTCAGATATTCTCCGTAAAAATTAAGAGTTTTCATTCTTGTTATTAAAGGTGCTAAATCTTCTCTTTTTTCTAGCTCAATTCCAACGACTGCGGGCCCGTTTTCCCTGCTTGTTTTTTTAGAATATTCAAAATAAGTAATATCGTCATTCTTTCCTAAAACATCAATTACAAATTCTTTTAATGCTCCTGCACGTTGCGGAAATCGAATAATAAAATAATGCTTTAACTGACTATACAATAAGGCTCTTTCTTTTATTTCTGCTGTTCTTGTAATGTCATTATTACTACCACTAATAACGCAAACAACATTTTTATCTTTAATTTCTTCCGAAAAAAAATCTAAAGCTGTTACTGTTAAAGCCCCAGCAGGTTCTACAACAATGGCTTCTCTATTATATAAATCTAAAATGGTCTGACATACTTTTCCTTCAGGAACTGTTATCATATCATATAAATTTTCTTTACAGATATCAAAAGTTAAATTCCCTACTTGCTGTACAGCTGCTCCGTCGATAAACTTATCTATTATTTCTAGCTTCACATTTCTATTCTCAGAAATAGATGTTTTCATCGATGGTGCTCCTGCTGGCTCTACGCCTATAATTTTTGTATTCGGAGACAGTAATTTAAATACACTCGATAATCCTGAAGCCAATCCTCCCCCTCCTACAGGAACAAATACGTAATCTATAGGAGTTTTAGATTGATTGATAATTTCTAGACCTACTGTTGCCTGACCTTCTATAATTTTTTCATCATCAAACGGATGAACAAATGTTTTACCTAAAGTATCACATACATGTTTTGCAAACTTATATGCATCATCAAAAGTATCTCCAGATAATTCAATATCAACATAAGCGTCACCAAACATCTTAACTTGTTCTACTTTCTGTTTTGGTGTAGGAGCTGGCATTACAATTGTACCATGAATTTTAAGCTTCTTACATGCAAAAGCAACTCCTTGCGCATGATTTCCTGCACTTGCACAAACAATTCCCCTACATCGTTCTTCTTCAGTTATTGAACTTATTTTATTATAAGCTCCTCTAATTTTATACGATCTAACTTGCTGCAAGTCTTCTCTTTTTAAAAAGACATTCGCTTTAAATTTTTCTGAATAAATATAATTTTTCAATAACGGAGTTTCTATAGCTACATCTTTCAATCTAACTACAGCCTCCTCTATTGCTTTTATTGTCGGTCTATATATTGTTTGTATCTGCATATTTTAATGAAAAACTACTCCTTCTTTTTCTTCTTCTTTACTTATTGTTTTCATTGCTATCATTGAACTCCTTAATGTTTTCCCTATTTTCTCAACAGGATGACTACGTAAAGCTTCATTTACCTGAATCAACGCTAAATTGTCAACCTCGTTAGAAGATGAATATAATTCACCTATAACAGAAGTGTCTATTTTTTTCATAAAATTAACCAATAATGGTTTTGCTGCGTGATCGAATAAATAACAGCCATATTCTGCAGTATCTGAAATAATACGATTCATTTCATATAACTTCTTTCTTGCTACAGTATTTGCTATTAATGGCAATTCATGTAATGATTCATAATATGCTGACTCTTCTTTAATTCCAGATGCTACCATTGTATCAAATGCTAACTCAACACCTGCTCTTACAAAAGCAATCATTAAAATACCATGATCGAAATACTCTTGTTCAACTACCTCAACTTCTGTCGCTTCTGTTTTTTCAAAAGCAGTTTCACCTGTTACTGCTCTCCATGACAATAAATTAACATCATCATTTGCCCAGTCTTCCATCATTGTTCTTGAAAAATGACCCGACATAATATCATCCATATGTTTAACAAACAAAGGTTTTAGTAATACTTTCAATTCTTCTGAAAGTTCAAATGCTTTTATTTTAGCTGGATTTGACAAACGATCCATCATATTGGTAATTCCTCCGTGTTTTAACGCTTCTGTGATTGTTTCCCAACCATATTGAATTAATTTTGAAGCATACGTAGGTTCAATTCCTTCTGATAACATTTTATCAAAAGATAAAATAGAAGCTGTTTGTAGCACGCCACATAAAATAGTTTGCTCTCCCATTAAATCAGACTTCACCTCAGCTACAAAAGAAGACTCTAAAACACCTGCTTTATGACCACCGGTTGCAACTGCGTACGCCTTTGCTTGTGCCCATCCTTTATTTTCTGGATCATTTTCTGGATGTACTGCTATTAATGTTGGCACACCAAAACCTCTTTTATATTCTTCTCTTACTTCAGTACCAGGACATTTAGGGGCAACCATTATTACTGTTACATCTTCACGGATTTTCATTCCCTCTTCAACAATATTGAACCCATGAGAATACGATAATGTCGCACCTTTTTTTAATAAAGGCATTACTGTTTTAACAACTCTTGTGTGTTGCTTATCTGGTGTTAAGTTTAAAACTAAATCTGCTGTAGGTATTAATTTTTCAAATGAACCAACATTAAAATTATTTTCTGTAGCATTTTTATAAGAAGCTCTTTTTTCAGCAATAGCTGCGGGTCTTAATGCATAAGAAATATCTAAGCCTGAATCTCTCATATTTAAACCTTGATTTAATCCCTGAGCTCCACAACCAATAATAACAACTTTCTTATCTTTTAATACCTTTACTCCTTCAGAAAATTCTGATGAGTCCATAAATCTACATTTTGCGAGTTGTTCTAATTTCCCTGCTAATGATAGTGTATTGAAATAATTTTTCATTTTTATATTTTTTTATTGCCTTTACGAAACACTTCTTTATATCTATTTTTAATAAGAATACTTCGTTCCTTTCGTAATGACGTTCTTGTTTTTTAGTTATTTATTGATAATAAGGTTGATATTTTCATTTCATCTTTGGTAATTGCAATACGTCCTGATCGAACAAATTGCATAATTCCATGCTTATCTAATGTGTGATATAACTCTTCTATTTCTTCTTTATTTCCTGATTTTTCAAGCACAAAAAAATCTTTATTTATATTAATCACTCTAGATTTACTGCTATTGATAATCGTTTGAATTTCATCATTTACAATTAAAGATTCAGAACTTAATTTGAACAAGCATGATTCTTGATAAATAGTATCCTTATCTGTATGATAATAAGCTTTTACAACCTCTACCTGTTTTTCTATTTGCCCTACAATCTTTTTTATTTGTTCTTCTGATACTTTTACTAAAAGTGTAAATCTTGAAACACTTTTTATTTCTGATTTAGAAATATTCATGCTTTCAATATTAATATTCCTTCTTAAAAATATTCCTGAAATCCTATTCAACAATCCTACATTATTTTCTGTATAAACCGAAACGGTATATGTTTGTTTATTCTCCATAATTATGCTAATCTTATATCTGAAACGGATGCTCCTGTTGCTATCATTGGAAATACGTTATTTTCTTTCTCTACACAAACTTCTAAAAAATAGGCCTCTTTAGATTCCATCATTTCTTTAACCGCACTGGCTAAATCTTTTCTTTTGTTAACTCTTTTTCCGTCTATACTATAGCCTTTTGCAATAGCTACAAAATCGGGATTTGTCATTTCGGTTGATGCATATCGTTTATCAAAAAACAATTGCTGCCATTGACGCACCATTCCTAAAAACTCATTATTAAGCACTACTATTTTAACTGCTGCTTTTGTTTGTAAAATAGTCCCTAGTTCTTGAATAGTCATTTGGTACCCTCCATCACCAGCAATCATTACCACCTCTCTACCTGGAACTCCCATTTTTGCGCCAATTGCCGCTGGTAAAGCAAAACCCATCGTTCCTAACCCTCCAGAAGTAATGTTACTTTTTGTTTGATTAAACTTCGCATAACGGCATGTAAACATTTGATGCTGCCCAACGTCTGAAACAATAATAGCATCTCCGCCTGAAGCAATATTAATTTCTTTTAAAACCTCAGCCATAGTTAAACCATCTTTGGTTGGATATAAATCTTCTTTCTTTACCTTATCAAACTCTATAGCTTCTAATTTAGTAAATTCTTCTAGCCATTCTTTATGTGAATTTTCATTGATTAGCGGTAAAACTTCTGCCAAACTCTCTTTAACATCACCTAAAACAGCTATATCAGCTTTTACGTTTTTATCTATTTCAGATGGATCTATTTCAAAGTGAATTACCTTTGCTTGTTTTGCATACCTACTTAAATCTCCAGTTACACGATCATCAAAACGCATTCCTACGGCGATTAACAAATCGCAATCGTTTGTTAATACATTAGGCGCATAATTACCATGCATTCCAACCATACCTACATTTAACCGATGGTCAGTGGGTAATGCCGATAAACCTAAAATTGTCCATGCCGACGGAATATCTGCTTTTTCAATAAAAGCTCTAAAAACCGCTTCTGCTTCTCCTAAAATAACTCCTTGCCCGAAAACAATCAAAGGCTTTTTAGCGCTATTAATTAAAGTTGCCGCTGCTTTTACTTCTTCTATATTAACTTCTGGTTTTGCCTTATAACTACGTACTGAAGTACATTTTTTGTATTCAAAATCAAAAGTTTCAAACTGAGCATCTTTGGTTATATCTATTAAAACAGGTCCTGGTCTTCCTGATTTGGCTATATAAAAGGCCTTGGCAAAAATTGCTGGTATTTCAGACGCTTTTGTTATTTGATAATTCCATTTTGTTACTGGTGTTGAAATACCAACAATATCTGTTTCTTGAAAAGCATCCGATCCTAATAAATGAGACGCTACCTGACCAGTTATACACACCATTGGTGTAGAATCTATTTGTGCGTCTGCAATACCTGTAATTAAATTGGTAGCTCCAGGCCCAGATGTCGCTATAGCAACTCCTACTTTACCTGTTGCCCTCGCAAAGCCTTGTGCTGCGTGTGTTGCTCCTTGTTCATGACGCGTTAATACATGGTTAATTTTATCTTTGTATTTATACAATTCGTCATATACTGGCATAATTGCACCTCCAGGGTATCCATAAATTAAATCTGCATCTTCTTCTAATAAACATTTTACTACAGCTTCTGCTCCAGAAATATGCAGTTTTTCTTTAGAAACTGTTTTAGGTTTTGTTTCGGTTTTTGTATTCATAATTTATAAGATTAAAATGCATCTGTTACGCATCCTTTAGATGCTGATGCAACTGTTTTTGCATACTTGTATAATATTCCTTTTGTATGCTTTAATGCTGGCGAAACCCATTTTGCTTTTCTTTCTGCTAATTCCTTTTCTGAGATTAACACATTTATAGAGTTGTCTTCTGCACTAATTTTAATTTTATCTCCTGTTTCTAATAAGGCTATTGTTCCTCCAGATTGTGCTTCTGGCGTAATATGCCCTACTACAAAACCGTGAGTTCCTCCTGAAAAACGACCATCTGTAATTAAAGCAACCGATTTACCTAAACCTGCTCCCATAATTAACGACGTTGGTTTTAACATTTCTGGCATCCCAGGACCTCCTTTTGGCCCAACATATCTAATAACCACAACATCACCTCTTTCTACTTCACCATTTGAAATACCTGTATTTGCAGCTTGTTCACCATCATAAACAACCGCTTTCCCTTCAAACAAAAGACCTTCATTACCAGATATTTTAGCTACCGCTCCTTCAGTTGCAAGATTCCCATAGATTATCTGAATATTTCCAGATGTTTTTAAAGCTTTATCGTTTGGATGAATTACATCTTGATCTTCAAATTCTATTGCTTCAACATTTGCTAAATTTTCAGCCAATGTTTTTCCTGTTACAGTTAAACAATCACCATGTAAATAACCATTATCTAATAAATATTTCATGATTGCTGGAGTTCCTCCAACACCATGAACATCTTCCATTAAATACTTACCTGAAGGTTTTAAATCAGCAATTAAAGGCGTTCTATCGCTTACTTTTTGAAAATCATCTAAAGTAAACTCTATATCTGCTGCATGTGCAATCGCTAAAAAGTGTAATACCGCATTGGTAGAACCTCCTAAAGCATTTACAATAGCAATGGCATTTTCTAATGATTTTTTAGAAATAATATCCAAGGGTTTTAAGTCTAATTCTAATAAATTTTTTATTGCCAAAGCAGTTCTTTCTGCTTCTGATAGTTTATTAGGGTTTTCAGCAGGAATTGAAGAGTTATAAGGCAATGCAAAACCCATACATTCAATAGCAGAAGCCATTGTGTTTGCGGTGTACATTCCGCCACAAGCACCTGCTCCAGGAATTGCTCTTTTTATAATTTCTTTATATTCTTCTTCGTCTATTTCTCCTGCTACTTTTTGACCTAGGGCCTCAAAAGCAGAAACAATATTTAGCTTTCTTCCTTTATAATTTCCTGAAGCAACACTTCCTCCATACATCATTATTGACGGGCGATTTAAACGCAACATTGCTATAATTGCACCTGGCATATTTTTATCGCAACCTACTACAGAAATTAAGGCATCATAACTTTGTGCATTCATAACAGTTTCTATAGAATCGGCAATAATATCTCTTGAAGCCAATGAGTAATTCATACCAGAAGTTCCCATAGAAATTCCATCTGAAACTCCAATTGTATTAAATCCTAAACCAACTAAACCTGCTATTTTTGTTTCAATTTTAACTTCAGCAGCTAAATTGTTTAAATGCATATTACATGGATTTCCATCATAGCCAGTACTTGCAATACCAACTTGTGCTTTACTCATATCTTCATCTGTTAAACCTACAGCATATAACATTGCTTGTGATGCTGGTTGAGATTCATCCTGAGTTAACCTACTACTGTGTTTGTTTAACTTCATTTTAATTTACTTTTCTTTTTTGACGTTGCCCTAAAACTTCGTTCTTATATAATTTCATTAATTGATATCCTTGAGATTGTTCCCATGCTAAAGGAAATTGATACTCATCTAATGATTGTAATCCTACAACTTCGGCAGCTGTTCCTGTAAAAAAACAAGCATCTGCATTTTTTAATTCTTCTAATGTGAAGTGTTTTTCTTCTAAAGAAATCCTCTCTTCTTTACATAAATCGATTACTGTTGAGCGTGTAATTCCTGCCATAATATGACCACGAGGCGGTGTATATAATTTCCCGTCTTTTTCCATGAAAACATTTGCACCTGAACATTCGGCTACATTACCATTCATATCTAACAGTAAAGCTTCATCATATCCGTATCTTTTAGCTTCATTCGTTGATAAAATTGAATTCACATAATGACCTGTTACTTTTGCTTCTACAAAACAAGACTTAGGGTTTGGACGTTGAAATGAGGATGTTTTTACGCGTAATAAATTATCTCCCATATATTTCCCCCATTCCCAACATTGAATCACTAAGTTTGTTTTGTTAGACGTAGACAAACCCATATCTGCTCCAGTTGTAATTAATGGACGTACATATGCGTCTTTTAACCCGTTTCGCTCTAATAATTCATATGTGATTTTTGTTAATTCATCTGCTGTATAATCAAAATGAATATTCATTACTTCTGCACCGTATTTTAAACGTTTGTAATGTTCTTCAGCTTTAAAAACTTTAGTTCCGTCTTCTGTATTATAAGCTCTTATTCCTTCAAAAACTCCATTTCCATAATGCAAGCTTTGGCTATATGGACTTTCTGTAGCTTTTTTTGCTTTGATAAATTTTCCGTTATAATAAATTATACTTTCTTCGTTGTAATACATGGTTTATTATTCTATGATTCAAAATTATTTTATTATACTATTATTCTATTTCTCTTTTTAATTTTTATATGATTATCAATCATCTAAAAAAAAAGATAAAAACATCAAAAACAACAACTTAACATTTTATTATTATGATTTCTAAATCAAAAAAAAACCTGTATCAAAATTGACACAGGTTTTTTATTGTATAGCAATAAATATCAGTATCAACTCGGTGGAGAGCTAATAATGATAATAATTAATACGATAATGTTAAAAAATTGATTCATATTCTTGTAATAAAAAAGGCTTCCTAAATTATAGGAAGCCTTTTAAAAAATTTATTTTTAAGTATACTTCCTTTACCCTTGTAAAATAATTACAACGACTACAATAGAAATAATATTTAAAATTTGTTTGTTCATTTTTTGTGTTAATTCAGTTTATAAAAAACCGATAGGCAAATATTGAAATTTATTTTTTAATTATCCAAATTTATTTTGATTATTTATATAATAGTAATTTGGCCCATGTGAATATTTTTAAAATTTATATTACTATCTTCTTGATTATAAATATAATCTGCAATAAAATCTCCAACTTTATTGGTTCCGAAATTCTTAACTGAATTAATATCTTCTGTCGTGATTCCTAACTCTAATGATTTTTCAACCGCTTTTTCTATAGTTAAAGCTTCTTCCTGCAACCCTAAATGATTCAATAACATAGCGGCAGATAATATTGAAGCTAACGGGTTTGCCATGTCTTTCCCTGTTGCTTGTGGAAATGAACCATGAATTGGCTCGAATAACGCATTTTCTTTTCCTATAGATGATGACGCTAATAATCCGATAGAACCTCCTATTATACTTGCTTCATCAGATAAGATATCTCCAAATAAATTTTCTGTAAGAATTATATCAAACTGCTTCGGATTTAAAATTAATTGCATTGCTGCATTATCAACAAATATAAAATCTAAAGCTACATCTGGGTAATTGGACGCTAAATAAGTAACTGTTTTTCGCCACAATCTTGAGGTTTCTAAAACATTTGCTTTATCAACTAGCGTTAGTTTTTTCCTACTATTTTGCGCTGCTTTAAAAGCTAAATGTGCAATGCGCTCTATTTCTTCTACTGAATAAGAACATCCATCGAAAGCTATTTGTTTATCATCACTAAGCTCTTTAATACCGAAGTAAATTCCGCCTGTTAATTCTCTATATATTGTAATATCTGTACCTTCAATGATTTCTCTTTTTAACGGAGAATTATCTAACAACTGTTTATATGCTTTTACAGGACGTACATTACAAAACAAGCCTAGTTCTTTTCTTAATTTTAATAACCCTTGCTCTGGACGAACTTTGGTCGTTGGATCATTATCATATTTTGTATGCCCAATAGCACCAAATAAAATTGCATCTGAAGCTTTACATAATTTTAATGTTTCTTCTGGCAACGGATTCCCTGTTTTATCAATAGCGCAAGCGCCCATTAATGCTTCTTTAAATATAAATGTATGATCATATACATTTGCTACTGCTTTTAAAACTTTTTGAGCTTGTGCAGTTACTTCTGGTCCGATACCGTCTCCTGGAATTACAGCTATATTAAATTTCATTTTTTTATATTTTATAATGAGGCTTCAAAAGATTCTATTTCCTCTTTTTTACTTACTAAAAAATCAATATCATCATATCCATCTATCAGACATAATTTTTTATATGCATTAATTTCAAATTCACTAATCCCTATAGTTGTTCTAATTACCTGATTTTCTATATCAACAATTACAATTGTCTCTGGTTTCTCAGTAACTTTTTTAAGTAATTTTTTTAAATATTCATTAGATACTTGCACAGGTAAAATTCCGTTATTCAAGGCATTTTCTTTAAATATATCTGCAAAAAAACTACTTATAACAACTTTAAATCCGTAACCAACTAATGCCCATGCTGCATGTTCTCTACTAGAACCACATCCAAAATTATCACCAGCAATTAAGATACTTCCTTTATAGTTTTTATTGTTTAGAATAAAAGTATCGTTTACACTTCCATCTTTATGAAAACGCCAATCTTTAAATACATTATCCCCAAACCCTTTTTTATCAGTTGCTTTTAAAAAACGAGCAGGAATAATCTGATCGGTATCTACATTTTCGGTTATCAAGGGAACCGCTGTATCAATTAATTTCACAAATTTTTCCATCTTAATTTAAGTATTTAGTTATATCAATAATTTTTCCCTCTACAGCAGTTGCAGCAGCCATTAAAGGGCTTGCTAAAATAGTTCTAGCTCCTTGCCCTTGTCGTCCTTCAAAATTTCTATTAGAAGTAGAAACACAATATTCTCCTTCAGGAATCTTATCGTCATTCATTGCTAAACAAGCTGAACACCCTGGTTGGCGCAACTCAAAACCTGCAGCTTCAAAAACAGTTTGCAATCCTTCTTCTTTAATTTGTTTTGCAACTTTTTGTGAACCAGGAACTAACCATGCGTTTACATTTTGAGCTTTTTGTTTTCCTTTTACATAAGAAGCTGCCACTCTAAAATCTTCTATTCTAGAATTTGTACAGCTACCAATAAAAACATAATTAATTTTCTTATTAATTAAGCTTTCTCCTTTATGAAAATTCATATATGCTAACGATTTTTCAAAAGAAACATCATTGTGATTCGGAATCGTTTCTGAAATTTTTATTCCCATTCCTGGGTTTGTACCATAAGTAAGCATTGGTTCAATGTCTTCTGCACTAAAACTATATTCTTTATCAAACTTAGCATCAGCATCTGATGGTAATGTTTTCCAATAGGCTACTTTCTTTTCAAATTCACTTCTTTTTGGTGCAAATTCTCTATCTCTTACATACTCAAAAGTAGTTTCATCTGGTGCAATCATTCCTCCTCTTGCCCCCATTTCTATACTCATATTACAAACCGTCATACGACCTTCCATAGACATTTCTTCAAATATATTTCCTGCATATTCACAAAAATATCCTGTTCCTGAATTGGTTCCTAATTTTGCTATAATGTATAAAATGACATCTTTTGGTAATACGCCTCTTTTCAACTTTCCTTTAACTGAAACTCGTAAACTTTTAGGTTTCTGAAGCAATAAGCATTGACTTGCAAATACTTGTGCGACCTGACTTGTACCTATACCAAAAGCAATAGTACCAAATGCTCCATGAGTAGAGGTATGACTATCGCCACAAACCATAGTCATACCTGGTTGTGTAATTCCTAATTCTGGCGCTATAACATGTACTATTCCGTTATTTTCGTGCCCTAATTCATATAAAGTAATATTATTTTCTTTACAATTTTTCGTTAATTGCGCTAATTGATTTCTAGACAATTCATCCTTAACAGGTAAGTGTTGATCTGTTGTTGGTGTGTTATGATCTGCCGTCGCAACAATTTTTTCTGGACGAGCAACAGGAATATTACGTTCTTTTAACTCGTTAAATGCTTGTGGACTTGTAACTTCATGAATTAAATGCTTATCGATATATAATACTTGTGGTCCATTTTTAATGGAGTCTACCACATGAGCGTCCCATACTTTATCAAATAATGTTTTTCCCATTATGCAATTGCTATTTTAGATATTTTATTTACTTGTTGCATAATCAAATGAAGATCATCATCAATTACTTCTTTCTGTTTATCTGCAAAATTTAAAAACGTTTTATAAGCTGAATCTAATTGTAATTTGGTTAATTCATAACCTATTTTTTTGGCTCTATACGCTAACGCAGCTCTACCACTTCTTGCTGTTAATAAAATTGCACTCTCTGTTACACCTACATCTGCGGGGTTCATAATTTCATACGTTTCACGGTTTTTAATTACACCATCTTGATGGATTCCTGAACTATGTGCAAACGCATTTGCACCAACAATTGCTTTATTAGGTTGCACTGGCATTCCCATACTTTCACGAACCATCATACTTGTATCGTACAATAACTGTGTATTAATATCTGTTTGTAAATTTAAATATGGATGTTGTTTTAAAATCATAACGACTTCTTCTAAAGCGGTATTTCCTGCTCGCTCTCCTATTCCGTTAATGGTACATTCTATTTGTCTCGCTCCATTTATTGCTCCTGCAATAGAGTTTGCGGTTGCCAAGCCTAAATCGTTATGGCAATGGCAAGAAATTATTACGTTTTCAATTCCTTTTACATGTTCTTTTAAATACTTAATTTTTGCTCCATATTCTTCAGGCAAACAATACCCTGTAGTATCTGGAATGTTTAAAACGGTTGCTCCTGCTTTTATCATTTCTTCACAAACTTTCGCTAAAAATGCATTTTCTGTTCTTCCTGCATCTTCTGCATAAAACTCTACATCATCTACAAAGTTTTTAGCATAAAAAACGGCATCTTTTCCTCTACGAATAACTTCTTCTTGTGATGAATTAAATTTATATTTTATATGAGAATCACTTGTTCCGATTCCAGTATGAATTCTTGGTTTGACAGCATATCTTAAAGCTGCCGCCGCAACCTCAATATCTTTTCTAACCGCTCTGGTTAATCCACAAACAGTTGCATTTTTTACCATTTTAGCAATTTCATTTACCGAGGTAAAATCTCCTGGACTAGAAACAGGAAAGCCTGCTTCAATAACATCAACACCTAAAAAATCAAGTCTTTCTGCAATGATTAGTTTTTGTTTAGTATCTAATTTACAGCCTGGCACCTGCTCTCCATCTCGTAAAGTAGTGTCGAAAATTTTGATTTTATCGTTGTTCATTATTTTAAAATAATTGACATTATATAAATCAAATGTATATATTGGTTTCCTTAACAAGGTCTTTTTCAGCTTATTACTTACGATATTTAAATGCTACAAAAAGAACACAAAACACTTAAAAAGAATACTTTATGAATAAATTTATTACAGTATCCAACCAACAAAACGACACGCTATTTGTTTTAATAAAGTCTTTATCTAAGTCTGAAAAGCGTCAGTTTAATCTTTATGTTGGTCGTTTGGATGGTAATAATGATGCAAAGTTTTTTTCTCTTTTTAGGTTTTTAGAGAAACAAAAAAAATATGATGAAAAAACAATCATAAAAAGTGGTATTGTAAGTAAGCAACAGCTTTCGAATTTAAAAGCACATTTATATAAACAACTATTAATTAGTTTACGAATGAATTCTGCTCATAAAAATATTAGAATTCAAATAAGAGAGTTGTTAGATTTCGCTACAATTCTATATCAAAAAGGTTTGTATAAACAGAGTTTAAAATTACTTGATAAAGCCAAAAATACAGCAATTGATTATGAAGAAAAGAATATTGCCTATGAAATCGTTGAGTTCGAAAAAGTTATTGAAAGTCAATACATAACCAGAAGTATTAATACTAGAGCTGATGAATTAACCATTCAGGCAAAAGAATTAAGTCAACAAAATGTAATTACCAGTAAATTATCAAATTTATCCTTACAACTATATGGCTTTTTATTAAAAACTGGATACGTAAAAAATGATGCTGAACTTAAAAGAATTAACTTTTATTTTAGCTCAAAACTACCAGATTACGACTATGAAAGCTTAGGTTTTAGAGAAAAACTTTGGTTATACAAAGCTAACTTATGGCATAGTTTTTTAATACAGAATTTTCTTCAGAGCTATAAATATGCTAACAAATGGGTGAATTTATTTAAAAGCAATTCTAGAAATATTGTAATCCATCCTGTTTTTTATTTAAAAGGGAAAAACTATTTATTAGAAAGTTTATTTTTTATAAAACATTACACTAAATTTAAAAAGGAACTTACTTTATTTGAAAAAGAAATTGAAAATAATATAATACCACAAAATAGTAATACTGAAATTCTTATTTTTCAATATTACTATGCTAATAGATTACACTTACATTTTTTAGAAGGCAGTTTTTCTGAAGGAGAATATTTGGTTGAGACTATAAATAATAAAATTGACAGCTATAAAAATAGGCTAGATAATCATCATATTGTTGTGCTGTATTACAAAATAGCCTGCCTATACTTCGGAATGGAAAAAAATAGAGAATGTATTTTCTATTTGAATAAAATTATTAAAGCTAAGAAAATTCATGTTGCCAAAGATTTACAATGTTTTGCTAGAATTTTAAGCTTAATTGCTCATTATGAATGTGGTTTAGATTATGATTTTGAAAGACAATTTAAAGACACCTACCGCTTTTTATTAAAAATGGAAAATCTTCAAGAAGTTCAAAAAGAATTCATTTCTTCAATAAAAGCACTAGGTGATGTGTTTCCTCATCAAATAAAAAAAGAATTTAAAAAAATCTATGATCGTTTAAAAATTTATGAAAATCATCCCTATGAGAAAAGAGCGTTTTTATACTTAGACATACTTTCTTGGTTAGAATCTAAAATAGAAAATAAGCCAGTTGCTTTGATTATAAAACAAAAACTCGTTCTAAATAAAAGATAATGTTAAAACAATGCTTTAGCAATTGCTTTAACATTATCACTTTTTCCCATAGAGTAATAATGTAATAGCGGCACTCCTGCTTCTAATAATTCTTTAGATTGTTCAATACACCATTCTACACCAACCTGTCTTACCTCTTTATTATTTTTACAATCATCTATCGATTTAATTAATGCTTCAGGCAAATCAATTTTAAAAACTTGTGGTAACAACTGTAAGTGGCGTTTTACCGAGACTGGTTTAATTCCAGGAATAATAGGTACCGTAATTCCTATTTCTCTTGCTGCATTTACAAACTCAAAATATTTTTGATTGTTAAAAAACATTTGTGTTACCACATAATCTGCCCCTGCATCAACCTTTTCTTTTAATCGTTTCAAATCCGTTTGTAACGATGGTGCCTCTAAATGTTTTTCTGGGTAGCCTGCAACTCCAATGCAAAAATTTTCTTTGTGATTTGCTTCAATTACATCGTGTAAATATTTACCTTTATTTAAATTCTGAATTTGATTAACTAATTGTTTTGCATATTGATGCCCATTTTTACTGGCTTCAAAATATCGTTGATGGCTCATCGCATCACCACGCAAAGCCATTACGTTTTCAATTCCTAAATAATGACAATCTACCAATAAATATTCTGTTTCTTCTTTCGTAAAACCTCCACACAAAACATGCGGTACAGTATCAATATCATATTTGTGTTTTATTGCTGCACAAATACCAACTGTTCCTGGTCGCATTCTGGTTATCTTTCTATCAAGCAATCCATTACCTTTATCAATATACAAATGCTCCTCTCTTGAGGTTGTAACATCTATAAAAGGTGGATTAAATTCTATTAAGGGATCTATATTATTATATAAATCTTGAATATTGTTTCCCTTTTTTGGTGGAATTATTTCAAAAGAAAACAATGTTTTCCCATTTGCTTTTTTAATATGTTCTGTTACCTTCATAAGTAAATACAAAGGCATATTTAACTACATAAATGATGCTATTAATAATGATACTGAAAAAATTATAAGTAATTGAATTATAAACCGAATCTCTAAACTGTACTTCTTCACTTGTTTAAATTTTAATGATTTTTGTTCTTCAATATTACTTTTGTTTTTCAGTTTTAATATTATCTAAAAAATAATTTATTGTTAATTAAATATGCACTTATTTATGTTATATTTTTATTAGTTTTTAATAATTAGCTATCGTTGGATGCAACCATTTTCGGGCTTTATCTAATGTTATTCCTTTTCTATTCGCAAAATCTCGTACCTGATCATCAGTAATCTTACCCAACCCAAAATATTTAGCCTCTTCATTACCAAAATAATATCCTGAGACTGCTGCTGCAGGCCACATTGCTAGACTTTCTGTTAATGTTACCCCTATTTTTTCTTCTACTTTTAATAAATCCCAAATCGTTTCTTTTTCTAAATGATCTGGACAGGCTGGATAACCTGGTGCAGGGCGAATTCCTTTATAAGTTTCCTTTATTAATTCATCATTTGATAATGTTTCATCAGCTGCATATCCCCAATGTTTCGTTCTTACCCTATGGTGTAAGTATTCTGCAAATGCTTCAGCAAAGCGATCTGCAATTGCTTGTACCATAATTGCATTATAATCATCTTCTTTTTCTTTATATGTTTTCGCTAGTTCATCTGCTCCAAAAATAGCCGTGCAAAATGTTCCCATATAATCTTGCTTTTTAGATTCTTTTGGTGCGATAAAATCTGACAAAGCCATACTTGGCTTTCCTTCTCTCTTTTTAAGTTGCTGACGTAAAGTTCTAAAAACAGCAATTTCTTCTCCTTTTTTCTGAATTGAAATATCATCATCATTAATTGTATTTGCTTCAAACAACCCAAATATTGCTTTTGGTTTTAATAATTGTTTCGTAATTATTTTATCCAAAATCACCTTCGCATCTTCATACAATTGCGTTGCTTGTTCACCAACTACCCCATCAGTTAAAATATCTGGATATCTACCGTGTAAATCCCAACTTCTAAAAAATGGACTCCAATCAATAAACGGCAGTAATTCTTTTAAACTTACTTGCTCTAGTGTTTGAATACCTAATTCTTTTGGTTTTGTAATTAATGTAGTTTCCCAATTTATTTTAAACTTTCTTGTACGAGCTTCTTCTATAGAAACATATGCTTTGGTTTTTCCTCTCTTTAAAAAATTTTCACGAAACTCATCATAATCCTTTTTTAACTTAACTTTATATGCATTGCTCGTTTCTTTATTTAATAAATCACTCACAACAGTTACTGCTCTTGAAGCATCATTTACATGCACAACTGCGTTTTTATATTGCGTATCTATTTTTACAGCCGTATGTGCTTTTGATGTTGTTGCTCCACCAATTAATAAAGGAACCGAAAAATCTTGGCGCTCCATTTCTTTTGCCAAATACACCATTTCATCTAACGAAGGTGTAATTAAACCAGACAAACCAATTATATCTACGTTTTCTTTTTTAGCTGCTTCTATAATTTTTTCTGGAGCAACCATAACTCCTAAATCAACAATTTCATAATTGTTACACCCCAGTACAACACTTACAATATTTTTACCAATATCATGAACATCTCCTTTTACCGTTGCCATTAAAACTTTGCCTAAAGCTTGTTGTTTCTCTCCTTTCTCTGCTTCAACAAATGGATTTAAATAAGCAACCGCTTTTTTCATTACACGTGCAGATTTTACAACTTGAGGCAAAAACATTTTACCTGCTCCAAACAAATCTCCAACGACGTTCATTCCAATCATTAAATGGCCTTCTATTACTTGAATTGGTTTTTCAGATTCTTGTCTCGCTTGTTCTACATCTTCAATAATAAATTCATCTATTCCCTTCACTAAAGAATGTGTAATTCTTTCTTGTAAAGGGAAACTTCTCCATTCTAATATTTTAGTTTCGTCTTGCTTCTTAACCCCTTTTACCGTTTCAGCAAAATCTAATAACCTTTCTGTCGCATCATCTCTTCTATTTAAAACAACATCTTCTATATGTTCTAATAAATCTTTCGGAATATCATCATAAATCTCTAACAATGCAGGGTTTACAATACCCATATTCATTCCTGCCTGAATAGCATAATACAAGAAAACAGAATGCATTGCTTCTCTAACAGTATCATTTCCTCTAAATGAAAATGACACATTACTGACTCCTCCACTTACACTTACATTTGGTAGGTTTTCTCGAACCCAACGTGTTGCTTCAATAAAATCTAATGCATTTTTTCTGTGCTCATCCATTCCTGTTGCTACAGGAAAAATGTTTAAATCGAAAATAATATCTTCGGAAGCAAAGTGGACAATGTCCACCAATATTCTATAAGATCGTTCGGCAATTTCAATTCTTCTTTCATAATTATCAGCTTGACCAACTTCATCAAATGCCATTACAATTACTGCTGCTCCATATCTTTTTATTTGAGTAGCTTCCCAAATAAATTTTTCTTCTCCTTCTTTTAAAGAAATAGAATTCACAACACATTTTCCTTGTACAACTTGTAAACCTGCTTCAATAATTTCCCACTTCGAACTATCAATCATTAATGGAACTCTGCAAATATCTGGTTCAGCAGCAATCAAATTTAAAAAACGAACCATTGCTTCCTTTCCGTCAATCAAACCATCATCCATATTTACATCAATGATTTGTGCACCTCCTTCTACTTGATGCCTAGCAATTGCTAATGCTTCATCAAATTTTTCTTCTTTTATTAATCGTAAGAATTTTCTAGAACCAGCAACGTTAGTCCGTTCACCTACATTAATAAAATTAGTATACTCACTTAAAATTAAAGGTTCTAAACCTGATAGCTTTAAATATTTATCTTGTTTTATTTGCATTTTCTTGGTTGATATTTAGCTGCTAACTCAGCAATTGCAGAAATATGTTCTGGTGTTGTTCCGCAACACCCACCTATAATATTGATTAAACCTTTCTTTAAATAATCTTCAATTTGATCTGCCATTTCCTCAGCTGTTTCTTCATATTCTCCAAAAGCATTTGGTAGTCCTGCATTAGGATGCGCAGATATAGCAAATGCTGTTTTTGATGAAATTGCTTCTAAATGTGGTTGTAATAAATTAGCACCTAATGCACAATTAAATCCTACAGACAATAGCGGAATATGAGATACCGAAATTAAAAATGCTTCAGCTGTTTGTCCTGATAAAGTTCTACCACTTGCATCGGTAATCGTACCACTTAACATTATTGGAATGTCAATTTTACGTTCGTCCTTTACCTCTTCTATTGCAAATAAAGCAGCTTTAGCATTTAGAGTATCAAAAACAGTTTCTACTAATAAAAGATCTGCACCACCATCTATCAAAGCTTCAACTTGTAGTTTGTAAGCGATACGCAGTTCATTAAAAGTAACCGCTCTATAACCAGGATCATTTACATCTGGAGACATACTTGCTGTTCTGTTTGTTGGACCGATTGAACCTGCTACGAATCTTGGCTTGTGGGGTTCTTTTGCTGTAAACTCACTAGCCACCACTTTGGCTATTTTAGCAGACTCATAATTTAATTCATACACCAAATCTTCCATTTGGTAATCTGCCATTGCAATCGTAGTACTCGAAAAAGTATTGGTTTCTATAATATCTGCACCTGCTTGAAAATATTTTGCATGTACTTCTTTAATTGCCTTAGGTTGAGTAATGGACAGTAAATCGTTATTTCCTTGTAGTGAAATTGGATATTCTTTAAAACGTTCTCCACGAAAATCTTCTTCTGAAAATTTGTATGCCTGTAGCATCGTTCCCATGGCTCCATCGAGTACGAGAATTCTATTTTGTATTTCTTTGTAAATGTTTAACATTCCTGATATGTATAGTAGAAGTTATCAGGAAAAGAGGAAAGTTCTTTCCGTTATCTCTCTTCAGTACTGAAATTAAAACAGTAATAAAGTAGAATTTAGCACCTTCTTTGCTTACACAAAGGGTTGCTAAGGTCTCACAGGGTCTAATCCCTCCACCTTTCTTGATAACATTCGTATTAAATTAATGAACTAAAGTACAAATAAACAAACTTTTTTTGTTTTTACACTCTTTTTTAATAATTATATAAATTAGAAGATAAATATCTATCACCTATATCACAGATAATTGCGACAATAATACCTTCTTCTATTTTCTCTGCTACTTGAAGTGCCACATGTACTGCTCCTCCACTACTCATACCCCCAAACACACCTTCTTGACTTGCTAATTTACGTGCCTGATTTCTCGCTTGATTTTCGCTTACTTCAATAATTTCATCAACTTTTGATCTATCAAAAATCTTTGGTAAATATTCTTCTGACCATTTTCTAATTCCTGGTATACTTGAACCGTCAGTTGGTTGTGCTCCAATAATTTGAATATTTGGGTTTTGCTCTTTTAAATAGGTAGAAACTCCCATTATAGTTCCAGTAGTTCCCATAGCTGATACAAAGTGTGTTATTTCTCCTTCAGTATCTTTCCAAATTTCGGGTCCAGTTGTTTTATAATGTGCCTTCCAATTGTCATTATTTTCAAATTGATTTAACATAAAATAACCTTCTTTATATCGTAATTTTTGTGCTAAATCTCTCGCTCCTTCAATTCCTTCTTCTTTTGGTGTTAACAAAACTTCTGCTCCGTAAGCCTTCATAGTTTTCACACGCTCTTCTGTCGCATTTTCAGGCATTACTAATGTCATGTGTAACCCTAAAACTTTAGATATAAAAGCTAAAGCAATTCCTGTATTTCCGCTAGTCGCCTCTACTAAATGATCTCCTTCTTTAATATTTCTTCTATTCAAAGCCTCAAAGATCATATTATAAGCAGCTCTATCTTTAACACTTCCTCCTGGATTATTTCCTTCTAATTTTAAAAACAATCGTACTCCTTTTTTATTAAGGATGTTACTTACCTCAACTAAAGGTGTATTTCCAACAAAGTCGGTTATTTTTTTTGCCTTCATAATTTACTTTTTTCTATTGAAACAATTTTATTTTCTGATTGATAAATCACTAATGAGTTTGGTGGTACCGATTCAGTAACACATACATTTGCTCCTATTATGCTATTCTCACCAATTACAACTTCACCTCCTAAAATGGTTGCGTTTGCATAAATGGTTACATTATTTTCTATTGTTGGGTGTCTTTTTGTTTCTGCTAAACTCTTTTTAACTTGAATACCTCCTAATGTTACCCCTTGATAAATTTTTACATTCTCCTTTATCAATGTAGTTTCTCCAATAACAATTCCGGTAGCATGATCTATAAAAAAAGCCCCACCTATCGTTGCTCCTGGGTGAATATCAGCCCCTGTTAAACCGTGTGTATATTCACTCATCATTCTTGGTAAAATAGGCACGTTTAATTTTACCAATTGATTACTTAAACGATAAACTGCTATAGCATGAAAGCCTGGATACGCTAAATAAATCTCAGCTAAACATTTTGCTGCAGGATCTGTTTGTTCAAAAGCAATTGCATCTAAATCTAATTTCTGTCGTATTTCTTTAAATGTTGTTTTATATATATCCCAAATAGTAGCTCTATTTTTTACTTGTAACTTTTCTGTTATCTTAAAAAATAATTCCGCTATCTCATTTATATTTTCTTGATAATAAACCTCATCAAAAAGTGAATAAAACATTTTTTTAGTAAACTCTTCTACAGTATCTTTTAATGTAAGTGTATAGTTCTTTAATGCCATATTACATTTCAGGTGCTAATTCAACTTCTAATCCTTCTAAATTTGGTTTCATTTGAATTTGACAACCTAAACGACTGTTATCTTCTACATGAAATGCTTCTGCAAGCATCATATCTTCATCAACTCCCATCTCTGGTAATTCATGTTCAGATTTCACATAACATTGACAAGAAGCACACATTGCCATACCACCACAAATACCAATCGTACCTTCTTCTGCTAATTCGTATGAACGAACTATTTCCATTAAATTCATTGCCATATCTGTTGGCGCTAAAATTTCGTGAAGCACTCCTTCTCTATCTGTTATTTTTATGTTAATATCTGACATTATATAATTATTAAATCGTTTTATTGAATCGCTTTTACAACTGCTTTTGTCGCTTCTTTTTTAGTTCCATCAAAACCTTCAACACCACCTACAGTAGTATATTTCATCACATATTTTTTATTTGGATGAATACGTTTATAAGCACTTTGACACATTAAAGTTGCTTCGTGAAAACCACATAAAATCAACTTTAATTTTCCTGGATATGTATTCACATCTCCAATAGCATAAATACCGGGTATATTTGTTTGATAGTCTAAAGCATTATTAACTTTAATAGCGTTTTTCTCAATTTCTAATCCCCAATTAGCAATAGGTCCCAATTTTGGTGATAAACCAAATAACGGTATAAAATGATCTGTATCTATAATAAAAGGTTCTTCACCTTTTTTCTCTACCGCAACACCTGTAACGTGTTCTTTTCCTAAAATCCCTTTTACTTCAGCTGGAGTTATTAAATTAATTTTTCCTAAATTTTTTAACTCTTGTACTCTATCGACACTATCTAAAGCTCCTCTAAATTCATTTCTACGGTGTATTAATGTTATTTCAGATGCTACATCAGATAAAAAAACTGCCCAATCTAAAGCTGAATCTCCACCTCCAGAAATTACTACTTTTTTATCTCTATATAACTCAGGATCTCTAATAATATACTCAACTCCTTTATCTTCAAAATCAGTAATATTAGGAATCGGTGGTTTACGTGGTTCAAAACTACCTAAACCTCCTGCAATTGCGACTACTGGTGCTTGATGTTTTGTACCTTTATTAGTCGTTACTATAAAAGTTCCGTCTTCTTGTTTTTCAATGGTATTTGCTCTTTCTCCTAAAGTAAAACCAGGTTCAAACTGTTTTGTTTGCTCTATTAACTTATCAGTTAAATCTCCTGCTAAAATTTCTGGATATGCAGGAATATCATAGATCGGTTTTTTAGGATATATCTCTGAACATTGCCCTCCTGGTTGTGGTAATGCATCTATTAAATGACATTTTAATTTTAACAATCCTGCTTCAAAAACGGTAAATAATCCTGTTGGGCCCGCGCCTATAATTAATATATCTGTATGTATCATTGGTAATCGTATTATCCCTGTGAAATAGGAACCTTTATGCTTTTATATCTTGTTTTATAAAAGTTATAATCTTTTAATTTATTAAACTTTTTGTTAATTGATTTAACTGTACTACTTTATTTTCAAAACTTCCTTTAATTTTTTTTCTATATTTATTTAAATTCTGAACTAATTCGTTAATGTCTTCTGGAATTATTTCTTCAAAGAATTGTCGTAATCTTTTTGCTGTAGTTGGTGATTTCCCATTGGTGGAAATTGCTATTTTTACATTTCCCTTTGTTACAATACCTCCCATAAAAAAATCACAATATGGTGGGTTATCAGCTACATTTACTAAAACATTTCTTTGCTTACAATCTTTATAAACTTGCACGTTTACATGGACATTGTCAGTTGTTGCAATAACCATGTGTTTATTTTTTAAAAAAGAGCTATCATATTTAGTAATAATCATTTGTATACCAAACTTATTTGCTAATGCTTTTGTTTCTTCTCTAAAAAATGTAGCAACCATTGTTACTTTAGAATTCGGACTTGACTTTAATAAAAAAGACAATTTTTCTAAAGCTACAAAACCGCCTCCCACAATAAGTATTTCTAACTGTTTGGTTTTTAAAAAAATTGGATATAATTCGTTTTGTTCCATTACACAGCTATTAACTCTCTTGAATATTCCTCTTCTGCCTTTTTTAAAGCTTCTCTATGTTTTACAACCTCTCCTAAAACAATAATTGCAGGATTACTTAGCTCATTTTCTTTTACAATATCTAAAATAGTATCTACAGTTCCAACACCTACCTTCTCTCTAGTAGTTGTTCCGTCTTGAATTATAGCAACTGGTAATTCATTTTTACCTTCTTGTTGAAATAATGCTACAATTTCTGCTAGCTTCCCCATTCCCATTAACACCACTACTGTAGCATTCGATTTTGCAGCCAAGGCTACATCATTCGATAATTTATGTTCTTTTGTTGTACCAGTAATCACCCAAAAACTTTCTGCACTTCCACGTTTTGTAACAGGTATATTTTGATACGCTGGTACTGCTAAAGAAGATGAAATTCCTGGAACCATTGCTGTTTCTATATTAAAAGCTGCTGCAAACTCCATTTCTTCTGCTCCTCTTCCAAAAATAAAAGGATCACCACCTTTTAAACGAACTACATGTCCATGAGTTTTTGCTCTTTCAACAATCAACTCGTTTATTTGTTCTTGTTGGTATTTATAACAACCTCTACGTTTTCCTACAAAAATTAATTCTGCTTTTGGGTTTATAAAATCTAATAACTCTTCATTAACCAAGGCGTCATATAAAACAACATCTGCAGTTTTTAAAACTTTAATAGCTTTTAGCGTAATTAAATCTACATCTCCTGGACCAGCGCCAACAACGGTTAATTTCGGAATCTTATTATACATTACTTACTGCTGTTTTTCTATAAGCATCAATCTTTTTATAAAATGCTTTCGCATCATTTAAATAGCTCTCTGCAAATATTTTTGTTGGTGCTTCTTTCTTTATTTGATACACAAAATCTTCAAAACTGGTATCTAAACTAACTTTATCTGTAGCTATAAAATGCTCTTGAAAACTAGTAATAATACCTGCTTGTGTATTTGTTTTTACATTTTCTGCAATTAATAATGCTTTTGCTGTATTAACTAAAGATGTGTATGAATGATAAATACTATCAGAAAATAAACCTTCCTTTAATGCTTCTTCTGAATTGGTTATTTTCTCTTCGCTTTCAAATAAAAGTGTTGCGATTAAATCAATTACAACTCCTGCACATTCTCCTACTCCAATTGCTTTTACATAGTTTTCTGAATGTCCCCAATCTATAAAATCACTAAGTTCTAAATCACTAGTATCAGACAATCCTTTTAATAAATCGTAGAAATACGTTTTTCCTTGTCTATCATAATATTCTAAAAAAGTTTCATTTTCTTGTTGATTATCAACAATATCATTTAATAAAACACGTAATGATTCTGGCCCTCTTTTACTTGGAATCTTAACTAATTTATCTGAAAAACGACCTTTACCATCACCTAATATACCTCCTCCTATTAAAATTTGTAAAGCAGGAGCTTGTAAATTACCTACTTTTATAGACATTCCTTGAAAACCAATGTGTGCCATATTATGTTGCCCACAAGCATTCATACATCCGCTAATTTTAATAGCGATTTCTTTATTATTTAAATACTTCGGATATTCTTCTTCTAATACTTTTTCTAACTCAACTGCAATTCCTGTACTACTAGAAATTCCTAAATTACATGTATCTGTTCCAGGACACGCCGTAATATCAGCTGTAGAATTATAACCTGCTTTTGCAAAACCTAATTTTTGTAATTCTACATAGAAAAAAGGTATTAATTCTTCTTTAACATGACGAACTAAAATGTTTTGCCGTAATGTTAAACGAATTTCATTTGCTGCATATTTCTTAACTAAATCAGCCAATAACCTTGCTTTTGGAGTGTAAAAATCTCCTAAATGAACTTTAATTCCAATCGCAAATAAACCTTCTTGTTTTTGTTTAATAACATTGGTTTCTTTCCATTTTTTATATGCTGATTCATCTTCTATTTCTACCGAAGGAATTGCATTTCCTTGAAAAGTTATTGGTTGTTCAAAAGCAGTTGTATCTACTTTAAAAATTGTATTTTCTAAAGCCTTAACTTCATCAGAAACTAACTCTAAAAAAGCTTTAACACCTAGTTCTTTTATTAAAAATTTTAATCTAGCTTTCGCTCTTTTTGCACGCTCTCCAAAACGATCGAAAATTCTTAAAACTCCTTCTATTGTTGGAATTAATACATCTTCATCTAAAAAATCATAAATAACATCTGCATGTCTTGGCTGTGAGCCTAAACCACCACCTAATAAAACTTTAAACCCTTTTTTTGTTACTCCTTTTTCAGTCTTTATTTTTGCAATAAACCCTAAATCATGAATAAAACTAATAGCTGTATCATCATCTGTACCTGAAAAAGACATTTTAAACTTACGTCCCATTTCTTGACATATAGGATTTCTTAAAAAGAACTTAAACGTAGCATCTGCATATGGTGAAACATCAAAAGGCTCATTTACATCAATCCCTGCTGTTTCTGATGCTGTAATATTTCTTACTGCATTACCACAAGCTTCTCTTAAAGTAATATCGTCTTTTTCTAATTGCGCCCATAATTCTGGCGTTCTATCTAAACTTACGTGATGTATTTGAATATCTTGTCTTGTAGTGATGTGTAATCTGCCACGAGAATACTCATCTGAAACATCTGAAATTCTATGTAATTGTTCGCTAGTAACTTTACCATAAGGTAATTTTATACGAATCATTTGTACTCCAAATTGACGCTGACCGTAAACTCCTCTTGCCAAACGTAAACTACGAAAGCGTTCTTCGTCTATTTTACCTTCTTTAAAAAGTTGAATTTTTCTCTCTAATTCTAGAATATCTTTTTCTACAATTGGGTTTTCTATTTCGGTTCTAAAACTTTGCATTGCTATATATCTTAAAGCTCGTAAGCGTTACTTTTTAATTATGTAAGAATTTTTGTTTTGCCAATAATTCTTCTTCTGTTTCTACATGATTGTCATCTGGTACGCAACAATCTACTGGACATACAGCTGCACACTGTGGCTCTTCATGAAACCCTATGCACTCTGTACATTTATCAGGTGCTATAAAATAATATTCGTCAGATACTGCTTCTTGTGTTTCACCTGCATCTACTTCAATACCATCTTTTAATTTTACACTTCCTGTTAATGAAGTTCCATCGCTATACTTCCAATCTTCAGCCCCTTCATAAATAGCTGTATTTGGACATTCTGGTTCGCATGCCCCACAATTGATGCATTCGTCAGTTATTATAATTGCCATACTATTCTGAATTACTTAATAAAGCCTACTCCAGCTGTATTATTCGTTTTTGGATTGATTAAAATAAAAGTACCATTCGCTTTATTTTCAAAATAAGAATCAAAAAATAATGGTTTACTTAATTTTAAAGTCACATCACCAATTTCATTTAATGTTAATTGTGATGGATTTTCTTCTTTCCCTGAAAAATCAGTTTTTATGATAGATGATAATGACATGATTTTTGCTTGCACATCGTTTACTCCATGTTTTACATAATATTTATTGGAAGCTTCTAAAGGATCTTTATCCATCCAACAAATAGTTGCATCTAACTCTTTAGCAACTGTTGGTTGTTCGTTCGTTTTCACTAACATATCACCTCTACTTACATTTACATTATCTTCTAAAGTAATTGTTACTGAACTTCCCCTTTTAGCTTCTAAATACTCTTTCTCAAAAAAGTGAATACTTTTTATTTTAGATGCTGTTGCTGATGGTAATACGGTTACCGAATCTCCTACTGCTAAATCTCCTCCATAAATTTTACCTGCATATCCTCTAAAATCATGATATTTATCTGTTTTAGGTCGTATAACAGTTTGTATAGGAAAACGTGTTTGAGACTTTTCTTGTAAATCTTCAGAAACTAAACCTTCTAAATGGTCTAATAATGTTTCTCCTTTATACCAAGGCGTCTTTTCTGATTTTTTAACAACATTATCTCCTTGTAAAGCAGACATAGGTATAAAAGTTAATTTTTGACTTTTATAAGAACTTTTGCCTGCTAAATATTCAATTTCATTTTTTATTTGATTAAATTTTTCTTCTGAAAAATCAACCAAATCCATTTTATTAATGGCTATAACTACGTTTTCAACTCTTAATAGTGTATTTATAAAAAAGTGACGATAAGTTTGCTCAATTACTCCATTACGTGCGTCAATTAACACAATTGATGCTTGTGAGTTTGAAGCTCCTGTAACCATATTTCGTGTATACTCAATATGCCCTGGAGTATCAGCAATAATAAAACTCGTTTTTGGAGTCGAAAAATATATATGAGCTACGTCTATCGTAATACCTTGTTCTCTTTCTGCAACTAAACCATCTGTTGCTAATGAAAAATCTAAATAATCAAAACCTCTTTGCTTACTTTTTTCTTCAATGGCTTCTAGCTTGTCATCTGTTAACGAGTTAGTGTCATATAAAATACGTCCGATTAAAGTACTTTTACCATCATCTACACTACCTGCTGTTGCTATTTTTAATACATTCATTTTTTTATGCTTTTGGCTGATAGCTATATTTTACTACTTGCCTATATTTAAATTACTAAAGACTAAAATGCTTTAGTTAAATGGAAAATTCACTTTATTGAATTTTAAAAATACCCTTGCTGCTTACGTTTCTCCATGGCTGCTTCTGATCGTTTATCATCTATACGAGCACCTCTCTCTGATATCGTTGATACTTTAATTTCATCTACTACTGTATTTATGTCAACAGCATTAGAAAGTACAGCTGCTGTACAACTCATGTCTCCAACAGTTCTAAAACGCACCATTCTTTCTTCTACCTCTTCATTTTCATCTCTATAAACAACATCATCTTCTGCTGACCATATTAATCCATCTCGTAAAAAAGTAGCTCTTTTATGCGCAAAGTAAATTGATGGAATTTCAATTTCTTCACTTTTAATGTATGACCAAACATCTAGCTCTGTCCAATTTGAAATAGGAAAAACCCGTACGTTTTGCCCTAAATCAATTCTTCCATTTAGCATATCAAACAATTCTGGACGCTGATTTTTTTCATCCCATTGACCAAAGTCATCACGAACAGAAAAAATACGTTCTTTAGCTCTTGCTTTTTCTTCATCTCTACGTGCGCCACCAATACATGCATCAAAACCAAACTCTTCAATTGCATCTAATAATGTTTCGGTTTGTAGCATGTTTCGGCTAGCGTACTTACCTGTTTCTTCTTTTACTCTTCCTTTATCAATATTATCTTGAACGTTTCTAACAATTAATTCAACACCTAACTCTTTTGCTAAACGATCTCTAAATTCAATAGTTTCAGGAAAATTATGTCCTGTATCTATATGCATTAAAGGAAAAGGGATTTTTGCTGGATAAAATGCTTTTTGAGCAAGTCTTACCAACGTTATACTATCTTTTCCTCCTGAAAATAACAATACTGGTTTTTCAAACTGAGAAACTACTTCTCTAAATATATATATGGCTTCACTTTCTAAAGGGCCTACTTTTATTGTTTTTGTACTCATAATAAAATTATTAAATATGTAAACCACATTCTCTGTTACTCTCTACTTTTGTTGGATCAAAATATTTAAACTCGTTTGGAAGTTTATTATCGTTTAAATACTCATCTAAATCTTTATCTGACCAGTTATAAAAAGGACTTACTTTTAAAATTCCTTCTTTACTAAATGAAATTACACCAATACTATCTCTAAAAGCTGTTTGCCCTTTACGTAAATTAGTAAACCATATTTCTGGTTGATGTTCAGCCATTGCTCTTTTAAAAGGCTCTAACTTTACTTGTTCTGTAAATTTTTCATGATTTTCATCTTCTACAGAAGGAAGCCCCATGGTTATATTACGATGAGCCACGGTTTGTTTTGGTACATATAAATAAATATTCAAGTTCAGTTTTTTAATTAACTCTTCAGCGTGTTTATAAGTTTGAGGTGTATTATAACCTGTATCGCACCAAATGGTCTTTATTGACTGATTATTTTTAGTTACTAAGTGCAAAAGAGCTACTTCATATGGCCTGAAGTTTGTCGTAATTATTGTTTTTTTCTTTAAATCAAAAACCCATTCTACAATTTCTTTTGGACTTAATTTCTCTAGTCCTTTGTTTAACTCTTTAACATCAAATTGATCTTGTAAACTCATTATTTTCCCCATTTTATTTTATTCCAAATTCTTTCGTGAAAGAAATACAATATCATTTTTGTTCCTAATTCTACAGCTCCTATTGAAAAAGCAGTTGTTAACTTCCCTGTAATTATCCAAGAAATTAAAACAGTGTCTATAGTTCCTACAATACGCCAACTAAATGATTTAACGATACTTCGTATAGGTTTTTCAGATTGTTTATCAATGTTATAATCACTACTTCCTTTTATAAATTGTTCAAGCATTATTTTAATTATAATAACCCTATAGGATTACTAGGGTAATAATTTACAAATATATAATATCCTTTATCATATCAAAGAACATATACTTTTTATTTAAAAAATAATATGTGTATTAAACTAAATCAGCTAGTGTATTACTGCGAAGAACTTTTAATGTATTATCTCTAACTTGAATCATTAATTTATGAACCGAACATGCGTCTTCATCTGGACAATCGCTACATTTTTCATAAAAATTTAAACTCACACAAGGTAGCATAGCAATAGGACCTTCAAGAGTGCGAATAACATCAGTCATTTTTATTTCTGATGCATCTTTTAGCATGTAATATCCTCCTCCTTTTCCTTTCTTAGCGCCTAAAAAACCAGATTTTCGTAAAGTGAGTAGTATGCTTTCTAAAAATTTATGTGAAATATTTTCTTTTTCAGAAATAGTTGCTATCTGCACCATATTTCCTTTTTCTTGCCTAGCAATAAATGTAAGCGCTTTTAAGCCGTATTTCGTTTTTTTAGAAAGCATATTACAAAAATACACTTTTTATTTAGTTGTTATTTCTCTAAAGCTTGTTTTAAATCATTAATAATGTCATCTATATTTTCTAAACCAATAGAGCATCTTACTAAGCCATCTGTAATTCTTACTTCTAACCTATCATCAATACTTAATTTGCTATGTGTTGTAGAAGCAGGATGCGTAACGATACTTCTTGTATCTCCTAAATTTGCTGATAATGAACACATTTTAATAGTATTTAAAAACTTTCGTCCTGCTTCAATACCTCCACTAACCTCAAAAGCAACAATATTACCCCCTAAACGCATTTGCTTTTTTGCTATTTCATATTTTGGATGCGATTTTAAAAACGGGTACTTTACTAAATTTACCTTCGGATGAGTTTCTAAAAACTCTGCTACTTTTAAGGCATTTTCACAATGTTTTTCTACACGAATACTTAATGTTTCTAAACTTTTTGATAATACCCAAGCATTAAACGGAGACATTGCAGGACCAGTATTTCTAGAAAATAAATAAATTTCACGGATTAAATCGGCTTTACCAACTGCAACTCCTCCTAAAACTCTTCCTTGTCCGTCAATTAATTTTGTTGCCGAATGAATTACTAAATCTGCACCAAAATCTATTGGATTTTGTAAATATGGTGTTGCAAAACAATTATCTATAATTAATAATAAATTGTGTTTTTTTGCAATTTTTCCTAAGAGTTCTAAATCTATAATATCAACAGCCGGATTTGTTGGCGTTTCTGCATATAATATTTTAGTATTAGGTTTAATTAAGCTCTCAATAGTATCAACTTCACCAATATTAAAATAACTAGTTTCAATATTCCATTTTGGAAAAAATTTAGTAAATAAACTATGAGTAGAACCAAAAACCGACCTGCAAGAAACAATATGATCTCCCGCATTTAACAACGCTGCAAAAGTAGAAAACATTGCTGCCATACCTGTAGCAAAAGCATAACCTGCTTCCGCTTTTTCCATCGCTACAATTTTATTTACAAATTCTGTTGTATTCGGGTTTGAAAATCGACTATATAAATTCTTTTCTTTTTCTTCTGCGAAAGATGCTCGCATATCTTCAGCATCATCAAATACAAAACTAGATGTTAAGTATAAAGGTGTAGAGTGCTCAGAAAATTGCGATCGTTCTGTTTGTGTTCTTATCGCTTGGGTTTCAAAATTCTTACTCATTTTATTTTTTTTTATAGATATTGATTACCAATATCAAATCCATTTTTTTTAATGACACTTTATAATCTCTAATTGTTGTTTTTTGCTAATCTTAAAATATCACCAAACACACCTCTTGCAGTTACCTCTGCTCCTGCTCCTGCTCCCTGAATTACAATTGGTTGTTCGCCATAAGATTCTGTATAAATTTCAAAAATAGCATCCGATCCTTTTAAACTTCCTAAAGGTGAATTTGCTGGAACAGATACTAATTTTACATCTAACTCTCCTTTATTTCTTGATAAATCTCCATGTAAATCACCAATGTATCGTAATACATGATTTTCTTCTTGTGCTTCTTTTTTTTCTTTAAACGCTGTATTTAACTTATCTAAATTCGATAAAAATTCTGCTGATGAAATGTCTCTAAACGCTGTTGGTATTAAATTTTCGACCGTAATATCTTCAAATTCATTTTCTAAATCTAACTCACGAGCCAAGATTAATAATTTTCTTGCTACATCATTTCCACATAAATCTTCTCTCGGATCTGGTTCTGTATATCCGCTATCAATTGCTTCTTGTAATACGTTTGAAAACGGAACTTCATCTGAAGAAAACTTATTAAATAAATAACTTAACGAACCTGAAAACACCCCTCTAATACGCGTAATATTTTCGCCTGAATCATGCAGCAATTTAATGGTATCAATTAATGGTAAACCTGCACCAACATTAGTTTCATATAAATATGACTTGTTATTAATTTCTAATATTTTTCGTAAACTTTTATAAAAATTATGTGATACTGTATTTGCTATTTTATTTGATGAAACTAAATCGAAACCATTTTCTATTAACGGTATATAGTTTTCAATAAACTCAGTACTTGCAGTATTATCTACGGCTAATAAGTTCTCTAAATGATGCTTTTTAGCATAATCTATAACTGTATCAACAATATGGATTTCTTCTAGATTATTATCAAACGTTTTTTGCCAATTTTTTAAAGCTCCTTCTTTATTTAAAAGTACTTTTTTAGAGCCTGCGATGGCAAAAATATTTAGTTGAATTTTCTTTCTTTCTACGATTGATTTTGTATTTGCTATTATTTGATTAATCAGCGTACCACCAACTAAACCTTTACCAAAAACAGCTATATTTATTTTTTTTGCAACACCAAAAACTTGTCCGTGAATTACATTTAAGGCTTTGTGTAATTGTACTGTTTTAACTACTAAACTTACATTTTTACCAGAAATTGTGTTATTAAATAACAACGGAACAATTTGATTTTTTATCAACGAATTGTATGCTTTATGAAATTCACTTAAATCTTGCCCAATAATAGAAATTACCGAAACATCGTTTATAATAGCTATTTTATTTACATCTTTAGTGTAAAAATCATTTTCAAATTCTTGCTCTAAAGCTCTAACCGCTTTATTTGCTTTATTTTTATCAATTACTAAACCAATACCCCTTTCTGATGATCCTTGCGAAATAATACTTACACTTATTCCGTTAATACTTAAAACTCTAAAAATTCTAGCATCAACGCCTACTTTTCCTAATAAACCTCTTCCTTCAATATTTAATAGTGCTACATTATCTAAAATTGATAAGGCTTTTATTCCTTTTGATTTTGATTTAGCCGTGATTAAAGTTCCTGAATTATCTTGATTAAAAGTGTTTAAAATTCGAAGGTTGATGTTTTTTTCTAAAAGCGGTATAATCGTTTTTGCATGTAAAATATTAGCTCCGAAATTTGCTAACTCATTTGCTTCTGAAAATGATAATTCTTCTATTTTCCTTGCATCTGCAACCAAATCAGGATTTGCAGTAAAAATTCCATCAACATGCGTATAATTTTGTAATTCCTCAGCATCTAAATAATTCGCTAATAATGCTGCTGTGTAATTGCTACCATTTCTACCTAAAGTAGTGGTTTCTCCTTTTAAATTAGATGCAATAAAACCTGTTATAATATTAATAGTTTCTCCGTTATGCTTTTTAAAATGCTTTATTACATTTTCTTTAGATATGTTTAAAATTGGTTGTGCATTACCAAAATTTTCATCCGTAATTAACAGTTCTCTAGCATCTGTTACGTTTGCTTTTATCCCTTTTTTATTTAAAAGCACTGAAACTGTTTTGGCTGATAATAACTCACCTTGCGCTAAAACTTCATCTTTTATTTTTTGACTAAAATCCCCTAATAGACTAACACCTTCAAAAAGCTTTTCTAAGCGAGAAAATTCTGATGAAAAGTCAACTAACGGAGTTAATTTAGATTGTTCATATTTAAAAGCTGTAAATTGTTCGATGTAGGTTTCATTTTTAATAGTTTTTTCTAAAATTTCTTCTAGTTGATCTGTAGCATTCCCTCTTGCTGATACTACTACAGCTACCTTTTCTTGATTATTTACTTTTTTTTCAATAATAGAAATTACATTATTAATTCCCTCATTTGACAGCGATTTTCCACCAAATTTTAATATATTCATTTTATTATATTTTATATTTAGATTAAAAATCGGAGCAATTATTTCTTCTAACTGCTCGTATTCAATCAAAAAAGCATCGTGTCCGTGAACCGAATTTATTTCGTTATAAGTAACGTTTGAATTTACTAACGCTAATTTTTTTTGAGTTTCTCTATTTTCTTCTGCTGTAAAAAACAGATCAGAATCGACTCCAATAATGTGAATATCAGCTTCAATTGTTTCTAAAACACTTGAATCATTTTTACCTCTAGTAACATCAATTGTTTTTAATAATTGATTCATTAATTTATAAGATGCTAACTGATAACGTTCTTGTAATTTTTCACCATGATGTAGCAACCAACTTTCTACATTAAATATTTTTAAATCTTCATTTTTTGAACGATAAAAACGCTCTTTAAAAGATTTTGGGGTTCTATAACATAGCATTGCATGCATGCGAGCATCGTGAACCGGATTACTTGAATTATTTAAAAACTGTTCTTGAATTTGGCAATTACCAATCAACCAATCGGTCGATTTCCAATCAGTAGCTATCGGAATTAAGTGCATAGTTATCTTTGGGTTTAAAACAGCCATTTCCCAAGCTATTCCACCTCCTAAAGATCCTCCGATTAAAGCAAATAATTGTTTTACTTTTAGTTTGTTTAAGCCTAATAAAAATATTTTAGCAATATCTCTTGCTATAAAATCTTTATAGTTCTCTATTAAAAAACTATCATGTCCATTCCCAGGAATATTAAAGCATAAAACGGTATATTTATTAGTATCTACCACTTTATTTTGCCCTATTAATTCTTTCCACCAACCTTCTTTAGCATCGGCAACATTACTATTACCCGTTAAAGCATGATTAATTAATACCACAGGAGCAGTTCCTAATTTTTTTCCAAAAATCTGATAACTTAAAGTTATTTCACTTAATAAATTACCACTTTCTGTAATAAAATCAATAATATTTATATGTACCAAAGTATTTGTCAATTGTATCTTTTTTAAATATAAAACCGAACGATTTATATCTCCTTATTCCCTTCAAAGAAATAAGACTCAATATATTTGGTTTTTGTAGTTTTTATATGGTAGAGAAAGCTTCTTTTAAATCACCTTTTAAATCTTCTAAATCTTCAAGTCCTACAGATAAACGAATTAAATCATTAGTTACACCTGCACTCTCTTGCGCTTCATTACTTAATTGTTGATGAGTAGTACTAGCTGGGTGAATAATTAGTGATTTTGTATCTCCAATATTTGCTAGTAATGAGAAAAGTTTTGTATTATCTGACACTTTTTTTGCAGCTTCATAACCTCCTTTAACACCAAATGTAACAATACCACTTTGCCCTTTTGGCAAATATATTTTTGCTAATTTGTTATATGAACTACTTTTTAAACCTGGGTAATTTACCCAAGCTACTTCTTGTTGTTCTTCCAACCATGTAGCAATATCTAGCGCATTTTCACTATGTTTTTTTATTCTGATGTCTAACGTTTCTAATCCTTGAATAATATTAAATGCATTTGTAGGGCTTAAGGCGCCTCCAAAATCTCGTAGTCCTTCTAAAATTAATTTAAATGTGTAAGAAGCTGCACCTAAAGCATCGTGATATACTAGTCCATG
>NZ_CP192703.1:692500-697500 GCF_057002845.1 Tenacibaculum sp. SM2510
CGTGTCCCGCACTACTCAGGGTACTGCTATATCTTCTTCGCTTACCTATACGAGACTATCACTCTCTTCGGTTTGTCTTTCCAGACAATTCTAGTTCACTTAGATTCTAATGTCGCAGCCCTACAACCCCATATTTGCCGTAACAAATATGGTTTGGGCTAATCCGCGTTCGCTCGCCACTACTAACGGAATCACTATTGTTTTCTCTTCCTCCGGTTACTTAGATGTTTCAGTTCACCGGGTTTGCCCCTCTTACGAGGTGATATGTCTTCAACATACCGGGTTGCCCCATTCGGAAATTAACGGATCATAAAATATGTGCTTCTCCCCGTTACTTATCGCAGCTTATCGCGTCCTTCATCGCCTCTGAAAGCCTAGGCATCCGCCATACGCCCTTATTTAGCTTATTGTACTTTTTGCTCTAAACATAAATGTTTAGAACGAGCTCTTTATAATTTATTATAAAAAATATTGTTGTTAGATTTAACTCTAACTCTCTATCTTGATTTCTTTACGATATCATTTTACCAATATGTCAATGAACATGGCGAATCGCCATTGATAAGTATTTTATCAACTTAAATTCTGCAATACTCTTGGAATAAATTTAATTATCCCTAGGCATTGCCTAGTGGAGAATATCGGAGTCGAACCGATGACCTCTTGCGTGCAAGGCAAGCGCTCTAGCCAACTGAGCTAATCCCCCATTATAAAATCCTAGAATACTATTCAGAGATTTGAATGTCGAATCCTCTAATTTCTAGAATTTCCTTTCTAATAAATCGCCTTATAGTAGTCTCGGGCAGACTCGAACTGCCGACCTCTACATTATCAGTGTAGCGCTCTAACCAGCTGAGCTACGAGACTATAATAGCTTATTATTAGTGTTTTTTTAAAATTAACAGCAAAGAGTAAAATTTCCTTTTGTAACTCACCATCTTTCTCTAGAAAGGAGGTGTTCCAGCCGCACCTTCCGGTACGGCTACCTTGTTACGACTTAGCCCTAGTTACCAGTTTTACCCTAGGTCGCTCCTTGCGGTAACGAACTTCAGGCACCCCCAGCTTCCATGGCTTGACGGGCGGTGTGTACAAGGCCCGGGAACGTATTCACCGGATCATGGCTGATATCCGATTACTAGCGATTCCAGCTTCACGGAGTCGAGTTGCAGACTCCGATCCGAACTGTGATATGGTTTATAGATTCGCTCCTGGTCGCCCAGTGGCTGCTCATTGTCCATACCATTGTAGCACGTGTGTAGCCCAGGACGTAAGGGCCGTGATGATTTGACGTCATCCCCACCTTCCTCACGGTTTGCACCGGCAGTCTCGCTAGAGTCCTCAGCATTACCTGTTAGCAACTAACAATAGGGGTTGCGCTCGTTATAGGACTTAACCTGACACCTCACGGCACGAGCTGACGACAACCATGCAGCACCTTGTAAATTGCCCGAAGGAAAAACTATCTCTAGTCCTGTCAATCTACATTTAAGCCCTGGTAAGGTTCCTCGCGTATCATCGAATTAAACCACATGCTCCACCGCTTGTGCGGGCCCCCGTCAATTCCTTTGAGTTTCAGTCTTGCGACCGTACTCCCCAGGTGGGATACTTATCACTTTCGCTTAGTCACTGAACCGAAGTCCAACAACTAGTATCCATCGTTTACGGCGTGGACTACCAGGGTATCTAATCCTGTTCGCTCCCCACGCTTTCGTCCATGAGCGTCAGTATATACGTAGTAGACTGCCTTCGCAATCGGTATTCTAAGTAATATCTATGCATTTCACCGCTACACTACTTATTCTATCTACTTCCGTATAACTCAAGTCAACCAGTATCAAAGGCAGTTCCATCGTTGAGCGATGGGCTTTCACCTCTGACTTAATTGACCGCCTGCGGACCCTTTAAACCCAATGATTCCGGATAACGCTTGGACCCTCCGTATTACCGCGGCTGCTGGCACGGAGTTAGCCGGTCCTTATTCTTACAGTACCGTCAAGGTGGTACACGTACCACTGTTTCTTCCTGTATAAAAGCAGTTTACAACCCATAGGGCAGTCATCCTGCACGCGGCATGGCTGGTTCAGAGTTGCCTCCATTGACCAATATTCCTCACTGCTGCCTCCCGTAGGAGTCTGGTCCGTGTCTCAGTACCAGTGTGGGGGATAATCCTCTCAGACCCCCTACCTATCGTTGCCATGGTAAGCCGTTACCTTACCATCTAGCTAATAGGACGCATAGTCATCTTGTACCCATAAATGTTTAATATAAAAGAGATGCCTCTTCTATACATTATGGAGTGTTAATCTTCATTTCTAAAGGCTATCCTCCTGTACAAGGCAGATTCTATACGCGTTACGCACCCGTCCGCCGGTCGTCATCTGTGCAAGCACAATGTTACCCCTCGACTTGCATGTGTTAAGCCTGCCGCTAGCGTTCATCCTGAGCCAGGATCAAACTCTTCATTGTATATTTTAAATAATATTAATGAATAAGTTTCAAAAGAATTTGTTCTAAATTAATAGAACGTGGTTATTCTACTCTTTGTTTACGCTGTCAATTTCAATATTTTCAATGAACGTGTCGAGTCGACACTCACAAGTATTTTCAACTTGATTATCTTCTCAGACTTTTTGTAGAAATGCTAGATTCGAACTAACTGATTCTTATTACAAAACCATTCCAAAATTTCTCTGATCGTATCGCTTTCTTAAAGCGGTTGCAAATCTATAAACTTTTCTAAAACTGACAAAACTTTTTGAAGTTTTTTTTGAGTTTATTTTTACAACATTTTAATGAACTATTTGCCCTAAATCGGACTGCAAAGATACTCCCTTTAATTTGTATCAAACAAGAAAAAATTAACTTATTTTTTACACTTTATTGAACTTATCTTAACCAGCATTTTCAAGAACTTTTAGAGTATATCACTCATGCCCTAAAGCATTCGTTTTCCTCTTAGCGGGTGCAAATATAGATTCCTTTTCTAACATAACAACTACCTTTATGAACCTTTTTTTAAAGTATTTTATGCAGCCCTGTTATACAACTACTTAACACCTGTTTTAATCTTGTAAATTATTAACTTTGACTTTAAATCTTTCATTAAACCCTTTCATATTGCCTCTCTAAAAAATATTTAGCGATTTGTTTGCATGCTATATCAACGACTATTTTGCAATTTTTACCTCGATGGTGCTTAAAAATTGTAGTCAAATCATGTTGCTTTTTCTGAAGATTGACTTAATTATGATAGCAGTACTCTTATATCTTATTTAAAAAAGTTTGTTTTGACATCAATAAAGCTCTTGATCGTAAATTTTTAATTCTCTTTTTATTCGTTTTCACCTATCTACTCTTTCAAAATTGCTTGAAACATTATTGCAAAATATCGCTTTTTGTTTACTTCACTTTTTAGAGAACACTAAAAACTTGTTTTTTATCTTTTTATAAGTTTATATTCTAATTTAATCTCGATAATTGCATGCTCTAAAAAGCGTTTTTATTCAATATTTCTCTTTATAAATTACAATCAGTGTTTTTTAATCACTCCTTTCTACTAATCAATTTTCATTTTCCTTCTCTGGAGACTATAAAGCTATTTGTAATCCTTTTTTTTGTACATAATTGTACTGTATAAGTTTGGGTTACTTAATAGTACTTTATTCTTTTTATTTTCTAAGAAATATCTTGAATTTAGGATTATAAATACTGTGGTTTTAATCAGCGTCTGAACATATTGGCTGCTATAATAATTTGAACTCGCAGAACACCCAATTAATAAATTTACAATCAGTCATTATAGTGCTATAGTTAACCTTAATTTAGAGAAAAAGGGAAACGAACTATTAGAAAAAATAGAAAGCTATGAGTAATTTAAAATTATATAAGCTTTATTTATAATATAAGAAGAGGGGTAATTATGCTAAAAGCGATGTATTTCAGTTAAATTTCGCGTAAAAAAAAACCTCAATCTATAAAGATTGAGGTTTAAAAGAAAGGCAACGACCTACTCTCCCACCATTGGCAGTACCATCGGCGCAAATGGGCTTAACTTCTCTGTTCGGGATGGAAAGAGGTGAGCCCCATTGCGATAATCACCTTAAATTGTTTCAGTATATTGCAACTGTATAAGTTAACATATTAGTAAAATCATATCGTAAATTATCAAAAGAGTTTGCGTCCCGGTCCGAAGACCGGGAACTATACATAAGCCTATGGGTTATTAGTAATACTCGGCTATGACATTACTGCCTTTACACCTGTATCCTATCAACGTGGTAATCTTCCACGACCCTTTAAAGAAATCTCATCTTGTGGTGGGTTTCGCGCTTATATGCTTTCAGCGCTTATCCCTTCCCAACGTAGCTACTCTGCAATGCTCCTGGCGGAACAACAGATACACCAGAGGTTAGTTCAACTCGGTCCTCTCGTACTAAAGTCAAATCCACTCAAATTTCTAACGCCCACAGCAGATAGAGACCGAACTGTCTCACGACGTTCTGAACCCAGCTCGCGTGCCACTTTAATGGGCGAACAGCCCAACCCTTGGGACCTTCTCCAGCCCAGGATGTGACGAGCCGACATCGAGGTGCCAAACCCCCCCGTCGATGTGAGCTCTTGGGGGAGATCAGCCTGTTATCCCCGGAGTACCTTTTATCCTTTGAGCGATGGCCCTTCCATGCGGAACCACCGGATCACTATGCTCTACTTTCGTACCTGATCGACCTGTATGTCTCTCAGTCAAGCTCCCTTATGCCATTGCACTCTACGCACGGTTACCAAACGTGCTGAGGGAACCTTTAGAAGCCTCCGTTACTCTTTTGGAGGCGACCACCCCAGTCAAACTACCCACCACGCACTGTTCTCATTGCTGAGTTAGACTCTAGATAAGCAAAGGGTGGTATTTCAAGGACAACTCCACAACGCCTAGCGACGCCGCTTCATAGTCTCCCACCTATCCTACACATTACTTATCCAAAACCAATACGAAGCTATAGTAA
>NZ_CP192703.1:702500-2362500 GCF_057002845.1 Tenacibaculum sp. SM2510
TTTTTTCGTTTTTCACCTATCTACTCTTTTAAAATTGCTTGAAACATTATTGCAAAATATCGCTTTTTGTTTACTTCACTTTTTAGAGAACACTAAAAACTTGTTTTTTATCTTTTTATAAGTTTATATTCTAATTTAATCTCGATAATTGCATGCTCTAAAAAGCGTTTTTATTCAATATTTCTCTTTATAAATTACAATCAGTGTTTTTTAATCACTCCTTTCTACTAATCAATTTTCATTTTCCTTCTCTGGAGACTATAAAGCTATTTGTAATCCTTTTTTTTGTACATAATTGTACTGTATAAGTTTGGGTTACTTAATAGTACTTTATTCTTTTTATTTTCTAAGAAATATCTTGAATTTAGGATTATAAATACTGTGGTTTTAATCAGCGTCTGAACATATTGGCTGCTATAATAATTTGAACTCGCAGAACACCCAATTAATAAATTTACAATCAGTCATTATAGTGCTATAGTTAACCTTAATTTAGAGAAAAAGGGAAACGAACTATTAGAAAAAATAGAAAGCTATGAGTAATTTAAAATTATATAAGCTTTATTTATAATATAAGAAGAGGGGTAATTATGCTAAAAGCGATGTATTTCAGTTAAATTTCGCGTAAAAAAAAACCTCAATCTATAAAGATTGAGGTTTAAAAGAAAGGCAACGACCTACTCTCCCACCATTGGCAGTACCATCGGCGCAAATGGGCTTAACTTCTCTGTTCGGGATGGAAAGAGGTGAGCCCCATTGCGATAATCACCTTAAATTGTTTCAGTATATTGCAACTGTATAAGTTAACATATTAGTAAAATCATATCGTAAATTATCAAAAGAGTTTGCGTCCCGGTCCGAAGACCGGGAACTATACATAAGCCTATGGGTTATTAGTAATACTCGGCTATGACATTACTGCCTTTACACCTGTATCCTATCAACGTGGTAATCTTCCACGACCCTTTAAAGAAATCTCATCTTGTGGTGGGTTTCGCGCTTATATGCTTTCAGCGCTTATCCCTTCCCAACGTAGCTACTCTGCAATGCTCCTGGCGGAACAACAGATACACCAGAGGTTAGTTCAACTCGGTCCTCTCGTACTAAAGTCAAATCCACTCAAATTTCTAACGCCCACAGCAGATAGAGACCGAACTGTCTCACGACGTTCTGAACCCAGCTCGCGTGCCACTTTAATGGGCGAACAGCCCAACCCTTGGGACCTTCTCCAGCCCCAGGATGTGACGAGCCGACATCGAGGTGCCAAACCCCCCCGTCGATGTGAGCTCTTGGGGGAGATCAGCCTGTTATCCCCGGAGTACCTTTTATCCTTTGAGCGATGGCCCTTCCATGCGGAACCACCGGATCACTATGCTCTACTTTCGTACCTGATCGACCTGTATGTCTCTCAGTCAAGCTCCCTTATGCCATTGCACTCTACGCACGGTTACCAAACGTGCTGAGGGAACCTTTAGAAGCCTCCGTTACTCTTTTGGAGGCGACCACCCCAGTCAAACTACCCACCACGCACTGTTCTCATTGCTGAGTTAGACTCTAGATAAGCAAAGGGTGGTATTTCAAGGACAACTCCACAACGCCTAGCGACGCCGCTTCATAGTCTCCCACCTATCCTACACATTACTTATCCAAAACCAATACGAAGCTATAGTAAAGGTTCACGGGGTCTTTTCGTCCCGCTGCGGGTAATCGGCATCTTCACCGATACTACAATTTCACCGAGCTCATGGCTGAGACAGTGTCCAGATCGTTGCACCATTCGTGCAGGTCGGAACTTACCCGACAAGGAATTTCGCTACCTTAGGACCGTTATAGTTACGGCCGCCGTTTACTGGGGCTTCATTTCATTGCTTCGCCGAGGCTAACAACTCCACTTAACCTTCCAGCACCGGGCAGGTGTCAGGCCTTATACATCATCTTTCAATTTAGCAAAGCCCTGTGTTTTTGATAAACAGTCGCCTGGACCTTTTCACTGCGGCCCATCCGAAGATGGGCGACCCTTCTCCCGAAGTTACGGGTCGATTTTGCCTAGTTCCTTAGCCATGAATCACTCGAGCACCTTAGAATTCTCATCCCAACTACCTGTGTCGGTTTACGGTACGGGTTCTCATAATCTGAAGCTTAGAGGTTTTTCTTGGAAGCCTTTAGGCACACTATCAACGCATCCGAAGATTTGTTGTACTATCACACTTCACCTAGATCTGCGGATTTACCTACAGTTCCAATAGCTACATGTTTCAACGAACTATTCCGTCAGTTCGCGGTGCTTTCATTACTCCGTCACCCCATCGCAATTATAAGAAGTACAGGAATATTAACCTGTTATCCATCGACTACTCCCTTCGGATTCGCCTTAGGACCCGACTAACCCTCAGCTGATTAGCATCGCTGAGGAAACCTTAGTCTTTCGGTGAGGGGGTTTCTCGCCCCCTTTATCGTTACTTATGCCTACATTTTCTTTTCTATCCGCTCCAGCATACCTTACAGTACACCTTCGGCGCAAATAGAATGCTCCCCTACCACTTACGTGTCTTTCAACGTAAATCCATAGCTTCGGTAATATGTTTATGCCCGATTATTATCCATGCAAAACCGCTCGACTAGTGAGCTGTTACGCACTCTTTAAATGAATGGCTGCTTCCAAGCCAACATCCTAGCTGTCTAAGCAGTTTCACCTCGTTAGTTCAACTTAACATATATTTGGGGACCTTAGCTGATGGTCTGGGTTCTTTCCCTCTCGGACATGGACCTTAGCACCCATGCCCTCACTGCTGAGTAACATTTAATAGCATTCGGAGTTTGTCAGGAATTGGTAGGCGGTGAAGCCCCCGCATCCAATCAGTAGCTCTACCTCTATAAAATTTTCGCTCAACGCTGCACCTAAATGCATTTCGGGGAGTACGAGCTATTTCCGAGTTTGATTGGCCTTTCACCCCTACCCACAGGTCATCCAAAGACTTTTCAACGTCAACTGGTTCGGTCCTCCACTGTATGTTACTACAGCTTCAACCTGCCCATGGGTAGATCACTCGGTTTCGCGTCTACTACTACTAACTATGGTCGCCCTATTCAGACTCGCTTTCGCTTCGGCTCCGGACCTTAAATCCTTAACCTTGCTAGTAACAGTAACTCGTAGGCTCATTATGCAAAAGGCACGCCGTCACACAGTAAATGTGCTCCGACCGCTTGTAGGCGTACGGTTTCAGGTTCTATTTCACTCCCTTACTTAGGGTTCTTTTCACCTTTCCCTCACGGTACTAGTTCACTATCGGTCTTTCAGGAGTATTTAGCCTTACCGGATGGTCCCGGTGGATTCATACAGGATTACTCGTGTCCCGCACTACTCAGGGTACTGCTATATCTTCTTCGCTTACCTATACGAGACTATCACTCTCTTCGGTTTGTCTTTCCAGACAATTCTAGTTCACTTAGATTCTAATGTCGCAGCCCTACAACCCCATATTTGCCGTAACAAATATGGTTTGGGCTAATCCGCGTTCGCTCGCCACTACTAACGGAATCACTATTGTTTTCTCTTCCTCCGGTTACTTAGATGTTTCAGTTCACCGGGTTTGCCCCTCTTACGAGGTGATATGTCTTCAACATACCGGGTTGCCCCATTCGGAAATTAACGGATCATAAAATATGTGCTTCTCCCCGTTACTTATCGCAGCTTATCGCGTCCTTCATCGCCTCTGAAAGCCTAGGCATCCGCCATACGCCCTTATTTAGCTTATTGTACTTTTTGCTCTAAACATAAATGTTTAGAACGAGCTCTTTATAATTTATTATAAAAAATATTGTTGTTAGATTTAACTCTAACTCTCTATCTTGATTTCTTTACGATATCATTTTACCAATATGTCAATGAACATGGCGAATCGCCATTGATAAGTATTTTATCAACTTAAATTCTGCAATACTCTTGGAATAAATTTAATTATCCCTAGGCATTGCCTAGTGGAGAATATCGGAGTCGAACCGATGACCTCTTGCGTGCAAGGCAAGCGCTCTAGCCAACTGAGCTAATCCCCCATTATAAAATCCTAGAATACTATTCAGAGATTTGAATGTCGAATCCTCTAATTTCTAGAATTTCCTTTCTAATAAATCGCCTTATAGTAGTCTCGGGCAGACTCGAACTGCCGACCTCTACATTATCAGTGTAGCGCTCTAACCAGCTGAGCTACGAGACTATAATAGCTTATTATTAGTGTTTTTTTAAAATTAACAGCAAAGAGTAAAATTTCCTTTTGTAACTCACCATCTTTCTCTAGAAAGGAGGTGTTCCAGCCGCACCTTCCGGTACGGCTACCTTGTTACGACTTAGCCCTAGTTACCAGTTTTACCCTAGGTCGCTCCTTGCGGTAACGAACTTCAGGCACCCCCAGCTTCCATGGCTTGACGGGCGGTGTGTACAAGGCCCGGGAACGTATTCACCGGATCATGGCTGATATCCGATTACTAGCGATTCCAGCTTCACGGAGTCGAGTTGCAGACTCCGATCCGAACTGTGATATGGTTTATAGATTCGCTCCTGGTCGCCCAGTGGCTGCTCATTGTCCATACCATTGTAGCACGTGTGTAGCCCAGGACGTAAGGGCCGTGATGATTTGACGTCATCCCCACCTTCCTCACGGTTTGCACCGGCAGTCTCGCTAGAGTCCTCAGCATTACCTGTTAGCAACTAACAATAGGGGTTGCGCTCGTTATAGGACTTAACCTGACACCTCACGGCACGAGCTGACGACAACCATGCAGCACCTTGTAAATTGCCCGAAGGAAAAACTATCTCTAGTCCTGTCAATCTACATTTAAGCCCTGGTAAGGTTCCTCGCGTATCATCGAATTAAACCACATGCTCCACCGCTTGTGCGGGCCCCCGTCAATTCCTTTGAGTTTCAGTCTTGCGACCGTACTCCCCAGGTGGGATACTTATCACTTTCGCTTAGTCACTGAACCGAAGTCCAACAACTAGTATCCATCGTTTACGGCGTGGACTACCAGGGTATCTAATCCTGTTCGCTCCCCACGCTTTCGTCCATGAGCGTCAGTATATACGTAGTAGACTGCCTTCGCAATCGGTATTCTAAGTAATATCTATGCATTTCACCGCTACACTACTTATTCTATCTACTTCCGTATAACTCAAGTCAACCAGTATCAAAGGCAGTTCCATCGTTGAGCGATGGGCTTTCACCTCTGACTTAATTGACCGCCTGCGGACCCTTTAAACCCAATGATTCCGGATAACGCTTGGACCCTCCGTATTACCGCGGCTGCTGGCACGGAGTTAGCCGGTCCTTATTCTTACAGTACCGTCAAGGTGGTACACGTACCACTGTTTCTTCCTGTATAAAAGCAGTTTACAACCCATAGGGCAGTCATCCTGCACGCGGCATGGCTGGTTCAGAGTTGCCTCCATTGACCAATATTCCTCACTGCTGCCTCCCGTAGGAGTCTGGTCCGTGTCTCAGTACCAGTGTGGGGGATAATCCTCTCAGACCCCCTACCTATCGTTGCCATGGTAAGCCGTTACCTTACCATCTAGCTAATAGGACGCATAGTCATCTTGTACCCATAAATGTTTAATATAAAAGAGATGCCTCTTCTATACATTATGGAGTGTTAATCTTCATTTCTAAAGGCTATCCTCCTGTACAAGGCAGATTCTATACGCGTTACGCACCCGTCCGCCGGTCGTCATCTGCGCAAGCACAATGTTACCCCTCGACTTGCATGTGTTAAGCCTGCCGCTAGCGTTCATCCTGAGCCAGGATCAAACTCTTCATTGTATATTTTAAATAATATTAATGAATAAGTTTCAAAAGAATTTGTTCTAAATTAATAGAACGTGGTTATTCTACTCTTTGTTTACGCTGTCAATTTCAATATTTTCAATGAACGTGTCGAGTCGACACTCACAAGTATTTTCAACTTGATTATCTTCTCAGACTTTTTGTAGAAATGCTAGATTCGAACTAACTGATTCTTATTACAAAACCATTCCAAAATTTCTCTGATCGTATCGCTTTCTTAAAGCGGTTGCAAATCTATAAACTTTTCTAAAACTGACAAAACTTTTTGAAGTTTTTTTTGAGTTTATTTTTACAACATTTTAATGAACTATTTGCCCTAAATCGGACTGCAAAGATACTCCCTTTAATTTGTATCAAACAAGAAAAAATTAACTTATTTTTTACACTTTATTGAACTTATCTTAACCAGCATTTTCAAGAACTTTTAGAGTATATCACTCATGCCCTAAAGCATTCGTTTTCCTCTTAGCGGGTGCAAATATAGATTCCTTTTCTAACATAACAACTACCTTTATGAACCTTTTTTTAAAGTATTTTATGCAACCCTGTTATACAACTACTTAACACCTGTTTTAATCTTGTAAATTATTAACTTTGACTTTAAATGCTCTTCACGTGAGGGATTGAATATTTCGACTACGCTCAATACAAGCTCTTTGTTTGAGCTCTTTTGACCTCTTTTGGTAAAAAAGCGAGTTGTGAAAGCCCGACAATTTTAGAAAAATTGACATGCCATAAAGCTTTTCAAACTTAATAACACACCTCATAAATTACTTCTTCTTGCTTTTATTTTTCCTTGCGCGCTTTTTTCGCTGCTTAGCAAACATCTTTTTATAGACCTCTAGATTTAAGACACCTCTTCCTTTTGATACTAATGATAAATACTCTTTTTTTAACTTTGGTTTTTGATACTCTAGCTTTTCTTCAATGAAAGCACGCTGTAAAACATCCTCTATTAAAAAGTCTTCATTTTCTTTTTGTGGTGAATACTCTGATTTTAATGATAATTTAAATACGTTTGCTGATGCATTATACCAAAAAGCTTTCCAACCACTTCGCAATTCTTTAATATTATCGAATGCTGTTTTACCTGATTGACGGTGGATTAACTTTAATAATATTCGTCCTTCTGTTCTTGTTAATTTTTTTAATGGTTTTGTTAATTCTTCTTCTAGGTATTTTTGCGTTTTTTTTACAAAACGTCTTTTTTTTCTTTTTGAATTTATTTCTAATAAATGAGCGTTTACACTATCTATTTTTTTTACTGTTAGTACGGCATAAGGGTAAGCTTTAAAAACTTTACGGCGAAACCAATAATAATAATGTGCATCTGATTTCTCATTGTATTTATGTTTTGGTAAAATAGACACTTCGTTTAATGTTATCATTAAACTATCACCTTCTTTTATTAAAAAATACTCATTATTAAAATTTGGAAGTGTGTCTTTTATTTGTCCTATTGAGGTAGCCGCAAATAATATTATATATAGGTGTAAAAAAAATTTCATTATTTTTTATTTATCAAAAAGAATTCCAAATGTATTCCTTTCTTTTTTAAAATAAAAAAGCTCATGAAAATTTCATGAGCTTTTTTATTTTAATCTATAATTTATTACTCAGCCATTATAGCTTCTGCAACTTTTTTATATGTTCCGTTTTCTAACTTTTCTCTTATCGCTGAAAATGCAACGATTGTTTCTTCTACATCTTCTTGTGTATGCCTTGCAGTAGGAATTAATCTTAAAATAATTAATCCTTTAGGAATTACAGGGTATACTACTATTGAGCAAAAGACTGCATGATTTTCACGTAAATCTTGTACCATTGCCATTGCTTCTGGTATTTCTCCTTTTAAAAACACTGGAGTAATACAGGTTTGTGTTGTTCCTAAATCGAAACCAGCTTTTCGTAAACCAGACTGTAAAGAATTCGTAATTTTCCATAAGTTCTCTTTTAACTCAGGCATTGTGCGAATCATATCCAAACGCTTCAGTGCACCCTTTACCATTGGCATAGGTAATGACTTTGCAAACATTTGAGACCTCATGTTGTACTGTAAATACTGAACTACATCTTTATCACCTGCAAAAAAGGCTCCAATACCAGCCATAGATTTTGCAAACGTTGCGAAATATACATCGATACCATCTTGAACACCTTGCTCAAAACCAGTACCTCTACCTCCTTCTCCTAGCGTTCCGAAACCATGTGCATCGTCGACTAAAATTCTGAAATTATATTTTTCTTTTAAAGCAATAATCTCCTTTAAACGACCTTGCTCTCCACGCATACCAAAAACACCTTCAGAAACTAATAGAATTCCTCCACCAGTTTTTTCAGCCATTCTAGTAGCTCTTTTTAAGTTTTTCTCACAACTTTCGATATCGTTATGACGGTAAACAAAACGTTTACCTGAGTGTAAACGCACTCCATCAATAATACAGGCATGTGTATCCATGTCGTATACAATAATATCGTCTTTGTTTACCAAAGCATCAATAGCCGAAACCATTCCTTGATATCCGAAGTTTACCAAATACGCTGCTTCTTTATCAACAAACTCAGCACATTCTTGCTCTAACTGCTCGTGATATTTTGTGTGACCAGACATCATACGAGCACCCATTGGGTATGCTAATCCATCAGTTGAAGCTGATTCTCCATCTACTTTTAAAACTTCAGGATGATTTGCTAATCCTAAATAATCATTGATACTCCAAGTAATTACTTTTTTTCCATTAAAAGACATTCTGTTTGAAATTGGTCCTTCTAACTTAGGAAACACAAAATATCCTTCTGCTTTATCTGCCCATTTTCCTAAAGGCCCTTTATCTTCTTTAATTCTTTCAAATAAATCTTTTATCATTATTACCTTTGTAATTTTATATGTGGCGAAATTAACGCTTTTTAACAGATTTTCAAAATTGATATTTTCTTCATTAAACATCAATAAAAAAGATGCCTTAACGATGACACCTTTTTATATAAAACTATAATCTTATCCTTTTATTGATTGATCAAACTCTTTAATAAAAGGTTGTTTATACAATCTTTTACCTAATGCCTTAAAAATAGCATTCGCAACAGCACCACCTGCTGGCGGCAAACCAGGTTCTCCTAAACCTGTTGGCGATAGTTGGTTTTCGACAAAATGCACTTCTACTTTAGGAGTTTCATTCATTCTTATTAATCGGTAGGTATCAAAATTTTTGTTAGATGGTTTTCCGTTATTAAAAGTTAAATCACCATACATTGCGTGTCCTATTCCGTCGATTACACCACCTTGCACCTGATTTATTGCTCCGGTAGGGTTTACAACAATTCCGCAATCTACCGCAGCAACTACTTTTGTAACCACCGGTAATCCATCTTTTAAAACAATTTCAGCAACTTCGGCAACATGAGTATTATGACTATAATATGCTGAAAAACCTTGATAAACACCTTTTTTTGCTTTTCCCCAACCACCTTTCTCTGCTGCTAGCTTAATAGTATCTTCCATTCGTTTACCGGAATATTCTATTTTTTCATCTTTATTATCTTTAACATTTTGCAATAAATCGATTCGTAATTGCACAGCATCTATATTTAATTCTGTTGCTAATTCATCAAAAAATGATTGCTCTGCAAAAGCTAAAAAATTAGTGTATGGTGCCCTCCAAGCTCCTGTAGTAATATCACTTTGATAATTTTTCGTAGAAACTTTATAGTTTGGAATACATCCCGCAGGGAAAAAGTGCGGAATTAATCCGTACATATTACTATTTGCTCCTGCTTCTTTTAAATGATATCCTGTAATTTTATTGCCTTTTATTGATGCTGCTATTCGGTATTTTATTGCTGGTCGATAAACACCAGTAGTCATATCATCTTCTCTGGTAGATATCACTTTTACTGGTTTTTTAATTACATTAGAAATCTCAGCTGCTTCATACACAAAATCACCATATAAACGACGACCAAATCCACCACCCATTCTTGTCATATGCACTTGAACTTCGGATAAATCTCTACCTAACATTTCTGCAACCACCATCGCAGCAAACTCTGGAGTTTGTACTGGGCCAATTAAATCAACTTTTTCGGGAGTAACATTGGCGAAAAAATTCATTGGCTCTAAACAATTATGAGGTAAAAAAGGTGAATGGTAAGTTCTTTCAACTATTTTATCTGCTGTTGCAAATGCTTTTTCAATATCTCCATCTTCACGACGTACATCAAAATCTTTAGCATCTAAAATATCATTTAGCGTTTTATCATGAGCTTCAGTATTTTCTAATTCTTTATTATTCGTTTTCCAAACAGCCTTTATAGCATTTTTTCCTTTAATAGCTGCCCACGTATTTTCTGCAACAACTACTACTTTATCTGTTTCAGACATTTTAAAAGTCCAATTAGATTTACCTGAATCTAAAAAACTTCTAACTTTATCTCCAATAGTTATAACATCTATTACTCCTTTTACTTTTTTTGCTTCGGATGCATCAAAAGAATCTAATAATTGTCCAAATGCCGGAGGTCGTAATACTGTTGCGTATACCATTCCGGGAGCTTTATAATCTAAGCCAAATAAAGGTTTACCGGTTACTATTTTTTCTAAATCGACATTGGTTGCACTCTTTCCTATAATGGTAAATTCAGATGGCTTTTTTAAAGTTACATTTTCAGGCACTTCTAAAATAGCTGCTTCTTTTACAACATCTCCGTAACCTAAAGTTTCTCCTTCTGCATTTGTAATAACACCTTTTGATGCTTTACATGTTGCTGCATCCACGCCCCATTTTACGGCAGCTGCATTTACTAACATTTGTTTTGTAGTAGCTCCTGTTTGCCTTAATGCGTCCCAACCAAAACGTATTGACTGACTTCCTCCTGCTAATTGGCGTTTATAATTTTTAGTATCTAAAGGAGCTTGTGCTACGTGTACTTTATCCCAATCGATGTCTAACTCTTCTGCGATAATCATTGGCATTGATGTTTTTACTCCCTGCCCTATTTCGGGATTTGGAGAGAAAATCGTTGCATAGCCTTCTTCAGAAATTTTAATAAAAGCGTTAAAATCGTTATAATTTAAGTTTTCGATATCGATTGATGGAGTTACATTTGGTTTACATGCTGTAAATAGATTAAAACCTATTATAATCCCGCCACTTGCCAATGCTGATGTTCTTAAAAAATTTCTTCTACTAAACGTGAATTTATTTTCTTGTGTGCTCATAGTTCAATTTTTAAGACATTTTTTTTGCAGCAATTGCTACTGCTTTTTCAATTCTATTATAGGATGCACATCTACACAAATTACCATGCATTGCTTCGCGAATTTCTTCTGTTGACGGTGTTGGATTGTCCTTTAAAAACGAAGCGGCAGTCATTATTTGACCAGCTTGACAATATCCGCATTGCGGAACATCAACTTCTTTCCAAGCCTCTTGTAACGGGTGATCTGCATTTTCTGATAAACCTTCAATTGTTGTAATTTCTTCTTTATCTAACATCGACATTTTTAACTGGCAACTTCTCATTGCTGTCCCATCTACATGTACTGTACAGGCTCCACATTGCGCAATACCACAACCGAATTTAGTACCAACCATATCTAATTCATCTCGTAAAACCCATAATAAAGGCGTATCATCATCCGCAGAAAAAGAGCGTGATTTTCCGTTAATTTTCAAAGTATAATTTGGCATATTGATTGTTTTTTTATTATTTGTAAGGTACAATAAATTAATTATTTTCTAAAAAACAGCTTTCTTTTAAGCTTGTTTAATTATATCTGCTACAACTTCTGGGTTTAACAATGTGCTTATATCTCCTAAATTGTCAATATCATTATTTGCTATTTTTCGCAAAATACGTCTCATTATTTTCCCTGATCTTGTTTTTGGTAATCCTTTGGTAAATTGTATTTTATCTAATTTAGCAATCGCACCTACTTGCTCCGTTATAATTTGATTTATTTCTTTCCTTAAATTATCTTGGTTTCTAGACTCGCCTGTTTCTTTTAAAATTACATAACCAAACAATGCGTTACCTTTTATATCATGAGGAAACCCAACAATTGCTGATTCTGCCACAGCAGGGTGTTCATTAATCGCATCTTCAATCGGTGCGGTTCCTAAATTATGTCCTGACACAATAATTACATCATCAACTCTTCCTGTAATTCTGTAATAACCTACTTCATCTCTTAAAGCTCCGTCTCCTGTAAAATATGTATTCTCATATGCAGAAAAATAAGTTTCTTTATATCTTTTATGATTTCCCCAGATAGTTCTAGCTATCGAAGGCCATGGAAATTTAATACATAAACGTCCGCTTACTTGATTTCCTTCTATCTCTTTTCCTTCTTCATCCATTAAAGCTGGCTGAATACCTATAAACGGCAACGTTGCATATGTTGGTTTTGTTGGTGTTACATAAGGAATTGGTGTTAGCATAATACCGCCATTTTCTGTTTGAAAATAGGTATCTACTATAGGTGCTTGATTTTTACCGATATTATCATCATACCAATGCCATGCTTCTTCATTTATTGGTTCTCCTACCGTTCCTAAAACTTTTAATGATGATAAATCATAATTTTCTACATAACCAATACCTTCTTTAGCTAATGCTCTTATGGCTGTTGGCGCTGTATAAAACTGTGTAACTTTATGTTTCTCTACTGTTTGCCAAAAACGACTATAATCTGGATAACTTGGTACACCTTCAAATAATACTGAAGTAGCGCCATTTGCTAAAGGTCCGTATATTATGTAACTATGACCTGTTATCCAACCAACATCTGCACTACACCAATACACATCATTCTCTGTGTAATTAAACACATTTTTAAAAGTATATGCCGAATACACCATATAACCTGCTGTAGTATGTAACATTCCTTTTGGTGTTCCTGTTGAACCAGATGTGTATAGTATAAATAACGGATCTTCAGCATCCATAATTTCAGGCTCACATGCTATTGAGGCTTCATCTAAAAGAGCTGCTAGCCAAAAATCTCTATCCTTTTTCATTGTAATATGAGATTGGATTCTTTTAACTACTAAAACAGCTTCAACACCTAAGCAACTTTCTAGCGCTTCATCTACTATTCCTTTTAAATCTATTGTTTTACTTCCTCTAAAAGAGCCATCACTTGTTATTACAATTTTACAATCACAATCATTTATTCTTGTTGCTAGAGCCGTTGATGAAAACCCAGCAAAAACTACTGAATGTATTGCCCCTATTCTAGCACAAGCTAAAACGGAGTAAACTAGTTCTGGAATCATTGGTAGATAAATACAAACTCTATCTCCTTTTTTAACTCCTTTATCTTTTAACACATTTGCCATTTTACATACTTTTTGATGTAAATCTCTGTATGTTATATGCTGCGCTTCTTCCTTTATATCATTTGGCTCAAACAGAATCGCTGTTTTATCGCCTCTTGTTAACAAATGACGATCTAAACAATTTTCTGTAATATTTAATTTCGCGCCTTCAAACCACTTTACTTCTGGCTTCTTAAAATCCCAGCTTAGTACTTTGTCCCATTTTTTTCTCCAAAGAAAATGTTCTTCAGCAATTTCCTCCCAAAACTTCTCTGGAGTATCTACTGATTTTTTATATACTTGAAAGTACTCTTCTAAATGTTTTATATGATAGTTGCTCATGTAATTTAGCTAATTGTAATTTGTTTTAAATTTAGCTTTTTTATAGAAATAAAAAAAAATGTATTCATACATTTTTTAAATAACAATTTATCTTTTTAAAAAGTGACAGTAGGTTAAACTAATTGACTTATCAAGTATATATTTTTCTAATCTTTTAATTTATCTAATTCAAGTCGATAATCATATTGTAAATCTTCGTGTAGCGTTGTTATTAGTTTCTCTATCAACTTTACTTGCGCCGTTAATATGTTTTGCAAACGCGGACTATTTTTTATGGAAGGCTTAAAGTTTTTAAGTTTTATACAGAAATACAAAAGCAATTCGACCTCTGTTTCTTTTTTCTTTGAAAAACGGATATACTTTTTAGCACTTGTTAATATTTTACGTGCACTTTTTCTGATAAAAAAATAACTTTTAGTATTAATGCCTTCAAATAATATATCTATATCATTTTTTACACCTAAAATATATCTTTCTTCATCATGAGATTCAAATAATAAGTAGGTAAGTAATTCTTTATTTTCTTTTTTGAATCGCGCTAATTTTAAACACAGCTCTAACAATTCGTTAGAATTTTTATGTTTTAATTCATCTTTTAATGCTTTTACTGTAGCTGTTTCCATACTATAATTTAAAAAATTGAATATAACTAAAAAACCTCATAGACTTAACATCTATGAGGTTTTCAATTTAATTTTTTATCGACTTATTGAATACTAGGAATATTAACCAATTCGTTAACATCAACATCATAATCTACTCCGTCAACTTTAAATCCGAATAACTTAAAAAATTCTTTACTATACCCCTCTAAATCTCCTATCTCGGCTAAATTTTCTGTAGTTGCTTTTTTCCATAATTCTGCTATTTCTACTTGTACATCTTCACGCATTTCCCAGTCATCAACTCTAATTCTACCTTTAGCATCTAAATTTAAATCACCACCAAACAAACGTTCGCTATACAAACGTTGAATTTGCTCGATACATCCTTCGTGAATTCCTTTTTCCTTCATCACTTTAAATAATAAAGAAATATATAACGGAATTACCGGTATTGCAGAACTAGCTTGTGTCACCAATGCTTTATTTACTGAAACATACGCTTTTCCGTTTAATGATTTTAAATCATCTGTAATTTTAAAAGCTGTTGCTTCTAAATCGTCTTTTGCGGCACCAATTGTTCCGTTTCTGTATACTGGCTTTGTTACTTCTGGACCAATGTAAGAATAAGCAACTGTTGTAGCACCTTCTGATAATAAGTTCTCAGATTGCAATGCGTCCATCCACATTTTCCAATCTTCACCTCCCATTACCGTTACTGTATTTTCAACATCTTCACCTTCGGCAGGATTTATAGATATTTCTGATACTTTTCCTGTATGAAAATCAACTGTTTTGTTCGTAAAAACTTCTCCGATTGGTTTTAAAACCGACTTAAAGCGTTTTCCTGATGTGGGATGCGTTCTTACCGGTGATGCTAAACTATAAATTACTAAATCAATTTGACCTAAATCCTCTTTGATTAAGTTTACAACTTGCTCTTTTATTTCGTTAGAAAAAGCATCTCCGTTGATACTTTTTGCATACAAACCTGCTTTTGTTGCTTCTTGTTCGAAAGCTGCTGTATTGTAAAAACCTGGCGATCCTGGTCTTCCTTCTGTCGCTGGCTTATCAAAGAAAACTCCGATCGTTGCTGCGTCAGAACCAAAGGCACTTGAAATTCTTGATGCCAATCCGAAACCTGTTGAGGCACCTATTACTAATACTTTTTTAGCGCCTTCTATTTTACCTTTCGATTGTACGTATGCTATTTGATCTTTTATGTTTTGCTCGCATCCTATTGGGTGAGATGTTAAACAAATAAACCCTCTAGTTCTTGGTTCTATTATCATTGTTGTTTGTTTTAAAATCTTTAATTTCTAATTGGCTATCTTTAATTCGTTGCCCAATCATCGTTAAAATTCTTTTATTAATATCAGCATTGTTTTCTTTATAAAACTCAAATTCACCAACGGTAAACTGACCTATAATTAAACCTAAAAACTGATTTTTTAAATTTATGTTTTTTTTGGTGATATTGTTCACCGCTTTATTAAATTTCTCTTTTTCGATATTTAAAATATCTACTTTTTGATTCTTACAAAAGAAAACAAAAAATTGTAAAAGCAGCTCGTGCTGTAACTTTAAAATTGGCCGTATTGTTTTATTCTGAAAATCTTCTACAGGAATTTCAGAGGATAAATTTAAAACCGGACGAATACTTATTTTGTTACTATCCATTTAAAAAATTAACTACATTTTTTTCTATACGATCTAATACGTTTGTTGTATTTGCTTTTACAAATTTCTCTCCTGTAATTTGTTCGTACAATTCGATATATCTATTTGAAATCTCGATAACCTTTTCGTTAGACATTTCAGGAATTTGTTGTCCGTCTTTTCCTTGAAAATCATTTTCAATTAACCACTGACGCACAAATTCTTTTGATAATTGCTTTTGAGCTTCTCCTTTATCTTGTCTTTGCTGATATCCTTCAGTATAAAAATAACGAGAAGAATCTGGCGTATGAATTTCATCAATCAAAACAATTTTACCATCCTTTGCTTTTCCGAACTCATATTTAGTATCTACTAAAATCAATCCGCGAGAAGCTGCAATTTCAGTTCCTCTTTGAAACAATGCCCTGGTATATTTTTCTAAAATGATGTAATCTTCTTCAGAAACTACATTTTTAGCTAAAATTTCTTCACGTGTAATATCTTCATCATGATCACCATTATCAGCTTTGGTAGATGGTGTTATTATAGGAATAGGAAACTTGTCGTTCTCTTTCATTCCTTCTGCCATTGTTACGCCACATAAAACTCTTTTACCTGCTTTATATTCACGCGCTGCATGACCAGACATGTAGCCACGAATTACCATTTCTACCTTAAAAGGCTCACATAAATAGCCAATTGCTACGTTTTCATCAGGATTTGCATGTAACCAATTCGGAACAATATCTGCTGTGTCATTCATCATTTTGGTCGCAATCTGATTTAAAATTTGCCCCTTAAAAGGAATTTGACGTGGTAAAACTACATCGAAAGCAGATAATCTATCAGAAGCTATCATCACTAATAACTCATCATTAATATTATAAACCTCTCTTACTTTACCTTTGTAAACAGATTTTTGTTTTGGAAACTGAAAGTGAGTTTCGTTAATTGTATTCATTTTTTGTTTGTTGTGTTGTTGGCTACAAAAATATGTTATTTATTCTTCTTTTTTATTTAACAACACTTTTTAATTATCGAAATTATCTTTCGTAAAAAAGACCTAAATAGTGTATTTAAAGTAATTAGCACAACTAGGATAATTTACCTCTGAGTTGGTGTTTTTTAAATAAGACATTATTGATTCTGCTGCCGAAAGGTCTTGAACTTTATTCTCTTCAGGGAAATACTCATCGTGAACTGCAGGAATATAATCATTTAAACCTACAGAAAGTATCGTACTATTATCAATTAAATTACCAGCGGCATCTTTAATTTCAAGTTCATCTCCTTTTTGTTCAATTGTAATCCCTGAATAATAAAATCCAGATTTTGAACCTATTAAAAAATCCTTTATCTGTTGAACACTCATATCGTATTTTACGGTTCCGTTATTAAAAGGCTCGATCGTATATATTTCTTTTTTAGTAATATCTCCTTTATCTAAAGAGCTCCTAACACCTCCAGAATTTTGAAAAGAAACATCTACATTCATGGCACTTTTAAGAGCATCAGCATAAAAACAACCTACTTTATGTTTTTCGTGATATATTAATGACTCACCAACTACTTCTTTTAATTCTGGCAAATCGTTATAACCGTCAATAATATCTTTTAAATTTTGATCATATTCTGTTACTTCATCAAGATTGATAAGTGTATATTTAATATTAGTAATTGCTTTATTTTTTACTGATATTTCAATTTTTCCTAAATTCTTTAAATAAGATCCTGATTGAAAAATAGGAATTCCGTTTTCAACTGTGTTTATTTCTTGATGAGAATGACCACCTACTATTAAATCGAAATACGGATATTGTTCTGCTAATTGTACATCTCCTAACCCTTTATTTGTAGAATGCCCTAAATGAGTTAATGCAATAAAAAGATCTGAATCTTCAGATTTCTTAACATCCTTATATTTGCTTACAACAGCTTCTGGTCTTTGAAAAGCAAAGTTTTGAACTTTCCATGGATGTGTAGACGGAATTGTACCGTTTTCTTTTCCGTTTGTTTCTACCAAACCTAAAAACGTAATTTTTAAACCATCTTTTAAAACCGTATAATATTCGTTTGGTTGCGGCACATTGGTTTCTAACATATCAACATTTGCGCACACCCATTTAAAATTAGATTGATCTATTCTATCTTTCAATGTTTCTTCACCGTAGTCGAATTCGTGATTCCCTAAAACTGAAATATCAAATCCTACTCTATTCATAACATCAATCATTGGGTATCCTTGATTGTCTGTATAATTATCAACCACTGGACTGCCTGAAAACATGTCGCCACTACACGCTACAACTACACTATTATTTTCTTTTTCCTTATCAATTATATATTTAATTTTAGCGAAATTGTCCAATCGTGCATGCTGATCATTTACAAAAAAAAGTGTTATGCTTTTTTCTATATTATCATTGTTATTATCTGTCTTTGGTGAACATGAAAAAAGTATTAAAAGAGAGATTATATTTAGAAAATAAAAAGGTAATTTATTTTTCATTCTATTGAAAATTTTAATCGTTTTATCAATTTGATGTATTATTAAAAATAGTAGTTGTTATTTTATTTTTTCCTATCAAAAAGAGAATAAAAAAAAGCAACTGATGACCCTAAAAGCAGAATAAACAAACTTGTTCCTTCTAAGAAAGAGGGAAGAATAGGGTTGTTATTATATTCTAAAAAATAAATAGTTGCACCTATAATGCAAATTAAAAGTCCCAATAAAGCGATTACTTTCTTTTTCATATTATTCAGTTTCTATACTTTTATACGCTTTAATGATACTTTTTATTAATCGATGACGCACTACATCTTTATCATCTAAATACACCATTGCAATTCCTTTAATATCTTTTAAAGCCAGTAATGATTCTTTTAAACCAGAAATTTGTTTGCGAGGTAAATCTATTTGGCCAGGATCTCCGGTAATAATAAATTTTGCATGCATTCCCATTCTTGTTAAAAACATTTTCATTTGGTTGTGCGTTGTATTTTGCGCTTCATCTAAAATAACAAAAGCATTATCTAACGTGCGACCACGCATAAATGCCAAGGGAGCAATTTGTATAATTCCTTTTTCTAAATGTGACTCTAGTTTTTCATGCGGAATCATATCACGCAACGCATCGTATAAAGGTTGCATATACGGGTCTAGTTTTTCTTTTAAATCTCCCGGAAGAAAACCTAAATTTTCGCCCGATTCTACCGCTGGCCTTGTTAAAATTATTCGGCGAACTTCTTTTTCTTTTAATGCTTTTACAGCCAATGCTACCGCTGTATATGTTTTCCCTGTACCTGCTGGCCCAACAGCAAATAACATATCATTTTTACCCATCAAATCAACCATTTTACGCTGATTTGTTGTTTGCGGTTTTATTAATTTACCATTAACTCCATGCACTAAAACACCTTCAATTTTTCCTGATTTTCGAATTTCTTCTTCTTTACCTGTTGATGTTAGAACACGCTCGATACTGTTTTCATCTAACTTATTATACTTATTAAAGTATTTCATTAGCATATCAACCCGTTTTTCGAGTTCATCTAAAATCTCGGGCTCACCATAAACTTTAAGCTTATTTCCTCTGGCTACAATTTTAACTTTCGGAAAATACTTTTTCAACTCAGTTATCGTACTATTTTGAGCTCCAAAAAACTCATTTGGGTCAATTTCTGTTATTTCAATGATACGTTCGTTCAATTGATAAAAGTTTTAATTTATTCACTTTAAAAATAATGATTATTTTTATTGATTTATGTAGTTTTGCTATAAAATTAAGCCTATTTTTTCAACCTATTAATTAACAAGTACTTATATTAATGTCTCTAATTACATTAACCACCGATTTCGGAATAAAAGATCACTTTGTAGGGGCTGTAAAAGGGGCGATATATAGTGAATTACCTGAGGCCAAAATTGTTGACATTACACATCATATAACGCCTTTTAACATTACCGAAACTGCTTATATTTTAAAGAATACCTACAAGAGTTTTCCTGACAAGACAATACATATTATTGGGGTAGATTCTGAATTAAGCGTAGACAATAAACATATTGCCATTGAATTAGATAACCATTATTTTATTTGTCCTAATAACGGATTAATATCTATGATTGCTTCAGAAATTAATCCTACTAAAATTGTAGAAATCAACATTCATAATCATATAGAAACCAGTTTCCCTGTGTTGGATGTTTTTGTACAGGTAGCTTCGCATATTGCTCGTGGCGGTAGCTTAAATGTAATAGGTAAAGAAATAACTTCTTATAAAAATATTATTGAAATACAGCCAAAAGTAAATCAGGCTCAAACTGTTATTATTGGTGGCGTTATTTATATAGATAACTACGGAAATGTAATTACCAATATCAATAAAAAACTCTTTAATACTATAGGAAAAGGCCGAGATTTTAAAATTTCAGCAAAACGCTCTTTTTTTAATAAAATTTACAATCGTTATAACGAGATTGTAGATTATACTATTCCTGAAGAAAAAAGACGCTATGACGGAGAAAAGCTTGCCATTTTTAATTCGGGAGGTTTTTTAGAAATTGCTATTTATCGAAGTAATTTAAACACCGTTGGTGGCGCATCATCATTGTTAGGTTTAGGATATAGAGATACTATTACCATTGAATTTGAAACGATTACAGCACCAAATTTTACCACAATAAATTAATTATATGTTTGTACGAATTGTAAAAATGAGTTTTCAATCAGAAAAAATTGAAGCGTTCTTAGCTAACTTCAATACCAAAAAAGAGTTTATTAGAAACTCGCCAGGTTGCCGTTTATTAGAATTGTATAGAGACAAAACAAATTCTGATATCTTTTTTACTTACAGCTACTGGGAAACCGAACAAGATTTAGAAAACTACCGAAACTCTGATTTATTTAAAGGAGTTTGGGCACAAACAAAAGTATTATTTAACGACAAACCATTAGCTTGGAGTGTTGACAAAACCGTAAGCCTACCATAATGAACTACCCTACAATTTTCCCTGAATTATCTACCGAAAGATTAACATTACGTCAATTATCTTTTAACGATAAACGAACTATTTTTAAACTGCGTTCTAACAAAGAAATCAACAAATTGATTGTTAGAGATACGCCTAAAAACTTAAATGATGCTGATTCTTTTATTCAAACTTGTTTGGATGAATTTGAAAAAGGAAATCGAATTTTTTGGGCAATTCAGCATCAAGAAAGCAACCAAATAATTGGTACCATTGTTTATCATAATATCAATGCCGAAAATAATTATGCAGAAATTGGCTATGAATTAAATCCCGATTTTCACAATGAAGGTTTTATGAGTGAAGCTATGGCTACTGTTTTAGAGTATGGTAAATCGGTTTTAGAACTAAACACCATTGAAGCTTTTACACATCAAAAAAATACTGCATCAACAACGTTATTACAAAAACATCAGTTTATTTTAGATGATGAGGATTTATTTGACGACAATACTATTTTTCGCCTCGATATAACCCAAGAATAATGTACGCCATACTAAAAAAAGAATTCAACTCATTTTTTGCATCACCAATAGCTTATTTAGTTATCGGTGTTTTTTTACTCGTAAACGGATTATTCTTATGGGTTTTTAAAGACAATTTCAATATTTTAAATGCTGGTTTTGCCGATTTAAGTTCTTTCTTTTATTTAGCGCCTTGGTTATTTTTATTTCTGATTCCGGCAATTACCATGAAGAGTTTTGCTGATGAGTTTAATAGCGGAACCATAGAGATTTTAAAAACCAAACCAGTAACCGATTGGCAAATTGTACTTGGTAAATTCACAGCTTCTTTACTTTTAGTATGCATTGCGTTGCTACCTACTTTAACATATGTATATACCGTTTATTTGCTAGGAAATCCTATTGGTAATTTAGATATTGGTAGTACAATTGGTTCGTATTTAGGATTACTTTTTTTAGCTGCTACTTATACCGCGGTTGGCTTATTTACTTCTACCCTTTCTAAAAATCAAATAGTAGCTTTTATCTTAAGTATATTTATCACTTTTATTTTATTCTACGGATTTGATGCAGTAAGTGACACTTTAGGAAATTCGATTCAGCAATTCGGAATTAACGAACACTTTAAAAGTATTAGTCGCGGTGTGGTAGATACTCGCGATGTTATTTACTTTTTAAGCGTTACTATTTTCTTTTTATTCATCACCAAACAACAATTAAAAAATGAATAAGAAGCTACAACATATTGCTTTTGCACTTATCGGATTAATCTTGATAAACTACCTTTCTAATGCTGTTTATAAGCGATTCGATTTAACGCAAGATAAACGATATACAATTTCTGATGTTACCTATAAGTTGCTCGAAAAACTAGATAACACTATTTTAATAAACGTGTATTTAGAAGGCGATTTTCCTGCAGAGTTTAAACGTTTACAAACAGAAACACGTCAGTTTTTAGAAGAATTAAAAGCAACAAACTCTAATGTTCGCTTTCGATTTATCAATCCGAAAAATATTCGTGAACGTTTGATAAAAAGAGGAATGATGCCAAGTCAATTAACTGTTGAAGAAGACGGTAATTTATCTGAAGCTATTATTTTTCCTTGGGCAGAAATTAGTGTTGGTGAACAAACAGAATTGGTTTCTTTATTACCAAATTCGCTAGCCAAAACACAAGAAAATCAATTGCAAAACGCTATTGAGAAATTAGAATATTCTTTTGCTAACGCAATTCATAACATCACCAAAACAACAAAGCCAAAAATAGCTGTAATTGCTGGTAATGGTCAATTAGAAGATATTCAATTATACAGCTTACTAACCGAGCTCGGTAAAAAATACCGTTTAGCGAAATTTACTTTAAATAACGTAGCAACTAATCCGCAAAAAACAGTAACCGACTTAGCAAAATACGATTTGGCAATTATAGCCAAACCTACGGAACGTTTTACAGAAGAAGAAAAATTCACTTTAGATCAATTTATTACCAATGGAGGAAAATCTCTTTGGATGATTGATCAAAATTATGCAGATACTGATAGTTTATATAACAACGGAAAAATGTTAGCTTTTCCACGTGATTTAAATTTAACCGATTTATTATTTAGCTACCAAGTTCGTGTAAACAACAAATTAATTCAAGATTTGTATTCCGCTAAAATTCCATTAGCGACTGGTAATGTTGGAAATCAAGCACAGTTTCAACATTTAAATTGGTTTTACCATCCGTTGGTAAACGGAAATCCGAAGCATCCGATTACTAAAAACCTTGCTCCTATTCGTTTTCGTTTTGCTACGCAAATAGACACTTTAAAAGGAAGTCTAAAAAAAACACCTTTATTAGTTACTTCTGTACTTACAAAAAAAATAGGAACTCCTAATTTTGTTGAGTTACAAAGTATCGCTAAACAACCTGTAGAAAACGAATTTAATAGTGGGCCGCAACTTTTAGCGGTCTTATTAGAAGGTACTTTTAATTCAGCTTATAAAAACAGAACGAAACCTTTTAAAACACCGCTTTTTAAAGCAGAAAGTAAGGCAAATAAAATGGTGGTTATTGCTGATGGAGATATTGCCAAAAATCAGATTTTAAAAGGGAAACCACACGATTTAGCTTTAGATAAATGGACAGGTGAGCAATTCGGAAATAAAGATTTCTTAATCAATACAATCGATTATCTTTTGGATGATTCAGGTTTAATAAATCTTCGTAATAAAACAGTAACCATTAATTTATTAGATAAACAGAAAGCATACAATGAAAAAAGCTTTTGGCAATTTATAAATATTGGAGTTCCGTTACTACTACTTGCGTTGTTTGGTTTTGGTTTCAATTATTTAAGGAAGCGGAAGTATTCTTAATCAGCTAACAAATTTTCATATGTAAAGGTTTACAACATTTTTTTCCTTGTGAAAGAAACTCACTAATGCAGTCACAAGCAGGATGCTAGCGCTAGCGAGGACTTATTATGAAATTTATATTTTCTACTCATTTATTCTTTTTACGCTGCCTTTTATTTTGCTCACTTCATTTTTTGCTAGTTCGAGGGTCTCGCTCGTAATAATTATTATACTTTTTTACTATTAATTATCTTTGATGGCACGAGCAGGATGCTCGCGCTAGCGGGTTGCAAATCCGCGCTATCGGGAATACAATTATTTTTTCACAGGATATATAACTTTCCCTCCTTTATAATATTTAATTTCTTCTTGAGTAGGTGAGAAATTATAATCTGTAGCAATATTAGGACACTCTAATACATATTTTATTAAAATTGTATCTCCTATTTTTTTTCTCTTTAATAAACTTCCATTTATTTTAAAGTATTTACTTATACTATCCTTACTTTTATTTATCTTAAATCTAGAGATTGCATGCCAAGAAAATTTTGAATTACTTTTTTCTACTATAATAGCTCTATCAATAATAACCTTACTATTCAATAATAATTTATCTCTTTTTAAATAGTAAACTCTAGAAGAAACTAAAAGTAACACCACAGGTAAAGTATAAATTAACGTTAACCCGTTATATCCTTTCTTTTCAAAAAATTTTCCCATTAGAAAACATAAACCAAATAAAACTATTAATAAAATATACATTGATGATAAATTACTTGCTCGAAATACACTATAATCTTTTAAATCCAGAAAATAACCGCTATTAAAAACTGTAGTAGTTATTAAAATAATAGTATATATAATTAATAAACTGTTCTTCATGTTATTTAATTTTTATTCATGTTATTTTCTTCTTTGAAAATATCACTTCTATCATCCTTTATAATATTAGTAATAGCACCTATTGTTATATCTGTAACTTTATCTACAATAATAAGTAACCCTTCTTTGTCTTTTAGTTTAGCAAAATATTCTTTGCTTCCTTCTATCATTCTGTAATATTCAAACCCATCTTTTGATGCTAGAAAATCCCCCCGCTGGCGCAAGCGTCTCGCTTGTGCTATTATACAAACTATATGTATCTCTCATTGTCATATATCTATTTCTAAAATAGTTTGGTCTTCTTGATAGTTCCTTGCACTACTATATTTCCAATCTATAGGATTTGTTACAAATCCACTTTCTACAGGATTGTTGTGTATATAAGCTATCTTTTGTTGTATTACTTTTTCACTCCACAATTCTATAAGCTTATTATGTTATTGCCAAAACTGGCGCTTTTTAACATTACTTTTTTTACTTCCCCCTCTTTCCATCATCCATAACAGCCATTCTTTTCTGCTCTCTTGTAGATTCTCTTCTATTGTTTTAATTAACTTTCTTGCTGTAAACCCTTTAAAATCTCGTATCAATCCTGATGGGTCTTCATTTATAGACCTAAAAATTAAATGAACATGACTCGGCATAAAACAATACGCTATTAATCAACTAACAAATCACCATAAATAAAAGTATAATTCAATCTCTTTTGCACTTTATCAGCATTTATAATTTTATATTTTAAAGGAGAAGAATCTTCAAAGGTTGGTGGTTCTTTTTTTAATACTTTCTTCGCGTTTATATAATATTCTTTTCGTGTTGGATGGTGATTTGAGCAAGCATTAAAAACTTCTCCAAAAACATCTTGTTGTATAATTTGATAGATAATTTCTACGCAATCATCTTGATGTATCATATTTACAAAACCTTTGGGTTGTGGTACTTTTTTATTTTGAAACCAATTTCCGGGCTGTCGTTCATATCCAAAAAGCCCTGCAAAACGGATTATTGTTGTTTTAAAGTTTTTATTAACTCTAAAAGCATTTTCTATTTCAACTAAGGGAGAATTTATTGTTGCATTTTTTTCTGTCATTTCTTTATTCAAACTAGGATATACCGAAGTTGAACTTATAAAAATCACTTTTTTAATAGTTGACTTTTCTATTTCTCTAATCAGGTTTTTAAAACCTAATACATTCTTTGAAGGAATTGCTACGATTAATATTTTAGAAGTCAAAAATGGTTGAATAGTCTGTTCATTAACTTCATCAATATCAACTAAAAAAGAGTTAATTCCAAGGTTTTTAAAAACAGGTAGCTTATCTACAGATGTTGTAGAACCTTTTATTATAAATTCTTTACTTATTAAATATGTAGCCAATGGTTTTCCTAACCAACCACATCCTAAAATACTAACATCCTTCATCACAACAATTATCGTCTTTAACTAATTTACAAGAAACCACCGCTAACAAAGCCCCTAAAATTGGCGCCAATATATATAACCACAAATGTTCTAAATGCCCAGAAACCAAAGCTGGAGCAATGGAACGAACAGGATTCATAGATGCTTTTGTCATTGGCCCAGCAAACATTGCTTCTAATAAAACCACGCCTCCAATAGCAATTCCTGCCATTACGCCTACCTCTTTACTTCCGCTAGAAACATTAATAATTGTTAGCATTAAAAAGAAGGTTAGTAGTAATTCTAAAATAAATGCACGCCACGGTTCAAACGACGGAATCGTAGCTCCGTAATATTCACTTGCAGGAAACAACACCCATAAAATACAACTTGCCAATATTGCACCTAGTAATTGGGCAATAATATATTTCGGAACTTCTTTCCATGAAAATTTTTTAGCATACGCAAAGGCAATTGTTACTGCAGGGTTAAAATGTGCTCCTGATATTTCTCCGAAAGCATAAATCATTGCCATTACAATTAAACCCCAGGTAATTGCAACACCTGTATGCGTTAAATCGGTTCCGCTGGTTATTTCACTCACTGTCATGGCACCTGTACCACAGAAAACTAAGGCAAAAGTTCCTATTAATTCTGAAATATATTTTTTCATATTGCAAATATCAACTAAAAAAATGATGTTTATTTTAAGTTTTCATTAACATTTAACTGAATTATTACTTGTAATTTTAACATCTAAATTTAAAACAATCAATTATCATGAAAAAAATAGTTTTAAGCCTATTTGTAGCAGCACTTACGTTAACTACAAACGCACAAATAAAAACACCTGCTCCAAGTCCTACTTCTAAATTAGAACAAGCTGTTGGATTATCTGATGTAACAGTTGAATATGCAAGACCAGGAATGAGAGGAAGAACCATTTTTGGGGACTTAGTACCTTACGGAAAAGTATGGAGAACTGGAGCAAATGAAAACACGAAAGTTACTTTTAGTACTGATGTTACTATCGACGGAAAAGAATTAAAAAAAGGAACGTATGCTTTATATACCAAGCCTGGAAAAGATGCTTGGGAAGTAATTTTTTATACGGATGCAACTAACTGGGGAACTCCACAAAAATGGGATGCTAGTAAAGTAGCTTTATCTACAACTGCTAAAGTTGAAATGATGCCTATGAAAATAGAATCTTTTACAATTACTATTGACGACCTTAAAAACGATTCAGCTGTTTTAGGAATGTTATGGGAAAATGTGTATGTTGGTGTGAAATTTAACACGCCTACTGATAAAGCTGTAGAAGCAAGTATTGCTGCTACTATGCAAGGGCCAAAAGCAGGTGATTTTTATTCTGCTGCTGTATATTATTTACAAAGTGGTAAAGACATTAAAAAGGCTGCAACTTGGATTAACAAGGCTGTAGACATGACTAAAGATAAGCCTCGTTTTTGGTATTTACGTCAGCAATCTTTAATTTTAGCAAAAGCTGGTGATAAAAAAGGAGCTGTTAAAGCTGCAAAAGCATCTTTAGCTGGTGCTGAAAAAGCAGGTAACGCTGATTATATTAAAATGAATAAAGAGTTTTTAGCAAAAATGTAATCCATTTAGAGTAAAAACGTTTATATAAAATAAAGTTTGCAACCAAAGTTGCAGACTTTATTTGTTTTGTACCCTTTTTTATCACACCATAAAAAACAAATAGTAACTTTGTGCTATGAAAAAATCAATAGCCATTATTGGTGGAGGTCCATCTGCATTATTTACTGCAGCTTTTTTAGATACTAACAAATTTGATGTTACCATCTACGAAAAAAAGAAGTCTTTAGGACGAAAATTCTTAGTTGCTGGTGATGGCGGATTTAACCTTAGCCACGGAGAATCTATTGATAATATAATTGCTCGTTACACACCTACTTCATTTCTTAAAAATGCTTTATTAAACTTTACGAATGAAGATTTACGTAACTGGTTATTATCTATTGATATTCCAACTTTTGTAGGAAGTAGTAATCGTATATATCCTGAAAAAGGAATTAAACCTATTACAGTTCTTACTAACATCAAACAGTTTTTAATTGATAAAAATATACAATTCGTGTACAATTATGAATGGAAAGGTTGGAATGATAAAAGTGAATTGGTTTTTAATGACAACAAAACTATCAATGCTGATTACACTATTTTTTCATTGGGTGGCGCTAGTTGGAAAATTACTGGATCAGATGGTAATTGGACGGATAATTTCAAGGAAAAAGATATAAATATACTTCCTTTTTCACCTGCAAACTGTGCTTATAATATTAACTGGAAAAGCGATTTTATATCTAAAAATGAAGGGCAACCTTTAAAAAACATGGCGCTTTCTTGTTTGGATAAAAAACAAAAAGGAGAATTGGTTATTACTAAATTCGGACTAGAAGGAAATGCCATTTACGCTTTGAGTCCGCAAATACAATCGCAACTATCTGCTAATATAAAACCTGTGGTTTATTTAGATTTAAAACCGATGCTTACCTTTACTGAAGTTGCTAAAAAAATAAATGATTCTCATTTAAGAACAACTGATATTCTTAAAAAAATATTGAAGTTAAGTCTACCTCAAATTACTCTTTTAAAAACTACTTTAACAAAAGAAGAGTACATCGATAAAAACAGTATTGCTGAAAAGGTAAAAAACTTACCACTTATTATTGAAGCTGCCGCTCCTTTAAATGAAGCTATTTCAACTACTGGTGGAATTCCTTTAAACGAAGTCAACGAAAACTTCGAGTTAAAAAAACTCAAAAATAATTATTGTATCGGTGAAATGTTAGATTGGAATGCCCCTACCGGAGGTTATTTATTACAAGCCTGTTTTAGTATGGGTGCCTACGTTGCTAAGCACTTTAATGAAAAAGAATAAGGCAATTACTTTAAACTTCTTCTCATATTAATTAAATGCTTGCTAAACCCTGCTTTCTCATACGCTTTAATGGCTGCAGGATTATCAGCATATACATCTAAACGGACTTCAAATGTGTTTTTAGATATTACCCAAGTATGCAAAGTATCAATAACTAATTTATTAATTCCTTTACCTCTATGGGAATTTTCAACATACATAAAACCTAAATACCCCAAGTTTTGATGTTTTAAATATGGTTTTGCTAGTTGTATTCTCGCATATCCAGAACCAACAATACTTTCTTCATCTATAGCTACAATAACCTCTACTTCATCAGACAAAATCATTGCTTTAATATCGTAATATGATATTTTCTCTTCTTTTAAAGTAACATCAAAAGGCCTTTCAAAATTAATAAGCGCTTGTTCAAACTCTAAAAGAATAGGTAAATCTTTTAAAGTCGCTGTTCTAGTTGTAATCATTCTTATTTCTTATTTAAAAATGGTTGTAATAAAGAAGCTATTAAAATTACCAATCCGCAACCTAAAGCATTTAACCATAAGAAAGGTAACCAATCTGCTTTCCAAACATAAATAATAATTAACTGGGTGATAATTGCGGCTATAAAAACGGCATTCGATTTCACAAATTTAAAGAAGAATGCCAATAAGAATATTCCTAATACATTTCCATAAAAAATAGAACCTATAATATTAACTAACTGAATAAGGTTGTCGAATAAATTGGCGACACAAGCAACGGAAATTGCCAAGATACCCCATCCTAGAGTAAACCATTTGGTCATTTTTACATAATGCTCTTCACTCCTATCTTTTGTTTGATTTCTTTTATATAAATCGATAACAGTAGTTGATGCCAAGGCATTTAACTCGGATGCTGTTGAAGACATTGCTGCCGATAAAATTACTGCTAATAATAAACCTATTAAACCTTTTGGTAAATTGTGTAGTATAAAATGAATAAAAACATAATCTTTATCATTCGTTTCTACTAGAGCATCTGCCTTTGTAATTACTTCTTTAGCTTGTTTTTTTATTAATTTATCTTGCTCATTTAATTCTTGAAGTTGCTTTTTATTTTCATCTGTTAAGCCTTCAAAAATTAAAGCTTTCTTTTGATTTTCTATATTGATGTGTTTTTCACCTAAAATCTTGTATTCTGAAGCGTATCGAGAGTTTTCAACAGCTTCACTGGCTTTCGGATTAAAATTTAAAGGAGATGTATTAAATTGATAAAATACAAATACCATTACACCAACCAATAAGATAAAAAACTGCATTGGCACTTTTAACAATCCGTTAAAAATTAAACCTAATTGACTCTCTCGAACCGATTTTCCTGATAAATATCGTTGAACTTGACTCTGATCGGTTCCGAAATAAGAAAGCATTAAGAAAGTTCCTCCTAAAATACCTGTCCATACAGTATAACGATTGTTTAAATCCCACGAGAAATCTAATACTTGCATCTTATCTGAAGCTCCGGCAATTTCTAATGCTTTTGTAAAGGTAATTCCGTCAGGTAAATATTGTAATATTAGGTAAAAAGCAATAAACATTCCTGCAAAAATTACCGCCATTTGTTGTTTTTGAGTAACACTTACGGCTTTTGTTCCGCCAGAAACAGTATAAATAATTACTAAAAAACCGATGATTATATTTAATGTAATTAAATCCCATCCTAATACAGCAGACAAAATAATTGCAGGCGCAAAAATGGTGATTCCTGCAGCTAATCCTCTTTGTATTAAAAATAGAATAGCGGTTAAGGTTCTTGTTTTTCTATCAAAACGACCTTCTAAATACTCGTATGCTGTATATACTTTTAATCGATGATAAATAGGAATAAATACCAAACAGATAATAACCATAGCTATTGGCAATCCGAAGTAAAATTGTACAAAGCCCATTCCGCTATGAAATGCTTGACCTGGTGTAGATAAAAAAGTAATTGCACTTGCTTGTGTTGCCATTACCGACAAACCAATTGTCCACCATTTACTATCACTTCCTCCTTTAATATAATCTTCTGCGTTTTTTCTTCCTCTAGTTTTCCAAACTCCGTAAAAAACAATAAATGATAATGTTAACGAAAGTACAATCCAATCGATTACCTGCATATTCTAGTTAGTATATAAGTTTGTAATAATATAAAATAATGCGATGTAAACTATATTTGCAATCAACACTACTGTGTATTCTTTTTTCCAAGTATATTTTTGTGAATCCATTTATTTTGTTGGTTTTACATAAAAGTCAGCATCAAATGAAGCTTCACTTAATAAAGGTAATACAAATTCAGTCGGTTCACCTGCTGGCTCAGTAGGATTACCATTTTCGTGCTTCTTATACCAAGTTAAAGATTTAGGTAATAAAAACCCGTTAACGTTTTGCCAATCGTTATATCTAATAATACTCTTTTTATTTGATGCTTTTTTACTATGATACGTAACCGTATAAGCTAACCAACTCATTTCATTGGTAGTTTCATTATAATAAATAAAATAATTATCATCTGGCGATGAACCTACATTTTCATTGTATGAAATTTTAAACCCTGGATATTTTTTTCCTTCAAACTCTAATGGTTTTGTTTCTGAATAAACGATTCCGTCATCTGCCAAAACAAAAGGCATTGTATAAAAATAGAAATATAAGTTATAATAAAATTTAGCATCTTTCTTATAAACTGCAGTATCTGAAACCCAAACATCTTTACCATCAAAACCTAATGAATATTCTTTAGCATTTATAACTGTTTTTCGTGAATGTAAATCAGTTGTATGCTCTTCATTTTTTAAAGTATAAGACAACGTATTCATTTTTTGCCAATTATCAATACCACCATGTTTATCAAAAACAGCGGCCAAAGCTTTTGGATATTTTTCTGAAATTGTTTCTTTTTGTACAACTTCCTTTTTTGCTTCATTTTTACAAGCAATAGAAATTACTGCAATGACAATTAATAAGATTATTTTTCTCATTTTTTTATAGATGTTTTATTACTAAAAATACAGTCGAGTAAGAAGAGTAAACTTACACAACTTCTATGAATTTATAAAATAAAAAAGCATCCGAATTCGGATGCTCATATTTTATTGATTTACTTGAAAGTGTTTTTTATTAAATTTTTGATTGGTAGGTGTACAACTCAAAATATCGTCCTTCTTTTTTTATCAACTCATCATGCGTACCTCTTTCTACTATCGAACCGGCTTCAATCACTAATATTTGATCTGCTTGTTTAATCGTACTTAATCTGTGTGCGATTACAATGGTTGTTCTGTCTTTTATTAATTCTGATAAACTTTTTTGAATTAAAGCTTCACTTTCGGTATCTAAGCTAGAAGTTGCTTCATCTAAAATGATAATTTTCGGGTTTGCTAAAATGGCTCTTGCAATTGCTAAACGCTGACGTTGTCCGCCTGAAAGCTTCACGCCTCTTTCACCGATTAATGTATTTAATCCGTCATCAAAACGATCGGTAAATTCATTTACATACGCTGCTTTTACAGCGTTTTGTAATTCTTCTTCAGTTGCATTTGGTCTTGGAAATAAAATATTTTCTCTAATGGTTCCTTCAAATAAAAACTCATCTTGTAAAACTACTCCTAGATGCTTTCGGTAAGAATTTAATTGAACTTTAGACATATCATGGTTGTCAATCGTTACTTTTCCTGATTTTGGATTTAAAAAAGTCGCTGATAAACCCGCAATGGTAGATTTACCCGACCCAGAACTTCCTACCAACGCTGTTACAGTTCCTTTAGGAACCTGAAAACTTATATTATTTAACACTTGCTTTCCTTCTTCATAAGCAAAAGAAACATCGTCAAAAACTAACGCTCCTTCAACATTATCTAACTCAATAACTCTTTCTTCATTATCTTCTTCAGCTTCCATGTTCATCAACTCTTCCGTTCTATCTAAACCTGCTAAAGCTTCTGTTAATTGACTACCAATGTTACTCATTTGTACAATGGGTGCAATCATTAAACCTAATAAAAAAGTAAATGATAAAAAATCACCTACGGTTAACTCTCCCATCATAATTTTATAACCTCCAATTCCCATTATTCCGGTAGACGCGATTCCCAACAAGAAAGTTGCCGAACTTGTCATGATTGCAGTTGCCGTTAAACTCTTTTTTACGTTTTGAAATAAAAGATCAACTCCTTTTTCAAAAGATTCATTTTCTTGTTGTTCTGCATTAAATGCTTTTATAACTCTTACCCCTGCCAACGTTTCTGTTAAACGCCCTTTTACCTCGGCATTAATTACACCTCTATTTCTAAATATGGGTCTGATATACTTAAAAGCTTTTAAGGCAACTAAACCAAAAACAATTACAGGAATCAACACAAAAAGTGTCATTGAAAGGCTAATATTTATCAATAAAATTAAAGAAATTACTGCTGTTATTGTTCCTCCTACTAACTGAACCAATCCGGTTCCTATTAAATTACGAACACCTTCAACATCACTCATAATTCGAGAAACCAATGCGCCCGATTTTGTGTTATCGAAAAAACTAATGGGTAACGATAATACTTTCTTTTGCACTTTTGCGCGCAATTCTGAAATTAAATATTGTGCTTGTACACTTAAAATACGTGTTAATAAAAATGACGTTACCGCTTGTATTAAAATAGCCGCACCAACTACAAATAATAAGCTATACAACGCATTGTAATCTTTATTAGGAATTACATCATCTAACAGTGATTTAATTTTTAAAGGAGCCACCAGGCTTGCCAATCTACTTACCACAATTAATAACAAACCGATAAAAACTAATTTTCGTTTTGGCCAAATAATCGTTTTAAAAGCGGTACCAATAGTTATTTTAGGTTTTTTATTGGCTCTTTTTGATGTTTCACCTAGATGTTGCATGGTTTATTTTTTAGTTAATATTTTCTCTAACTAGTTCTTTTTTGTCAAATGACATGCCACTATAAATAAGCATGACAGGTTAACAAATATTAAAACACTGTTACATTATTTGTTTTTAATCGTCATATACAGACCAGACTAACCGATTTCAAAATTAATGCTAAAAAAAGGAAAAATACTAATTTATGTTATTTGGATAACATTCTTAATTGGATTGCTAATTACCTACCTATTAAACCCTGAACTCATAACAGCTGATAATTTGGTTGCTGTTATACAAAAATTTAAAGGTGAAATGTTACTTATATATGTTTTGTTAACATTAATAAGAGGCTTTTTTTTAATACCCAGCACACCTTTTGTTATTGGAGGTGGTATTTTATTCCCCAATCAATTGCTATTAATTTTACTCATCTCAATTCTAGGAGTGCTATTTTCAGCTACAGCATTATATTACTTTTCTGACTTGCTAGGTTTCAGTAATTATTTAGAAAGTAAATTCCCTTCAAAAATTACCATTTTGAAAAAAAAGTTAAATACACCAAGATCAACTTTATTGATTGCGTGTTGGTCTATTTTTCCTTTTGTTCCTACAGATATTATTTGCTATGTTGCAGGCATCTTAAAAACTCCTATCAAAAATGTACTTTTTGGAGTTTTTTTTGGTGAATTTATTTTATGCAGTTTGTATGTTTATTTTGGAGGAACAATTTTCAATTCACTTTAAATAAAACATTATTTAAGTTTTATCAATCTTAACTTATCTAAAACAACCATTATGCAATAAGTTACATCAATTTCGTGCCATCTTACACCTCCAAAATTAGCACGACCACCATTAGCATGGTGATTATTATGATACCCTTCTCCCATCATTAAAAAATCGAATGGTAACAAGTTTTTAGAAGTATCACTCACTTTAAAGTTTACATATCCATAAATATGAGCAAACCAGTTAATAATTACTCCGTGTATTGGTGCCATTAAAAAAGCTACTGGCAAAAACAACCATTGCCACCAAGCAGTTGCAAAAAACACAAAAAATACAACATATAAAGCACCCCAGGTTAATCTAGAAAACTTTGAGCTTGCAAAATTATCAAAACTCTTCCATTGTGGTACATTTTTGGTAAACTTATCAGCTACTTCAATTCTGTTATTATTTATATCTTGATATATGTTTTTGGTACGCCACATCATTTTAAATAAGTTTTCATCATACTTTGGCGAATGCGGATCTTTCTCTGTATCTGCATACGCATGATGAAGTCTATGCATCACTCCGTAACCATAAGCACTTAGGTAATTAGAACCTTGTGTTAACCAAGTTAAAAAGAAACATAATTTTTCTCCAAAATTTGACATTTTAAAGGTTTGATGCGCTGAATATCTATGTAAAAAGAAGGTTTGAAAAAATAAACCTGAGTACCATAAAATTATTATAAAAATTACTATTGTCATTCTTGTAAAATTAGCCTACAAAGAACCGATTTTAGTATGATAAAAAAAATGAACCCAAGTTAAGTAATTCGTTTTCTAATTCGACTTAAAGCCTGTGCTGTAACACCAATATATGAGGCTATATATTTTAGTGGAATTTCTTTAATTAACTTAGGACGTTCATCAAATAAATTAAGGTATCGTTTTTCTGCTGTTTCATTTAACAACGATTGTTCTCTTTTAGATTTTATTAAAAATAAGCGTTCAGACGATAATCTACCAATGGTATTTCCTATGGTTGTTTTTTTGTATACTTCTTGTAAATCTTCATACGACATACTCCACATTTCTACATTTGTAAGGGTTTCTAATTCGTATAACGAAGCAGATTGCGTTAAAAAAGAATCATAAGCACTTACAAACTCATTGTTAAAACAAAAACCAAAAGTTATTTCTTTTTCTTTATTTTCTTTAGGTATAAAAAAGCGTACAACACCTTTATCTATAAAAGAAATATACTTTTCTACTTCACCCAATTTTAAAAGCTTTGTCCGTTTTTTTACTTTTCTTAGCTTTAATTTAGATGTAAAGAAATCCCAGTCACTATCATTAATTGTAAGTGATTTTTCTAGGTATGTTCTAATATTTACAATACTCATAGTACGCTATAATCTTTTGCACAACTTCTTTTGGTTTAGTATAAGAGACATCTTCTTGATTGTCTATTTCACTAAGTGTAATTTTGTGCAAGATACAACGCTTAGTTTTATCCTATTAGGTTCTTTCTTTTTTATAAATAGACTTTAACCTAAAAAAGTACCCTAAAACAAAACTGTCTTATGGTACTTTTAAATTACTACTGTTCTATTCTAAAAAAACTTATTAAACTACACTGTTAAAAGATAATACAAAACTTCTTCCTTAAGCTTTCTATAAATTTTAATGTGTTTTAGATATAACGACCTCGTACTTTCATGTTCATTTAAATAGAATAACTCACAAGCAACATCATCGCATTCATTTAGTTTTTCAGTTTCATTTCTAGCATTATATAATTGTGTTAAAACTTTAGAGTTTTCTAGGAGCATTAACAACAACTCATCTCTTAAATCTTTATCTTTTATTAAATTAGAAGCTATTTTAGCTAAATTATCACATTCATTTGTAATATAACTTACATGAGAAATCCACATGTCTAATTCTCTAAAACTTCTTCTTTGAATAATTTGTGTTTCTGTATCGTAATCAGTGTAGGTATTTAATTCCATAATCTTATTATTTATCTTTTCAATCACTAACTTTTGTTACTTTATAATATTATTTTCTATGGAAAAATACCTCTTTGCACATAAGCTCTTTCTATACGTTCTATTGCTATTACATATGCAGCAGACCTCATATCTAGCTTTCTGTTTGCAGCCATATTTAAGACCCTAATAAAAACTTCTCTCATCTTCTTATCTAGTCTCGCCATAATTTCATCTAGCTCCCATAACTCACCATTTCTGTTCTGTAACCATTCGAAATAACTAGCAATTACACCGCCTGAATTACATAAAATATCCGGAATAATTTCTACTCCCTTTTCTAACAATATTTTCTCTGCTTCGACAGTTGTAGGACCATTTGCTCCTTCAGCAATTAAAAAAGCTTTTATTCTTGATGCATTATCTTTAGTTATTTGATTACCTAAAGCTGCTGGAATACAAATATCACAATCCAAACCAAAAAAGTCTTCAGTATTTACTTCTGCGGTATTTAAAAACCCAACAACACTTCCGTTATTAAACTTTGTGTACTCAAATAAGTCTTTTACATTAATTCCTTTTGAATTTGTAATCGCACCAAAAGCATCCTGAACCCCAACCATTATGGCTCCTTCTTTTTCTAGAAAATGTGCTGCCCAGTAACCTACGTTTCCAAAACCTTGAACTATAAACTTTTTATCTGTAAGATTTAAACTTCTTTGTTCTGCCCAAAATTTTATATTTAAGAAAACTCCATAACCTGTTGCTCTATCTCTTCCTTCTAATCCTCCAGAACCAATTGGTTTTCCGGTAACAACATGTTGATTTTTTGATCTTTCTGCTGGTGCTTTTGTAGACATATACGTATCAGCAATCCAAGCCATAGTTTGCGAATTTGTATTTACATCTGGAGCAGGAATATCGTGCTCTGGACCAATATTATCTCCCAAAGCATAGGTAAAACGTCTTGTAATACGTTCTAACTCTGATTGTGAATATTTTTTAGGATCCATTTGAATCCCTCCTTTTGCACCACCATAAGGCAAACCTGTTAACGAAGTTTTCCAGGTCATCCACATTGCCAATGCTTTTACAGCATCAATATCTATCGTTGGATGATATCTTAATCCACCTTTATAAGGCCCTAATGCATTGTTATGCTGCACACGATATCCTTTAAAAATTTCTACCTCGCCATTATCCATACGAACCGGAAAATGAATAATTAACTCGTTATTAGTGATCCCTAATATTTTTTTAATATTCGGGTTTAAGTTTACCAAGTCAGATGCAGCATCAAACTGCTTCATAACATTATGCAACATTCCTTGCTTTGGTTCCTTTTTCTGTTTTAATTCTTTTGTTAAAGTCATTTTGTTAATTAAATAAGTTCTAATTCTTTTTTACTGCTGATTTCATCAAAATCTTTAGCAGTTAGAGTAACAATGTTTTCTTCTGATGTTTCTTCTTGATCAAACTCACTACAAGACCAAATAAAAGCGTTATTTGATGTTAAGCTGCAAGAATTAACATGAATACAAGTACTACACAAACTTCTTTTATAAGCGTTCATAAATCATAATATTTGAATATGTTACTATATTGGCAACAGGTATACCAAAAAAACACCATCAAACAAAACAAAAACATTAACAACTAACTAACAGGTACTTAAACCTAAAAAAGATATTTTTGCAAAAAAACAAAAGCGGGTAACTATTACCCGCTTGATACTTTTTTACCCGATACTTATTTTAATTTTTCTCGAAGTGTTTTTCTATCTATTTTAAGAATCTCTGCCGCTTTAGTTTTATTATTATTGGTAGCGGCTAGAACCTTAATGATGTAATTTTTTTCTAGTTCTTTTAAAGATATCAATTCTTGATTTTTAGGGAAATCTATTTGATATTTCACATAATCTGGAAGATGTACAATTTCTACTGATTTATCACACATAATTACAGCACGCTGAATTACATTTTCTAACTCTCTAATATTACCAGGCCAATGATATCTTTTTAGTACTTCTATGGCTTCTTGACTTATTTTTATAAATCGATCTTTATATTCTATTCCATATTTAAAAAGGAACTTCTCTACCAGTAGAGGAATATCTGAAATTCGTTCAGATAATTTAGGCACCTCTATTTGCACTACTGTTAATCGATAATATAAATCTTCTCTAAACTTTCTTTTTATGATTAGCTCTTGTAAATCGATATTAGTTGCTGCTATTACTCGAACATCTATTTTTTCTGTTTTTTGAGAACCTACTCTTACTATTTCTTTTTCTTGTAAAACTCTTAACAAACGCAACTGTGTTGCTAAAGAAGCATTCCCTATCTCATCTAAAAACAATGTTCCTTTATTTGCTGCCTGAAAAAAACCAGTTCTATTTGAATCTGCCCCTGTAAAAGCACCTTTTACGTAACCAAATAATTCTGACTCTAGTAAATTTTCTGGAATTGCACCACAATTTACTGCTACAAAAGGCGCTGTAGAAAACTTACCCATATAATGTATAGAACGTGCTACGAGCTCTTTTCCTGTACCACTTTCTCCTGAAACAAACACTGTTGCTTTGTTGTTTTTAAGTCGCTCAATTACATCTGTAACTTTTTGCATTGCAGGAGAGCTTCCTATTAACTCACCATAAGAATTTTCTTTAGCCTCTTTATCTACTTTAATCGTTTTTGGAGCATTCTTTAAAGATTTTAATATCGCCGTTTTTAATTCCTCTTTTGTAAATGGTTTGGTTATATAATCTGCTGCACCAGATTTCATAACCTCTAGTGCCCCATTGATTGAAGGAAAACCTGTAACTACTAATTTTGGAGTTTCAGGAAAATGTTCTGAAGCGTATTTTATCAGCTCTAAGCCATCAACTCCTGGCATTTGTAAATCGGTAATTAATAAATCGATTGACTGGTCTTTTAAAATTTGCAATGCTTCTTTTACTGAAATTGCCTTATATGTATGATAATTTAACGATTGTAAATGACGCTGAATAAGCTCCAAAATTTGAATATCATCATCAACAATTAAGATATTTTCTTTATGTAACATTTGTTATTTTTTTTAGAAAATTAATTACAAAAACAGTTCCTTTGGGTAAATTTGGCATATGTTTTATAGTGCCTTTATGGCTTTTTACGATTCCATGAACAACACTTAAACCTAAACCTGAGCCTTCTCCTATAGGTTTTGTTGTAAAAAAGGGATTAAAAATATTTCCCGCAGAATTTGAAGGAATCCCAACTCCTTCATCTGATATATTTAGCTGTACGTGTTCTTTAGTTTCTTCAATAGCAATTTTAATTTTTCCTTTAACAGGCGAAAAATAAATTGCGTTGATAACTAAATTAAAAATCACTTGTGTTAATTGAATTTTGTCTGCTTTTAATTGAATATTTTCTTCACTGAAAGACAATTCACTTTGAATATTCTTTTTTATAAAATTCGGAGTCAATAAACCAATCGCCTCCTTTATAATTGGCACACAGTTTATGACTTCCATTTGTTGCGGCATTTCACAAGAAAAAAACATTAATTTTTTTACAACTTCTCTAGAGTAAATAGCACTATTTATTACTTTTTGTAAATCTTTTTTTCCAACCTCATCAGTTTTAAACCGCTCTTTTAGCAGCTCTGTAAAACCTAATATATTAGCTAAAGGCGTATTTAACTCATGTGCTATTCCTGCTGTAATTTCTCCTAAAATAGACAGTCTATCTATACGCTCTATTTGTCTATTGGCAAGAATTTCTTTTTCCTTAATTTGTTTACGCTCAAATAAATCTCCAATTTCTGAAGCTATTTTGTTAAGCAAAAACTGTTCTTCTTCTAAAAAAGCGTTTTGAGAAAACTTTACTTTTGAATATCCTACTTTTATCGAACCATAAATCTCTCCGAATACTTTTATAGCTGAAATGATAAAAATAGCATCCTGGTTCTGATTACCCTCTATACTAATATTCTCTTTCGTTTGAATTTGTACAAAAGCAGCATCTGGATAACGGATAGACTTTTTTACATTTGATGCAATTCCGCTTAACAGGGTTTTTATATCAGATAAATCACTATTTCTAATTAAAGAGCTAACGTTATACAAACAGGTTAATTCTTTAACGCGTTCTTTTAGTTTATCTTCTATTGAGACTGGTTGTTCCATACGTTTTTAGTTCAAAAAACAAATTTAAAATTTTTGCTTTTTTTTAACAATCAAAAAAACACAATTTATACTTAAAATTACAACGTTTCCTTAATAATATACTTGAAGCTTAATAACGCAGAAATTATCTAAAATTATTAGTTTTATAAATAAAAATTTATGAAAATTGATGCCATTTATAGCAGTTACCCTGAATTTTGTCTTCATAAAAAAAACTAACACCTTTTAAAGTGCTAGTTTTCTTTCTCTTTTTAATTGCAATTATGTAAAAAAGGTATTTTGGGGGAACTCTCCTATTTATAATTAGATAAAGTATTGAAAAAATCAATATTAATTAATAATAAATCAAACTTACAGTTAAAATTACAACAATAAATGAACTATAGTATTAAATAATTGCACTATATTACTATATGAATAAAATTATGATGCCCCACAAGCATTTTCAAACAAGAAAGTTGACATCTCTTATAGAGAACAAAACAACTTATGCTTCTGAATATGCGGAACTTAACATTTTTGAAACCTATAAAGCTACTAAAAATGTGTTTTTAAATTTCGATAGCACTATTATTGCTAGTGTATTAACTGGTAAAAAAATAATGCATTTCGATAAGGCATCTCCATTTTCTTTTATCCCTGGTGAATCATTAGTTGTACCAGAAGAAAATGGTATGAATATTGATTTTCCTGAAGCTTCATTAGAAAATCCAACTTCGTGCTTAGGTTTAGCTATTGATCAAAATAAAATTAATGAAGTTGTTTATAATTTTAACGAAGCAACTGTTATCGAAAGAGAGAATAACACTTGGGATTTCAAAAAAAAATGTTCACACCTAAATAATAATGAAGACATAAATGTACTCATTAACAGGTTAACGAATACTTTTATTAATAATACAAAATCTAAAGATGTATTGTTAGATTTAATGATTCAAGAATTAGTTATTCGTTTATTACAAAGTAAAGCTAGAAAACTTATTTTAAATAACGTTGACGATATATATGATGATACTCGAATAGGATATGCTGTAAAATATATCAAAGAAAACTTAACCAAAAGCAATTTAACTTTAAATGATGTTTCTAAGAAAGCCTGTATGAGTAAATCGCATTTTTTTAAGAAGTTTAAAAGCACTTTGGGAATCACACCTACAGATTACATAAATTCTGAAAAAATAAAATTCGCTAAAAATTTAATTAAAAACAACCCTAATGAAAACATTTGCAACATCGCATATAAAGCAGGTTTTAACAACGTAAGTTACTTTAATCGTCTTTTTAAGAAGAATGAACTTTTAACACCTCAACAATTTAAAATATCTTTGAAAGATTAATTTTATAAAACTTTGACTTTCTTAATTGACGCTTTTACTTTAAACTGGCATATAATATTGCTTTTCTTTATTATTGCCATACTCTACTCTTCTGTTGGTTTTGGCGGTGGCTCTAGCTATTTAGCCGTATTAGCTTTAACCGGCATTGCATATACACAAATAAGATCAACTGCATTGATATGTAATATAGCTGTTGTTTTTAGTAATGTGCTTTTATTTCACAAAGAAAAATTACTTAATTGGAAGAAAGTAACGCCGTTAGTTTTATTTAGCGTGCCATTAGCCTTTTTAGGTGGTTTTCTAAAAATAAATCAGACCATATTTTTTATCCTTTTAGGCATTACTTTATTAATAGCTGCGATTACCATGTGGCTTTCTAAAAACATTTTTTTAAGCAGTAAAAAACCTAAAACAAACAGCTATAAAAATGCTATTTATGGCGGTGGTATTGGTTTTATTTCTGGAATGGTAGGAATAGGTGGTGGCATTTTTTTAGCTCCTTTTTTACATTTAAAAAAATGGGATATACCTAAAAAAATTGCTGCGACATCAAGTGTTTTTATTTTAGTAAACTCTATCGCTGGCTTACTTGGTCAATACATTAACCCTAATTTTGCAATTGACTGGAATTTAACTTCTATTTTATTAGTAACAGTGTTTTTAGGTGGGCAAATTGGTAGCAGAATGAGCCATAAATTCTTTAGCCCGATTCAATTAAAAAAGGCAACCGCTATTTTGATTGCCTTTGTTAGTATTCGTATTTTAATAAAATATTTATTTTAAATAATTACTCATCGGTAAGTGTTTTCATAAAATCGATAACCTGGTCTATTTCTTTGTCTGATAAATTTAAATTATCAAAAGGTAATGTTTGATATTCGTTGTGAATCCCCAAACCTTCTCCGCCTCCTTTATTATAAAAATTCATTACTTCCTCTAGAGTTGTATATACACCATTATGCATATAAGGTGCTGTTTTAGCTATATTTCTAATAGTAGGTGTTTTAAAAAAATGTTTTCGCTCTGATGTTTTATATAGATTATAGCGTCCTAGGTCTGTTGAAATTTCAGCATTAATAGTGTCTGTAGATATAGGAACACCAATGAACTCTAATTCTGTATCGTTATAATTAGGCGGAACGGTTCCGTTAAAAACAGGTGCGAAATGACACGTTGCACACATTGCCTTTCCTGCAAACAAGTTAAACCCCTTTTGTTCATTTTCTGTCAGCGTTTTTTCTTGTCCACGAATGTTTTTATCAAACTTTGAATTAAAGGTGTTTAAGGTTCTTATATATGATGCAATTGCATGTCGTATATTAAAATTCACTCGTTTATTATTATATAAATAAGCAAGTGATTTTTTATATTCTTCGTTTTTTAATACACGATGTACAACAGAATCCATCGACATATTAAACTCATTATGATTCTCTACAACTCCAACAACCTGACCTTCTAAACTACCAGCTCTAGCATCCATAAAAAAACCTCTTTGATATGCTGAATAAGCTACTGTTGGTGTATTTCTTGTTTGATTTTTATCAAACACTCTTCTGCCGTCTGTAAAAGCTAAATCTTTAACATGGCAAGTTGCACAAGCCATATTGTAATTCTTAGAAAGTGATACATCATTAAATAACTGCTTTCCTAAAACCACCTTTTCTGCCAATTGAGTGGTATCACTTAAATGATCTGAAAAATAATTAACATTTAATGTTTCTTCTGAAAATAAGGTTTCCATCGTATTAGATAATGCCATTTCAAAAGGAAACTTAACGTTCCAATCTTTTTGAATTTGAACCAATATTTTTAATTGAAAATTCGTGTGCTTTTTTATAAAAGTGAATCTATCAAAACTATCAAAATCATGTTTTAAAAATTTTTGAGCATTTATAACTGCTTCTTCAAACTTTACTAATAATTCTTTTGATTTGAACTTCTCCTCATTAAGTTTAATAATTTTTAATACTGTTTCATAAGTATATGAACTTTCTAACAGGGATTGATTTAAAACAGGCGAATCGAAACCCGTAATACCAGTTGTAGCTACACGTGTAATTTGATCTCTTAACAGCCATACAATATGATGGTCTTTTAATTTAAGAACACTATTTTTTTTTATTAATTTTAATCGATTACTTGTAACACGTACGGCCCTTTTTAAAACCTCTTTATCAATATTTTTATCATAAAGAGTTTCTTCTATCACTTGAAAACCTATCGGTTTTATAACTCTTGTATCATTACTCGTTTCTCCCTTAACACTAATTATATTTGGTGCATTTAATGATTTATAGTTATCCTTATCAGAAAAAGCTAAAATTGGCTCTAGTAATTTAAAATGCTTTCTTGCTAGCACATAATATTTTTGCTGCTCTTTAATTGATTTACCTTTCATACTATCTAAATTATTAATAGTATTAGATAGTTGATTTAGGTATAATTTATTTATACCATCAGAAAGTACTGTAACAGATTTGTATTTATCTATCTTTTGATTACACGATACTATTACAAGCAAAAGACATACACAAAGGTATGTCTTAGCTTGACTTAAGAAGTTTTTCATTTTTTATCTTTCTAAACCTGTAATTAAGTGTAAAACAGAACCTTCTTTTCTGTTTGCTAAATTAGGATTTGCCTTTGGATCTGTAAATGAAGTTCCGTCTGCTGGTTCCCATCCATGGTTTTGAGTCATTACTAAAAATGAGTTCTTACCATTATTTACAATATCAGTTACGTCAATCATTCCTGTAATTTCCCAATTTCTTGAAGTTGTTCCGTACCCTAAAGATTCTGCTCTTTCTTGATCACATTCTAACACCGTTTTTATAGCACCGGTTGTTAAATTGTATTGGTATAATTTAGAATATCCGATAATATTTGGATTTACAGATGCATATCCGTTAGGATCTTCTTGAATATAAGCATAGTTTTCGGTTACTAAGATATTATCAGGCGAGTGAAATCCGTCCGCTTTTCCTCCTGCAATATCACCATCTAACACACAGGTAATTTTAGCAGCTCCTGTTGGATCTGTATCATTTAAAACTACTTTATAAACACGACCTAAAATAGAACCTTTACCTACTAAACCTGGTTTGTTACGACCTGTAACCGCAAAATAAATTTCTCTATTATTTGCTGCAGAACCTCTTCTCCAATCAATATCTTCTAACCTAGAGAATCCCATAACACCTTTCGTTTTACATTCTGTATCTAAAGCATTAATTTCTTTTTCTTCAAGTTCTACAAATTCTACATCATACTCAGCTCCTTCAGCCATGTCCATTTCATAAGTTACACCAGAAGATGTTACCTTTAAACCATATAGTTTTCCTCCATTTAAATCTCCTCTATCGCCAACATACATTCCTAATTGACCCGATGGCACATTATTATCTGCATTATCATCACCAATAAAAGCCACTGTTTTATCTGAATAAGCATCTTTACCTATTACTACGGCGTTTTCTGTAGACCATTGCCCAAATGCTGATAACATATTACCTGCACTTGCATCTGTAGGTGACTTATAAGGATCTGTTACAAAAACACCTTTTGATGCACCACCCCATTCACCTCCTGACAAATACAACGGACCAAAACCATGTTCTTCTGGAGAGATCATTGAGCCAGAACATTGAGCCGTTTCACCAGTTGCTGTTGCATTTAAAATGTATTCTGCTGATAATGGTTTTAAATTTTCATTTAATTTAATTCTTGCGATAGCATAATCTGCTTCTATATTATTAATTAACGTAAAAGTACCATCAGTTTCAGGTAACAATCCTGCACCATCTGCCATAGAGCCGTATACAAAATCAGGTGAATTTGGTATTACATCTTCTGATGATAATATCGGTGTAATTTTTAATCCGATAAACTCACTTCTTACTTTTAAAAAGTTAGGTGTTTTAGAGGTTTTTAAATAAGCTGTTGCATCAGAACCATCATTCCCATCTGCTCCATTACTTCCATCAATACCATTTACGCCGTCTGTTCCGTCAATTCCATCTTGACATGCAGTAAATGTACTAACACCAATACAGGCTGTTAATAATGTTAATAAGCTTAATTTTAGTTTTTTCATTTTAATAATTTTTAAGTTTTTTTAATTCCTCAAATTAAAGGCTCGTTTGTAAAACTTACATCAATGCTATTTTAATAGCACATCATTAAAATGTAAATTTTATTAAGAGAACTTAAACAAATAGACCTATTCTAAATAAAAAAGGTGTGCTAAATTAGCACACCTTTCACCTCTTAAATCAACTAGATTTATGCTAACCAAGCATTTAACATCCATATTGTTTTTTCTTGCTCAGCAATAAAGTCACTCATCATCGAATTTGTTCCTTCATCATCTGCATTGTCTGATAATTCTAAAATTTCTCTTTCTATTTTTAATAATTCAGCCAATGATTCAATTACTAATTCTACCGCATCAACATCTTTACTTATATTTTTGCCTACAGGTACTTTTGCTGCTTTTATATAATCATCAAAAGTATGTAATGGTGTTCCTTGTAGTGTTAAAATTCTTTCAGCAATTAAATCTACCTTTAATTGAGAATCTGTATAAAATTCCTCGAACTTAACATGTAATTCAAAGAAATTTTTTCCTTTAATGTTCCAATGTAATCCTCTTACATTTTGATAATATATTTGAAAGTTTGCTAATAAAGTGTTTAATTCCTTTACTAAAGCTATCGATTTGTTCTTATCTAATCCTAAAACAGTTGTGTTCATTTTATTATCTTTTTAATTATTCTTATTTCAATACCTCAAAATTAGACTTAAATAAACAACAAAAACTATAACTGTTATTGATAGTTTTAATATCTTTATCAAAAAATCTGATACAATGACAATCACACAGTTAAAATATACGCTAGCTGTAGCTGAATATAAAAATTTTACGGTAGCCGCCGAACATTGTTTTGTTACGCAACCTACCTTAAGTATGCAAATACAAAAGCTAGAAGACGAGTTGGATGCTAAAATATTTAACCGTTCTAAAAAACCCATTGAATTAACCGAGGTTGGTAAAAAAATTATTGAACAAGCCAAGGTTATTGTTGATGAAAGCAATCGTATTGTAGATATTGTTCATCAACAAAAAGGATTTGTAGGTGGCGAATTTAAACTTGGTATTATACCAACGGTTATGCCTACCTTATTACCAATGTTTTTAAAAACCTTTAGTAAAAGCTATCCCAAGGTTCAATTAATTATTGAAGAGTTAACCACCGAAGAAATTATTAGAAAACTAACTGATGGTCACATAGATGCTGCTTTAGCGGCTACTCCTTTAGAGAATGAAGCCATAAAAGAGCGTGTTTTATACTACGAACCTTTTGTAGGTTTAATACCTAAGGAACATAGATTATATGATCAAAAAAAGATAAAAGTAGAAGATTTAGAGCTTGATGATATTTTACTACTAGAAGATGGTCATTGTTTTAAAAATAGTATTATTAATTTATGTAGAGCTAATAAGAAAAATTCCACTCATCATTTTCAGTTAGAAAGCGGAAGTTTTGATACGCTTATAAAACTATCTAAAGATGGTTTAGGAATGACTTTATTACCATATTTAAATACATTAGATTTAAACGATAAAGACAAGGAGCATTTAAGAGAGTTTGAAACACCTCCTCCAGCAAGGGAAGTAAGTTTAATATACCATAAATCGCAACTTAAAATGCAATTAATAGAAGCTTTAAAAAGTACTATAGACGGTGTAATAAGAGGCGCAATTGCTTTTAGTGATGTTGATATTATTAGCCCGATAAATAAAAAATAACTCATAAAAAAATCCCGCAATTGCGGGATTTTTTTATTTAAAATTTATATTCTGATAAAGGTTTCGGAAAATCTTCTGGATTCGCCGCTAAATGATAACGAGGATCCTCTACATCTTCTTCTATAACTCCTGTAAAAATTGGACTCGCTTTATAAAGCAATATCTTACAATCTTCACTTAAATGTTTTAAAGTAACTTTTTTACCTGCCGCTTGGTATTTTTCCACCAAACCAAAAATAGCTTCGATTGCTGAATGATCTGAAACTCTAGATTCAACAAAATCAATTTCTATTTTTTCTGGATCATTTTTAATATCAAATTTACCGTTAAAAGCTGTAATACTTCCAAAAAATAAAGGTCCCCATATTTCGTACACTTTTGTTCCGTCTGCTTTCATTCTTTTTCTAGCTCTAATTTTCTTAGCGCTTGTCCATGCAAAAGATAAAGCTGATATAATTACCCCTACAAAAACAGCAATTGCTAAATCAAAAAATACAGTAACTGCAGATACGATTACCAATACAAATGCATCTGAAGCTGGAATTTTTTTCATGATTCTAAAGCTAGACCATGCAAAAGTTTCAATAACCATCATAAACATTACTCCTACTAAAGCTGCAATTGGCACTTGCTCTATATATTTATCAGCAAATAAAATAAAGGTTAATAAGGTTAATGACATCATTACTCCTGATAATCTTCCTCTACCACCAGCATTGATATTAATAACTGTTTGACCAATCATACCACAACCACCAGTTCCACCAAATACACCACTTACAATATTTCCGGCTCCTTGCGCAACACATTCTTTATTTCCGTTTCCTCTACTGTCTGTTAATTCATCTACCAAATTCATAGTCATTAAAGTTTCTATCAAACCAACAGAAGCCGCTAAAAAGGCATAAGGTGCTATAAATTTAAGCGTATCTAAATTAAAAGGAAGGTTACTCCAAAGCTCTAATAAATTTAGTTTTTTTGATATTTCATCAATACCATTTAAACCAGCGCCACCACCATCTCTAATAAAATCACCAACATTAATTGAACTTAAGCCACTAAATATTGATATTAATGTAACAATTAAAATAGCCGTTAATGCTGCCGGTATTTTAGTAGTTATTTTTGGTAACCCCCATACAATAAGCATCGTTAATAAAACTAACCCAATCATTGTATAAAGCTTTTCTCCTTGCATGGTTGATTTTACAACTCCGCTATCTTTTACCGAATAAAACCCTTCTTCTGAAGCGTTAAAAACCACTTTTTTTGTTTTAGCGTCAAAAACTTGTCCGTCTGACACAAAAAACATTTCCTCATTTGTGTTATTATTTTTTACTGAATTACCATCAACAGTAAATAAAACAGCACCAGAATTTAAATCTTTAACTTGATTATCTGTTACATTATAAACCAACTCTTTCGATTCGGTTTTACGCATATTTTGTCCAAAAAAATCTTTCTTATTTTCTGTAAACATTCCCAATTGCGCCATAAAAATAACAATTGCCAATCCGTTTACAAATCCCATCATTACAGAATGCGGAATTAAACGCACAAATTTACCTAGTTTAAATACACCAGCTAGCACTTGTATGACTCCCATTAAAACTACTGCTGCTAGCAAATAGAAGTATCCCATATTTTCTACAGGATTATCAAATAAAAGACCTTTTGCATGTCCTTCTTGTATCATCGTCACAAAAATAACTGCTACAGCTCCTGCTGCACCAGAAATAAGTCCTGGTCTACCACCAAAAATGGCAGATATTATTCCTACCACAAATGCACCAAATAATGCTACTATTGGGCTAATTTGAGCAACGAAAGCAAAAGCAACCACTTCTGGTATCATTGCTAAAGAAACTGTTATACCTGCTAACGTATCATCTTTAATGTTAAGTTTCTTATTTTTAAGGTATTTCATCATAATATTTTCGACTATTGTAAAAGTTGGCAAATGTAAAGATAATTTTATTCATATAGTTTTATGTTTGATCAACTTTAATTTTGTCCGCAGTTTTTTTTACTTTATTTTTGGACAACGAACTATCATACCAATTTGATAGCAAAACATGAGCAGGAAAACACTACTTACTTCAAAAGAAATTGAAATTATTCTGCATCGATTAGCCTGTCAGTTAATCGAAAACCACAACGACTTTTCTAATACCTTTTTAATAGGTTTACAGCCAAGAGGTACTTTTTTAGCGAAACGATTGGCTAAACTTTTAACCGAAAAATATGCTATTAAAGATCTTAAATTAGGGTTGTTAGATATTACTTTTTATCGTGATGATTTTCGTAGAAGGAATGCGCCATTAGAAGCTACTTCTACTCAAATTGATTTTTTAATTGAAGATAAAAAAGTAGTTATTATTGATGATGTATTATATTCTGGTAGAAGTGTACGAAGCGCTTTAACAGCTATTCAATCATATGGAAGGCCTAAAAACATTGAATTATTAGTATTAATCGATCGTCGTTTTAGTCGCCATTTACCAATTCAACCTAATTATAGAGGTAGACAAGTAGATGCTATTAATGAAGAAAAAGTTGTTGTTAATTGGCAAGAGACTCACAAAAAAGATACAATATACCTAGAAACCAAGCCTACTAAGCTTGATGATTAGTTATGATTATAAAAACAAACTAAGATGAAGCAGTTAAGTGTTGAAAATTTATTAGGTATAAAATACCTAAACAAAACTGATTTAGAGCTTATTTTTGAAACTGCTTCTCATTTTAAAGAAGTTATAAATAGACCCATTAAAAAAGTTCCTTCTCTTCGAGATATTACAATTGCTAATTTATTTTTTGAAAATAGTACACGTACTAAACTATCTTTCGAATTAGCAGAAAAACGTTTATCCGCAGACGTGATTAACTTCTCTGCAGCGCAATCATCTGTAAAAAAAGGAGAAACTTTAATAGATACCGTTAACAATATATTAGCCATGAAGGTTGATATTGTTGTAATGCGTCATGCAAGTGTTGGTGCTGGTATTTTTTTATCGAGGCATGTAGATGCCAAAATTATTAACGCGGGTGACGGAACTCACGAACATCCAACACAAGCTTTGTTAGATAGTTTTTCGATGCGAGAAGCTTTAAATAGCAACTTAAAAGGTAAAAAAATTGTAATCGTTGGTGATGTCTTACACTCGCGAGTAGCGCTTTCTAACATATTCGCTTTGCAGCTACAAGGCGCTAAAGTTAAAGTTTGTGGACCAACTACTTTAATTCCCAAATACATTACTAGCTTAGGTGTTGAAGTTGAAACAAACTTAAAAAAAGCTTTAGAATGGTGTGATGTAGCCAATGTTTTACGTGTACAACATGAACGAATGGATATTAAATATTTTCCATCAACAAGAGAGTACACACAACTTTTTGGTATCAATAAAGAAATACTAAACAGCCTTAATAAAGAAATTGTAATTATGCATCCAGGGCCTATAAATCGTGGTGTAGAATTAACAAGTGATGTTGCCGATAGTAATCAATCTATTATCTTAAATCAAGTAGAAAACGGAGTTGCAGTGCGTATGGCCGTTATATATTTATTAGCGCAACAAATAAAAAGATAAGAATGAAAATAGACGATAAAGTTGATTATACTTTAATTAGTTCTGATGAAAATAGCTTTCTAGAATTTTTTACTGAATTTAAAAAAAAGTATAATCAATATGAAAAAAAACACCTTATTATTAAAATTTTAGAAAATTTTAACCCTTCTAAAGAAAATATTTTATTATTTTTACCATATTGTGTTGAACATCAACAAAATGGTATATCTTTTGTTATAGTAACAAAAGGTGTAAATATTGATGATTTTCCTGAAACATTTAATATTGTTCCAACATTAGTTGAAGCTGAAGATGTTATTGAAATGGAAAATATGCAACGTGAATTAGGTTTTTAGCCTTATATTTATTACCCCCTAAATGAATACACATGGTGAAAAAAGTACTCTTTCTATTCTTATTAGTAACGCTATCTAGTTTTTCTCAGCAAAAATCTATAGATAACATGGTTGCTTCCCCAAATCCTTTTATTAATAACACTACTATTTTTGTTAATTCTAAAACAAGTCAGACTGTAATTTTAACTATTAGAAATGTACTTGGTAAAACTGTATATTCTAAAGAAATTAAAATTCGTAATGGACGTAACTCTATTCCTTTTCAGCGTAATGACTTAAAATCGGGCATGTACATTTATGCAATTCAAAATAACAAAGAAGTTATTTCTAAACGCTTTGTAATTAAGTAAATGAGCTTAAACTTAACTATTTTAGGTTGTCATTCTGCTACACCCAGAGTAAATGCACATCCAACGTCACAGTATTTAGAAATTAACAATCGTCATTTTTTAATTGATTGTGGTGAAGGAACACAAAGGCAAATGCGAAAATATAAAATTGGTTTTTCTAAGATCAATCATATTTTTATATCTCATTTGCACGGTGATCATTTTTTTGGACTTATAGGTCTTATCTCTACATTTGGTATTTTAAACCGAGAGAAAGACCTGCATATTTATGGCCCAAAAGGAATTAAAGAAGTTACTACTCTTCAATTAAAACTATCTAAATCTTGGACAAAATATCATATTCACTTTCACGAATTGGTATCTAAAGAAAGTGAGTTGATTTTTGAAGATGATAACGTTTCTGTACATACAATTCCTTTAGATCACAGAGTTTATACAAATGGGTTTTTATTCAGAGAAAAAGAAAAGTTAAGAAAATTACATATTGGTAAAATAGAAGAGTATAAAGAAATAGACACGTGCGATTATCATAATATTAAAGCAGGAAAGGATTTTGTATTATCTACAGGTAAAATTATACCAAATTCAGAATTAACACTAGATCCTCCTAAATCAAAAAGCTTTGCTTTTTGTAGCGACACTGTTTATAAGCCAAATATAGTTCCTATTATTAAAAATGTTGATTTACTATATCACGAAGCTACATTTTTAAAAAACAGAGAAGATTTATGCGAAAGAACAAAACATTCTACTGCCGAACAAGCTGCTTCTATAGCAAACCAAGCAAATGTTGCTAAGTTAATTATTGGTCACTATTCTAGTCGTTATTCAAATATTGAAGACTTTAAAGAAGAGGCACAAACTATTTTTAAAAACGTAGAATTAGCTGAAGCTGGTAAATTATATTCAACAAATACTGTTCCCGTTTCTATTTTAAATTAATATTCATTGGTTGCTAATAAAACCAAGGTACAAGCTACTTCTGACTTGATTCCATTTTCTTTTAAAATCTCATAAAACTCCGTATTCTCAGTACCTGGGTTAAAAATAACTCTATGAGGATTCAATGAAACTATATATTCATAATATTCTTTTTGTCGCTCAGCATTTAAATACAACGTAACTGTATCTATATCTTTAAATGGCTCTTTTTTTGTTGTTATAGCAACACCTAATACTTTACCACTTCTTAAACCAATTGCAGTTGTTTTTATTCCTTTATCTGCCAATCTTTTAATAGCGATATTTGAATATCTAGTAGGATTTAAAGACGCTCCTATAACTAATGTATGCTTTTTCATAACGATTAATATTTAGTTAAATCTACTTAAAATAAGTAACAAATTGTTTATTTGTTAAACTAATTGTTGTTCAAAAATTAGACCATACGTTTCAATTACAGATTAAAGGAAGAAAAAAGAGCACTAAACACAAAAGAAATAAAAGGCTTTAACGAGAAAAGAAGTCGTTAAATTTTCATATCGTAAAACATCTTCCTATCAGATATTTAACACAAAAAGTATTCTGTTTTTTTTATTATATTTACCTTTAAAAAAAGTCCCCTCTAAATGAAAAAGTTACTATTTATAATTGGATTAATAACTATTAATACTTTTTGTTATGCTCAAGTCACAAAAATCACTGGTAAAGTAATCGATTCAAAAACTAAACTACCTTTAAATTACGTTACTATTTCCTGTAAAGAATTCAGTAACAAGCTTATTAACGGAACGATTACTAATCCTAAAGGAGAGTTTACCATCCAAGAAATACCTTTAAAAAAAATACTTCTTAGTTTTCAATATATTGGTTATAAAACACAAGTACTAGAGGTAGCATTAACATCTAGTAATTTTAATATTAATTTAGGGATTATTTCATTAGCTGAACACGCAACCCATATAGATGAAGTTGAAATACAAGCTGAAACAACAACTGTAATTCAAAAAATAGACAAAAAAATAATTAATATTGGTAATGACTTAGTGTCTACAGGAGGTAATTCTTTTGAAATGCTTCAAAATATACCATCAATAGATGTAAACCAAGCATCTGGGACTGTGAGTTTAAGAGGTAATGAAAATGTACGTATTTTGATAAATGGGAAACCATCAAATTTAAACTCAAAAAATCTTCTAAGCCAAATTCCTTCAAGCACTGTTAAAAGCATTGAAATTATTACAAATCCTTCTGCAAAATATACTCCAGAAGGAATGAGTGGTATACTTAATATTATTTTAAAGAAAAACACTAAAATAGGCTTTAATGGGAGTGTTTCTTCTGGAATTACCCACAGTAAAAACACAAGACCTGAAGCCTCATTAAGCCTTAATTACAAAACAAAGAGTGTGAATTTTTACACAAATTATAATACTGACTGGGGTGATTATGCTACTTTTAATAGTTTAAATAGAACAGACAAAAACCTACTTCAAAACATTGATTTTTTAAATAAATCATATACAAACAGTTTTAAAATTGGTGCTGATATTGATTTATCCGAAAAGAGTATACTTTCTATATACACTAATCAGAGTTTTAACACTAACAGCCTACAAACTAACACTATTGTTTCTGAAAACTCAAACACTATTTTTAATAGTAATAATTTATCTGAGTATGATGAAAGTGAACAAGCTTATAATATTGATTACCTGCATAAGCTTGATAGCTTAGGTCAAAACATTGAGATAGAACTTAATCACACAATTACAAAAATCCCTGAAAAATCGATTAATTCAGAATTAAAAAACCCCAATTCAAAAGAATATAATTACACCAACGACATAATTGATACCCGTAAATTATGGCTGCTAAATGTTGATTATACAAAACCCATTAAATCAGGGAAAATTGAAATAGGGATAGAATATCGAAAACAAGGTTTTAAAAATAATATATTAACAGATCAAGAAAAGTCAACAAATAATACTTCACCGCAACAACCTGTTGGGAATACTAACTTAAATTACAGTCGCTCTTTATATTCAGGATATATAAATTTTAACAAAAATTTTTCTAAACTCTCTTTTCAAACTGGTGTTCGATTTGAACAATTTAATTTAAAAGCTTTATTTAATAATACACAACAAGGAGAAAAAAACCTAAAAGATAATATTTTTAGTGTATATCCATCTGCTTATGTTACATATCATATTACAGATAATGATGATTTACAACTGGGTTATAGTAGAAGAGTTGATAGGCCTTCTTCATATCAAATAACACCTATTCAAGAATGGGTTTCTCCTCTTTCAATTTCTAAAGGAAACTTTAATTTAAAACCACAATTTACAAACTCCTTAGAGTTAAACTATACAAAATCTATTACTAAAGGATATATTACATTTGGTACTTTCTATAGAAAAACTCATAATAAAATAGGCCGCTTTATAGAAAAAGAAGACGCTAATCCTGACAAGCAAATTATTTCTTTTACCAATTATGATTTTTCTGACAGCTACGGTGTTGAATTTTCAGCAAGCTTTAAACCTATAAAATGGTGGACAATTAGACCTTCCTTTCAAACATACATTCAAGATTCAGAAGGCATCTTAAATAATAGAACACAAATAATAAAAAACACCCGTATCAAAAGTAACCTTAGCAACTCATTTAAGCTATCTAAAAAACTAAACATCCAACTATCTGGTATATACAGTGGTAAAAATGAAAATGTTCAATACACCATTAAACCCTATACTATGGTTAATATCGCTGCCAGATTGTCTATTTTAAATAAAAAAGGAAAAATTACAGTAAGAGCTTCAGATATATTTAATAATTTAAACTTTGATTATACCGCTGTAAATCCTTTTCCTCAAAAAGGTAAATACATTTTAGAGTATAACACAGTTTACTTTGGTTTTTCTTATAATTTTGGAAGTGTTAAAAACCGTGCAAAAAAACGAAAATATAGAGATAATAATGAGTCTCAAGGAGGTTTGTTTTAATAAAAAAACCGAAGCTAGTAGCTTCGGTTTTTTTGTATTATATATTTAATTAATATTACCAACGAATCACTACCGACCCCCAAGTAAATCCGCTACCAAAGGCAGCTAATACAACTAAATCATTTTCTTTAATCTTTCCTTTTTCCCAAGCTTCAGTTAAAGCTATAATTACAGAAGCAGCAGTAGTATTACCATACTTCATAATATTATTATGTACCTTATCATCACTCAATTGAAACTTCTTTTGAATGAACTGAGCGATACGTAGGTTTGCTTGATGCGGAATTAACATATCAATATCTTCTTTCTTTAATCCGTTTGCTTCTAAACCTTCTATAATAGCTTCAGAAAAACGACCAACAGCATGTTTAAACACAAATTGACCATTCATGTGCGGATAGTAAGAAACATCTTCAGGATCATTTGCTTCCATTATTTCAGGTACCCATCTACCAGTAGAAGGTCCCATTAAAGCTAATTCTTCTGCATGTTTTCCTTCAGAGTGTAAGTGAGAAGATAAAATTCCTTTTCCTTCTTCTTCACTTCTAGACATTACTGCAGCTCCAGCTCCATCACCAAAAATTACAGTAACTCCTCTACCTCTTGTAGATTTTTCTAAACCTCCTGAATGATTTTCAGCCCCAATTACAAGAATATTTTTATACATTCCTGTTTTTATAAACTGATCGGCTACAGACATTGCATAAATAAAACCAGAACATTGGTTACGTACATCTAACGCACCAATAGTTGGCATATCTAACATATTTTGTATTTGCACTCCCCCACCAGGAAAATACATATCAGGACTTAAAGTTGCAAAAACGATAAAATCGATGTCATCTTTAGTTAATCCAGCTCTTTCAATTGCTATCCTAGAAGCTTTTGCTCCCATAACAGCAGTCGTATCACCAGTTTTTGGATCTATCCAACGACGCTCTTTAATACCTGTTCTTTCTTGGATCCATTCATCTGATGTTTCCATAAACTCTTTTAAGTCATTATTAGTAACCACATTATCTGGCACATAATAACCTAATCCTGTTATTTTTGAATTATACATACTTTATGTTATTCTTTTTGTTGTTTGTTTATTTGTAGTCTGTAAAAATAGTAATTTTTACCATGATATAAAACCGTCTAAAAAGATAGTCATTATTAACACAAAAAATGTCATCTTGTCACAAAACTTCTTTTGGTATTTTTTTTGACTACTACTCTAACAGAAAACGAACTGTTAGTTCGAGTGCATTTAATTTCTTATCTGATTTTCAAAAGAAATTTAAATAAGTATAGAGAACATCTCGACTGCGCTCGATGAGACACAAATCAAACAAAATATATAATTATGAGTAAAGGAAGTATTAATGTGTCGGTAGAAAATATATTTCCACTGATTAAAAAATTCTTGTATTCTGATCACGAAATCTTTTTACGTGAGTTAATATCTAACGGAACAGATGCAACAACTAAATTAAAACACTTAATTTCTATCGGTGAAGCAAATACCGAATTAGGAGATGCTAAGATCGAAATCAGTATTGATAAAGAGGCAAAAACTTTGACGATTAAAGATCAAGGTTTAGGTATGACTGCTGATGAAGTTGAAAAATACATTAACCAAATTGCTTTTTCTGGAGCTGAAGAGTTTTTAGAAAAATATAAAGATGATAAAAACGAAACAGGTGTAATTGGGCATTTTGGTTTAGGTTTTTATTCTGCTTTTATGGTGGCTGATAAAGTTGATTTAATTACAAAATCATTTAAAGACGAACCAGCTGCACATTGGACTTGTGATGGTTCTCCTGAATATACGTTAGTAGCGCATGACAAAGCTGACAGAGGAACTGAAATTGTTTTACATATTGCAGAAGATTCTTTAGAATTTTTAGAAGAAGGTAAAATTGGTGGTTTATTAAATAAATACAATCGTTTTAACCAAGTACCAATTAAATTTGGAACGAACAAGGTTAACGACCCTGAATTTACACCAGCAACAACTACAGATGCTGAAGGTAAAGAAACTACTGAGCCTCACAAACAGATTGAAGTTGATAATATTATCAACAACACAAACCCTGCTTGGACAAAAGCACCTGCAGATTTAAGTGATGAAGATTATACTAACTTCTACAGAGAGTTGTATCCAATGCAATTCGAAGAATCTTTATTTCACATTCACTTAAATGTAGATTATCCATTTAACTTAACAGGAATTTTATTTTTCCCGAAGTTAACGCAAAGTTTAGATATGCAAAAGGATAAAATCCAATTGTATCAAAACCAAGTATATGTAACTGATAATGTTGAAGGGATTGTACCTGACTTTTTACAAATGTTAAAAGGTGTTATCGATTCTCCAGACATTCCATTAAACGTTTCTCGTTCTGGTTTGCAAGCAGATGGTGCTGTAAAGAAAATCTCAGGTTACATTACTAAAAAAGTAGGTGATAAATTAGCTTCTTTATACAAAAAAGACCGTGCTGATTTTGAGCAAAAATGGAACGATATTAAAGTGATTATCGAGTACGGAATGTTATCGGAAGATAAATTCTTTGATAAGGCTAAGAAATTTGCATTATATCCAACAGTTGCAGATACATATTTCACTTTTGATGAGTTAATTGAAAAAACAAAAGCTGCTCAAACGGATAAAGATGGAAACCACATAATCTTATATACTTCTAACAAAGAAGCACAACACAGTTATATTCAAGATGCAACTGCAAAAGGATATGAAGTTGTTGTATTAGATTCTCCAATCGTATCTCACTTAATGCAAAAATTAGAAACTTCAGGTGAATCTAAAGTTCAGTTTACACGTGTTGATTCTGATTTTATTGATAACTTAATCAAGAAAGACGAAGCTGTTATTTCTAAATTAACTGATGAAGAAAAAGAAACGTTAAAACCAGTTATTGAAGGAGTAATTGCATCACAAACATATACTGTTCAATTAGAAGCTATGGATTCTTCTTCGTCTCCTTTCTTAATTACGGTACCAGAATTTATGCGTCGTATGAAAGAAATGCAAGCTTCTGGTGGTGGAGGTGGAATGATGGGAATGGGTAATTTACCTGAAATGTATAACTTAGTTGTAAATACAAATCACCCATTAGTTTCTGAAATCTTAAATGCTGATGAAGACAAGAAAAAAGGATTGATTACGCAAGCTTTCGATTTAGCTAAACTATCTCAAAACCTATTACATGGTGAAGATTTAACTAACTTTATTAAACGTTCTTATGCGTTAATTAAATAAGTAACATAGTTATTTTAAGTATTACAGAACCTCTTTGTTAATTCAAAGAGGTTTTTTTAGCAAAAAATTCTTAAAAACTATATTAAATTGGTTTAATTACTAATGCAAGTTCTATTTTTGTAGTTCAGTATTAAGATAAAAACACCTGAGTAATGGATACAGAAAACAATCCAATTAATAACACAACACCATCTGAAGATCTTACAAACACAGATTTTAAGCCAATAACGAACGAACAATTAAATAAAGAAGACCCAACTAGACAAAACAGGAGACAGGCAACTGAAGAGCAACTTAAGAATCCGTTACATGGTGTTAAACTTGCGCAGCTTCTAGAACGTTTAGTTGATCATTATGGTTGGGAGTATTTAGCAGAGCGTGTAAATATTCGTTGTTTTAAAAACAATCCAACTATGAAATCTAGTTTAGGTTTTTTAAGAAAAACACGTTGGGCTCGTGAACATGTTGAAGATGTTTATTTAGATATGTTAGAAGAACAACAGCAGTAATATAATTTAAAATATAGAAATCATTAAAATAACAAAAGCAAACACCGCACAAGCAAAACTTTTTTCTGAAATTAGTGTCGCTTCTTTTTTGCCTGCTCATGGTCATTCTGCCCCTGAGAAAGATATGAATGCATATATCGCTAATAACTTTAAAGAAAGTGACTTTATAAAAGAATTAGAAACTGCAGAGAATGAATATTATTTGTTAGAATATGAGAACGAAACTGCAGGCTATTCAAAAATAATTTTCAATAAAACCTGTAAAGATGTTGTTGCTAAAAACATCACTTATATGAGTAGGCTGTATTTACTTGAGGAATTTTATGGTTTAGGACTCGGTAAAACATTATTTGATTTTAATGTAGCCTTATGTAAGGAAAATAACCAGGCTGGAATTTGGTTAAACGTATGGGTGGAAAATAAAAAAGCAATTCAGTTTTATGAAAAAGTAGGATTTAAAATAATAGGGGAAACTGATTTTCAAATATCAGATACACACTCAAATCCGAATCATATTATGTATTTAGAATTTTAAAAATATTTTATAATACTTCCTTATGTAAATCATAAAAAAATCCGCTTTGAAAAACTCAAAGCGGATTTTTTATGCTAATTATAATTCTTTGGTAAAATAATTTTTAAGCATATAAACTTGACCAAAAAACATTATCGTAAAAAAGAAACAAGCATATAACATTGTATTAGAAACGGTAAGACCTTCAAATAAGTTTGGCATCTGTACTTCTGATAAAAAGCCTAAATTAATTTCAGGCATTTTAATCGATTTTAATGAACTTCCTCTTGATACGTATAAAATACTTGCCGTTAAAACTCCCACAAGAACAAACCATATTTTAGTTGATATTAAAGGCGTAGCTTTATAAACCTCCATATTTTCTTTTTGTAATATTGTATCCATCAAATTAGCTGTAAAGTTTACAGACGGACTCTCTATTTCTATTTCTTTGATATACTTTTTAGTAAAAGCATCAAGATTTTTTATGTCTTTATTTTCTCCCATAATGATTAATTAATTCGGGTTCTACTTTCTTTTCTACTATATTTAATAAACTCTTTCTTGCTCTGTGCAGCTTTACTTTTAAATTTGCTTCCGAAAAATCTGTTACCTCAATAATTTCTTTTAAACTTAATTCTTCAAAATAAAACATCCATAAAATGGCTCTTTCATCTTCAGGTAATCTTAACATACAGCCATTTATTACTTCTGCCCGTTCTTTACGCTCAATACCTTCTAAAATACCTTCTGTCGATTTTATTTTATTAATAGTAACCTCATCTATTGTATCAATATTGTATTTACCTTTATTCTTCTTTAAATTATCTAAAGAAGTTCGGTAACCAATTTTATAAAGCCAGGTAGAAAATTTTGAATCTCCTTTAAACTTATTTAAATTTTTATAGGCTTTAATAAACGTATCCTGAGAAATCTCTTCGGCCTCTTCCCTATTCTTTACCATTTTTAAAGCCAAAGTAAACACCATATTTTTATACCTATCTACTAAGGTAGAAAATGCATTGGCATCACCCTTTAATACTTTATCAATATATGTTTGGTCGTTGTTAGTCGTCATTTTATTCTTTGACAGTATATTCTTTTAAAAGGTTACATAAATTTTAAAAAAAGTTTTTTATTTTTTCTGTAACCTTTTTTTTAATAACACGGTCATACTTGCAAACACATTAAAAATAATCATTTAAAATTAAAAATATGGAAGTAGCAGTTGTATTTATGTTCTTATTCGCAATAATATTCGGAATCTTTTATTTATTCTTTTCAACTCGTAATAAAGAACGTTTGGCTTTAATAGAAAAAGGTGTAGATGCTAAAGTTTTTATACAAGGAGAACGAAAAAAATCAACACTAACAGGTAGCATCATTGTTTTAAACTTAGCCTTATTATTAATGGGTATTGGCTTAGGTATTTTCTTAGGATTAATAATAGATACGTACACATCTATTAATGAAGATGCTGTTTATCCTGCAATGATTTTTATTATGGCAGGTGTAGGTTTATTTACAGGTTTTAACATTACTAAGAAATTAGACAACGAATAAATTAATATAATACCTTATATTTTAAAAGAGAATGAAACAATGTTTCATTCTCTTTTTTGTTTTTGTAATTTAGTCACCTAAATTTTTATTTCAAATGAAAAAACTAACATTATTTTTTTTTATAATTACCTCAACCTTAATAGCACAAACCGATGCTAGAATTTACGATATTATAAATACTATTTCTGCGGATAGAATTAAGGCTGATATAAAAACACTTACAGAGTTTGGTACAAGAAATACTTTTTCTGATACTATTTCTAACACGCGTGGTATTGGTGCAGCAAGACGTTGGATAAAAAATGAGTTTAATAAAATATCGAACGGTTGTAATAACTGCATAAACACATTTTATCAAAAAGATTTTGTTACCAAAAAAGGTAATAGAAGAGTTCCGCATGATGCTTGGATTGTAAATGTTGTAGCTATACAAAAAGGAACAAAATACCCAAACAGATATGTTATTATGAGTGGTGATATTGATTCACGTGCTAGTAATACTATGGATTTTACAACGGATGCTCCAGGTGCCAACGATAATGCTTCCGGCATGGCTGGTACCATTGAAGCTGCTCGAGTTTTAAGTAAGTATAAGTTCGAAAGTAGCATTGTGTATGTTGGTCTTTCTGGAGAAGAACAAGGATTATTTGGTGGTGCAGGATTGGCTAAATATGCTAAAAAGCAAGGTTGGGATATTATTGGTGTTTTAAATAATGATATGATTGGTAATATTACCGGTGTGGATGGCGTAATTGACAATCGTAGTTTTAGAATTTTTTCTGAACCTGTACCTGCGAATGAAACTGAAAGACAACGAAAAATGCGCCGCTTTTATGGTGGTGAGGTTGATGGTATTTCGCGTCAATTAGCTCGATATATTCATAAAACAACAAAAACATATATGCCCGAAATGAATCCGATGATGATTTATAGGTTAGATCGTTTTGGTCGTGGTGGTCATCACAGACCTTTTAATGATTTAGGTTTTGCAGGAATACGAATCATGGAGGCTCATGAAAACTACACACAACAACATCAAGATATAAGAACCGAAAAAGGCATAGAGTATGGTGATACTTTTAAACATGTAAACTTTGGTTATGCAAAAAAATTAACGGCTGTAAACGCAATTACAATGGCTAGTTTAGCGTTGGCTCCACCTAGCCCGAAGGAAGTTGCTATAGGCGGAATTGTAGAAGCTTCTGTAAAATTAAAATGGAATAAAGTTGCTGGAGCAAAAGGCTATAAAATTTATTGGAGAGATACCACATCCCCTACCTGGGATAATGCTAGATATGTAGAGACTACTGAATTTACTTTAGACGGAATTGTAATTGATAACTTTTTCTTTGGCGTAGCCGCTGTAGGAGAAAACGGGCATGAAAGTGTTGTTGTTTTTCCAAACAAAATTATGAGGTAACATCTTTATTTTTTAAAAAAACATTTTAATACTCTATTAAAGATAATACTTAAATTTAAGTACCTTAGAAAACTCTTAAAAAAAATAAAATGCAATTAGAAGAACTTGTTATAAAATTTAAAGAAAAAGATGTAAAGGCTTTTGAAAAACTACATCAAATGTATAATAAAAGTGTAGAAGGTGTTATTTTTAATATTGTAAGAGATAGAGAAATTGCTGAAGAAGTAACGCAAGATGTTTTTATTAAAGCTTGGAATAATGTAGATTCTTATTCACAAAAAAAAGGACGCTTCTTTACATGGATTATCAATATTGCTCGTAATGCAGCTATTGATAAAACACGATCTAAAAATTTTAAGAACAGTTCTAAAAACCTTGACGCTCAAATTTTCGTAGATATATTAGAGACTTACGATAGTTTAGACTCAAGAACTGATACCATTGGTATTAAAAACTTTGTTAGCAAGTTAAAAGACACTTGTATTAAGGTAATTGAATTACTTTATTTTAAAGGTTTTACGCAAAAAGAAGTTTCAGAAAGCTTAAACATGCCTTTAGGAACCGTTAAAACGAGAAATAGAAATTGTATTAATGAATTAAGAATAATGCTTAAATAATGGAAGCAAAAAAACACATAGAATCTGGTATATTAGAACTTTATATTGCTGGCGCTCTTTCTGAAAAAGAAAACGAGCAAGTATATAAATTAATAATGGAGCATCCAGAAATTTTAAAGGAAGTAGGTGAAATAGAAAAATCAATTTCTGTTCTTACAGCTCATGTTGCTCCGAAAGAAAACAAAAGCTCTTTTAAAGACATTTTAATTAAAATGTTACAAGAAAAAGAGAGTTCTACCAAAGTTATTCCTTTAAACCCGTCAAAAAATAATTGGCTTACCTATACTGGTTGGGCTGCTACTTTTATTATTGGTAGTACTTTGCTTTTATCAATAAATAAAAACAATAATTTACAAGGTGAACTAGACACCATAAATCAAGCAAAAGATCAGTTTGAAATTCAATTAGAAAAATCGAACACCTATTTAGCTCAAAATGAAAGTTTGCTAAAGGTAATTAGAGATAAAGATATTGTTGCAGTGCCCCTACAAGGACAAAAGGTGCGTCCTGAGGCTTATGCCAAGGTTTACTGGAACAAAAACACAAAAAACATTTACTTAGATGTACAAGGATTACCAGATCCTCCTAAAGGAAAAGTATATCAAGTATGGTCTTTAAAACTTGATCCTTTATCTCCTACCAGTTTAGGAACTATAGATAATTTTACAGCTAGTAAAAACAAGGTATTCACAATAAGTAACCCTAATGATTCTCAAGCTTTTGGTATTACATTAGAACCTGCAGGTGGTAGTATATCTCCTAATTTAGAGCAATTATATACGCTAGGTGCTGTTTAATTAAAGAACCTTTTACATATGTTATAAATATAGCCGCTTAAAAGCGGCTATATTTATTTCTATCAAACTTATATATTTAAAATTGATGCCTGATAGATTTGGTTTTGCTGTAAAACTATTTATTTAACTCATTAATATAGTCAATCACTTAATTGAATTTTTATTCGTCCATATTTATTATACTTCACCTTCACATCTATTGATTTACTTTAATCGTACATCGCTTCTTGTTGTAGAAAAATATTTATCAATTATTAAAAGATTAAATTTAAATAGTCTATTCACTAAACAAATAATAATTATTTAGCAAATAGAAATAAATAAGCTAAACTCTTTATTAAACAAAATAAATATAGCCGCATAAAGCGGCTATATTTTGTTATCACTAATCCTTCTAAAGAAAATGATAACAGTCAATAGTTGTCCCCCCGAACAACTATATTTTTTTTTTAAAATGAATACCTTATTGATGCCTTTACCGAAAAAGGTGTACCTGGTGTAAAATGAATTTCTTCTACTGAGTTAGATTCATTTTCTAGCCTAGATTCTGTTGCAAACTGCGTCTCGTTCCAGGCTACATTAAATAAATTTTCGACAGACAAACCAAGCGTTATATCATTCATCTTATAACTAATATTTGCATCTGCAACAAAATAACCTTCTGCTACAATCGAATTATCTTCATTTGCAGGCCTATCTCCTAAATATCTATAATCTATACCTCCAGAAAAATTTTTATAATTATTTATTGATAACCCTCCTGTAACTGTTACAATCGGTGCCAATGGTATATTATCTTCACCTGATGGTGTTCCTAAGCTTTTTGCTTTAGTCAATGTAGCATCACTATTTAAATACAACCATTCGTTTATTTGGTATCTAAACCCTAAGTCTAAACCAAAACGTTGTGTTTCTCCTGAAGGTTCTATAATACCAGCATCACCAACATACACCAATTCATCTTCTGATAATAAAAACCATAAGGCTGTGTTTATAGCTACTTTTGATGTAGGTTTCCATACATTTCCTATATCTAATCCGTAAGCTCTCGGCAATGTTTTTCTATTGGGTTGTTTAGCTACTACTCTAGTATCATTTGTATGAAACCCAATTCCTGATTTTAAAAACCACTGAGTTTTAGCATTGGTAGTATACGTTATACTTACTTTAGGGTTTACAATTACTTTTGATTTTGAAAACGTTATATATTCATCTAACAAATAATCATTGTATGAAAAATTTAAATAATCTAAACGTAAAGCAGGTGCTATTATAAACTTACCTAATTCAAATTCACTATTTAAAAAAGAGTAATAATTTGTTTGATGTACTGCTCCTAGCTGAATTTCATCTAAAACTTCTTTTCTTTGTAAGGTGTGTGAAAGCTCTAAATTATTAATTATATCTGTCCTTAAACCTGTTCCGAAAGTTAAAGTTACAGGTGTATTAGAAAGCTTTGTTTTCTTTTTAAACTGCGTATTAAATCCAAAAATATCTCTATTTTCTGTTTGTTTAATTTGATCACCATTTATAGGATCATCTAAGAAAAAAGTAAAGTTAGAAAACAGGTTAAAATTATAGTTTGAATAGAAAACGTTAGAAGTAACTTTTACATCGTTTTTTAAAACTTTAGAATGTTCTAAATTAATATTTGTTCTAGAGGTGGTTCCTCCTTCTGTATCATCGATACTTCCAAAACGAGTAATATTTCCATTAGCAACTTCCCTTACAGGAATTTGACCCGATGCATCCCATTTACTTGTAAAGTGCGATGCTGATAATGACAAGCTACTATTATCTTTTAAAAACGTTTTGTATTTAGAAAAAAGATTGATTCTGCTAAAATTCTGAGAAGATTCTACAAAACCGTCTGTTGCTAAATACTCTATCGCTACATAAGCATTATCTGTACTGTTTTTATCTAAAAGATTAAACATACCTAATGTTCTAAAAGTATTAAATTGCCCTATTCCTATTTCAATTTGACTTTCATCTAAATATGATTTTGTTTTAAAATCTACATAACCGGCTGTATTAAAATCACCTTTACTGGCATAATAAGGTCCTTTACCAAAGTTTATTTTTTCAATAGTTTCTGGTATCACAAAATGCAAATCACTATATCCCTGTCCGTGTGCATGAGAAACCATATTTACTGGTATTCCATCAACTGACAATGCTAAATCGGTACCATGATCAATATCAAAACCTCTTAAAAATATTTGCTCTGCCTTTCCTCCACCGGCATGTTGACCTATAAAAAGCCCTGGTACTTTTTGTAAAATTTGCTGAGAAGAGCTTACTGGCTTCTTATCTAAATCAATTCTAATAAAAGTTTGCAAAGGGTCTTGCTTACTCGACAATGTCATTTCATCTAACATAAAACTCTTCATCGATAAAGTTATAACATTTGCCTTGTTAAAATCTTTTTTGGTTAATTGTATTATTTTTTTCTCATATCCTAAAAGACGAAACTCTACATAATCTCCTTCTTTAGCATTATTTACAACAAATTTTCCGTTTAATTCAGTGTGTGTATGACTATTACTTGTTATGTTATATACATATACGTTTTCTAAAACTTTACTATTTGTATTTATAACTTCACCACTATACTCTTGTGAAAAGATATAATGACAGTTTAAAATTGTCAGGAATAATAGTAGTTTAGTCTTCAAAATGCTATTTTTTTTAAATATTTAAAATTTTATTCTCCATTAAAGGTCCTAATTCAAAAGAACTTTCTAACAACTCTTTTTTTAATTTCTCTGCTTTTTCTTTCATACCATTTGCCTTGTATATTTCGGCTATATGATACTGTACTAATGGTTCGAAAGTTTTTCCTAGCACATGCTTATTTACAATTTCTAATGCTTTTTTAAAATCTTTATTCTTGTAATAATACCATGCTAATAAATCGTAAGACTGTGGTGTTGGTCTGCTTTCAATTTCTTTTTTTATTAAAGGATAAGCCTTAACAACATCATTATATTCTTCTAAATATAATTTTGCTAAATGTTGATTATACATTACACCGTACAAACTATCTTTTACTGCCGACAAATATATATCTACATTCTCTTTTGTCATTGTTAAATTATTCTTAAACCCTGCTATTTCGGCTTTTAATAAGTAATAATCTGGTGAAGAATGTTCATTACTTATAATGTCTAAAATTCGCAATGCTTCATCTGCATTTTTATCATAAGAATACACAATCCATGCAATACCTTTTTTAGCGTAAGCGTTATTATTATCTAATTCTAATGTTTTTAAATATAAATTATAAGACTCTTCTATTTGACCATTATGACCATAAAAATCAGCCAAATTAGTATAACTCCAAATTTTAAGAGCTGTATTGTTTGACTCTTCTGCTTTTTTCATTCCCTTTTTCATAAAACGAATTGCTGAAGTTAAATCACCTTGATGATCATGCCATTTAGAAGCTCTTATTAAGTAATCGAAATCTGAATAATTTTCAATTTTAGATAAATATTCAGATGCTTTTTCAGTATCCCCTAATTCTAAGTAAACATCAAAAAGCATTTTATGAGTACTATTTAAATTATCTGCATTTATTGCTGCTTTTTTTAATAATTCTAATGATTCCTTAAACCGATGTTGTGATATGTAGTTTTTTGCTAATGATCGCAAGCTCGATGAGTTACTAAAATTAGTCTTTATGTTTATTTGGAGTAATTTTTTCTCAGCTTCTATTAAATAAGAAATGTTACCTTTTTCTGAAAAAAGTAATGTATTTGCACTTGCTATTTTAGCCAAGTAAGGGTATTGTGTAGGTTGTTCTTCTAATTTTTTTTGCCAAAACTCTAGTTCTTTTTCAGCTGAAGAAACTAATACATTTACTGTATTGTTTAAATATTTACTATAATCTGACTCTTTAGTTATTTTTTCTTTTTTAGAAGTTGAGCAACTTAATAATATGCTTAAAGTAGCTAACGTAAGTATTGTTTTTAACGTTTTCATAATGTAAGAAGGATTAAAATGTTTTTTCAAAAAACTGGCTGCTACTTTTAAAGCAACCGGTTTTTATTCAGGGGAAAGGTTTTAAAATATTTTCAAAAAACTGGCCACTAATTAATTAGCAACCAATCTTTTTTTAGGGATTTTTTTTTAAAATCACTATTACCAAGGACTCGCTAAGTAAGGAAAAGATGTTAAAAAATCTTTATCATTAGCACTTACATTATCATCCGATAAAGTTGGGTTCTCAGTAAAGTCCTCACCTCCAAAAATCAATAATAATTCTACTGTAATTACATCGTCTGCCAATGCTCTACCTGTTAATACATTTGTTCCATCATAAAAGGTTGTTTTTCCATCTAATGATACAGTTAAAACATCTGTAGCTAAAACTCCTGCAAATGCATTTGCATCTAAACCTAAAGCATTTTTATCGCCATCATTGGCATAAGCAGGGCTTAAAGCCTTTAAGTTTGTTTCAAACATTGTAGCAAATGAGACTCCTTGTTCAGAAGGTATTGTTACATTAAACATATCTTTTTTATCACTGTTTACAAATACTGTATTAACAGCTGGCCTACCCATTTGATCTTTCTGAACATAAGTTCCTGAAAAACTAATTGTTGCTCCTTTATCTATATTATCGTCATCACTACAACTTGTTAGCGTTAAAAACGATAACATTAATATTGTTACTATTCTTATAGGCTTAAGTTTCATTCTTGTAGGCTTTGTTAAAATAAAGATTGATAGAATTGAAATTGCTATGTTTTTTATATTTTTAAGTTTCATAATTGTAGAATTTAAAATTTGATTAATGATTACTGCTTAGTTTTAGTTTCTACCCAAGTATTAATATTTCCTGATCCTCCGATCATCGCCTTAGGTACTTCAACAACAACAGATAATACATTTGTTCCGTTAAACGTATCTGATCCTGGATTATCAAATCCGGTTGCGGTACCACCAATAATTTCTCCGTACTTAGCAAAATCCATAAAAAAAGGATCATCCCTAGGCCCAGCAAAAAACTTCATTGCTCCTTTACTACCTATTATTACATTAGAACCATATGGAGTAATTGATACACCATATTCAGAACCGTCTTGTGGCAATGTACTATTCAAACCTGTTGCTGATGGTTTATAAGGTCCAAAAAAATACATTTTTCCATTTCTTGGTGTTGCTTGAATAACCAGGTCTTCTACATTATCTAAATCAGTATCTATATTGAACTCAATTAACACATTCTCATCAAATTTAGCCGCTCCTGTTACGGCAGGGCCTAATAAACCTTGAACATTAGCTACAAAAACCAAATTAGCTGTGTCTTCTGCTTCAAATGCATAAAAATCTGTAATATCACTTGAACCTCCTTTTACATCTGGAGCTTCGATATGGTCTGCTGCAAAAAGCATCAATCCTATTAAGGCAAAAGCTCCTGCTCCGATAATTAGTTTAATTTTTTTCATAATTATAAATTTATTAGTTAATTATTCATTCACCTTTACTTACGGAAAAAAATCCCTTGCGGTTTTATTTTTCAATTTATTTTAAATATTTTCTCAAAAAACATTTCTAAAAAACACTTTAATATTCTTTTAATTTTTTGAATGTAAATAACAAATTGGGGTTATATATTTGTGTTTTACAATCTAAAGACATTCCTTTGGTTTTAATTACTTCTCTTGTACACCTTAAAAATTAAGGTTGTATAACCAACATAATAATTCTAATACTAACTAATAATGAGTAAAATTCTTATAACAGGTGGAACCGGATTAGTAGGAAAACATCTTCAAAAAAAATTAGAAGAAAAAAATCATTCTGTTGTTATACTTTCCCGAAGTCCGACCTTAAAAAATGAATTTAAATGGGACATCTCCAAAGAATATATTGATGATAATGCTTTTAAAGACGTTACACATATTATTCATTTAGCAGGAGCTGGTATTGCTGATAAAAAATGGACGACTAAACGTAAAAAAGTACTTATCGATAGCCGTGTAGCGTCTACTAACTTGCTTTTTAAAAAAATAAAAGAGTTAAAAATTGATTTAAAAGGTTTCATTTCTGCATCGGGAATTGGTTATTATGGTGCCATTACTTCTGACAAAATATTTATGGAAGATGATGCTCCTGAGAATGATTTTATTTCTAAAGTTTGTGTTGAATGGGAAAAAGCTGCTCATCAATTTAAACAACTAAACACTTCGGTTACTATTTTACGAACTGGTATTGTACTTACAAAATTAGGCGGTGCTTTGCCAAAAATAAATACACCTTTATTTTTAGCTTCTTTAGGAACAGGTAAGCAATACATGCCTTGGATTCATATTGATGATTTATGTAACATATATGTAAAAACAGTTGAAGAGGTTAATTTTACAGGAATATATAACGCTGTGGCCCCCGAACATGAAACGAATAAAAGTTTTACTGAAAAATTATCAAAAACTGTTTCTAAACCTATATTCCCACTTAATGCTCCATCATTTGTTTTACAAACGATTTTAGGAGAGATGGCTTCCATATTACTAAAAGGTAGTAGAGTCTCTTCATTAAAAACATCTGCTATTTATTCTTTTATATTTACTGATTTAAAATCAGCTTTAAAAAATATTTACAGTAATGAATAATAAACTAAAAAACCCGGTTTGGTATTCTTTAAATGAAACTCATAAAAATATAGCCATTAAATATGATGGTGTACAATTTTACGACCCTGAAATTTGTCCTTTTGGTGCTTTTAATGATCACTTAAAAATAACTGCTGCTATAAATGAATATGCTAAACTTACAGATAGTTTTTTCTTAGTAACAGAAAATGAAATTCCGATTTACGACACCAATATTGTTTCTTTTGATAAAAAAATAGAAGGTTGCCAAATGGTGTTATATGATTTAATTGAAGTTAAAATTACAGAGGAAATTATACCACTTACTTCTAAACATATAAATGAAATTTACGATTTAGTGTGGTTAATTATGCCTGGATACTTTAAAAAAAGAACTTTTGAAATGGGTAAATACTTTGGTGTTTTTAAAAACAACAAACTCGTTTCAATAGCGGGGCAAAGAATGCAAACTAATGATTTTATTGAAGTAAGTGCTGTAGTTACACATCCTGATTATACTGGTAGAGGTTTTGCTAAACAACTAACAACTCATGTTACTAAAGAAATCTTAAAAGAAAACAAACATCCTATTTTACATACTACAAAAGGAAATACTGCTATAAAACTATATGAAAAATTAGGTTATAAATTAACTCGTGAAATGAATTGGTGGCTTTTTCATAAAAAATAAAAGCCCAAACATTACTGCTTGAGCTCTTTTATGAGAAAAAAATATTATTTTTTTGTGATACTCATACTTACATTTGTTTTTAAATCTTGCTCTTGAACTTTCATCAACATTTCTATTTTTGATGTTAAGGCTACACCTGTTTTTTTATCAATATTCATTGTCCCTGTAATGTTTCCTATACCAATACCTGTTACATCACCAGAAACATCTACCACTATGTTTTTTGCAGTAATTGAATTTACTTTATAAATGAAATTTAATTTCATTCCGTTAGTATCTTTATTCATAGACCACGTATCTCCAACAGAAACTGCTTTTTCAGGATAAACTACATTACTAGATTGTTGTGTTAAATTATTTGCTCCAGGAATATTAGGTTCAACTTTTGTTTCGATAACCTTACCTAAGTTATCTCCTTTCGTTGTTATTAATACCTTCATCATTGGTGCCATTTGAGCCTTCATAGCTTCATTTGTCTGACTTAACTCTTCCTCTTTATTATTAGAATCATATGACATTAATTGTCCTCCTTGTGATACATTCATTACCATACTAGTAATTTTCATATCACTTTCATACTCCTCTTCGGAAACACTTTTAATTTCTTGGTGCATTGTTATTTCTGAATCCATAGACATTAAACCTGCACCCATTTTTTGAGATACTTCCATTTTCATTTCATAAACATCACCTTTTTCATAGTTTAAACGAAGTAATACTTTTTCTTGACCTACACTTACCATTGTTATACCTAATAACAATGCTACTAATAAATTTTTCATTTTATACTTTTTTATTATTACAAAAGCGAATATACATAAAAACAAAAAAAGGCTTAGAAAATATTCTAAGCCTTGGTTTACTATACTATGTAGTTATTTAAAAATCTTGATTTACATCCCAAGATTCTAATATTTCTTTTAATGTTTTAATAAACATTCCACCTAAAGCTCCGTTAACAACCCTATGATCGTAAGAATGAGCAACAATCATTCTTTGACGAATTCCTATAAAGTCTCCATCTTTTGTTTCAATAACCGCTGGTTTCTTTACAATTGCCCCTAAAGCTAAAATCGCTACCTGTGGTTGGTTTATAATTGGTGTTCCTGTAATACTTCCAAAGCTACCTACATTTGTAACTGTGTAAGTACCTCCTTGAATATCGTCTGGTTTTAATTTATTTCCACGAGCACGACCTGCTAAATCATTTACTTGTTTGGTCATTCCTACCAAACTTAACTGATCTGCATTTTTAATTACTGGTACAATTAAATTACCATCAGGTAAGGCAGCTGCCATTCCTAAATTAACATTCCCTCTTTTAATAATCTTATCGCCATCAACAGCAATATTAATCATTGGATGTTTTTTAATTGTTTGTGCTACTGCTTGCATAAAGATCGGAGTAAACGTTAATTTTTCCCCTTCTCTTTTTTGATAAGCATCTTTTACTTTATTTCTCCAAGTAACAATATTGGTAACATCAATCTCTATAAACGATTGAACATGTGCAGATGTTTGAACAGAATCTACCATATGCTTAGCAACTAATTTCCCCATACGTGTCATTTCGATAATCTCGTCTTGACCGCTTAAAGTAACTGGTGCTGCTTGTACTTTTGCTTTTCGCTTTTCTGCTTTAGCAGAAGAAACAACATTTTTAGGTTGATTCCCTCTATTTTCTAAATAAGATAAAATATCTGTTTTAGTTACTCTTCCTTCTTTTCCTGTTCCTTTTATTGTTTCTAATTCAGAGAAAGAAATCCCTTCTGTTTTTGCTATATTCTTTACTAAAGGAGAATAAAAACGATCACTAGATGAAGTATCAATAGCACCAGAAACTTCTTCTTTTGCATCTTCTACTGTTTTCTCTACTGCTACTACAACTTCTTTTACCGCTGCTTTTTTAGGCGCATCGTTTGAAGCAGCATCACCACCTTCAGTTTCAATAATGGCTATTGTTTGTCCTACTTGAATAACATCATCCTTACTAAATAATATTTCTACTAGAATTCCTTCAACTTCACTGGGCACCTCACTATCTACTTTATCTGTGGCTACTTCTACAACAGTTTCATCAATTTCAATAGTCTCTCCTATTTCTTTAACCCAAGAAGTAATCGTTGCTTCTGCAACACTTTCGCCCATTTTAGGCAACTTTAGTTCAAATCTAGCCATTGTATCTTTTTTAATCTTTCGCGAAATTACTAAAAAACATGCATTTTTCAATATTTTTAGTATTAAAATATTTATAAAAAATAGCAGTTTTTTTAAATTATTCACAACAAAAACTCCATTTAATAAAGTATTTTGTTTTTAAAGACAAATAGTGTCTTGTATAATTATTGATTTATCAATTAAAAAAGGTTTATTTATTATTAGTATTATCTTTTACGTTTAATTAAAAAAAGAACAGAAATAGTCTTAAAAACCTATTTTAAATACTAATTTATTACTTTTACTTGCATGAATAATTTTATTATAAATAACAACATCACTTTTTGTCAGCACTAATTAAACAACTTAACTTTTTACATACTTGGCGTCCTTACCAAGACAAAATATTATCTAATTTTTCTAAGCACCTAGAAGATAATCATTTTCATATTGTTGCTCCGCCTGGTTCTGGAAAAACTATTTTAGGTCTTGAAATTTTAAAAAGAATTGGTAAAAAGACGATCGTGTTAGCGCCAACTTTAACAATTCGTAATCAATGGGAAAATAGATTGCAAGAATTTTTTACGGAAGACTGTGATTTTAAAGAGTTCTCTTTTGATATAAAAAAGCCTGCTGATATTACCTTCTCTACTTACCAAGGTTTGTATTCTTTTTACAAGACATTTAATAATAAGGAAGACTATTTTTTATTCTTCACTAAAAACAATATTGAGGTAATATTGTTAGATGAAGCACATCATTTAAAAAGTGAATGGTGGAAATGTTTATATGAATTAAAACAACAACATTTACAAACCGTAATAGCGCTTACCGCAACACCACCATACGATAGTGAGGCTTCTGAAATTCAAAAATATTTTAATTTATGTGGAGAAATTGATGATGAAATACTGGTGCCAGATTTAGTAAAAGAAAAGAATTTGTGTCCGCATCAAGATATTGTTTACTTTTCTAAACCTGAAGATAAAGAAATTAATGCTATTGTTGATTTTAGATTGAAAACGGCTGATTTTATTACTAATCTATTAAAAGATAAAGAGTTCATCAATTTTATAAAACAACATCGATTTTATAACAATACTGAAGAAAACATAAACGAACTTTATAAGTTTTCTGCTTTTTTTTCTGCAATACTTATTTTTTTAAATGAAGCTGGAACCATTATTTCAAGAGAGAAATTATCAATATTAGGCTTTGAAAAAAATGAGTTTGTTGAGTTCCCTAAAGTAACACATAAATGGATTGAAATTCTCTTTCAACATATTCTTGTTATTGATAGAGACCAATTAATTGAAGATGAAATTTACATTAATTCTTTAGAAAAAAAGCTAAGAAAACTCTCTATATTCAGTAATAAAAAAGTTAACTTAATAGGGAATGCTTTTTTATATAAATCACTTAACAAAAGTCCTAGTAAATTAAAAAGTATTGTTGCTATTGTACAACAAGAACAAATAAATTTAAAAGAGCAACTGCGCTGTGTTGTCTTATCTGACTATATCAGAAAAGAATACCTTAATATTTCTTCTACTGAAGTAAGAAGTATTGAAAAACTTGGTGTAGTACCCATTTTTCATCATATAAGAATAACGACAAAAAACAAACAAAACTTGGCAGTTTTATCTGGGAGCTTGGTCATTGTTCATTGCTGTTGTATAGCTAAACTAGATCTAATTGATTCGATTACAAACTATACACAAACTCCTTTAATTTCTGATACTGAATTTGTAATTCTACATTCAAAATCATCTTCTAAAAACACGCTAGTAGCAACTATTACTCAATTATTTCAATTAGGCCATATTAAAGTTTTAGTGGGGACTAAATCTTTACTAGGAGAAGGTTGGGATGCGCCTGCTATTAATAGCTTGATTTTAGCCTCTGTCGTTGGCTCTTTCGTTACTTCTAATCAAATGCGTGGAAGAGCTATTAGAATCGATAATAACGACCCTGATAAAACAAGTATCATTTGGCATTTGGCATGTATTGATACTTCTGATATTTATGGAGGTAAAGATTTAGAAGTGCTTAAAAAACGTTTTGACGCTTTTATTGGGATTTCAAATAATGATAAAAATGTTATTTCTAACGGAATTGAACGCTTAGGGTTACCTAATATTTTTCTTGATGAAAATGTAGATATACTAAACAAGAAAGCACTAGCTACATCTAAAAACAGGACTTTAATAACAGAAAAATGGAAAAATACTGTCCGTTTTAAAAAAGAAGTTGCTCACGAAATAAAGCTGTATCATAAAAAAGATCAATCATTTTTAAAACAAAAAAAAACCTATTTAAACGATTTTGTTAAGTATTCAATTCTTGAACTTTTAATTAGTCTCGCCTTATTTTTTCCTCAATTTATCTTCAAAAATTTTAATTTAATAGCGTATAAAGGTTTTTACTATTTTTTATATTCTTTACTAACTACACTAGGTTTGTCTTTTGGTTATAAACTTTATAAAACTTTTAAAATGTATTTTCACTATGGTCTTGTTCATAAAAAAATACGTAAAATGGCTTATGCTATTTTAAATTCTTTATATGAATTAGGAGAAATAACCACTCCAAAAAAAGAAATTAACATCGTTGTAGATTTACTGTCTATGGGCGATGTTACTTGTTCTATTAACGGTGCTAATAGATATGAAAGCAATTTATTTATTAAGACTTTAGAGGAACTGTTGCAACCTATTGACAATCCCAAATATTTAATAATTAAAACCAATTGGTTTCGTAAAAAATTAAACACTCAAAATTTTTATCCAGTTCCTGATATTTTAAGCAAAAGAAAAAAACAAGCGTTACTATTTCAAAAACATTGGAATCATCAACTTGGCAAATCTAAACTTATTTACACTAGAAGTATTAGCGGGCGAAAATATCTTTTAAGAGCTAGATTATTTCATGCTCATAACATACACAATGAAATTACAAGGAAAAATATAATTTGGAAATAACCCTAACCTTTAAGTTATTTAAACCCAATTTTTAGGTTTTTCTAAAACTTTTAATAATTTAGCTTCTTCACTTCCTTTTTCTGGTTCCTGATTATAAACCCACTGAACTACAGGCGGTAAACTCATTAAGATACTTTCGATACGTCCGTTTGTTTTTAATCCAAACAAAGTTCCTCTATCATGCACTAAATTAAATTCAACATAGCGCCCTCTTCTAACTTCTTGCCAATCTTTTTGTTCTTTACTATATGTTATATCTTTTCTTTTCTCTACAATAGGCACATAAGAGTTTAAAAAACTGTTACCTACTTCTGTTACGAAGTTATAACGATCTTGCATTGAAAGCTCATCCGTTTGCTTTAAATAATCGAAAAACAAACCTCCAATTCCACGAGCTTCATTTCTATGAGCATTCCAAAAATAATTATCACAAGTTTCTTTAAACTTCGGATGAAATGCTGAACTATGTTTATCGCATGCCTCTTTACAGACCGAATGAAAATGTATGGCATCTTCATCAAATAAATAATAAGGAGTTAAATCTTGACCTCCCCCAAACCACTGAGTAACTATATTTCCTTCTCCATCATACATTTCAAAATAACGCCAGTTTGCGTGTACTGTTGGTACGAAAGGGTTTTTAGGGTGTAATACTAAACTTAAGCCACATGCAAAAAAATCGCCACTCTCAACGCCAAATTGTTTACGTAAAGCTTCTGGCAGCTCTCCAAAAACCTTAGATATGTTTACGCCTCCTTTCTCAAAAATATTTCCATTTTCAATTACACGAGTTCTTCCACCACCACCTTCAGTACGTTTCCAATTATCCTCTTTAAACATTGCGCCTCCATCAACGGCCTCTAGCTTAGAGGTTATTGTATCTTGTAATTGTTGAATATATGTGTAAAACTGATCTTTCATTTGTATAATTCTTGAGAAGCAAAAATACTTATTCTATTGCTTTTTTTCGTTGAATATTCTTAATAGTTTCCGTTGTTGCTGCTGTTACCGATAATGGCAAAACAAAAATTACTCCGATAACAGGTACTAATAAAAATAGCATAAAAACGATTCCATTTCCGATTGCGACTCCTTTATTTTCCTTTACAAAACTGATACTTTCTTTATATTTAAAATGACGTTCTAAGGTATAATCCATATTACCAAATCCGGCATAATATGCTTGCATAATAAATAATAAAATCGCTGAAAAGAAACCTATAACAGGTATAAAACTTATTAGTAAAATAGGAAGTGTAAAAAACAACTCTCTTAAAAGGTTTCTTACATTTATTCGAATACCTCTTATTAATTGTTCTTGAAAAGAAGTTTTTCTATGCTGATGTTTTTCTTTTGTTAAGTAATGTTCTATTTTTTCTGAAACTGGACTCATAAATGGTGCCGATAATGCCATTACAATATGCTTGTATAAAAGTAAACCAATCACTATAATTAACAATCCGCTAAAAAAAGTACTAAGCATTTCAAACGCTTGCTTACCAAATTCCCATCTCCAAATTCCAGCAATATAATAACCGATGTTATCTGATAAAGCATAGGCTGTTACTCCAATTAAAGTTGCTGTTAAAATACTAATCGTTATTGGCACAATAAAGTATTTCCACAATTTTAGTTTTGATATTATTTGAAAAGCACCAAAATAAGCTTGTATTCCTTTTAGTATATTCTGTATCATTTTTAATTTTTCACTAAAATAAAAAACCTCTTTCTGTTAAGAAAGAGGTTTTTTATAAATCTTTATAAAATTATTTTAAAACAGGCTTAATAAAAGTTTCTAATTCTTCTTCATTAATTTTATTTACTTCATCCCATCCCATTTCTTTTGTTGGAGATAAAGCTCCTCGCTTAAAGTCTAAAATTCTTTTATTACTCGTTATCAAATATGCCGATGGATAATCTAACTTATGAATAAAACCGGACACGTTTAAACTTGATCTGTCTTTCATTTTTTCTTTTGAAGCTACTAAAGTTATTCTTTTATCAAATTTTTCAGCGATTTTTTTAACGTCATCTTCTTCATTTGAAAAAAGCATAATAAATTTAATCTTATCGCTATACTTTTCTACGATTTTATTTATCGCAGGTATTTGAGCTCTACATGGCGCATATCTAGTAGACGCAGCGAATAACATGATTGGCTTTTTAATTTGATTTGTGCTAATAGTTATTCCATCAATTGAAGTAAAATCGTAATTAGAAATAAACTTATCTTTAATACAATTATACACAACATCTTCTAACATAGCGGCATCACTACTGGCTGTCGTAATACAATCATCTACAATATCTTTATAATATATTTTCTTTTGTGAAAAGCTTTTCGTAACTAATAAAAGGGTTAATAAAAGTAATATTTTTTTCATTTTTAATAATTTAAGGGGATTAAATTTTAAGCCTTATATTCTTTTACCGCATCTACAAATGCTTTTGCATTTTCAAGCGGAATATTAGGTAAAATTCCGTGCCCTAAGTTAACAATATATTTATCTTTACCAAACTCATTTATCATTTGGTGTACCATTCTCTTTATTTCAGCAGGTGGAGATAATAACCTAGAAGGATCAAAATTACCTTGTAAAGTAATATTCCCTCCTGTTAAATATCGTGCATTTCTTGCTGAACACGTCCAATCTACACCTAAAGCAGAAGCTCCTGATTTTGCCATTTTATCTAAAGCAAACCAACATCCTTTTCCGAAAGCAATTACTGGAGCATCATCTTTTAACGCATCAATAATTTGTTGAATGTATTGCCATGAAAATTCTTGATAATCTATTGGAGATAACATTCCGCCCCAAGAGTCAAAAACCTGAACAGCATCTACACCTGCTTCTACTTTTGCTTTTAAATAAGCAATTGTGGTATCTGTTATCTTCTGAAGCAATTCGTGTGCCAAAACTGGTTTTGTAAAACAAAATTCTTTTGCCTTGTCGAAATTCTTAGATCCTTGTCCTTGTACAACATAGCATAAAATTGTCCATGGAGACCCTGCAAAACCTATTAAAGGAACCTCGTCATTCAACTTTTCTTTAGTTGCTTTTATCGCTTCCATTACGTAACCTAATTCTTGATGAACATCAGGAACAACTACAGTATCTAATCCTTTTTGATCTCTAATCGGATTTGGTAAATAAGGTCCGAAATCAGGTTTCATTTGCACTTCAATATTCATTGCCTGTGGAATCACCAAGATATCTGAAAACAAAATAGCTGCATCCATTCCGTATCTACGAATAGGTTGCACCGTAATTTCAGAAGCTAATTCTGGAGTTCTACAGCGTGTAAAGAAATCGTATTTCTTTTTTATTACTTGAAATTCTGGTAAATATCTTCCTGCTTGACGCATCATCCATACTGGCGGACGATCAACAGTTTCTCCTTTTAATGCTCTTAAAAATAAGTCGTTTTTAATCATACTATTTCGTTACAAAGACTATTTCTTTGCTTGTTTTATTAATTTTAACAATATGTATTGGTTGTGTAAGTGCCATTGTTACCATATCTGTTGGCTTTGGTCCTTCAGACGTAATATTAACATGAAGCTTACCTCCTTTTTCTGTTATTTTTGATATCTCTATCGAAAATCCTCCTGTATTTCTTTTACTATCAATAGCAACTAAGACTGTTTGCTTTGAAAAATCAATAGCATCTTTAAATTGGTTATCAACAGTTGTTTTAGCTAAGAAATCTTGCCATTCTTTTGTAGAGTTAATTACAATGTTCTCTTTTGTAAATCCTTCAGAACCGTCGCCTTTTAAACTACCTTGATATATAGAAATCATTGCAGCTGTTTCTTGATTACTAGGACATGAACTCATTAAAAAACTAAAAAAAATGGTTAGAATAATTTTCATAAATAGTTGTTTTACATTTTAGATACCGCTTCCATTCCTTTATCAATTGCCTTAGCAATCTTTTGAATATCTTTTTCTGTTAAAGCTGATGATAAAAACCATGCTTCAAACTGCGATGGTGGTAAGAAAACACCGTTATGCATCATCTCCCAAAAGAAGGTAGCAAACTTTTTAGTATCAGAAGTTTGTGCTTCTTCAAAATTAGTCACCGTAACATTCGTAAAAAATGGATTGATCATAGAACCAAATCTATTTACTGTAATTTCTACACCGTGTTTCTTTGCTTTTTCTAATAAGAATACTTCAATAATTTGAGCAATCTCATTAAATTTCTCATACGGATTTTGTTTCTTTAACTCTGTTAAGGTAGCAATTCCTCCTGCCATAGCAATCGGGTTTCCACTTAAAGTTCCTGCCTGATACATTCCTCCTAAAGGTGCTACTTCTTGCATAATTTCATTACGCGCTCCGTAAGCTCCTACCGGAAAACCACCACCAACAACTTTACCTAAACAAGTAATATCTGCTTCTACTCCTAATAATTCTTGTGCACCACCAAATTTAGAACGAAAACCTGTCATTACCTCATCAACAATTAACAACGCTCCTTTAGATTCTAAATACGTTTTTAATTCTTTTAAGAAATCATTTTGAGGAATTACAACTCCCATATTACCAGCAATTGGTTCTAAAATAACCCCAGCAATATCGTCGTGTTCTTCAAAATGTGCTTTTACACTTTCTAAATCGTTATATTTTGCTATTAAAGTATTTTTTACCGCACCTTCAGGAACTCCTTTAGATCCCGGTAAACTTAACGTTGCTAAACCAGAACCTGCTGCTACTAATAAAGCATCTTGATGCCCATGATAACAACCTGCAAATTTTATAATTTTATCTTTTCCTGTAAATGCTCTTGCTAAACGTATTCCGCTTAAAACGGCTTCTGTACCTGAATTTACAAAACGAACTTTATCCATTCCTGGAAAAGCATCGCAAACTATTTTTGCTAATTTAATTTCGTTTTCTGTTGATGCACCAAAAGTATAACCGTTCTTTAAGGCTTTGTCTATTGCTTTCTGAACTTTTTTATGACGGTGACCTAAAATCATTGGCCCGTAAGACAATACTAAATCTACAAACGTATTACCATCTACATCTGTAATTTTGCTTCCTTTTGCCTTTTTGATAAATAACGGATTCCCTCCTACTGAAGAAAATGCTCTTACCGGAGAATTTACCGCTCCAACAAGATGTACCAATCCTTTTTTATATAATTTTTGTGATTTTTTAAATTCCATCTTTTAAAATATTCTGTCATTCCTGCGCAGGCAGGAATCTTTTATTTAATGAAACCAATTTTCGGATAAATCTTTCCAATCGGTATTGTTTTCAATTATAATTAACTTTCCAATCTCTTTTCCACTTTTTCAAATTCTTTTCTCTTTTGATAGCTTCATCTATATATTGATGAACTTCAAAGTAAACTAATTTATCTAAATTATATTTTGAAGAAAATCCTTTTACTAATTTGTTCTTATGTTCAAATATTCTTCTTTCTAAATCATTTGAAACACCTATATATAAAACTCCATCTTTTTTATTTGTAATAATATACACATAATATTGATGATTAGTTTTATGCACTTCTTTTCTAGTATGAGATTCCTGCCTTCGCAGGAATGATACTATTAATAATCTTTATTTTTTTAATAATACTTTTGCGGCTTCTTTTGCAAAATAGGTAATAATAATATCTGCTCCTGCTCTTTTCATAGATAGTAAACTTTCCATCATTACTTTTTCGCCATCAATCCATCCTTTTTCAGCTGCGGCTTTAACCATTGCATATTCTCCACTTACATTATAACATGCAATTGGTCGGTCGAAATTATTTTTTAAATCTCTAATGATATCTAAATACGATAACGCTGGTTTTACCATTAAAATATCTGCTCCTTCTTGATCATCAAAGGTAGCTTCACGCATTCCTTCATCTCTATTAGAAGGATCCATTTGATAGGTTCTTCTATCGCCAAAAGTAGGCGCAGAATCGGCCGCATCTCTAAATGGCCCATAAAATGCGGATGCATATTTTACCGAATACGCCATAATTGGCAAGTTTACAAAACCTGTATTATCTAAAGATTGGCGAACCATATCTATCGTTCCGTCCATCATTCCTGAAGGCGCAACCATGTCTACTCCTGCTTTTGCATGAGAAATAACTTGTTTTGCTAAATTTACCAACGTTGCATCGTTATCAACATCATTATCGTGAATAATTCCGCAATGCCCATGTGAAGTATATTCACAAAAACAAACATCTGTAATTACGTATAAATCTGGATAGTTCTTTTTGATAAAACGGATTGCTTGCTGCATAATTCCGTTATCATTCCATGTTTCTGTTCCTTCATCATCTTTTTCAGATGGAATTCCGAATAATAAAACAGCGGGAATATTTAATGCTACAACCTCATCTAATTCTTTAGAAATTGTATCTAAAGAAAAACGTTTAATACCAGGCATTGAAACTATTTCTTTTTCAATTCCCGTTCCTTCTTCTATAAATAAAGGATAAACAAAATCATCTACAGATAGTTTTGTTTCCTTTACCAATCTTCTGATTCCTTCTGTTTTTCTTAACCTACGTGTTCTAAACATAATTTGTCACTTGTTAGGTCGAGCGCAGTCGAGACCTCATTATAAAACCCTCTCTTATGAGCTGCACTTACTACTTTCTGCAAAACATGTTTTGCTTCAGTAATGCTCGAGGTGATATTTATTATTTCTTAACAAAATGCAAATTCACTAATTCTACCACACTTTCTACAGTTGGTAAGTTAGCTACTTGTACATTCTTAAAATGTTTTCTTGCTTCTTTTGCGGTGCTTTCGCCAATACAAAAAGCTACTTTATCAATAGGGTTTTCTTGCATATAACTTTCAACCCCTGATGGACTATAAAATAACACTCCGTTTACTTTTTCATCAATTTTAGACGGACTGTACATTGTTTTGTATGCTTCTACTTCGTTTACCGTAATTCCGTTTACTTTTAAAGCATTTGGTAAGGTATCTAAACGTAAATCGCTACAGAAATAAGTTACTTCTTTTCCTTTTATTTCTTTAGCTAGATAAGCAGCTAACTTATCTGCATTTCTCTCAGATTTAACAACTTTTCCTATTTTTTGTTCGATTAACTTTTTTGTTCTTCGCCCAACACAGTAAATGTTTTTGAATTTTAATTCATCTGCTGTAAAAGAATTTGCTATTGCTTCTACTCCGTTTTGACTCGTAATAATTACATTTTCAATTTCATTCTTAATTACCTTAGGTGCGATTCTGTTAAAACGAATTTTAATAAAATCACTATCTGTAATACTAACAGATGCTGGTAATAAATCTTTTTGAATTTCTGATAACTTCTTAGTTGAGTAAACAGAAAACTCTTTTTCTTCCTCAACGTCATCGGCCATTAATTCTTTTCCGCCTCTATTAATTACATAATCAGCACAATCTTTTGCTAAGAAACGATGACTTCCTACTTTTGCGTTTTTTGTTACTGATATTTTCTTTTTACCGTCCTTACTTAATAATAAACCTTTAAAGTTTATTTCTTCTGTTTTAGGATCAACGTAAGCAATCGCTCCTATTGGTGCTGTACATCCGCCTTCTAATAAATTTAAGAATTCACGTTCTATACCCACACAAACTTGCGATTCGTAATGATTTAATTGCTCACAAGCATCTCTAGAAAAATCATCATTTTCTAAAGCCGTAATCATTATAGCGCCTTGTGCTGGCGCAGGAATCATCCAAGAAAGATTAATTGCTCCTTCTGGTCTTTTTCCTAATCTCTCTAAACCAGCTGCTGCAAAAATTGCACCGTCCCATTCGCTATTTTCTAACTTTTCTAAGCGCGTATTTACGTTTCCTCGTAAACCAACAACTTCATGCGTAGGATAGCGATTTAACCACTGTGCTTTTCTTCGTAAACTACCTGTTGCAATTACACCATTAGGCTGACCAAAAAACTCTTCGTTGTCTTTTAAAACTAAGATGTCGTTGTAATTGGCACGTTTTAAAACAGCTGCTTGAATAATCCCTTCAGGTAAAACCGTTGGAACATCTTTTAAAGAATGTACTGCAACATCAATATCGCCATTTAACATTGCGATATCTAAATTTTTAGTAAAAATTCCTGTGAATCCTAATTCATACAAAGGCTTGTCTAAAACAAGATCTCCAGCAGATTTAATCGGCACTATTTCACATTTATACTCTAATTCTTCTAGTTCTTTACGAACTTTGTTTGCTTGCCACATAGCCAATTGGCTATCACGTGTACCTATTCTAATTGTCTTCTGCATGGATAGTTTCTAAATTTGCACCAAATACTTTAGCCATTACCTCTATACTATTACTTACAGAAGTTTCTTCAGCTTTTAAGTGTTTTACAAATTGTGTAGTTATTTTTTGAATAAATCTCGACGTAATTACTTCTGCCTGAGATTCATCAAAGTCTTTTATTTTTTTCTTATGAAAAGCTATTTCGTCTTGTTGAATTGTTTTTAACGATTCTTTTAACGCAGTAATAGCTGGGGTAAATTTTCTATGATGCAGCCATTCTCCAAACTCTTCTTTATGAGTTTCTATAATAGCTTCGGCTGTAGGTATTTCTTGCTGACGAATTGCTAATGTTTCATCTGTAATTTTAGATAACTCATCAACATTTATCAGCGTAACATTTTCTAAATCTGCTACTTCTTTCGAAACATTTGCCGGCATCGATAAATCTAAAATTAGCAATTCTTTAGTCGTTAAAATATGTTCTCTTTTGATAGTCGCTTCAGAAGCACCTGTAGAAACAATCAAAACATCTGTATTTGCTACTTCTTTCGTTAAATTATTATATTTAACTTTTTTTATTGATGGATGTTCTTTTACAAACTCTTCCGCTTTTTCTTCGGTTCTATTAATTAAACTTACTGTTTTATTTTGAGTATATTCAGCTAAGTTCTTGCAAGTGTGTTTCCCCATTTTACCCAATCCGAAAACTAAAATATTTTTCGAATTATAATTTGGCGAATTTTTAATGATGTATTGAACTGCGGCATAAGAAACCGATGTAGTTCCTGAACTTAACTTTGTTTCATTCTTTACACGCTTACTTGCCTGCATTACATGATTTAACAAACGCTCGAAATATGCATTGGTAGTTCCTACTTCTTTTGCTAATTTAAACGCTTGGCGCAATTGGCCTACAATTTCGTAATCTCCTAAAATTTGGCTATCTAAACCAGTACCCATCCTAAAAAGGTGCGTAATAGCTTCGTTGTTTTTATATACATTAGAAACTTCTGCAAACTCCTCTACCGCTCCGTTTGAATACTTACAAAGCATACTAATTAATTGAAAAGGGTGTTCTGCAAAACCAGTAATTTCTGTTCTATTACAAGTTGATAACACAAAAATACCATCAACACCGTTTTGCCTTGCTTCTTCTAAAAGTTGTATTTGATTTTCCTTAGAAATACTAAACTTACCTCTAATAGTAGCATCAGCCTTTTTGTAACTAACACCTATGTTATATAAATTCTTATTATGTGTATCTGCTGTCATTCAGTCTTCTTCAATAAGGTGGGTCAAAAATATAAAGATTAAATATAAAAAAATGTCGCTGAAAGAACTTTTAATGTCGTTATCAGTTTTTTAAACTAAAAACATCTCTAAAACACAGATAAAGTGTATTTTTGCAATGAAACCCACTATTGGTAGCATTTCAATTTAGAGTCGTTCTAAATAAATTGTTTTTAAATATATTTTGATCTATGTCAAAAAACATCGCAGAAAGTACGTTTAGAGAAGTATTGTTAGAAAAAGGTTTTTTTGTCTTAAAATTTCAAAATAACTCTAACAAAACAGAAGTCTATAAAAGAGACATCGATAACTCTTATATACAGCTACATTATTGTGTAAAAGGAAATTGTAAGTTCCATTTTAATGAAAACAGCTATACTTTTAATGTATTAGATAAACACGCTATATTTTTATACAATCCGCAGCAAAACTTACCAATAAACTTAGAGATTTTACCAAAAACATCTTTGGTGTCTGTTTTAATAACTATCGAAAAATTTCATGCTTTGTTTTCGAAAGAAGCTAGTTATATTCCTTTTTTGAGTGATGATAACAAGAATAAAAAATATTATGACAATACAGAAATAAGTTCGAATACCTTAATGGTATTGCAGCAAATTTTAACAGCACAAAATCATAGCTCAATGAAAGACCTTTATATTAAAGGTAAAACATACGAGTTACTTAGTCTTCATTTTGATACTGGCGAAAATACAGAAAATGAATACTGTCCGTTTTTAGTTGATGATCGTGAAATTTTAAAAATCAGGCAAGCTAAAGACATTATTATCTCAAGAATGAGCGAACCACCAACATTGCAAGAATTAGCAAACGAAGTTGGTTTAAACTTAAAGAAATTAAAAGAAGGTTTTAAGCAAATATATGGTGACACTGTTTACAGTTTTCTGTTTGATTACAAGATGGAACATGCTCGTAAACTTTTAGAAAGCAACCAATACAATGTAAACGAAGTTGGCTTGCAAGTTGGCTACAGCACTTCTAGCCATTTTATAGCAGCCTTTAAAAAGAAGTTTGGCACCACACCAAAACAATATGTAATGAGCTTACAAAACAACTAAATGAAACAACTTACACATTACGACATCGAAAACAAACAACAACTGTTTCCTATAACTATTGTTTGCGACGCTATAAGAACTCCCGAGAATATTGGTATGTGTTTTCGTATTTCTGAAAGCTTTGGTGTTCAAAAAATATTTTTACATGATAGTTCGCCTTCTGTAAAGAACAGAAATGTATCTCGTACTGCTAGAAACACCATAAATCAAATTGAACACGCTACTTACAGTGATTTCAACTTGCTAATAAATCAACTAAAAAAAGAAGGAAATACTATTATTGGTATTGAAATTACTGATGATAGTATAAATATTCAGGATTTTGATTTCACAGCAACAGAAAAAATAGTTTTACTTTTGGGTAGCGAAAGAAATGGAATTGAAAATATTGATTTGTTAGACGCAACTGTTGGAATACCAATGTACGGCCGCAACTCATCTATGAATGTGATACACAGTTTAAGTATTGCTTTATATGAAACAACAAACCAGTTAAATAAAAAGAACGTCATTACGAACATAGTGAAGTAATCTTTAACTTAAGATTACAACGTTTTACTCGCAATGACAGATAAAATAGATACTGAAATAAATTCTAAAAAAATGAAAGGAGCTTTATTAGTAAACCTAGGATCACCAGAAAGCACAGGTCCTAAGGATGTGAAAAAATATTTAGGAGAGTTTTTAATGGACGAACGCGTTATTGATGTTCCTTATTGGTTTCGTTCGTTTTTAGTGAAAGGAATTATTTTAAATACGAGGCCTAAAAAATCTGCCGCTGCTTATAAAAAAATTTGGTGGAAAGAAGGTTCTCCTTTAATTGTACTTTCTCAACGCTTACAAAAAAAAGTGCAACAAAAAACTGAGCTTCCGGTTGCATTAGCAATGCGCTATGGTACAATGACCATAAAAAAAGGACTACAAGAATTACATGATAAAGGCGTTACAGAAGTTATGTTAGTTCCGCTTTACCCTCAGTTTGCAATGGCAACTACCGAAACTATTGTCGTTTTAGCAGAAAAAATTCGCAAAGAGTTCTTTCCTGAAATGAAAATAACATATGTTCCTGCGTTTTATAATAAGCCTGAATATATTAAAGCTTTATCAAATAGTATTAAAGATTATTTAGCTGATAAAGATTATGACCACTTATTATTCTCTTACCACGGAGTTCCTGAACGCCACATTGGTAAATCAGACATTACAAAAAGTCATTGTAAGATAGATGGTAGCTGTTGCAACACACCATCAAAAGCACATGAGTTTTGTTACCGCCACCAATGTTATCAAACAACAAAAAATGTGATTTCAGCATTAGGTTTGGATGAAAATACGGTATCTACTTCTTTTCAATCTCGTTTAGGTGTAGACCCTTGGTTACAACCTTATACTGATAGAACGATTGTGAAAAAAGCTGAAAAAGACGGAGTTAAAAAATTAGCCATTGCTACTCCTGCTTTTGTTTCTGATTGCTTAGAAACATTAGAAGAAATTGCCATGGAAGGAAAACATGAGTTTTTAGAAGCCGGTGGAGAAGAATTTTACACGGTGCCGTGTATTAACGACAATGATGAATGGGTAAGTGTTTTAGCCGGATGGATTAATAATTTTTAACTAGTAGTTAGTAGAAAATATAAGTTGTTTGGTCGAGCGCAGTCGAGATCTAAAAACTTCTCGACTGCGCTCGAAGTGACATATAATTATCATTTAGAGCATTTTTTTAAATAAAAACGAATGTCAGTTCGAGTAAATTTTTGAGGAACAAAAAACTGTATCGAGAACTTTGTTTAATTAGTTTTTGATCTGTCTCTAAACTATAACAGTTAATAAATTTAAATAGAAAAAATGGATTTTTTATACGTAAAAGCATTACATATTATTTTTGTAGTTACTTGGTTTGCTGGTTTATTTTATATTGGTCGCTTATTTATTTACCATGTAGAAGCCGAAACAAAAGACGAACCCGCTAAAACTATTTTGCAAACGCAGTATAAATTAATGACAAAACGCTTGTGGTATATTATCACATGGCCTTCTTTAGTTTTAGCTAGTTTTTTTGCTTTTTGGATGCTTTATAAAAACCCTGCTTATTTTCAAATGCCTTGGATGCATGTAAAGCTAGCATTTGTTTTAGCTTTATATTTTTACCACGGATTTTGCCACAAAATATATAAAGAATTACAACGGAATAAAATTAACTACTCACCAACAAAACTAAGAATATTTAACGAAGCGCCAACCGTAATTTTGTTTGCCGTAGTATTTTTAGTCGTTTTAAAAAGTGCTATTAATTGGATTTGGGGAGTTGTAGGTATTGTTCTTTTTGGCGTTTTATTGATGATCGGAATTCGTTTTTACAAAAAAGTAAGAGCAAAAAAATCGTGGGATAAATTTGAAAAAGAATTGATTGAAAAGGATGAAGAATTAGAGCTATAAAAAAACCATATATAAAGATAAATTACTGAATAATAAATTATTATTAGTATCATTGCGGCTTAATTCTAAAAAAAAAATGATGAAAAAATTACTTATCTTATCTATTGCTGTATTTACCTTATTTTCTTGTTCTGACAATAATGATAACCTTGACCCTTTTGTTGGCAGCTGGTATCCTTTTTCTCAAAGCGAAATTATTGATGGTGTTACGAATACTGAAGAAACAACAACCTGCGAAAGAAAAAGAAGCATAAATATTCTTGAAAATGGAAAGTTAAATATTGAATCATTTTTCTTTGATGGAACTGATTGTGTTAATGAAGGAACGACAACTGGTACTTGGACAAATAAAGGGAACGGTAGCTATGGAATAACTACGACTAGAGAAGCTGAGGAAATATCTAACTTAACTTTTAAGGATAACGACAATACTTTTGTTATTTCTGAAACAGATGATTTTGACGGTGTTATTACAATTTATACTTCAACATATAAAAGAAAGTAAATATTTACTTTTTCCATATTAAATATAAAAAAAGGTGAAGTTTTAAAACTTCGCCTTTTTTCTACCCTTTTATAGATTGCTCAAAAGGTATTCTATTAACAATACTTCTACCAAGCGTAACTTCATCAGCATATTCTAATTCATCACCAACCGAAATTCCTCGTGCAATTGTAGAGGTTTGTATATTGCATTCCTCAATTTGCTTGTAAATATAAAAATTCGTTGTATCACCCTCCATAGTAGAGCTTAAAGCAAAAATTAATTCCTTAATATTCCCTTCTTTTACTTTATTAACTAAAGATTCTATTTGTAAGTTTTGTGGTCCAATTCCTTCGATAGGAGAAATTTTCCCACCTAATACATGATACACACCTCTAAACTGAGCTGTATTTTCAATAGCCATTACATCACGAATATCTTCTACAACACATACTAATTCAGCATTTCTATTTGGGTTATTACAAATTTCACACAAAACAGTATCTGAAATATTATGGCATTTATTACAAGATTTTACATCAGTTCGCAAGTCTGTTAAAGCAGCCGTTAAATACTTTGTATTCTCTGTAGGCTGTTTTAATAAATGCAATACCAAACGAAGTGCTGTTCGTTTACCAATACCGGGTAATCTACTCACTTCATCTACCGCTCTTTCTAATAATTTTGATGAAAAATCCATGCCGCGAATTTACAATTTTTCAAACACAGCACACTAACATATATCACTTTAAAAAAGTATATTTGTACTTTAAATTTAAACAAACATTTTACAATGAATTCAGATATAAAAAACTTAGAACCTAAAGCAATTTGGAAGAATTTTGCGCTTTTAAACGCAGTACCTCGTCCATCAAAAAAAGAAGAAAGAGTTATTCAATTTATGGTTGATTTTGGTAAAAGCCTTAATCTTGAAACGATGGTTGATAAGGTTGGTAACGTAATTATTCGCAAACCAGCTTCTTCTGGAATGGAAAATCGTAAAATGATTGTGATGCAGAGTCACCTAGATATGGTACATCAAAAAAATTCTGATACTGTTTTCGATTTTGATACAGAAGGAATTAAAATGTTTATTGATGGTGATTGGGTAAAAGCAGACGGAACTACCTTAGGTGCTGATAATGGTTTAGGTGTAGCGTCGATTATGGCTATTTTAGAGTCTACTGATATTGCACATCCTGCTGTTGAAGCCTTGTTTACTATTGATGAAGAAACAGGTATGACTGGTGCAATGGGATTAGAAGGCGGAATTTTAGAAGGTGAGATTTTATTAAACCTAGATACAGAAGATGATGATGAAATTAGCATGGGTTGTGCTGGTGGTGTAGATGTTACTGCAACAAGAACATACAATGAAGAAACTACTCCTGATAATACCACTGCTTTTGAGATTTCTATTACAGGTTTAAATGGAGGACATTCAGGAATGGATATCCATAAAGGCTTAGGAAATGCCAATAAAATAATGAATCGTTTATTATTTGATGGTTTTACAAACTTCGGATTACGTGTTGCTGAAATAAATGGTGGTAGTTTACGTAATGCAATACCTCGCGAAAGCTTTTCTACTGTAGTTATAGATACTGTCTCTAAAGAGCCATTCTTATCCGAAATTCAAGAATTAATCAACAGTATTAAAGCTGAATTTTCTTTACTTGAACCAAATTTATCAATCGAATTAAAAACTATAGAAACTCCTAAAAAAGTAATGGATTTAGGTGTTCAAGAAGGATTGATAAAATCAATATATACAGCTTTAAATGGTGTGTATCGTATGAGTCCGGATATTGAAGGTTTAGTTGAAACTTCTAACAATATCGCTAGAGTTATAGTAAAAGAAGGAAAAATTAAAATAGGATGTTTAACACGTTCTTCTTCTGATAGCAATAAATGGGACTTAGCAAATTCGTTACGTTCAGCGTTTGAATTAGCAGGTTTTGATGTTGAATTTTCTGGAACATACCCTGGCTGGTTGCCGAATTTAGATTCTGAAATCTTAAAAATGGTTGCAAAACTATATGAAGATTTACATCATGAAAAACCGAATGTGGCTGCTTGTCATGCAGGTTTAGAATGCGGTCTTTTAGGTCAGAATTACCCAAAAATGGATATGGTTTCTTTTGGACCAAACATTAGAGGACCTCACTCACCTGATGAACGTGCACAAATTTCATCTACTCAAAAATATTGGAAATTTTTATTAGCGGTTTTAAAAAACATTCCTAGTAAAAATTAATAAGTTATATTAAAATAAATACTAAAACCACAACTTACAAGTTGTGGTTTTTTGTTTACTTTTATCAAATGAATTTTTTAGCACATTTATATTTATCTGGGAATAATACAGACTTAATGATTGGTAATTTTATTGCTGATCATATTAAAGGAAATAAATTTTCTCATTTTAAAGAAGAAATAAAAAAAGGGATTCTTTTACACCGTCAAATAGATACTTTTACAGACGCACACCCTATTGTTAGAAAAAGCAAAAGACGATTACATGAACGTTATCGTCATTATGATGGTGTAATTATCGATATTTTTTTCGATCATTTTTTAGCCAAAAATTGGAGTACTTACTCTGAAATTCCTTTGGGTATTTATGTGAAATCTGTTTATAAACTTTTAGAAGAAAATTTTGATATTCTTCCCGAAAAAACACAAGAAATACTTCCCTTTTTAACCAAATACAATTGGCTATATAACTATCAATTTGCAAAAGGAATTCAAGAAGTTTTAAACGGCATAAACAAAAGAACTAAAGGAATCTCTCAAATGAATTTAGCTTCTGAAGATTTATTAATTCACTATCAATTATTTGAAGAAGACTTTACCTTATTCTTTGAAGATTTACGTGAGTATTGCAATTCAAAAATCAACATTACAACTTAAAATCATGAAAAACATATTCTTATTTATATTCTTTTCAGCAACTATATTAAGTTGTAAAAAGACACTTCCTAAAGAGAAAATTATCGGATTAGTTACAACCAAAGCAATGGTTGTTTCTGCTAGAGAAGAAGCTTCAAAAATCGGAGCTGATATTCTTAAAAAAGGGGGAAATGCTTTCGATGCAATGGCAGCCACAGAGCTATCTTTAGCGGTAGCATATCCGTATGCAGGTAATATTGGCGGTGGCGGATTTATGGTATATCGTAAAAACACAGGAGAAATTGGCGCGTTAGATTATCGTGAAAAAGCACCACTCGCGGCTGCTAAAAACATGTTTTTAGACAGTCTTGGTAATGTTGTTAAAAACAAAAGCACACTTGGCGCGATGGCTGTTGGAATCCCTGGTACAGTTGCCGGAGTTTTCGCTGCTCATAAAAAATTTGGAATTTTACCTATTGCTGATATTTTGATGCCGGTTATTGCTTTGGCTAAAAAAGGCGTTATCGTTACGCAAAAACAAGAAAATCGCATAAAAAAACACCAACCTTCATTCTTAAAAGCAAATAAAGACACGATTCTTTTTAATAAACCTTGGAAAAAGAACGACACTATTAAATATCCTGCGCTAGCAGCAACTTTAGAGCGCATTTTAGTAAATGGTAGGAATGAATTTTACAAAGGTGAAACAGCAAAACGTTTGGTGAGGTTTATGCAAGCCAATGGCGGAATTATGACTGAAGAAGATTTGGCGAAATACGAAGCTAAATGGCGAACTCCAGTTACCTTTAAATATGATGACTTACGTGTAATTTCTATGTCGCCTCCATCTAGCGGCGGCGTTTGTTTGGCACAAATAATGAATGCTATTGAACCTTATGAATTAGATAAGTTTGGCCATAACTCTACAAAAACGATTCAGGTTATTACAGAAGCCGAAAGACGTGCATATGCCGACAGAAGTTTCTTTTTAGGAGACCCTGATTTTGTTCATATACTGCTAGATACTTTAACGAGTAAAAGATATACCAAATACAGAATGAGAGATTTCTCTTTTGATAAAGCAACTTCTTCTGATGATGTTTCTCATGGTGATGTTCAAATGACAGAAAGTGATGAAACAACGCATTACTCTATTGTTGATAAATTTGGAAATGCCGTTTCTGTAACCACTACAATTAATGGTGCCTATGGCTCTAAATTATATTGTGCCGATTTAGGTTTCTTTTTAAATAATGAAATGGATGATTTTAGCAGCAAACCTGGTGAACCAAATATGTTTGGATTAATTGGTGCAAAAGCAAATGAAATTGCTCCAGAAAAACGCATGTTAAGTTCAATGACACCAACTATTGTTGAAAAAAACGGTAAACTATGGATGGTTGTTGGTACGCCTGGCGGATCTACCATTATAACTTCTGTATTACAAGCTATTTTAAATGTACACGAATTTAAAATGGGCATGCAAGAAGCTGTTAATCAACCACGATTTCACCATCAATGGTTGCCTGATGTTATTATGATGGAACCTAATAAATTCGATACAACTGTTAAACAAAATTTACAAAAATTAGGATATCTTTTAAATGAAGAAGACAGTCCTGTTATTGGTAAAGTAGCCGGGATTTTAGTATTACCTAACGGGAATTTAGAAGGTGGCGCGGACCCTAGAGGTGATGATAAAGCTGAAGGATTTTAATGAGTAGTTAGTAGTTAGTAGTTAGTAGTTAGTAGTTAGTAAAAATGAAAAAATAATGAATGTCATTTCGAGCGAAGTCGAGAAATATCAACTTTAAAACTAATGCAAATACAACCATTTCACATAGCAATTCCTGTTCAAAACTTAGAAAAGAGCAGAACTTTTTATAGAGATATTTTACAATGTGAAGAAGGTAGAAGCTCTGATCATTGGGTAGATTTTAATTTCTTCGGACATCAATTAGTTATACATCAAAAAGAAGGTTATCAACCAACAAATTCAATTACAAATCCTGTAGACGGGCACGATGTTCCTGTTCCGCATTTTGGAGTTGTTTTAAAATGGAATGATTGGATAGCACTTTCTGAAAGATTAAAAACGAATAACACCAAGTTTATTATAGCTCCAACTATTCGCTTTAAAGGATTGGTTGGCGAACAAGCAACGATGTTTTTTAATGATCCAGAAAATAATGCTTTAGAATTTAAAGCCTTTAAAGACATGTCGCAATTGTTTGCTAAATAATGAACAAGGTATTTAATGACAATTACCAACCAGTTTCGGCAACCTGAACTTGTTTCAGGTTCACATAATGAGTGATTCATATAAAGTTCAAAAATATTAAAGTAAATTTAGAATCATACTAAGAAAAAGGATTTTCAAAAAACAATGACTGTATCAGAAACACATGAGGTTCCGACGTTAGAAAAATCGCTTCGATTACAAGAATACGGAGTTGGTATTTTTAAAACAATTCCGACTAAATCTGGTTTAAAAAAAGCAATTAAAAAAGAATTGATTTTAGTAGATGGTAAAATTGCCACTACTGCCCTATTTATAAATGGTAATGAACTTATCGAATTATATAAAAAAGTAAACGATACTACGTTTAAACAATTTGAGTTTGACTTAGATATTCTTTTTGAAGATGATTATTTAGCCGTAATTTATAAACCTTCGGGAATTTTAGTTAGCGGAAACTCATTTGCAACGATAGATAATGCTTTGCTGCAAAACATAACAAAAAGTACTCTTTTTGACGCTGTACGACCAAGACCTGTGCATCGATTAGATTACCCGACAAGTGGATTATTACTAATCGGAAAAACTAGCTCAAGTATTATTGCTTTGAATCAGTTATTTAAAAATAAGCAAATTCAAAAAACATATCATGCCATAACTATAGGTAAGATGGAAGAAAAAGGAGAAATTAATTCCCCTATTGATGCAAAAGCTGCATTTACTTCTTATCAAGTTTTAAAAACCGTTATTTCTGAGCGTTTTAATAATTTAAATTTAGTTGAATTAACACCAAAAACAGGCAGAAAACATCAATTAAGAAAACATCTATTAGCTATTAAAAATCCGATATTAGGTGATAAAGAACACTTTATAGACGGACTAATTTTAAACGGAAAAGGATTGTATTTACACGCATCTGCTTTAAAGTTTGACCATCCGTTTACGAAAGAAACAATTAACGAAACAAAAGAACTTCCGAAGAAATTCAAAAAAATATTTCCATCTTAAGTATCCTTTAAAAAATATATCTTTGCCATTATGCGAATAGATATTATTACCCTAGCACCAGATTTACTAAAAAGCCCGTTTGAACATTCTATGATGAAACGCGCCATTGATAAAGGTTTAGCTGAAATCCATTTTCACAATTTACGTGATTACGGAATCGGTTCTTACAAAAAACTAGACGACACCCAATTTGGTGGTGGCGCTGGTATGGTTTTAATGATCGAACCGATTGATAATTGTATTTCTAAATTACAATCAGAAAGAGCGTATGATGAGATTATTTATATGACTCCTGATGCTAAAACGTTAAATCAATCTACCGCAAATACACTTTCGTTAAAAGAAAATATTATTATTTTAACAGGGCACTATAAAGGAGTAGATCAGCGTGTTAGAGATCGATTTATTACGAAAGAAATTTCTATTGGCGATTATGTTTTAACAGGTGGCGAATTGGCCGCAGCAATTTTATGTGATGCTGTTGTTCGTTTAATTCCGGGTGTTTTAGGTGATGAGCAATCTGCTTTAACAGATTCTTTTCAAGACGACTTATTATCTCCGCCAGTTTATACAAGACCTGCAGAATATGATGGAATGAAAGTTCCGGAAGTATTATTATCGGGTAATTTTCCAAAAATTGATGAATGGAGAAATGAAAAAGCGTACCAACACACTAAGAATATAAGACCCGATTTATTAGATGATTAATCAAAAACCACATCACGATTTAATTATTGTTATTCCTTGTTATAATGAGGAAAATCGATTACCTATAAATCAGTTTAAACAGTTTTTAAATACAACTCCTGGTGTGCTGTTATTTTTTGTAAACGATGGTTCTTCGGATAAAACTGATGACGTTATAGAGAAATTAATTACTGTATATCCTAAAAACATAAAACTACTTTCTTTAGCTCAAAATGTAGGAAAAGCAGGTGCTGTTAAAGCTGGTTTTAATTTCTGTGAAGCAAATAATTCCTTTTTAAAAATTGCTTATTTAGATGCTGATTTAGCAACTACCTTAGAGGAGTGCCAAAGTATAAGTAAAGAAATAAATACAACAGTTCAATTTGCTTTCGGATCTAGGATTGCAAAAATAGATACTGATATTCAGCGTAAACAATATCGTTTTTTTATCGGTAGATTTATTGCCACTTTAATATCTAAACAATTAGATTTAAAGGTTTATGATACACAATGCGGATGTAAAATTTTCAATAAAGAAATCGCTTCAAAAGTTTTCAAAGAAGATTTTATTTCGAAATGGCTATTTGATGTAGAAATTTTTCACCGTTTAATTTTCATTTTCAAAAAAGAAAACATGAAAAATATCGCTAGAGAAATCCCTTTAAAATCTTGGATTGATGCTGACGATAGTCGTGTAAAAATGACTTATTTCTTTAAACTTTGGTTTGATTTACTTTCTATAAAAAAACGATACAAATCTTAAATAAATGCGTAACCTAATCAATAAGAAAAACTTTTTTGCCATCACTGTACTTCTCTTAATACTATGGAGAGGTTTTTTAAACGCTGTAGTTCCATTAATGGATAAAACAGAAGCTCGTTATGCAGAGATTGCCAGAATAATGGCAGAAACAAACGACTACATAACACCGCAAATAGATTACGGAGTTCCGTTTTGGGCAAAACCACCACTTTCTACTTGGTTATCTGCTTTAAGTTTTGATATTTTCGGAGTTTCTGAGTTTACTGTAAGGTTGCCATACTTATTATTAAGTATTTTACTAATATTCTTAATTGGTAAATATGCCAAAAGAGAAAATCTTTCGTTTTTTTTACCAGGATTTATAGCACTTACTATTCCTGAATTTTTAATTCATGCCGGCGTAGTTTCTACTGATACTTCTTTAGCTTTTTGTGTAGCCTTAGTAATGCTTTCTTTTTGGGAAGCCATACATCATCCAGAAAAACCTATTTGGAAATATTTAATTTTTGTTGGTTTCGGATTAGGATTATTAGCCAAAGGACCTATTATTTTTATTTTAACCTTGCCTCCTATTTTTATGTGGACGCTAATTTCAAAATCATTTAAAAAAGTATTTAAAACATTTCCTTATCTCTTAGGAATACTAATAATGGCACTAATTGCAATTCCCTGGTATTATTTAGCAGAACAAAAAACACCTGGGTTTATCGATTATTTTATCGTTGGTGAGCACTTTAGTCGATTTTTTGATAGTAGTTGGTCTGGTGATAAATATGGTTTTCCGAAACAACAACCTTTAGGAATGATTTGGATTTTCCTTTTATTGTTTGCCTTACCTTGGGTTCAAGTAATCATTGGCAAACTATGGAAAAACCGCACAGAATTATTTTCTAACAAATGGGTATTATTTTTAAGTGCTTGGCTTATCTGGACACCACTGTTCTTCACCGTTTCTAAAAGTTTAATTCACCCATACATATTACCTATATTAATTCCGATTGCACTTTTAGCTGTTCATTTTTGGAAAGACATCAAACAAAAAACAGCAATAATAACAATTAGTTTAATCGTACCTATTGCAACTATTTTGGTTTATAGTTTTGGTTTGATAAATAATAATATGGAAACATATGCAAATTCTGATAAATATTTCATTCAGGATTCTTGCAAAAAAGATATTCAGATTTATCATTACAAAACAAAAAGCTACTCTAGTCAGTTTTATTCTAAAGGAAAGGTTAAATCTATAAAAGTAAAAGAATTAGAGACTATTTCAAAAAGTGAGATCCCGTTTTATCTAATAATATCAAAAAAGAATTTAAAAAAAACAAACATAGTCAGCAACCTTAATTACAATTTAATAGCTAGTAATAAAAAGAAAAACATCTATCTGTTTAGTTCCAAAAATAATTAATTGTAAAGCTGTTTTATAAAGTGAAAAATATTATGAAACAAAAGTTCGTATTTTATAATATTTTAATTAATTTTGCAGCCATAAATTAACCTCTGACGAAGATATCGTGAATGTTGTTTTATAAAATCATATAAATATCATTACAATGGATTTAGTTAAATTTGTTCAAGACGAGTTTGTAACAAGAAATGAATTACCAGAATTTTCGGCTGGAGACACACTTACAGTGTATTACGAAATTAGAGAAGGTGAAAAAGTACGTACGCAGTTCTTTAGAGGAGTAGTAATCCAAAAAAGAGGTGTTGGTGCTTCTGAAACTTTTACAATCAGAAAGATGTCTGGTACTGTAGGAGTTGAACGTATCTTCCCTGTAAACTTACCTGCTATTCAAAAAATAGAAGTAAACAAAAAAGGTATTGTACGTAGAGCACGTATCTTTTACTTTAGAGGTCTTACTGGTAAGAAAGCAAGAATTAAAGAAAGAAGAGGTTAAGATTTACTTCTTAATTCGATTTATAAAAAAGCGTTGTGATTTTCACAACGCTTTTTTTATTCACAATTGTTAACAACTTCAGTTCATATAGTGTTGATATCTAAATTATTAAAAATTATTATAGTAAGATATAAGTATGTATTTTTACAATAGAGTTTATATTAATAGCTAGTATTAGTTCATAGCTTAATAATCGCTACTATAAACTCGTTAAAGAAATGTTCTTTATATATTATTTTTAAACATTTTTAGTTTGATTATCTAATTGAATATAATATAAGTTGTTTTTATAAATTACAACGATTTATTAGACATTATTGATGACAGCATAAAAAATTAAAAATAATGAAACATAATTTTAAAGATATGTTTCGATTTAAAATAGGAAAGTAGTCTTTTCATAAAGAGAAGCATAGAACATTGTTCTATTTGGTAAGCACAGCAATACATATCAATACAACTACTATTTTAAAGAAAGCCATGTTATTACAAGAAATTGTTTAATATGGCTTTTACTTTTAAGAAAAACAACCTACTAAATCTTCCTTTTTTTTATCAAATCCATAATAAAACACCCTAATTAATAACGTTTTACCATGTAAAAACTCATCTGTAATTCTTAAATTTGCAATACTTCAAAAATAAAATTAATGATTACTGTGTGTATTTTTAATAATACCACCTTAAAACAACTAATATATGAGCAAAACTGCTAAAATCATGTACACTAAAACGGATGAAGCTCCAGCATTAGCTACACGTTCGTTTTTACCGATTGTAAAAGCTTTTACAAAATCATCTAATATAGAAATAGAAACAAAAGATATTTCTCTTGCAGGACGTATTCTTGCTAATTTCTCAGATTTCCTTACGAAAGAGCAACAAGTAGAGGATGCTTTAACCTTTTTAGGTGATTTAGCTAAAAGACCAGAAGCAAACATTATTAAATTACCTAATATTTCTGCTTCTGTACCTCAATTAAAAGCAGCTATCAAAGAATTACAAGCTTTAGGATATGCTTTGCCAGATTTCCCTGAAGAAGCTAACTCTGAAGAAGAAAAAGCAATTTTAGTACGTTATAATAAAATTAAAGGATCTGCAGTAAATCCTGTTTTACGTGAAGGAAACTCAGATCGTAGAGCACCAAAAGCAGTAAAAAACTACGCAAAAAAGAATCCGCATTCAATGGGAGCTTGGAGCCCTAGCTCAGAAACGCATGTTGCAACAATGACTAGCGGAGATTTTGCACACACTGAAAAATCAGTTACTCTAAAAAATGCTACTGATGTAAAAATTGTACATACTGATGCTAACGGAACAAAAACTACTTTAAAAGAAAAAGTTTCTTTATTAGATGGTGAAGTTATAGACGGATCTGTAATGAATAAAAAAGCTTTATTAGCCTTTTTAGCAGAGCAAATTGCAGATACGAAAGAAAAAGGATTGTTATTTTCATTACATATGAAAGCAACCATGATGAAGGTTTCTGACCCTATCATTTTTGGACATGCAGTTCGTGTTTTCTTTAAAGACTTATTTGCTAAACACAACGCTACTTTCGAAGAAATTGGAGTTGATGTAAATAACGGATTCGGTAACTTACTAAGTAACCTAGAAGCGTTATCAGCAGATAAAAAAGCAACGATTTTAGCAGATATTGAAGCTATTTATGCAAACAATCCTGATGTTGCAATGGTAAATTCTGATAAAGGAATTACCAACTTACACGTACCTTCGGATGTTATTATTGATGCATCTATGCCAGCAATGATTCGCACATCGGGACAAATGTGGAACAAAGCAGGAAAACAACAAGACACAAAAGCAGTAATTCCTGATAGTTCTTACGCCTCATTATACCAAGCTACTATAGATTTCTGTAAAGAAAACGGTGCGTTCGATCCTACCACAATGGGAACAGTTCCTAATGTTGGTTTAATGGCTCAAAAAGCTGAAGAATATGGATCACATGATAAAACTTTCGAAATCGCATCAAACGGAACAGTTAATGTAATTGATGCAAACGGAAAAACCTTAATTTCTCACGAAGTGGAACAAGGTGATATCTGGAGAATGTGTCAAACAAAAGATGCACCAATTCAAGACTGGGTTAAATTAGCTGTTACTAGAGCTAGAGCTACTAAAGCACCTGCTGTTTTTTGGTTAGATGAAAACAGAGCTCACGATGCTGAAATCATCAAAAAAGTAGAAAAATACTTGGCAGATCACGACACTAACGGTTTAGATATTTTTATTATGTCTATTCCTGAAGCAACTACTTTTACTTTAGAAAGAGTTAAACAAGGTGAAGAAACTATTTCCGTAACCGGAAATGTATTACGTGATTATTTAACTGATTTATTTCCTATTTTAGAATTAGGTACCTCTGCAAAAATGTTATCAATCGTTCCATTAATGAATGGTGGTGGCTTATTTGAAACTGGTGCTGGAGGTTCTGCTCCGAAACACGTTGAGCAATTAGTTAACGAAAACCACTTACGTTGGGATTCTTTAGGTGAATTTTTAGCTTTAGCCGTTTCTTTAGAGCATTTAGGTGAAACGAATAGCAATAGTAAAGCAAAAGTATTAGCTGAAACTTTAGATGACGCTACTGATAAATTGTTAGACAACAGAAAAGGGCCTTCTAGAAGAACTGGAGAATTAGATAATAGAGGTTCTCATTTTTACTTAGCAATGTATTGGGCACAAGCGTTAGCTTCTCAAACTAAAGATGCTGATTTAAAAGCGCAGTTTGCTCCTATTGCAGATAAAATGGCAGCAAACGAAACTGTTATTGTTAATGAGTTAAACGCTGTACAAGGAAAGCAAGCTTTAATTGGTGGTTATTATGAACCAACAGATAATTTAGCTGATGCAATTATGAAACCGAGTGTTACTTTAAATACTATTTTACAAAGTATTTAATTTTTTAAATTATATATTATAAAAGCAGGTGATAAATCACCTGCTTTTTTTGTGCTATAAAAACACTACTAATAACAATTTGAAACACATGCTGTTTCTTTTTTTTGTTTTATTATTGCTAAATTTGAAATATGAAATTCACAAAAACAACCGAGCAATCTTCAAAATATAATCATTTAGAAAAAATGAGTATTTCTGAATTATTATCAAACATTAACATCGAAGACAAAACAGTTCCTTTAGCTGTAGAAAAAGCATTGCCTCAAATAGAAAAACTAACAATTCAAATAGTTTCAAAATTAAAAGAAGGAGGTAAATTATTTTATATTGGCGCTGGTACAAGTGGTCGATTAGGTATTTTAGATGCTAGTGAGTGCCCTCCTACTTTTGGGGTTCCTCATGAATTGGTTATCGGACTTATTGCTGGTGGAGATATCGCCATAAGAAAAGCCGTAGAAAATGCCGAAGATTCAACAACCCAAGGTTGGATAGATTTACAAGAACATAACATATCAAATAAAGATGTAGTTATTGGTATTGCTGCCTCAGGTACTACTCCCTATGTAATTGCTGCTTTAGAAAAATGTAATGAAAACAACATCATTACAGGCTGTATTACTTGTAACGAAGGCAGTCCGGTAGCTTTAACAGCAAAATTTCCGATAGAAGTTGTCGTTGGTCCGGAATTTGTAACCGGAAGCTCACGTATGAAAGCTGGTACTGCTCAAAAACTAGTATTAAACATGTTATCTACCGCCACCATGATTCAACTAGGTAAAGTAAAAGGTAATAAAATGGTTGACATGCAATTATCAAACAAAAAATTGGTAGATAGGGGTGAAAAAATGTTAATATCCGAATTAAATATCGACCAAAAAACTGCTAGTCAATTATTAAAAAAATACGGAAACGTGCGTACTGTAATTAAAAACTATCCGAATGAATAAGACAAAAACATTTGACACCGTTGTAAGAAAATTTGTTTTTCTATTAGGGCTATTAATCTTATCTCCTATTGTATTAAGTTTCGGTTTTAAAGCTTTTAGAATTTACACAAAAGCACCTGAAACTTATATTGCTTATGTATTATTAACTTTAGGTACTTTTTTAATTTTATTTACTGTATACTTCGGCTTTAAAACAATAAAGGCTTTTTTAGATTATTTATTTCAAAAATAACTTGAGAAAAAATTCTACTATACAGAAACTTACAAAATGGGAACACTGGCCAACAGCTATGTTTTATGTTCCTAATTTACCATATGCTTTTTATTTAGCTTTTAAAGCCAAACACCTTGCCTTTTTTAGTGCTGTAAATCCGGCCATAAAAAGCTCTGGAAACGGCACCGAAAGCAAGTACGAAACTACCATGCTAATTCCTGAAAAGTACAGACCTAAATCGATATTAGTAACACCTAATAACGATTTTAATAGTGTTTTAGCTAAGATGCAACAGCTACAAATCACGTTTCCTTTAATAGCGAAACCGGACATTGGCTTTAGAGGTTTATTGGTGAAGAAAATATATTCTAAAACTGACTTAAAAGAATACTTAAATAAATATAAAATCAATATCATTATTCAGGAATTTCTTGATTTTGAAAATGAATGTGGTGTGTTTTACCATCGTAATCCACAAAACAATAAAGGCCACATTAGCTCTTTAACTTTAAAGCGTTTTCTATCTGTCGTAGGAGATGGAAAATCTTCTTTAAAAGAACTAATTTTAAATGATGATAGAGCCAAGTTATATATTGAATTATTTACCGAAATTCATCAAGAAAAACTAGCTAAAATCCCTCAAAAAAAAGAACTCATAAGGCTAACTGCAATCGGAAATCACTCTAAAGGAACACAGTTTTTAAATGGAAATCACTTAATCAATGAAAGTTTAATAAAAACTTTCGACAAACTAAGTATAGCAATTCCTGGATGGTATTATGGTAGAGTCGATTTAAAATACAATTCTTTTTCAGCTTTAGAAAATGGTAGTGATTTTAAAATTATTGAGATAAACGGTATTCTAGCAGAACCTACACATATATATGACGCTGAAAACTATACTTATTTCAAAGCTCTTAAATGTATAAGAACTCACTGGAAAAGCATATACGAAATAGCTACCACGAACAATAAAGAGTTTAGAACTCCTTATAAAAGTTCGAAAGTTTTTGCTAATGAAATGTTAGAATTAAAAAAATATATCTCGAAACTAAAAAACACCTACACCCCTAGATAAAATGACCAAAACACTAAATAACAACAGCTTGAATTTTTTATTTATCAAAATAAAATTTTTATTTAATAAAATTTTCGTTATTATTGTGTAGCTAATCACCCAAGTAATTATATGAAGACAAAACTATTTTTACTCTTTATTATTTTAATTAACAGCACTATTTACGGCCAAATAAAGGTAGGTGATAATCCGTCATTAATTCACTCCAATTCTATTCTAGAATTAGAAAGCACCAATCAAGCATTAGTTATAACTCGTATGTCAGAGGCACAAATGAATGCGATGTCTCCACTTAGAGGTGCATTAGTGTTTAATGTAAACGCAAACTGTGTGTTTTTATTTGATGGACTACTTTGGCAAAACCTATGCAACTCTAATATAAAAGTTACCACAAACACCACCGCACCAACAGATAATAACATAGGTGATTTTTGGATTAACGACTCAGAGAACAATTTAACTAGTATCTGGGACGGTTCAAATTGGATTTCGATAGACAACAACCCAAGGCGAGGCTCAGGGCCGCCAAATACATCAACCGCTGCAAATCCTTTAGCAGGTGATGTGTATGTAGATAATACTACTGGATATATTTATGCCTTCGATGGTGTAAATTGGGTGAATTCAAACATTATACCAACAGCAAATAACGGATTACTTATAGATAGTAGTAACACTATACAATTGGGTGGTATATTAATAAAACCAACCACTATTCAAACCGATATAACAAACACACTTGCTATTACAGGTCTAGAAGATGGAGACTTAACTACAGATGACGTAATTACAGTTAACCGAACAAATGGTACCTTAAGAAAAGTACCCTCTTCAAGATTATTTAATGAAGAAGTAGCTGAAATTACTGCCTTTGATGGACAAGTACAGTTTAGCCCGCCTTTAAGTATTGAAGATGCTAAAAAAATTAATGTATACAGAAATGGTGTTCGGATAGATTTCACTATCGTAAACATAAATACCATACAACTTGAACCTGAAGCAACTTGTTACTTAGGGGATCAAATAAGAATCGTACAATTTTATTAACTAAAACCAATTATTAACTTTAAAATAATTAATTATGACCAAAATTACAAACAAATTTAAAATCGCAATCGCTGCAATCGCTTTTATGAGCTATGGTGCAGTAAACGCACAAACTGCAGGAGGTGCAACTACTTCTCTTGGAAAAGGAGCTGAAGCTGCAGCTGATGCTCAAGGAGGGCATGTTAGAGTTATTGATAACAAAGGAACAAAAAAGTTTCTTACTTCAAATAACGGTATTACAATGTTTACAGATAACGCACCCGATGGAGGTATTGTTACCACTTGGCAACTTGGAGGTACTTTAACTGAAAGTACTATTATTGATACTAATGGTCAGACATTTGCTATTACTGGTACTGCTGATGCATCAGCTGATGCCGCTGCTACGGCATATGATGCAACTGGATATACCTTAGTTGTGAGAGACGAAGCTACAGGAGAAATGAAAAAATTATTGGTTACCGATCTTATTACCAGTGGTCAAACTTATTTTACTGCTGCTAATAATCAACTTACATATGATGTTTCTGCAGTAACTGCCACACCAACAATGGCTGGGGCTCAAATCCCTTTACCTGAATACAGTAAAGTATGGGTTTATAGAAATGGTGCTAAATTAATTGCAGGTGTAGATTACACAATAGCTGCTAGTACTGTTACACTTGACCCTAGTGGTAGTGTAGGTGGTGCTTGGGCTGTATATGCAGGTGATATTATAGAAGTTCAATATTATAAATAATTAATTTTCATTATAAATTATATTAAAGTTAAAGAAAAGTTGGTTGAAAAATCAACCAACTTTTTGTTATAACTTCTATCAATGAACCTATAATTTTTTTACATATACATGGTATAAATGTCTCAAACTAAAAAATATATATACTCACTCCTTATCTTATTATTAAGTTTAGTTAATACATCTTTCGCCCAAGAGGTTAAGGTTATTGACAATAAAGGAACCATAAATAATATAAAAAACACACGTGTGTTTACTGGAACAAAACCAGCAAATGCTGATGTTGTAACTGGAGATATATATTTTGATGTATACCCTAACCCTACTTCTATAGAAATTTGGGATGGTAACAATACTGAATGGAGAACATTAACTAGTAATAGCAACCATACAGGTACTACGGGATCTGTTTTTTTTGCAAATACCGATGGCACACCTACAGAAAACAATTCTCAACTTTTTTTTAACAATTCTAATAATCGATTTGGGATTGGAACAAATACACCAACAAATAAACTTCAGGTTACTGGTGCAATTAGGTCTGCAGGAATGTTAAACTCAGATGGTAATGCAGGAGAACCTGCTTATCGTTTTAATAATGACACTAATACAGGTATGTACAGGCCTGCTACAGATGAACTAAGTTTTAGTGCAGGCGGAATTGAAGCTATAAACATCGATGAAACAGCTAATGTAACAAAAGTTACGATTAGAGAAAATTTAGAATTAGATGGTACTTTACTAGATATTAATAACAATGCAGGAACAGCTGGCCAAATACTATCATCTACAGCCACTGGTGTTGATTGGATTGATAATACTAGTGGAGGCAGTAATACAGTTACAGAATCTACAAATGTAACCGAAAGAACACCTGCTACGTTTACATTTCCAGTAGGCTATACGCCTTTAGAAGCTGATGTTTTTATATTTTCACTTGCTTCAGGCAACCATAAAGATGTTTTTATATACAACGATGGCACATGGGTTCAGATAACACCTACTAAAGCTGATAAAGCTATTTACTTACCTCCTATTGAAATAAATGTTGAGTTAGGGACTACAACTCTAGTAGATCTTTATATTCAATACCTTAATCAATTTAACACTCCACAAGTTGTTGGTGCTGGCGCACCTGCTAGTATTCATTCATACAATAGAGATGAATTTTATTATTATGTAACCTATTATGATAACAGTGCCGGGCTTATAGGTTCAGTTACTATAGATAGCGATGGAAACATGACAATAACCTCTTCTAACCCAGCTCTTTCAACATCTGCTTTATTTAATATAGTTTTAGTTGTTAAATGATAAAACACAAAAAACATATCATAACCTTATTTTTAATAAGCCTAAGTTTACTATGCTCAGCACAGGCTGCATTTCAAAACTATGGTACTATACAATTACATGACAATGCTAAAATAGGCTTTCATACCGATTTAATAAACAACGGAACTTTTAATAACAACAGAGGATTGGCTGGTTTTTACAGTGATAATATTACCCGAGTTGTTACAGGTAGTAACATGCCTGTTTTTTACGATGTTGATATAGATACCTATAATGATTTAGAACTTCAAATATCAATGGGAGTTACCAATGAATTAAGTTTTATAAACGGTAAAATTTTAACTGATAAAAACGATTTATCTGTTTCTTTAAATTTTATAAATCACAATTTTTATGCTGGTGAAGACGACGACAGGTATGTTGATGGCTATTCACAAGTTGAAGGCTTAAACGAATTTTCATTTCCTATTGGAGACGATAATCGCATAAGGCCTATGATTTTACCAGAACAAAATCAGAGTACCACATTTAAGGGAGCTTATTTTTATGAAGACCCTAACTCACCAATGACATTTAGCACTTCATTTTTAACAGATCAAAGGCAAATATTCATTGAAAATATAAACACAAATGAATTTTGGGATCTCGACGGAGCTACTGAAACTACCGTAACATTAACCTGGGATGTTTTTAGCTATATACCTGGTATGACCGACAAAATAGAAAACCTACGTGTTGTAGGTTGGAGCAGTGTAATAAATAAATGGGTAGATCTTGGTCGCACCGCTGTATCAGGTAGTGTAATTAAAGGCCAGGTAACCTCTAATAATTTTATACCCGATAATTACGATGTAATTACAATAGGTTCCAACTTTTCTGATGGTAACCTAGACAGTGTAAACATTATATTTACTCCTAACGGAGATACCACAAACGAAACCTTAGTATTTGAAGGTTTAGAACAATATGATAAAAGCCATCTTGAAGTATATAACCGATGGGGTATATTAGTGTATAAAGCTACTAATTATCAAAACGATTGGAATGGTAGATCTATGGGTAGAGCAACCATTAAAACAAACAGCGATTTACCTGTTGGTACTTACTTTTATTTATTAAAATTTGGCGATGCTACTTTATCAAAACAACAAAAAGGTTGGGTTTACATACATAGGTAATTATTTACTTCACCATTCCATTAGCATATCTCTCTAAATTGCTGTACATTCCTAAATAAATGTGCTAATTAACTAAACTCTTTATTACCCTCTTCTTTTTTACATCAAATCTATAATTTCTTACACACCATATAGATTCAATAAAGATAACTAACAGTCTTTTTAGAACTTTTGCTCTGATTTTTCAATAACCAAATAATATAGCAAAACACCCTTCGTATGCAAACTATAAGACATAATTAATTCCTTAAAAATCCAATTACTTTACGATTTTTTACAAAAAAAATAAAAAAAACCACGTTAAATTTAATTCAAAATAGTGGTGAAATTCTCTTAAAAATAGAAATATGTAAAAATACATGCTATTAAAAAAATAATGCTGTAAAAAAATTCACCGATATAATAAACTTAATTAAACATAGTGCTAAAATTCATTCTTATACTAAACATTGAATATTTTCCTTTACAAAAAAATATTATATTAGCAATCTGTAATAAAAAATTACAGTAATTAGAATTCTATATTTAAAACAATAAAACTAAAAATATTTACCATATTACCCCACTTGTTTATGGTATTTTTTACATTAACCTTCCCCTATATGCAACCATATTATACATTACTAAAACTATTTATTAGTTCCCTTGCCTTAATATCTCCTTTTTTAGTTTCTTCACAAGAAATTAGAGTTATAGATAATAAAGGTACCATACAGTTTGTTAATAACAACAATGTTACCTCTGGAGCAGAACCTACAACCCCTTTAGAAGCAGATGTTTGGTTTGATACAACTGTTACACCTAATGTTATTAAAATAAGAGATAATGGCGTGTGGAGACCTATTTTAGACAACGGTAAATGGGCCTTAACCGGAAACGCTACTACCAACCCTACTACTAATTTTTTAGGCACTACAGATGCACAAGATTTGGTTTTTAGAACCAATAATTTAGAACGCATGAGAATTACTAATGATCGTGGCCAATTAAGAATAAATCAAGCTCCTGTTTTTAATAATCATCCACTTGTAATACGTGCTAACGGAAGTGATATACTAGCCTTTCAGGATAATACAGGTACACCAAGATGGCATTGGAATCTTTTAGCTAGTGGTTTAAACTTTGTAGAAAGCAATGTTGCCGATTACAGACTTTTTCTTGAAATAGGTGGAAATGTAGGTGTAAACACAAATGCCCCTACAGAACGTTTAGATATTAATGGTAAACTACGCATACGAGATATTGTTACAACTACTGCAAACAATGATATTTTAACAACTACAGCTACTGGTGTTGTAGAAAAAAAAGTAGGCTCTAAGTATGAAAATACATGGCTTGGAAAAGATGATGATTTAACGGCTGATAAAAACGATACTGAAATATATAAAAACGGAAAAGTTGGTGTTGGAGATTTTTCTGGTGCTAGCACTATTGATGCTCAACTACACGTAAAAAGTACTACTGTGCCTTTTAAAATTCAACCCAATACAACTACTCCTGCTGGAACTAGTGGTGGCCAAATGTTTGTAGACAATACAAATGGTATTTTATATATATTCGACGGCACAAGAAACAAGTGGTTAAGCGTAGACAGAACCATGGTAGGTTGGGGAAGAAACAATGCTACTACAACAAATGAATATTTAAGACAATTTAACGGAGCGTTATCTAGCGATAATGGATGGAGAATGATTAGAAACGGTACAATAACAGCCATCAGTGCTCAGAGTAATATTAATCAAAACTGGACCTTGGAAATTCGTAAAAATGATGCTACCGCTGTTATTACATCTATAACCATGACTGGTGTACAAGGAAACCACAACAATACAATTAATGTAAATATTAATGAAGGTGACTTTATACAAGCATATTGTAATGGTACTAGTGTAGATTTTCCTGAAGTTTTAATTGAAATAGCCTGGAGAAAATAATTTTACATAAAAAATACCTAAATTTAGGCAGCAATTAGTTATGCTTTATCTTAGGTGTATTAAACATTCGTAATTTAAAACTTATAAAGATTTAGCATCAATTTATGCTTAACACCTCTAGTTTACAAATACTTTTTTTGGTGTTGTTGGGTTGTAACCAAAATCGGCATCAGGCAGTGCTATTTCTAGTTGATTTACTATAAAACCAATACTTGCAAAATGATGTATTGCATGGCTGTGTGCTTGCATTAATGCACTTGCTAAAGTGTAATTTACTGTTATTTTCCCTGTACCTAAATCATCCGTAACCGCAACAATAACATCATAATCTGCAACTTTTAAAGAATGTAATTGCCTTAAAACATCATTAAAATATTCAATTCCGAATTTAGTTTGCTCCTCTGCTAGCTGATTTCTTTCTCTGTCTGAAAAATCAACAACCTTATTCTCTACCCCATTAAAAAGACAAACAAAAACATCTAAAACATGACGCATATTTGCACCTATACTCGAATAATAGGGTGCTATTGATGTGTTACTGTATTGCTCATCAGAAATAGCGCTTAATAGTTTTATTCCTCTTCGCAAATTTTTATCAATAGCATCAATCATTTTTTTGTGGGATTTAAAAGTAAGGTGTATAAATATAGCGTTTTTAATAACTAAAATAAAGTATTTCATCACATTCGGTTAAAAAACTAAAAATCAACACCATACCTACCACTAAACTATCTTTTACTTTAAAATATAAATACCCTATTTTATTTTTGGCACGTTCTTTGAAAATTATCAATCAAATGCGGAAGCCGAAAAGCAAATAGAGTAAGCAAAACCCTAAATTTAGCAATTATGAAAAAAGGGATACTTTTATTATTAGCAATTATGTCATTAGCAACTGTTAATGCTGAAAACATAAATAAATCAACAAATAAAGTTGGGGTTACAAACCGTTACAACGACGTTGTTACCTTTATTGAAAGAGATGTTCAATTTCACGTATTTTTAAACGGTGATTTTGACTTTAATACACACTATAGAAACTCAAGGTATGCTGATTATAACGGCAGACGTGTTAACACAAATAGCGGTGTTCGTATAGAACGAGATCGTAGGGGCCGTGTTAGGCGTGTTGGTAACACTTATATTAATTATGATGGTAGAGGAAATGTAAAAAGAATTGGTAGTGTTTATATTGATTATAGGTATGGAAAATTATCAAAAGTTGGAAATTTAAAAATTAAATATGATCGTTGGAACAATCCTCGTTTTTATGGAAATGTAAGGTATAATGATTATTGTGAAGATGATACTTATTACAACAACGGAGGCATAGACATTGGTATTAACATTGGTGGTATATTTAATTATGATGATGCTTATTTTTACAAAAGAGATTTCAGAAAGAACTACCGAAAGTATAGAGAAGATAAAAAATTCTTTTATTACAGAGCTGTTCCTAATGCGAAAACAGGAAAAAGAGGTAAGTTATTAAAAAGACGTAAAAATAAAAATTACTCAAAAAAATATCATAAAAAAAGAACAACTCCTGAGCAAAAAGGAAAGTCTAAAAGAAATAGATAAAACAAAAACGTATTGAAGCTGTCGTTCTGAACTTGATTCAGAATCACATCAGAATGGTAGTCAAATATCATAAGAATCTAAAATGGATTTCGATTCATGCAAAGCTTTAATTATTTAGATAGTTTTCTATAAAAAAAATCCTCATCAATTACGATGAGGATTTTTTAAGATTATTAATTGCTATTATTTAGCAACATTAACAGCTCTTGTTTCACGAATCACAGTAACTTTTACTTGCCCTGGATACGTCATATCATTCTGTATTTTTTGTGATATATTAAATGATAACTCAGCAGCTTTAGTATCATTTACCTTAGCACTTTCTACCATTACTCTTAATTCACGACCTGCCTGAATAGCATATGCTTTTTGCACACCACTAAATCCGAAAGCAATATCTTCTAAATCTTTTAAACGCTGAATATAAGAATCTAATACCTGACGACGTGCACCTGGTCTTGCTCCTGAAATAGCATCACAAACCTGAACGATAGGTGACAATAAACTCTTCATTTCTATCTCGTCGTGGTGAGCTCCAATGGCATTACATACATCTGGTTTTTCACCAAACTTTTCTGCCCATTGCATTCCTAATAAAGCATGCGGTAATTCACTTTCAGTTTCTGGCACCTTACCAATATCATGTAATAAACCAGCACGTTTAGCTGCTTTTGCATTTAAGCCCATTTCTGATGCCATAATACCACAAAGATTTGCTACTTCACGCGAGTGCTGTAATAAATTTTGCCCATAAGAAGAACGATATTTCATACGACCAACGATTTTTATTAATTCAGGATGTAAACCATGAATTCCTAAATCGATAACGGTACGTTTACCAACTTCTATAATTTCTTGACTAATTTGTTTTTCTGTTTTTTTAACAACCTCTTCAATTCTCGCTGGGTGAATTCTTCCGTCTGTTACTAATTTATGCATTGATAAACGAGCTATTTCTCTACGAACAGGATCAAAACAAGATAAAATAATTGCTTCAGGTGTATCATCTACAATAATTTCTACTCCCGTAGCCGCCTCTAAAGCACGAATATTACGTCCTTCACGACCAATAATTCTACCTTTAACATCGTCTGATTCTAAATTAAAAACAGATACACAGTTTTCTACAGCTTGCTCTACTCCTACTCTTTGTATGGTATTCAATACAATTTTACGAGCATCTTGTTGCGCTGTCATTTTAGCTTCTTCAATAGCATTTTGTATAAACGACATTGCATCAGCTTTTGCTTCATCTTTTAATGACGAAACTAATTCTGTTTTTGCATCTTCTGCCGATAAGCCAGAAATTTGCTCTAACATATCTACCTGACGTTTGTGCTGTTTTTCTAAATCTGATTCTTTTTTATCTAAAAAATCTAATTTATAATCAAAATCCGCTTCTTTCTTCTCTACAGATTTGTTTAATTTTTTACTTTTATCTAATTCTGAAGAAATCTGACTTTCTTTATCTCTTATTCTCTTTTCTACATCAGACATCTTTTTTTCTCTCGAAAAAATTACTTTTTCATGCTCAGATTTTAGTTCAATAAACTTTTCTTTCGCCTGTAATATTTTATCTTTCTTTATTACTTCAGCTTCTACTTTAGCTTCTTTTACAATATTTCTTGCTTGCTTTTTAGTTTGTTGTATTAACTTATTAGCGGTCGATTTTTCTAATATTTTAGCGATTATAAAACCTATTGCTATCCCTATAATTCCTGCTAGTACAGGAAATAATATTCCATCCATAATTTTAATTTGATTGTATAAAAAAAGCCTACATTAGTATGGGTTTTATAAACTCCGATAAAACAGGTTTAGGACTAACTGGCTTATCAAGGGTCCGATCTAAAATCGGCATGCTTTACGAACCAAGACTCATCCTTTCTAAATAAATAGTGTTGAGTTTAACAAACAATGTACTAATGTAGGCAGTATATTAATAATGTATTTTAAAGAACGTTACAAATGTTTATCTAACAAGTTAGCTAAATCATTTATTTTATTTATTACTTCAGTATTTTCTTTAGTATTTGTTAAAGATACTATTTCTGATTTAGATGCAAACTGCAATGCGCACATTGCCAATACATCTTGTTTATCTGATACTGCATAACTTTGTTCAAACTTAGCAATTAAATCATTAATGTTTTTTGCCGCACTACGCATCCCTTGTTCTTCATCTGTGTTTTCAACACTCAACGGGTACGTTCTTCCTGCAATTACTACATTAACTTTAATCTTTGCCATGTAAATAACTTTTTTATGAATTCAAAAGAGTAATGCATTTATCAATCTCCCGAACTAATGTATTTATTTTGAGTTTTGTTTCTCTTGTGTTTTCATTACTGCCCTCTATAGTTTTAGCAATTTTAAGCAATTTATATTCTTCTTGCTTTTTGTTTAATTCTTGCTGTTTCTCTTGTAATAAAATTTGTAACTCTGCATTATTTTGAAGCAATACCTGGTTTTCTTCTTTTAAAAACTCATACCTCGAAAGTAGGTTTTTTAACTTATCTTCCAGTAAATGAATTGCTTCTAAAGGGTTACTCATTTATTTGTGAGAATAAAACTATACTTACAAAGTTATCAATATAGAATTTAAATAACAACTATTTTATTGTTTTTTTAACAACACCCCTGATTATAAAGCTTCTAAGTGTTTTAGCTTATTTTTAGTATTTTTGTTTTAAAACCGCTATACCTTGAAATTTTATTTTTCTATTATTTTTTTATTGTTCTTTTACACAGCTAATGCTCAAAAGAAATATCCTAAAAATTACTTTGCTTCTCCTTTAAAAATACCGATTATTTTATCGGGTACTTTTGGTGAATTAAGAAGTAATCATTTTCATTCGGGGATTGACATTAAAACTGAAGGTAAACAAGGTTTGCCCATTTTTGCCGCTGCAAGCGGATATGTTTCTCGCATAAAAGTATCGCAATATGGCTTTGGTAAAGCAATATACATTAAACATCCTAACGGATATACAACGGTATACGCACACTTAAAAAACTTTAAGCCCACTATTCAGAAATACGTTAAAGATATTCAATACAAAAAAAAGAGTTATCAAACGGGAAATATATTTCCGAAACCAGAACAATTTCCTGTTATTAAAGGTCAAATTATTGGTTACACCGGTGATACTGGCGGCTCTGGTGGCCCACATTTGCATTACGAAATTAGAGACACTAAGACAGAACATATTATAAATCCTTTGCATTTCGGAATCACCGTTGCAGATGATACATCGCCTAGTATTAAAAAAATAATGGCATATCCGTTAAATGAACAATCAAGAATTAACAACTCTAGCTTAAAATCGGTTTTATCATTTAAAGAAGTCAGTGAGAATAAGTTTATAACTGAAAGTATTACTGCAAATGGTGTAATTGGTTTCGGAATTAGCGTTTTTGATAGATTAAACGGGGCTTTGAATAAAAACGGAATTTACAGTTTAGAGATGAAAGTAAATGGTAGTAGAGTTTACTATCATGATGTTGAAACTTTTTCTTTTTCTGAGAGTAAATACATTAATTTATTAATTGATTATAAGCATTATAAAACTTATAAAAGCAAAGTACAAAAAACACATAAAGTAAGTGCTAGTAAATTAAACTTATATGAAGATTTAGTAAATAATGGTAAAATTATTATTGAAAAAAATGCGAGTTATAATATTGAAATTATTGCAAAAGATTTTAAAAATAACACCGCTTCTGTTAAAATACCAATTAGAGGTGTAGAAAGCAATTTAGTATACCAACAAAAAGATACTACAAATTATAAAATCATTGCTAAAAACTTTCAAACATTTACCCTTAACAACGTAACTGTTGCCTTTCCTAAAAACACTTTTTATAAAGACTGTTTTATCGATTTTTCTTTTAATGATGGTATTGCTAAAATTCATAATAAAACAAAACCAATAGACAAGCGATATACATTAACTTTTGACAGCTCTTTTTTAAATGAAAAACAAAAGCAACAAGTATATATAGCTAATGTAACCAACTCGAAATACCCTAGGTATGCTTCAACAAGAAAAAAAGAAAATAAAATATATACCACCACAAAACTTTTAGGCGACTATACATTGCTTTACGATACCAAAAGCCCAACAATTAAACTGTATAATTTTAATGATAAACAATGGATCTCAAAAAACAAAACCCTAAAAGTAAAAATTAAAGACAGCGAATCGGGTATAAAAAATTACCGCGCAACCATAGATGGTAGCTGGGTATTAATGGAATACAATCATAAAAAAGGAATTCTTACCTACGATTTTACCGACAAAAAGTTGGTTGGCAGCAAACATCTCTTTAAACTTGTAGTTTCGGACAATGTTGGAAATATAAAGACTATTACTGCTACATTCTTCAAAAAATAAATTATAAAACCCTTGAAAAAACTACTTTTTTTACTGCTATTTCCTTCATTAATATTTGCTCAAAAAAAAGCAATTGTAACAGGTACAATAACCAACAAATTTAACACTCCTATAGAAGGTGTAGCTATTACATACCTATCTGAAGGAGCCACAACTAATGCCAAAGGAGACTATAATTTTACCATACCCATGCGTAAAACAGTAACTGTTACCTTTAGTCATGTTTCTTATAAAACGGTTACAAAAAAATTTACTTCTAGAGGGAAAAAAATCTTTAACTTCTCTCCTTCTCTTACTTTTAAAACAGAACAACTAGAAGAAGTTAGTCTTAAAAACCTAAGAAAAGAAGCACAAGGAATTACAAAAATCGACACAAAAAAAGTTCAAAAAATAGTAGGCGCCAACGCAGGTGTAGAAAATATTTTAATGACGCTGCCTGGTGTTAGCAATAATAATGAGCTAAGTACGCAATATAATGTTCGTGGTGGTAATTTTGATGAAAACTTGGTATATGTAAACGGCATAGAAGTATATCGTCCGTTTTTAATCAGGGCAGGGCAGCAAGAAGGACTTAGTTTTATTAATCCGCAGATGGTGCAAAATATTAATTTTTCCGCAGGCGGATTTCAAGCCAAATACGGCGATAAACTTTCTTCTTTTTTAGACATCACCTATCGTAAACCAACTGAATTTAGTGCGCAACTAGATGTTAGTTTATTAGGCGGAAGTTTTACGATAGAAGACACTTTTTTAAATAACAAGTTAAGTGCCATTGTTGGTGTTCGTTATCGCGATAACAGTTTATTTGTAAATAGTAAGCAGGTAGACGCAAATTTTAAACCCACTTTTACCGACCTACAATCTTTTTTAACCTACAAAGCAACCGATAAAGTTACTTTCAATTTTTTAAGCAACTTCTCTCTAAACAATTATAATTATCAACCATTAACAAGAAAAACACGTTTTGGTACATTGGTGAATCCGTTAGAGCTTATTGTTTATTATCAAGGGCAAGAAAAAGATCAATTTAAAACACTTTTTGGTGCTTTTTCTACCGATTATCAAGTAAATGATAATTTAAAAATTACAGGAACCATTTCATCTTTTAATACCCAAGAAGAAGAATATTTTGATATTGCCGCTTCTTATAATTTAGGGGAAGTAGATAGCAATATTGGTTCTGAAAATTTTGGTGAAGTCGCTTTTTCACAAGGAATCGGATCGCAAATTAACCATGCCCGTAACGATTTAGATGCCTTAATAAGCAATATGCAACTTAAAGCCACTTTAAAAGATGGTAAAAACGAATGGAAAGCAGGCGTAAAATATCAAACAGAAAACATAAAAGACCGTATACGTGAATGGGAAGTGATCGATTCTTTAGGTTTTTCTGTGCGTCCGCCAAACCATACAGGTAACAATCAACCTTATGAACCTTTTACAGGACCGATTGAACCATTTAATAACGTTAGAGCAGATAATGATGTAACTATTAATCGCATTACAAGTTATGTACAGTTTAGTAGAAAAACTGACTGGAAAAGCCATCAACTATGGATGAATATTGGTGTACGTGCTCATAATTGGCGTGTAAAAACTGCTAATGAAAGCGCTGAAAATCAAATTATATTTAGCCCTAGAGCGCAATTTGCTATCAAACCAGATTGGGACAAAGATATGTTGTTTCGAGTTTCTGGTGGATGGTATTCTCAGCCTCCATTTTATAAAGAGTTAAGAGGTTATGACGGTCAAATTAATCCGAAGGTAAAAGCCCAAAAATCAATTCATTTAGTAGCTGGTAATGAATATAGTTTTACCATGTGGCAACGCCCTTTTAAACTAACAACAGAGTTATATTATAAAGATTTATCAGATGTAAATTCGTATTCGGTAGACAATGTTCGTATTCGTTATAGAGCAGATAATGTAACAAATGGGTATGCTTACGGATTAGATGTTCGTTTAAATGGAGAATTTGTGCCAGGCAACGATAGTTGGGTAAGTTTTGGTTATTTAAAAACAGAAGAAAACATCAACAACCAGGGATATATTGCAAGACCTACCGATCAGCGGTTAAAATTTGGCGTTTTATTTCAGGATTATGTACCTAACATACCCGATTTAAAAGCCTATTTAAATATTGTTTATAACACAGGGCTTCCCGGTGGCGCTCCTGCTTATTCAGATGTATATCAATATCAAAACAGGCTAAATGATTACAAACGTGCCGATGTAGGAATATCATATGTATTTACAGATGCTAATAAAAAACGAACTACTGGTTTTTTACGTAATTTTAAAGAACTGACAGCTGGTTTAGAACTTTTTAATCTTTTTGACATCAGAAATTCGATAACCAATACTTGGGTTCGTGATGCATACAGCAAACAACAATACGGAATTCCGAATTACATGACTGGTAGAGTTTTAAATTTTAAAATTGGCATGCAGTTTTAAAATTCGTCAAACCACCCACGCAAAACAAACACTTGATTTAAAACAACTTAACACCTTTAAAGTTTATATATTATCAATCATTTTGTATCTTTAGCAAGATATGAAAACGACATTGGCACCAAAGAAAATTATTTTCGCTAAGAAAACATTGCATAGAAAAAAAGTAGTTTTATTACTTACTTTTAAATATGATGATGCTATAAATAACCATATTAGGAGTTTAAAAAAATTTACTTGGAGTAAAACTTTAAAAGGATGGGTTAGCCCTTTTGCTGATAAAACACTTTCTGACATACAACAACTATTAACTGCTACTGCTGATTTTAACATAGATGAATCAGTAACTAAAAAATTATATCACAGAGGTGTAAAAAAAGAACGTAAACTTACAAGTGCGAACAAAGAAATTATTCGGAATTATGTAAAGTATTTGCGAGGTAAGCGTTACAGTGAAAGTACGGTGCTTACGTATTTTACATTTATTGCTGATTTTATTGATTTTAGTCAGCCCACTCCTATCGAATCACTCACTAATAAGAATGTTGAATTGTTTATTGAAACTATTTTTATTGCCAGGAACTACAGTATAAGTTCGCAACGACAGTTTATAAGTGCTTTAAAACTGTTTGTTGTTTATTACCCTACATGTAATATTGAATCTCTTACTTTAGAAAGACCTAAAAACTCTAGAAAACTACCTTCGGTTTTGTCTCAACAAGAAGTGGTAACCATATTACAGGTTACTAAAAACTTAAAACACCGCGCTATTTTAGCCATGTTATATTCTGCCGGATTACGTATTGGTGAATTAACAAAACTAGAGTTAAGACATATTGATGTTGCAAGAAGACAATTATTTATACAAAACGGAAAAGGAAGAAAAGATAGGTATGTAATTTTAGCCGACAGTTTTTTACCTTTATTACAAAACTATATTAGCACATATGTTCCGAAACGTTTTTTTGTTGAAAGCCCAACCGGAACAAAATATTCTGAAAGTAGCATTCGGAAATTCTTGCACACCTCTACCCGACTTGCCAAAATAAAAAAACATGTTACTCCGCATACATTAAGGCATAGTTATGCTACGCATTTATTAGAAAACGGTATTGGCTTGCGTCATATTCAGGAATTATTAGGCCATGCAAAGCCAGAAACAACGATGATTTACACACATGTTGCTAAAAAGGATTTATTAGAAATAAAAAGTCCGCTAGATACCATATTATTAAGTCTCCAAAAAAACACTTCAGCATCAGAACAATTTTTAAATTCTAGAAAGGTTTAAGAAAAATAACGTCAATTATTTTTATATATTAGTAGCTCTTAAAAAAACATTTTATTGCTATAAAAATGCTTTTTTAAGATCCGATAAAAAAGCGTAATAGTTCCTTTTATCTGGAACTATTTAATACAAAAGAGGAAGTTATTTCTCTATATAACGAGTTAGCTTTAATGCAAAAAAAATCCGTCTTAATTTAAAATATGAACTATAAAATAGAAGAATCAAACCTGTTAGAGAAATTAAGTGAATTGGAAATTGACGTTCCTGAATCTCTAACTTTTCTGCCAGAAAACATATCTGAAGTAGGTAATAAATCGGATTTTATATTTTCAGATTCTACAACGGATTTTAAAAAAGTGTTTAGACTTAATAACCTTGGAGCAACCGAATTAAATTCTGACTCTTCAATCTATCGTAGTAGAAAAAGTGCTGACTATTATGGGCCAGCAATTTTCATAAGTTTATCAATGTTATCTGAAAACCAGCACCTCATTGCAATAGCTATTAATGTTGCTTCTGAATATTGCAAGGACTTTTTCAAAGGCACGCTTGGAAAGAAAAAAGTAAAACTTGACATATATGTAGAAACTCATAAAAAAAAGACTGTCAAGAAAATATCTTACGAAGGAGATTCAGAAGGAATCAAGGATTTAGCTGACGTTATTAAATCATTAAAATGACAAAAGCATATCTTATAAATCCCAATGAACTCATTCGTGATTACAACGAAGTGGTAGATAAAGCCCAAAAAATAGCGGTTTTCACAATTGGAGTTGAGCTACAAAAAAAGGAAATAGAAAATTTACAGCTCTATATTGATAAACTTTCTGTTCAAAGAGAAGAATTTGCGACAAAAAACAATGGAAATGAAGCAAATTTAATTTATTGTTTTGAGCGTTTAGCAATGATAATTCAGAGTGAAATAAAAATGCTTGTAAGTTTAAAAGAAGGTGAAATGTCACAAGCTTGGGATATTCTTGTCGATTGTCAAGTTCATTTAGGAACAGTAATTAGAAACTATCCATTTGAAAGCGACCACTTAGAAAATTACTTACAACGTTTACATAATTACGAAAAAACTCTATTTCCAAAAATGATTTTCAATAGTTATGGTGGTTTTGTTAAAGAAAGCCATTGCTCAATTTGTAAATCTGATTATGGAGATTGTGACCATATAAAAGGAAAGTTATATAATGGAAAAATGTGCACAAGAAATATAACAGAAGTTGAGCTTGAGGAAGTTTCAATTGTGGAAAATCCTGCAAATAAACATTCAAGAGCTCTTTATATTGAGGAAAACGGAGTTAAAATAGATTTATTAACAAAGAGAGAAGTAAGCACTAAAAGCTAACACTATATATAACAAATTGAGCGATTAGTGTTTAACCCAAAAGTTATTGTCTATTTGCAAAGTCGCCAAATCTTTTGATTTGGTATTAAATGAGAAAAATTAAAACAAAATAAAAAGATTTGGCTTGTGGCTAAACCGAGAATAATCGCTTGTTTTCTGCCCAACTTGCCATATATTTAACGTTAGCAATAATTTAACGCCAATGAACATACTTTTAGAAATACTTCAATACGTAGGACCATTTATTGGAGTTCTTATTGGCTGGTTTTTAAGCCAAAGAAGTGAAAAAAAGAAAATTCAATATGACGAACGAAAAAAAGTAAATCATACCCTTTTTCTTCTTCTTGAAATCCGAAACGAATTGACCAACATTCTAAAAGATGATAAATTCTTGCGGACTTATATTGACAAAGTAAAAGAAAAATTAAACGTTGCTGAACCGACTGCTGAAGAAAACACTTTACTAAAAGGATTTATGTTAAATCTAAAAAACACAATGAAATCGGATAATCAAACTGATAATTTGGAAAGCCAATTTTTATCTTGTGTCCGCAATCTTTCAGAAATAAACCCAATATTAGCATACCGAATAAGTGGAAAACAAGATTTACGAAAATTTATAGAGAATTGGGAAAATCAATCAAAACAAGTTTTGAGTTTGGAGGATTTCAATCAGACTGAACAAATGTTGGAGCATTTTAAACCTAAAGTAATTAATGAATTGGAAACAGACTTAAACGACATTATAATCAATGTTGCTAAACTGACAGAAAACGAACAAGTCATTGAAGACACTACCGAATTAATACAAAGGAAATCTGACGGAGAATTCGAAAAGGAAATAACAGAATTAGTAGGAAGATTATTCGATGCTGACGGAATAAAAACTATTGCTAACACCGTATAAAAATAATTGCGGTTTAGTGCTTAATCAAAGGTCGTTGCGTGTTTGTTACGTCTGAATTTCCTTCGGAAATTCCTCGCATACAAACCCGCAACTATTCTTATACATAAACGTTAGCAAAAACTTTGGAAATTACTCAGACGGAAATAATTTTGAGTTAAAAATCTTAAATTTATTATTCAATAATTTTCTTTTCATAACATTGGAAAAATAACAAACAAAAGTTAAGAGCAACTTTACGGAATTCTTACTCAAACGGAATTCTAAACATTGACATCAACAGAACTGAACGCAAAAAATCACTCTTGCGGAATTGAAAACCTTTGCGGAATTGTTTACTCAAACCCTGAATTTTGAAACTATTAGAAAGCTAAAAACGGAATTGTAAACCGAAAAAAACGCATTTGCTAACAACTTGTATATAAAAATTGCTTTATTTTAGCTAAACTAAATAGTCTGTGCTTTTTAACCAAGTCTAATTTTCCTGCGGAAAATTCGCCGCGCACTTACAAAGCAACTTTCTATACAAAAAACCGTTACACCACATTTGAAAAAACCACTCGAAATAGAAATTAACAATTACGAAAAGCCGATTAAGGAATTAATTGGGCAATCAATTTTGGACGTAAATTATTACGAAATTGATTACGGAGAGCCTTTATGGAATGAAACCGAATATCACTCATTGGATTACGGAATTGAAATTATATTGTCGGATAATAATTCTTATTATTTTATTTGGGGAAACGAATTCACTCAATATGATGTGAAATTCAGAAAAGGTAATATTTCAACTGAATTTAGCTCTGAAAATAGTGCTAAAAAATATATCGCAACAGAAAATCAAAAATGGACGGAATTGATTGGAAAAAAAATATGCAGAATTAAAAGTTTTTGGTCATATTGGAGTTTGATTAATGACAAAAAGCGGAATCATTATCCACAGGATGTTCGAATTGATTTTGAGAATGGGAAAAGTATATGGATTTCAGCATTTGAGGTTAGAGATAAAACAAATTTTGGAATGCAAGACCACATAACTATATTTTTTGACAAACAAACGGCTGAAAAATACAGCATCGGAAAAGAAAACGTGGTGTAACAATGGCTATAATTAATACGGGTTTTACTACTCAACCCAATGTTTAGTGCTTTTTAACTAAGTCCGCCAAATCTTTTGATTTGGCTTTAAAAATGAAAAGATAAAACAAAATAAAAAGTTTTGGCTAAGTGCTTAATCGGAAATTCAGTACTTTTAAATCCCGTACTAACCATAGTCGAGACGTTACCTACAATTATGAAAAACATTCCGTTACTGATTTTAACATTGATTTTAATTGCAAGTTGTAATTCAAAACAACCTTCATCGGAGTTGGAAAAATTGACTAAAAAACTGACCAAAAAAGAAAAGCAGATTTCGAATTTACAAACCCAAATTGAGAATTTAGAAAAAGATAAAAGTTCATCTGAAAACACTCAAACTTCGGATTACTATCGCTTCGTGGAAACTTCGGACTCTGAAATAAATGTTGCGGAAAAATTAAAAAGCGGAGAACAGAAATTAATTGACAAAAAGGATTTTAAAGACACTTTAGATATATCAGACAATTTTTTCGTCTATAAACATACATCTGAAATCACTCAAACGTCTGAATCGGAATTTGAATCAGTCCTACGTGATTTTGACCAAGTCAAATCGGAATATGGAAATGACTTTTTTGTTAGAGTAATGACTTTTTACAATGGACAAAGTTTACCTCTTGAAACAGAAAATTCTAAAACTGATATTCATATTTTAATCCAACCGACTGAATTGGGTTATGAAAATAAAACCTTCGTGATTTCTGACTTTTATAATGTTGACATAAAATCTCTTGATAAAAAAGGAGATAACGTAGAACTGATTTTTGAACACGGAGAATTTCCGAGAAAAAAAGAATTGATAATTATAAAACCCGAGTTAGTTAAGTTCGGAAAAAAATAACTGTAGGTAACACCGTATAAAATTAATGGCTAGTCCTCGCCTACTTACGAAAATCCTCGCGGATTTTCTATCTGGTGTTTATTTGCTAAATTAGGTGCTTAAACACGCCACTAATCTTATACAATCCCGTTACCAACAAGCTGACCAAAACACTCTGAATTGAAAACCGAACAAACTTACTTAAAAGGAAAATCTGTTTTTATAGTCTCGCTACTTGTAATCGGAATTGCAATTCTGACTGTGTATCTGACTGGGATTAACTTTAACCGAAGTCTGACTTCTAATCTCTATTTGTCTCTTGGAATTATAGCGACTGCTCTTTTTCTGTTTATGACTTATGGACTTTATAAGGGAATTGGACTGATTGACAATTTTCCAAAATTTCGGAATTTTAAAAGAGGAGATATAATGGGAAATGCAACACCAACTTTTGATACACCAAGTGTTTCGGTTGGAGATGGAATTGGAGGACTGATTTTATCAATTGTATTGTGGATTGGAATGACGATTTTGATAATCATATTACTAATCGTATTGGAAGCAGTTTTTTGGTTTTCGCTTTTCATAATATTAGCAATGTTATATTGGGTGTTTTTCAGAGCATTAAAATTTGTTTTTAATAAATCAAAAGATACAAAAGGGGATATTGGAATTTCAGCAGCTTACTCGCTGACTTATACTCTACTCTATGTTGGTTGGATATTCGGAATCGTTTATCTGACTGAAATAATAAAATAAAGCCAGTTGGTAACACCGTGTATCATTAATTGCTAGGTTCTCGCTTACTTGGAAAATTCCTTCGGAATTTTCTCTGGTTCGTTTTTGTTTACTAAATTGGTTACCTAAACACGCAACTAATCATACACCAAACGTTGGCTATAATTAAAAAATGAAATCAATATTTATAATTTTATTAGCTTCAATAATTTTATTTTCTTGTGGGAGAAATAAAAGCGAAAAAAAATTAATTGGAAAATGGTATGAAATTAGAGAAATCAGTAAACTTGAATTTACTAAAGATTCTTTAATTATTTCGGAATTATCATTTACAAAAACAAAGTGGAAAGCAGATCAAGAGGAAATTACATTTGAATTTAAAGATGTTTTTAATGATTCTATTAAAAGTAATTCTTTAAAATACAAATTGAATAATGATACTTTATTTGTTAAATCTGAAATAGACTCAATGCCTGAATTTAAATTCATAAAGGCTGAAAATTTTACTGACTTTATATTTAAGAAAAATAATGTAAATATAAATTTAGAAAATAATTTAAATTCTGACTTTCAAAGAACTGAAAATAAATATGGTTTAAAAATTTTCATAGAATATAAAGATGGAACAGTTAAAATGAAATCTGAATATTCTGAAAACTTGGAGAATTTGGAAAATGATTTGGGAAAAATTCTTATTGACTTAAGTCCTTACTTTATGAATGAGTATAAAGATTTACACACTGAAAGGTTTACGGTTGAGGAATGGATTAGAATGAACATTTATTATTCTCTATTTATAGACGAAGGAATACCTGAATCAAAAATTAATTCTATTGTGGAAAAATTACGAAAAACAAAAATTAGGAAAATTTATAGAGTGTATAAAACTTTAGAAACAGAATTTGTTGATTTTAATAAATTGAAAGAAATAAAACTATAGCCAACACCGTACAAAATTAATTGCTTGCTTTTTGCTTACTTACGAAAATCCTCGCGGATTTTCTTTGTCAGTAATTATTTATTAACTTTATTGCTTAAACACAGCAACTAATCTTGTACAACAACGTTAGCAAAAACTTTGGAAATTACTCAGACGGAAATAATTTTGAGTTAAAAATCTTAAATTTATTATTCAATAATTTTCTTTTCATAACATTGGAAAAATAACAAACAAAAGTTAAGAGCAACTTTACGGAATTCTTACTCAAACGGAATTCTAAACATTGACATCAACAGAACTGAACGCAAAAAATCACTCTTGCGGAATTGAAAACCTTTGCGGAATTGTTTACTCAAACCCTGAATTTTGAAACTATTAGAAAGCTAAAAACGGAATTGTAAACCGAAAAAAACGCATTTGCTAACAACTTGTATATAAAAATTGCTTTATTTTAGCTAAACTAAATAGTCTGTGCTTTTTAACCAAGTCTAATTTTCCTGCGGAAAATTCGCCGCGCACTTACAAAGCAACTTTCTATACAAAAAACCGTTACCCACCATTTGAAAAAAACAACGCACATACAATTTAAAATACCGAAAAGCGAGCAAATAGCTCAAGCTGACGGAATAGTAAAACGGAATTTAAAAAAAGCCATAATTGGAATTTTAAGCACGATAATTCCAAAAGCAAATCCTGATTTCGAAAATAAAATTGACCTCGTAGAAACGTGGATTGTTGAATTGGATAACGAAACTGGAATTCCAGAACGTGAAATCGGAATGGATAAAAACGGGAGAATAATTATGAAAATGCCATTTAAGAATAACTATGGCTATTGGACTGACAACAATTTATTATTGACTGATTTTAAAAATCACTTTGAGACTTCAGAAATTAGTCGCGATAGTTTTGAAAATTATTGGAGTTTATTTGAAAAGACAGAAGACTTTGAAGCCGAATTAACGGACTTTAAAATTCAATCGACTGGAGCTGACGGCGGACATCATTACTTATTGGCAAAAGTTGATTACAACGGACAGAAACGAGATTTAATTGCTTATTTTACTGACAAATCGGACGAGCAAAAAATTAAGGAATTGAATAAAGTCAAAATACGTGGAAAAATAGTTGATGACGGAATTGAACAATCATTATCACTATTCGAAACTAAATTACTGGACGGATAAAAACGGTGGGTAACAATGTATATAAAAAATAGCGCAAGTCGTTGCTAAAACGAAGGTTTGGGCATTTTTGGAAAGTCGCCAAATTTTTAAATTTGACGATTCCCCAAAAATAAAATAAATAGTAAAATTTAAAAATTCGGCTTGTGTTTAATTCGAAAATTATCGCCTATTTTTAGCGCTACTTTTCATATACGAGACGTTGGCTATAATTTAAAAATGGAAAAAAACGAAGAAAATATAATTTTGAAATTTAAACCTAAACAGGGTTTATTATTTAGACTCTCTGACTTAATAACTATTCCATTTACACTTTTAATACTAGTCTTTTCTTCAATCTGGACAAAGAGTAGTTATCAATTAAATTTAGCTTTTACATTATTTGGAACTTTTTTCATTATTATATCTTTTACATATGCCTTTTTGAGATTTTTTATAGACAGCTATCACAGGAAAAATACTGAATATATTTTAACTCAAAATGAAATAATTATAAAATCAAACTTATTATTTAAAAGAACAACTGGAGTAGATTTAAAATCTATTAACGGAATTGAGTTATATGAATATTCTAAAGGCTATGGAAACATTTATTTTGGGAAAAAAGATCCTTTTGACTTTTATAATTTTAACGGCTTTCATTGGACAAATGAATTATTTGGAAGAAAATTAAGTTATACAATTTTGGAATATGTGCCAAACTCTAAAGAAGTTTATGATTTAATACGGAAACAAAAAACTATAGCCAACACCGTATAAAATTAATTGCTTATTTTAGGCTTAAACAAAGATCGTTGTGTTTTTGTTACGTCTGATTTTCCTTCGGAAAATCCTCGCACACAAAACCGCAACTAACCTTATACAAACACGTTGGCAATAATTAAAAAACATGACAATACTATTAATAATAATTGGAATATCATTACTAGTTTTTAGTATTTGGAATTTAATTTCTCTTAAAAGACTTAAAAAAAATTCAACTAAAAAAGATAAGCAACTAAACGATGCAAAATATTATGAACTTAAATATAAGTCAGAATTTATAATAGCTGTTTTTTCTATAGTTGTAACTGTAGCTGGTTTATTAGGTTATAACACTTTAATTAGTGCTAAAAACGAAATAAAATCTGATTTATTGAAAAAAACAAAATCTATTGATTCAATAATTACTATTACAGAAAAAAGAATAAAATCAAAGGATTCTATATTAGCAGAAATAGAATTAAAACAAAATATAATTAATTCATTACTACCTTTAAACGAGCAAAAAATAAATTTTCAAAACGCGGAAATAAATAAAATTCAAAAAATAATTTCTGACTTAAACGAGAATAATAAAATAAAACAAAGCTTCTATCTTGTTAGAGATTTTGTTCTTGAAGAAAAGAAAAGTTTAAATAAAACTTATAAGTTTGAGGGTTTGAAAACAAATATTGGAGATAATCTTCCCAAATTCACGAAAAAACCTTTTATAATACCAATTCCTGAATCTACAGCAAATATTGAGATTTATGGGATTTCAATAAATGGGTTTTCTGTAGCAATAAACTCTTGGACTCAAATGAATGACTCGAGTAAACTTGAAAATTTTAAATTTAGTATTATGATAATCGAAAATAAATAACTATGGAAATTGTAATTTTAGCTGCAATTGGTTTTCTGATATGGAAAGTGATTGTAGGAAAAAAGAAATCAAATGAAGAAATTAACGTTTTTACAAATAAACTTAATAAGACAGCAAATAAATCTGTATCAGTAATTGAATCAAATATTATTAAAGCTAAAAAAAATATAGAAAAATCTATAAGTAAATCCTACATTGTTGGTTCAAGTTGGTTACAAACAAATAATGATAATACTAACATCATTTATACATTTAGAAATAATGGTGAACTTTTATTAACAAAAAATGGGATTGTTGAAAAAGCTTCATATGAACTCATAGTTGATAATAACAGTATTTTAATTACTCAAGATAATATAACGCAACATTACAATTTAGTTAATGAAAAAAATGATTTTCTTTTTTTAAATAAACTTTCAACCGACTATATAATAATCTTAGCAAATCAAACAAAATTTAAAGACAAAGTAAAATCTGAAATAAATAGAATAGCAAGGAAACATCAACTTTTTGAGTTGGAACAAAATTTAGAAAGAGAAAAGTATAAAACAATAATTAACGAAGACTTTTATAATGGCTTTGATAGCTATTATAGAACTTGGAAAGAAATTAACCCCAACTCTGGAATCTATGATTATGTAGATTATATCGAAAAAGAAGCAGAAAAAGTAGATATTCACTATAATATTTGGAAAGAGCATAACCCTAAGTCCAATAGAATAAATTTTGGAGAGTATTTAGTTAGCAGGAATATTCACGGATTAAAATAAACTATTGCCAACAATGGCTATAATTAATACGGGTTTTGGTGCTTAACCTAAAGTTAGAGCCTTTAAACTAAGTCCGCAAAATCTTTTGATTTGGCTTTAAAATGAAAAGATAAAACAAAATAAAAAATTTTGTCTAAGTGCTTAATCGGAAATTAATTACTTTTAATTCCCGTACTAACCATAGCCGAGACGTTAGCAAAAACTTTGGAAATTACTCAGACGGAAATAATTTTGAGTTAAAAATCTTAAATTTATTATTCAATAATTTTCTTTTCATAACATTGGAAAAATAACAAACAAAAGTTAAGAGCAACTTTACGGAATTCTTACTCAAACGGAATTCTAAACATTGACATCAACAGAACTGAACGCAAAAAATCACTCTTGCGGAATTGAAAACCTTTGCGGAATTGTTTACTCAAACCCTGAATTTTGAAACTATTAGAAAGCTAAAAACGGAATTGTAAACCGAAAAAAACGCATTTGCTAACAACTTGTATATAAAAATTGCTTTATTTTAGCTAAACTAAATAGTCTGTGCTTTTTAACCAAGTCTAATTTTCCTGCGGAAAATTCGCCGCGCACTTACAAAGCAACTTTCTATACAAAAAACCGTTATGCTCAATTACAATTATGAACTTTCCTGAAATAGGTTGACTAAAAATTAAACCATTAATTATAGTCACTTATGAAAACACAAAATGAACACTGGCGAAAAAAAAGCTATCAAAAAGTAACCTTGGAGACCAAATTATTGGTCGTTGACCAAATCTTAAACGGTCAAGTATCCACAAACTTTGCTTCCAAAAAATACGATGTTCCTAGAACAACTATTTCTTATTGGATTAGAAAATACAGTACCTTAGTACAACAAAATACTGGTATGAGTAAATTAGATGAGATTAAAAAACTTAAAGAACGTATTGAAGAACTAGAGTTTCAAAAGGATTTTCAACAAGATATTATTGCTGATATGGAACTTATTACAGGTGTCGATATGTCAAAAAAGTCATTACCCAAAACATTAGCAAAAGAGATAGAACTAAAAAAGAAAAACCGTTTAAAAGAAAGTGGTTCTATGGATGTTTTGGGATTAGTAAACAAGCCTTCTATAAAAGACTCAAAACTCAACAAAAAAAAGAAATAGACCATCAAAAATTGATTAAGATGGTCAAAGACTACCGTAAAAAAGTAGGCTCTAAAACTGGTGGCATAAAACTACACACAGAACTAAATCAAGACTTTATAAAGGCTGATATTAAGATAGGTAGAGACAAGTTCTATCGTTTCTTAAGATTAAATAATCTGTTAATTCCAAAAACTAAAAATTACATCACCACAACAAACTCAAACCATATGTACAAAAAATATAAAAACTTAGTAAAAGACCAGGTTCCTACTCGTCCTGAACAATTATGGGTAAGCGATATTACTTACATCAAAACACAATATGGCCATAATTACTTAGCTTTAGTTACTGATGCATATTCTAAGCAAATTATGGGATATAAACTCGATAACCATATGAGAACATCACTTTGCACGGATGCGCTCGCGATGGCTATTAAAAACAGAAAATACCCTAAGAAAAAACTCATTCACCATTCAGATAGAGGTTTTCTGTACTGCAATCCTAAATACACCGAATTTGCTAAAAACAACGGGATTACAATGAGCATGACTGAGCAATATGACCCTTACGAAAACGCTGTGGCAGAACGCATTAACAGAACTCTTAAATATGAATACGGCTTAAAACAAACCATTAAGAACACAGATCTGGCTCAAAAAATGACTGAGCAAGCTGTGTACATCTATAACAATCTAAGAACACATTTTAGCCTGAACCTCAGAAAACCAGCAGAGGTACATTTAAATCCAAACATCAAATACAAATCATATCGAAAAAATAAGGTAAATTTACCTGAGCTTAAGATTTAAAAATAGACCTAGTTCAAACTATTTTTTTGCCTTCTAAACGGCTTAAAAAAAATCTTTTGAACGTGTAAACAATAACAAAAAAGAGTCAACCTATATCAGTATAATACAATGACGAACCACGAATTAACATTTAGTAAAATAAAAGAGCTTTTGGAATCTCATTTTCCTGATAGGATTTCGGAATTTGAAGACGGAACTCATCTTGCTCTGAATTCGGAAAACGAAGAAAAATCGTCAATTTGGATTGAACTTGATGAAGGCGGAATGTTGACAGTTGGATTCGGAATCTCGCACAAACATTTTTATCCGAAAATTGACAATTTAAACGTAGGGTTTGATGAGTTTTTGCGATTCCTGACCTGTAAAAAAAGGAGAATAGATTATTACAAAGGAAAATTCCCATTCAAAAACGAGTATGAATTTGAGAATGAAAACGGAACTTGGGAAAATTATGGAACTTCCTTAACTTGGGCTTTTCCTTTTTGGAAAAAAACGATTAAAAAAACAACCAATCAAAACGGATTTATAAACTTTACTGAAATTGAATCTGAAATTGAAAAAATAAAAAGTACTATGCACAACAAAGAACTGAGGTAAAAAACAAACCTTTTCTTCATTAATTTTACGCAATATTATTCTAGACTCAAAATGCTACTACTTGGTATTTTGAGCTTGTATTTTTTATATAATTACTAATTATTTAGGCAATACAGAAACATAACTTTCATCGTAAGCTAAACCCGATTTTGCTATTGCAAAACTTTGTTTTATTAACTTATTAGAAACTGCTATTAAAGCTAGTTTCTTACTCTTTCCTTTGTTTACAATACGCTCATAAATATCTCTACATGCTTTATTATGTTTGCATGCATTAAAGGAACATAAAAACAAAAGATTCCGTAACTTTCTATTACCTACTTTACTTATTCGACTTCGACCTCTTACACTACTCCCCGACTCTCGTATTGTAGGTGTGATGCCAACATAACTACAGAGTTGTGATGCGCTTTCGAATTTCTTAAAGCCATCGGTAACCACAATTAAAAACAAAGCTGTTTTCATTCCTATTCCTGGAATACTCTGCAACAATGTTAATTGATGCTGTTCATCTTGTTTTACTAAAGAAAGTAATTTGTCTTCAATACCTAAAATTTCTTTGTCTAAGTATTTTTTTACCCTATTTAAAGAGCGATAAACAAACTTTGATGGAACTCCTAAAACTTGCTCTCCATGAATCTTATTCTTAGTAGCTGTTCTTTTCTTGATCAAAGCATCTAACCATCTGAAAAGCTGTAAACACTCACTTTGAACATCTGTCAGAGCTGTATATAAAGGAACTTCATTAATTTTACCATACTCACAAATCGCTTTCGCATCACTCTTATCCGTTTTTACTTTCGCTAATTTTATCTGTATAAAACGCTTTACAGATAAAGGATTTACAACCGAAACTACTTGCTTTTCTTTGTATAAAAACTGCGCTAACCTGTAATGATAATAACCTGTTGCTTCCATTATTACTAATGATTCTTTAGGAAGACTTTTTAGAAAAGATCTAAAACCTGACGCATTATTTTTAAATTGATTATGCCCCTTTTTACTTCCATAAACATCAAATACGTCTTTGCTAATATCAACTCCAAAAATTTCCTTATATTTATTCATAAGAACTGTTTTATGAAAGAATAATCTACTTGACTCACAACAACTTGAAAACGAGATCTAGGTCTCACAGAACTGAACGTGATTTTTAGTAGAAAAGAGAGAGGATTATCAATGTTGTCGAAGTCAATGCTTCACCGTATATATTAACCTTAATTCTCTCTTTTATTCTTTCTGATTTATAACTCTTAAATTTAACCTTTTTATTAAATTGCTAACTTAAGCCGTGTATAATTCAGTTGCCACGTTTGTTGTGTTAAAACCTTGAATACAGCTAAAATCCTATCGAAGAAATAAAAACAAACTGGAATTATTAACCTTTTAAACACAAAAAAAAGGTCAACCTATATCTGTACAATATGAAAAAATTAAAAACTAAAGAAATGAAAAACTATTATTTACGATCAATTGTATTATTCTCTTTTTTAATTGTCTTTACAAGTTGTGAAGGTAATGATGAACCTGAAATATTAGCTCCGATAATAACAAGCCAAACAACCAGCGAAAATGTAGAAGTCGATTATACAACAATTAAAATTAATGGAAATATATCTTTAAATGGAGCAAATGAAATTACTGCTCGTGGTGTTTGTTGGGACACAAGTCCAAATCCTACTATTTCTAATGATAAAACTACAGAAGTATCTAATACATTTACAAGCACAATTTCTAATTTAGTTGCAAATACAACTTATTATTTTAGAGTTTACGCAACAAATAGTGCAGGAACAAACTATTCTGCAGAACAATCATATGAAACATCATCATTAGACGCTACTACTTGGGATTTTTTAATTAAACATCCAAGAGGTTCCTGGAATGCTGATGTTATTTTTAATGCCGACGGAACAACAGTATATGATGAGCCTAGTTCTCCTGGAACTTATTTAACAAATGGTACTTGGTCATTGAGTGAGAATATATTAACTTATGATTTGGATTCGTCTGACCCTAAAAATACAGAATATCAATTTACAGGAACATTATTAAATAATACTATGAGCGGAACATATACTTTTGGAACAAGTCCTGACAGAACTTGGAGTGCTACAAAATATTAAAACTGTCTTACAATATTATAGAAAATTAAATATTAGTAAAACTAGCCTAAAAAATCTCGCAGTCTTTTTTTAGGCTAGTTTTTTATTTGCTTATTTAGGTAAAAAAACACGTAATTCTCATACACTAGAACTCTATTTAACAAGTTAATAGTGTATAATCCTAAAATAACTTAACACAATAATAAGTAAAACATTTGCTTATTTCTAACCGATTGTTTAGTTTTGTAGAGTAATTAGAAATAATGGCAAGAAAAAAAGAATATAATGAAGATATAGTCGTAGAAAAAGCAATGAATCTATTTTGGAGGAATGGCTATGAAACGACATCTATGCAAATGCTTGAAAAAAAAATGGGCATTAATAAGTTCTCTATATATGCTAGCTTCGGGAATAAACATGGTTTGTTTTTAGAAAGCTTAAAGAATTACAAGAAAAAAATAAACTTGATTTTCGAAGATTTGAAAAACTCGAACAATGGAATTGAAGATATTAAAGACTTTTTCTATAATTCAATAAAAATTTGTGCTGACGGTGGTAATCAAAACGGTTGTTTGGTTACAAATACTTATAACGAATTTTTGAACAAAGAAGATGAAATAATTAATGATCAAATGAATTCTTTTATGTCTGATTTAAAAGATTTATTTATTCTCAAGTTAAAAATAAATTCTGATAAGTGCGACGAAACCATATTAAAGCAAGCTAATTATTTACTATTAGCAAAACATGGTCTGGCTGCAGCATCAAGAGTAAATAGTAAAAAAGAAATAGAAGATTATATTGAAATGACTTTCAAAAACTTATAACCTTTTTTTTTGCCATTAACTAAACGATTGTTTAGATAATAATAAGTTCAATAATAAACATAAACTCAAATATATAATTATGACAACATTAAAAATTCACAACATAGAAACAGCTCCAAAAGAAAGTAAAAACTTATTGGAAGCATCTAATAAATCTTACGGAATGATTCCAGGATTACATGGAGTTTTAGCAAGTTCACCAGAGATACTTGAAGCGTACCAAACATTACACAAATTATTTACAGAATCATCTTTTAACAATGAAGAGTTAACAGTTGTTTGGCAAACTATAAATGTAGAACACGAATGTCATTATTGTGTACCTGCCCATACAGCAATTGCCGGAGTAATGAAAGTAGACTCTGCTATTTCAGATGCTTTAAGAAACGGAACTTCTATGCCTACAGACAAACTACAGGTATTGCATGAGTTTACGCTAAAGGTTACCCGTAATCGCGGTAACGTAACACAAGATGATCTAAACACTTTTTATGCTGCTGGTTATGAAAAAAAACAAGTTTTAGAAGTTATTTTAGGCTTATCTCAAAAAGTAATAAGTAACTATACAAACCGTATTGCAAATACACCTGTAGATGCACCTTTTCAAAAATATGCATGGTCTAAAAATGATGTTGTTTCTTAAGACTTACAGAAAATATTTGATTAATACTTTAGATTTCTATATTTACATAATGATATAGTTAATAAAATAGAAATAAAAGAATATGAAAGAAAAACTAAAAATAGATATTGTATCAGACGTGGTATGTCCTTGGTGCACCATTGGTTATAAGCGATTAGAAAAAGCAATTAAAGAACTTGGTATTGAAGATAAAATTGATATTGAGTGGCAACCGTTTGAACTAAATCCTAATATGCCTGCAGAAGGGCAAAATGTTATTGAGCATCTTACTGAAAAATATGGTTCAACCATAGAACAACAAAATCAGTCTAAACAACAAATGACAGAAGTTGGTGAAGAGCTAGGTTTTAAATTCAATTATTTTGATGACATGAGAATGGTAAATACATTTAATGCGCATGTTTTATTGGAATATGCTAAAAATTTTGGAAAACAAACCGAATTAAAAATGCGATTAACAACTGCTTTTTTTAGCGATCAAAAAGATGTTTCTAGTAATACAGTATTAAAAGAAGCCTTATTGGATGTTGGTTTAAATGCTAATGAAGCCTTAGCTAAATTAGACGATGAAAATGCGCGTTACGAAGTAAGAAATAAACAAAACTATTGGAAAAACTTGGGTGTAAACTCTGTTCCTACTTTTGTGTTTAATAAAAAAAGTGCGATTACAGGAGCACAACCTGTAGACTCACTTAAACAAGTTTTAACTGAATTAATTAAGCAATCATCAAACAAAAATAATTAAAAGAATAGAAACAAAGATGTTTTTAATTTTAAACGTCTTTATTTTCTATTTAAATTTGAAATCAAAATTTTAATAACACCTTATGATTAAAGCAAACACAACAATAAAATTCTCTAATGGCTCAATAATGAACAATCGCTTCATGTTAGCTCCTTTAACCAATCGCCAGAGTCATGAAAACGGTCAACTTTCTGATGATGAATTAAATTGGTTAAAAATGAGAGCTGAAGGTGAATTTGGTTTAGTGATGACGTGTGCTTCTCACGTACAAGAAATAGGTAAAGGTTTTCCTGGGCAATTAGGTATTTTTAGCGACGACTTAAATGACGGTCATAAAAAACTAACCAAAAGCATCAAAGCAAAAGGTAGTTTAGCTGTTATTCAATTACATCATGCAGGAATGCGTACGCCGCATGAATTGATAAACGAAAAACCTGTTTCTTCTTCTGATAATGAAAAAACAGATGCAAGAGGTCTTACACTTACAGAAGTAAAACAATTAAGAGATGATTTTATTACTGCAGCTGTTCGTTCTAAAAAGTGTGGTTATGATGGTGTTGAAGTTCATGGTGCACATGGTTATATTTTAACACAATTTTTAAGCTCTGAAATAAATCATAGAACGGATGAATATGGTGGCTCTCTAGAAAACAGAGCTCGAATAATTTTTGAAATTGTAGACGGCATCAGAGAAAAATGCGGAAAAGAGTTTTTAATTGGAGTTCGCTTATCTCCTGAAAGGTTTGGAATGGATATTAGTGAAGTGAAAATTGTTTGCCAACAATTAATTGATGCAGGAAACATTAATTTTTTAGACATCTCTTTATGGGATTGCTTTAAAATACCGAATAATGAAAAATATCAAAATCTTAGCTTATTAGATCACTTTAAGAGTTTAGATTTTAAAGATGTTAAATGGACAGTTGCTGGTAAAATTAGCAACGCTGTTGATGTTCAAAAAATATTAGATGCTGGTGTAGATTTTGTATCAATAGGAACCTCTGCTATATTACATCATAATTTTCCGAGGTTAGTGATGAATGATTCTAATTTCATACCTGTTGCAACACCTGTTTCAGAAGAACATCTTTTAAAAGAAGGTGTAAGCAAAACGTTTATAAAATACTTAAAAAGATGGCCGGATTTTGTTAAAGAAAATTAAAAAATAACTTCTTTTTTATATTTAGCGATTATTTCATTAATCTAAATTTGGTTCAGTTTATATCTCGATTTTAAACAAACTAAAAAAAACGTCTTAAAAGTAATTTTAAGACGCTTTTTTTATAGTTATAAAAATATTTAAAATCGCCAACACACAATACGTGTAACTTTATTTCCCTGGCTCATAGGTATCACCTTAAATTCTGCTACTTTTAGTTTTTTAGCGGAATCTTCTAAACTTTTTACATTCTCTTTTTTAGACACTAAACTAGTAAACCATTTACTTGCCTTAGGCTGTAATGAGCTTTCATATAAATACGTGTGTAAAAATGCTTTTTCGCCACCAACATACCATAGTTCATTAGAATTTCCAGCGAAATTACGAACCGTATTATTACCTAAATTTCTAGATTTTCTTCGGTTTGCTCCTCTTGCTTCTTCTGCCGATTTATAAAACGGAGGATTACACATTGTTGCCGAAAAAGAATCTCCTTCTTCTATAATATCTTTTAAAATATGTGTTTCATTAAACTGTTGACGTAATTCAATTTTATCACTTAAATCATTGTCATCAATAATGTCTTGTGCATAATCTAACGAATCTAAATCGATGTCTGTAGCTACAAAATTCCAGTCATACTCTACAGTTCCTAAAAGCGGATAAATACAACTTGCTCCGGTACCAACATCAAGTACCTTTATGTCTTTAGCATCACCAATTAAATCGGCTAAATGATGAATATAATCTACTCTACCAGGAATTGGCGGACTTAAATTTTCATCAGAAAAATTCCAATCTTTTATATTATAATGTGCTGCTAGCAATGCTTTGTTAAATTCTTTTACCGCTATCGGATCAGAAAAATCGATTGTTTCTTTATCAAATTTCTCGATAACAAACTCTTCTATTTTCGGATACTTTTCTTTTAGCAATGTAAAATCATATCCGTTTCTATGCTTGTTATTTTTATGTAATTTACTTTCTTTGTCTTTCATTAATTTTTGTTTATGAAACCGAATTCAAATGCGTATTATAAAAAGAAAACTTCTTTGTTTGTGAAAAACTGGAAAACTAAAAGAAATAACAAATCGTTATTTGCTTTTAAAAGGGCAGTTAGTTTTGCACTTCCTTTTTCGTTTATATTTATTTTTTGGGAAGTTGGTTTTTCTGAAAAATTCTTTTATAAATTTCCGTTATTCTTTTTTATTAATATGGTCATCTATTTTATTTTCACCTATTTCATATCATATAAACTGAACGAAAAAACTTATCAAAAATATAAAAACCAAGGATTTTAATTTAAATTTCTATTACTGTAAATTCTAATTGTAATGGCTGTAAACCTTCTTTTAATGCTTTAATTAAAGTATCACCGTACTCTAAATAATACTCAGAAAAGTTTCGTTGTCGCTCTTCTAAACTTTGATTTGGTAATATTTCGTTTTGCAATAGTACAATTCTATCTACCAAATCTTTTTGTTTTCGTTTTTCTGCTCGTAACCAACGTTTTTCTAGATTATCTAATCCTTTTAATTGCTTTTTTTCTTGAGCATTTACAGCACCAACAAATGAAACATCCGTTTTTTTAGCCAATTCTCTTAAATAAACAAACTGTTGCTGTAAAAATTCTTTTTGACTTGTAAAATCAACTTTCTCTTCAGATATTTCTAATACTTTATCTTTTAATAAGCTATTTTGATTTTGAAAAGATTCTTCTAATGAAATATCTAGTTTTTCTAATTTCTTAGCTTGCTTTTCAGAAATTATCTGCACTGAATTACGCAACAATAAAATAGGAAATGGTACTTTAACTTCATCAAAATAATCTTTTAACTGCATCCAGTAAGCCAACTCTCCTCCTCCACCGATATAACATAAGTTTGGCAGCACTACTTCTTGAAATAACGGACGCATAATTACATTTGGTGAAAATCGTTCAGGAAAATCATGAACTTCTTTTAACAACGCGTCTAATTCCCAATAAATACTAGTGTTATTCACTTTATACACATCATCTTCAAAAACAATACGTTCACGAATTTCATCTGTTAAATAAAATAAATTAATTTCTCTTGGGTTCACCTGAATCTTATATTCATCACCCAAACGTTCAATCGTTTCTGTTACTTTTTTATATGAAATCTCTTCTTTTAATTCGCGCTCAATAAACGGAGTAAACTCTTGCTTTAATTCTCGGTTATCAGCATCAAGAATTACCAATCCATATTCACTAAACAATTCATTAGCTATGTATCTTGTAGCATCAGCTAAATTGTCGTGTTCTATATATCCATCTTTAAAAAGGTTGATTAAATATTGTGCATTTTTTGAAGTTCCTAAGTGGTTCGAAAACACTTCTAAAACATCCTGTAATCCATCTGTAGAAAAACGCCCTACACCTCCTGTTTCATTAGAATTCCATTGTACCTTTTTCCCTTTGAAGTTGAAATAGTTTATTTCTTCAAAATCATGATCTTCTGTTGCCATCCAATAAATTGGCACAAAGTTTTGTTGCGGATAATTAGCTCTTAACTCTTCACATAAATTAACGGTCGAAAATATTTTATAGAGAAAATATAACGGCCCTGTAAATAGATTTAACTGATGCCCCGTAGTTACTGTAAAAGTAGTATCTAATAATAAATCATCAATATTTTGCTGTGTAGCTTCTGATGTTTTTATCGTAGTATATTGCTTTTTTAAAACCGTAACTAACGTTTTTCTTGCCGCTGTTGAAAAAGTTTTACTTTCTATCTGGTTTTTAAAACTTTCTAATGACGGAAAGTTTTTATAAAATGGTTGTAGTTTTTCTGATTGCTCTAAATAATCAATCATTGTTTTAGAGAAAAAACCGGTCTTTTTAAAAGGAATATGTGTTACTTTCATTTACTTATTTATTCTTTGAAACAATGTGTAAATATAAGGTCTTTTTCCACCATACGGATTTACAAATGTGTGATTAAATTCTGATATTAATTTAAACTGATTTCCTAAACGTTTTTGCAACATTTCGCTATTGTATCTCTGCAAGTCTAAGCCACAACATTTTTCTGCACCATCTAAAGCAAAAACTGCAATAATTACAAATCCACCTTTAGTTACAACTTGCTTTAATAAATTAAAATAAGCCACTTTTTCTTCTTCTTTTAAAAAGAAATGCAATACTGCCCTATCATTCCATAAATCAATATCATTTAACTTATCTAACTTTTTGGGTTGCATTAAATCATCCGCAATAAAAGTTACTTTCGATGCTTCTTCAGCTAAGCGGTCTTTTAAAGTAGTTAATGCTTTTTCAGATAAATCGCTTGCTATTAAGTTCGTGTAACCATCAGCTAATAATTCGTCTATTAAAACCGAAGAACCAACACCTACATTTAAAATAGTTGCGGTTTTTTTTAACCCTGATTTAGAAATTAAAGACATTGTTTGTGCTGCCTTATCTTCAAACCAACCTAACTTTTCGGTTGTGTTTTTTGTGTATGCTGTATTCCAGTGATTTTTATATTCAATTTTCGCTGGGCTTTTACAATCACTCTCTTTTGTAGTCATAGTTCAAAAATAGTGAAATTTGATATCTTGTCGAAAACAAAACACTTTTCTAACAGATTTTTAACTACATTCTTTTTTAAATCATCAATTTGGCTATTTTTACAGTTAATAAGCTACCTTGTAAAAACATTTTTATAAAAGCCTAATCACTTAAAACCTCACTTAGTGAGCAAAAAATGAACTATGCAGTTTAAACATCCTGAAATTTTATACTTCTTAGTACTTTTACTAATTCCGATTATAGTTCACCTATTTCAATTACAACGATTTGTTAAAGTTCCGTTTACCAATGTTGCCTTTTTAAAGAAATTAGCACTTCAAACTCGTAAAAGTTCTCGCATAAAAAAATGGCTGATTCTAGCTGCACGTTTACTATTATTTGCCGCTTTAATAATCGCTTTTGCACAACCTTATTTTAGCAATCATAAAAGCGATCAACAGCAACATTTCTTAATTTATTTAGATAATTCTTTAAGTACAAATACCGATGGTGAAAAAGGAAACTTACTACAAGTAGCTAGCCAAGAAATTATAGAAAACATCTCAGAAAAAGCAACTTACTCTTTAATTACAAATGATGAATTTCATAAAAATAAAACAGCTTCTGATTTAAAAGATATTTTACTAAAAGTAAAAAATACCGCTAAAGAGAAGGGATTAAAAGATGTTTTATTAAAAATATCGACCGAAAGCAAAACAAATACACTTTCTGAAAACATTATTATTTCTGATTTTCAGAACATAAAAAAGGAAGATTTATCAAGTTCGCCAAAGAATACTTCTTTTGTAAAACTAAATCCGCAGCAAAAAAGTAATTTATCTATAGATAGTGTTTTTATAAGTGACAACGGAACAACAAATTTTGAAGTACATATTCTTGTTAAAAATCAAGGTATCTTTAAAAAAAATGTACCAATTGCTATTTACAACAAAGAGAAATTAATCAATAAACAACTTTTTTCTATTGAAGAAAATGAAACTAAAAAAGTGATTTTTTCAATCTTAAAAACAGCTAATTTTTCTGGAAAAATTGAACTAAATTTTAAAGACACTTATACTTTTGATAATTCCTTTTATTTCGCCATAAACTCCAACACTAAAACTGCTGTTTTAAATATTGGTGAATCTGCTGATTTTTTAAACAGAATTTATACAAAAGAAGCATTTGACTTTACATCTTCTGCTATTAAAAATCTGAATTACAATTTAATTCCGAAACAGCATTTAATTGTTTTAAATGAAATTGATAATATTCCGGAGAATCTTATTGCTAGTTTAATTGAATTCACTAAAAACGGTGGAAACTTGGTTGTAATACCTTCTAGAGATTTAACTATTTCGTCTTACAGTAGTTTATTCAACAAACTTAAAATAGGAAAGCTACTCTCTAAAAAAAATGATAGTTTAAAAATTACAACTATAAATTACAGACACCCAATTTTAAAAAATGTGTTTGAAAAAAATGTGCGTAATTTTCAATATCCGTTTGTAAAAACTTCTTATAATACGCAATTATTAAACGCTAGTACTGTTGTTTCTTTCGAAAACAAACAAGGCTTTATACAACAAGTAAACTTAACAAATTCGGCTATTTATTGGGTAGCCGCTCCGCTTTGTAAAGAGAATAGTAACTTTATAAATTCGCCTTTGGTGGTGCCTATTTTTTATAATATCGGTAAATACAGTTTACAACTTTCTAAATTATATTATACAGTTGATAAGCAATCAATTATTGACATTGATAAACAACTAGGCAAGGATGAAATAGTAACTATTTCAAATAATCAAACTTCCTTTATTCCGCTGCAACAAACACTTCAAAATAGTGTAAAAATTACAACTACAGATCAACCTTTAGTTGCCGGATTTTATCAAATAAAACAAGAAGCTACTATTTTAAAAAACATTGCTTTTAATTATCCGAAGAAAGAAAGTTTATTAAATTTCTTAGATACTGAAAAATTAAACTCAAAAACCACGGCTAGTTCGATTAAAAACACCTTAGAAAATATTAATAGTGAAAATAAAATTCAATGGCTTTGGAAATGGTTTTTAGCCTTAGCCATTGTATCTTTGCTTGTAGAAATTTTGATCTTAAAATTCTTTAAACCATGACAACGCTGCTAAAATCGGCTACAATTATTGATGCTTCTAGTCCTTATCACCAACAAACTAAAGACATTTTAATTACTGATGGAGTTATTACCGAGATTAACGATACGATTACTTCTAAAAAAGAATATCAACTTGTAGAGCTTGATAATTTACATGTATCTTCAGGTTGGTTTGATACGAGTGTTTCTTTTGGTGAGCCTGGTTATGAAGAGCGCGAAACAGTTAAACATGGTTTATTAGTAGCCGCTAAAAGCGGATTTACAGCTGTTGCCGTAAACCCGAATACAAACCCGGTAATAGACAATAAATCTGCCGTGGAATTTTTAATTAATAAAGCAAACGGATTCGCGACTAACCTATACCCTATTGGTACGTTAACACAACAAGCTAAAGGTGTTGAAATGGCAGAATTGTATGATATGCAGCAATCTGGTGCTATTGCTTTTGGAGACTATAACAAACCTATTTCTAACGATAACTTGTTAAAAGTATCCTTACTATATACTCAAAATTTTAACGGCTTGGCAATGAGTTTTCCTAAAAACAATGCTATTGCTGGTGAAGGTGTTGTTAATGAAGGTAAAAACAGTACGCTTTTAGGTTTAAAAGGAATTCCTGCTTTGGCAGAAGAGCTTCAAATTTCTCGTGATTTATTTTTACTAGAATATACCGGAGGAAAACTACATATTCCTACAATTTCAACTAAAAAATCGGTGCAGTTAATTAAAGACGCTAAAAAGAAAGGTTTAGATGTTACGTGTAGTGTGGCGATTCATAATTTATTTTTAACAGATGATGAATTGCATGAATTTGATGGTAACAAAAAAGTAAATCCGCCGCTAAGAACATCAACCGATATAAAAGCACTTTTAAAAGGAGTAAAAGACGGAACGATTGATATGATTACTTCAGATCATAATCCGATTGATATTGAACATAAAAAAGTAGAATTTTCTGAAGCAAAAGACGGAACCATCGGTTTAGAAAGTGCTTTTGGCGTTTTAAATTCAGTATTAGATTTAGAAACTATTGTAGACTGTTTCTCTAACAACCCAAAAGAACGTTTTGGAATTGAAAGATCAGTTATCAAAGAAAATGAAAAAGCAAATCTATCAATTTTTAATCCTGATGGATCTTATACTTTTTCAAAAGAAAACATCATTTCGACATCAAAAAATAGTATTTTTTTAGACAAAGAACTAAAAGGAAAAGTATACGGTATATATAATAACAAGCAACTTATTTTAAACTCATAATTATGGAAAAAAATACAATAACTGACGGTAAAACAAATGCAATAATTAGCCATTTTTGGATTATTGGAACAATAATCGCGTTTATATTAAACATGAATAATAAAAATGCTTTTGCTAGTTTTTACATTAGACAAATGCTTGGATTAAATATTTTATCTTTTTTAAATACTTGGATTATTTATAAGTATTTAGGAGGTTTTGCTGGTTGGATTGTAGGTGTGCTTTTATTTGTCCTTTGGCTTATAAGTTTTATGGCTGTTTTAAAAGGAGAAAAAAAAATAGTTCCCTTTATAGGTGAACAATTTCAAGAATGGTTTAAAGGAATTTAATTATATGAGTTTACATTATATTGTAAGAGAACCAAAGGAATCGATTAGTAATCCGCCTTTATTAATTCTATTACACGGATACGGTAGTAACGAGCAAGATTTATTTTCATTTGCAGAAGAATTACCTGATAATTTATTAATTGTTAGTGCGCAAGCACCACACAGTATGGGCATGGGAGCTTATGCTTGGTATGCCATTAATTTTGATGCTATTAACGGAAAGTTTTCTGATTTAGTTCAAGCAAAAGAATCTGTTGATGAAATTGCCTTATTTATTGATGAAATTAAAAACAAATACAATACCAACCCTGACAAAACATTTCTTTTAGGTTTTAGTCAAGGAGCTATTTTAAGTTATGCCTTAAGTTTTAATTACCCGAATAAAGTGCAACATGTAATTGCTTTAAGCGGTTATATTAATGAAGAATTATTACCTAAAGAAACACCAAATACGATTACCTCAGATTATTATATTTCTCACGGAACTGTAGATCAGGTATTACCTATTGATTGGGCTCGTAAAGCACCACAAATTTTATCATACAATAAATTACAAAGCGAATATTCAGAATATCCGGTAGGTCATGGAGTGGCTCCTCAAAACTTTTATAGTTTTAAAAAATGGATTGAAAATCGTTTGTAAAAAGGAATAGTTAATATTTTTTTTATAGAATAAAATATTTACCATTGAATACTCATATCTAACAGGTAAAGAAATACAAGCTAAATTATCATCTAAACAAAAATAAAAAAACCGAGTTTTAAGCTCGGTTTTTTGTTATCCTAAAATCTGTTTAGCGTGTTCTTTTGTTTTTACTTTACTAATTATATTTTCAATAATTCCGTTTTCATCAATTATAAAAGTTGTTCTATGAATTCCGTCATATTCTTTTCCCATAAACTTCTTTGGTCCCCAAATACCGAACGCATTGATTACTTCTTTAGTTTCATCTGCCAATAACGGAAAAGGTAATTCATGCTTGTTTATCCAATTTTGTTGACGCTTAGCAGAATCTGCACTCGCCCCTAAAACCTCGTAACCTTTTGCTAAAAAAGCCTGATAATTATCTCTTAAATCGCATGCTTCATTAGTACAACCTGGCGTACTCGCCTTAGGATAAAAAAATAAAACTAACTTTTTACCTTTATAATCCGTAAGTTTTACTGTATTTCCTTTTTCATCAACAGATTCGAAACTTGGTGCTTTATCTCCTATTTTTAATGTTGTCATAATTCGTATTTTTGTCGATATAAAGATAAAGAAAATGACCAAGGCAAACAAAGTTCAATTTGTGATAGATACATTAGAGAAATTGTATCCAGAAATACCAGTTCCTTTAGATCATAAAGATCCATACACCTTACTTATAGCTGTTTTATTGTCTGCGCAATGTACTGATGTTCGTGTAAATAAAATTACACCTCTTTTATTCGCTAAAGCAGATAACCCTTACGATATGGTAAAAATGACTGTAGAAGAAATTAAAGAAATCATTAGACCTTGCGGATTGTCGCCTATGAAATCGAAGGGAATTTATGGTTTATCTAAAATATTAATAGAAAAACACGGTGGAGAGGTTCCTGAAAGTTTCGAGTATTTAGAAGAGTTACCTGCTGTTGGCCATAAGACCGCTGGAGTAGTAATGAGTCAGGCCTTTGGAGTTCCTGCTTTTCCAATAGATACTCATATACATAGATTATTATATCGTTGGAATTTAACGAACGGTAAAAATGTGACTCAAACAGAAAAAGATGCAAAGCGTTTATTTCCTAAAGAAATTTGGAATGATCTTCACTTGCAAATAATTTGGTACGGACGAGAATATTCTCCTGCTCGTGGCTGGGATTTAGAAAATGATATTATTACAAAAACGATAGGTAGAAAAACTGTTTTAGATGAATATTATAAAAAAAGAACATAAAAAAGCTCCAACAAATGTTGAAGCTTTTCCTCTCTTAATTCAAATTCAATTCAATGAGATAGTTTGATTTGGTTTTAACTATTTGTAAAGATTTAGAAAAATTAATCAAAAATTGAATTGTTTCTTGTTTAGGTTTCATAGTAGAATCCGAAGATTTCTGCGAGTAAGTTTGCATCATATATTCCCTTTATATATTTTGTTATCAAGTATTTAACGATGCGTTTTTACTAATATTGTCTAATTTACTAAAATTATTTTATTTTTTTCTATTATTTTTCTTAAATTAATTAATGCATATCTCATTCTCCCTAAAGCAGTATTAATGCTCACCCCTGTATTCTCAGAAATCTCATTAAAACTCATGTCATTATAAATACGCATTTTTAAAACTTCTTTTTGCTCTTCTGGTAATTCTTCTACCAAATCTCTAACATCAGATAAAATTTGTTCTTTTATAATTTTATTTTCAGCATTTAAAGCACCATCTGTTAATACCGAAAAAATATCAAAGTCCTCCGTGTTATTAAATGTAGGCATTCTGTTATTTTTTCTGAAAAAATCGATAATTAAATTATGAGAAATTCTCATAACCCAAGGCAAAAACTTACCTTCTTCGTTATAACGTCCTTTTTTAAGTGTTCTTATCACTTTAATAAAAGTGTCTTGAAAAATGTCTTCTGTAGTATCTCTATTCTGTACTTTGCTATATATAAAGCTATATAATCTTTGCTGGTGGCGTTTAATTAACAACTCTATTGCTAATTCTTTTCCGTTAATGTAGTCTCTTACTAAAGCGCTATCGCTTACAACATCTTTATGCATCATAATTACTTTTTTAAGAACATTTTTTAAACATTCTTTCGTTAAGGGGTAAATCTTTAAAAGTAATTATTTAGCTATAGGCTTTTTATTTATTGATTAGTAACTAGTTACAAATATTGTTTTTTTTATTAACAAATACAAGTATTAAATTAATTTTATATTGATTTTTTAAAAAAAGAACCAATTATCTTCTTCTTTCATTTACAAAAATGGTATTTTTATAAATTATTTTTTTATAGATGAAGACAGATATTTCTACCGTAAATCCTAAGGAAAACATTATTATAAAAGGAGCCAAACTACACAATTTAAAAAATATTGATGTGGTTATTCCTCGAAACAAATTAGTTGTAATAACAGGACTTTCTGGTTCCGGAAAATCTTCTTTAGCTTTTGATACCTTATATGCCGAAGGACAGCGACGTTATGTAGAAAGTTTATCTTCTTACGCACGTCAGTTTTTAGGCAAATTACACAAGCCTAAAGTAGACTATATAAAAGGAATTGCTCCAGCAATTGCTATCGAACAAAAGGTAAATTCTACAAATCCACGATCAACCGTAGGTACTTCAACAGAAATATACGACTATATAAAACTATTATATGCACGTATCGGTAAAACTATTTCGCCAATATCTGGTAATGAAGTAAAAAAACATACCGTTTCTGATGTGCTTACTTTCGTTAAAAATTTCGAAGAGCGCACTAAACTTTTATTACTTGCGCCAATTACCATTAATGAAAACAGAGATTTAAAAACTGTTTTACAAGTATTAACGCAACAAGGCTACGCGCGATTAAAATATAATGATACTGTTTTAAAAATTGATGATTTTCCTATTGAAGATTATAATGATGAAGCATTATTTTTAGTGGTTGATCGAATTGTTTTAAAACAAGAAGAAGACTTTTACAATCGTTTAGGAGATGCTATTCAAACTGCTTTTTTTGAAGGAAAAGGATTCTGTTTAATAGAAAACTTAAATACGAACACTGTTACTGAATTTAGCAATAAATTTGAGTTAGATGGTATTACTTTTCTAGAACCGAACACTCATTTATTTAGTTTTAACAACCCATACGGAGCCTGCCCTACTTGTGAAGGTTACGGAAGCGTAATTGGTATTGATGAAGATTTAGTGATTCCGAATACCGGATTATCAATTTTTGAAGATGCTATTTTTCCTTTTAAAACAGATGCTTACAGAATATATAAAGAAGAATTAATTATTAACGCCGAAACATTTGGTATTCCTATTCATAAACCTTGGTTTGAAATTTCTGAAGCACAAAAAGAACTTATTTGGAACGGAACAAATAAGTTTGAAGGAATACACGATTTATTTAAAAAATTAGAAGAAAAAAGTTATAAAATTCAAAACAGAGTAATGCTTTCTCGCTATCGCGGAAAAACAACCTGTACCGATTGTAATGGCAAAAGATTGCGTAAAGAAGCCAATTACGTAAAAATATACGATAAAATAATTTCTGACTTAGTTACACTTCCTTTAGATGAATTGGCTGTTTTTTTTAAGAACATAAATTTAAATGAAAACGATAAAAACATTGCTAAAAGATTGCTTACCGAAATTAATAATCGTTTGCTTTTTTTAACTGATGTTGGTTTAAAATACTTAACCTTAAATCGTACTTCTAACACGCTTTCTGGTGGTGAAAGTCAACGTATAAACTTAGCCACTTCTTTAGGTAGCTCGCTCGTAGGATCTATGTATATTTTAGATGAACCAAGTATTGGTTTGCATCCAAAAGACACAGAAAGACTAATTGAGGTTCTTAAAGATTTACGCGATTTAGGTAACACTGTTATTGTGGTTGAACATGATGAAGATATTATGAAGGAAGCCGATTATATTATTGATATCGGTCCTGAAGCAGGTACTTATGGCGGACACGTAGTTGCCGAGGGTACTTTTGAGGATATTATGAAATCTGACTCATTAACTGCCAAATATTTATCCGAAGAATTAAAAATTGATATTCCAACTTCTCGCAGAACATCAAAAAACACCATTAATATTATTGGTGCACGAGAAAACAACTTAAAGAATGTAGATGTTTCTTTTCCTTTAAATAACTTAACGGTAATTACAGGAGTCTCTGGTAGTGGAAAAAGTACGTTGGTTAAGAAAATTTTATATCCTGCTATGCAGAAAAAGTTAAACGGATATGGAGATAAAGTTGGCCAATACACCAACATAACGGGAAGTTTTGATACCATAAAACATATCGAATTTATCGATCAAAACCCTATTGGTCGTTCATCAAGATCTAACCCAGTTACCTATATAAAAGCGTATGATGATATTCGTAAATTGTTGTCAGATCAGAAACTATCTAACATAAGAAATTACCTACCTAAACATTTTTCTTTTAATGTAGAGGGTGGTCGTTGCGAGGTTTGTAAAGGTGAAGGTGAAGTTACGATTGAAATGCAATTTATGGCCGACGTGCATTTGCAGTGCGATACCTGTAACGGAAAACGCTTTAAAAAAGAAGTGTTAGAAGTTACTTTTGGAGGGAAATCTATTGATGACATTTTAAACTCAACTATTGATGATGCTGTTGCTTTTTTCTCGGAACACGAGCAACCTAAAATTGCTAAAAAGTTAAAACCTTTGCAAGATGTTGGTTTAGGTTATGTACAATTAGGGCAATCGTCATCAACCCTATCTGGTGGAGAAGCACAACGTATTAAACTAGCTTCTTTTTTAATAAAAGGAAATACTAAAGACAAAGCCTTATTTATTTTTGATGAACCTACAACCGGATTGCATTTTCATGATATTAAAAAACTATTAGCATCGTTTAATGCTTTAATCGAAAAAGGACATTCGATTATTGTAATTGAACATAATATTGAGTTAATAAAATGTGCCGATTATATTATAGATCTGGGTTTAGAAGGTGGTAAAAACGGAGGTAATTTAATTTTTACTGGAACTCCTGAAGAGTTAATTAAAAATAAAGAATCTTATACTGCAAGTTATTTAGCAGAGAAGTTAAAGTTATAAAATATTACTATAAGAAACTGCCTAACTTTTTCAAGCTAAGCAGTTTCAACTGTAACAAAAACTAACAAAATTCAATAATTATTGAAATATCGTATTGTTTACATAAAATGTAAGCACTTTTTTTACTCTAATAAACTATAAACAAACTTCGGATAACCACGTTCACCTGCTTCATTTGTTAATGCTAAAAATTGTAACTTATATAAATTACCTGCGGTATCATTTATTATATAGAATACATTTTCTTTTAAAGAAGGTAAGCTTCCTGGTCCTCCTCCATTTCTCCAGCTACTACCAATACTACGTTGGTCGTTTGTGAAATTACCAAAAACAACATCTGTTAATACAAAGTCATCATATGTAAAAGCATCTACGTTTACATCGACCTTATAAACTCTTGCATCTGACTTTGTATTATTTACAACAAAATCTGAATAGCCATAAGAACCAAAACCTGGAATTTCATTTGTAAAAACAGAGAAGTTTAAATCCCAATCTGTTTTTTCAGGTTCTACATTTACTATTCCTTCAGTATTAAAACTAAAAAAGTTAAAATTATACTTACTATCTTTAGATATAACAATCTCTTGATGAGTTGTAGCATCTAAATCTGCAAATTGAAGCACGTAATCATTATTATTATTTAGCACTCTAATTTTTTTCCATCCTCTTAAATCACCCGAAATATTAACACTTCCTGTTGTTGCTGTTCCCGTTCCGACTTCGTATCCTAAATTCACTAAATACACTTTATTATTTGCTTCTATGTTAGAAACCTCAGCAATTGCTGTTTTAGTAATATCGCCATCTGGTGCATCTACATATACTGTATTTTCAGAACTAAAAGTACCAACTGCTACTTTTGGTTGTAAATCTACTACTTCTGTAGATGTTGAAGTTATAACGTCTATATCAGTTGTTGATAATTCGGCTACTGCCATATATATAGACCCATTAATTACAACTCTAAAATCGTTACCAGAATAAAAACCTAAATCCCAAGAATCTCTTTTTACAACCGTAGTTGTTTTTGTGCTTAAATCTAAATACACTTGATTTTGTTCGTTTGATCCTCCAACTTCTGGAGTAATCGTTGCTCCTTTAATTACTACTTTAATTGGTTCTAATGGTAAATCGCTTTCGCTACTACAGCTTCCTAATAAAAATACAGTGGCGATTAAAATGAATGTTAAAAACTTGTTTATCATGATTATTAATTTTAAAAATTGAGGTTATATAATAGTTTTAAATAGTATGATCTTCCGTAACCCAATAAAAGTGAGTTATTATTTGATGAATGCACAGCTCCTGAGTTTGAATTACTAATGTTTACGTTAGTAACATCAAATAAGTTTCTTGCTCCTAGTGTTGTTTGTATTTTGTTATTAAAAAAAGATTTTTTTATTGAAGCATCTAACCACTGATAAGCACTTGTGGCTGATTTCGAAAATATAGAATTACCATCAACATCTGTTCCTGATGCAACGTAATTTTGTCGCTTACCGTTGTGCTTTAACAATACTGTAATAGCTGTTTTCCATTTTTTAATTTGATAAGTAGCACTTGTATTTAATTGAAAAGAATACAAGTAGTCATTTTTAGCATTTTCTTCGTTATTCGCAACTCTAGAAATACCTTGCACTGTACCTCCTAAATTAAAAGCCCAGTTATCCGTTTTAATACTATTTTCAGTTGTAATTCCCCACAGTTTGTATGCATCAATATTTATATATTGATATTTTAAAGGCGAACTATTTACAATTGCTAAATCTATTTTATCACTTACATTAATGTAGCTTAACTTTATAGTATTTAATAAAGATTTGTTTTTAAACCAACTATGTTTTTTAAAATTTACAGAAGCTGAATACCCATTTTCTGGTTTTAAATTTTCGTTACCTCTAACGTCATGATTAGAATCTACAAAATAATAGTAGAGCTCTTCAAAATTGGGTGTTCTATAAGACGTTCCTACATTACCTCGTAACTCAAAACCTTTTTTCATTAAATATCTTACACTTAAAGAAGTAAGTAGTTTAGAGTTAAACAATGAACTATATTCATATCGCATACCTGGTCGTAGCATAAAATTATCAGAAACATTTATTTCAGACGAACCAAATACAGCATAATTATTTTGCTTTTTTTCTTTATCTTGTTGTGTTACATCACCTGATGCTTGCGTATCAAAACCACTTATAAAATGTGTTTCATAGCCTAATTGAAAATTATAAAAATCATTTTTTATAATATTGTTTATTGTTCCTTTAGAAAAGAAAACTTTACTTGATTGTTGTAATTCATCCCTTTCATTTGTTTTCTCTCCGCCTAGTATATAATAATTAAACTCGTTTAAATAACGCTTTTGAGTTTGGTAGGACAATGAAACATTATAATTAGCACCTGAATTTAATTTACCGCTTATATTTAAATTATTTACAAACCTATTAGAAGTAAAAACTCTATCGGTTGCTGACGGATTACTAGTTTGTGATCCTGTATCTATATTCACTCTTACAGCTGCATCATAGTAGTTTATAAGTTCATTAAAATACTCGAACTTATACAATAGTTTAAAATTTTCTATTCTATAATTTAACAAGGCATTTGTACTTACTTGTGTTTTTGGCAACCAATCGTATCCTCGTAATTTGTCGTTTTTATAATAATCTCGCCCCTGTTTATTATTATAGAATCCGGCAAACTGATTACGGTTAAAACCTGTTCTTACAAACCAATTTTGATTGAAATTATGAGAAATATTAACTGCTTGTATATGCCTTCCTTCATCAAACAAAGCATACTCATCACTAACTGTTTCTTCTTGTAAAGACGCTTTAATATTCCATTTACTATTTATTGATTTTTTTGTAATTATGTTAATTACTCCAGATACAGCATTAGCACCATACTCTACTCCCATTGCTCCTTCTACAATTTCTATACGATCAACATCATCTAAATTTACTTGTGTTAAATCAATATTATTTCCCAATCCGTTATCACTAACTAAAGGAACATTATCGATAAGAATATTAAAGTATTGAGAATCTAATCCAAAAAAAGAAATTGTTGATTTTCCTGTTTGAGAGCTAGGTATAATTGTTAGGTTTAAATTAAAATTAAGTAAGTCTGCTAAATTGTTAGCTGCTTGTTTATCTATCTGTTCTCTCTTAATTACTGTTACATTATAAACCGATTTCCTTATAGATTGAGGGTTATACTGCCCCGTAACTACAACCTCATCTAATTTAACAGAAGCAATAGAGTCTTGCTTTTGTTCTTGACCAGAAGCAACTAAAGATATTAGTAAAAGGAATCCTGTAAATTTACTATCTAGAAACATTCTTAATAATTTTCGACAAATATATCTATTATTCTTAATCAATCTAAATAAAATTTATATTTTTGTCAAAAAAATTAATTCAACTAAAAATAAATCATAAAATGAAAAAAGTATTATTAGGAAGCATGCTATTATTATCTGCTTTAACAATAAATGCTCAAAGTAAAAAAGCAAAAGACAAAGCAGCTATAAAAAAAATGTGTGGCTGTTTTGAAGTGACTTTTAATTTTGCTGAAACTTTTAATAACAGTAAAGATTCTTTATACAAACCTTCAAAAACAAAAATTGCAAAAGGTTTAGAATGGGCTGAGTTAATAAAGGATGATAAAAACAATATATCAATTCAGCATTTATTGCAAGTAGGTAATCCTGCTAGCCCTCATATTGTAAAACATTGGCGACAAGATTGGGCATATCAAAATCAAGATCTTTATATGTATAACGGAGATAACAATTGGTTATATGAAAACAAATCAAAAGCAGATGTAAGAAAACAATGGACACAAAAAGTCTATCAAGTAGATGATAGTCCTCGTTATGAAGGTTCTGGAACGTGGGTTCATATTGATGGAAAAAGTTATTGGGAAAACACAACAGATGCGCCTTTACCTCGTAGAGAATATACAAAACGAAGCGACTATAATATAACTGAAAGAGGAAACCGTCATGAAATTACAAATTATGGTTGGGTACATGATCAAGACAACAAAAAAATAATTAGAAAAACAAACACTAAAGATATTGTATTAGCGTATGAAAAAGGCTATAATACTTATGTTAAAGTTGCTGACAATAAATGTAAAGCATCGCAAGATTGGTGGAAAAAAAACACCAACAAATGGCAATTAGTTAGACGTAAATGGGATGAAGTTTATGAAAGAAACATCAATCTTTCTCTAGAGAAAAAAGTGGACAACAAACCATTATATAAACATTTATTTTCAGACCAAATAACCGAGCAACAACAAATAGAAAAAACCATAGAATCTTTCGTTAAAAACAAATAAAACACATGAAAAAATTACAATTTACATTTATACTTGTTTTCATTGCAAGTATGCTACAAGCACAAACAAAAAACGTTTTTTTAGATCGTGATTTCTGGAAAACAAAACCAACTGTTGCTATTATTGATCAAAAAATAAAAGAAAACAACAATCCTAGCGCATTAACATCTAATGGATTTGATGCTGTTGTCAATGCAATTTTAGCAGAAACACCAAATAGTACCATAAAACACCTTCTTAAACAAAAAGGTAATGATGTAAATAAGCTAACACACGATAAAAGAACTTACGTTTTTTGGGCTGCTTATAAAGGAAATTTAGAATTAGTTAAACATCTTATTGATAATAAAGCGCGACTAGATTTAAAAGATTCTCATAATTTTTCACCGTTAACTTTTGCTGCGGCAGCAGGGCAAACCAACACAAAAATATACGATGTACTAATTAAAAACGGTATCGATATTAAAAATGATGTAAACGAAAATGGTGCTAATGCGTTGTTACTAGTAATTTCTAATTTAAAAGATTTCGCCTTGGTTGATTATTTTACTTCAAAAGGATTATCTCTTACTAGTTTAGATAATGATGGTAACGGAGCGTTTAATTATGCTGCCAAAAATGGTAATAAAAAAATAGCTGAATTATTATTAAAAAAAGGAATTCCATATAAAAACCTAAATAAAAATGGTGGAAATGCATTTTTGTTAGCTTCAAGAGGCTCTAGAAGTGGTTACAATTCTTTAGATTTTTTTAAATATTTAGAAAACTTAAGCATCAACCCTAACATAACTAATAACGAAGGTAAAAATCTTATTCATAATTTAGCTTATGGAAATAAAGACATCGCTACTTTAAATTACTTTATATCAAAAGGAATAGCTATTAATAAAGCTGATGTTAATGGAAATACTCCCTTAGTAAATGCATCTAGAAGAAACTCTTTAGAGGTAATTAAGCTATTAGCTTCAAAAACTAAAAACATTAATCACTCTAATAAAGAAGGAAAATCTGCCCTTACAAATAGCTTAAGCAACAGTTTAGAGGTTGTTAAATTTTTATTAGAAAAAGGAGCCAAAACTACTATTGTTGACGCCAAAGGTAATAACCTTAACTATTACTTATTTAAAACTTTCAATGCTAAAAAAACAGCAGAATTTCAACAAAAATTACGTCTTTTAAAAACTAAAGGTTTAAATGTTGAAGAGATACAAAAAGACGGAAATACGTTATTTCATCTAGCTGTTAAAAAACAAAGTATTGCTATGCTAAATTTTATAGCTGATTATAAAATTGATATCAATGCTAAAAACAAAAAAGGATTATCAGCATTACAGGAAGCTGTTTTAATTGCTAAAAATCATAAAATCATAAAACATTTACTTAGCAAAGGAGCAGATAAAAATGTAAAAACAGATTTTGATGAAACTTTATATGATTTAGCTAAAGAAAATGAAAACCTAAAAAACACCGATATCAGTTTTTTAAAATAAACACAAGTAATTAAACATAAATAACATGAAAAAAACACTTATAATTTTATTCTTGGCTTTCGGAACGATGGCTTTTACCACTTCTGATGATGCTACTTATAAATGTATGATTCAATTAAAAAATTATACAGGCGAAGGTGCTTACATTACAGTTTCTTTATTAAACCCAGATGGCGAATATGAAAAAACGCTATATGTACAAGGTGATGATGAAGATTGGTATTCGGATATAACAGAATGGTGGAAGTTTCAAGGTACAAAAAGAGCCGATATAGATGCGATAACAGGAGCTACTGTTAGTGGAGGTAATAGAACTATTAGTATTCTTAAAATTCCGGAAAGCAAATTAAATAAAGGTTATAAAATTAGATTTGAATCTGCCGTAGAAGATCAAGAATATTATAAAGATGATGTTGAATTTGAACTTACTACAGAAAACGTAAAAACCAAGGTTGAAGGAAAAGGATTTATACGTTACATCCGCATGATTCCGCAATAATTAGTAAAATAATATTTAATGAAATTAACTACTTCTGTTTGGAGGTATAGCCATTTAACACTGGCTATATCTTCATCTATTTTTATACTTATTGCTGCTGTAACCGGTATAATTTTAAGTTTCGAACCGATATCTAATCAATTAAAACCGTATGCAATAGCTACTGATAATGTTTCTATATCTCAAACAATTTCTTCTTTAAAAAAAGAGTACAAAGAGGTAATTACTCTAGATGTTAATGAACATAATTTTGTTACCGCTGCCGTAATTACCAAAAACGGAAAAATTGAAACGTTTTACATTAATCCTATTACAGGTAAAAAAATAAGTAGTGTTGTTTCTAAAGCAACTATTTTTAAATGGACAACCAATTTACATCGTTCTTTATTTTTAAAATCTACCGGTCGTTTTTTAGTTGGGTTTTTCTCTTTCCTACTATTGCTAATTACTATTACAGGAAGCATTCTTATCATTAAAAGGCAAGGCGGAATTATACGTTTCTTCACTAAAGTTGTTAAGGAAGGTTTTAATCAATATTATCACGTAATTATTGGTCGATTTACCTTAATTCCTATATTAATAATTACAGTAACCGCTGTATACTTATCTCTAGAAAAATTTTCTCTTTTACCAGAAAACAACATTAAGCATACTTTTGATTTTTCAGCGATTTCTTCGGATAAAAAAATTGCCGCTGAGGAGTTTTCAATCTTTAAAAATATTCAATTAAATGAAGTTAAAAGTATTGAATTTCCTTTTTCTGACGATGCCGAAGATTATTTTTTTTTAAAATTAAAAACCAAAGAATTGATTATTCATCAATATTCTGGTGAAATTATTAGTGCAAAAAAATTACATTCAACACAAATACTGTCCGATTGGAGTTTGTTTTTACATACCGGTCGTGGCACTATTATTTGGTCAATAATGCTACTTTTATCCTGTCTTGCTATTTTATTTTTCATCTATTCTGGTTTTGCAATGACGTTAGAAAGAAAACGTAAAAGTTCATTACCTAAGAACAAGTTTAAAAAAGAAAATTCAGAAATTATTATATTAGTTGGCTCAGAAACAGGCAGTACTTTTAGTATTGCGTCTTCTTTATATGATGCTTTAATTACTGATAAAAAATCAGTTTTTATAGACCATTTAAAGAACTACACATATTATAATAAAGCCACCCAATTAATTGTTTTGACGGCAACTTATGGCGAAGGACAACCTCCTTCAAATGCAAATAACTTCTTAACATTAGCAGAAAAAATTAAACAGCCAAATCCCATAAACTATGCTGTAGTTGGTTTTGGCTCATTAGCATATCCTGAATATTGCAAGTTTGCTATTGAAATTGATAACGTATTAAAAAAGGAAAAGCACTTCTCTCCTACTTTACCTCTTTATAAAATTAACAATCAAAATTTTAATGATTTTAAAACCTGGGGAATACAATGGGGTCAAAAAACAAATATCGACTTACAACTAAAACAAAAACTAGTTAAACCTAAAAAGCAGCAAGCTTTTTCGGTAATAAACACTACTGAATTAAATACAGATGCTTCTTTTTTAATCCGTTTAAGACCTCTTAAAAAAATGCGCTTTTCATCGGGTGATTTACTAGCTATCACTCCTAAAAATGATAACGTTAAACGCTTATATTCTATAGGTAAAATTGATAAGGATATTTTATTAAGTATAAAAAAACACGAATTAGGTGTTTGTTCAAATTTACTTTTCAACCTTAAAACAGCAAATACTTTACTTGCTAGAATTGAAAAAAATAAAGAATTTCATTTCTCTAAAAATTCACGAAACACAATTCTAATAGCCAATGGAACAGGTATTGCTCCTTTTTTAGGAATGTTACACAATCCTTTAAAAACTCATTTATTTTGGGGGGCAAGAACTAAAGAATCTTTAAAGATGTATGCTCCGTTTTTAACAAATTTAAATGAAGAAAATATTCATATTACTTACTCGCAAGAGCAAAATAAAGAATATGTACAAGATCTTATTTTAAAAGAACAAGCCTTAATTGCATCAACATTAAAAAATAATGGAACAATTATGATTTGTGGCTCTATTAGTATGATGAATGGTGTTTTAACTATTTTAGAAAAAATTTCTTTAAATAAATTAAATACTCCGTTAAGTACTTTTCTAAAAGCAAATCAAATTAAAACTGATTGTTACTAAGCAACAACCTGTTTTAAATATATTTCTATAATTTATTTTTACTTCTAATTAATACATGAATAATTCCCTTAAAGAGAAGGCTTGAAAATTTAAATATAATAGCTTCGATATTTTAATAATTCAGATCTAAATTACTTAGTTATAAATAACATTTATGATGCAATAAATTCAAACTTCGTATTGTTCGGTTTGTTCCGAACTAATACATTATCTTTGCATAGAAATTAACTGTAAAGTGATATTTACTTTCAAAAAACAGTTTTCATAAAATTAAATAATGAAAGAAATCTGCCAAGAAAAAATGCGATTAGTAGAAAAACTAGGTGTGCATTTAGAAAACAGAGAAAAGCTAGCTCCTGTAGCTGCTCGTATTTTAGCTTATATAATTCTTACCGGCAAAAAAGGAACCACTTTTGAGGAAATGGTAACGATTCTTTGCGCTAGTAAGAGTACTATTTCTACCCATCTTAATCACTTACAAGATTTACACAAAATAACATATTTCACAAAAACAGGTGATCGCAAAAAATACTTTATCATTAATAAAGATTCTGTTTTACAACATATAGACAATCTTATCGGCGAATGGCAAGAAGTAAAAGAACTGCACTTAGAGATCAAAGAATATAAAAACACCATAAACAATCATAAAATTGATAAAAAAGATGAAAAATTTGATTTAAATTTTCATAATGATTATATAAAATTTATAGACGGAGCAACTGCTTCAATAGAAGAATTAAGAACAAAATTAATAGACCAAAAGTTCGATTTATAAAACTACCCAAAATGAAAAACAATAAATTATATACCATATTAACGCTAAGTGTATTCTTCGCAATTGTGAGTTGTGGAAGCGACAAGCAAAACAAATCAACTGTAACTGCAACACCACTGCCCTTTCCTGTATCTCAACTACAAACTAAAACAGTAACGGGTTACACCGATTACCCAGCAACTATAGAAGGAATAGTAAATAGTGATGTACGAGCAAAAACAGCTGGATATATAGAAAAAGTATATGTAGACGAAGGTCAAAAAGTACGTAAAGGACAAAGGCTTTTTAAATTAGAAACACAGTCGTTAAGTCAAGATGCAGGTGCTGCAAAAGCTCGTGTTAATGTAGCTCAGGTTGAAGTTGATAAATTAATTCCTCTTGTAGAAAAAAATATCATTAGCGCAGTACAATTAGAAACTGCAAAAGCAAACTTAGCACAAGCAAAAGCAAATTTAAGCGGTGTTTCTGCTAACATTGGTTATGCAACTATTAAAAGTCCTATAGATGGTTATGTAGGAGCTATTAATTTTAGAGAAGGAGCCTTAATTAGCCCAAGCGACGCAAAACCATTAACAAGAGTTAGTGAAATTGATCAAGTATATGCTTTCTTTAGTTTTAATGAAGCGCAATACATAGATCATTTACAGCGCTCTGAAGGTCAAAACAAAGCAGAACGTATTAAAAATTCTCCCGATTTAACTTTGATTCTAGCTAACGGAAAAGAATATTCAGAAAAAGGACGTATTCAAACTAGTACAGGTCAGATTAATCAAAATACAGGTACAATCAAAATTAGAGCTTCTTTTAACAATCCAAAAGAAATTTTAACCAACGGTAACAGTGGAAAAATAAGATTTCCTATAGAATATAAAAATGCAATTGTTGTACCTCAAACGGCTACTTTTGAGCAACAAGGGAACATCATGATATTTAAACTTGGTAAAAACAATAAAGTAGAAACGTCAATTTTAAAAATAAAAGGAACAGTAGATAATCTATATGTTGTTGCCTCTGGTGTAGATGCTAATGACAAAATTATCATCTCTGGAATAGGAAAATTAAAAAACGGTATGACAATCTCGCCAGAAGAAACATCTTTTAAGGATGCCATTGCGCCTATCGCCACTTTATTCAGAAATTAAATAACAACCAAACATATTAGTCATGTTAAAAACATTTATTGAAAGACCCGTTCTTTCGACAGTAATCTCTATTATTATAGTGTTGCTAGGAGTTATTAGTATAACTAGCTTACCGATAGAAGAATATCCTGATATTGCACCACCAACAATAAAGGTAATTGCCAACTATACAGGTGCAAATGCAGAAACCGTATTAGAGAGTGTAATCGTTCCTATAGAAGAACAAATTAACGGTGTAGAAGGAATGACTTACATTACCTCTACAGCATCAAACAACGGTACAGCAGAAATTACCGTATATTTTAATCAAGAAATTGATGCTGATATTGCTGCAGTAAACGTGCAAAATCGTGTATCAAGAGCAACACCTTTATTGCCGCAAGAAGTAATACAAACAGGTATTACAACGCAGAAGCAAGAAACGAGTGCGTTAATGTTTATTTCTATGTATTCTGAAAGCGACAATTACGATGCTACTTTTATTCAGAACTACTTAAAAATTAACGTTATTCCGGCAATGCAACGTATTAGTGGTGTTGGTGATGTTAGTGTTTTCTCACAGCAAGATTATGCTATGCGTATTTGGTTAAATCCAGAAAAATTAGCCTCTTACAACTTAATACCTTCAGATATTTCTGTGGCGATTGCAGAACAAAATTTAGAAGCAGCAGCAGGATCTTTAGGTCAGAATAATGGGGAATCATTTTCTTACACATTAACTTATAGTGGTCGTTTTAAAGACGAAGCTCAATACAGCGACATTGTTATTAAAGCTTTAGGTAACGGAGAGTTTTTACGTTTAAAAGATGTTGCTACTATTGAGTTAGATGCGCAATCGTATGCATCAAACGCAATGAGTAAAGGAAATCCCGCTGTTTTTATGGGGATTTTTCAAACCAAAGGATCTAACGCTCAAGAAATTATTGAAAATATTAAAGTTACTTTAGAACAAGTAAAAGCAGATCTTCCTGAAGGTTTAGATGTATTTGTTCCTTATGACACCAGTTTATTCTTAAATGCTTCAATCGATAAAGTAATTACAACATTACTAGAAGCCTTTTTACTAGTATTCTTAGTCGTATTTATTTTCTTACAAGACTTCCGTTCTACATTAATCCCTGCTATTGCGGTTCCTGTTTCAATTATTGGTACATTCTTTTTCTTAAATGTATTTGGCTACTCAATTAACTTATTAACGCTATTCGCTTTAGTTCTTGCTATTGGTATTGTGGTAGATGATGCTATTGTTGTTGTAGAAGCCGTTCATGCTAAAATGGATGAAGGTGAAAAAGATGCTAAAAAGGCAACTCTAACTGCCATGAATGAAATTTCAGGAGCTATTATATCTATTACTTTAGTAATGGCAGCTGTATTTATTCCTGTAACTTTTGTAACAGGACCAACAGGTGTGTTTTATGAGCAATTTGGTGTTACTTTAATTATAGCAATTCTAATTTCTGCTGTAAACGCCTTAACCTTAAGTCCGGCTTTATGTGCTTTATTATTAAAAACACATAAAGAAGATGAAGAATTAAAAGGTAAAAGCCCTTTAAAACGTTTTTATACATTATTTAATCGCGGGTTTAGTGCTACTGTAGAGCGCTATGGTAAATCATTACAATTTTTATACAAAAGAAAATTCGTCTCTGTTTTATTATTAATTATTGCAGTAGTTGGAATCTTTTGGGCTTCATCTACAACTCCAACAGGATTTGTTCCGGGTGAAGATAGAGGTATTATTTTTGCAAATATCGAATTACCACCAGGAGCATCTTTAGACAGAACAGATGCAGTATCTAGAAAATTATACGATAAAATTGAAGGTTTAGAAGGAGTTGTAGCGGTTAACTTTATTAAAGGTAGAAGTTTAATTAGTGGAGCTGGTAGTAACTTTGGTTTTGGAATTATAAAACTAGAAGATTGGGCAGATCGAACAGATCCTTCTCTTTCATCACAAGCCATCACTGGAAAATTATTTGGTGTAGCCGCAGGAATTCCTGATGCTAATATTATTTTCTTTTCACCACCAAGTATACGTGGTTTTGGTAACTCATCTGGTTTCGAAATAAACTTATTAGATAAGTTTGGTGGAGAATTTAAAGATTTAGATAAAACAAATAAAGACTTCTCGATGGCCTTAATGAGTCACCCAGAAATCAAATACGCAACTTCAGCTTTTAACACAAATTATCCTCAATATGAAATGGAGGTAAATGTGCCTTTAGCGAAAGAAAAAGGAGTTTCGGTTACAAGTATATTTTCAACACTACAAGGTTATATTGGTGGAATTTATGCTTCTGATTTTTCTAGATTCGGAAAACAATTTAGAGTTTATATTCAAGCCTTACCAGAAGACAGAGCAGATAAAGATGCTTTAAATAGCATGTATGTACGAACAGAATCTGGCGAAATGACTCCTATTACACAGTTTGTAAAATTAAAACGTGTATATGGACCACAATCAGTTACGCGTTTTAACTTATTTAATTCTACCATGATTTCTGGAGCTACTAATGACGGATTTAGTACAGGAGATGCGATTAGAGTTATTGAAGAAGAAGCTGCAAAATTACCAAGTAATTATTCTGTTGCATACTCTGGTTTAACACGTGAAGAAGTTAATGCAGGTAACCAAACAGCTTTTATCTTTGCATTAAGTATTTTGTTTGTGTATTTCTTATTAAGTGCACAATACGAAAGTTACTTATTACCTTTTGCTGTAGTATTGTCATTACCTTTTGGTGTATTTGGAGCCTATATAAGCACTAAGTTCTTAGGGTTAGAAAATAATATTTATTTCCAAATTGCTCTGATTATGCTTATTGGACTACTCGCCAAAAACGCCATACTTATTGTAGAATTTGCTTTAGCCAGAAGAAGAAATGGCGAAAGTATTGTTGATGCAGCAATTAATGGCGCAAAATCACGTCTACGTCCAATTTTAATGACCTCTTTTGCTTTTATTTTAGGGTTAATGCCACTAGCATTAGCCAAAGGTGTTGGGTCTGAAGGAAACAACTCTATTGGATCTGGTGCCGCAGGAGGAATGTTAATTGGTACTATTTTAGGAGTCTTTGTTATTCCTATCTTATTCATACTATTCCAATGGTTACAAGAAAAAGTTTCGGGTAAACCAGCAATACAAACTATTGAAGACTAAAAAAATGAAACGTAATAAAACATATAAAAATCTTAGCAAAGGAGCCTTAATACTAATTGTAGTATTAACACTACAAAGTTGTTTTGTGGCTAAAGATTACGCCAGACCAGATTTAAATACTGAAACGGAAGCACTTTACAGAACAGATAATTTACCAGCAGATAGTATTTCTATTGCAAATATATCTTGGAAAATATTATTTAAAGACCAATATCTTCAGCAATATATAGAAGAGGGGTTACAAAACAACATAGATATTCGTATTGCTTTACAACAAATAATAGCTGCACAATCTTACGCCAAACAAGGTAAGGCTGGTTATTTTCCATCTGCAAGTATAGGTACAAAATGGACGCATCAAGATCAATCTAAAAACACACAATTTGGTGCTTTTTTAAGTGAAAGATCTACAGATCAGTTTGATTTAACCGCTAACTTATCTTGGGAAGCAGATATTTGGGGTAAAATAAGAAGTAATAAAAGAGCAACGCAAGCAGCATACTTAAAAAGTGTAGCAGGACATCAAGCTGTAAAAACCCAGTTAATTTCTAGTATAGCAAACACATACTATAACTTACTTGCTTTAGATGCTCAATTAGAAATTACAAAACAAAGCATAGCTACAAGAAAAAGTAGTGTAACAACTATTAAAGCCTTAAAAGATGCTGGTCAGGTAACACAAGTTGCTGTCGATCAAAATATAGCACAATACAATAATGCAAAAGCATTACAAATAGATATTGAAATTGCTATATTTAAAACAGAAAATACCTTAAGTATTTTTTTAGGTAAAGCACCGAAAAGTTTTAAAAGAAGCACGCTTGATATTCAAAAAATAGAACAAGATATTGTATTAGGAGTACCAGCTACTTTACTTAGCAACAGGCCCGATGTAATGGCTGCCGAATATAACTTAATACAATCATTTGAGTTAACTAACGTAGCAAAAAGCAACCTATACCCTTCATTAACATTAACAGCTTCAGGAGGGTTTCAAAGTTTAGAATTAGGTAATCTATTAAATGCTAATTCACTATTTTCTAACATTGTTGGAGGCTTAACACAAGCTCTTTTTAATCAAAGAAAGTTAAAAACTCAAAAAGAAGTTACCATTGCACAGCAAGAACAATCTTTACTTCAGTTTAAAAAGACTTTATTAATAGCAGGTACAGAAGTATCTAATGCGCTATTTAGTTACGAGTCTGAGGTTAAGAAATTCGAATTCAGAAGAAATGAAGTTGAAGCTTTACGCACAGCTGAAGCGAACTCTGAAGAATTACTTAAAAATGGTTATGCTAACTATTTAGATTTATTAACCGCAAGACAAAGTGCCTTAAGTGCAGAACTTAATATTATTGACAGTCAACTACAACAACTAGTGTCTGTTGTTGATTTATATGAAGCACTTGGTGGCGGATGGAGATAAATTAATGGCTCGTATAAAATGATTACCAAAGCTCAGTTGCTAGAATTCGCTATCTCTAAATTTACCCAATTTGGCAGTAAACACGTGACTTTAGACGATTTATAAAGTGAGCTTGGAATATCAAAAAAAACAATTTATTCTTTTTTCAAAAACAAAGAAGACTTAGTAACTTCTAGTCTAGAAAGCTTATTAAACAAATATAAAAACGACATAAATAAGATCATTAACAATAACCATGATGATCCTATTTTATGTGTCGTATTAATTTATAAAAGAGGGTTTGAGTATTTAAAATACTTTAAACCCTCTTTTCTTTTTGGCTTAAATAAATACTCCCCAAAAGCAAGTACCTTGTTTGACGTATTTATTGAAGAATTACCCAATAAAAAACTACAATATACTTCTGGTGATTTATTAGTAATTACTCCGAAATGTGACAATATTGAACGTTTATATTCTGTAGATAAAATTGAGAATGATATTTTATTAAGAACTCTACCCTCAGTTTATAATAATTGTATAGTTTATTTGATTAAATATGATTAGACTAACAATTAACTAAATCATTATATATTTTCCCTAATATTTTATTTAAGTTATTTTTTCTCTTTAATAACATATGGTTGCTATATATATTATTTTTTAAATCTTCTTTATTATTATCAATGTTTATTCTAATTTTAACCTCTCCATTTCTTTCTGTAAATGAAAGAAAAAGTAAATTAATTCTATCTAATTTATTTACATCTCTATAATCAATAGCTACTTTTGAATGTGCCATATAGTTTCTTATTTTCTTCAGGTAATCTAGATCAGATCTAACGCTGTCAGTCGTATCGATAAATACTTTTTTTTTATGAAGAGAATTGAATAAGTTAATTTTTTTTTCAAAGGTTAATGTATCAGAAAACAAATATTTTTCTATACTTTCTTTTACTTCTTTAGTTTCTCCTAAAAAATTAATCAAAATTTTTGAAATTAAAAACTCAGTATTAATTGCAATGTTAAGTATTTCCGTTCTAAACTTATTTGATTGTTTTTCTTTTTCGTCAAAAAAAATATCTTTCTCGTTTATCATTTCTTTTATAAATTATAATTGTTACATTTTATATAAAAATACAAGAAATAATTAAAGAGATTACTTATGTTAAAAATAAGTTATTAAACATATAAAAAATAACACTTTATTAGTTGTTTTCTAGTTTTAATGAAGACCCTTTGCTTATAATATTTTCCTTTTTTAACGAATTCTAATTTATCTACTACGAATTCTAATTAGCTTAAAATTACTCCTTACTTCCTTCCTACTTTTGATCATATAAAACAACAATTATGTGGTCAAACAACAATTACTCATCAGTATTAAAAATGTATTTAAGCAAATATAATAGCTTAAAACTACAAATAAACAACAACGGATTAATAGCTTCTGTTGAGAAGCAAAAAAATGGTCAATGGATTAGTGACAGGAACTTGCCAAACATTTTAAATAAATTATCTACAAATTTTAATTTAGAAAAAAATGTAACCATCATTTTACAACAATAATAAATAATAACCTTAAAAATAAAACCTATGAAACAACACATTTTAAAAGTAGGAATAGTAATGGGATTACTACTACTAATCGGAACATTTACAAGCTGTGATGAAACAAAAAAAAGCAACACACAAGAGTTGGGAAACATTGCTAAAAAAGAAGAAACGGTAAACAAAATTAATTTAAACTCAAGAGAACCAATTGTATTTATTGCAGGTTATGATAAAAGCGATAGTAAGTTTTATGATAGTGCTAGAGTTTATTTTAAAGACAAAAAATACCGTGTTATAAATGAGGAATATTCTTTAGAAGAAATAATTACGTGGATGAATAAAAACGCTACTGAAAATCCGTACGGCGATATTCATATTGTTAACTATAGTAACCCTTTTAAAGGTATGCATCTTGAAACGGTTGTAAACGGAGAAAAAATTACAACAGAATCTTTACAAAAAAGTATTTCTAAAGGGAATTTACCTACTCTAAAAAAGGGAATTAATATAAATACTAAAATTGTATTTCATTCAAACGGCTTAGGTAAAAACGAAGCACTTTTAAATAGTTTAAAACAAGCTTTTTCTACGAATGAAGTTCCGCAAGTTGTAGCTTCACCTTACTTTAATGTATTCGGAGGCGAGTTTACGAATCACTATTTAGCAGAACCATACTACGTATTTTATCCGACAGCAAATTCACCAGGAAAAGTAGATTTATCAAAAGAAATTGCTAAAAAATATCCGAAGGAAAGAGACATAGATTGGTTTGCTGCTTTAACAAACGAAAGAGAGCGTTACATAGGCGAGCCATATACAAAACAGTTTAGTGTACCTGTAAGTTTAGAAGTTGATTATTTACACTCAGATGAAGAAATTCCAACTTTTGTAATGCAAGAAGAATTAATGGATTTTATTGCTAATGATGAAGATTTAATGAAAGACATGGATAAGTTAAATATTCCTGTTGAAAAATTTAGATGGACCTATAAAATAAAAGATAGTAAATTACTTATTAAAGGAAAAACATCTGTGCTATGTGTATTAAAGCCACTTACAAAACCTTTTGGCGATTTAGAACACATTAAACCCGACACTAATAATAAGCGCTTATACGCTATGAAATAATTTAATATAGGGGAACGTCATCGCTAATAAAGTAGCTGTATTTATCTTAAAAAGATTACTTCTTATACTTTATCGCGATGACGTTTAAATTGGTTAAGTTTGTTACTATGAAGTTACTTAAATATTTATTTATTTTTATTTTTTCATCAACTGTTACAAATACATTTACACAGTTAAACACGCTAAAAAACTACAATTTAAATGATGGGTTACCTAGTTTAACTATTACTGATATTACACAAGATGAAATTGGTTATTTATGGTTTACTACTAATAAAGGAATCTCTCGTTTTGACGGTTATGAATTTATAAACTTTAGTGAAAAAGACGGATTAATAACTGATAAAACAACAGTTGTTACTGCTACAAAAAACGCTCTTTATATTGGTAGTAATAACGGATTAAGCATTAAAAGTAATAATATATTTAGTTCTTTTGATGAAAAAAAAATCAACTGTATACTAACTACAAGTCATGGTACTTTTTTAGGCACAAATAAAGGTATATTAAGAGTTCGTGAGGATTTCCTTTCTAATATTCGAACTAATTTTCAGATTGATTTAAACATAATAAACGATTTAAAGTTTGATGGTTCTTTTTATTGGATTGCAACCAACAAAGGTTTATGGAAATTAGATAAATTAATTAACCCGACTCTTTTAAAAAGAATAGATTTAGGTAATTACACTTCTATTATCTTTCATAAAAAAAAGACTGTTGCAGCTACTTATAACAACGGAATTAAATTAATTAATAACGACCAGGATCAGACAATTACAAGCTCTTTAAAAAACATAATTGATATTAAGTTTATTAACAATCAATTTTGGATTATTTCCCAAAACGACGGAATTGAAATACTTAATGAGAATTTGAACTTCGAAAAAAACATCAATAAATACAATACATTAACAACAAATAAAATAAATACTGTTTTTCAGGATCAGCAAAAAAATATTTGGATTGCCACAAAAAACAAAGGTGTATATAAATTAAAAGGAAAGAATGCTACAGAAAAAAACCCTGTAATTACCTTTCAAAATATTGACGTAGTTTACAAACCGCTAGACAGCATTGATATTAACAATTATCAAAAAACATTACAATTAAAACCTACTAAAAACCATATTTCATTTACTTATAAAACGGTTAATATTAACAATCCGAAAGATGTTTTATACCGCTATAAATTAAATGATGAATTTAGTAATTGGACTTCTAAAAACACCGTTGATTTACCTTATTTAAATTACGGAAACTATACTTTTACAGTACAATCTAAAAGCGCTAAAAAAATAAGCAAACCAATACATTTTCAATTCTTTATTGATACACCTATTTATGAAAGAAGCTGGTTTATATGGACAAGTATCTCTTTAATACTCTTTTTTTTAACGGTGATAACTCTACTTTATATTCGGAAAATTAAAGCTAAAAATAAAGCTAAAGTTAAAAAACTACAGTTAGAAAATCATTTATTATCGCTAGAGCAAAAAGCCTTGCAGTTACAAATGAATCCGCATTTTATTTTTAATGTTTTAAACGGGATTAAAGCTTTAGGTACTGCCGGAAAATCAGCAAATCTCAATACAACAATAAGTAAATTCGCAACGCTGTTACGTGGAATTCTACATAATTCTAGACAAGAAGAAATTAGTTTAACCGAAGAAATATCAGTCTTAAAAAACTATATAGAGCTAGAACAACAGATGAGTTCAAATACTTTTAAATATGAAATCATTACCGATTTAAAACTAGATCCTGAAGAAATATTAATTCCGCCAATGCTAATTCAGCCTTTTGTTGAAAACAGTATTAAACATGCTTTTAAAACAACATCAGAAGGTAAAATTACGATTGATTTCTCTATTAAAAATCAGTTTTTAATATGTACTATTATTGATAACGGTATAGGAATCCATCAATCAAAAAAAGACACCAACGCTAGTTCTCATAATTCAGTTGCTATTAAAATCACTGAAGAACGTATTAGATCTTTATCTAAAAAAAGTTTTTTTAATATTGATGAAATCACCTATAAAAATGAGATAACCGGAACAAAAGTGTCTTTTAGAATCCCTTTAAAAACTGATTTTTAACATGAGTAAATTAACTGCTATTATTGTTGATGACATGCCATCTGCTTTAGAAATGTTACAAAACGACATTTTAAACAACTACAAAGAAATAGAAATAATCGGTACAGCGAAAAGTGTTGTAGAAGCATCAATATTATTAAGAAAAAAACAGCCTGATATTTTATTTTTAGATATTATGCTTGGTGACGGCACTGGTTTTGATGTTCTTGAGATTCACCCTAATTTATCATCAAAAATAATTTTTGTTACCGCAAGTGATGAGCACGCTATTAAAGCTTTTAAGTTCGCTGCAATCGATTATATATTAAAACCATATACCAACGAAGATTTATCTAACGCTATTAATAAAGCTAAAACTCAAATTAAACCCGATAAAGAACAATTAAGTGTGCTACAAGAATCTATAAAACAACCTAATTTACGCCCAAAAAAGATTTCATTAAGCACTTCTGATAAAATTATTGTTGTAAGTTTAGATGATATTGTTCGTTGTAAGTCCGATAATAATTATACCGAGTTCTTTTTAGTCGATAATCAAAAAATTTTAGTTGGTAAAACACTTAAGTACTTTGCAGACATGTTAAAAGAGTTTGAATTTATTAGAGTACATCAAAGCCACTTAATTAACATACAGCATATCAAAGAGTTCATTAAGTCTGATGGAGGATATTTAGTGTTAAAAAACAAAATTACGATACCTGTTTCTGTTAGAAAACGCAACGAAGTTGTTCATATTTTAGAAAAAATGTAAACTTTTTTAATTATTTAGTATATATTTCAACAACTATGTTAAATTTTTATTAAAATTTTACCTATTTTAGTAATATAAATAACTAAATATATGGTTGCACTTAAACCCGAAAAAGGCAGATTATTAATTGCAGAGCCTACTATTTTAAATGATAGTTCTTTTAAACGAACCATTATTTTATTAACAGAGTATACACTAAAGAGTTCAGTTGGCTTTATACTAAACAGGCCTTTAAATTACGTCCTCAGTGACTTAGTACCAGAGATAGATTGTAATTTTAAAATATATCAAGGCGGGCCTGTAGAACAAGATAATTTATATTTTATACATAAAGTACCTGATTTGATACCGAATAGCATTGAAGTAGCAAATGGTATATATTGGGGAGGTAACTTTGACCTTTTGAAAGAAATTTTAATAGAAAAAAAATTAAAATCAACCGACATACGTTTCTTTCTAGGGTATTCTGGTTGGGAAACAGATCAATTAGAAGAAGAATTAAAAACCGATTCTTGGTTTATCTCTGAAAATGATTATACAAATATCTTAAAAACCAACGATAAAATTTTGTGGAAAGAAAAACTTCTTCAAAGAGGTGGCAAGTATAAAATATGGGCTAATGCGCCAAGTGATATTCAAATGAATTAACCAGTTATTGTTAATAACTTTAGACTACTTTTTATTTTATTGGTTATAGCTGATATAAATTCTTTCTTACGGTAATTAGTAACCGATTGAATACCTATAATCGCATTAGTAATAAAAACCTCATCTGCTTTTTGTAACTCGAATGGAGAAATTGTAGTTTCTTCAATAGTATATTCTGGATTTTTCTCTAGAATTTCAATTACTTTCTTTCTTACAATTCCCTTTATACATCCTTCTGTTAAAGCCGGAGTTTTTATTACGTTATCTTTTATTATAAAAATATTTCCGTTGGTTGCTTCAACAACCCCTTTTCTTTCATTTAATAATATACAATTGTCTAAATCATTTTCATCTGCAAAAATAGCAGACAATGTATTTAGCATTCTGTTAGAAGTTTTTATAGTTGATAACAACCCTGAATAGTTATAAAAATCTTTATATAAGTCTACTTTATAGCTAGATTTCTCCACATAACTAAACTCAGATGCTTCTATTAAATAATCAATTTCGTTAGACTTCGGATTATACAGCCCTCCATCTTTTCGATAAACAGTTAATCGAACTCTGTAATTGTTTGCCTTCGCAAGTTCTTTTGTAGTTTTTAAAATTTCTTCTTGTAAGAACTCTAACGTAAACTCCATTGGTATTTTCATACGCAGCATTCTCATTGACGCCATTAACCTAAAATAATGATCCTCAAAAAAAACAACTTTAGTGTTAAGTACTCTTACCGTTTCAAAAATAGCATCACCATATTTAAAGGCCCTATTATTATTAGATAATTGTAACTCTTTTTCTGATATTATTTTCCCGTTAAAATTTAGCATCTTTCAAAAAATTTGATTGCAAATTTACAGCTTAGGTAATTAGCAGCCATAAAAAAACTCGACAAAATGTCGAGTTTTTAATATCTAATATAAAAAATTACGCTCCTATACTATTTTTTAGACTTTCTATTTGGCTTTCCCATAACATTTTTGCTTCTTCTACAGCTTCATCATCATCTGCAAAATCGGTAACAATTACTACCACATCTTTAGTTAAAGGGTCCACTTCTATTCTAAATTCAAAATAACTTTCATCATCTTCACTTTCTTCCCATTTAAATTTTATACGTTCATTGTTTTTTTTCGATAAAATTTTAGCTTCCTCCTCAGAGTCATCCCATATAAAAGTGATTAATTTCCCTCTAGAATTAACTCTATCAGCAAACCACTCCTCTAATCCTGAAGGAGTTGCTAAACTATTAAATAACATACTTGGTGATGCATGTATAGGGAACTCTAATTCGAACTTTACTTTACTCATTTGTTTTTTTCTTGAGGTGGCAATATATATCTTTATTTTTTAAAAAAAAATTTCATTTTTTTGTTGCTTAAAAATAAATAACTTCTATATTTGCAGCCGCAATTGGCGAGATAGCTCAGTTGGTTAGAGCGCAGGATTCATAACCCTGAGGTCGGCAGTTCAAATCTGCTTCTCGCTACTAAACTCAAACTTAACAGTTTGAGTTTTTTTATGCCTAAATTTCAGTATACATTTTAAAATGTGGTCCTACTTTATCTACATTAAACTCTGCTCCTATTTTACTAAAAGATAGCTTTTCGTAAAATAAAACTGCATCTTTTCGAGCATTACACCATAAAACAAGTGTGCTTTTTTGCTTTAAAATATTTTTTGCAGCTTTAATCATGTATTTTCCAAAACCTTTCCCTCTTACTTTTAAAACTGTTGCCATTCCTCTTAATTGATATTGCTCTTCTTCAAAATCTTCCATTCTATTCTGAATAAAAGTAGCAATACCTACTAACTCATTTTTATAATAGGCGCCCAAATGAAAAGTGCTTTCATAAAAGTCTTCTTTAAATTTATAAGGTAAATCAATTTCATTACGTAAAATAGCTAATCTAATTTCATACGTTTCTTCAGCCTTTATTTCTTTAATCTTAATCATTTCTTATCCTTTAAACTCTTATAAATGGTTTCTCTAATTTTTTTAGCAGAAATAAACCATGCTCAATATTCTTTTTTATATTCTTTCGTTATATTACTATCGTTAGATACATCATTAAACGACTTCCCTTTATTAATACACCTAATAAACTTACTGCTATTACTTTTTTAATATTCATAGTTATATAATTTAGAATAGTTTTTCAGCGTATTAATCACTCGGAATTACATTGCCCAAGTTAACATTTTAAAAACTCAATTTTATACCTTCTTCTTAAATTTCAACGAATGAGTATAAATTTCTGACCTATAAAAAAACACTGATCATTCTACCTCTAAAAAAATAAGTTAAACGATTTCTCACTAACTTCTAAGAGAACGTATTCTTGAAATCGCTAATTATAACACTTACGAATAGGTTGGCTTTTTTGATGATGATTTATTAATTATTATCTTTAGTCATTGACACAGTGTCCCTCATTCCTTCAGAAAAAATATAGAACCAGATCATCCTATTATTGACGAAGCCTAACGAGGTAAAAATATAGGAAAGCTATTTTTAAATGGGTTTACGAATATACGAAGGTAGAAAGACGTAAAACTACCAAATTAAACACCTATACTGATAATAGGACGCTTCCTAAGTTTTATCACAATGAAGTATTTGATATCTATGGTTTTCATTTCGTGAAAGTTATGAAGGAAGATCAAAAAATTTATTAATTTTATGTAAAAAACCATTGTAAATTCTATAAACTATTTTATATTTGCAACCGCTTTACAATAGAAATTATTTTATTTAAAAGCAAAGCAAGAAATTGCAACAATCTTTACCAATGCGAAAGTAGCTCAGTTGGTAGAGCGTCAGCCTTCCAAGCTGAATGTCGCCAGTTCGAACCTGGTCTTTCGCTCCAAGTCTTTAAAAGATAGACTCTAAAATCTTTATTTACCAATGCGAAAGTAGCTCAGTTGGTAGAGCGTCAGCCTTCCAAGCTGAATGTCGCCAGTTCGAACCTGGTCTTTCGCTCCAAGTCTTTAAAAGATAGACTCTAAAATCTTTATTTACCAATGCGAAAGTAGCTCAGTTGGTAGAGCGTCAGCCTTCCAAGCTGAATGTCGCCAGTTCGAACCTGGTCTTTCGCTCAAAAAGCCGAAACATTTGTTTCGGCTTTTTTATTTTACTTCTTTAATTTATCACCAAACAAGAATAACCCTACTATAATCGCTCCGATAATTCCGATCATTAAAGTATTATTTCCTATTACACTTGGCCTTAATAGTAATGTTAATACATAACCACCTATTGCACCTCCTAAATGTGCGGAATGACCTACATTACCTACCTGATTTTTCATTCCGTAGATTGAATACAACAAATATCCAATACCAAAAATATACCCTGGCAAAGGAATAGGAATTGGCAACATAATTAACTCCATATCTGGATACAACATTATTGACGAAAAAATAACGCCCGATACTGCTCCCGAAGCACCAACAGCACTATAATATAATTCTTTTTTATGTTGATATAATGAATACATACTCCCTGCAGCCAAACTCCCAACGTAAATGAACAAAAAATAAGGAGTTCCGAAATTAAGAACAACTACTTTTCCGAAAAGATACAAAGCATACATATTAAATCCTAAATGCATCCAATCCACATGTAAAAATCCCGAAGTTAGCATTCTTAATTTTTCTCCACCTAGTATTTTTTGTACCTGAAACTTGTATCTATCAAAAAAAACAAGATTATTAAACCCTTTATAGGACACTAAAACGTTTACAACTATTAATATTAAAATAATTTGACTCATATAGTATATTTATAACCACAAAAATAATCAAAAGTTAATAAAGTAAATGATTGATAATTTAATACGATATTTGCATTTTTAAATTTATAATATGAAGTTTTTTACCTTTGCCATTACTTATCCTTTTATTTGGCTATTATCAAGATTACCGATGGGAATCTTATACTTATTTTCAGACTTTTTCTTTTTTATACTATACCATATTATTGGCTATAGAAAAAAAACTATTATCAGTAACTTAACAACTGCTTTTCCTGATAAAAAAAGAAAAGAGATAAACAAACTATCAAGAAAATTCTCTAGACACTTTGTTGATTTAATTTTTGAAAGCATTAAATCTTTTACCATTAGTGAAAAAGAAATACTTAAAAGATACAAATACAAAAATCCTGAATTGATAAACGAATTAACAAAACAAGGAAAGAGTATTGCTTTAGTTGGCGCTCACCAAGCCAACTGGGAATGGGCCTTTGCTATGCCTAAATACTTAAATATTAATTGTTACGGAGCGTATACTAAAATACAAAATCCTTATTTTGAAAAAAAGATAAAAGCTTCAAGAACTAAATTTGGCTTTGAAGGAGTTCCTACTATTGAATTTAACAAAACTATTAGCAACAGAGAAGCTAAAAAAATACAGACTCTTTATATTTTACTTAGCGATCAATCACCAAAAGTACGTAAAACAAGATACTGGTCTCATTTTTTAAATGAGAAAGTACCGGTACATACTGGAGCTGAAATTTTAGCTAAAAAATATGACTTAATAGTTGTTAACATGAATACAACTAAAATTAAAAGAGGATATTTTGAAACAGAATTCGAACTAATAACTGACTCTCCTAAGAATTTTGATAATTTTGAAATAACAGATACTTTTTTAGAAATAACAGAGAGAAATATAAACAAACAACCTGAGTGTTATTTATGGACACACAAACGCTTTAAACATAAAGACAAATACGACGAATGGTTAAAAATCAGAAAAACTTCTCAAAAATAATTGAGAAGTTTTTTTTGCTGTAAATTAAAAAAGTCTTCTCTAATGAGAAGACTTTTTGGGTGGAAGACGGGATTCGAACCCGCGACCCTCGGTACCACAAACCGATACTCTAACCAACTGAGCTACAACCACCATGTAACTTGCGGGTGCAAATATATAACAGTTTCTGATATCTGCAAAACTTTTTTTTAAATTAATTTACTTAAATTTTCAACAGCAACGTAACGTTCTGATGTAAAACCTTCTGCATAATCTACCCCTATCAACCTTCCTAAATCTTTTGCTCTATAATTTATACTATCTGTAAAGTTTTTGCTTGTTATTGGTGTTTCTGGGGCATTACTTTTAGGATCAAAGAACTGAGAACTATATGCTAAAACAGAAGCTTCTTTTTTATTCATAAAACCAGTTACATCAATTACAAAGTCTGGCTCAATATTTTTCCATTGCATATAATGATATACTTGTTTTGGTCGCCACTTTTCTTGTAGCTCACCATCTAACTCAGTTTCAATCTTCATCAAACCACTTAAAAAGCAAGCATCAGACACCACTTTACTTCCTTTCGGATGATCAATGTGCCTATCATCTATTGCATTGCATAATACCACATCTGGCCTATACTTGCGTATCATCTTTATAATTGCCAACTGATGTTCTTTATCATTAATAAAAAAACCATCAGAAAAACCTAAATTTTCACGAACGGAAACTCCTAAAATACTAGCTGCTTTTGCAGCTTCCAGGTCCCTTAAGTCAGCAGAACCTCTTGTACCAAGCTCTCCTCTTGTTAGATCTACAATACCTACTTTTTTACCTAATGATATTTCTTTCGCAATCGTAGCGCCACAACCTAGCTCAACATCATCTGGATGCGCTCCGAACGCCAATATATTTAATTTCATCTATTTTATTATTTTAAAGCTTGCTCTATATCTTCTATTAAATCTTCTGTTTCTTCTATACCTACTGAGAAACGAATTAAGTTATCCTTTATTCCTTGGCTTGCTCTTTCTTCGGTTGACAATAAAGAATGAGAAGTTTCAGAAGGGCTTAACATCGTACTTTCAATTCCTGCCAAACTCATTGATGGCTTTATTAATTGTAACCTATTCATAAAATCCATCGCGTTTAAATTTTCATTTAACTCAAAAGAAAGCATCCCTCCGTAGTATTTCATTTGAGAAACTGCTAGTTCATGATTTTCATGAGATTTTAAACCCGGATAATATACTTTTGATACTTGCTTATTGCTCTCTAAATAAGTCGCCATTTTTAAAGCATTTTCACTTTGATGCTTTACCCTTAAATTTAACGTTTTTAAACTACGTTCTAACATCCAAACTGTAAAATCACTTAAACTTCCCCCTAAGTTTTTTGCAAGATTCCAAATTCTATCAATATGCTTATCTGATGCAGCTACTGCTCCCGCTAAAATATCAGAATGACCGCCCATATATTTAGTTGCCGAATGCAACATAATATCAATACCAAAATCAGCAGGTGTTTGATTTATTGGCGACGCAAATGTATTATCAATCATTGTTATAAGCTTATTTTCCTTTGCCAGATCGGCAATAGCTTTAATATCAACAATTTTTAATAACGGGTTTGACGGAGTTTCTATAAAAATAACCTTTGTGTTAGGCTTTATTTCTTTTTTAAACGCCGCTATATGCAAACTACTCGTAAATGAATATTCAATTCCAAATTTATCAAACTCCTCAACTACAAAGTTATAAGTACCGCCATATAATGTTTCTTGCAATATAACATGATCTCCTTTTTGTAAAAAAGCAAGCATTGTAGTGCTTATTGCCGCCATTCCTGATCCAAAAATTAAAGCGCCTTCTGTTTTTTCTAATGCTGCTATTTTTTTACACAAATACTGTTGATTAGGTGTATTAAATGAACGTGGATATCTTTTTACATCTACCGCATCAAACTCATAAGATGTAGACATGAATATAGGCGAAATGGCTCCTTTAAATTGCTCGTCTTTAATTTCTCCTACATGCGTACATATCGTATTAATACCTAGTTGGCTACTTTTTTTCATCTTTACAAAATTTAGCAGCTAATTTACTAAATCCATTTTCGTTTTGAAATAAAATATCAATATCTTCGTACCTATGATTAGAATTGCCATTATTGGAGGCGGAAATGTAGCAACACACTTAGCAAGTGCTTTTAATAAAAATAAAGAAGTTTCTTTAGTGCAAGTCTATGCTAGAAATATTGAACAAATTGCATTTTTAAAACATGATGTAAGCATAATAGATAACTTAGGTTTACTAAAAGACGCCGATGTTTATATTATAGCTGTTTCTGATGACGCTATAACTGAAGTTTCATCAAAAATTAATAAAAAAAATAGCTTAATTGTTCATACTTCTGGAAGCGCTTCTTTAGAATCATTAGAAAACAAAGGCAGAAAAGGTGTTTTTTACCTCTTACAAAGTTTCTCTAAAGACAAGGCTGTTAATTTTAATGAAATTCCATTTTGTTTAGAAGCTGAAAATAAGAAAGATTTAACTACGCTAATAACAATAGCTAAAGCTATCGGAAAAAAAATATATTCTATTAATTCCGAACAACGCAAAGCAATACATGTAGCGGCTGTTTTTGTAAACAACTTTACAAACCACTTTTATAAAATTGGTGAAGATATTTGTAAAGAACATCAAGTTCCTTTTGAAATATTACAACCTTTAATTCAGGAAACAGCAAGTAAAATTATTTCCTTAAATCCAGAAGAAGCTCAAACAGGACCTGCCAAAAGAAACGATCAAAAAACGATTCAAAATCATTTAGAATTACTCAACAAAGAACAACAAGAAATGTATCAACTTATTACAAAATCAATCCAAAACAATGGAAAAAAGTTATAAAGAAATATTACCTCAAATAGATACTTTAATTTTTGATGTGGACGGCGTTTTAACTAACGGAATCGTAACCGTTTTTCCTGACGGACAATTAGTTCGCCAAATGAATATTAAAGATGGATATGCTTTAAAGGCTGCAGTAAAAGCTGGTTTTAGGGTTTCTATTATTTCTGGAGGTAAGAACGAAGGTGTTCGTACTCGTTTAGCTAATTTAGGTATTACCGATATTTATTTGGGAGCACATGATAAAATTAAGCAGTTTAATGAATTAGTTGAAAAATATAATTTAAAATCAGAAAACGTCTTATATATGGGCGATGACATTCCTGACTTCCCTGTCATGAAGCTAGTAGGAATGCCATGTTGCCCTAATGATGCCGCTAGAGAAATTCAGCAAGTATCTAAATACATCTCTGATAAAAATGGTGGAGATGGCTGTGCTCGCGACATTATAGAGCAAGTATTAAGAGTTCAAGGAAAATGGAATAACAATTTTGATGCTCAATACGATTAATTGGAACAATTTTTGAAAACTAATTTTTTATCTTAAAAATACACAAAAATGAAAAATACTATTTTAACACTTTTATTAATTATTAGCTCTTCAATAAGTGCTCAAACTATTTTCGGTAAATGGGAAAATCGCAATGAAGAAACCAATAAGGTAGATTCAGTAATTGAAGTTTATGAAAAAGGCGGAAAAGCTTTTGCTAAAATTATAGAAATTACTGATAAGAATAGACAAAATGCTTTATGCACCGAATGTAGTGATAAACGTAAAGACACACCAATTTTAGGAATGAATATTTTAACTGGTTTAGGAAAAGATGGTGACGAATGGAGCGGTGGTAAAATATTAGATCCTAAAAATGGAAAAGAGTACAAATGCTATATTAAACTTGAAAGCAGTAATAAATTAAAACTACGAGGTTATCTTGGGTTTGCTGCCTTTGGTAGAACTTCGTATTGGTATCGAAAAAATTAAATACTCTATGATGCAATGGAGATTTTTGTTTTATTATAATTTCCATTGCATCTTAAAATTACTTTATAATTAAAAAATTTGTCCTCCTGTTCATTAAATGCTCTTCACTAGTACACTTAACAGTATTTAAACATCTATTTGCTATTGCTTTTTCTCCATATCCTTCATGAAAAACTCTTTTAGTTGATACCCCTTGTTTTACTATATAATTTTTAATTGATAAAGCTCTTTTTTTAGAAAGCTGCAAATTATACAAATCCGTTCCTCTACTGTCTGTATGTGAATTAACTTTTACTTTTATTTTAGGGTACCTCTGCATTATATCAACCAACATATCTAACTTACTTTTACTTTCTTTACTGACTTTAAAATTATTATATCCAAAATAAATATTACCTATAATTATTTGTAGTTTATTGTCTATAATTTTTACTATTTTTTCAGATAAAATATCTTTTTCTATAAAAAACTCATATTTATTTTCTCCGTTTTCAATTTTAAAAACCTTTTTCAATTGGGAATAACCTTTTTTAAAAGCTGAAATTTCAAAGTTTATTGATGTACAGTTTTTAACAAACATAAAAGCACCTCCGTTATTAGTAATTTTAGCTTTTAATAGTTTTTTATGATGTGGTTTTAAGAAGGCTTCAACACCATTTAGAGGTTGTAAAGTCTTACTATCTTTAAATATAATTTGAATTGAATCTTGGCACTTTTTTATTTGCTTTTCTGCCCCTACCTTAAACGAATAGATATCATCATCTCCCTTACCTCCTAGCCTATTTGATGAAAAATAACCTTTATTTACTCTTCTAATTTTATAAAAAGAAAAATCATCTGATTCGCTATTTATAGGGCGCCCTAAATTTTTTACAGTAAGAGCATCTTTATTTAAATCAGCGTAATAAATATCTAGCTCTCCAATACCTTCATTGAATCCGTTTGAAGAATAGTACAAAATATTATTTTCATCTACAAAAGGAAACATTTCTTTTCCTTTTGTATTAATTTCAGGTCCTAAATTTTTAACAGAAGAGAAAGATCCGTCTGGCAAAATATTAACCACATAAATATCTGTTAAACCATAACCTCCAGGCATATCAGATATAAAATATAGTTTTTTTTGATCTTCACTAAGCCAAGGGTGGCCTGTAGAATATTTTGATGAATTAAAAGGTAATTCCTGTATATTTGTCCAATTATTAGCTATCCTTTTAGCGCTATATAATTTTAACCTTATTAGTTGTTTTATTTTTTTACTCTTTGATACACTTAAATTATTTGTTGTAAAGTACATTATAGTCTTATTAGCATTAAATGAAACAGAACTTACATGGTGCTTTATTTTATTCTTTTTATCAAATAATTCTTCACTAGTATAAACATCTTCTACCTTATTATTAACAGTATAAATCTTTAAAAAAGGTTGCATATTATCTTTCCATATTTTTTGGCTTTTTTTTATTTTTTTAGAACTAGAAAACAATAATATACTATCATTATATTGTAAGGCTCCGAAATCGGAGTATTTAGTGTTAATAGATAGGTTTTTTACTTCAACAGAATCCTGATTTTTATTTTGAGCTCTAGCAGCTATAGCTAGCAACAAAATAAAAAACAAGATGATCTGTTTTTTTTTGCTGTTTTTAAAGCTCATATTTAAAAGTATCTAGGTGATAAATATTTTCTCTCTATTAATTGAAAATCAAAAAGAAGTATTAATTCATGTGAACCTGAATTAAATTCACTTAAATCTGAAATTGTATGGTCATAGGCATACCCTATTCTTAATTTATTATTTACTCGAAAATTAACTATTCCACTCCAAGAATCACTTAAACGGTGCGAAACCCCAAATTCAACCTTATTTTTCCATAATACATTTAACGAAACATCTAATGAAATTGGTGAGTAATTAGCGTATTTAATTAAAAAAGATGGTTTTAATCTAAAATCACTTTTTAAATCAAAAACATAACCTGTTGTTATAAAGGCATGCATTTCTTCTGACGCTCTTGCTATAACTCCATTCGTTTTTCTAAAATGTAATGATTCTAAAAGGTTAGGCACTGAGGCTCCGAAGTAAAACTTCTCTAGGTAATAAAAAACACCTACACCTATATTTGGATACGCATTATTTACATTTTGACTGAATTTAGGATCATTTGTGTCATTTTGTTTTAAATTTAATAATCCTATTTGCTGAAAAGTAGCTCCTGCTTTTAATCCAAATGCCAAATTAGATTTTTCTGAAGGTTGAATTGTAAAAGAAAAATCAGCATACGCATGTGTTTCATTTACTGGACCTGTTTTATCGTGAACTAAAGACAGCCCTAATCCTATTTTTTCTCCAATAGGACTATGAATAAAAGCACTTAATGTTTTTGGAGCTCCATTTACCCCCAACCATTGAGTTCTTGCCAAAACCCCCATACTTACACCTTCTGTACTTCCTGCATAAGCAGGATTCATCATTGTCATGTTGTACATGTATTGTGTATATTGAGGATCTTGTTGTGCAATAATTTCTGTACTTAAATTAAAACATATAAATAATACTATAATATATAAGTTAATTTTCATGCAATTTATTTATTTAAATATAACCAACCTTGGTAAGGCTTTGTTACACCATCGTTAAAATCTACAATATACCAATAGGTCGCTGCTGCAACCATTTCTTCATCTCCTAATACAGTTGTTCTTTTATAGTATTTCCCATCCCACCAAACAGGGTTTAAATTACCATTGTTCTTATAATCATATAATATATTACCATACCTATTGTAAATTTTCATCTTAAAATTAGGGTACATTTCAACTAATCCCGGAATCATAAAAACATCATTAATACCATCTCCATCAGGAGAAAAAGAATCTGATATATCTAAATCTGGTATAATATTATCATCTGACTTATTAGCTAAAGTAAATACTCCAAACTCATTTACCGTTGTGGTAATTTCTTTGTTTGCTATATTAACAACACCTCCTTCATTTACCCATTGAAAACCATCCCACCTAACAATAATCATCTGATTAGGATTAGCTGTTAAAAAATCTGGGGTGGTTACATCGCTCCATGTTAAAGTAATTTCCACGTCTGAATTCCCTACCTCTCTATTAATTTCCCAAAACTCATTCATATTAACTAAGCCTATAGAAACTTCTTTATCATTATGGGAAAAATTAACATCAGAATTTTCCCAATTGAAAGCGACAAAGAACTGATTATCTACGTCTTTAATCGCACTAACCTTTGCTTGTCTAGGTATAAAAGTGCTTCCTTGATAGTCGCCTACAGGAAACGTAAAAGAAGTATTTCCTACTTTTCTAACTTTATTGTTTACATAGCTTTGAATGCTTAAATTTTCATAATCTGCACTCGCTTGAAAACTCAATAATCCTTGTGTGGTTTCATGTACAATACCTTGTTGAAAAAATGATGTGCCGTGAATACCAATTTCCTTATCTAGAGAAAAAGAAAAAGCTCCATAACTATTATTAAACTCAATATCTAAAACATTTGTTATACCCCTTCCATCTATAACTTGTTCTTGGTTTCCTACAAAGTTTAACACACTTGTGTTTTGGCTTGCATCAAAACTAAAACCACCATCATTCGTTAAGTTTTGAAATAAGTATAATTCGCCATTATTTACCAATTCAGATCCCGTGCTATTAATTAGGTCATCATAAACACTAACGATTACATTTGATGAAACATAAAAATCACCTTTGTTAAAAACCTGAGCATTTAAAGCCCCAGTAAACCATAGAACCAAACAAGTATTCATAATATATTTATTCATAATATAAGTTGGTTTTAATTATTAAAGTCCTAACAATGCACTATCAATCTGATACCAATAATAATTACCATCTCCTCCTGCTGCCGGATCTGAATACCCACATTGAATTGTCATTGATGAATTTGTTCCTAGAGTAGATAATCCAACTACTGTTAATAATGAACCTTGTATCGTAGACCCTCCTGATATATTAAGGTTTAATGCTACACTAAGACCCAATAAAGTTCCATTACCTGCTCTGTTAACAATGGTTAGTTTGTTACCTACGTTAGTAGAAGTAGGTAAAGGAATAGTAATATTAGCTCCAACTCCAATAGTCAACAAACCTGTTTGTTCTATTATAACGGTTCCATCATTATTTGTAATACTCGTAGCTACTGTTGGGTTTTTAACTACTCTAATATTATTTATTCTATTTATAGAGGCTAGTAGCGTTGCTAAGTCGGTAGTATTTGTGGAAATATTACTTGTATTAGTAGATATATTAGATGCTAATGTTGAATTACCTAAATCTACAGTAGAAGTAGATTTCGTTATGCTAATTATATTACCACTTAATGATATATCTTGATTATCTGCATCAACATTTGTCCAGGTTGTCCCATCTATTGTTTTGTATAAAATTCCTGTTACAGTATCAAGGTATAATTGACCTACAACTCCCGTAACAGAACCATTAGGATCACTTGTACCTGACAATGCCGCATCGGCTCCTGCTGCTCCGACCAAACTAACTCCTGCTCCCCAACCTGATCCTGTTTTGGGTCCGTAGATTAAATTATCATCTGTATCAATATAAAAATCGCCTAATACACCTTCGGTCGTTGGACTCGCTGTGCCGCTTAAAACTGTTTTTCCGTCTGAACCGTCTGAACCATTTGCGCCTGTTGCTCCGACTAAACTTGTTCCTACTCCCCAACCTGATCCTGTTTTGGGTCCGTAAATTAAATTATCATCTGTATCAATATAAAAATCTCCTAATACACCTTCCGTAGTTGGGCTCGCTGTACCGTTTAAAATTGTTTTTCCGTCTGACCCGTCTGATCCATTTGCGCCTGTTGCTCCGACTAAACTTGTACCTACTCCCCAACCTGATCCTGTTTTGGGACCGTAAATTAAATTATCATCTGTATCAATATAAAAATCGCCTAATACACCTTCGGTAGTCGGACTCGCTGTGCCGTTTAAAACTGTTTTTCCGTCTGAACCGTCTGATCCATTTGCGCCTGTTGCTCCGACTAAACTTGTACCTACTCCCCAACCTGATCCTGTTTTGGGACCGTAAATTAAATTATCATCTGTATCAATATAAAAATCGCCTAATACACCTTCGGTAGTCGGACTCGCTGTGCCGTTTAAAACTGTTTTTCCGTCTGAACCGTCTGAACCATTTGCGCCTGTTGCTCCGACTAAACTTGTTCCTACTCCCCAACCTGATCCTGTTTTGGGACCGTAAATTAAATTATCATCTGTATCAATATAAAAATCGCCTAATACACCTTCGGTAGTCGGACTCGCTGTGCCGTTTAAAACTGTTTTTCCGTCTAAACCGTCTGAACCATTTGCGCCTGTTGCTCCGACTAAACTTGTTCCTACTCCCCAACCTGATCCTGTTTTTGGACCGTAGATTAAATTATCATCCGTATCAATATAAAAATCGCCTAATACACCTTCGATAGTCGGACTCGCTGTGCCGTTTAAAACTGTTTTTCCGTCTGAACCGTCTAAACCATTTGCGCCTGTTGCTCCGACTAAACTTGTTCCTACTCCCCAACCTGATCCTGTTTTTGGACCGTAGATTAAATTATCATCCGTATCAATATAAAAATCGCCTAATACACCTTCGATAGTCGGACTCGCTGTGCCGTTTAAAACTGTTTTTCCGTCTGAACCGTCTAAACCATTTGCGCCTGTTGCTCCGACTAAACTTGTTCCTACTCCCCAACCTGATCCTGTTTTGGGTCCGTAAATTAAATTATCATCTGTATCAATATAAAAATCGCCTAATACACCTTCGGTAGTCGGACTCGCTGTGCCGTTTAAAACTGTTTTTCCGTCTAAACCGTCTGAACCATTTGCGCCTGTTGCTCCGACTAAACTTGTTCCTACTCCCCAACCTGATCCTGTTTTGGGACCGTAAATTAAATTATCATCTGTATCAATATAAAAATCTCCTAATACACCTTCGGTAGTCGGACTCGCTGTGCCGTTTAAAACTGTTTTTCCGTCTAAACCGTCTGAACCATTTGCGCCTGTTGCTCCGACTAAACTTGTTCCTACTCCCCAACCTGATCCTGTTTTGGGACCGTAGATTAAATTATCATCCGTATCAATATAAAAATCTCCTAATACACCTTCCGTAGTTGGGCTCGCTGTACCGTTTAAAACTGTTTTCCCGTCTGAACCGTCTGAACCATTTGCGCCTGTTGCTCCGACTAAACTTGTTCCTACTCCCCAACCTGATCCTGTTTTGGGACCGTAGATTAAATTATCATCTGTATCAATATAGAAATCTCCGTTTACTCCTTCGGTAGTTGGACTCGCTGTACCGTTTAAAATTGTTTTTCCGTCTGAACCATCTGATCCATTTGTTCCTGTTGCTCCGACCAAACTAACGCCTACTCCCCAACCTGATCCTGTTTTTGGACCGTAAATTAAATTATCATTTGTATCAATATAAAAATCGCCTAATACACCTTCGGTAGTCGGACTCGCTGTGCCGTTTAAAACTGTTTTTCCGTCTAAACCGTCTGAACCATTTGCGCCTGTTGCTCCAACTAAACTAACGCCTGCTCCCCAACCTGATCCTGTTTTTGGACCGTAGATTAAATTATCATCTGTATCAATATAAAAATCTCCTAATACACCTTCGGTAGTCGGACTCGCTGTGCCGTTTAAAACTGTTTTTCCGTCTAAACCGTCTGAACCATTTGCGCCTGTTGCTCCGACTAAACTTGTTCCTACTCCCCAACCTGATCCTGTTTTGGGACCGTAAATTAAATTATCATCCGTATCAATATAAAAATCGCCTAGTACACCTTCGGTCGTTGGGCTCACTGTGCCGTTTAAAACTGTTTTTCCGTCTGAACCGTCTAACGATGCTATAAATTCTGCTTCTGTTCCTGTATTACCAGCATCTAACCATACTTGATATGCTGATTTACCATCTGCTCCTGTTGCAGCAACAGCAAACCACAGCCTTCCATCTGATGTGTATAACTCTCCTGTATCTGTATCTATATATAAGTCAGCTAATGAAGGATTTACTGACCTACTTGCCGGCGACCCTGGACCAGTTACTATTTTATTAGCGTTTAAAAATGAAGATAAATCGGCAGAGGCAGTTCCTCCGTTCTCAATCTCTATTCTAAGAAAATTAGAGCTATCAAGAAAAAAACTAGTTATTTGTTGATTATCGGCTTGTGCTGAAATAAGATTTGAAACAGTGCTTGCATCTGCTAACTTATTCCATTCAACTCCTGTCCAATAATAAAATCCCTTCCCTATATTTTCATTCGTATTATAAACAAATAAGCTTTCTGTTATTGAAGAATTTAATACTGGCGATGCCGTATTTAAATCCTCAATATATATTCTTGGTACTAAAAGACCTTTGTTTTGAGATTCAATATCTAATTGAGCTGATTCATTTGGAGTTAAGGTACCTATTCCTACTTGAGAGAATAAACTAACACTTAACATTAATACTAGTAGTGTAATTTTTATTTTCATATATAAAGTTTTTAAGGTGAAAAGTTGTATAAAATGCTACTGTACTAGGTGTACTTGATTTTATTTAACATAAGGTATATGTAAAAAGCACTAATAAAAGTATCTTATGAAGTAGTGAGCTTTCTTAAAATTCATTTTATTACTGTTTTAAGTTTAATTAAACACTTAAATGCACATTTAAAAGTATAAAAAATTAATTTAAAAAACAAATTAAAATTTAAAAAAAAGACTCAAAACCAAACGTTTAACAAATTTACAAACTATAAAAACTTCCGTTAACTTTACTACACATGCGTATTATTGTGATATAAAAAACAACTAAATTAAGACTCTAAAAATGTTAATTATTCAATTTTTTATTAAATAGTTTTGTTATTTATTTCTTATGTAACTAAACTTTTGTTTTATAATTATCTTATACAAAACCGATTTCCTTAATATAATTCTACATTTTCAGAATATTTTATCGATAGATATGAGCAAAACGACTCCCGTTTTGTAATGACATATCTTAATTTAAAAATAAACACTCTTTGTTTAATATAATACATTATTTACTTTTTTGTTAAATTATTAAACTTATTGAATAATATTAATCATTATATTAAATAAACAACAACATATAACTACTTTCGTTTATAAATTGATCAACCTTCAAACCCTTCAAATAAATAAAAAAATGAAACAAATTATTAAATTAATAACGTTAGCTCTTTTAGTTTCGTTACAAAGTTGTGACAAACAAGAAATAGAGAAAGATTTAGATTTAAACGCCAATTCACCAGAAAATGGCATTTTACCTAACGAATTAGGTAATCATAACACAGCGCATAACTGTGCAACTGTATCTCAATTTGGGCCAAACTCTTATTGGTCAAACACACTTGTAAACACAAGTGAAACAAATTTTTTAAAACAACAAAACAATAAGGCTTCAAATCTTTTTGGCATATCTAATGTTCCCCTTTATTTTGCAGCAGGTAGCGGTACATTTAACGCACTTTCTTATGGCCCACCTAACAATTATATTATTTGGGGTGAAGAAATGTTAAGTGGTGCATTAAATTACGGAAGATCTGCTGTTGCATATATTGTAGCACATGAAGTAGCGCATCAAATACAATTTAGACAAGGATACCCATCAGTAACAGGAGCCTCTAATACAGAATTAGAAGCTGATGGTTTTGCTGGTTATTTCTTAAGAAGAAGTTATACTAGTAATTGGTCTGATGTTATCCCTGCATATAACTTTTCTCAATCTATAGCAGGTTCTAACGGATCTTCTCACGGTACTGCCGCACAAAGACGTTCTTCGGTAAGGTTAGGATGGTTATTAGCTAATAATGGTGCTTTATCTAACTCAAGCCTTGATTATAACTTTTTTTACTATTATAATAGCCATATTCTTCCTGGTAAATTAAGAAGTAGTGACCTTAAAAAACCAAAAAGAATTAATGAAGATTTGCATAAATTTATGTTAACCAAACTAGAAGAATTACGCGATATTCATACAGGGGAAATCTCTGAAGAAGAGTATGCTAACCTAGGTAATAACTAAAATAATATTAAATATAAGGTTGATCATTTTACAAAGAGAGGTTTCTTTAACCTCTCTTTTTTTTATTATAAAATTATATTGAAAATACTCAAAAAAAAGCCTCCTTAATTATTTTATTCCCTGTGCTAAGAGCTTTAGCTTTCTTAATTGCATTATTCCAAGATTCTGGATAAATAAACACCCCTGTAGAAAATATTTCCCTTTTCTGATAAAAGACTAACCTAAACCTTAAAGGGCATTTACCTTTTTTGTTTCTTTTTATCTTTTGTATTACAAATAATACAGACAACATATAATCATTCATAATATTATAGTTTTGATTTTAAAATGGGAGCCTCTGAAGAAAAGCAGGAACCTTTTAATGCACCTAGAAAGGTTTATATCGATTAAGTAATTAGATAAAAAAACTGGTATAAAAAATAAAACTACCTCACAAGTTAATGTAAGGTAGCCCTGTATTTTTTTATTCTTTTTTAATATTCACTCTTGACAATCTAGTCTTGAACTAGCAAGAAAAAAATATCACATAACTTTATTACTGACTCAATTTAATTATTCTAGTTTTTTAATTAAAAATTTTAAGACAATCGCAAATATTAATGGAGTTCCTAATATTAAAGGGACTTTATGCCAGCTTATATCTAAATTTAAAAAACCTTCTACTGCCCCTTTAAAAATAAGCATAATTACTAAACCACCTAAATAAAGTAAAAGCAATACATAAATGTAACTAATTACTGAGTGTATTCTATCTTTCAATTTATTCTTATTTAAGATACTATCCTATTGTTTTTATAACTTTTACAAAGCTACAAGCTCTATGAAACATAAGAAAACAAAAAAGCCTCACTATTTCTAGTGAAGCTTTAAGTGAGCCCTGGAGGATTCGAACCTCCGACCGCCTCCTTAGAAGGGAGGTGCTCTATCCAGCTGAGCTAAGAGCCCGTAGTTTTTATGTTTCTACGAAAACAGTGTCGGGGTGGCAGGATTCGAACCTGCGACCTCCTCGTCCCAAACGAGGCGCGATGACCGGGCTACGCTACACCCCGAGTGCAATTTAATTGCGGAGAGACAGGGACTCGAACCCTGGCGACAGTTACCCGTCGACAGATTAGCAATCTGCTCCATTACCACTCTGGCACCTCTCCTTGAACTTTAAACTACTTAATAAATAAGAGTTTTAAATTGCGAGTGCAAATATACAACCACTTAAATGCTTTCACAAGTGTTTTTTAAAAAAAATTACACTAATCTGGGTACTCAACTCGTAAGTGATAGATACTCATCAACTTATTCTTTATAATTTTTTTTATTTTTTCTATTTCTCTAAAGGTTATATCTGAATTTGAGAACTGATTGTCGTTTTTTTGCTTATCAATAATCTTATCTATTAAATTATCTATCGATAGCGCTGTTGGGTTTTTTAAACTTTTAGATGCTGCTTCTGCTGCATCGCACATCATCAAGATAGCAGTTTCTTTCGAAAAAGGGATTGGTCCTTGATATTGAAATTTTTTAATATCAACTTCTTCTCCTTCTATAGTGTTCTTTAATTCTTGTTTGTAAAAATAATAAGTAACATTTGTTCCATGATGTGTTCTTATAAAATCTATTATTCTATCTGGTAATTTATTTTTCTTTGCTATCTCTATCCCTTTTATAACATGATCTAAAATTATTCGAGCACTATCCTTTGGTGATAAATCATTATGCGGATTTACACCTGTTGATTGGTTCTCTGTAAAATACATCGGGTTTGCCATTTTACCTATATCATGATACAATGCTCCGGTTCTAACCAACATCGAATTAGCGCCTATCTCATTTGCCGCAGCTTCTGCTAAATTTGCCACCTGCATAGAGTGCTGAAATGTACCTGGTGCTTTTTCATTTAAATCTCTTAATAGTTTCGAGTTTGTGTTAGACAACTCTAATAAAGTAACATCTGAAACCAAACCGAACAACTTCTCGTAAAAATAAATAAAGAATACTGCTAAGAAAGATAACATTCCGTTTGCGGCAAACAATCCAAAATACAACCAATTTATTTTATCTGCATTCCCTTCTTTTAATATTGAAAAAGCAAAATAGGTAATCATATAAATTAAAGTAATTTGCCCTATCGACACAAATAAACTTGCTCTTTTATATAACTCTGATACAGTTAATATTGTTACAATTCCTGCAATAATATGTAAATAGATAAACTCAAAACTGTTAGGAACTATAAACCCTAATAACAAAACGGTTAAAACATGTGTAAAAAGTCCTAATCTAGCATCAAAAAAAGCTTTTAGCACTATTGGTAAAATACTTAATGGCACTACGTATAAGTATTCAGAATTGTATTTAACAACCAATGTTTGCACAAAAATCATTAAAAAAACATTAAAGAAAATAAAGGTTACTTTATTATTGTCACTAAAAATTTCGAATCTATATTTATGTAAAAAAAGCAATAACATTAATAATGCTAAGGCTACTAAAATAGTGTACCCGAAAACAATCCAATAGTAATTAGACTTTGTCCAAAGTTGTGAACTTGAAGCAGTTTCATACGATTTTAAAACATTAAGCTTTCTTCCTTCAATAATATCACCTTTTAATATTATTAGTTCTCCTTTTGATACTTTTCCTTTTACGTGTGATATATTTTTTAATGCTTCATTTAATTCCTTGCTACTATATTTAGTGTCAAAGAGTACATTAGGTTTAAGACTTTCTGATAAAAGCGTTAAAAGTATGTTCTGCTTTTGCAAATCAAGTTTATCCGTATTTTTAGAAATAAAATTAAGTACGTCTTTAGACTGTAATAACCTAGAAAAGGAAACGTCGTCTATTGAATTTCCTTTACGTAAAATTATAAGCTCCCCTTGATTTGCCCTATCTACACTTGCATCATCTAAAAATCCGTATTTATATATTTTTTTGATAACATATTCTCCTGCTTTTTTTAAAACCCCTAGATCTTTCTTAGAGAAAGAATCGAAAAGAGGTAACTTACTTCTAAATGATTTTAAGACTTGTCCTTCTATCTCTTCATTATAAACAAAATATTTTTTAATATTTGATCTAACTTCACGAGTTTCAGTATCAATTTCTTTTGCTGTTTTTTGAATCGCAAAATCAAATGGAGCATAAAAATTATCGTACTGCCAAGGTTTTCCTTGCGGATAATCATATTTAAATTGTCCACCTTTAGGAAACAGGTACACAATTAATACAACTGTAATTAAAAATAATAATACTTTATAAATAATAGCATTATTCTTATATAACTTATTAATGAAATCGTTCATTTTAAATGTTTAAAAATGTAAATATAACCTTTCTCTATTATTTGAGTACTTGTTATAAAATGGTTATTTTCGCAAAACAAATCTTAACACAATACACCCAAATATATGAAAGAAGTAGTTATTGTATCAGTTGCAAGAACACCAATTGGTAGTTTTTTAGGAACTTTATCAACTATACCTGCACCAAAATTAGGTGCTGTAGCAATAAAAGGAGCTTTAGAGAAGATAAACTTAAAACCTGAAATGGTGGATGAAGTTTTTATGGGAAATGTAGTTTCTGCCGGAGTTGGTCAAGCACCAGCTCGTCAAGCTGCTATTTTTGCCGGAATTCCTAATACTGTACCTTGTACTACTGTAAATAAAGTTTGTTCTTCTGGTATGAAATCTATCATGTTGGCTGCGCAAGCAATTGCTTTAGGTGATGCTGAAGTTGTTGTTGCTGGTGGAATGGAAAACATGAGTATGATTCCTCATTATCAACACGCTAGAACGGGTTCTAAATTCGGACCTATTAAAATGGAAGACGGCTTACAAAAAGATGGTTTAGTTGATGCTTACGAGCAAGTAGCAATGGGAGTTTGTGCGGATGAATGTGCAACTGAATATAGCTTTTCTAGAGAAGATCAAGATGCTTTTGCTATTGAATCTTACAAACGTTCTTCTGATGCTTGGAGTAAAGGAAAATATGCGGATGAAATTGTGCCCGTAGAAATACCTCAACGTCGTGGCGAACCAGTTATCTTTTCTGAAGATGAAGAATATAAAAATGTGAAAATGGAAAAAATTCCTACTTTACGTGCTGCTTTTACCAAAGACGGAACAGTTACTGCTGCTAATGCCTCAACAATTAATGATGGTGGAGCTGCTTTAATTTTAATGTCTGCTGAAAAAGCTGCTGAATTAAACTTAACTCCTTTAGCTAAAATAAAGGGATATGCAGATGCTGCACACGAACCAAAATGGTTTACGACTGCACCTGCTAAAGCATTACCAAAGGCTTTAGCGAAAGCTGGAATTGCAATTGATGATGTAGATTACTTTGAATTAAACGAAGCGTTTTCTATTGTTGGTTTAGCTAATATGAAAATTCTAGGCTTATCTACTGATAAAGTAAATGTAAATGGTGGAGCTGTTTCTTTAGGACATCCATTAGGTGTTTCTGGAGCAAGAATTGTTATAGCTTTAACCTCTATTTTAAAACAAAATAATGCTAAAATAGGAGCTGCTGGTATTTGTAACGGTGGTGGTGGTGCTAGTGCAATGGTAATTGAAAGAGTTTAATGTTTAAATAATTGATCAATGTCTTTCGGAATTTGTAATTTAAGTATTGTGCCTCTTCGACTTGAGCCCTCTGATCCTTCAGAAATGGTGAGTCAAGTAGTTTTTGGTGAGCATTTTAAGGTTTTAGAAAAATCTAAAAATTGGAGTAAAATTCGTTTAGCTTTCGATAATTATGAAGGTTTTATCGATAATAAACAATACGAAGAAATTACTGAGGAAGTTTATAATTCTTTATCCGAAGAAAATAAAAGCTATGCTGGGGAGTTAATTGATTTTATTACAGATAATAATCACAACTTAACTACAATTCCGATGGGAGCTAGACTTCCATTTTATAAAGATAAAAATATCAATATAAATAAAACTCTTTATACTTATGAAGGAAAAGTATGCAATAAGAAGCTTATAAAAACAGCTATTATTGATACCGCTTTTCTGTTTTTAAACGTTCCGTATTTATGGGGAGGAAAATCTCCTTTTGGTATTGATTGTTCTGGTTTTACACAAACTGTGTATAAATTATGTGGATACAATTTATTACGCGATGCAAAAGAACAAGCTACACAAGGTGAAGTTTTAAGCTTTATTGAAGAAAGTGAACCTGGAGATTTAGCTTTTTTTGATAATGAAGATGGTACTATTACACATGTTGGCATTATTATGAATGATTATAATATTATTCACGCACACGGTAAAGTACGAATTGACAAGTTAGATCACAGCGGAATTTACAATATAGACACCAATAAGCACACTCATAGGTTAAGAGTTATAAAACGTTTTATTTGAAAATATTTAATAAATAAGCACAAAAAAAACCGAAACTTAAAAGTTTCGGTTTTTTTTAACTAATAAAAGAACTCTATCTCATTGACTTATATAAATCTCTATACTCTGTTGCTTTCGCTTCATTTTCTAAAACCTCGTATAAGTTCATAAGAGTTTTAACAGTATCTATATTTCTATTTAAAGAATCTGCCTTTTCTAAGTAAGGTAATGCTTCTTTATACACTTCTTTTTGTTGTAGCGCTAACTCATCATACTTTTTAAAGTTTGATAAATTTTTATTCATTTCATCTACAATTTTCTTATCCTTATTTAAAATAGCAACTGCTAAATTCATATAAGCATCAGCATAGTCTGGCTTTAACTCAACTGCTTTTCTATAATATTTTTTAGCATCATCAACTCTTCCATCATTAAAGTTAACTACACCTAAGTTATAATATAACGTAGGGTTTTCAGGATCTAAAGCAATCGCCTCACTCATTAGCTCTCCGAACTTATCCATTTGCTTAAGCTTAATATACATATCAGCTTCATTTAACAATAAATTTAAATCCTTCGGATTTGCCTTTCTTGCTTCTGCTAATGCCTCAATAGCCTCATCTGTTTTTCCTTGCTCTTTTAATAATAAAGCAATGTTTTTAACGATTATAGCTGTTTTAGATTCTGATGATTTTACACCTGGCTTAATATATTGCTTAGATTTAACCATTAAATCTCTTTGCTGCTTAGAACCTAAGTTCTCTACTTTACCTGTTAATTTATTGGTTGCTATATACTGAGTTTCAATCCCTGTATAACCTACTTTTCTTAACTCTTTATAATACTTAATAGCTGTATCATACTCTTTAGCTTGTGTTGCAGATATTGCTGCATTATAAACAAAAGAGGTATCAGTAGGACTTAACATATATGTTAAGTAGAAATTTTCTGCAGCGTTTTTATAGTCTTTTTTATTATTGTATAAATCAACAGCTTTATTAGATACTTCCTGAACCATTTTATTCAATAAAGGTTTAGCTTCTTCAGTATAATTATTATCCTTCATTGCTAACAACGCTTGAAAAGCCTCTGCAGAATTTTTATAATCTTTTTTTATCGCTAATACTTTAGCCTTTAAAAAGTAAAATTTAGATTTATACTTATCTTCATCGCTCATCATTACAGCTCCCTCTACAGAATTAAGAGTAGTAATAGCTGTTGTATAGTCCTGTTTTTTTATTGCTTTTTCAGCTGCTTTTAATTCAGATTTTTGAGCCATTAAACCTAATGACATCAATCCTAAAGAAAAGGTTAAAATTTGTTTTTTCATTTTAATTACTGTTTTATTTATTGTTGTTCTTGATCTTCGTTTGTTTCGTTTTCAATTTCCGTGCCATTTTCTGCATCTTCATTTTCATCCTCATCATCTTCACGCATAACTTTTGCAACAGCAGCAATACTATCACTGTCTTTTATATTAATTAAACGAACACCTTGCGTTGCACGTCCCATAACACGTAAATCTTCAACAGCCATACGAATTGTAAGACCTGATTTGTTAATAATCATTAAATCATTTGAATCATCTACATTTTTAATTGCAACTAATTCACCTGTTTTTTCTGAAATATTTAAGGTCTTAACTCCTTTTCCTCCACGGTTTGTAACTCGATAATCTTCTAGCTTAGATCTTTTTCCGTATCCTTTTTCAGAAACAACTAAAATATTACTGTCCATGTCATTTACTGCAATCATACCGATAACCTCATCTTTATCGTGTTGTAAAGTAATACCACGAACTCCAGATGCAGTTCTTCCCATAGGACGAGTTTTTGCTTCTTCAAAACGAATAGACTTACCTGATTTTAAAGCTAACATTACTTGGCTATCACCAGTTGTTAGTTTAGCTTCTAATAGTTCATCTCCTTCTTTAATAGTAATTGCATTAATACCGTTAGTTCTTGGACGAGAATATTGCTCTAAAGGTGTCTTTTTAACTTGACCCTTTTTAGTAGCCATAATCACAAAGTGGCTATTAATATACGCTTCGTCTTTTAAATCTTGAGTAACTAAGAACGCTTTTACCTTATCATCTTGCTCGATGTTGATTAGGTTTTGCATTGCTCTACCTTTGGTATTCTTTCCTCCTTCTGGGATTTCATACACACGCATCCAGAATACTTTTCCTTTCTGTGTAAAAAACATCATATATTGATGATTTGTTCCTACGAATAAATGCTCTAAGAAATCTTCATTTCTGGTAGTTGCTCCTTTTTGTCCACGCCCTCCTCTATTCTGAACTTTATATTCGTCAAGATTGGTACGTTTTACATATCCTGCATGAGAAATAGTTACCACTACTTTAGAGTTTGGTATCATATCTTCGATACGCATATCTCCTCCTGCATAATGAATTACAGAACGACGTTCATCACCATATTTATCTCTAATATGAATTAATTCATCTGTAATTATTTGGTAACGTCTTGATTCGTTTGCTAAAATATCTTTCAAGTCAGCGATTGTTAACATTATTTCGTCAAACTCTGCACGTAACTTATCTTGCTCTAGTCCTGTTAACTGACGCAAACGCATTTCTACAATTGCTTTTGCTTGAATTTCTGTCAGTTCAAAACGCTCTATTAATTTTTCTCGTGCTTCATCTCCATTTTTAGAAGCTCTAATAATCTTAATTACTTCATCAATATTATCTGAAGCAATAATTAATCCTTCTAAAATATGCGCTCTAGCTTCTGCTTTCTTTAATTCAAACTCAGTTCTACGAACAACAACTTCATGTCTATGCTCAACAAAGTATTGAATTAATTGCTTTAAATTTAATTGCTCTGGTCGTCCTTTTACTAACGCAATATTATTTACACTAAAAGAAGTTTGTAATTGAGTGTATTTATATAGTTTGTTTAAAACGATATTAGGAATTGCATCACGTTTTAAAATATAAACGATACGCATTCCGTTTCTATCAGACTCATCACGAATATTTGCTATTCCTTCAAGTTTTTTATCATTTACTAACTCCGCAGTTTTCTTAATCATTTCTGCTTTGTTAACCTGATAAGGAATCTCAGTAACAATAATACATTCTCTTCCTTTTACTTCTTCAATGGTAGCTTTGGCACGCATTACAATACGCCCACGACCTGTATGAAAAGCATCACGAACACCTTCATAACCATAAATAGTTCCTCCTGTAGGAAAATCTGGTGCTTTGATGTGTTGCATCAACTCATCAATTTCAATATCTTTATTTTCAATATAAGCAAGAGTACCATTAACAACTTCTGTTAAGTTGTGAGGCGCCATATTTGTTGCCATACCTACTGCAATACCAGACGCTCCGTTTACTAACAAGTTAGGAATACGTGTTGGTAATACCGTTGGTTCTTGCAAAGTATCATCAAAATTTAAGCGGTGATCAACAGTATCTTTTTCAATATCTGCTAACATATCTTCTGATATCTTCTGCATTCTAACCTCAGTATAACGCATTGCTGCTGGAGAATCTCCATCAACAGAACCAAAGTTACCTTGCCCATCAACCATCATATAACGCACACTCCAATTTTGCGCCATACGAACCATAGAGTCATATACAGAGGTATCACCATGTGGGTGATACTTACCTAATACTTCCCCTACAATTCTTGCAGATTTTTTATATGAACCTGTTGCTTTAATTCCTAATTCGTGCATCCCAAATAAAACTCTTCGGTGAACAGGCTTTAAACCATCTCTTACATCTGGTAATGCCCTTGACACAATAACCGACATCGAATAATCGATATACGCTGATTTCATTTGCTCTTCAATGTTGATAGGGATCAACTTTTCGCCATCTGCCATATATATATCTTTAAAATATTAATTGTCATTTTTTCGTTAAAAAAGTGAATTTTACACTTGATAAAACTCACTTCTAAAATACACTAAAATTAACGGTACTTATTAAAACATTGCAAGATACTATAATGCCTTCTTTTACACAAAAAATATTTTTATTGTTTTAGTGATACTTATCAACAATTTCAATAATTATTCAACCTACAATGAAGCAATTTTACCTTGCCAGAATGTCTGTTAAAAACTATTGGCATCTTTTTTGTAATTTTTAAGAAAAAAACTTACTAACTTTACACATATACAAATTAAATTTATGGACGATAATTTTTCACCACGAGTTAGAGATGTAATTACTTTCAGTAAAGAAGAGGCCCTAAGATTAGGCCATGATTTTATCGGAACAGAACACCTGTTACTAGGTTTGATTAGGAATGGAGACGGTAAAGCCATTGAAATACTAACTACTTTTGACGTAGATTTAGATTTGATGCGCAATAAATTAGAAAAACTAAATCCGACCACCCCATCAATAGCAAGCATCGAAAAAAAGAGCTTGCACCTTACAAGACAAGCTGAAAAAGCAATAAAAACAACGTTTTTAGAAGCTAAATTATATCAAAGTAACTCTATAGACACTGCTCATTTGTTGTTATGTATTTTACGTAACGAGAATGACCCAACAACAAAACTACTTCAAAAATATGATGTAGGCTATGAAGAAGCGAAAGCACTTTACAAGGAACTCCACGTAGAAGATACTTTTTCTTCTCCTACTGCCGAAACACCTTCTGAAGATGAGTTTAATGATGATAAATCTAATCCTTTTGGACAACAAAGCCCCAAAGGAAAACAAGCCAAAAAGTCTAAAACACCAGTTTTAGATAATTTTGGAAGAGATTTAACACTATTAGCCACTACAGGTAAATTAGACCCTGTGGTTGGTAGAGTAAAAGAAATTGAACGTGTTTCTCAAATCTTAAGCCGCCGAAAAAAGAACAATCCAATGTTAATTGGAGAACCTGGTGTTGGTAAGTCTGCCATTGCAGAGGGTTTAGCCTTAAGAATTGTAGAACGAAAAGTATCTCGTATCTTATTCGACAAAAGAATTGTTTCTTTAGATTTAGCCAGTTTAGTTGCCGGAACAAAATATAGAGGGCAGTTTGAAGAGCGCATGAAAGCTTTAATGAATGAATTAGAGAAGAATGACGACATTATTTTATTTATTGACGAAATACATACCATTGTTGGTGCGGGTGGAGCTACAGGCTCTTTAGATGCGTCAAACATGCTAAAACCAGCTTTAGCTCGTGGAGAAATTCAATGTATTGGAGCCACTACTTTAGATGAATTTAGAACCAACATCGAAAAAGACGGAGCTTTAGAGCGTCGTTTTCAAAAAGTAATTGTAGAGCCTACAACGGTTGAGGAAACTATACAAATTTTACATAATATTAAAGGTAAATACGAAGCGCACCATCAAGTATCATATACCGATGAAGCTATTAATGCGTGCGTTAAGCTTACCAATCGCTATATGACAGATCGCTTTTTACCTGATAAAGCTATTGACGCTTTAGACGAAGCAGGATCTAGAATACATATAACTAACATTGTTGTTCCACAACAAATATTAGAACTAGAAGCTAAACTAGAACAAATTCGTAAGCAAAAAACAAAAGCTGTAAGCGGCCAAAAGTACGAAGAAGCAGCTAAGCTACGTGACGATGAAAAAAACATTGAAACAGCACTAGAATCTGCTCAAAACCAATGGGAAGAAGACGCTAAATTAAATCGAGAAATTGTTACTGAAGACAATGTTGCCGAAGTAGTTTCTATGATGACAGGAATACCTGTTAACAGAGTTGCTGAGGCAGAAAGTCATCGTTTAGCAGATTTACCAAACATGATTAGAGGTAAAGTTGTTGGTCAAAATGAAGCTGTAACCAAAGTAGTAAAAGCCATACAGCGTAATCGCGTAGGTTTAAAAGACCCCAACAAACCAATTGGTTCCTTTATTTTCTTAGGATCAACTGGTGTTGGAAAAACACAGCTAGCAAAAGTATTGGCTCGTGAGTTATTTGACTCTAGCGATTCTTTAATTAGAATTGATATGAGTGAGTATATGGAAAAATTCGCTATCTCTCGCTTAATTGGTGCACCTCCAGGATACGTAGGCTATGAAGAAGGTGGTCAATTAACCGAAAAAGTTAGAAGAAAGCCATATTCAGTAATTCTTTTAGATGAAATTGAAAAAGCACACCCTGATGTTTTTAACATGCTCTTACAAGTCTTAGATGACGGACATATTACTGACAGCCTTGGTAGAAAAATTGACTTTAGGAATACGATTATCATCATGACCTCTAACATAGGTGCCCGTAAAGTAAAAGAGTTTGGTGCTGGTGTTGGTTTTGGTACTGCTTCTAAAAAAGATCAAGAAGATGCACATGTAAAAAGCATTATCGAGGGAGCTTTAAAAAAATCTTTCGCTCCAGAATTTTTAAATCGTATTGATGATGTTATAATTTTCAATTCATTAGAGCGAGAAGATATTCATAAAATCATTGATATTGAATTAGAAAAGCTTTTAAACCGTATTGCTGATTTAGGATACAAATTAATGCTAAGCGAAAAAGCAAAAGACTACATTGCCGATAAAGGCTTCGATAAAAAGTACGGAGCAAGACCTTTAAAAAGAGCCATACAAAAGTATATTGAAGACGCTTTAGCTGAAGAAATTGTTAATTCTAAATTAGACGAAGGAGATACCATTTTTATGGATTTAGATGAAAAAGACAATAAGTTGAGCATCAAAATAGAGAAAGGACAAAAACCAAAAGAATCTCGCACAGAAATAAAAGAATAAAAACTGCACCCCCCTAAATACAAGTTGTTTGGGGGTTATTTTTTTTAAAAACAAAAACAATTGTAAGTAAAAATATATTAAAGTTTCACAAAATAGTAAATACTTTGTTAAATTCTTTGATAAAAAAACTAAAAAAAGTAACTTCGGCGCTTAAACCCCTTATTAACATAAATATTAAATGATGAAAAGACTAATACTTTTAGCCCTTATAGGAGTTACTATAATCTCATGTAAAAAAGAAAAACCGGTAAAAGATTATCTTATTCTATCTGGTAAAATAGAAAACTTTAAAAAGAAAGATGTTACCTTAGCAGGGTTTCGTTTTGAAAAAAAAATAAAATTCGATAAAAAAACAGGGTCTTTTTCAGATACTGTAAGAATTAACAGAGATGGTTATTACACCTTAATGCTTAATAAAAAACCTATTAATCTATACCTTACTGATACTGTTGATGTAAAAATATCTACTGACTACAAAAAAATTCTTAAAGCAAAGTTTAAAGGAACTAGTGCGGATATCCAAAATTACTTCCTTCTTAAAAAGAAAGCTTGGAATGAGCATATAGCGAATCCTAATAAATTTTTCGCCTTAGAAGAAGATATTTTTTTAGAAAAATTAAACAATTATAAAGAAGCTTTAACGGAGTTATCAATATCTAATAACCTGCCTGCTGAATTCTTAAAAAAAGAAGTTAAAAATATTAATTATGAATATTTAAAGTTTTTAAGTAATTATCAAGAATACTATGGTATTTTAACTAGAAATGACGAATTTATTGTTTCAGAAAATTTCCCTGACCCTTTAAAAGACTTTAATTATAGTAGCGGTGATGATTATGTTAATTCATATTCTTACCGTAAAATTTTAGAAACACAATTAGATCAAATATCTAGAGCTAAAACTGAAGAAGGTGGCGATCGTTTTCTAACATACTTAGAAGTAGTACAAACTGAAGTTAATGATACTTTAGCAAAGAACGACTTATTGTATGAAAGTGCAAAAAGAAGTATTACATATACACGTAACTTAAAAGAATTTTATGCTAAATTCATGGCCTATTCTACAAATAAAGAGCACAAAGAAGAGGTTTCTAAAAGTTATAATTCATTAAAAACAACTGCCAAAGGCGAGCCTGCTCCAAAATTTAAAGATTTTGAAAACTATGCTGGCGGAACAACTTCTTTAGATGATTTACTTGGTAAAGGAAAATATTTATACATTGATGTTTGGGCAACCTGGTGCGCATACTGTAAAAGAGAAATACCTTTATTAAAGAAACTAGAAGAAGAATACCATGGAAAAAATGTAGAATTTGTAAGCATTAGTGTTGACGCTAAAGACGATTATGAAAAATGGAAACAAACCATTGTAGATCGTGAAATGACAGGTGTACAACTTTTTAGCGGTGAGAAATTGGCAGATTTAGAGTGGGCTCAAAAATTCTTAATTAAAGGATTACCAAAGTTTATTATTATAGATCCTGATGGAAATATTGTAAGTCCCACCGCTCCTGCTCCTTCAGAAGGTGAAAAATTAATTAGTCTTTTTGATGAGTTAGGTATATAGAAACCTACATTGATAACATAAAAAAACCGCCAATTGGCGGTTTTTTTATGTTATCATATTATTTATTTTACTAAAACCGATTATCACCATCAAGGATATTTCCTAAACCACCTAAAACACTTCCTTCACCTTTATCTCCTCTGCCTGTTTGTGGTGCCATTGCTAATACACGACCTGCTAACCTACTAAATGGTAATGACTGAATATAAACCGTCCCTGGTCCTTGAAGTTTCGCAAAAAACAAACCTTCACCACCAAACACGGTGTTTTTAATTCCGCCTACAAACTCAATATCATAATCTACATCTTTTGTAAAACCTATAATACATCCTGTATCTACTTTTAAAATTTCACCCGCTTGTAAAACTTTTCTAGCCATTGTACCACCAGCATGCACAAAAGCCATTCCGTCTCCTTCTAATTTTTCCATAATAAAACCTTCACCACCAAACAAACCTCTTCCTAAACGCTTAGAAAACTCTATACCGATAGAAACTCCTTTCGCTGCACATAAAAAAGCATCTTTTTGACAAATGAATTTCCCATCAAACTCTGATAAATCGATAGGTATTATTTTCCCTGGATATGGCGAAGCAAACGAAACTTGTTTTTTACCGCTACCTTCGTTAGTATAAACAGTCATGAATAAACTCTCACCAGTAAGAATTCTTTTTCCTGCTGAAAATATTTTACCTAATAAACCAGTTTCCTGATTAGAACCATCACCAAAAATAGTGCTCATTTTCACATCAGCCTCCATCATCATAAAGCTTCCGCTTTCGGCAACAACTCCTTCTTGTGGATCTAATTCTATTTCTACATACTGCATTTCTTCTCCGAAAATGCGATAATCTATTTCGTGTGCGTTCATCTTTTTGGTTTTAGTATTTAATAATTAGACGTAGAAAATTATTTTTTGTTACGGCCAATCTCTTTAATTACTGATATTTAAATGCATTATTCTATTTACAACGCTATCTAAAAAATTAAAAGTAATAACTTGCTTACTAAATAAAACAAGGTTAAACCTTACTTTTATTACGGTTTTTTATTGACTTTTTAAAAAATTAAAAAATACATTTGTTAAACATGGCAAACATAAAAGTTGTATGCCTTTAACATAATCTATTATAAATTTTCAAAAATTATGAGAAAATCAATTTTAAACTTAGGAATTAAGCTAACTAATGTGCAGCAAAAGCAAATTTCTGGAGGGAAGCTAGCTGACTATGGTTGCTATATAGCATGTGATGGTGATGGACATTGCTGGCAAGAAGAAGGAGTAATAGACAAACATGACCCGTTCGTTGTTCTTTGCTAAGATTTTTTTTATCCTTAAAATACACATTAAAATTTAATGTGTATTTTTTTTACTAAATAATAGATAGTTTTTATCTTTTGAAATATATAACAATATGAAATCGATATAAATTACTATTTTTTTTTCACTTTCAAGCTCCACTCAAACTGAAATTTAGATACTGAAACTCCGTCTTTATTTATGCCTTCTGAAGTTACTAAAATTGTTTGCCCCTCGCCTGTTTCTACTGATTTTTGGATTGCTTCTTTAATAGCCAAACCATCATTACACTCAAACACAATTCTGCCGGTTGCTTTTTTTGTAAAAGTTGCATTCATATTCGTAACCAACATTGACACCTTTTTTTTAGAAACATCTATAGATTGCATCACTAATATTCCCGTAGATAGTTCTGCAGCCATTCCTTGAACAGCCCAAAACATACTATTAAAAGGGTTCTGATTTATCCATCGATGCTTTACGGTAACGTATGATTTTTCATCAGAAATAGATTTTACTTTAATTCCACAGATATATGCAGACGGTAATTTAAATAAGGTGAAAAAGTTAATTTTTCGAGGTGTAAACTTCATTTTATCAGTATTTATGGGCAATTTAGAGCTTTTTTTTAACACTTCCTAAAACATGACAAATGTTAAATAAATGTTAATTACAGTACTATGTATTGCATAATACCTTTTTAAAGATATATATTTGCATAGTCAAGTATTATATAAAATATTTAATCATGCAAAAAAACAACGAAAACACCAACGCTTTCTTAATACACATATCCGCTTTTGCGGGATACTTATTTCCTTTAGGAAGCATTATAACTCCGTTAATATTATGGCAAACGTTAAAAGATAAAAGTCCGTTTTTAGACAATCACGGTAAAGAAGCAGTAAACTTTAATATCAGTTTTGGTTTGTACATCTTTATATTAAGTGCTTCATTTTTCTCTTTCTTTTTTGGAAGTTTTTTAGACATTTTTAATGGAGTAGATATTGATTTTGGTGGGCATCATTCTTACAACGGCCTTTTTGGCTTTATTAGTATCGTATCCTTAGTAAGTATTGTTTCACTCATTAAAATAGCTTTAATAATTATCGCAGCCATGAAAGCTAACAAAGGAGAAAACTACAAATATCCTTTTACAATTAATTTTATAAAATAACCTCATAAACCGCATTATATGAAGATAGAGAACACAAAAGCACAAATGCGTAAAGGAGTTTTAGAGTATTGCATTTTATCAATTTTACAAAATGGTGATGCATACACTTCTGAAATACTTTCGACATTAAAAAGTGCTGAAATGATTGTGGTTGAAGGAACTATTTATCCGCTACTAACCCGTTTAAAAAACGCTGGATTATTAACGTATAGATGGGAAGAATCAACCTCAGGACCGCCAAGAAAATACTATGTTTTAACAGAAAACGGTGGCATGTTTTTAAAAGAACTAAACAAAACATGGGGTAATTTAGTAAACGCAGTAAACTTAGTAACAAGTACAAAATCAACTAACGATGAATAAGACAATAAATATAAACTTAGGTGGATTCTTCTTTCATATAGATGAAATTGCTTATCAGAAATTAAAGCGTTATTTAGAAGCCATCGGGCGCTCTTTAAGCGATGATCCGCAGGGAAAAAATGAAATTATATCAGATATTGAAGCTCGTATTAGCGAACTTTTATCTGAAAGAATTACGGATGCTCGTCAAGTAATAAACGAAAACGATATTGAAGAGGTTATCGCTATTATGGGGCAACCTGAAGATTATGCTGAAGCTGAAGACAGTTACAACGAAGGTTCTACTTACAATACAAGATCTAATAACAGATCATCTAAAAAATTATTTAGAGATGGTGATGATAAGTTTTTAGGTGGAGTTTGTTCTGGTATCGCGCATTATTTTAATATTGATGTTATTTGGATTCGTATTGCTTTTATTGTTTTAGTAGCCTCTGGTTTTTCGCCTTTAGCTTATATAATCCTTTGGATATTATTACCTGAAGCAAAAACAACTTCAGAGAAGTTACAAATGGAAGGTGAAGCTGTAAATATTGACAACATCGAAAAAAAAATTCGTGACGAGTTTGACTCTTTTTCAACAAAAATAAAAGACAGCGCAACTGGTATTTCAGAAAAAATATCGAGTGCAGATTACGAAAAAATGCGTGCGCAAACAAAATCTGGTTTTCAGGATTTTATAGACACTATGAGTAAAATTTTACTAACACTTTTTAAAGTATTTGGTAAATTTATAGGAGTACTATTAATATTTATTGCTGGTATAACTATTGTTTCTTTACTGCTAGGTGTATTTTCTATAGGAAGTTTAGAGTTTTTAAATGTTGATAGTGAATTTGTGCATTATCCGCCTTTCTTTTACGAATCTACTTTACCTAGATGGTTATTGTCTATTTCATTATTTGTTTTAATCGGAATTCCGTTTATTGTATTATTCATTTTAGGCTTACGAATATTATCGCCAAATATTAAAAAACTAAGTACCGGTGCTATCTTAACCTTATCAGGAATTTGGCTAGTATCTTTATTAGCAATCGGTTTTTCGGGTATAGAATTTGCTACAACACACGCTTATAATGGCGCAAATATTAGCAAACACAGTATTAGTTATGCTATAAATGAACCTCTTAAAATTAGAGTAGTTAATGATGATAATATTCATTACAACCATAACTTACGCAACAGAAATAATTCGGTTGGCGTTTCCGTTAATAATACTGAGTTAAAATATTCTAACGATATAAATATTGATGTTCGCAAAAGTGAAACCGGTAACGCTTATATAGAAATTAAAAAAACATCAGAGGGTAGAAAACGTAATAACGCAAATGATAATGCTAAAGCGATTCAGTACAATTTTAAATCAGCAAATAACACGATTGTTTTTGATGCTTTCTTTTTAAGTGAATACAAAAATATTTGGAAAGACGAAGAAGTGAAAGCTACCATTTTTATTCCCGAAGGAACAACGGTATATTTTGAAGGATCCTCGCGTAGGTTTTTAAATGACGTTAAAAATACGGAAGACATTTATGATCGTGACATGGCTAATCATCATTTTAAAATGACAACAAAAGGTTTTGAATGTACCGATTGTGATGATGATGAAATAAAGAATAATGAAAGTAATAACTGGAACTCAGATAACGATGACGATGTAAGTTTTTTATTCGACAGTACTATTAACGATGTAAAAGCTGAGTTTATTATCAGTAAAAAAACCACTAAAAAAGAGCTAGAAAAGTTAGTTACATGGTTTAAGAACAAAAAAAACATTGACATTAATATTGCAGATTCTAAATACAATAACAATAATCAAATAGATAAAGTTACGCTAAGAATAAACTGTAATGATGGCTATAGAGGCGAATTAACAATCTCTAACAATACTTTAAATGATATCTCTAAAGGTTTTAGACGAACTTATAATCAAGAACACAGAGGTATAGCCTTTAAAACCTGGTAATCAAAAACAAAAACTATGGGAGCTATTTTCGATTTTTTCTTTAAAGGCAGTTTTTTCTTAAAATTCATCACCCTATTATATGCTTTATTATTCTCTTTGATAACAAATGCACAAGTAGCTGAAATTCCGAATTACAAAGCTGTGGATATTAATTTACACAATGAAATTGTAAAAATGGATAGCATTTATTTTACTGCTTATAATACTTGTGATATGAAAACCCAAGCAAAGTTGTATCATGAAAATTTAGAGTTTTTTCACGACAAAGGAGGTTTATCAACTTCTAAAAGTGATCTTTTAAAAGCCTTAAAAAAAAACATCTGTGGTAAAGTAACTCGTACATTAATAAAGGGAAGTATTGAAGTATACCCTATAAAAGATTACGGCGCAATACAAATTGGTTATCATAAATTTTATAATAATCAAGAACCCAATGCGAAATCAAATCCAACTAAATTTATTGTTATTTGGAAACAAGAAAACAAACAATGGAAAATAACAAAAGTTATTAGCCTACATTAAAATACAGTTTATACTAAAAACATTAGTTCATTCGTTATAGCTAACTCCAATGACACTAATACTTGGTTTTATTAGTTTACTAAGCCAAAGCTTAATTGCTTTGGCTTTTTTATTTTTAATAACTTTGGTTAATTCTTAATTTATTTAATAAAGCTTTTATCTTTGATAAATATAAATTGCAAAAGAAAAAATATATGAAAAAAATATCTTTTATACTCTTTCTAATATTGATAAGTTGTAGTTCCCAAAAAGAAGTTAAAAACTCATCTGAAAAGAAAAAAATAGAGATTTTTACTAGCTCACAAAATTATACCCTAAAAATACCTAATCATTGGCAGACTGTAACTGATCATGATTTCATAAGTTATACACCTAAAGATTTAAGTGATATTTTTTATAAAAATACTGTTAGAGTATTTACAATCGCTCAAAAAGAAAAAACGTCTCTAAAGGAAATAACAGACGCCAAAATAAAAAAGCTAAAAAAAGCAATAAAAATAAATTCTCAACAGGTTATTAAAGATAAAACTCAATTCGGAACAACCTATATTCATCAATACAAACACAGTTGGAACCTCACTAATTATGAAGTAATAACATATTATTTTAAGGTTAAAGATAATTACTATTTATTTAGTTATTCTTCTGATGAAAGATTTCAAAAGAAATACTATAATGATGCTTTATCAATTTTCAAATCATTCACATTGAAATAAATCCTTAGTACTAAAGACAAACTAACTTAAAAAAAAACAATTCATAACAATAAAAACCCACACTTTATAAAGTGTGGGTTTTTGTTATTTACGCTACTCCTAAAATTCTTTGGAGCGGAATAATTGTTGATTTTTTTAAGATGACCGACTTCTCTGTCAGCCCCCATATAGTAGTTTCTACCATTTTTAAACCTGTATCATCTACAAAGGTAATTCTTACTTTTCCTTTTTCTAGATTACCAAGTGCCAAAGCTCTTTTTAAATCTAAAAACCGGTTAAGCTGATCGTTTTTCTTTCCTAAAACTTCTGATTTAGAAAAAGTTAAAAATTTAATTTGCTCTTTATCAATACTTTGAATTTCATTAACTAAGTTCATACAATTAGGGGATTATAAATTAAATGCATTATACATATTAAAAGAATACAATATATAAATATAACTAAATGAAACAAACTAAATAATGTTAAATAAATACAAATAATGACTAAAAAATAAACATTAACTAATTTAAAACACTTTAGTTTTTCGATTTTTTGAACTTCATCTTTAACTAATTTTTTTTAAAATCAATTTCCTATTTTTACGCTATGAAATGGATTTTATCTTTATTATTATTTTCGTCTTACATCTTACAAGCTCAAAAGCTACCAAATGGTTTTTCGTATCTAAAAAACATTGCTCCTAGTATTCAAAAAGATCTTAGGTATTGTAAAAACAATAATTTTGTAGGTACTGCGATTAATGGGTATCAAGAAAACGCACTTATTATCACTACAAAAGCAGCCAAAGCATTAAATAAAGCACAAGACGAATTGCTGAAAAAAGAATTGAGTCTTAAAGTTTTTGATGCTTACAGGCCACAAACTGCTGTTAACCATTTTGTAAAATGGGCGCGTGTTATGAATGACACATTAATGAAGCAGCAATACTATCCGAATGTTAAGAAAAGACAGCTATTTAAAAAAGGATATATATCCTCAAAATCTGGTCATTCTCGAGGTAGCACAGTCGATTTAACAATTATCGATTTAAAAACAAATAAGGAATTAGATATGGGAAGTCCGTATGATTTTTTCGGAATTTCTTCACATATTTTATATCCTAAATTAACCCAACAACAAAAAGAAAACAGGCAATTATTACAAACTATAATGCGTAAAAATAACTTTAGACCTTATTCTAAAGAATGGTGGCATTTTACTTTAAGGAATGAACCTTTTCCTACAACCTATTTCAAATTCCCTATTAATTAAAAGACACTTGCTTAACATTGTTTTAAAAAACCTTTAAACAAGTAACTTTTAACGCTTTGTTTAGATAAAGAAAAAAAATCGGCATTATATTTGCTTAGATTTATTTGAAATGACAAAAAAACTGCACTTCTTTTTATGTATTATTACGTTAAGTATAAGCTCGTATAGTTTTGCGCAGCTTGATGGTTCTTTTGGTAATAAAAAAGATAATAATTCTTCTTCTTTTGGAAATATACCTGCCGCTTCTAAAGAAGCAAAAAAACCAACATCGTTAGATTTTAAAAATAATGATGGTTTTAAAACGGCACATACCAAGCAACAACAGGATCTTAAAAAGAAACAAGCTGAAAGAAATTTAGAGAATAAAGGTATTTTAACCAAAGCAAAAATAGCTGAACAACAATACTTAAAAGCATTTCAAAAAATAAACGGAATGTATCAATATCCTGTTATTGATCAAGATTTAGGTAGTTTTAGTACAAAATCTAAGAGTGTAAATATTATTTGTAGAGATTTTCAATATCCTGATGGAGATACAGTAACCATTCTTATTAATAATATTCCTGTGGTTAGTAATCTAATTCTTAAACAAAATTACCAATCTTTTAATATCCCTTTAGATGAGGGAATAAATACTATTGAAATTGTAGCTTTAAATCAAGGTACATCAGGACCTAACACGGCTGGTTTTAAAATATATAACGATGCAAACATGTTAATTTCATCTAATGAATGGAATTTAGCAACAGGCGCAAAAGCATCAATTATTATAGCAAAGCAAAAAGATTAAAACTAAAAGGTTTCAATGCTAAAAAAACCTTGCTGCAACTTTTAACAAGAACTTTTTTAAATTTACCAAAAACTACTTACTTTTGTAGCTACGTTTTAAAATACGTAAAACAAACAAACTTTAAATAAACAACTAATATATAATGAATAAAATAACCAAAGAAACCTATATCAATTGGTATAGAGACATGCTCTTTTGGAGAAAGTTTGAAGATAAACTAGCTGCGGTTTACATTCAACAAAAAGTAAGAGGTTTTTTACACTTATATAACGGTCAAGAGGCTGTTTTAGCTGGTTCATTGCATGCAATGGATTTAACTAAAGATAAAATGATTACTGCATATCGTAACCACGTACAACCTATTGGTATGGGTGAAGACCCTAAACGTGTAATGGCCGAATTATACGGTAAAGTTACAGGTACCTCTAAAGGTATGGGAGGTTCAATGCATATTTTCTCTAAAGAATTTGGTTTTTACGGTGGTCACGGAATTGTTGGTGGTCAAATTCCGTTAGGAGCAGGATTAGCTTTTGGAGATAAATACAAGGGTAATGATGCCGTAACTCTTTGTTATTTTGGTGATGGAGCAGCACGTCAAGGATCATTACATGAAACCTTTAACATGGCTATGAACTGGAAGTTACCAGTAATTTTCATCGTTGAAAACAACGGATATGCAATGGGTACTTCTGTTGAAAGAACTGCTAATCATACCGATATTTGGAAACTAGGTTTAGGTTATGAAATGCCTTGTGGACCGGTTGATGGAATGAACCCTATTAAAGTTGCTGAAGCTGTTGATGAAGCTGTTCAAAGAGCTCGTCGTGGTGAAGGACCAACTTTCTTAGAAATGAAAACTTACCGATATAGAGGTCACTCAATGTCTGATGCACAACAATACCGTACAAAAGACGAGGTTGAAGAATACAAAAAAATTGATCCTATTTCGCAAGTATTAGAGATCATTAAAGAAAATAAATATGCTTCTGATGAAGAAATTGAAGCTATTAAAAAAGAAGTTAAGGATTTAGTAAATGAATGTGAAAAATTTGCTGATGAATCTCCATATCCTGAATTAAATCAATTACATGATATGGTATACGAACAAGAAGATTATCCATTTATAAAATCTAAGTAAACCATGGCTACAATTATAAACATGCCTCGCTTAAGCGACACGATGGAAGAAGGAGTGGTAGCTTCTTGGTTAAAAAAAGTTGGTGATAAAGTTGAAGAGGGTGATATTTTAGCCGAAATCGAAACTGATAAAGCTACAATGGAGTTTGAATCTTTTCACGAAGGTGTTTTATTACACATCGGTGTTCAAGAAGGAGAAGCTTCTCCTGTTGATACCTTATTAGCTATTATTGGTGAAGAAGGTGAAGACATTACTTCTTTGTTAAACGGAAAATCTAATGATAAAGAAGAGACTCCTAAACAAGAAGAAAAAAACGCTAACGAAAATAACACTGACGAGAATGAAACAATAGCAACTCCTGAAGGTGCAATTGTTATTAACATGCCTCGACTAAGTGACACCATGGAAGAAGGTACTGTAGCTTCTTGGTTAAAAAGCGTTGGAGACAAAGTTGAAGAAGGTGATATTTTAGCTGAAATTGAAACGGATAAAGCTACAATGGAGTTTGAATCTTTTAACGAAGGTGTTTTATTACACATCGGCGTTCAAGAAGGTGAAGCTGCCCCTGTAGATACTTTACTTGCTATTATTGGTAAGGAAGGAACAGATGTTGCTGCTGTATTAGCTTCTCAAAAATCAGGAAATACAACTGCTGCTCCTAAAGAAGAGCATAAAAAAGCGGATCAAAAAGAAGAAAAAACTGCAGTTACTGAAATTGCAACAACTTCTTCTGGAGGTAGAATATTTGCATCTCCATTAGCTAAAAAAATAGCAGTAGATAAAGGGATTAATTTAGCTGATGTTAAAGGATCTGGGGAAAACGGACGTATCGTTAAAAAAGATGTAGAAAATTACACTCCATCTGCAAAAACTGAAACTTCGGTAGCTTCAACTAAAACTAGTGCTTCTACTCCATCTACAGTAACAAATTTTGCTGTTGCAGGAGAAGAAAGTACATCTGAAGTTAAAAATTCTCAAATGCGTAAAGCAATAGCTAAAGCATTAGGTAATTCTAAATTCTCTGCACCTCACTTCTACTTAAATATTGAAGTAGATATGGACAACGCAATGGCTTCTCGTAAAACAATTAATTCGATTCCTGATACCAAAGTATCATTTAACGATATGGTTGTAAAAGCGTGTGCTATGGCATTAAAAAAACATCCGAATGTAAATACTAGCTGGACAGATAACAACACGTTATTTCACAGCCATATTCACATTGGTGTTGCAGTAGCTGTTGATGAAGGCTTAGTGGTACCTGTTGTAAAACATACAGATGCTTTAAGCTTAACTCAAATCGGTGCTTCGGTTCGTGATTTAGCAGGTAAAGCAAGACACAAGAAAATTACTCCTGCAGAAATGCAAGGAAGTACTTTTACGGTTTCTAATTTAGGTATGTTTGGTATCGAAAGTTTTACCTCTATTATAAACCAACCTAACTCAGCAATTTTATCTGTTGGAGCCATTATACAAAAACCTGTTGTTAAAGACGGTGCAATTGTAGTTGGTAACACCATGAAATTAACTTTAGCTTGCGACCACAGAACGGTTGACGGTGCAGTTGGTGCTCAGTTCTTACAAACATTAAAAACATTTATTGAAAACCCTGTTACAATGTTAGCTTAGTTTTTCAATAATATTCAATAAAAAAAGCTCGCTATTTGCGAGCTTTTTTAGTTTACTACAAGTTTTAAAAATCAAAACGGTAATTTATTTTAAAAGCAACTCCCCAATTTTTTCGTTTTATATTTTTATTAAAATTATCACTTAAAACTAAGTATATATAAGACAACGGCTTGTACTCCCACTGCAATCTTGTATTTATATTAAAATTATCTCTTTGTGTATTATGCTGCACATAGCTTGTCCAATTTAATCGATTATTAAAGAAAACTTGCCCTGTAAAACGTGTTAAATGAAAGGTTGCTTTCCCTAATTCGTTCAAATCTATTTTATTTACATTGTATGCTATTTCGAAATTTGCATGTGGTAACATTTGATAATTTAAATATGCACCCGCTGTGGTTCGGTTTCCGTCGTAATATGTTCCTTTTTGAACATTTACTCGATAACGCATTTTTTGATTATTAGCTGAATTATATCCAATTTTTAAAACCCCGAAATTATATTCCCCTGGAGATAAGGGACTCCCTTTTCCTAAAGGATCAAAGCCATATTTTAAATCTACATTATCATAATTAACAACATAATAAACGGAAGACAAATCCTTAAAAAACACTGATGAATTTAAAAAATGTTGCGTTTGTGTTAGTTTTCCGTTTACATCAAAATAATTATTTAATCCATAATTAATAAAACGAACTGAGTTTATTTTATCTGAATTCACATAGAATTTTTCATATTCAATTCCAGATGATGTTTGTAAGTAACCTTCTCTAATAATAAGATTATTTATAGCATCATAATTATACAATCTTGGTACAAAACCAACATCTGTTATATAGTTTTTCTCTAATTTTCTTACAGACGTGTTAAAGTTAAATCCTCTTTTATTAAAATAAATACTAGCGTTATAAAATGAATTATCATTAAAAATTCCGTTATTAAAACTTTTACCATAATTAAGTAATCCTGTCCACTTATTATTATCAGACTTATAATTTACATTAACACCTGTAACACGGTTATAATCATTTATAAAGCCAAATTTATCTGTTTTTTGCCTATTGATAAAAAAACCAGTAGTTGTAAAGTTTTTAGTTAACTGATGCTCTGCAACCAATACTCCGAAATTTTGTGAAGCAATATCATTCTCTTTTTCTGTTTGAACATTTAAAACACCAATTCTGGTTTTTGAAGACACATTTCCTGATAATTTTAATCCAAATTTAATAGTAGAACCCGAACCAATTCTTCTAGAATAAAACGGATTAATTCCGAATACACCCAGGTTAGAAAACAAATCAGCATTTTCTAAAAAGAAGCTTCTTCTTTCAGGAAAGTTCACCGTAAACCGAGTTAAATTAGTTACTTGTTGATCTACATCAATTTGAGAAAAATCAGGGTTTATAGTCGCGTCTAACTTTAATGATGATGTTAAGTTATATTGCGTATCTAAACTTGGCTTAAAAGAAATTTTAGGCGTATTCCCCTTTAGGTTATTTTGATAATTTAAAGTGATAGATGGTGTTACTGTATATCTTGAATTAGATTTTTCTGATAAATTTTCTATTAAAAACTCCTCATTAAATCGTAAATCAAAATTGGCATAATTGCGTTTTACATTTTTTAAAATTGTCCAAGAGTTGTTTTTGATATCACGTACATAAAACTGTACTCCAAAAACACCATTATCTTTATTAAAGTTTAACGATTTTAAAGGAATGGCTATTTCGTACTGTTTGTTTGTACCGTTTAAAATTGCTTTAGATTGCCAAGCTGAGCTCCAGCTAAAACTTAAATCATAGCCTTCACTCTTTCTACCAATCAAACCATCTGTTTGAGCTCCTAGAGAGTTTACTGCAAAGAAATATCCGTTTTGTTTTTGATTTTGAGTGTCTAAAACCATTACAAAAGCATCACTTAAAAAAATTGATGTATCTCTTTTTAACGTGCTAACTTGTGTTTTTTCAGTTGAATCATTATAAATTGCTCTCACATATAAATACTCTTTGTTATGAAATATTTTTACTGAAGTTTGATTCTCTGCCAAACCAACATCTTTTGGCGCATAATTATAAAAACCCGTATATTCTGGTAATTGTTGCCAAACAGTTTCATGAAATTCCCCATCAATATTCAGTTGTGTATCAATAAACTTAATTGTTGATTTTTGAGTATACATAACTAAAGGAAAAAACAATATTAGTAGCGATAAAAAACACTTCTTGCTTTTATTTTTCATCATCAATTCGTGTTGCTGTTTTACTAATTATTTTCCAACCTTTTTCGAATTTCTTCAATAAAAATAAATCAATATACACCCATTTTCTTGCAGGAATAGTTATTTCAATTTTTGCTGTTGCAATATCTTTTACAATATCAATAGCCAAAATTTTTGCATACCTACCGTTAAATTCACCATATTTTTTGTTCTTAAAAAAAGCTACATATTCTTTTGGTGAGTATCTTTTAAAGTCATTATTTCCTGATAAAAATAACGTTGCATTTTCGGTGTATACACTTTCTAAAACATCTAGTTTATTATAAGAACTTCCGTCCATATAATTTTCTAACGTTTTTTGGATTGAAGGAATTTCTGATTGTGCCTGAATAATTTGTAAACTAAAAAGTGCTACAGTTAGTAAAAGTAATTTTCTCATGTCGTAAATTTTAAAGATTTTGTCAAATCTCTAAAATCATTGAAAAAATGAAGTAAATAATTATAATTGAAGTGTCCGGAATTATAAAATAGGATTAAAAAACTAAGAAAATTGTTTTTTAAATTCTGATGGGGTTTTACCTACAACTTTCTTAAAGGTAGCATAAAATGTTGATTTAGAACTAAAACCTGCTTCGAAACCAATAGCTTCTAAAGTAAAATGGTTATTTTCTTGCAATAACTTTTTTGCTGCTTCAATTCTGTATTCATTTATAAACAAAGCAAAACTTTTTTCTAAATTGTCATTTAATAATTGGGATAATTGATGTGAAGAAACTTGTAATTCTTTAGCAATATCTTTTATTTTAACATTTGTGTTTCTATGAAATTGCCTTTCTGACATTATCTCTCCTAAAGATTTAATTAAAATAATTGCTGCTGCTTTTTGTATCTTTTTTGACGCATATTTTTCAGGAATATCTTTAAACACGTTCTCTCTATTACTTTTAAATAACAAGAAAATTAGCAACCCATAAAACACAATAGAAAAAGTGATTGTACCCACTAAATACAAATAAAAGTAACCAATAATATAAGCGGCATAAATTAAAACATTCCCAACATAAACCCAAATTAACCACAACTCAGAAATGGTTAACTTCTTGCTTTTAGTAACTAATTTTATAATAACATCTTTTAATACTAACCCTGATAGTAAAACATAAACTCCCCAAATAGCATAAATAACATGAATTACGTATTGATTCCAAAGTGCTTTATTAGATATATACGGCTTAAAAACTCCGACAATAAAAATTGTAAAAACCAGTATTAACACATGTATTTTCCAAGAACGTGGAATTACTTTTATGTTTTTAACAGAAGATTTTAAGTAAAAAAATAAAGCGACTCCTATTAAAAAACATGCTGACAATCCTATCTGTAAAACAATAAAATTCTTATCTATTTTCGCTGTAAATATTGCATAAACAGATTTGCCTATTCTAAGACTTAACATCAATAATAAAAAACCAAAAAATAAATTTTGAGCGCGTTTTTCTTTGCTAAAAAAAAGAAAATAAAAACTTGCTAAAAAACCATTAAAAACGCCAATGAAGCAAATAAAAAAAAGAATAGGGTTGTTAAACATCGTATTTTAATATAAAAAACTCACCACTGTTTCACAATATGATGGTTAGCTAAAATAACACATAATCTTATTATAGTATAAGAAACTATTTAATATACTGATGAATCTTAAATTTAAATACTTTTTTAGCTTGCTGAATGTGTCATTCATTATGATCAGTTACAACTCTAAAAGAGTTTACTTGTCTGAGCTTTAAAAAGGCTTTGCTATAGCTCATTTTACAGTAGTTAAACCAACTTTTTAAAATATTTAAGTAAAGACTACTAATTCTAACTGAAATGCTATAAAACGAAACAAAAAAATCATTTGATTTTAATACTGAAAACTTCGGGTTCTTACTCTTAAAAGTATTCATCGTTTTCATGCTTCGTTTCGGCAACACAGCTAGCAAGTCTATTACCTAAATAATTTAAATTTTCCGAGTCTTGTTCATCAACCAAAAATCTGCCAATACTAAAGCTGCTAATGCTTCAACAATAGGTACAGCTCTTGGAACTACGCAAGGGTCGTGGCGCCCTTTACCTTGTATTTCGGTTAATTCATTTTCTGAATTAATAGTTTGTTGATTTTGCATAATAGTTGCAACAGGCTTAAAGGCTACTCGGAAATAAATATCCATTCCGTTTGAAACACCTCCTTGAATTCCGCCTGATAAATTTGATTGCGTGGTGCCATCTTCATTAAAAATATCATTATGTTCAGAACCTTGCATTTTAGCACCACAAAATCCGCTTCCGAATTCAAAACCTTTTACAGCATTGATAGATAACATCGCTTTGCCTAACTCTGCATGTAATTTATGAAAAATAGGCTCTCCTAAACCAACAGGCATATTTTGTGCTACACAAGTAATTGTACCACCAATAGTATCGCCTGCTTTTTTTATTTCATTAATCTTAGTAATCATTTTTTCTGCCGAAGCTTCATCGGGACAACGAACAGCATTACTTTCTGTTTTCGCAAAATCTAAATCCTGATAAGGTTTCATCATAAAAACATCACCAACAGACGAGGTAAATGCATTTATATTAATGTGTTTTATTAATTGCTTTGCCAAAGCACCTGCAACTACCCAATTGGCAGTTTCACGAGCAGAAGTACGACCGCCACCTCTATAGTCGCGAATTCCGTATTTTTTATCATAGGTATAATCTGCATGTGAAGGGCGATATACATTTGTATTATGACTGTAATCTTTACTTTTTTGATTGGTGTTTTTTATTTGAAAGCCAATAGACGCTCCAGTTGTTTTACCTTCAAAAATACCAGATAAAAATTCAACCGTATCTGGTTCTTTACGTTGGGTTACAATTTTAGACTGCCCTGGCTTACGACGATCTAATTCTTTTTGAACCGCATTTAAGTCTACATCCATTCCTGCCGGAAAACCATCTATAACACCTCCTATTGCAATTCCGTGTGATTCACCAAAAGTGGTTAGTTTTAAAATATTTCCAAATGAATTAAACATGCCTTATCTATTTTAAAACAAAAATAATTTATTTGGAATAAAAATTGACGCTTTTACTTTTTAATTATCCTAAAAACAATACTAAAACTAAAAGAACTTATTCACCTAATCTATTTAAATATCTAAATTTTAAAAGCAAAGGAGGTGAAATATTATTTTTATAAAAATAAATACATTTTCACAAAACAGTAAACTACCTGATAACAAAACAATTGCAGCTACCACTGACTATTTATCTAAAAAAACACTAAAAAAAATTGATTATTTTTTTTCAGAACTAAAAAAAGGTTCTATATTTGCACCCGCAATCAGGACATACTTGATAGCACACTCAGGAGAGTTGGCAGAGTGGTCGAATGCGGCAGTCTTGAAAACTGTTGACTGTAACAGGTCCAGGGGTTCGAATCCCTTACTCTCCGCTAAAACCGAAGCTAACGCTTCGGTTTTTTTTTAGGGGATTAAAGAAAAAGCTTACTTTGTAAGCTTTTTTCTATTTTAAAAAATTTCTTTTCTTTAAAATTAGACAGACATAACTGTTTTCAATAAAAAAACGATTCGTTTTATACCGCTCGCCAGTTTTGTCATTTACAACTACACTTATTAAACTAATTATTTTTTAATAAACATGTTCGTAAAATACCACTTACCATCTTCACTTAGTTCTGCAGAGATTTGGAAATGTGTATAATCTCCTTCCATGTTTTTTTTGTGTCCTTCACTATTTACCCATGCATTTACTACAGATTGTGCACTTGAAAAACCATAAGCTACATTCTCAGACACTCTTTTTGCTCCTGAATGTTCTTTTAAGTATTCGCTTCTTTTAAAAAAATTATCATGTGATGGTGCTGCTTGCGTTATCATATAATCGGTATGTGTGTATGCTTGTGCTTTTATTACATCCATTTGATCTAAACTACTTAATCCTTTATCAACTCTATACTGATTAATCAACGCTAAAATTTCAACTTCTATTTCCTTGTTTTCTGGCACTATTAAAGACGCTGTTTCATACAAATCTGTATCTATATTTTCTTCAGAACAAGAAGTAAACATTAAACTGAATACTAAAAAAATCAAGATGGTTTGTAGCGTTTTCATAATGTTTTATTTTTAATTACATTATAAAATTACAACAGACATGAGCCTTATATCTTATTATTTCGATTAGGTAAAACGTTTGTGTAGGTGAGTAACGTATTGTTGGTGCTAACACCATTCATCGATACACAACTATCGACGAACAAAAAAACAATACACTTACAATCAATGTATTAAACCAATAAACTGTGCCAAAAAATTACAAAAATATATAACTCCAAGAACGCTTACTTAGCTTCGTAAAACTTAAAAACAAAAAAGAGCTACATTTTATAAAAGATGTTATTTTATAAAAAAATGGTCAATCCCCTCAAACATCTCTACTCTAATTTTTTGAAAAAAATAACGTTATTCGCTACAAACATATAGCTATGTACCCGAACCTAGGAACACTATTAGTTTAATAACTAGATGAATTACCGCTCTATAAAGATTAATAGGTAAAAATCACCTAACTCTTTAATAAGTGCTATTATAATTAATTACATATCCTTTTATTAATTTTCTTTACAACTTATAAACTACAGCTACCCTCTAATAAGACTATAAAGTGTTTCTTACAAATAATAAAAAAGTATAACAAAACAGCTTGCGACGTCTTAAAATGAAAAAACCACTAGACCTAATCAAGTGGTTTTTTTATAAAAAAGGGAGGGGAATTATGGAGAGAGATAAATTAAAAACCTTATCAAAGATTATTTTTTCTTTCTGTACATTTTTTGAATTTCTACATATACGATTCTTCTTTTCTTCGAATAAGCTGGAATGCTATTTAGCATACATAATACGATTGTTATAATTAGTTGTATTTTCATAATACTACAAATATACAGGGTACTTGTTTTTAATACGTTTAAATATCTTTAGTTAAGTGTTTTATGTAGCCGAACGGTTGTTTTGTGTAGATTAACGGAATATAATAGTTACGAATAGCTGCATTAAGTTCCAACCCCTACACTACTCTTATTAACAAACGGCACTTAACAAGGTTCCTTAAAAAAAATGAATATTACCTGTTTAAATACCATTTAAAATAAAACCTAAGCATTGTTTATAGATACTTAGGTTTTAAATGTTAACAAAACAGGCTGTGCCGTCCGAAAATGAAAAAACCACCAGACTGAATCAAGTGGTTTTTTTATAAAAAAAGGGAGGGGAATTGTGTGGGGCATATAAATTAAATAACTTATCAAAGATTATCTTTTCTTTCTGTACATTTTTTGAATTTCGATATATACTATTCTTCTTTTCTTCGAATAAGCCGGAATGCTATTTAGCATACATAATACGATTGTTATAATTAGTTGTATTTTCATAATACTACAAATATACAGAGCACTTGTTTTTAATACGTTTAAATATCTTTAATTAAATCTTTTATATAGCCGAACGGGTGCTTTTGTGTAGATTAACGGAATATAATAGTTACGAATAGCTGCATTAAATTTCAACCCCTACACTACCCTTATTAACAAACGGCACTTAACAAGGTTCCTTAAAAAAAATGAATATTGCCTGTTTAAATACCATTTAAAATAAAACCTAAGCATTGTTTATAGATACTTAGGTTTTAAATGTTAACAAAACAGGCTGTGCCGTCCGAAAATGAAAAAACCACCAGACTGAATCAAGTGGTTTTTTTATAAAAAAAGGGAGGGGAATTGTGTGGGGCATATAAATTAAATAACTTATCAAAGATTATCTTTTCTTTCTGTACATTTTTTGAATTTCGATATATACTATTCTTCTTTTCTTCGAATAAGCCGGAATGCTATTTAGCATACATAATACGATTGTTATAATTAGTTGTATTTTCATAATACTACAAATATACAGAGCACTTGTTTTTAATACGTTTAAATATCTTTAATTAAATCTTTTATATAGCCGAACGGGTGCTTTTGTGTAGATTAACGGAATATAATAGTTACGAATAGCTGCATTAAATTTCAACCCCTACACTACCCTTATTAACAAACGGCACTTAACAAGGTTCCTTAAAAAAAATGAATATTGCCTGTTTAAATACCATTTAAAATAAAACCTAAGCATTGTTTATAGATACTTAGGTTTTAAATGTTAACAAAACAGGCTGTGCCGTCCGAAAATGAAAAAACCACCAGACTGAATCAAGTGGTTTTTTTATAAAAAAAGGGAGGGGAATTGTGTGGGGCATATAAATTAAATAACTTATCAAAGATTATCTTTTCTTTCTGTACATTTTTTGAATTTCGATATATACTATTCTTCTTTTCTTCGAATAAGCCGGAATGCTATTTAGCATACATAATACGATTGTTATAATTAGTTGTATTTTCATAATACTACAAATATACAGAGCACTTGTTTTTAATACGTTTAAATATCTTTAATTAAATCTTTTATATAGCCGAACGGGTGCTTTTGTGTAGATTAACGGAATATAATAGTTACGAATAGCTGCATTAAATTTTAACCCTACAACTACCCTTATTAACAAACAGCATTTAACAGATTCTTTAAAAAAAATGCAATTTTTAAAACCCTTAACCTGCTCGCATATTTTTACTGTTATGGGCATCTTCGTTAATTCTATAATATAATTTAATAGCTGTAATCATTTTACCCTATGACCATACATGATCATAAAATTAACGCACTAATAAAATATTTTTAGGTATTTTGGATGGATGAATAATGACTATAAATAAGTTATTAAGCCATGAATTATGTGCTACAAAAAAAGTTTTTTCTACAATAGGTTTAACCTCCTCATAAGCTCTGCCCTATTAGATCTACTTACAGGAATAACATCCCTATCTATTAACACACTATTATCTTCTATATCAATTATTTTAGAGGTATTTATAATATAAGAGCGATGTACTTTTAAAAACAGTTCTTTAGGAAGTTTTTCTTCAATTTTTTTTAGGGTTGTATGAACCGTATAATTTTTATCTTCTGTTTTTAACTGAATATAATCACCTTTTGCTTGAATAAGCTTAATGGCTGGAATACTTATTTTAATTAAACGTCTATCAATATTAACATAAAGGTCATTATCTGTATCCTTTTTAGCGGTGTTAGCAACCTGTGTTATCGGTGCTGTTGTTGTTGTCTTAAATTCTCTAGCCTTATCTACAGCTTTAATAAAACGAGCTAAAGTTAAAGGTTTTACTAAATAATCAACAATACTTTCATATTCAAATGCTTCTATAGCAAAATTTCTATCAGAAGTTGTTAATATAATTTTTGGTGGATTTTTTAAGGTTTGAATAAAATCAAAACCCGTAAAACCAGGCATATGTATATCTAAGAAAATAAGATCTACCTCGTTTTTATTTAAAAACTTAATAGCATCAATAGCATTAGAGAATTGATCAATGACATCTATACTTTCTATACTAATGCTTAACTGCTCAAGTATCATTCTTGCGGCCGCTTCATCGTCTATAAATATACAGGTCATAGTATTTAATTATAAAGTTGTTAAATAATGAGCCATGATTTGCAAGATTCGTTCAAATTCTTCATGAAGTGCATCACTACCTTCATTTAAATTATTTTCATATACTACAGCAATTTCATAACTTTTTCCTAGACCTAAAATACTAATTTTATGCTTAAGTTTATGTACATTTTCTGCACATTTTTTAAATTTTTTTAAATTATAATTATTTAAATAAATTTTAACCTCCTCTGGAAACTCTTTTTTTATGATTTCAATTACCTTTTTCTCAAACGAAATATCTCCTCCTGAAAGCTCTTGGATATAGTTAATATTTGGTTTTTCGTTTATCATTATTTTTTTATTGTAAAATAAAATGTTGTTCCCAAACCTGGGGTGCTTTCTAACCAAACCTTACCATCATAAATGTCTACAATTTTCTTTACAATAGAAAGACCAATTCCTGTAGATTTTTCACTTCTAGCTAAAGAGTTAAAAATTTTAAATATTTTTTCATGATAGCTCTTTTCTATTCCAATACCGTTATCTTTTACCGAAAACTGGTAGTGTGTTCTGTTTTCAATACAATCTATTTCAATGAGTCCTTTTTCTTTATCGATATATTGTATTGCATTGCTTATTAAGTTCTGAAAAACCTGTTGTAACCTCATCCTATCACCCTGAACTATCGGTAAATTAGACTTCTTAACTAAAGTAACATGATCTGGACAATATAGAATTTGTTTTAAATCATCTATTACATCATTTAAATCTACAGGTTTAACTACCACGATATCTGAAGTTAAACTAGAATAGTTTAAAATATCTGTAATTAATTGTTCCATATTTTCTAGAGTAGACTCAATTAAAGCCATATTAACTAAACTTGCTTGATCTAAATTGTTTTGATTATCTTCCTTCAGCCAAGATACCAATGCAAAAAGACTTCGAAGTGGTGATTTTAAGTCATGCGATACAATATGAGCATACTCTTGTAGTTCATCATTACTTTTTTCAAGATTTTTAAGTAGTTCCTCTTTTTGCCTTTCAAGTTGCTTTAATTCCGATACATCTAATATAACACTTATTGTACCCGTAATCTCTCCTTTTAAATTATAATTAGGAGCAGAACTAAGTAGAATTGTTTTATTAATACCCTCTCTAGTTTTAAGTTCAAGCTCATATGAAGTTTCTTTACCTTCTCTCGCTAGCTTACTTCTCTCTAAAGCATATTCTTTATTAACAGGAAGTACTTCTCTTGCAACCATACCAATTAACTCACTTTCATTATAGCCTGTAATTTTAGTAAAACTTTGATTAACCATTAATATACGGCCTTCCAAATCAGCCTCTACCATTCCTATATTCGTGTTAGCTATAATGTTTCTATACTTCTGTTTTTCTTTTTCTAGATTGTCCTTGTACTTTCTAGTTAACGTTACATCGTTAAAACTCCACAATTGCCCTTTAAAAATACGATTGTTAAAAAGAGGTATATAATTCCGCTCAAGAACCTTACCATCCGCCAATCTAATCTCTTCTTTAATAACAGGTTTCTTGTTGCTAATTACTTCTTTATAGCGTTTATAAAAACCTTCAGGGTCTTGAAACAAAACTTTGCTTTTTATTGCTAGTTTTGAAACATCTTCACCAGGAATCAAATCTGGCGGCATAGACACATTAAACTGCTCACAGTACTTTTTGTTAGCTAATACTGCTATCCCTTTGGCATCTTCCATATAAATACCATTATCTAGGTTTTGAACTAAAATTTTCAAATTGTTCTCAGACTCTATCAGGTTTTGTTCTGCTTGCTTTTCTTCAGTTACATCTTTAAAATTCCATAGATCGCCTTTGTACACTCCCTCAGTTATAATAGGAATGTAATCACGAGCTAAAACAGTACCGTTTTTCATGAAAAACAAATCTCCTAAAACAATCTTTTTATTTGCTAAAGTATCTTCAGTTCTTGAAATAAACTCATTTGGATCTATAAATTTGTGTTTTAACTCATCATTTAACAATGAACTATTTTTACCTATTAATAATTCCGCACACATAGGGATAGATAATAATTCGCAAGCTTTGTTGTTTGAATGTAATATCGTACGGTTTTCGTCTTCTAACAATACACCATTATGTAAGTTTTCTAAAAGCAATTTAAACTTCCTGTCAGACTCTATAAGTTTTTCTTCTGCTTGTTTTTCTGTAGTTATATCTTTAAAACTCCAAAGATGACCTTTAAATACCTTATTAATATAAATAGGTACATAATCACGTTGTAAAGTTTTACCACTTTTTAATTCAATCTGTTGCGCAATCTGTTCTTCTTTATTGGTTATTAATTCATCAATTTGCGATACAGTTTCTTTTGGGTTTACAAACAAGTCTTTCACTTGTTCTGCTGAAACTGCACAATTCTGACCTATTAACATAGTTGGAGTTACCGTAAGAGAAAATATTTCGCAAAACTTTTTATTGGTAAGTACTATTTTTCTATTTTGATCTTCAAGTAATACTCCTGTATCTAAATTTTCTAATAACATCTTAAATCGATCTTCAGATTCAAGAATTTCTTTTTTTAATTGGTACTCTTTTGTAACATCTCTAGCAATACCTTGCATAGCTATTGCTTCACCTTTTTCATTAAATACTATACTCGTATTAATATTGAGCCTTTTAATAATTCCGTCGCGAGGTTTAACCCGAATCCTTAAGTTTTTAAACACCCCATGCACTTTTAATTGTTTAAAAGCATGAATTGCAGAAGGGACATCTTCTTTATAAACAAAATTCAACAAATTTAGAGAGTCTATTTTTTCTTCACAACCTAGCAGTTTAAAAGTAGCTTCATTCATTTCTAAAATGTTACCAGACATATCTGCAACACAATAGGCGTCTGCAATATTTCTAAAAACGCCTTTTAACTCAAAATTTTTCTTGTCTAATAATAACGCTAATGTATTATTAGACACTTTAAGCTCTTCTAAAGTGTTATGTAACTTTCTAGCTTTTTTTTCTAAAATTTTTTCAGCACTTTTTCTGGCTAGTTTTTCTCTAGCAAGAGCACGCTGTAACAAGGCGATCTTATTGTCACTCATTCATTTTTTGTGATTATAAATTTAACCTCAGTACCGGTTTTTTTTAATTTTTACTTGATAATTTATGCTGTTAAATTAAAGTGTTCGAAAGTTTTATTCATTAATCCTAATCCAAAGTAATAAGTTGTATAACTTAAATATCATTACCAACCTACTTTCTGTTTTTTTTCTAAGATTTTAAATTTAGGTAACTCGACGTATGGGTAAATTTTTAAAACCTCAACATGAATATAACCACCTACAGATGACCTAATGTTTTTATTAGACCTCTATACCTCCCTACAAACCACTGATAATTAAGCTCTAATATAGTTGAAACATCCGGAATATAAAAACAATAATTGGGATAGATTTAACTTAGTGTATTCACTTAAATGAGATAAAAGTGAACGTATTTCTGAAAAGCCATAAGTACCTATAGCTACATACACCTCTTTAGATTGTAATTTAGATTCCTCTATAATACCACCTACTATTCCTAAACCTTATTAATTTTCAACTAATTACAGAAGAAACTCTGTAAATCTGCACCTTTTCTTCTAACTTTTTATTAAATCATTAATAGCCCAATAAGATAATAATTTTTCAATTTTATTAATGTATTCATCATACTTTAAAGGTTTTATAATGTATCCTGACACACCTATCTTATAGCACTCTAACAAATCTCTTTGATTATTTGATGTTGTTAAAATAATTGTAGGTATATGCCTTAATAGTTCATCCTTTTTTAAAATTGATAGAAATTCTATACCATTCATCTTCGGCATGTTTAAATCTAATAAAATAATATCAGGAAGATTAACTTTTTTATTTAAAATATCTAATGCTTCTTCTCCATTAGTTGCTTTTTGCAGAACATGAGACAGGCCTAGCTTTTTTATAACTCGGTCTATTTTCATTGATTCAACAACATCATCTTCTATAAACAAAATAGATAAACTTTGTAACATGGGCTTTTATAATTAATATGGGGTACCAACAAACATAACCACATACCTACACTTTTCAAAAAAAAACCGTTCAACCAACTTTTTCTATCGATGAATTGCATTTATTAGCCGTTGAATGAACTCTTCTTATTTGTTTAATAACTTAAAAATTCATGTTTTCGTTTTTTTAAAAAACCATATAATATTAAATTAAACACCTCATATTGTCCTATCTATTTGCAGGAATATCTTTTAACTAAAATATTTTCTAAATTTAATAATGCATCTTTTACGCTATTTTTATAACCTAACAATTACTAAAACCTCCAGTAAACAAATAAGACTCGAAATATTTAATTTCTTATTATGATAACCAATCACACTAGTTTTGTTCTCAATAAAAAAACCACATTCCATAAATATTCACTTATAAAATTACAAAACAAAAAAACGATCCATTTTATATAAAATGGATCGTTTTTTTATGTTTATTAGAAATTTTAGCTAAATATTTTTCTAGATAATTTCATATATAAAAAATATGCTGAAAAACCAATTACGGTTCCGTTTATAAATCCACATAAAATATCAATAGGAAAATGAACTCCTAAATACAATCTACTATAGGCGAATACTAGAGGAAATAGAACCAAAAATTTAACATAACGCACATGATTTTTTAATAACATAATTAAAAAAACAGCTACTACTGTAGAGGTTGTTGCATGGCCAGAAGTAAAACTAAAACTTTGCGGTCTTATTAGCGTCCTTAACGAATCTTTTATTGAAGGATCGTTATTTGGCCTTAACCTTTCAAAGACACCTCTTATAACGTTTGTTATCTGATCTGAAAAAGTGATTAAAACTGCTATAAACAACATTGTAAACAATCCTTTTTTCCATCCATGATGCTTAAATATCAAAAAAAGCATAAAAATGAATAAGGGAATCCAATTAAACTGATTGGTTATTGCTAACCAAAGTCCATCCCACTGCTCACTTCCTAAATTATTTAAATAAATAAGGAGCTGCTTGTCTTTTTGTATAATGTTTTCTATCAAAATTACTTACCTACTTTTAATACTTCAATTTCAAAAATTAAATCAGATTTACCAATGATTGGCCCTAAACCAGCTTCACCATACCCCAAGTAATAAGGAATAAAAAATATTGATTTATCTCCTTCTCTCATTGTTTTCACGCCTTCTTTCCAACCCGCTATTAATGGTTTTTCTGGATTGTTAATTGTAAAAGTAAATGGTTTTTTATCTAAGCTAGAGTCTATTTTTTTTCCATCTGCTAAATACAATGTATAATGAACCGTCGTTGGTAATGCCGGATTCACCTTTTTACCACTTCCTTTTTGCCGTTTTAAGATCTTTAAACCCGAATCTGTTTCAACAGCATCGTTAATACCTTTTTCTTCTTGAAACTTACGTTTCATCATCTCCACTGCTTTCTTACGCTCAGCTTCTCGCTTTGCCACATTGGTTAATTCGTGCTCGAAAACAGCAACTGCTTTAAATTTTTTAGCTTCTTTACCAACTCTAATTATAGATACATGATTGATGTAATCGTTTTTCTTAATTATATCAACAATATTTTGACCAAATAGCACTTTACCGAAAATTGAATGCAAACCATCTAACCAAGGTGTTTCTTTATGTGTTATAAAAAACTGACTAGAGTTTGTTGCTTTTCCTGAATTTGCCATCGACAAAACACCTGGCGAATCGTGTTTGTAAATTAATTGTCCGTTTTCATCCATCGGAAATTCATCTCCAAACTTATACCCTGCATTACCAGCGCCTGTACCTGTAATATCGCCTCCCTGAACCATAAAATCTTTAATTACTCTATGAAATTTTGTTTTATCATAGTAAGGCTTCCCTTTTAAAGAATCTGTCATTTTCGGATTATCTCCTTCCGCCAAAGAAACAAAGTTAGCAACCGTCATTGGCACTTCTTGTTCGTGTAGCTTTATTAAAATATCTCCTCTATTAGTTTGTATATCTGCATACAATCCGTTTTCTAAATCTGGATATTTAACAGATTTACAAGCTGAAAACAATACCACTACTGCTATTAAAACTTTATAAAACTTCATTTGTTATTATTTTAAGATTCTCTTATAAACAATCAATTAGGTTAGTAACAAGTACTAACCTAATTGTATTTTAGTTATTTATATTTTTATTACTTAACCTCAAGTAGCTCTACATCAAATACTAAAGCAGAAAAAGGCTTAATTTTAGCACCTCTTTGTTGTGCTCCGTACGCTAAATCTTGTGGAATAAAGAATTTATACTTTGCTCCTGGCTTCATTAACTGTAAACCTTCTGTCCAACCTTTAATAACTTGGTTTACTCCAAATTCTGTTGGTTCACCTCTATCTACAGAGCTATCAAAAACAGTTCCATCTGTTAACGTACCGTGATAATGAACTTTTACACGTGAAGTTGCCGTTGGCGCATCTCCGTTACCCTCTTTTAAAACAATATACTGTAAACCAGTAGCCGTTGTTTTTACACCGTCTTTTGTTTTATTTTCAGCCAAGAAATTTTCGCCTTCTTTTTTATAATCTCCAAATTCAGCTTCTGCTTTTTTAGATTGAAGTGCTTGTTGCTCCTTCATTTTCTCTTCTTGTTTTTTCTGGAAAAACGCTCTTAAAATATTATTAATATCTTTAGATTCAACTAATAAATTGGTAGAATCCATTCCGTTTTTAAATCCTTGAACGAATAAACCTTGATCTATATCGTCAAAATTTGTTTTAATCTTATTTGCCATATCCAAACCTAAACTATAACTTACAGAATCTACTTCTGAAGCTAATGAACTTTTAGTTTTAAATTGGCTATTACCACATGATACAATTGATAAGGTTACAACTGTTGCTGCTAAAATTTTAGTTAATTTCATTTTTATTTATTTGTTATTTAATTTGGATTAATGTTACAGTACTTTTTATTGGTTGATTTACAACAATCTTGTTTCCGTCTCCTACAACACCGAAAGCTCTATATGACGGAATTACAAATGTAATTGTTTCTCCCTTTTTCATCAACTTTATTCCGTCTTGTAATGCCGGAATAAAATCTTCTTTATCTACTTTATAACTTTTTTCTTGTTTATCATAAACAATATTCCCCTGTATATCAGAAACGTCATAACTTAACAAAACAAGATCCTCCGATTTAGGTTTTACAGCATTTAAAGTATCTTTAACAACGTACATATACCAAAACCCGCTTTCTGAAGCTATATATTTATGAATTGTATCTTTAGAAATAAAGTTTTCTAGCCGCTCTTTCTCTAAAGCATTTAACTTTTTATTTTTAGCGACAACTTCTTTATAAAAATTAACAGTTCCTTGTTTTTTAGGTCTTCTTGCTTCAGGCTCTTTACAAGAACTTATACTTAAAACAACTAGTAAGAAAAAAACTATATTAAACTTCATAAGACGCTTCTAATTCTTTTTGATAGTTAGGTAATAACGCTGTAAATGTAGCAATCGTATCTTCCATCGACTCTAAACTTTTACCTCCAGCTGCATTGTCATGACCGCCACCTGTAAAATGATTTCTAGCAAACAGATTTACAGAAAATTTACCTTTACTACGAAGTGACATTTTAATTATTCCTTGCTCTTTGTCTTCTATAAAAATAGCCGCAAATACAATTCCTTTTAAAGAAAGAGCATAATTTACAACACCTTCTGTATCTCCTTTCTCGTAATTAAATTTTTTCTTTTCTTCTTCGGATAAAGTTATAAACGCTGTTTTATATTCTGGCAGCAACTTCATATTACTTAATGCTTGCCCTAACAACAATAATCTACTGTATGAATTTGCATCGTGCACATTGCTATGAATTTCATCGTTCTTAGCTCCTTTATCTATTAAATCTGCAATGATACGGTGTGTTGTGCTGGTGGTTGATCTAAAACGGAAAGAACCTGTATCAGTCATAATTCCTGTATATAAACAGGTGGCAATGTTTTCATCTATCAAAGCTACATCTCCCATCATTTCAATGAAATTATATACCATTTGGCAGGTAGATGACATGGTAGTATCTGAATACATATACTTAAAATCATCTGGTTGCTGATGATGATCTATCAACGCAAAATCGTTTCCGTATTGCTCTAAAGTATTTTGCATATCGCCTCCTACTCTGTGCAACGCATTAAAATCTAAAAGAAAAACAATTTCAGAATTATTTAAAGACCGAACACTTTGCTTGTTTTGACGATCGAAACGATATACGGTATCTGAACCAGGAATCCAATGTAAAAAATCCGGATATTCATTAGGCATAAGCACCTGAACGGTATGTCCTTTTTTATCTAAATAATGTTTTAACCCTAATGTAGATCCAACGGCATCACCATCGGGATTCCTATGACCTATTATCACAATATTTTTAGGTTGCGATAAAAATTCTTTGAGTTCTGTAAAGTGTTTTAAAATCATAAGTGGCGAATATACAATTAAATTAAAAAAATTGTGTAATTTCGCGCCGATTTTGTGTGACGTTCACACGTACAACTATTAAAACAAATACAGATGGCAACAAATAGAACTTTTACAATGATTAAACCAGATGGTGTTGAAAACGGACATACTGGTGCAATTTTAGACAAAATTAATGCTGCAGGTTTTAGAATCGTAGCAATGAAAAAAACTCAAATGACTAAGCGTGATGCTGAAGCTTTTTATGCTGTGCATAACGAGCGTCCTTTCTTTGGTGAATTAGTTGAGTTTATGACTCGCGGGCCAATTATCGCTGCAATTTTAGAAAAAGACAATGCTGTTGAAGATTTTAGAACTTTAATCGGTGCTACAAATCCTGCTGATGCTGCTGAAGGAACTATTCGTAAAATGTTTGCTACTTCTATTGGTGAAAATGCTGTTCACGGATCTGATTCTGATGAAAATGCTGCTATTGAAGGTGCTTTCCATTTTTCTGGTAGAGAAATGTTCTAAGAACAAACTTCTTAAAAATATAAAAAACTCGTTACTGTACAGTAATGAGTTTTTTTATGCATTTTATTTTCACTAATTGTGTTGACTTTAATATAAAAAAAAAGAACATTTAAATTATTAATTAACCTATCTTCTTAGCTTGTAATGAAACATTTTACACCTCTTTAAAATAATTAAATAGAACTTCAATATTATTAAATTCAGTAGTGATTATTTTCGCAAATAGATTGAGGCATTAATGCTGTAAAATTACAAAGCTTTATACCTTCATTATTCTCTTAAATTAAAAGATGTCAAACTCTGTTTCTATTCATTAACATACTTCATTTTTAAAGCATATTTTGTTAAGCCTGCAAGATTTCTAACTTCTAGTTTTGCTATAAGGTTTTTCCTATAGCTTTCTATAGTATGCTTACTCAAGCATAGTTTATCTGCAATTTCCTGGGTGGTGAATTCTTCTGCTATTAAAGTAACAACATCTATTTCTCTTTGAGTCAATTTAATTTCATCTAGTTTCTTTTTTGAGAATTTATTCTCTAAGTAAACATCTTTTATTTCTTTTGAAAAATATTTCTCTCCTTTTAAAATCGTTTTTATTGCTTTTAAAAACTCTTTCTTTTCTGCATTTTTCGGAACGTAACCATCAACATCATGCGCAATAAGGTTGTCAATCATTTCAATATTATTATGCATACTAACAACCAATGTTTTTATATTTTTTCTTTTTTCTTTTATAATTTTATTAAGCTCAATACCATCTAATTCTGGCATAGAAATATCTGTTATTATAAGATCTATCTTTTCATCAGTGTTAATCTCTAAGTATTTAATAACTTCCTTTCCTTTAGTGGTAGTTAATGTTATGTTATACTCCTTTTTTGTATTTAAAATACTAAGTATACCATCTAAAAACATTTTATGATCATCTACAATAATTAAGTTATACTTCATTCTTTTATAGTAGTTAAGGTTGATATTTCAATGTTAATTATTGTTCCTCTATTAATTCTAGAATCAATATGAAAAGTACCATTAAATTTCTTCAATCTATTTTTTATATTCTCAAATCCAATACCTCCTTTATTATTTTTGTAAATAAAACCAATACCATTGTCTTCAAATAAAATATTCAATTCATCATCTACTAAATTAATTTGTAGCTCAATGAATGTGGCTTTTGCATGTTTAATAGTATTGGTTGTTAACTCTTGAATTATTTTGAAAACTTCAATTTGTAGGTTTTCGTTCAAAAGATCAATTTCTTTTCTTGGATGTACTATAAAAGAACTACTAGATCCCCATATACTATTGATATACTCTCCTAATATGTCACAAAAATTATTTTCACTAAACTGTTTTGGTATTAAATTATGTGATATATTTCGTACTTGTTCGTACGTATAATCTATTTGATTATTAATAGTTCTTAAAGAATCTTCTTTTACATTCTTTTTTATAGAGTTATTGAGTTTTAATTTAATTGCAGCCAAATTACCACCAATACTATCGTGTAATTCTTGAGCAATATGTTTTCTCTCTTTATTTTGACCTTTTATAGATGCTCTGATTACTTTTAATTCCTGGTCTTTTATTAATGATGAAATTTTTTGATTATTTATTTCTTCTTGCTTTATATTTAATTCACTTTGTGTTTGAAGCTTTTGGTAGTATATAATGAGTAAGCCAATAATTGGAATAAGAAGTATTAAAAAAGAATATAGAATAGTGTTTTTTATGCTCTCCTCTCTAACTAATTTAGTTTCCTGAATTTCTTGATTCTTCTTTAATAATGCTATTTCATTTAATTTTTTTTCAGAAGCATTTTGGAATGATAAAATTTTATATTCGTTATCTTTTTCCTCTATCTTTTGTTTTAATTCTAGGTTCTTTATAGCTTCTTTTTGATTTTTAATTGCTAATTTTCTATTATAATTTTCCTTTTGTAATAATTTTATTTCTTTTTCTTTCTGTAGCGTTTTATATTTTACATCCAACTCATTAATCTCTTTATCTTTCTGTAATTTAGTAATGGAATCTTTAACTTTAAATGATTTTGTAGCAAATTGGAATGCATTTTTATAATTATTAGTAGCTATAGAGATATCTTTCAGTTTATCATAAATAACTTTTTGTTGATCTAAATAACCTAATTCTATAGCATTGGGTAAACTAGAGGAATAAATCAATTCTGCATCTTTATATTGCTTTAATTTGAAATAAAGACTTCCTATATCAAGACGTATCTGCATTGCTAGTAACTTATATCCTTTTTTCTCTGATAACTTAAGCCCTTCATTGTATAACAAAATAGCCTTTCTTAGATTATTTTGCTCCTGATAATTTGCCGCAAGATTTATTTTAATTACGGCAATAGCATAATAATTTTCAGTGCTAAGTTTTAATGCTTTTTGAAAATAGTCGTTTGATGCATTATAATCCTTCAATTCAGAATAAATAGCACCAATATTAATATAACTTCCACACCTAATTTCTATGTCTTCTTTATAGGTTAGGCATTCTTTAAATAATTTTAATGCATTTTTATAATCCCCCATTTGCATATAGGTATTGGCGAGCCCATGCGTATGTGTATAATAAAAACTTTCTTCCTTATATTTTTGTGAAGCCTCTATTCCTCTAAAATGCCACTTTTTACTTTCTTCCAATAAGCCTTTTCTTTTATTATTGAGCGCAAATAAATTGTATACAATACAATAAAGTCCATTTTTTAAGGAATCATTTAGAATGAAGGAACTGCTTTTTAATGCTCGATTACTATAAAACAAAGAAGAATCTATTAATTGTCTGGCATTAAAATAATGCCCTAAAAGTAAATTAGCATTCGCCTTAGAACGAGGATCTAGTTTTTTTTTTAGTAATTGATGGGCAATTCTATATGCTTCTTTTTGCTTATTGCTATTAAAAAGAGCAAATGCCCTATCAATTTTTTCTTTTTCTTTATATACGGCCTCAACACTTTCTATTGGAAGTAATGAATTATCTTTTATATCCTGAGCATTAAGAACAAAGGATACTAGATAAAGCTTAATTATAATAAGTTTGTATAAAAATTGAAGCATAATAACAAATGTATTCATTTTTATGAATACTAATATTTCTGGGAACTTTAATTAATAATATTTATAGTTTAGGTAAATATTTTTTTTAAGGAATGACAAAAAACATCTAATATTATTACTATAAATTCGATCTTAAAAATGAAACAACAATTACAAAAATATAAATTAAACAATAAATAAAAACACCTTTTCCAGTGAGAACACACACTGAAAAAAGTGTTAAGCTTAATACTTAAATACTTTTTTTATTAATAACATAGAATTAAATCTATGAGCACTTGTTTTTATTAGCAATAAAAACTTTCTTCAAATTACTCTATAAAAACAGAAACGAAGCTACAATCATCCAAGCTCCTACAATTAATCCCAAAATTCCTAGTTGACCTTGTTTTGGTGCTAATTTTGCTCTTAATTTATTTCCTTTTTCTTCTCCAGCTGGACTTTTAGATAAAACGAATTTATTTATTAAGCCAAAACCTAACATAAATCCTAAAATAGCTTCAATAACATTTCCTGCTAATAATGTTATCCACCAAATTGGATACAAAGTAAGACCTCCAATATTTAATAATGCTGAAATAACGCCCCAAACCCCCCAAAAGAAAAAAGCAAATCCAATCCAACCTTGGTATGGTTCAATTTTCTCTAAAAGTTCTTTTGCGTTTGGTTTTTTAGATAACAATAACGATGGTACTGCTATAATACTTAATAAGATTAATGTAATTCCCCAGATCATAATTTTTTGGTTTTAATTAGTTAATATTTATTTTTTGTGAAACTTATAAGTGACTTTATATTGTTTTCATTTTATTCTGCAAACTATAAACGTCAAATAATCACACTGCAAAGATGTGAGAGAATTCTTGATAATAAAACACCTTTTTAAGTGAAAACCACCCCCCTGAAAACAGGGGTATAGGACTGAATTAAAACCCCCTTTTGTAGTGATAAATATCAAAAGTAAGTATGGTAGTTTCGCCCTATACTACTAAAATATAAATTATGAAAAACAGCAATGAAAAAAGATTTGGATTAAAATTTAGTAAAATAACCAGTCTATTATTATTGTTTTTTAATGTTTTTATTTCTTTTTCTCAGGGTTGCCCAGAGGTTCCTATATCTATTTTAGATGGGGCAAATGGTTTTGTTACAGAAGGAATAAATCAACAAAATAAATTTGGAAACTCTGTTAAGAATGCGGGAGATATTAATGGAGATGGTATCTCTGATGTTATTATTGGGTCTCCCTATTCTAATTCTGGAATAGATGAAGGTAATGCTTATGTTATTTTTGGAGGTTCTGGAGTAACTTTATCTCCATTTGACATTTCAACATTAAATGGTAGCAATGGTTTTGTTATAACAGGTACAGGCGTAGATAATGAACTAGGTTTCTCTGTAAGTACAGCAGGAGATTTCAACGATGACGGAATTGATGATATTATAATTGGTGCTCCTGATCTTACTAATGGAGGGAAAACAATAATTTTATTTGGTACAAACACTGGATTTTCTCCTTCATATACCCCATCCGATATTAATGGTATTAATGGTATTATTTTAGAAGATACAGCACAGGCTAACTTTGGATATTCTGTAAATTATGCTGGAGATGTTAATACTGATGGAATAGCAGATATAATTATAAGTTCACCTACATATGATACTTCTGGGTTTAGAAACAATGGTAGAACTTATGTAGTTTTTGGAAACTCTTCTGTGTCCAATATGAATGTATCTTCATTAGATGGTAGCAATGGTTTTATCATAAATGGTTTTTTACAAGATAATGCTGGATTACAAGGAAGTATAAGTAATGTTGGTGATGTTAATAATGATACGTTTGACGATATTATTATGGGATTCCCTAGTTATGAAGTTGGTGGTAGTGATGTTGGTCGGGTTTGCATAATCTATGGAAAAAACAATCTAAGTAGTTTCCCTGCAGTAATTGATTTAGAAAGCTTAAGTGTTAGTGACGGTTTTTCTATTATAGGAGAAGGAACGGGAGGTGCTCTAGGTTTTTCTGTGGGGTCTGCAGGAGATTTTAATAATGATGGGATAGACGACTTAGTAATAGGTGATCCTGAAAAAGATGTAGATGAAGCAACAAACATAGGTGAAGCGTATCTTATTCATGGTCGTAGTTCTTTTCCTAGCTCATTTATAATTTCTGATTTTAACAACACAAATAGTTTAACTCTAAGAGGAGATGATCCCTATGACTATATGGGATTTTCGGTAGATGGAGCATCAGACATTAACCGTGATGGTATTTCAGACATCATTGTTTCTGCAACTAGTGGAGGAGCAGGATCTCAAGGAGCAGCTTTTATAATATTTGGAGGAACAACTACTAGTTTAGTCGCTATACCAGCTATTAATATTATAGGAAGTATTGGATATTCTGTATTTGACGATGTAAGGTATGGGAGACATGCTTTTGGTCATTCGGTTAGTATGATAGGCGATTTTAATAATGATCTTAATCCTGACTTTGCAGTTGGAGCAGTAAAACGTTATAGCTTTGGAACAAATAGCGGAAGAGCTTATGTTTTTTATGGAGAAACTGTAGCTATTGCAGATACAGAACTTCCAACAATTAGTTGCCCTCCTAATCAAGAATTATATGCAAATTCTGTTTTACCTAATTACATTTCATTTCTTGGGGATGTAAAAGATAATTGCACCTACGAACGGAACCTTATTTTTTCTCAAACCCCAGCCCAAGGAACTATTATAAATACAGATACAAATGTTACCGTTTCTGTAACAGATAGGTCAGGAAATACAAATTTTTGTAATTTTATGGTAACCATAAAAAAAGTAACGTCTACTATAACATGTAACACACCTTCTTTTCCTGTTAGCCATCTTAATGGAGATAATGGAATATTGCTTTATGGCGCAACGCCTATGGGAAGAAACGGCGGAGGTGAAAAACTTGATGTAGATACTGCTGGAGACATCAATGGAGATGGGTTTAATGATTTTATAATAGGTGTTACAGGTACTAGCCTATCTTTTAGCGGTCCTTATAATAATGAACGAATTACAATAATTGGCGGAGCATATCTTGTTTTTGGTACAAATATTGGCTTCCCTCCAAATATAGATTTGGAGATTTTAGATGGCTCTAATGGATTTAGAATTCGCAATGACACTCCATATAGCAGTCAACCTTATACTGGACATTCAGTTAGCAGTGCCGGAGACATTAATGGAGATGGAATTGATGATATTATGGTAAGTGACCCTTATAGAAAAAATGCTTTAGGACAAGAACTAGGACATACCTATGTTATATTTGGAAGTAGAACTCCTTTCTCCCAAGAATTTAAACTTTCTACTCTTAACGGAACTAACGGATTTACAATCGCAGGAATAAACAACTATGAAAACGCAGGATATTCAATTGATAATATAGGTGATATTAATAACGATACTATAGATGATATTGCTATTAATTCATCAGGGTCAGGTAGTGTAACAGGTGATACTTATGTGTTTTACGGAACCTCTTCAGGTTTCCCTCCTTTAGTAAGAGTTAACGAACTTAATGGAACTAACGGCTTTATTATAAGAGGCTATAAAGAACCTGGAGGAGGCGGAACTTCAGTCGCAGGCTTGGGAGATGTTAATGGAGATGCTATAGACGATATTGCTGTTTCTGCTAGAGGAACTAAAAAATACGTAATTTATGGTAACGTTACTCTTCCTAGTGTATTGGAAGTAGCTACTTTAAATGGGGTAAATGGGTTTACCGTAGAAAATTCAACCTCGTCTAATATCGTTTCAAAAGCAGGCGATATAAATAACGATGGGTTTCAAGATATTGTCTTTGGACCAGATATAATATTATTTGGAAGTAATACACTACCAAGCATAATTGATCTTAGTACTCTTAACGGTACTGATGGATTTTCATTTGATAGTAGTGCTAGAATTAAAAACGTAGAATATGCTGGTGATTTTAATAATGATGGTATTGATGACCTTATTATGAATGTCGATGATCGTTCTGTTAGTATACTTTATGGTAAAAATGACTGGGAACAAATTATAACACTCACTTCTCCTTCTATCTCGGTCTTACCTATAAGTTTAAATATTGGAACCGGAAGGAAAATTTCAGTAAGTCATGCAGGAGATGTAAATGGAGATATGATTGACGATGTTATTATAGGAAAATATACTGTCGCGAATTCCTATGATGTAGATGCTCCTGCTCCTACAATATTTGTGCTTTTTGGACAAAACACTCCAGATATAGAAGCTCCAAAAATTACAACCTGTACAAGTGATCAAACCTTAAGTTCTGGATCAAATTTACCAGATTATACAACTTCTATAAATGCAACTGATGATTGTGATACTAATATCGAGATTGTTCAAAGCCCTGAAGTTGGAACCTTATTTACCTCAAATATAACGATTACAATTACAGCAACTGATAATACAGGAAAAGTAGACCAGTGTAGTTTTGAAGTTACAACACCTAGTAGTACTGATACAGAAAATCCTACGGCAAGTAATCCAATTCCAAATAATGTACAATGCTCTGCAAATATACCTTCTCCAAATGTACTAGTAGTTACAGATGAAGCCGACAACAGTGGTGCTATTCCAACAGTATTGTTTGTTGGTGATGTTAGCAACGGAAGTAATAATCCTGAAACTATTACAAGAACCTACAGTATTACTGATGATGCTGGAAATTCAATAAATGTAACGCAAACGATTACGGTAAATGATACTGTGAATCCAACGGCAAGTAATCCAATAGCAATAAACGTTTCTTGTGTAGGAGATATTCCAGCAGCAGATACCACGGCAGTAACCGACGAAGCAGATAATTGTACCGCTACTCCAACTGTATTCTTTGTTGGTGATGTAAATACAAGTGCTAATGTAACTACAAGAACCTACAGCGTTACTGATGATGCTGGAAATTCAATAAATGTAACGCAAACGATTACGGTAAATGATACTGTGAATCCAACGGCAAGTAATCCGATAGCAATAAACGTTTCTTGTGTAGGAGATATTCCAGCAGCAGATATCACGATAGTAAACGACGAAGCAGATAATTGTACAGGAATTATAACCGTAGCATTTGTAAGTGATGTAAATACAAGTGTGGGTGTTATTACCAGAACATACAGTGTTACTGATGATGCCGGGAATTCAATTGATGTTACACAAACCATTACAGTGAACGACACCGTAAACCCAACAGCAAGTAATCCGCTAGATATAACCGTTTCATGTACAGGTGACATTCCTACAGCAGACATTACAGCCGTAACAGATGAAGCGGATAATTGTACTTCTACTCCAACTGTATTCTTTGTTGGTGATGTAAATACAAGTGCTAATGTAATTACAAGAACCTACAGCGTTACTGATGATGCTGGAAATTCAATAAATGTAACGCAAACGATTACGGTAAATGATACTGTGAATCCAACGGCAAGTAATCCAATAGCAATAAACGTTTCTTGTGTAGGAGATATTCCTGCAGCAGACATTACAGCCGTAACAGATGAAGCGGATAATTGTACTGCTACTCCAACTGTATTCTTTGTTGGTGATGTAAATACAAGTGCTAATGTAATTACAAGAACCTACAGCGTTACTGATGATGCTGGAAATTCAATAAATGTAACGCAAACCATTACAGTAAATGATACTGTGAATCCAACGGCAAGTAACCCGCTAGATATAACCGTTTCATGTACAGGTGACATTCCTACTGCAGACATTACAGCCGTAACAGATGAAGCGGATAATTGTACTTCTACTCCAACTGTATTCTTTGTTGGTGATGTAAATACAAGTGCTAATGTAATTACAAGAACCTACAGTGTTACTGATGATGCCGGGAATTCAATTGATGTTACACAAACCATTACAGTAAATGATACTGTGAATCCAACGGCAAGTAACCCGCTAGATATAACCGTTTCATGTACAGGTGACATTCCTACTGCAGACATTACAGCCGTAACAGATGAAGCGGATAATTGTACTTCTACTCCAACTGTATTCTTTGTTGGTGATGTAAATACAAGTGCTAATGTAATTACAAGAACCTACAGTGTTACTGATGATGCTGGAAATTCAATAAATGTAACGCAAACCATTACAGTAAATGATACTGTGAATCCAACGGCAAGTAACCCGCTAGATATAACCGTTTCATGTACAGGTGACATTCCTACAGCAGACATTACAGCCGTAACAGATGAAGCGGATAATTGTACTGCTACTCCAACTGTATTCTTTGTTGGTGATGTAAATACAAGTGCTAATGTAATTACAAGAACCTACAGTGTTACTGATGATGCCGGGAATTCAATTGATGTTACACAAACCATTACAGTGAACGACACCGTAAACCCAACAGCAAGTAATCCGCTAGATATAACCGTTTCATGTACAGGTGACATTCCTACAGCAGACATTACAGCCGTAACAGATGAAGCGGATAATTGTACTGCTACTCCAACTGTATTCTTTGTTGGTGATGTAAATACAAGTGCTAATGTAATTACAAGAACCTACAGCGTTACTGATGATGCTGGAAATTCAATAAATGTAACGCAAACCATTACAGTAAATGATACTGTGAATCCAACGGCAAGTAACCCGCTAGATATAACCGTTTCATGTACAGGTGACATTCCTACTGCAGACATTACAGCCGTAACAGATGAAGCGGATAATTGTACTTCTACTCCAACTGTATTCTTTGTTGGTGATGTAAATACAAGTGCTAATGTAATTACAAGAACCTACAGCGTTACTGATGATGCTGGAAATTCAATAAATGTAACGCAAACCATTACAGTGAATGACACCGTAAACCCTATAATAACCTGTCCTTCTAATAGTACTAAAAAAGTAGATTCCGGATTATTAACAGCGATTGTAACTTATACAATTCCTGTTGCTACAGATAATTGTACCGCTATAACAATAAATCAAACAGCAGGTTTACCTCCCGGGTCAGAGTTTCCTATAGGTATAAATACAATTAGTTTTGAAGCTACCGATGCAGCAGGTAATACAGCAACTTGTAGTTTTACTATAACTATTGAAGCAGAAGATCCACTAGTGTGTACTGTAGATGCTGGGACAGATTTAGACATCATTGAAGGAGATGATATAGAGTTAAACACTGTAATTTCAGGAACAGGGTTAATAGAATGGTTACCTTCAACGGGGTTAAGTAGTAGTACAATAGCAAATCCAATCGCAAACCCTACAGTAACAACAACTTATACTATTCGATTTGTTAACACTGAAGGTTGTGCAGCAGAGGATACAATTACTGTTTTTGTAACACCACTAGAAAAAGATGAAACCAAATATGGTTTTTCTCCAGATGGTGATGGGATTAATGAATATTGGGAAATAGATGGCATCGAAAATTACCCTAATAACCAAGTGTTAATTTATAACAGGTGGGGAGATTTAGTTTTTGAAACTACAGGCTATAACAATACATCAAATGTATTTAGAGGAATAGCAAACAAGAAGAAAAATTTAGGCGCAGGTAGATTACCAGAAGGCACTTACTTATTCCACATTAAAATTAAAGGTTCTCACAATTTAAAAAAGGAAAAAGGTTTCCTTATTCTAAAAAGATAATAAATGAAAATTAAAAATATAATATTGATAGTAGTAACACTATCAACAGGGGTTTTTCATGCTATATTTGGACAACAAACACCTGTTTTCGCAAATTATAGTTATAATAATGTAGTTATTAACCCAGCGCATGCAGGGTATTATCCAGATATTGATATTACAGTAACTAATAGAGGTCATTTAAATGGCATTGAAGGAAGCCCTAAGAATATTGGGTTAACAGTTAACTTTCCGGCAAGTTTTAAAAATGTAGGAATAGGAGCAGGTATTTCTAATGATCGAATAGGAGTAACGAATATTACAAGTTTGTTTGGAGCGTATTCATACAAGATACACTTTAACTCAGACAATAGTACTTGGTGGGATTACAATCCACATGTGTTGTCTTTTGGAGTAACAGCTGGTGCTATGCTCTATAATGAAAACCTTTTAGATTTAGGGATTCAAAATGACCCAAACTTCGCAAATAATATTAGTACTATTATACCAACTATGGGTGCAGGTGTTTTTTATAACAGAGAGCATATTTATGTAGGTTTTTCTATACCTAATTTACTAGGAAATACTTTGTCTTCTGAGAATAATATAAACATAAAAAGCACATATTACTTTCTTGGTGGTTATCGTCTCTTTGCTACACGCTTTCAAGAAATAATGATAAACCCAAGCGTACTTATCAAGTATGTTTCTGGAGCCCCTATACAAGCCGATTTAAATACTAAGATAAATTATAAAAATAAATTTGAACTTGGTTTAGGTTACAGAACTAATTCTTCTATCAATTTCCTTACAGGTTTTCATATATCTAATAACTTTAGAATATTATACAACTACAATAAAACCATGAATAATACCACAATGGACACTCATGGTATTGTCTTAAATTTCCGCTTAGGGAACGGATTTAGATCAAAATTAAAATAACACTATCCATCTTAACCTGTAGTATCTTCAGAGAAAATAATAACAAATAAATTAGTACTTATAAAAATTTCATATCAGTTAAATACAAATCATAAATAATTGAACTTAACTTTTATTAACACATGCTAAACCAACATTAATTTCTTTACTAATGTTTCGCCCATTTCTTCATTAATCATTGTTATAATTTTATCTTTTCCGTAACTTAATTGCTCTCTTAAAGCTGATGAAGTTAAACTAACTATTAAAGTTCCGTTTTGCAATTTTACCTCACTTGTGTACGACATCACACCTGGCCCCATCATTTTACCCCAAGCTTCGTCTATATGAATTTTCTGAAAACCTTTATTTAAGTTTCCTTCCTTTATATAACTACCTAATAAATCTTTCATTGAAAGACTATCGTTTTCTCTTTTTGCCATAATTAATTATGATAATAGGTCATTGCGAACAAAATGAAGTAATCTTTTAAATGATTACTTTAATATTCATTCTTGTGATGACATTATAATTTAAAAATTTGATATTCTTGATTACTCTTTTTAATTACACTTTCGGTACGATCAAAATGCGTATCGGTAATAAAAATTTGTCCAAAAGCATCATTATTTACTAAATCTACTATTTGTGCTACGCGATTCTCGTCTAATTTATCAAAAATATCATCTAATAATAAAATTGGAGTTACGTTAGATTGTTTTTTAATAAACTCGAACTGTGCTAACTTTAAAGCTATTAAATATGATTTTTGCTGCCCTTGAGATCCGAATTTTTTAATCGGATACTCTCCTATTTCAAAACTCAAATCATCTTTATGAATTCCCGACGACGTGTATTGCAACATTCTATCTTTCTCTAAACTTTGCGCAAACAAATCGGTTAAAGAAAAGTCATGTAACTGACTTTTATAACGCAAATTCACTACTTCTTTAGCTCCTGATATAATTTGATGCTTTTCATTAAAAATAGGCACAAACTCCTCTAAAAAAGCTTTTCTCTTATTATAAATAACGCTTCCATACTCAACTAATTGCTCGTCGTACACTTTTAAATTTAATGCATCAAAAATTCTGTTTGCTGCAAAATACTTTAACAAAGCGTTACGCTGACTTACAATCTTATTATACGAAATTAATCCTTGTAAATAACTTTTATCTTGCTGAGAAATAACGCCGTCTATAAATTTTCTACGAGTATCGCTTCCTTCTACAATTAAATCTCTATCGGCAGGAGAAATAATAACCAAAGGCAACTGCCCAATGTGTTCAGAAAATTTTTCGTAGGCTTTTCCGTTTCTTTTCAATATTTTTTTTTGTCCTCTTTTTAAAGAACACAAAATTTTCTCATTTCTGTCGCCTAATAAGTAATCTCCTTCGATCATAAAAAAATCTTGTCCGTGACGAATATTCTGCCCTGCAACCGAATTAAAATAACTTTTTGCAAAAGATAAATAATAAATAGCATCTAACACATTGGTTTTTCCAATTCCGTTATTACCTACAAAACAATTTATTTTCTTCTGAAAATCAAAGGTTTGGGTCTCTATATTTTTAAAATTTACTAGTGATATTTTCTGCAAATACATGAATGGGAATTATTTCGGAAAAGAAAGCGCAAATTATCAATTTTTTTACGAATAACCGATTTTTAAAATCCAATTTAAAAAGCTACTTTTGTCGCCACTAATTTTTAAGCAATTATGGCTACATACAAGAAAAGAGGTTATAAACCTAAAAAAGAAAAGTTTGCACAGGAAGAAGTAGAAAACTTTGATGAATCTCAAAGTACTACAGCCGAAGTATTTAATACTTTAGACGATACTGCTAACAAATCTGAACAATGGATTGAGAAAAACAGCAAACCATTATTTTACGGACTGGTAACAGTTGCTGCTTTAATTTTAGGATACTTAGCATACACTAAATTTGTTGCTGAACCTAACGAACAAGAAGCATCTAACGAGTTAGCTTACCCGAGAACTTTCTTTGCAAAAGCTACTATATCTGCAGGTGTTGCAGCTGATTCTTTATATAATTTAGGATTAACTGGTGCTGATGGAAAATATGGTTTTACTGATATAGCTGCTGAATTTAGCGGAACTAAAGCAGGAAACTTAGCTAATTATTATGCAGGTATTTCTTACTTAAAAATGAAAAAATACGAAAAGGCGATTGAGTATTTAAGTGATTTTAATTCTGATGATGAATTATTAGGCCCAACTGCCTTAGGTGCTATTGGTGATGCTTTTGCTGATATTAATCAACCAGAAGATGCTTTAGCTTATTACCAAAAAGCAGCCAATAAAAAAGACAATGACTTTACGTCTCCTTTATTTTTATTCAAAGCAGCTCAAATTGCTATGAACTTAAAGGATTATAGTACTGCTGAAAAATTATACACAAGCATTAAAGAAAAATACGCAACTACAGATCAAGGTAGAGATATTGAAAAATATATCAACAGCGCAAAATATGCTCAATAATTAAATATTTCGTTATTACGAGGAAAATAGCAACGTAATCTCTTTCTTAAAAAGATTGCTTCATTTTATTCGCAATGACATAAAAATAATATATGGCAACAACAAATTTATCATACTACGATAAAGCTTCAATCCCAAATGCGAAATCTTTTCGATTTGGGATTGTTGTTTCAGAGTGGAATCCTGAAATTACTGGTAACCTACAAAAAGGAGCTATCGAAGCACTTTTAGATTGCGGCGCAACAGAAGCGAATATTATTTCTTGGGAGGTACCCGGAAGTTTTGAATTGGTGTACGGTTGTAAAAAAATGATAGAATCTCAAAAAGTAGATGCTGTTATTGCAATTGGAAACGTAATTCAGGGAGAAACAAAACACTTTGATTTTGTATGTGAAGGAGTAACTCAAGGAATTGTAGATTTGAATATTAAATACGATGTTCCTGTAATTTTCTGTGTTTTAACCGACAATACTAAGCAACAATCTATAGATCGTTCTGGAGGAAAACTAGGAAACAAAGGTATTGAATGTGCTGTAGCCGCTGTTAAAATGGCTGCTATTAAAAATTCGGAAAAACCAAAAGGTTCTTTAGGATTTTAAATACTACAAAAAATACAATTAAAATATAAAGAACCAAGATGCTTATCATTTTGGTTCTTTTTTTAACTTTAATTTAGCCATAATTTTTGACCACTTATTCATAATTCAGTAACTTTGAATTTCGTCTTTATTTGGTGTAATTTTTGTTACACTACAGTATTTTAAAAGCAACATTTTATGGGATTTATTAAAAGAGAAAATAAAAAGTTCGATTACAAGCCAACCTATTACAAAGGCGAAGGAAATCCGTACCAAGTAAAGCATAAATTTGATAAATACCGTACAACTGTTGGAAAATCAAAAGGCTTAAAGGGTAAGTTTACTGATGCTATTAATGAATTTAAAAGTTCTGAAAATGGCGGATTTAACCCTACAATCATAATTATAATTGCTGTTTTATTACTTTTATTTTTATTTTTTATCGATTTTGATCTTTCTATATTTCTATCTAAAAACAACTAATGTCAGATATTATACAATTACTTCCTGATCATGTAGCTAATCAAATTGCTGCAGGTGAAGTAGTACAAAGACCCGCCTCTGTAGTTAAAGAATTAGTAGAAAATTCTATTGATGCAGGCGCTAGTTCTATAAAACTCTTAATAAAAGATGCCGGTAAAACGTTAATTCAAGTAATCGACGACGGTAAAGGTATGAGCGCTACCGATGCACGTTTAAGTTTCGAGCGTCATGCTACTTCAAAAATTAAAGATGCCCAAGATTTATTTAATTTAAATACCAAAGGGTTTCGTGGAGAGGCCTTGGCTTCTATCGCGGCGATTGCGCATGTTGAGTTAAAAACAAAACAAGAAGATGAAGAGCTGGGGACTCAAATAAAAATAGAAGGAAGTAAAATTGTTTCTCAAGAAACTGTTTCAACTTCTAAAGGAACAAGTATTGCTGTTAAAAACTTGTTTTATAACATACCTGCAAGAAGGAATTTTTTAAAATCAGATACTATTGAAACGCGTCATATTGTAGATGAATTTCAAAGAGTTGCCTTAGCGCACCCTAATATTTCTTTTTTATTACATCACAATAATACAGAGGTTTATCATTTAAAGAAAAGTAATTTACGCAAACGAATTGTAGCTATTTTCGGCGCAAAGATGAACGAAAAATTAGTTCCCATTTCTGAGCAAACCGATATTATTACCATCAACGGATTTACTGCTAAACCTGAGTTTGCTAAAAAGAAAAGAGGTGAACAATATTTTTTTGTAAACAATCGATTTATAAAAAGTTCTTACTTAAATCATGCCGTTTCTAATGCTTTCGAAGGTTTACTAGAGCACGGTTCGCATCCGTCTTATTTTTTATATTTAGAAGTGCCGCCTAATAGCATCGATATAAATATACATCCAACAAAAACTGAGATTAAGTTTGATAATGAAAAAGCATTATATGCTATTTTACGTGCTACTGTAAAACATAGTTTAGGGCAATATAATGTTGCACCGGTATTAGATTTTAACAGAGACGCTACGCTTGATACTCCGTATGATTATAGCAAAAACAAAAGGACATCATCTTCTGTACCTCCGATTAGTGTAGACCCTACATTTAATCCGTTTAAAACAGAAACTAGCTACGAATCAAAATCAAATAACTCAAACGACTCACAGGGTTCTAAATCGGTAAGTTATCAGTCTAATTTCAAAAAAGACACCAGCAACTGGGAAGCTTTATATACCAATACAGAACCGTTAGATACAATAAAACAAGAACAGCTTTTTGAAAGTCATCAAGAAACCGAAACCGGTAAAACTTTTCAAATTCAAAAAAAATATTTATTAAGTTCTATTAAATCTGGGGTTGTTTTAATCAATCAATCACTAGCACATCAACGTATTTTATACGAAGAGTTTTTAGAGAATATCACCGTAAAAGAAGCTAGTAGTCAACAATTGCTATTTCCTGTAAATATTTCTTTTTCTAAAGCAGATATTGAAATGATATATACGATAAAATCCGATTTAGAAAGTGCAGGTTTTATGTTTGATGAATTTACTAAAGAAAGTGTTGTTATTGGCGGAATACCAACATCTATAAGCGAAAGTCAAATCACTTTAATTTTAGAACAATTATTAGACGACATTAAGTTAGAAGTACCTGATACTAGCTTTAGTCATTTTGATGTAATGGCAAAATCTTTTGCAAAATCATTGGCTATAAAAACAGGAACAGTACTATCTACTAAAGAACAAGAAAACTTAGTTGACGATCTATTTTCTTGTAAAGAACCAAATACATCGCCTTTTGGTAAGCCAACGTTTAAAACATTGACTTTAAACGAAATTGACACCATTTTTAATAAATAAAATAAAAACATGGGAAAATTAACTGACGCTATAAAACATTTAATAATCATTAACGTGATTATGTATTTTGCGCCACAATTTTTAAATTTAGACTTAACAAATATATTTGCTTTACATTATCCACAAAACGAGCATTTTGGTGTTTGGCAATACGTTACGCATACTTTTATGCATGGCGGAACAATGCATTTACTTTTTAACATGTATGCGTTATGGGCTTTTGGTACACCTTTAGAACAAATGTGGGGTAGAAATAAATTTATATTTTTTTACTTCTCTGCAGGTATAGGTGCCGGACTAATATATACACTTGTAAATTACTACCAATTTAATGGTATTTATGAGCAAATAGCTGCCTCAGGTATTTCTCCTTCAGAAATACAAAAAATTTTAACTACCGGACATTATAATGAAAATATCATAACCCTTTCTAACAGAACAATGAGCGAGTTTTACAGCTTGTACCATACGCCTGCCGTTGGTGCTTCTGGTGCTGTTTATGGTATTTTAGTTGCCTTCGGATTAACGTTTCCGAATGCAAAACTAGCTTTGATCTTTTTTCCAGTGCCAATTGCAGCTAAATACTTTATTCCGGTAATGATTGCTAGTGATTTATTTTTTGGAGTTACAAAATACTCAATTGGTAATATTGCGCATTTTGCACATATTGGAGGCGCTATTATTGGTTTTATTATTGCTTGGTATTGGAAAAAAAAACAGTTCAAAACTCATTAATGTAGTATATTAGATTCCTTGAAAGAAAAAGAAAATTGATGAATACTTTAGATAACTTAAAATATCGTTTTAAAAATGCAGGTATTGTAGAACAACTTATCTACGTAAATCTTGCTGTTTTTTTATTGGTTTTTATTACCAATACTTTTGGATTTTTATTTCAATCTAATAATAATTTATTAGTTGAATGGTTTTCTTTACCAGCCAACTTTGATGAATTTTTATACAAACCGTGGACAATTATTACTTACGGATTTTTACACACCAGTTTTCTTCATATACTATTAAACTTAGTTGCTTTATTCTATATCGGGCATCTTTTTAAACAATATTTCACCTCTAAGCAATTACTAAATTTTTATCTTTTAGGAACCTTATTTGGCGGAATTATTTTTATTGCTAGTTATAATTTTTTCCCTGCACTACAACGTGTTGCAGATAATAGCGTGCTTTTAGGAGCATCGGCAGGAATTTCAGCAATTTTTATAGGAATAGCAACATACATACCTAATTATCAATTAAAGTTCCCGTTAATTGGTTTTGTGAAACTATGGACGTTAGCTTGTATTTGGATAGCTATTGATATTATACAAATACCTGCAGGTAATGCTGGCGGACACCTTGCACACATTGGTGGTGCTATATTTGGATTTTTATATGTTGTACGAGCTAGCAATAAAGAATTAGAGATTTTAAAACCACTAAAAAAGTTTTTTGAGAAAAAGGAAAAACCTTTAAAAACAGTTTATAAATCTGGAAAAAAGCCATCAAAAAACAACTACAAAAAAACAGAAGACCAAGCTGAAATAGATCATATTTTAGATAAAATAAGTAAATCAGGTTATGATACTTTAACAAAAAGCGAGAAAGATTTTTTATTTAAACAAGGTAAATAATTAAATGAAAAAATATTCACTTGTCCGTAAGTTGATGTTCTTTATCAATTCAGTTTTTGCAACTGTTTTGTTGCTCTGTTATGTGTTACCTTTTCTATCTCCAAAAACAATCCCTGCACTTGCCGTTTTTAGTTTATTTGTACCTTTATTAGTTATTTTAAATATTGCTTTTTTTATATACTGGTTACTTAAACTACATAAAAACGCTTTATTATCGCTACTTATATTAGTAGTTGGCTATTTCATTTCTCCGCCTTTAATAAAATTTTCTAATAAAGAATTAATATTAAATAACGACTTAAAAGTGATGAGTTATAATGTGCGATTATTCAATCATTATAAACACTTAGAAGATAGCACTACCGAACAAAAGATTTATGCTTTTATCGACAATGAAGATCCCGATGTTCTTTTAATGCAAGAGTTTTACAGATCTAAATCATTAGACATAAATCTTCCTTATAAATACATTAAAACCAAGTCGAAAGCTAATAAATTCGGACTAGCTATTTACTCGAAATATCCGATTATAAACTCGGGCTCTTTAAATTTTAAAAACAGTGCTAACAATACTATTTTTACTGATATTTTAAAAAATAAAGACACAATTCGCGTTTATAATGTACACTTAGAATCCTTGAAAATAAATCCGGAGAAAGTAAATTTCGGAGAGAAAGATTCCGAACACTTATTTAAACGTTTGTCTAGCGGTTTTAAAAAACAAGTAAGTCAGGCTGAACTTATCTTACAACATGAAACTTTATGGAAAGGTAAAAAAATTATGTGTGGTGACTTTAACAACACTGCATATTCTTGGGTTTACAACAAATTATCTAAAAACAAAAAAGATACTTTTTTAGACGCTGGTATTGGCTTAGGTAAATCTTTTAGATATATCTACCCTATGCGTATCGATTTTATTTTTACTGATAACAAAGCAACTATAAATCACTACAAAACATATAGTGATATTAAATTATCAGACCACTACCCTATTATGACACGTTTAAATTGGTAATTTTAAGAATCCTATAGTTCTTTTTTTAAAACTATAAATACTAACCAAACACTTCGTACTATTTCGTATCTTGCCCTTTGCATATGGTACAATTTATACTCAACAATCAGATTATTAAAACACCTGTAAATTCAGGTATTACGCTACTCGATTTCATTAGAGATCATCAACAACTAAAAGGTACAAAAATCGGTTGTCGCGAAGGCGATTGTGGAGCCTGTACAGTTTTAATTGGCACATTAGAAGGCGACAATGTAAACTACAAAAGTATTACTTCTTGTATTTCTCCTTTAGGAAACGCAAATGGTAAACACATTGTTACTATAGAAGGAATTAACTTACCCAAGAGCTTAAATACTGTTCAAGAAGCGATGACTAGCAATTACGCTACTCAATGCGGATTTTGCACGCCTGGTTTTGTAGTTTCTATGACTGGTTTTGCTTTAAGCAACAATAATAACACTACATGTAATGATGCCATTAGTGGTAATATTTGTAGATGTACTGGTTATAAATCTATCGAAAAAGCAGGTTTAGAAGTTGAAGAAAAATTAGCTAATAAAGACGATAATCATCAAATAGATTGGTTGATTAAAGAAGGATTTATTCCTAATTACTTTGAAACAATTCCTGATCAATTAAAAAAAATAGGGGCAACAAATCCTAAACAAACAAAAGGAATAAAAGTTGCTAACGGAACCGATTTATATGTTCGCTCCGCGGATAAAATGGCTGACGAACAGGTTTATTTATTAGCAGATAAAAAAACATTATCTGGTATTTTTTTTTCTAAAGGAATTTGCACTTTAGGTGCGAATACAACGGTTACTGAAATTGCAGAAAACAAAAAACTACAAACTTTATTTCCGAAGCTACAGCAGTTTATGAAATTAATTTCATCGGAACAAATTAGAAATATGGGAACCATTGGCGGTAATTTCGTTAATGCGTCACCAATTGGCGATATGTCTATCTTCTTTTTAGCTTTAAATGCTACTTTAACAATTATTAAAGAAGACGAATCAGAACGTCATATTTCATTTCAAGAATTTCATCAAGATTACAAAAAATACGATTTAAAAGAAAATGAAGTTTTAAAGGCTATTTCCTTTAAAGTTCTTCAAAAAAATGAAGCTTTTAATTTTGAAAAAGTAAGCAAACGTACCCATTTAGATATTGCGAGTGTTAATGCAGCTGGTAGAATATCAATAGAAAAAAACACTATTATTGAAGCTCATTTTTCGGTAGGTGGCGTTGCTGCGATTCCGAAATACTTATATAAAACGAATGACTATTTAATAGGGGAAAAGATTAATTCTGATACTATAATAGCAGCACAAAAAATACTTCAATCAGAAATTTCACCAATTAGTGATGTAAGAGGAACATCAGAATACAAACGTTTATTAGCTAAACAATTATTCTTTGCTCATTTTATTGAATTATTTCCGAATCTAATCGAACTAAAAAAACTAATTGCCTAATGAGAAACATAGATAGTTATACACATGTTCGAGGAGAATCGTTATTTGTAGACGATTTAATGCTGCGCCAAGATGCTTTAATAGGCTTATGTTTTGATTCGCCAAAAGCGCATGGAAAAATAAAATCGGTAGATTATTCTAAAGCAGAAGCTTTAGATGGTGTCGTAAAAATATTTACCTACAAAGATGTTTTAGGGGAAAATCAAATCGGAGGAATTATTCCTGATGAACCATTATGGGCAGAAGATGAAGTACATTTCTGGGGGCAACCAATTGCTTTTATTGTTGCTAAAACAGAAGCTATTGCTAAAAAAGCAAGAGCTTTAATTACAATTGATATCGAAGAGCTTCCTGTAATTACAACAGCTAAAGAGGCTAAAGAAAAAAATAGTTTTATAAACGCACCTCGCTCTTTTAAACTTGGTGACTCATCTGGTTCTTTTTCTGAATGTGAATATGTTTTTGAAGGTGAAACATTCTCTAACGGACAAGAACATTTATATTTAGAAACACAAGGTTGCTACGCTGTTCCGTTAGAAAACGGAAACATCAAGCTAACGTCTTCTACCCAAGGACCAACACAAGTACAAAAAACAGCTGCTAAAGTATTGGGAATTCCGATGCATAAAATAGAAGTAGACGTTATTCGCTTAGGCGGTGGTTTTGGTGGTAAAGAAGATCAAGCAACTCCTTGGGCAGTTATGACAGCAGTTGCTGTGCAACATTTAAATCGCCCAATAAAATATATGTTAAATCGTCATGACGATTTACGCATGACTGGTAAGCGCCACCCATATTCATCTTTCTATAAAATAGGATTAACAAAAGACTTAAAAATTAAAGCCTTTGAAGTTGAGTTTTTACAAAATTCTGGTGCTGCTGCCGATTTATCTCCAGCAATTGCAGAACGAACTTTATTTCATGCCACAAACAGTTATTTTATTCCGAATGTAAGCACTACTGTATTTAGTTGTAAAACTAATTTACCACCCAACACTGCTTTTCGTGGTTTTGGAGGGCCACAAGGAATGTTTGTTATAGAAAGTGCGATTGCAGATGCAGCAGATAAAATAGGCATCAATAAAAAACAAATACAAGAAGTTAATTTGTTAGCTGAAAATGATGAGTTTTCATACGGACAAATTGCGACACAAGTTGAAGCTAAAAATACATGGTTTACTGCTAAAAATACTTTTGAATTAGAAAAATTAGAAGCTGAAAAAATTTCTTTTAATAAAGAAAATAATAGATTCAAGAAAGGCGTATCGTTAATGCCAATTACTTTTGGTATTTCATTTACAAACACACAAATGAATCATGCGCGTGCATTAGTTCACATTTATCAAGACGGTAGTGTGGGAATTTCTACAGGAGCTGTAGAAATGGGGCAAAGTGTAAACACTAAAATGCTGCAAGTAGCGCAAACTGTTTTAGGCGTTTCAGCTACTAAATTAAAGCTAGAAACTACCAATACAACCCGTGTTGCAAACACTTCGCCAACTGCAGCGAGTTCTACTGCAGATTTAAACGGAAAAGCCGTTGAAATGGCTTGTAACGCATTAATTGAAAGATTAACTAAAGTTGCTGCTATATTAACTTCGTCCGAAGAAAAAAACATTTATTTTCAAGAGGATTTTGTTTTTATTAATGGTGAAAAATCTACTATTTCATGGGAAGATGTAATTAGTCAAGCCATGATGCAACGTGTTGCTTTAACTGAAAATGCTCATTACGCTACACCTATTATTCATTTTGATAAATCTAAAGAAAAAGGACATCCGTTTGCCTATCATGTTTACGGAACAGCAATTACTACAGCAACGGTAGATTGTTTGAGAGGAACTTATGAAATTGATGCCGTAAAAATTGTACATGATTTCGGGAAATCTATGAATTTAGGAATTGATATCGGTCAAGTTGAAGGAGCTTTAGCACAAGGAATTGGATGGATGACAATGGAGGAAATTGCTTACAATTCTGACGGATGTTTATTATCGAATGCATTATCTACTTATAAAGTTCCAGATATTTTTTCTACGCCGAAAATAGTAGAAACGATTCCTGTTAAAACAGCAGGAAATGATATGGCCATACAAAAATCGAAAGCGGTAGGAGAACCTCCTTTAATGTACGGAATTGGTGCTTATTTTGCGATTCAGGAAGCTGTTAAAGCATTTAATCCTAATTATAAATTAAAGTTTCACTCGCCTTTTACACCAGAAAAAGTATTAATGGGCTTGTACGAAAACCAATAACAGTTATTTAATATTTATAGATTCTTTTACCTATAAACTCTAAAAATAAAAAATCAATCAAACTACAATACACCAAACAAAATATATTAAAAGGTGCTATTATTTATAGCACTGGAGATACGATTGCAGCACTTTTATTAAACGATTTTTCTATATATCGGTTACTCGGAATGTTGTTAATCGGAGCAACCATATATGCTTTTGAAATTCCTAATTATTTTATTTGGATTGATAAAAAAACAGCTTCTTTTACCGGCATAAAAAAAACGGTAGCAAAAACAGGTTTGGCTATCGCCTATTTTAATCCGATATGGGTTTTTAGGCACTTAGCTTTTATTAAATTGTTGACAGGTAATTATGATCAAATAAATGCAAATTTATTAACCATTGCATTGCTGTCTTTTACTGTAAACATTCCTATATCATTTACTGTTAATTTTATCATCCAAAATAAAATACATTTAAATTGGCGTTTTATAGCAAGTGCAATTTTCTCTGCTTTAATGGCAATTTATTACGCTTTAAGTGAAACAATTTTTAATTAATTCATCATTCAAATAAGATACTGTAGCCTTCTTTAAAAGATAACTTCATCATACTTATTCGCCATGACGGTAATAACAATCAATGAAACTCTGGAAATACATATTAGATAAAATCAAGGACCATCAAAAAGTATATGTCTTAACAGTTATTGAAAACTTTGGGAGTTCTCCTGGCAGAAAAGGTTTTAAAATGCTAGTTGCCCAAGACGGATTTATTTTTGGTTCTGTAGGTGGTGGCGTAATGGAATTTACTTTGGTTGAAGAGGTTCAAAATCTTTTGCAAAATGAAGATTCATCTATATTTATAAAAAAACAGATTCATAAAGGTAATATCGAAAACGGATCTGGAATGATCTGTTCTGGTGAACAAACAATTGCTTTTCATTGTTTAGATTTTAAGCATACAACTGTAATTGAAAGTATTATAAACTGTATTCAAACAGGACAAAACGGAACATTAAATTTAACGCCTAACTCATTCTGTTTTTCAAAAAAACAACAAGAAAATCAATTTAATTATCAAATTGATTCAAATACTGATTGGTATTTTAATGAATATATAGGTTTTAAAGAGACTTTATATATTGTTGGCGGAGGGCATGTTGGGGTAGCTGTTTCAGGAACTTTTGTAAAACTTGGGTTTTATGTAGTTGTTTTTGACAATAGAGAAAACCTCAACACACTCGAAAATAATAATTTCGCACATAAAAAATTAGTTATTGATTATAATGATATCAACAACCATATTCCCGAAGGAAAAACAAGTTATGTAGCTATTATGACCAATAAATACACCGATGATAAATTGGTTTTAAGTAAACTACTTAAAAATGATTATAAATTTATTGGTGTTTTAGGCAGCAAGGCTAAATTAGAAACAATGTGGCAGGTTTTACGAAACGAAAAATACTCACAAAAAGAGTTACAAGCTGTATATGCTCCTATTGGTTTATCAATAAAAAGTGAAACTCCAGAAGAAATTGCCATTAGTATCGCTGCTCAAATCATTCAGCTAAAAAATTCACATAAATAGTTTTAAAAACAAGGTAGGTTAAACTAATCTTAATGCTCCTCCCCTAGTTCTACAGCTCTACTAAAAGCAGCAAAAGCCGCTTCTTTTATCAACTCATTTACATTGTTATCTTCCATTGAATCTAAAGCTGCACGTGTTGTACCTCCTTTTGACGCTACTTTTTCCATCCAAGAATTAGGTGAAATATTCGATTGGTTAAAAAGCTCGATAGCTCCTGAAAAGGTTTGAGTAACTAGCACTGTAGAATCTTTTTTCGAAAAACCCATTTTTAATGCTGCCTCCATCATACTTTGCATAAAGTAAAAAACATAGGCAGGTCCACTTCCTGAAATCCCTGTAGAAGCGTCAATTAATTTTTCACTAGAAACCTGAATAGATTTACCTGTAGTAGCTAATAAACTTTCTACCGTTAGCATTTCTATTCTAGATACTTCATCAGAAACCACGAAAGAGGTTAAACCTTTTCCTATTTGTGCTGGTAAATTTGGCATTGCTCTAACAATCTTTTTTAAGCCTGTTAGCTCTTCAATAGACTCTATAGTAACACCTGCCATTATAGATACTATTATTTGCTCGTTTTGCACAAGTGGCTTTATAGTATTAAACACATTAATTGCGTGGTGTGGTTTTACAGCGATAAAAATAATATCAGCCTTAGGAACACAATCTTCTAGTTTCTCAAAAGTATCAAAATGTGCTATTTTATGAAGCTCTTTAAGTTTTTCTTCAGATTTATCTAAAACCATAATATTCTTTTTCTTAAGAAGTTTAGATTTAGACATTCCTTCTGCATAGGTTAACCCCATATTTCCTGCACCAATAACAAGTACTTTCATGTGTTTTTATATTTTTAGATAAAGTTAGATTGTTGATTTATAAAAGTACTATACGAATAACATACAGTCTTCACAATCTTTTACTTCCCCATAATACGTTTCTCTATATTTATGTACAGTTTTAAGAGGTAACCCAAGTAAGTATTTTTTAATATATGTTACTTTTGTCGTCAGTTCACCCATAGGGATACTGTATCTTTTTTCTTGAATAGTTTTTCTTTTTATATATATCAGTTTCATATAATTATTTTTAATTAATATTATTTTTATAAAGGAATCATGCTGTTATAGCTAATTAATAGCCGTAAACATTTAGAAAAGTAACAAAGTGCTTTTACACCTATTCTTACTTAACTTAATAAGTTGAATAGGTAATATTGCAATATTTTTAAAGTATGTAGCGATAGCCTAATTAAAGACTGACTGTTCTTAACAGAAAAAAATGTTACAAGACTTAGCTTGTAAATTAAGAAGCAGGAGGTATGAATTTATCTGATTGATTTCTAAAAACCAGATAATTAAAAGTTAATACTCGTGAATTTTTTTGTTCAGTATTTTTCTGTACCATAGTGCAAATTTACAAAAACAAACAACCACCAACAAATACTCTTTGTTAAGATTATTATAAAGCTAAATATTTAAAAATAAAATACTTACCTGCAAATTATTACACTAATAATTATAAACTACTATTATTACAAATAACATAATTATATACCTTAAAACTATTAAACCAATTATTTTATGAGGTAATAATTGATAAAAACTAAACAATGTTTTTTACTAAATTATATCTAATTTCAGTATAATTAGAGATTATTTCCTGTGCTAATGTGTAATCTTGCGCTTTAGAGTGCTCACTTTTATACGCTACACAATAAATTCCGCCATCATAAGCAGCTTTTATTCCGTTTGTAGAATCTTCTATAACCAAACACTCCTCTTTCTTAAAACCTGCAATTTCAGCTGCTTTTAAAAAAATTTCTGGATGTGGTTTTGAAGCCTTTAAATCTGCTCCACTAATCTTTCCTTTAAAGTATTGATTTAAATCAAATTTATTAAAAACATTATCAATCGTTACCATAGAAGCAGATGATGCTAAAACGAGTGTTATTCCGTTTGCATAATAATCTTTAATTAAATCTAAAACACCTTCTAATAATTGCAAATCATTTTTATCAGAAAAAAAGAGCTCTTTAAAAAAAGCTCTTTTGTAAGCAACTAATTCGGTAGCTGCTATCGATAAGTTAAACTTGCTAACTAAATCTTTACAAATATCTATGGTTGATTGCCCTGTATAAGCATTATATAATTCCTGAGAAACTTCGATACCCACTTTAGCAAACATTAAAAAATATGCTTTTTTGTGTAAAGGTTCGGTGTCTACAATTACACCATCCATATCGAATAAAACTGCTTTTAAAGCCATTGTGTTTAGTTTGTGTTGTTTTACAAAAATAAGCAATTGCCTGTTTAGCTAGCTATTATTTTTTCTCGCATTGTTTTAACGCCTCTTCTGCCCTATCAAACATAAATTTAGGATAAAATTTTTCTGTTATTTTTTCTTTTTTAGCTAATTCAATAGCTCTTTTAATATCTTTACAAAAAGGTGCTGTAGATTGACCGAAAAAATTAGCAGCTCCCATATCTGCTTGTGCTTTACTTAATATAATTCTTGGGTTGTTAGGCGCTAATTTAAATGCTTTTGAATATAACGCTCCGTTTTTCATAGACATTGACATTCCGTATTTCTGTCCGTCAAAAGCCATGTAAGCCGTATTTAATAATGCTTGTGTTATTAAAATTTCTGGGTTGTTAGGTGAAACAGCTGTTGCAGCATCTAAAAACTCTTGGGCCTTGTTAAGTTTCGCTTTTAAAACAGTTTCGTCCTTTATACCAAAACTTGCAATAATTTCAATTGTTGCTGCGTAGTATGGAGGTAACCAATTTTCTTTTTCTGCTTTAGAAATACGTTCAAATAACTGACTAGCTTCTGTTGTTTTGTTTGATTGCCAAAGCTCGAAACCTTTGGTCATACCTTTTTCATATTTACTTTGCGCTGATAAATTTATAGCTAATAGTAATACTAGTAATGTGATTATTTTTTTCATCTTTTTAGTTTATCTTAATTGATAGTTTTATATTTTTAGATACTTCAAACTTTGCATTTTTATATTTTGGCGGTCCCATAAAACCTGTCGCATTATTAGAAATACCTATTGGTTCTTTCGGTATTCCGAAAAAATTTGTATCCATTTTTTTGTTATCATTTTCATCGTGAAAGGCAGAAACAGCGTAAGTTCCTATTGCTATATCATTTAATATTACTGTTGCTTTTTTATTAATAACTTTTACAACGGTTCCTTTTAAAGGTTTCTTTAAGAAAGAATCTTCAGAGTTATATAAAGCGATATATAAATCTCCTTTGTCTGATTTCATTCCACTGAACTCTAAAGTAATTGTCTGTTTTTCTTGAGCTACAGAACCTAAAACTCCACTTAAAATGATTATTGCTGTTAAAATGATTTTCTGCATTGTTTTTGTTTTTTTATTGATGATTCAAATATCTTGACTTTCTTTCTCTTTTTATCAAGAATAGCGCCGAATTGTTGTTTTTTATTACTCAACTGTACTTTTTCTATTTAATTACAAATTATCTAATTGATTGTCTTTCTTATTATCGCTAATTGTCCAAAAGAAACCAACAAAGAAAAACCGATCTGCATTAGGCACAATTGCTTGCCTATCAAAAACACCGTTCATATTTGGTGTGTTTTTATAATTATAACCAAATACATTCTGATGTCCTAAAACGTTATTTACTGAGAAATACAATATTTTTTGCTGACTAATTAAATACGCCCAATTTACACTTACCGAATTGTAATTTTTGGTCTTGTTATTTAAGAAGCCTGTTTCATTCGGATTCGTGTAATTTCTACCAGAAGCAAAGTTGTAACTAAACCCTACTTGACTTTTCATGTCTTTAATAAAATGTTTTCCTACTACTGATAAATTATGTGCCGATGCAAAATTTGGAGTAGCCGTTGTTGGGTAGTTTTTATAATCTCTTTCCGTATCTAAAAACGAATATGAAATCCAATAATCGGTATTTTTTATACTTTTATTATCTCTCCAAAAAACATCAATTCCTTTAGCGTAACCTGTTCCTAAATTAGAATAATTAGTCGTTGGTAAAAAAGAATCTGTGTCATATTTCACTAAATCTTGATACTTTTTATAATAGCCTTCTACTCTAAAAATCTGTTTGTTTTTTACATATTGATAATTAGCTATAAAATGTGACGTGTTTTCTGCTTTAAAATCAGTGTTGAATTTTAAATAATCATTTTTAGGATTCTGAAAAAAGCGTCCGTACGCAAAAGAAAACTGTGCGTTTTTTCCTGACTTATAAGCAATAGATGCCCTTGGCGAAATGGTAAACTCATTTAACAACTCAGAATAGTCACCACGAATACCTATTTTTGATGCTAATTTTTTAGAGAAAAACATATCAGCCTCTGCATAAGTTCCTAAAATATTATTATCAAATCCGTATTTATAAGTTTCATTAGTTACGTTCTTATAATTTTCTTTAAAATCGGTGACAAAATACTCCGCTCCGAAATTTAATTTAAATCGATTCGAAAAACGTTTCTTCATCGCTACTTTAAAATGTGCTGAGTTTTCTTCATCAGTAATTTCATCATCAGCTACTTTAATAGTAGCTTGATCATTTGTAAAACTTACACCTGTGGCAATTTTCCATCCATCACCAAAACTATTTTTATAAGAGCTATTAAAATATAAGTTTCTGTTTGTTAATCCGAAGCGCACACCTTCTTCATAATTTATATCTTCTTGCGTTAAATCAAAATCAGTATAACTAAATGCTCCGTACACTTTTAATAGCGATTCGTTTTTAAACTTAAAACGATATACTGCCTCACCACTTAACGATTGCACTGGTTTATGCCACGTATTTCTGTCAGGAAAAGCCGATTGATACGGTGCTAAATTAATATACGATGCATTAACACTTAATGAGTTTTTGCCAAAAACTTGTGTATTACCAACTCCTAAACCAACTGTCATAAAAGACAAATCTGTTTTTTCTTCAACCACTTCATCCGTTGTATTCAATAACAATACACTCGATAATGCTTGTCCGTATTCTGCTGAATAACCTCCCGTAGAAAAAGTGATTCCTTTAAATAAAAAAGGAGAAAATCGACCACGAGAAGGAATATTATTTGCTGATGGCGAGTACGGTTTAAACACTCTAATTCCGTCTACAAAAATCTGGGTTTCTTCGGCATCACCACCCCGAACGAAAAGCCGCCCATCTTCATCAACTGTTGATGTTCCTGGTAAGGTCTGTAAAGCACCTACAAAATCGCCCAACGCACTCGCAGTAGTTACAACATCTAACGGTTTTAAAGCAGTTACTTTTGCATTGTCTCCGGCTTCAAAAGTTCCGGCGTTTATAGTTACAGCATCTAAAGTATTTACATCTTCACGTAATTTAATTTTTAGCTTATTAAGTACAGTTACATCTGCTGCTTTTGAGAATGTTTCAAAAGAGATAAAAGAAACTATTAATGTTTTCACTCCTTTTTCTGATGTTGAAAAAGAAAAATATCCTTTAATATTTGTAGATCCGCCATCGTATGTTCCGTCTAAATACACATTTACCCCTTCAATCGGATTTCCTTTTTTATCGGTTACATTTCCTGAAATAGTGGTTTGTGCTATTATAGAACCCTGAATAAATAAACATAAAATTACTACTAAGTTTTTCATCGTTTTGTTATTTGATTGGTCAAAAATGCTTCCTTTTTAAAACTTAACACAAAAAGTCATACTGAACTGTATAAAATTAATGATGAATTGTTCTTTTATCAGAAATTAAATACTATTTACTTAAAAATTACTCTTTTTATTTATAAGGATTCGTAAAATTTAAGACTATAAAAGGCTGTAAAACTCATGAAAACTGTATTTTTACATAGTATAAAAAATCACAATGTCACACGACTTAAGTAACCATAGAAAATCTTACGAAAAGCAAGAACTTTTAAAAGAGAATTGCCCAGAAAACCCAATTGAATTATTTAGAAATTGGTTTTTAACTGCCGATGCATCTGAAATTGTAGATGAAGCTAACGCAATGAGCATTGCATCAATAGGTTTAGATGGTTTTCCTAAAAGCAGAATTGTATTGTTAAAAAAGTACACTTGGGAAGGTTTTATTTTTTACACCAATTATAACTCTGAAAAAGGAAAAGCTATTTTGAATAACAACAACGTGTGTCTTTCTTTTTTCTGGGCTGGTTTAGAACAACAAATAATTATAAAAGGAAAAGCCGAAAAGTTATCAGAAAATTTATCTGATGGTTATTTTGAATCAAGGCCCAACGGAAGTAAACTTGGTGCTTGGGCTTCTAACCAAAGTGATGTTGTTACTTCTCGTGCAGAACTTAATGAGCAACTAAAAGAAACAACAGAAAAATTTAACGGTAAAGAAATTGTAAGACCACCACATTGGGGCGGTTTTATGGTTAAACCAATATCTATTGAGTTTTGGCAAGGACGCCCTAACAGAATGCATGATCGTATAAGATATACCTTGCTAAAAGATTTATCTTGGAAACTTGAACGTTTAGCTCCTTAGTTTTATATTTACACAGCTATTAAAAATTAAATGAAAACACTTTATATTGTTCGCCACGCAAAATCTTCTTGGAAGTACGAAAGTATAGAAGATATTGATAGACCTTTAAAAGAAAGCGGTATTAAAGACGCACATCTTTTATCGAAATACCTATCTAAAGAAATAAAAAGACCAGATGTATTTGTATCTAGTAGTGCTAACAGGGCACTACATACTGCTGTTATTTTTTGCGAAAACTTTAAATACCCTCTTGCTAACCTTAAAATAAAACGTCAGTTATATAGTTTTAGCGATGGGTATTTAGTAAAAACTGTAAAAGCTTTAGATGATAGTTTTGACAGTGCTATTATATTTAGTCATGACCACGGAATTAATAGTTTTGTAAATAAATTTGGCGATAAGCCTATTGCTCACGTATCTACTTGTGGTGTAGTTGGTATTCAGTTTGAAGAAAAACATTGGAAAAATATAAAAAAAGGAAGTACTAGTTTAGTAGAATTTCCTAAAAACCATAGATAAATCTATATAGTTTGAAAATTAAAAAATACGGTGCGATAGATATAGGTTCGAATGCTGTAAGACTTTTAATAGCAAATGTTATTGAAGAAAAAAATAAAGAACCTCAATTTAAAAAATCATCATTAGTTCGGGTTCCTATTCGTTTAGGAACAGACTCTTTTGTTTCCGGTGTTATTTCTGAAGAAAACACCAACAGAATGGTTGATGCAATGGAAGCTTTTAAATTACTTATGAAGGTTCATGGTGTTGAAAGATACAAAGCCTGTGCCACCTCAGCAATGAGAGAAGCCAAGAACGGAACCGAAGTCGTTAATACTATTTTTAAAAAAACCAGTATAGAGATTGATATTATTGATGGTAAAAAAGAAGCTGCCATTATATTTGCTACCGACTTAAGTCAATTAATAGAATCAGATTTAACATACCTTTATGTTGATGTTGGTGGTGGTAGTACAGAATTCACCTTGTTTTCTAAAGGAAGAATTGTTAAATCGAAATCTTTTAAAATAGGTACTGTGCGATTAATCAACAATAAAAAAACAGAAAACAAAGCCATTTTCAAAGAAGTACAAGAATGGATTGAAGGAAATACTAAAATATATAAACGTATTTCTTTAATAGGTTCTGGCGGAAACATTAATAAAATATTTAAAATGTCGGGTAGAGACATTGGTAAACCAATTTCTTACATATACTTAAATGCTCAGTATCAATTCTTAAAAAAGATGAGTTATAGTGATCGAATTTCTGAATTAAGTTTAAATCCTGATAGAGCAGATGTTATTGTCCCTGCAACTAAAATTTATCTTTCTGCTATGAAATGGAGCGGAGCTAGAAAAATATTTGTCCCTAAAATCGGACTTTCTGATGGAATTATAAAAAGCTTATACCTTAATAAATTATAAACATTTCTTTTAAGCAAAACAAAAAACCGAGCACTTGCTCGGTTTTTTGTTTGAAATGGATTGTTTTTACTTCACTAAAGTAATCTTTAATTTAAGTTCTTTTTGCAACCATGTTTTAAGTTCTTTTTCGTTCTTTTTCACAATTGAATCTGCCAGTTTAGGGTTCCACCTTACTGATAATTCAGGAATTGTATCAACCTTTATAAAATCTTTAGAAGACAATTTTTTAGAAAAACTGATTTCTTTAATATCATTAAATCTAATTTTAGCTTCTTTTGCTACTTTACTAAATGGCACACTATTTTTATCTCTATCTAAAGCGTTTTGCTCTATATTAGTATTTAACCTTGAAATTGTGCTTTTTAAATCTTCAATTTCGCGATGTAAGCCTTTTATTATATTATCTTTTAAATCTAAATCAGTAATTGCTCTATCATAAGCATCTACTACTCTATCTACACTACGTGCTTTGTTTTCATTTATTACCAACTCGTAAGTGTCTAACTTTGCATAGGTTTTTAATTCATTTCTTAAAAAGGTTTCTGTTGCATCAGTTACATCTCCATTAAAGAACAAGTTTACTTTTTTAGTATCTCTATGAATTTTTTCTCTTTGCAACCATAAATCTTTATTAGACTCTATTTTCTCTTTTAAAAACTTCTTATAACTTGCATTTACAACGCTTTCTTTATAAACACTGATAAACGTAAATACCGCAGGTACCATAACTAAAAAGGCTACAAAAGATGCTAAACGAGCAATTCGTTTTCTTTTTACAGAATTTACGTAACGAATCATTGTAAACCCTAATAATTTTAACACTAAAAATGTTGCTAATGCTATAAATATGGTGTTAATAATAAATAAATACATGGCACCAAAAAAGTAATCGAAATTACCAATTGCCAAACCATAACCTGCTGTACATAAAGGTGGCATTAATGCTGTTGCAATTGCAACTCCAAAAATAACAGAAGCTATTGTTCCTTTTTTTGTTCGTGCTATAATTAAAGCTAAACCTCCAAAAAAGGCGATTAATACATCTCTAATATCTGGTTTTACTCTACCTAATAATTCAGACGTATCTTCTTTTAATGGAAATAGAAAGAAAAAGAAAAACGCGGTTAATAAACTCAACACAATCATCGTTGCTAAGTTGATCAATGACTTTTTTAATGTATCAATATCGTTTATAGCAATAGACATTCCTATTCCTAAAATAGGCCCCATTAGAGGTGATATTAACATGGCACCAATTACAACTGCTGTAGAGTTTGCATTTAAACCTATAGAAGCCACAAATATTGAGCATATTAAAATCCAAGCTGTTGCTCCTTTAAACGGAATATCAACTTTTATCGCTTCAATTGTTTCCTCTTGATCGGTGTCTTCTCGAAAATCTAATAACTCAACAATAAACTTTTTAGAACTCTCCCACAAACCCTTCGCATCTTCTTGAATTGCTTGTTTAGATTGCTCTACACTTTCTTCCTGATTTATTTTCTCCTCCATTTAAATTGTTTTTATAACTTGCGAAAGATACAAAATTCCTTATTTATTTTATAAAAATAATAAAAGCTCAAAGAGGTTTCTTTGAGCTTTATATTCTTCTAATTATAGGATCAAATTAATTGATTTTCAATTTCTTTCTTAAATCGTTTGACATACCATCTTTATGAACTAAGACAGAAATAGTTTTTAATTTAAAATAAGGAATAGACATGTATACATATCCGTTGTTTCCTTGCTTTCTTCCCCAAGAATTTTTCACTTTAAAATACTTATTTCCTTGCTCATCTTTAACCAAACCTACAATGTGCATTAAGTGATCGTCTGTAGTATTAAAATTTTCGAATTCTGATTGACGGAAATTTGGCGTTATCTTTTTTTCTTTTACAATTTCTTTTAATCCCTTCTCACTATCTAAACTACTAGCAGGTATAAATGCTACTCCGTTTTTTGATGAAAATGTTTTTTCAGAAACATCACAGTCTAATTCAACCGTAAAACCTTTTTCTAAAGCATTTTCTGTTACAGTAACCAATTCATTTAAAGGAACATTATAAAACGACCCGTTTGAAAAATTATCAGGAATATTTAAAACAAAATCTTCATACATTTTAGCATGCTTAAAAGAAGTAATTGTTACGTAATTTGACGGGGTTATTTTCACGTACTCAGCAAAACTTTTTGGCGTATACTCTTTACCTTCAAACTCGAACTTTGTTTTATTTTCCCCTAAATAAACATCTAAAACACTTTCTGTTGCTTTTTTCCATTTCGGACTTAACTCATTAGCCGGATTTTTAATATACGCATCTAGCATCGATTTTAAAACAGCTACAACCTCAGCGTGATTATGTGATTCTTGACCTACATCTAATCCAGAGAAAACTTGCTCTGGCACTAACCCGTATCTCGCAACAGAATTAATAACATCATGCCCTAAACCACCTTCACTAAACTGTGCTTTCCCTTGCCTATATAAATAATTGCTTGCTTTATCTGAATACGTATTACGAACGGTATACATTTCTGATAAGTCGATATTTTTACCTGTTAACCGAATAATTTCAGACTCTAAAAATGACGTTGTAGAAAAACTCCAACAAGTACCCGTATTTCCTTGGCTTTTTACTTGCGTGTTTTCGATATCCTTTATCGTTTTAAACTCATATTCTTGAGCTGCAATAGCACAAATACTTAAAACGCTAAAAGCGGCTCCTATAAATAAATTTTTCATGTGTGAATTTTATTAATAGAGCAATTTACAGTTTTTATAATAACATTAAAAATTTCAAACTGCTAAAAATCTACAATTACACCTATTCTAGGCAAAGCTCTTCCTGACGTATTTTCAATTTCTTCTAACAGATATCTTGAATTATCGCTAGGATCTGAAACTCTACCGTTTTCATCTTCTATTGGTAATAAATACGGCTGCTGATTTGAGCTACTTGCATAAATATTCTGAATATCAACATATAAATTAATAGCTACTTTTTTTAAAAACCATGTTTTATCTACCCGAACATCTAACTGCGTGTAACTATCAAAACGTTGATCATTTAACTTTGTGTAATCTAAAATACCACTGTTTACAACATCGTAGTTTTCTTTTAATGAAGAAGCATCTCTATCGTAAGGTGTATAAGGTCTACCGCCAACTAATCTAAACTTAGCACCTACTTCCCAGTTTCTTTTTAATTTTTTACCTGCAGTTATCGTTATTAGGTGTTTGTTATCCCAAGTAGACGGAATATAATTACCTAGTGTATTTTTAAATTCACTTCTTACAAAAGTGTAAGATGCTATTCCGTATAATCCATTATATGATTTTTTCTGAGCAAGTACCTCAAATCCGTACGCTCTTCCTTTAGAATTAGATACAACTTCTTCATTACCTACCACTCCAAAATCTGCCCCTAAATTTGCCAAACTTATTTGATTTCTTACTGAAAAAGGATAATTACTATAGGCTTTGTAAAAACCTTCTAGAGTGATTTTAGAACTTGTGTTTGGATTGTATGCTAATCCGCTTACAAAATGATCAGATTGTATATATTTCAAACCTTGTTTATTTACAAAGTCACCTGTATTATTTTTAAAACCTAAAACTGTATAAGACGGTAGTTGATAGTAACGACCTACTGATGAATTTAAAGATAATTTATCAGTAAGATTATAACTTAAAGAAAGTCTTGGTGAAAATTGATTTAAAATATTTTTCATTTCACTATTATAATCAACTCCGTCAAATCTAAACCCAAAAGAAACTCCTAATTTATTGTTTAAATATCCTTTTGAAACTTGACCAAATACGCCGTATTTTATAAAATCAATTTCTGCGTTAAATATATCTTCAAAAACGCCATCTGAATTGGCTACTTTTCTATAGGTATTGTTAATGTATGTCGCTTTTTCTAAATTGGTCCCTATGTTTATTTTATAATCATTTTTAGCACTAAAGTTATTCTCGTATCTAAATTTAGTTTCTATTTCTTTAGAATCATAATCTAGTAATAAATTCGACGGTATTTCTTCATTCATAAAGTATTTTACAGCTGTATTCTTTAGTTCATTTCTGCTTAAAACAAATAAATGAGTAGCATCATTTGCAAAATATTTATAACTAGCTCCAATCGTATAGTTCCACTGACGATTTACAGGAACCGTATTTAAGAACACTTTATTGCTTTTTAACGTTTGCTCGTCTGTTTCCCCATCATTAACTGATGTATTCAGCTCAAAATCATCAATAGCTCCTAATGCAATTATAGATAGCTCACTATTTTTAGATAACTGTGAATTAACATTTAGCTGAAAATCATTATAGGTTGGTAAAAACGGAAGTTTAATTAACTTAAATAATAACTGAAGATATGATTGACGCACAGAAAACATAAAGGTAGTTTTATCTCCTACAGGACCATCTAGAGTTATACCCGCATCTGAAGTTCCTAAAGTTGCTCTTGTATTAAGAGCCGTTGGATTTCCTTTCTTTTGCGTAAACTCTATTACCGAACTTAATGTATTACCTCTATTTGCAGGAAAAGCACTTGAGTAAAAATCAACCTTACGAATTAAATCAGCGTTTATGATTCCTACAGGCCCGCCAGTAGCTCCTTGTGTTTGAAAATGATTAATTACAGGAACTTCAATTCCATCTAAATAAAACTTATTTTCTGATGTTGCTCCTCCTCTAATTATAATATCATTTCTAAAACCTGGGTTTGATGCTACTCCTGGAAATGATTGAATTACTTTTAAAACATCTCTATTTCCTCCTGGGTTTTTTTCTATCTCCGCAACACCTAAAGATTGTAATGAAAGTGGGCTTTCTAATGATTTTTTAAATAAGCTAGCCTTTACTTCTACCTCTTTTAAATTGGTCCTACTCTCTTTTAACTTTACAACAACAAAAGGCGCGTTATCATTTGTTACTAAATATTCGTCTGAAATTAACGTTTCGTATCCTATAAAAGAAACTTGCAACTTATTATACCCCAAAGGAACATTAGATATTTTAAAATTACCTTCCTCGTCAGATGCTGTTCCGATAGATGTTCCATAAATTAACACGTTTACAAAAGGAATCACTTCTCTTGTTTTTTCGTCGATTACCTTACCTGTGACTACTCCTTGGTCTTGACCTACAGATATAAATGCTTGTAACAAAAAGATAAATAAAAATAGATTTTTCATAAATGTAATAATTAATATAATACAATAATACAACAATGTTTAATAAAATCCTGAAAATGCTAAACAAAATATTTATTCAATGTAAAAAACCTCAATCTTTTTAGATTGAGGTTTTAAGTGGGGAGAGCAGGATTCGAACCTGCGAAGTCGTAAGACAACGGAGTTACAGTCCGTCCCAGTTGGCCGCTTTGGTATCTCCCCAAAGCTTTAGAAAAAAAATAAAAGCTTTTCTTATAAAGAAAAGCTTTTTGTGACCGGGCTGGGGCTCGAACCCAGGACCCTCTCCTTAAAAGGGAGATGCTCTACCAACTGAGCTACCAGGTCATTTATTTTTCTCCTTAGCGGGTGCAAATATAGATGCTATTTTCGATTTCACAAACTTTTTTTAAATAAAAAAACAGGAATAAAAATCAAAAAAACGGACATCCCTAAAAACCTGCGAGTTAGATCAAAAAATACTATACAAAAGATAAGTTTTACGTAATTAAAATAATGAGAGCTTTCAAAATTTATAGCGCATAAAAAACCTCAATCTAAAAAGATTGAGGTTTTAAGTGGGGAGAGCAGGATTCGAACCTGCGAAGTCGTAAGACAACGGAGTTACAGTCCGTCCCAGTTGGCCGCTTTGGTATCTCCCCAAAGCTTTAGAAAAAAATAAAAGCTTTTCTTATTAAGAAAAGCTTTTTGTGACCGGGCTGGGGCTCGAACCCAGGACCCTCTCCTTAAAAGGGAGATGCTCTACCAACTGAGCTACCAGGTCATTTATTTTTCTCCTTAGCGGGTGCAAATATACGCACCTTTTTCACTTCTACAAAACCTTTTTTAGAAAAAAATTATCAATTTATCAATACTAATTTTAGTACCTTGTTTTACAATAATTTAACACTAAAATTATTTTTCTGACAAATACGCTTCACGTACTTTTTTGAACAGATTAGATGAATACACAAAATCTACCACAGCTTGATTATCTGTTTTAAAAATTTCTTTATGGGAACCTTCCCATGCTTTTATTCCGTTTTTCAGAAAAACAATCTTATCTCCTATTTCCATCACAGAATTCATATCATGCGTATTAATAACGGTTGTTATTTGATATTCATCAGTAATTTCTTGAATTAAATTATCAATTACAATTGATGTTTGCGGATCTAAGCCTGAGTTTGGTTCATCACAAAACAAATATTTAGGATTCATAACAATAGCACGTGCTATTGCAACACGTTTTTGCATCCCTCCTGATAATTCTGCTGGGAATTTTTTATTTGAATTATCTAAGTTTACTCGATTTAAAACAAAATTAACTCTATCTAACATCTCACTTTCAGGCTGCTTTGTAAACATCTTTAAAGGAAACATTACATTCTCTTCAACAGTTTGTGAGTCAAATAAAGCACTTCCTTGAAAAACCATTCCTAGTTCTTTCCTGAAATTCCTCCTATCGTCTATAGTCATTTCAGTATTTACACGTCCATCATATATAATGTTTCCACTTTCAGGAACATGTAGCCCAATCAATGATTTTAAGAAAACAGTTTTACCAGAACCACTTTGTCCAATAATTAAACTTGTTTCTCCTGGTAAAAATGATGTTGAAATTCCTTTTAAAATTTCAACACCATTAAATCCTTTATATAAGTTATTTACTTCAATCATTATGTTAACAACATTTGAGTTAATAAATAATTAGCGATAACGATAAGAACGGTTGTCCAAACAACAGATTGTGTACTTGCTTTACCTACCTCTAACGAGCCTCCTTTTACATAATAACCATGATACGAAGGCACCGTAGCTATTAAGAAGGCAAAAATTAATGTTTTTATAATTGCATAGGTTAATAAAAACGGATTAAACTCCATCTGTACGCCTGTTATATAATCTACTCCAGAAAACAAACCTGAAAGTACGCCTGCTAACCAGCCTCCAAAAATTCCTAAAAACATTCCAAGAACTATTAAAAAAGGGTAAAAGAATACCGTAGCAATTATTTTAGGCAACACTAAGTAATTTAAAGAGTTTATTCCCATTACTTCTAAGGCGTCTATCTGCTCAGTAACTCTCATCGCTCCTATGCTTGACGTAATATACGACCCTACTTTTCCTGCCAAAATAATAGAACAAAATGTAGGTGCAAACTCTAATATTATAGAACGCTTAGCCGCAAAACCTATTAAGGACCGCGGTATAAAAGGGCTTTCTAAATTTAATGCTGTTTGCAAAGCTATTACTCCTCCAATGAAGAAAGAAATAAAAGCTATAATACCCAGAGACTTAAGACCTAACTCGTCTATCTCTCTAAACAAAGCTTCTCTAAAAACACGCGCTCGCTGCGGTTTGGTAAAAACTTGTTTTAGCATTGCGAAATACTTACCTATATGCTCAATGTAGTTCATTAAACTAATCTATTTTTCTTTTTTGCTAAAGTATTAAAAAAGCGTTAACTCTTCACTTTAATATCCGTTTTAGTGTTCATTTACTTACCTTTGATTTTATCAATTTTAAAAATTAGAATGAAAAAGTTACTCTCTTTAGCTGCTATCGCAATCATTTGTTTATGTAGTTTTATTACTCTTAAAGAAAAGGCTACTAAAAAACCAAAACTAGTTATAGGCGTTGTTATTGATCAAATGCGTTATGATTATCTTACTCGTTTCGCTAACAAATACGGTTCCGATGGTTTTAATCGTTTATTAAACAGTGGTTTTTCGTTAGAAAATGCACATTATAACTATATACCTACATATACCGCAGTTGGTCATGCTTCTATTTATACAGGCACAACACCTGTAAATCATGCTATAATTAGTAATAACTGGTATGATAAATACTTAAAAGAAACCATTTACTGTGTTGATGATAAAAATTACAAAACAATAGGAAACGATGGTGATGGTGGAAAAAAATCGCCATACAGAATGCTAACTACTACAATGACTGATCAATTAAGATTAGCACAAAACATGAATGGTAAAACGATTGGTATTGCCATTAAGGATCGTTCTGCTATTTTACCTGCTGGACATACAGCTAATGCAGCCTATTGGTTTGATGGTGGAAGTAAAGGAGACTGGATTAGCTCTTCATACTACATGAATAAACTTCCTAATTGGGTACAAGAATTCAATAATTCCAAAATTGTTGATAATTATTTATCACAACCCTGGGAAACACTTTACGATATTAACACCTATACAGAAAGTATTGCAGATGATAATAATTTTGAAATGCCTTTTAAAGGAGAAGAAAAACCTGTTTTTCCACATGACATTCCAAATATAAAAAGCAAAAACAACAATTATAGTATTATAAAGGCAATTCCTGCTGGAAACTCTTTGACTACCGATTTTGCTAAAGCTACGATTATAGGCGAAAAACTAGGCCAATCAGCATACACAGATTTTTTAACGATTAGTTACTCATCAACTGATTATGTTGGACATCAATTTGGTGTTGCCTCTAAAGAAACCGAAGATACTTATTTACGTTTAGATAAAGATCTCGCTAACTTATTTCAGTTTTTAGATACTCAAGTTGGCAAAGGTAACTACACTTTATTTTTAACTGCAGATCATGCTGCTGTGCAAACTCCATCATATTTACAGTCGGTTAAAATTCCTGCAAATTATTTTAGCTATAAAAAATTTAGAGCTTTTGTAAATACAATCACACAAAAACACTTTAATTCGGATATGTTAGTTGAAAACATTTCAAATTTTCAAATTTTCTTAAATAAAGACAAAATTGAAGAACTTAATTTAGAAGCAAATACAATTGCTCAAAAAATAGCTGATGAAGTAATTAACTATAAAGATATATACAAAGCGGTAACTGCAAGAACTTTACAAACCACTTCATTTACCTCTGGAATTTTAAACTCATTACAAAACGGTTATAATCAAAAATTTTCTGGTGATATTTTATTAGTTCCAAGTCCATCAATAATTAGCTACCCTAAAAAAGGTACAACTCATGGATCTGGTTATTCATATGACACTCATATACCAATTATTTTTTATGGTAACGGAATCAAACAAGGTGCTTCTAAGAAAAAATATGAAATTATAGATATTGCCCCTACAATTTCTAATTTACTTCAAATTGAATTTCCAAATGGTTCTACAGGTAAAATCATAGAAGAAGTTTTAAACTAAAAAAAGCGCTCAATGAGCGCTTTTTTTTTTAAATAATATAAACAAGAGAAATACACAAGGGGGGAGATATGTATTCTACTTAAATGTTTTTCTATTCTTAACCTTGCAGAATATCTTACTCATTTTTTTGTTGTCTGATTTAATTATATAATTGTAAGAAATGACAGTAAGCAGGGTAATAAAAATGTAAATCATATTATTATAAGTTTGTTTTCTAATTAGTTAGACACAAAACTTAATGATAAGTCACATTATTTTTTTAATTTGGTTTATTCAATATTATCAGCGCTGCAATAACACCTGGCACCCAACCACATAAAGTTAGTAGGAATACAATTATAATTGAACCACACCCCTTACCTATCACTGCCAACGGCGGAAAGAAAACTGCTAATAATACTCTTAGTAAACTCATTTATTTTATAATTTATTAATCTACTATAAAGACGTTTATCTTTCTGTTTTGTTACAATAAAAACCCGCTAATAGCGAGTTTCTATTTTTTAATAATTAAAAAACTACTAATCTCTACATTAACTTCCCGAAGAAAATAGCATTCATTAATAACTTGTTTGTTCCAAACCAAAAAGCTCTAAAGTTGGTGTTATCAGTAAAAACAATAACCCTACCTGACCCTAATCTATTAACTTTAAACGGAACCGTATTTTTTAACACCTTTAAGTTTTCTTTAGATACATAACCACTCAATAAAGGGCTATCGGTATACTGTATCGGATTATTATAACTCTCTTTGTCTGGCTGAATAAACTGACGTGTATTTCTAAATAATGCTATTTTATCATTCTTATACCCAAAATTTACAGGGTGTGATCGATCAATTTTCGCTTCAAAAATTGCACCTCCGATTACCTGTGCACCTGATTGTAACGATTTATTTTCAAACGATATATTTTCAACCGTATCTATTTTTGTTTTATTAAATTTTAAATTGATAAACTTTTTATTTGATAACCAATTAACAGCATTTCTATAACCTATTAAAACACCGCCATTTCGCACCCAAATTTTTAATTTTCCCTCTAGTTTTTTATCTACAGAATAACTATTTGGCACAACAATCGTTGTATACTTCTCTAAGCTTATTCTTGAAGCATACGAAACATCTAACTTTGTTAATTTCATTTCAAAACGCTGGTCTAATAAATGCCAAATTTCACCAGCATCGTAACTCGTCATTCCGCTACCTACTAACATTGCCACTTTTTGTGGTTTTATTGCTCTAAAATTCCTGCTTCCTAAATCAATTCCGTCATTTAATCCCGTAGCAACACCTTTGATTTCGATATGATTATTAACGGCTATTTTATTTAAAAATTGATATAATTCTGAGTTGTTTAATTTCTGATTTTGAGCCGGAATAAAAATAGTTCCGTAATCAAACGACTCTCCATTATTTTTAAACTGCTTCATTGCCACTTTCGCACGCAATCCGTTTTCTAAAATTGCATTTAACGCTTTCGGAGTTTCATATTCATTCCAAGAAAACAAATATCCAATACTACTTTGATTTTTAATTGTTCCCTCTTTTTTCTTTAAATCAATAATTTCTTCTCCTGCTTTTGATAACGAAACATTATCTGCAAAATCTACACCAAAGGCGTGATTGAATGTCCATGCAGAAACATCGTAAAATAAGCTGTCTTTAAAAGTTGTTCGAACATCAAACATTGCTTTTACCAATCGGTTATTTTTCTGATTCATTGGCACAACGTAACTATAACCTTTTTTAAAGTTTTTTCCTTTTGATGTAAAATCCGCTTTTAATTCGTGTATTTTTATTTGATGCTTTTTTAAAACTGCTGCTAAATGATACGTTTTTACAGCATCTTTTTCATCACCAAAAACAATAGCTTTGTTTTCTCCTGAATTTCTATATTTTTTATAAAAACCTTGTTGATATTTTAAGATTTTTACGCGCATATTTTTAGCTGCTTCTAAAGTTGATAAAGTAGCTGTAAATTGATTTCGAATTGTAAACGGAAAGGTTAATATACCGTTTTCATTCTCTTGCGCATGTCCGCGAGAACTTCCTTGTTCAAACAAAATACCAATACTTCCATTAATATCTGGGAATGTTGATCCTTTTCCGTAATAAAAATCATCAAAACTTTCTTCTGAATAATACGTAGATCCGATTTTATCAAAAGCTTTTGCATGATAGGTTGCAATTTCTTTGGTTAAATCCTGATTCATCTGTGGCGTTAACGGATTCGTCCTACTCGGAATTCCCGGCTGAAAAAAGAAACTCGAGTTGGTTCCCATTTCATGATGATCGGTTAAAATATTTGGTAACCATTTATGAAAAGAAGCTATTCTTGCAGTACTTTCTGGCAACTGAACTGGCAACCAATCACGGTTCATATCAAACCAATAATGATTTGTTCTTCCGCCAGGCCAAACTTCGTGATATTCTCTATCATTAGGGTCAGGATTTATATTGTCTGCCTTATTCGTATTTGCCCAATATGCAAAACGCTGCAACCCATCAGGATTTAAAGAAGGATCGAACAGAATAATTGTATTCTCTAGTAATTCATCAATCTTAACTCCTTCGGCTGCCGCCAAATAATAAGCAGATGCTAATGCAGAGTTTGTTCCGCTTGGTTCATTTCCATGAATAGAAAAACCCTGATAAACAACAATTGGTTGCTTTGAAACATCTAGCGAAGCATCATCTGTCGCTTTTATATGTTGCTTTCTTATTTGTTCTAAATTCTGTTGGTTTCTAGAAGAAGTAATTGTTAACAATAACAATGGTCTTCCCTCATATGTTTTCCCTCTATCATCAAAAGAAACTCTATCAGAAGCTTTTGCTATGGCTTTCATATATTCCACCAACTTATCGTGTGTAATATGCCACTCGCCTACTTCATGACCAATAACTGATTTTGGTGTTGGTATATTTTTAGCATACGAAACATCGGTTGGTAAGTAATACGATAAATCTAGTTTTTGTTGAGCAGCTACTGTAATTGATACTAAGATCAATAGTAATAAATAAACTTTTTTCATTAATTTAGTTGTTTAATAGGTTAACAAATATATTAAATCTAATAATGTTATTTTTTGATATTAATTAATTCATTTTAATCGACCAAAAACCATTACTTTACTACACATTTTAATTGGAAGTAATGTGTATATTGCGACTCAAAAAAAAAACTTATGCAACATTTTGATGTAGCCATTATAGGTAGTGGCCCTTCTGGGGCTTCAACTGCTTTTCACTTGGCTAAGAAAGGTATTTCGACTGTTATAATAGAAAAAGAAACATTACCTCGCTATAAAACTTGTGGAGGTGGATTTGTTTTTAGGGGCCGTAATGATTTACCTTTTGATATTTCTTCTGTTGTTGAACGTGAATTTCATACGATTGATATTTACTTAGGTGAAACATTACACTTTCAAACACATAGAAAAGACCCTACGGTTACTATGATTATGAGAGATTCTTTTGATCATTTAATTGTAAAAAAAGCAAAGGAACTTGGTGTTACGCTACTAGAGAATCATAAGTTAAATGAATTGCATTTTTCTGATGATAAAATCACTTTAAAAACGTCTCAAGGCGAGCTTTCTGCTAAGTTTATAATTGCTGCAGACGGTGCTTTAAGCCCTACTGCAAAAATGGCCGGGTGGAAAGAAGATACTCGAAAATTAATACCTGCTTTAGAATATGAAGTAGAAGTTTCTGAAGACGACTTTAATAGATTAAAAGATGAAGTAAGATTTGATATTGACGCTATACCATATGGTTACGCATGGAGTTTCCCTAAGAAAAACCACTTATCAATAGGTGTTGCATCTGCAAGAAGAACAAAAATAAATTTAAAGAAATTTTACCAAGAGTATATGGAAACACTTGGTATTACTAATGTTATTAGCGAATCTCAACACGGATTTCAAATTCCTGTAGCACCAAGAACTGATGGTTTTGTAAAAAACAACGTGTTTTTAATTGGAGATGCTGCTGGTTTTGCCGATCCTATTACTGCTGAAGGTATTTCAAACGCTATTTATAGCGGTAAATTAGCTGCTGAAGCAATAATTGAAAGTAACCTAAACGATAAACTTGCTAAGGAATTATACCTTGATAAATTAGGCGAAAAATTACTACCAGAACTTAACACTGGTTTATGGCTTTCTAAGTGGTTTTACGAGCAAAAAACTATCCGTAATCTTTTATTAAAAAAATACGGACAACGTTTTAGCGAAGCAATGGCAGATGTTTTTCACGGAAAACGTTCGTACCCAAAAGACATTAAACAAACAATAAAAAACAAAATAAAATCGTTGGTTTCTTAATCGAAGATGTATAAATAAAAAGACACCGTTTAGATAATCTAAACGGTGTCTTTTTATTTATAGCTGATTTTAATCTTTACGCACTCTTTTTAAATTCAGTAAATCAACCGGATTAATTCCTAATCCTTGAATGTTTTTTTGACTGAAACGAATTACTTCGTCATAATATAACGGAACAATGGGAGCTTCTTCGATAATAATACCATCCATTTGCTGATATAGTTTGTGTCTTTTTTTAACGTCAACTTCTTTTATTGATTTCTCATATAAATTATCAAATTCCTCATTCTTAAAATGCGTGTAATTTGGTCCGTTAGGTGTAAAATTTTTACCGTAAAATAACGAGACATAATTTTCTGCATCTGGATAATCAGCAATCCAACTTGCTCTAAAAACAGGCAGTTTTCCACTTGATTTTCCTTGCCGTAAAGTTGAAGGCGGAATTACATCAACTTTAGTTTGTAATCCTATATTTTGTAACTCCCGTTGTATAAACTCACATAAATCTAAATAATTACCATTGGTAGTAATCGTAATTTCAGGGTTTTTATTTCCTGTTATCTTTACATACTCCGAAACCAACGCAGCCGCTTTTTCTGGCTGGTATGAATATCCTTTCTGGTTATTAAACGATGGCAACCCTTTTGGTATAAATCCACTTGTAGCAGGTGTACCAATTCCGTTTCTTAAGAATTTAATCATTTTCACACGATCAAATCCGTAATTTATAGCTTGCCTGATTAATTTTGACTTCGTTGGCTGTTCATTTTCACCATCTAAATAAATCCCTAAATATTCAGTATTCAAATATGCGCCGGTTTCCATCTTAATCTTACCAACATATTTTTCTTTTAAAGTTCCGTCTGTGTTTAAAATATCGTCTTTATAAGAAGCATCTAAACTTTTCATAAAATCGAGATTCCCTTGAATAAATTGCAAAAACTCACTCTGCTTGTCGGGTAAAAAAGTAATTGCAACGGCTTCTAAATATGGCAATGAGTTTCCTACTATATCTTTTTCATAAAACAACGGATTTTTACGCAATACTAACTTCGTGTTTTCTACCCATAGTTTGAATTTAAAAGGCCCCGTGCCAATTGGGTTTGCTCTAAAAGAATTACCAAAATAAGCTATTGCTTCTTTCGGAACTACCGAACAGTATTTCATTGCCAACAATCCTAAAAAAGGTGGAAAAGGTTGTTTTAAATTGATTGTAAAAAGCGAATCGTTTTCTGCTTTAAAATCTGCTACGTTTTGCAAAACCCAACCTCCTGGAGAGGCTACTTTTTTATCTAATAATCTATTAAATGAATACTCAAAATCATGAGCCGTTACATTTCTTGTGGAATCTTTTCCAAACAATATGTGTTTATGAAATTTAACATCTTTTCGTAGATTGAACTTATATGTTTTTCCGTCTTCAGAAATCGTCCAGTTTTTAGAGATATCAGGTTGTACATGCAAACTATCATCTAGCTGAACCAAACCATTAAATAACTGATTTACCGCCCAAATATTACGTTGATCTTTTGCGAATGCAGGATCTAGAGAGGTAATATTTGAATGTTCGTTATACCGAAAAACTTGTGCTTCTGAAAAAGAACTTATTTCTTTAGAACAGGAGTAAAAGCCTATAAAAAGAGCTATTAAAATAAGAATATTACTTTTTCTTCCTTTTGTTTTTATAATATGATTTATCTGCAATGTATATGATTTTAGAAACTTCAGCATATATCGTTGAAGCATCTTTATTTGTTATTTTAATATCTTTTTGTAAATCTATCTCTTTGGCAACTTTTACTCGTTCTTTTATTTGCTGAATCTCCTCTTCAGAAAAAATAAAATCAGCATACGAATTTGATTTTACAGGTCTTTTAAATTTAATATTGGCACTTTTATCCCAAACTACATAATTGTTTCCTAAAATATTCATTAACTGAATCATAAAAACAGGATCGGTTGCTGAAAATAAACTTCCTCCGAAAATAGAACCTACATAGTTTTTATTTTTATAACTAATAGGAATTTTAACTTTTACATTAAACAAATCATCAGATACTTCAATAATTTTACCGGTCGATCTACGATACATTGGCGAAATATTAAATCCGTATTTAAAAATAGTTCTTTGTTTTAAAAAAGCACTTAAAACCTTAGATATTGTCGCATACATTTAGTTATTTTTATTTTCAAACCCATATTCACGCTCTACTTTACAAATTCGGAGTTGGTATTTTTGATACCATTTTTCTCTTCCCTTTTCTCTAGCTTCTGCATGCTGTAAATTATTTTTCCATTTTGTAATTGCCTCTAAACTTCTCCAATATGAAACCGTAATTCCAACTTCAGAGCGGGCAGATTCAATACCTAAATAACCTTCTTGCTGTTTTGCTAGCTCTTCCATTGTGTTAGCCATATCGTTATACCCTTTTTGATTATCAGACAATATAGTTGTAAAAATAACCGCGTAATATGGTACTGTTAATGAATCTACTATCATAAAATTAATTCGTATTTTGTTTCAGGTAAGCCAATATCTTCACTTATAAATTTCTTTACTTCGGTAAAATTAAATCGTTTTAATATTTTAGCTGAAGCTATATTTTCATCAACTACATAACCTACAATCTTTTTCATTCCTACAAATTTACAATAAGAAATTAATCCTTCACAAATTTCTGTTGCATATCCTTTGCCCCAATATTCTTGAATAAATCGATATCCTATTTCATCATCTACATTGTCTTTTACCAAGGCAACAGTTCCTATCAATTTCTTATCCGTTTTTCGTTCGATTGCATAAATCCAAAAATCATTTTTGGGCTTATCATACTTATTCATCAAATCTTTAAGCTCTATTTCACACGCAACAATTGTTTTAATTTCACCTGTTGCGTATTGTAAAACTACAGGGTTACTTTCTAACTTAAAAAAAGGTTTTAAGTCAGTTAAAAGAAGTTTTCTAATGCGTAATCTTTCGGTTTCAAAAATCATGAATAAATTGTAATTTTGCAGTTGATAAATACTGTCTAAAACAGATTTATAAAAATACACCATACGAACTTCTAAAAAATTAAAGACCTACACAAGACTTTTGTTTTTTATTAAGGATATTAAAAGAATGAACGTAGATAAAAAAGTAGCTTTTTACACTTTAGGATGTAAATTAAATTTTTCTGAAACCTCTACTATTGCTAGAAATTTTGTTTCTGAAGGTTTTGAACGAGTTGAGTTTAATGAAAAAGCAGCTATATATGTAATTAATACATGTTCTGTTACTGACAATGCTGACAAACGTTTTAAATCGATTGTAAAATCAGCTTTAAAACAAAATGAGGATGCTTTTATAATTGGTGTAGGTTGTTATGCGCAATTAAAACCTGAAGAATTAGCCAATGTTAATGGTGTGGATTTAGTTTTAGGTGCTACCGAAAAATTTAACGTTACCAGTTACATCAACGATTTAACTAAAAATGATATTGGCGAAGTACATTCGTGCGAAATTGAAGAAGCCGACTCTTATGTAGGCGCCTACTCTATTGGCGACCGTACGCGTGCCTTCCTAAAAGTACAAGACGGTTGTGATTACAAATGTACCTATTGTACGATTCCGTTAGCACGAGGAATTTCTAGATCTGACACTTTAGAGAACGTTTTAAAAAATGCTAAAGAAATTTCAGAAAAAGGAATTAAAGAAATAGTTTTAACAGGTGTGAATATTGGTGATTATGGTAAAGGTGAGTTTGGAAACAAAAAACACGAACATACTTTTTTAGAATTGGTCAAAGAATTAGATAAGGTAGACGGAATTCACCGTTTACGAATATCTTCTATCGAACCTAATTTATTAAAAGATGAAACAATCGATTTTGTTTCTAAATCTAACACTTTTGTTCCGCATTTTCACATTCCGTTACAATCCGGATCTGACGAATTGTTAAAAAAGATGAAGCGTCGTTATTTAACGCAAACCTACACAAATAGAGTTACTAGGATAAAAGAAGTTATGCCAAATGCTTGTATCGGTGTAGATGTTATTGTTGGTTTCCCTGGTGAAACAGATGAATTATTTTTAGAAACCTATAACTATTTAAACGAAATGGATATTTCGTATTTACATGTATTTACCTATTCTGAAAGACCAAATACAGAAGCTGTTGAAATGAATGGTGTAGTTGCAAAAAATGTACGTGCAAAACGAAGTAAAATGTTACGTGGCTTATCGGTTAAAAAACGTAGAGCTTTTTATGAAACCCAAATAGGAAATACGTTAACGGTGCTTTTTGAAAGCGAAAACAAGGAAGGTTACATTCACGGATTTACTCAGAATTATGTAAAAGTAAAAACACCTTGGAATCCGGAATTGGTAAATACACTACATACTGTTTCTTTAACCGAAATTGACGAGGATGGTTTAGTTCGTTTTAACTTTGTGAAAAACCAAGTTATTGCTTAAATTGTGAATAGTTTTTAAAACTACTTTAAAATAAAATTATGAAATACGCACTAATATTACTTTTTGCTTTAAACTTAGCTTGTAGCACTCCTAAAAAAGAATTAAAAAAAGAGCCTAAACCTATCGAAAAAGAAATAGTTGTAGAAAAAATAATTGATAAACCTAAAGTAAAAAAAAACGAGTTAATTAAAAAAGAAAATACACTTGTTAATATTCGAAAAACACCTTGTTTTGGAGACTGTGCCGTTTACAATGTTACTATTGATAAAAAAGGTAATGTTACCTTTAACGGAATCGAATACGTACTTAAAAAAGGAATTCATGAGTTTAAACTTTCTGATGAAAAATTTAAAAAACTTAATGATATGTTTGATAGCAGTGATTTTAGTAAATTTAAAACTGTTTACGACAACACCAAAATATCTGATTTACCAAGCACATTTATAATCCATAATAACAAACAAGTAAAAATTCGTTTATGGAAAGATATTCCTGATGAGTTAATTAATATTCACGAATTTATTGAAGGTGTTTTACTTGACAAGAACCTTATCGAATAATGGTAAAAACTCACGTATATTTTGTGCCAGGTTTAGCTGCCGATACAAAAATATTTGAGCACATTTCTTTGCCAGAAAATGACGTTGAGCTCCACTTTATAGATTGGTTATTGCCAACATCAATAAATGAAAGCATTGAAGAGTATGCTGCTCGAATGTGCAAAACTATTAAACACGAAAATCCGATATTGGTTGGTGTTTCTTTTGGTGGCATAATGGTGCAAGAAATGAGTAAAATTATTTATTGTAAAAAAGTAATTATTATTTCAAGTATAAAAAGTAATAAAGAACTTCCTAAACGTTTAAAACTAGCTCAAATAACAGGGGTTTACAAACTTTTTCCTTCAGAAATAATAGCTAACATTGAAAATTATGAGCATTATTTCTTTAATGATTATTTGAAAAAAAGAGCCGAATTATATAAAATATATTTATGCATAAGAGATAAAAAATATTTACAATGGTCTATATATAACGTATTACATTGGCAACAAAAAGAACCGCTCAAAAACACAATTCATATACATGGCAGCGATGATGAGGTTTTTCCTGCAAAACATATAAAAAATTATATTAAAATAGATAAAGGGACTCATATTATGATTTTAAACAAAGCAAAAACTATTTCTAAAATCTTAGAAAAGGAATGCTTTTTGATTGATTAAAGATTATATTAAGTTCAAATTATAAAATTAAAAATAAATGAATAAATCTGTGCGTTTTTTATCAATACTAACAATTGTATTTGTTGCTATTTTATTTACAAATACAATAAGTCAATCAAACGAACCTCTTATTAAGAATGTAGCAGAAAGCTATCAAATTAAAGCGGTAAAAATACCTGAGAATTTGGAGTTAGCTGGAGAACGTGTTCCTTTAGAAAAAGCTGATATTAAAGAACGTATGGATCGTGAATTACTGGTAAATACTTATTGGCAATCTAATGGGTTATTATTGATAAAACGCGCTAACAAATATTTTCCTACTCTTGAACCTTTATTGGCTAAACATGGCTTACCTGACGATTTTAAGTTCTTAGCTTTGGCTGAAAGTGCTTTTATTGATGAAACTTCTTCTGTAGGAGCTGCCGGAATGTGGCATTTTATGAAAAGTACAGGTCGTGAATATGGCTTAGAAATTAACAACAATGTAGACGAACGTTATCATATCGAGAAATCTACTAGAGTAGCTGCTGAATACCTAAAGAAAGCATATAGTCGTTTTAATTCTTGGACACTTGCAGCTGCAGCATACAATGCGGGGAATTATGGTGTAGAAAAAAGATTAAAAGCACAAAATGTAACAAGCTATTACGACGTTTTATTACCTGATGAAACGGAACGATATGTATTTAGAATCTTAGCTTTAAAAGAAATAATTACAAACCCTAAAAAGTATGGTTTTCAGTTTGATGAAGAAGATTTATATACGCTACCATCTACCTATATTGTTAAAGTAGATACTGCCATTAACGACATCGCCTTATTTGCTAAAAAACATGGTACAACTTATAAAGATCTTAAACTGCACAACTCTTGGTTAAGAGAAAACAAATTAAATAATAAAAGTGGTAAATTATACGAAATTAAAATCCCTAATTAACTGATGAAAAAAGCACTCCCCTTCTTATACGTTATTATTGGCTTATTTATTTTAACAGCAACTTTCTCTCAATTTTTTAAAAATCAAGAAAGCTATAGAGTTGTTTTAAATTTCAGAACTGAAAACAAGTATCTATTTTTGCTGGCAAGAGTCTTATTTGCTAGTTGGTTTTTAATAGACGGGATAAAAAAATTAAACTCAAAATAAAGAAGATTAGATACTCTAATCTTCTTTGATGTTTTTTACCCTTCCTACAATTCCAGATTCTAACTGGACTTTAATTCCATGAGGATGGTTTGCTGAATTTGTTAATATTCTACTTACAACTCCTAAAGTTAATTCGCCTGATCTTTGGTGATTTTTTTGAACAACCTCAACCTCACTGCCAATATTAATGTGAGTTCTATTTTTACCGTCTTTCATTTAAAATATTTTTATTAAAATAAGAAAGCCTATCAATTAATTGATAGGCTTGTCTTTAAAAAGTTTACTCTGGTAATAAAATAATATATATTATAATACTCTTACGTTAACAGCGTTTAATCCTTTTTTTCCATCTTGTAAGTCAAACTCAACCTCATCGTTCTCACGAACTTCGTCGATTAATCCTGAAACATGTACAAAATGTTCTTTGTTGTTTCCTTCTTCTGTGATAAATCCAAATCCTTTTGATTCGTTGAAGAATTTTACGGTACCTTTATTCATAATAAAAAATTAATTTGTCGTTAACTTAAGTGCTAACAACGTTTATTGTATTGCAAAGGTAATGCCAAATTTTTAATTTTCACATAAATAATTGATTTTATTACAATTATCTTACAAATAAATATTAAAAAGCAGAAAGCCTATCAATTAATTGATAGGCTTTCTTTAAAAAGTTTACTCTGGTAATAATATATATTATAATACTCTTACGTCTACAGCGTTTAATCCTTTTTTTCCTTCTTGTAATTCAAATTCAACCTCATCGTTCTCACGAATTTCATCGATTAATCCTGAAACATGTACAAAATGTTCTTTGTTGTTTCCTTCTTCTGTGATAAATCCAAATCCTTTTGATTCGTTGAAGAATTTTACGGTACCTTTACTCATAATAAAAAATTATTTGTTACTTGCTTAAGTGCTAGCAACGTTTATTGAATTGCAAATATAATGCCAAATATTTTAAATACACCTAAATAATTGATTTTATTATCATTACCCTACTAATCAATTAATAAAAAGCAGAAAGCCTATCAATTAATTGATAGGCTTTCTTTAAAAAGTTTACTCTGGTAATAATATATATTATAATACTCTTACGTCTACAGCGTTTAATCCTTTTTTTCCTTCTTGTAATTCAAATTCAACCTCATCGTTCTCACGAATTTCATCGATTAATCCTGAAACATGTACAAAATGCTCTTTGTTGTTTCCTTCTTCTGTGATAAATCCAAATCCTTTTGATTCGTTGAAGAATTTTACGGTACCTTTACTCATAATAAAAAATTAATTTGTTGCTTGCTTAAGTGCTAGCAACGTTTATTGAATTGCAAATGTAATGCCAAATATTTTAATTACAACTAAATAATTGATTTAATTACAATTAAATATTTATTTTTTGAAGATTACACCTAAAAAACGCCCACTCTTATAGGGTATAAAACATTTTAAATACAAAAAAATTACTCTGCCAATAACATATCTATTTTAATGCACTTAGGTACAAAGCGTTTGATTCCTTTCTTCCTTCTTGTAATTCGAATTCGAAGTTTATCCTTAATAACATATACAAAAAACTCTTTTTCATTCCCTTCTTCTGTGATAAAATCCGAATCCTATAGATTCATTGAAGAATTTTACGACACCTTTAATCTAAATAAAAAATTATGTGCAGCTAACTTAAGCGCTAGCTATATTTATTAGGCAGTAAGTATACTATCAAAAAAAGGTAATTAAAAAAAGCTCGATTTTACATATTGTAAACCGAGCTTCTTTTTTTAATAGAGATGAGATTAATCGAATTTTGTATCCATTTTAACGTAGTCTAAAAATTCACGCTTAGTATCTTTCTCTTTAAATTTACCGCCAAATTCGGCTGTAACAGTACTACTTTCTATATCTTTTATTCCTCTAGAATTTACACACAAGTGTTTTGCATCAATAATACAAGCTACATCTTGTGTACCTAAAGCTTCTTGCATTGCCTGAACAATTTGCATTGTTAAACGCTCTTGTACTTGTGGTCTTTTAGAGAAATACTCTACAATACGATTCATTTTAGATAGCCCAATCACTTTTCCATCAGAAATATAAGCAACATGTGCGCGACCAATTATAGGTAATAAATGATGCTCACAGGTAGAATATACTACGATATTCTTTTCTACCAACATTTCACCATAATTGTAATTATTATCAAACGTAGATGCTTTTGGCATATTTGCTGGGTTTAAGCCCATAAATATTTCATTTACAAATGCTTTTGCGACACGCTTAGGTGTACCCTGCATACTATCGTCTGTTAAATCCATTCCTAAAGTGATTAAAATATCTTTAACACTTTCTTGAATTTTTTCTATTTTCTCTTCATCTGAAATATCAAAAGCATCAGCGCGTATTGGTGATTCTGCTGATGTACTTATGTGATTTTCTCCGATTTCTTCTATTCTCTCGTCATTCATTTTGTTGCTACTCACTTCAAACATTTCTTTCGATTATTAGGGCGTAAATTTACAAATTAGTTGTTAATTTACTGTACTTTACTTCTCAATTCATCTAAAGAACAAGTACTTTGCTCTCCGTTTACCATATCTTTTAAAACAAACAAATCGTTTTCAATAGTAGTTACTACAAATTGTATGCTTCTATTATCAACGTATTTCCACTGTTTTTTCTCTTGTTTATTACTCGTTGCTGTATCCGGGTACAACTCTGATTTTATGTTGTTTTCTCTTAAATTTTTAATCGCTTTTATCTTCGATAAATTTTCTGCTTCGTTAAAATTTAAAAATAACACTCTTGGTTTTGGCAACTCAACCTCTTCAAATAAGCTTAATTCTTCCATTACCAAGTAAATTCTATCTAACCCGAAAGAAATACCTACGCCACTTACATCCTTTAATCCGAAGATCCCTGTTAAATCGTCATAACGACCTCCGCCACCAATAGAACCCATTCTTACACCTTCTGGTGCTGCTACTTCATAAATGGCACCTGTATAATAATTTAATCCACGAGCTAAAGTTACATCTAACTCTAACGAAGCAGACGACAACCCTATTTCGTCTATCATTTCTACAACAGTGCGTAACTCTTGTACACCTACCAATCCTTCATCCGAGGCTTGTAACATTTCCTGCAAAGAAGCTAATTTATCTGAATTGCTCCCTGAAAAATTAAATAACGGATCTACTTTTACAATAGCATCTTCAGAAATTCCTTTTTCTAGCATTTCTTTTACAACACCTTCTTTGCCTATTTTATCTAACTTATCTAAAGCAACCGTAAAGTCGATTAATTTATCTTTTGCGCCAATTACTTCTGCAATACCAGATAATATTTTTCGATTGTTGATTTTGATAGTCGCACCGTTTAAACCTAACTTACTAAAAACAGTATCGTATAACTGTACAAATTCTACTTCTTGCAATAACGATTTACTTCCTACTACATCGGCATCACATTGATAAAATTCTCTGAAACGTCCTTTTTGCGGTCGATCGGCCCTCCAAACAGGTTGAATTTGATATCTTTTAAAAGGAAACGTAATATCGTTTTGATGCTGTACCACGTAACGTGCAAACGGCACCGTTAAGTCGTAACGCAATGCTTTTTCAGATATTTTTGAAGTCGTTTTAAGGCTGTTTTTTTCTGATAATAAAGTTTCATCTACCTTCTTTAAGTAATCTCCAGAATTTAAAATCTTAAAAATTAAACGATCTCCTTCTTCCCCATACTTTCCCATTAAAGTTGATGAGTTTTCGAAACTTGGAGTTTCAATAGGTTGAAATCCGAAATTTTCAAACGCGTGTTTGATCGTATTAAATATGTAATTTCTTTTTGCTACTTCGCTTGATGAAAAATCTCTGGTTCCCTTTGGGATTGATGGTTTCATAGTTAATTATGAATTGTGGATTATAAATCGTGAGTTTTTCTCAAAACTTAAAATCTTTAATTTTTAAACGTTTGTATTCTGTTACTTAAAATTAAGTTTTCACAAGAGTGAAATACTTAATCCAACTTAGTTGGCAAATATCTGAATTTATAGGCGAATTATAAAGTTTTATTTATTCGTTTTAATCGATAAATAGATGCGTTTAATTCAAACCCTAAAAGCAATATAATTGCGTTTAACCATACAAACAACATCAATACTAATAAAGTACCAATAGAACCATAAAGTTGGTTATAGGTTGCAAATTTTACTACATAAATTCCGAAGAGATAAAAAGAAAATAAAGACAGTATTGTGGTTAAAATTGCTCCTGGCGAAAAGAATCTTACCTCCCTACCTTGTTTGGTTCCAAAGCGAAAGAGTAATGAAACAATTGTAAAAATCATTATTAAAAACAACAAACCTCTACCCCAGTAAAAAAAATCTAAATCACTTGTTTCTAACCAGCCAATCTCATTGATTCTAGACAATGCTAATTGATAAAAAATAATAGCAACTACCGTTATTATTAAAAACAAAGACATTAACAATGAAACCCCTAACGATACTATATAAGCTACAAAAACACTTCTAAACTCTGTTACATGGTATGAATATTCGAACCCTCCAAAAATAGCGTTAACTCCGTTTGTCATTAAAAAAATTGACGCTAAAAAACCAAACGATAATAAACCACTATACTGATTGTTAACGATATCTTTTAACACCAAATCTACCGCTTCAAAAGTTTTGGGAGGTAACATTTCTTGAATTAACCAAAAGAGATTATCCTGAAATCCTTCGATAGGAATATAAGGTATTAACGACAAGATAAACAACATAAAAGGAAAAATTGCCATAAAAAAGCTAAAAGCAATACCTCCTGCTCTGGTAGTTAAAGCGCCTTTTACAATACCAATAACATACATTTCTAGCACATCATACAAAGACATTCCCTGCAGCCCAGGTATCTTTATTTTTTTACCAAAAACCACCAGTAAGTTTAATACTGGTATTTTTTCTAAATTACTTTCTATCTGTTTTGTCATTGATTAAAATTTCAAAGGCTTTAAAAACTGCAAAACCTGATATTTATATGTGTATTTCTTAATGTCAACCTTAATTTATTTCAAAATCGTATTAGCGAAAAGATTAATATATAATGAGAATCTAAAATAAATTCAGTTTAATATTACTCAATAATAATATTATGTTTCTCCAACAAGCCTATTATATTTTCTTTTGAAAATTTTGCTTTTTTAAGCTTATTATTGTCAGGATCAATACTAAAATTAAAAGCGCTTTTAAAATCTACTTTTTCTAAAATTGAGCGATCAAATATGGTGCTTTTTAAATCACATGTATCAAAAACGGCATTGGTTATATCTGTTTCAGTAAAATCAACCTCTTGTAAACTACAATTTACAAAATTTGTTTTTGGTATTTTCAATTTATAAAATGAAGAGAAGTTTAATTGACATTCTTTAAAACTGAACTGTAATAAAAACGAATCGCATTCATTAAATTTTACTCCTATCATTTTACACTTTACAAATACCACTTCTTTAAAAGCCGTATTTGTTACAATCGTATTACTAAAATTACAATCGATAAACTCACATTCTACAAATTGAATATTTGACGCATGAACATTTTCGAAATTACAATTCTCGAACGTACAACTGTCATACTCTCCTTTTTTGATTTTTTCTTTGGTAAAATCTATTTTATCAAATATTTCACTATCGAAGTAATCGTTCATTCTGTAATAAGTTTAATCTTAACAATTATATTCATTGTAAAAAAAATATTTTTTAGTTAAAAATTTTTTAAATTCAACTCTTCAATAACATTAGAATGCTTAATAGTCCACTTTTCACAAGCATCAAATAGAACATCAAATTCTTTTAGAAAATCTTTTAGAGTATAGTTACCATTAAATCTAAACATCCATTCTTCAGTTTCACCTTTCACTAATTTTTCTTTATACTCTGAAGTGAAATATAAAAATAGTTTTTTACTTGGATCATCTTTAGATGCTGTAGGCTCCCCCATATTGTTACCTTTTAAAAACTGGGCTTTATCTATTATTGATTTTGGCATTAAAGGATTATTTAAGACCCTTCTAACATTTTTAAAATCATTAAAGAAGTCGTTTGAACTAAAAAGAATTCTAGTATTTAATAAATTACCTAGTCCATCAATTTTAGAATAGATTTCTTTATTTACTTTAAACATATTCTTTTGATAATAAAAAGATGGATTTGCAAAACAATCTCCTCTATATGAGCTACCAAAACCATTCTGTTTTTTTAACTCTGTTAATAATTCAGTAATTAATTCAATTCTTTTTTCTGTTATTTTTTTGTTTAATCCAAAACGGTCAAAGACACTAATAGCAATAGTTATTGAAATTAATGAGAATAGAAATAGACTGAAATCTTTTATATTTAATGCTCTTAAAGATTTAGTAACTTTTTCCAGATAATAATCTTCATTAATTATCACCCAAAAAATAAGTATTATCATACTTAATATCAAAAACTTTATCATTAAGTTGATTGTTCTATTTTTCATCAGATATTGTTTTTAATAAGATAAATAATGTTGTGCTTATGATAATTTCACAAACACAACATTTATATATAATTTTACTTGTTGTAATAGAAATATTATTTTAACCCTCTTGCTTTTAACATAGGAGCTGCTGCTGGGTTTCTACCTGCAAAAGTGTTGTACATTTTTGCATAATCCATCGTATTTCCTTTTGATAAAATTTGCTCACGGAATTTTTGTCCGTTTTCACGTGTTAATAATCCGTTATTCTTAAACCAATCGTATGCATCGTGACTTAACATCTCTGTCCATAAATACGAATAGTAACCAGCTGCGTAACCACCACTAAAAATATGTGAAAAATATGTAGAACGATATCTTGGCGGAACTTCATCTATTTTTAACTGCATCATTTTTAAGGCATCTTCTTCAAATTTAGCAACATCCTCTATCTTTTCATCAGCAGAAATAGTATGCCAATTCATATCTAAACTAGAAGAACATAAGTTTTCTATCATCGAGTATCCTTGATTAAAAGTTCCGGCATCTTTAATTTTCTTTAATAAATCAGCAGGAATTACTTCTCCTGTTTTATAATGTACCGCGTAATTATTTAATACCTCTGGATGTGTTGACCAGTTTTCGTTAAACTGTGACGGGAACTCTACAAAATCTCTCGCTGTACTTGTTCCTGAAATTGATGCATATTGTTGATTTCCGAATAAACCGTGTAATGCGTGACCAAATTCGTGAAACATCGTTTCAACTTCACCAAAACTAATTAAAGCCGGTTCGCCTGCTGCTGGTTTCGGCGAGTTACACACATTGTAAATTACTGGTTTTTGATTACGCAACTTCGATTGTTTTACGAAAGCACTCATCCAAGCACCACCTCGTTTGCTATCTCTTGCAAAGAAATCTCCATAATACAATCCCAACTTAGATCCGTCTTCTTCAAAAATCTCATACACCACAACATCAGGATGGTAAACCGGAATATCTGTACGCTTTTTAAATGTAATTCCGTACAACTTAGTGGCTGCATAAAAAACACCTTTCTCTAATACATTTGTAACTTCAAAATAAGGTTTAACCTCCTCTTCGTTTAAATTATATTTCGATTTACGTACTTTCTCTGCGTAATGATTCCAATCATAAGCCGTTAATTTAAAGTCGTTTCCTTCTTTTTTAATTTCAGCTTGAATTTCTTTTGTTTCTGAAGTTACTTTCTCTAATGAACCCGGAATTAATCCGCTAAACATTTTAAAAACCTCATCTGGTGTTCCTGCCATTGTTCCTTGTAAACTCCAACTTGCGTAATTATCAAATCCTAAAATCTGTGCTTTTTTTGCTCGTAAAGCAACCATTTTCTTAACTAACTCACTTGTATCGTATTCGCCAGAATCAGACCTATGAATAGATTTCTCAAATAATTCTTTACGAATCTCTCTGTTTTCTAAAGTTTGTAATGATGGTTGTTGACTTGTATTAATTAACTGAATTTCATACTTATCATCTTTATTTAACGACTTAATCTTTTCTTCAGAAAATCCTTTTAGCTTTTCTTTATCAGTAACAACAACACCTCCTTTTTTACTTGCATCTAATAATTTTTTACCAAAATCGTTCGACAGACTTGCTATTTCTGAATTAATCGCTTTTAGCTTCTCTTTTTTATCTTCTGATAAATTAGCACCTGCTTTAGAAAAATTCTTATAATATTCTTTTACTAAGTGTGCAGACTCAGCATCTAATTGCAAACTATCTAAATTCTTATAAACAGTTTTAATTTTAGCAAACAATGCGGTGTTTAGTAAAATATCATCATTGTGTTTAGAGAATTTTGGAGCTAACTCTTTTTGAATCTCTTTAATTGTATCATTTGTATTGGCACCTGCTAACCCGTAAAAAACAGCGGTAACTCCATCTAAAATTTTGCTACTCTCTTCTAAACTTAAAATGGTATTTTTAAAAGTTGGCTCTTCTGTATTGTCAACAATTTCTTTAATTGTTTCATTTTGCGACTTCATACCTTCTAGAATAGCAGGCATAAAGTGTTCATTTTTTATTTTAGTAAAATCTGGCGCACCATAATCTAATCTACTTTTAACTAATAAGGGATTTTCTACAGCCATATTCGTTTTTGTTTCTTTTTCAGCTTCTTTTGTATTACAAGATATTGCAAACACTAAAGATGCTACAATAATTATATGTTTTTTCATTTTAATAAAATTAAATTAATCAACTGCTTTTAAACTTAAATCTAAATTATAAACCGAATGTGTTAAGGCTCCCGATGATATAAAATCTACTCCACAATCAGCATATTTACGAATTGTCTCTTCGTTAATTCCGCCTGAAGATTCCGTTAAACAAATATCACCTATTAAGGCAACAGCTTTACGAGTATCTTCATAATTAAAGTTATCTATTAAAATACGATACACACCTTCGTTTGATAAAATTTCTTTAATTTCTTCTAAGCTACGTGCTTCTACTATAATTTTAATATCTAAACCTTTTTCTGCTAAATATTTTTTTGTTTTAGTAATTGCTTGCGTAATTCCACCTGCAAAATCGATATGATTGTCTTTTATCATTACCATATCATACAATGCAAACCGGTGGTTTTCTCCACCTCCAATTTTCACAGCCCATTTTTCAATAGCTCTAATCCCAGGAGTAGTTTTACGAGTATCTAAAACCTTTGTTTTTGTTCCTTTTAATAAATTGGCGAAAAACTTTGTTTTCGTTGCAATTGCACTCATGCGTTGCATTGCATTTAACACCAAACGTTCTGCCATTAAAATAGATTGCGATTTACCTGTAACATAAAAAACAATATCTCCATATTTTACAGCATCTCCATCGTTAATTAATGTTTCTATTTGTAAATCGGCATCAACATAATTAAAAACCATTTTAGCAAACTCAACTCCAGCTATAATTCCATCATCTTTCACCAACAACTTTGCTTTTCCTATTGCATCCGAAGGAATACAAGAAAGTGAGGTATGATCACCGTCACCAATATCTTCACGAATGGCATTTGCAATAATTAAATCTAACTCTTTATTAAATTGTTCTTTTGATATCATGTTTTGAATAATTCTGACGTAAAAATACTAATTCGTAGTGCATAATTCATAATTTTACCCCATGAAAATAAAACTAATAGCTATTGGTAAAACTGATGATAAAAATTTGATTCAGTTAATTAACAATTATCAAAACAGGTTAAAACATTATATTAAGTTTGAACTAGAAGTTATACCTGACATTAAAAATGTTAAGAACCTTAGTGAATCTCAACAAAAAGAGAAAGAAGGTGAATTGATTTTAGCGAAGCTTCAAAACACCGATCAACTTGTTTTATTGGACGATAAAGGAAAACATTTTACATCTGTTGAATTTTCTCAGCACCTTCAAAAAAAGATGAATTCAGGCATTAAACAATTGGTTTTAGTTATTGGTGGGCCTTACGGGTTTTCTGAAGCTGTTTACAAAAAAGCGAACGGGAAACTGTCTTTATCTAAAATGACTTTTTCTCACCAAATGATTCGCTTATTTATTGTTGAACAAATTTACAGAGGCTTTACGATTCTTAAGAATGAACCCTATCATCATGAATAAATAAGAGCTGTTTTTTACTAGTTAAATTGACAACAAAACAGATGTTGTTTTATTTTTAAAAACCAAAGGTTATTTCATTTAAAAACCGTAATTTTGTCGCCCCTAAAAAGTGTATTAAATTTACAATTAAATAAATCAAAATGAAAACATTAAAATTTTTATTAACCTCTATTTTTTTCATCAGTATCGTTAGTTTACAACAAGTAAATGCTCAAAGCGAAATTGAGGCATTAAAATCACAAGTAGAAGACAAGAAAGATCAAATTGAGGCTAACGAAGAAGTATTAGTTAGTGGCGTTAGAGCTTTAAAACGTGTAACTGCTAATTTAGAAGACTTTAAAAAAGGTAAAAACGTAACTAAAGAAAACGTTAAAAGAAAAGAAAAGATTATTGCAAGCATGCAAAACAGGTTAACTAGATTGAATGCTCAAATCGATGATCAAAAAGAAAAATTAGCTACGGTTGAAAGAAAACTAGAAAGAAAAACTAGAAAGAGTTCAACAAAAGAAGCTAAACCAATTATAGAAAAAGAAGCTGCTGTTGTAGATAACAGTGTAAATAACACTGTAAGTAAATTAGCTTTACGTAAGCAAAAATTAGAAAATGCTCGTATAAAACTTGAGAACGATCGTAAAGCAAAAGAAATTGCTTACTTAAAAGAACAAGAAGCTTTACGTTTAGAGGTTGCAAAATTAGAACAATTAGACAATCAAATTAAAGCTGAAGAAAAATCTATCGTTAAGGAAAAAGGTACTTTAATTAGTGACTATGAAGATGATATTAGCATTAATGAAGAAATTTTGATTAGTGGTAAAGAAGGTTTAGCTAGAATGAAATCGAAGTTAGAAAAAGCGAAACAAGATCCTACTACCTCTAAAGAAAGTATTGCTCGTAAAGAAGCTATTATCGTTAAAATTCAAGAACGATTAAACAAAATACAAGAAGAAATTAACTCTAAAAAATTAGAGTTAAGTAAATTAAAATCATAAATAACTTTTATTATTTTCTTTTTAAAAAAGGCAAAATTTAGATAAATCTAAATTTTGCCTTTTTTTGTATTTATTTTTTCTTTTTTAATACCCACCACTTCACAATAAATAAATTTCTTTTTCAATACAATCACTCTTTGTATTTTCTTTAGGTAAAAGAAAAATAGTAATTATAAAGATGATAAAAATCGATACATTTGTTTACATCAAAACTTAATTAATGAAACTTGTTTTTGCCACAAATAACCTAAATAAGCTAACAGAAGTACAAAAAATGCTTCCTAAAAACATTGAATTATTATCTTTAAAGGATATTCAATGTTTTGATGACATTGAAGAAACTGCAACCACTTTAGATGGTAATGCAAAAATAAAAGCAGATCATGTTACTCAAAAATATAATCTTAATTGTTTTGCTGATGATACTGGCTTAGAAGTTGAAAGTTTAAATGGAGAGCCAGGTGTATATTCTGCTCGTTATGCCGGTGAACCAAGTGATTCAGAAAACAATATGCAAAAATTGCTTACTGAGTTAAACGGAAAAGAAAATAGAAAAGCACAATTTAGAACTTCAATATGTTTAAATCTAAACGGAAAACAATTTCTATTTAATGGTATTTGCAAAGGTGCGATCCTAACTAAAAAACAAGGAGAAAAAGGATTTGGATACGATCCTATTTTCCAACCTATTGGATTTAAACAATCGTTTGCAGAAATGAATTCTGATGAAAAAAATACTGTTAGTCACCGCGGATTAGCCATTAAAAAATTAGTTGAATTTTTAAAATCAATCAACTAATTGAAATCTTCTAAAAAACACACAAAATATTTTATTTTCTTATCAGTTATACTGGTTTTTTTCTTGTTTTTGAATATTAGCTTAGGTTCTGTATCAATTCCTCTTGATGATATTTTTAACGCATTAACTGGTGGTATTGCATCTAAAGACAGTTGGCAAACCATTATTTTAAATTTTCGCCTACCCAAAGCGATTACAGCAATTATGGTTGGTTCTGGTTTATCAATCTGCGGATTGTTAATGCAAACCTTATTCCGAAACCCATTAGCGGGTCCTTTTGTTTTAGGTATCTCTTCGGGTGCTAGCTTAGGTGTAGCCTTACTTATTTTAGGTTCTAGTTTATTTGGTGGTATTTTTGTTTCAATCGCTTTTTCTAATTGGGCATTAGCAATCGCCGCTAGTTTGGGTTCTTTCTTTGTATTATTTGCTGTAATTATAGCAGCTAATAAAGTTAGAAATACCATGTCGATATTAATTATAGGTTTAATGTTTGGTTCGTTAACATCAGCAGTAATAAGTGTTTTATCTTATTTTAGCGAAGCTGAACAAATTCAGCAATATATGTTTTGGAGTTTTGGTAGCTTAGGGAACTTAACCTGGACAGAACTTACTGTTTTTGGAATTATTTACAGTATTGGTATTTTAGGTACATTTAGCATTATAAAACCTTTAAATAGTTTTTTATTAGGTGAAAATTACGCGAAAAGTTTAGGTATCAATATAAAAAAAAGCAGAATTATTATTTTACTAATCACCAGTTTATTAACGGGTGTTATTACTGCTTTTTCTGGCCCAATTGCTTTTATTGGCTTAGCAGTTCCTCATATTTCTAAAATGATTTTTTCTACCTCTAACCATAAAACACTCTTGCCTGCAACAGCTCTTTTAGGTGCAATAATATTATTAATTTGCGACGTAATTGCTCAGTTACCTACAAGTGAATTTACCTTACCGATAAACGCAATAACTTCGTTATTTGGGGCTCCTATTGTTATTTGGTTGTTAGTGCGAAAAAAGAAAATATATGTATAATTTTGACTGATTTAAAAAAACATATCGTTCTTAATATTAAAAACCTTGCAATAGGCTATCAAACAAAAAAGCTACAAACCGTTATTGCTTCGGGTATTAATTTTTCTGTCGAAAAAGGAAAACTTGTGGCTTTATTAGGTAAAAACGGTATTGGTAAATCGACTTTACTGCGCACACTTTCTAAAGTTCAAAACCCATTAAGTGGAAGCATCGAAATCAACCAAAAGAGCATTACCGAGTATTCGCTCCAAGAACTAGCAACTTCTTTAAGTTTAGTTTTAACCGAACGCTTACCTCAAAGCCAATTAACCGTTTTCGAACTAATCGCTTTGGGTCGACAGCCATATACTAATTGGATAGATAAATTATCAGCCAAAGACCTCAAAAAAATTCTTTGGGCTATTGAACAAACAGCAATTGAACACTTAAAAGATAAACGATTTTATGAATTAAGTGATGGGCAATTACAACGTGTTCTTATTGCACGAGCTTTAGCTCAGGATACTGATATTATCATTTTAGACGAACCTACTGCTCATTTAGATATTCATCATACCATTAAAATATTCGCACTATTAAAACAATTAGTTGAAAAAACAGGAAAAACTATTGTCATTTCTACTCACGAAGTAAATCTAGCAATTCAATTAGCCGATGAATTTATTTTACTTTCTGATGAGCAAATTTATAGCGGAACGGCTAAAGAATTAATCTATAAAAATGCTTTTGAGCAATTATTTCCTAAAGAGCTGGTAAGTTTTAACAAAACATTAGAACAATTCGTGATAAAGAAAATTTAAATTTGAATTTCTGTAACATTTCGTTACTTTTAGATACTAACTAAACCAAAATCTTAATTAAATATTAATGAAAAAACTACTTTATTTAGCAAGTGCTTTTGCATTTGTAGCTTGCGGAGCAAGTAAAGATACCGCTAGCACCGAAACTAATGATACTACTATAGATTATGCTGCTAAATACGCAAAAACAATTACAGCTAAAGATTTAGGAAAGCATTTATTTATATATGCTTCTGATGAATTTGAAGGGCGTGATACTGGAGAACCTGGTCAGAAAAAAGCAGTTAACTATTTAAGAGACTTTTATAAAAATGAAGGAATTGTATCTCCCTTAGGTAATGACAACTATTTTCAAAAAGTTCCTTCTGCTTACTTAAGTAATAATCGTAGAGGAATGAAATTAAACGATTCTGAAAATGTTGTTGCTTTCATAAAAGGAACAGAAAAACCAGAAGAAATTTTAGTAATTTCTGCTCATTTAGATCATGAAGGTGTAAAAAATGGAAAAATATATAACGGTGCAGATGATGATGGTTCAGGTACTGTTGCCATTTTAGAAATTGCCGAAGCTTTTAAACAAGCTTATAATGAAGGTAAAAAACCAAAACGTTCTATTTTATTTTTACACGTTACAGGTGAAGAAAAAGGTTTATTAGGCTCTAAGTATTATACTGAAAACCCTATTTTCCCTTTAGCGAATACTGTTACTAATTTAAATATTGATATGATTGGTAGAGTTGATGATCGTCACAAAGGAAACCCAAATTATGTATATTTAATTGGAGCTGATAAGTTAAGTACTGAGTTACATAACATTTCTGAAGCAATGAATAATAAATACACTAATGTTGCTTTAGACTATAAATATAACGACGAAAAAGATCCGAATCGTTACTATTATCGTTCTGACCATTATAATTTTGCAAAGAATAACATTCCTGTTATTTTCTATTTTAACGGTACACACGATGATTACCACCAGCCAACAGATACTCCTGATAAGATTAACTACGAGATGTTAGAAAACAGAACTCGTTTGGTTTTTCATACAGCATGGGAACTTGCAAATCGCGAGAATCGTGTAGTTGTTGATAAAGGAGAAACTACAAAGTAAAAAACATATTTTAGTATAAAAAACTCACCAATTTGGTGAGTTTTTTTTGTATCTTTTAATTAAAGCTAAAGATACAAAAAACAATATATTTCACTTAAAAAACAATGAATGGAAAACTTAACGAATAAAAAAGCTATCATAACTGGAGGTAGTAGAGGTTTAGGAAAAGCCACCGCTATTGCTTTTGCAAAAAAAGGAATAAACGTTGCCATTACTGGTAGAAATGAAAAGCAATTAATTAGTACTGTTGCTCAAATAAAAACATACGGTGTTGAGGCTACTTATGCAGTGTTTGATGTTAGTAATTACAACGAAGTTCAAAAAGGGATAAAAGAGATTATAAATACATTTGGTACTGTTGATATTTTAGTAAATAATGCGGGTATTGCTGCTTTTGGTTCGCTGAACGAAATGCCTGTTAAAGATTGGACACAAATTATACAAACCAATTTAATGGGAATGTATTATGTTACCAAAGAAGTTTTACCTTATTTAATTGAAAAAAACGAAGGTGATATTATTAATATTGCCTCTACTGCAGGATTAAGTGGTAATGCAACCACCTCAGCTTATTCTGCTTCTAAATTTGCAGTAATCGGAATGTCGGAATCATTAATGAAAGAGGTTCGTAAAAATAATATTAGAGTTTGCACACTTACGCCTAGTACTATTGCGTCAGATATGTCTTTAGAATTAGGTATTACAGACGGAGATCCTGAAAAAATACTACAACCTGAAGATTTTGCTGAATTGATTGTCGCTGGCTTAACTTTACCTAGAAGAGCCATGCTTAAAGGAGCTTCTTTATGGTCTACAAATCCATAATTTATACAATGCGTTTCCTTTATAAAAAAGGAAACGCATTTTTTTAATTCAGTCCGTTTTTTAGGTTGATAAAAATAACCTCATCAATTGCCTCTTCTAAAAAGGTAATTGCTTTTTTACTTCGTATTCCTGATTTACAATACACAACGAGAGGTTTATCAATATTCAACTCTTTAAATCTATTTTGTAATTCTCCTAAAGGAATATGCTGTCCGTTTATATGATGTTGTTCACGCTCCCAATTTTCACGTACATCTAATAAATTATATTTCGGTAAACTCTTTTGAAGCTCCTCAAAAGTAATTTCATTTTTCACTGCTTTTATTCCGCAGAAAAAATCATAATCTTTTTCTAATGCTGTAACCGATGTATTAGCTGATTTCTCAAATTTTAAAATCATTTGACGCATAGTCAGCGTATCATACATCAATAATTTATTAGCTAAAACCTCCCCTATTTCGCAAATTATCTTAATAGTCTCATTTGCTTGTAAACTACCAATAATCCCAGGTAAAACACCTAAAACTCCAATTTCAGAACAATTTGGAGATTCATCTGGTTTTGGTGGTGTCGGATACAAGCACCTATACGTAGCACTTCCTTGATAATTAAATACACTAACCTGACCTTCAAACTTAAAAATAGCGCCGTACACCAATGGTTTTTTGGTAATTACAGCGGCGTCGTTTGTTAAATAACGGGTAGAAAAGTTATCGCTTCCATCTACAATAACATCATATTTTTCAAACAATGAAATGGCATTTTTATTGGTTAATTTTTCTTTATATACTTTAAAGTTTACAAACGGATTTAACCTTGATAATCGCTTTGCGGCTGTTTCAGCTTTCGACAAGCCAATATCATCAATCGTATATAAAATTTGACGCTGCAAATTGCTTTGATCTATAATATCATCATCTATAATTCCGAGTGTTCCAACACCTGCAGCTGTTAAATATTGCAATACAGGGCAACCCAATCCGCCAGCACCAATCACCAAAACTTTTGCTTGCTTTAATTTTAATTGACCTACTTCTCCTATTTTATCTAAAATAAGATGGCGGTTATATTGTTTTTGTTCTTCGTTGGTTAAATTCATTATTTTTCTATTGACTCAAAATGCGCCCAATCTTTCCAAACGACTTCTAGACCTTTATCTTTTAACATTTTTACCACTTCTTCTGTACTTCGTTCATCAGAAATTTCAAACTGCTCTAACGATTGTGGCTCGACGGTATACCCTCCCGGATTCGTTTTAGATTCTGCACTGATTGATGTAGCTCCTAAATTAACAATATTATTTCTGAAAATTTCACTTTCTCTGGTAGACATCGATAACTCTACATCTTCGTCAAGTAAACGAAAAGCACAAATTAATTGTACTAAATCGGCATCAGTCATTTCTACCTTTGGATCTAATCCACCAGAATGTGGTCGTAACCTCGGAAAAGAAATAGAGTACTTCGTTTTCCAATACGTTTTTTGTAAATATTTTAAATGCAAGGCTGTAAAAAAACTATCGGCACGCCAATCTTCTAATCCGAATAAAGCACCTAAACCTATTTTATGAATCCCTGCTTTCCCTAACCTGTCTGGTGTATCTAAGCGGTAATTAAAATTAGATTTTTTCCCCTTCGGATGATGTTTCTTATACTCATCTCTGTGATACGTTTCTTGATAAACTAATACAGCGTACAATCCCGCTTCAATTAACGATTCATATTCATCCTGGTCTAAAGGTTGCACTTCAATCGTAACATTTGAAAATTTAGAACGAATTAATTCGATTGCATTTTTTATATAAGCAACACCAACTGTTTTATTCGCTTCACCAGTAACTAACAATATATGATCATAGCCTTTTTCCTTTAAGAAAGCCACTTCTTTTAAAATCTCTGGATCTGTTAAAGTTCGTCTGGGTATTTTATTCGTCATACTAAAACCACAATAAGTACAAATATTCTGACATTCGTTACTCAAATACATGGGCGCATACATTTGTATGGTATTACCAAATCTTTTTTTAGTTAACAGACTACTTTTTTGTGCCATCTGCTCAATATAAGGTCGGGCAGCAGGAGATATTAATGCTTTAAAATCTTCTAAATCGAGTTTATCTTTTGATAAAGCACTTTCTACCTCAGCAGTTGTTTTATGGAAGATACTTTTTAGGGTATCATCCCAATTATAAGTGTCGAATGTTGTTTTAAAATTTTGTTTTACCACAATTTACTTTTTTAATGCTGTCATCGTCATTGCGAATGAAATAAAATGGAATGAAGCAATCTGCTTAATATTGTAAAAGGTCACTTCGTCATTCTTCATCGTAATGACGTTAATTTAAAAACGATGTTAATGGGCTACTTGCTACTGCCTGTTTTTGAACAGGTGCTAGTTTTGCTTCATACGCCATTCTACCCGCTTCAACTGCCATTTTAAATGCTCTTGCCATTGCTACTGGATTTTTAGAAACAGCTATTGCTGTATTTACTAAAACCGCATCTGCCCCTAATTCCATTGCATAGGCAGCATGCGATGGTGCGCCAATACCGGCATCTACAATTACAGGAACGTTAGATTGTTCTATAATAATTTCTAAAAAATCTTGTGTCCTTAATCCTTTATTACTTCCTATTGGTGCGCCTAATGGCATTACACATTGTGTTCCTACATCTTCTAAACGCTTACATAAAACAGGGTCAGCATGAATATAAGGCATTACCACAAAACCTAGTTTAACTAATTCTTCTGCTGCCTTTAAAGTTTCAATAGCATCTGGTAATAAATATCGTGGATCTGGGTGAATTTCAAGTTTTACCCAATTCGTACCTAACGCTTCTCTTGATAATTCGGCCGCAAACACGGCTTCTTTTGCTGTTCTTACTCCAGATGTATTAGGTAATAAATTAATATGTGCATGGTTTAAATGCTTTAAAATATCATCATTTTCATCTTTAACATCTACTCTTTTTAAAGCAACGGTAATTAATTCACTTTCTGATGCTAATAAAGAAGCACTCATTAATTCTGAAGAACTAAATTTTCCTGTTCCTGTGAATAATCGTGAGTTAAATTCTTTATCTGCTATTTTTAATATGTTATTCATTCTTTCTTGTCAGGCCGATCGCAGTCATGACCTTTTTTATATTTTATTAAACTAAAAACCACTCGACTACGCTCGAGAAAACATACAAAACTACTTATCGTCCATTTTATACACTTGCTCTTGTGTACTTGGCGCACTTAAAATTTTATGAAAAACAGGAATACTTGTAAAATCATTGGTAATTGCTCCAGATACTGCAACGCCATAAATACCTGAATGTACAATTGCTGCAACATCATCTAAAGTAATACCACCAATAGCAATTATTGGCGTTTCAGTATTTAGTGCTGTTAATATTTTTTTGTAACCTTCTACTCCTAAAACCGGACTTAAATTCTTCTTAGTTTCTGTAAAACGAAAAGGCCCTAAACCTATATAATCTACTTTTTTTTCTAACAGCTTTTTACAATCTTCTAGCGTATTTGCTGTTCCGCCAATACTATAAAATTTACCTAAATATTCACGAACTTTTAAAGGACAAGCATCCGAAGCACCTAAATGAACACCATCTGCATTTACTTCTTTTGCTACTTTATAATGATCGTTTATAATTAATCGTGTTTGAAAATGATTTGTAATTTCTCTCGCCTCTTTAGCTGTTTCTAACAACGTTTTCGGATCTGTTTTTTTTAATCGCAGCTGTACCCACTCTACTCCCGAAGCACATGCTTTTTGAATATTATCTAAATGATCTTGAGGTGTTTCTCCCTGTGTTATGTACTGTAATTTACTTATCATTTTTTTTTATAGTTATGCGTTCCTAACAAGGAATCGTTCGAGTTTAAAAATTGTTCTGTATATCGTTTTGTATTTTTACAGGCGTCTTCTAAAGAAAATTCTAACGCTAAGTTAGCTGCTAATGCGGATGATAAAACACAACCACTTCCGTGTTTTTCGAAAACGGTATTTGCAATAGGCGGAATATTTAGTTTTACTATTTTACTATAATACACTTCATCCCACCCTTTTTTATCTTTTCTGTGTCCGCCTTTTAAATAGATATTTGTTTTTTCGGATATAAAATCAATTGTTTCTTCGATATCTTTATTCGGAAAAAGTGCTGTTATCTCTTCATAATTGGGTGTTACAAAATCACAGAAATTTAATGTTTTTTCTAAAATTTCTAAATTTTTATTTGTATGAAAATTATATCCTGCACTCGCTTTTAAAACCGGATCTAAAACTATTTTTATCTTCGGATTTAATTGTTTCAAAGTTTGAATTACTTCTAATAAAACCTCCCAAGATTCTATAATTCCTATTTTTACTGCGGATATTGAAAATCGTTCAAACAGCGTTGTTATTTGCGAAAGAATAACCTTTTTTTCAATCCAAACACATCTTTTAAAATCAATGTCATTTTGAATAGTTATGGCTGTACATACTGATAACCCGTATAAACCATGCGCTTCAAATGTTTTAATATCTGAAGTGATGCCTGCTCCACTTGATGGATCTATACCTGCAATGGTTAGTATGTAGTTGTTTTTACTCAATATGCTATTTATTTTGACTCTCTTTTTTCGATGGCTTATTTCAATGGCTTATTTCGATGTGAACCTGAAATAAATTAAGGTTGACGTAATGTTATTTTTATTTAATAATTAGTTCTCGACTGCGCTCGAACTGACAAATCAATAAAATTACTTTATTCTGTGTTCTTCTTAACAACCTTTTATTCGTCATTGCGAATGAAATGAAGCAATCTATTTTTCTTCTAACAGGTTACATTATCGTTTTCAACTCTCCTTCTGATATTTAGTTCTCGACTGCGCTCCAACTGACAAACGAATAAAATTACTTCTTTGTATGTTCTTCATAACAACCTTTTATTCGTCATTGCGAATGAGATGAAGCAATCTATTATTCCTCTAACAGGTTACATTATCGTTTTCAACTCTCCTTCTGATATTTAGTTCTCGACTGCGCTCCAACTGACAAACGAATAAAATTACTTCTTTGTATGTTCTTCATAACAACCTTTTATTCGTCATTGCGAATGAGATGAAGCAATCTATTATTCCTCTAACAGGTTACATTATCGTTTTCAACTCTCCTTCTGATATTTAGTTCTCGACTGCGCTCCAACTGACAAACGAATAAAATTACTTCTTTGTATGTTCTTCATAACAACCTTTTATTCGTCATTGCGAATGAGATGAAGCAATCTATTATCCCTCTAACAGATTACATTATCGTTTCCTATTCTCTAACTCATATTTAGTTCTCGACTGCGCTCCAACTGACAAATCAATAAAATTACTTTATTGTATGTTCTTCATAACAACCTTTTATTCGTCATTGCGAATGAAATGAAGCAATCTATTATACTCTAACAGATTACATCATCGTTTCCTACTCTCCTACTGATATTTAGTTCTCGACTGCGCTCGAACTGACAAACGAATAAAATTACGTCATTGTATGTTCTTCTTGAAAACTTTTTATTCATCATTCCGAATGAAATGAAGCAATCTATTTGCCCTCTAACAGATTACATCTTCGTTTCCTATTCTCTAACTCATATTTAGTTCTCGACTGCGCTCGAACTGACAAACGAATAAAATTATTGAGTTAAACAATTTTTATATTGATGTTTTATCTCTTTAAAACTTTCAACTGGATTATCAGCATTCCAAACTCCACCTAAAACACCAATTCCTTTAAAACCTAACTCGATAGTCTGTGCAATGGTTTCTTTATTAATTCCGCCCATTCCTACGATTGATTTATCGATGTTATTCACATTAAAACCTCTTCCTTCATATCCTTTTTTAGAAATGGATGAAAAAACTGGACTCAATAAATGATAATCGAATTCAATATCACAAACTTCAATATCTTTAGGCTCATGAAAAGAACTACTCATTGTTTTTCCTAACATGTTTAATCCTATAAAATATCGATTGCCATTTTCTAAAGCATCGCGTCTTTTTTGTTCTTGAAAATGGATTCCTTTCAAATTAAATTCATTCGTTAATTCATGAAAATAATGTACGATTATCTTATTATGATATTCCGAGTTTACCTGATTTAGATAAACACAATGTTCTTGGTAATCTTTAAAAGGTTTTCTTAAATGATAGTATTCTAAACCTGCTTCAAATAATTGATGTAGTATTTCAATTTCGTTTTCTACATCTTTTTCTGGAGCAATAAGTACTATCATATTCGTTTGATTTTAGTCGCTATTAATTTGGTGTAAAAATAACCTAATTTAATCTTGAAATAGCAGATTTACCTTATCGTTTACTCCTTGTTATTACGGTTACTATTTTTCGGGTTAGGGATTGCAGTGGCATACTTTTGCTTTTTGTTCGAGTTAATTTATGTAGTAAAACGAAATAAATTAGTATCGAGAACTCGCAAAAGATATAACGGAAAGCCCGACTACGCCTTTTTTCAAGGCGTAGGAACCTCCTTCTTCTTCTTCATTTTCCCTCCTCTTCTTCTTACTTTTATTTTATAAATATACTTCTGATCCTTTTTCTTTAAATTCTTTCGATTTTTCTTCCATTCCTTTTGCAATCACTTCATTGTCTACAATATCATTTACGGCTGCAAAATCGCGAACTTCTTGTGAAATTTTCATAGAACAGAATTTTGGACCACACATAGAACAAAAATGTGCAATTTTTGCTCCAGCTGCAGGTAAAGTTTCATCGTGATACTCTCGAGCACGCTCTGGATCTAAACCTAAATTAAACTGATCTTCCCAACGGAACTCGAAACGCGCCATACTCAACGCATTATCTCTATGCTGAGAACCTGGATGCCCTTTTGCTAAATCGGCAGCATGTGCCGCCAATTTATAGGTTACAACTCCCACTCTTACATCTTCTTTATTTGGCAACCCTAAATGTTCTTTTGGAGTTACGTAACACAACATTGCGCAACCATACCAACCAATCATTGCCGCTCCAATACCCGAAGTAATATGATCGTAACCTGGTGCAATATCTGTAGTTAAAGGGCCTAAAGTATAAAAAGGAGCTTCGTCGCAAAGTTCTATTTGCTTCTCCATATTTTCTTTAATCATGTGCATTGGCACATGCCCTGGGCCTTCAATAAAACATTGAACTTCGTGCTTACGAGCAATCTGCGTTAACTCTCCCAACGTTTCTAACTCAGCAAATTGTGCTTCATCATTTGCATCAGCAACCGAACCTGGTCGTAATCCGTCTCCTAAAGAAAAAGCAACATCGTATTGTTTTAAGATCTCGCAAATATCTTCGAAATGCGTATATAAAAAGCTTTCTTTATGATGCGCTAAACACCATTTTGCCATAATAGAACCTCCACGAGAAACGATTCCCGTAACTCGTTTTGCCGTCATTGGTACATAACGTAATAAAACACCGGCGTGAATGGTAAAATAATCTACACCTTGTTCTGCTTGCTCAATTAAGGTATCACGGAAAATCTCCCACGTTAAATCTTCTGCAACTCCGTTTACTTTTTCTAATGCTTGATAAATTGGCACTGTTCCTACAGGAACTGGCGAGTTACGAACAATCCATTCGCGTGTTTCATGAATGTTTTCTCCGGTAGATAAATCCATAATATTATCCGCTCCCCAACGACAAGCCCAAACTGCTTTTTCTACTTCTTCTTCTATAGATGATGTAACAGCTGAATTACCAATATTTGCGTTTATTTTCACTAAGAAGTTTCTACCTAAAATCATAGGTTCTGCTTCTGGGTGATTTATGTTTGATGGAATAATAGCTCTACCTCTTGCAACTTCTGATCGTACAAATTCTGGTGTAATTTTATCTGGAATATTAGCACCAAAATGCTCGCCTTTATGTTGCTTTCTGATCTCTGTCATTTCATCTATTCGTTGATTTTCACGAATAGCTATATACTCCATCTCTGGCGTAATCATTCCTTTTTTGGCGTAGTGTAATTGTGTTACATTTTGCCCTTTTTTAGCACGTAATGGTTTTTTTAATAACTTAAAACGCATATGATCTAAACTAGCATCGTTTAAACGTTCGTTACAATAATCCGAAGAAAAAGATGTTAATTGCTCCACATCTCCACGATCTTTAATCCACGGTTCACGGATTCTTTCAATTCCTGCGTGTACGTCAATTTCTTTCGCAGGGTCGGTGTATGGCCCTGAAGTATCGTAAACGGTTACAGATTCGTTTGCCCTTTTCTTTTTGGTCATAGAATCAACCGTATCGCTTAAGGTAATTTCACGCATGGCTACTTTAATTTGCGGGTGAATTTTACCGTTTACATAAATTTTTTGTGAATTCGGAAACGGATTTCTTGTAATTCCGTTTTGCTTTGGAGCAGTGTCTTTATTCTTCATAAGATAATTAATACATTAGTTTTTAAAATAAGATCATCCTCCTTGGGTAGATTTTATTATTAAAATATCATCATTATTTTGAAGTAACTTTAAAGACCAATCAGCTCTTTTTATCACCCTACTATTTATAGCAATAGCAATACCATTCGTTTGAATTTTTAAATATTCAACGAACTCTTGTAATGTTAAGGTTTCTAAAAACTGGTGGTTTTCTTGGTTTACTTTTATAGTAATCATATTTATAAAATATTACTGTAAACCAAATGGTAGTATTTCGATATGGTATCGAACATAACTTTTTCCTACGTTGGTATTAACCAAATCAGGTTCTAAGGATGTTTCTCAAACTAATTTAATAGCTACTCCTAAAGTTTACAAAACAAATGTATTATTATTTTTTAGAAAACGAATATTTTTAAATTATTTTTTACGCTCTCACTTTAACTTTATTTCGCTTATACCTAAAAAACAAACGATTAAGGTATCTTTTAAAATAACATTATTTCTTTCTTATAACTTTGACTTATCAGATTAAAACACTTAAATGTGGAGCAGAAACCACTAAAAAAACGATTTTTTCTATAAAATAAATTATAGAAGGCGGTAACCGAAAAGCCTTATGAGTAGGTAAACTAACCAAATTAATTATGAATACTGAAACTTTAACAAGAAAAGAAACATTTGTAGGGGGATGGACTGCTTACCATGCACTAACGGCTGAAGACCGTAAAGTATTTGATGAAGCTTTAAAGGGATTTGTGGGTGTAAATTACACTCCTAATCAAGTATCAACACAAGTTGTAGCTGGCGTAAATTACCGTTTTAAATGTACTGCTTCAATACCGCCTTCTGAGGTTATTTGGGAAGCTATTGTTGAAATATATCAACCTTTAGATGGTAAAGCCCATATTACTGGTATTACTAGATTATAATAATCAACAAAGCCTGTCTTTTTACTTAAAATGACAGGCTTTATTTATATAAAAGAAATTTCTTATAACTTCTGAATTTCTTTCGTTACCTCTTCAAGTACTTTAAATGCCGTTTCTGCCATTTTATTTCCTTTTAAATCTAACAATGGATTTACTTCTACAAACTCAACACAAACTACTTTTTTACTTGCTAATAAACCATTAATTATTTCAACGATTTCTTTGTCATCAAAACCTTTTGGAACTGGTGTACCTGTACCATAAGAAATCATATCACAATCCATAGAATCAACATCAAAAGACACATAAATAACGTCACAATCTGTTAATTTTTCTAAAGCTTCGTTTACACAAACTTCTAATCCGCGGTAGCGAACTTCGGCAACCATATAGTTTTTAATACCATATTTTTCTATTTGCTTTTCCTCTGGTTCTTCAGTATCTCTAACTCCGAAAAAAACAATATCTTCAGGTAAAACTTTTTGACCTGGCATTCCGATATTTTTCATTCTATCCCACAGATCGGCAGTTTCTCTACTTACATCGTTAATCTGACAATCTAAATTATCATCTGAGATAGCTGCTCCTAATGGCATTCCGTGAATATTTCCTGATGGTGATGTATACGGCGTGTGCAAATCTCCATGAGCATCAATCCAAACTACTCCAACTCTTTTATTAGGGTTCGCTGCCTTAACTCCACTTATAGTTCCTAACGCAGAAGAGTGATCTCCTGAAAGAACTATTGGAAATTTACCTTCTTGTAAATTTACTTTTACGTGGTTACTCAATCTTTTACATTGATTAAAAACACTGCTTATTTGCTTACCAAACGAATTGTTTTTTTTGTTGTAAACCGATTCATTTTCTGTAATTACATCTTCAGAATCAAAACGATTAAAAAAATCGTTGTTTTGATTAATAGCGGCAATTTCAATAGCATCTACTCCCATATCAGACCCACGTGTTCCGGCACCAATATCTGATCTGTTTTTGATAATTTTAATTTCTTTCATCATCAATTATATTTAATAAAAAAATGCCATCTAAATATTAAATGGCACTTTTTGTTGATTTATCTTTTATTTACGTCTACAAAACTCCTAAGGTTTTCACCTACATAAATTTGACGAGGACGACCAATTGGTTCTTTATTTTCTCTCATTTCTTTCCATTGAGCAATCCAACCTGGTAAACGACCTAAAGCAAACATTACTGTAAACATCTCTACAGGAATTCCCATTGCACGATAAATAATACCAGAATAGAAATCTACATTTGGATATAATTTTCTATCTACAAAATAAGGATCGTTTAATGCTTCTTGCTCTAATCCTTTAGCTATTTCTAAAATAGGATCGTTAATTCCTAAATCAGCTAATACTTCATCAGCTGCTACTTTAATAATGGTTGCTCTTGGATCAAAATTCTTATAAACACGGTGCCCGAATCCCATTAAACGGAAAGGATCGTTTTTATCTTTTGCTTTTGCCATGTACTTTTTAGTATCACCACCATCTTCTTTAATAGCTTCAAGCATTTCTAATACCGCTTGGTTTGCTCCACCATGTAATGGCCCCCAAAGTGCAGAAATTCCTGCAGAAAGAGATGCAAATAAACCTGCATGAGAAGAACCTACTATTCTTACTGTTGATGTTGAACAGTTTTGTTCGTGATCTGCGTGTAAGATTAATAATTTATCTAATGCATTTTTTATAATTGGATTTATGGTATAATCTTCATTAGGCTGCTCAAACATCATTTTCATAACATTCTCTACATATCCTAATTTTTTAGAACCATAGTTTAATGGCAATCCTTGTTTTTTACGCATTGCCCAAGCAACTAAAACCGGGAACTTTGCTAAAATTTTAACGATTGCATTATACATTTCTTCTTCAGAATCAACATTTACTGAAGACGGATTAAATGCTACTAATGCACTTGTTAATGATGATAAAACTCCCATTGGGTGGGCGTTCTTAGGAAAAGCTTCGATGATCTTTTTTATATCTTCATCTACAATTGCTTTTTCTCTAATATCATTATGAAACTTTTCTAATTTATCTTTAGATGGTAATTCACCAAAAATTAATAAATAAGCTACTTCTAAAAAATCTGCTTTTTCAGCTAATTCTTCAATAGCATATCCTCTATATCTTAAAACTCCTTCTTCTCCATTTAAAAATGTAATAGCACTTTGACAAGAACCTGTATTCTTATATCCTGGATCAATAGTAATAACACCCTCGGTTGCACCTCTTAACGTTTTAATGTCAATCGCTTTTTCTTTTTCTGTTCCTTCTATTATAGGGAACTCATACGTCTTATCACCAATTTGTAGTTTTGCTATATCTGCCATTTATCTCTTGAATTTTATGATTGAACTGAGTTGCGAAGATACCATTTTTTGTAGTATTTTAAAAATAGGTTTTGATAGATTTTTAATATCTAAAAATAGAAATATTTTATTATTAATCACATAAAAAACAAAACCTCATAAACATATATTTATGAGGTTTTTGTAGACTATAAATTTGAGTGTACTTAAATAAAAAATTGACTTATAAAAACTTAAACCTGGTTCAAATTAACACCGTAAAATACTGATAATTAAAATAATGTGATTCTGAAATAGATTTAGAATGACGCTCTGATAATTAAACTATGATTCAATAAAAATCTTTTTAAAAATTAAAAAAAATTTAGTTTTTAATCTGATTTTTATCCATTTTTTTCATAATTCGGTTTAAACCATTTATGATTATGCTTGTAGCACTTGCTGTCAAAGCCAAATTATCTTGGTTTTCTGGAACAAAGACATTACCTACAACTGATTGAGAATACATTTCTTCAAGTAAATTTAAATCGTAAATAGTCAATGTTACCTCTCCTCTATTTTCAGAAGAAGACATTATATTTCCTTGTCCTAAAATTCCAGCTTCATCAGAAACTATGGCTGCATTAATCTTTATAAAAAAATCATATCCAGTTCCGTTTTTAATATCTTTTAAAACAGCTTTACTAAGATTGTTAGTTATATTACTTGGCAATAATATACCTCTAGTGGTAAACGAATCAGAAAACCGATTCCCTAATAGCTCCGTAAACTTTTCGGTCGCTATATTAGTTAAGCTTTCTTTTATACTTTTAGGGGCCTCACAACCATTTACCTTTTTTAAAATCTAAACGTGAATTTACACTTCCTGAATGTGTGTACTTTGTAGAGTGGCATGCTGTAAAGGTTATAACGACAAGTAAAACAAGTATTTTTTTGATTTCTGTAAAAAGCAAAAACCTCGCCATAAAATGACAAGGTTTTTTATATTGATGTATAATTGTAAGTTTTAAACTACTTTATTTTAAAAGCTTTTTCTTGCGGATAATAAGCAACACCATCTAATTGCTCTTCAATACGCAATAATTGATTGTATTTTGCCATACGATCTGAACGAGAAGCCGAACCAGTTTTTATTTGACCACAGTTTAAAGCTACTGCTAAATCGGCTATTGTATAATCTTCTGTTTCACCAGATCTGTGACTCATAACAGATGTATAACCTGCGTTGTGTGCCATATTAACCGCTGCAATAGTTTCAGTTAAAGTTCCTATTTGGTTTACTTTAATTAAAATTGAATTTGCAATTCCGTTTTCAATACCTCTTGATAAACGCGCTACATTAGTTACAAATAAATCGTCTCCAACTAATTGCACTTTATCTCCACAAATTTCAGTCAGGTATTTCCAACCTTCCCAATCGTTTTCATCCATTCCGTCTTCAATAGAAATAATTGGATATTTAGCTGCTAACTCCGCTAAATAATCAGCTTGTTCTTTACTAGAACGTACTTTTCCTTTTGCGCCTTCAAACTTTGTATAATCGTATTTACCATCAACAAAAAATTCAGCAGCAGCACAATCTAAAGCGATCATTACTTCTTCACCAAACTTATAGCCAGCATTTTTAGTCGCCAATGCGATAGTTTCAATAGCATCTTCTGTACCGTTTAAAGTTGGTGCAAAACCTCCTTCATCACCAACCGCTGTTGATAAATTACGGTCGTGTAAAACTTTTTTAAGATTATGGAAGATTTCAGAACCAATTTGCATTGCTTCTGTAAAATTTTTAGCTTTTACTGGCATTACCATAAATTCTTGGAATGCAATAGGTGCATCAGAATGTGAGCCTCCGTTGATAATATTCATCATCGGAACTGGTAACGTATTTGCTGATACTCCGCCAACATACCTATACAAAGGTAAACCTAGCTCGTTAGCTGCTGCTTTTGCTGCTGCTAAAGAAACACCTAAAATAGCGTTGGCTCCTAAAACAGATTTGTTTGGTGTTCCATCTAAATCAATCATAATTTGATCAATCATATTTTGTTCAAAAACAGAAACCCCTAATAATTCTTGTGCTATTAAAGTATTTACGTTCTTAACCGCGTTTAATACTCCTTTACCCATATAATCTTTTCCTCCATCACGTAACTCAACAGCCTCATGTTCTCCAGTAGAAGCTCCTGATGGAACCGCTGCTCTTCCCATAACTCCGTTTTCTGTAATTACATCTACTTCAACAGTAGGATTACCTCTTGAATCGAAAATTTGACGTGCGTGAATGTTGATTATAATACTCATAGTTGTTTATTTTTAATATAGAAACCCGTGAATTTAAATTCACGGGAATACTAATTTATATAGTTGCTAATTTACTAATTGTGGTTGATTTTGTAATGTTCATCAATAATTAATTACGAAAACGATTACGCTTCAACTTTTGCTTTTTTGATGTTTTCTATAAACTCATCAAATAAATATTCTGCATCATGAGGTCCAGGACTTGCTTCTGGATGATACTGAACAGAAAATACATTTTTAGATTTCATTCTAATTCCTGCTACCGTATGATCGTTTAAGTGTACATGAGAAATTTCAACATCTGCATGTGCTTCTGTTTCTTCACGATTGATAGCAAATCCATGGTTCTGAGAAGTAATTTCACCTTTCCCTGTAATTAAATTCTTAACCGGGTGGTTAATTCCTCTATGCCCATTGTGCATTTTATAAGTAGAAATTCCGTTTGCCAATGCAATAACTTGGTGCCCTAAACAAATACCAAATAATGGTAAATTTCTTTTGATGATTTCTTTTGCGGTATTTTGAGCATCAACCAAAGGTTCTGGATCTCCAGGTCCATTTGATATAAAATAACCATCAGGGTTAAAATCACTCATATTCTCGAAAGTAGCATTGTAGGGATATACCTTTATGTAGGCTCCTCTTTTCACTAAATTTCTTAAAATATTCTTTTTAATACCAATGTCTAAGGCTGCTATTTTAATTGGTGCATTTTCATCACCTATAAAATAAGGTTCTTTAGTTGATACTTTAGAGGCCAATTCTAAACCTTCCATATTTGGAGTAGCATCTAATTGTTTTTTAAGAGCATCAATATTATCTACTTCAGTAGAAATTATAGCATTCATTGCTCCGTTATCTCTAATATAAGCAACTAAAGCACGTGTATCTACATCTGAGATTGCTACCAGATTATGCTCTTTAAACCAGTCTAATAAATTTCCATCAGAATCTACACGAGAGTGTGTAAAACTAAAGTTACGACAAATTAAGCCCGATATTTTAATACCTTCAGATTCTACTTCCTCTTTATTTACTCCATAATTACCAATATGAGCATTGGTAGTTACCATAAGCTGACCAAAGTAAGAAGGATCAGTAAATACTTCTTGATAACCAGTCATACCTGTATTAAAACAAATTTCTCCAGTTGATGTTCCTTCTATTCCAATAGACTTACCGTAGAAAATGGTTCCGTCTGCTAAAAGAACTAATGCTTTTTTACGCTGTTGATATTTCATTTAGTGTGTGTTGTGTAGTTTGTTTGCAAAAATATATAAAAAAAGGGATAAACATTAAATGTTTATCCCTTTGATATAAATTATATTGAATTATAATAATTAATGATTTTAATTAAGTCTTGTTCTTTTTTACTTTTAAATTTATTTTTTTTGATAAACTGAGTCATCTTTTCTTTATTCGTTACATCAAATAAATTCACTATTTCCTTTTTCTTCAGTCTAACTTGGATGAACTCCCCTCCTTCATTATATTCTATATAATATATTTTACGAGTTTTCCATTCTTTAGCTTTAATTATCTTCCCTGTTAGTTTGTCAATTAACGCTTTATTTATTATTTTTTTAAAATTCACAAAAAGATTTAACTTTTTGCCTTGAGTAAGTTTTTCTAAAACTTTCCCATTATGTACTTTAAAATATATTCCATTAATCTTTGCTAGGCTTACATTCTTAAAATAAAATAAAGAATCTTTACTTATATTAAATAAAAACTTTCCTTCGTTAAGATCAATATTTAAACCTTTAAGGTTATAATTATTACCTCTTAAATCCAAAATACTGCCTTCATTTTCTAATCCTTGAAACCTAAAAACAGATCCCAAAACATCTTTTTCTAAAAAACCTGATCTATAAACTCCATCATCATTTTGAAAATTGCTAGATGTACCTGAATCTACATTAAGTATTGCACTCTGCCCATAAAAAGAAATAGTAAAACATGGTAATAATAATAATAATAATAATAATAGCTTTTTCATAATATATTTTTTATGTTTACTAAATTACAAAAAAAGGGATAAACATTAAATGTTTATCCCTTTGATATAAATTATAAAAATTTTCATTTTTACTATTCTTCTTCTTGTGAAGTTTGAGTTTCAACTGCTGCATCAGTAGTTTTACCAGCACCACGACGGCTACGACGAGTGTTCTTCTTAGCTTTGTTTCCTTTTGGATTGTAAATTTCGTTGTAATCAACTAATTCTACCATTGCCATAGGAGCATTATCTCCCTGACGGTTTCCTAATTTGATAATACGAACATAACCTCCTGGTCTGTCAGCTATTTTCACAGAAATTTCCTTAAATAATTCCGTTACGGCATCTTTACTACGTAAATAGCTAAATACTGTACGACGATTATGAGTAGTATCTGTTTTAGACTTAGTAATTATAGGCTCGATAAACGTACGAAAAGCTTTCGCCTTAGCAACTGTAGTGTTTATACGTTTGTGTTCGATTAAAGAACATCCCATATTTGCTAACATCGCCTTTCTATGCGCTGTTTGTCTTCCTAAATGATTAAATTTCTTTCCGTGTCTCATGACATTTGGTTTTGGCTTTCATCTTGCTGCAACCCATTCTGGGGAGCAAAATATGAAAGGTTAATCTCTATCTAATTTGTATTTACTTAAGTCCATTCCGAAATTAAGGTTTTTATTTGCCACTAACTCATCTAATTCAGTTAATGATTTTTTACCGAAATTTCTAAATTTCATTAAATCGCTTTTGTTGAAAGATACTAAATCTCCTAAAGTATCAACTTCTGCAGCTTTTAAACAGTTTAAAGCACGAACTGATAAATCCATATCAACTAATTTCGTCTTTAATAACTGACGCATATGTAATGATTCCTCATCATATGTTTCAGTCTGTGCAATTTCATCTGCCTCTAAAGTGATACGCTCATCAGAGAATAACATAAAGTGGTGAATTAAAATTTTAGCTGCTTCAGTTAAGGCATCTTTAGGGTTAATAGAACCGTCAGTATCGATATCGAAAACTAATTTTTCGTAATCGGTCTTTTGCTCTACACGAAAATTTTCAACAGCATACTTTACATTCTTTATAGGAGTGTAAATAGAATCTGTAAAAATTGTTCCTAAAGGTGCACCTGCTCTTTTATTTTCTTCTGCTGGTACGAAACCTCTACCTTTCTCGATAGTGATTTCAGCATTAAAACTTACGGATTTATCTAAGTTACAAATTACTAAATCTGGATTTAATACTTGAAAACCTGAAGTAAATTTCTGTAAATCTCCAGCAGTCAATTGTTCTTGACCTGATACTGATATAGATACTGTTTCTCTATCAGTTTCTTCAATTTGTTTCTTAAAACGAACCTGTTTTAAGTTTAAGATGATTTCTGTTACATCTTCTACAACTCCTTGAATCGTTGAGAACTCATGATCTACACCATCAACACGTAATGATGTAATTGCAAACCCTTCTAATGAAGATAATAATACTCTTCTTAAGGCGTTACCAATTGTTAATCCAAAACCTGGTTCAAGAGGTCTGAACTCAAATCTACCTGTAAAATCAGTAGATTCAATCATTATTACTTTATCAGGTTTCTGAAAATTTAAAATTGCCATTGTATCTTCTTTTTAATTGTTATTTAGTTGCGCGGTTTATTAGTTCGAAGATGTACATATAAACCCTTTGGCTAAATACCAATATGAATAATTTATTATTTAGAATATAATTCTACGATTAGTTGTTCCTTAATATTTTCAGGAATTTGTAATCTCTCTGGTGCTTTAATAAAAGTTCCAGATTTTAAATCAGAGTTCCAGCTTAACCATTCAAAAACGTTACTGTTTGATGCTAAAGCATCTTCAATAGCGATTAATGATTTAGATTTTTCTCTTACTGCAACAACATCACCAGCTTGTACACTGTAAGAAGGAATATTTAATATTTCTCCATTTACAGTAATATGACGGTGAGATACTAATTGACGTGCTCCACTACGAGAGTTAGCAACACCTAATCTGTATACTACATTGTCTAAACGAGATTCACATAATTGTAATAAAACCTCACCTGTAACACCTCCAGCAGCTTGAGCGCTTTTGAATAAGTTACGGAATTGACGTTCTAAAATACCATACATGTATTTCGCTTTTTGCTTCTCCATTAATTGAGTTGCATATTCAGATTTTTTACCTCTTCTTCTTGCATTTCCATGCTGTCCTGGTGGGTAATTTCTCTTTTCGAAGTTTTTATCGTCTCCGAAAATAGCCTCGCCAAACTTACGAGCTATTTTAGTTTTTGGTCCTGTATATCTTGCCATTTCTTGTTGTTTTAGCAGGGGTTATGAATTAAGGCTTAATCCTTCGATAACCTTGCTCCTACTTTAGTTAAAATACTTTTTTTTGCGCGCACAAAAGTACACAAAATAAAAATACAAGTTGAAAATTAATTCAACTTATACTCTTCTTCTTTTTGGTGGACGACATCCGTTATGAGGAATAGGTGTAACATCAATGATTTCAGTTACTTCAATTCCAGCATTGTGGATAGATCTGATTGCAGATTCTCTACCGTTACCAGGTCCTTTAACATACACTTTTACTTTACGTAAACCTGCTTCTTTTGCTACGTTAGCACAATCTTCTGCTGCTAATTGAGCTGCATACGGAGTGTTCTTTTTAGAACCTCTGAAACCCATTTTACCTGCAGATGACCAAGAAATAACGTCACCTTTTTTGTTTGTTAAAGAAATAATAATGTTGTTGAATGATGCAGTAACGTGAGCTTCACCTACTGATTCTATTACAACTTTACGTTTTTTTGTTATTTTAGACTTTGCCATGATTATTATAGTTTTAGTAATTTAGTTTTCTAACCTTGTAATTATTTTCAACTACTATTAGATCTTTATTACTTATCTAACTTATTTTTTCTTGTTAGCTACAGTTTTTCTCTTACCTTTTCTAGTACGAGAGTTATTCTTAGTTCTTTGACCTCTTAAAGGAAGACCTAATCTGTGACGAATACCTCTTTGGCATCCGATGTCCATTAAACGCTTAATGCTTAATTGAACTTCTGAACGTAATTCACCTTCAATAGTAAATGTTCCTGCTTGCTCACGAATCGCTGCAATTTGATCATCAGTCCAATCTTGAACCTTGATACTTTCGTCTACCTTTGCAGTTGCTAAAATTTCTTTAGATCTGCTGTTCCCTATACCAAAGATGTAAGTTAAAGCGATAACACCTCTTTTATTCTTTGGAATATCAATACCTGCTATTCTTGCCATTACCCTTGTCTTTGTTTAAATCTAGGATTCTTTTTGTTAATTACATATAATCTGCCCTTTCTACGTACAATCTTGCACTCAGCGCTTCTTTTCTTTAATGATGCTCTTACTTTCATCAGTGTGTGTTTTTAGTATCTGTAAGTAATTCTTGCCTTTGATAAATCATACGGACTCATTTCTAATTTTACCTTATCTCCTGGTAATAATTTGATATAGTGCATACGCATTTTACCTGAAATGTGTGCCGTTACAACATGGCCATTCTCTAATTCTACACGAAACATTGCATTAGATAATGCTTCTGTAATTGTTCCGTCTTGCTGAATTGCTGATTGCTTAGCCATATTATTTTAATGATTTTCTGTTACTGTTACCTGATTTCATTAAACCGTCATAACGACTATTTAATAAATACGAGTTAATTTGCTGTATGGTATCTATTGCTACACCAACCATAATGATTAAAGATGTACCTCCAAAAAACATTGCCCAGTTTTGAGTAACTCCAAACTTCACAATTATTGCTGGTAAAATAGATAAAGCTGCTAAAAATAAAGAACCTGGAAATGTTATCTTAGATAACACAGCATCTAAATAGTTTGCAGTTTCTTCTCCTGGCTTATAACCTGGAACGAAACCATTACTTCTTTTTAAATCTTCAGCCATTTTATTTGTTGGGATTGTAATCGCCGTATAAAAATAACTAAAAATGATTATCAAAAGAGCAAATATAAGGTTATACTGCCATCCGAAATTATCAGTTAAACTGTTTAATGCTGGGAATTTTTGTCCTAAAGCTACTGGTAAAAACATAATAGCTTGTGCAAAAATAATTGGCATTACTCCAGATGCATTCAATTTTAATGGAATGTACTGGCGAGCACCGTCTACATCTTTAATGTCTGTAACGGCTGTACGACGTGCGTATTGAACTGCTACTTTACGTACTGCTGTAACTAATAAAACGGTTAACAAAATTACTACAAACCAAACTATTAATTCGATTAGAATCATCATAATACCTCCTGCTCCTGCTGTTTGCTTAGAAACTAGTTCTTGAATGAATGCAGCTGGAAAGTTCGCGATAATACCTACAGTAATTAATAATGAAATTCCATTACCAACTCCTTTGTCTGTAATACGCTCTCCTAACCACATTGCAAAAATTGTTCCTGCAGATAAAAGGATTATTGATGACACCCAAAATGTAGCTCCTGTTACTAAAAATGCTTCAGGTCCTAATCCCATTTGATTTTGAATAATACCAATATAGGTAGGTGCTTGAAACAATGTTATAGCAATTGTTAGCCATCTTGTTATTTGTGTAATCTTCTTACGTCCACTTTCTCCATCTTTTTGTAATTTTTGTAAATAAGGTACCGCGATACCCATTAACTGTACTACAATCGATGCAGAAATATAAGGCATTATACCTAGTGCCATTACTGACGCTCTAGCAAATGCCCCTCCTGTAAATGCGTTTAATAAACCTAAAAGTCCACTAGAAGTACTGTCTTGTAAAGCTGACAACTGTGTTGGGTCAATTCCAGGTAATGGAACTGCCGCCATAAAACGGTATACAGCAATTAAACCTAAAGTTAAAAGTAATTTCTCTTTTAACTCTTCTATCTTCCAAATGTCTTTTAACGTATTTATAAAATTCATCATTTACAATTTTCTTATAATGTAACTACTTCACCTCCTGCAGCTTCTATAGCCGCTTTTGCTGTTGCAGTAAATTTATGTACAGTTATATTTAATTTAGCTTTTAACTCTCCACCACCTAGTATTTTAACTAAATCGTTTTTGCGAGCTAAACGGTTTTCTACTAAAACCTCTAAAGTAACTGTGTCTGTAATTTTTCCGTTTTCTACTAATCCTTGTAATTTATCTAAATTAACACCAACATATTCTTTACGATTAATGTTTGTGAAACCAAATTTAGGTACACGTCTTTGAAGTGGCATTTGCCCTCCTTCAAATCCTATTTTACGAGAATAACCAGAACGAGATTTCTGACCATTATGACCTCTTGTAGAGGTACCTCCATGTCCAGATCCTTCACCACGAGCGATTCTTTTTCCGCTCTTAGTAGATCCTGCTGCAGGTTTTAAGTTGTGTAAACTCATCTTATATTGTCTTATTTAATTTCTTCTACAGAAACTAAGTGTGAAACTGTTTTTACCATACCTAAAATTGATGCTGTTGCATTGTGTTCTACAGTATGATTCATCTTACGTAAACCTAAAGCCGCTAAGGTTAATTTTTGACTTTTAAGGCGACCGATTTTACTTCTTACTTGTGTAACTTTAATTTTACTCATCGTCTTAAATTTTAACCGTTAAAAACTTTCTCTAAAGAAATTCCTCTTTGCTTAGCAATTGTTGCTGCGCTACGTAATTGTAATAAAGCATCAAAAGTTGCTTTAACTACGTTATGAGGATTTGAAGATCCTTGAGATTTTGATAATACGTCTTTAATACCAACAGATTCCAATACTGAACGTACTGCACCACCGGCGATAACTCCCGTACCATGTGAGGCTGGCTTGATGAATACTTTTGCTCCACCAAATTTACCTTTTTGTTCGTGAGGTAAAGTTCCTTCTAAAAGAGGAATACGCACTAAACTTTTCTTTGCGTCTTCAATTGCTTTTGCAATTGCTGAAGCAACATCCTTAGATTTTCCTAATCCATGACCTACAACTCCGTTACCATCTCCAACTACTACGATTGCAGAGAAACCAAATGCTCTACCACCTTTTGTTACTTTGGTTACACGTTGTACACCTACCAATTTATCTACAAGCTCTAATCCGCTTGGTTTTACTCTTTCTACGTTTTTATATCCTAACATAATATAATTTCTTAAAATTTTAAACCAGCTTCTCTAGCAGCTTCCGCTAATACTTTAATTCTACCGTGGTATAAAAACCCATTTCTATCAAAAGAAATAGCTTCAACACCTTTTGCAGCAGCCTTTTCAGCAATTGCTTTACCTACTGCAGTTGCAGCTTCTGTTTTAGATCCAGATGTAATTTCTTTATCTCTTGATGATGCAGATGCTAATGTTTCACCAGCAACGTCATCAATTAATTGAGCATAGATTTCTTTGTTACTTCTAAAAACTGATAACCTAGGTTTTGCAGCTGTTCCTGTAACGATTTTTCTAATTCTATACTTAATTCGTTGTCTTCTTTCAAGCTTTGATAATGCCATAATAATTTCTCTTATTTATTATGCAGATTTACCTGCTTTTCTTCTTAATATTTCTCCTACAAACTTAATTCCTTTTCCTTTATATGGCTCTGGAGCACGGAAAGAACGAATTTTAGCTGCAACTTGACCAACTAACTGCTTATCAAATGAAGATAACTTAATGATAGGGTTTTTACCTTTTTCAGATACTGTTTCAATCTTTACTTCTGGAGCTAAGTTTAAAACAATGTTATGAGAAAAACCTAAAGCTAAATCTAATTTTTGCCCTTGGTTAGATGCTCTATAACCTACACCTACTAATTCTAATTCCTTAGTATAACCATTAGAAACACCTTCAATCATGTTACTGATTAAAGCACGATATAAACCGTGTGCTGCTCTATGGTCTTTACTATCTGATGTTCTTTTAACTGTTAAAACACCATCTTCAATTTCTGCAGTAATTTCAGATTTTAACTCTTGAGTTAATTCTCCTAATTTACCTTTTACTGTAACCACATTTCCGTTTACTTTAACTTCAACACCTTGTGGTAATGCGATTGGATTTTTTCCTATTCTACTCATTGTACAAAGTGATTAATAAACGTAACATAATACTTCTCCACCAACATTTTCAAGTTTTGCTTTTTTGTTTGTCATTACACCTCTAGATGTAGAAACAATAGCAATACCTAAGCCGTTTAATACTCTTGGCATCTCTTTCGAGCCAACGTACTTACGTAAACCTGGTGTTGAAATTCTTTGAATTTTTCTGATTACTGATTCTTTCGTTTCACGATCATACTTTAAAGCTATCTTGATTGTTCCCTGAACTTTATCGTCATTGAACTGGTAGCTTAAAACATAACCTTGATCGAACAAAATTTTCGTCATTTCCTTCTTCAATTTTGAAGCAGGAATCTCGACTACTCGGTGATTTGCTGCGATAGCATTTCTAACTCGAGTAAGAAAATCCGCGATTGGATCTGTATACATAATTAATTAAATTTCGGTTTTGGTTTTCAATAAACACTATTTCCTGTATGAAAAATCGCAATCACTGAACCTGAAACCAGTTAATATTCATTTTTTGTTTTTCATGATAAATCTCATAAGCATTATACTTTTAACGGTATTTACTTATAAGGCATAATTTACCCTGTAAAAACAGAATGCAAATATACATAAACTTTTGTAAAGTAAAGCATTTTTAATCCTTATCATTTTGAGTCTTAATTTATTGGCTAAAAATAGAAAAACTCTAACCAATAAAAAACAACAAAACTGTAGTGTTTTTTTAATTAAATAAAAAAAAGCGTACAACATTTTATAGTTGTACGCTTTTGTTTTCTGTATAAAAGAGCTGTTTACCAGCTTGCTTTCTTAACACCTGGAATTAATCCTTGGTTAGCCATTTCACGGAAAGTAACACGTGAAACTCCGAACTGACGCATATATCCTTTAGGACGACCTGTTAATTTACAACGATTGTGCATTCTAACTGGTGATGCATTCTTTGGTAATTTCTGTAAACCTTCGTAGTCTCCAGCTTCTTTTAAAGCTTTTCTCTTCTCAGCATACTTTGCTACCACTTTAGCTCTTTTGCGCTCACGCGCTTTCATTGATTCTTTAGCCATGTCTTAGTTCTTTTTAAATGGTAAACCTAATTCTGTTAATAATGATTTAGCTTCTTTATCAGTATCTGCAGATGTTACAAAAGTAATATCCATTCCACTAATCTTTTTTACTTGATCAATATTAATTTCAGGGTAGATGATTTGTTCAGTAATTCCTAAATTGTAATTACCTCTACCATCAAAACCATTAGCTTTGATTCCGTTAAAATCTCTTACACGTGGTAAAGAAGCAGTAACTAATCTATCTAAAAACTCGTACATTTTAACCCCTCTTAACGTAACTTTTACACCAATTGGCATACCTTTACGTAATTTGAAGTTTGCAACATCTTTCTTAGAGATTGTTGAAACTGCTTTTTGACCTGTAATTGTAGTTAACTCATCAATAGCGTATTCTATTAATTTCTTATCTGCTATAGCTGCACCAACACCTTTACTCACAACAATCTTTTGTAATTTAGGTACTTGCATTACATTACTATAACCGAATTCTTCAGTAAGAGCTTTTATAACTCTGCTCTTGTACTCCTCTTTTAATCTTGGTACGTAACTCATTGTTATATTGCTTTATCTGATTTTTTTGAAAATCTAACTTTCTTATCTCCTTCTACTTTATAACCAACTTTTACAGCTTCACCGTTTTCGATTAATGCTAAGTTTGATATATGTAAAGAAGCTTCTTTTTTTACAATTCCTCCTTGAGGACTAGCAGCACTTGGTTTAGTGTGTTTAGACACCATATTAACACCTTCTACTAATACTCTATCTTTATCTCTAAAGATTTGTAAAACTTTACCTTCCGATCCTTTGTGATCACCTGCTAATACTTTAACAGTATCTCCTGATTTAATTTTGAACTTCTTCATCTTAATGTCGATTTAAAGCACTTCAGGTGCTAATGATACTATCTTCATAAATTGCTTATCACGTAATTCACGGGCAACAGGACCAAATACACGAGTTCCTCTCATTTCCTCTGTAGGATTTAAAAGTACACAAGCATTATCATCAAATCTGATGTATGATCCGTCTTTACGTCTAATTTCCTTTTTAGTACGAACAACAACTGCGCGAGATACTTGACCTTTTTTTACACTTCCGTTTGGAGATGTAGACTTTACAGTTACTACAATTTTATCTCCAACGCTAGCATAACGCTTTCTTGTTCCTCCTAAAACTCTTATCACTAAAACTTCTTTTGCTCCAGTGTTATCTGCGACTCTTAATCTTGATTCTGTCTGTAACATATTATTTAGCTCTTTCTAAGATTTCTACTAATCTCCAACGTTTAGATTTACTCATAGGACGTGTTTCCATTATCCTAACTGTATCTCCTTCGTTGCAGTCGTTATTCTCGTCATGTGCAACGTACTTTTTCGTTTTTAATACGAATTTACCGTACATTGGGTGTTTGGTTCTTTTTACCTCATTAACAACAATAGATTTCTCCATTTTGCTACTAGATACTACACCTATTCTCTCTTTTCTAAGATTTCTTTTTTCCATCTTTAAAACTGACTAGAATTATTGTAATTCTCTTTTAGTTAACTCCGTAGCAATTCTTGCTACAGTTTTTCTTAAGCTTTTAATCTGCATTGGGTTTTCCAATGGAGTTATGGCGTGAGCCATCTTAAGATCCGTATAATTTTTCTTTAACGTCACAAACCTTCCTTGTAAGTCAGTTGTGGTTAATTCTTTAATTTCTGATTGTTTCATTGTATATAGAATTAAGCGTTAAAATCAAAATCTCTTGCAATAACAAACTTCGTTTTTACTGGAAGTTTTTGTGCAGCTAAACGTAAAGCTTCTTTTGCAACATCCATTGGTACTCCACCAATTTCAAACAAAATTCTACCTGGTTTAATAACTGACACAAAATGGTCAGGAGCACCTTTACCTTTACCCATACGTACTTCTAATGGTTTCTTGGTAATAGGCTTGTCTGGAAATATCTTAATCCAAAGTTGTCCTTCTCTCTTCATGTGACGAGTTGCCGCAATACGAGCTGCTTCTATTTGACGAGAGGTAAGTAAATTCTGATCTAATGATTTGATACCAAACATTCCGTTAGAAAGTTGAGCACCTCTACCAGAGTTACCTTTCATATTTCCTTTCGCCTTCTGTACCTTACGGTATTTTACTCTTTTTGGCTGTAACATTTTTAATTTCTAATTTTAAAAATTATTTTCTTCTGCGAGGTTGTTGACGTTTGTTTCCACCACCTTTACTAGCACCACCTTTTTGTTTAGATAATCCTACTAATGGAGATAATTCACGTTTTCCATAAACCTCACCTTTCATGATCCATACCTTAATACCTAATCTTCCGTATTGTGTATGTGCCTCAACAAGTGCATAATCAATGTCTGCTCTAAAAGTAGAAAGAGGAATTCTTCCTTCTTTATAATGCTCAGAACGTGCCATTTCTGCTCCATTTAAACGACCAGAAATTTGGACTTTAATCCCTTCTGAATTCATTCTCATTGCTGCAGTAATAGCCATTTTAGTAGCACGCTTGTAAGAAATTCTATTTTCAATTTGACGAGCAATACTAGCTGCTACTAATTTAGCATCTAATTCTGGACGCTTAATCTCAAAAATATTAATTTGAACTTCTTTTCCTGTAATTTTCTTAAGCTCTTCTTTTAACTTGTCTACCTCTTGACCTCCTTTACCAATAATGATACCTGGACGTGCCGTAGTGATAGTAACGGTTACAAGTTTAAGCGTACGCTCAATAATTACTCTTGATACACTTGCTTTAAATAAACGAGCATTAATATACTCTCTTATTTTAAAATCTTCAGCTAATTTATCTCCGTAGTCATTTCCACCATACCAGTTAGATTCCCATCCTCTGATAATTCCTAAACGATTTCCTATTGGATTTGTTTTTTGTCCCATATCTACTTTGATTAATTACTTTTATTTTTAGCTCCTAACTCTAAAGTAACGTGATTAGAACGCTTACGAATTCTATGTGCACGACCTTGTGGAGCTGGTCTTAATCTCTTTAACATACCTGCGCTATCTACACAAATAGATTTAACAAATAATCCAGCATCTTCGATACTAGCATCTTCATTCTTAGCTTGCCAGTTTGCAATTGCAGACATTAACAATTTCTCTAAGTTTCTTGATGCTTCTTTTGGACTAAATTTTAAGATTTGTAAAGCTTTTTCAACTTCAACTCCTCTTACTAAATCTGCTACCAAACGCATTTTTCTTGGTGATGTAGGACAATTAGTTATTTTAGCGAAAGCTTTAGACTTTCTTGCTTCTTTTAACTGTGTTGCCATGTTATGTTTACGACTTCCCATAATTTCCTACTATTTTTTTCCTTTATTTTTTGCACCAGCGTGCCCTCTAAAAGAACGTGTTGGTGAAAATTCGCCTAATTTATGACCTACCATGTTTTCAGTAACGTAAACTGGTACAAACTGACGTCCATTATGAACAGCTATTGTTTGCCCAACGAAATCTGGAGTAATCATACTTGCTCTTGACCAAGTTTTGATAACTGACTTACTCTCAGTTTCAACGTTAGTTAATACTTTTTTCTCTAACTTATAGTGAACGAAAGGTCCTTTTTTTAATGATCTTGCCATGGTTTATTTCTTTCTACGTTCTATAATATACTTATTACTAGCTTTAGTTTTAGATCTAGTCTTAAACCCTTTAGCTGGAATACCGTTTCTTGATCTTGGATGTCCTCCTGAAGAACGTCCTTCACCACCACCCATTGGGTGATCAACTGGATTCATACGTACAGCGTTAACTCTTGGTCTTCTACCTAACCATCTAGATCTACCAGCTTTACCAGAAACTAGTAATTGGTGATCTGAATTAGATACAACTCCGATAGTTGCCATACAAGTTAACAAGATTAATCTTGTTTCACCTGAAGGTAACTTAACTGTTGCGTACTTACCATCTCTTGCCATTAATTGAGCAAATGAACCTGCAGAACGAGCCATAACAGCTCCTTGACCTGGGTGTAACTCAATACAAGAAATAGTAGTTCCTAAAGGAATTTCGCTTAAGTATAAAGCATTCCCCACTTCTGGAGCTAAATCTTTACCTGAAACGATTACTTGACCTACTTTTAAACCGTTTTGTGCAATTACATAACGCTTTTCACCATCAGCATAACTAAGTAAAGCAATAAATGCAGTACGATTTGGATCGTACTCTATAGTTTTTACTGTTGCAGGGATACCTTGTTTATTTCTTTTGAAATCAATAATACGGTATTTTTGTTTATGACCACCACCGATGTTACGTGTTGTCATTCTACCCTGGTTGTTTCGACCTCCAGATCGTTTTTTCGGAGCAAGTAAACTTTTCTCCGGCTTATCAGTTGTTATGGTGTCGAACCCATTTACAACTCTAAAACGCTGACCTGGTGTTATTGGTTTTAATTTTCTAACTGACATTCTGTCTTTTCTTAAAGATTGTTATAAAAATCAATAGTTTCTCCTTCAGCTAACTGAACGATTGCCTTTTTGTATCCACTAGTTATCCCTGTTACTAAACCTTTTTTGGTGTGTTTAGTATTTCTTTGAATAGGATAGTTCATGGTCTTAACAGACTTAATTGCTACACCATAAGTTGCTTCAACAGCTCCTTTGATTTCCAATTTATTAGCCTTACTGTTCACAACAAATGCATAACGATTAAATACTTCGCTATCTTTAGTTGCTTTTTCCGTAATAATAGGTTTAATTAAAATACTCATATCTCTGCCTATTTACTTAAGTTAATTTGAATTCCTTCTAAAGAGCTTTCAGAAATAATTACTTTATTAGCGTTTAAAACACTATAAGTATTAACTCCTGTAACGTTCACTACTTTAGATCCTTTTATGTTACGAGATGACAAATAAACATTGTCACTTTCGTCTCCTAATACAAATAAAGATTTTTTCGTATCTAACTCTAAAGCTTTTAAAACATTGATAAACTCTTTAGTTTTTGGAGTTTCAAAATTGAAATCTTCAACTATAACTAAATTGCTTTCCTTTGCTTGAATACTTAAAGCAGACTTACGTGCTAAACGCTTTAAGTTCTTATTTAACTTAAAAGAATAGCTTCTTGGTCTTGGTCCAAACATACGTCCACCACCTCTGAAAACTCCAGATTTGATTGAACCCGCACGTGCAGTACCTGTTCCCTTTTGCTTCTTAATCTTTCTTGTACTACCAGCGATTTCTGCTCTTTCTTTAGACTTGTGAGTTCCTTGCCTTTGATTAGCCAAGTACTGCTTTACATCTAAATAAATTGCGTGATCGTTTGGCTCAATACCAAATACCTCGTTAGAAAGTTCAACTTTTCTACCGGTATCTTTTCCTGTAATATCTAAAACTGCTACTTTCATTATTTTTCGATAGTTACAAAAGTATTCTTGTGACCAGGAATTGCTCCTTTAACTACGATAAGATTCTTATCAGCAACCACTTTTAATACTTTTAAATTTTGAACTTTTACTTTGTCTCCACCCATACGACCTGCCATTCGCATTCCTTTGAATACTCTTGCAGGATATGATGCAGCACCAATCGAACCAGGAGCTCTTAAACGGTTATGTTGACCGTGCGTTGCTTGACCAACACCAGCAAATCCATGACGCTTAACAACACCTTGAAAACCTTTACCTTTTGAAACTCCAGAAACATCTACGAATTCTCCTTCAGCAAAGTGCTCAACAGTAATTGAATCACCTAATTTATACTCACCTTCAAATCCTAGAAATTCAATGACTTTTTTCTTAGCAGATGTACCAGCTTTTTTAAAGTGTCCATCTAAAGCTTTATTAGAGCTTTTTGCTTTTTTGTCATCGAAACCTAGTTGTAACGCACTATAGCCGTCTACCTCTTCGGTTCTGACTTGGGTAACCACGCATGGCCCTGCTTCGATTACAGTACAAGGAATATTCTTCCCGTTCTCATCGAATAAGCTGGTCATACCTACTTTTCTACCTATTAACCCAGACATATTTGTTAATTTTAAGACGATAGATTTTATTTATCCAGCGCGTCTATTAATAAAAATTTTTCGAAACAAATGTTTCATTTTTCCTTAAAATTTCACATAAAAAAAGAGCGAAAAACATCTTCACCCTGAATTTGTTTTTACCATTTTTCCTTCGCGAAACCCTCAGGACATGTTAAACACTGAATAAATCAGCATTTTTACACCACGGAACGTTAATTCCGGTGCGCAAAAGTATAAAAAACTTTCGGTTTAAAAAAATTAAACCGAAAGTTAGTCATTTACTTATACTTTAATCTCAACTTCAACCCCACTTGGTAACTCAAGTTTCATTAAAGCATCAATAGTTTTCGAAGAAGAACTATAAATGTCTAATAATCTTTTGTAAGCAGATAATTGAAATTGCTCTCTAGATTTTTTGTTTACGTGTGGTGAACGTAATACTGTAAAAATCTTTTTATTTGTTGGTAAAGGAATAGGACCGTTTACTACAGCTCCTGTTGACTTTACTGTCTTTACGATTTTTTCAGCAGATTTATCTACTAAGTTATAATCGTAAGATTTTAATTTAATTCTAATTTTTTGGCTCATCTTAATATCTTATTAACCTTTAGATTTTGCAATAACGTCTTCAGAAACATTTGATGGAGTTTCAGTATAGTGTGAAAATTCCATAGTAGAAGTAGCTCTACCAGAAGACATCGTTCTTAAAGCAGTTACATATCCGAACATTTCAGATAATGGAACTAATGCTTTTACAACTTTAGATCCAGCACGATCACTCATGTCGTTAACTTGACCTCTTCTTCTATTTAAATCTCCTACAATGTCTCCCATGTTTTCTTCAGGAGTTAATACTTCAACTTTCATTAATGGCTCCATAATTCTGGCTTTAGCAGCTTTAGAAGCAGCTTTATAACCCATTTTTGCAGCTAACTCAAAAGATAATGCATCAGAATCCACAGGGTGGAAAGATCCATCTCTTAAAGTTACTTTCATTGAATCCATTTCATATCCTGCTAAAGGACCGTTCTTCATAGCTTCTTTGAATCCTTTCTCTACAGAAGGAACAAATTCTTTAGGAACGTTACCACCTTTAATTACAGAACTAAATTGTAATCCCTGAACACCTTCATCAGCAGGCTCCATAGTAAATGCAATATCTGCAAATTTACCACGACCACCAGATTGCTTTTTGAAAACTTCTCTATGCTCAGCTGAAGCAGTAATTGCCTCTTTATATTCTACTTGTGGCTGACCTTCGTTCACTTCTACCTTGAATTCACGCTTTAAACGATCAACAATAATATCTAAGTGCAACTCACCCATTCCAGAAATAATAGTCTGTCCTGAAGCTTCATCTGTTCTTACAGTAAATGTAGGGTCTTCTTCTGCTAACTTAGCTAAAGCCATTCCTAATTTATCTACATCTGCTTTAGTTTTAGGCTCAACCGCAATACCAATTACTGGATCTGGGAAGTCCATAGATTCTAAAACAATAGGATGCTTTTCATCAGATAAAGTATCTCCTGTTTTAATAGATTTAAAACCTACAGCTGCTCCGATATCTCCTGCTTCAATGTAAGGGATAGCGTTTTGCTTGTTAGCATGCATTTGGTAGATACGAGAAATACGTTCTTTTTTACCAGAACGGTTATTTAAAACATAAGAACCTGCATCTAAACGACCAGAATATGTTCTAAAAAATGCTAAACGACCTACAAAAGGGTCTGTAGCAATTTTAAATGCTAAAGCAGCGAAAGGCTCCTTTACAGATGGCTTACGAGAAATCTCTTCACCATTATCAGGATTTGTACCAATGATTGCTTCCTTATCCATAGGAGAAGGTAAATAACGACAAACAGCATCTAATAAGAACTGAACACCTTTATTTTTAAACGCTGATCCACAAATCATAGGAATAATAGACATATCCATTACAGCAGCACGAAGCGCAGCATGCACTTCATCTTCAGTAATTGAATTTTCATCTTCCATAAATTTCTCTAAAAGATTCTCATCATAAGCAGCAACTTCTTCAATAAGTTTACCTCTTAATTCAGCAGCCTCTTCTTTTAACTCTTCAGGAATATCTACGATATCGAAAGTAGCTCCTTGTGTTTCATCATGCCATACAATAGCACGGTTCTTCACTAAATCTACAATACCTTTAAATTCATCTTCATCACCAATATTCATAACAATTGGCACTGCATTTGACTTTAACATATCCTTAACTTGCTGACATACTGCCATAAAGTTAGATCCTTGACGGTCCATTTTATTAACAAACCCGATACGTGGTACTTTATAGTTATCAGCAAGCCTCCAGTTAGTTTCAGATTGAGGTTCAACACCATCAACTGCACTAAATAAGAAAACTAATCCATCAAGTACTCTTAATGAACGATTTACTTCAACTGTAAAATCAACGTGACCTGGAGTATCAATAATATTAAAGTGGTATCCTTTAGTTTCGTCTGTAGTTTCACCATTGTTTAATGGGAACTTCCATTCACAAGTAGTAGCAGCAGAAGTAATTGTAATACCTCTTTCTTGCTCTTGCTCCATCCAGTCCATAGTTGCGGCACCATCATGCACCTCACCTATTTTATGACTCACACCTGTATAATACAATACACGTTCTGTCGTAGTGGTTTTACCCGCATCAATATGCGCAGCAATTCCAATATTTCTAGTAAATTTTAAATCTCTAGCCATTTCTTAGAATCTAAAGTGTGAGAATGCCTTGTTAGCTTCAGCCATCTTATGAGTGTCTGTACGCTTTTTAACAGCAGCTCCTTCTTCTTTAGCCGCAGCTAAAATTTCGGCAGCTAAACGCTGTGCCATGGTCTTCTCATTACGCTTACGCGTATAAGTTATCATCCATTTAATAGCCATAGACACTTTACGGTCTGGGCGAATTTGCATTGGGATTTGGAATGTTGCTCCACCAACACGACGAGAACGAACCTCTACATGTGGCATTACATTTGACAAACCATCTTTCCAAATTTCTAAGGCTGATTTTTCTTCGTCAGTCTTTTTTTCGTTTACGATATCCATTGCATCGTAAAATACTTTAAAAGCTACAGATTTTTTACCATCCCACATTAAGTTGTTCACAAAACGTGTTACTAATTGGTCGTTAAACCTTGGATCTGGTAAAAGAACCCTTTTTTTCGCTTTTCTTTTTCTCATGTCTTTACATTAAAAAAGTTAATTGATTAATTTTACTTCTTTGGGCGTTTTGCACCGTACTTAGACCTACGTTGGGTTCTACCCTCAACTCCTGCAGTATCTAACGCACCACGTACTACGTGATACTTAACTCCTGGCAAATCTTTTACCCTTCCACCTCTAACTAATACTATCGAGTGCTCTTGCAAGTTGTGCCCTTCTCCTGGAATATACGCGTTAATTTCGTTACCATTTGTTAATCTTACCCTTGCTACCTTACGCATTGCTGAGTTAGGTTTCTTAGGTGTAGTGGTATACACACGCGTACAAACTCCACGTCTCTGAGGACAAGCTTGTAATGCAGCCGATTTACTCTTCTTAGTTATTTTGGTTCTTCCTTTACGAACTAATTGTTGAATAGTTGGCATACTATTATTACTTGTTTTTAATTTGTACTAAAAATTACTCTCTTTAAAAGAGTGTGCAAATGTACGATTATTTTCTAATTATTCAAATATCAATGAGTTATTTTTTAAAAACAGTAATACACTTAATTATTAAAGTATATATAAATAGTGTAAATGAAAATAAAAAAATCACTTTGTCGTGACTTTAACACAGATACTTACAGTGCCTATAATGAATTACTCCTTTTTTTAAGAAATAATTAGCTTTTCTATTGTTTATTTAAGAATTATTTAAGATTTTTGAACAATTAATTCAAACAATTATAAAATGAAAACGAAATTTAATGGGATTTTAACTTTCTTTTTAGCGCTACTTGTTCAAGTAACATTTGCGCAAGAAAGAACAATTTCAGGTGTTGTTTCTGACGAAACAGGTCCTTTACCTGGAGTTAACGTACTTATAAAAGGTACTTCAACAGGTGTTGAATCAGATTTTAATGGAAACTACACTATAAAAGCTAATACAGGAAACGTATTAGTCTTTAGTTTTGTAGGTATGAAGACACTAGAAAAAACAATAGGAACTTTAACCACAGTGAACATTACAATGTCTAGCGACAATGTTTTAGACGAAGTTGTAATTACTGCTTTAGGAATGAGTAAGGCTGAAAAAGCTATTGGTTACTCTGTTCAACAGGTTGATGGTGAAAAGCTAAGCCAATCCAAAGAAACAAATATTGTTAACTCTTTACAAGGTAGAGTTGCGGGTGTTCAAATACAAGGTAGTCAATCTTCTTTAGGGGGGTCTTCAAGAATTACAATTCGTGGATCAAACTCTTTTTTAGGTAACAACCAACCTTTATTTGTTGTGGACGGTGTTCCAATCGACAACTCAAACTTTGCTGATGCGAGTCAACAATCTGGTTTTGGAGGTGGTTCTTATGATTATGGTAACTCTGCTTCTGATATCGACCCTTCAAATGTTGAAAGCATGTCGGTATTAAAAGGTGCTGCTGCAACTGCTATTTATGGATCTAGAGGTGCTAACGGTGTGATTTTAATCACCACTAAAACTGGTAAAAACAAAAAAGGGTTAGGTATAACAATTGACTCTGCTGTTAGTTTTGATAACGTGACCAATTTAATACCTATTCAAAGAATGTATGGTGGTGGTTCTATTTATGCTGATTTCACCAAAGATGAATTCGGTAATAATGTAGATAGGATTGGTCAAGACGGATTTAAAGTCTTTAATCAAGACGGGCAAACTTACTTAGCTCCTAATTATGCAAAAGATGGTTCATGGGGTCCTAAATTCGACCCTAACATGATGGTAAGACACTGGGATTCTTGGGATCCAGATTCTGCTAACTACAAAGAAACTAGGCCTTGGGTTGCTCCTGAAAATGACTATAGCGACTTCTTTAATACCGGTTTTACAAGAACAAACAGTATTGCTTTAGCTGGTGGTAATGAGCAAGGTACTTTTAGAGTAGGTTACACTAACTTAGACCAAGAAGGTGTTATGCCAGGTGGTAATCTTCAAAGAAATACTGTAAACTTTAATGGTAGTTATAATTTATCTGAAAAATTAAAAGCTGGTATTGTTGCAAATTATGTACGTACTGATGTTGCAGGTAGAAACGTAACAGGATATTCTAACGGAAATCCTATGCAAGGTTTTACACAATGGTGGCAATCTCAATTAGATGTTAACCGATTAAAAAGAAAGCAATACAGAACTGACGGTACACAACACACTTGGAACCCTGGTGGTATAACCTCTGAAACTGGTAACGGAAACAACATCCCTAACTTTGTTGAATTTGATGCTAAACCTAACTATTTTGACAATCCACATTGGACAAGATCTAACTTCATGCAAGAAGATTCTAAAAACAGGTTGTACGGAAATGCAAATGTTGCTTATAAATTAACTGATGAATTAACTGTTTCATCACAATTTGGTACAGATTGGTACCAAATTAGCGCTAAAGAAGGGGTTCCTTTTAACTCTGTAGATGGCTCAAGATATGCAGAAACAGAGAGAAGGTTTCAAGAAACAAATATGGATGTAAAATTAAACTACAATACTACATTTGGCGAAGATATCACTTTAAATGCACTTGTTGGAGCTAATAAAATGACTAGAAAATACCGATCTACTTCTTTAAGTACATCAGGAGGTATAGTTGTAGATAAATTTTACAACATTGCAAACTCTGTAGATTCACCTAACGTAGAAACTTTTGAGTCAAACAAGGCTATTAATAGTATTTACTTCACATCTTCTCTAGGTTGGAAAGACATGTTATTTTTAGATTTAACAGCAAGAAACGACTGGTCATCTACATTACCAAAAGATGACAATGGCTTTTTCTACCCTGGTGTATCTTTAAGTTGGGCATTAAGTGAATTACCTAGCCTAAAAGGAAACGAAGTTCTTAATTTTGCAAAAATAAGAGCCAGTGTTGCTCAAGCCGGAAACGATAGTGACCCTTATAGACTTTTAGATGTATATCGTCCTATTTCTCCTAATATAAACGGTTTACCTTCATACGAAGTACCTAACGCTGGACAAAATCCAAACCTTAAAAACGAGTTAACAACTGAAATAGAATTTGGTTTCTTAGTTAAAATGTTTAACAGACGATTAAGTATTGATGCTGCTTATTATGACAGAACTACAGAAGATCAAATATTTAATGTTCCTACATCAACAACTACTGGATACAGCTCTAGGTTGTTAAATGCCGGTACTATGAAAAATTCAGGAATAGAATTAATGGTTAGTGGTACACCAATTCAAACAGAAGATTTCCGCTGGGATCTTGGTATTAACTTAACCAAACAAAAAAATGAAGTTGTTAGCTTACTTAAAGATGAAAATGGTGAAAGCATCGTAGAAAGTATTCAAGTTGGTAACACTTGGTCTTCAGATTTAAGAGTGAAAGAAGGGTTGCCTTATATGGCTTTATTTGGTCAAGATTTCATATATGATGATGGTAAAAAAGTTGTAGGTGCAGATGGTATGTATAAATTTACATCTGACAGAGTATACCTAGGTTCTGCCCTTGCAGATTGGACCGGAGGTTTTAATACTTCATTCACCTACAAAGGATTTACTTTTTCTGGACTTTTTGACTTCCAAATAGGAGGTGTATTACACTCTGACTCTTTACAATGGTCTCATTACTCTGGAATGCACCCAAATACTGTTTCGTTTAATGGTGAATCTGACACTCGTGCTAATGGTATGGTATTACCAGGAGTAAAAGAAGATGGCACAGCCAATGATATAAGAGTAGACCCTCTTACTTATTATCAAACACACTGGAGAAAAGCTGCTCCATATACTTATGACGCAAGCTTTCTTAAACTAAGAGAAGTTAGGTTTTCTTACAGCTTCCCTTCTAAATTTATAGAGAACACGCCATTAACTAGCCTAAGCCTAAGTGCTTACGGAAGAAACTTAGCTATATTATACTCTAAAGTACCGCACTTAGATCCTCAAGGAGTTACAGGGTCAGGGAATATTCAAGGACTAGAGAACGCTCAAGTTCCATCAACTAGATCATTTGGTTTTAACCTATCAGCTAAATTTTAAAAGATAAAAAAATGAAAAAAATAAAATATATAATATTATCACTTGCTTCAGTCTTAACTGTTGCCTGTAGTGATTTTGGAGACACTAACATAGATCCTAATAACGCCGTTGCTATATCACCAAATTCCCTTCTTACCGAGGCTGAATATAGGTTGTACAGTTCAGTTCACGGAAGAACTTTAAATGCTGATTGGGGGCAGTTAATGGTTCAGTATTGGGCTCAGAACGAATATGCTTCAGATAGTAGATATAGTGCAATAGATGTAACTTCTTTTAACGGTTCTTTTGGAAGTATATATATAAATGTACTTAAAGAGTTAAATCAGGCTAAAAAAATAGTAGAAGAACAGATTGCCACTGATGAAATTAAAACAAATCGTAAAAACATTTTAGATGTAATGAGTATGCAAGCATTTGCGATACTTACAGATGGTTTTGGAGATGTACCTTTTACTGAGGCTATTTCTGATGTAAATTTAGCTAAATACGACTCTCAACAAGAGGTATACATGGGTATTTTGCAAACCTTAGACAATGCTGCTGCTACATTTATTAACTCTAGATCTTCTTTTTCTTCAGGCGATATTATTTACAATGGTGATATTGATGCATGGAAAAAATTTACCAGCTCTTTAATGTTAAGATATGCAATGAGGTTGTCAGATATTGACCCTGCTACTTCTAATACTTATGTTAACAAAGCAATTAGTCATGGTGTATTTACTAGTAATGATGACAATGCTTTATTTAAGTTTGATTCGAACATTAACAGAGCAAATCCATTACATAAAGACATTAGTCCATTAGATGGTAACAGAGATGATCACTGTGTATCTGAATTTTTTGTAAATACTCTTGAAGGTATGGGAGACCCTAGATTAGAAATGTATGCAGCACCAGCTCCAGGTGGTTCAATTGTTGGTATGCCATATGGCTTAACGGATAATGATGCTACAGCATTAAAAGGGACAACCTCTAGACCTACTGATGCTCTTAGAGAAGCTACAACTCCTTTTTATATCATCACCTATTCAGAGGTGCAATTTCTTTTAGCTGAAGCTTATCAAAGAGGTTTTGCTACAGGATCTGCTTCTGCAGCATATACAGAAGCTATTAACGCATCTATGAATAGATGGGAAATTACTGACGCAGTAGCTATTTCAACGTATATTTCTTCAAATCCATATAATGCTGCAAATTGGAAAGAGTCAATTGGTACTCAAAAATGGGTAGCTTTATACATGAATGGTTATGAAGCATGGAGTGAATGGAGAAGGTTAGATTACCCAGTTTTAACGGTACCAACTGCCGCTGAAATTTCTACTATACCAGTGAAACTACCTTACCCTTTATCTGAGACTACAACAAACTCAGGCAATTTGGGACAAGTAACATCAGATCCAGGTAGTATTACTACAAAAGTTTGGTGGGATGTAAACTAATATATTTATATCTTTTTAATAATAACAATACACCCAGTTATAGTAAACTGGGTGTATTTATATTTAACAACTATAATTTATAACAAACATAATGTGTTAAAAAATTGTTTATTTAAGATAAAATTAGGACTTTAGCACTTAATTAATTCAAATAATTATACAATGAGAACAAAGTTTAATGGAATTTTAACGCTGTTACTAGCGTTGGTTGTGCAAATATCCTTTGCACAGGACAAAACAATTTCAGGTACCGTTTCTGACGAATCGGGTCCATTACCTGGGGTTACAGTAATAAAAAAGGGTACAACTCAAGGTACTGAAACAGATTTTGATGGGAATTATTCTATTAAAGCGAAAACTGGAGACATATTAGTATACACTTTTGTAGGTATGAAAGCTGTAACAAAGTCTGTTGGTATTAGCAATACAATGAATATAATCTTAGAAAATGATAATTTATTAGAAGAGGTAGTTGTTACTGGTTATGGTACTTCTACTAAGCAAGCCTTTACAGGTACAGCAAAAGTTGTTAAAAGTGAATATTTAGAAGCTAAATCAGTATCTAATGTATCTCAAGCATTAGCTGGTGAAATTGCTGGTGTTACCGTTGTTAATGGTTCTGGTCAACCTGGTACCGCTGCAACAATTAGAATTAGAGGATTTGGAACCATTAATGGTAGCAGTGCCCCTTTATATGTAGTTGATGGTGTACCTTTTACAAATAGTATTAGTAACATTAATCCTGCTGATATTGAATCAACTACTGTTTTGAAAGATGCAACGGCTACTTCAATATATGGTTCTAGAGGAGCTAATGGTGTTATTGTTATAACAACTAAAAAAGGTAGAAATGGGGTTTCTAACATTTCTGTTGATATTAAAACAGGAGTTAACATGAGACTTTTACCTGCTTATGAAGTGGTAAAATCTCAAGATGAATATATTGAACTATCTTGGGAATCTTTAAAAAACACAGGTGACTTTTTAGGGAGTTCTGACCCTGCTGCTTATGCAAATGCTAATTTATTTTCAGGAGCTGGAATTAGTCCTGATTATAACATGTGGAACATTACTAATGTTAGTGAACTTATTGATCCTACTACAGGTAAGGTTAGACCTAGTGCTACAAGGAAATATACTCCTGAAGATTGGTCTGATTATGGATTTCAATCTTCTATAAGAACTGAAGCTAATATGAGTATGAGCGGTGGTAACGATACAACTACTTACTTCTCGTCTTTTGGTTACTTAGATGATGTTGGATATTTAGTAAACTCTGATTTTAAACGTTACTCAACTAGATTAAACCTTACGCACAAGCCTGCTAAATGGTTAGAAGCTAATGCTAATATAGATTATTCTTATGCTGTACAAACAGCTAACGGACAATCTGAAGATTCTGGATCAATTTTTTGGTTTACAGATAACATTCCTTCTATTTATCCTTTATTTTTACGTGATGCTAATGGTGCCGTAATTAATGATCCTTTTTATGGAGGTAATCAATATGATTATGGTCAAAATAGAGGTTTTGGAGGTTTAACAAATGCTATTGCTGATGCTAATTTTGATTTAAATCAAAATAAACGTCACTCTATGAATGGTAACTTTTCATTTAAAGTAAACTTTACTGATGACTTATCTTTCACTGCTAAATATGGAGCTAACTACTATAGCTTTATTGACGATAGTATTAACAACCCTTTCTATGGTTCTGCTGCAGGACAAGGTGGTAGTTTATTTAAAGAACAAAGACAAGCTTTAACTCAAAACTTCTTACAAATGTTTAACTACAGTAAGAGCTTTGGTAACCATAACATTAGTGCTTTATTTGCACATGAAAGTAATGAATGGAAAAGAGACCGTACATTTATAAGTAAAAATACAGTAGTAAATTTGGTAAATGGTTTAGACAATCCAACTAACTATGTTAATGTAGGTTCAAATCCAGAAGGATATACCGAAGAAACAGGATTAGAAAGCTACTTTGCACAGGCAAACTACAGTTATAATGATAAATACTTCTTATCAGGTACTATTAGACGTGATGGTTCTTCTCGTTTTGCTAGAAACAAATGGGGTACATTCTGGTCTGCAGGTGCATCATGGATTATGAGTAAAGAAAACTTCATGAGTAATGCTAGTTTTGTAAACTATTTAAAATTAAAAGCTAGTTACGGTATAACTGGTGATCAAGGTGGTGCTGGTTTCTATTCTGGACAAAACAATTATGACATTGATAATTTAGATGGTAATATTTCTTTAATTCTTGGAGCTATTGAAAACCCAGAATTAACATGGGAATCTAGTAATATGTACCAAGTAGGTACTGAATTTAGACTATTTAATAACATTATTGATGGTTCTTTAGATTACTACATTAAAGATACTGATGATTTATTTTTTAATGTTCGTATCCCAATCTCAGCAGGTGATGCTATTTTAACTAGAAATGATGGATCAATTGTAAACAGAGGTTTTGAATTTGATTTAACCGGTCACATTATAAATAAAGAGAATTTTAAATTAGATTTATCTGTTAATGGTGAAATGTTAGAAAATGAAATAACTCAAATGCCTTTTGATACACCAGCAGGAAGAAATAAAATAATTGATATAGACGGTAACTTTGGTAGAACTGAAGGAAGAAGTAGATTTGATTACTACATGCCAGTATGGGCAGGTGTTGATGCTTCTAACGGTAACCCTTTATGGGAAACAAACTATGTAGATACCAATAGTAACGGGGCGTTTGATTCTGGAGAAGAAATTTTAGAACTATATGAATATAAAGTACTAAACCCTGACGCTACGATAGAACAAGCTCTTACGAGTGACTATACTGAAGCTTCAAATAAATTTGTTGGTAAGTCTGCAATACCTACTGTAAGAGGAGCTTTTAGATTATCTGCTAAAATTCATGATTTTGACATTAGCTCTCAATTTGCTTATAGTTTAGGTGGTTATGGTTATGATGGTAACTACGCGAGTGTTATGGGTAATGATCAAGCAGGTGGTAATAACTATCATGTGGACATCAGAGATAGATGGCAAAACCCAGGAGATGTAACAAATGTACCAAGATTATATAGTAACCAAAATATCAGAGTTACTAGTCAATCTACTCGTTTTTTAACAAAATCTGATTATTTAGGATTAAATAATGTAAGGATTGGTTATAGTATACCGTCTAACTTCCTAAACAACACAGGTGTTTCGGGTGTTAACATATGGTTAGCTGGTGATAATCTTTTCTTATTAAGCGCTAGAGAAGGATACAACCCATCTACCTCATTAGTAGGGGCTGCTGCAAGATACAGATACAACCCATTATCTACATTCACATTAGGTGTTCGTATAAAAATTTAATTTAAAAAATTTAAAAAATGAAACGTAATTTAATCAAAACAGTATTTGCTCTTGCTGTAATTACAACATTATTTAGTTGTAGTGATGAGCTCTTAGACAAAAGTCCTACTCAATTTATAAGTGTTGAAGATACAGGTGCTTCTGGTCAATTAAACCCAGTTATCTTAGAATCTACCCTTAACGGTGTTTATTCTATGATGATAAATGCATTTACGGGAGGAACGGGTGACCATAGTGATTTTGGTCAAAAAGGTTATGATATTTACACAGATTTCTTATCTGGTGATTTAGCTTTAACTGCAAACAACTATAATAGATATGGTGATTTTGCTAACTTACAATCTACCTTAGATTTTTCTAACGATGATAACTATATTCCTTGGAGATATTATTATAGAGTTATTAAGTCTAGTAATTTAATAATTTCTTCTCTTGGAGGTAATACAGCAATTCCTAGCTCTGAATCTGGAAGACACTCTTTAGGTCAAGCAAAAGCTTTAAGAGCTTATGCTTATTTTTACTTGTCTCAATTGTTTCAAGCAGAGTATAATGCTTCTGAAGCTATATTACCTTTATATACAGAGGTAAAAGATGTGGAACCTCAAGCTCCAATGAGTGAAGTTTTCGATGTAATTATTAGCGATCTTTCATCTGCTATTACTCTTTTAGATGGTTTTTCAAGGACTTCAAAATCTTCTGTAAATGCCGATGTTGCAAAAGGATTACTTGCATATGCATATGCTGCTAAAGGTGATAGTGCTTCAAATATTAAAGCTAAAAACTTAGCTGATGAAGTAATTGCAGGTTATCCTCTTATGGATGCTAGTGAAGTTACTGGAGGTTTTAACAATGTTGGAACACCTGGATGGATTTGGGGATTTGACGTTACTTTAGCTAATGGTTTAGATTTAGTTTCATGGTGGGGTCAAATGGATGTATTTACATACAGTTACCAATGGGCTGGTGATAAAAAAGGTATTGATAATGCTTTATATGCCTCTATAGATGATAATGACATTAGAAAAACTCAATTTGATCCTGCTAACGACTTACAACCTAGAAACAAGTTTTACAATGGAGCTAGAGTTATTGGTGGACAAAGAAACATTGAAGATGATTATGTTTTCATGAGAGTTGCCGAAATGTATTTATTATCTGCTGAAATGGCAGCCAAAGAAAGCATGGATGGTGATGCTAAAACTACCTTAAAGCAATTATTATCAAAAAGATATACTAATTCTGCTGATTATGCTTATGTTGATGCATTAGCTGGTAGTGCTTTATTAGATGAAATTATTTTAGAAACAAGAAAAGAGTTATGGGGTGAAGGAAAGAGTTATTTATCTATGAAAAGGAATAAACAAATGATGACTAGAGGTACTAATCATGTTTTTCTTCCTGGATTATCTATTCCTCATACAGATGAGAGATTAACTTACCGTATTCCACGTGCAGAAGTTCAAAATAACCCTTTTATTAACTAAAAATACAAAATCTTGTAGTAATTAATCTGATTAATTGCTACAAGGTAAATATTTAATATTATGACGAAAAAAATTTTTACCTTTTTAACCTTGTTCATTTTAGCTTTCACATTTAATAGCTGTGAAGAAGAAATAGAAACATCTGAGTTAAAATATGCCTCATTTGAAAAAGATAATTTAAATGTTGGTGTAGCCGATAGTGGTCAAAGTACTGCTGAGTTTAATATTTTCACAACAAACACAACTTCTTCTGACAGAGTATTTGATATTCAAGTTACTGAAGGTAGTACTGCTAGTCCTGATTTTTATACTGTACCAGCAACTGTAACTGTTCCTGGGGGAACGAATAAAGGTGTAATTTCTGTAAGTTTAACTGACGGAACTTGGTTAGACAGTGATCACTCTTTAGGTTTAAGATTATCTTCTGCTAATGATAGCCAGTATGTAGGTACTGATTTAAACTTAATTATATACAGGTTATGCCCTGGTGCTACAGAAACTAAAGTGAAATTTGATATTTCTTTTGATAAATATCCTGAAGAAGTAGCTTGGAGAATATTAAATGCTTCTGGAGATACAGTTATGGCCAGTGCTACCCCATTTAATTTTGGTGGTTATCCAGCTGGTACAACTGGTTCAACATACGTAGGTTTTTGTTTAACCAGCGGTACATATACCTTTGAAATTTTTGATCAATATAGCGATGGAGCTGGAGCTTTTTCTTTATCAACTTATGATGGTATAACATTAGTTAGTTCTGATGGAAAATACGGTGGTAGCCTTACTGCAGAATTCACCTTGTAGAAAACACTACTTATACCATATTATAAATAATTAAAACCACCTCTAACGAGGTGGTTTTTTTATACCATAAATTCTAGTACATTTGCAGCATGGAAGAAAACACTACTATTTTTGGTATTAGAGCAATTATTGAAGCTATTGAAAGTGATGCATCAATTAACAAAGTATATTTACAAAAAGGACTTAGAGGCGAGTTATTTTTTGAATTAGATAAGTTATTAAGAAAAAATAAAGTATCAACTAGTGTTGTTCCTACAGAAAAACTTGATAGACTATCTAAACACAGTAACCACCAAGGAGCTGTTGCTAAAATTTCTCCTATAGACTTTCATGATTTAGAAACATTAATTGAAACTACTTTAGAGTCTGATAAAATGCCTTTGTTTTTATTATTAGATCAAGTTTCTGATGTACGTAATTTTGGTGCTATTATTAGAACAGCTGAATGTACAGGTGTTAACGGAATTATCATTCAAAAAAGTGGTAGTGCTCCTGTAAATGCCGAAACGATAAAGACATCTGCTGGTGCAGCTTTTAAAATTCCTATCTGTAAGGTAGATCATATTAAAGATGCTATGTTTCAATTACAAGCGGCAGGTATAAAAATGGTTGCTGCTACCGAAAAAACAGAAGATTCTGTTTTTGATGTTGATTTTAATCAACCAATGGCAATTGTAATGGGTTCTGAGCATAAAGGTGTAAGTACTTCTGTTTTAAAAATGGTCGATTACAAAGCTAAATTACCTTTACTTGGTGAAATTGAATCTTTAAATGTTTCTGTTGCCTGTGGTGTATTTCTTTATGAAACACTAAGACAAAGACAATAATATAAATAAAAAAACCTGCTTAAAAGCAGGTTTTTTTTTATTCTTCTTCTTTATAAAAAAATTTATAATCTAATTCTGATAGTTTAGTTAATTCATTCTCTTCATTAATTTCAGGTGGAATATAATTACCTTCTTCATCAAACATATCATCAAAATCAGTTTTAGAAAACTCGTATTTTTCTTTTACTATTCCATTTTTTCTGTAAAAAAAAGAAAAAACAAAACCTGTTATTAATCCTGAAAGATGTCCTTCCCAAGACATACCTTCTTTAATTGGTAATACATACCAAATCATACTTCCGTAAAGAAAAATTGTAATTAACGATACAGCTACCAATCGATAGTGTTTTCTTATTATTCCGCTAAAAAAAACAAAACTAAACAGTAGATATACTATACCGCTAGCGCCAATATGGTATGAGCTAGATGCAATACTCCACGTCAAAAAACCTGTTAAGAGTACTCCATAGATTAAAACTTTTAATGCAACCTTATTATAAAAATAAAAAAGGCAAGTAGAAAGCACAAATAAAGGGACTGAATTATTAAAAAGGTGACTCGTATCACTATGTATAAATGGAGATGCTAAAACACCTCTTAAACCATAAATTTTTCTGGGGGCTACTCCATATTTATTAAAATTAAATCCGAATGTAATTTCTACCCAATAAATAAACCATATTAGGAGAACGAAAATAAACGGAATAAGAAAAACGGTATTCGAGAATTTTAATTGAGTTGCTGTTTTCATCAGTATGAAAATAACAAAAATAAATCCAAACAACAATTTCGGAACATCTGTCATAAATCTTTTATATTTTTACATCATGAATGAACCTTTGGCAGAAAGAATACGTCCACAACAATTAGCCGACTATATTAGTCAACAACATTTAGTTGGCGAAAGCGGAATTTTAACAAACCACATTAAACAAGGAATTATACCTTCTTTAATTCTTTGGGGGCCTCCTGGTATCGGAAAAACAACCTTAGCAAATATTATCGCAAACGAATCGGGACGCCCCTTCTATACCTTAAGTGCTATAAGTTCGGGCGTAAAAGATGTTAGAGAGGTAATAGAAAAGGCAAAAAAAAGTGGTGGGTTGTTTACACAAAAGAATCCTATTTTATTTATTGATGAAATTCATCGTTTTAGTAAATCTCAACAAGATTCGTTGTTAGCTGCGGTTGAAAAAGGATGGGTTACTTTAATTGGTGCAACAACTGAGAACCCAAGTTTTGAAGTGATACCTGCCCTACTCTCTCGTTGCCAGGTGTATATTTTAAATTCATTTGATAAAACCGATTTAATAGCGCTGTTACATAGAGCTATGAAAAAAGATGAACTTATCTCTCAAAAAAAAATAACTTTAAAAGAAACTGATGCTTTATTACAAGTATCTGGTGGAGATGCTCGTAAATTATTAAATATTTTTGAATTATTAGTTGCAGCCAATGATGAGATTGAAATTACGAATGAATTAGTTTTATCTAAAATTCAGAAAAACACGGTTCGTTACGATAAAACTGGGGAGCAACATTACGATATTGTTTCCGCTTTTATAAAATCGATAAGAGGTAGCGATCCTAATGGCGCTGTTTATTGGTTGGCTAGAATGATTGAAGGTGGCGAAGACGTAAAGTTTATTGCACGTAGGCTTCTTATTGCTGCTTCAGAAGACATTGGTAATGCAAACCCTACTGCCTTTATTATGGCTAATAATACGTTTCAGGCTGTATCTGTAATTGGTTATCCTGAATCGAGAATTATACTTAGTCAATGTGCTATTTACTTAGCTAATTCAGCAAAAAGCAATGCATCCTATATGGCAATTGGCGAAGCTCAGAACTTAGTGAGAATGACAGGTGATTTATCAATTCCGTTGCACTTAAGAAATGCTCCTACAAAACTAATGAAAGATTTAGATTACGGAAAGGACTATCAATATTCACATAACTATGCTGGTAATTTTGTTAGTCAAGAATTTTTGCCTGATGAAATTAAGAACACAAAATTATATGAACCCGGTAATAATGCTCGAGAAAATCAATTTAGGGAGTTACTAAAACAACGTTGGAAGGATAAATATAATTATTAAAAAAGAGCGCTATAATAGCGCTCTTTTTTAATGTGATTTTAAATAGAAATTAAAACTTAACTTCGTATTTCTCAATAATTTTTATCCCATCTTTATAATATTCAGCAATCCAAATAGTATTATTTTTATATAAAATTCCGTTTTTATTTTTTAGTATAAAAACATCTTTAACAGTAGTTTTTAATATTTGAAAAATAACTTCTGATTTTGTATTTACTAATTGAAATCCGTTACTTATTGATTGCGCATATAAACTAGTTACTTTAGCTTTATTAACAGTTTTGTCTAATAAAACTTTAGGCGATATGACTTTAGTATTCAACACAACAGGTTCTTCTATTTTTTCACCCTTAAGAGGAACATAACTATACTTTAAAGCTTCAATAGATTTAAAAGCATCACGTATAGATTCGTGATATGCATTTTTGTATTCTTTCAGTTTGCTTTTTCCAGCTCCAGAAGTAAAAACAATATTGTTAAAACAATCTCGTAACTCAACAACAGTTTTTGTTGAAAACATCCCCGATTCATCTTTAACAATCCCTGTTAATCCCAAACACCTATCTTTAGCTAAATCATCTGGTAATTTTTCATCTGATAAAATGGTTATAAAACCATATTTATTAAATAGAAATTTTGTTAGAGAACTTGTTTGATATTGATCCTCTTTTTTTACAAAATCTAATTTCTTAGGCACTATTACATACTTGTAGTTATTAATGTTCTTTTGAGCAAAAACTGATGTTGTTAGCATCAATAAAATAAAAAGTAATTTGTTCATGTTTATTTTAATTTATATAAAAATTGATTTATAGATATTGTTTTAATTCTATTAGTGACTGAATATTTAATACTCCCGATTGTGGTTCTGTTTCATTAGTAAAATGAATAGCTAACATACCAGAATTTAACGCCCCTAAAACATCTGCTTCATAACTATCTCCTATCATTATAGCATCTTCAGCAGTTGTTTCTGCTTTCATTAAAGCATACTCAAAAACCTTAGGATTCGGTTTTTTTACTCCCACACTTTCTGAGGTGATAACTTCTTTAAAATATGTATCTATTCCTGATTTCTGCATCTTTAAGCTTTGAATTTCTTCAAAACCATTTGTTATTATATGCAACTCATACTTTAGCTTTAAATACTCTAAAACCTCAACAGCTCCCTCAAATAAATGGTTATAATTAGGTAAGTAGTTAATGTAATCGTCAGAAATAGTAATAATTAAATCATCTGATACTTTATAATTTAAGGCATCAAAAGTATCTTTTAACCTATTATATCTTAAGGTTGTTTTTGATACTTTTTCGTCTCTGTAAAGTTTCCAATATTTTAAATTTATTGGCAAATAAACTTTCAAAAAATCATCTATGTTTAATTTTATATTTTGTTCTTCTATAATTTGTTTAAAGGTTAGCTTGGAGTTTTTATCAAAATCCCAAAGCGTGTGATCTAAATCAAAAAAAATGTGTTTTATATTCATTCTAATATATTATTCTAAACAAGGTTTTATTTAACTTCTAACTATTTTCAACATCGAACTATATACGCGTCTCCAACCTTTCCAACGTTGATAATTACTTAAGCTTTCATTGTGAAAAACAGTAATGAAAAGTCCATTTACCGCCTTTACTTCATTTTTAAGATCTCTTATTTTCCCTAATGATTGTTTTGGAGTCAATTTCATATAATCATTTAAAGTAGTATCTATTAAGGCAAACGGAAACACTTTTAAAGGTGTTTGAATTTCAAATTCTAAATCATAAAAATAAAAAGGCGTACAAGTTCCGGCCCTAAAACCAGTATGGCTTGCATACCCCATAGAATAATCTTCCGTTATTTCTAAATCAATTAAATTCTGATATGTTTCTGGTAATGATAATCGTAAGTAATGCTGTCGCGAACGCCTTATTGGCATATTAATAATATTCTCTAGCCGTTCTTTTTCTTTTTTTAACTGTGTACTATTATTCATGGTATAATATGAAGGGTGCAAACCTACCCGAGCATAATCTACCATATCTTTTATTAGTAATTTAAACTTACTTTTTGAGGCTGAAACATTTGTATCAAAAGTGGTATAATCTCCTATTAAAAAGAAAAATATAGTTCGGACTTCGTATATTTTTTTTAATTCTATTATTGATTTAAACGTATTAAAAGGGTCTCTTTTTATATTAAACAAAACTGCAAGTCGATCCCAAATTGTAAATATTTTAAATTGTGATGCATCTTTTAAAAACCCTCCTACAGTTCGCACAAAGCTTTTATACTTGTAGGCAAAAGCATTATCTACATCAATTGTAGAAATGTATTCATATTTTCTTGTTGAGTGCTCGTAGTCTGGGAATTTAATTTTTAAAATTTCTAGAAATTTATATGCCCAAATATCAACTACAGGTTTCTCTAAAAAACCATATTTAAAAGCAATACTTTCGGTTGCAGAAAACCGTCCGTGTTCATCTTTTACCTGTATCAAATACTCCTCATATCTAGATACTAAATAAAAGCTTGCAGCAAAAATATCAAAAGGTATTTCTGATTGTTCATCTGTTGGAAAAAAGCAAGGAATACCATTCCATTTTTTAAAATTTATTTCAAAATTTCTCACTCCTTGTTGAAATAATAATTCATTACTTTTTACAAAAAACTCTTTTCCTAAAGCTACGTTTGTATACGAAAATTTAGGTCCATTATACGCTACAAACTCCTCTACTTTACCGGTAAAATCGATAGGGATTTGTAATATTCGCGTAAAAATGTGCTTAAAAACATACCGAACACGAGGCGTAATTTTATGAGTGTAAATAAGTATCATAGTTTTTTTTAAATAAACAAACGACTATAGTATCCCTTCGTCTGCAAAGCTAAAATACATTTTTTCGGTAATTATTAAATGGTCTAAGAGTTTTATATCTAAAGTAACACCTGCTTCTTTAATTTTATTGGTAAGTTCGATATCTGATTTACTTGGCCTTAATTTTCCTGAAGGATGGTTATGTGATACTATAATCCCAACTGCTGATAATTTTAATGCCTTTTGATATAACAATCGTACATCTACTAAAGTTGCCGTGAAACCTCCTTTACTTAATTGATGTTTTGCCAGGACTTTATTCGAATTATTTAAATATAAAACCCAAAATTCTTCATGTTCTAAATCACCCAACAACGGTTGTAGTATGGTCACGGCATCTAATGAACTTTTTATTTTCAAAACAGTATGTCTCTCTTCAAACTGTCTTCTTTTTCCGAATTCTAATGCTGTAATGATTGAAATTGCCTTCGCCTCTCCTATTCCTTTAAACTGCATTAACTCTTCGATAGATAGTTTTGCTAAAGCATTTAAATCATGATTTACGGAGGCTAATATTTTCTGAGACAATGCAACCGCGCTTTCCTCTCTATTACCAGAACCTATTAAAATAGCTACTAACTCTGCATCCGATAAAACCGACTTGCCTTTTAGCATTAATTTTTCACGAGGTCTATCATCTAAAGCCCAAGATTTAATTGATATCTTTTTCATCTATTACAGTATCAGAATTCTATATAAATATAATTCATTTTTTGCACAACCAAAAGAAGCACTGTATCTTTGCCTTCTATCATTTTTCAAACTTACATATGAAAATTATTATAGCCGGAGCTGGAAGCGTAGGTTTTCACCTGGCTAAACTCCTTTCTTACGAATCTCAAGATACTTTTGTAATTGATTTTGACGGCGAGAAGCTGAATTACATCAATAATCATTTAGATGTAATAACAAAAAAAGGAGACGCTACTTCTATTAAGTTATTAAAAGAAATTGGTATTGGTTCTGCCGATTTGTTATTGGCCGTTACCGAAAGTCAAAACACCAACTTTACCATATCTGTTATTGGTAAGGCACTAGGTGTAAAAAAAACAATTGCGAGAATAAACAACCCTGAATTCTTAAAAAACGACAGCATAAACTTCAAAGATTTTGGAGTAGATTTTATGATTTCTCCAGAGGCTTTAGCTGCTGAAGAAATAAAATTACTCTTAAATCAATCGTCTTTTAATGATACGGTGGCCTTTGAAAACGGTGTTTTTAATATCATGGGAACTGCCCTTGGTTATAAATCAAAAATATTAGATTTAACCGTTAAAGAAGCTAAAGAAAAATTTAGTTTAGTCGATTTTATTACCATTGCAATAAAGCGAGAAGGAATAGCACAAACTATTATTCCTCGTGGTGATACTACCTATAAAATGAACGATCAAGTTTATTTTTCAGTGCCAAATTATAGTATTTCTAAACTATACCCTATTATTGGTAAAGAGCATGTTAACATTAAAAATGTTATGATTCTTGGAGGTAGTAGTATTGGTAGAAAAACAGCCAGAAGTCTTTGTAAGGACAACTTTAAAGTAAAATTAATAGAACGCAGAAGAGAAAAGGCATTAAGCCTTGCTGAAGATTTAATGGATACTTTAGTAGTTCATGGTGATGGAAGAAATATAGAACTTTTAGAAGGTGAAAATATTCGAGAAATGGATGCTTTTGTTGCCGTAACGGGTGATTCTGAAACGAATATTATGTCTTGTTTAGTTGCAAAATCTAAAGGCGTAAAAAAAACAGTTGCTTTAGTTGAAAATATGGATTATATAAACATATCGCAAACTATTGGTATAGACACACTTATTAACAAAAAATTAATTGCTGCTAGTAGTATTTTCCGTCACATACGTAAAGGAGATATCTTAGCATTAGCGAATTTGCACAATATTGATGCGGAGGTTTTTGAATTTGAAGTACCACAAAATGCTAAAGTAACAGAAAAACCTATTAAAGATTTACGCTTTCCTAGAGAAGCCGTTTTTGGAGGGGTAATTAGAGATGGTAAACCTCATATGTCTTTCGGAGATTTTCAACTTCAAGGAGGTGATAAAGCAATTATTTTTTGTTTACCTGAAGCAATATCTATGGTAGAAGACCTGTTTAAATAATGGAAAACCTTAATCTAAAGCTAATTTATCGTTTTTTAGGAATAACTGCCATACTTAACGGTTTATTCATGTGGCTTTCGTTACCTTTTAGTTTTTATTATAATGAAACCTCAAAATGGGGAATCTTAAATGCAGGTATTATTACTATCGCTATAGGTTTAGTTCTTTACCTTTTTAACAAACCCGACAATAAAAAAATTCAAAAAAAAGAAGGATACCTTATTGTTACTTTTGGGTGGCTTACTTTATCTGTTACAGGAATGCTTCCCTACCTATTATCTGGTAGTATCCCTAGTGTAACAAATGCCTTTTTCGAAACAATATCAGGCTACTCAACAACCGGTTCATCTATCTTAACAGATATAGAATCAATGCCTAAAGGGATTCTTTTTTGGCGGAGTGCTACACATTGGATTGGTGGTATGGGAATTATTGTACTTACCATTGCAATCTTACCTTTATTAGGTATTGGAGGAATGCAATTATTTATGGCTGAAGCACCTGGCCCATCAGCAGATAAACTACACCCTCGTATAACAGACACAGCCAAGCGGTTATGGCAAATTTATGTACTACTAACTATTGTTGAATTTCTTCTTTTAAAACTAGCAGGTATGAATTGGTTTGATGCCATTAATCATGCCATGGCAACAGTGAGTACAGGTGGTTTTTCTACAAAAAATGCAAGTATTGCTCACTGGAATAACGCTCCCTTAATTCAATATATAATTATATTCTTCATGTTTATTGCAGGTACTAATTTTGTACTTACTTACTTTGCTTTAAAAGGAAAGTTCAGAAAAGTAATTCAGAGTGAAGAATTTAAATATTACTTATTTGGTACCTTAACAATTTCTGCGATTATTGCCGTAATGATTCTTTTTAATCAAGATCCAGCTTTAAAAACATCTATAAATCACCCAATGGTTTTAGGTAAAGTAGAAAGTGCTATAAGACACTCTCTTTTTTCTGTAATTTCTGTCGTAACAACAACTGGTTTTGTAAGTGCCGATTTTACAATGTGGAGTTTCTTTATTACCGCGATATTCTTTTCTCTCTTTTTTTTAGGGGGCTCTGCAGGGTCTACCTCTGGTGGTGTGAAAATTGTTCGCCATATTGTAATGCTTAAAAATAGTTTTTTAGAGTTTAAAAAATCATTACACCCTAATGCTATAATACCAGTTCGTTATGATGGTAGAGCTGTAAAACAAACCATTGTATTTAACATCCTTTCGTTTTTTATTTTTTATATGCTGATTTTTATTATTGGAGCTGTAGTATTAACTTTTTTCGGTTTAGATTTTTATTCAGCTATAGGAGCCTGTGCTTCTTCTTTAGGAAATATTGGCCCAGCAATAGGTAGCGTAAGCCCAGTAAGTAATTTTAATCATTTATCTACAGGAGCTAAATGGTTTTGTTCTTTTTTAATGCTTATAGGTCGTTTAGAGCTTTTTACTGTCTTAATATTATTTACACCTTTCTTTTGGCGTAAAAGCTAATTCTATTTTCTTTTCTTTTTAAATAAACTTACTCCTATAAAACATATCTTCTTATGCCTTTTATAAGACCCCTTATGTCTATAATTTATGCACTTAAGGAATTGTTTGCTATTGACCTGCCCCTAATTCCTAAATTTGAGTATCGAAGACACGTACATACTCTTTTTTTTACTTTAATAATAAAGAGATTTACGCCAATGTCTATAGAGAAAACAAATATTAATAAACTAAATTTTACACATTATGAAACTAAAAATTAAATTTATTGGACTACTATTTATTGCACTCTTTTCAATGACGAGTACCAATGTACAAGCACAAGAAGGTTTTATTGGAGAAGTAAGAATGTTTGCAGGAAATTTTGCTCCAAGAACATGGGCATATTGCGACGGACAGTTATTATCAATAGCGCAAAATACAGCATTATTTTCAATTTTAGGAACTACTTATGGTGGTGATGGAAGAACCACTTTTGCTTTGCCAGATTTGCGTGGTAGAGCTCCTATTGGGCCAAGAAATGGACCAGGTTTACCAAGCTATAGATTAGGTCAAAAAGGAGGTGTTTCAACAAACATTTTAAATGTAACTCAACTGCCTAGTCATACGCATGCTGCTACAGGAACAGTAAAAGCATCAAATACAAGTGGTACAACAAACGACCCAACTGGCAATGTTTTAGGTCTTGCCAAAACACCTATTGATAGATCTACTACCGCTAGTTCTAATATTTATACTACTACGACTAATGCTAATATGGCTACAAACGGAGTAAGTGTAACTGTTGGTAATACAGGAAATAATCAGCCAATTAACAACATGCAACCTTATTTATCAATTAATTATATCATTTGTACACAAGGGGTTTTTCCTTCAAGAAGTTAAACTTCTACTAACAACATACACATAAACAAACAATACTTATTAAGTATTGTTTGTTTATGTGTATAAAAAAAATAAAAACCTATCTAACAATATTTTACTATATTTATATACTATTTAATCAAACAATACATTATGAAAAAACTTTACCATTCTTTTTCTTATTTACTAGTATTTATTCTTTTGGTATCTAGCCAAACGAGTTTATATGCGATTAATAAAACAGTAAATAAAAAATTAAAAACTGAGTTTTCTGAAACTAATTACTTTATTTTCAGAAATATTCCTATAGACAACTTTACGTCTATTTTTAATATTAACATGCTAGCTTCTCAAACATTTAATGGCTTAGGCGGCCCTGATTCTGGAGGAACTGGTTTTGAAACAATTACCAATATTCCTGAATTAGTAGTTAGCAATAATTTAGAACATACACCCAATGAGCTATATGGTATCGTAAATGGAGCTGGAGCTTCAGAAACTCATACTATTAAAGCTGATAATATTGATGCAGAATCATTCGACGTAAACGATATTATCGTTGCAGATTTTTCTGGAAGCTCTACATATGCGTCTTCAACAATCGTTTTTAAAGATAAAAATGGTGTTACACTTCAAACAATGTCTAATCCTGGCCCTCTTACTCAAACAAATGTTTCTATAGGTAGTTTATACACAGCAGGAAACACATTGCCTGTAACTGGTGTAGCGGAAATTATAATTACTGTATCTGGTGGAGGGTCACCTAGTAACTATACTCTAAAATCTATAGATATTTCAAACGCTGCTACCCCTGTATCAAATACTGCTCCAGTAATAGCAGGTACTTCAGCAGGTCAAGCAGTAAATGATAATGCTACATTATCTCCTTTTTCTGCAATAACAACTACCGATGCTGATGGAGATAATTTATCTGCAACCATTACCCTAGATAATAATGCCAAAGGTATTTTATCAGGTACTGGTTTAACAGGTACTGGTCCTTATGCAATTGCGAGTACTACAATTGCTGATTTACAAGCAAAATTAAGAGCTATATCTTATAATCCTACAGACAACAGAACAGCATCTTCAGAAACTACAACTTTTACTGTGGTGGTAAATGATGCTACTGATACTGATACTGATGCTACAACTACCGTTGTATCTAGTGCTGTAGCTCCTACATTTAACAGTGCTGGTTCTACACCTAATGACAATGCTATTAGTGTTGCTACTAGTAACGATATAGTAGTAGGTTTCAATGAGAATATAGCTAAAGGTACCGGTAATATTAGTTTACGTGACCTTACCAACTTTTCAAATTCTGAGTATTTTGACATCTCGGGAGCAACGGCTACAACTAGTCCAGGCCCTGGAGCTGTTGGTATCGTTAATGACAAACTATATATTAACCCGACAAGTAATTTATCTGGTTCAAATAATTATTCAATCAGAATTGACGCAACAGCTATAGATGATGTAGGAGGCACTAGTTTTGCAGGTATTTCAGATGACGTAACTTTTAATTTTACGACAGCAGATGTTACTGCTCCTCGTATCACAAGTGTTGTTCGTCAAACACCAGCTACAAGCCCTACCAATGCAGATGCATTAGTGTTTAGAATTACGTTTGATGAAAGTGTTCAAAATGTAGGAGCTGCTGACTTTACTATTACAGGAGCTTCAGGAGTATCTATTGGTACAGCTGGTTCAGGTACAACATATGATGTAACCTTTTCAGGCGGAGATTTAGCTAGTGTTAACGGAACAATAATACTAGGATTTGCTGCTGGTCAAAATATTACTGATACCGCTGGTAATGCTTTAACTAATTTAACACCAACAGGAACTAACAATAATACTTTTGTAGTAGATAATACCAACCCACTTATTAGTAGTATAACTCGTCAGACTCCAACAACAAGCCCAACAAACGCTGATGCATTAGCTTGGGATGTAACTTTTGATGGGCCTGTTAGCAATGTCGATCCAACTGATTTCACTTTAAGTGGAACAACTGGTACAGTTTCTTCGGTAACTAACCCTAGTGGTAATGTGTACAGAATAACTGCTTCTGGTGGTGATTTAGCTGCTTTAAATGGAACAGTTACTTTAGGATTTGCTGGTGGTCAAAACATTACTGATGCAGTGGGTAACGCCTTAACTAACTTAACACCAACAGGTACTAACAATAATACTTTTGTAATAGATAATACGCAACCGCTTATCAGCAGTATTGCGCGTCAGAGTCCTACAACTAGTCCTACAAATGCTGATGCATTAGCTTGGGATGTAACTTTTGATGGTGTAGTAACCAATGTGGATGCAACAGATTTCGCTGTAAGTGGAACTACAGCTACGGTTGCTTCGGTAACTAACCCTAGTGGAAATACATATAGAGTAACAGTTTCTGGTGGAGATTTAGCTGGGTTAAATGGAACAGTAACTTTAGGATTTACAGGAGGGCAAAACATTACTGATGCAGTGGGTAATGCCTTAACTAACTTAACACCAACAGGTACTAACAATAATACATTTGTAATAGATAATACCAACCCACTTATTAGTAGTATAACTCGTCAGACTCCAACAACAAGCCCAACAAATGCAGATGCTTTAGCTTGGGATGTAACTTTTGATGGGCCTGTTAGCAATGTCGATCCAACTGATTTCACTGTAAGTGGAACAACTGCTACAGTTTCTTCGGTAACTAACCCTAGTGGAAATACATATAGAGTAACAGTTTCTGGTGGAGATTTAGCTGGGTTAAATGGAACAGTAACTTTAGGATTTGCTGGTGGTCAAAACATTACTGATGCAGTGGGTAACGCCTTAACTAACTTAACACCAACAGGTACTAACAATAATACTTTTGTAATAGATAATACGCAACCGCTTATTAGCAGTATTGCGCGTCAGAGTCCTACAACTAGTCCTACAAATGCTGATACATTAACTTGGGATGTAACTTTTGATGGTGTAGTAACCAATGTGGATGCAACAGATTTCGCTGTAAGTGGAACTACAGCTACGGTTGCTTCGGTAACTAACCCTAGTGGAAATACATATAGAGTAACAGTTTCTGGTGGAGATTTAGCTGGATTAAATGGAACAGTAACTTTAGGATTTTCTGGTGGTCAAAACATTACTGATGCAGTCGGTAATGCCTTAACTAACTTAACACCAACAGGTACTAACAATAATACATTTGTAATAGATAATACGCAACCGCTTATCAGCAGTATTGCGCGTCAGAGTCCTACAACTAGTCCTACAAATGCTGATGCATTAGCTTGGGATGTAACTTTTGATGGTGTAGTAACCAATGTGGATGCAACAGATTTCGCTGTAAGTGGAACTACAGCTACGGTTGCTTCGGTAACTAACCCTAGTGGAAATACATATAGAGTAACAGTTTCTGGTGGAGATTTAGCTGGGTTAAATGGAACAGTAACTATAGGATTTGCTGGTGGTCAAAACATTGCTGATGTAGTAGGTAATGCATTAACTAATTTAACACCAACAGGAACTAACAATAATACTTTTGTAATAGACAATACACCTCCTGTTTATACTTGGACAGGAGTATCCAATAGTACATGGGGAGTCTCGTCAAATTGGAACCCAACAAATGTTCCTCCTGCGAATTCAGATATTATTATTCCTAGTGGTTTAGTAAATTACCCAACAGCTAGTGCAGCGGTAACATTTAATACCTTAACTATTGATTCTGGAGCAAGTTTTATACCTCAGAGTACAGTAACGGGTGTCGTAACATACAAAAGAAGCTTACCAACAACAAATTGGTACTTAGTAGCTCCTCCGGTTTCTGGAGAGACTTCTGAAAATATTATTAGTAATCATACCTTTGCTTCAGGAACAGGTAGCAATATAGGTATAGGAGCATATTTAAATAACATAGGTGCTACTTGGGCATATTCAACTTTAACAACAACCGGACCTGTACCATCAGGAGGTGGATTGTCTATGAAGTTAGATGCTCCTGGAGAAATATCTATTACAGGAACTGCTAACACATCTAGTGTGCCATATCCAATCACAACAGGAACTCGTGATAACTTTAATTTAATAGGAAACCCGTTTACTTCTTATGTAAACTCTGCAACATTTACTACTGCAAACACAGGTTTACTAAGCGAAGAAACAGTTTGGTTATGGAACGGAACATCGTATGTAACATATAATGCTTTAAGTTCTATAGAGCTTGCACCAGGGCAAGGTTTCTTTGTTGAAGCAGGTTCTAATGGTAATATTACCTTTGCTGCCTCTAATCAAAGTCATCAAAATGATACTTTTATGAGACAAGCACCAAAATCTACTTTCGAACTATCAATAGCTGAAGGCATTAACAAAGCTTCTACTAAAGTATTTTATGTTGATAATAAAACTACTGGTTTTGATAACGGGTACGATTCTAAAATATTTGGAGGTGCTGATTACAAATTCAATGTATATACAGAATTGGTTTCTGGTAATGAAGGTAAAAAACTAGCTATTCAAGCTTTACCTAATCAAAACCTAGAAACAATGATAGTACCTGTAGGTTTAATTGCTGAAGCTGGTAAAAAAGTTACCTTTTCTTTAAAAGCACAAAACTTACCAAATAACAGTAATGTATTTTTAGAAGATAGAGTTAATAATACTTTAGTAAATATTTCTAAAGAAAATTATGTTGTAACCTTAAAAAATACTGCTAAGGGTACTGGTCAATTTTACATTCATACAAGTGCTAAAAACATAGAAGATTTTGATATTAAACAAGAATTACAAAATGTAAGTATTTATAGATCAACTAATAATACATTAACTGTTGCTGGTTTACAAACTGATAACGCATCGTTAAACATTTACTCTATTTTGGGTAAAAAAATAATTAGCACACAATTTAAATCTACAGGTGTTCATATAATTAAATTACCAGAAACATCTAAGGGAGTTTACATTGTAGAATTAAAATCAGATTTAGGTAAAATTAGTAAGAAAATTATTTTAGAATAATATACAGCATCATGAAAAAACAAATTAAAAATAATAGTGAAGACATCTCTCGAAAAGAGGCTCTAAAAAAAATAGGTGGTTATGGTAAGTATGCAGCTTTAACCGCTTTAGGAACTTATCTTATTTTAAGTCCACAAAAAGCACAAGCGCAAAGCCCTGGAGCTCCAGGAGAAGACTTTTAATATCTTTTTATTTTTTTAACAATAAAACCTCGATTATTTCGGGGTTTTATTATTTTTACTACCTATGATTTTACAGCGAACATTAGAAAACAAAACTATCTTATGGCTTCAAAAAAGCAACCAATACTTAATAGTAGAACCTTTTGTTGCTGAAATTATTTCTCTTTTAAACAATCAAGTTACTAAAGAAGAAATCATAACTGCTTTATCTGATAAAAACAGCACCACAAACCATAAAATTTCTGTTATTATAGATGATATTTCTAAATTATTAACCACACCGTCAAAAGAAAAACCTAATAATTATTTAGTTAAAAAGCCTCAACTATTTCAATACCAATCTTATTATAAAATTAATGATGTTATTATTCATGTTCACTATTCTACCGAATATGAACGATTTTTAGTACATCCAAAATTTGCACACTTAGAAACTAGTAAACCTGAAGGTAAAATAGATTCATTTCATGTGTATAGTAACGACCAGCATATTTCTTTCTCTATAAATAATGAAGTTATAGAAACTTGGCTATTAAAAGATGTTCACTTTTTTCAGGGAAAATTTTCCATGAAAATAGTAGAACACATGCATCAAAAAACAGAAGATGAATGGCTTGGTGTTTTTCATGCATCAGCAATAAGTAACGGCACATCATCTATGCTTTTTTTAGGAGATTCAGGGAACGGAAAAAGTACATCTTTAGCGCTATTACAAGCAAACGACTTTACCTGTTTAGCTGATGATTTTGTACCTATTGATGCAAAAAAACAGCATATCTATAGCTTTCCTTCTGCTATTTCAATTAAAAAAAATAGTTTAAAAACATTACTTCCTATTTATCCTGAGTTACAAAATTCTGCCGAGTATCATTTTAAAAAGCTAAATAAAATTGTTCGTTACCTTATTCCTAATAATTCTAATAATTACCAACATTTTCCTTGCAAGGCATTGGTTTTTATTAAATACAAAAAAGACAGTGACTTGTTAGTTTCTAAAATATCTAATTTAGATGCATTTCAACAATTAGTTCCTGACTCTTGGTTATCACCTATACCAGAAAATGTAATAAAATTCTTAGACTGGTTTGAAAAACTAACTTGCTACCAACTTACCTATTCTAACAATAGTAAAATGATTGAGACGGTACATAAAATTTTTAACGATGACTTATAAAGAAACACTATTGTTTGTTGGTAAATGCTTAACTATTACACATGAAAAACACAATTATGAAATAGTTAAACAAGAAATAAAATCTGGAAATATCGATTGGGATAATGTGGTTAAATTAAGCACTTCTCATTATGTGTTTCCTGCATTGTATTGTAATTTAAAACGTGCTGATTTTCTACATTACTTACCTAATGATTTAGTTGCCTATATGCAACATATAACAGCTTTAAACCGCACTAGAAATTCTGAAATTATAGCTGAAGCCAAAGAAATAAATGAGTTACTTCTTAAAAATAATATCACTCCTATATTTTTAAAAGGAACAGGTAATTTATTAGACAATCTATACGAAGATATTGCAGAGCGCATGGTTGGGGATATTGATTTTTTGGTTGATAAAAAGGAGTTTGCAAAAACCGTAAATATCTTAAAAAAAAGCGGGTATTCTCAAAAAAACGAAAAAGATATTGATAGCACAATTCTTAATCGACATTACCCTAAAATGACAAAAAACAAAAAAACGGCGGCTATTGAAGTTCACTATAAAATGGTTACAAAAAATGATTGGTTTAATTATAATTATATATATACCGATATAAAAAAACTACCAGATACTACCTCTGTACTTTCCTTTAATAATCAATTACTTTTAACGTGCTTTAACAAACAAATTAACGACAAAGCACAGTGGACAAAAAATATTTCATTTAGAAATTCTTATGATTTATACTTACTCTCTAAGTTTACAAAAGTTAACAAAATACTTTCTATTACAAAAAAACCAGAAATAAGTTTCTTTACAAACTTCGTAGCCAGCACTTATCATTTTTTTAACCAACCAAATTCTTTAGAATATACTAAAACAAATAAGTCTGAAAACTATGTAAATAAACAACTGTATTTTATAGAACATCCAAAAAAAAGCATCTCTTATCAAAAGAAATGGGAATTGTATTTTCTATATCATCATCGTTTTAATGTTATTTTAAAAGCTATATATTTAAAAGAATATAGAACAATTTTTATTAAAAAAATATTTAATTAACCAACCTTTTAACTTCATCAAAATCTAAACCTCCATAATTACCAGAACTCATTAGTAACAAGGCGGTGTTTTCTAAATTCTGATTAAATAAATACTCTTTAAACTCAGCAGGGTTGGTATATATAATTAAATCATCACGTTTAAAAGCATCCGCAATTTGCTGTTCTGTAACCTCTTCTAGTTGCTTAATTTTTACTGCGTGCGGTGAATAAAACACCACTGCTTTGTCTGCTTTATCTAAAGCACCTTTATATTCTGTTAAAAACTCAGCATTTAAACTTGAATACGTATGTAACTCTAAACACGCTAAAACTGTTCTTTCTGAATATTGTTTCTTTACAGCTGTAGTTGTTGCAGCTACTTTACTTGGGCTATGTGCAAAATCTTTAAAAATTACTGATGTTTTATTTTCTGCAATTTTTTCTAATCGTTTACTAGCTCCTTTAAAACTAGCTATTGCTTCATAAAAATCATCCTCATCAATTCCCATGTGTTGGCAAATCCACTTTGCCCCTGCCAAGTTTTGTAAATTATGATCACCAAAAATTTCTAAAGGCAAATCTCCATCAGAAGTATCTAAATACGTAATTCCGTTATCTATAAAATAAGTAGGTGTTTTGTATGGATATTTTTTTATCGGATGATTAGAGTTTTCAACAACCTCTTTTAAAATTAAGTCTTCTTCATTATAAACCATCATTCCGCCATTGGTAAGCGAATCATTAAATATTTTAAATTGCTCTATGTAGTTCTCAAACGTTGGAAATACATTAATATGATCCCATGCAATTCCTGTTAACAACGCAATATTTGGCTTGTATAAATGAAATTTCGGACGCATATCTATCGGAGAGCTTAAATACTCATCTCCCTCTAAAACAATAAATTCATTTTCTTCGGTTAAATGCACCATGGTATCAAAGCCTTCCAACTGTGCTCCTACCATATAATCAACTTCTCTTTCATGATAATTTAACACATGTAAAATCATTGAAGTAATTGTTGTCTTTCCGTGAGAACCTCCAATAACAACACGCGTTTTATCTTTAGACTGCTCATATAAAAACTCTGGATATGAATATATTTTAACACCTAACTTCTGTGCTTTTAACAACTCAACATTATCTTTCTTAGCATGCATTCCTAAAATTATAGCATCTAAATCGGCATTTATTTTTTCTGGAAACCAACCAAATTTTTCTGGTAATAATCCACGCTTTGCTAAACGAGATTTAGAAGGGTCGTGAATTGTATCATCACTTCCTGTAATTTGGTATCCCTTTTGGTGCAAGGCAATTGCTAAATTATGCATTGCACTTCCGCCTATCGCTATAAAATGTACTTTCATCTAAATCTCTTAATTTTCTGTAAATATAATAAAGAACAACAGCTTTAAAAAAACAGAAATCATCGTTTTTAAAATTTAATGATTTTTATTTTTATTAATCGCTGTTTTTTATGTTGTTTTGCCAACATAAAAACTGCTATAAATAATTACCCGTATGCCTAAAAAAACACCCATATATTTCTTCTTGCTTTTACTATCCTCATACAATTTTTTTTCTCAGTGTGCAGGAATAAATAATACGATAACAGTATGCGATAAAGAATCTGATGTTAATTACCAAAACTTAAATTTATTTGATGAATTAGCAGGCGCTCCTGAAGCTGGTGGTACTTGGTTTGCTAACAGCCCTATCAATCAAAATGCAATAAACAGTACTACAGGAGTTGTAAACTTATGGGCTATAAATAGATTTGGAGACCACACATTCACTTACACCAACCCTACTTGTAATGAAAGTGCGGAAGTTACCATTTCTTTGGGTGGTTACCCTGGTGAGGATAATGTTGATGGAGGAGCTAATGCCTGTAGTGATGAAATCGTTGTTGATTTATTTAAGTTTTTAGATAACAACTTAGTTAACTTAACTGCTGATATAAATGGAGAATGGACAGAAGATCCTGCTACCAAAACAAATTTTTTAATTGGTAATTTATTTAACACCTACTCAGCTGGTCCTGGTACCTATACTTTTTACTATACGACTAATTCATTTAAAAGTTGCCCACAAAAAAGAGCAAAAGTAATATTAGAAGTGCATAGAGCTCCAGAAGCTGGAGAAGCCACTAATATTGAAATTTGTGACACCGATGATTTAACCCCTTATGAAAACATAAATTTGTTTGACTATATATCTGGTGAAGACACAAACGGAATTTGGACTGACAAAAACTCGACAAATCAAATAACAAGCCCTTTAGATCATACTATTAATATTAAAGAAATTTATGCCAATTTCGGATCTGGCGTATATGAGTTTAGTTACTCTGTATTACAACCCCATGGTGTTTGTTCTTCTGACGATGCTATTGTTAAAATAATCTTACCAAAAATTTCAGGTCAATTTAAAGTTAACAATCTATGCACCGGTAACCTGATTAATGTTGAAATTGCACATACGCGTACTCTTGACACTAATTTTATTTATAAGTTAGAATATGAAATTGAAAATACAATTACCAATCAAATTGTTTATAACGGTATTGTAGATAACATTAATATTACTAATACTGATAACACTACTAGAAACGCCAATTTTTCAATACCAGCAAACTCACTACCACCCGGAAGTTATGCAATTAAAACAACTGTTATAAACAGCATAGAAGGTGCTATTTGTAATTCTTTTATTATAACTAGTGATTATTTTACCATATATGAAGCAAAAGCTAAAATAGAAGACACTTGTTATGGAGAAAACAACCTTAACCTGATTATTTATAATTTTTATGATGATCAAGGAAATTTATTTACTGGTACAAAAAACGTTGATTATACCATTACAAGTGATACTACAAATGCAACTATAGCTACTGACCTTGATTTTATAAACGGAGAAGTTACATTACCAATTAATTTATCTAACTTTCCTGTTAATGAAAATGATTATAATTTTACAATTCAATCAGCAAACCAAAGCGGATTAAACTGTATTAATTATAACTTCACAATTAATCGAGTTCCTGAAGATATTCAATTAGATATCTCAGTAGATAATTTTTGTAATGCTTCTGATTTAAAAGTGGGTATAAATGCACCCAATTTAGCTGATGGGCAATACTATATAAGCTATGAAGTAATTGATGTTAATAGTACTAGAGTATTAGTTGAAAACACCATTGTTTTTAATGGAGGAATGGCTAACTACAATATCGACATCAATAATTTAGATGATGGTTTTTATAATGTAATACTAAAAAGCACTCAAAATGACACAACTCCCTGTAGAGTGAATTTTGATTTTGAGGTACAAGAAAACTTTTCTATAAATGGCCTCCCAGAAGCCCCCGTACTTGAAGCTAATCAGTCTTTTTGTTTTTCAAATTACGCTCCAAATTCACCTACTTTAGCTGATATAATTGTAAATAGTGGCGAAAATTTAACTTGGTACGCAAATAATACTTCAATCGATTCTCTTAATATTTCAACCCCACTTGTTAATGGTGAAGATTATTACGTAACTGCCAAAAACTTAAACAGTAACTGTGAAAGTGCTGAGCGCTCTGTAGTAACCGTAACTATTTTTACACTACAAATTATAAGCGCTACAAATACTGAGCCTTTATTTTGTAGTAAAGAAAATGCAACTCTTGCTAATTTAGATGCGCAAATTAATTCAGGAGAACTCCTATGGTACGATAGCCCTTCTAAGGGTAATTTACTATCGACTAATACGCTATTAATTAATGATACAACATATTACGCTACAGAAAGCATTAATGGATGTGAAAGTGTTTCTAGAGTACCTTTTAACGTTACAATAGTTACGCCTCCTAAACCAGTAGTAGAAGGAACAACACTTTTATGTGCCTTAGAGAATCCTACATTATTCGATTTTGAGAGCTCTATAACAAACACTACTAATTACGAGCTTATTTGGTACGATGCTATTGAAGGAGGATTAGAACTTAACAATTCTGATTTATTAGATGCAAATACGATATACTACGTTGCTAGTGTTGACACATATTCTGGTTGTGAGAGTGAAAGAGCCCAAGTATCGGTAACCCTTAATAATTGCAACCCTGAAGATTATGATTTTTTTATTCCAGACGGGTTTTCCCCTAATAATGATGGTACTAATGACTACTATTTTATTCCTAATATTGAATACTTCTACCCAGAATATCAACTAGAAATTTTTAATAGATATGGTCAATCTTTATTTAAAGGGGATATAATTTTCCCTAAATGGGATGGAACAGTTTCCTCTGGAAATGAAGCAACTAGCGGCGTATACTTTTATATTCTTAGATATAATAAAAGCGATTTAAAACCAAAACAAGGTAGAATTTATCTAAGTAAATAATAACATGAAAAAAATTATATTTATCATTTGTTTAAATACCGTACTAACGGTGTTTGGGCAACAAGATCCACAGTATACTCAGTACATGTACAATCAGAATGTGGTAAACCCTGCATATGTAACCAATGATTTAGGTATTATTAATTTCGGTTTTATACATAGAACTCAATGGAAATCGGCAGTAGGATCTCCTAAAACATATAACTTATTTGCCCACGTGCCACTAAGTGAAAAAATAGAAGTTGGTGTTTCCGTTATAACTGATAATATTGGTGACGGAGCCTTAAAAGAAAATAATATTTATGCTGATTTTGCTTACATCTTAAAACTTGCTGAAGGACACAAATTATCATTAGGGCTAAAAGCTGGAATTACAAATTTTAATACAAATTTTACAAATTTTAGGTTTCCTGATGACGATACTACAACTGGTTTTATCACGAATGATTTAGCTTTTAAAGATCAAAACAAATCACTCCCAAATTTTGGTACTGGTGCTTTCTATTTTACAGACAGTTACTACCTAGGTGTTTCTGTCCCTAATCTTTTAAATACTAAATACATTGAAGAACGTAATGGAGTTAATAGCCTTGGTGGTGATGAAATTCATTTATTTGTTAATGGTGGATATGTGTATAAATTAAGCAACACCGTTAAGCTAAAACCTTCATTTATGATGAAAGCCGTAAAAGGATCTCCTGTAGTTTTAGATACTTCTTTAAATGTTTTATTTAACAGTAAGTTTGAAGCTGGTTTGTCTTATAGAATTAACGATTCTTATAGTGCTATGTTTAATGTTAGGGCTTTTGATTCGTTAAGAATTGGATATGCTTTTGATTACACAAGTACAAATTTAAGTAGCTTTAATTCAGGCACACATGAAATAATGGTACTCTTTGATTTTGATACAGTAGGATTAAGAAAAGGATATGATAAATCTCCTCGATTTTTCTAAAAAAAGCATATTATGAAAAAAATAACATTCGTATTATTTACAATCTTTATAACCATCGCTTCTAATGCTCAAAGTTTGCATTTAAAAAGAGCCAATAAATATTTTAACAAAGCTTTTTATAGTGAAGCAATACCACTATATGAAAAAGCAATAAAAGAAGAGAAAAGCTTCGAAGCTATAAGAAACCTTGCAGACACTTATTATTACTTAAATAATATGCAGTATGCTTCAAAACATTATAAAACACTGTTTAAATATTATAAAACACTACTAGATGAAAGCTATTATTTTAAATATGCAACGACATTAAAAGCTAACAAAAAGTACAACAGTGCTAACAATATTCTTTTAAGTTATTACAAAAAAAATGATATACAAAAATTTACTACTTTAAAGAAGGAAATTAAATATCTTGAAAACGTAAGTGCTTTAGGTAATCGTTTTATGATTGAAAACTTAGCCATAAATACAAGTCAATCTGAATTTGGCGCGATTCAAAGAGGAAGTGATATTATTTTTGCTGCATCTAAAAAAGAAAACAACACTTTTAATAAAAAGTATGGTTGGAACGGGCAGTCCTATTTAGACTTGTATACAATTCCTAGTAACAAAATACATTTAGGAGATAGCCTTGCTACTTCTTTTTCTGAAACCATAAATACAAAACTGCACGAAGCTACTATTGTATTTACAAAAGATGGTAAAACAGCTTATTTTACCCGTAACAATTTTATAAAAGGAAAACGTAAAAAAGACAACAACAAAATTACGCATGTCCAAATTTATAAAACAGAATTCATTGATGGAAAGTGGAGTAATATTACTCCTCTTCCTTTTAATAATAACGAATATTCTACCGAGCATCCTGCATTAAGCTACGACGAAAAAACATTGTATTTTGCATCAGATATGCCTAATGGTTTTGGTTCTTTCGATATCTACTCTGTTGCAATTAATAATGATGGTACTTTTGATGTTCCTAAAAATTTAGGTGCAACCATCAACACCTCTAAAAAAGAACAATTCCCTTTTATTAGCAAAAATAATAAGTTTTATTTTTCTTCAAATGGCCACCCAGGTTTTGGTTCTTTAGATGTATTTGTAAGCACTATTTCTAATGAAAAAATTAGTAAACCAGATAATGTAGGTTTCCCTGTAAATTCAGGCTATGATGATTTTTCTTTTTCTATTAATTCTGATACTAAAGAAGGTTATTTTGCTTCTAATAGATTAGAGGGTAAAGGAGGTGATGATATTTATAAAATTATAGAAAAAAAACCTTTAATTATTAAAAACTGTAAGCAATTTATTTCAGGTACAATTACAGATATTGATACTAATAAAATATTAGCAAATACATTAATTTTAATTAGTACAAACGAAACTGAATTAGAAAAAACACATACTAATAGTAAAGGTTTCTTTAGTTTCAATGTTGCTTGTGAAACGTCTTACATAATTACAGCCTCTAAAAAAGAATATCAACAAAAGCAAAAAAAAGTTACCACTTATAAAGAAAGAGACAAGAATAATGACGCTTCTTTAGCGCTAAAATCAATTACCGAAATTGAAAGGGAAAGACAAATTGCTATTAAGTTAAAAACTACAAGAGAAAAAGAATTAATCATAAAAGCGAACAACAAACTAAGGCTACTAAAAAAGACTAAAATAGCCCAAGCAATTGCTGCTGAAAAAAACATAGAAAAAGAAAATAATAGAATTATTATTAAAACAGATCAAATAAATTTTGATTATAAACTTTGGTATCTCCGCCGAGATACTAAAAAAGAAATTGACAAAGTAATTGACTTAATGAAAAAGTACCCTGTTATGGTAGTCGAAATAGGTACGCATTCTGATATTCGAGGAAATAATCGATACAATTTAGAATTATCACAAAAAAGAGCTACTTCTGCAAGAATGTATTTTATGGAAAAAGGCATTGAACCTGATAGAATTTCTGCCATTGGTTATGGTGAAACAAAGCCTATTATAAAATGCCAAACAGAAAACGCATGTACCGAAGAGCAACACGAGGTAAATAGAAGATGTGAATTTATCGTAAAAAAAATGTATTAAATTAATAAGAACGAGCCAATTGGTTCGTTCTTTGTTTTATAGACAATCTAAATAATTAAAATAAGTTATTGCTTTATTAATTATCTTTAGAGTTAAACTCAATCATAAAGAAACTTTACTCCTTCAAACAGGTTGTTTACTAACTATTGATTGTTATTGCTATTAATTTACCCTTGCTTTAAGAGCATCAAAACATAAGCTATGAAAAAATTGACCTCTATTTTACTACTAATTTTATTTTCATCTGTTATACATGCCCAAGAAAATTACAAAAACCTTTGGGATGAAGTTCATAAATTTGAAAAAGACAATCTTCCAAAATCTGCCTTAAAAGTTGTAACTATTATTTACGCTAAAGCGGAAGCTGCTAAAAATTCGCCACAAATTATTAAAGCATTATTTTATAAAAGTAAGTTTTCGTTAACTTTAGAAGAAGACGCACAATTAAAAATCATCAATCAATTTAAAGAACAAATTGATAAAAGTAGTTTCCCTACAAAAAACGTATTAGAAAATGTTTTAGCCAATTTGTATTGGCAATACTTTAATGAAAATAGATGGAAATTTTATCAACGCACCAAAACATCAGAAAAAATTGATGAAAACGATTTTAGAACTTGGGATTTAGATACTTTATTCGCTGAAATTCACAGCTATTATCAGAAATCATTAGCAAACGGATTGCTATTACAACAAAATGATGTTTCTGAATTTAGTGAGATTTTACACATCGCTAAAGGCTCAAAAGAATACCGTCCTACTCTATTCGATTTCTTAACACATAATGCACTAGAGTTTTATAAAACATCGGAAACAAATATTACCAAACCTGCGTATCAATTTAAAATTGATAATCCTAAATTAATAAGTGAAGTTGGTTACTTTTCTACTATCAACTTAACTTCAAAAGACACTGTTTCACTTCAACTTAATGCGTTAAAAATTTATCAAGAACTAATAAACTTTCATTTTAAAAACAACAATTTAAAAGCTTTAGCTACGGTAGATTTAGAACGCTTAAATTTTGTGAATCAATATGCTACTTTTAATAATAAAGAACAGTTGTTTTTGCAAACATTAAAATCAGCTGAAAACAACTATAAAAAACAAGAAATAGCTGGATTGTATAGTTATAAAATTGCTGAAATTTATAAACAACAAGCAAACAATTATAAATCAACCAAAAATAAGGAATTTCGATTTAAAAACGAAGAAGCGCTTGCCATTTGCAATCGTGTAATTACAAAGTTTCCTAAAAGTGTTGGTGCAAAAAAATGTGAAGCTTTAAAAAAGCAAATAAAAACGAAAACACTTTCTCTTTTATCAGAAAAGTTCAGTCCTATAAATACTGCTTCTCGTTTATTAATAACCTACAATAATATTGATAAGTTATATTTTACAACTTATAAAATCAGTAGAGATCAAATAGAAAAATTAAATAACATATATAAGGAAGAAGAACGTATCATCTTTATAAAAAAACTAACGACAGTAAAAGCTTGGAGTAATAAATTAAGAAACGAATCTGATTATTTATCGCACTCAACCGAAGTTGTCGTTCCAAAACTTACACAGGGAAATTATTTAATTGTAGCCCATGAAAACGAGACTTTAGGTGCTACTGACTTGTTTGCTACTGCAAATATTCAGGTAAGTAATTTGGTGTTAATTGAAAGCACAGACAACAATATAAAAACCTATCAAGTAGTTGATAGAAATACTGGCAAACCTATTAAAAATGCGCAATTATTACTAAAAAATAAAGAGTATCGAAACAGAAAAAACATCAATCAGAAATTAATTACTGATGAAAATGGTTTTGCAACTTATAAAAGTAACCACACGTATTACAACATGTATATTAATGTTAGCACCGATAATGATAGCGCTGTTTTTGGTAATTATTTTTTATATAAACATCAAAAATCAAATACAAATATACAGGATGAAAGCATCAAAATAAAACCGTTTATTTTTACTGATAGAAGTATTTATCGACCTGGACAAACGGTTTATTTTAAAACTATTTTCATTCAAAAAAAGAACGATAAACCTACTGCTTTTACAAATGAATATGTTCAAATTACTTTAAATGATGTAAACGGACAAGAAGTTAAAAAGCTAGATTTAAAACTAAATGAATTCGGGTCTGCATCTGGTGAAATAGTATTACCTAATAACGGTTTAACTGGCGAATATTCTTTTAATATTGATGAAAGTGAGAAAAAAGAAAGTGTTTTTTACGATACTGTTGATTTCGATTTTGACAGGGGTGATTACATTACTACTATTTCTGTAGAAGAATACAAGAGACCGAAATTTGAAACCGATTTTAAACCAGTTACCGAAACTTTTAGACTGAATGATAGTATTACCGTAAACGGATTTTCAAAAGCTTTTTCTGGAGCAAATATAACCGACGCTAAAGTGGTATATCGAGTTCATAGAAAAGTACAATACCCTAATTGGTGGTATTGGCGTAGACCAAATTCATCGTCTGAAGCACAAGAAATTACACACGGAGAAAGCATTACTGATGCAGCAGGTAATTTTTCTATCAAATTTAAAGCACTTCCAGATGAAAGTGTTTCTAAAGAAGATTTACCAATTTTTAATTATGAAATTACGGCTGATGTTACCGATATTAATGGAGAAACAAGAAGCGCTACTACAATCGTAAAAGTAGGTTACCATGCATTAACGGCTTCTTTACAAATAAATCCGATTGTTAATAAAGAAGAGAAACAGCATAAAATAAAAATTAACACTGAAAACTTAAATAACGAGTTTGTGGCTGCTAACGGAACTGTTAAAATTTACAAGTTGCAAGCTCCTAAAAATCCGTTACGAAAAAGGCCTTGGAATACACCCGATTATCAAGATATTTCAGAGGTTAAATTCAAAAAATTGTTTCCGAATGATGCTTATACTAAAGAAGAACAAAATGAAGCTTCTTGGGAGAAAGGGAAATTGGTTTTTGAAAAAGAGTTTGATACTAAAAAATCGAAAGAGATTATTTTTAAACACATAAAAAACTGGACTTCAGGTAAATATATCGCCGTTTTAACTACGCAAGATAAATTTAAACAGCAAGTAACCGACAAAGCTCACTTTACAGTTACTAGTGCTAGTGATAAAAAAATTGCTGATAATAAATTATTTTTTATCAACACGAACAAAACTAATTATTTGGTTAACGATACTGTTTGTTTAGAACTTGCCTCTGCATCAAAAGATATTACTGTAATTATTCAGGTTGAAAAAAATTACAAAATTGTAGATACACAATTAGTCTATTTAAATAATAACGTAAAGTCTATTGAAATCCCTGTAAAAAAAGAAGATATTGGCGGTTTTGCTGTTAAATACTACTTTGTAAATTATAATTCTTTTAGCAGTGGTGTACTTAATATTTCGGTTCCTAAAAAAGAAGAACTTATTACGATTGAAACCACTACTTTTAGAGATAAGTTACAACCGGGTGTACAAGAAAAATGGAGTTTCACCATTAAAAACGACCAAAAAAATAAAGTAACTGCCGAAGTTTTAGCAAGTATGTACGATGCTTCTTTAGATGAGTTTAAACCTCATAATTGGCAATTCAACCCAGTAACAACCTCTAGTTATTATTCATACAGAAATACCGCAAACGCACAACATAGTTTTGGGTACGAGAATTTTAGAATTTATAACCGTAATTATTCGAATAACAATTATCAACATCAACAATATGATCAATTAAATTGGTTTGGGTTTTCATTTGCAAACAATTATGCTAGAACAATGACAATGGATAGAAGAGTTAAAATGAGTGCTCCTTCTCCTGAAAGAATACAGGTCGTTGAAAATGAAATGGAAGAAACAATCATGTCTGTTACCGAAGGTGATTCTTTAGATGAAATTGTAGTAATTGGTTTAAACAGTGAGAATGAAAAAAAACAAGAAAAAACATCCTTAAAAGGAATTAAAATTCGTAAAAACTTACAAGAAACGGCTTTCTTTTATCCGCATTTAACTACCGATAAAAAAGGAAATATTACGTTTAGTTTTACAACTCCCGAAGCGTTAACAAAATGGAAACTGCAATTATTAGCACATACTAAAGAAGCACAATCGGCTATAAAAACATTAACATCGGTAACTCAAAAAGAGTTAATGGTTACCCCAAATGCTCCGCGGTTTTTAAGAGAAGGCGATAAAATAACGTTGAGTGTTAAAATTTCCAATCTGTCAGATAAAAATCTGCTAGGTATATCTCAATTAATTTTAACGGATGCTATTACAGGTAAAGAGATTCATCTATTAGAAAATTCAACAAAAAATCAATCTTTTAAAGTTGATACAAACGGAAATACAAATGTTTCTTGGAATTTAACTATTCCGGATACTGTGCAATCCGTTCAATATAAAATTATAGCCAAAGCCGGCGATTTTTCTGACGGAGAACAAAATGTCTTACCTGTTTTATCTAATCGAATGTTAGTTACTGAAACACTGCCAATGTGGGTGCGTTCTAATCAAACAAAAACATTTACGTTAAATAAACTAAAAAACAATACCTCAACAAGCTTAAAACATCACAAACTAACACTAGAAGTCACTTCTAATCCGGCTTGGTATGCTGTGCAATCGTTGCCCTATTTAATGGAGTATCCATATGAATGTAGCGAACAAACTTTTGCACGTTATTACGCAAATACATTGGCGAATCATATTGCTAATTCAAACCCAAGAATTCAGGAAGTTTTTAAACAATGGAAATCTTCGGAAGCCTTAGTAAGTAACTTAGAGAAAAATCAGGAATTAAAATCGTTGATTATTCAAGAAACTCCTTGGTTACGAGATGCGCAATCTGAAACAGAACAAAAGAAACGTATTGCCTTATTATTCGATTTGAATAAAATGAAAAATGAGCAGCAAAGAGCAATTAACAAGCTTAAAAATATGCAAATGAGCACTGGTGGTTTCCCTTGGTTTAAAGGAAGTGATTATGCCAATACATATATTACGCAACACATTGTTAGTGGTTTTGGTCATTTAAAAAAATTAGGTGTCAATAATTTTGATAACGACACAAATAAAATGCTTACGGATGCCATCCATTTTTTGGATAGAGAAATAGAGGAGCGCTACACTAGTTTATTAAAACAAGCCAATAAAATAAAAGCAACAAAGGGCATCGTTAAACATAAAGAATATTTAAAGAAAAACCATTTAAGTTATTTTACGATTCAGTATTTATACATGCGTAGTTTTTATACTGAAATTACATTTTCAAACACGACTAAAAGCGCAATTACATATTATAAAAATCAAACTGCTACTTATTGGAATACTTATAATTTATATGCAAAGGGTCAGATTGCTTTAATTCAATTTAGAGAAGGCAACAAACCCGTTTCTATGAAAATAATTAAATCGTTAAAGGAAAACAGTATTACTTCTGATGAGCTAGGAATGTATTGGAAAAGTAATGTTGCTGGTTATCGGTTTTATGAAACTCCTATTGAAATACAATCTTTATTAATAGAAGCTTTTTCTGAAATTGAAAATGATACTAAAACTATTGATAACCTAAAAATTTGGTTATTAAAAAACAAGCAAACCAATCGTTGGCAAACAACCAAAGCAACCACAGAAGCTGTTTACGCCTTATTATTACAAGGAAGTGATTGGCTTTCAATAACCGATATGGTTGCTATTAAAATCGGAAATCAAAAAATTGATCCTGCTAAGCTAGAAAACGTAAAAATAGAAGCTGGAACCGGATATTTTAAAACTTCTTGGAATAAAGAAGAAATTAAATCGAATATGGCAGAAATAACCATTTCTAAAAGAGGAAAAGGTATTGCTTGGGGAGGATTGTATTGGCAATATTTTGAAGATTTAGATAAAATTACAAGTGCTGAAACTCCACTAAAACTCACTAAAAAATTATTTAAAAAAGTAAATACCGATACAGGTAAAGAGCTTATTGAAATTACTAACAAAACTGATTTAAAAGTTGGTGATTTAATTACCGCAAGAATTGAGCTTCGCTCTGACAGAGACATGGAGTTTATCCATATGAAAGATATGAGAGCATCTGGTGTAGAACCTATAAATATACTTTCGCAATACAAATGGCAAGACGGGTTAGGTTATTATGAAGCTACAAAAGATGCTGCAACAAATTTCTTTTTTGAACGTTTACCTAAAGGGGATTATATTTTTGAATATGATGTGCGAGTAAATAATACAGGGGATTTTAGTAACGGAATTACAACAATACAAAATATGTATGCGCCTGAATTTAGTAGTCATTCAAAAGGAAAACGATTAGTTATTAAGTAACTTTGCTTCCAATTTATAATAAACTACTTTTAACAATAATTAAAACTTAAAATTATGAAAAAAACATTTTTTATTATCGCCTTATTATTTATCGGCGTGTTTTCTGCAAATGCTCAAGACATCTCTAAGAATGCTATTGGTCTTCGATTAGGAGATAGTGATGGTTTTGGTACTGAAATTTCTTATCAAAGAGCCTTAGGAGGCAACAACAGATTAGAAATTGATTTAGGTATAAGAAACGGTAAAGGTTATGATGGATTTAAAGCAACAGGGCTTTACCAATGGGTTTGGCAATTAGAAGGTAGATTCAACTGGTTTGCAGGTGTTGGTGGTGGTCTTGGATCATATAGCTTTGAGAACAACCTACCTAATGGTGATGATAGCGAAACTTTTATTTTTGCTGCTGGTGATATTGGTATTGAATACAATTTCGATATTCCTTTAATGCTTTCTTTGGACGTAAGACCTGAATTTGGTTTTGGTAATTTTAGAGATGATTTAGATTTTGATGTTGCATTAGGTATACGTTACCAATTTTAATCAACTTTTTAATACATAAAAAAACCTCCTTAATTGGAGGTTTTTCTGTTTACAATACTATTTTTTAGGCGGATAATTCATTAATATTTTCTCAATGGTTTTTTTATAATGCATTAATTTTTCTTCTGGTGTTGTCCGTTCTTTTATTGCTCCGTTTGATATTCCTTGCCACAACAACTCATCATTTTCACTCTTTACAAAATCAATAATTAATTTTTGATTCATTTTTTTACTTCCAATAGGAATTCCGCCAGAAATTCCAAAACCTACATTTCGTCCTCCTCCCATTCCTATACCAATAGTGCTTCTATCAATTTTCTTACTTTCATTTGAAATGATATTTATATACATGTCAGGATCTTCAGATAGTTTCATACCCTTTTGTTGTAATCCATTCGTTAATTCGTTCGTTATCCTCTTTACATCCAATTCATTTAAGCCTTCACCAGCATCTTCAAAATAATTAAATGTTTTATATACTTTAAAATCAGTTTTACTATCATAATCATATATCACTTTAGATGAAGAACACCCTACTATAAAAATTAGAAAAAGATACTTTAGTTGTTTCATAATTATATTACTTAAATAATCTGCTTTTATAAAAATACAAAAAACCTCGAAAATTCGAGGTTTTTATTAACTTAGTTAGTTGATTTTTTTATTGAACAGCTTTTAAGGCATCAATATTTCCGTATCCAAATTTAGAATGTTTATTTGGATAAAAGTCTGCAGATTCTTTCATTTTTTGCAATACTTGTTCACGAGACCAAGATGGGTTTTTAGACCATACTAAAGAGGCGATTCCTGCTGTTGTTGCGGTTGCAACAGATGAACCACCAATATAATTAGCTTGCCCGTCATAATAACTTAATACTGGCATCTTATTATCTGTACCATTAGTTCTTTGCATTTGAATAGTAAAATCGATTTTAGAACCTGTATGGCAAACATCACACTTATCATACTCACCTTCTTTAACCCCTGTAACAGCTACTGTTTCAGACATACTTGCCGGAAAAATAACACCATACCAAGTTGTAAATGAAGTTGAAGTACCACCTGCTGCTAAAATCATTTTACCTTTACTATGTGCATATTTAATTGCATCAGAAACATTACCTATACTAAAAGGAGATCCTATAGACATTGAAATTACTTTTACATCACTTCTGTTAGCTAACGCTGTTAGCGCTTCTACAACTCCTCTTTTTTCATGATAATCATTAATAATAACATTCTCTACAGCTCTATAAGTTACTAAATTTGAGTTGTATGCTACACCTACAGGTAAATTATCATTATTTCTTGGAGCCGTTGCTACAGCTGCCATTTTTGTACCATGCCCACACTTATCATTAACACCATCGTAATTATTAGACCATGCCCACCAAGAATCTACAAATGTTCCATACTTCTGAACAGTTCTTCCTGAAGAATCACCATCATTAAAATATTGATTCATCCATTTTTGTTGGGGTGACAAACCTGAATCGATAATAGCAACCGTTACGCCTGCTCCTGTACTATAATTCCATGCGGCTGGAATATTATGTGCATCAAAAGACCAAGGTACTCTTGCTCCTGGCGATACTGTACGGTAATCATTTGTACTTAATGTTGTACTTCCATAACCACAGCCTGAACCACCTTCTGATCGAGCTTGATTATCTGAATCTAAGAAATTATAGCCTCCAGGCTCAATATAACGTACTCTACTATCTTTTAATAATGTTTCAATAGTTTCTTTATTTGTTACTCTAATATCTATAACATTAATAATTTCATCAACATATAATTCACTAGCTCCTTTTGCTGATGTTTTTTCTAGGCCATGAACAAGTTGAATTAATTCATTTTTAATATTATTTGTCTCTGTAGTTCTTGCAAATTGATTTTTAGAATTCCCATAACCAATGGTTAAAATATTCTCACCATGTTTTACAGCACTCCAAATTGTATGAGCATTTTGTGTTGTCCAATTGAAATCACCCGTAGTTTGTAATGAGGTATTAATAATTGAGTTAATTTCTTTTTTTGAAAGCAGTTCATTTTGTTCTTCTTGCACCTCTAATGTTTCGTTATTAGAACACGAAAACATTGCTAAAACAATAGCTAAACTTAATATTTTTTTTTTCATTTTAATTGAAGGGTTTAGGTTAAACTTTTGCGAATATAGTAAAATTTTAATAATACTTTAACACAAAACTCAGTATCACCGCCAAATAAAATGATTTTGTTAATTTATAGCTTTTTTCATAAAACAAGAGCAGCACCTTTATAAAAGTGCTGCTCTTGTTTTGTAGAATTAAAAAAAATCACTTTTCAAGAACTACTCTTGTAGGAGTATCTTTACCATTTATAATACTTTCTGTTCCTTTTGCGACTGCTTGTATCGTTTGTGTAATTACCGTCATATTTAAAGTTTCTGCTTCATCAGATACTTTATGATAATCTTTATCTACATCAATTGGTGTAGTAGAAAATGTATGTGAAGGCACTCCTAAACGAGCTAAAGAGGCATTATCAGATCTAAAAAATAAATTGAATTTTTTATATGGATCTGGAAACAATTGATAGCCTGTACCTACTAAATTCTTCTGAATAATTTTACCAAAATCAGAACGTTCGAAACCTGTTAGCCAAGCAGTATTTGGTCCAAAACTTGGCGTTTTCCCTATCATTTCTAAATTAATTCCTGCTACAAATTTACTAGCATCAATTCCTTTACCAAAATGTGTAGAACCTATTAATCCCATTTCTTCTGCTGTAAAAGCCACAAAAATAATTGTTCTTTCGTTTTGTCCTTTATTTTTAAAATACTTTGCCAAGGCTAAAACTCCCGTTACACCAGATGCATCATCATTTGCTCCGTTAAAAATTAAATCTCCTTCTCCTGTTTCTTTTGTACCTAAATGATCATAATGCGCCGAAACTACCACATATTCATTCTTTTTACTCTTCCCTTCTAAAACTCCAATTACGTTGAACATTTTAATTCCTTTATATTCAAAATTCTGACGAAAAGTTGATAATGAATTATACTTTTTTAATCCAATTTTTTCAAATTCATTTTCTATATATTTTGCTGCTTTTTCAATACCATCTGTACCAGGCTTCCTACCTCCCATTTCGTCAGAAGCCAGTGTATACAAGTGTTTTTTAACAAGAGATGAATCAATATTAATTACACTTTTTTTAATATTCGTTGAAGCTTTTGCACTGGTAATTGTTAATTTTTTATTGTCCTTTTGCACTGTTTTACACGATAACATCAACATTGTTAACAATGTTGACACATATATTATTTTTCTCATCTGGTTAATTGATTCTATTTGTTATTTAATTTAAAAGGTTAAATATAACCAATTATTTTTTCGCTTTTTGTGAACTTTTTGTTTTAAAAGCTCAGTGTTTATTCTTAAATTTTAAACAAATAATTTATAGGCATAATTTTTGATAAATAAAGTTGTTATAACTTTACATATGAAGCCATATTACTTTCTTTTTTTTCTAATATTTTCATCATTATCAGCGCAAGATTTTTCTTCTGTTGATGCCAAAATAAAAACCTACCCTAAAATAATTACTGCTGATAGACTAGCAAATAAAATTACTACTGATTTTAATTCTGATCAAGAAAAGGTAAGGGCTGTATTTTCTTGGCTAGCATTTAATATTCGATATAATTTAAAAGAATTTTATAATACTAGTCAAAAAAAAATCGGTTTTAGATACAGAACAGAAGATGAAAAACAAGCAAAGATTAAAGCTATAAAAGAAGCTATTGTAAATAAAACACTTTCTAGTAGGAGTGCTGTTTGTGAAGGTTATGCACAAACATTTAGTAAAATTTGCTCACTTTTAAATATTGAAAATGAAGTAATAAAAGGACATGTAAGAAACTCCTCTAGTGATATAGGAAAAATAAATAACCGTACAAATCATGCATGGAATGCCGTAAAGCTAAATAATAAATGGATTTATATTGATGCTACCTGGGCGGCTGGCGCTGTTATGAACGGTAATTGGCAGCGTAACTTTAATAATTATTACTACAACATACCGAAAGAAAAATATTTCTTCACTCACTTTCCTGAAGATGTACTATGGCAATTACGTGTAAAGCGAATGAGCTTAAAAGAATACTTTAACCAACCCATATATTCTTCTTCTTTTCTTAGAAATGAATATGAAATAATTAAACCAACATCAGGTATCGTATACCGAAAACCAAATGAACCTGTTAGTTTCACTCTTAAAAACGTAAAATCCAATCAATCTATTTATTGTGCGTTTAGAAACTCTAAATATGCTGAAAAGCCAAAAATAACCTTTGACAAAAACCTTGTAACTATTAGTATTATTCCCCCTAGTAACAGCAAAGAAATTTATTTAATTATAGATAAAGAAGTTGTATTAGAATACCTTATAAAATAGATTCATTCTTTCTAACTTTATAAGCCTCTAACAAAACATTTATTAATATCTTTTCATTAACATCTTCTAGTCGATAATACCGAAGAGATTTCACTGCCTTTCTTTTTTCTAATACTAAAAATTCATTGTACTCTTTAAGTACCGTTTTAGAATAAAATCCAACATCAACAGACCCCTTTTTAGTCGCATTAAAATAACACAAAGGCTTGCCTTTTAAATAATAAAAAGGCAGTTTCCATTTATACAACAATTCAGTATCAGTAAAATTAGCTTCAATTAAAACCTGAAGGTATAATAAAATTGATCGTAACGGTTCTTCTTGCTTTAAAATATATTCTTCAGATGGTTTCATCCTTTAAAAATAACATAATTTTAAAAATTTGCTTTTATTTTTTTAAGAATATCCTCGATACCATTTAGTTGTAACTCATAGACCAATCCCATCATTTTACCCAACTTACCCTCAGGAAAACCTTTGTTTTTGTACCAAACTAAATAATACTCAGGAATATCTACTAAATAAGTTCCTTTATATTTACCAAATGGCATTCGCATTTTTGCGGTATCTATTAAAAATTGTTGGTCTGGTAGCATTTAATACTATTAAAAATTATATTATGAAAAAATTTAATTATCAATCTTAAAACCTGGCTTCACATATCCTTTCGGAACGTTTTCTGGAGGAACGGTTAACACATTTCCATCTCTAACAGCATTGTAATGCGGAGATAATATTTCGATACCTGCATTGTGTAACTCATTTTTAATACTTTCATGTAAATGAGAATATATTACAGCTGCTTTTTCTGGATTTTTAGTATGGCAATTAATTTCATAATTGATGTAAAAATCATCCAAACTTTTTACCAATACAAAAGGCAAAGGTTTATCTAAAATCATCGGAGTATTTTTTGCTCCTTTTACTAAAGCCTTTATAACCTCATCACTCGAAACGTCGTAACCGATAGTTACAGAAGTGTGCAGAATTACGCCTACATCTTCTGTTGCATTTTTACTGAAATTAATAATGTGATTCCCTAAAATTGATGAATTAGGAATCGTTACATCAATATTTTTAATTGTTTTAACTCTTGTTACCAATAAACTTCTTTCGGTAACATCACCAATAGTAGTTCCTATTTCTACGCGATCACCAACTTTAAAAGGACGCATGTAAGTAATTACGATACCTGCAACAATATTAGATATTGCAGCTGTTGAACCTAAAGAAAATAACACTCCAAAAAAGATAGAAACACCTTTAAATCCGTCAGACTGAGAACCCGGAATATAAGGCCAGCAAATAATTACTGCAAAAGCAATTATAACAACTCTTAATAAATTAAAAGTTGGCTTAGCCCAATCGGCATGAAAACCATCTAATGTTACAGCCTCTCGTTCTAATTCACTCGTTAAATACTTTAAAAACTTTAAAAGGTATTTGGTTCCATAAAAAATTACAATTATAAAAAACAAGCCTGGTATAAAATCTAAAAGTCCTTCTATTATAAAGTATACAGGTTTTAGTATGTATTCAAAAGCTTTTTTAGCATACTCTTCTGTTTCTGGTATAAAGCTAAAAACAAGCGGTAAATAAAATATTAAAAACAAAATGCTTGTTGCATACCTTAAACTTTTTGTTACAAATTTTAAGATATGCCTTTCTCTTCTAGGCGTTATAAATTTAAAGAAATTAACTAATTCTATTTTTCTAAAAAAGAAATTCCGATCTAGCTTATCTAATTTAGACTGAAACCAATTGAAAAGTTTTTTTAGTAGATAAAAAAACAGGAGAATTCCTAAAATAGATACCCCGAAATATATGTAACTTAAAATCATGTTATTAAAAATGTTATTTATAAAGAAGAATGTTTTAAAAACGAAGTATTAAAACTCTTTATATACTCGTAGTTTTAAATAAACTAAAAATCCCGCTAAGTGCGGGATTTTAATTATTCTTTTCCGTCTACATATTGTTGTAAATACGAATATCGTTCTGCTAACTCCCCTTTGCTAGTTGTCATTTTTGCTCTTGCTAAAACTCCGTCTTTATCATTATTAAAAAATGACGGAATTACATGTTTTAAAAACATTTCACCAAAACCTTCACTTGCATCTTTAGGTAATTCACAAGGTAAATTATCTACCGCCATTACCGTTATTGCTTCTGGACTTTTAAAATCGACTTCTTTTTCTGTTTGCGGGTTATATCCATAAATAGGATCGGCAATTGTAGATGCTTTTATTGTTGAAGCAACAGGGCCGTCTACATCACACGAAACATCGGCAACATATTTTATCTTAAAATCTGATAATTTAGCATCTTCTCTTGTAAATAAATAAGGTGCTCCGTTTCCGTAAAAATGACCTGCAATAAAAAAATCTGTTTCCTTTGCATATGCCATAAAATTACTTTCATAATCTGTAGGGTCTTTATAAAAAGCTTGTTTATTACCTACTTTTCCATCTTTGCGTTTTGCATATTCCATAACATCTGCCATGCAATATACAGGTTCGGTAAATTTTGATGTTAAATACAAGGCGTCAGAAACTTGTTTTATACCTAAAAAATCTAAAATTTCTTTAGCTCCGTATGCAACTTTACCTGTACCTGTTAATAATATTTTTAAATTTGGTAGTTTAATTTTATCTAATTCAACTTTTACCGCTTCTAAATCTGCTAATGTTTCTACTTTAGGTAAAGTAAATGTGTTTTCACGTAAACCTATCGCTCTAAATCCGTTATAAGCACCAACCAAACCTGCATAACGGCCAAAACCAATTAAACGTGTTCCGTTTTCTTTAACAATCGTTTCATGGTCAAACATTTCAATGTTTTTTGCCAACATTTCTTTTAACAACTTACGGTTGTAAGGTTGTTTTTTGATGGTATGACTGAAATAAAAATATTTTTTATTAGGAATCAAATTTTCTAAAGGAACTTCTTTTACTCCTAATAAAACATCGCAATCTGAAACGTCTTTTACCACTTCAAAACCTGCTTTCTGATACTCCTCATCAGTAAAAATTCTAATATCAGAACTTTCTACAACTATTTCAGCTTGTGGAAATTGTTGTTTAAATTCTTTTAATTTTTCTGGTGAAAATACGACACGCCTATCTGGTGGATTTTTACGTTCTTTTATGATTGCAAATTTCATACTTATATTTTATTTTTTTGAAGCCCTGCGAATTTACTCTTTTTTATAGGTTTGCACAACCTTGTTTTTATTATCTTTGCCGACCGCGTTAGGGATTGAAGCATTTGTTGGAGCTCCTTGAAAAGAGCGACTGCGAAAAGCCCGCCCGAACGCCCTAATAATTGGTATAGTTTTTGACTAATTATTTGACATAATGGGGACGACTGGTTTTGACAGCGAGGCCAGTGATCATGTAAGCATACCGAGGAGCGAAGAGATACACTCGTTAAACTTTTTTTCAACTTTTTAAACGGCGAGAATAACTACGCTTTAGCTGCTTAATCCGAATCACAGTAGGATTGGCCTAGGCACACAAGGTGTGCAAGCTTTATGTCCACGGATAGCCTTGATTTACGGCGCTTCACTTTTGGATATCGTAAAAGTAAATATAGAAAACTTGCTGCTTCGACAAGTTTTTGAAACTAAAGAAGATAAGCTTTTAACAGATTGTTCTTAATCAGTTACTAGTCGAAAATTAAGAAAGAAATAAGTATGTAGAAAGCATTTGAACTGCTTGTTTGGACCCGGGTTCGATTCCCGGCGTCTCCACAATTACACCCTGTAAGCACTATGTTTACAGGGTTTTTATTTTAAGGTGTCAATTTTGGTGACACCTGTCAGTTTCATTCTTTTTAAAAAAAATAAAAAAAAGTTTGTTTTTTTAAAAAATAGTTTACATTTACCGTATCTTATTAGATAGGTTTAATGTATCGTTCTACTTATTTCGTAAACAATTTTTATGGGAAGATAAAAAGTTGTCTAGTGTTTTGGAAACACAGCGAAAAAATTAAGGTTTCTTCCTCTTCAAATAACTACTCTTTAACACTGAATTTTTACAATCAGTGTGGTGACTGTTTGGTTCTAAGGGTTTGATATATTCATTTACATTTTAGTTTTTAACAAATAAGCTATAAAACATAGCCTTTAATTTGTTACGCTTTATTTTAAAAAAGATATACTTTTTCGTTGTATCTATTTTTTAAACAACTTCTCTGTACACTCTATTTACAGAGATACATTAAAAACAAAATGAATACTAAATATAAAGATTTAATAGCACAAACTTTCGATTTTCCGCAAGCGGAATTTCGTACAGAAAAAAACAATTTATTTTTTCATGATATAGATATGATGGAACTGGTTAAACAATACGGTGCGCCGTTAAAGTTTACCTATTTACCTAAAATATCAGAAAACATTAACAATGCCAAAAATTGGTTTGCCAAAGCAATAAAAAAACACCAATATAACGGTAGTTACAACTATAGCTACTGTACCAAAAGCTCACACTTTAAATATGTGTTAGATGAAGCTTTAAAAAATGATATTCATATTGAAACATCTTCTGCTTTTGATATTGATATTGCAAAAGCACTTAAAAAATCTGGCAAACTAAGTAACGATGCTTATGTACTTTGTAATGGTTTTAAACGTGATAAATATATTGAGAACATTGTAAGTTTAATTGATGGCGGGCATAAAAACTGCATTCCGATTATAGATAATTATGAGGAGCTAGATCTTTTATTAAACGAAACTAAAAATAAGTTTAAAGTAGGTATTAGAATTGCTTCTGAAGAAGAACCTAAATTCGAGTTTTACACCAGCCGTTTAGGTATTGGTTACAAAAACATTGTTTCTTTTTACGAGCGTGAAATTGCTAAAAACCCACAAGTAGAGCTAAAAATGCTTCACTTTTTTATCAACACAGGTATAAGAGATAACGCTTATTATTGGAACGAATTACTAAAATGTTTAACAGTATATATCAAATTAAAAAAGGTATGCCCTACTTTAAATAGCTTAAATATTGGTGGTGGTTTTCCTATTAAAAACTCATTAGCATTTGATTATGACTATGAATATATGGTTGATGAAATTATCAATCAAATTAAAGCTGCTTGTGATGAAGCTGAAGTAGATGTTCCTAATATTTTCACTGAATTTGGTAGTTTTACTGTTGGTGAAGCTGGTGGTGCTGTGTACGAAGTATTGTATCAAAAAAAGCAAAATGATCGTGAAAAATGGAATATGATTAACTCATCTTTCATTACAACATTACCAGATTCTTGGGCTATTAACAAACGCTTTATTATGCTTCCTGTTAATAAATGGAACCATAGATATGAACGTGTTTTATTAGGTGGCTTAACTTGTGATAGTGATGATTATTACAACTCAGAGCAACATGTTAATGGTATTTATTTACCGGTATATGAAAAAGAGAATCCGCTGTATGTTGGTTTCTTTAATACCGGAGCTTACCAAGAAACAATTGGTGGTTTTGGCGGCTTACAACACTGCTTAATACCAGCACCAAAACATATTCTGATATCAAAAGACGAAGAAGGAAACATTGTTACCAAATTATTTAAAGACCAACAAAAAAGCGAAGAATTCTTATCAATTCTTGGTTACTAACAATATAGTATAATGAAAAATAAAAATTACGCAGGAATTCCAGATCAATACGCAAAACTAGAAAATGCACAAATCGTATTAATTCCGGTTCCGTATGACGGAACAAGTACTTGGCAAAAAGGAGCTGATAAAGGTCCGCAAGCATTTTTAGATGCTTCAGAAAATATGGAGCTATATGATATTGAAACAAACAGCGAAGTATATAAACAAGGTATTTATTTAGCAGATGCTGTAACAGAAAACTCATCGCCAGAGGCAATGGTAGAAGCCGTTCATGTAGCAACTAAAAAGTTTATCAATAAGAAAAAATTTGTAACTCTTTTTGGTGGCGAGCACTCTATATCTATCGGAACAATAAGAGCTTTTGATGAATGCTTTAACAACTTAACTGTTTTACATATTGATGCGCATGCCGATTTAAGAAAAGAATACCAAGGCTCTTCATGCAACCACGCTTGTGCGGTTTATGAAGCGAATCAGAATACGAACTTAGTTCAGGTTGGTATTAGAAGCATGGATATTTCTGAGCGAAAGGAAATGAATGAAGATAAAGTGTTTTTTGCACACGACATGGCTGTAAATGAAGACTGGGTAGACGATGTTATCGATCAATTAACGAATAACGTTTTTATTACATTCGATTTAGATGCTTTCGATCCTTCTTTATTACCATCTACTGGAACACCAGAACCTGGAGGTTTATTTTACTATGAAACTTTAGACTTTTTAAAGAGAGTGTTTACATCCAAAAATGTTGTTGGTTTTGATATTGTTGAGCTATGCCCTAATCCGTCTGAAAAATCATCAGACTTCTTAGCTGCAAAACTCTACTATAAAATGTTAAGCTATAAATTTTCTAACGATACAGACGAAGAGGAAGATATTGATTCTAAAAAAAGCAATCGCGCTGCTGTTACTAAGTTTAAGGATGATGATAATGACGATTTTTAATTCTATAAGATGCTAAAAAATATTGAAAATATTGAGCTTCATTATTTAACGTTAACTGATTATAAACAGTTAAAAGAAGCTATGATTCAGGCTTATTCAAGTATGCCAGATTCTTATTGGAAAGAAAATCAAATTAAATCTTTAATTGATAAATTCCCTGAAGGACAAGTTGTTATAAAGATAAATGGAGATTTAGCTGGCTGTGCGCTTTCTATTAAATTAGATTATGATAGTTTCGACGACCAGCATACCTATGAAGATATTACAGGCAATTATACATTTGACACTCATAATGAAGACGGTGATATCTTATACGGAATAGATGTTTTTATAAAATCGGAATACAGAGGCTTACGTTTAGGCAGAAGACTGTATGATTACAGGAAAGAATTGGCTGAAAAACAAAATTTAAGAGGAATTGCGTTTGGAGGTAGAATTCCGAATTATCATAAATATGCAGCAACTTTATCACCAAAAGAATATATAGAAAGTGTAAAACGCAAAGAAATTCAAGACCCTGTTTTAAACTTTCAAATATCAAATGATTTTCATCCATCAAAAATTTTAAAAGGATATTTAGAAGGCGATGAAAATTCTGGTGAATTTGCCGTTTTATTAGAATGGGATAACATTTACTATGAAAAAAAATCTAAAAAAGCAGCAACAAAGAAAAAAGTGGTGCGTTTGGGGTTAATTCAGTGGCAAATGCGCTTGTATAAAGATTTGGAAGAATTAATGCAGCAAGCAGAATATTTTGTAGATGCAGTTTCTGCTTACAGATCTGATTTTGCATTATTTCCTGAGTTTTTTAATGCTCCTTTAATGGCAGATAATAATCACTTACCAGAATCGGAAGCAATTAGAGAATTAGCAAAATATACACCGCAAATTGTTCAGAAATTTTCTGAATTGGCAATTACGTATAACATCAATATTATTACTGGTAGTATGCCAGAAATTAAAGATGACTTGTTATACAATGCTGGGTATATATGCAAAAGAGATGGCTCTACAGATCGCTATGAAAAACTACATGTTACGCCAGATGAAGCTAAAGTTTGGGGAATGCAAGGCGGAAATGAACTAAAAACTTTTGATACAGATTGCGGTAAAATTGGCGTTTTAATTTGTTATGATTCTGAATTTCCTGAATTAAGTAGAATTTTAGCAGAAGAAGGAATGGATATTTTGTTTGTTCCGTTTTTAACAGATACTCAAAACGGGTATTCAAGAGTGCGCCATTGTGCGCAAGCTAGAGCAATAGAAAACGAATGTTACGTTGCCATTGCAGGTAGTGTTGGTAATTTACCAAAAGTAAATAATATGGATATTCAGTATGCACAATCTATGGTTTTTACACCTTGTGATTTTTCTTTTCCTGCAAACGGAATAAAAGCAGAAGCAACGACAAATACTGAAATGATTTTAATTGCGGATGTAGATTTAGATTTACTAAAGGATTTAAACCAATTTGGTAGCGTACGAAATTTAAAAGATAGAAGAACAGATATATTTGAAGTAAGAAAAATAGCTAAAAAATAAAATAAAAATGAGTAAACCAATATCAAACTTTATAGAAAAATACTTTTTACACTTTAACGCAGCATCTTTGGTAGATGCTGCCAAAGGGTACGAAACACAATTAGAAAAAGGCTCTAAAATGTTAGTTTCTTTAGCGGGTGCAATGAGCACGGCTGAATTAGGTAAAATTTTTGCAGAAATGATTCGTCAAGATAAAGTACACATTATTTCATGTACCGGTGCAAACTTAGAAGAAGATGTAATGAATTTAGTAGCACATTCTCATTACAAGCGCATACCTAACTACCGCGATTTAACGCCACAAGACGAGTGGGATTTATTAGAAAAAGGTTTAAATAGAGTTACAGATACTTGCATTCCTGAAGAAGAAGCTTTTAGAAGAATTCAAGAGCATATTGTAAAAATTTGGAAAGATGCAGAAGCAAAAGGCGAACGTTATTTACCGCATGAATATATGTACAAACTATTGTTGTCTGGTGTTTTAGAAGAGTATTACGAGATAGATATTAAAGATTCTTGGATGTATGCAGCTGCCGAAAAAAACTTACCAATTGTAGTTCCTGGATGGGAAGATTCTACCATGGGTAACATCTTCGCCTCTTATGTTATGAAAGGGGAGTTAAAAGCATCTACCGTAAAATCAGGTATCGAATACATGACCTTTTTAGCGGATTGGTATACTGATAATTCTGAAAACGGAATTGGGTTCTTCCAAATAGGTGGTGGTATTGCTGGTGATTTTCCTATTTGTGTGGTGCCAATGCTTTATCAAGATATGGAAAGAAAAGACACGCCATTTTGGAATTACTTTTGTCAAATTTCTGACTCTACAACAAGCTACGGTTCATACTCTGGTGCGGTACCGAACGAAAAAATTACTTGGGGTAAATTAGATATTGATACGCCTAAGTTTATTATAGAAAGTGATGCTACTATTGTTGCTCCGTTAATTTTTGCCTATCTATTAAAAATGTAAAAGAATGAAAAGAGTTATTGTAAACTACGAAAAACTAACTGCTAGTATTTTAGATTTGTTAATTAAAGAATATCCTAACGGATACGATCACAGTGATATTATTTCGTTTAAAAATGCCAGAAACGAAACTATTAAAGCTGTAGAGGTTAAAACAGACGATACTTTATATTTAGTAAAAATCAGCTCTAAGCTAGAGCAAACGATGGAAGATTATGCCGACGATGAAGATTCATTTGATGAAATTAATTTCGATGAAGAATTTGATTAGTACTTATTAAATATCTTTTTTTACAATACATAAAAAGCAACCAAATTGGTTGCTTTTTATGCTTTACTATTCTTGTTTAAATAATTACTCTTCATATACTGCTTCTTTTAACAAAACTCTTTTTATTACTAAAGGTTTCGTAAATTATTTACACCCTCTTAATTCTTGCAATACTTTTACATTTCTAAATTACGCCTCTTAGCTATTTTTATTTCAGATATACTTTCTGCAAGCATTAATTCATTTAAAATATAACTACCTCTCCAAACTCCATAATACTATTTTTCATATTTAAAAAGGTAAAATGACACACCTAGTACTACTGTGTTCTATTCTCATGAAACATAAAAAACCAGCTGAGGCACTCAGCTGGTTACAAATGATTAAATCATAAAAGTTAAGGGGGATGTAATAAGACATTGCCTATTATTAACTTTTATCTAACTAAATCATTCCCTTCAATTGTCTAAAATTAATCGTCTAATAAATCTAAAGCAGCGATAATTTTCTTTCTTATAGCATCCGCTAAGGTTTTATTTCCATCAACATCTGAATGGTCAATTTCAATAACACCATCGTTATTACCATCTACTGCTTGAGATAAATCTACTCCGTTTACTGCATCGAAAAGTTGATTCACATCAAAATCAATAACAATACCGTTGTCTACTTCAGAAACAACAATATCAAAATTAGGATCTTCAAAATCTACTTCTACTTTCTCAGTAAACTTATGTGAATAAATAAAAGGCACCTCATTAACTGTTCCTTCTACTAAAATAGATTTTCCAAATAATTCACTATCTGGGTTAGGACTTGGTCCAAACTTAAACTCTAACTCTTCATACTTTCCAAAAGGAACAGTTATATCTAAAAATGATAATTGACCAGACAATAAATCTACCTCAAAAGGCCCTTTTAATTTAAGTTCATCTTCAAAATCCAATTTACCATCATCATCCCAGTCTTTATCATTCTGCATCAAATCTTCTGTTTCATCATCTATATCTACCTCTAATTCAAACTCTTTTAAGTTTAAAAGAAGCTTGGTAATTTCAATAGTAGAAACCGCTGATTTGTTTACGACACTCTTTGCTACTCCATTATAAACAGTACTCTTTGCGCTTATACTTAAGTTTCCTTCTCCGGAAGGCTCGCTATTACTAGAACAACTGTATAAAATTGTTACTAATGCCGCTAAGGCTAAAACTGTTTTCAGTTTTGAATAAAACATGTTATAATTCATAATTTAAAAATTAGGGGTTATTATTATTGTTATATTATTGGGAAATAGTATTCTTTTTAATTAAAAGCTTCGAGAAAAAACTAATTCGTTTTCCCCTTTTTCAAATTTAATTTCTGCTTTATTTGATTTTATCTTTATCTCCTGTAAATTCCAGGTATCATTAAAGTCTGGCAACTCTGGAATATTAATTACAACTGTCATATCATTTGCAGTTCCTGAGGCTTCCCAAGTTCCAGTAATTGTAGTGCCTTTTTTAAAAACCTTTATAGTTTCATCGATATTAAAAGAAAATAAATAATCATTATAGTTGGCCTCTATATTATTTTCGTTTAATTCAAATTCATCAACACTGAATTTTTTATCGGCACCAAACAAGTTTTTTAATTTGTCTTTACTGCACGCATCACAATCATCATCATTGTAATCGTTATCATCATCTTCATCACAAGAGTTATTTGCGTCTTCTATTACTTCTTCTAAATGTTTGATACTTTCAACTTCTATAAATGACCCATTTGCAAAAATTAGTTTTATAGGGAAATTGATTGTTACCGCTGTAAAACTCCCTATATTTTTAATGAACTCATACAATTGATTATCATTTTCTATAATAACAGTATCTAATAAATCACTATTCTCATCAAAAAAAGAAGTTTTAATTGGATATTTGAAATCTACACATTCAATATCATCATCCTCTTCATTTTCTCTTTTACATTTTTTTACTACTTCCATTAATTCAGCATCAGAATTGATTGTTTCAAAAGTATAATCACTAAAAACAACCTTAATCGGATAAGAAATTACAAGGGTATCAACATCGTCTTTGAATGCATCAAAAAGTTCTTCAATCATATCATAACCGTCTTCTCCTTCAATCACCAACTCTTCACCATTTACGGTAACGGTTACAGGAAATTTAACTGTTAAACAACTTGCTTTATCAATAATATTATCTTTTGAACCATCTTTCTGAGCAGTTCTACTCATTAAATTAGCTACTGTAGAGTTTGCTTGAATAACGTTTGTTTGTATTGGATCGATCTCAATAGTTTCTTCAGTTCTACATGATGGTAATAAAATGATACTTCCTAGAAAAAAAAATATAAAATATTTGAAAGCTTTCATATGCTTAGGTTTTAATTGCAGTGTACAAAATACACCATATTAATAACTACCTTTGTTATAAAACAACTTCGCTTTAAAATATCCCGATTTTTTTTTACTTTTTTTTCTATACATTTGAAAAATAAAATTTACCTGTAAAAATTGAACATACCATTACATAAAAATATTTGCGATAAGTTGCGCTTTTCAAAATTATATGAATTGTATGCTCAAGATCTTAGTAATATATTCTATTATAAATATGGGGCGCTTTTAAACCCTTCAGATAAAGTACAAGATGCGTTTATTAAACTGTGGGAAAATTGCGATAAAGTAACGTCTCAAACTGCAAAATCATATGTATACACCGTCGCTAATAATTTAATATTAAATGCTCTAAAGCATCAAAAAGTAGTTCTTAAGTATACACAAGTACAACCAAAAGATTACACCAACGAATCTCCTGAATTTTTAATGCAAAAAGATCAATTTTTAGAAAATTATGAGCATGTTTTATCTACATTAAAATCAACAGATCGAGAAGCTTTTTTACTCAGCAAAGCCGAAGGAAAAACCCATAAAGAGATTGCTGAAATATTAGGGGTAACAAAAAAAGTAGTTGAACATAGAATTTATGCCGCTTTTAATATTTTAAAAGAAAAAATAGAAGATTTTAAATTAAAATAATTTCTGGGATAATTAACAAGTCAGTTGTTTTAATACTATAGCCTTATATAATGGAGAAAGAATACTTAATAAAAAAATGGCTTAATAATGACTTATCACCTGAAGAGCAAAAAGCTTTTGAGGAGCTGGAAGATTCTGCTTTTTTTAAAGAAATTATAGTTGAAGCAAAACGCTTTAAAGGTAAAAATGAAAATACAATACCTAATTTTGATCGTATTGAAAAACACCTTATTCCGAAGAAAAAACAGCAAACCAATTGGGTAAATATTGCTTTAAAAATTGCAGCTATTTTTGTTCTAAGTTTTTCGGTGTATTCCTTCTTTAGTGAAAAAGAGCTCGTAACATTTAGCACACAGTTTTCACAAAAAGAAACAATTATATTACCCGATAATTCAGTAGTAAATTTAAATGAAACCTCTACTCTTAAATACAACAAAAAAACTTGGAAAGACAAAAAAACGCTGCAACTAAAAGGAGAAGCTTTTTTTAATGTTACCAAAGGAAAACGCTTTGATGTAGCTACCGAAAACGGAATTATTAGTGTTTTGGGTACAGCTTTTAATGTACAAACTAATGATAGTATTTTTAAAGTAGCTTGCTACGAAGGTATCGTTCAAGTGTCGTATAAGAAACAACTTATAAAACTACCTGCGGGTGGTGCTTTCGAAGTTCTTAAAGGTAAAATAAACACATATACAATCGCTATATCACAACCACATTGGCTAGAGAACATGAGCGTTTTTAACCAAGCAAAAATTTCTGATGTTCTAAACACGCTTTCTAAGCAATATAATATTTTAATAGACTACAAAACAATTGATACCAATATACTTTTTACGGGTGCGTTTGAACATAATAACTTAGAGAATTCACTAAAAGGTATTACAAAAACCCTTAACTTAACCTATAAAATTAAAAATACTAATGAGGTTATTATAAGGAATGTTAAAAAGTAATATATTACATATCAATATATTTTTATGTGTTTTTTTTTCATGTATTACTTACAGTCAAGTAGCTCATAAAAAGACTCCTATAAAAGAAGTACTTCAACTATTAAAAGAGAAACATAAGGTTCAATTTAACTACCAAAGTGATTTACTAGACGGAATTTATGTTTTTCTTCCCAACAAAAATCTTACTTTTTTTCAAAAAATAAAAAATTTAGAGGCTCAAACATCCTTAACATTTTCTGTAATAAGCAATAAAATAGTTTCAATAGTAAAGAAGCTTAAAATTTGCGGAATTATAAAAGATAAACATACTAATCAACCACTGCAAGGGGCTACAATAATTGCAGGAAACCTTATTTTAACTTCTGATAATACAGGTTATTTTGAAGGAAAAACATTAAACTCTCAAAGTAATATTTCAATCCATTTTATTGGCTATACAACGGCTAATCAAAAACTAGATTCATTTACTTCTTCAAAATGTAAAACAATCTTTTTACAACCAGAAAATGAAGTTATTGACCCAATTATTATAACCCAATATTTAGTTAACGGAATTAACAAAACAGCAAGTGGAAATACCAGTATAAATTTTTCAAATTTCTCCATATTACCTGGTCTTATAGAAGCAGATGTTTTACAAACGATACAAGCATTACCCGGTATCCAAAGCGCAGATGAAACTGTTTCAAATATTAATATTAGAGGTGGCTCTAATGATCAAAACTTAATTCTTTGGGATGATATAAAGATGTATCAATCTGGTCACTTTTTTGGACTTATTTCTAGTTTTAATCCACAGATAACTAAAAAAGCAACCGTAATTACAAATGGTACAGATGCTTCCTATAGCGATGGCGTTTCGGGGACTATTAGTATGAAGACTGATGAAAAAATAACATCTGTTTTTAACGGAAACGTAAGTGTTAATTTTATTAGTACAGATGCTTTTTTTGATATCCCTTTAGGAGCGCAATCATCCGTGCAAATAGCGGGGCGAAAATCTATTAATAACTGGATACGGACACCTATCTATAAAGTATATTTTGATAGGATAACCCAACTAACAGAAATTGAAAATAATGTAACTGACGTAATTAATTCAGACAAAGCCTTTGATTTTCACGACACTTCTGTTCGTTGGTTATATCACCCATCAAAAAAAGATGTTATTGGTGTAAATTTCATTCTAATTAATAACGATTTATCTTTTAATGAAACAGCTAGTTTCTCTGGTAATTTAAAAACCAAAACAAGTAGCTTATCTCAGAATAGTATTGCTGCAGGAATTAGCTATAAGCGTAGATGGAATACTACATTTTCAACAATACTCAACGTTTACGAAACTGATTATAAGCTAAAAGCTATAAATGCTAATATCCTTGAAAATCAACGTTTTTCACAAGAGAATACCGTTTCTGAAACAGGCATTAAGGTTAGTGCTTTATACAATTATGAAAAATGGAAGTTAAAAACGGGATATCAACTTATCGAATCGAAAGTTACCGATCTTAACGATATAGATTTACCTCGATTTTTAAGGCTCAAATCTTCAGTTATTCGCGAACATGCCGTTTTTTTACAAATAAAGTATCAAAATAAAAAAAATGCTTTTTCAATTAATCCTGGGCTTCGAATTAACTATAACGCTAAGTTTTCTCAGTCTCTTTTTGAACCTAGATTAAGTGTCAGAAAAAAGCTTAATGAAAATTTTCAGATAGAAGTTTTAGGAGAATTTAAACATCAAAATTCCACACAAATTATAAATTTTCAAAATGATTTTTTAGGTTTAGAGAAACGAAGATGGCAGTTGGCTAATAACAATGATATTCCTATTCTAAAAAGTAAACAAGCTACATTAGGGGCATTATATTCCAATAATAATTGGTTAATGGATACCAAAGGGTATTATAAAAAAGTAACTGGAATTACGACCCAAAGTCAAGGATTTACCACTAAGTACGAATTTGAAAAAGCAGCAGGGAATTATAGCGTTCTTGGTTTTGACTTTTTATTAAGAAAACGAATTAAAAATATTAGTAGTTGGTTAAGTTATTCTTTTATGAATAACCAATACGAATTCAATTCGCTTGAAGAGTTTAAGTTTCCAAGTAATTTTGACAGCTCACATTCAATTACACTAGGCGCTACGTATTTAAATGATTATTTAAATTTTTCAGCAGGGTTTAATTATAAAACAGGAAAACCAACGTCAATACCGCTACTTGGAAACGAAATAGTAACTAATAAAGTTAACTTTGATACCGCTAATAATACGCGTTTAAAAGATTATTTTAGAGTTGATGCTTCTGTTGTTTATAAGTTTAAAATATCGGAAGTTTTTAATTCAGAAATAGGAGTTTCTGTTTGGAATTTATTAAACAGAGAAAATACAATCAATAATTATTATCGTATTGGAAATAATAATTCACCCAATAAATTTTCACGCTTATCTTTAGGTATTACCACCAACTTTGTTTTTCGCCTTTACTTTTAACAAAAAAGTAAGAGCAATTCAAATTAATTGCTCTTACTTCTAATCTTCTTTTAAAGAAATTTGTATGATTAAATAGACTCCCCTAACTCTTTTAATTTAGAGGTATTTTCTGCCATCATTAACTCATCAATAATTTTCTGAATATCACCATTTATAATATTCGATAAATCATATAATGTTAACCCGATTCTGTGGTCGGTCATACGACCTTGTGGAAAGTTATAGGTTCTAATCTTAGCCGATCTATCTCCAGAAGTAACCATGGTACCTCTTTTTAAAGCATCTTCGGCATTTTTCTTAGCCAATTCCATTTCGTATAAACGAGAACGTAATACTTTAAAGGCTTTTTCTTTGTTTTTATGTTGCGATTTTTGATCTTGACATTGCGCTACTAAACCAGTAGGAATGTGTGTTAAACGCACCGCTGAATAAGTAGTGTTTACCGACTGACCTCCTGGACCTGAAGAACAGAAAAAATCGATTCGTACTTCTTTTGGGTTTATCTCTACATCAAACTCTTCTGCTTCCGGGAAAACCATACAAGTAGCTGCCGATGTATGTACACGACCTTGGGTTTCGGTTTGTGGTACACGTTGTACACGGTGTACACCTGCCTCGAACTTTAACGTTCCGTAAACATCATCTCCAGAAACTTCAAACTGAATTTCTTTAAATCCACCATTTGTTCCTTCAGAATAATCTACTGTACTCACTTTCCAGCCTCTGCCTTCACAGTATTTAGTATACATTCTAAACAACTCACCAGCAAAAATACTTGCTTCATCACCACCTGCCCCAGCTCTTAGTTCTACAACGGCATTTTTAGCATCTTCTGGATCTTTAGGTATTAACATGAATTTTATTTCATCTTCTAAAACCGGAATACGCTTTTTAGCCTCATCCATTTCCATCTTAGCCATTTCAGTCATTTCTGCATCACTTCCGTCTGCAATAATTTCCTTAGCCTCTTCAATTGAGTCTGTTAGACTTTTATATTCATTACCTTTTTCTACGACTTTACCTAAATCTTTATATTCTTTACTTAATTTAGCGTAACGTTTTTGGTCCATTATAATATCTGGCTGGATAATTAAATCCGAAACCTCATCATAACGTTGTTTTATAATTCTAATTTTATCTAACATCTTCTAACTTTTCTGGTTCGCGAATTTACGCTTTTTTATCGAATTTATTCTATATCTTTAACTCATTTAAAACCAATATTATGCGCTATTTCCTATTCATTCTTACTTGTATACTATTTTTTTCTTGTCAAACAGAAACAAAAAACAACAAACCAAATTGGTTAATTGGTAAATGGGAACGCGTAAATGAAAAACCCGATAAAAGTACTTTCGATTTTTGGAACAAAGATTTAACAGGAATTGGTTTTACCTTAAAAGAAGAGGATACTATTTTTAAAGAAATTATGAGTATTGTAACGATTAAAGATACCTTGCATTTAAAAATTGATGGCGTAAATGAAACCCCAACATTATTTAAGTTCACTAAGCAAACAGATTCTTCTTTTGTATGCGAAAACCTAGAGAATGAATTCCCTAAAAAGATCTATTATTTTTTAGATAACCATCAGTTAAAATGTAAAATTTCTAATGACGAGTTTTTAGTTGACTTCGTTTTTAATAGAACAGAATAAATACATAATGCTACTAGAAATATTTTTTATATATTTAAAGAAAAATTGCAACATCTAACAAATCAACTTATTATATCACGTTCTTTTATCTTTATATAACGAGTTGGCAGCAAGGTTGAACGAAAACAAACTAAATGAAAGGATATAATTTACTTTTAAACACATTTGCAACTATCATTATAGGAGTTGCAGTTATCGGTGTTTTAGCGATCACATATAAGTTTCTTAATGTCGAACAACCTAAAACAGACACTATTAAAATTGAATATCACGGAGTTAAGACTGATTCAATTAATGAAATTAATAAGCTGGAAATTAAAAAAATAGACTCGTTATTATCTGAAATTAAAGAAACATCTAATAACATCCAGAAACGTCAACTAAACCTTGTAGAAGATAAAGAAAATGATAATTTCTTCAATAAACTTTATGCGGCAATAGTAGCAATCATTTTAGCAATTGCAGGTTTTTTCGGTTTTAAATCCACTAATGATATTAGATCTCGATCAATTGAAGAAGCTAAATATGAATCAACAAAAATAGCTGAAGTATCAGCAAAAGAAGCCAAAGCCGATTCTATTGAAATTGCTAAAAATTCAGCAAAAGAAGAGTTTAACAGAATCTTTGATGAAGAATACAAAGGTGAGGTTTTTGAACAAGCAACAAAAGCTAGTTCGGAGGTTTTAAGAAAGGAAATTGGAAGGTTAGAGAAATCTATTTTTAAAATTAATGCTAGAATTGAAAAATTAGAAAGCAAAGAAGTTCCTGAAGAAAATACTACGGATGATCCTGAACCAGTTATTGAAGATGAAATTAATGATGATAACGTAGATCAAATTATTGATGACACAAAAAACCCTTTTGACAATGAGTAACATAACTAAAATAAAGGGGCTTTTGGTTAATCAATTGACCTCGAAACCAATTGCAATTTCTGCAATAGATTTTCCAACTTTGAGAAGTATGGTGAAATTCACCTCACGTGAAGCTCAAAACTATGATCCATTTGTTCCTATTAAAGATGTTAGTCAAGTTGAAAAAGAGGTTAAAAACTCTTATTACCAAAGATTAACAAATGATAAAAGAGTAAGTAATATATATAAGTTTTTATTGAAAGAAATATCTAACATATATTCCTCAAAAACTAACGCACTTGGTTCATTTCCTACTTCTGTAATTATATCACTTGATTTAAATCAAGAATTTGATACAAAAAAGGAGTACTTGGAGTTTATTGAAACAGCAAAAAAAGAAGAGTATATTGGTGCTTATTATGAAAATTTTGAGAATAACGTTGAACTTTCAGTTCCTGATGGAAAATATGGTTTAATCGTAGATGGTCAACATAGATTAATGGGGATGATAAAACTCTATAATGATGCTTTAAACAATAGTATAAAAATTGGTAGAAAAGCACTAACAGATGAATACCCCAAATTAACTAATGATCTTGTATTAGATTATATAAAACAATTTGAATTCAATTGTACAATTTTATTAGGTTTCGATAAATGGGAACAAGGAAAAGTTTTTGCTGATGTGAATTTTAATCAAAAGCCTGTAAATAAGTCTTTATACTATGATATTTTTGGATCTTATCCTGATCCTAATAAAAACGATATATTCCTTTCACATATGCTTGCTATGCATTTAAATAATAATGAGGATTCTGTATTAAAAGGTTTTATCAAAATGTTGGGTTCTGGTAAAGGATATTTTTCACAAGCATTTTTTGTAGAAGCTATATTATCACATTTTAGACCTAAAAGTATTTGGGCATCTATGCCAATGGACTATTTAAATGATGGAGATGATTACAAAATACTTCCGAAATTTTTCAAATCTTATTTCAAGGCAACTAAAGAAGTATTTAATGAATTTTGGCCAAAAGAAGACGAAGACACTTCTAGAAAATATCCAAATATCCTGTGTAAAACGACAGGTATGGGAGCATTAATTAAATTAATTGATCCAATATATCGAAAATTGAAAATTAATGCTGATTTAAAAACTATTTCTTCCGGTGATTTAACAACTTTACTTAAATCAGAATTGGAAAAAGCTGAAAGTAAAGGAAAAGAATTCTTTTCGAAAGAAGGTGATTTTTCAGGTTCAGGAAGTCTTGGTTTACAAAATAAATTATATATAGAATTAGCAAAGGAATTAGGTTACATAAAAAAATAAAACCCAGCTGCCAACACCGTATATAATTTATTGCTAGTTCTAGCCTACTTACGAAAGTCCTTGCGGACTTTCTTGGTCGGTAATTATTTACTTAAGTTAGGTGCTTAAAACACGCAACAAACCATATACAACAACGTTAGCAAAAACTTTGGAAATTACTCAGACGGAAATAATTTTGAGTTAAAAATCTTAAATTTATTATTCAATAATTTTCTTTTCATAACATTGGAAAAATAACAAACAAAAGTTAAGAGCAACTTTACGGAATTCTTACTCAAACGGAATTCTAAACATTGACATCAACAGAACTGAACGCAAAAAATCACTCTTGCGGAATTGAAAACCTTTGCGGAATTGTTTACTCAAACCCTGAATTTTGAAACTATTAGAAAGCTAAAAACGGAATTGTAAACCGAAAAAAACGCATTTGCTAACAACTTGTATATAAAAATTGCTTTATTTTAGCTAAACTAAATAGTCTGTGCTTTTTAACCAAGTCTAATTTTCCTGCGGAAAATTCGCCGCGCACTTACAAAGCAACTTTCTATACAAAAAACCGTTGGCATTCATTGAGTAAATCACGTTCTAAATAATAAAACTAAAGATAAAATAGATGAAAGTATTAATGATAGGTGGTCCTGAAATAATGATTTTAGTTATATTAATTACTATAGGAATTTTAGTTTTGACTTTTTTTCTTGGATTTAATGCTGGAAAAAAATCAGGATATATAAAAAGAGTAAAAGAAACTGAAAATAATGAATTAAATAAAAAATAATTCCAAATTTCAGAAATTAATCCTTTTTAAAAAAATATAACTTCTTCTGAGAATGTAAAACTCAAGAGTTTTGTCGTATTATGAAAAACTAAACTATTTCCAAGAACAAAATATTAGAAATTACTCAAACGCTGAAAATCCAAAATTTCGGAATTAAGCAATATAAAAAATAGAATTGTGGAATTGAGAAAGTTTGTTGACTAAATCGCTGACTCAATTCATTCAAACGCAAGAAAATAGAAAAAGGTATTAAGCCGAATAATTAAAAATCTGAATAAAAACAACGAAATGCCAACAACGTGCATAATTCATTAAGGTGGAACTTCCTTGCGGAATTTCTTCGCACTTTTATTATCTTTCGTTCAAATTCGGAAAAGTGCTGCGCTCTTTTCCTTAACAAATCATGCACAAACACGTTAGCTAACATTTATGAGAAACATCCAGATTTTAATATTAATTATGATAATTGGAATCAGTTCGTGTTCGAATAACAAAAAAACGACAGTCTCGAAAGAAAAGCATTACAGTGAAAAAATAAACAATGAAAAGTATAAAAGAATCTGGATTAATTATAAATATCCTAATGATATTAATGAAAATATAGAGGCTTATCTATCTAAAGAAAAAGATACAATTTTCAACCAATATAAAACTTATAAGAACGGAAAGTTAGATTCAACAAAAAGTCGTTTTTATGAATTGAATCTAAAAAAATCTGAAAAGACAGACATTTATGAGGGAATATTTAGATATTTTTCTGAACACGACTCAAATCCGAAAAATATTAATGAAAGGAAGACTTTGAGCCTTTCTATTTTTCAAAAATCGAAGGATAGCTTTTATTTTCAAACATTTGAATCCAAGTCAAGTAATGAAATAAAATTTAAACTTATTAATTTTGAAAACGACCAATTATCTGGAATAATGACTGAATTTAGAGTTATTGAAAATGATAAAGCAGGAAAAGATATGGTTGATGTAATTTCGACACAAATACCAGTCGATAACAAAAAGAAAACACATAATATGGCAATAGAAGTTTACGAAATTAAATAAAAACGTTAGCTAACAAAGAACTGAGGTAAAAAACAAACCTTTTCTTCATTAATTTTACGCAATATTATTCTAGACTCAAAATGCTACTACTTGGTATTTTGAGTTTTTATTTCCTGTATAATAACTACTTATTTAGGTAATACAGAAATGTACTTTTCATCGTAAGGTAAACCCGATTTTGCTATTGCAAAACTTTGTTTTATTAACTTATTAGAAACTGCTATTAAAGCTAGTTTTTTACTCTTTCCTTTGTTTACAATACGCTCATAAATATCTCTACATGCTTTATTATGTTTGCATGCATTAAAGGAACATAAAAACAAAAGATTCCGTAACTTTCTATTACCTACTTTACTTATTCGACTTCGACCTCTTACACTACTCCCCGACTCTCGTATTGTAGGTGTGATACCAACATAACTACAGAGTTGTGATGCTCTTTCGATTTTCTTAAAGCCATCGGTAACCACAATTAAAAACAAAGCTGTTTTCATTCCTATTCCTGGAATACTCTGCAACAATGTTAATTGATGCTGTTCATCTTGTTTTACTAAAGAAAGTAATTTGTCTTCTATACCTAAAATTTCTTTATCTAAGTATTTTTTTACCCTATTTAAAGAGCGATAAACAAACTTTGATGGAACTCCTAAAACTTGCTCTCCATGAATCTTATTCTTAGTAGCTGTTCTTTTCTTGATCAAAGCATCTAACCATCTGAAAAGCTGTAAACACTCACTTTGAACATCTGTCAGAGCTGTATATAAAGGAACTTCATTAATTTTACCATACTCACAAATCGCTTTCGCATCACTTTTATCCGTTTTTACTTTCGCTAATTTCATCTGTATAAAACGCTTTACTGATAAAGGATTTACAACCGAAACTACTTGCTTTTCTTTGTATAAAAACTGCGCTAACCTGTAATGATAATAACCTGTTGCTTCCATTATTACTAATGATTCTTTAGGAAGACTTTTTAGAAAAGATCTAAAACCTGACGCATTATTTTTAAATTGATTATGCCCCTTTTTACTTCCATAAACATCAAATACGTCTTTGCTAATGTCAACTCCAAAAATTTCCTTATATTTATTCATAAAAAATGATTTATGAAAGAATAATCTACTTGACTGACAACAACTTGAAAACGAGATCTAGGTCTCACAGAACTGAACGTGATTTTTAGGAGAAAAGAGAGAGGATTATCAATGTTGTCGAAGTCAATGCTTCACCGTATATATTAACCTTAATTCTCTCTTTTATTCTTTCTGATTTATAACTCTTAAATTTAACCTTTTTATTAAATTGCTAACTTAAGCCGTGCATAATTAATTGCTTAACAAGTTTTTCCTTCGGAAAAACCTCGTGGATATCAAAGGCTTGTAATTGTTAACTATTTATTCGCTAAATTCACGCAAACAAATCATGCACAAACACGTTGTGTGTAATGCAAGAAAATACTTTGGACAAAATATCAAAATTGACAGGAATGAATTCAAAACTGTTGGAAATGGCTAAAATAGCCGACAGATTTGCTATACCTGAAAATGTCCGACAAATGATTGAGACACAAAACAAATTCAAAGCTCTACTTCCTGAAATTGAAATACCTACTTATAATTTTTCAAAGTTTGATATTCTTGAATTTAAGCCATTTTTAAATTCCGAACTACTTGAGAGTTTAAGAAAAATTGGAAATATTGGCGAACGATTAAGAAATAATCCGGAACTACAATTTGGATATATAACCAACCTTGAAATTCTGAATTTAAAATCTGCCGAAGAATTTAAAGAAAGTTTAGTTTCTGATTTGACCGATGAAGACATTAAAGCGAAAGAAGAGGTTTTAAGCGAAAATCTAATTCCGTATTTGGAAGAACTTGGACTTGAAAACCTTTGGTTTGGAGCAAATTACGCACTTGAAAACGACTCAAATCCTGACCGATTAAGACATTGTTTAATTTCATTACGCACAATTTTGGAATACCTGATTGACGATATTCTCGCACCAATAGAGAAATTAAAAGATGCGGAAATGTTTGAGAAAGAATTTAGAAAATATAAAAATGGAAAACAGAAACTAATCCATATACGAATTAAAAGGGAGCAGAAAATTGAGTTTTTTACATCGCAATTTGAATATGGAATGTTGGAGGATTTTACCAAAAACGAAATAAAATACGTCTGTGATTGCTATTCCATTTTATGTAATGTTCATCAGCCAAATGTCGGAATTACGGAAAATCAAGTTAGAAGTTTAAAGGTTAAAACAGGTATTACGATTTGGTTATTGGCATACTTGAATGAAATAATTAGTGAATAAAGCACTACACACAACAATGGTTATAATTCATTATGGCATTTTAGTTAATATATAATTTAGTACTTTTAAATCGGCTTGATTACATCTTAGGAAAAGTCCGTTGGACATTTTCCACAACGAAACCATAGCCTAAACCGCTGGCATTCATATACAATACTCCTTCAAAACTCCACCTTTCCTAATAAATAAATTAACAAATTATTAACCTCTTAATTCTAACTATAATTATTGGATAATATTAGATTTGAATATAATTCTCTTAAAAAACATAATGAATTTAAAAAAAATAATTGTATTCTTAATCTGCATATCTCCCCTTTTTCAATGTATAAATGCGCAAACAAATAGGGAAAATAATATAGTTGGCGAAAATTACATTCTAAAATCAAAAATTCTTAATGAAGACAGAACACTTCAGGTATATCTTCCCGAAAACTATTTTAAGACAAAAAAAAAGTATCCAGTTCTTTATGTTATTGATGGTCAACGATATTTTCTTAATGGAATAACTTTTCAACAAAATCTAACTTGGGAGAATTTAATTCCAGAATTTATAGTAGTTGGAATTATTACTCATTCTCAAAAAAGACGTGATCTGTTTTATAAAGAATCATCGAAATTCATCCAATTCTTAGAAAAAGAACTTATTCCATCCATTGATAAGGATTATCGAACCCTTGATGACCGAATCTATTTTGGATGGGAAATGGCAGCAGGATTAGGTCTACAAATAATGACACAATCACCATCACTATTTAAAGGATATCTCTTATCTAGCCCTACTCATGTTTCTGCTAATCGATTAGATAACGTGAAAAAATTATTAAATAATAACCTACCACATAACTTGTTTATATACGCTAGTTTGGGAACCATTGAAAATTGGGCGTTAGAATCAATGACAATCTTAGATTCCGTGTTTAAACAATATCAAGGTAAAAATATAAAATGGAATTACAATCTTTCAGAAAATGAAAACCATTATACAACCCCACTAGTCACATTTAATAAAGGGTTAAGGAAGTATTATAATGATTATGGACCACTTCGATTTTATACATTAAAAGAATTCAATAATTTTGGAAGAATAAAGGCTTTGAAAACATATTATGACAATAGAGGAAGTAAATATCAAATATCTACTGATATTCATTTAGATACTAAACACTTTATTCTTTGGCAGTCTGTAAAAGAGAATGATTTTAGTCTTTTTGAACAGTTAGTAAAAGAATTAGATGGAAAAACATTCATTAAGAATTATTACAATCAAGCAAGATGGTTCAATAGCTATGCGACATTTTATCTTGTAAACAATAAGTTAGATGAGGCATTAGAAACTCTAGAAATAGGTCTGAAAAAATTCCCAAATAATTCAGTTTTGTACAATGGAATGGGGAATTATTTTAAAGCAAATGGAGAAGTAAAAAAAGCCGAATATTGGTATAAAAAAGCAATTCGTACCGCAGAGAATAATGGTGACCCAAAATTATCAGAATATAAAAAAAACTTAAGAAATCATTAATACGAGTTATAATTAATGGCTACAAAGAGTAAGCCTTAGAGTTAGCTTCTTTTTATAAATTTATTGCTTACCAAAAGTTATAGTATTTTAACACGCCACTAACCATACAGTAAACGTTGTGAAAAATTTAAAAAAAAATGAAAAATGATAACTAAAAGTAATAAAGAAAAGGATTTCAACACTATCTACGAAATAATAAATGATGCCTCAATTGCCTATAAAGGAATTATTCCTGCTGATAGGTGGAAAGAGCCTTACATGCCAAAAGAAGAATTGAAAACTCAAATTGATGAAGGAGTAGAATTCTGGAATTATAAAGAAAACCATACAATTCTAGGTGTAATGGGAATTCAATTCAAAAATGATGCAACCCTGATTAGGCACGCTTATGTTCGAACTTCTGCAAGACAGAAAGGCATTGGAGGAAAACTATTAAAGCACTTAATAAACATGGCAGAAACACCAATTTTAATCGGAACTTGGAAGGATGCGTCTTGGGCTATTAGTTTTTATGAAAAATACGAATTTAGACAATTATCTGACGAGGAAAAAAATAGGTTATTGAAGATTTATTGGTCCATACCTGAAAGGCAAGTTGAAACTTCGATAGTTTTAGCAAGCAATGATTGGAAATCGGACTTTTGAGCTAGGTTCATAACGGAATTAGCGCTCTAGTGAATTTAAAAAACAAGCTATAAATTGCTATCATCTGATGGAAATAACAAACGCTAACTTAAGCCGTATATAATTCATTGCTAGTTCTAGCATATTTACGAAATTAGGTACTTAAAATCAATTTTAACCTGTAGCCTTATTTCAGGACTAGACATTATTGAAAAATGGTAACATTATAGATTTAGATTCGTCTAATTTAAAAATCAGATAAAATCAGATGCGTAAAATCATTTTCAATTCTAACAACAAAATACGTCCAATATGGCGTATATTTCTTTTCTTATTAATAACTTTTCTAATAAATATCCCATTACAATTGGGGCTCCAAAAAGTTTTTAATCAAAGTTTTTTAAGAGGGTATATATCAGGTTCAATATATCTTGTCTGTGTTATCTTAAGTTTATTCATTCAAATAAAATATATTGACAAATCATCTTTTAAAAAATATGGCTTGAAAATTAACAAAGCTTGGCGGCATGAGTTTTTTATTGGCTTTCAAATCTCCTTCTTACTACTAACACTCTTTTTTACAACCATGTATCTAACCGGAAATTTAGAGGTCGTAGGTTATTTTATAACCAAATCTTCAGATTATTCATTTATAGAAGGATTTATTTCAGAATCATTTGGCTTAATTGTAGGTGCAACTGTTGAAGAGATTTTTTTTAGATCTTTTCTTTTTTATGTTATATATGAAGCATTACGTAAAGTTAAAAAAGATTCTACAAAAAGAGCTTTTTTGGTCGTCATTGCTACATCTCTCATATTTGGAATTACTCATTATGCTAATGAAAGTGCCACTGTTATTTCATCTATAAATCTTTGTCTTTATGGCATGATGGTATGCTTACCCTTTTTAATAACAGGACGATTAGGAATGTCTATTGGATTTCATTTTTCGTGGAATCTAGTTCAAGGCGCTGTTTATGGCTTTCCTATTAGTGGTAACATAGCTAAAGCATCGATAATGAGTATAGAATTCCGAAATAATTTGCTTACAGGTGGCGCATTTGGCGCAGAAGGAAGTATGTTGTTTGTATTACTGGTTGTAATAGGTGTAATGCTAATATTATATTGGAAGAAGCTTAAAAGCTATAATAGTTTTGTTAGCCCTTGTATTATCAAAAATGACACTAATATTACTAGATATTTTTTTCATAGACAGTAGCATTGCAATTTTTATATACCTAAAAATTGAATTAGATACTATTTTAATATTTATATCTACTAGAGAAATGTATTCCTGTAACTTATAAAAAGAATATTGTTTATATAAAAAACTTTAAGGTACCCGGTTTTGAAAAAAAATTATCTACTAAAAAATTAGTCAAATAAAACAACTATTACCAACAATGAACTGAGGTAAAAACCAAACAAACTTTAATTTATTCACTACTATTCTAAGCTCAAAATACTATCATTTGGTATTTTGAGCTTGTATTTTTTATGTAATTACTAATTATTTAGGCAATACAGAAACATAGCTTTCATCATAAACTAAACCAGATTTTTCGATTGCAAAACGTTGTTTGATTAACTTATTTGAAACTGCTATTAATGCTAATTTCATACGCTTACCTTTGTTTACAATACGCTCATAAACATCTTTACAGGCTTTATTATGTTTGCATGCATTGAAAGAACAGAGAAACAAAAGGTTTCGTTACTTTCTATTACCAACTTTAATTCTCTCTTTTATTCTTTCTGATTTATAACTCTTAAATTTAACCTTTTTATTAAATTGCTAACTTAAGCCGTATATAAAACATAGCTAATAAGTGCTAATCGAAAGGTTTGTGTATATTTATTTGCTAAGACCGCCAAATGTTCAAGTTTGGGTTTTAATAAAATAAAATTTAAAAATTCGGCTCATGTTTAATCCGAAAAGTTAGCGTCTTTTTACACGCTACGTTTATACAATACCGTTAGCAAACATAAGATAACATGAATGCAACCCATTATTTCATACGTTGAAGCAGGTTCTATCATTATAATTGGAAAGAATTATAGAAGTATTAGGATGTCCATATAAAGTAAGCCTATCAATTAAATCTTCCAACTCTTTATCTGATTTTACTGCAGCTCTCAATAACACACAATATTCGCCTGTCACTTTTATACAATCAAATATTTCAGGAAATTCATTCAGCTTTGAAACAAAAACCTTAAATCCAAAAGAATCAATCTTTAGCCCTATGTTTGCCCGAATCCGGTAATCAAATTTTGCCAAATCTAGTTTAACCTTATATCCTAAAATTAGACCTAATGCTTCCAATTTCTGAACTCTATCGGCCACAGAAGGTGCCGAAAGCCCAACCGTTCTACCTATCTCTGCAAATGATATTCTAGCATTATGCCGTAACATTTCAATAATTTTTTTATTAAGGATTTCCATATTAAATTCATTTGATTAAAAGGTAAATTTATAAATATTCATTTGATTAAAAGGCAAAACCCTTATAATGTAGCTTAAATTTGAGAAACTAATTTTACTCAAGATGGAAAAATTATTATTACAGATGGGAGCGGATGGTTTAAAAAAAGCTGCTCTTAATGAAAATGCGAAAGAATTTATATTAAAAAACGAAACATTATTTAACGCCTTAAAAAAAGCTGCCAATCGATACATCGGAGGAGAAACGATAAACGAAACTTTGGAATCTGTCCGCGAATGGAACCAAAAAGGGTTTGATGTAACGACCGACTTTATGGGAGAGAGCATTCGTAACGAAAAAGAGGCAAATGATGCTACAACTGAATTCATAAATTTTGCGAAAGCTATTGGAACTGAAAAACTAAACTCATCAATTTCATTGGATTTATCACACATCGGATTACTAGTTTCAAAGGAATTAGTAACATATAATCTGAAAGCAATTTGTAAACGAGCGGAAAAAATAAATCAAGAAGTTATAATCAGTATGGAAGGGACTGACAGAACGGACAGTATTCTAGATATTTATAAAGAAACCCTGAAAATTCATAAAAATCTTGGTATTACAATTCAAGCCTACCTCAAAAGAACTAAGGATGACTTTCAAGAAATATCAGCATTATCAGGCAGTATCAGAATCGTTAAAGGAGCTTATGAAACTCCAAATGGATTGTCAATAGAAAGAGGAGAAAAACTTGATGAGATTTACCTTGGGTACGTTGAAAAACTATTAGCAAAAAACCACAAATGTTCGATAGCTTCACATCACGAGAAAATACACCAAGAAACAATTAAACTTATCGACAAATACAAACCAACAGATTATGTTCTTGAGCGACTTTTAGGTATAAGGAACGAAGAATTGAGGCAAATCAAAGACAAGGGATATAATGCTCGAATCTATGTGGTTTATGGAAAGGAGTGGTATCTTTACTTATGTAATCGCTGGGCTGAATATCCATTGAATGTTTTTCAAGGTATCGCTGATATGATAGAGTAAAGCACTACACATAACAAAGAACTCAGGTAAAAACCAAAAAAATTTTAATTTATTCACTACTATTCTAAGCTCAAAGTATTATTATTTAGTGTTTTGAACTTGTATTTTTCATGTAATTACTAATTATTTAGCCAATACAAAAACATAACTTTCATCATAAGCTAAACCAGATTTTGTGATAGCAAAACGTTGTTTGATTAACTTATTTGAAACGGCAATTAATGCTAATTTCTTACGCTTACCTTTGTTTACAATACGCTCATAAATATCTTTACAGGCTTTATTATATTTGCATGCATTGAAGAAACAGAGAAACAAAAGGTTTCGTAACTATTCTTATACTAGACACCGCTAAAAATTGGCATAAAATTACCATTATTAAAACCTTTGTTCATTTCTATCTTTTTACATTGCTCGATAATAAGACAGCTACTGAATGTAAGAATTTCACAAAGCATTTCTAAAGTCATTTAAAAGGATTCAAAATGTTACCGATTTAAAAGTAATATCTACAATTAGTATTACCAAGTTGTAACTAATAGCACTCACCTATTGTAATTAAATTTTTAAAAAGATAAAAAAAATGAAAATATTGCCAACGCTGTTTTTAACCATAACCACTATTTTAAGCTCTCTTAATACCAACAATTCTTTATTTAATGATGTGACTGGCGTGGTTATTTATAATGAAAAAATGGCAAGTATAGTAAGTGTTACTTCGTCAGGAACAGAGAATAATTACACCTTTAACGTGGGGATTTCTAGTCCAGATACAGGGTGTAATCAATATGCAAATTGGTGGGAGGTTTTAAAAGAAGATGGCACACTTTTATATCGTAGAATTTTAGGTCACAGTCACGTAAATGAACAACCTTTTATTAGGTCTGGAGGAACGATAAGTATAGCTGGTGATCAAGTGGTAATTATTAGAGCACACATGAACACTTCTGGTTATGGAACTAAGGCTTTTATTGGGTCTGTTAGTGATGGATTTTCGGAAACCATACTTGATGTTACGTTTGCAGAAGCCCTTGCTAAAGTTGCACCTCAGCCAAATGGATGTGCTTTTTAATACTTTAAGCGAGAAATAAACACAGTCGCCTTTATATATTCTTATAAACCATAACTTTTAAAAACAGTATTCAATTATGAAAAATTTATTTATTGCATTATTTTTATTACTTACCTACACTGAATGTTCAAGCCAAACTAAAGCAGAAGCGCTAATTGCTTTGGGTGAAAAAATAGATATACATAAATTTAATAGCACTGAAAAAAATTATAACTATTTACTTCAGGAAGTTGAATTTAAGAAAAAAAAAGTGATTAGGTTTATACAATTCTGCACAACATTCAAACTTTGTTCAACAGCCTATTTTTTGAATACAAATGAGTATATTGAAATTACAGTTAAAGAAAATACTGAAAGTAAATGGATTGAAATAGTATTTAAGACGAATTCAATAGAGACCCAGAAGATTAATATAAATACTGAAGAACATTTTAAAGGAGACCCAGCTTCTCGGATTAAAATTATTCTAGAAAAAGATACACCGCAGTCTGAAATTAATAAAATAAAAAAGGCTTTTGTTAATTTATTTAAAATGTATGGTATCGAAAAAAACACATTTAAAACTAAAAAGCTATAGCTAATAATGTCTATCAAAACTGTTGTATAGTTTATCTTTACTTCGTTAAAAAAAGAGAAACCCAAGCGTGCTTATTCTAACGAGTTGCTAACACTCACACAGAATTCTGAATTAACTGATTCTTTTTATCCAATTCACGAAAATTCTTACTGATTTTCTATTCGGTTTTAATTTACTAATTTTAGTGCTTAAACACGTTGTAAGTAATGCTAAAAAAGACAATTTTTGAAATTACCAAAATGGATTGTCCTTCAGAGGAAAATCTAATCCGAATAAAGTTGGATGGAATTTCGAACGTTGCAAATTTGGAATTTGATATTCCTAATCGAAAATTGATTGTTTTTCATAGTGGAGAAATTGACCAAATAGAAAAATCTGTTATCGAACTGAATTTAGGCGGAAAAAAAATCTCAACGGAACAAACCGACCAGACGGAGTTTAAAGAAAATGAAAACCAAAAAAAATACTTTGGTCTGTACTTACCATTAATTTCGCCTTTTTTATTAACGAAATCATGCACAAACAAGTTGGCAATAAGCTAAACACCCGAACTTAACCGAATAGAATTAATGCAAATTGAAGCCTACATAAAACAGCCTTATCCATTTTATTATGAGGAATTAAAAAGAGTATTCCTATTACTTTGCTTTGTTGCGATAGCTAGCTTTATTTTTACTTATTTATTTCAACCATTTGTTGTAAATGTTGATGAGCATAAAATAGACAACTTATGGATTATAGTATTGCATTCCGTCATACCGATTCCAATCGCTTTTGCCTATTTATTCTTGATTAAAAAATCGGTAAAAAATATTGAAAATTGGACTTTAGGCAAGGAGTTTTTGCATTTGGCAGTAATTCTGTTTCTTATAGGTTTTGTTAGCTTCTTAATTCGAGACTTTATTTATACAAATCCTAATAACTGGTCTTTTCGCTACTTGTGGGAAGAAATAAGAAATACGTTTTTAATCGGCATTTTATTGCTGATAATTATTTTACCACTAAATCTTCAACGTTTGATTATTAAGCACTCAAATGATTTAAAAAAACTACCCGTTAGTCAACAATATATCAATGACATCAATACAACTGTTCAAATTGTTACACCAATAAAAGAGGAGAGTTTTGAGTTAAATATTCAGACTTTTCTTTATGCAAAAGTGGATAGTAACTATCTAGAAATATTTTATGCCTTTTCAAACAATAATGAAAAAGACCTAAAAAGACTAACACTAAAAGAATTTTCAGACCAATTAAAGTCTTATCCGTTCATCTTTAAAACCCATCGCTCTTATATTGTAAACCTTAACGCAATTGAATCTGTTTCTGGAAATGCCCAAGGATATGCCCTTTACTTAAAAAACTATTCTAAAAGAACAATCCCTGTTTCTCGCTCAAAAGTTCAAGAATTTAACCAAGCCTATACTAACCTAAAAAATGATTAGCCTTGTATTTCGTCACTATCGTTTGCTATTTATCACTTAACTAAAAACCACGCTAATTTTGTTTTTATCATTGCAAGAAAAACAAAATTAATGAATATTTCAAAAAGAAGATACGATTTAGATTGGTTAAGAGTTATTGCTATTTTGGCTGTTTATTTCCATCATTTAGGTATGCCTTTTAATGGGGATGATTTTCATATTATGAATTCAGAATCTAGCAAGTTGTTAGATGATATTATGGTTTACTTTGAGCAATTTAGACTTCCCTTGTTATTTTTGATTTCTGGAACAGGAACAGTTCTCGCTTTCTCAAAACGGACTTGGAAGCATTTTTTTAAGGAACGTACGGGAAGACTTATAATTCCACTTTTCTTTGGTGTGCTTTTTATTGTACCACCTCAAACATATTATCAATACATCAATGAATTCAACTCTTACTGGCAGATATACACAGAAGGTAGATTTGAAACCAATCACCTATGGTTTATAGAAAATCTTTATGTGATTTCTATAATTGTAATTCCTTTAATTATTTTTCTTAAATCCAAAAAGTCTGAAAGGTTTATAAATTGGTTTGAAAAAATATCTTCTTATAAAATGGGGCTTTTATTGAGCGGACTTCCTCTTATCATTTCAACAGTAGTACTTAAAAGGTATTATCCAACTGGGTCTTCTTCATTGACAAATTTTTCAGAAACATTCTTTTATAGTTACTTTTTCATCTCTGGTATTTTGTTTGCAAGCTCAAAAATATTTTGGCTAAACTTGAAGGAATTTAGACACTTACATCTTATTGGTTTTATTATTAGCACACTATTATTCTACAGTTACTATTTCATACCGAATAATATTGTAGAGCCTTATTTAACCCTTTCTGTTCGCTGGGATATTTGGTATGCCTTGTGTAGTCTGTTAGGATGGTGTTTTGTTTTAACAATATTGGGATATGGACAAGTTTACTTTAACAAACCTAGTCTCTACCTTAAACGAATGAACGAAGCTATTTATCCGTTTTATATTTTACATCAAACAGTAATTGTAATTTGTGCTTATTACATCATTAAACTCGACTTAAATATTCCTGTTAAGTTTATCATTCTTTTAGTTAGTTCGTTTTTAATAATTGTGCTTATTTACCGTTTTTTCATTTACCCTTTTAAAATAGCAAGAATACTTTTTGGTATGAAAAAAAACAAAAACACATTTAAAAAAGAATAACTCTTTTGATATTTAAATTCAATCAATTTACCTAAAATTATATATCCCGATAAATAAAAGCTTGTTGCCAACCCCGTATATAATTTATTGCTAGTTCTAGCCTACTTACAAAAATACTCGCGAATTTTCTATTCGGTTTGTATTTACTAAATCAGTCACTAAAACAACGTAACTAACACTATACAAAAACATTAACACCAATCACAACCCATTAATACAGCTGCTATAAATAAAAAAATAATTTTAAAGTGTAACAAATACTACTTTTTTTAATCAAAGGAATAAAAACAATTAAAAAACAGTAGTATTATGTCGAAATTAATTAGAATTATCATCCTATTAACTATTACCTTAAGCACAAAAAACAGCTTCGCTTTAAACAACAAAAAAAATCTAATCGAAATAGCAAAAACTAAACCTTTTACCCTAGAAATCGTTGGACAAGGAAAACCAATTTTATATCTTCCTGGATTTGCTACACCAGGTACTATATGGAAAGAAACCGTTGAGAACTTAAATTTAGAAAAAAAATCTTATCTCTTTTCTTATGCTGGTTTTAATGGTAATGCGCCCATAAAAATGCCTTGGTATTCAAACATTAAAAACTCAATTATTAAATATATAAAAGACAATAATATGTCTGACATTGTTATTATTGGTCATAGTATGGGCGGAAACTTAGCTGTTGATATAGCTTCTGAACTACCAAATAAAGTCTCAAAAATTATTATCGTTGAGGCGTTGCCTTGTATGCGAGAAGTAATGATGCCTAATGTGCCAGCAGAAAGTTTATATTATGAAAGTCCTTACAATAAACAAATGCTTGAAATAGATGCCCAACAATTTAAAAGCATGGCGACTATGATGGCTGCAAATATGACAATTAAAGAAGATAAAAAGGAAATAATTACAAATTGGATATTAGAAGCAGACCGAAAAACATGGGTTTATGGGTATACAGATTTATTAAAACTCGATTTAAGAAATGTTTTAAATAAAATAGAATGTGAAACCTTAATACTAGGCGCATCTTTCCCTAATGTAAAAGTAGCACAAGAAAATTATGAAAATCAATATTCAAACCTACCGAACAAAACAATACTAATGGCATCTAATAGCAAACACTTCTTAATGTTTGATCAACCAGAGTGGTTTTATAAAACTGTAAATGATTTTTTGATCAATGAAAAACAATAAAAACAAACCTTTTGAAACAATTTATCACCAACACCATCCTATGGTTTTACAAATGTGTTTGGGTTTTGCGAAAGGTGACAAAGATGCTGCCAACGATTTATCTCAAGAAATATTTATTAGTGTATGGAGTAATTTAGACAAATTTAGAGGTACATCTTCTTACAAAACTTGGATTTATAGAATAACAGTAAACACGTGTCTACAATATGTTAAAAAGGATAAAAAAGAAAAGACAGTTCCGATATTAGAACTAGAAAATCAAGCATCAGTTATAGAAATTGAAACAACAAAAAACAACAATGTATCAGAACTATACAAAGCCATTGGACAATTAAAGAAAGTAGACCGATTAATAATTATGATGGTTTTAGAAAATCAAGATTATAATAGCATAGCAGAGGTTATAGGTATAAAATCGATAAACGTAAGAGTTAAAATATATAGAATAAAAAAACGTCTTGAAACAATTTTAAAAAACAACAAAAATGAGTAGCGATTTTAAAGAACTACAAAATAAATGGGAAATTGGTAAAAAAAACATTGACCATTCTGTTACAAACTTTGATAGTTTATATGCAAAAATTAAAACAAAGGAAAGAGAAAATTATTTTTTCTATTATGGCACAATTACAATCTTGTCTGTTACACTTGCAGTAATTTCTCTATTCTTTTTTTATGTTGCACCAGTAAAAGAAATGTTAAGCAGAATAGGTGCTGGGTTAATGATTTTTGGTTTATTATTTAGAATTTATATTGAAATAATTAGTATTTATAAAGCAAAACAAATTAACAACCTTGATAGCAGCACATTAAAAACAGTAGAAAACACTATTAAATTTCATCAATTTAGAAAAACAATTCATACGTTTATCGCACCTGTTATTATAGGGCTATATACTATTGGTTTCTATATGATTACACCAGAATTCAGTCTATATATGAAGCTTTGGAATGTTGTGTTAATTGATATTTCTTATGTAGTTATTGGGATAATTCTTTTTATTGTAATTCGAAAAGGAGTTAAAAAAGAAATGCAAAAAATAAAAGATATTATGAAGCTAAAAAAAGAGATAACCGAATAAAATCAAAAATTAACAACGTATAAAATTAATGATTAGTTCTCGCCTACTTACAAAAGTTTGTGAGGACTTTTATTTAGTTCCTCTCTTGCAAAACTAGATAATTAAAACCTGTATTTTTTATATAAAACTATTAATCTATTTCTAACTTATAACCAACGCCATGTACATTTGTTAATTTAATAGACGTGTCTTCCTTTAGTTTTTTTCGTAATTTAGATATATAAGTATCTAAGCTTCTGCCAACAAAAACACCGTTATCTTCCCATACTTTTTTTGTAAGCTCCTCTCGTTTTATAATTTGATTTGGGCTTGCTACAAAAACAGCTAGTATTTCACATTCTTTTTTAGAAAGATTAATTTCTATTGCTTTTTTTACCAGTTTATTTTGTGTTGGGTAAAACTGAAAGCTTCCGATTGTAGTGTATTCTTCTACATTCTCTCTTATATTAACAGCTTCCTCTTTTCTAGAAAACAGCATATCAAAAATAAAAACGATTACTAAAAGAAGTAATGCTATTAAAAAGAAATTACCTTTCCAAAAAGGAACTTCTTGTACAAGGAATACAACCTGAATAACATAACATCCTTTAAGTAAAACACGTTCTCTACAAGGTATAATTGTATCCTTTTTTAAAGCGCTGTTTTGATAACTATAACTTACTTGACTATCTAAACATCGCAATACTTCTACTCTATAATCATTTGGTAATTTTACTTTACTAAAACTAGCATTTATAAAAGTAACTAAATTGTCTGGCTCAAAAGAAAACTCTTTTTGAAAAGATAATTTATACCTCCTATTTTCTAATTCGATAATTGGTAAAACCAACGATATTGAATCTTTATCTGAAAGCAATAATTGGTCACCAACATCTCGTAAAGAAACCTTTACTCTTTCGGTAAAGTCTCCATTACTATTTGTAGTAGAAAAAAACCATCCTAAAAGAAGAAAAAAAGCAAAGCCACTATATATATAAATCTTATTTTTATTCATAATCTTGGTAAATAACATACATTTTTATGACTTTTTACAACTGTTCACACTTCTTTTACATTTTTTTGACATAGTTTAAAGTACCTAGCCTTATTTTTATCAAACGAAACGAATTCAATAATAAATTGATTCTTTTATAAAATAAACTAAATCCATTCTGCATTTTAAGTTTAAAAAAATCGTACTAAAATTGTATCGAAAACTATTTTAACTGCTTAAGCTTTAATTCTCGATACAAGTTTTACTCATTTCAATCGTAAAACTCACTCGAATTGACAGAATCTTATCAAAATGCATAACGGGTAAAACTAATTTAAATCTCAAAAAAATGAAAAACGTATTACTAGCCTTAGGCTTCTTTTTAATTTTCATCATCAGTTGTAAGAAAGAAACTCAAAAACCTGAAACCTTAATAACAAGTAACGCTATTCAATATCAAAACTATCAAAGTCCGATAAATTATTTTGACAGTATAAAAACAAACTCGTCTGCACCTTATAAACTAAAACTTAATTTAGAAAATCAAAAAAATAATAGTTATGATTTATCTATAGCCATGGAATTAAATAATGGCGCTCATTTTGTTTCCCCTAACGCGAAACGAGATTTTAAAGGTAAATTTAAGATTTCTTTTGACGAGACAACTCACTTTAAACGAGTAGGAAAACTTATTGAAACTCCTCTTTCTACAGAAGAATATGATGAGCACCCTTTTGTAAACGGAACTATTAATTGGGTGCGAGAAAACACCGTATATCATCAAAAAATAAAACGAACTAACAGCGAGAGTTTTCAAGTAAAAGGATATATTCATTTTACTATTGAACCAAGATGCACTTTAGAGAAAATTCCTTTTATTATAAAAAATGAAAATAACAAAATGAGCATAGAATTATTTGGCTGCTAATCAGAAACACTTATTATTTTCAATAAAAACCGAACACAATGAAAAATAAAACCATTTTACTTATTGTTTTACTGCTGCTTGGCGCCATAAACAGTTTCTCTCAAAAAAATGAATTTAATTTAATAGTCCTTGATTCCACTTGGGGGCAAGAAGTTCTTCGTTTTCCTGCACGAAGTATGAACTATGTTGGTGTAGGTGATATTAGGTTTCCTCCTAAAGGTTGGATAAATCCAGAGCACACGTTTTTTTGGTCATACACATATGCTTGGAGTATTAATGTAAATAGAGAAATTACAGAAGAAGAACTAGAACTCGATTTAGTAAAATATTTTAACAGTTTAAATAAGGTTGATATGAATGCTACCGCTGATAAAAAGTATGCTTCTGCTAAAATAACCAGTACAAAAAAGTACAAGTCAACTACTTTTTTTAAAGGACATATTAATACTTACGATCGCTTTGCTACTAATAAACTAATTACTTTAAATATTTTAATCGAAAGTAATTATTTAGAAAAAGAAGAAAGAACCATCATCTTATTTAAATTTTCGCCCAAAGAGTTTAAACATAAAGTTTGGAAAACCTTGAACGAAATAAAACTACATAATTCCGTTTTAAATTAAAAGTAAAAAACCTCAGTTTAACAACTGAGGTTTTTATATATAAAAATACTTTTTATTTTAATATTCAAAAGTTCCGAACTCACTATTTATAGTCAGTTTTTTAGTTTCAGAAGCTTCTACCCTACCTACAATCTGAGCATTTACATTGTAACTTTTAGAGATAGTGATAATATCTTCAGCAATTTCTGGCGATACATAAACCTCCATTCTATGTCCGCAATTAAATACCTGATACATTTCCTTCCAATCTGTTTTAGATTGTTCTTGTATCAATTTAAATAAAGGCGGAATTGGAAACATATTGTCTTTTACAATATGTAGCTCATCAACAAAATGTAAAATTTTAGTTTGCGCTCCACCAGAACAATGAATCATTCCGTGAACAGTATCTGAATTAAATGTGGATAAAATTTCTTTAATAATTGGTGCATATGTTCTTGTTGGCGACAACACTAATTTACCTGCATCAATTGGCGAATTTTCCACTGCATCTGTTAATTTTGCTTTACCAGAATATACTAAAGCAGCAGGAACTGCTGCGTCATAACTCTCTGGATATTTAGTCGCTAAATAATTATCAAAAACATCATGACGGGCAGACGTTAATCCGTTAGAACCCATTCCACCATTATATTCTGTTTCGTAAGTTGCTTGTCCGAAAGATTCTAAACCTACAATTACATCGCCTGCTTTTATATTTGCATTATCAACAACATCTGTACGTTTCATACGGGCAGTTACGGTAGAATCTACAATAATTGTACGCACCAAATCACCAACATCAGCGGTTTCACCTCCTGTTGAATGAATAGTTACTCCAAAACCTTTTAAGTCTTCAATTAACTCTTCTGTACCGTTAATAATTGCTGATAAAACTTCTCCTGGGATTTTACTTTTATTACGCCCAATTGTAGATGATAACATAATATTATCGGTAGCTCCGACACATAATAAATCATCAATATTCATGATTAATGCATCTTGTGCAATTCCTTTCCAAACAGAAATATCTCCTGTTTCTTTCCAATACATATATGCTAAAGATGATTTTGTTCCTGCACCATCAGCATGCATGATTAAACAATAATCATCGTCATTTGTTAAATAATCTGGAACAATTTTACAGAAAGCTTTTGGAAACAAACCTTTATCAATATTCTTAATTGCATTATGCACATCTTCTTTAGATGCTGAAACGCCTCGTTGTGCGTAGCGTTTAGATACCTCGTTACTCATGTGTTGTGTTGTTGTTGGTTGCAAATTTAACAGAATTCAAAAGGCTTTCCTATTTAATTTATATTTAATTCTTTTTTGAAACAAATACTATTTTTAACCTCTTTATATTGCCCATATTTTGGTATTTCTAAATATCCAGCGCTTTTATAAAAGCTAACTGCTGGCTTCATTTCTATACTAGTTTCTAATATACAATATCTATAATTTAATTCTTGTGCCAACTTTTCTAGTTCAGCAACAATTTTTTGTGCAATTTTTCTACCTCTATACTTAGGAGATACAAACATTCTTTTTATTTCTAAACTATTTGCATCAAAAATTTTAAACGCTCCACAACCTACAGGAATATCATTTACATAAGCAACAATTACATATTGCAAATCCTCTACTTTATTAAAGTTCTTAAAAAAAGAATCTTCATTTCCGTTTATAATAGTTAGGTATGCGTCTAAAGATTTTACCAAATCAATAAAATCTCTATTACTAATATCTGTTCTTTTAAATTTAATTTCTGATAACATTATCTGGTAAATAGTAATTCTCTATACTTAGTTAAAGGCCATAAATTATCATCTACCATTAATTCTAACTTATCACAATGATACCTTATTTCATCAAAAAAGGGTTTTACTTTATCGCAATAACTATCGGCGTTCTCTTGACCAATGAGCTTATTCGACTTCTTGCGCTCTTCAGTCATTTTTTCAATTTTAGAATTAATTTCTGCAATATGGCTCGATATAGTTTTAATTAAATCAATTTGCTCTTTTGCATACTGCTCAAATCCATTTCCGAAAATCTCCTTCAATCCTTTTACATTTTCTATTAATGTATTTTGGTATTGAATTGCTGTAGGAATTACATGATTTCTTGCAATATCACCCAAAACTCTACTTTCTATTTGAATGCGTTTAGAATATTCTTCTAATTCAATTTCGTGACGCGCGACTACCTCTATTTTATTCATTACATTCATTTCTTCAAAAAGCGATATCGCTTTTTTAGAAACTTTAGCCTTCAATGCTTCTGGAGTCGTTTTATTATTGCTTAAACCTCTTTTTAAAGCTTCTTTTTCCCATGCATCTCCATAACCATCTCCTTCAAATCTAATTTTCTTTGAAGCTTTAATATACTCTCTTAATATATTAAATACTGCTTCATCTTTTTTAAGGTTTTTAGCATCAATCAACTCGTCTACTTCTATTTTAAACTCTTTTAATTGCTTTGCTATAATGGTGTTTAAAACCGTCATAGGACCAGCGCAATTAGACCAAGAACCAACAGCGCGTAGCTCGAATTTATTTCCTGTAAAGGCAAAAGGAGAAGTTCTATTTCTATCTGTATTATCTAACAGTATTTCCGGAATTTTACCTACAATATTCAGCTTTAAATCTGTTTTCTCTTGCGGTGATAATTTCCCCTTAGTTACATTTTCCAACTCATCTAGCACAGCAGATAATTGTGAACCAATAAATACAGATATAATTGCTGGCGGCGCCTCATTTGCTCCTAAACGATGATCGTTACTTGCACTCGCAATTGAAGCCCTAATTAATTCTTCATAATCATGAACTGCTTTTATAGTGTTTACAAAAAAGGTTAAAAATTGTAAATTTTTCATTGGTGTTTTACCCGGACTCAATAAATTAATTCCGGTATTCGTTGCCAAAGACCAATTATTATGCTTTCCCGAACCATTAATTCCTTTAAATGGTTTTTCGTGAAATAACACTTTAAATTGATGACGTTGCGATACTTTTTCCATCACATCCATTAATAACGAATTATGATCTACCGCTAAATTGGCTTCTTCAAAAATTGGCGCCAATTCAAATTGATTCGGAGCAACCTCATTATGACGTGTTTTTACAGGAACTCCCAACTGCATACATTCTTGCTCTAAATCACGCATAAAACTCATCACTCTGTCCGGAATCGAACCAAAGTAATGATCATCTAATTGCTGTCCTTTTGCAGGTGAATGCCCTAACAAAGTTCTTCCTGTCATCATTAAATCAGGGCGTGCCGACATTAAAGCGGTATCAATTAAAAAATATTCTTGCTCCCAACCCAAAGTGGCATTCACTTTCGATACATTTTTATCGAAATACTTACAAACCGCTGTTGCAGCTGTATCCACAGCCTGTAAAGCTCTAAGTAAAGGCGCTTTATTATCTAATGCTTCCCCCGTATACGCTACAAAAACAGTTGGTATACATAATGTTGTACCGTATATAAATGCGGGCGATGTAGGATCCCAAGCTGTATAACCACGAGCCTCAAATGTATTTCTAATTCCGCCATGCGGAAAACTTGATGCATCTGGCTCTTGTTGTACTAATTGCTCTCCATCAAAACGCTCCATTGCGCCACCTCCTTCAATAGTATCAAAAAAAGCATCGTGCTTTTCAGCTGTTGCTCCTGTTAACGGCTGAAACCAGTGTGTATAATGTGTTGCTCCTTTAGACAGCGCCCAATCTTTCATACTAACCGCTATTTGATCGGCAACTTTTCTATCTATTTTACTTCCAAATTCAATTGCATCCATAACACTCTGGTAAGCATCTCTAGTCATATATTGACGCATTGCTTGCTCATTGAAAACATTTTTTCCGAACAATTCAGAACGACGTCCTTTTTCTTCTATAAAAACAGGTTTTCTATGTAAAGTTTCTTTTAAAGCGCTAAATCTTAAAGTTGACATTATATATGGTGTAAAATTCGACATCAAAAATACAAAATATAATCTATTTTAAATAACACCCCCTAAAAAATAGGGTTAAGATTAAATTAAAGTTAATTTTTAAAGTTTTACCCCTGTATATTTTAATATTAAAGATAAAATATTCATTTTTGCATTGAATTTGATTATAAACACATTCTGATATTATCATGGCAAAAATTAAGTTAGAGTACATTTGGTTAGACGGTTACAAACCAACACAAAACCTAAGAAGCAAAACAAAGGTTGAAGAACACGATAATTTTCAAGGAACAATTGAAGAAATAGGAAATTGGTCTTTTGATGGGTCTTCTACAAAACAAGCTTCTGGTGGAGCATCAGATTGCTTACTTGTTCCGGTAGCAATTTACCCAGACCCTGCAAGAGATAACGGTTATTTAGTTATGACAGAAGTTATGAATGCTGATGGTACTCCGCACGAAACTAACGGAAGAGCAACTATTGATGATGATGATAATGATTTTTGGTTTGGGTTTGAGCAAGAGTATTTTATTATGGATACAGCAACTCAACTACCTTTAGGGTTCCCTATAGGCGGTTACCCAGGACCACAAGGAATGTACTACTGCTCTGTAGGCGGAAGAAATACACATGGTAGAGATTTCGTTGAAGAGCATGCTGATTTGTGTATTGAAGCAGGATTAAATTTTGAAGGAATAAACCAAGAGGTTGCTTCTGGCCAATGGGAATACCAATTATTCGCACAAGGAGCAAAAAAAGCGGGTGATGAAATTTGGATCTCTAGATACTTATTAGATAGATTAACAGAAAAATTTGGTTACTACATAGAATACCATCCTAAACCTGTAAAAGGAGATTGGAATGGTTCTGGAATGCACGCTAATTTTTCTAATGAAGTTTTAAGAACCTGTGGTTCTCAAGAAATATATGAAACTATTTGTGAAGCATTTAGACCTGTAACTAAAGAACATATTGCTGTTTACGGAGCTTACAATGACGAACGTTTAACAGGTTTACATGAAACAGCTTCTATAACAGACTTTAGTTTTGGTGTTTCAGACAGAGGTGCATCAATACGTATACCAATAATTACTGTAGAAAAAGGCTGGAAAGGATGGCTAGAAGACAGAAGACCTGCTTCTAACGGTGATCCTTATAAAATTGCAGCGAGAATTATTAAAACAGTAAAACCAGTAAGCGAACAATTCAAATAAATTATTTCCATAACAACACACACTAACAACAACTAAAAAGCCTTTAAATTAATTTAAAGGCTTTTCTGTTTTATATAATTAAACAGTATCTTTTATGTATTTTAATTTGAATGATTTTTGATAAAGAATCACATCGGAAACTAATCTAAAAGCTAAGTAATATAAATTTTATTCACTCAATTGATAAAGTTTTATCAAAAAGAAAAATAGTTTTATAATTTTATTTAAAAGCTAAATAGACAAAAGAAACATATCCTATTAACAACACAAAACCTTTGACTCTTCCTATTTCATTTTTCTTATAAAAATAAGCCATAGGCAACAAAATAAAAGCGAAACCTAACATCCAAAATATATCTTCATTTAATATTTGAGGCTCTGTTACTTTTATTGTTGTTATCATAGAAGTTAAACCCAATACAGAAGCAATGTTAAAAATATTAGATCCTAACAAGTTTCCTAATGATATTGCCTTTTCTCCTCTTATTGCCGCTATTACTGAAGCTGCTAATTCCGGAACACTTGTACCAATAGCAATCATCGTTACAGATATTACTCCTTCACTAATTCCTTGATCTCTTGCCAATGTTTTTGCCCCGTCAACCAATAATTCAGAACCAAAATACAATGCTAATCCACCAATTAACAACCAAACAACTATTTTAAAATAACTTACTTCTGCCAACGCATCATCTACCTCTTCATTATCCTCATCAGATTTCGCATTTTTAATTAAATACACTAAAAACAGCGCTAAACCTACTAACAAAATACCTCCTTCAATTGCGTTTAAATCGTTGTTATAATTCAACATTCCCCAAAGAGCTAGAGAGAACAACATCATCACTGGCCAATTTACCTTATAAAAATCTTTACTTATTGCAATAGGACCAATTAAGGCTGTTATACCCAAAACCATTCCGATATTAGCTATATTAGACCCAATAACATTGTTTATGGCAATTGCAGGAGAACCATCTAAAGCAGCCTGTAAACTAACTAATAGCTCTGGTGCTGAAGTTGCAAAAGAAACCACCGTCATACCAATTACCATTTTAGAGATATTCAACTTAAAAGATAACCCCACAGAAGAACGAACCAAAAACTCACCTCCAAAAACCAACAAAATCAATCCTATTATTATATATACAACACTCATGTAATATTATTATTTTTTGCGAAGATACTGCTTTGATATCAAAAATTACAACCTTCAAATACATCAAAAAACACCTTCATCTAATTTTTAAAATAACACTTTTTATTTAGCTATCAATAATCAAACAACTAAAAATAGCTGCTATTTAAACACTTTTTACTTTAGTTTTAAGTATTCATTTAAAAACACTCTTTGTTTTATTACAGTTCGAAATACTAAAACCACTTATAAGTTAATAAAAACAACATATAGAAAGCAAACATAGTTTCATTTTAAAACAAAAATTACTTTTTTATATTTAAACTTAAACACAAACTAATTAAATCATGCTAAAGTTTTTGGAAGTATGATTCTCTTTGATATATATTGATAAAACAATTCCGGAATCAACTAATATTAACCTATTAAAAACACTAAAAACTATGATCACTATTACTCTTAAATTAATTACTATTGCAGTAAAAATTGCAACTATACTAACACTTTTATATTAATCAACTTTAAAATCAAACTATACATTATGCTAACATTTATCGGAGTACTATTAATTATTACAGGGTTAATTACCATTGTATTAAATTCAATTTTTAAAAACAGTAAAGTATTAAACTGGTTCACCTTACAAAGAAGTATTCAACTAACCATACTTGGTGCTCTTATGAGCATTATAACAGGAATGTTTTTTTATGCAGATGCAGGTACAGCCTATGCTGTGCAATTTGTTTCTGGTGGCGACAAAATGATTACCACACAAGGTTTAAAACTTAAATGGTGGGGAAGAATTATTCCGCTTTCATACGAAACATCAATAAAAGATATTATTGTTGATGACGAAAGTGAACTTCCAAAAAGCGATAGAGGTATTTACAACAGAAAAGCTCAGAAATGGGAATTCAGTGATGCTATTAAAGCAGAAATAAGCACTTCTGTAATTGTTGGAGTTAACATTAACGACGAGGAAGTATTTTTAAATATGGCCGACAGAAACAGGAGCGAATCTAAATTGATATACGGAAGAGTTTTACCTAATATTGACGCAGCGATTAAAAATACATGTAAGCTAATGGATGCCCAAGATTACATTTCTGGTCAAGCATCTGATTTCGACAGGTATTTTAGAGATCAATTAGAAAACGGAATGTATCAAGTAGAGCAATATTATGAAGCTGAAAATATGAATGAAATTGTAGGTGATACCACTACCATCAGAAAAATAAAGGTTGGTAAATCTAGTAAGCAAAAAAAGTTCAGAATAAAAAGAAATGACGATGGCAATATTGTTAGGGACAACTCAAACACCTTAAAGCAATATGGTTTAAAAATATACCAGGCACAAGTAACGGGTATCGACTGGGAAGCTTCTTTTGATGAACGTTTAGATTTACAAAAAAATGAAGTTGCACAAACCCAACTAGAAAAGCAACAAGCAGAGCGCGAATATTATAGAGCAAAAAAAGAAGTTGCAAAAGGAGAATCTGAAAAAGCGAAAGAAAGAGCTAGGTTAGAAAAAATTCAAATTCAACAAACTATTGAAGCCGAAACCGAAGCAAAAGTTGCTGGTTTTAACTTAATTAAAGAAAAAAAGCAATACGAAGTTGAACAATACAAAGCGAAAAGTAAAAAAGTTGCAGCTGATGCCATGTATTATGAAAACTCTAAATTAGTTAGCGCTGGTTTAACTCCGCAAGAAAAAGCAGAATGGGAGTACAAAACAGCTGTTGGAGTAGCCGGGCAAATAAAAGATTTACAGCTACCATCGACATATATTGAAGGTAATAAGAATGGAAGTGGAGGAAACTTATTACAGTCACTAATTGGAGCTGATCTTGCGAAAAAAATGATGGAAAGTAAAAAGTAAAAAAATTAAATTATAAATGAGTGAAGTATTCCTTTTTACTTCACTCATTATAACAAATTATTTTTCAGTATTTTTGATACAGAATCAAACTTATAATGAAAAAACAATTTTTTAAATTTTTAGCAAAATTAAATAAAACGATACTCCCCTCTTTTACACAAAAGGAGTTAGATATTTCTAAAGCTACAAAATTTCAATTAGCAATTATTGGATGGCGTGCTTTTGTAACCATAAATTCATTAGACTAAAAACTTATAATTATGAAAGAACATATAAAAGTATATACAGGAACCACAATTTTAACAAACAGGTTAGCTTTTTTACTGGACGAAGCTAAAATAGCCACTTTAATTAAAGACAGTAAAGAATCTGGTAGATTGGCTGGTTTTGGAGACACAGGTGATTCTTGTGAATTATTCATCTACAAATCTGATTCTGAGGCTGCTCAGAAAATAATAGATAGTTTTAAAGAAGAGGTTAATTAATTTTAAAAAATAAAAAGCAAAAAAAATGTTTTTTTGCTTTTATAATTAAAAAACATCTGTATATTTGCACCCGCAAAACGGCCTCGTGGCGCAACTGAATAGCGCACTTGATTACGGCTCAAGAGGTTGCTGGTTTGAATCCAGCCGAGGTCACAATAAAAACCACATATTAATTTATGTGGTTTTTTGCTTTTAATAAATAGTGCAAAATGCATAGTCATAAAAAAACCTCAAAGTAATTACTTTGAGGTTTTTTTATGACTATACTAACAAATATTAATTGTTTGCTTTTACATTTTTTACTCCATCTAAAATGTAAAAATAAGAGCGTCTATTTTTTTGATGTTCCTCTTTACTACACTTATTTTGGTTAGCATCATCACATTTATTTAACAATTGACTTTCACCAAAACCTAAGGCGCTTTTAATTCTATTTGATGCAATACCTCTAGAAATTATATAATCTCTTGTAGAAATAGCTCTATTACCAGACAAACGCTTATTATATTCTTTCGTTCCCCTACTATCAGTATGAGATTCAATTTTTATAACCATTTTAGGATGGTTTTTCATTACTGATACAATATGTTCTAATTCATATTCCGCATCTTCCCTTATATTAGATAAATCAAAATCAAAATAAATAGGATTAATAACAATTTGATTTTCTATAATAAGAGATTCTAACGTTAGATTTGCACTAATTAACTTATTATTTACATCTATCGTTTTCACTTCTTTTTGAGCATCTTTAAAATCTTCTTTTGAAGCTACTACTGTAAAATTATTTTCACAATCTATTTTTGTAAATATATAACTACCATCTTCTTTTGTTATTTGTTTTGAAACAGGATTGCCTTCTGAATCAATCAATCTAACTTCTACATTTAGCATAGGCTTGCCTGTGCGAGAGTTAGTAACAATACCTTCAATATCTTCTTTACAATTAAAAATTAAAAAACTATAAATATCATCATCTCCTTTACCTCCCTTTCTGTTTGACGAGAAAAAACCTTTACTTCTTTCTTTATTTATCACAAAAGAAAAGTCATCTAAGGGGCCATTTACAGGCGACCCTAAGTTTATTGGATTTGTATATCCTTCATTTTTTATTTTTGACTCAAAAATATCTAAAGCCCCTAATCCTAAATGGCCATCTGAAGCGAAATAAAGAGTATTATCAGTACCTACAAAAGGAAACATTTCTCTCCCTTCAGTATTGATTTTATTTCCTAAATTTATAGGCTCTCCATATTTATCATCTTCTAAAATTGCTACTTTATAAATATCTGTTTCTCCAAATCCGTTTGCCATATCAGATACAAAGTACAACGTTTTTTCATCTGCGCTTAAAGCAGGGTGACCATAAGAATAATTATTGGTATTAAAAGGTAATTCTTTTACATCTACCCATTTATTGTATTTTTTTCTTGCCTTATAAATTTTTAAATGTGTAACACGCTGTTCATCTCCCTTAAGTTCTTCTCCATCAAAATTATCTCTTGTAAAATACATCGTTTTACCATCATTAGTAATTACAATGTTAGATTCGTGATAGTTTGTTGTTAAATCTTTTAATCTTTCTGCTTCAGAAATATCTAAAACTTTATCGTCTCCTTTTTCTTTTAGCTCTGAACTATATATGTTTAAAAAAGGTTGATTATTCCATTCATATAATTTATCTTCTTTTTTAAGACCTAAAGGTTTTGTTGAAGCATAGTATAATTTGTTTTCATATATAAATCCTCCAAAGTCTGAATATTTTGTATTTGTAGCAACATTGTGTACATTAAAATAAATCTTCTCTCTATTTGTATACTCTACGAAATAATCTTCATTTTCATCTAAAGCTATCGCCCTACTATCGTTTGCTTTAACTTCTTTAATTTTTAGCAACCAGTTATCTGATTCTTCTACTTTACCATTACTTTTTAATACTTGTGCATATCTAAAATAATGCTTAGTTGTTTCTTCTTTTTCAAACCTTTGCATTAACTTCTCATACCATACTTCTGCTTTAACAAAATCTGCATTATAATAGTATGAATCTGCTAACCTGCTTATAACTAATTGTGATGTATCTCCTTTTTCATATAAAACCTCATAGAGTTCTGCTGATTTTTTGTAAGCAAACTCTTTAAAATACCTGTCTGCTGCATATTTTCGTTGTCCAAAACTAACAACGCTGGTAATTAAGAATACGAATAGTATTATTTTTTTCATCTGATATTATCTTTAGAAGAATCTTGGGGATTTCATTTTTTGTTGTTTAAAAATCTCGTAGCGTAACATTAATTCATAAGTTCCTGAATTATAATTACTGTAATTTGAAGTGGTTAAATCATATGCAAAACCTACATATAAACTTCTTTTTGCCTGAAATCCTAATAAGGCACTTAATGAATCATCCCATCGCCAGGCCAAACCTACAGTAAATTTTTCTTTAAAAAGAAAATTTGCAGAAACATCTATAGATAATGGTGCTCCTGTAACGACTTTTGCTAAAGCTGCTGGTTTAAATTTTAAGTCCTCATTTATATCAAAAACATAACCTGCTATTAAAAAGAAATGCAAACGTTCTTCAGCAACATCTCCGCCATTTGCTGTATCATCGTAATGACTTGTCTTTAATAAGTTTGGAACAGCTAGACCGACATACCATTTAGGCTTATAAAAATATACACCTGCACCTATCGTTGGCAAAAACTCACTTACATTCTCAGATAAGTTCGCGTCTGGATTCTGAGATATTCCTTTACTCCAATCCACACTTAAATGTCTTGCTCCTAACTTTAGTCCAAATGCCAAATTCCCTTCATCACTTGTACGTACTGTATACGATACATTTGCATCTAAATAAATTTCATTTGATGGTCCGATTCTATCATTTGTTAAATTAACCCCTAACCCAACTCCACTATAGCCTAATGGTGTGTCATAACTTAATGTTTGAGTATCTGGCGCGCCATCTAAACCAACCCATTGAGTTCTTCCCAATGCTGTTATTGTTGTATGTCCTCTAGATCCAACATATGCTGGATTCACACTCATCGTATTATACATATACTGTGTGTATTGAGGATCTTGTTGAGAGTAAATAACGCCTGATAAGCTTAGTAACAATAACAGTGTTATTTTTATATGAAAATTTATTCTACTCATACCTTAAACATTTCATTTTAAATTTATATTATCTATTTATATATAACCATCCTGATGTAGGCTTAGAACCATCACCTAAATCTAATACATAAAAATAAGTTCCCACTGGTAATTTAACATCTTTTTCTAATGTTACTCTACCATTCGATATTCCAACAAATGAAACATCTTTATTATTATATCCTGATGCTTTATAAACCGTGTTACCCCAACGATTATAAATTTCTATAGTATTATTCTTATAGTTTTCTATACAATCTATAATAAACACATCATTATCTCCATCACCATTCGGTGTAAACTCGTTAAATACTCTTATACACGATTCAAGATCCCCGAAGTTAGCATCATCACCATCTACACTATCTGCAATTCCATCGCCATCAGCATCAGTTCCACTATCAACAACTACTCCTGTTCCACCATCGGTTGGATCGGTTGGGTCGGTATCATTTACATCGGTGTTTCCTGCATCTCCAAAGTTTCCATTGTCTTGATCTACTTCATCTAAGATTCCGTCGCCGTCACTATCTACTCCATCTACAATTCCGTTTCCATCTAAATCTGAACCTTGGTTTCCGCCTTCTACTACATCATTAACGCCGTCGTCATCACTATCTAAATCTTTATAATCTGGTACGCCATCGCCATCGCTGTCTGTATTATCTGGTTCTCCTCCATTACCTTCTCCAAAGTTAGCATCGTCTGCATCTGCACTGTCTACAATTCCATCGCCATCAGCATCTACTCCATCTGCGATTCCATCATTATTTGCATCGATATTCTCATCTTCGATAACATCGTTGATTCCGTCATTATCACTATCTAAATCTTTATAATCTGGTACACCATCGCCGTCTGTATCTGGTTCTTCATCTGCATCTACTGATGCATCTGCTTGCCCATCGCCATTCGTATCTTCTCCTGATACACCATCGTTAGCATCGATAACTCCGTCATTATTTGTATCTAGATCACCATTTCCTCCTTCATCAACATCTAAGATTCCGTCATTATCACTGTCTAAATCCAAACTATCAATAATTCCATCACCGTCGGTATCTCCGTTTCCTTCTGCTGTGTCTGGAATACCATCATTATCATCATCGATGTCATCTGCATCTGAAATTCCATCGCCGTCGGTGTCTGTTGTTCCCACAACTGTGATCGTTACCGTAGCGGTTTCACATACTGCTGGTACAACACCTGTATTACATACTTGATATACTACCGTTACTGTACTTCCTCCTTCTCCTGGTAATGGCGTATAACTCATCTCTCCTGTAGATGCATCGAATACAACCGTTCCGCCTGCAGTTCCTCCTGTTTGAGTTATACTCGTATTAGCTCCTGCTAAGAAATCATCATTTGATAATACATTTACAACTCCTGTTCCTCCTTCAGATACTGTTAAAACATCGTCTGTTGCCGTTACAACTAATGGATTTGAATCTGTTGTATCTGGATTCCCATCGTTATCATCATCTGGATCTGTTACATCAGGATCGCCATCGCCATCAGTGTCTTCTAATATCGTTCCTGTTCCTGAGACTCCGCCTACTGTTAAGATAGTCGTTTCACTTCCTTCGTCTAATGCATCCGCTGTAGTTGGATACGTTACCGTAAAGTTTGTTACTCCTGCTGGTACTGTTAAGATTCCGCCTGCTAAAGTAACGCCGTTACTAAAGGTTGGGGTATTGTCATAATCTAAACCTTCTGTTGCTGTACCATCTGCCAAGACATATGGATAGTTTGTTAGCTGTGTAGTTACCGTACTTAAGGTTACCGTTTGTATTAAAGCTGTTCCTTCTATTACATTTGCATCACTTACTCTTAAAACCGTTGGATCCGCTGCATCATCATCGTTGATTGTTCCAATACCTTGTGCATCCGATACTGTTACAACTGTATTGGTTGTATCGGTTTCTGCTCCTGTAATATTTACCTCAAAGGTTTCTGTTGGCTCATTAGTCGTATCCTCTACTGTTGGAACTGTTACATTAACTGTCGTTGCTCCTGCTGGAACTGTTACCGTTAATGTCACTGGTTCTGTATAATCGTCTGTTTCATTTGCGCTTACATCATCAACCGTAAAAGTTACCGTGATTGCCTCACTACTTGGGTTGCTTAAGTTTACCGCAAATACCGCTGCATCTCCTTCTAATACTGATACATCTGTAATGCTTACCGTTGGCGCTGCATCATCATCGTTGATTGTTCCAATACCTTGTGCATCCGATACTGTTACAACTGTATTGGTTGTATCGGTTTCTGCTCCTGTAATATTTACCTCAAAGGTTTCTGTTGGCTCATTAGTCGTATCCTCTACTGTTGGAACTGTTACATTAACTGTCGTTGCTCCTGCTGGAACTGTTACCGTTAATGTCACTGGTTCTGTATAATCGTCTGTTTCATTTGCGCTTACATCATCAACCGTAAAAGTTACCGTGATTGCCTCACTACTTGGGTTGCTTAAGTTTACCGCAAATACCGCTGCATCTCCTTCTAATACTGATACATCTGTAATGCTTACCGTTGGCGCTGCATCATCATCGTTGATTGTTCCAATACCTTGTGCATCCGATACTGTTACAACTGTATTGGTTGTATCGGTTTCTGCTCCTGTAATATTTACCTCAAAGGTTTCTGTTGGCTCATTAGTCGTATCCTCTACTGTTGGAACTGTTACATTAACTGTCGTTGCTCCTGCTGGAACTGTTACCGTTAATGTCACTGGTTCTGTATAATCGTCTGTTTCATTTGCGCTTACATCATCAACCGTAAAAGTTACCGTGATTGCCTCACTACTTGGGTTGCTTAAGTTTACCGCAAATACCGCTGCATCTCCTTCTAATACTGATACATCTGTAATGCTTACCGTTGGCGCTGCATCATCATCGTTGATTGTTCCAATACCTTGTGCATCCGATACTGTTACAACTGTATTGGTTGTATCGGTTTCTGCTCCTGTAATATTTACCTCAAAGGTTTCTGTTGGCTCATTAGTCGTATCCTCTACTGTTGGAACTGTTACATTAACTGTCGTTGCTCCTGCTGGAACTGTTACCGTTAATGTCACTGGTTCTGTATAATCGTCTGTTTCATTTGCGCTTACATCATCAACCGTAAAAGTTACCGTGATTGCCTCACTACTTGGGTTGCTTAAGTTTACCGCAAATACCGCTGCATCTCCTTCTAATACTGATACATCTGTAATGCTTACCGTTGGCGCTGCATCATCATCGTTGATTGTTCCAATACCTTGTGCATCCGATACTGTTACAACTGTATTGGTTGTATCGGTTTCTGCTCCTGTAATATTTACCTCAAAGGTTTCTGTTGGCTCATTAGTCGTATCCTCTACTGTTGGAACTGTTACATTAACTGTCGTTGCTCCTGCTGGAACTGTTACCGTTAATGTCACTGGTTCTGTATAATCGTCTGTTTCATTTGCGCTTACATCATCAACCGTAAAAGTTACCGTGATTGCCTCACTACTTGGGTTGCTTAAGTTTACCGCAAATACCGCTGCATCTCCTTCTAATACTGATACATCTGTAATGCTTACCGTTGGCGCTGCATCATCATCGTTGATTGTTCCAATACCTTGTGCATCCGATACTGTTACAACTGTATTGGTTGTATCGGTTTCTGCTCCTGTAATATTTACCTCAAAGGTTTCTGTTGGCTCATTAGTCGTATCCTCTACTGTTGGAACTGTTACATTAACTGTCGTTGCTCCTGCTGGAACTGTTACCGTTAATGTCACTGGTTCTGTATAATCGTCTGTTTCATTTGCGCTTACATCATCAACCGTAAAAGTTACCGTGATTGCCTCACTACTTGGGTTGCTTAAGTTTACCGCAAATACCGCTGCATCTCCTTCTAATACTGATACATCTGTAATGCTTACCGTTGGCGCTGCATCATCATCGTTGATTGTTCCAATACCTTGTGCATCCGATACTGTTACAACTGTATTGGTTGTATCGGTTTCTGCTCCTGTAATATTTACCTCAAAGGTTTCTGTTGGCTCATTAGTCGTATCCTCTACTGTTGGAACTGTTACATTAACTGTCGTTGCTCCTGCTGGAACTGTTACCGTTAATGTCACTGGTTCTGTATAATCGTCTGTTTCATTTGCGCTTACATCATCAACCGTAAAAGTTACCGTGATTGCCTCACTACTTGGGTTGCTTAAGTTTACCGCAAATACCGCTGCATCTCCTTCTAATACTGATACATCTGCTATTCTTACTGTTGGAACCCCGTCATTATCCACAATTGTTCCTGTGGCATTTATAGCCCCATTAGCAACTGTAAATGTTTCATCTGCCTCATCAATCGTATCTAATGTCGTTGGTACACTTACTGTTCCTGTGGTTGCTCCTGCTGGAACCGTTACCACAACATCTGTAGTGGTATAATCTGCTGTTCCTGCTGTTCCGTTGGTTAAGGTAAACGTATAGTCTACCGCCACTGCACTGGCATTGCTTAACGTGAATGGAAACTCTACTGGGCTTTCCTCTGTTGCACTCGCATCTGTGATTGCCGTTACTGTTGGTGCTGCGTCATTATCCACAATTGTTCCTGTGGCATTTATAGCCCCATTAGCAACTGTAAATGTTTCATCTGCCTCATCAATCGTATCTAATGTCGTTGGTACACTTACTGTTCCTGTGGTTGCTCCTGCTGGAACCGTTACCACAACATCTGTAGTGGTATAATCTGCTGTTCCTGCTGTTCCGTTGGTTAAGGTAAACGTATAGTCTACCGCCACTGCACTGGCATTGCTTAACGTGAATGGAAACTCTACTGGGCTTTCCTCTGTTGCACTCGCATCTGTGATTGCCGTTACTGTTGGTGCTGCGTCATTATCCACAATTGTTCCTGTGGCATTTATAGCCCCATTAGCAACTGTAAATGTTTCATCTGCCTCATCAATCGTATCTAATGTCGTTGGTACACTTACTGTTCCTGTGGTTGCTCCTGCTGGAACCGTTACCACAACATCTGTAGTGGTATAATCTGCTGCTCCTGCTGTTCCGTTGGTTAAGGTAAACGTATAGTCTACCGCCACTGCACTGGCATTGCTTAACGTGAATGGAAACTCTACTGGGCTTTCCTCTGTTGCACTCGCATCTGTGATTGCCGTTACTGTTGGTGCTGCGTCATTATCCACAATTGTTCCTGTGGCATTTATAGCCCCATTAGCAACTGTAAATGTTTCATCTGCCTCATCAATCGTATCTAATGTCGTTGGTACACTTACTGTTCCTGTGGTTGCTCCTGCTGGAACCGTTACCACAACATCTGTAGTGGTATAATCTGCTGTTCCTGCTGTTCCGTTGGTTAAGGTAAACGTATAGTCTACCGCTACTGCACTGGCATTGCTTAACGTGAATGGAAACTCTACTGGGCTTTCCTCTGTTGCACTCGCATCTGTGATTGCCGTTACTGTTGGTACTGCGTCATTATCCACAATTGTTCCTGTGGCATTTATAGCCCCATTAGCAACTGTAAATGTTTCATCTGCCTCATCAATCGTATCTAATGTCGTTGGTACACTTACTGTTCCTGTGGTTGCTCCTGCTGGAACCGTTACCACAACATCTGTAGTGGTATAATCTGCTGCTCCTGCTGTTCCGTTGGTTAAGGTAAACGTATAGTCTACCGCCACTGCACTGGCATTGCTTAACGTGAATGGAAACTCTACTGGGCTTTCCTCTGTTGCACTCGCATCTGTGATTGCCGTTACTGTTGGTGCTGCGTCATTATCCACAATTGTTCCTGTGGCATTTATAGCCCCATTAGCAACTGTAAATGTTTCATCTGCCTCATCAATCGTATCTAATGTCGTTGGTACACTTACTGTTCCTGTGGTTGCTCCTGCTGGAACCGTTACCACAACATCTGTAGTGGTATAATCTGCTGTTCCTGCTGTTCCGTTGGTTAAGGTAAACGTATAGTCTACCGCCACTGCACTGGCATTGCTTAACGTGAATGGAAACTCTACTGGGCTTTCCTCTGTTGCACTCGCATCTGTGATTGCCGTTACTGTTGGTGCTGCGTCATTATCCACAATTGTTCCTGTGGCATTTATAGCCCCATTAGCAACTGTAAATGTTTCATCTGCCTCATCAATCGTATCTAATGTCGTTGGTACACTTACTGTTCCTGTGGTTGCTCCTGCTGGAACCGTTACCACAACATCTGTAGTGGTATAATCTGCTGTTCCTGCTGTTCCGTTGGTTAAGGTAAACGTATAGTCTACCGCCACTGCACTGGCATTGCTTAACGTGAATGGAAACTCTACTGGGCTTTCCTCTGTTGCACTCGCATCTGTGATTGCCGTTACTGTTGGTGCTGCGTCATTATCCACAATTGTTCCTGTGGCATTTATAGCCCCATTAGCAACTGTAAATGTTTCATCTGCCTCATCAATCGTATCTAATGTCGTTGGTACACTTACTGTTCCTGTGGTTGCTCCTGCTGGAACCGTTACCACAACATCTGTAGTGGTATAATCTGCTGTTCCTGCTGTTCCGTTGGTTAAGGTAAACGTATAGTCTACCGCCACTGCACTGGCATTGCTTAACGTGAATGGAAACTCTACTGGGCTTTCCTCTGTTGCACTCGCATCTGTGATTGCCGTTACTGTTGGTGCTGCGTCATTATCCACAATTGTTCCTGTGGCATTTATAGCCCCATTAGCAACTGTAAATGTTTCATCTGCCTCATCAATCGTATCTAATGTCGTTGGTACACTTACTGTTCCTGTGGTTGCTCCTGCTGGAACCGTTACCACAACATCTGTAGTGGTATAATCTGCTGCTCCTGCTGTTCCGTTGGTTAAGGTAAACGTATAGTCTACCGCCACTGCACTGGCATTGCTTAACGTGAATGGAAACTCTACTGGGCTTTCCTCTGTTGCACTCGCATCTGTGATTGCCGTTACTGTTGGTGCTGCGTCATTATCCACAATTGTTCCTGTGGCATTTATAGCCCCATTAGCAACTGTAAATGTTTCATCTGCCTCATCAATCGTATCTAATGTCGTTGGTACACTTACTGTTCCTGTGGTTGCTCCTGCTGGAACCGTTACCACAACATCTGTAGTGGTATAATCTGCTGTTCCTGCTGTTCCGTTGGTTAAGGTAAACGTATAGTCTACCGCTACTGCACTGGCATTGCTTAACGTGAATGGAAACTCTACTGGGCTTTCCTCTGTTGCACTCGCATCTGTGATTGCCGTTACTGTTGGTACTGCGTCATTATCCACAATTGTTCCTGTGGCATTTATAGCCCCATTAGCAACTGTAAATGTTTCATCTGCCTCATCAATCGTATCTAATGTCGTTGGTACACTTACTGTTCCTGTGGTTGCTCCTGCTGGAACCGTTACCACAACATCTGTAGTGGTATAATCTGCTGCTCCTGCTGTTCCGTTGGTTAAGGTAAACGTATAGTCTACCGCCACTGCACTGGCATTGCTTAACGTGAATGGAAACTCTACTGGGCTTTCCTCTGTTGCACTCGCATCTGTGATTGCCGTTACTGTTGGTGCTGCGTCATTATCCACAATTGTTCCTGTGGCATTTATAGCCCCATTAGCAACTGTAAATGTTTCATCTGCCTCATCAATCGTATCTAATGTCGTTGGTACACTTACTGTTCCTGTGGTTGCTCCTGCTGGAACCGTTACCACAACATCTGTAGTGGTATAATCTGCTGTTCCTGCTGTTCCGTTGGTTAAGGTAAACGTATAGTCTACCGCCACTGCACTGGCATTGCTTAACGTGAATGGAAACTCTACTGGGCTTTCCTCTGTTGCACTCGCATCTGTGATTGCCGTTACTGTTGGTGCTGCGTCATTATCCACAATTGTTCCTGTGGCATTTATAGCCCCATTAGCAACTGTAAATGTTTCATCTGCCTCATCAATCGTATCTAATGTCGTTGGTACACTTACTGTTCCTGTGGTTGCTCCTGCTGGAACCGTTACCACAACATCTGTAGTGGTATAATCTGCTGCTCCTGCTGTTCCGTTGGTTAAGGTAAACGTATAGTCTACCGCCACTGCACTGGCATTGCTTAACGTGAATGGAAACTCTACTGGGCTTTCCTCTGTTGCACTCGCATCTGTGATTGCCGTTACTGTTGGTGCTGCGTCATTATCCACAATTGTTCCTGTGGCATTTATAGCCCCATTAGCAACTGTAAATGTCTCATCTGCCTCATCAATCGTATCTAATGTCGTTGGTACACTTACTGTTCCTGTGGTTGCTCCTGCTGGAACCGTTACCACAACATCTGTAGTGGTATAATCTGCTGTTCCTGCTGTTCCGTTGGTTAAGGTAAACGTATAGTCTACCGCCACTGCACTGGCATTGCTTAACGTGAATGGAAACTCTACTGGGCTTTCCTCTGTTGCACTCGCATCTGTGATTGCCGTTACTGTTGGTGCTGCGTCATTATCCACAATTGTTCCTGTGGCATTTATAGCCCCATTAGCAACTGTAAATGTTTCATCTGCCTCATCAATCGTATCTAATGTCGTTGGTACACTTACTGTTCCTGTGGTTGCTCCTGCTGGAACCGTTACCACAACATCTGTAGTGGTATAATCTGCTGTTCCTGCTGTTCCGTTGGTTAAGGTAAACGTATAGTCTACCGCCACTGCACTGGCATTGCTTAACGTGAATGGAAACTCTACTGGGCTTTCCTCTGTTGCACTCGCATCTGTGATTGCCGTTACTGTTGGTGCTGCGTCATTATCCACAATTGTTCCTGTGGCATTTATAGCCCCATTAGCAACTGTAAATGTTTCATCTGCCTCATCAATCGTATCTAATGTCGTTGGTACACTTACTGTTCCTGTGGTTGCTCCTGCTGGAACCGTTACCACAACATCTGTAGTGGTATAATCTGCTGTTCCTGCTGTTCCGTTGGTTAAGGTAAACGTATAGTCTACCGCCACTGCACTGGCATTGCTTAACGTGAATGGAAACTCTACTGGGCTTTCCTCTGTTGCACTCGCATCTGTGATTGCCGTTACTGTTGGTGCTGCGTCATTATCCACAATTGTTCCTGTGGCATTTATAGCCCCATTAGCAACTGTAAATGTTTCATCTGCCTCATCAATCGTATCTAATGTCGTTGGTACACTTACTGTTCCTGTGGTTGCTCCTGCTGGAACCGTTACCACAACATCTGTAGTGGTATAATCTGCTGTTCCTGCTGTTCCGTTGGTTAAGGTAAACGTATAGTCTACCGCTACTGCACTGGCATTGCTTAACGTGAATGGAAACTCTACTGGGCTTTCCTCTGTTGCACTCGCATCTGTGATTGCCGTTACTGTTGGTGCTGCGTCATTATCCACAATTGTTCCTGTGGCATTTATAGCCCCATTAGCAACTGTAAATGTTTCATCTGCCTCATCAATCGTATCTAATGTCGTTGGTACACTTACTGTTCCTGTGGTTGCTCCTGCTGGAACCGTTACCACAACATCTGTAGTGGTATAATCTGCTGTTCCTGCTGTTCCGTTGGTTAAGGTAAACGTATAGTCTACCGCCACTGCACTGGCATTGCTTAACGTGAATGGAAACTCTACTGGGCTTTCCTCTGTTGCACTCGCATCTGTGATTGCCGTTACTGTTGGTGCTGCGTCATTATCCACAATTGTTCCTGTGGCATTTATAGCCCCATTAGCAACTGTAAATGTTTCATCTGCCTCATCAATCGTATCTAATGTCGTTGGTACACTTACTGTTCCTGTGGTTGCTCCTGCTGGAACCGTTACCACAACATCTGTAGTGGTATAATCTGCTGCTCCTGCTGTTCCGTTGGTTAAGGTAAACGTATAGTCTACCGCCACTGCACTGGCATTGCTTAACGTGAATGGAAACTCTACTGGGCTTTCCTCTGTTGCACTCGCATCTGTGATTGCCGTTACTGTTGGTGCTGCGTCATTATCCACAATTGTTCCTGTGGCATTTATAGCCCCATTAGCAACTGTAAATGTTTCATCTGCCTCATCAATCGTATCTAATGTCGTTGGTACACTTACTGTTCCTGTGGTTGCTCCTGCTGGAACCGTTACCACAACATCTGTAGTGGTATAATCTGCTGTTCCTGCTGTTCCGTTGGTTAAGGTAAACGTATAGTCTACCGCCACTGCACTGGCATTGCTTAACGTGAATGGAAACTCTACTGGGCTTTCCTCTGTTGCACTCGCATCTGTGATTGCCGTTACTGTTGGTGCTGCGTCATTATCCACAATTGTTCCTGTGGCATTTATAGCCCCATTAGCAACTGTAAATGTTTCATCTGCCTCATCAATCGTATCTAATGTCGTTGGTACACTTACTGTTCCTGTGGTTGCTCCTGCTGGAACCGTTACCACAACATCTGTAGTGGTATAATCTGCTGTTCCTGCTGTTCCGTTGGTTAAGGTAAACGTATAGTCTACCGCCACTGCACTGGCATTGCTTAACGTGAATGGAAACTCTACTGGGCTTTCCTCTGTTGCACTCGCATCTGTGATTGCCGTTACTGTTGGTGCTGCGTCATTATCCACAATTGTTCCTGTGGCATTTATAGCCCCATTAGCAACTGTAAATGTTTCATCTGCCTCATCAATCGTATCTAATGTCGTTGGTACACTTACTGTTCCTGTGGTTGCTCCTGCTGGAACCGTTACCACAACATCTGTAGTGGTATAATCTGCTGTTCCTGCTGTTCCGTTGGTTAAGGTAAACGTATAGTCTACCGCCACTGCACTGGCATTGCTTAACGTGAATGGAAACTCTACTGGGCTTTCCTCTGTTGCACTCGCATCTGTGATTGCCGTTACTGTTGGTGCTGCGTCATTATCCACAATTGTTCCTGTGGCATTTATAGCCCCATTAGCAACTGTAAATGTTTCATCTGCCTCATCAATCGTATCTAATGTCGTTGGTACACTTACTGTTCCTGTGGTTGCTCCTGCTGGAACCGTTACCACAACATCTGTAGTGGTATAATCTGCTGCTCCTGCTGTTCCGTTGGTTAAGGTAAACGTATAGTCTACCGCCACTGCACTGGCATTGCTTAACGTGAATGGAAACTCTACTGGGCTTTCCTCTGTTGCACTCGCATCTGTGATTGCCGTTACTGTTGGTGCTGCGTCATTATCCACAATTGTTCCTGTGGCATTTATAGCCCCATTAGCAACTGTAAATGTCTCATCTGCCTCATCAATCGTATCTAATGTCGTTGGTACACTTACTGTTCCTGTGGTTGCTCCTGCTGGAACCGTTACCACAACATCTGTAGTGGTATAATCTGCTGCTCCTGCTGTTCCGTTGGTTAAGGTAAACGTATAGTCTACCGCCACTGCACTGGCATTGCTTAACGTGAATGGAAACTCTACTGGGCTTTCCTCTGTTGCACTCGCATCTGTGATTGCCGTTACTGTTGGTGCTGCGTCATTATCCACAATTGTTCCTGTGGCATTTATAGCCCCATTAGCAACTGTAAATGTTTCATCTGCCTCATCAATCGTATCTAATGTCGTTGGTACACTTACTGTTCCTGTGGTTGCTCCTGCTGGAACCGTTACCACAACATCTGTAGTGGTATAATCTGCTGTTCCTGCTGTTCCGTTGGTTAAGGTAAACGTATAGTCTACCGCCACTGCACTGGCATTGCTTAACGTGAATGGAAACTCTACTGGGCTTTCCTCTGTTGCACTCGCATCTGTGATTGCCGTTACTGTTGGTGCTGCGTCATTATCCACAATTGTTCCTGTGGCATTTATAGCCCCATTAGCAACTGTAAATGTTTCATCTGCCTCATCAATCGTATCTAATGTCGTTGGTACACTTACTGTTCCTGTGGTTGCTCCTGCTGGAACCGTTACCACAACATCTGTAGTGGTATAATCTGCTGTTCCTGCTGTTCCGTTGGTTAAGGTAAACGTATAGTCTACCGCCACTGCACTGGCATTGCTTAACGTGAATGGAAACTCTACTGGGCTTTCCTCTGTTGCACTCGCATCTGTGATTGCCGTTACTGTTGGTGCTGCGTCATTATCCACAATTGTTCCTGTGGCATTTATAGCCCCATTAGCAACTGTAAATGTTTCATCTGCCTCATCAATCGTATCTAATGTCGTTGGTACACTTACTGTTCCTGTGGTTGCTCCTGCTGGAACCGTTACCACAACATCTGTAGTGGTATAATCTGCTGCTCCTGCTGTTCCGTTGGTTAAGGTAAACGTATAGTCTACCGCCACTGCACTGGCATTGCTTAACGTGAATGGAAACTCTACTGGGCTTTCCTCTGTTGCACTCGCATCTGTGATTGCCGTTACTGTTGGTGCTGCGTCATTATCCACAATTGTTCCTGTGGCATTTATAGCCCCATTAGCAACTGTAAATGTTTCATCTGCCTCATCAATCGTATCTAATGTCGTTGGTACACTTACTGTTCCTGTGGTTGCTCCTGCTGGAACCGTTACCACAACATCTGTAGTGGTATAATCTGCTGCTCCTGCTGTTCCGTTGGTTAAGGTAAACGTATAGTCTACCGCCACTGCACTGGCATTGCTTAACGTGAATGGAAACTCTACTGGGCTTTCCTCTGTTGCACTCGCATCTGTGATTGCCGTTACTGTTGGTGCTGCGTCATTATCCACAATTGTTCCTGTGGCATTTATAGCCCCATTAGCAACTGTAAATGTTTCATCTGCCTCATCAATCGTATCTAATGTCGTTGGTACACTTACTGTTCCTGTGGTTGCTCCTGCTGGAACCGTTACCACAACATCTGTAGTGGTATAATCTGCTGCTCCTGCTGTTCCGTTGGTTAAGGTAAACGTATAGTCTACCGCCACTGCACTGGCATTGCTTAACGTGAATGGAAACTCTACTGGGCTTTCCTCTGTTGCACTCGCATCTGTGATTGCCGTTACTGTTGGTGCTGCGTCATTATCCACAATTGTTCCTGTGGCATTTATAGCCCCATTAGCAACTGTAAATGTTTCATCTGCCTCATCAATCGTATCTAATGTCGTTGGTACACTTACTGTTCCTGTGGTTGCTCCTGCTGGAACCGTTACCACAACATCTGTAGTGGTATAATCTGCTGCTCCTGCTGTTCCGTTGGTTAAGGTAAACGTATAGTCTACCGCCACTGCACTGGCATTGCTTAACGTGAATGGAAACTCTACTGGGCTTTCCTCTGTTGCACTCGCATCTGTGATTGCCGTTACTGTTGGTGCTGCGTCATTATCCACAATTGTTCCTGTGGCATTTATAGCCCCATTAGCAACTGTAAATGTTTCATCTGCCTCATCAATCGTATCTAATGTCGTTGGTACACTTACTGTTCCTGTGGTTGCTCCTGCTGGAACCGTTACCACAACATCTGTAGTGGTATAATCTGCTGTTCCTGCTGTTCCGTTGGTTAAGGTAAACGTATAGTCTACCGCCACTGCACTGGCATTGCTTAACGTGAATGGAAACTCTACTGGGCTTTCCTCTGTTGCACTCGCATCTGTGATTGCCGTTACTGTTGGTGCTGCGTCATTATCCACAATTGTTCCTGTGGCATTTATAGCCCCATTAGCAACTGTAAATGTTTCATCTGCCTCATCAATCGTATCTAATGTCGTTGGTACACTTACTGTTCCTGTGGTTGCTCCTGCTGGAACCGTTACCACAACATCTGTAGTGGTATAATCTGCTGTTCCTGCTGTTCCGTTGGTTAAGGTAAACGTATAGTCTACCGCCACTGCACTGGCATTGCTTAACGTGAATGGAAACTCTACTGGGCTTTCCTCTGTTGCACTCGCATCTGTGATTGCCGTTACTGTTGGTGCTGCGTCATTATCCACAATTGTTCCTGTGGCATTTATAGCCCCATTAGCAACTGTAAATGTTTCATCTGCCTCATCAATCGTATCTAATGTCGTTGGTACACTTACTGTTCCTGTGGTTGCTCCTGCTGGAACCGTTACCACAACATCTGTAGTGGTATAATCTGCTGTTCCTGCTGTTCCGTTGGTTAAGGTAAACGTATAGTCTACCGCCACTGCACTGGCATTGCTTAACGTGAATGGAAACTCTACTGGGCTTTCCTCTGTTGCACTCGCATCTGTGATTGCCGTTACTGTTGGTGCTGCGTCATTATCCACAATTGTTCCTGTGGCATTTATAGCCCCATTAGCAACTGTAAATGTTTCATCTGCCTCATCAATCGTATCTAATGTCGTTGGTACACTTACTGTTCCTGTGGTTGCTCCTGCTGGAACCGTTACCACAACATCTGTAGTGGTATAATCTGCTGCTCCTGCTGTTCCGTTGGTTAAGGTAAACGTATAGTCTACCGCCACTGCACTGGCATTGCTTAACGTGAATGGAAACTCTACTGGGCTTTCCTCTGTTGCACTCGCATCTGTGATTGCCGTTACTGTTGGTGCTGCGTCATTATCCACAATTGTTCCTGTGGCATTTATAGCCCCATTAGCAACTGTAAATGTTTCATCTGCCTCATCAATCGTATCTAATGTCGTTGGTACACTTACTGTTCCTGTGGTTGCTCCTGCTGGAACCGTTACCACAACATCTGTAGTGGTATAATCTGCTGTTCCTGCTGTTCCGTTGGTTAAGGTAAACGTATAGTCTACCGCTACTGCACTGGCATTGCTTAACGTGAATGGAAACTCTACTGGGCTTTCCTCTGTTGCACTCGCATCTGTGATTGCCGTTACTGTTGGTACTGCGTCATTATCCACAATTGTTCCTGTGGCATTTATAGCCCCATTAGCAACTGTAAATGTTTCATCTGCCTCATCAATCGTATCTAATGTCGTTGGTACACTTACTGTTCCTGTGGTTGCTCCTGCTGGAACCGTTACCACAACATCTGTAGTGGTATAATCTGCTGCTCCTGCTGTTCCGTTGGTTAAGGTAAACGTATAGTCTACCGCCACTGCACTGGCATTGCTTAACGTGAATGGAAACTCTACTGGGCTTTCCTCTGTTGCACTCGCATCTGTGATTGCCGTTACTGTTGGTGCTGCGTCATTATCCACAATTGTTCCTGTGGCATTTATAGCCCCATTAGCAACTGTAAATGTTTCATCTGCCTCATCAATCGTATCTAATGTCGTTGGTACACTTACTGTTCCTGTGGTTGCTCCTGCTGGAACCGTTACCACAACATCTGTAGTGGTATAATCTGCTGTTCCTGCTGTTCCGTTGGTTAAGGTAAACGTATAGTCTACCGCCACTGCACTGGCATTGCTTAACGTGAATGGAAACTCTACTGGGCTTTCCTCTGTTGCACTCGCATCTGTGATTGCCGTTACTGTTGGTGCTGCGTCATTATCCACAATTGTTCCTGTGGCATTTATAGCCCCATTAGCAACTGTAAATGTTTCATCTGCCTCATCAATCGTATCTAATGTCGTTGGTACACTTACTGTTCCTGTGGTTGCTCCTGCTGGAACCGTTACCACAACATCTGTAGTGGTATAATCTGCTGCTCCTGCTGTTCCGTTGGTTAAGGTAAACGTATAGTCTACCGCCACTGCACTGGCATTGCTTAACGTGAATGGAAACTCTACTGGGCTTTCCTCTGTTGCACTCGCATCTGTGATTGCCGTTACTGTTGGTGCTGCGTCATTATCCACAATTGTTCCTGTGGCATTTATAGCCCCATTAGCAACTGTAAATGTCTCATCTGCCTCATCAATCGTATCTAATGTCGTTGGTACACTTACTGTTCCTGTGGTTGCTCCTGCTGGAACCGTTACCACAACATCTGTAGTGGTATAATCTGCTGTTCCTGCTGTTCCGTTGGTTAAGGTAAACGTATAGTCTACCGCCACTGCACTGGCATTGCTTAACGTGAATGGAAACTCTACTGGGCTTTCCTCTGTTGCACTCGCATCTGTGATTGCCGTTACTGTTGGTGCTGCGTCATTATCCACAATTGTTCCTGTGGCATTTATAGCCCCATTAGCAACTGTAAATGTTTCATCTGCCTCATCAATCGTATCTAATGTCGTTGGTACACTTACTGTTCCTGTGGTTGCTCCTGCTGGAACCGTTACCACAACATCTGTAGTGGTATAATCTGCTGTTCCTGCTGTTCCGTTGGTTAAGGTAAACGTATAGTCTACCGCCACTGCACTGGCATTGCTTAACGTGAATGGAAACTCTACTGGGCTTTCCTCTGTTGCACTCGCATCTGTGATTGCCGTTACTGTTGGTGCTGCGTCATTATCCACAATTGTTCCTGTGGCATTTATAGCCCCATTAGCAACTGTAAATGTTTCATCTGCCTCATCAATCGTATCTAATGTCGTTGGTACACTTACTGTTCCTGTGGTTGCTCCTGCTGGAACCGTTACCACAACATCTGTAGTGGTATAATCTGCTGTTCCTGCTGTTCCGTTGGTTAAGGTAAACGTATAGTCTACCGCCACTGCACTGGCATTGCTTAACGTGAATGGAAACTCTACTGGGCTTTCCTCTGTTGCACTCGCATCTGTGATTGCCGTTACTGTTGGTGCTGCGTCATTATCCACAATTGTTCCTGTGGCATTTATAGCCCCATTAGCAACTGTAAATGTTTCATCTGCCTCATCAATCGTATCTAATGTCGTTGGTACACTTACTGTTCCTGTGGTTGCTCCTGCTGGAACCGTTACCACAACATCTGTAGTGGTATAATCTGCTGCTCCTGCTGTTCCGTTGGTTAAGGTAAACGTATAGTCTACCGCCACTGCACTGGCATTGCTTAACGTGAATGGAAACTCTACTGGGCTTTCCTCTGTTGCACTCGCATCTGTGATTGCCGTTACTGTTGGTGCTGCGTCATTATCCACAATTGTTCCTGTGGCATTTATAGCCCCATTAGCAACTGTAAATGTTTCATCTGCCTCATCAATCGTATCTAATGTCGTTGGTACACTTACTGTTCCTGTGGTTGCTCCTGCTGGAACCGTTACCACAACATCTGTAGTGGTATAATCTGCTGTTCCTGCTGTTCCGTTGGTTAAGGTAAACGTATAGTCTACCGCTACTGCACTGGCATTGCTTAACGTGAATGGAAACTCTACTGGGCTTTCCTCTGTTGCACTCGCATCTGTGATTGCCGTTACTGTTGGTACTGCGTCATTATCCACAATTGTTCCTGTGGCATTTATAGCCCCATTAGCAACTGTAAATGTTTCATCTGCCTCATCAATCGTATCTAATGTCGTTGGTACACTTACTGTTCCTGTGGTTGCTCCTGCTGGAACCGTTACCACAACATCTGTAGTGGTATAATCTGCTGCTCCTGCTGTTCCGTTGGTTAAGGTAAACGTATAGTCTACCGCCACTGCACTGGCATTGCTTAACGTGAATGGAAACTCTACTGGGCTTTCCTCTGTTGCACTCGCATCTGTGATTGCCGTTACTGTTGGTGCTGCGTCATTATCCACAATTGTTCCTGTGGCATTTATAGCCCCATTAGCAACTGTAAATGTTTCATCTGCCTCATCAATCGTATCTAATGTCGTTGGTACACTTACTGTTCCTGTGGTTGCTCCTGCTGGAACCGTTACCACAACATCTGTAGTGGTATAATCTGCTGTTCCTGCTGTTCCGTTGGTTAAGGTAAACGTATAGTCTACCGCCACTGCACTGGCATTGCTTAACGTGAATGGAAACTCTACTGGGCTTTCCTCTGTTGCACTCGCATCTGTGATTGCCGTTACTGTTGGTGCTGCGTCATTATCCACAATTGTTCCTGTGGCATTTATAGCCCCATTAGCAACTGTAAATGTTTCATCTGCCTCATCAATCGTATCTAATGTCGTTGGTACACTTACTGTTCCTGTGGTTGCTCCTGCTGGAACCGTTACCACAACATCTGTAGTGGTATAATCTGCTGCTCCTGCTGTTCCGTTGGTTAAGGTAAACGTATAGTCTACCGCCACTGCACTGGCATTGCTTAACGTGAATGGAAACTCTACTGGGCTTTCCTCTGTTGCACTCGCATCTGTGATTGCCGTTACTGTTGGTGCTGCGTCATTATCCACAATTGTTCCTGTGGCATTTATAGCCCCATTAGCAACTGTAAATGTCTCATCTGCCTCATCAATCGTATCTAATGTCGTTGGTACACTTACTGTTCCTGTGGTTGCTCCTGCTGGAACCGTTACCACAACATCTGTAGTGGTATAATCTGCTGTTCCTGCTGTTCCGTTGGTTAAGGTAAACGTATAGTCTACCGCCACTGCACTGGCATTGCTTAACGTGAATGGAAACTCTACTGGGCTTTCCTCTGTTGCACTCGCATCTGTGATTGCCGTTACTGTTGGTGCTGCGTCATTATCCACAATTGTTCCTGTGGCATTTATAGCCCCATTAGCAACTGTAAATGTTTCATCTGCCTCATCAATCGTATCTAATGTCGTTGGTACACTTACTGTTCCTGTGGTTGCTCCTGCTGGAACCGTTACCACAACATCTGTAGTGGTATAATCTGCTGTTCCTGCTGTTCCGTTGGTTAAGGTAAACGTATAGTCTACCGCCACTGCACTGGCATTGCTTAACGTGAATGGAAACTCTACTGGGCTTTCCTCTGTTGCACTCGCATCTGTGATTGCCGTTACTGTTGGTGCTGCGTCATTATCCACAATTGTTCCTGTGGCATTTATAGCCCCATTAGCAACTGTAAATGTTTCATCTGCCTCATCAATCGTATCTAATGTCGTTGGTACACTTACTGTTCCTGTGGTTGCTCCTGCTGGAACCGTTACCACAACATCTGTAGTGGTATAATCTGCTGTTCCTGCTGTTCCGTTGGTTAAGGTAAACGTATAGTCTACCGCCACTGCACTGGCATTGCTTAACGTGAATGGAAACTCTACTGGGCTTTCCTCTGTTGCACTCGCATCTGTGATTGCCGTTACTGTTGGTGCTGCGTCATTATCCACAATTGTTCCTGTGGCATTTATAGCCCCATTAGCAACTGTAAATGTTTCATCTGCCTCATCAATCGTATCTAATGTCGTTGGTACACTTACTGTTCCTGTGGTTGCTCCTGCTGGAACCGTTACCACAACATCTGTAGTGGTATAATCTGCTGTTCCTGCTGTTCCGTTGGTTAAGGTAAACGTATAGTCTACCGCTACTGCACTGGCATTGCTTAACGTGAATGGAAACTCTACTGGGCTTTCCTCTGTTGCACTCGCATCTGTGATTGCCGTTACTGTTGGTGCTGCGTCATTATCCACAATTGTTCCTGTGGCATTTATAGCCCCATTAGCAACTGTAAATGTTTCATCTGCCTCATCAATCGTATCTAATGTCGTTGGTACACTTACTGTTCCTGTGGTTGCTCCTGCTGGAACCGTTACCACAACATCTGTAGTGGTATAATCTGCTGTTCCTGCTGTTCCGTTGGTTAAGGTAAACGTATAGTCTACCGCCACTGCACTGGCATTGCTTAACGTGAATGGAAACTCTACTGGGCTTTCCTCTGTTGCACTCGCATCTGTGATTGCCGTTACTGTTGGTGCTGCGTCATTATCCACAATTGTTCCTGTGGCATTTATAGCCCCATTAGCAACTGTAAATGTTTCATCTGCCTCATCAATCGTATCTAATGTCGTTGGTACACTTACTGTTCCTGTGGTTGCTCCTGCTGGAACCGTTACCACAACATCTGTAGTGGTATAATCTGCTGCTCCTGCTGTTCCGTTGGTTAAGGTAAACGTATAGTCTACCGCCACTGCACTGGCATTGCTTAACGTGAATGGAAACTCTACTGGGCTTTCCTCTGTTGCACTCGCATCTGTGATTGCCGTTACTGTTGGTGCTGCGTCATTATCCACAATTGTTCCTGTGGCATTTATAGCCCCATTAGCAACTGTAAATGTTTCATCTGCCTCATCAATCGTATCTAATGTCGTTGGTACACTTACTGTTCCTGTGGTTGCTCCTGCTGGAACCGTTACCACAACATCTGTAGTGGTATAATCTGCTGTTCCTGCTGTTCCGTTGGTTAAGGTAAACGTATAGTCTACCGCCACTGCACTGGCATTGCTTAACGTGAATGGAAACTCTACTGGGCTTTCCTCTGTTGCACTCGCATCTGTGATTGCCGTTACTGTTGGTGCTGCGTCATTATCCACAATTGTTCCTGTGGCATTTATAGCCCCATTAGCAACTGTAAATGTTTCATCTGCCTCATCAATCGTATCTAATGTCGTTGGTACACTTACTGTTCCTGTGGTTGCTCCTGCTGGAACCGTTACCACAACATCTGTAGTGGTATAATCTGCTGTTCCTGCTGTTCCGTTGGTTAAGGTAAACGTATAGTCTACCGCCACTGCACTGGCATTGCTTAACGTGAATGGAAACTCTACTGGGCTTTCCTCTGTTGCACTCGCATCTGTGATTGCCGTTACTGTTGGTGCTGCGTCATTATCCACAATTGTTCCTGTGGCATTTATAGCCCCATTAGCAACTGTAAATGTTTCATCTGCCTCATCAATCGTATCTAATGTCGTTGGTACACTTACTGTTCCTGTGGTTGCTCCTGCTGGAACCGTTACCACAACATCTGTAGTGGTATAATCTGCTGTTCCTGCTGTTCCGTTGGTTAAGGTAAACGTATAGTCTACCGCCACTGCACTGGCATTGCTTAACGTGAATGGAAACTCTACTGGGCTTTCCTCTGTTGCACTCGCATCTGTGATTGCCGTTACTGTTGGTGCTGCGTCATTATCCACAATTGTTCCTGTGGCATTTATAGCCCCATTAGCAACTGTAAATGTTTCATCTGCCTCATCAATCGTATCTAATGTCGTTGGTACACTTACTGTTCCTGTGGTTGCTCCTGCTGGAACCGTTACCACAACATCTGTAGTGGTATAATCTGCTGCTCCTGCTGTTCCGTTGGTTAAGGTAAACGTATAGTCTACCGCCACTGCACTGGCATTGCTTAACGTGAATGGAAACTCTACTGGGCTTTCCTCTGTTGCACTCGCATCTGTGATTGCCGTTACTGTTGGTGCTGCGTCATTATCCACAATTGTTCCTGTGGCATTTATAGCCCCATTAGCAACTGTAAATGTCTCATCTGCCTCATCAATCGTATCTAATGTCGTTGGTACACTTACTGTTCCTGTGGTTGCTCCTGCTGGAACCGTTACCACAACATCTGTAGTGGTATAATCTGCTGCTCCTGCTGTTCCGTTGGTTAAGGTAAACGTATAGTCTACCGCCACTGCACTGGCATTGCTTAACGTGAATGGAAACTCTACTGGGCTTTCCTCTGTTGCACTCGCATCTGTGATTGCCGTTACTGTTGGTGCTGCGTCATTATCCACAATTGTTCCTGTGGCATTTATAGCCCCATTAGCAACTGTAAATGTTTCATCTGCCTCATCAATCGTATCTAATGTCGTTGGTACACTTACTGTTCCTGTGGTTGCTCCTGCTGGAACCGTTACCACAACATCTGTAGTGGTATAATCTGCTGTTCCTGCTGTTCCGTTGGTTAAGGTAAACGTATAGTCTACCGCCACTGCACTGGCATTGCTTAACGTGAATGGAAACTCTACTGGGCTTTCCTCTGTTGCACTCGCATCTGTGATTGCCGTTACTGTTGGTGCTGCGTCATTATCCACAATTGTTCCTGTGGCATTTATAGCCCCATTAGCAACTGTAAATGTTTCATCTGCCTCATCAATCGTATCTAATGTCGTTGGTACACTTACTGTTCCTGTGGTTGCTCCTGCTGGAACCGTTACCACAACATCTGTAGTGGTATAATCTGCTGTTCCTGCTGTTCCGTTGGTTAAGGTAAACGTATAGTCTACCGCCACTGCACTGGCATTGCTTAACGTGAATGGAAACTCTACTGGGCTTTCCTCTGTTGCACTCGCATCTGTGATTGCCGTTACTGTTGGTGCTGCGTCATTATCCACAATTGTTCCTGTGGCATTTATAGCCCCATTAGCAACTGTAAATGTTTCATCTGCCTCATCAATCGTATCTAATGTCGTTGGTACACTTACTGTTCCTGTGGTTGCTCCTGCTGGAACCGTTACCACAACATCTGTAGTGGTATAATCTGCTGCTCCTGCTGTTCCGTTGGTTAAGGTAAACGTATAGTCTACCGCCACTGCACTGGCATTGCTTAACGTGAATGGAAACTCTACTGGGCTTTCCTCTGTTGCACTCGCATCTGTGATTGCCGTTACTGTTGGTGCTGCGTCATTATCCACAATTGTTCCTGTGGCATTTATAGCCCCATTAGCAACTGTAAATGTTTCATCTGCCTCATCAATCGTATCTAATGTCGTTGGTACACTTACTGTTCCTGTGGTTGCTCCTGCTGGAACCGTTACCACAACATCTGTAGTGGTATAATCTGCTGTTCCTGCTGTTCCGTTGGTTAAGGTAAACGTATAGTCTACCGCCACTGCACTGGCATTGCTTAACGTGAATGGAAACTCTACTGGGCTTTCCTCTGTTGCACTCGCATCTGTGATTGCCGTTACTGTTGGTGCTGCGTCATTATCCACAATTGTTCCTGTGGCATTTATAGCCCCATTAGCAACTGTAAATGTTTCATCTGCCTCATCAATCGTATCTAATGTCGTTGGTACACTTACTGTTCCTGTGGTTGCTCCTGCTGGAACCGTTACCACAACATCTGTAGTGGTATAATCTGCTGCTCCTGCTGTTCCGTTGGTTAAGGTAAACGTATAGTCTACCGCCACTGCACTGGCATTGCTTAACGTGAATGGAAACTCTACTGGGCTTTCCTCTGTTGCACTCGCATCTGTGATTGCCGTTACTGTTGGTGCTGCGTCATTATCCACAATTGTTCCTGTGGCATTTATAGCCCCATTAGCAACTGTAAATGTTTCATCTGCCTCATCAATCGTATCTAATGTCGTTGGTACACTTACTGTTCCTGTGGTTGCTCCTGCTGGAACCGTTACCACAACATCTGTAGTGGTATAATCTGCTGCTCCTGCTGTTCCGTTGGTTAAGGTAAACGTATAGTCTACCGCCACTGCACTGGCATTGCTTAACGTGAATGGAAACTCTACTGGGCTTTCCTCTGTTGCACTCGCATCTGTGATTGCCGTTACTGTTGGTGCTGCGTCATTATCCACAATTGTTCCTGTGGCATTTATAGCCCCATTAGCAACTGTAAATGTTTCATCTGCCTCATCAATCGTATCTAATGTCGTTGGTACACTTACTGTTCCTGTGGTTGCTCCTGCTGGAACCGTTACCACAACATCTGTAGTGGTATAATCTGCTGTTCCTGCTGTTCCGTTGGTTAAGGTAAACGTATAGTCTACCGCCACTGCACTGGCATTGCTTAACGTGAATGGAAACTCTACTGGGCTTTCCTCTGTTGCACTCGCATCTGTGATTGCCGTTACTGTTGGTGCTGCGTCATTATCCACAATTGTTCCTGTGGCATTTATAGCCCCATTAGCAACTGTAAATGTTTCATCTGCCTCATCAATCGTATCTAATGTCGTTGGTACACTTACTGTTCCTGTGGTTGCTCCTGCTGGAACCGTTACCACAACATCTGTAGTGGTATAATCTGCTGTTCCTGCTGTTCCGTTGGTTAAGGTAAACGTATAGTCTACCGCCACTGCACTGGCATTGCTTAACGTGAATGGAAACTCTACTGGGCTTTCCTCTGTTGCACTCGCATCTGTGATTGCCGTTACTGTTGGTGCTGCGTCATTATCCACAATTGTTCCTGTGGCATTTATAGCCCCATTAGCAACTGTAAATGTTTCATCTGCCTCATCAATCGTATCTAATGTCGTTGGTACACTTACTGTTCCTGTGGTTGCTCCTGCTGGAACCGTTACCACAACATCTGTAGTGGTATAATCTGCTGTTCCTGCTGTTCCGTTGGTTAAGGTAAACGTATAGTCTACCGCCACTGCACTGGCATTGCTTAACGTGAATGGAAACTCTACTGGGCTTTCCTCTGTTGCACTCGCATCTGTGATTGCCGTTACTGTTGGTGCTGCGTCATTATCCACAATTGTTCCTGTGGCATTTATAGCCCCATTAGCAACTGTAAATGTTTCATCTGCCTCATCAATCGTATCTAATGTCGTTGGTACACTTACTGTTCCTGTGGTTGCTCCTGCTGGAACCGTTACCACAACATCTGTAGTGGTATAATCTGCTGCTCCTGCTGTTCCGTTGGTTAAGGTAAACGTATAGTCTACCGCCACTGCACTGGCATTGCTTAACGTGAATGGAAACTCTACTGGGCTTTCCTCTGTTGCACTCGCATCTGTGATTGCCGTTACTGTTGGTGCTGCGTCATTATCCACAATTGTTCCTGTGGCATTTATAGCCCCATTAGCAACTGTAAATGTTTCATCTGCCTCATCAATCGTATCTAATGTCGTTGGTACACTTACTGTTCCTGTGGTTGCTCCTGCTGGAACCGTTACCACAACATCTGTAGTGGTATAATCTGCTGTTCCTGCTGTTCCGTTGGTTAAGGTAAACGTATAGTCTACCGCTACTGCACTGGCATTGCTTAACGTGAATGGAAACTCTACTGGGCTTTCCTCTGTTGCACTCGCATCTGTGATTGCCGTTACTGTTGGTACTGCGTCATTATCCACAATTGTTCCTGTGGCATTTATAGCCCCATTAGCAACTGTAAATGTTTCATCTGCCTCATCAATCGTATCTAATGTCGTTGGTACACTTACTGTTCCTGTGGTTGCTCCTGCTGGAACCGTTACCACAACATCTGTAGTGGTATAATCTGCTGCTCCTGCTGTTCCGTTGGTTAAGGTAAACGTATAGTCTACCGCCACTGCACTGGCATTGCTTAACGTGAATGGAAACTCTACTGGGCTTTCCTCTGTTGCACTCGCATCTGTGATTGCCGTTACTGTTGGTGCTGCGTCATTATCCACAATTGTTCCTGTGGCATTTATAGCCCCATTAGCAACTGTAAATGTTTCATCTGCCTCATCAATCGTATCTAATGTCGTTGGTACACTTACTGTTCCTGTGGTTGCTCCTGCTGGAACCGTTACCACAACATCTGTAGTGGTATAATCTGCTGTTCCTGCTGTTCCGTTGGTTAAGGTAAACGTATAGTCTACCGCCACTGCACTGGCATTGCTTAACGTGAATGGAAACTCTACTGGGCTTTCCTCTGTTGCACTCGCATCTGTGATTGCCGTTACTGTTGGTGCTGCGTCATTATCCACAATTGTTCCTGTGGCATTTATAGCCCCATTAGCAACTGTAAATGTTTCATCTGCCTCATCAATCGTATCTAATGTCGTTGGTACACTTACTGTTCCTGTGGTTGCTCCTGCTGGAACCGTTACCACAACATCTGTAGTGGTATAATCTGCTGCTCCTGCTGTTCCGTTGGTTAAGGTAAACGTATAGTCTACCGCCACTGCACTGGCATTGCTTAACGTGAATGGAAACTCTACTGGGCTTTCCTCTGTTGCACTCGCATCTGTGATTGCCGTTACTGTTGGTGCTGCGTCATTATCCACAATTGTTCCTGTGGCATTTATAGCCCCATTAGCAACTGTAAATGTCTCATCTGCCTCATCAATCGTATCTAATGTCGTTGGTACACTTACTGTTCCTGTGGTTGCTCCTGCTGGAACCGTTACCACAACATCTGTAGTGGTATAATCTGCTGTTCCTGCTGTTCCGTTGGTTAAGGTAAACGTATAGTCTACCGCCACTGCACTGGCATTGCTTAACGTGAATGGAAACTCTACTGGGCTTTCCTCTGTTGCACTCGCATCTGTGATTGCCGTTACTGTTGGTGCTGCGTCATTATCCACAATTGTTCCTGTGGCATTTATAGCCCCATTAGCAACTGTAAATGTTTCATCTGCCTCATCAATCGTATCTAATGTCGTTGGTACACTTACTGTTCCTGTGGTTGCTCCTGCTGGAACCGTTACCACAACATCTGTAGTGGTATAATCTGCTGTTCCTGCTGTTCCGTTGGTTAAGGTAAACGTATAGTCTACCGCCACTGCACTGGCATTGCTTAACGTGAATGGAAACTCTACTGGGCTTTCCTCTGTTGCACTCGCATCTGTGATTGCCGTTACTGTTGGTGCTGCGTCATTATCCACAATTGTTCCTGTGGCATTTATAGCCCCATTAGCAACTGTAAATGTTTCATCTGCCTCATCAATCGTATCTAATGTCGTTGGTACACTTACTGTTCCTGTGGTTGCTCCTGCTGGAACCGTTACCACAACATCTGTAGTGGTATAATCTGCTGTTCCTGCTGTTCCGTTGGTTAAGGTAAACGTATAGTCTACCGCCACTGCACTGGCATTGCTTAACGTGAATGGAAACTCTACTGGGCTTTCCTCTGTTGCACTCGCATCTGTGATTGCCGTTACTGTTGGTTGACACACTATAATCGAATCTTCAGAAGCAGCATTACTTTCACAACCACTTATTGTTTGTGTTACTGTATATGTTGCTGTGTTACTGACTGTTATACTTTCTGTTGTTTCCGCTGTACTCCATAATAAACTTCCTGTATAGTTACCTGCAGTTAATGTACTAGTACCATTACAGTTATCTACTACTGTGATTGTTGGTGTAGCTGGTGTTGCATTAATTGTTACTGCTACATCAGAGCTGTTTGGGCACGTTCCTGACGTAGTATACGTTACTGTATATGCCCCTGGTGTTGATGTACTAACATCAATCGCTCCTGTTCCTGCTGTAATGTTCAAGCCCGCTGATGAACTAAATGTTCCGCCTGCTAATCCTGTAATCGTAGGTGTTGGGTCCGATGCATCTGCACAATAAGCTGCTGCGCTGTAATTAAAACCTGCATCGTCTAAAGCATTAACCGTTACAGTTTCTGTTGCTTCTTCTGCACAGCCCCCTACTGAAGTAACAGTATAGGTAATAGTCGATGAACCTGCGCTAACACCTGTTACGACTCCTGATGAATTTACAGTAGCTACCGCTGTATTTGAACTAGTCCAGGTTCCTCCTGCATCTCCATCAGAGGTTAAGTTAAGCGTTTGTGTAGTACAAACTTCTGTACCTCCACTTATGGTTCCTGCATTTACTGTGGGGTTAACAGTGGTTACGTTCGCTGTATTCCCCTGCCCTTGATCTGCACCAATATCGGCTGTACCTCCAGAGTTCACTAAATTAGGAACACCATTAGCATCAACTCCTCCGCTGATTGCTCCTGCTGACAAATCTGATACATTTACATCTTCATCTCCTTCTACAGCATCAAAACAACCATCGTTGTCTGAATCGGTATCTAAATAATCTGGTATGCTGTCTCCATCTGTATCAACACAAGTGGAATAAATTGTAGCTAAACCACTAATACTATCTGGCCCTGAAGCATCAGGGTTTATAACATTAAAGCTATTTGTACCTGCTAAAAATGAAATGGTATTAAAAGCCCCACCTCCTCTTATTTGCATTAACTCTAAAGATGTTGAAGTTGTTGATCTGGTACCCCTAACGATTACGGCTCCTGCAGAATTAATTTCTACCTGTAATCTTGGCAAACTATTTGAATTTGCCGTCCAAGGTGTTCCCATCAAAGAATTGTCTGAGGCAAATTCCATAATTACCTCTCCAGCATTTATAAAATTTTCTAATTGTAGTATATTATTGGCATTTAAGCCTCCTCCATTTACTTCTATCGCTACAGAGTTGTCTATGTAATCAAAATCAAAAATAGCAAAAGAAACATCTGTTTCACTAAAACTAGTAGTGCTTCCTCCGTCTCCACCAGATATAAGATACCTGTTTGTTGTACAAGCTCCTTCTGAGGTATCTAAAATACCATCGTTATCATCATCTAAATCTTGGCTATCTACCACACCGTCTCCATCAGAATCTACGGCAGTACCGTTTATCGTGATTATTAAATTAGCATCATCGGTGCTTGTACCATCAGATAAAATGTAGTAAAAATTTTCGGTAAGGGTACTTCCTAATGGTAAATTGTAAACTGTTGAGTTACCAGTATCTACCGCATAAGAATAACTTCCGTCTGAGTTTACGGTTATTGTACCGTATAACCCTGCATAAGAAACACCAACGTTAGCTGGTGATGAGCTAACTACATCTAAACCTAACTCGGTTATAGAAATAGTTGAAGCGCCCTCCCAAAAAATATCTGAGATTCCACCGATTTGAGCCTCTGGATCAAGGTTAGTAACATCAGGCCCGTAATTGTAACTTATTCTCAATTGGTTTATTGCCCCCGTAAACACCACATTTATATTTCCTGTAGCTTCAGTTGTTGGCGCAGAACCTGTACCGTAAAAGGTTGGAGCTCCTGTATCTACTACTCCTGCAGTTGTTACATAACTAAAATCTACAGGTGTACCTGCTAAACTTCCTTCTACCGTAAATTGATCTTGCCACGTATCTCCTTGAGAATAATCGGTATCAACCAGTAAAAATCCTAAATTAAAAACAGCTTGGTCAAAATCAATAACCACCTCTGATTTTGCTCCAGCTACAGGAGTCGAAGGAGCATCAATTTGATATAGTAAATATCCTGTGTGCCCTCCGTTGGTATTAGCTGTTAATACTGCTTGGTTAATTGCTGAAGGACCTAAGCTAGCATCTGTATTATTCGTGAAATTTAATGTAACCCCATCAACAACTCTTGTTGTTCCTGCTATTAACGCTTGATTAGCATACTCATTTTCCCAAACTAGTGTAGACAACCCTCTATCAATAGCATCTGCTCCTAATGGTCCTGCATCGGTTATAATATTACCTATTGCTGTGTTGCTAACATTTACTGTTACACTATCTTCATTATCTAATGCATTTGGTGCATCTGTAACCCCTACAATATTAATAGTTAAAATACCTGTATCTTGAATAGCAGCGTTATCTGTTATTGTGTATGAAAAAATATCTTGTAATATTTCAAGGTCATTAAGCCCTGTTACTGTTGGATCTGTTTCATCTACATCGTAGGTATAGGTACCATCTGCTTGCATTGTAATAGAACCAAATAGCGTTTTATAAGGCACACCTATAGCTGATGTATATAAGTTTACATCTAAAACCTGGTGAGGAAAGTTACCTGGGTCTATTTCATCATCATTTGTTGTAATGTCACCCGAAATTGTACCTGTACTACCTGCTGAGATGGTATTGGCATCATCTGCTACATAGTTTGCTTCAGTATCTAAACGAGAACCAATATACGTACGTGCTACCGCTGATTGAATATCTGCCTCATCAGTTACAGTAACATTATAAATGGTATATCCTTTTGTAAATGGATCATCGAAAGTACCAAAGCTAAAATCGTTTAAAACCAATTGCATCACACCTACTGGCATGATTACAGGGGTATTCGTAGCAACTCCATCTACCGCAATAATATCAAACGTTGTGAGCCCTGTTTGCGTAATTCTAATAAGAGTTACTCCGTATAAAAAATAATGTGTTTGATTTGTTCCTGCACTACCATAGGTAAAAGTTACAGGCGTTCCACCATTAGTGTTACCATCTGCACTATTTATATAAGTAAATTCAGTAGGATCGATTACCCCAGTAACCGTTATTTGCGCCGACTTAATAAAACCTGTATCGGATGTAACCGAAGCCGTGTGGACATTATATTCAGTTGCTGTTGCTGGCTGACCTACTGAAACCGAATTAATACCTGCTGTACCTGTATTTAAATCTACCACCGGCGCAGCAAACATTGCTGAAGAAATGCTTACCGAGGTTGTGCTTATTGTATTTTTTTCTAAGTAACCTTTCCACCAACTAGGACTAATAAACTCAGTAGAGTTAATAGTTTTAATAGGGTTAGTAGGGTTACCATAAGAAAAGATGGTAACGAATAAAAAAATAAGTAATATAGATGCTACATTCCGAGGACTTAAATGGTATTTTTTTTTCATAAAAAGCACTTTAAAATTATTCCCAGCATTTTATTGCTGTATTATATATATACGATAAAACCAAACATTTGGTTTTAATAAAAAATCGTTTTCTAATTATTTATTTTGTCGCTAAAAAGGTTATAAACCTACAAACCCTCTCTTAAACAAACCCAATACAAACAAAAATACTAAAAAAAAATAAAAACTTTATGTTTTTATTAACATTTCACAAACAACTTTAATCCCATACCTCTAAGCAGTAATTAATAACGGATAACTAAAAAAAACCATAACTAACTAGCCTTGAATAAACTAATAGCAAATATAACGTAAAACAACAGGTAAATACATTTAAAAACTTACTGCGCCTAATTTTTATTAACAAAACAACTAAACTTAATCTAAAAAAATGATAGAAAGCTTCTCTTTTCAGGTTTGTTCTAAAAAGAACCACAAGGGCTTGTGCTCTTACTAAGAGAAGCTATAATGAGGTATTTACTTTAAGGGGTATTTGGTGGTTACCAACAATAGTTATGACACTCTTTTTTTTAAATAGTCACAACAAAAACAAAAAAAACCTCAAAAAAGTTTTTTTGAGGTTTTTTAATCTAAATATTTTCTTAAAATTATACGATGCTCTGGCAATGCTTTATCATAGTCATTAATTAACAACTCTACTATTTCAGGTGGTTTTAAACCAACTTCGTGTTTTGATTTATACTTTGAAACATATAAGTTATAGGTTTCTTTATTTTTTTCGAATATTAAAAAATGTTGTTCGTTTAATATTGAAAAACATATGTCATTTCCTGAAAAAGCTTCTGATTTGTCTTTTACAAAATCAGAGAACTCATAATATCTAAAAACATTTTCCATACTAAACGATCTCTGCTGATAAACCTAATTGTAACAATTTAGAACACATAGCCTCTAACTCTTTATAACCCCCTGTTTTTACAGCGCATTTTCCTTTATAATGAACCAAAAACGAACATTGTTCTGCTTGCTCTAAAGTATGCTCACAAACATCTACTAAGCTATCAATTACATGATCGAAAGTATTTACATCATCATTATGCAAAATAATTTCATGCTTTTTTGTTTCTTCAATTAAGACATCTAGCTCTTCTTGTATTTTTTCTATTGTACTCATCTACGCTATTTTTGATACTGCAAAGCTACCCAATTATTTCTGTTAATTGTTTTATTTAATGTTAAACCGTGCTTTGACACCTCAGCATCTATAATAGAAATATCTTCTTTATAGAATCCACTTAACAATAAAACTCCGTTTTCGTTTAAGCAACTTGTATATATTTTCATATCGCTTAACAAAATATTACGATTAATATTTGCAATGATAACGTCATACTTTTTATTCATTAAAAGAGAAGAATCACCTTCATAAACGGTAATATTTTCACAGCCGTTTCTTTGAACGTTTTCTAACGAATTTTCGTAACACCAAGCATCAATATCTATAGCATCAATTGGGTTAGCTCCTTTCATTTCGGCAAAAATTGCTAAAATTCCGGTTCCGCACCCCATATCTAACACCTTTTTATTAGTTACATTTAAATTAATTAAATGTTGCACCATCATATGTGTTGTTTCATGATGCCCTGTACCAAAACTCATTTTTGGTTCTATAATAATGTCGTACTTTAAGTTTGGGTTTTCATGAAATGGCGCTCTAATACTTACCAAATCATCAACCTGAATTTGATTAAAGTTCTTTTCCCACTCGGCATTCCAATTTGTTTGTGCGATTTCATTGTGTTTAAAATCGATTGAAAATACATCAGATTTTAAAATAAAAATATCTTCTAATATATTTTCTTTCCAATCGTTTTTTTGAATGTATGCTGTAACACCTGTTTCATTTTCTACAAAACTTTCAAAACCAACTTCACCTAATTCGGCGATTAAAATTTCTGTTCCTGGTTCTTTAGGTGTTATATCAAAAATATACTCTATATAAATATTATCCATTAAATTGATTTAATTATCGCTATAAAATCATCAGCTTTTAAGGCTGCTCCGCCGATTAAGCCGCCGTCAACATCTGTTTTCGAAAAAATTTCTTTTGCATTTGCTGGCTTTACACTTCCACCATATAAAATTGAAATATTTTCAGCTACTTCACTCCCATATTCTTTTGCCATAATTTCTCTAACAAAAGCATGCATTTCTTGTGCTTGCTCTGGCGATGCTGTTTCACCAGTACCAATTGCCCAAACTGGTTCGTAAGCTAATATAACTTTAGAAAAATCACTTTTATTTAAATGAAATAATCCTTTTTTTAATTGATTTTCAACAACTTTAAAATGATTTTCTGATTTTCGATCTTCTAAAACCTCTCCAAAACAAAAAATTATTTCTAAATTATTTTCTAATGCTGCGGTTACTTTTTGAGCAAGAACCTCATTTGTTTCTCCGAAATATTCTCTACGCTCTGAATGACCAAGAATAACAAGGTTTAATCCTAAAGAAGTTAGCATATCGGCAGAAACCTCGCCTGTAAAAGCACCACTTTGAGATTGGTGCATATTTTGAGCTGCTACTTCAATTTCAGATTTTTTAGTTCTTTTAATTGCTGTATTTAAATTCACAAAACTAGGTGCAATAATTACTCTTACATCTTCTCTTAATTGTTTTTTTGTGCCCTTTTTTATCTGCTTGATTAACGTTTTAGTGTCATCAATATTTTTGTTCATCTTCCAATTACCTGCAACTATCTTTTTTCTCAAAATCACTTTATAATTTATATTCTTATTACTGTTTTAATGCAGCTTCTATTCTCGGATCATTAGACTCTGCTACATGCGCTAAAGATGTAATACCTAATTCATTAACTACCATATAAGTTGGTACATCTTTTATACCCAGCCCTTTTGCAAAGCCACCTTTAAGAGATGTTGGCAAGAAATAATGATCTCCTTCTATATTAAAAAATCGTTCTTTCCCTTTTTTCCACTGCTCAATTGTTTTATCTATTGATAAAAATACAAAGACAACCTCAGGATTTTCTGCTTTCAACTTTTTTATTGCTGGTATTCCTAGAATGCATTCTGCACACCACGAAGCACAAAGTTCGAACATTATTTTCTTCCCTTTATGTTTCGCTAAAATTTCTTTAAACGTTATTGATTCTTCATCTAATGTTAAAAATTTTTCATTTAAAACACCTTCAGGGAAGGCCGCTGGCCTCTTGCTGTTACAAGATACTAGTAAAACAAAAACGAAGAGGTAAATAATTTTTTTCATGGTTTTTATATTTTAATGAAATATAGCTGCTAAAAATACGTTATTTTTTTAATTCATTAACAATTATATTGTCCGTTACTTTGGTTTTATTAAAAACAACTATTTTACCTTCTTCATTAATCAATAAATAACGAGGAATCCAACTTAAGCCTAAAAACTTTGCGAAACTACCTTCCCAACCAGACTTCATAAAGTAATGTTGGCCTTTTAACTTTAGTCTTTTAACCCCCTCTTTCCATGAATCTAAATCTCTATCTAACGAAAGGTATAAATATACAACGTCGCTATTTTTTTCTTGCTGCTTTTTAACATCCGGTAAGTTTTCAAGGCAATCCTTACACCAAGAAGCCCAAACATCAATCACTATTTTTTTACCTTTATTTTTGGCTAAAATTTCTTTGAACTTTACTTCTTCGTTATTTATAGACGTAAAAACGTCGTTTAATGCTTGTTCAGAAAACTCGGTAGGGTTTTCAACAGAACAGCCTACTAACAGCATTGTTATAAAAACTAATACGATACTTTTTTTCATACTTATTTAATCTTATTTTTAATTTTATTAGACACACTTGACGATTTAAAAAGTTTAATTTCTCCTTTTTCATCAATAATCATAAACCTAGGAATTGTTTTTAGTTTTAAAAATGCTCCTAACTTTCCTTTTCCTTTCTTAGGGATGTAATAATGTTGGCCTTTTACTTTAATATTATCAAGTCCTCTTTTCCAGTCGAAATAAGAATGGTCTACTGACAAAAAAACATATTTAATTGACGGATTCTCCTCTTGTAATGCGGCAACATCTTTAAAACTATCTTGACTTACAGGGCAATACGTAGCAAAAACTTGTACAAACTGTTTCGTTCCTTTATTTTTTGCTAAGACCTCTCGTAATGTGATAGAATCTCTTTTTGTTGTTACCAATTTCTCATCTAATGCTTCTTTATTAAAAGATGTTGGCTGAAAAGCTGCACAACTATTTAACGTTAAAAGAATTATCAATACTAAAAATATTTTCATTTTAATTTAATTTAATTTAATTCGCGGGTCTAACCAACTGTAAATAACATCAACCAATATATTTATCAATATAAATAATGTTGCAACGACTAACACACTTCCCATTATTACAGGTAAATCTAACGTGTTAAGCGAGTTTACTATCTCTTTTCCTAAACCGTTCCAATTAAAAATATACTCCACAAAGACAGCTCCTGCTAACATCGATGCAAACCAACCCGAAATTGCTGTTACAACCGGATTTAAAGAGTTTTTTAATGCGTGTTTACGAATTACCTGATACATGGTTAATCCTTTTGCTTTGGCCGTTCTTATATAATCTTGATTCATCGTTTCTAACAACGAATTACGCATTAATTGTATTACTACTGCTAACGGTCGAATACCTAATACAATTGCAGGCAACAACAAGTTTTTCCATTGAATACGCATTCCTTCTCCGAAATCATCAACTTCATACAAACTACCGGTCATCTCTAAACCAGTATATTCATGCAAAACAAATCCGAAAAACCAAGCAAATAAAATTGCGGAGAAGAAAGAAGGCACACTCATACCTAAAGTACTAATTATCGCTATAATTCTGTCGAAAAAAGTATCTTTATACAAGGCTGATAAAATCCCTAAAACAATGCCTAAAAGCAACGCTATTACAATTGCAAAAATTGCCAAAACAGCGGTATTAGGTAAGGTTTCTGAAATTACTTCAGATACATTCTTTCCGTTTTTTTGAAATGATTGCCGCAAATATGGATATTTAACTACCAAAGTTAAGTCCCCTATTGAAAACAGTTTTTGAGCAGTATATTTTTCTTCGGATAAAAAAGTATAATCATCAACACTTTTACTATGTAACGACAGCGGTGAAACATCATTTAAGTAATATAAATACTGTGTAAATATAGGTTTATCGAAACCATACTTTTGCCGTATATTCTCAAGCTGCTCAGTATCTTCTCGCTGGTCTAACATCATTCTTGCCGGATCGCCTGGCAACACATTAAATAAAAAGAAAATTACCGTAACAACCCCAAATAAGGTTAAGAATCCGTAGAAAATTTTATTAATTACATATTGAAACATATATAACAAAGATAAAAGAAAGTGTTAAAAAAGTGTACTTTTGCGTAACTTTTACAACAACACATGACTACACAACAATTAGTTAACGAAATTAAAAGAAAAAAATCGTTTTTATGCATCGGTTTAGATGTCGATTTAACTAAAATACCGCAACATTTATTACAAGAAGAAGATCCTATTTTTGCCTTTAACAAAGCAATTATTGATGCTACTCACCATTTATGTGTTGCCTACAAACCCAATACTGCTTTTTATGAAGCTTACGGAATAAAAGGTTGGAAATCTCTTGAAAAAACAATAAAATACTTAAACGAAAAGCATCCTGAAATTTTCACCATTGCAGATGCTAAACGTGGTGATATCGGTAATACCTCAACGAGGTATGCAAAAGCTTTTTTTGAAGATTTAGCGTTCGATTCAGTTACCGTGGCACCATATATGGGAAAAGATTCTGTAGAGCCTTTTTTAGCTTTTAAAGATAAACACACCATTATGCTGGCGTTAACATCTAACCAAGGTGCATTCGATTTTCAAACACTAAGTGTTAATAATAATGAATTATATAAAGAAGTTTTAAAGGTATCAAAAAACTGGGAAAACTCAGGGAATTTAATGTATGTTGTGGGTGCTACCAAAGCCGAATACTTTAAAGAAATTAGAAAAATTGTTCCTGATAGTTTTTTACTAGTTCCTGGTGTTGGCGCACAAGGCGGAAATCTACAAGATGTTTGTAAATATGGAATGAACGAAAATGTAGGTTTACTTATTAATTCTTCTCGCGGAATTATTTACGCATCTAACAACGAAAATTTTGCTAGTGAAGCTGCTAAAAAAGCAGAAGAATTACAGTTACAAATGAGTGCTATTTTAAATTAAAAATATGGAGTTCAAAGACCAAATAAATAGAGTTTTTGAATTACCAAAAACTCCTAAAAGAATAATCTCCTTAGTTCCTAGTCAAACAGAATTATTGGTTGATTTAGGCTTAGAAGAATTTATCGTTGGTGTTACAAAATTCTGCATCCATCCAACTTATCTGAGAAAAAACAAAACAATTGTTGGTGGTACAAAAACCATTAATATTGATAAAATTAAGGCTTTAAACCCTGACATTATTCTTTGTAATAAAGAAGAGAACACTAAAGAAATCGTTGAAGCTTGCGAGAAGATTGCACCAACACATGTTTCTGATATTTTTACTCTTGATGATTCAAAAGAACTAATACTTCAATATGGAGAAATTCTTTCTTGTAAAAAACAAGCAAATAAAATAGCAGAAGAGCTAGATAAAAAACTAAATGAATTTAAGCTATTTATAAAAACTAAAACTGAGAAAAAAGTTGCTTATTTTATTTGGAAAGAACCCTGGATGGTTGCAGGAAACAATACTTTTATCAACCACCTTTTAGAGTTAAATAAGTTTCATAATATTTACACCAATAAAGAGCGTTATCCAGAAATAGATTTACAAAGTATTATTGAAAATAGCGAACCAGATTTAATATTACTTTCATCAGAACCATATCCTTTTAAAGAAAAACACATTAAAGAGCTAAAAAGACATTGTAATAATGCTAAAGTAATTTTAGTTGATGGCGAAATGTTCTCGTGGTACGGCAGTAGGCTACTAAAGTCTTTTGATTATTTTAAAGAGTTACACAAAATAACTTGATGCATCTTTATCTAAATACTTAACTCTATTTAACTTTTCTAGCACTTGCATTGCTTTAAAAGCCGAACGATCACTTTTGCACTCATCTTCATACTTATAATCATTCGCTCTTTCAACCAGTTTACGATATCTTTCTTCTAGGTGCTTTCTATATGTTTGTAGTTGATTAATTCTTGACATTTTAATTTTAGTTATGCGAGTTATAAATATACATAAATATTTGAATTACAACTACATAAAAAAAAATCTACTTTAAAAAAAAGGGTTTTTCCTATTCTAACAAAAAAAGTCTCACAAATTTGTGAGACTTTTTTTGTTTAATTATTTAGACAAATATCTTATTAATCTTGCAATGCAAATACCTGGCGTAATAAAGCTGTATTACGCAAACCTGCTTTCTCTCGAATTCCTTTTTCTTCGACTGCGATCATCGTAAAAACCCCTTTTAAAGCTTGCCCTGTAACATAATCTGTTAAATCTGGATTTACTCTTTTTACAAAAGGAATACTATTGTATTTATTAATCAAGTTCGACCAAATTTTATCGGCTCCTACTTTTGCAAAAGAATTTTTAATAACCGGATTAAATTGATTGTATAAAGCTGTATTTGTTTTCCCTTTTAAATAAGAAGTCGCTGCATTTTTATCACCCAATAAGATGTTTTTAGCATCGTTAAAACTTATTTCTTTAACTGCGTTTACAAAAATTGGCGTTGCTGTTTTAACAGCATCTTCTGCAGTTCTGTTAATTGCTTTTAACCCTTCATCTGCTAAATTACTTAAACCTATCTTACGTAATCCTTTATCTACCGCTTGTAATTCTTTTGGTAAAATAATTTTCACTAGTTTATTTCTATAAAAACCATCTTTCGCTGTTAATTTAGAAACCTGATTTTTTATTCCATTATCTAATGCCTGGCGCAAACCATTTCCTATTTGCTGCTGTGATAAAACGCCTCCTTGTGGTAACTGATTTACTACTTTCTGTAATTCTGCGCATCCTGTAAGTAAAACAACAAATGCTATTGCTATGATTTTTTTCATGTTTAGTTAATTTATATTTTTAGAAATTAGTAATTGTTCTACTATTTAAAGCTGTCTGTTTTTTTATCATAACCATAAGGGCAGTGTTTACAGCCACTTTTGCAACAATAACCACGTCTTACGTGATACGCTTCTTTAAAAACCCTATATCCGTCTTCATTAATATAATACTCTTCAGGAGTTGCTCTTAAAATCTCATTTATCATAGTACAAATATCAAAAAAAGATACATTAAATCAGCATTTATTAACTGTTGATTTAATGTATCTCTTTATTTTTTATGGAAGAATTATTTATTCTCTTCCTTTTTCTGGCGGATATTTAGCCATTATTTCATTCACAAATTCTTTAACGCGAGCTTCTCTTTTTTCAACACTACTCATTCTTAACGCTCCAGTTCCTACTCCTTGCCAAACCAATTCTTTCTTTTTCGCATCTAACAAATCAACAAACAAAGTTCCTTCTGTATGCTGAGAAACGCTCATTCGATTCATCCCATAATAATATGGATAATAAAATCCGCCATACATATTATCATTTATATTGATTTTTTCACGCGACTTTGTAAACAGACTTACCAAAACATCTGGTGTGGCAGATTTTGTCATTCCTTTTGCCATTAATTCTGATTCAACAGCACGCATAATTCGTTTTTTATCTAAATCTGAAATAGCTGCTTTATCGATGCCTTTTTTATAGAAAGCAAACGTTTTGTATTGATTAAAATCAACTTTTGTATCATAATCTGTTGTTACTTTAACAGAGCTACATGATGTGATAATTAAAACGATGATTGGCAAAAAAAGTAATTTTATAATTTTCATTTTCTTAGGATTTACATATTTTCAAACAATGCATCATCCACTAAATTAGGAAGGGTAACTTGCAAGTCTTTTTCTGATTTCATTGCTCTTTTAATTGCAAAAACAGCCTCTTCATTTCTTGCCCAACTTCTTCTTGCTATTCCGTTATTAACATCCCAGAAAAGCATTGATTTTAAGCGTCTTGATGCACTCTTAGATCCATCAAGAAGCATGCCAAATCCACCATTAATAACTTCTCCCCAGCCAACGCCACCACCATTATGAATAGAAACCCAGGTAGCACCTCTAAAGCTATCGCCAATTACGTTTTGTATTGCCATGTCTGCCGTGTAGCGAGAGCCATCGTAAATATTAGACGTTTCACGATACGGTGAATCGGTACCAGATACATCGTGATGATCACGACCCAACACTACATTTCCTATTTTACCTTTCTTAATAGCTTTATTAAAAGCTTCAGCAATTTTCGTTCGCCCTTCTGCATCAGCATATAAAATACGTGCTTGCGAGCCCACTACTAATTTATTTTCTTGAGCTCCTTTTATCCACTGAATATTATCAGTCATTTGTTGTTGAATTTCTTCTGGAGAATTCTTCTTTAATTTTTCTAAAACCTTACAAGCAATCGCATCTGTTGTAGCTAAATCTTCTGGGTTTCCTGAAGCACACACCCAACGAAATGGTCCGAAACCATAATCAAAACACATAGGTCCCATAATATCTTGTACATAACTGGGGTACTTGAATTCTCTACCAATTGTAGGATTATCTGACATGACATCGGCTCCTGCCCTGCTTGCTTCTAATAAAAATGCATTTCCGTAATCGAAGAAATAGGTTCCTTTTAAAGTATGCTTATTAATTGCTTTTGCATGACGACGCAATGTTGACTGTACTTTCTCTTTAAACAATTCTGGCTCGTTAGCCATCATTTCATTAGCATCTTCAAAAGAAATATCTACAGGGTAATAACCACCAGCCCAAGGATTGTGCAATGATGTTTGGTCTGAACCTAAATCGACATGAATATTTACTTCATCGAATTTCTCCCAAACATCAACAATATTACCTAAATAAGCAATTGATACTGTTTCTTGACTTTCTTTCGCTGATTTTACTCTAGCAACCAATGCATCTAAATTCGTTATTTTTTCATCAATCCATCCTTGTGCTAAACGGATTTCTGTAATCTTCGGATTCACTTCAGCACACACCGTTATACAACCTGCAATACTTCCAGCTTTTGGTTGTGCTCCACTCATTCCGCCTAAACCTGCTGTTAAAAACAAGTTTCCTTTTGGTGTTTTATTGATTTTCCTAAATGCATTTAATACTGTAATCGTAGTTCCATGTACAATTCCCTGCGGCCCGATATACATATAACTACCCGCCGTCATTTGGCCGTATTGAGTAACGCCTAACGCATTGAATTTTTCTAAATCATCTGGTTTCGAGTAATTCGGAATCATCATTCCGTTAGTAACCACCACTCTTGGTGCATCTTTATGCGAAGGAAATAAACCCATCGGATGCCCAGAATACATCGTTAATGTTTGGCTATCTGTCATTTTAGACAAATATTGCATCGTTAATAAATATTGTGCCCAGTTAGAAAACACAGCGCCGTTTCCTCCATATGTAATCAGTTCATGTGGATGTTGTGCTACTGCATAATCTAAATTATTTTGAATCATTAACATGATTGCTTTTGCCTGCGTACATTTACCTGGATATTCGTTAATATCTCTTGCGTGCATTTTATACGTAGGACGAAAACGGTACATATAAATTCTACCATACTCTTTTAATTCTTCAGCAAACTCAGGTACTAAAACTTCGTGGTGTTTTTTATCAAAATATCGTAAGGCATTTCTTAATGCTAACTTTTTTTCTTCAGCCGTTAAAATATCTTTACGTTTTGGCGCTCTGTTTATTGAAGAATCATAAACTGGCATTTCTGGTAACTCGCTTGGAATACCTTGTTTTATTTGTTTTTTAAATGACATCATAATTTCTTTTTTAACGAACTGTAAACTCTCTATTTTTAACCATACTTATTAATGCATTTATATCATCTTTAAGTACACGGTCTTCTTCTAATTTAGCTACTTTATTTCTAATAATTTTAAAATTCTCTTCTATTATAGGAGAAAATGTATTGGGTCTTCTAAAATCCATCGCCTGTGCTGCATACATAAATTCAATAGCTAAAATTTTATCTATATTCCCCAATATTTGATTGAATTTTCGCCCAGAAATACTTCCCATAGAAACATGATCTTCTTGTCCTAATGAAGTTGGAACACTATCTGCCGAAGGCGGAAAACATAATGATTTATTTTCTGTAACTAAAGCGGCGGTAGTGTATTGCGGAATCATAAACCCCGAATTTAAACCACCTGCTTCTGTTAATAATCTTGGTAAACCGTGCTTTCCTTCTAATAATAAATAACAACGTCTGTCTGCAATATTCCCTAACTCTGATGCAGCTATTGATGTGTAATCTAACGCCATTGCTAAAGGCTGCCCGTGAAAGTTACCTCCGGATATTGCTTCTGTTTCACTTAACACAATAGGGTTGTCGGTCACGGAATTCATTTCTATTTCGGCTAATTCAAACAAATGCACATACGCATTTCTAGATGCTCCATGTACTTGCGGCATGCAACGTATTGAATACGGATCTTGCACTCTTGGAAAACTATCATCAGCTGCGTTTTCAGAATCTTTCAGCAACATACGCATGCGTTCTGCTACTTTTAAGTTTCCTTTAAACGGACGAATTAAATGCAGTTCTTCTTTAAATGGTGACACATTTCCTGAATACCCTTCTAAGGTCATTGCTCCAGTAACATCTGCTAAATCTAATACATACTCCATTTTATTCAACCCTAAAATAGCATGTGCTAAAATAAATTGCGTCCCGTTTATTAAGCCTAAACCTTCTTTAGCCATTAAAGTTAATGGTTCTAAATTATATTTTTTTAAGATTTCCTTTGCAGAAATTACTTCTCCTTTTTGCCAAAATTCTCCCTCTCCTAATAACGGTAAAAAAAGATGAGACAATGGTGCTAAATCTCCTGAAGCACCCACTGATCCTTGCTCTGGAACTACCGGTAATAAATCATTTTCTATAAAATAAATAATACGTTCAATTAACTCTAAACGGACTCCTGAAAAACCTTGACAAAGTGCATGCACTTTACAAATCATCATAATTTTAGATAATTTTTTATCAATAGGATCCCCAACTCCAACAGCATGAGTAATTAACAAGTTTTCTTGTAACTTACTTGTTTCCGCAGGTGAAATTTGCACATCACATAAAGGGCCAAAACCAGTGTTTATTCCGTAAGTAGCAACATCTGAATTTGCCATCACCTCTACCTTCCTTCTACATTCATTAACCTTCTTTTCTGCATCGCTCGTAATCACTGCTTTTAAAGTGCCTTCTGCAATTGCAATTACTATATTTACAGTTAATTTATCTACTCCGTATTTAAACATCGGCTTTTGTTTTATTTTTAACAAAGTTATTTTTATTTTTGATAACCAACAAGACTTATAAAGTTATCAATTAATAACCATGAGTAATCAAATAGAATTACGTCATTTACGCTATTTTTTAGCAGTTGCTGAAGATTTACACTTTAGAAAAGCTGCTGAACGGCTTTTTATTTCTCAACCAGGTTTGAGCAGGCAGATAAAGCAAATGGAAGAAGATTTAGAAATTCAGTTATTTGTTCGTCATAATAGAAAGGTAGCATTAACCGAAGCAGGAATATATCTTAAAACCGAACTTACTCAGAGCTTAAAAAACCTCAACCATGCTTTTGAGAATGCTAAACTTTTGCAAGACGGAAAAGATGGTCATTTAAACTTTGGTTATGTTGGTTCTGCAATGCAAAATATTATTCCCAATTTATTGGTTGAGTTTAAAAAAGAATATCCAAATGTTCAGTTCGGATTAAAAGAAATGGATAATAAAAAACAGATAGACAGTTTACTTTCTAATGATATTGATGTAGGTTTTGTAAGGCTAGATCGTGTACCTAGAGGACTTGCGATAAAACCTATTTTAAAAGAATCGTTTTGTTTAGTTTTACCTAAAAATCATCCTGTAAATGAAAATAATTTTAAAGGACTACATCAACTAAAAAATGAATCTTTTATTCTTTTTGATCCTTCTTACAGTCCGTCTTATTTTGAAAAGGTTATGCAAATTTTCGATGATAGTAATTTTACACCCATTGTTACGCACAATACAATTCATGCTGCATCTATTTACAAACTAGTAGAAAATAATTTTGGCTTATCAATTGTTCCTAAATCATTACAACACGGGTATGATATGAGTGTAAAATTTATTGAGCTTAAAAACATACCGCAACGCACCACTTTATCAGTGGTTTGGGATAAGAATAATAGAAATCCGATTTTAAAATCACTTCTAAATAATATTACTTCATAAATAGTTACGATATAAATGAGTATTTTTACCTATAAATTTCTCATAATCACTTATGATTCTCGTTTCTAAACGCATGGTTCCTAAAGGGTTTGTTGGGGTAACCCTATATCCTTTTATCTTTTTAAAAAGAAAAGATTTAAAGTACAACGCCGAACTTGTAAATCACGAAAAAATACATTTAGAGCAACAACGAGAGCTTTTTATCATCTTCTTTTTTATATTTTATTTTATAGAATGGTTTATTAAATTCTTAAAATATAAAAACAAATTTAAAGCCTATAAAAATTTAAGTTTTGAACGCGAAGCTTATTTAAACGAAAATAATTTATACTACATCGAGAAAAGAAAGTTCTGGGCTTTTCTTAACTATTTATAATCGATAAACAATTCTTATATCTTTTAAGAAATTCGTAAATTGCACAACCAATTTTTTATAAAATTTACGAATGGAACAAATAACACCCTATAAACCTATACATAAAGTACGAATTGTAACTGCTGCTGCCCTATTTGATGGGCATGATGCTGCCATAAATATTATGCGAAGAATTATTCAGTCTACAGGCGTAGAAGTAATTCATCTTGGGCATGATAGAAGTGTTGAAGAAGTAGTTAATTGTGCGATTCAAGAAGATGCAAATGCTATTGCAATTACATCTTACCAAGGTGGGCACAACGAGTATTTTAAATACATGTATGATTTATTAAAAGAAAAAGGTGCTAACCACATCAGAATTTTTGGTGGTGGTGGTGGTGTAATTCTTCCAGATGAGATTAAAGAATTGATGGATTATGGAATTACACGTATTTATTCTCCAGATGATGGTCGTGAACTTGGTTTACAAGGAATGATTAACGATTTAGTAAAAACTTCTGATTTTGCAATTGGTGATGTTTTAATCGATGAAATTAATCATTTAGCAGCTAAAGAAATAGGAAGTATTGCGCGTATTATTTCTTCGGCAGAAAACTTCCCTGAAGTAGCCAAAGAAACTTTAGCGGCAATTCACGAAAAAAATAAAGATTCTAAAACGCCGGTTTTAGGGATTACTGGAACTGGTGGATCAGGAAAATCGAGTTTAGTAGACGAATTAGTACGTCGATTTTTAGTCGATTTCCCAGAAAAAACAGTTGGATTAATTTCTGTTGACCCATCAAAAAGAAAAACAGGAGGAGCTTTATTAGGAGACCGTATTCGTATGAATGCCATTAATAATGATCGTGTTTATATGCGCTCGTTAGCAACACGTCAATCTAATTTAGCATTATCTAAATATGTAAACGAAGCAGTACAGGTTTTAAAAGCTGCTGAGTTTGATTTAATTATTTTAGAAACTTCGGGTATCGGACAATCAGATACCGAAATTATAGAGCATTCAGATACTTCATTATATGTAATGACACCTGAATTTGGGGCAGCAACACAGTTGGAGAAAATCGACATGCTTGATTTTGCTGATTTAGTGGCTATCAATAAATTTGATAAACGTGGTGCTTTAGATGCCATACGTGATGTGAAGAAACAATACATGCGTAATAACCATTTGTGGGATGTTCACATGGATGATATGCCGGTTTTCGGAACCATCGCTTCTCAGTTTAATGACCCAGGAATGAATACGTTGTACAAACGTATTATGGATAAGGTTGTTGAAAAAACAGGTGTTGACTTAAAATCGAAGATGGAAATTACCAAAGAAATGTCTGAAAAGATATTTGTAATTCCGCCAAGCAGAGTTCGTTATTTATCTGAAATATCAGAAAGCAATAGAGCTTATGATAAAAAAGTGGATAGTCAGGTTATCGTTGCTCAGAAATTATACGGTATTTATCAAACTATCGAATCTATTACAAATTCGAATGTTGCCATTTCTAAAATTGGATTAGATTCTGATGCGATTCTGAAACAAGTTCAGAATGACGAGCAAGATTTTATTAAACTACTTTTAGCTCAATTCGACAAAGTAAAATTAAATCTCGATCCTCATAACTGGGAGATTATTTTAAACTGGGCTGATAAAGTAAAAAAATATAAAGACCCTGTTTATAGCTTTAAAGTAAGAGATAAAATTATAAATATAGATACACACAGTGAAACTTTATCACATACACAAGTTCCGAAAGTAGCCTTACCAAAATACCAAGCTTGGGGAGATTTATTACGTTGGAATTTACAAGAAAATGTTCCGGGAGAATTTCCTTATACCGCAGGATTGTATCCGTTTAAAAGAACAGGTGAAGATCCAACAAGAATGTTTGCGGGTGAAGGTGGTCCAGAACGTACTAACAGACGTTTTCACTACGTAAGTTTAGGAATGCCTGCAAAGCGTTTATCAACCGCTTTCGATTCGGTTACTTTATACGGTAATGACCCAGGAGTAAGACCTGATATTTATGGTAAAATTGGTAACGCAGGAGTTTCTATATGTTGTTTAGATGATGCTAAAAAATTATTTTCTGGTTTCGAATTAACACATGCTTTAACATCGGTAAGTTTAACAATTAATGGTCCTGCACCAATGTTGTTAGGTTTTTTTATGAATGCTGCTATCGATCAGAATTGTGAGAAATACATCAAAGAAAATAAGCTAGAAAAATTAGTTGAAGCGAAGTTCAAGGAAATTTACGATTCGAAAGATTTAGAAAGACCTGTTTATCAAGGTAAATTACCTGAAGGAAATGATGGTTTAGGATTGATGCTTTTAGGTTTAACAGGTGATATGATTTTACCTGCGGATGTATATGCAGAAATTAAAAAAACAACCTTAGCACAAGTTCGTGGTACGGTACAGGCTGATATTTTAAAAGAAGATCAGGCACAAAATACCTGTATTTTTTCTACAGAATTCGCCTTGCGTTTAATGGGTGATGTACAAGAATATTTTATTAAAGAACAAGTTCGTAATTTTTATTCGGTTTCAATTTCTGGGTATCATATTGCCGAAGCTGGTGCCAACCCAATTACACAGTTAGCGTTGACATTATCTAACGGATTTACGTATGTTGAATATTACTTGTCTCGTGGTATGGACATCAACAAATTCGGACCAAATTTATCGTTCTTTTTCTCTAACGGAATCGATGCGGAATATTCAGTTATTGGTCGTGTAGCTCGTAAAATTTGGGCAAAAGCATTGAAACATAAATACGGTGCCAACTCAAGAGCACAAATGTTAAAATATCATATTCAAACTTCTGGTCGTTCTTTACATGCACAGGAAATTGATTTTAACGATATCCGTACAACATTACAAGCTTTATATGCTATTAACGATAACTGTAATTCATTACACACCAATGCATACGATGAAGCAATTACAACACCTACTGAAGAATCGGTACGTAGAGCAATGGCTATTCAATTAATTATCAACAAAGAATTAGGTTTAACTAAAAATGAAAACCCTATTCAAGGAGCTTTTATTATTGAAGAGTTAACCGATTTAGTTGAAGAAGCGGTATTGTTAGAGTTTGATAGAATTACCGAACGAGGTGGTGTTTTAGGTGCGATGGAAACGATGTATCAGCGTTCTAAAATACAAGAAGAAAGCTTGTATTACGAGACTTTAAAACACACAGGAGAATTCCCAATTATTGGTGTAAATACCTTCTTGAGCTCTAAAGGTTCTCCAACAGTACAACCTGCAGAAGTTATCCGTGCAACGGAAGAAGAAAAGCAATATCAAATAAAAACAAAAAGCATTTTAAACAAAGCGAACGACGGAAAAGTGCAAGAACAACTGGCAATTTTACAGGAAGCTGCGGTTCAGAATGAAAACTTATTTGATAAGTTAATGGAAGCTACCAAGTTTTGTTCTTTAGGGCAAATTACAGAAGCTTTATTTAAAGTTGGTGGACAGTATAGAAGAAACATGTAAATAGAGAACCAATTTTTATAAAAAATTGAATGAATCATTTATCCCAAACTTGATTTGGGATCTTGCAAACAATGTTTGCAAATAAGTTAAAAACCTCATATTAATTTATGAGGTTTTTTTATTGATTTTTTATATTCTTTTCCTCCTATAGTTCGTAATGTTTTGGATAAAAAACAGACCAACTTAAAAAATAGATATATGACCCTTACAAATCAATTAAAAGAGCATGCTGATAATAGTGCGAAAAACATACCAGAAGAAGCTAAAAATATAATGCAAGCTGGTATTAAAAAACTAGAAGATACCGATATTATAAAAAATGCAACAAAGAAAGGTGATCATTTTCCTGATTTTTCTTTACCGAATGCAAAGGGAGAATTAACATCTCTTAACGAACTTCTTGAAAAAGGACAAGTGGTACTTACTTTTTATAGAGGTGGTTGGTGTCCTTATTGTAATCTTGCTTTAAAAGCATTACAAGATATAGTGCCTCAAATTAAAGAGAAAAATGCAACATTAGTTGCCATTACACCTGAAACACCAGATAATACACTTACTATTAAAGAAAAAAACGAATTAGATTTCGAAATTTTAACAAGTAAGGATAACGAACTAGCACGATCTTTAGGTTTAACTTATAAGTTACCAGAAGAGTTAGCTACTTTGTATAAGAAATTCGGAATAGATTTATTAGAAAGCCAAGGAAATGAATCGAATGAGTTACCTATTGCTGCGACCTATATTATTGGAACCGACAAAAAAATAACCTATAGTTTTATTACAGAAGATTATAAATTAAGAGCAGAGCCTTTAGATATCATTGCTGCATTATAATTTAATGATTTAAAATAAAAAATCAGCTCAAGTACTTGAGCTGATTTTTTTTTGTTAAAAGAATCTATTTTAATTATTATTAATTTTCAATTTCTAAAGCAGCTTGTTTACTTGCTTTTCTTCCTTTTAAAAAGAAGAGGATAAAAAATATCATTACAACTCCTAAGTAAATAGAGAATCCTCCTATTTTAGCACTTAACGTTTCTACTAAATCTTTATAACTAGATAAGCTATATATTTCTAAAATACGTAGCGCAAAACCAACATTCAACAAATAAAAGCCAATTTTAAAAAGTTTATTTGTAGCCATTGCAATCTCTACCTTTTGATGAAAAATATCTAGCATAAATATTTTACTGTTTTTAAAAAGATGATATGATACAAACGTTGTTAATCCTATTGCTATTGGTAAATAAATAATGTAGGCGATTAATTCTAATGAAGTGTTCATAGTTATTGATTTTTAAAGTGTTTGTGAATTAAATAAACTGTATAAATATTGATAAAATGGAGTGAGGAAATTATAAGAATCATATAACTCAACCTCTTTGTTATTTCTAGTATTACTTCTTCTAAACTATTTATATGATTTATTGTATTTAAACTCCAAACGATTAAACCAATGTTTAATAAATAATAAGCTATTCTTAAAAGATTATTTATACCGTTTCCAAAATTGATTCTATCAGGAAAATAATTTAGAATATATACTTGTCCGTTTTTATAACAAGCTTCTCCTACCCAAAGAACAATTGTACTTGATAGTAATAGGTATATTATGTATGTGAATTGACTCATATTTCTTTTTTTATCATTTCTAAAATATAAGTCCAATGAATTGATAAGACTACAGGTATGGCACATAATATGTAATAAATAACATGCTTATTACTTATATCCTGTTCCCCAACAAAAAAACAAGCGCCAAAATAAAGTACAACCGCTATGCCATAAATCAATATTAATTTTCGTTCAAACTTGTTAATACTACCCAAATAAAACAAGGTGAATAAAAATGAAAACACTTGAAAAACTCCTATCACAAAGCCTAAAATAGCCGCTAAAGAGAGAAAATCGTTTTCTAAAATTGATAAAATTAAGAGTATTAAAAACGGAATCATTAAAATTCTATTAATCCAGGTCATTATTGAGATATTTATTTTCATAGTTTCAGAAATATTTGAAAGTTTTATTTTAAATTTTTTTACTTCTTTATCATTTTGGTAAAGTTTGATAATAACCAATGCTCATCAGCTTTAATTGTTTTATCAAGAATAGTATTAACTGTATTTGTTACGGTAGCTAAATCTTTCATCACTTTTTTAAACTCCATCGCTTCTTCAGAGTTATCATTTACATCGTTTTGTAACTCATCTAAAACTTTTAAAACTGGTTCAATCTCTCTTTTCTTTCGTTCTTTGGTAACTTGCTTAAATAATTCCCAAATATCTTTATCAGCAACAAAAAACTCTTTGCGTTCTCCTATTACAAACTCTTTGCTTACAATTCCCCAATCAATTAATGCTCTTACATTCATGTTTACGTTTCCTCTAGATATTTTTAGAGTTTCCATAATATCATCTGCAGACATTGGTATAGTTGACACTAACAACAACGCGTGTACTTGCGCCATTGTTTTATTAATTCCCCAGCTTGTAGCTAAACTTCCCCAAGTATGAATGTATTTTAATTTTGCGTCATCTAAATTCATATGGCAAATATATAACTAATTATTAAACTTTCAGTAATTATTGAAAATAAAATATTTAAATTTTATCCTTTATCTTGTAATACTTTTAATCAAGCGAATACTAATTAATAAAACACAATTTTGAGTAACGATTTTTACACAACATCTATTGTACCTCATAAAGGTATTATAATTAAAATATGTAGAGCTTATACGGATTCTCAAGAGGATTTTGAAGATTTTTATCAAGAAGCCTGTTTACAAATTTGGAAAAGCAGAGATGCTTTTCAAGAAAAATCTAAATGGAGTACTTGGATTTATAGAATTACCCTAAACATTTGCTTAACGCTTTCTAAAAAGAACAAACGCAAGCACAATACTATTGAAATCCTTCATGAAGAATCAGAGAAAAATACTGCTTTTCAAAACGAAAATTTAAACTTGTTGTACGATGCTATTAAAAAATTATCCGAAGTCGACAGAGCGGTAATTTTACTGCATTTAGAAGAAAATCCGCATAAAGAAATTGCTGAAATTATTGGAACGAGCCCAAATAACATTGCCGTTCGTATTAACAGAATTAAAAAACAATTAAAAATAATATTAAATGGAAAAATCAATTGAAAAAATATGGAGTGAGGCCTTCATTAAAGAAGAAGCTTTAATTGCACCAAAAATAAATAATTTATACAATCAGAAATCAAAATCGATCATCTCTAAAATCAAAAGAACTTACGAAATTGATAACAAAGGATTAATTCCTATGGCCATAATAGTTGCTGTAGGTATGGCAATATTTTCAGAAGCTATTATAGGGTTTTACGGTGCTTTCTTAATTGTATGTCTCTATTTTTTTAATAACAATTTATTAAAAAAATTTAAAACTATTGATGTTACATCTGACAACCTAACTTATTTAAAAAAATACAAAAGCATTATAAATACAATAATGAAAGCTACTAAAAAACTATTTGTATTTGCCATACCTTTAGCTGTTTTATCGATTTTCGCACTTGCTTTTAGGATTAAAGAAAATAGTTTTTTATCTAAATTTATATCTTCAGATACTTCTTTTTTAAAAATTTCAGGAGTCGGATTGCTGGTTGCTGTTGTCGTTTCAATTATTGGAAGAATCATTTATAGCGTTTCTACAAAAATATTATATGCTAGTCTTATCTCTAAATTAGATGCAGTTATTATAGAAATGGAAGACTTAACAAAGGAGGTATAATAAATGACTTTTTTATACATAAATTTTAACCTTTATTTCTTCGATCGAGGTTATTAAAATCTATATGAGAAAATGAATTTGTATCGAGAAATAGTTAGAAATTTCTCGATACAAATTTGATTATATAAGAATTACTAGAACTAACATTCTATATTTCCATAAACCTTGAATTAATAACACCTATCTTTTCTTCTGTAAAATAGTCAAACCAACACGTATTTGTTCGTACGGAACCTTCTCTCCTAAAAACTCGAAATAAGGCTTTAAAGTTAGTTCGTTTTTTAATACTTTTTTAGCATTTGCTATTAGCTTAATAGTTGCCGCATCAATAAATTCATCTAAACTAACATCTTTACCATCTAAATATAATTTAGATAAATGCGAAAATATTGTTTGTGCTTTTAAATTCCGCTTATCTGCTATTTCATCTATGGAAAAACCTTCTTTGTATAAATTATAGGTTTCAAGCGTTGTATCTTTTTTACCTTTCTTTTTCTCTTTTACAAAAGTTTTAATCTCTTCCATAAATTCGCCACCATATACTTCTAATTTACGTTGTCCTACTCCACTAATCGCTAAAAAAGCAGTATCCGTTTGTGGACGCTCATTTTCTAACTCACGTAAAGTAGCATCACTAAAAACTAAATATGCTGCTATATTTTCTTCCTGTGCAATTCTGTATCGTAATTTACGTAAACGTTCAAATAACGTATCTTTTACAGCTGATTTCGATCTTTTTTCTCCTTTTGATTTTGAACCTTTTTCTGTTTTTTTGAATTCAACAGGAGTTGTTAATTTAATTTTTTCATTATCAAAAAGTACTTTTTTAGAGAAATCTGTTAAATGTAACGTGTTATTTAAGTGAAACGCTATCTGGCAATATCCTTGGTTTATTAATTGAACAATATAATGTTGCCAGTGTTGCCAAGAAATATCGTTTCCTATTCCGTAGGTTTTTAAGTTTTGGTAATTTTTATCTAAAACCGCAGCATTTTTTGCTCCTCTCAAGACATCAATCACCGTACCCATGGCTTCTTTTTCTTGCAATCTATAAATAGCAGAAAGTGCTTTTTGCGCTATAATTGTTCCATCGAAAAACTGTACAGGATTTTTACAAACATCACAATTACCGCAATCTTTTTCAATCAGTTCTCCAAAATAACTCAGTAAAATTTTTCGCCTGCAAACAGTTGCTTCAGCAAACTGTTTCATACGATCTAACTTTGCCTCTTGTACTTCTTGATTACTGCTATTCGCTATAAACTGACGTAGCTGAATTACATCGGCATAACTATGAAATAATAAAGCCTGAGCTGGTAAACCATCACGTCCTGAACGCCCGATTTCCTGATAATATCCTTCGATATTTTTAGGCATATTATAATGAATAACCCAACGCACATTCGACTTATCGATTCCCATACCAAATGCAACGGTAGCGCAAATAATTTGAACTTCATCTTTAATAAAATCTTCCTGATTCTTAGCGCGTTCCTCAAAATTTAATCCCGCATGATATGCTTTCGCATTTATATTTTGTTGCTTTAATTTACTCGCTAATTGCTCCGTAGCTTTTCTACTTAAACAATACACAATACCAGCTTCATTCGGTTTTTTATTGATAAATTTAATAATCTGTTGAACTCTATCGTTTGCAGGACGAACCTCTAAACTGATGTTTTCTCTGTTAAAAGAACTTACATATTTAGTGGCATGTGGAACTGCTAATTGTTCTAAAATATCTTCTTGTGTAGCTTTATCCGCAGTTGCGGTTAACGCCACAATAGGAACATTTGGTAATGTTTTTTTTAAGAATGATAATTGTTTATACGACGGCCTAAAATCATGACCCCAAGCAGAAATACAATGTGCTTCATCAATTGCAATACAACTAACGTAATTTGAATTTAATATGTTTTGAAGTAATGACAAACTTTCTGGAGCCACATACAACAGCTTTACAGTTTTATTTACCACTGCATCAAAAACTTGTTGTTGTTCTTCGGGTGATTGACTACTGTTATAATAAGTGGCTGCGATACCATTAGCTTTTAAACTATCAACCTGATCTTTCATCAAGGCTATTAACGGAGAAATAACTACGGTTATACCTTCAAAAAATAATGCTGGTAATTGAAAACATATCGATTTTCCTCCACCAGTTGGCATAATAACCAAAGTATCTTTCTTATTTAAAACATTTTTGATAATTGCTTGTTGCTGTAACCGAAAGCTATCGTAACCAAAATTTGCTTTTAATTTTACAAGTAAGTCTTTTTCTGTAAGCTGCATCATATTGCAAAAATAATCATAAAAAAAACGAAGATTTCACATCTTCGTTTTTTAATATTAGAAATAAATAATTTTATTTAATTACTTATGAGAACCATCGCAAAATGGTTCATTCTTAGTTTCTTTACAAGCACACAAATACTTCGTTTCAGTGGCCTCAGCAGTAAAAAAACTCGGACTCATCCCTTTTCCTTTATGTTTTCCGTCACATAATGGTTGATTTTCTGACAATCCGCAAGTACACCATGCGTACTTTTTCCCTGCTTCTAACTGAACAGGTACTGGTCCATTTCCAGCTCTTTTTGGTAATTCCATATCTATATTATATTCTTATTTAAATATAGTTCATTTAACCTTAAAAAGTACATTTAAAAATTTCGTTTCACCTAATTTTTCTTAAGTCTTAATAAGGAGGAGTGTTATTTATCTAATATCTTTCAATAAAACCTCAACAGCTTTTTGCAACTGAGCATCTTCTCCTCTTTCTTTCCAACCCGGAGTATTTTTCACTAAATAATCAGGAACAGCAGGTGCTTCATTTTCCATGTTTTTTCCTGATTTTTTAACAAACCAAGCTCTAAAAGGCATGCGAATAGCTCCGTTTTGCAATCTTGCTGATCCTGTAGAAACTACGGCTCCGAATGTCGGTTGTCCTACTAATTTACCTAAACCTAAATTTTTAAATGCATGTGAAAAAATTTCAGCATTTGAGTAACTATTTTCATTACACAAAGCAACCACTGGTTTTGTATTTACCGACAAAATTGCACGCTCATTAAAAGGGTAATTCCCTTTAAACTTCTTATTATTCTTTAAACTTTCAGCAGCGCCTCTTGGCACCGTATACGCATGTTGATCTACATTTAAAACAGCCATTAATCGGTCGGTTGTCCAACCACCACCGTTATAACGTACATCAATTACAATTCCTTTTTTTCCGTATCCACTTGCTTTTAATTCACGTTCAAAACGCTCGAAACTTGGCATATTCATTCCCTGAATATGAATGTATCCTAATTGTCCGTTTGAATATGTATCAACTAATTTTTTACGAGACGTTATCCAAGCTTCATATTGCTGACTTCTAATAGAGCGTTGCGGTCTTAACACAACATCTTTTCCGTTCTTTAAACTTAACAGCACCTCATTTCCTTGTGTGTTTTTCAATAGCTGATAAAAGTTAGTGTTTTTAGCTATTTCATAACCATTTACAGCAGTGATAACATCGCCTACCTTTAAGGTACTTTTCGATTTGTCTGCAACCGTATTTTGTAAAATATAATTTACTCTTACGCCACCTTTCGTATTTGAAACATCTAAACCTAGTAAACCTACTTTGTCGTTTATGGTTTTAGGAGTTGTACCTCTATACCCCATATGACTCGCATTTAACTGCCCCAACAATAAATTATACATATACGTATAATCTTGATGCGTTGTTGCTGACAAAACCCAAGGCCTGTATCTTTTTACCAAACTATTCCAATCATAACCATGAAATTCTGGGTCGTAAAAGCCAGCTGTTAACACCCTAATCCCCTCTTCAAAAACTTGCTCGTATTCTTTCTTCCTGTTTATTGTGTAGGTTGCAGAATGTGGTAATTTTGTTACTTTATCTGATTTAGTATCTAATTGATTTAAACTTCCTCTTGAAGTAAAATAAACTTTCCCTTTATTTTCTGATATTCCTCTTGCACCGCTTACACTTTTAATAGCTTTTGGTTTACTTCCGTCCCACTTTACTTTATAAGTGCTTCTTTTTTTGCTTGCAGGATCTGTTGCTGAAAAATAAATAAATTTACTGTCGGCACTAAACATTGGGCTGTATTCATTATCCTGTAAAGAAGTTACTTGTACTAAACGATCGTAAATTTTATCTTGATCTATTTTAACAACAACTGTTTCTTCTTTCTTTTTCTTATCCTTTTTATCAGATTTGTCTTCCTTTTTTTCTTTTTCTTCTGGATAATAAGCTCCTTCTTCATGGTCTATTTTCGATTTTTCCCAATCTGATTTTTCTAACCAAACCATCCAAACATCATAATTAATTCCGCTTCTGTTCGATAAAAATGCTAATTTTTTTCCATCTGCACTCCAAACCGGATTTGTATCACTTCGTGGATGCATTGATACGTTCATTTTTTTAGATTTATCAGCAATCGACTGAATGAAAATTTCGCTATCAAAATTTAAATCTTCCTGAGAATACGCAATATACTTACTATCCGGACTCCAAGAAACATCTTCGGTAGCAGCCCAAGAGTTTGAGTATTCTTTCGATTCAACAATTTTACCACCTTTTAAATCGGCAATCATTAAAATTCCACGACCAACTTGATAGGCTATTTTTTTTCCGTCAGGAGATACTAACGACCCCATTACATCTTCCTTATGATTCGTTAATTTTGTCACCTTTGTTTTTAAACTACGGTGTAAACCAACCAATGTATCTGTAGAAACTGCACTATATAATTGATAAACACCATCTCTATCCGAAGAAAAAATAACTGTTTTATCATTTACCCATTGCGGATTACGATCTCTAAACAAATGCTTACTTACATTATTAGAGCGCTTCTTTTCTTTATTGTTTTCTTTTACAAAGATTTCACCGTTAATTTCAAGTGCAATACTTTTTCCGTTAGGTGAAACTGCGTAACTACTAATTCCGTTGGTAACTGTTTTTGTTATTTCTTCCTCGAAACGATTATCTGAAGAAAGATTTAAAGTTATTTTTTGTGCCGAACCATTTTCAACCTTAAATAAATTTACGCCACTTACGTAAATAAATGCTCCGTTATTGCTTACTGAAAATTCTCTAACTCCATCTTGTTTTTCTGATGTCAACTGAGTTGCGCTTCCATTCGCTGTTCCGTTTGATGAAACTGACTGTTTATATACATTATAACGTCCGCTTTTTGCACCTATGTAATATAAGTTTCCAGCTGCATCCCATTTAGGAGAATGGTCGTTTTTATTACTTGTTGTAATTTGATTGTATTTTTTAGTATCTGTGTTATAAATCCAAATATCTCTTTGTGCCGAACCCGAATAATCTTCACGCGCAATACGACAAGCTCCTTTGGTAAACGCTATTAATTTTCCGTTAGGAGAAACTGACGCTAACTCACCATAAGCTGTTATTAAACGCTGTGGTGTTCCGCCATTTTCATTTACAGTATACATTTGCTTATCCCATTCTGGACCGCGATAAACTCTACCTGTTGTAAATACAACTGCACCTTCTGAAGTCCAATCTGTAGGGATATTAGCCGTTGGGTAATACGTTAATTGTTTTGGTACACCTCCGTTAAGAGAAGTTGTAAATACGTTGTCATTTCCTTTTCTGTTTGATGAAAATGCAATTTCGGTATCATCAGTATTCCACACCGGATTACTCTCATATCCTTTATGAATTGTTAACCTTTTTGATTCCTTACTGTTCAGGTTATATACCCAAATATCTCCATGATAACTAAAGGCCATTTTTGAACCATCATTACTAATAGCAGGTTTTCGAATTAAAGAATTTTGAGAAATTGCAACACCAAAACTAAATAGCATTGCGAGTAGAAATAGATTTTTTTTAGACATCCGATTAATTTTATGCAAACGAAATTAAAGTATTCGTAATCTTATTAGAAAATTTTAAGACTTTTTAACAGTTTTTAAAAAAAGAAAATTAATCCATATCTTTATAAAAAAAACAATCATGAAAATCATCAATCTCCTTTTAATTTTAACACTATCTTTATCTAACACAGTGTTCTCTCAACAAGAAAAAAATGTATTTATTGTCGTTAAAGACGACAACAATAACCCTATTCCAAACGCTGTCGTTCTCTTTGATGATATAAAACAAACTTCTAAAACTGACTCTAAGGGAATATTTAAAGGCTCAACAAAAAAGAGTATTAAAAAAATGACTGCGTTTTCTCCTCTTCATGGAATCAACACTATAAATTACAATGGAAAAAAATACAATCGAATTATAATAAAAAGCCAACCCGCTAATGTTACAATTCAAAAACCATCAAATGTAATCGCCCAAAACTCAATGTCTTCATTTCAATACAAAGACATTTATGATTATATAAATGGGCAAGTTCCTGGTGTAAACGTAATTAATAAAACAATTACGATTAGAGGATCTAACTCTATTAATGGATCTACAGTGCCTTTATTTGTTGTAAACAAGATGCAAGTAGCACAAGAGATTTTCGCAAATATCTCACCTGCTGACATAAAACGTATAAAAGTATTGAAAGGAACTGACACAGCTCTTTACGGTGTTAGAGGCGCAAATGGGGTTATTGAAGTTACAACTAATTAATCACCCTAAAAACAACACCTACAACGTTTAGTGCGGCAAATAATAACATGGTGTTTCGCTCTTTTTTAGAGATAATATATTTTATAACTAAAAAAACATTCTATTTTTCAGTTTTGGCTTGGTTTTGGTGGGGTACTAGCATAGGATATTAAAATACTCACTACATAAGAATTATGTAAAAGGAGTGTTTTTTTAAATTAAACAATCATAGTATGAGTCAAGTAAAAGAAAACAACACAGTTAAAGTAAATTACACAGGTAAATTACCTGACGGACAAATTTTTGATAGCTCTGAAGGAAAAGAACCTATAGAATTTACTTTAGGAGAAGGAAGATTAATACCTGGTTTTGAAAAAGGTTTAATTGATATGAAATTAAACGAAAAGAAAACCATTACAATCGCTAAAGAAGAAGCGTACGGTGAGGTTAACGACAGCTTAATTCAGGAAGTAAATAAAACTGAACTTCCACAAGATATGGCTCCTAAAGTTGGTATGGGACTTGTTTCTAAATCTCCTGACGGACAAGAATTCAATTTAGTTATTACAGAGGTTAAAGAAGAGAGTGTTATTATTGATGGGAATCACCCTTTAGCTGGTAAAGAGCTTATTTTTGATCTTGAGGTTGTTGCAATTAACTAACAACAAAAGATTAACTATTTTTTTAAATTATCTAATAGCCTTTTTTAAAAAAAAAAAGGCTATTAGTATTTATAAGAAAATCATTATTTAATTGATTTTATAAACTTATTAACCCCTGCAATTCCGTTTGTATCTAGTTCTTTAACAAAGGCCGAACCAATAATTGCTCCATTCATATATTTACAAGCTGTTGTAAATGTTTTCTTATCAGAAATACCAAAACCAACAATTAATTTACTTTGTAATTTCATGGCATTAATTCGATTAAAATAATCGATTTGTTGTGATGAAATCTCACCTTTTGCTCCAGTAATTGAAGCTGATGCTACTACGTAAATAAAAGCTTCTGTTAACGAATCAATTTTACGAATTCTTTCTTCCGATGTATTTGGCGTAATTAAAAACACGTTTGTTATTCCGTATTTCTTAAACAATTCCTTATAATGATTTTCATATTCAATCATTGGTAAATCCGGAAGAATAACGGTATCAATTCCGCACTCTTTTACTTTTTTACAAAATTTATCTTCACCATATTTTATAACCTGATTTAAATATCCCATTAAAACTAACGGTGTTTTATTTGTATCTTTTACTGCTAATAACTGCTCAAAAACTATATCAAGGTTCATCCCATTACTTAATGCAGCTGCACTACTATTTTGTATCGTCGGACCATCTGCTAAAGGATCTGAATAAGGCAAACCTACTTCTATAAAATCTACACCACTATTACTTAAATCAGCAACAATCTTTGCTGTGTCGTTTAACTTCGGAAAACCTGCCGTAAAGAAAATAGATAATAAATTTTGACTTTGATTTTGAAAAATTTTTTTTATTGAATTCATGTTTATACTTCATTCTGTCATTGCGAACGTAGTGAAGTAATCTCCTGAAAAAATTACTTCGTTATCCTTACTCGTAACGACGGTTTTAAAATTTAATCTTCTAAATGCTTAATGTAGGTTTCTAAATCCTTATCTCCTCTTCCCGATAAATTAATAACTACAACTTGGCCTTTTTTCAAATCCATTTTTGGTAAAACAGCCAAAGCATGTGCAGTTTCTAAAGCAGGAATAATACCTTCTATTTTTGTCAATTCATAAGCTGCATCCAACGCTTCTTTATCGGTTGCATTCATAAATTTTGCTCGTTTTGACTCATGTAAGTAAGCATGTAAAGGACCAACTCCTGGATAATCTAATCCTGCTGAAATTGAATAAGGCTCCACAATTTGACCATATTCATCTTGCATTAAAATAGTTTTACTTCCGTGAATTACACCTACTTCTCCTAACTGAGAAGTTGCAGCACTTTCACCAGAATTAACACCCAAACCAGCAGCTTCAACGGCAATCAACTCAACTTCTTTATCATCTAAATAATGATAAAAAGCTCCAGCAGCATTACTACCTCCACCTACACAAGCGATTATTGTATCCGGATTTTCTTTACCTGTATATTCTTTTAATTGCACTTTCATTTCTTCTGAAATAACTGCTTGTAATCGTGCAACCATATCTGGATAAGGGTGTGGACCAACCACAGAACCTATTAAATAATAAGTTTCTGGGTGTTGAATCCAATAACGAATTGCTTCGTTAGTTGCGTCTTTTAATGTTTTACTTCCGCTTGTTGCAGGAATAACTTTTGCGCCCAACATTTTCATGCGCGCTACATTTGGCGCTTGTCGTTTTATATCGGTTTCTCCCATAAAAACAACACATTCTAAATTCATCAATGCACAAACTGTCGCCGTTGCTACTCCGTGTTGCCCCGCACCTGTTTCTGCAATTATTTTAGTTTTCCCTAAATGTTTGGCTACTAAAATCTGACCAATCGTATTGTTTACTTTATGAGCTCCTGTATGATTTAAATCTTCTCGTTTTAAATAAATGGTTGCGCCATATTTTTCTGATAAACGTTTTGCCAAATACAACGGACTTGGGCGACCAACATAATGCTGTAACAAATCTTTATACTCTTCTTGAAAAGCATCTGAACCTAATATTTTTAAATAATTATCTTCTAATTCCTTAACGTTAGGATATAGTAATTCAGGAATAAATGCACCTCCGAACTGTCCGTAATATCCTTCTTTAGTTGGTTTAAATTCTGATTCCATTTCTTTATTTTTTTAACTTTCATCAACCTAAAAAAGGTTCTGTTCGACGATTTATTATAATTTTAAAGTTTCTTTAAACTTCTTTATATCTTTTACTGATTTTAAACCAACTGACTCTTCAAACTTACTATTTACATCTAAAGCATAAATAGGCAAACCTGTTGCTTGCAATTTTTTAATTTCTGATGCTTGTTCCAGTCCAATTCCACCACTTAAAAAGAATGGTTTTTCAAAAGGATATTTCTCTAAAACCTGCCAATTAAAAGCAACTCCATTTCCTCCTCGTTCTTTTCCTTTTGTATCAAACAAAAAGTAATCAACCATTTTTAAATATGGAGTTAAAACATTAAAATCAAACGCATCTTTAATTCCAAAAACTTTCACCAACTCGGGCATTTTGTATTTTGCCTTTTGATGTTTTTCTGCAATACTTTCTTTAAAAATGGATGTTAGTTTTTGTAAATATTCTGGTGATTCATCGCCATGAAGCTGCACCATATTTAAAGCATACTCTTCTACTAATGAAACTACTATTTCGGGAATTTCATTTACAAAAACACCTGCTTTTTTTATTTCTTTCGGTAAATCAGGAATGATGCCTTCAAAATTTCTTTTTGATTTCTCATAGAAAATAAAACCCAAATAATCAGGTTGCAATGCTGCAACCTTTTGGATATTTTCTATGTACTTCATTCCACAGACTTTCAGTTTCATATTTATCGTATTTGATCAATAAATTCTTTACAAGCTAATCCCGGATTATCGGTTTTCATAAAAGTTTCACCAATTAAAAAACCTTGAAAACCATGCTCTTTTAATCCAGTAATAATTCTTGGATCAGAAATTCCGCTTTCAGAAACCTTAATTGCTGTATCTGGTATTTGACTTGCTAGTTTTATAGAATGTTCTAAATCCACCTCGAAAGTTTTTAAATTACGATTATTAATTCCGATAATCTTATTATCTAAATCGTTAATTTTATCTAACTCTTCTTGCGTATGAACTTCATACAAAACCTCTAAGCCTATGTCGTTTGCTAACTGACCGTAATTTTTAAGTTCTTGCTTGGTTAAACAAGCTGCTATTAATAAAATAACATCAGCACCGATTGCTTTAGCTTCAACAATTTGAAATCCGTCTACAATAAAATCTTTTCTTAAAATTGGTCTTAACTGGTTTACGGTTCTAGCCTCTAATAAATCAGCCATGGTTCCTCCAAAAAAAGAAGTATCTGTTAAAATTGATTGCGCTGCTACATTTGCGTCTAAATAACCTTCCGTGACTTCTAAGATAGTAGCTTTATCGTTAATGATTCCTTTTGAAGGAGATTGACGTTTAAATTCAGCTATTATACCTGTTGAACCAACTTTTAATAGTTCTTTTTTTAATGAAAAAGGGGCGTTTTTAAAATTCGGACTTTCCACCAATTTACTTACAGGAACTTCTGCTTTAATCTTGGCTATTTCTGTTTTTTTAAATGCTATTATTTTATCGAGTATTGTCATTTCTATTTTAAATTTGTCTGTTCGAGCGCAGTCGAGATCTAAAACCTCTCGACTGCGCTCGAGCAGACATTATATATTTACTAGTTTATTTAATGTTTGATGCGCTTTTAAACCTAACAAAGAATTTTCAGCTTCTTCGTAAGCATCTTGAAAACTCTTCTTGTCATCAACAATTTTTAAGGCAAATGCTGCGTTTGTTAATACCACACTATTTTGTGCTTCGGTACCATTTCCTTCAATTATATTTTTGAATATTTTTGCGGCATCAGCAACAGATTCTCCTCCAAAGATAGCTGATTGTTCAATTCTTTTTTGACCTAAATCTTCTGGATTAATTAATTGTTCTCCATTTTTGGTAAACAATTTAAATCCGCTTGTTAAAGATATTTCATCATAACCATCTAAGGCGTGAACAATTCCATAATTTGTATCTTCTTCTTGTAAAATATAATTATACAAACGGGCTACTTCTAAATTAAAAGTTCCTAATAATTGATTTTTAGGTGAGCTCGGATTCACTAACGGACCTAAAATGTTAAAAAACGTTTTTAACGCTAATGCTTTTCTAGTTACGCTTACCGCTTTCATTGCTGGATGAAATTTTGGTGCGTGTAAAAAACAAATATTAGCTTGCTCTAATTGCGATTTTAAAACAGCTTCATCATTGGTAAATTCGTATCCGAAACTTTCTAACATATCTGACGAACCAGATTGAGATGACACCGAGTAATTACCGTGTTTTGCTACTTTTTGTCCGGTTCCAGCAACAATAAAAGACGTTAATGTAGAAATATTAAAAGTATCTTTTCCGTCGCCACCTGTACCAACAATATCAATGGTATTATACTCAGAAAAATCTACTTTTATAGCTAATTCTATCAACGCATTTCTAAAACCCGAAAGCTCGTCAACCGAAATAGGCCGCATCATAAAAACGGTCATAAAAGAAGCCAAATGCGCTTCGTTGAATTTGCCCGAAGCAATATCAATCAAAACCTGCTTTGCTTGTGATTTTGTTAATCTTTTATGTTGATATAAATCGTTTAATATTTGTTTCATAATTTAATCTTGTCATTGCGAAGCAAATGATAATTTGCTGTGGCAACCTGTTTATCTATTAAGAGATTACTTCGTTGTACTCGTAATGACGTTACTTTTTAATATTATCTAAAAAATTTCTAACAATCTGCTCACCAACTTCTGTTAATATTGATTCTGGATGAAATTGTACTGCCGACATATTAAATACGCTGTGTTCAATTGCTTGAATTCCGCCATCTTCGTCTACAGCTGTAATGTTAATTTCTGTTGGAAAATTTTCATTTGAAGCAATCCAAGAATGATATCTTGCCGCTTGAAATTTTTGTGGAACTCCTTTAAAAATAACAGCCTCTTTATTCACAATTTCCATTTCTGTGGCAACGCCATGAAAAACTTCTCCCATATTTTCTATACTTCCTCCAAAAACTTCTGTAATTGCTTGTAAACCTAAGCAAACACCAAAAATAGGTTTTTTACCTGCATATTGTTTTATAACCTCTTTTAAAATACCTGCTTCATCAGGAATTCCGGGTCCTGGTGATAAAATAATGGCATCGTATCTATCTATTTCTTCAACAGAGATTTCATCGTTTCGATACACGTCAGGTAAATTACCTGTAATATCTTGTATCATGTGTACCAAATTATAGGTAAACGAATCGTAATTATCTAGTATTAATATTTTCATTTTTTATTTTTTTTGCGTTAAGGATTGAAACGGCATCCTTTTTATTTTTTTCAATAAAAAGATATAGTGGAAAGCCTGTTAAAACGCCCTAAATATTTTCTGCTAAAGTCAACGCTTTTTTTAATGCTGCTAATTTATTATTTACTTCTTGCAATTCTTTTTCTTCGTCGGAATGAATTACAATTCCTGCGCCTGCTTGATAATACAACACGTTATTTTTACTAACGAAAGAGCGAATTGCGATGGCAAGATTTACCGAACCATCTAAACCGATGATTCCGACTGCCCCACCATAAAATCCGCGAGATTGATTTTCGTAAGTATCAATTAACTGCATGGCTTTGTATTTTGGTGCTCCGCTTAAAGTTCCGGCAGGAAAAGTATCTCCTACAATTTCTATCGGGTTTCCTGTAATACTTCCTTTTACGGTAGATACTAAATGAATTACGTGGCTAAAATATTGCACTTCTTTAAACACTTCAACTTTTACATTGTCGGCATGTTTACTTAAATCATTTCTTGCCAAATCTACCAACATTACATGCTCGGCAGTTTCTTTTTTGTCTTCGGATAATTGCTTGCCTAGTTTTATGTCTTCTGCCATATCTCCGGTACGCCTAAAAGTTCCGGCAATTGGATTTATAATAGCTTTTCCTTCGTTTATTTTAATTTGAGCTTCAGGCGAAGAGCCCATTAATTTAAAAGAACCGTAATCGAAATAAAATAAATATGGCGACGGATTTATAGAACGTAATGCTCGATACACATTAAATTCATCTCCTTTAAATTTTTGTTGAAACTGGCGTGATAATACAAGTTGAAAAACATCGCCACGCTTACAGTGTGCTTTTGCTTTTACTACGTATTCTTTAAAATCATCATTGGTACAATTTGACGTTTCTTCTCCGCTAATTTCAAATTTTTGCGTATTAAAAGCCTGCGCTTCAATTATAGTTTCAATTTCTGAAATTCTCGATTCTGTTCCTTCCTCAATATTCTCTATCAGCGTCATTTCATCATTAAAATGATTGATTGCTATAATGAATCGGTAAAAACTGTATTGCATTACAGGTATTTTAGACGGCGCATCTTTTACATTTAACTGTATGTTTTCGAAATACTGAACGCTATCATACGTTGAATATCCGTATAAACCGTTAAATGACTTTAGTGCTGCAGGACAATCTAAAGCGATCGATTTTGAAAAACCATCAAACAAGCTGTAAAAGTTCTTATCAATTTTACTTTCTGATATTGTTTTTCCTTGTTTGGAAACAGTAAAATTATGATCCTCAACCTTCATCGTAACCACAGGTTCAATAGCAATAAAAGAAAAACTTTCTTCTTTACTATGGTAATCTGAACTCTCTAATAATAAAGTGTTCGCATATTTATCTCTAAACCGTAAATACAAACCTACAGGAGTGATAGTATCAGAAATTTTATTTTTTGTTATTGTGTTAAATTTTATTTTTCCCATATTAACTTGTCAGGTCGAGCGCAGTCGAGACCAATTTAATCTCTTTTCTTGTCTATAACCTCGACTGCGCTCGAGGAGACATTAATTTTATTGTTTAAAAAAACAAAAAAGGCTTATCGTGAGATAAGCCTTTCCTTTATAATATATACATATAGGTATCTTCTCACTTAACTATTAAGAGAGTTCCACCACCATATGTTGTTTTGTTTCATCATTATATGACAAATGTATAAAGTGTTTTTGGTTTAGCAAAATTTATTTCACTTTTTTAATGAAGTTGTTTTAAAGCATTATCGTTCTACATAAAAAAACAACATATTAATTACACATAACACCTGTTAACGTAATTAATATTTAAAACTTAAAGCATAAACTTAATTATTGTTTTTAAAAATAAACAATATGTCGTGATTTGCAATATAAATAAGAACTAAAAATTTCAATTTAATTGAGATAATAAAAATATAAAGTTATGTGTGGAATTGTATGTGCGTTTGATTTAAAAGAATCTTCAGAAGTTTTAAGGCCTCAGTTATTAGAAATGTCTAAAAAAATTAGACACCGTGGACCAGATTGGAGCGGAATTTATAGTGATGCTAAAGTAATCATGACGCACGAGCGTTTGGCAATTGTTGATCCTGCCTCTGGACAACAACCATTGTTTAGTGCTGATAAAAAATTAATTTTAGCAGCAAACGGAGAAATTTATAACCACAGAGAGCTTCGTGAAAAACTTGATGGATCGTATAAATTTCAAACAGCTTCTGATTGTGAAGTAATTTTAGCACTGTATAAAGAAAAAGGTGTTGATTTTATTGATGATTTAAACGGAATTTTCGGTTTCGCATTATACGATGTTGAAAAGGATGAATATTTTATTGCTCGTGATCACATAGGGATTATCCCTTTATATATTGGCTGGGATCAAAACGGAACATTTTATGTAGCTTCAGAACTAAAAGCTCTAGAAGGTATTTGTGCTAAAATTGAATTATTTCCCCCTGGACATTATATGTCTAGTAAAGACGGAAAGTTTGTGCAATGGTACAAAAGAGACTGGTCAGATTACGACGCTGTAAAAGAAAACGAAACAAGTATTACAGAGGTTAAAGAAGCATTAGAAGCGGCTGTGCACAGACAATTAATGAGCGACGTGCCTTATGGTGTATTGCTTTCAGGCGGATTAGATTCTTCAGTGATTTCTGCAATCGCAAAAAAATATTCGCAAAAAAGAATAGAATCTGACGATACCACTGAAGCTTGGTATCCGCAATTACATTCTTTCTCTGTTGGCTTAGAAGGTTCACCAGATTTAGCTGCTGCTCAGAAAGTAGCTGATCATATAGGCACCATTCATCATGAAATAAAATTTACTATTCAAGAAGGTTTAGATGCTATTAAAGATGTTATATACAACATAGAAACATATGACATAACAACAATTCGTTCATCAACACCAATGTATTTAATGGCAAGAGTTATTAAATCGATGGGTGTTAAAATGGTCTTATCTGGAGAAGGAGCTGATGAGATTTTTGGCGGCTATTTATATTTTCATAAAGCACCAAATGCAAAAGAATTCCACGAAGAAACGGTTCGTAAATTAGATAAATTACATATGTACGATTGCTTACGAGCTAATAAAAGTTTAATGGCTTGGGGAATTGAAGGTCGTGTTCCGTTTTTAGATAAAGAGTTTATAGATGTTGCTATGCGCATCAACCCGAAAGACAAAATGATTAACGGAGAGCGCATGGAAAAATGGGTTATTAGAAAAGCATTTGAAGATATGTTGCCAGAAAGTGTTGCTTGGAGACAAAAAGAACAATTTTCTGACGGTGTAGGTTATGATTGGATTGACACCTTAAAGGAAGTAGTTGACAAAGAAGTTACAGATGAACAATTGGCTAATGCAAAATTTAGGTTTCCTATACAAACGCCACAAAACAAAGAGGAGTTTTATTACAGAACAATCTTCGAAAAACATTTTCCTAGTGATACTGCCGCATTAAGTGTTCCGCAAGAGCCAAGTGTTGCGTGTAGTACAAAAATTGCATTAGAATGGGACGAAGCTTTCAAGAACATGAACGAACCATCTGGTAGAGCAATTATGAATGTGCATGACGCTGCTTATTAAAATATTTTCTTAACTGATTGTTAACAAACTATGATATTATAATTAAAAAAATAATTGACAATCCCATTAGCATTTATTACATTTATAGCGAATGTTCGCTAACTATTTTCTAAACATATCATAATTAAGAATGAAAATTAAAAAAGTACTTGTCGCAAATAGAGGAGAAATTGCTATCAGAATTTTTAGAGCCTGTACAGAAATCAATGTTAAAACAGTAGGTGTTTACACTTTTGAAGATAGGTATTCACTGCACAGATACAAGGCTGATGAATCTTATCAAATAGGAGAAAATGATGCGCCGCTAAAACCGTATTTAAATATTGATGAAATTATTAGAGTTGCATTAGAAAGTGGTGCCGATGCAGTGCATCCTGGTTATGGTTTTTTATCTGAAAATGCGAATCTTGCTCAAGAATGCGAAAACAATGGATTAATTTTTATTGGCCCCAAAGTATCTGTATTAAAATCTTTAGGAGATAAAATTACAGCAAAAGAGGTTGCTATTGCAAATAACATTCCTGTTATAAAAAGTAACGAAAAGCCTTTAATAAATATTGATATTGCTTTAAGTGAAGCTGAAATAATTGGATATCCGATTATGTTAAAAGCTGCTTCTGGTGGTGGTGGAAGAGGAATGCGTGTTATTAGAAAAGCCGATGAACTAAAAAGAGCTTTTAACGAAAGCAAGCGTGAAGCGTTAAATGCATTTGGAGATGACACCGTTTTTTTGGAGAAATTTGTAGAAAATCCGAAACACATAGAAATTCAAATTGTTGCCGATAATTTCGGAAACACAGTACACCTTTTTGAGCGCGATTGCTCTGTACAACGTCGCTATCAAAAAGTAATTGAATTTGCACCATCGTTCGACCTAAAACAAGAAATAAAAGATGCTCTTTACAAGTATGCTATTGACATTTGTAAAGCGGTAGACTATAATAATATTGGAACGGTTGAATTTTTAGTTGATGATGATGCTTCTATCTATTTTATTGAGGTAAACCCTCGTATTCAAGTAGAACATACCGTTACCGAAGTTGTAACTAATATCGATTTAGTAAAAACACAATTATTTATTGCTGGCGGCTATAAACTAGCAGATCAACAAATAAAAATACCAAATCAAGAAGCTGTAAAAGTAAATGGTTTTGCACTACAATGTAGAATTACAACTGAAGATCCGCAGAATGATTTTAAACCAGATTACGGAGAAATCACCACTTACAGAAGTGCTTCTGGTTTCGGAATTCGTTTAGATGCTGGTAGTGTTTATCAAGGCGCAGTTATTTCACCTTTTTTCGATTCGATGCTGGTAAAAGTTACCGCTAATAGTAGAACTTTAGATGGTGCCTGCAGAAAAGTTCGTAGAGCTTTAGCCGAATTCAGAATTAGAGGCGTAAAAACAAACATGCCTTTTCTTGACAACATTTTAAAACATGAAACCTTTAGAAAAGGAGAGGTTACTGTTAATTTCATTAAGCAAAACCCTGATTTATTTATTTTTAAAGCACCTAGGAATAGAGCTACAAAATTAGTTACTTACTTAGGAGATGTTATTGTAAACGGGAATCCGGATGTTAAAAAATTAGACCCAACAAAAACATTCGTAAAACCTATCATTCCTAAGTTTGATGTAAATGCTAGTTTCCCTAAAGGAACAAAAGATTTATTAACAGAGCTAGGTCCAGAAAAATTTGCTCAATGGTTAAAAAATGAAAAGAAAGTTCATTTTACAGATACCACGATGCGAGATGCACATCAAAGTTTATTAGCTACCAGAATGCGAACTTTTGACATGTTAAAAGTAGCAGAAGGGTACGCAAAAAACAATCCTGACATTTTTAGTATGGAAGTTTGGGGAGGCGCAACTTTTGATGTTTGCATGCGTTTTTTACAAGAAAATCCATGGGAGCGCCTACAGTTATTACGTAAATCGATGCCAAATGTATTACTTCAAATGCTAATTAGAGGTTCTAACGGAGTTGGATACACAGCGTATTCCGATAATTTAATTGAAAAATTTGTTGAGCAATCTTGGGAGAATGGCGTTGATATTTTTAGAATTTTCGATTCTTTAAATTGGATGAAATCTATTGCGCCATGTATCGAACATGTTCGTAATAAAACGAATGGTTTAGCTGAAGGATCAATATGTTATACTGGTGATATTTTAAATCCGAAGAATACAAAATACAATCTTAAATATTATACCACTTTAGCTAAAGACATTGAAAATGCCGGTGCTCATATTTTAGCAATTAAAGATATGGCTGGTTTATTGAAACCATACGCAGCTTTCGAGTTGATTTCAGCGTTAAAGCAAGAAATAAATATTCCTATTCATTTACACACACACGACACTTCATCTATTCAATCAGCCACGTATTTAAAAGCTATTGAAGCAGGAGTTGATGTGGTAGATGTCGCCCTTGGCGGATTATCAGGATTAACATCACAACCCAATTTTAATTCGGTTGTAGAAATGATGAGGTTTAATGATAGAGAAAGCAATTTAAATATTGATTCTTTAAACGAATACTCTAACTACTGGGAAACAGTAAGAGAATATTACTACCCATTTGAATCTGGCTTAAAATCAGGATCGGGTGAAGTTTTTAAACATGAAATTCCGGGTGGTCAGTATTCAAATTTAAAACCGCAAGCACAAGCATTAGGACTAGAAGATCGTTTTCATGAAATTACCAAAATGTATGGCGACGTAAATCACCTTTTTGGAGATATCGTAAAAGTTACGCCGAGCTCTAAAGTAGTTGGAGATATGGCACAGTATTTAGTAAGTAATAACTTAACTATTCAGGATGTTTTGGAACGAGGTGATACAATTTCTTTTCCGCAATCTGTAGTAAGTTTCTTTAAAGGAGATTTAGGACAACCTGTTGGTGGATTTCCTAAAGATCTTCAGAAGTTAATTTTAAAAGATCAAAAACCATATACAGACAGACCAAATGCGCATCTTGAACCTTTAGATATCGATAAAGAATATGTAGCTTTTAAAAAAATATTTGAAAATGATTTAAGCCGACCTATTGATATTACGGATTTCTTGTCTTATAAATTATATCCGAAAGTATTTACAGACGCTTATAATAAACACTTAAAATATGACAGTTTATTAAACCTACCGACCAAGAATTTCTTTTACGGGATGGAAAGAGGCGAAGAAATTGTTGTTGAATTAGACAAAGGAAAAACATTACTTATTACTTTAGACTCTGTTGGGAGACCCAACGAAGACGGAATGGTTACGGTTTATTTTAAAGTGAATGGTCAAGCAAGAGCTGTGCAAATAAAAGACGAATCTATAAAAATTAACAAAGTAGCACATATTAAAGCTGATAAAAATGAGCCAAAAGAAATCGGTGCACCACTACAAGGAATGCTATCAACAGTACTTGTTAAAAAAGGCGAAAAAGTAGTTAAAAATCAACCACTTTTTATTATCGAAGCCATGAAAATGGAAACAACTATTACTGCTACAGAAGATACCACTATAAAACAAATCGTTTTAAAATCTGGAATAATGGTTAACTCTGAAGATTTAGTAATTAAACTATCATGATAGTTTAATTACAACAAAGTAAAAACCTCGCTTTTGCGAGGTTTTTTCACCTTACAAATACGTAATATACCTTTATTTAAAAGCCAAATAACCCTTTATAAATATATGAAAATCAAATATTTATTTTTTTTATAATTATTACTTACATATATTTATACTTATTTTCACAAAACTAACCCCCCTAAGAAAATGAGTGCCCAAATATTTAAAAAGAAAATTTTACTTATATTATTATCCATAGCAACATTATTATCCTGTTTATATGCTTTTAATAAAAATTACGATTACAAAGTCGCAAATTCTAAGCTTAAAAAATCTATTAAAGAAAAAAAAGAGCTAGAAAAAGAACTAGAAAAAACAACAGCTAACTATAAAAAACTAAGCGTAAAAAACAAAAAACTATCTAAGAGAGTAATTTCAGAAATAAATAAAATTATCAACTTAAAAGATTCAGTAGATGAATTAGATAACGACCTAAGAAAGGATAAAGAAGCTCTTGCTAAAAAAACATACCTTACTAAAAAACTTTCAAATAAAATTAATGCTTTAGCCACCAAAGTTGATAAAGCTAAGTTATTAAAATTGAATATTGTTGAGGTGCTTACAATGAGAAAAAGAAATAACGGAAGCTTCACAAAAACGACTAACAAAAATAAAGTAGATGCTTTTAAAATTAGTTTTCATGTTTTAAAAAACGAGATAGCTAGTTCCGGAAAAAAACGAGTTTCTATAAAAGTTTTAGACCCAAAAAATAATATCGTTAACATTAAAGGCTTCGGTGAACCAGCCTACAAATATAGCAGTAAGTTAGTTGTAGATTACAAAAATGCTCCATTAGATGTTGTTTCACTTATAGAAGTGGATAGAAAAAATATAGAATCAGGTATGCACAAAATAATTGTTTCTATTGAAGGGCTTTCTGTTGTTAAAAAAAATATTTATTTACGTTAAAACGTAATTTTCATAAAAACTACAATTCAAAAACCTCGCTTTTGCGAGGTTTTTGAATTGTAGTTTTTAATACCATGCATTAAAAACAATAAAACCAACATTAAAGCCCTTTTTAGCTAATTTAAGCTTCTTTTTTATTTTTACATAAATTAACAAAAAATCACCTTCAACCGTTTAAACCTTTTATTTCTTATTTAATAAACGTAAATTTGTTAGGTTAAACATTCTGTTTTTAAGACTGTTTACTACAATTAAAATTTAATTAATTCACTTATCATGAGCGAAGAGAAAAAAAATAATTATGATGCTTCTAGCATTCAGGCATTAGAAGGGATGGAGCATGTAAGAATGCGTCCTTCAATGTATATTGGAGATGTTGGTATTAGAGGTTTACATCATTTAGTATATGAAGTTGTCGATAACTCTATTGATGAAGCAATGGGAGGTTATTGTGATACAATTGATGTTACAATTAATGAAGACAACTCTATTACAACGAAAGATAACGGTCGTGGAATTCCTGTTGGAATTCACAAAAAAGAAGGCGTTTCTGCATTACAAGTTGTAATGACAAAAATTGGCGCTGGTGGTAAATTCGATAAAGATTCTTATAAGGTTTCTGGTGGATTGCATGGTGTTGGTGTAAGTTGTGTAAACGCACTTTCAGACCTTTTAACAGCTACAGTTCATAAAGAAGGTAAAGTTTGGCAACAAGAATACTCTAAAGGAAAAGCTTTATACCCTGTTAAAACGATAGGAGAAACTGATTTTACGGGTACAATAGTTACCTTTTTACCAGACAAATCAATCTTTAAGCAAACGACTGAGTTTAATTACGATACATTGGCAACTCGTATGCGCGAGCTATCTTTCTTAAACAAAGGAATTACAATTACCTTAACTGATAAAAGAAGAACAGATGATGAAGGTAATTTCCCTGTAGAAACTTTTCATAGTGATGAAGGTTTACCTGAATTTATTAAGTATTTAGATTCTACTCGTGAGCAGTTAACTGCCAAGATTATTTCTATGGAAGGTGAAAAAAATGGTATCCCTGTAGAGGTTGCCATGGTTTATAACACTTCATATTCAGAAAACTTACATTCTTACGTAAATAATATTAATACACACGAAGGAGGAACTCATTTATCTGGTTTTAGAAGAGGCTTAACGCATACTTTAAAAAAGTATGCTGACGAATCTGGACTGCTTAAAAATGTAAAATTCGAAATTGCTGGTGATGATTTCCGTGAAGGATTAACAGCTATTGTTTCTGTAAAAGTAGCAGAGCCACAATTTGAAGGTCAAACAAAAACAAAATTAGGAAACAGAGAGGTATCTTCTGCAGTATCTCAGGCTGTTTCAGAAATGTTAACGGATTACTTAGAGGAAAATCCTAATGATGCAAAAATCATTGTTCAGAAAGTAATTTTAGCAGCCAACGCACGTCATGCAGCACGTAAAGCACGTGAAATGGTGCAGCGTAAAACCGTAATGAGTATTGGTGGTTTACCTGGTAAATTATCAGATTGTTCTGAAACTGATCCAGCACAATGTGAAATTTTCTTAGTTGAGGGAGATTCGGCAGGCGGAACAGCAAAACAAGGTAGAGATCGTAATTTTCAAGCAATTCTTCCATTACGTGGAAAGATTTTAAATGTTGAAAAAGCGATGCAACATAAAGTTTTTGAAAACGAAGAAATCAAAAACATGTTTACAGCTTTAGGAGTTTCTATCGGTACAGAAGAAGACCCAAGAGCTTTAAACTTATCTAAAATCCGTTATCATAAAGTAGTTATTATGTGTGATGCCGATGTAGATGGTTCGCATATTGCTACCTTAATATTAACATTCTTTTTTAGATATATGAAAGAAATGGTAGAGCAAGGTTATATTTATATTGCAACACCACCTTTATATTTAGTAAAAAAAGGACAGAAAAGAGAATACGCTTGGGATGACAACCAGCGTGATGTTATTGCTAAAAACATGGGAGGCTCTGTAAACATACAACGTTATAAAGGTCTTGGAGAGATGAATGCAGACCAATTATGGGATACAACCATGAATCCAGAATTTAGAACTTTACGTAAAGTAGTTATTGATAGCCCAACAGAAGCAGATAGAGTTTTCTCTATGCTTATGGGAGATGAAGTTCCGCCTCGTAGAGATTTTATTGAGCGCAATGCTAAATATGCAAATATCGATGTATAGTAAACTACTATAAACTAAAAAGCTCAATCTTAAAAGATTGAGCTTTTTTCTTACATTTGTCTAAAATAAACAACTTAGTAAAATGAAAAAAACAATTTTATCTATAGTAACTCTTTTCACTTTAGTTTTTGGTGCAAAAGCGCAAGAGTTAGAAACAATTCTTTTAGCAAAAGAAGACGCTTCTAAATTAACGAATGCTTATTTGAACCCAGCTATGAAAGGGTTAATTTACAGCATGAATAATGGCTGGTATCATACAGCTAAAGTCCATAAGAAATTTGGTTTTGATATAACAATTGCTGCAAGTGGCTCTTTTGTTCCTTCAAAGGATGAGGTATTTAATTTAACAAAATTAGGTTTATCAGATAATATTGATCTTAATGGCAATACAATTTCTCCTACAATAGCTGCAGATAATAATATTAACACACCTACTTTAACTTTTAACGGTAGATCAAACGACATGGATGTATCTGTTGACTTTACAATGCCAGAAGGTGAAGATGTAAATATAACTCCTACTCCTTCTATTCAGGTAGGATTAGGACTTCCTTTTAAATTAGAAGCAATGGTTCGTTATGTGCCAGAAGTTGGCTCTGACGATGTAAAAGGAGATTTGTTTGGTATTGGATTGAAAAAAGAAATTACAGGTTGGTTTGGCCCTTTAGATAAGTTACCCTTACACGTTTCTTTATTGGCAGCATATACAAACATGAATGTAGACTATACGATAGGTGATGTAGATGGCAACATAGAGGTTCGAAACGGTATTACTCAATTTAAATTAAACTCGTATACCATTCAAGCAATTGCTTCAATTAACTTTCCTATTATTAATTTTTATGGAGGTGTTGGTTATAATGGCGGAAACACTCAGTTAGATTTAAAAGGTGATAGTTTTGTTGCAAATTACCAATCTTCTAGTAACCCATTGATTAATGTTAGAGAAGACTTAGGTAAAAACCCATTATCTTTAAGTACTACAACCGGTAGCTTTAACGCAACTATAGGAACTCGCTTAAGCTTAGGTTTCTTTAAAATATTTGGAAGCTATACAATGCAAGAATATAATTCTGTAAATGCAGGTATCGCTTTTAGCTTTAGGTAAATTAAAAAAAATATACATATACAAAACCCCATTGAAATTTCAATGGGGTTTTCTTTTTATATCCATAGTCAAATCGTTATTTTTGTGCAACTTAAATTAATCATCACAATTAAATATATAAAAAAATGAAAGTAACAGTTGTAGGAGCAGGTGCTGTAGGTGCAAGTTGCGCAGAGTACATTGCTATTAAAAATTTCGCATCAGAAGTTGTATTAGTAGATATTAAAGAAGGTTTTGCTGAAGGTAAAGCAATGGATTTAATGCAAACAGCTTCTTTAAATGGTTTTGATACAAAAATAACAGGTACAACAGGAGATTATAGCAAAACAGCTGATTCTGACGTTTGTGTAATTACTTCTGGTATTGCTCGTAAACCTGGTATGTCTCGTGACGAATTACTAGGTATCAATTCTGGTATTGTAAAGTCTGTAGCAGCTAGCTTAGTAGCGCAATCTCCTAACACGATTATCATTGTGGTTTCTAACCCAATGGACACAATGACTTATTTAGTACATAAAGCTACCGAATTGCCTAAAAACAGAATTATAGGTATGGGTGGTGCTTTAGATTCTGCCCGTTTTAAATATCGTTTAGCAGAAGCTTTAGGAGCTCCTATATCTGATGTAGACGGAATGGTTATTGGAGGTCACTCTGATAAAGGAATGGTCCCCTTAACGCGTTTAGCTACTCGTAACTCTGTTCCTGTTTCTGAATTTTTATCAGAAGAAAGGTTAGAGCAAGTTATGCAAGATACTAAAGTTGGTGGAGCTACATTAACTGGTTTATTAGGTACTTCTGCTTGGTATGCGCCAGGTGCTGCTGTTTCAGGTATGGTACAAGCTATTGCTTGTGATACTAAAAAAATATTCCCTTGTTCTACTTTATTAGAAGGTGAATATGGTTTATCTGATTTATGTATCGGAGTTCCTGTGGTTTTAGGTAAAAATGGAATTGAAAGTATCGTTGAGATTAATTTATCAGATGCTGAAAAAGCGCACTTAGCTGCATCAGCTGAAGCTGTTAAAAATAACAATGCTGCTTTAAATTTGTAAGATAATTTTAAGCACTTTATTATAAAAACCCTGAGTATTTTAATTGCTCAGGGTTTTATTTATAAAAAAATATTATAACTGTGTAAGTTTTTTAAAAAGATTACGACTTAAGCTACGAGGAAGCATTTAGTAGTGTTTCTTTTTCATAGTTTTTCATAGCAATTTTCCCACTTCATTCGTGAAGTGGGTTTATTTTTTAAAAAAACTAAACTGTTTGCTGCTGCTGCTGTACTTCAAATAACTCTCCTCCTTCACACTTAACTGTTTTCTGTTTAAATTTAACAATTAACTGATAATCGTGCGTAGCCATTAGTATTGTTTTTCCGCTTTTATGAATCTCATTTAATAAATTCATTACTTCAAGCGATGTTTTAGGGTCTAAATTACCTGTTGGTTCATCTGCTAAAATTAACTCAGGGTCATTTAACAAAGCTCTTGCAATTGCAACTCGTTGTTGTTCTCCACCAGAAAGTTCGAATGTTTTTTTGTAGTATTTTTCTTTCATTCCTACTTTATCTAAAACCTCGTAGATTTTATCTTTCATTTCGGTTTTATCTTTCCATCCAGTAGCTTTTAAAACAAATTCTAAGTTTTCAAAAACGTTTCTATCATTTAAAAGTTTAAAATCCTGAAAAACAATTCCTAATTTTCTTCTTAAAAAAGGAATTTCATTCTCTTTCATTTTCTTTAAATCGAAACCTACAATTTCACCCAAACCTCTTTGTAAACGCAAATCGCCATACAGGGTTTTTAACAAGCTACTTTTTCCGCTTCCTGTCTTTCCTATCAAGTAATAAAAATCCCCTTTATTTAATCTGAAGTTAATTTTTGATAATACTAAGTTGTCTTGCTGATAAATATCAGCATTTTCAAGATGTAAAACAGGTCTTTCCATATATCGATTCGTTTTTACAAATCTAAAATTTTATTACTTAATTCTATAACATTTCTTATTTTTGATGTATTGTTTACCAACAAAAACAAAAAAGGTACGTTATACCTTTTAGATAACTAAAATATATGAGATTTATTTGTTATAAAAAAAGCTGTTATTTATTGTTTTTAATCGCTTTTTCAACAACTACAATAGCACAAGAGTCTGCTATTAATTCAGAGATTACATCTGATTACCACAAAGCTATAAAACTATACAACAACAAAGCGTACGCTGCTGCACAAGAACTGTTTAGTGATGTTTCTAAAAGTGCTAGTCAACATGAAAATCGAAAAGCTGATGCCGATTATTATGATGCAATGTGTGCTATAAAACTAATACAAGATGATGCTGACAATAAAGTGTTAGAGTTTGTAAAAAACTACCCTTATAATAACAAAAAGGAGAAAGCTTTTATAAATGTAGGTAACTATTATTTTGCAAATAGAAAAGCTGCGCACGCATTAAAATGGTATCAAAAGGTAAATGACAAATTATTAAGTCAACCTGAAAGAGATCAGTTAAACTATAAGATGGGATATGCTTTATTGGTATCTAATTATTTAAAAGATGCTAAATCTCGTTTTCAAACATTACTTGGAAATCCTATTTATGGTAACGATGCACGTTATTACTTTGGATATATTGCTTACAAACAAGAAAACTTTGGTGAGGCCGAAGATAATTTAAGTCAGTTAGCAAACGATGCCACTTACCAAGCAAAAGCAAATTACTATATTTTAGATATTAGTTTTAAAGCTGGGCGTTTTGATAAATCTGTAAAAATTGGAGAAAACCTTTTAAAAGAATCAAAAGATGAAAAAGAGATTTCTCAGGTTTCTAAAATAATTGGGGAGAGTTATTTTAATCTTAAAAAATACGATCAGGCAATTCCATATTTAACAGCGTATGAAGGTAAAAATGGTAAGTGGACTAATACCGATTATTATTATTTAGGTTACGCTTATTATCAGCAAAAAAACTACGAAGAGGCTATTGGTAATTTTAATAAAATTATTGGCGGTAACAATAAAGTTGCTCAGAATGCTTATTATCATTTAGGTGAATGTTATTTAGAATTACAAAAAAAACCAGCAGCTTTAAACGCATTTAAAAATGCAAGCGAAATGGAATTTGATCTTAAAATAACGGAAAGTGCTTCATTAAGTTATGCCAAATTGAGTTACGAACAAGGAAATCCGTACGAGAGTGTTCCTGTTGTTTTAAAAGGATTTTTAGCAAAATACCCAAACTCACCAAATGCACCTGAAATAAACGAATTACTAATCACCTCTTATTTGCATCAACAAGACTACCAGGGTGCTTTAGATTATTTAAGTAATGTAAAGTCTTTAGAAAACGACAACATTGCAAATGAAGTATCATTGTACAGAGGTATTCAGTTATTTAATGAAAATAAATTAGCAGATGCTAAACCTTATTTTCACAAGGCAACTCTTTCTGAAAACGACACAATTAATAATAAAGGGAATTTTTGGTTCGCTGAAACAGCATACTTATTAGGTAATTATGACAAAGCCTTAACCAGCTTTTTATTAATTACCAACAAAGATTTAGAGGACACAAAAAAACTAGATTATAATATTGCCTACACCTATTTTAAACAAAAAAAATATGAAAATGCTGCCAAATATTTTCAGAAATTTTTAGATATCAAAATAGATAATAATGATTTAAATGACGATGCTTCAAGTAGACTAGGAGATTCTTTTTATGCTTCTAAAAACTACTTAAAAGCAATTAACGCTTATAAAAAAGTAATTAACGAAGGCGGTGTAGGTGCAGATTACGCACAATACCAAACAGCCATGAGTTATGGATTTATGGGGCAAAATGACACGAAAATTAAAAGCTTACAAACCCTTATTAACGATTACGTAGGCTCTCAATTACAAGACGATGCTTTGTTTCAGTTAGCAACAACATATACTGCAACAAACAACACAGTAAAGGCTCAGAAAACTTACAATCGTTTATTATCTGAGCATTCTAATAGTAACTATATTCCTAATGTTCTTTTACGTCAAGGACTGTTGTACTATAACGGTAATCAAAATAAAAAAGCTTTAGAAAAGTATAAAGAAGTTGTTGCGAAACATCCTAACTCTAAAGAAGCTAAACAAGCTGTTACCAATGTTAAAAACGTATATATTGATATTGGTAAAGTTGATGAATATGCGGTTTGGGTTAAAAACGTAAAATTTATAAATGTTACAGGTGCAGAGCTAGACAATGCTACTTATCAATCTGCAGAAAACAAATTTTTAGAAAACGATACAGCAAGGGCAATAGAAGGATTCAATAAATATCTTTTAACTTTCCCTAACGGATTACATGCTTTAAAATCTCATTTCTACTTAGCGCAATCGTATAATAACAACAAGCAGTTTAAAAACGCAGTGCCACACTACACCTATGTTGTAGATCAAAATAAAAGCGAATTTTCTGAAGAATCATTAACCAAACTTGCTAATATATATTTAGAAGAAGAAAACTGGGATAAAGGAATACAACTTTTAAAGCAATTAGAAACCATTGCTAATTATCCGCAGAACATAACCTTTGCGCAAAGTAATTTAATGAAAGGGTATTATAACAAAAAAGAATACTCAAACGCAATTACCTATGCAGAGAAAGTTTTAGCAACCGACAAAATAGATACAAACATAGCTGAAGATGCAAAAATAATCTTTGCGCGCTCTGCTTTTAAAACGAATGATTTTTTAACAGCTGAAGAGTTTTTTAATGAAGTTAGCAAAAAAGCTACTGGCGAACTAAAAGCTGAAAGCTTGTATTACAATGCGTTCTTTTTAAATGAAAATAAAGATTATGAAGCATCTAATAAAGCAGTGCAAAATTTAATAGCCAATTACTCTTCATACAAATACTGGGGAGTTAAAAGTTACATTGTAATGGCTAAAAATTATTACGCTTTAAAAGATGCCTACCAAGCAACTTACATCTTAGAAAACATTATTAAGAATTTTACGCAGTACAAAGATGTTACAGAAGAAGCTACAAACGAGCTTCGTTCTATAAAAAATAAAGAAGCAAAAACAAACGAATCGGTAACTACCCAAAACTAAATTTGTTAAACACAAAAAAAAGTTCAATGATTATATCAATGAAGAAGCACTTAGGTTTATTTGTGTTGTTTGCAATATCAATTGCAAATGCACAAGAAAAGAAAACCACTGAAAAAGCGAAAGACACTATTATAAAAACTGAGGTAGTTAATGTAGTTACCTCATATGTACCTAAAATTACTGATGCTTTTAAAATAAAGCAAAAACCAATTATAAAACACACAAAAGAAACACAGAAAAAAGAATTAAAATACACCATATTTTCAGTTCCTGTTGCCTCTACCTTTATCCCCAAAAGTGGCGTAATGAAAAAGGTAGACTTAGGAAAAAGAGAGCATTTATTCCCTAATTACTTATCCGTTGGTTTCGGAAATAAAATAGCTCCTTTTTTAGAAGCTTACGTAAGAAGAAACGAAAGTTACGATAGTGAGTTCGGAGCCCATTTAAAATTTATTCTCTCTGCTGATCCTGTTGAAAAAACAGTTCTTAGCAGTACATATTACGACATGGGTTTAAACTTGTTTTATGCACAACAAGAACGTTATTCAAATTGGAGAGCAGGCATAAGTGCAGAACGAAACAAGCATAATTGGTATGGTTTGCCTACAAACATACCTTTTACTAACGCTACTATTAGTAATATTGAAGAAGAACAAGCATATACTTTTTTTAAAGTTTTTGGAACCATTAAATTCGATGATTCTTATCTTGACGAAACAAATGGTAGTATTTCATTTTTTACAGATGCATTAAGTAGTAATGAGTTTTTAATTGATGGAAATGCTAAATTCAAATTTCCTCTAAATACTTTTCACCGTCAGTTAAATGATTTATATATAAACACAACATTAAGCTATTTAGGTACTAAATTTGAAAAAAACTACGAAACTCAAGTCGAGTTAAAACATAGTTTTGCCACTGCAGGTATTCACCCAACATATAATTTTAAAGTACAAGACTTAGCTATAAAAATAGGAGCAAAAACGTATGTTTCTTTAGACTTAGAGAACAACGAAACTAATTTCTTTGCGTATCCTGATCTAGAAATATCATATCCTATTGTAAACGATTTTGCAAGCGTTTTTATTGGTGCTTCAGGAGATTTAGAAACAAACACTTACAAATCATTATCAACAAAAAATCCGTACATCTCTCCTACTCAAAACCTACAGCAAACCAATAAGAAATATGATGTCTTTGCCGGAATAAGAGGTAAGTTAGATTTTCAGTTTAGCTATAATTTTAAAGCAAGTTATGCCGATATTGAAAACAATGCTTTTTTTGCTTTAAACCAATCAAAATCTAACGGAAATAATATTGCAGGAACAGATGCTTTTTCTTTCTTCGGATATGATTACGGAAACTCATTTAACACCACATACGACGATATTAAACGAGTATCTTTCTTTGGTGAAGTTGCTTTCGACGGAATTAAAAACTTAAGTGTAGGCTTAAACGGTCAATTCAATAAATTTACAGTAACAAACGAATTAGAAGCTTGGAATGCTCCAAAAATAAAAGGAGAGCTATTCGGAACTTATAAAACAGCGAAATGGTATGCAGGTGCTAACTTCTTTTTTGTCGGCCAACGAAAAGGAAAACTATACGATGTTTTACCTTTGCAAACTTTTTCAACCATAAACCTAGATGGTTATTTTGACATTAATTTTAATGGTGGATACCATTTTGACGACTCGTTTTCTGTCTTTTTAAACCTTAATAATGTACTCAATAACAGCTATCAAAGATTTAATAATTTTAATGTACAAGGTTTCCAAGCAATGGGAGGTTTAACTTGGAAATTTGATTCACTTTTCTAAGAAAAACAATCTAAATATAATTAAGCCTAACTATTTACAAAGAATAGTTAGGCTTAACTTAAAGTAAACAACTACAAATCAAAATCTTTACGATCACTTTACGATTAAAAATATAAAACTTACATTTATGGCACTTTAAAACAGTGTCATAAATGAAAAAAATATCTCTTTTATTAATTTCAGGGTTGTTTGTAATTTCTTGTAAAACAGAAAAAAAAGAAACCCCTTTAACTTCTAATGTTTTTTCTGCTGAAGAAAAAATAGATTCAACTCAAATAAAAAACTTATTCAACGCCGCCTTAATCGAAGGGAAATCGCACGAATGGTTACGAGACTTAACTACAAATGTAGGTAGCCGTTTATCTGGTTCTGAAGGAGCAGTAAAGTCTGTTATTTGGAGCGAAAAATTAATGAAAGAAGTTGGTTTAGACTCTGTTTGGTTGCAACCAGTTATGGTACCACATTGGGTTCGTGGAGAAAAAGAAGTTGCAAATTATAGCTTTAACGGGGCAGAAGTTAATGTTCCTGTTTGTGCGATAGGGGGTTCTATTGCAACACCAAATAGCGGAATTACAGCAGAAGTTATTGAAGTAAAAAGTTTAGAAGAAGCTGAAAAATTAGGAGATAAAGCCAAGGGTAAAATAGTTTTCTTTAATGGTGCTTTTGATAATACTTTAATTCACACTTTTAAAGCTTACGGCGGATGTGTTGGTCAGCGTTTTGGAGGAGCAGCAGCAGTTGGTAAATTCGGCGCAAAAGCAGTTATCGTTCGTTCTATGACAAACGGAATAGATGATTATCCTCATACCGGATCAATGGGTTATGGAGACATTCCTAAATCAGAATATATTCCTTCGGCTGCAATTAGCTCAAGAGCTGCCGAAAACTTAAGCAAGCATTTAAAAGAAAACCCAACACTTAAGTTTTACTTAAAACAAAGCTGTGAAACACTGCCAGACGCTCCTTCACACAATGTTGTTGGTGAAATTAAAGGAAGTGAAAATCCTGATAAAATTATGGTTATTGGTGGGCATTTAGATTCTTGGGATTTAGGTGATGGCGCTCATGACGACGGAACAGGAATTGTACAATCGTTAGAAGTAGCTTACTTATTAAAAAAGAACAACATCAAACCTAAAAACACTATTCGTATTGTATTTTTCATGAATGAAGAAAACGGTTTGCGTGGTGCTACAGAATATGCGCGTTTAGCAAAACTGAACAACGAAAATCATATTGGTGCTTTAGAATCTGATTCTGGAGGTCATACACCTAGAGGTTTCTCTATCGATGCCAATGACAAGAACCTTCAATTATTACAAAGCTGGAAAAGATTATTAGCTCCTTACGGATTACATGATATTACAGCAGGCGGAAGTGGCGCTGATATTGGTCCTTTAAAAGATGAGCACGTTACCTTGGTTGGATACCGACCAGATTCTCAACGTTATTTTGATTATCACCATGCTGCTAGCGATACTTTCGATAAAGTTAATAAACGTGAGCTGGAGTTAGGAAGTGCATCAATGGCAAGTATTGTATATTTAATGGACAAGTATTTATATAATAACGAAACCATAAAACCATAACGGATGACAATTTTAGTATTAATTCTTCGTATAATTTTTGGTTTATTCTTTGCTTACATAGGTTTTATGCATTTTTTAAAACCACGTTTTTTTAATGGTTTTATTCCCAAACCACTTCCTAAACTAGCTGTAAACTATGTTGCAGGTTTTATCGAAGTTACAATCGGAATAGGTCTTTTATTTAATGCTACTGCTAAAAATGCTGCCATCGGTTTTTTTGTGCTAATGGTCGTTTTTTTACCATTACATATATGGGATTTATTTAAAGAAAAACCTGCTATAGGATCTAAAAAAATTGCCATTATACGCTTACCTATACAATTTTTACTTTTATATATCGCTTATTTAATATATTCAAATTCATGAAAAAATCATTATTAATCATTGCCATTTCAATCGCTATTACCTCTTGTAAACAACAAGAAAAAGTAGACACGATTGTTATTAATTCAAACACATATACAGTTAATTCTAATTTCGATAAGGCTGAAAGTTTTGCGATTAAAGACGGTAAATTTATCGCTATAGGAACTAATAAAGAGATACAAGATAAATACACCTCATCAAAAACTATCGATGCTGAAAATAAAGCTATATATCCTGGTTTTATTGATGGACATTGTCATTTTTACAGATTAGGTTTACAGCAGCAAAAAGTAAACTTAGTAGGTACAAAAAGTTACAATGAAGTATTACAGAAGTTGGTTGAATTTCAAAAAGAAAAAAACACCACTTTTATAACCGGTCGTGGTTGGGATCAAAATGATTGGGAAACAAAAGAATTTCCTACAAAAGAAAAACTAGATGCTTTATTCCCTGATATTCCTGTGGCAGTTCGTAGAATTGACGGTCATGCAATGTTGGTAAACCAAGCAGCAATCGATTTAGCAAGTATTACAATTGATACTAAAATTGATGGAGGTGAATTCTTTAAGAAAGATGGAAAACTTACAGGTGTCTTAATTGACAATGCAATGAATTTCATTGAAGTGCCAAAACCGAATAAACAAGAACAAATTCAGGCTTTAAAAGACGCTGAAAAAATTTGTTTCGACTTAGGATTAACAACCGTTGATGATGCCGGTTTAGATAGACAAGTAATTGAATTGATTGATAGTTTACAACAAACAGGTGATTTAAAAATGCGTATTTACGCAATGATTTCTAACAACAAAGAAAACTTAGATTACTACCTGAATAAAGGCGTTGTAAAAACTGATAAATTACATGTTCGTTCGGTAAAAGTATATGCAGACGGAGCTTTAGGTTCTCGTGGTGGTGCTTTAAAAGAGGAATATTCTGATAAAAAAGGACATTTTGGTGCTTTAGTGAACTCGTATGATGACCTTCAGCGTTTAGCAAAAAGAATTGCTAGTTCTGAATATCAAATGAACACGCATGCCATTGGTGATTCTGCCAATTATGTAATGCTTAAAGCTTATAATAAATTCTTAAAAAACAAAGACAATCGTCGTTGGAGAATTGAGCACGCTCAGATTGTTGATTTAAAAGATTTTCATTTATTTAAAAATATCATTCCGTCTATTCAACCAACACACGCAACAAGCGATATGTATTGGGCAGAAGAACGTGTAGGTTCTGAAAGAATTAAAGGTTCTTATGCCTATAACGATTTATTAAAACAACATGGCATGGTTGCTTTAGGAACCGATTTCCCTATAGAAAACGTAAGTCCGTTGCATACCTATTACGCTGCAACTATCAGAAAAGATTTAAAAGGATATCCAGAGAAAGGATATCAAATGAACAATGCTTTATCTAGAGAAAATGCCTTGAAAGGAATGACTATTTGGAATGCTTATGCTAATTTTGAAGAAACCGAAAAAGGAAGTATTGAAGTAGGTAAACTTGCCGACTTCATCATCTTAGAAAATGATATTATAACTGTTAACGGCGACAAAATACCAAACACAAAAGTTTTAGAAACTTTTGTAAATGGAGAAAAAGTAAATTAATTTTCATCAAATTATAAAAACTCTTTTATGAAATCTTATTTTTATACAGCATTAATCACCCTATTATTTATATCGTGTAGTGAAGATTCTATAAACTACGATGCTAAAAATGAGGCTGATATTGTTGAATACATAGCAAATAACAATTTAGATGCTAAAAAAAGCAATTCTGGCTTATATTATGTTGTAAGTAATGAAGGCTCGGGCACAAGGCCTGTAAGCAACTCTAATGTAACCGTTGCGTACAAAGGTTATTACTTAAATGGTAAAACATTTGACCAAAGTGATAGTGCTGGTATTTCTTTTAACTTACAACAAGTTATTAAAGGATGGACAGAAGGAATCACTTATTTTAAAGAAGGCGGAAGCGGTGTTTTACTAGTTCCTTCTAAACTAGGATATGGTTCTTCTACAACAAAAGGAATTCCTGGTGGATCTGTTTTAATATTCGATATCGAACTTTTAAAGGTAAATTAAAACGCATCTTTTTATATAAAAATTAGTCATCTTATTAAAAAATCATGACTAAATTACAACGTAAACAAGAATATTACAATCAATTAATACTCGCTAAAAAGACACTTAGAAGCAATCGCTTTAAAGTGTCTTTTTATCATTTAGAAAATACTCATATTTTAGGTCAAAAACATTTATATAGACATACGCTATCACATTACTGGATGTTTATTTACGGAATTAAGACAATAAACAGTAAAGAAATAGCAGGTCAGTTCACTAGACTTTTAGCCGCTATTTTATTTACAAATACTTGGGTTCCTAAAGGAAATACAGGTGGTTCAAATATTTCACCAATAAAATCAATACCTATTAGAAAAGAGCTGCAAAAATATTTTCCTAAATAACTGCATCTTTTCTAATATTTAAAAGTCTATTATATGAATTTAAAGATTAAATATCATGAAATATAAAAACGAATGTACGTGTAATTGTGATGGTTGTAAAACAGGTAATTGCTCTAATTGTACCTGTGAAAATTGCTCTTGCAAAAACTGTAACTGTTAATAACATATTTGTTAACTTTTGTTATTACAAAGCTGAAGTGTTTTCTATTTAAAATACCTTCAGCTTTGTAATAACATTTTTGTAAATTTATAGAATGACAACAAATCAAGTTTACATAAAATATGCTGATGACGTTAAATACTTTATCTTAAGCAAGGTAAAAGATGCAACGGTTACTGAAGATATTTTACAAGACACTTTTATTAAAATACACACCAAACTTCATACGCTAAAAGATATAACTAAACTAAAGCCGTGGATATTTACCATTGCTAGAAACTCTATAATGGACTATTTTAAGAGTATGAATAAGACTTTTGAATTGGCTAATTCCGAAACAGAAACAAGCATAGAAACAACCACACATACCGAAAAAGATTGTTTACGTGGTATCATAGAACGTTTACCGAAAACATATAGAGATCCTTTATTTTTATCAGATATAAAAGGATTAAAACAGCAAAAAGTAGCAGATACTTTAAAGCAAAGTTTACCTACAACTAAATCGCAAATTCAACGTGCTCGTAAGCTAATAGCACAAGGCTTTATGGATTGCTGTGGGTTTGTTTTAAATGAAAACGGTAAATTAGTAGGAGAAATACAAGATAAAAATGACTGTAACGTTTGTAAAGAAATAATTTAGAGAAAAAGCAACCCTCTCCTCTAAATTATTTAAAAACTTAAGATTTTGATTCAGGTAAATGAATACCTTGCTTTAGCAATGTAAGTCCCATCATAACTAACCAAATTACTTTAATGTGAAATATAGGTTTGTAAATTTCGTAATTATCTGCAATAGCTAAAATAAGCCCTACTGTTACAACACCTAACACTATTGTAAACCAACCTAACCAAGTACTTGTTAATCTCCATTTAACAAAAGCATACCCTAACAACACGAATCCAACACCAGAAAATATACGTCCAAAACGTATAAAACACGTAACGTATTGATTGGTTGACAAAATACTATCCATAAATACAGCTATTTCTGCAACTGATTTACCCGCTGTTTGTCCAACACCCCAAGCACCAAAATTGTAATAAAACGCATTTGCAATTGCTAGGGTAAAAGTACCTACGATAAGCATTCCTATTCCTGGAAGTACCACTACACGATAAGGTCTACCCGTAATCATTGACATTAATGCAAACATAGAAATACCCATAGTAACCCAGCCAAAAATATGAATACGATACATCCATATCCAATACCAAACACTCTCTCCTATTTTAGGAAAATCTGAAGCAACTATATATTCACCAATGTGGTGAGATGATAATAACCAACTAAACCACAATAGCACTGCTGCTAAAATAAATGCCCAACCTGTAAAACCAGTTTCAAAATCTTTTTTCATTATCCTCATAATTATGTTGTTTATTTTAATAATTACGCAATATATAATTGATTTATTTATTTTCATGTAATAATTGTTACACAAGAACACCGTCGATTAATGTACATTGCACACCTACTACTATAATTTTATTGTCATGAAAAGAAGGTCGTTTATAAAAAAAACAGTATTAGCTTCATTTGCTACAACTTTAGGAGCAGAACTTGTTTTTGGTTCTAAAATGGTAGATGGCTATATTCCTCTGGCCTTACAAGATTCAGATCCTTTTAAAATCTTTAGCAAGAACAAGGGCATGATAGTGCTGAATGACAAACCTTGGAATATTGAAGCACAGGCTCATTTATTAGATGATAAGGTTACACCAAATTCTTCTATGTTTATTAGAAATAACGGTAAGACACCTGAAGATATTAATCCTAAAACTTGGACACTTACTATTGATGGAGAATCTGTTAAAAGTAAAAAAACATATACTCTTGATGATTTAAAATCAAAGTTTAAACATCACACCTATCAATTAACCTTAGAATGTGGTGGTAACGGACGAAACGAATTTGCCCCACCAGCAAAAGGAAATCAATGGACAATTGGTGCTGTACATTGCGCATCTTGGACTGGTGTACGTTTGCGAGATGTTTTAGAAGATGCAGGCATTAAAAGTAATGCCGTATATATTGGATACCATTCTGCTGACGCTCATTTAAGTGGTGACCCGTCAAAAGAACCAATCTCTAGAGGCTGTCCAATATCTAAAGCGCAACAAGATGAAACTATTTTAGCTTTTCAAATGAATAACAAAGAAATTCCATTAATCCATGGATATCCATTACGTTTAGTTGCTGGTGGTTGGCCAGCGTCAGTTTCTGGCAAATGGGTTAATAGAATTAGTATTCGAAATAAGGTTCATGATGGTACAAAAATGACTGGAACTGCTTATCGTATACCTTGCAACCCGGTTGCTCCAGGTGAGAAAGTAAAAGATAAAGATATGTGTATTATAGAATCGATGCCTGTAAAATCATTAATTACCTATCCAAAAACTGGCGCAACCATTAACGAAGGAAAAAGTTTAGATATTAGAGGGCATGCTTGGGCTGGAGAACTAGAGGTTAATAAAATGGAATACTCAATAGATTTTGGATCAACATGGACGACCTGCTCTGTTGAAAAACCAATAAACCGTCTTGCTTGGCAACATTTTTCGGCTTCAATAAATTTTCCGAAAATAGGTTACTATGAAGTTTGGGCAAGAGCAACAGATACTAATGGTATTGCACAGCCAATGCTTGTACCAGGCTGGAATCCTAAAGGGTATTTAAATAATGCGTGCCACAGAATAGCAATAAAAGTTATTTAATGATTGATAATAAAGAGTTTCAAGAAAAAATAAAAAAAGCGGAGAATACTGCCTATTTAGCGATGTTTTTCACTTCTATAGCCTCTATTTTACTTCTTTTTGCAATATACGATCCTACATTTTCGATTTTCGAAAATAAAAAAGCAAATCTTGTTTATAGTGCTATTGATGAAGATGAAGACAGAATTGAAAAGGGCATTCATGTAAGAACTGGCTTAATAGACGCAGAAGGCTTAATGACAGTTGTTAACAATTGTACGAATTGTCATTCGGCAAAATTAGTTATCCAAAATAAAATGAATGCTGAAAGCTGGAATGCTGCAATTAAATGGATGCAAAAAACTCAAAACCTATGGGATTTAGGTGAAAATCAAGAAATTATTGTAAATTATTTAGTGACTAATTATCCTGTAACAGTAAAAGGTAGACGAATGGTTTTAAAAGATATTGATTGGTATATCTTAAAAAATTAGTATAATTATAAAAGATTAAAAAAATGAAAAAATATTTAGATGCGTTTATAAACGCTTTTAACGGAACGGTAGATTGGACCTGGAAATCGATAATTTTTGAAGTACCTTGGTATACCAACTATTTTTGGGGCCTTATTGCGATTTCTCTTTTTGTTTGGGGCTTAGAAATTGCCTTCCCTTGGAGAAAACAACAAGCTATATTTAGACGTGATTTTTGGTTAGATGCATTTTATATGTTTTTTAATTTTTTTATCTTTTCTATTGTAATTAGTGGGGTTTATGAAATTTTAGGCTTATTATTCGGTGAATTTAACATCACTGCAAAAAGCTTAGCTCTTTTTGATGTATCTCAATGGAATCCTTGGTTACAACTACTTACATTTTTTATTATCCTTGACTTTGTACAATGGTTTACACATGTCTTATTGCATAAATATAGTTTCCTGTGGAGGTTTCATAAAGTACATCACAGTGTAAAAGAAATGGGGTTTGCTGCACATTTAAGGTACCATTGGATGGAAAACATTTTTTACAAACCTCTCAAAACTTTTGGAGTAATGATTATTGGTGGTTTTGAACCTGAACAAGCTTATATAGTTCACTTTATAACCATTGCAATAGGTCACTTTAATCATGCTAATATTAAAATTACCTGGGGTATATTTAAATACATCTTAAACAACCCGGTTATGCATTTATACCATCATGCTTATGTCGTTCCTAAAGGAAGAAACGGTATGAATTATGGAATTAGCCTAAGCCTTTGGGATTATGTTTTTAAAACAAATTATATTCCTGAAGATAGCGGAACCGTAGAAATTGGTTTTAAAGGAGATGATAAGTTTCCTACCAACTTTATAGATCAAAATCTATATGGCTTTAAAAAAGGGCAACAATAAAAAACACCTTCAATTTAATTTAATAAAATAAACGTTTAGTCTATTCGAAAGAATCTTCTAAACGTTTATTACTTTATTTATATAGCTGTTTTTTGTTGTAAATTTAGTTTCCAACCTATTTATATTAATGCTTAAACTATAAAGCCCACTAATTATTATAAGAGGGTTCAGTAATTTCAATCCGATTAGTAATTAGCAAACATTTAATACCGTTTTGTAAACACCCACCTCTAAAATTCAAAAAACATTTAAACCAGTGAAAACAGTTACTCCCATAATTAAACAAATTACTGTTTCTGAAGTATTACCTATTCGACACAAAGTTATGTGGCCTAACAAACCGATAAATTATGTTTCGTTAGCAAATGATATAAATGGAAAACATTTCGGATTGTTTGTGAACGGTAAAATAACATCAATTATTTCTTTATTTGTATTAAATGATGAAGCTCAATTCAGAAAATTTGCAACATTAACAGAATATCAAGGGTTTGGTTACGGGACTATACTATTAAATGAAATTATAAAATTGATGAAGAAAGAAGGTGTTAAAAAATTATGGTGCAACGCTAGGGTTGAGAAATCAAAATTTTATGAAAAATTCAATTTAAAAGCAACAAACAAAAAATTTAAAAAAGGCGGAGTTGAATATGTTGTTATGGAGCTTATGTTTACAAATAGCTTTTCTTAACTTTATAAATATTCTCTTTAAAGTTAATCAAAAGAGAATTGTTTCATTTATTTTTTAGTTTAAACTAAAAGCACAAAAACAGTTAAATTTTAATGTTTATTTACTTTGTGAAAGTTTGTTTTTTATAATATGTTTGAAAAAAAGAAAACTTTAACAAATTATGAGTAATAGCAAGTCCAAATTAGATATTTTAAGTAATGAAATATCGATAATGATTCAAAACACCACTAATAGAAGTGATCATAATAAAAAAAAATCGTTTAGAATTTATATTGGCATTGCTACTTCTTCCGCTTTAATTACCTTTTTAGTGGCTATCGCTAATGATGTTCCTAAAGACTTAAGTACTCCTGTGAAATTTATGACACTCTTTTTTAGCGCATTAACAACAATTTTAGCTTCTTGGGACGGGTTTTACAACCACAAACAACTTTGGGTTAATTATAGTGAAACTAGAGACCTTTTAAAAGAATTACAGTTAAAGATAAAACTAGCTTCCGAAGAAGATAAAAAAAAATCACTATTCATCACATATATACATCAAGAATACCAATCTATTGTTAATAAAAGTAATTTCAAATGGAAAGAACTAAGGTTAGATGACAGAATGAGTTAAGTATTCTACCATCTAATCTCTATATCTAATGTTTTCTTTTCTTAGAACCACTCTTACCCTTAGGCGCTCTGTAATTTTTACTTTTACGCTGATTGAAAGGAACAGCGTCATCAAAAGTGTTTTTTGTTTCTTTTGCTGATTTATTTTTCTTCCAAGAATTATTTTCAGGCAATAAAACTTTTAATAAATCTTGTCTTCCTACTTTGTTAAGTGTGTTACGAATCCAATCTTTATTCTCTTTCTTATACCAGAAGAAAAACTTGTGCTGATCTTCTTTCTCCTTAGCTGTTTTAGGTGTTTTCGTTGGTTTTAAAGTATATGGGTGAAAACCACTATAATAAATTACCGTTGCAACCGTCATTGGCGTTGGCGTAAAACCTTGCACCTGCTCTAACTGAAAGCCCATCTCTTTTGTTTCGGCAGCTAAATTTGCCATGTCCTCTTTTTCACAAGCAGGATGATTCGATATAAAGTAAGGTATTAGCTGTAATTTTAATTTTTTCTTTATATTAATACGATCAAAACGTTCTTTAAACATGTGAAAATATTTAAATGACGGTTTACGCATCAATTTTAAAACAGGATCAGAAGTATGCTCTGGTGCTACTTTTAATCGTCCAGAAATATGATTGGTCATTACCTCTTCGGTGTAGGCATCTAACTCTTTCGGATCTGCGTTTTTATTAAATTCAGGAACTAACATATCATGTCGAATTCCACTTCCAATAAATGATTTTTTTATCTTCGGATGCTTATCAACTGCCTGATATAATTCTGTTAATGGCTTGTGAGATGTATCTAAATTACTACATATCACTGGCGATATACAAGAAGGCGCAACACATTTATCACAGATAGATTGTATTTTACCTTTCATCTTATACATATTTGCAGATGGCCCACCAATATCGGATAAATATCCTTTAAAGTCATCCATTTCTGCAACCTTGTCAACTTCTCTTAAAACAGATTCTTGACTACGACTTGCTATAAATTTTCCTTGGTGTGCAGAAATAGTACAAAAACTACATCCTCCAAAACATCCACGGTGAATGTTAATAGAAAATTTTATCATTTCAAAAGCCGGAATTGGCCCTCGCTTATTATATTTTGGGTGTGGCAAACGTGTAAAAGGTAAATCGAAAGAACCATCTATTTCCTTTTCAGTCATTGTAGGATAAGGTGGATTTATCATCAACTTCTTATCTCCTACTTTCTGAAAAATACGACGTGCCTTTAATTTATTAGACTCCTGCTCTATCACTTTAAAATTAGAAGCAAATGTTTTTTTATCTTTTAAACAAGCCTCATGAGAATTAATCTCTATGTCTTCCCAGTTTTTATTCTTCGGAACATCTTCTCCTTTATCAACAAAAACAGCTGTTTGTTTAATTGTTTTTAAGCTAGAAAAAGGCACTCCTTTTTGCAAAAGTTCTACAACTTCACGCAAAGGTTGTTCACCCATTCCGTAAACCAACATATCTGCTTTAGAAGTTTCTAAAATAGTTGGCAATAACTTATCAGACCAATAATCGTAATGTGTTACTCTTCGTAAAGAAGCCTCAATACCACCAATTAAAATTGGAGTATCAGGAAATTTATCTTTTAATATTCTCGAGTATACTGATGTTGCATAATCAGGCCTAAACCCTTTATCTCCGTTTGGTGTATACGCATCTTTATCCCTACGACGTTTACTTGCCGTATAATTGCTCACCATCGGATCCATACATCCGCCTGTTACTCCAAAAAACAATCTTGGTTTACCTAACTTCTCAAAATCCTGTAAATTATCGTTTACACTAGGCTGTGGTACAATTGCAACTCGCAATCCGTAACTTTCTAGTATACGTCCAATTACTGCAGGACCAAATGATGGATGATCTACATATGCATCTCCACTGAAAAGAATTACATCTAATTCTTCCCATCCTCTTAACTTAACCTCCTTATTTGTAGTCGGTAACCAATCTGAAACTCGTCTTACTCCCATGCGTTGCAAAGGTACAACGTTTTAGTTGAAATTACCTACCTTAAAAAGGTGTTAAATAAGTAACAAAAAACGTAACACATCGTCTATTTATGATACTTATAAATATAATAAAACTAATCATGAAAAAAATACTATTCGCAATCGCTTCTTTAGCCTTGTTAGCAAGCTGTTCTACTTACAAAACAGTTCAAAACAACAAGCAAACAATAAAAATTGGCATCAATCTAAACACTGTTATTAATGACAAGGTAATGGTTGAAGTAAATCCGCAAAAAATAAAGAAAGAAACGATAATTTATAATATCCCCGCAATTGTACCAGGAACGTATTTAATGAGTAATTACGGGAAATTTGTTTCAGACTTCAAAGCTTTTGATTACAACGGAAAAGAATTAGCAGTTAAAAGATTAAATGAAAATTCTTGGCAAATTAATAATGCTAAGAATATGGATAAGCTTTCTTATTGGATTGATGACACTTTTGATTCTGAAAAAGAACATAAAATTTATGTAATGGCGGGTACCAATATTGAAGAAGGAAAAAACTTCTTATTAAACCTACCTGGTTTTATTGGATACTTTAATGATAAAAAAGAATTTCCTTATGAAATTACTATAACACATCCAACAGACTTATATGAAACCTCTTCTTTAATTAATAAGAACACTACAAAAACTGACAACAGTAAAGATGTGTTTTTAGCGCCGAGATATGATGAGATTTCTGACAATCCTATTATGTATGCGCCTTTAAATAATGTGAGTTTTACGGTAAACGGTATTGCTGTTAATTTAGCAATCTACTCTCCAAATAACAAGCATAAAGCAGCTGATTTAAAGAAAGCTTTAAAAACAATGATGACTGCGCAAACAAACTTTTTAAAAGGTTTTGAAACTACAAGCGAATACAATGTATTGGTCTATTTATTTGACCCCGAAGTGTACAAGTTTCAAGGTTATGGTGCTTTAGAACATAGATCTTCTACAACAGTTGTGTATCCTGAAACAATGAGCAAAAAAGAATTTGCAGAAAATATGATTAACGGAACTGTTTCTCATGAGTTTTTTCATATCGTTTCTCCACTTTCTGTACATTCAGAAGAAATTCACTCGTTTGATTTTAACAAGGCAAACATGTCTGAACATTTATGGATGTACGAAGGTATGACAGAATATTTTGCGAATCTTTTTCAGGTAAATCAAGGTTTAATTTCTGACAAAGAATTTATCTCAGGTATAGAAAATAAAATTGCTTCGTCAATGCGATTTGATGACGCAATGTCTTTTACAGAAATGAGTAAAAACATTTTAGAGCCTAAATATGCTAAAAATTACAGCAACGTATATCTTAAAGGTGCTTTAATTAGTATGTGTTTAGACATTATTTTAAGAGAAGAAAGTAAAGGTACTTACGGTGTAAGAAACATGATGTTTGATTTATCTAAAAAGTACGGGAAAAATAAAGCTTTTAAAGATGAAAACATTATTGCTGAAATTACAGAAATGACATACCCTTCGGTTGGTGAATTCTTTAAAACCCATGTACAAGGAAATACACCAATTGATTACACTAAATATTTTAACAAAGTAGGTGTGACAAATGAAACAAAAACTGAAAATTCGGCTTATTTTCTTGATGCTAAAAGACAGCCTTTTATTTCTGTAAATAGTGATAAAAAAATATTCTTTACAGCAAAAACTAATTCAGCTTTAACAGCTTTAGGCATTAAAGCTAATGACATTTTAGAATCTGTAAACGGAGAAAAAATTTCCTTAGAAAACATTCGTCCTGTACTAGGAAAAACAATGCAATGGAAAGTTGGAGATAAAATAACGATGAAAGTTACTAGAAACGGAAAAACAGTAGCTGTCTCTGGAGATTACACTCAACCAACTACTGAAACAACATCCTTAGTACTTGAAGAATTGCCTGCAACAAATGCAAAAGTAATTTTAAGAAATGCATGGTTAAAAAATTAAGATTACCTTTCACAAAATAAAAAAAGACAACCAATTTGGTTGTCTTTTTTTATGGCTTCTTTTTTTTGCTTTAACATTTAATTAAGAATAACACTAATTTGATTTAGTTAATTTCGAATTTCATAATTCAACCAAAAACATAATGACTCAAAAACTACTTTCAAAAATATTGATTGTAATCTTTTTCTTAAGTTTCACTGTAAATTCTGAAGCACAAAGAAAAAAGAAGAAGAAAAACAACAAAAAAACAACAGATGTAAAAGCTAAAAGTAAGCCAGATAAAAATGCTATTAAACCTTACGGTAAAGTAGTTACAAAAAAACATAAAACAGATACAGGTTTATTTAAAGTACACTCAAAAGACAATAATTATTTATTTGAAATTCCAGACTCTCTTTTAAACAGAGAAATGTTAATGGTTACCAGAATTGCTAAAACCGCAAGCGGAATTGGCTTCGGGGGTGGTAAACAAAATACACAAGTTTTACGTTGGGAGAAGAAACAAAAGAAAATATTATTGCGTGTAGTTTCTCACAATGTTGTAGCCGATTCTATTTTACCAATTCACGAAGCGGTTACAAATTCTAATTTCGAACCTATTTTATATGCTTTCCCTATAAAAGCATTTAGCAAAGATTCTACTGCCACTGTTATTGACGCAACTCCTTTATTTGCTACAGATGTTAAAGCAATCGGATTTCCTCAATTCAGAAGAAAAGCTTATAAAATCTCTAAAATGGATAAAAATCGTTCGTACATCGAGCGCATGAGTAGTTATCCTAAAAACATTGAAGTACGCCACGTAAAAACATATGTTGCTGGTAAAGCGCCATCAAACTCAAGTGTTGGTGCGGTTTCTTTAGAGTTAAGTAATTCTATGATTTTATTACCAAAAACACCCATGAAGCGTCGTTATTTTGACGAAAGAGTTGGTTGGTTTACAAGCTCACAAACAGATTATGGTTTAGATACTCAAAAAAGTAAATCTGTTACTTATTTAGACAGATGGAGATTAGAGGTTAAAGATGAGGATTTAGCAAAGTTTAAAAGAGGTGAACTTGTAGAGCCTAAAAAACAAATCGTTTATTATATTGATAGAGCTACACCTAAAAAATGGAGCAAATATATAAAAGAAGGTATTGAAGATTGGCAAGTTGCTTTTGAAGCTGCTGGTTTTAAAAATGCAATTATCGCTAAAGATGCACCTACTAAAGAAGAAGACCCTGAATGGAGTCCTGAAGATGTTCGTTATTCTGTAGTTCGTTATTTAGCTTCTCCTATTCCGAATGCAAACGGACCTCATGTTAGTGATCCTCGTTCTGGAGAAATTTTAGAATCTGATATCAACTGGTACCATAATGTTATGACATTATTACATAACTGGTATTTTATTCAAACTGCGGCAATCAATCCTGAAGCTAGAAAAAACAAGTTTAAAGATGAAATTATGGGGCGTTTAATACGTTTTGTTTCTTCTCACGAAGTTGGGCATACTTTAGGGTTGCCTCACAACATGGGTAGTTCTGTAGCATACCCTGTAGATTCTTTACGTTCTGCTAGTTTTACTAAAAAATATGGAACGGCTCCTTCTATTATGGATTATGCTCGTTTTAATTACGTTGCACAGCCAGAAGATAAAGGGGTGGCTTTAATGCCTAATATTGGACCATACGATAAATATGCAATGAACTGGGGATACCGCCCTATTTTAAACACAGCTGCTAAGGATGAAAAAACGATTTTAAATAAATGGATTACTGATAAAAAAGGAGATCCTATTTATAGATTCGGACATCAGCAAGTAAGAAATACTATCGACCCTAGCTCTCAAACCGAAGATTTAGGTGATGATGCCATGAAAGCAAGTGCTTACGGTATTAAAAACCTACAACGTATTTTACCTAGATTAGAAGAGTGGACAACCGAAAACGGTGAAGACTATCAAGAGTTAAAAACAATGTATGGTCAATTAGTTGGTCAGTTTAACAGATATATGGGACATGTAAGTTCTAATATTGGTGGAGTTTATGAAAACTTTAAAACTGCCGATCAAGAAGGTGCTGTTTATACGCACGCTTCTAAAGAGCATCAAAAAAGAGCTTTAACTTTTGTAAATAACGAACTGTTTAAAACACCTACTTGGTTAATCGATCAAAACATCATTTCTAAAACACAGTATTCTGGTTCTGTAGATGCTATTAGAAGTTTACAAGTACGTACTTTAAATAAAATTTTAAAAACAGGTCGTTTAACTCGTTTAATTGAAAATGAAATTTTAAACGGTAACAAAGCTTATACGATTGTTAATATGATGAGTGATCTTAGAAAAGGTGTTTGGTCTGAATTATACAGCAACAACGCAATTGATGGTTACAGAAGAAATTTACAAAGAGCACATTTAGATCGTTTAGACTTTTTATTAAACAATGCTAAAAATCAAAATGGTGTAAGAAGAAACGGTGGATACTTTAAACAAACCGCTGTAAATATTAGTCAGTCTGATATTAAGGCAGTTGTTAGAGGTGAATTAAAAAGAATCCAAAGAGATATTAAAAGAAGTATTCCTAACGCTCGTAACACAATTACGCGTTATCATTTACAAGATGCATCAGACAGAATTAAAGCTATTTTAAATCCGAATAAATAGCACCTATTGCACCCCGAATTCTTTTAAAAACATCAGTAATGTACATTACTGATGTTTTTTTTATTCTTAAAAAAAGAATCCCTATTTTTATAACTATTTATTAATCAACAAAACCGCATGAAACACTTTATAAAACTTACTTTTTTATTGCTTCTTACATTAAGCTGTACTAAAAAAGATTTAAAACAAACAACTGCTCAAGCTCCTAAAGACACTTACGTAGCTGATAATTTCACAAAAAAAGAAGTAACCATTAGCATGCGAGATGGTGTTAAATTACACACTATTATTTACACCCCTAAAGACACAAGTAAAACCTATCCGATTTTAATGCAAAGAACACCTTACAGTTCTAGGCCTTATGGAGACGGTAAATTTAAAACCAAAATTGGTCCGAATACTAATTTAATGAAAGAGGGAAACATTGTGGTATATCAAGATGTTCGTGGTCGTTGGATGAGTGAAGGCGTGTACGATAACATGCGTGCTTATATTCCGAATAAAACACCAAAACAAGCTGATGAAACTACCGATACTTATGATACAATTGATTGGTTAATTAAAAACACACCGCATAATAACGGTAAAGTTGGTACATGGGGAATTTCATATCCTGGGCATTACGCTACAGTTTCTACTATCGATGCGCACCCGGCTTTAAAAGCAGCCTCACCACAAGCTTGTATTGGCGATTTCTTTTTCGATGACTTTCACCATAACGGTGCTTTTTTATTAAGTTATTTCAGAGCTGTATCGTTATTCGGAACTTACAAAGATCAACCAACGGATTCTGCTTGGTATTCTTTTCCTAAAATGGACACGCAAGATCAATATCAGTTTTTCTTAGATAAAGGCCCTTTAAAAAATTTAAACGAATATTTTCAATATGATAAGTTAGATGTATCTACATCTGAAAACAAAGACAAAATCGATGATTTTTTCTGGAAAGAAATTGTAGAACATCCAAATTATGATGAAACTTGGCAAAGCAAAGGAATTATTCAACATTTAGATAAAGTTCCGTCTACTGTAGCAACCATGATTGTTGGTGGTTTATTTGATGCTGAAGATTTATACGGACCTTTAGAAACTTATAAAAACATAGAAAAAAATCAACCTAACAATTACAATACTTTAGTTTTCGGTCCTTGGGATCATGGCGGATGGGCAAGAAATAAAGTAGCCAATAAAGTTGGAAACTATTATTTTGGAGATTCAATTTCGTTAAAGTTTCAAAAGAACATCGAAACTAAATTCTTTAATCATTTCTTAAAAGGTGACGGTTCTAAAAATAGCGGATTACCTGAAGCATACGTTTTTGATAGCGGTAAAAAAGAATGGAAATCATACGATGTTTGGCCTCCAAAAGAAGCAAAAAAGCAATCGTTTTTCTTATCAAAAAATCAAGAATTAACAGCATCAAAGAAAGACAATTCTAAAGTTGATTTTATCAGTGATATTAAAAGACCAGTTCCATATTCTGAAGATATTAAAACCGTATTCACACCAAGAAAATACATGACCGACGATCAGCGTTTTGCTGCTCGTAGACCAGATGTTTTAGTTTATGAAACTGATGTTTTAACAGATGATTTTACGTTAGCTGGTGATATTTTAGCTAAATTAAAAGTAGCAACAACAGGTTCTGCTGCCGATTGGATTGTTAAAGTTATTGATGTGCATCCTGCGGATTTAAAAAATGACAACAAGGAAATGCAATCGCATTTAAAATTAAGCAATTACCATATGATGGTTCGTAGCGAGGTTTTACGTGGTCGTTTTAGAAATAGTTTTTCGAATCCAGAACCGTTTACACCTAACAAAAAAACGGCTGTAAATATTAAATTACAAGACGTATTTCACACCTTTAAAAAAGGACATAAATTACAAATACAAGTACAAAGTACCTGGTTTCCTTTAATTGATTTAAATCCGCAAACCTATGTAGATAACATTTACAAAGCAAATGAAAAGGATTTTAAAACACAAACACATTCAGTTTTTTCAGATTCTAGTATTGAATTTACGGTATTAAAAAACTAATGATGGCCACAAATCATACCGACGTATTAATTATTGGTGCCGGATTATCGGGTATTGGCGCTGCGTGTCATCTATCAAGAAAAAACCCTAACAAGAGTTATAAAATTCTTGAAATGAGAGCCGAATTAGGCGGTACTTGGTCGTTATTTAAATACCCAGGAATTCGCTCTGATTCGGATATGTATACCTTCGGATATTCTTTTAAAACATGGGACGCCTCTAAATCATTTGCCGATGCGCCCTCTATTTTAGAATATCTGAACGAGGCTACTGACGAATATAAAGTACGTGGTAAAATATGTTATAACGAAAAAGTAATTTCCGTAAATTTTGATACTAAAAAAGCAATTTGGACGGTAATTACTCAACATCAAAAAAGTAAGGAAGAACATACTTATACTGCTAATTTTTTATTTTCATGCAGTGGTTATTATAGCTATAAAAGTGGTTACACGCCCGATTTTGAAGGTGTAACTAATTTTAAAGGTACGATTGTTCACCCGCAGCAATGGCCTGAAAATTTAGATTATACCAACAAAAAAGCAATTGTTATTGGTAGCGGAGCAACAGCTGTAACCTTAGTGCCCGAAATGGCTAAAAAAACAGCGCATGTTACTATGGTACAACGCTCGCCAACCTATATTGGTGCGCTACCTAATAAAGACAAAGTTGCTGGTTTTCTAAAAAAAGCACTGCCTAAAAAAACGGCACATAAAGTAATTCGTTTTAAAAAAATTCTCTTTTCGATTGCTTTTTACAACACCTCTAAAAAGTTTCCGAATTTTATGAGAAACTTTATCATTAAAGGGGCAAAAAAGCAGCTAAAAGGTTTTCCTGTCGAGCCACATTTTACACCAAACTACAATCCGTGGGACCAACGTTTTTGTGTGGCGCCTGATGGCGATTTATTTAAAGCCATAAGAGAGAGAAAAGCATCTATAGAAACCGATCATATTGATTGTTTTACCGAACACGGATTGCGTTTAAAATCAGGAAAAGAACTTGAAGCTGATATTATTATTACCGCTACAGGTTTGCAGCTAGTTGCTTTTGGTGATGCTAAAATTAGTGTTGACAATGTTCCTTTTAATCCTTCGGATAAATTAACGTACAAAGGTTTAATGTTAAATGACTTACCTAACTTCATCTTTTTTGCGGGTTACACCAACGCTTCTTGGACTTTAAAAAGCGATTTAACAAGCGAATATGCAAGCCGACTTATTAATTTAATGAATAAAAAAGGACACAAAATTGTGGTACCTAAAGTTAGTGATATGAATATGGAAACCGTACCACTTATTAATTTAAACTCGGGTTATATTCATCGCTCTACAGCAAATCTACCAAAACAAGGAAGTAAATTTCCTTGGAAATTATATCAAAATTGGATTTACGATTATTTCACATTACGTGTAAAATCAGTTAAAGATGATACTCTAAAGTTCAATTAATAGCTATTTTTAAATTGACTTAAATATTTTTTTTCTAAACCTCGTAATTAAAATTACGAGGTTTATTTTATACAATTATGTCTACATGAACTTGTTTCAGGTTCGCATCACAACAACATAATATTGGATGAGATTCTGAAATAAATTCAGAATGACGTGTTGTTATTTAGTTTGATTGTTGTAGTAAAAACAACTAAATTATATAACGTATAATATTCTGCGTTAAAACGGTAGATATTTAAACCATTAACTTTTATTAAGAAAAAAATAACATTTTATCGGAAAAATTGCATCTATATTTGCAAAAGTGAAAGAAATTTGTAAAATAAAAAAAGTTAATTCTATCATATCCATTTTTGGACTTGTGTTGTTGCTATTACTTTCACCTTGTAAGGTTCGGAATTTTATTCAAGCCGAATTAGGAATACCTCAAACAAAAGTTTTAAACAAAAGTTTATCAGGAATTTCTCAATCAAATTGCCAGAGTTTTGAAATTACCAAAACTGATCAACCGATCTCTGAAACAGCTTTTCAACAACCTGCTTTTTTAATTCCGGAAACTTCTCGTTTTGATTTTACAATCTACTTATTTAAACATTCTTTCAACCTCAGTACATCACAAAGCAAACAAGTTACTGATGTTCCGTTCTACATTCTATATCAGAGCCTAAAAGTTTATTTGTAATTGATTTTCTTATCAAGAAAAACATAAAGCAGCTACACCGCTGCATTTTATCAATTACAAATAATAAAAAATGAAATTTCAAGAAAAAACACTTGAAGTTAGCTACAAGTCTGTAGTTATACTTCGTATTATGCTTAGCTTAATTTTTATAATAGCAAGTACTAGTCACTTTTTTAATACCGAAAAAACCGTAAGCAGAATAGAAAACTCCTCAATGAGTTTTATTGGAAATATTCTAGGACCTCCAGAAATAGCTGTTATTCTTTCAGGTATTGTAATGCTAACTGCAGGTATTTCATTACTTCTTGGTTTTAAAACTCGAATAGTTGCAATAGTATTAATAGCAGTTTTGGTTCCTATTACATTAACAGTTCAAGTTGGACAAATGACAACTTTAGGGCCACTTTTTAAGAATGTAGCCATACTTGGTGGGCTTCTTTTTTTCAGTATTAATTCAACCTTAAAAATTCAGAAATAATGAAAAATTTAATCCTATATATAACAACAATATTCCTTTTGGCATTTGGAACTCCTCGGTTACAAGCACAGGGTATTAGCCCTAAAATGAACAATTATTTAGTTCTTTCAAAAAACATAAAACAACTCAAACCTGTTTTGCTAACTGCCAATGAACTGGCAAAAGAAGACGGAAAAAAACATGGCGCTTTTTATGTTATCATCTGTGGTAAAACAGTGAATGATATTTCTGACAATTCAGATTTTAATAAATTTTTAAAAAAGGCAAAAGCCCAAAATGTAAAAGTTTTTGTTTGTGGTATTTCACTTTCAAAGTTTAATATAGATCCAGAAACACTACCAAGCAATCTAGAAATAACCCCTAATGGTATATTGTTCGGTTTTCAATTATTGAAACAAGGGTTTATTACATTAACTATATAAAGTTTAAATATGAAAAATATTAGCATAAAAAACGATGCTGGGCTATTGACCCTAGCACTAAGATTAGTAGTAGGTTGGACCTATTTCTCAGCCTTTTGGAGAAGAACTGCTTTAGCTGATAAACTAGACCCAGAAGTAGCAGGTTACATTGGCGAAAAATTTAACGCCTTTTTACCTAACGCATTAGGCATAAAACCAATTATTCTATACTTGGTAGAAAATCCAGATGTACTTTGGATAAATATGGTAATTTTCACTATTGTAGAAGGAATTGTAGGCTTGTTTATTATGTTCGGCTTATTTACCCGGATAATGAGTATTGGTGTCTTTGGGTTAGCAATGGGAATCCTTTTAGGTTCTGGTTGGATCGGAACTACCTGTCTTGACGAATGGCAAATAGGAGTGCTAGGAATCGCTACCGGTTTTGTTTTATTTTTAACAGGAAGCGGAAAATATTCATTAGATAATTATTTAATGAAAAATAATTTCGCTGTCACCAAAAAGAAATGGTTTACTTGGTTTGGATCAGGTATATTACCGATAAAAGAGAGTGTTTTTTCAAAAGTTGTTTTAATAGGCTCTCTGTTTATTTTAGGAATGACTTTAATGACAAACCAGGTATTTCACGGTGGTATATGGGGAACTCTCCATAATAAATCTGTAAAACCAAAACTGGAAATTACAAAAGGAAAAATTGAAAACACGACACTTTCATTTGATGTATTTAGAACAGAGGGAGTTGATGTTTATGGCTCTTGGGTTATTGGAATTGAGTTATTTAATGAAAAAAATAAGACAGTTGTTAAATATACACAAGAAGACCTAATTGAATTAAATAACAAAAATATTTATAACTACTATGTTGCTAAAATAAGACCAGGAAAGCATAGCTTAATTGTTCCATTAGGAGCAAAAGCAAAGTTAAACTTAGATAATGAAATTTTATTAGATTTGCTTAAAGGAACTTATACTCTTAAAATTACAGACATCAGTGGTGCAGTTTGGAAACATAAGATTGAAAAATAACAAAAGCTAACAATACATAAAAGTAATAGCGGTTCAAGTACAAACTCGAACCGCTTTTTTGTTCAATTAAATGTATTTTCAACCTAAAAACAAGTGCCTTTTAATAGATTACTACTCTTATACCAACAGATACATAAACTACTTACAATAGCTTCAAAAAATCATTTCTATCAATTTCACGAGCGCCTAAACTTTCTAGGTGTTCGTTATGTACTTGGCAATCTATGAGTTTGTATCCGCCATTTTTGGCTAAGTGAATAAAAGCTACTTTACTCATATTACTTGCTTTGCTAAACATACTTTCGCCACAAAAAACACCGTTTCCGGTATCAACTCCGTATAAACCAGCAACTAGTTTATCATCAATCCAAACTTCAATAGATTTTGCGATTCCTTTTTCATGCAAATTAATATAAGCATCTTCCATATCGTCGGTAATCCAAGTTCCTAACTGATCATTTCTATCAATATGGCGACAATTAAAAATCACTTCTTTAAAAGCTTTATTTTCGGTAATTGTAAAACCTTCTTTTCGCAATACTTGGCGCATCGATTTAGAAACTTTTACTTCTTGCGGAAACAACACCATACGTTCTGGTGGCGAATACCAAACAATTGGTTCACCTTCATTAAACCATGGGAAAATTCCGTTTTTATAGGCATGTATTAACCGTTTGGCAGATAAATCTCCACCAAATGCCAAAACACCATCTTTATTTGCGAATTCGTAAGACGGAAATACTATTTCTTCAGGTAACCAAATCATATAAAAACTGTAATAAACACTGCAAATATAATGCAGTTCTCACCATAACTAATGACAAAACAACCCTATTGATTTCATTTTTATAATTCTTGCAGAAATAAAAACGTATCAATTCAATTTTGCATAATTTTGCAACATGGTAAAAGAACTTCAACTACGCGTTAATTTAATAGAAGAAAAGAAAGAAGATATCTTAAAAAAGAAAGCTTCTAGAAAATTAGACATCGCTATTACTAACATAACTACGGTAAAAGTATTACGTAAATCTATCGATGCGCGTAAAAAAGACGTGGTTTTTAATTATAAAGTAGCGGTTTATATTAACGAACCTTTACCTGATACTCCAGATTATATTTTTGATTATCAAGATGTATCTAACGCAAAAGAAGTTCATATTATAGGTTTCGGACCTGCAGGAATGTATGCCGCATTGCGTTGTATTGAATTGGGTTACAAACCAATTGTTTTAGAACGCGGAAAAAATGTACAAGATCGTCGTAGAGATTTACGTGCCATTAATCAAGAACATTTTGTAAACGAAGATTCTAATTACTGTTTTGGTGAAGGTGGTGCCGGAACGTATTCTGACGGAAAACTATATACCCGTAGTTTAAAACGTGGTGATGTTCGTAAAATATTCGAAAATTTGGTACACCATGGTGCTGCTGAAGATATTTTAATTGATGCGCATCCGCATATCGGAACTAACAAATTGCCTAAAATTATTCAGAATATTCGTGAGAATATTATAAAATATGGTGGTGAAGTTCATTTTGATACGCGCGTTACCGATTTTGTTATTAAAAACAGTAAACTACAAGCCATACAATTGCAAAACGGAAATGAAATGACTGTTAACTCCGTAATTTTAGCAACCGGTCATTCTGCGAGAGATATATACGAATTGCTTGACAGAAAAGATATTTTATTAAAAGCAAAATCATTTGCAATGGGGGTTCGTGTAGAGCATCCACAAGAAATTATAGATCAAATTCAATACAACTGCTCAGGTGAAAGAGATGAGTTATTACCTGCTGCTGCATATAGTTTAGTACATCAGGTAAATGAAAGAGGTGTGTATTCTTTTTGTATGTGTCCTGGCGGATTTATAGTGCCAGCTGCAACTGCAAACGGAGAAGTTGTTGTAAACGGAATGTCGCCTTCTCGTAGAAATAACAAATTTGCCAATTCAGGAATTGTTGTTGAAATTAATATCGACAAAGACTTGTACAAATATGAAAAATTCGGAGCCCTTAAAGGTTTAGAATATCAGAAAGATTTAGAAAAATTAGCTTTTAACGCTGGTGGAAAAAGTCAGGTTGCCCCTGCACAACGTTTAACCGATTTTGTAGAAGGCAAATTATCATCTAGCTTAAATGAGACTTCATATCAACCAGGATTAAATTCAGCACCAATGCATTCTTTATTACCTAAGTTTATTGGTAGTAGATTGCGTAAAGGTTTTGATGCTTTTGGAAGAAAAATGCACGGTTATTATACTGCTGAAGCAAATATTATTGGGGTAGAATCTCGTACCTCATCACCCGTAAACATCCCTAGAAAAGAAAGTTTAGAGCACCCGCAAATTGAAGGCTTATTTCCTTGTGGTGAAGGTGGTGGTTATGCAGGCGGAATTATATCTGCAGCAATGGATGGTGAGCGCTGTGCTGAAGCTGCAACTGCTAACTTATAATTAACAATATTTCTTTGATTTATTTCTAATTACCTTGTATTTTTGCATTCTCTAAAAGATGCTTAGAGCAGCAAGTAAATGAAAGTTAAGAAAAGAAGAAATAAAAAGAATGTAAAACCGCACGTAGAACGTTTACACAACTACTACCAGCGTACTGGTTTTTACATGTTTATTTGGGAAAGTTTAAAAAAAGCTTTTTGGCCAATAGTCGGAGCCGTTTTAGGAATATTCTTATTTAATAAATACGTTTATAATATTAACGACGGTTTACAAACGGTTACCGAAACTTTTTCTAGACTTGGCGTTTTAACTACTTTTTTCATTTCTGAAACAATACTAGGTTTAATTCCGCCAGAGATTTTTATCGCTTGGTCTAAAAAAACAGCAGATCCTGTTTTAAACTTATCACTATTAGCAACACTATCTTATTTTGGTGGATTAACTGCTTATTTTATAGGTAGAGCTTCCTTAAAAATTACTTCTGTAAAACTTTACTTAGAAGTTAAAATGGCTAAGAACCTTAAAAACACTAGTAAATGGGGTGGTTTTTTAATTTTAGTAGGTGCTTTATTACCGCTACCTTTTGCTATTAGTTGTTTAACAGCTGGTATGATTAAATATCCGTTTAGAAACGTAGTGCTATTTGGGCTATTTCGTTTTTTACGTTTTACCATTTACGCTTGGGCTATTTTTAAAATGGTTAATTAAAATAAAAATATATATTATTACTATGGGATTATCTAACAACGATATTTTTAAAAAATTAAGAGTAGCTCACAAATTTCGTGATACTGATATTATTGAAATCTGTGCTTTGGTTGACTTTAAAGTTTCTAAAGGTGAGTTAGGTGCTTTTTTTAGAAATGAAGAACATCCTAAATATATGGAATGTGGCGATCAAATTCTTAGAAATTTCTTAAACGGATTAGTAATTCATTTAAGAGGTCCAATGCCTAAAAAGGAAAAATAAAACTTACATAATATACAATATATAAAAACCTTCTGATAATAGATCAGAAGGTTTTTATTTTTCCTTTAAATAAATTTTTCAGTAAATAACTGAATAATGATGATTCAAATATACATTAAACTATTAGGTTAAAAAACGGGATATCCGCATTTAAAAGTGTGTTTTTACGTAAAATGTAAAAAGAGAGCTTATAGCTCTCTTTTTTGTATGTATAATCCTTTTTATATTAAAAAGGTAAATCGTCTGGTTCGTTAGCAGATAAATCTGGTGCTGGTTGAAACTGATCTACAGGAGGTGTATTTTGAGAAGAAGCTTGTGCTAAATTCTCAATTCTCCATCCTTGAATAGAGTTAAAGTATTTTGCAACTCCTTCTGGATTAATCCACTCCCTACCTCTTAAGTTAATAGATACTTTTACATCTTGACCAACAGCATAACTATTTAAAACATCACATTTATCCTGTACAAACTCAATCATAATCATTTGTGGATATTGCTCATCTGTAGTCACAACTAATTCACGTTTTCTAAATCCGCTAGCTCCAAATGTTTGTGTTTCGTTAATTAATTTAATCTTTCCTATAACTTCCATATTCTTATCTATTTAATTAAAAGCACTTTCCAAGCACTTTCTACATCATTACTCTTTAAGTATTCTTGTGCAAATGTATGTTTTTTTTCAGTTGAAAGCGAAACATATTTTGGGTGTTCTTTCGCAAAGTTATTAACAGTTTCCTCATTTGGTAACTGCTCTACATTACCTAACATACCTAAATTATTACCTGTTAAAACAGTACTATTTCTAATTTCAGTCGGAATTTGATCTACACCAATCCCTAAAGTTGAAATTGGTTTTGCTATTTCAAAAAAACCATCTCTTGCTCTAGAGTAGTAGCTTCCTCCTGCCCTAGCAACTAAATCTATTTTATGTTGATCTATGCTTCCGTCTTCTGCTAAAACATTTTCGTTAATATGTAATTTAACCACTTCGCAAACAATTAAATTTCCTGCACCACCTTCGGTTCCCGTATAAATAATATCGGTTACTTTACATTCAAATTGTACTGGCGATTCTGCAACTCTAAAAGGCTTTACTTCATCAGAAGGTAACATAGTAAACCCTGCTTTTTCAAATTCATTTACGCCCTTCGGATACATGGTGCTGCTTAACGACATTTGTTGCACAATATCATAATTCACCACATTAATAACCACTTCTCTAGTTTCTTCAGCATTATCTAACGTGTGCTTTGTTTTATTACCTCTTACACTTCGTGCTGGAGAGAAAATTAACATTGGTGGATTGGCTCCAAAAACATTAAAAAAACTAAACGGTGATAAATTCGGATTTCCTTCTTCATCAATAGTACTTGCAAAAGCAATAGGTCTTGGTGCTATAGCGCCTAATAAATAACTATGTAATTTACCTACAGGTAATTCTTTAGGGTCGAGTGATAACATATTTTATTTTTTAATGTAAAGATACTACCGTTTTACATATTAAGTTATTGTATAGAAAAGTTTATATTTGACTAATGACATTTATTAAGAATACTTATTGGATAAAACGAATTACTATTTTTATATCTATAATAATAGTCTCGTTTATTTTATGGAATACTTATGTTTTTTTTCAAAAATTTAAAGAAGAAGAAAGGGGTAAAATAGAAATATTTGCTGCAGCCTTTAAAGAGCTTGCTTCTAATCCCGATTTAAACGAAAACACCAACTTAATTAACAAGGTTTATGAAACTATAGAGAATATTCCTACAATTCTTGTAAATAAAGATGGAACTATTGATTTATACAGAAACTTAAACACTGTTAAATCTAAAAAACCTAAATATCTTCAGGAACAATTAGCCCTGATGAAAGATCAGAACGAGCCTATTATTATTGAGTATTTCGGAATTACACAATACCTTTATTATCGAAACTCTGATTTATTATACAAGCTTAAATATTACCCACTAGCATTACTACTAATTCTAGGTCTCTTTTTAACCATTGTTTATATGGTGTATAAATCGAGTAAAGTTGCTGAACAAAATAAACTTTGGACCGGTATGGCCAAGGAAACGGCACATCAAATTGGCACACCGTTATCTTCTTTATTAGGTTGGATTGCTATTTTAAGGTCTGAAGATGTAAACGAAGAATATATTGTTGAAATCGAAAAAGATGTTGATCGTTTAAGCACCATTGCCAATCGGTTTTCTAAAATTGGCTCCTTACCTAAATTAAAAAAATACAATATTGTTTCTGAAACACAAACAGCCTTTAATTACTTAAAATCTAGAAGTTCTAAGCAAATTAATTTTTCTTTTTCTTCGGATAAAGAAACACTTTCTACATTGTTAAATATTGAGTTATATGGCTGGGTAATCGAAAATTTAATTAAAAATGCGATTGATGCTATGCAAGGAAAAGGTAGCATTTCACTTGAAATTAAAGAAACCGCTAAGTTTGTTAAAATTGTAGTTACCGATTCTGGTAAAGGAATTGTTAAATCGCAATTTAAACAAATATTTAAACCTGGTTTTACTACAAAAAAACGTGGTTGGGGATTAGGTTTATCGCTCTCTAAACGCATTATTGAAGATTACCATAGCGGAAAAATAATCGTTAAAAAATCTGAAATAAATAAAGGAACAACTTTCGAAATTATGTTATATAAAGTTTAATCTTTTATTTCATTGCAAGGCATGAAGCAATCTTTTTATTAATAAACTATTATTTATACAGAAAAATATATTGAAGCTAATAAAGTTTAATCTTCTTTCTCCAATCTACTTTTCATTGACAACCCAAAAAAGAAACTCCCTAAAAGTACCCAAAAAACAAAACCAATTAACACACTTTTTAATGTTGTTTTTTCGCCATCAAAATAAGGCCAAACAAATGTCATTGTTATAAACATAGACATTCCCCTGCCTAATCCTACTTTGTGCCATTTTTGTAATTTCATATTAACTGAAATTATTAGAAATATTTTTTGCTATGATAACAAATTCTTCATTTGTTAATTTTTCTTTTTCTATAAATTGAATATCAGCCATTGCACTTAAAGGAATTAAATGCACATGTACGTGCGGTACTTCTAAACCGATTACGCTCATTCCAACACGCTTGCAAGGAATTGTTTTTTCAATCGCTTTTGCTACACGGTAAGAAAAAGACATCAACCCGTTATATTCTTCTTTCGACAAATCGAAAATCTTGTTTTCTTCTCTTTTAGGAACCACCAAAGTGTGCCCTTTTACATTCGGATTCACATCTAAAAAAGCGATAAAATTTTCGTCTTCTGCAATTTTATATGAAGGAATTTCTCCTAAGATTATTTTGGTAAAAATACTTGCCATAACTTCTGTTTTAATGTTTCCTCGAACACAGCCGAGATGTTAAAATTAGATCTCGACTACGCTCAATCTAACAATAGAAAGTAAAAATAAAAAAAGCGCTGCTAATGCAACGCTTTTATCTATAAATATTTTAAAAGAAATTATCTAGAAATCTCCATAATTTCAAATTTCATAATTCCGTTAGGCACCTGAATTTCGGCTATATCACCTACTTTATTACCTAACAATCCTTTTCCGATAGGAGAATTTACTGATAGTTTTCCGTTTCTAATATCTGTTTCAGAATCTGCAACCAAAGTATAGGTAAACTCCATACCATTCGTTGTATTTTTTAATTTCACTACTGAATGAATTAAAACCTTAGAAGTATCTAATTGACTCTCATCAAGAATACGTGCACTTGCAACTACATTTTTAAGTTGTGCAATTTTAGTTTCTAATAGCGATTGCTCTTCTTTTGCTGCATGGTATTCTGCATTTTCACTTAAATCTCCTTTATCTATAGCGTCACCAATTTCCTGAGAAACTCTTGGTCTTTCAGTATGCTCTAAATGTGATAACTCGTCTTTTAATTTCTTTAATCCTTCGGCACTATAATATGATACTTCACTCATAATTTCTAAACTTTAAAAATCTCACACCGATTAGGAATGAGATTGTATTACAAATGTACAAAATATTTGTAAATTCGTTGCGTTACCTACATAACTCTATTTTAAAATAATGAAAAAAATACTTTACCTATTTATTGTATCAATTACCTTGGGTTGTAGTGATAATGTACCTGTTAATAATTGTTTTAGAGGAATAGATATGAATGCTATTATCGATTTAACACTACCAGAATTTCAGGGTTTATTAGTACCTAGTGGTAGTTCTCAAAACACAATTCAAGGCCGTAATATTTTCCTTTTTAGAACAGGCAATAATGGTTATAAAGCTTTCGACCAGCAATGCCCTGAAGCTACTTGTAACTCTTTAATGACTTTTAACGGCGTACAAATTACATGCCCTTGCGACGATAAACAATATAATTATTTAGCCGATGGTGCACCGATTGATAACAAAGGCTGCTCTGCCCTAATGTATCTTGTTACTAAAATTAGCGGTTCACAATTAAGAATATCTCGTTAATTGTATTTATACTATACTTTAGATTCTTATTTTTGCGATAACAACAACACACTAAAATATTTATCTTGAAAAATTATTTTTCTTCTGACTTTAAATTGGGCGTTCTCGGTGGCGGACAATTAGGTAGGATGTTACTTACCGAAACTCAAAAATTTGATATTTACACCTTAATTTTAGATGAAAATCCGGAGGCTCCTTGCGCACAAATATGCAATGAGTTTCATCAAGGAGATTTATTTGATTTTGATACCGTTTACAACTTCGGTAAAAAAGTAGATTTATTAACTATCGAAATAGAAAATGTAAATATTGATGCTCTCGACAAACTAGAAGCCGAAGGTTTAACTATTTACCCGAAGCCTGCTAACTTGAGAATAATTCAAAATAAAGCGCGCCAGAAATTATTTTACAAAGACCATCAAATTCCTACTGCCGATTTTTCTCATTATGCTTTTCTAGAAGAATTAAAACACTCTTATGAAAACAATATTATCGAGTTTCCTTTTGTATGGAAATCTGCACAATTTGGTTATGATGGTACCGGTGTAAAAGTAGTTCGCACTTACGAAGATTTACAATCATTGCCCGAAGGAGAATGTATTGCTGAAAAACTAATTCCTTTTAAAAATGAATTGGCCGTTATCGTTGCTAGAAACTCCAATGGATCAGTAAGAACATACCCTGTCGTTGAAATGGAATTTCACCCAGAAGCGAATCAGGTTGAATATGTAATTTGTCCTGCAAGAATAGATTCTAAAGTAGCAGAAAAAGCGAGAGAAATAGCGTTAAAAGTAGCTAGCACTTTCGACTTCGTCGGATTATTAGCTGTTGAAATGTTTCAAACCAATGATGATAAAATCATAGTAAACGAAGTAGCGCCAAGAACACATAACTCTGGGCACTATTCAATTGAAGCTAGTTATACAAATCAATTCGAACAACATGTGCGAAGTATTTTAAACCTTCCTTTAGGTGATACCGAAAGTAAAGTTGCTGGAATTATGGTAAACCTAGTTGGCGAAGAAGGTTACACAGGAGATGTAGTTTACGAAAACATGACCGAAATCTTAAAAATAGACGGAGTTACACCACATATTTACGGAAAAAAAACAACCAAGCCTTTTCGAAAAATGGGCCATGTAACTATTGTCAATAAAGACATTAATGAGGCGCGAAAAATAGCGCAAAAAGTAAAAGAAACAATTAGAGTAATTAGTAAATAACACGTCATTACGAGTGTAAACGAAGTAATAATACAATAACAGATTCCTTCGTCATAGAACCCTCGCAATGACAAAAAACATAAAAACATCAAGCTGAAGTTATTTCAGCTTCTCACCCAAATTAATGAGATTCTGAAACAAGTTTAGAGTCTCATTTTAAAACATAAATTATGGTAGGAATTATAATGGGAAGCGATTCAGATCTTCCAATCATGCAAGAAGCAATCGATATCTTAGAAGGTTTTGATATTCAAATTGAAGTAGATATTGTTTCTGCTCATAGAACACCAGAAAAATTAGTTGACTACGCTAAAAACGCACATACTCGCGGTATAAAAGTAATTATTGCCGGCGCTGGTGGCGCTGCTCATTTACCAGGAATGGTAGCAAGCATGAGTCCGTTACCAATAATAGGAGTTCCTGTAAAAAGTAGAAACTCTATTGATGGGTGGGATTCTGTTTTATCAATTTTACAAATGCCAGGCGGCGTTCCGGTAGCAACTGTTGCTTTAGATGGTGCTAAAAATGCAGGTATTTTAGCGGCTCAAATTATTGGCGCTTCTGATAAATGCGTTTTAGATAAAATTATCACATACAAAGAAGGCTTAAAATTAAAAGTTGAGCAAGCTTCAGAGAGAGTAAGAAAATAATCATTTGTCTCCTCGAGCGCAATCGAGAGACTCTATTTAAGTCTCGACTGCGCTCGACCTGACACAAACATTAAAAAATGAATCCACTTTTACACCATTTTAATACGCCTCCTTTTTCTAAAATTGCAAATGCAGACTATAAACCTGCCATTGAAGAAGGAATAAAAATAGCCAAAGCAGAAATTGATGCAATTGTAAATAATACTGAAGCTCCTACTTTTGATAATACCACAGTAGCTTTAGATTTTACAGGCGAAAAGCTGAATAAAATCACCTCTATTTTCTTCAACTTAAACTCTGCAGAAACTAATGATGAAATTCAAAAAATAGCACAAGAAATTTCTCCTTGGCTAAGTGAATTCAGAAATGACATCACATTAAATGAAGCGTTGTTTAAGAGAGTGAAAACTGTTTTTGATACGAAAAAAAACTTAGATTTATCTCCTGAACAACAAACGTTGTTAGACAAACAATATAAAAGTTTTGCTAGAAACGGAGCTAATTTAAACGAGACTGATAAAACTGAATTACGTACCATTGACGCTGAATTATCTAAATTATCATTAAATTTTGGAGAAAATGTATTGGCAGAAACCAATGCTTTTGAAATGCATTTAACGGATGAAAATGATTTATCTGGTTTACCAGAAAGTGTAAAAGAAGCAGCTAAAGAAATAGCAACTTCAAAAGAGAAAGGTGGTTGGGTTTTCACTTTAGATTACCCAAGTTATATTCCGTTTATGACCTATGCTGACAATAGAGAGCTACGTAAAAAATTAGCAATTGCTGCAGGTAAAAAAGGATTTCAACAAAACGAATTCAATAACGAAGAAACGGTTTTAAACATTGTAAAACTTCGTCATAAAAGAGCCAATTTATTAGGTTATAAAACACACGCTCATTTTGTTTTAGAAGAACGAATGGCAGAAACACCTGAGAAAGTTTTATCTTTTTCTAACGATTTATTAGCGAAAGCAAAACCTGCCGCAAAACGTGAATTTGATAATTTAGCTGCTTACGCTAAAAAATTGGACGGTATAACGCAACTTCAAAAATGGGACGGCGCTTATTACGCAGAAAAATTAAAGAAAGAATTGTTTTCTTTAGATCAAGAATTGCTAAAACCTTATTTTAAATTAGAAAATGTAATTGACGGTGTTTTTGAAATTGCAAATAGGTTATTCGATTTACAGTTTGAAGAAATCAACTCGATTGATAAATACCACGAAGATGTAAAAACATACAATGTAACTGATACAAAAGGGAATTTCGTATCACATTTTTATGCAGATTTTCATCCGAGGCCAGGAAAAAGAAATGGTGCATGGATGACTTCTTATAAATCACAACAAATTAAAAACGCTGTTAATGAGCGTCCGCAAATTTCTATCGTTTGTAATTTTACCAAACCTACCGAAACAAAGCCTTCTTTATTAACTTTTAATGAGGTTACTACGTTGTTTCATGAATTTGGTCACGCTTTACATGGCATGTTAGCAAACACAACTTATAATAGCTTATCAGGAACCTCGGTTTCTTGGGATTTTGTAGAATTGCCTAGTCAGGTTTTAGAAAATTGGTGTTACGAAAAAGAAGCTTTAGAGTTATTTGCCAAACATTATGAAACTGGCGAAACGATTCCGATGGAATATGTTAAAAAGATAAAAGAATCTGCTAGTTTTCATGAAGGTATGCAAACCTTGCGTCAGTTAAGTTTCGGTTTATTAGATATGCAATGGCACGCAGGCAAGTCGCCTGAGACAATTATTTCGGTAAAAGAATTTGAATCAAAAGCTTTTGCTGACACGCAATTATATCCTGATGTTGATGAGAATTGTATGAGCACGGCATTTTCTCATATTTTTCAAGGCGGATATTCTGCTGGATATTATTCTTATAAATGGGCAGAAGTTTTAGATGCCGATGCTTTTGAGTATTTCTTAGAAGAAGGAATTTTTAACAAAGAAGTCGCCGATAAATTTAAAAACAATGTACTTTCTAAAGGTGGAACCGAAAAACCAATGCAGTTATATAAACGCTTTAGAGGAAAAGAACCAAAACCAGATGCTTTGCTAAAACGTGCTGGGTTATTAACCAATAATTAACTTTTCTTCAATACAATAACTTAAAAGAAGTCTTATTTTTATGGAAATTATTTTTCATGAAGATAAGACTTCTTATTTTTTCTTTATTTCTGCATCTTTCTGTTTGCTCTCAAACACTTATTGAAGGCAAAGTAACCTCTAATAAAGGCGAAGTTTTAGACGGAGCCGCTGTGTATCTTAACAACACAACAATAGGAACAATTACTAATGATAAAGGAAATTTTCACTTAAAAATTAAAGACAGTAACTACACTTTAATCATTTCTTTTTTAGGTTATAAAACCAAACAGTTAACGATAAATAAAGCTACTAAAATTAATTTTTTAGAGGTAGAATTAATTCCTGAATCGAGTGTTTTAGACGAAGTTGTATTAAAAAAAATAAAATACGATGCTGATTGGAAATATAACTTAACTCGTTTTAAACAAGCTTTCTTTGGAAGATCAAAATTAGCGGAAGAATGTGAACTACTGAATCCGAAGTCCTTATATTTTGAATACAATTACAAAACAAATAAATTAAATGCATTTACCAAAGAGCCTTTACAAATTAAACATAAAGGCTTAGGCTATTTAATTACTTACGATTTAGCTAATTTTGAATTACAAAATAATCAATTATTTTTCAGTGGATATGCACGTTATGAAAACTTACGCTCTTCAATTAGAAAAAAATGGAGAAAAAATAGACAAATTGCTTTCAATGGTTCTCTAATGCATTTTTTAAGGAGTTTAATTGCTAAGCAGCTAAAGGAGAATGGATTTGTGGTTAACAAATTTAAACGAGTTTTAAACCCTGAAAGACCTTCAGATGAAAAAATTAAATTTGCAAGAGAATTGGTGAAGCTATATGAAAACAGAATAGATTATTCAAAAGATATAACGAATCCAAAAAATTCTTTAGACAGCGCTTTGGTTGTTATAAAAAAGAGCAGAAAACCAAAATACAGAGATTATTTATACAAAAAAAATCCATCGTACGGTGAAATAATTTCTAAGAAAGATAAAAACTATTATTTAGATTTTAAAGATTATTTAATGGTGATTTACACAAAAGAACCTGAAGAAGAAAACTACTTAAAAGGAATGTTCGGTAAGCGTAAAAAAGCATCGGGAGTGCAAACCTCTAATGTTGTTTTACTAAACGGAAAAGACGTTATAGATAACTCAGGAATATTAATGAGTCCGGATGCTTTATTTAATGAAGGTTATTGGAGTTTTGAGTCTTTTGCCAATATGTTACCTTTAGATTATATGCCATATACAAACTAACCCCTATTCTTCTCTTCAATCCACTTGTTCATGTATTTTGTAGCTTTTAAGGTTTGATGTTACAATAAACTTCCCAGAAAATCTTATTGACTTTCCTTTTTAAAATAGGCGTTTAAAACATATATAACTTTATATTTCATTCTTTTAAAGTTACCTCTTTTGTTTTTTTGACTTTAACAATTTTTATTCAAAAAAACCGTTTAACATCTGAAAACATGTTAAATAAATTATTGTTGAAAAATTACTTTCTACAACATACTTTTAATTAAGTTTAATAATTTGTTACACATTATATTCAAAAAAATAATTAGTAACCTAAATTAATTTAAACCTTTTTTATGAAAACCCTTCAAATTTATTTAATCGCATTTATTGCTTCACTTATGTTCTTTTATTCATGTCAAGAAGAAACAACAGGTAATATAGATGAAACAATTCCAAACAGCTCTAAAGTAGTTAACCCTGAAGAGGCTTATCCAGGATTGAGTGGTGACGTTCAATCTTTATACTATGGAAGCCAAAATGTTAAAGTTCAAAAAATTGAAAACACTTATGTTTTAGATGGAGACATTCTTTTTTCTATTGATGAATTAAAAGAATCTCCATCCCAAATTGGAGAACCTTTTTTTAACGAAACATCTAGTAGATCGGTAGGTAGAACTGGTGGAAGATGGCCTAATAATACCGTTTATTATTCTGTAGAATCTTCTTTAGCTAGTAAAAACCGTGTAACTAATGCGATTGCTCACTGGGAAAGAAATACTGCTTTACGATTTGTGCAAAGAACAAATCAATCTGATTATATTTATTTCAGAACTGGCAGTGGGTGTTCATCTTCTGTTGGTAGAGTTGGAGGTCGTCAATCTATTAACTTAGCCCCTGGTTGCTCTACAGGTAATACTATACATGAGATAGGACATGCTGTGGGACTTTGGCATGAACAAAGTAGAAGAGATAGAGATGATTACATAACAATTAATACTCAAAATATTACACAACGTGCAAGAGGTAATTTCTTAACTTACGCACAACAAGGTCGTGACGGTGATGAATATACTTCTACATTAGATTTAGGTTCAATAATGATGTATGGATCGTTTTTCTTTTCTGAAAATGGTCAACCAACTATTGTAAGAAATAATGGTACTACGTTTAATGTTCAAAGAGATGGTCTTTCTGCAAGTGATATTTCTGGAATTAACCAAATGTATCCTGCTTCAACAGGTGGGAATATTTGTGATGGTGTTCAAGCATATGTGCAAGGAAGAAGCTACTCCGTAGGTTCTCGTGTAACCTACCAAGGTTATTTATATGAAAGAAAAACAACATCATGGGACAGGATTGGACAGTGTAACTAATAAAAGATTAATTAATATAAAAAATAGATATTACCTTAACTGGTAATATCTATTTTTTTCTAAAAGTATTTTAAGCTTACTTAAAAAATACAAGTAAATCAATAAATTTAAATTTATGTCTAAAATTAGTGAAGTTATTACCTAGCTAATCTATACAGGCTAAATACTATTCTTCTCTTCAATCCACTTGCTCATGTATTTTGTAGCCTGTAAGGTTTGATGTTGTAATAAACTTCCAAGAAAATTATTTTGACGGTGTTCAATTATATTTTCTTGGATTTTTTTTATGCGCTCAACAAAAGGCTTCTCAATTTTTTCTTTATCATAAATAGCGTTGACAATTTCTATTCCGCTTAACTGAAACTCTTCCCATAATTTCTCATCAGAATATAATGCAACCGCTTTGTTAGAAAACACCTCAAAATCATCCTCAATAAAACCATTCCAATCAAAACCATCATGCATTCCCTCTGTTCCGATATTTGTTGTTACACTTGGCGTTCCGCATAGCATCGCTTCGGTAAGTTTTCCTTTTATTCCGGCACCAAAACGGATAGGCGCTAAAACAACTCTAGCGTTTCTCACAACTTGCATGGCATCTTCAGCAAAGCCTTTTACGATAAAACCTTCTTTTTTATTATGCAACTGATTTATTTGTTGGGTTGCATACGCTCCGTAAATATGGATTTCTGCTTTTGGCAATTCTTTACGAATTAACTCCCAAATATAATTTTTAAGCTGTAAAACAGCATCTACATTTGGTGCATGAAAAAAATTCCCTATAAATACAAAATGTTCTCGTTCCTCAAAAGGCTTCCAACCATTAACAACTTTTTTATCAATCTTATCTAATAAAAAAGGTAAATGATACAATAGATTTTCATCAATTTTAAACACATCTTTTAAAAGCTTCATTTCATACGTAGAAATAATCAAACTTAAATCACATCGTAAAATAGAAGCGATTTCTCGTTTCGCATCCGTAGATTTTAATAAAGCATCCGTAGAAAAAATTTCTTCTTTTTTTAATTGTTGATGACGGGTTTTACGCAAAAAATGCAAATCTTCCGTATCAAGAATTCTTAAAGCGTTCGGACAGTTTTCTGCCACACGCCACCCGAATTGTTCCTCCATCATAAAACGATCAAACAGCACGATAGACGGGTTTAATTCAGATATAAAATCGTCAAAAGAAGTATTATTCAATTCAATCGATCTTTCATCTACTCCCAATTCAGTTAAATGAATTGCTTTTTCACTTTTTTGTGCTGGCGAAGCAAATGTTATTTTATAATTATTCTTTAAAAACAATTCAATTAATTGCAACATTCTACTTCCTGCGGCAGAAGAATTTGGTTCTACCCAAACATACCCGATAATTAATAGTTGTTTCATAATGGTTTCAAAGTTAAAATAATTTATGATACTTATTGATAAAAAGTAATCGAAAACATACTTCAGCAAATCAACTTTTATGTGTAATTTTGCAGTTATTATTCTGAAAAACAAAATATAAACTGATAAAACGTTAATTTTTATCAGATATACATAAACAATAAAAACACGACTTATGAAATACGATTTAATCGTTATTGGTTCTGGTCCAGGTGGATATATTGCTGCCATTAGAGCCGCTCAATTAGGATCTAAAGTAGCTATCATCGAAAAATATTCAACTTTAGGTGGTACCTGTTTAAACGTAGGATGTATTCCTTCTAAAGCTTTATTAGATTCTTCTCATCATTATTACGATGCTGTGCATCATTTTGAAGAGCACGGAATTACTGTTGAAAAGCCTTCTTTCGATTTCGGAAAAATGGTAGACCGTAAAGCTAATGTTGTCGAAACTACTACAGGAGGAATTAAATATTTAATGGACAAGAATGATATTACTGTTCATGAAGGTTTAGGTTCTTTTGAAGATGCAACACATGTAAAGGTTACTAAAAACGACGGAACTTCTGAAGTAATAGAAGGTAAAAACATTATTATTGCTACAGGTTCTAAACCATCTACATTGCCTTTTATCTCTTTAGATAAAGAGCGCGTTATAACATCAACCGAAGCTTTAAAACTTAAAGAAGTACCAAAACACTTATTAGTAATAGGTGGTGGAGTAATTGGCTTAGAGTTAGGTTCTGTTTACAAGCGTTTAGGTGCTGATGTAACGGTAATTGAATATGCTCCGAAAATTACACCTACTATGGATGCTGATATTTCTAAAGAACTTCAAAAAGTTTTAAAGAAACAAGGTATGAAGTTTAACACAAGTCACGGTGTTACTTCGGTAGAAAGAAACGGAGACGAAGTTGTTGTAAAAGCAACCAATAAAAAAGGCGAAGAAGTTACTTTTAACGGAGACTATTGTTTAGTTGCGGTTGGTCGTAAAGCTTTTACAAAAGGATTAGCATTAGAGAAAGCAGGCGTTAAGCTTACTGATAAAGGAATGGTTGATGTAAATGAGCATTTACAAACTAGTGTTTCTAATATTTTTGCTATTGGTGATGTTGTTCGTGGAGCAATGTTAGCACACAAAGCTGAAGAAGAAGGTGTTGTTGTTGCTGAATTTTTAGCAGGACAAAAACCACATATCGATTATAACTTAATTCCTGGTATTGTGTATACATGGCCAGAAGTTGCCGCTGTTGGTAAAACAGAACAAGAGTTAAAAGATGCTGGTGTTGCTTACAAAGCTGGTAAATTTTCTATGCGTGCTTTAGGAAGATCTAGAGCTAGTGGCGATACTGACGGATTTGTAAAAGTATTGGCTGATAAAAATACGGATGAAGTATTAGGAGTTCATATGGTTGGTGCACGTGTTGCCGATTTAATTATGGAAGCTGCCGTAGCTATGGAATTTAGAGCTTCTGCTGAAGATCTAGCAAGAATATGTCATGGGCACCCAACATATTCAGAAGCTGTTAAAGAAGCTGCAAAAGCTGCTTGGGACGGAAAACCATTAAACGCTTAATACAAGGCTTTAAAATATATTTTTAAAAAAGCAATCTCGTTTGAGATTGCTTTTTTTTTGGTTTATTATCATTATTATTGACAATAAATAAATTGTTACAAACTATAAAACTTGAGTTATGAAAACTAAAAAAATAAATTATTGGTATGTTTTAATCGCTTTTATAGCCATTATGTTAATAACTAGCTATGTTTTTGACCTTGGAGAAGCTTTGGGTAAAGCGATGGCTAATTAAGGCTTATTAGCTAAGAATAGCTTCTAAAATAGATTGGCTATACCTTTAGAATAAGGCACAAAAAAAATCCGAACTCAATGAGTTCGGATTTTTTATATTTTAACTTTTCTGATTACTGAATTCCGTAAAAAGAACTCATGTTATCTTCAATATTAGACGCTTTCTTAATTGCTTCATACATTTGAAAAGATTTGTTTTTTCTTTCGTTTACTATACGCTTTCTGTAAGAATCGTAGTTTGGTAAAGCTGTTGGTAATGTTTTTGATGTTACCTCAAAAGCAAATACTCCTTTATCTCCTGCTACGTTTTTAATCACAGTATTTTCTTTAGCGTTTAACATTGCTCCTACTACTTTAGGCTCAAACCCTACACCAGAAATAGTTGGTGATTGTAAGTTTACATCTGCAGCATTTTTAACGGTTACATCTACAGATTTAGCTATTTCTGCTAAGGTAGCTCCGCTAATTTTAGCTTCAATTAATTTTGCTTTTCTTTGGTTTGTTAAAATAGGACGAACTCTTGAAATTGCTTTTTCAACTGGCATTAAACCTTTTTCAGTTTTACCTGTTAAAACAGCAACTATATAACCTCCTTCAACATCAAAACGCTTAGAACTTCCTTCGTTTACTTCTGTATCAAAAGACCATGTAATAATTTGTCTTTCATTACCAATTCCTGACACAACTTCGTCTAAAGGTTTTAAACCAACTGCAGGCTGAGATACTAAGTTTTTTTCTTTTATAACTTCATCAAAGTTTTTACCGTTTGATAAATCTAAAGAAAAAGTTTCAGCATTTTGAAACACTGTATTTTCTGTAGCTTCTGATGCTTCAATCTTACGTCCAAAAGTTGCTAATTTCACAACTGTTTGAAAGTTCTTCTGACCATCAACTTTCATTACGTGAAAACCAAATTGAGATTTTACAACGCCCATATCTCCTTTTTTACCTTCAAAAGCAAAGTCTCTAAAAGCTGGCACCATTCTGTTATAACCAAACCAATCGTAAAAACCTTCTTTTTCAGCAGAACCTTTATCTGAAGAAAACTCTTTAGCTAAAGCTCCAAATTTAGATTTGTTAGCTTTTAAAACAGTTAACAAACTATCGGCAGTAGTCTTAGCTTGTTCTTCTGTTTGCGTTACAGTTGCATCTGCACTTGCAGAACCAACAAAAGGAATTAAGATATGACTTGCCTGAGCTGAATCTGGTAATTGAACAACGGTTGTTATTTTAGATAATTTAAAGTGGTTTGCGTCTTTATATGGTCCGAAAACATCTCCTTCTTTACCATTAAAAATCTCTTCAGCAATTACTTGTGGCACCTGAACCTTAAACTTGTAATTGTTATCTAATGCGATATCTGAATCATTCTCTGACAAGAACTCTGCATAGTTAGTTGTGTTTTTTAATCCTTTAACAGCAATGTTAGCGCTAGTAACAGAATCCTCTATTAACTTTGCAACTTCTGTTTTAACAGCTTCTTCATCTTCTGTTGTTGGTTTGATATCAAACTTTACATATTTAATATCTCTAGATGCTGTTACTTGAAATTGCTGCTCGTGCTTACTAATATAATTTTTAACATCACTTTGTTTTAAATCAACTAAATCATCAGCAATTGTAGTATAAGGAACATAAACATATTTACCAGAAACCTTTGTGTTTTCTGTTAAATATTGTGCTTCTCCTTCTTTTAAAGATGCTCCTAAACCTGCAGACACCAAATTATCGTAAGCCGCTTTTTCAAGTTCATTTTTTAATGAGAACATATAGTTTTGCCAATTATTCCAATCGGCTCCGTTTTCATCTTTAATTGTTGCTAAAAACTCTTTAAGTTTATTTTTATCTAAAAGACCTGCACTTTGAAATCTTGGGTCGTTTTGAATAAACGGAGTTTCATATAGCTTATTCATTATATCAGCATCACCAACAGTAATTCCTGCTTCTTCTAACTGAGTTTTGTATATTTTTTGTCTGATAATGTTATTCCAAACAGTTTTTGCTGCTTGCATTTCAGAAACGCTATTACCCGTTTGTGCTTTATAAGCATCTAAAGCTTCTGCAAATTCTTGGCGTGAAACAGCCTCACCGTTTACCTCACCAATCTCATTTACTTTACTTGCATTAAAAAAATCTGATATTGTAGAAGGGTCTAATACAAAAGCAAAAAGTGCTAAACCAATTACAAGAATTAAGAACATTGAACGTTCTCTAATTTTCGATAAAATTGCCATACGTTATTTATTTTATTTACAGTGAGCGAAAATACAATTTCATAGTAAACAAAGCAATGTTTTTTTGAGCTGTTTTTTTTTGAATAGGATTCTATATAAAACTATTCACCTCTAATCTTCTATATCGATAACTTTTAAGTATAGATCATCAATCTTAGTAGCGCTTACTTTTAGTATTTTAATGTAGTACTTATCTATATGCAAAATTTCATCTTTTTCAGGTATCGTTTCGGTATGATCAATAATAAAACCACCCAACGTTTCGTAAGCTTCTTCTTTAGGTATATTTAAATCGTATTCTTCATTTAAATAATCAACTTCTAATCGTGCAGAAAATTTAAATTCTTTTTCACTAATTTTTTCCTCTAATAATTCTTGACTATCATGCTCATCTTCTATCTCGCCAAATAATTCTTCTACAACATCTTCTACTGTTATTATTCCTGATGTACCGCCATATTCGTCAACCACTATTGCGATACTTTTTCTTTTCTTTATCAAGCTATTTAAAACATCGTTAATAACCATCGATTCTGGCACAAATTCTACCGGCAACAATATTGACTTAATAGAAATAGGGTTTTTAAATAATTCAAAAGCACTTACATAGCCTAAAATATCATCAAAGGATTTTTTATATACCAAAATCTTAGATAAACCTGTTGTTATAAACATATCTTTTAGATTCTCGACAGATTCGTGTATATCAATCGCCATGATTTCTGTTCGAGGCACCATAATTTCTCGAGCTTTTACCTTGTGAAACCCTAATGCGTTTTGAAAAATCTGAATTTCTAAATCAATCTTATCTTCATCGTTTCCTCCATCTAATTGCTCAGAAATATAATTTCCTAATTCTTCTTTACTAAATTCTTTTTTAGCTTCATCTTCTCTTATTCTAAAAAAGACAAATAAGAAAAAATCTGAAATCTTGGTGATAACCCAAGTTATACCGTAAAACAATAAATAAAAAACATACGCAGGCACCACAAAAAGCTTAAGCATTTCATTTGCATAAATTCTAAATATAGTTTTAGGTAAAAACTCTGCAGTTACTAATATAATAAGTGTAGATATTATTGTTTGTGTTAAAAGGTTTAAATCGTCTAACAAATAGTTTATAAATGTAACGTTTGTTGGCAGTGCTGTTTGAAACCAATTCATTAACAGCTGCCCCATAAAGTAACTATATATTACCAATGCTACATTATTACCAACCAACATCGTTGTTATAAACTTTGATGATTTACGGGTAAGTATCGTTAATATTTTAGGTAAAAAACCTTCTCTTTTTTTTTCTAGTTCAATATGTAATTTATTGGCAGAAACAAAAGCTATTTCCATACCTGAAAAAAAGGCTGAAAATAGTATAGAACTAAGAATTATAATGATTTCAAATTCCATTAACGTTGCTGATTTCTCTTTTCAACTTTTCTTCTAAAATGACGTTTAAAAAAGAAAATTAAGGTAATAAAGATACCAAATCCAAAACGAATAAAAGCATCTTGTTTGCTTGAACTCCATTGAAAAGCTCCTTCAATAAAAAACAATGCCCCAATAACTAGGTAACCGTACTGTAAATACTTCCAAATTGTATTCATTATAACTCGTTTTTATTAGTTTCTATATCTCCTGTAATGTCTTTAGCAATCCATTTGGTTAAGTCTTCTTTCGACTCAAAACCAAAACCATTAATAACTGCAGTTGGACTTGTTAATCTAAAGCCATCTTCTGTAAAAAAATAGTGTTCTTTTTGATCCCAAAACAACTGATTGGTTTCTAACTTTCTGTTTCCAGAATGGTTTAAGATAACCACATTTCCTTTAATTTCTGATACACCTGTTTTACTATATGATAACGCATAATTACCTGTGATTGTAGTAGAATCTTTTCCTGTTTTATCAATAGTAACAATTTTTATTCCTTTAGGAAATTCGCTATATGGATGTTCTTTTCTATTAGAAAAATCGTAAAAAAGAGATGCTTTTGTTTTTGAGGTAATTTTCCCAGAATCTTTTTTAATATGATAAATGTTTTTAGCCTTTCCCACGGGCATGTTTTTATCTGCTAAAAAATCTCGCACTTCTTGTTTTGAGTTCACACAAGAAAAAAGCATTGCCACCAAAAAAATGGAAGCAATGCTTTTATATATATTTATTGAATATGATTTCATTAAACGCTATTATGGAATACGAACTGTTTCACCAATCCAACATCCAATTTTATGACTAGCTCCTGAAGCAATACCTTTTTGAAATATTAATTTCTTTGATGGTACATTTTTCATGTAACTAGAAATATATCTATTCGCTCCACATCCTGGATCTACTCTCTTAGCTTTTAATGCTTTATTTAAAGCTGCTACGTAAACCATTCTCTTTTCAAACTCATCACTACCACAAGAGTTTGCACTCTTTTGATATAAACTTGCAATAAATAAGTAAGCTTTACCCATGTTAGGGTTATACCTTAATGCTTCGTAAGCTAAAGCTCTTGCTCTACTACCACTAGCACCTTGCGCTTCTCTTAATTTATACTTCGCCTTTACAAAAGGATCTGTTTCTAGATCAAAAGCTTTCTTTTTCATTTCAGCTGCCCCGCTTCTATCACCATTCTTAGCTAAAACTCCTGCTAAGAAATTGTAAGCATCAGAAGATTGTGTTATTTCAGCATATGCATTTGCTAGCTTTTCAAATAAAGGATCAGTTTGACAACCTTTATTATACATTCTAGAAACTGCTCTTTTTAACCAAACACCGTCTGATTTTTTTCCTTCAAAGTCTCTAGTGTAAATAGGAATTAATCGCTCGCAAGTCGCTATTTTAGAAATCATAGCATCTAAACCTCCTTCAACCTGACCTAAAGAACCAGAGTTAATCGTATAAGCTCTTAAATTTCTTTTTTCTCTTGCACTAATTGTTCCTAAAGAATCCTTTTCTTGTAGTTTAGCTACTTTCTTATTATAATCCTCTAATTTTTCTTCTACAGATTCCATTACGTCATCATATGTATCAAATACTTTCTGAGGATCGGTATCTTTATTTATTTCTGCTATAGTTTCAAAATATCTAAAAATATTTTTCACTCCCATATCTTTAGGAGAAATATCATATGCTTTTTTTAAAATTTCAAAAACCTCTGCATCAGTAGCCAACTTATTTTCTATTAAATAACTTGCATAATCACTATGTAATTTTGCAACTCCTTTTGTAGGAAAGTTTACTAATCTTGTTTCATAAACTTTTTTAGCCAATACAGGATCTTTTAATTTATCTGCAACCTTCTCTCCGTACTTGTAGATATTAACTGATAACTTAGGACAATTTATTAATAAATAGTCTAAATTTTCTTTAGCAGCAGCATACTTTCCTGTACTTGCATCTCCTTTAAAAAGATTATACTTTATATTACATTCTTGACTCGCTTGTGCTTTAACACCATTTACGGCTACGAACAAAAATAATCCTGTTAGTAAATACGTAATTTTTTCCATCTTGTATCAGTTTTTATTAATCTATTTGTCTTTTATTAAACCAGTTAAGACTATTTAATGATAAACTTAATCTAACATTAAAATACTCTTCTTTTACCAAACTACTATTTGAGGTTCCTTTTTGCCCATATTCAAATCCAATATTTACATTAGATAATTGTCTTGGCAATGGCAATCCTAATCCAACATTTATGCCAAAGTCGTTAACTGAAGTAAAATTATTATTAGTGGCAACTAACAACCCTGTGTCTTCAAAACGCAATCCTGCCCTATAAGTAACTCTATCCCAGTAATTTGATATTGAATTTATCTTTGGAATATAATAACCTCCTATTGACAACTTACTAGAATCATCATATTTATAACCTCCTCCGTCTGAGATTAATGAACTATTACTACTTAACGCGCTCTGAAATTGTTGATTAACACCTACGTACCATTTATTTTCTTTTCCTAACCCAAAACCAAAAACTGTTTTTAGAGGAATATTTATATCTCCGTTCACTGTTCTATTAAAAAGCTCGTCTCGTTGAATATCTTGCCCTGAAAATGAATACATTCTTTCATTTCCATTTGCTGATAAATCGCTTTTTAAAGTAATCGAAGCTCCTGTAAAAAGATTTAGCTTGTTTTTTAATTCTTTCTTGTATTGAGCTCCTAATTTAAATTGTCCCCCTCTAATATTTACAGACTCTTCATGTTTTGTTCCTAAAGCAACATCTGCCCGTTGATTTATAATGCTATTATCTAAATTACCAAAAATAAACCCTGCTTCTAAACCTAATGAAAGCCCTTCAATAACATACATACCAAAACTAGCGTATATTTTATTTGTACCTCCTTCACCTCTAAATAAAGTAAGCTCTTCATCATTATCATTATTTAATAGTGAATATCCTACTGATGAAAATGGTTGTAATCCAACTGAAACACCTGCTTTTTTACCTAATGGAAAACCTAAAGAGATATAACGCAAATTTGTTGATTTACCAGACTGCGACGTGTTTTCTTCTTTTATTGTTAGAAAGCTCATGTTTCCTCCGATTCCATAGGTTGCAGCTCTTAAATCTGCATTTGAAGCCGGATTTATAAAATTTAAATGATGCGTATCTTTTAAAGCAACTCCGATACCTCCCATAGATGCTTGTTCTACTGTAACTGCTTCAAAATTCTCTCCAATTCCGAAATAAGAATAAGGCGATGCACTGTTTCTTTGTGCTGCTATTGTTATTGTGCTAAGCACAAATATTGCTAATATAAATCTCTTAATCATTCTTTAAATTATATGTCAAAACAGTATGTAATCCTTCCAAAACAAAATTTGGATGGGCAAATATGCCACTTTTTAATTGTTTAGCCAAGAAATATGTGTCTCCTCCTGTTAAAACAATTGTTAAATCTATATACTTTTTTTTATATTGATTAATAACTCCTTCAATTTCATTAATTACACCATTTACTACTCCTGAGTGTATTGACGTATTTGTATTTGTTCCTATAAAATTAGAAACTTCACTCAACGCTAACAATGGTAATTTAGCCGTATAATCATGTAAAGCTTTATACCTCATTGCAATACCTAAAGAAATTGCACCCCCTAAGTATTCACTTTTGTTATTAATAAAATCGAAAGTAATACAAGTTCCAGCATCAATAATTAAAACATTTTTTTGTGGATATTTTTCGGTAGCTGCTGCTGCTAATGCTATTCTATCTACACCTAAGGTTTTTGGTGTTTCGTAATTATTTTTAAAAGGAACCTTAATTTCGGAGTTTAAAAAAATTGGACTTAACAAATCTGTGATTTCTTTTTGTGCTTTTTCTGAAATATTAGAGACTGAAGAAACAATAGTCTTTGAGATAGAAAAATTATTTGAAATTTTTTTTAATTCAAAGACTATTTCTGACTTCTCGAAAACAAAAAACTCTTTAATTGTATTCAACTCAAAAACAGCTGCTTTAACTCTTGTATTACCGATATCTATAATTAAATTCATCCTTCTATTTCTTGAATTTCAAATTTACGATACATTTTTTTAAAACAAATGCTTTGTATAATTAAAAAACGATTGTATATTTGCATCCGCTTAACGAAAGTAGCAACTGGTGCCTTAGCTCAGTTGGTAGAGCAAAGGACTGAAAATCCTTGTGTCCCTGGTTCGATTCCTGGAGGCACCACAATAATTTTCTCAAGACAATTGCGAATTTTATTTTGTTACTTAAATAAGCATTCAACGGTGCCTTAGCTCAGTTGGTAGAGCAAAGGACTGAAAATCCTTGTGTCCCTGGTTCGATTCCTGGAGGCACCACCGAAAAAACCCGAACAATTGTTCGGGTTTTTTGTTTTTAATACACAAAAAAACTCATTATTTAATAATGAGTTTTTAAGTTTTATTTTAATCTGAACTTCATCTCTACAGGTAAATGATCTGAAGCTTCTCCAAAATCATTCAATACTTTTCCGCTTATATATTCAATAGAATTTTCGGTGTAAAAAATATAATCTATCCGTTCGAAAGGATTTTTGGTATTAAATGTATTTGAAGGATTATTAACATTAAAAGCTGCGTTACCTACTCCATTTATTTTAAATATCTTTTGAACTGCCGCTTGCTCATCTCTTGCCCTTGAATTAAAATCTCCTAATAATATTGTGGGATAGTTATTTTTATACTTATTAAAGAGACTTAAAACAGACTCAAACTGGCGAACTCGTGTTGGCTTATCAAACGCTTCTAAATGAATATTTATAACGACTACCTCCCTCCCTTCTAACATTACTTTTACAACTTGTGCCAATCTTTCTAAATACAAAGCATCTCTATAGAAAGGATTATCTAGCACACGCTCTAAAACAATACGCTCATAGTCTTTTAATTTATACTTACTGATTATAGATTGTCCTGAAATTACCTTTCCGAAATGCATACTTGGTGGCCAATAAGGAAAAGGTACATAATGCTCATCCCAATTTATACCTCGCGCAACATAATTATACCCAAGTTTTGCAACCTCCTCTTCCTGGTTCACTTTATACGACCTAGCAGCATTGTAATCTACCTCTTGTAACGCAATAATATCTGGGGTTATTATCTTTAACTCTTTTTGAATTTTCTTTAAATTTGCATCAAAAAGTTCTTTAGGTTTAGCAACTGCTCTATTATTTGTCATTCCGCTTAAATACCCTATATTGTACGTTATAATACTATAGACCGAGTCATTATTAATTGTATTATTGTATTTATGTGTGATATTTTTTGCATATTGATTTTCATCAAGTGTTGGAGACGATGCCCAAAAGAAAAACAATATTAACACTCCCATAATGAATAACAAAAACCTTGAAAAAATTCTAAAAATTGATTTCATAAAAATAAAAATGTTAAAATTACTTTCAAATTTAAACTTTTCTACCTCGCGATGGTCTAACAGTTATAAATAATTACAAAAAATTAAAACTTAATCTCATGAAAAAATTACTCTCAATCTTGATTTTAACAGTTGGATTTACTGTTAGTACGCATGCACAAAAAAGAAATAAAACTGAAGGTCAAAAATTAACAATTGAACAAAAAACTGATCTGGAAATTAAAAAAATGACTTTAAGGCTTGATTTAACTCCAGCTCAACAAGACCAAGTACGACCATTAATAAAAGAGCAAGTTGTAAAAAAGCAGCAAATGAAAGCCAAAAGAAAGGCGCTAAGAAAAAGTGGTAATAAGCCAACTTCTAATGAAGTTTATCTCGTAAAAGCGCAAGTATTAGACAATCAAATTGCTAATAAAGCTGAAATGAAACGTATTTTAAACAAACAACAATATGAGCGTTTTGAAAAAATGAGTGCAAGGAAAATCAAACGATTTGTAGATCTTACAAAAACGAATAAAAAAGTTAATTATGAAGATAATTAGGTTAACTTGAAAACTGAAATTCGTTATCCCCTAAAAAAAGGAGGTAATTTGTATATACAAATTACCTCCTTTTTTTAGTAAAACACATATTATTCTTTAAACCAACTTGAATATTTTACATAATTATTAGCAATTCTATCAATTTCTCCTGAAATTAATTCTTTAGAAACGTCTTTAATTTTCTTGGCTGGCACACCAGCATAAACACTTCCGCTCTTTACAATCGTGTTTTTAGAAACCACTGCACCTGCCGCTATTATCGAATTCGACTCTACAATGCAATCATCCATAATTATGCTTCCCATACCTATTAAAACATTGTCGTGAATTGTACAACCGTGTACAATTGCATTATGCCCAACAGAAACGTTATTACCAATTGTTGTAGGTGATTTTTGATAGGTTGCATGGATTATTGCACCATCTTGAATATTTACTTTGTTACCTATTTTTATATAATGCACATCGCCTCTAATTACAGCGTTAAACCAAACACTGCACTCTTTTCCCATTTGCACATCGCCTACAATTGTGGCGTTTTCTGCTATGTAACAATCTTCAGGTATTTGAGGTGCTTTACCGTTTACTGCTTTTATAATTTTCATTCTTTTTTATTTAAAATATGATAATAAATTTGCTTTTTTTGATGCGGATACCATTACTTCTTTTCCGTTAGATAAAAGTACGCTTCCACCTTTACCTTTTTTATATTTTACAATTTCGTTTACGTTTACCAAATACGATTTATGTATGCGGGCAAAACCACTTTCTTTTAAAAGATCATCAAAGTGCTTTAAGGTTTTACTAACTACTTTCTTCGTGTTTTCGAAATAGATTTCGGTGTAATTATCGTCTGCCTTGCAAAACAAAATATCTGTAACTGAAATAACTTCAAAACCATCTTGTTGCGGAATCGTTATTTTATTTAAATTAGCAATGCTTTTAGTCGTTAAAACAGTGTTTTCTAACGTTTGTTCTTTTGTTTTAATCTCTTCAACTAAGTTTACCGCTTTAATCAACTCATCTATAGAAATAGGTTTTAATAAATAATACGTTGCTTGATTGTTTAAAGCTTCTATTGCATAATGATCGTAGGCGGTTACAAAAATAGTTTCGAAGGTTTGATTTTCTATTTTTTCTAACAAATCAAATCCGTTCCCGTAAGGCATTTCTACATCTAAAAACACCAAATCTAACTCGTGTTCTTCGATTAATGTTTGTCCGTCTTTTATATTATCTGCTTCTCCTAATAGTTGAACATTTGGGCAATATTTTGATATATAATTTCGTAAAATATCTCTACCAATAGCTTCATCTTCAATAATGATTGCTTTTAACTTCATCTTTAATTTTTCTTTAAAATCAGTTCGACTTTTGTTCCACTTCCATCTTCAAAAACATCCGAAACTGTAACATCAATTTTATCTTTATACATACTATTTAAAATAGCAATTCTGTTTTCGATAGTACTAATTCCTTTCGATTTTTGCTTTAACTGATGCTTGGTTTTCATTTCCATCGATTTTTTGCGCCCTACTCCATCATCTTGCACTGTTATTAAAATCGTATTCGCTGTTTGCTGACGCATAAAAATTTCTAGGCTCCCTTTTTCTTTTTTATAACGGAGTCCGTGCCAAATAGCATTTTCGATATAAGGCTGTAGTAACATTGGCGGAATAGAAAAATTTTCTTTTTTGATTTTCTCATCAACAAACATTACATAATCAAACTTGTCTTTAAATCGATTATGTTCTAATTTCACATACAATTCTAACAGTTCTATTTCTTTTACTAACGGAATAAAATCTTCATCAGAATTTTCTAAAACAGAACGCATTAATACTGAGAATTCTGACAAATAACGATTCGCACTTCGCTCATCATTTACAGCTATAAAATTATTTACAGAGTTTAACGCATTGAATATAAAATGCGGATTCATTTGTGAACGCATCGATTTTAATGCCAATAAATTATTTGCTGATTTTTGTTGTTTATTGGTTCGAAACATAAAATACGCCAACAAACTCATTAAAAAGAAGCCTCCAATTAATGAATAAATAATCAGTTTTTGTTGTTTATTACTTTCCTGTATTAATTGCTGATCTTTATACGCCAAGCTAATTTTACTAGCACTTAATTGCTTATCTTTTTCTAGACTACGGATTCGGTTTTGATTGTTTGCTATTTTTTTTCCGAACCTTTTTACTTGTTGAATTTCTTGTTCTTTTTTAGAATATAATGTATCAACCAGCTTCACATAATCTTGGTAACTCTCTAACGCCTTGGTATAATCTCCCACAGTTGCATACACTTCCGACAGCTTACGCGTTGCATCTTTTTCTATAATTAAATCTTCTTTACTATTGGCGTCTTTTATACTTTTCTTTAAGAAAGGAATAGCTTCACTATAAGATTCTTTTTGAATATAGGCGTTTCCTATTTTGTAATTTATTTTTTGAGAAGTAATAGAATCTACCAACGATTCTTTTTCTTCAGTTTCTATAACAATATCATCTGCGGCAACTAAACTTTGTTTTCGCAATTGAATTTCATCATCATACCTACGAGATTCATTATAAAAATCAGCTACTTTTTGTTGTTCTTTTAAAGCTCTTTTTTTATTTTCTTTGGATGCCAATTTTAAAGAATTCTGAAAATAACCATCTGCTTTCTTTGTTTTTCCCTGAGCAGCAAAAACTTCTGCCAACTTCGAGTTTAAATCTGTTATTTTAGGTGTTACATAATTATCCTTCGCAATTTTTAAAGCTTTGGTATAATTAATAGTAGCTTTAGAATAATTTTTCTTTGCCATAAACACATCACCCAAACCTTCATAGCCTTTTAACTTTTCGTAATTGGTTAGTCCGCCTTCTAAACTTTCTTGATAACTCTTTTCACTATCATCATATTTATTAACTAAAAACTGTGTTTTAGCGAGTAACAAACGAACACTCACGTTGTTATCTTCCCTTAAAGACACGCTATAATTTTCAACTGCTAAATCATACTGTTTCCAGTAAAAATAAACATCACCTAACTCTTTATATGTAATTGCTTTTCGGCTTTTAGAGGATGAATTTAAAAGCATTCTTTCAATAGCTGCTAAACTTTTATCAATGTCAATCTTCTTATAAAAATTTACCGAATCTAAATACTTCGGATATACATCTACTTTTTTTCGATCATAAGAACTTAGTTTTGATTTTCTCTTCTGAATAAAATCTTCAACCAATACCTTAACATCTTCATTATCTATAATTGTATAATAAATAGTTTTGAAACCGGCATGTGACACTTCTAATTCACTTCCTTTTTTAGCCTCTACAACATACCTGTCTTTTGTGTTTGAAAACTTAAAAATACGTCCGTTTACCGTAACTCTAGCGTCTTTAATTTGCTGACGCGTATCTTTATCAACAACCTGAACTTTTACTGTAAACTGCTTTTCTCTTTCTTTATGTTCTTGAGAAAAAACGGAAGACAAAGTAAGTAATAACCCAATAAATACTGCTTTAAAAAATTTATTCATCTTTTATATATTACTGTAAACATACACACAAAAAATGAGTTCAAAAAATGAGATGTCTTAAATATTAACCTCACTAAACACTAAAAAGTTGCTTTCACTCATTTTTTTAACCACTTCACTCATTCATTTTGCCTATATACTCATTCACTGTTTTATAAAAAGAAAGTTGACTGTAGATTTGACAGTATAAAACAACAAGTTAATATTTTTTATACATGTTGTTTTTGAAATTAAATAAAACAATTTAAAACATAAAATTATGAAAAATTACATCTTAAAAACAATCTTCCTTTTTACTTTTTTAATATCAATAGCGAGTTATGCTACTAATCCTAAGAAAGACATCAAAAAACAAACAACCAAAGTAGCTTTGTTACTAGACACAAGTAGTAGTATGGACGGACTTATAAATCAAGCAAAAGCACAATTATGGGAAATCATAAACGAATTATCGCATGCTAAATGTGAAGGAATAACTCCTAAATTAGAAATCGCTTTATATGAATACGGTAACAGCAAACTTTCATCTAGCGAAGGTTACATTCGTCAGATTTTACAGTTCACTAGTGATTTAGATGACATCTCGGAACATTTATTTTCTTTAACTACAAATGGTGGTAGCGAGTTTTGCGGGCAAGTAATTCAGACTTCATTAAATGAATTAGAATGGGGGAATAATAAACGTGATTTAAAAATGATTTTTATTGCCGGGAACGAACCTTTTACACAAGGAAAATTAAATTATAAAGATGCAATTACCAACGCCAAAGAAAATGATATTACTGTAAATACTATTTTTTGTGGTGATTACAACCAAGGTGTTTCAGGCATGTGGCAAGACGGAGCGATTTATGGTGGTGGAGATTATATGACTATTAATCATACAAAGAATATTGTACACATTGTAACGCCATACGATAACGATATTATTATTTTAAATAAGCGATTAAACAAAACGTATATCCATTATGGTAGTGCTGGGTATTCTAAATACACAAATCAGGCTAAACAAGATGCTAATGCCGAAACTTTAGATGAAGTTGTTGTTGTAAAACGTGCTGTTAGTAAAAGTTCTAAATTATATAATAATGCTGAATGGGATTTGGTTGATGCTTCTGAAGAAAAAGAAATGGACTATAGCAAACTAAAGAAAAAGCAATTACCAAAAAATCTACAAACAAAATCATCAAAAGAAATAAAAAAATATGTCGATAGCAAACGTAAAGAACGTAATGAAATCCAAGAAAAAATTCAGCAATTAGATAAAAAAAGAAAACAATATGTTGCTAAAAAGCAACGAGAAAACAATACTAAAAACGAATTGGAAAGTGTAATGATTAAAGCCATAAAAAAACAAGCTAAAAAGAAAAAATATTCTTGGTAGAACCTAACATAATAAAAAAAGCATCACTCTTAGCGCTTTGCTAAGAGTGATGCTTTTTTATCATAAAAGACAAGCCTTTTATTTTACCAATAAATTTTGCCCAATACTAATTTCATTAGTATTTAATTCATTTATTTTTTTCAACTCACTTACAGACAAATCATATCTTCTTGATATCGAATACAAAGTATCTCCTTTTTCTACCTTATGGTAATCGTTCTCTATTGTCGTTTTGGTTATGGTAGTATTCTTAAGTTTTATTCTGTCGTATTTTGTTAAATTATATTTTTTTATAATCGATATTAATTTTTGTGGATAACGCTTATCTGTCGCATAGCCCGCTCTTCTTAATCCGTAAGCCCAACCTTTATAGTTTCTGTGACCCAATTTAAATAAACTAGCGTAACGGCTTCTTGTAATTAAAAACTGCGAATGATCTTCGTATGATGTTTGTGGGTATTTGTATTTTCTAAAACATTCTCCTTTTTCATCATCATCGTGAGTAACACTTTTTCCTTGCCAACCTCTATGGCATTTTATACCAAAATGATTGTTAGATCTAATTGCCAAAGCACTTCTTCCACTACCCGATTCTAAAACTCCTTGCGCTAAAGTAATACTGGCAGGGATATTATATTCATACATTTTCTTAACTGCAATTGGCGCAAATTTTTCAATATATGCTACAGTATGATTTGAATTTGTTTTTAATGGTTTTTTTATTTGTTCTAACTGAGGCATTACAGGATCTACTTCTTCTCTTTCTTGTAATACAACTTTTTTGCGATTTTTAGTAACCACATTTTTGTTAGCACCACAACTCATTAAAAAAAGAGTGCCTATTGCTATATATAAAACTGATTTTATTTTCATTAAATTTTTATTAATGCTTGATTTTTATTTTTTAACTTTTGATTAAATCCATCAATTCCCTGTAAACCTCCTGTATGAATTGCTAGAATTTTACTGTTTTCTGGAAACTCATTATTTTTAATCATTTCTATAATTCCGAACAGCATTTTGCTGGTATAAATAGGGTCTAACGGAATGGTTGTTTGTTCCTTAAACTCGTTTATAAAACGAATTAAATCTGTATTATATTTTCCGTAACCTCCAAAATGATACTCGGTTTGTAAACTCCAATTATCTTTATTTATTGCCAGTTCTTCAATTTCTTTCTGCAAGAAATCACCTTTTAAAGCAGGGAAACCAATTACTTTTTGATGTTTTTTTGCTGCATTTATCAATCCTGAAATTGTTCCTCCAGTTCCTATTGCAGCACAAATATAATCGAAATTCTTATCTTCTTCTGTTAAGATCTCTTCGCATCCTTTAATTGCCAACTCATTGGTTCCGCCTTCAGGAATTAAATAAAAGTCTCCAAACTCATTTTTTAACCCATTTATAAACTCTTCGGATGTTTTATCTCGATATGCCTCTCTTGAAACAAACTTAAAATGCATCCCGTTTTCATAAGCCTCTTTTAAGGTAGAATTTCCTGCCAACGTTTTTTCGAGATTCTCGCCCAACTCATCTCCACGAATTACACCGATAGTTTTAAAACCAGCTAAATTTCCCGCAACTGCCGTTGCTACAATATGATTAGAAAATGCACCTCCGAAAGTTAAAATGACTTCTTTTTGCTGATTTTTTGCTTCTGAAATGTTGTATTTTAATTTACGAAACTTATTTCCTGAAACAAACGGGTGAATTTTATCTTCTCGCTTTATAAACAACGCCACTTTTTTCTCTTCTAAAACAGGAAGAAATATTTGTTGGTTTTCAGTTTTAAAAACCTGATTAAAAAAGGAGTGATAATTAGTACTCAAAACAGTAAATTTATTTTGGTAAAAATAGTAGAATTCTTAATTAATTAACCACTATTCTAAACTTGATTTTCCAACAAAAAAACACGAACTTAGTTAATAATATCTCTAAACCCTTTTCAAAAACTAGTTGCTTTAGCTGTATACAAAAGAAGTTCTTTATAGAGAAATTTAAGCTCTATAATAATTTTAAATAATAACAGCGGTTTTGTTTAAAAACAAAACCGCTGTTATTATTAGAATAAAAAATGGATAAACTGCTAAAAATCAGAAACCTGTTCTTCTATTTTTTCCCAATCAGCCATTAATTTTTCTAAACTTGCTTTTTTAGCTTTATATTTTTCAAAGAAATTAGGACGAGCAGAAACTTCATCATAATTACTTGCTAATTCTAAATCTATTTTTTCAATATCTTTTTCTAAATCAGCAATATCTTTTTCGGTCTTAGAAAGTTTGTTCTTCAATTTTTTCAACTCTTTTTCTTGCTCTCTAGATAACTCTTGTGCTTCTTTTTTAGCTGTTGGTTTTTCAACTTTAACAACTGTTCTTTTTTCAGCTTCTCTAAGGTTTTCCATCTTATGCTGATCTAAGAAATAATCAATATCTCCTAAATACTCTTTAATAACCTTGTCTTTAAATCCGTAAACTGTTGATGTTAATCCTTGTAAGAAATCCCTGTCGTGAGAAACTACAATTAAAGTTCCGTCAAAGTTTTTTAAAGCTGTTTTTAATACTGTTTTAGAGGCAATATCTAAGTGGTTTGTTGGCTCATCCATTATTAACACGTTAAACGGTGATAATAACAATTTACATAAAGCTAAACGGTTACGCTCTCCTCCCGATAGTACTTTTGCCTTTTTATCTACAGCATCTCCACCGAATAAAAACGACCCTAACATATCTCTAACGCGCATTCTGTTACCATCTGAAGCAGCATCTTCCATTATTTCTAAAACAGTTTTCTCTGGAGGTAATTCTTCTGATTGGTTTTGTGCAAAATATCCTATTTCTACATTATGCCCTAATTTTAGGTTTCCTGTAAACGGAATTTCACCAACCATCATTTTTGCTAAAGTAGATTTCCCTTGTCCGTTTTGACCAACAAAAGCAATTTTACTGTTACGCTCAATCATTAAATCAACATCTTCTAAAACATGCTTATCTCCGTAACTTTTACTTAAACCATCAGCTTCAACAATAATTTTACCTGGTTCTTTAGAGATATTAAAACGCACATTCATTGCCGCATTATCATCTCCATCAACCTCAATAAGTTCTACTTTATCTAGCTGCTTCATTAACGATTGCGCCATCGAAGCTTTACTTGCTTTTGCCTTAAACTTATTTATTAAATGTTGCTTTTGCTTAATTTCTTTCTCTTGATTTTTCTGCGCTTGTAATTGCTTTTCTTTAATTTCGGCTCTTAAAACTAAAAACTCAGAGTATGGTTTTTTATAATCATAAATCTGACCTAAAGAAATTTCGATCGTACGATTGGTTACATTATCTAAAAACATTTTATCATGCGAAACCAATACAATGGCTCCAGAATATGATTTTAAAAAATTTTCTAACCATATTATAGATTCGATATCTAAGTGGTTTGTTGGCTCATCTAACAGTAAAATATCATTGTTTTGTAATAATAATTTTGCCAATTCGATACGCATTCTCCATCCACCAGAAAAGGTGTTGGTTAATTTATCAAAATCTTCTCGCTGAAAACCTAAACCTTGTAAAATTTTCTCGGTATCTCCTTGGTAATTATACCCTCCTAAAAGCTCATATCGCTCTGTAAGATCCGTTAAATCGATAATTAACTGACTATACTCTTCACTTTCATAATCGGTTCTTGTAGCTAGCTGATTGTTAATATCGTCTAACTTTAACTCGATTTCTTTTATTTCTTCAAACGCTTGATATGCTTCTTCTAAAATAGTTCTTCCTTCTACAAAATCAATATCCTGACGTAAAAACCCCATTCGAATATCTTTATCAAAAGCCATCGTACCACCACTGGTTTCAATGTCTTTAGAAAGTACTTTTAAAAGTGTAGATTTCCCGGCTCCATTCTTACCAATCAATCCAATTCTATCACCTTTATTTAATTTAAAAGTAATTCCTGAAAACAAATCAGTTCCCATAAAAGAGACTGATAAATTGTGTACGTTTAACATATTATTTGCGTAAATTTGAAAAGCGCAAAGCTACTTAAATTATGATTAGTAAAGGAACAAAGTTATACAGTGTTTTAAAAGGTAAGTGCCCTCGTTGTCACGAAGGTGAATTCTTTAAGCATAACATTACAATTAACCCAAAAAAAGTAACGCAGTTACATGATAATTGCCCTAGTTGCAACTTAAAATATATGATGGAACCTTCTTTTTTCTTTGGTGCCATGTATGTAAACTACGGCTTATCGGTTGCTTTGTTTGTAGGTGTTTTTATTATTTCTAAAATAATTTTTGGCTTAACAATACTCCAAAGCTTTATTTCTATCATTGTGGTTTCTTTATTATTGATACCTATTACGTTGCGTTTATCTAGAATTATTTGGATAAATATTTTTATTGGATATAATAAAGACGCGAAAGAACTGCAGACTGAAAGATAATTAATTTACAAATCTTTTTATATCTGTATCTTTATCTAATTCCTCACCGTTTTCTAAGTGATTAAATAGGTTCTTAGCAATTGTTGGTCCAATCATAACACCACGTGTTCCCAAACCATTTAAAACAGCCAATTGCTTGTGTTTTGGATGAACACCAATCATTGGTCTTCTATCGCTTACAGTTGGCCTAATACCTGCTGTATGATCTTTTACCGTATATGGTACCGTAATTATTTTCTTTAATTTCTCCTCTAACTCTTGTTTAGCTTCCGCTGTTGGATCACAGGTTTTATCTGTCCAATTAAACGTAGCGCCTACTTTATAATTATCATTACCTATTGGCATTACAAAAAAACCTGATTTTAATAAAAAATCTATTTTTAAAGTCGGCGCATGAATTACGATCGATTCCCCTTTTACCTCGTTTAACGGTAAATAATTAAAAAATGGATTCTTTTTTATTCCGAACCCTTCACAAAAAACAATTTTCTTTGCTTTTATATGCTGATACTGAACGTATTCTTTTGATGTATCTAATTGATCATATTCAAAAGACATGTCTATCAATCTATTAAAATTCATCATATAATTCCTATATGACTTTACAAGTAAAGCAGTATCTATTCTTCCTGTTCCTGTAAGTTCTCCAAAACCAAAATCGCCAACAACACCTTCAATCTTTTCTTTACTAATTTTAGGATTCATATAATGTAATAAAGTTGGTTTATCTAAAGCTGAAAACCAATTATTACCATCACCAACACTTGTAAATGCTTTTTTAATAGAAAACTTGTGATCTAATTTTACACCTAACTTATCTTCTAAGGTTTTATAAAAAGGTAGTGCCGTTTTTATTTGTTCATGCCCATTCCATGCAGCATTAAAACGCTTTAAAATAACAGGATTATACACACCGCCTGCAACCAAAGAAGATGTTTGCGAGCTGTTTTCAAAAATTACAAACGATTTGTTTGCTCTCTGTAACTCTTCCGCAAAAGCGATTCCTGCCAATCCTAAACCTACAATAATATAATCTACATCAATATTCATGCTCCAAAAATACTATTTATTACAACAAAAAAGAGCTTGCATAGCAAGCTCTTTTTAAATTTTATAAGTATGAAATTAATAGTTCCACATATCCATTTCACGATCACGAATACTTTCTTTAACTCTATCAGCTTCTAATAATTGAAATAAAGAATTACCTCTAACATAATCTTTAATAGACCTGTCTCCGTAAATATTCTCTTCTTTCATTATTGTAGAAGTAAATCTTCTAGCGTTTAACAAGTTATCATATGATAATGGGTGGGCTGAGTTTTTAGGATTAAATACTTTTGATGCATGTAGTGTTTCTCTTGCATCAGGAAAAAATACCCAAAACAATTCATACACACTTTCACTATCATCAATTTCTTCAACACCTAAAACCTGCACATCTGGTCCCATAGGTGCTAATGCTAGCATACGGTACTTTAACTCTCCTCCACGTTTATCGAAATACCAAAGACCTTTAATTAAGTATCCTTTAATATCTGCAGATTGTACAGAATAAGGATCCATATTTCCGTAACCATCGTCACGTTCATTATAGGTTAATTGTTTAATCTCTTGCATTCCTACTTTAGTTGTAAAATAAGAATCGCTATACACTTCTTTAATTTCACCGTTTTTAATACCTCTTAATAAGGTGTCAAACAATGAACGTCTTGTTAAACCCGCATTAGTAGTATCAATTGGATAATAGTAAGGTAGATTAATTTTTTGATTTAAATCAACATACTCCCACACCACTTTAGACCATAACACGTCTCTATCGCTAATATAGCCATAAGGAAGTGGTTTATCGTCTTCTGAAGCAATTTGGGCTTCAGATTTAAATCCAATCTCATCAACCTTTTTAGAATTTAAGAGGTTAGCTTGTGCACTCACAAAACTTGTTGTTGCAAGGGCAAATAAAACCATATAAAAACGCTTCCAATTCATACTTTAATTTTTTACTTATTAATTAGTAATCTCAATATTTACAGGTAATACTTTCTTAATCTTGTAGTTAGAACCTGAAACTGATGCTTTAATATCGTAAATAGTAATTACATCATTTCTTCTAGCTTTAGCAAGTGCCTGTTTTGCTCTGGCTGTTAAAATTCTTCCATTTACAGGAACTGTTACCTGACCAGGAACTTTAATTTTAAAGCTAGATACATTTAATTTTAAATCGAATAAGAAATCTGGTAATCCTGCAGCAACGCTAATTCTATTAACACTTGCTTTAGGCATTTTTACAGTACCATATTGACCTCTTACCATACCTACTGCTGGTGGTATGTCTTTAATTCTGTATTTTTTTGGAGTACTAATTTTTCCTCCTCCTGGTAATGTTGCAGAAACTCTAATAGTTACTTCACTCCCTTTACCTGGGTTCATTACATATTTATCACCTTTAATTCTTCTTAAACCTGGCGCTGATGCAGAAACTTTATTTCCTGAAACTCCCGGTACAGATATTGTTAATGGGTTAGATAAACCACGGTATACAACATTCATTTTATCAGCAGAAACAACTGCTTCATTTGGCTTAGGAATTACTGAATAACCTCCTAAAATAGGAATAGTTACTAAAGAATCGTTTTCCATAAACTGAAACTCTCCTTTTAATTCCTTATCACCTACAGAACCTGCTGGTCCATCTAAGATAACTTGACCTGCTTGAATTTTATCTTTTGGCCATTCTACATCGTTAATTATAACCTTTTCAGCTGTTAAGTTAGGGTCATTTTTACCTAAAATAATTTTTCCTGATAATTTTTCACCAGGATAATATGCGTTTTTATCAAAAACAACCATGGCGTCATAGTTTGTCATTGATACTGCGCTTTCTAACTCTCCTTGTAATAATGCCGTTAAAGCATCCGCTTCAGTAGTTTTAATATCTGCCTGAATTTGCGTTAACTTCGTTAAGGATGCTATTAAAGGAAAACCTTCATAGTTGTATTTTAACCAGTTTAAAGTAAGACCATCTTTATTTTTTACATCATCTGTATTAAAACGAGCTTCAACAACACTAGATAATTCAGACTCTCCTAAAACATCTAAAGATTGCTCTCTAAATTGACTTACTTTATCTACGAATTCTTTTCCTTTAGGAGTTATTTTTCCGCTTGCGAAAAAATACTGATCTAAAAAACCAGATTTATCCATAGACTCATAAGCTTTCTTATCTTCTATCTCACTCATCATCTGAGTTTTCAAATCTGCTATATATGTAAAAAAATCGTCTGCCATACCTCTAAGGGTATCCGTCTTTTGTTTAGCTTCACCATATTGCTTTGCTTGTTCAGCTGCTTTAAGTGCTAAAAGATCATACGACGCTTTATTTTTATCGGTTGCTCTAATATTAGATTCCGATAATTTCTCATTCATTAATCCAAATGCTGATAAAACCTCTTTACTCATATTCATCGCTAACATAGAAATAAATACAAGGTACATTAAGTTTACCATCCTTTGCCTTGGTGACTGTTTTCCTCCTGCCATCTTTAATTAGTTTGTTTAGTTAATAAAATTAGTTAAACTAATTAATTATTTAGTTGACATTGCCGTTAACATTCCTCCATATACTCCATTTAAAGAAGATAAGTTGGTTGCTAATGATTGCATTTGTTCTTGTAAACGTTGAGAGTTCTCCACTAAAGCAGTGTTTAAGTCAGCTTGTTTACCTGCATTTTCTACTTGTGTAGCATACAATCCGTTTAAAGATTCTAATTTTGCAGCTGCCATAGACATTTGCTCGTTGTATTGATTTGTAGAAGATACTGTTTTAGAAGTAGCTGTTAATCCTTCTGCAGCTCCTTGAAAACTTTTAATACTATCACCTAAACTAGAGATTAAAGTTGCATCTAATTTTGCTTCTTTTAAAATACCATCTAATTTTTGAGACAACATGCTTTGTGCGTCTTCTGGCCCAGCTTCTTTACCTTTTTTACCTAAAGATTGCCCATCTGATAATTCTGGGTATACTTTTGTCCAATCTAACTCATCTTCAATTGGTTCAAATGCAGAAATTGCGAAAATAATTGCTTCAACAACTAATCCTAACGTTAACATTACCCCACCTGTTAAAGGTCCGATTTTGAAGTGCATGATTTTAAATAAAGCTCCTAATATTACTACAGAGGCTCCTAAACCATAAGCCATATTAAAAATTTTCTTAGTTGATTTTGATTGTGCCATAATTTTTGTTTTTTTTGTTTGGGGATTAATTATATTTATTCTTGATTTGTTTACTTACTCTTATTTGTTCCTAAATAATCTTGTACTGTTCTAAAACCTATGTAACTTCTAGCAGTATCGGCATATTCCCAGTCACGTGAACTTACTTCTAAAAAGTATGCTACATCTTTCCAAGAACCTCCTCTAATTATTTTTCTTCTATTTTCTTTAATTTCTACATTAGGGTTCATTGTTGACCCCATGTAGTATGACATTTGATTGTATGCCGTATTCGTCCATTCTGCAACATTACCAGCCATATTATACAATCCATACTCATTAGGATTAAAAGAAACAGCTTCTACAGTATATAAAGCACCATCTGCAGCATAATCTCCACGAACTGGTTTAAAATTAGCTAAGAAACAACCTCTATCACTTGTTGTACTTGGTCCACCCCAAGGGTATTTACCATAGTTTAAACCGCCACGAGCAGCATATTCCCATTCTGCTTCAGTAGGCAATCTAAATGAAGGTACTAATCCTAATTTCTTTCTAGATCTTTGGAAGTTATTTTTTGTTTGGGTTCTCCAATGACAAAACGCTTTTGCTTGATTCCATGTTACACCAACTACAGGGTAGTTTTCATAAGCTTTGTGTGCAAAATATTCTTGATGCATCGGATCGTTATAAGAGTAATTAAAATCTTTAATCCACACAGTTGTATCAGGGTATACATTAATAACTTCATCTTTCATAAAGTCTTTTCTGTTTTTACCTGTCTTTGCAGCTTGTTCATTATCGAACCAGTAATACCTATAATTTAGTAGCTTTGTGTTAAATGTTCTTATCCCATTTAAAGCTTCGTCTTTTTTAAGATATAAAGAATCCATTACTTCAACATAATCTGTATCTGGGTATTCTTGCTGCTCCCAAATAAGTTCTTCTTGCCAATTTAGTGGCTTTAACGAATCTAAACCTTCACCTAATTCGTAATAATTCTCACGCATATACTTTGCATATGGAGATTCATTTATTGTATCTGCAGAAGCAAATGCGTATAATTGAATACCTACAGCGTTTTTACCAGCGGTAGTAGGATCTACATCTCCTCCTGATGCAAATTCAGCCTGATATGCTAATTTTGTTCGTGTTATAGAATCTCTTACCCAAAACACAAATTGTTTGTATTCGCTATTCGTTATCTCAGACTCATCCATATAAAATGGTTGAACTGTAACTGTTTTAGTTGGTGCATTCATAGCTCCTAATGGATCTTCATCTTGCTTACCCATCGTAAAAGAACCTCCTGGTATCTTAGCCATACCGAAAGGTTTTTCTGCAAACCATTTTCTTTTTGACTTCTCACCCACTAACTCTCCTCTATCACCACTTGAACCACAAGCGTAAATCAAAGATCCTAACAATGCAAATACTACTATTTTTTTCATATTATTTCTTTCTTATAAAAGAGGTCGTAAACCTATTATTTTTTTCATTAAAAAACAATTACGTGTTATATTATTTTAAAAACAAATAAAACTAGGTTTTAAACAAGCTTTTGCTGTGCTTTAAACCATCTATCAGGCATTTTTCTTTTTAATGCCTGCTCGTAATCTTTATAGTTACATGGTATTAACGCATGTCTTTTATGTTTATTATTCGAAATTAAATTTATTTCCATCCACCAACGTCCACTTTTATCACTTTTATAAAAGTTTATAGGATCGTCGTCATTTAAAAGTACGGTAAATTTTTGATAATTTTCTTTTGTTACAAACGGATAATCTTTTGCCCTAGCATTTACTCCTTCAATAAAATACCAAATCATTTGAGCAATTAAACTTGCTGTTTGATTATTTGCATCTAACTTACTATTATATTCATAAATACCAAAAGAACTTACTTTGTCGCTAATTCCTGCATATCTTGCGATTGCACAAATATCTTCTCCGTAAAAACCGTTTGGCGACGCATTACTATTTGCTGGTGCTTCGCTTTGTCGAACACAACCAATATCAATACTAACAATATCGGCATCTCTCATTATAGGCTCCACTAAAGTTACATCTTTTACTTCACCTAACCTAAAAGCATCAAAATATAATTTATCTAATAATTCAATTTCTTCTTGTGAATTAAAATAAGTTTGATATCCTATATTACTATAATTAAACAAATTATTTGGTTGCTCCATAATCACTTTACTTAAAAATGATTTAGAAGACAATTCTTCATCTATAGAACCAATATCAAATCGACTATCTACAGATACCAAGTTAACTGTTTGTTCTAAAGAATCATAACCTCTATAATTTGCATATGTTATATCTTGACTACCACCAATTAATACAGGAATTATGTTTTTCTTTAATAAATAATTAATAGAAGATGCTACTGCAAAACAAGTGTCTTTTGGAGTGCTTCCTTGTTCTATATTTCCTAAATCGGCTATTTGAGTATACCAATTACCAGGAAATAATTCATATAATTTCTCTCGAACATAGTGCAATTCTTCTCCGCATCCCACATTATCATCTGCTCCTCTACCGTCTTTAACTCCTATGATGGCTATGTTTATTTCTGATAAGTCAGGAAAACCCTTTTCTAAAGAATGAACCTCAATCTGACGCCCTAAAGAAGTTGTAGGTTGCAACATTAAATGTGCTACTACGGTATCTTTAATAGGTGTAAAAAAATTAAAAATCATTTTTTTTGGGGATTAGGGAACATGCAATATACTAAACTCTTTTTCTTAATAAGCACTTTATTTCTTTTTCGCCGCTTTCTTTTTAACTACTTTCTTCTTAACAGCTTTCTTTTTAGGGGTTTTAGCCTCTATTAACTTCACTGCTTCTTCTTTCTTCATCTTCTCTATCTCTGTAGTTTTAGGTAACTCAACTTTAATTTTACCTTTAATCACGTTAAAACGACCCCAACGTGCTTTTTCTACTCGAATACCAACATCTTCCCAGTTATGAAGAACTTTATCTATTTCCTTTTGCTTTTTAACCTCAATCAACTCAATAATATCTTCATCTGAAAGGTTATCGAAATCGTATTTTTTACTTACGTTGATAAAAATTGAGTTCCATTTTAAGAAAGGACCAAAACGACCTACTCCTTTTTGAACCGGCATATCTTCGTAGTGATAAATTGGCGCATCTGCTTTTTGTTTTGCAACAATTAATTCTTCTGCTCTAGGCAGATCTACTTCCATCGGATTTTCGCCTTTTTCTAAAGATACGAACATTGTTCCGAATTTAATATAAGGCCCAAAACGCCCGTTAGAAACAATTACTTCTTCATCCTGAAAAGAGCCTAAGTTTTTCGGAAGCAAAAACAATTCTAACGCCTCCTCCATCGTTATTGTACCAAGGTTTTGATCTTTATTTAAGCTAGCAAATTGCTTTTCTTCATCTTCGGGCGCACCAATTTGTGCTATCGGACCAAACTTACCTAAACGCACTAAAACTGTTTTTCCAGATTCTGGATGTTTTCCTAAAATACGCTCTCCGCTTTCTCTTTCTGCATTTTCTTTAACATCTTCCACATTTTCATGAAACTTAGTGTAGAAACCTTTTATCATTTCTATCCAATCTTCATCTCCTTCAGAAATATCATCAAAAGAATTTTCAACCCTTGCTGTAAATCCAAAATCTAAAATATTTGAAAAATTAGCTACCAAGAAATCGTTTACAATATTCCCTATATCTGTAGGAATTAATTTATTTTTATTTGAACCTGTTTTTTCCGTCAACATTTCACTTGCTACAGTTCCGCTTGACAAAATCATTTGTTCATAATTTCTTTCTACTCCTTCATTTTCTCCTTTTTCTACATAACCTCTTCGCTGTACAGTAGAAATTGTTGGTGCATACGTAGATGGTCTACCAATACCTAATTCTTCTAATTGCTTTACCAAAGATGCTTCTGTAAAACGGTAAGGCGGACTTGTAAAACGCTGTGTTGCATTTATAAATGTATACTCTAAGCTTTCACCAGTTTTTAAATTCGGTAGCATTCCAGCCTGCTCTTCTTCTTCGTTATCTGTTCCTTCTAAATACACTTTTAAGAAACCATCAAACTTTATCATCTCACCGTTTGCAGTGAATATTTTTTCATTTTCTGAGTTCTCAATTTTAACGTTGGTACGCTCTAATTGTGCATCGCTCATTTGAGAAGCCAACGTTCTTTTCCATATTAAATCATACAATCTTGTTTGATCGTATTCACTATCTATAGCATGTTTTTTCATCTCTGTAGGACGAATTGCTTCATGGGCTTCCTGAGCACCTTTTGCCTTCGACTTAAAAACACGTTGTTTACTATATTCTTTTCCGTAATAATTACTAATTTCTTCTTCGGCTGCATTTCTTGCATCTACAGATAAGTTTACACTATCTGTTCTCATATAAGTAATTAAACCGGCTTCATATAAACGTTGCGCTACTTGCATTGTTTTCGCAACAGGAAAACCTAATTTCCTAGAAGCTTCTTGCTGCAGTGTTGATGTTGTAAATGGTGCTGCTGGAGATTTTTTTGCTGGTTTTTTAGTTAAGTCAGCTATAGAAAAATCGGCAGCTGAACAAGATTTCAAGAACTCTTCTGCTGATTTTTTTGAATTAAAATTCTTCGGAATCGTTGCTTTAAACGTTTTCCCTTGGGTATTAGAAAACTGAGCGACTACTTTATAATGTGTTTCTGATTTAAAATCAAGAATACTTCGTTCTCTTTCTACAATTAAACGAACGGCTACAGATTGAACTCTACCTGCAGACAAACCTCCTTTTACCTTACGCCATAAAACAGGTGATAATTCATACCCAACAAGTCTATCTAAAACTCTACGCGCTTGTTGTGCGTTTACCATATTATAATCGATATCTCTTGGATTTTCGACCGCTTTTAAAATGGCGTTTTTTGTTATCTCATGAAAAACAATACGCTTTGTATTCTTATCATCTAATTTTAATTGTTCTTTTAAATGCCACGCAATTGCTTCACCTTCTCGATCCTCATCACTCGCTAACCAAACAGTTTCTGCTTTTTTCGCTAAAGCTTTTAACTTCTTAACAACGGGTTTCTTATCATCAGAAACAATGTACTTCGGACTAAAATCGCCATCAACATCTATCCCTAACTCCTTAGAAGGTAAATCTGCGATATGACCATAGCTAGATTCTACTTGAAAATCTTTACCTAAAAACTTTTCAATTGTTTTTGCCTTTGCAGGTGACTCAACTATAACTAAATTCTTTGCCATATCTCTTTTCAATTTTCTCTTTTCACATCACATATATAATGATGCTTGGAATTTGCAAAAGTAGAATGTTTTTTTTAAAAAAAAACTTTTTGTTGCATTTAAGGTTTAAAATCGACTATAAATTAACAATAAATTTCTGCCAATTTGTCATAATTTTTATATTTTGGTCGTATCTTTGCCTTCATTTTTAATATGAATATGGAGCACACTGAGAAGGTTATAGATGAAAAAGTACAAGGGCAGGCTCTTGTTACTGAAACAAAAAAAGAGAACACTAAAAAATTATTTATAGAGAGTTACGGTTGTCAAATGAACATGAACGACAGCGAAATTGTAGCTTCTATTTTAGCGGAACAAGGTTTTAATACCACACAAGTTCTAGAAGAAGCCGATTTAGTTTTAGTAAATACGTGCTCTATTAGAGAAAAAGCCGAAACTACAATTCGTAAACGTTTACAAAAATACAACGCTGTTAAAAAAGTAAACCCTAACATGAAAGTGGGGGTTTTAGGTTGTATGGCCGAACGTTTAAAAGAAAAGTTTTTAGAAGAAGAAAAAATTGTTGATTTGGTTGTAGGACCAGATGCATATAGAGATTTACCAAATTTATTAGAAGAAATTGATGCTGGTAGAGATGCCATAAACGTTATTTTATCTAAAGAAGAAACTTATGGTGATGTTGCTCCTGTTCGTTTAAACTCTAACGGAGTTTCTGCATTTGTATCTATTACTCGTGGTTGCGATAACATGTGTACTTTCTGTGTGGTTCCGTTTACACGTGGTCGCGAAAGAAGTAGAGACCCTAAAAGTGTTTTAGAGGAAATTAAATCGATGCATGACCAAAATTTTAAAGAAATTACGCTACTTGGTCAAAATGTAGATAGTTATTTATGGTATGGTGGTGGATTGAAAAAAGATTTCAATAAAGCTTCTGAAATGGTGCAAGCTACGGCAGTAGATTTTGCTCAATTATTAGATATGTGTGCTACTGAATTTCCTAAAATGAGATTCCGTTTTGCAACTTCTAATCCGCAAGACATGAGTTTAGATGTAATTCATACCATGGCAAAACACAAAAATATTTGCAAATACCTTCACTTACCTGTACAAAGCGGAAGTAATGCCATGTTAAAAGCAATGAATCGTCAACATACAAGAGAAGAATACAAAGAGTTAGTTGATAACATTTTTAAAATAGTGCCAGAAATGTCTTTATCACAAGACATGATTGTGGGGTTTTGTGGCGAAACAGAACAGGATCATCAAGATACGTTGGACTTAATGAGATATGTAAAATATGATTTCGGTTTTATGTTTGCTTACTCTGAAAGACCAGGAACATTGGCTGCTAAGAAAATGCCCGATGATGTACCATTTGCTACAAAGAAAAGACGTTTACAAGAAATTATCGATTTACAGCAAGAACACGCTTTATATAGAACACAACAACATTTAGGTAAAACTGAAGAGTTTTTAATTGAAGGGACTTCTAAAAAGAATCCGAATGAATGGAAGGCTAGAAACACCCAGAATACCGTATGTGTTTTCCCTAAAGAAAATTATAAGCTAGGTGAGTTCGTAATGATAAAAATAGAGGATTGCACTTCGGCAACCTTAAAAGGAACTGTTATTGGCTATTCAGATAATAATTAATTTTTAGAAAAGAGAAGCAAGAGAAAAGATCAACTCTTTTCTCCCTATTCTTTTTTCTCTATTCTAAAGAAAAATATGGAAAACCTACAAGCAATAAAACAACGTTTTGGTATTATCGGTAACGATACGCAATTAAACCGCGCTATAGAAAAATCTATTCGTGTGGCTCCTACTGATATTTCAGTTTTAGTTACCGGAGAAAGTGGTGTAGGTAAAGAAAATATTCCGAAAATAATTCATCAATTATCACACAGAAAACACGCTAAATATATTGCAGTTAACTGTGGTGCAATTCCTGAAGGAACGATTGATAGTGAACTTTTCGGGCACGAAAAAGGAGCTTTTACAGGAGCTACCGCTGCTCGTAAAGGATATTTTGAAGTTACCGATGGAGGAACCATTTTTTTAGATGAAGTAGGTGAATTACCGTTAACAACACAAGTACGTTTATTACGTGTTTTAGAAAATGGTGAATTTATAAAAGTAGGATCATCACAAGTACAAAAAACCGATGTTCGTATCGTTGCAGCTACCAATGTAAACATGCAACAAGCTATTTCGAAAGAAAAATTTAGAGAAGATTTATATTACCGTTTAAGTACTATTGAAATTGATTTACCTGCTTTACGCGACCGTAATGAAGATATTCACTTGCTTTTTAGAAAATTTGCTTCAGATTTTGCTCAAAAATACCGAATGCCAACAATTCGCTTAGATGATAATGCTACAAAAGTATTATTAAACTATCGCTTCCCTGGTAACATTCGTCAGTTAAGAAACTTAGCCGAACAAATTTCTGTCGTAGAAGAAAGTCGCTTAATTACTGCCGAAAAATTAGTACAATATCTTCCGAAAAACAGAGGTAATTTCCCTGCAGTAATAGGGAAACAATCTAGCAATTCTGATTTCGCAAATGAACGAGACATTATGTATAAAATCTTGTTTGATATGCGTAATGACATCAATGATTTAAAAAAACTCACCTTAGATTTAATGCAAAATGGTGATGCAGAACAAGTGAAAGAAGAAAATCATGGCTTAATAGAGCGTATTTACCAAGAAACAGAAAAACCAGAAGACCATAACTTCGAAGTTGTTAAAATTCCACAATCATCGTCTACTCAAAATAATTACGAGTATGCTGAAACAATTGAAGAAGACGAAAACTTATCATTACAAGAAAAAGAAATTGAAATGATCCGAAAATCGTTAGAAAAAAACAGTAATAAACGTAAGTTAGCAGCAAAAGAATTAGGAATTTCAGAACGAACTTTATACCGAAAAATAAAACAATACGATTTATAAAATATTCGTTAAGATTATAATCCTTGAATTGTTTACTTTTGATTTTATGAAAAAACTTTTTTACAATATTGTTTTTATTACCGCTTCTATTGTATTGATAAGTTGTGGCGCTTATTCATTTACCGGAGGAAATACAGGGAATGCTAAAACCATTCAGGTTGATTTCTTTCCGAATCAGGCCCCTTTAATAGAACCAACCTTAAGTCAAGAATTCACACAAAATTTACGTGATTTATTTACACGTCAAACAAATTTAACATTAGTAAATTCTAATGGAGATTTACATTTTTCTGGTGAAATAACCGATTATCGAATTACACCAATGAGTGCTACCGCGAACCAAACAGCAGCACAAAACCGTTTAACAATTTCAGTAAATGTTATTTATGAAAACAAGTTAGAAGAAAAAGATAATTTCGAAAAACGCTTTTCTTTTTACTATGATTACGGTGCTACACAACAATTATCTGGCGGCGTATTAGACACTGCTTTAAAAGAAATTTTAGAAAGAATAACCCAAGATATTTTCAATGCTTCTGTTGCTAAATGGTAAATGTTGGATAAAAGAAAATACATACACGTTTTAGAGAAACCAGAAGTTATTTCACAAGAAATCAATTCAGAGCTTAAAAATATTATTCAACAATATCCTTATTTTCAATCAGCAAGAGCTTTATATTTAAAAATTTTAAAAAATAAAGATAGCTTTAAGTATAATAATGAATTAAAAATAACTGCAGCATACACAACAGATCGTAATGTTTTGTTTGACTTTATTACTGCTAACTCCTTTAAAGAAATTTCGAATCTAAAAGAAAAGAAAGTCAGTTTAAAAGAATTGCTTCTTCCTAGTAAAAAAGAAATTCAGAATATTAAAGAAGACTTAGCGATAGGAAAACCTTTAGCATTTACTAAAAACGAATCATTTTCTTTTAATCAGTGGTTACAATTATCATCTAAAAATGTAATCCCAAGAGATGGCTCTACAGAAATAAAAAAAGAAATTGCCGCTGAAAACTTAGTGAAAAACGCAATTATCGATCGTTTTATAGAAAAGTCCCCAAAAATTTCTCGGCCAAATAAAACAAATCTACCTGAGATTAAAGTTGCAGAAAACAAGCAAAATTCTCAGTTAGCAACCGAAACCTTAGCAAAGGTTTATCTTGAACAAAAAAAATATGAAAGTGCAATACAAGCTTATAAAATATTAAGTTTGAAATATCCAGAAAAAAGTGGTTTCTTTGCAGACCAAATTAAGAGAATACAAATTTTACAAAAAAATAAATAATGACTACGTATACTTTACTTTTAGTGTTAATATTGATTGTTGCAATAGCATTAATCTTAATCGTAATGGTTCAAAACCCTAAAGGTGGCGGATTATCTTCTTCTTTTGGAGGTGGTGGTGCTCAGAACATTGGTGGAGTACAAAACACCAATAGTTTTTTAGATAGAACTACTTGGACTTTAGCAATTACAATGTTTGCTTTAATTTTAATCGCAAACTTCGCTATTCCTAGAGGAAATTCAGCAGATGCTCCTCAATTAGATAGTACTTTAAAAAATGTAGAAACTACAGCTCCTGTTGCTGCTCCTACAACAAACGATACTACAAAAGATAGTGTAAACTAATCTTAATAACATATAATATAAAATGCCAACGTAATGACACGTTGGCATTTTTTTTGCGCATATTTTTCATTGATTTAGAAAAAGTGGCATATAATTTTTAATGGCATAATTTCTGACTATTTTTAACCAATAATAACAACTACTTAATCATAACTTATATAAAAATGGGATTAAATATTAAACCTTTAGCAGACAGAGTTCTTGTAGAACCAGCTGCAGCAGAAACCAAGACAGCATCAGGACTTATTATTCCTGATAACGCCAAGGAAAAACCACAAAAAGGTACTGTTGTTGCCATAGGAAACGGAACCAAAGATGAGCCTTTAACTGTAAAAGTTGGTGATACTGTTTTATACGGAAAGTATGCTGGTACAGAATTAAAACATGAAGGAAGTGATTATTTAATTATGAGAGAAAGCGACATTTTCGCTATCATATAATTTATTCACTCACCTAATAATTAATAAAAAAAATAGATCATAAAATGGCAAAAGATATAAAATTTGATGTTGACGCTCGTGACGGTTTAAAACGTGGAGTAGATGCATTAGCAAATGCAGTAAAAGTAACCTTAGGTCCTAAAGGACGTAATGTAATTATTTCTAAATCTTTCGGTGCGCCACATGTAACTAAAGATGGTGTTACTGTTGCAAAAGAAATTGAGTTAGAAGACCCTTTAGAGAACATGGGAGCTCAAATGGTAAAAGAAGTAGCTTCTAAAACTAACGATTTAGCTGGTGATGGAACTACAACTGCAACTGTATTAGCACAAGCAATCGTAAAGGAAGGTTTAAAAAATGTTGCCGCTGGTGCAAACCCGATGGATTTGAAGCGTGGTATTGATAAAGCTGTTGCTGCAATTACTGAAGACTTAGCTAAACAAGCTCAAGAAGTTGGTAACTCATCAGAAAAAATACAACAAGTAGCTTCTATCTCTGCTAACAACGATAAAGTTATTGGTGATTTAATCGCTACCGCTTTTGGTAAAGTTGGTAAAGAAGGAGTGATTACTGTTGAAGAAGCAAAAGGAATGGAAACTTATGTTGACGTTGTAGAAGGAATGCAGTTCGACCGTGGATATTTATCTCCGTACTTCGTAACTGATGCTGATAAAATGGTAGCTACTTTAGAGAATCCTTATATTTTATTATTCGATAAAAAGATTTCTAACTTACAAGAAATTTTACCAATATTAGAGCCTGTTTCTCAATCTGGAAGACCTTTATTAATTATTGCTGAAGATGTAGACGGACAAGCATTGGCTACTTTAGTAGTTAATAAATTACGTGGTGGTTTAAAAATTGCTGCTGTAAAAGCTCCTGGATTTGGTGATCGTAGAAAAGCAATGTTAGAAGATATTTCTATCTTAACTGGCGGAACTGTTATTTCTGAAGAAAGAGGTTTTTCTTTAGAAAATGCAACTTTAGATTTATTAGGAACTGCTGAAACAGTAACTATCGATAAAGACAATACTACTATTGTTAACGGTGCTGGTAATGAAGAGCTAATTAAAGGTCGTGTAAACCAAATTAAAGCGCAAATTGAAACTACTACTTCTGATTACGATCGTGAGAAATTACAAGAGCGTTTAGCGAAGTTAGCTGGCGGTGTTGCTGTTTTATATGTTGGTGCTGCTTCTGAAGTAGAAATGAAAGAAAAGAAAGATCGTGTAGATGACGCTTTACATGCAACTCGTGCTGCTGTAGAAGAAGGTATTGTTGCCGGTGGTGGTGTTGCCTTAGTGCGTGCTAAAAAAGTACTAGAATCATTAGTTACTGAAAACTTAGACGAAACTACAGGTGTACAAATCGTTAACAAAGCTATTGAAGCGCCTTTAAGAACAATTGTTGAAAACGCTGGTGGCGAAGGTTCTGTTGTAATTAATAAAGTGCTAGAAGGTAAAAAAGATTTTGGTTACGATGCTAAAGCCGAAGTATATGTTGATATGCTAGAAGCCGGAATTATCGACCCTAAAAAAGTTACTCGTGTAGCGTTAGAAAATGCAGCTTCTGTTGCTGGTATGATTTTAACGACCGAATGTGCTTTAATCGATATTAAAGAAGACGCTCCTGCAATGCCTCCAATGGGTGGCGGGATGCCAGGAATGATGTAGTCGAGAAGCTCGATACTTAAATATTTAAAAAACCTCTAAACGTTAACGTTTAGAGGTTTTTTTCATAAACACAATAATCTAATCGTCAGCTAACTAAATAAAGTAATTATCAAAAATGATGTAAAAAAAAGATAAAACTAACTTTACGGCACAATGCTTGTTAAATATTTACTAAATATTCAAAAAAAATGTTAATATGAAAACAAAAAATTACTTCGCTATTATTTTTTCTTTATGCACACTTGCAATTACTGCTCAAGAAAAAAACACTAAAAAAAAGGAATCAATTAATACTATTGTGCAAAAAAAAAATGTTAAATCTCAACAATTTGTTTTAGATTACTTGAAAACACATCCTAAAATTCGTGCTATTACTCTAAAAAATATTCTATACTCAAACACAAGCAGAACCCTAAATCAAGAATCTACATTAACAGATAATACAATAGATAAAAAACGCACTCATTTAAATACTGAGCCAGAAATAATAATCTTTCTTAATAATGAAATAGTTTTAAATAAACTAGACAAGTTAGAAAAAACAAAGATGAATACAGTACAGAATATCATCATCTCTAACTTAGGCTTTGATCAAAAGATTTATATAGAGCAAATATAATTTAGAATAAAACTCAAAAACCCCTATTAAAAATTGTTTTTTAATAGGGGTTATCTATATATCCGAATTAATAAAAAATAAATAAAAACCATCGGTAACTCAAATGCTATAAAAAGAAAAACTATGAAAAAAATCACATTACTAATACTACTATTAAGTTCGTTTAACATTCTTAGTCAGGATATTCATAAAATTGATTCAGCTTATGTAAGCTACTTTGAAAACACGAGAGAAACACCTTATTTACACTTAAATAAAACCTCTTTTTTAAAAGGTGAAGAAATATGGTTTCAAGCCTATGTAATAGAACAAAACTCTAAAAAATTACACAAAACAACTTCAAATCTGTATGTTTCAATATTTAATGATCAAAAAAAAATAAAAGATCAGTTTCTAATTCATATTAAAAACGGAATAGGAAAAGGTAGTATTACTTTAGATTCAACATTTACAGAAGGAAATTACTATATAAAGGCATCTACTAATTGGATGAAAAACTTCAAGGAAAGTAATTCATATAATCAAAAAATTAAAATTATTTCATCCTTTAAAAAAGATAAAAAAATAATTACCGAAAAAGAGTATTACGAATTTAAAATATTCCCTGAAGGCGGGCATGTTCTTGAAAATACTATTAATAATCTTGGTATATTAATTAAAGATAAAAATGGTAATGGTATAAAAATTAAGAGCGGAAACATTAAGAATAAGTCAAAAAAAATAATTACTACTTTTAAAACAAATTCATTTGGTTTAGGTAATGTTAATTTCTTTTTTAAGAAAAATGAAAGTTATGAATTTGAAGCTATGCTTGAAAACGGAATAATTATAAAAGCTGCACCTCCAGAATCTAAAAAAAATGGTTTAAACTTAAGAGTTGTTAACTCTAATCCTAAATTTTTATCAATTAACTTAAAAACAAATAAAAATAGCGTTCCTAAACTTATTCAGTCTGATGTTACTGTTTTTATTCACAACACAAATAAATACAAGAAATTCAAGATAAAAATTAATGAAAAAAGTCATAAATATGCTTTACTTATTAATAAAAACGAATTACCATTTGGTCTTAATACAATAACTGTATTTAACAACAACAAACCTATACTAGAAAGATTAATTTTTATTAATAATGAATCTTTATTTTCTAAAATAGAAACAAAAAATACCACTATTAATTCAGACTCTTTAGAGATAAATTTAAAAAACACTACAAATGAAACAACCCATTTAAGCACATCTTTTTTACCATTAACTACAAAAGCTTACGCCCCACAAAACAGTATTGTTTCTAGTACATTTTTTAAACCTTTTATTAAAGGTGACATTCAAAATTATAAATATTACTTAACTAATATTAATCAAAAAAAACTTAGAGACCTCGATTTACTCTTAATCACACAAGGGTGGGCAAAATATAACTGGAATGATATTTTTAATAAAACGCCCAAAACTAAATTTAATTTCGAAAACGGAATTAACATTACTTTAAAATCAAATACAAAAAGTAACAACCCCGTTTTAATGTATTCTCCAGAAAACAAAATTGTAAGAGAAATTAAATCTCTTAAAACACCTTATGTTTTAAAAAACACTTTTATTAAAAAGAATAGCGTTATCAAATTCGGTATAAAAAATCATGACAATATTTTTGAAACTACTCCTATTTTATCTTACTCTAAAAACTCTTTAAAAGAGTCTTTAAATTACAACTATAAGACCGAAAACTCTGAATTGGACTATTCTTCATTTAAATACCTATCTAATGATTTTGAATTCTTAAACGAAGTTATGGTTAAGGCTAATAAAAGAAAAACAGAGAGTAATGTTTATCTAGCTACAACCTTATTTAACAGTTTTAAAATGAAAGATATTATGATTGGATCGGGAGAAACGGTAATGGATTTCATCACTTACAAAACTGGAAAAAGGCTAAATAACATTAATGACATAGCGGGAACTCTCACTACTAAAACAGAGGAAAACATCAGCAAAGGGCAAATAGTAGAAAAGAGCTCAAGAACTAGACACTTAGAAGCTCGTGCCAAAGAAAGAGCAAACGCAATGCCTGGAAGCTTATTAGATTTAGCAGTAATAATAAATGGTAATAACAGGAGTCATGATCCTTCAATACTTGAAGGGATGCTTTTAGAGGATGTAGAAGAAATTTCATTTGGTAACAGCTCTCCTAGTGCTGCTACCGAAGTACATATTAAAACACTTACTCCTTTGCAGCTTAAAACTAAGAAAACAAAAATGAGTACCGTAAAATTACCTTATGGTTTTAGTAATGACAAAGTATATTACAATCCAAAATACCCTTCTTATTCTAACAAAACATATCAGCATTTTGGCGCTGTATATTGGAAATCAAACATAAAAATACCTGCTAATTCTAGTATCAGTTTTAAGATACCTAAAAATCAACAAAAGAAAATAAAAATGTTTATCGAAGGAATGTCTGAAAAAGGAAAAGTAATCTCTGAAGAAATAATATTAAAATAATTTTACACTATGTAGAACGTAGGATTTTAAATCTTACGTTCTACAACATAATCAATCATTTGTTGTAATGAGCTTTTATATGCTGATTCTGGAAAGTTATTTAATATGGCTAACGCCTTGTTTTTATAACTATGCATTTTAGTTGTTGCATACTCTAAGCCGCCATTTGTATTTACAAAAGCAATTACTTCTTTAACACGTTTTTTATTCGTGTTATGCTTTTTTACAGAGTTGATCAACCAAGATTTCTCTTTTTTAGAACAGTTATTTAAGGTATAAATTAACGGTAATGTCATTTTCTGCTCTTTAATATCAATTCCTGTAGGTTTCCCTATCTCGTCTTCGGTATAATCAAATAAATCATCTTTAATTTGAAAAGCAATTCCGATATACTCTCCAAACTTTCTCATTTGCTGAACAGTTTCATTATTTGCTCCTACTGATGCGGCACCAATACCACAACAAGCTGCAATTAAAGTTGCTGTTTTCTGTCGGATAATTTCAAAATAAATTTCTTCGGTAATATCTAGTTTTCGTGCTTTCTCTATCTGTAGTAATTCACCTTCACTCATTTCACGCACTGCGATAGAAATCAGTTTAAGAATATCAAAATCTTCATTATCAATAGACAATAACAATCCTTTTGACAATAAAAAATCTCCTACTAAAACGGCAATTTTATTTTTCCAAAGAGCATTGACTGAAAAGAAACCACGGCGACGATTACTATCATCCACCACATCATCATGTACTAAAGTTGCAGTATGAATTAATTCAACTACTGAAGCTCCTCGGTATGTTCGCTCATCAAAACCACCATCAGAAACCATTTTCGCTACTAAAAAAACAAACATCGGTCGCATTTGTTTTCCTTTTCTACGAACGATATAATACGTGATTCTATTTAATAAGGGAACTTTTGATAACATCGAATCTTTGAACTTAGTCTCAAAGAGTTCCATTTCGTTTTTAATAGGAAGTTTAATTTGCTCTACTAGTTTCACTTTTATTTTTTATTAGAAAATTGCTTTTTCACTCTACTCCATAAAAACGAAAAAATACGTTTAAAAAGGTTTACAAACTTAAATTCAAAAACCATATTTATTAGTTGATCGATATCTATTAAACTATGATACTTTTTTATTTTCGCATCTAATTTAGCATCTGGATATTTATTATAGACTGTTTCTGCTATAAAAGAACATAATCTCCAAGTGAAAAGATATTTTTTACGCCACTTTTTTCTGTAATTAGCAAAAGTATTTCTCTCTTTATTTATATAATTTTCTACATGAATTGTTACATCCTCTGCACTTCTTAAAGCATATCTAATTCCCTCTCCTCCTAAAGGATTAATTGATGAGATTGAATCTCCAATAGCTACAACTCTATTTTTATAAAAAACTTCTGAGATATTTCTAGTACTGCGAACTACTCCACCGTGAACATCTATTAATTTATAATCAGAAGCCTTCATATAATCAGAAATAATTCTTTCCGTAATTTGTTTTAGAGATTCAGAATGTTTTTCACTCTCTTTAGAAAGCATTTTTGCTGTACCAACTTTTAAAACGTTTTTATCCATCGGGAAAACCCACGAATACCCTTTATGACACCATTTATCTCCTAAAAAAAAGAACAAATCATCTTTAAATTTATTATATACCTGATCATTAACTTTAATCATATATTCAACACCTGCGGCCAAATCCATTGCTGGCTGTTCTTCTATACTATTATAGATAACTTTTCTTCCTGGACCAGTAGCGTCAACCAATAGTTTAGCTTTAATAGCTATTTTTTTATTTTCTTTTTTTGAATAAAAATGAGCTGAAATACCTTTATCTGTAACTTGTTTTGAAACATAAGAGTACCCCATTAAAACATCTCCACCATTTTTTATGCAGTCATCTGCCAAAAATTGTCTAAGCTTAGCAAAATCTAATACGACTCCTTTGTTTTCATCAGCTGTCCAACGTGCAAATTCATTAGAACTTTGTATTGTGAAATTTTTCCAGTACCGACCAATAATACTCTCAGGAAGATTAAACTCTTTAAAACCCTGCATAGACATCCCTGCACTTGAAAAATTATTATCGTAAAAGGATGCAAAACGTTCAACTAATAATACATTTAAACCTTTTTTAGCTAAATTCCTAGCACATTGACCACCTGCTGGCCCTGCTCCAATTACAACTACATCGCATTCATCTTTCATCTATTCTTAAGACTTATTTGCCAATTGCCCGCAAGCTGCATCGATATCTTTACCTCTAGAACGACGAACATTTACCGTTATATCATTCATTTCTAAATTCGATATATAATTGTTTATTGCTTCCGGGCTCGCTTGTTGAAATTCAACATCACCAATAGGATTATATTCTATTAAATTTACTTTACAAGGAACGTATTTACAAAATTGAATTAAGGCATTAATATCTTCTTTTTTATCATTAATTCCTCCCCACACTACATATTCGTAGGTAATCATTCTTTGGGTTTTCTCATACCAGTATTCTAACGCTTCTTTTAAATCTTTTAAAGGAAAAGTAGCATTAAATGGCATGATAGACGTACGAACTTCATCAATAGCAGAATGCAATGAAACAGCTAAGTTAAACTTAACCTCATCATCTGCCATTTTCTTAATTATTTTAGGCACGCCTGATGTAGAAACCGTAATACGTTTAGGAGACATCCCTAAACCTTCTGGAGAGGTGATTTTATCGATAGATTTAATTACGTTATTATAATTCATCAATGGCTCTCCCATTCCCATAAAAACAACATTAGATAACTTTTTGTTGTAATACAGCAAACTTTCTTTATTGATGGCTGCAACCTGATCATAAATCTCATCTGGATTTAAGTTTCGCATTCTTTTTAAACGCGATGTTGCACAAAAACGACAATCTAAACTACAACCAACCTGACTAGAAACGCAAGCAGTTGTTCGTGTTTTTGTAGGTATTAAAACAGACTCTACCACTAACCCATCGTGTAAACGAACAGCATTTTTTACAGTACCATCTTTACTACGCTGCATATTATCAACCTTAATATGGTTAATTACAAAGTTTTCATCTAGCATTTTACGAGTATCTTTCGATAAACTCGTCATGTCATCAAACGAATGTGCCGATTTACTCCACAACCATTCATATATTTGATTACCTCGAAATGCCTTATCTCCGTTCGCTACAAAAAAATCACGTAATTGTTCTTTTGTTAATGCGCGTATGTCTTTTTTCTTAACTTCCATCGGGTGCAAAAATACATAAAACCTCACAAGTAATCTTGTGAGGTTTTATAATTCGTTTAAATCTATATTATTATAAAATCAACATCGCGTCTCCGTACGAGTGAAATTTATATTTCTCTTTAATTGCTTCTTGATATGCTTCCATCATAAAATCATGTCCTGCGAAAGCAGAAACAGTCATCATTAATGTTGATTTTGGTGTGTGAAAATTTGTAATCATACAATTTGCAACACTAAATTCAAACGGAGGAAAGATAAATTTATTTGTCCAACCTTCAAATTCTTTTAATTTGCGTTTAGAAGTAATTGCCGATTCTGTTGCTCTCATTACAGTTGTACCAACAGCACATACTCTTTTCTTTTTAGCTAAGGCATCGTTTACCATATCTGCAGTGGCTTGCGTTACATTAATCTTTTCAGAATCCATTTTATGCTTCGATAAATCTTCTACCTCAACCGGATTAAAAGTTCCTAAACCTACATGCAACGTAGTTTCTGCAAACTCAATTCCTTTAATTTCTAAACGCTTCATTAAATGTTTAGAAAAATGCAAACCTGCTGCTGGTGCTGCTACAGCTCCTTCATGTTTTGCATAAATTGTTTGGTAACGGTCTTCATCTGTTGCCTCTACTTCACGCTTTATATATTTAGGTAATGGTGTTTCACCTAACTTTACTAACTTTTCTCTAAACTCTTCGTAAGGCCCGTCGTATAAGAAACGCAATGTTCTACCACGAGATGTTGTATTATCAATAACCTCAGCTACTAAACTTTCATCATCACCAAAAAATAATTTGTTTCCGATTCTAATCTTTCTTGCCGGATCTACTAATACATCCCAAAGACGATTTTCAGCATTCAACTCACGTAATAAAAACACCTCAATACGCGCTCCAGTTTTTTCTTTATTCCCGTACATACGAGCAGGAAAAACCTTTGTATTGTTTAACATCATTACATCTCCTTCATCAAAATAATTGATTAAATCTTTAAATAATTTATGTTCAATTTTTTGAGTATCTCTGTGCAACACCATTAAACGTGCTTCATCTCTATGTTCTGAAGGATATTCTGCTAATAATTCTTCTGGTAATTCAAAACTAAAATTTGATAATTTCATTTATTTTTTTTTCTTACGTGGGCAAATATACGATTTGGACATAGGCCTTGTCAAGTGATTCCCCTTTTATTTTCCTTTAATCGTTTCTATACCTACTTGTTGCATGTCTTTCCAAAAATTACGATACGATTTTGTCACCACTTCGGCATCTAAAATAACAATTGGTACTTTTAATGCTAACGGCGCAAATGTCATTGCCATTCTATGATCGTTATAGGTAGCAATACTTATATTTTTATTGATGCTATTTGCAACCTTTAAATGCAAACTTTGATTAGTTATACTAATATTTGCCCCCAACTTAGTTAACTCTTCTTTTAAAGCCTCTAACCGATCGGTTTCTTTTATTTTTAAGGTATGAAGCCCTGATAAATCACAAGCAATTCCTAACCCAAAACAAGTTACTGCAATTGTTTGAGCAATATCTGGTGCATTTTTTAAATCTTCGTTTAAAATAGCGGTATCATGAACTGCTTCTTTCGTTAAAACAATAGTATTTTCTTTAAACGTTGTTACAACTCCAAAATGATTATAAATCCTTGCCAAGCAACTATCTCCTTGTAAACTATCTTTTTTATAGGCTGATAATTTCACTGACGCTCCTATTTCACTCAACGCTATTAACGAGTAAAAATAAGAAGCAGAACTCCAATCTGACTCTACTACAATATCCTGAGTAGAAATTTCAGTTTGACTTTTAATAGTAATTACATTACCCTCAAAATTTGCCGAAACACCTATTTGACGTAACAAAGTTAATGTCATTTTTATATACGGAATAGAAGTAATATCACCTTTTAATTCAATTATTAATCCGTTTTTTAAACTTGGTGCAATTAACATTAAAGCAGAAATATATTGACTACTTACATTGCCATCAATAGTAACTTTAGCTGTCAATAATTCTTTCCCTTTAATTTTTATTGGCGGATATCCGTCTTTTTGTACATATTCAATATCCGCACCTAAATCGCGGAGTGCATTGACTAAAATTTTAATCGGTCTATTATGCATTCTGTCTGATCCTTGCAATACTTTTATAGCACCTTCTTTACTCGCAAAAAAAGCACTTAAAAAACGCATTGCTGTACCTGCATGACCAATATCTGTAATTTCTTTTTCTGATGATAATGCTTCTTGTAAATGATGCGTATCATCAGAGTCTGATAAATTCTGAATGGTAATATCCGTATATAATTGTTGTAAAATTAATAACCTGTTAGATTCACTTTTCGAACCCGAAATAGTTACTTCAGCATTAATTTTAGAACCTTTTTTTGTTGCTAGTTGTAAGTTCATAAAGATTACTTTGTTCTTTTATTTACCACATAGATAGCATACAAAATACTAACAGTTACTTTAGTTAGCCAAAAACGTTTCCATTTTCCTTCTGAAAAATTAATAGTATTTACAGTTTCAAAATCTGCAGAAAATAAAGCACCTCCACTATTTACTAGTAATGAGAATATTGCGACAACTACTAAAAAAGGAACACCTACTTTAAGTACATTAACCCAAAAAGATCCTTTTTGTATATTTTTAATAAGACTCATTTATTTTAATTTTTCGTTGTTGTGATGACGATCGTGATCGCGTTTTGTTTTTATATCTAATTTTTTATCAAAAGCTTCCTGAAGATTTATTCCTGTTTGATTTGCCAAACACAATACTACAAACATTACATCTGCTAACTCTTCACCTAGATCTTTATTTTTATCGCTCTCTTTTTCACTTTGCTCTCCGTAACGGCGTGCAATAATTCTTGCTACCTCCCCTACCTCTTCTGTTAATTGGGCCATGTTTGTTAACTCGTTAAAATAACGAACTCCATGATTTTTAATCCAATTGTCAACTTCTTTTTGAGCGTCTTGTATATTCATTTTTACTTCAGAATTTAAAATTCAAATATAAATATTTCTTTTGGGCTAATTAATTCGCCAAGGTGGATTTTTTCTATTCTTTCCTGCTTTAAACAAGATAATCTTATTTCCATCCGGATCTAACAAATGAGCTTCTCTCCACAACCATGTTTCATCTTTAGGCAATTGTGTAAAAACGATTCCTTTTTCTTGGAGGTTATTAACTAACTCATCTAAATTTTCATCTTCAAAATATACATTTACGCCATTCCCTTTTGACAAATTATCTACTTTGTGAATAGAAAAAGTAGCATCTCCATCAGGAACTTGAAAACGAACATAATTAGGCATTGCATCTACAATAAGAAGCAATCCTAATTTTTTATAAAAACTAGTTGCTTTTTCTACATTTAAAGACGGAATTGTAATTTGATTTAAATTCATCTTTCTAACTTTTCTTTTTTAACAACGCGACTTAACATCCATAAGAAAAACAATCCTATTACCGACATAAAAGTAATAATCCACCATGTTTTATCAAACCCCAAAGCAGCTACCAATTGCATTCCTGAATTATGCCCGAAAATATGTGCTAACGAAAAAGCAATACTATAATATGCCATGTATTCTCCTTGATTTCCTTTTTTTGCACGCTCCATTACAAAAGCATTCGAAAACGGAAAAGCAATCATTTCGCCAATAGTCATAAACAACATTCCTATTACTAAAACACCAACCCAACCTGTTAAATTTAGCACTAAAAAACTTATTCCGGTTAAAAACAATCCCACAAACATTAAGCGTTCTTTTGAATATTTACTTTCTTCTAACCATTTAATTAGCGGCATTTCTAATAAGAAAATTAAAAAACCATTCATTCCCATTAATAGCCCTATTTCTAATTCTGATAAATAATGTGTGTCTTTATAATACAATGGCATTGTTGAAAAATATTGCAAAAACACAAACCCGAAGATAAACATCGCTACAAAAAACACCCAAAAAGCCTTATCTGAAAATACAGAAACTGGCTTTTCAACTTTTACCTCATCTAAAACTTTCGCTTTTTTAGGGTTCAGCACTTTTACAAGCAATAATGTTGCTAAAATACACGTAATACCATCAACCCAAAATAGTCCGCCATAACTTAATGTTGTTATAATAATTCCCCCAACTGCTGGTCCTGCTGAAAAACCTAAGTTAATCGCCAAACGGATTAAGGTTACCGAACGCGTTTTATTTTCGGGCTTACTATAAGCACTTAAAGCCACAAACATTGCGGGTCTAAAAGTGTCTGCCACTAGCATTACTAAAAAGATACCAATACAAAAACCGTAAAAAGTAGTTACAAACTGTAACGCTATAAACAATAAACCAGTTAAAAATAAACTTGTTTTCATTACTTTATACGAACCAATTTTATCTGTTAATTTCCCTCCCAACCAAGATCCAAATACCGATCCTGCACCGAAACAACTCATAATCCAACCCACATCTTTTAAACTAAAATCTAAATCTTTGGTTAAATACAATGATAAAAACGGAATTACCATTGTACCTGCTCTGTTTATTAAGGTAATTAAAGCAAGCCACCAAACTTCGGTAGAGAGCCCTTTAAACGTCTCTAAATAATTAAAATATAGTTTTTTCATAATGTTTGGTTTAGTAGTTATTGATGCTCTTAAAAATAAAAAGTCCGACTTCTCAGTCGGACTTTTTATAATTGATATATTTTATATTTAAATAATCATAATACATAAATAGCCCGATATCTGTCGTACCTTACGACCGATTTAGATTGCTTATATGTATTAAAAATTGTCATTTTATCTTATTTTAAGCTGTAAACTTAAGAAAAAAACAGATATAACTACATAAAATTCAGTTTTTATACTCATTATAAATAAATTAAGTAAAAAATAAATTGCTTTATTTCTAATTAACTAATTAAAAAGTATACTTAAAAGATACATTTAATCTGGTTATCGACAAAAAAAGGTCTTTCATCTAAAATAAAAATTTTCTTTACGTTGTTTGAATATCTTTGAAGTGTAAATGAAACATAAAGTAAATCTCGCTGAACAGATAGAGGTCACTAAAAAGAAACATTTACTGCATATATTAAAAAAATTGCAACTATTCAAAGTTATTTTTATATAAAAAAATCACTTAAATTGTTTTTCAACCTCATACAAAATAGGTTTGCTTGGCGTTGCATCGTTTTCGAAAGGAGCAATCATTAAATTTAAAAAATAAGCTCCGTCTTTTATTGAATTTTTTACGTAAATAAACTCTGTAATAGTTGCATCAAAACGAATTTTATTAGCAGTATTCCAAAAAGCGTTGTGGGCTAATAACTTTCCTTCATCTTTTTCTTTATCTACAGAAGGTAAATCTATTAATAAATGCTTTATCCCTATTTCTTTTAAATAAATAGCGGCAGCTTCTAATAAGTAAGGCGGATTTGTATTTGAATAACGGGTGCTTGTTTTTTTATCTGAATTTGGTAATGTTCTAATAACAACTGCTTCGCTTTCTTTTCCTTTTAAAGCCTTTTCTAATTGTTCTTTGGTTATAACAAAATCTCCATTTTTTATCTCCTTCGGTATTATTGTTACAACCTCTGCTAAGAAGAAAAATGTTTTTACGTTTTTATTTACAGAGTGTACTTGTTTTGTAATATGCCCAACACACTCGGTATGTGTTATATGCGCATGCGGATTAAAAGAAATATTGTTGAAATTAACATCTGCTCCTTTAGAAACGCTACCTATCCAATCACCTTCTTTTACTGCCTTAATTTCAGGTTCATCAACATACCATGCATTGATATTTTCTTTTAAAACATCTATTGAAATAGAAATATCTAATGGTTTTGATAAATCTATTTTATGTTTTTCTGAATTGTATGTTATCTCTGCTATCATGTTTTTATTATTTAATTATAAATAATTCTGAAGCCAAACCATCTGCCAAGAACTTTCCTTTTGGGGTTGTTTTTAATACCCTGTCGTCATAACGAGGAGATAACGACGAAGTAATATGATTAAAACCTACAGATTGCTTCGTTTCTCTCGCAATGACAAGCAAACCTTCATCTATAAACTTTTTTGACGAGATTAGTAATTGCTCTTTAAAATCTTCATCAATCTTATTTAATGATACGCCCCAAACAGTTCGTAAGCCTGTCATTAAATATTCGTTAAACTGATCTTCTTTGGATAATTCTTCTACTTCATTCGGAAGATTACCTTGCTGAAGTTCCTTTATATATTTTGCATTGTTGGCTATATTCCAACTACGATGCGTTTTACTAAACGAATGTGCCGACGGACCAATACCAATGTATTTTTTACCCAACCAATAACTAGTATTGTGTTTAGAAAAATAAGCAGGCTTCCCAAAATTTGATATCTCATAATGTATGAATCCGTTTTTGGCAGTTTCTGCTACTAAAATATCAAAATGTTCTTTTGCTACTGTTTCATCAGGTGCGGGATATTTTCCTTGACTAATAAAACTAGCCATTGCTGTTTTTGGCTCAACTGTTAATGCGTAGCTTGAGATATGATTCACGCTAAAATTGAACGCTATTTGCAAGTTCTCTTTCCATCGTTCGTTACTCATATTAGGAACGCCGTAAATTAAATCTACAGTAATATTATCAAAATGGCGGGTCGCCATAGACAAACATTCTTTTGCTTCTTTAGCGTTATGTGCGCGATTCATGCTTTTTAAATCCTCCTCAAAAAAAGATTGCACGCCAATACTTAACCTGTTGATAGGCGAATTTGCTAATTCTAAAATTTTAGCCTCAGATAAATCATCAGGATTGGCTTCTAAAGTAATCTCTGGGTTTTCAATTACTTTATAATTCTGATGAATAGCATCTAACAACGTTTCTATTTCTTCTTTCGATAGTAAAGACGGAGTTCCGCCTCCAAAATAAATAGTTTCTATGGTTTCGTTTACTAATTCTTCTTTTCTGACTTCAAGCTCTTTCACCATACACAAAACCAAGTCCTCTTTCTTTTTTAAAGATGTTGAGAAATGGAAATCGCAATAAAAACATGCTTGCTTACAAAACGGTATGTGTATATAGATTCCTGCCAAATTAAATTACTTTTTAACTCGTTTTTCATTCTGTTTCACAAAACTTGCCCAACCTGTATAGTTTTTACCACCAACAACTCTTCCTGAGTTGTAATGATGGCAAACCGCTGCGGCTAAACCATCGGTTGCATCTAAATTTTTAGGCAAGGTTTTTAAATTTAATAAAGACTTTAGCATTAGTGCTACTTGTTCTTTACTTGATTTTCCATTACCTGTTATTGCCATTTTTATTTTTAAAGGCGCATACTCTGTTACTGGTATTTCACGTGATAATGCTGCTGCCATAGCAACACCTTGCGCACGACCTAACTTTAACATCGATTGTACATTCTTTCCAAAAAACGGTGCCTCTAAAGCAACCTCATCTGGGTGATAGGTATCTATCAACTCAATAGTACGTTCAAAAATTAATTTTAGTTTTATATAATGGTCGTCGTATTTTTTTAAAATCAATTCATTCATTTGAACGAATTCCATTTTTTTTCCTACCACTTTTATAATTCCGAATCCCATGATAGAAGTTCCGGGGTCAATACCTAATATGATTTTTTCTGTCTTCAAATTTTATTGTACTTTGTACAAATACAAAACTAATCAATTAAATCTTTTATGAGTGTATTTGGTTTATTATAGGTTTAGTTATTTATCATTTCTTTTTTTTAAAGCTTACCTTGTAATTAGTTCCTCGTATTTTATTTCTTAAAAAAATAATCTTATTCCTATAATCCCCCACCTTATGCTTTTTTTTCTGGTGTTTTAATATTTTATTGTTTATTTGAAAAGAAACAATAAAATATTATTAACCAATTTAAAACTATATATCTATGTCACAAAGAATCTCAATCCCTTGTAAATTTACCAAATCAACAGGTACTTATCCAAAAAGTGGTTTTACTTTTGGTATTGATGCTAATAAAAAACAAATATTAGTAGCAAACCCATTGAGTGCTACAATGAACCCAATCAATGGAAACCCCAATAAAATGCCTTATAATCTAACAATTATTATTGGTATTGATGCCGGTTATAATGGAAGTCCTGGTTTATATTATGATGCTTCTGATTCGTCTTTTATTGTGGAATTTAATTATAAACATACAGCAATTCCTAATACCCTTTATCAATGGACTATCACTGTTGAAAATGGAGATGGAAGAATTATAACAGGTCCCAATAAACCTAAAGCGTATCTTACAGACACTAACCAAAACTCTTATAATACAATGGTAGAAGGAAAAGGTACAGAAACTTCTAAAGGAACAGAGGTCAGTTTTGATGAGCCTCCAATGAAATAAAAAAATTGTTTAATTTAATGCTCTAGTAAAACAGAGCATTTTTTTATCTTAGTACATTAATTCTATTATTGATGTATCTTAAAACCATATTTCCTCTCTACGTATTTCTGCTATTCTTCAATAACTTTATTTTTTCACAAGATAAACATGATATATATTCAGACATATTAGAATACTCCAATAAAATTAACACGGAACCAAATTTTAAAAAAATAGCTTTCTTTTTTTCTAAAAAAAATTGGGATTCAACATTAGTATATACGCAAAAACAGCTATCTAAAAATAAGTTAAATAAGCATTCAACAGATTTAATTTATTATCTACGAGGAGTAAGTTTATTTAAAAAAAAGATTTTTACTGAAGCAAAAAATCAACTGATCAAAATCTCCCCAGATTTTGAATTTCATAATATTAAAGAATTTTATTTAGGCTATACTTATGTCTCTTTGTCCAAACATAAACTAGCCATTAAACATTTCTTCCCTCTTTCTTTGAAAAAGAATGATGAGTTAAAATATTTCAAGAAAGAATCGATGTACAAAAATCTATCATCTTGCTATTCTATAATTAACCAATTTGACAAAGCTGAATTTTATTTTGAAAAACTCAATCAAAATTCAAAAGATACTTTAAAATTAATTGATGCTTATAATAATAGAGCTAACTTATATTACAACAATCCTGAAAGATATAATCTTGCTATTTTATATTTTAAAAAAGCTTACAACCTCGCTTCACAAATTAGTTACAACTCATATAACGTATCTCAATCTAATATTAACTATAGTAAAGTCGATTTTCTTAAAAGAAAAAGAAAAGCTACCAAAAACATGGCTGTAGTAGAAGAAAACAATAACAATTACAAGTCTGCTCTTTTATATAGAAATGAATATGAGAGGTATCATGATACTATAAATGATCAAAATTTAATTTATGAAGTGGCAAAAAAAGAAAAAGAATTTGCTGTAAAACAAAAACAAAACGAGGTAGATATTTTACAGGTAAAAAATGAACTACAAGCAACGCAACGTACTATTTTTTTATATGCTGCTATTGGCTTATTAATTCTCTTAGGTATTAGCTTTTATTTTTACAGAGAAAAAGTAAAACGAAATAAAATAATTGCGCACCAAAAAGAAAATTTAGATGTTTTAAACGCTACAAAAGATAAATTATTTTCTATTGTTAGTCACGATTTACGCTCTTCAGTAAATGCATTAAAAACAAGTAATATTGTTTTATTAGATAACTTGGCCTCAAAAAACATTGATGCACTTGGTAATCTATTGAAAAAAAATAGCGCTATTGTTAACGGAGCTTATGGTTTGTTAGATAATTTGCTGCACTGGGCATTGTCGCAAACCAAACAAGGCTATTTTGAAATAACGGATACTCGCTTGTTTTTTATGGTTGAGCAAATGGCCTATAACTACAAACCTTTAATGCTTGAAAAAAACATTCAGTTTGAAAATAAAGTATTAAAAAAGGATCTTGTTTTAGCTGATCAAGAGTCATTAAAATTGGTAATCAGAAACTTACTTGACAACGCCATAAAGTTTTCTAATACAGATGGAATAATAAAAGTATATTCAAGAAATGAACAAAAAGATTATTGCGATTTAATTGTTGAAGATACTGGTATGGGTATGAGTAATAACACCCGAATAACGCTTTTAGAAGACACGTTGCTTTTATCTAAAAAAGAACACGAGACTGTTATTGGAACCGGATTAGGATTGCAATTATGTAAAACAATGGTTAAAAAAAATAATGGTAAATTCTCTATAGAAAGTGAATTAGGCATAGGCACAAAAATGATTGTATCTTTACCTAAAAAACAACTCAATGGATAATGTTAATGTATTTATTATAGAAGACACACCTGCAGAAAGTGATCGTTTAATTAAAGTGCTAGAAGCCAATAATTATAACGTTACAGGTGTTGCCCGAAATTTTAAAGAAGCATTAACTAAATTTTATCAAGTAAAGGTTGATATTGTTATTATAGATATATTTTTAAATGGTGTAGCTGACGGTATTTCTTTTGCAGAAACAATTAGCATCATTCCTGAAGCGAGTAAACCATTTGTTTTTTTAACAAGCTCAACAGATCGTGAAATTTTTAAAAGAGCAAAACTAACGCAACCTTTTAGTTATTTAATGAAACCCTTTAATGAACTAGAAGTATTATACGCCATAGAAATGGCAGTAGAAAAATTCTATGCACAAACAGATGTTTTTTTAGATGATGAAGAAGATACTATTATAAGTGATGAATATTTATTTATAAAAAAAGGTAAGTCTTTAAAAAAAGTACGTATTTCTGACATTATTTATATTGATGTAGAAGAAAAATATTGCAATATTATTACAGAAAAAGAAAAGTTTGTGATCCTTATTTCATTAACAAAAATTCTAACGCTTTTAGACAATTCTATATTTAACAGAACACATAGAAACTTTATTGTTAACATAGAGAAGATTATTGAAATAATACCTGCTGATAATCTAATACTCTTACAAGGAGATCATAAAGCTACACTTAGCGAAAAATATAAAGGTTTTATAAAAAAAGTACGCACCTTAAAATAAAAAAACGTCATTACAAGGAACGAAGTAATCTCACCTCAACAAAAAAAGAGCCTTAATAAACAGATTGCGTCAATACATTATGTTTATTTCACAATGACCAAAAAAATGTCATTACGAGGTACGAAGTAATCCCCCTCAACAAAAAAAGAGCCTCAATAGACAGATTGCGGCAATACATTGCATTTCTTTCGCAATGACCAAAAAAATGTCATTACGAGGTACGAAGTAATCTCTCCTCAACAAAAAAAGAGCCTCAATAAACAGATTCCTTCAATACATTGTATTTATTTCGCTATAACTAAAAAAAACGTCATTACGAGGCACGAAGTAATCTCTACTCAACAAAACAAGAGCCTTAATAAACAGATTTCTGTAAGAACTTCTTTCTTTACAAGAACAGTTATAAAATCTCATGCCCTTTTTTTTCTTTCTTATAGAAAAGAAACTCCTCTTCGTTCCATTTTTTTTAATTCTCACCTATTCCTGAAGTAATTTTATATCAGAAATAAGACGCTAGCATATATTATTTTATTGTTTTTAAATAATTGTAATTGTAGAAACCCAGCCGTGTTTTCGGTAAATACTATAACTACACTTTACTATTTAACAACTAATCAAACTTATATTTAATGGAGCAGTAACCATTTTAAAAACGTGGCGGAATCCGAAAAGCCTTATGAGTAGGAAAACTAAAAACTATAAAAATGAGCACTTTAACACAACAACAAGTAATACCACAAGTAAACGAAACTAATAATTCTATTAATAACGATAGACCATGGGGACAGTTTGGATGTATAGGAACTGCCTATGGTAAAGTTGTAGCTAACTTTCATCCTAGTAGCGATAAAAACAAATATTATACTGTAGTCGTTCCTTCTAATTTAGAAAAATTTGTTTTAATAGCCTTAGAGAATAAATTAACAGTTTTAGCTTCCTTTGATGGAGGTATTAAATCATATGCTAGTATTTCGGACCTAGCTATCTATAATTAATCTAATAATTCATATAACCTCCGTTTTAAATTTAAAACTGAGGTTATTTTATTTCCAACGAAATAAACTTAAACTTATTTTCGTCAATTAACCCTAATAAGCCATTAGCTTGTGTAATCTGGTCATAAGGAAATAATTCTATCTCTTTTAGCGTAGCAAAAAAACTGCAGCAGTAGTTTAATTATCAATCTTAAAAACAAAATATTATTTCAACAACAATAAACACCTCAGTAGAAACAGTATATTTTAAAGGCACAATGGGCTTTGTACCGAATCTTTTAGCAACGATCGTTAATTTTCCTTTATTAGTACAACCAGAAAATCATACCGTAAGTGGAACTACTACAATTAATGTAGGTGCTGATAAGAAAACATATATAGGTAAAGTAACTGGTACTGTTTACTCAACTGGTTATGGTGATATCGCCCGAGTACTAAGCTTAAACGGAAGTATTCCTTCTGACAACAAATTAACTCCATTACAATTTCCTTTCGAAGCAAACATGGCTTTAAAAGCTGATTGGAATGGTGAAGGTGGATTCACTTTCCAAGGACAGCACCAAGAAAAAGTACCTGTTACTGCAAACACTTTTAACTTATAATACAAATTACAATGAAAACTCTGTGATAGTTTACTTACATGGAGTTTTTTCATTATTTACTAACCAAACTCTACTACAAATTATGAGCACATTAAACGTAAGATTTAACAAAGGAAACGATGTTACCCAAAAAGACATTTATATTGGTTTTGTTTCAGGGAGCACCAACAATAAATTTAACATTAGTTATAAAGCTGGAGATTTAGAACCTTTAGAAATTGATATCAAACCGTTAAACACAGTTGCAGGCCTTGGAAATTGGTATACTTATGAAGAGCTAAAGAAAGGTATTCAAATACAAAATTTTAGTGGTCGTATTTATATATCATACGGAAAAACTTGGACAGTTTTAGATAGTGGTTATGAACCTGCTCAAAACATTACAGATCCTAACTTTTTTCTTCGTTACGATAAAATGGAACTTACTTTTAATGGTGCTGCTACTGATGTTGCAGATTTAACAAGCATAGATTATTGGAGTATTCCTATGAAATTAGAAACTTCACTTAACGGAACAACTCCCGTACAAACAGATTACGGATTAAAACAAGGTGTTACTACAACTCATGTATATAATTCTTTAAGTGCTTTAACAAAAACACCTAAATCTGGTTTACCAAACGCAAAACCTGCTTTGGTTCCTGGAAGTTTTAAACAGCACTCAAATCAACCAGGATCTGGATTTGCAAGAATTATAGGACCATCTTCGTACCCTCCTATAAATGGAGTACCTATAACACCTTATCATCTTTTTGATTCTTACCTAACATACCTGAGTGACAACTTTGGAAAAGCGCCTAAATCTGGTGCTATTTCTATAAATGGATTAGGAAAAGGTGTAATTGCAAATATCGCTGGTCATTTTAACGGTGTAGGACCAAATGTTCCTTCTTCTGGTCCACAGAGTGCTCAAAAATATGATTTAAAAGCAATAATAGATGATAACTTAGATATTACATTAAACGGAACTATTGGAGATAATGAAACTACAATGTTTTACAAAAAAGATGACTTAACTAATCCTAATGGAATTTATGGAGCTAATGCTATGTTTTCTTTAAATGGAGCTACTAAACAAAGTCCTGCTAACGATGTTTACGGTTGGATTACTGGAGATTTATTAGCTGGTTTTAATATTGGTGCTATTGGCTCTACTACTTCTATTGATGGAGCACAAGCTGGAGCTATGAAAAGTAGTGATTGGTTTTCTAAAATCCCAAACACTTCATTATTTGGAAACTTACAAAGCAACAATGCTTATTATAATGAGTATGCTGAAACTTTACAAAAGCTATCTGACGCCTACAATTTCGCATATTCAGATCGTTTCTCTGCTGTACAAGTATCATTAAATCCTGCTAAAACAAACACGCTTGAGGTTTCATTTTTTAATGTTGAAATTTCATTATAAAACAACACGAACTACAACTTACATAAAAAACAAAAAAGCCTGTTTAATTAATAATTAAACAGGCTTTTTTATAAACTTTTATTCTAATGATTTTTATTACTTTACTTCTAAAGAAGCAAACTGAAAAGTATCTCCATTAAACAAGCCTTTATCTGATAATTTTAACGCTGGTATTACTAACAATGCCATAAAAGATAAACTCATATATGGTGCTCGTAATTTACTTCCCATTTGTTTTGCCATTGCATCTAATTCTGCATACGCTTTCCCTATTTCTTCAGCAGGTTTATCAGACATGATTCCTGCTACAGGCAATGAAACTATTTTTTCTTCGGATGCTGAAACTGCACAAACTCCGCCTTTATTAGCTATCAATAAATTTACGGCTTTGCAAATAGCTTCATCAGAAACTCCGACTGCTATAATATTGTGAGAATCGTGCCCTACCGAACTAGCGATTGCTCCTTCTTTTAATCCGAAGTTTTTTATAAATGCTATTGATGGCTCAGCATTTTTATAACGATTCACAACCGTCATTTTTAACACATCAGTTTCTGTGTTAGAAACTAAATTCCCGTCTTTTATCAAAGCATCCGCCTTAACTTCATTCGTTACCAATTCACCATCTAATGCTTCAATAACTCTAATTTTTGTAGCAGTAGATTTAAACTCAAAATCAACTACTTTCTTTTTATCTGTATTAAAATTATTCAGCACTTCAAAAGGAACTGACTTTACAAACGATTTTCCGCTTTCAGCAACCAACTCTCCGTTAATATACGTTTGTAAAACATTAAAACTCTTTAAATCTTTAACTACGATAAAATCTGCATCATCTCCTTGTTCTAACAAACCAACATCTAAATTATAGTGTTTTACAGGATTTACACAAGCCGCCTGCAATACTTTAAAAACATCAATTCCTTTTGCTACCGCACGCTCACATAACTCATTTAAATGTCCTAATAATAAATCATCTGGATGCTTATCATCTGAACAAAACATCATGTTTTCGAAATGCTCAGGCAATAAATCAATCAATGCTTCGAAATTTTTCGCAGCACTTCCTTCACGAATAATTACTTTCATTCCTTTTTGAAGCTTCTCTAAAGCCTCATCATAAGTAAAGCATTCGTGGTCGGTAGAAATTCCTGCCGATATATACTTTGTAACATCATCACCTCTTAAACCTGGCGCATGACCATCGATAGGCTTGTTATTTTTTTTTGCGTATTGAATCTTTTTTAAAACCTCTTCATCATCAAACAAAACCCCAGGATAATTCATCATTTCTGCTAAATACTTGATATCAGGATTTTCTAGCATCAATTTAATATCTTCAGAATCGATAATTGCTCCTGCACTTTCAAAAGAAGTTGCAGGCACACAACTTGGTGCTCCAAAATTAAATTTCAACGGAACTTTTTTTCCGTTTTCAATCATAAAATCGACTCCCTTTACCCCTAAAACATTTGCTATTTCATGCGGATCAGAAACAGTTGCAACCGTACCATGAACAACTGCTATTTTAGCAAATTCTGACGGCACTAACATTGAACTTTCAATATGAATATGTGCATCTACAAAACCCGGAATAATATAATTCTCTACAGCGTGATTTATCTCTCTTACTGCTGTTATTTTTCCGTTTTCAACCTCAACTTCTCCTTTGTAGATTCGTTTGTTTTGTATGTCTACTATATTTCCTTGTACAATCATGTTATTGGATTTAAAGTTACAAAAATAGGTAGTATTTGCGCATAAAAAAAGCATCCTTTCGGATGCTTTTAATTATTTATTTTTTAACATTTGGTGGTCCACCTGCTAAAATTTCAGCGTTTGCATTTTCTTCAAACTTCTTAAAGTTTTCTCTAAATGAATCTGCTAATTTGTGTGCTGTTTTATAATACTCTTCATCATTATCCCAAGCTTTTCTTTGGCTTAACATTTCAGAAGGTACTCCTGGACATTGTCTTGGTTGTGCTAAACCAAATACTGAATGTGTGTGGTAATTTTCTTCGTTTACATCTCCTAAAGCTCCGCTTAATGCTGCATTAATCATAGCACGCGTGTACTTTAATTTCATTCTGTGACCAATACCGTAAGGACCTGCTGTCCATCCAGTATTTACCAACCAAACGTTTACGTCTGACGCTTTCATTTTTTCGCTTAACATTTCTGCATAGCGAGTTGGATGTAATGGCATAAATGGTGCACCGAAACAAGCTGAAAAACTTGGTAATGGCTCTGTAACACCTGCTTCTGTACCTGCTACTTTAGCAGTATAACCAGAAATAAAGTGATATGCTGCTTGACCTGGCGTTAACCTAGATATTGGAGGCAATACTCCGAAAGCATCTGCAGTTAAGAAAAATATATTTTTGGGATTTTTTCCTGTTGATGGCGTTTGAATATTTTCGATATGATGTATCGGGTAACTTACACGTGTATTTTGTGTAATTGATGTATCGTGAAAATCTACATTTCCTTCAGCGTCCATTACAACGTTTTCTAAGATTGCTCCTCTTTTAATCGCTGCGTGAATTTCTGGCTCTTTATCTTTAGATAAGTCGATTACTTTTGCGTAACAACCACCTTCAAAATTAAAAACAGTGTTTTCAGAAGTCCAACCATGTTCATCATCACCAATTAAACTACGATTTGGATCTGTAGACAAAGTTGTTTTCCCTGTACCTGATAATCCAAAGAAAATAGCCGTATCTCCTTTTTCACCAACGTTTGCAGAACAGTGCATTGGTAACGTGTTCTTAAAGACTGGTAAGATAAAGTTTAATGCAGAGAAAATTCCTTTTTTGATTTCACCAGTATAACCAGTTCCTCCTATTAAAGCAATCTTTCTCTCGAAGTTTAAAATAGCAAAGTTATGCTGACGAGTTCCGTCAACTGCTGGATCTGCCATAAAACCAGGAGCATTAATTACAGTCCATTCTGGTGAAAAATGTTTTAATTCTTCTTCAGTTGGGCGTAAAAACATGTTGTGAGCAAACATGTTACTCCAAGGATATTCGTTTACAACTCTAATATTTAACTTATAATCTTCATCTGCACATGCATAACTATCACGTACAAAGACCTCTTTAGCTGACAGATAATTAGTTACTTTGTCGTAAAGTTTATCAAATTTTGCAGAATCGAAAGGTATGTTTATATCTCCCCACCAAACTTCATCTTTTGTAATATCGTCTTTAACGATAAAACGATCCATTGGTGAACGACCTGTAAACTCTCCTGTTTCAACAGCTAATGCGCCAAAACTTGTGTTTACACCTTGTTCTTTTTCTATAGTAATATCTTGTAATTCGTCTGAAGTTAATTGATAACGAATCCTAGCATCCTTAATTCCTAAGTTATCTAATGATATCGTTTTCTTATCAATATTTGTCATCTTAAATTAATTTAGTTGTGTTTAATTTCTCACAAAAATAGAACTTTTTGATTAAAATCATTAATCATTGAAAAGTTTTATCAACTATTATTATTTAATAACTTTTTTAAAAAACTGAAAAACCATCAAAGACCAACCTATAATTAGCAGGAGTCCTCCTAGCGGGGTTACAAACCAAATTGATTTTGCAGGTACATTTAATAAGTGTATTGCGTAAATTGATCCTGAAAAAAATAATATCCCACTAATTATAAATAAACTAATGACGTTTTTCTGTTTTAATGTAAACTCTTTAAACGTATTTATAAACAGTAATAATAAAACATGTAAAAACTGATACCTAACTGCTGTTTCAAAGCTTTGTATGGCCTCTACACTTAATCTTGATTTTAAAGCATGTGCGCCAAAAGCTCCTAAAATTACTGCGATGACACCTAGCACGGATGCTATTGTTAAATTTTTATACATTTACATTGTTTTTGTTTAAAATTAAACTTTTTTAGCGATATTGTGCTTTTAAATTTTAAGACAACAAAAGTACATTATAAATGAGGAAAATATTAATTATTGGCGCTGGTAGATCTTGTTCATCTCTTATAAAATATTTATTAGATAAATCTACACAAGAAAACCTACACATAACTATTGGTGATGTTTCTATAGAAAATGCTAAAAAACAAATTAACAACCATAAAAACGCGACAGCTGTTGTACTAGATGTTTTTAATGCAACACAACGTGTTGACGCCATTAAAAATGCCGATATCGTTATTTCTATGCTTCCTGCTCGTTTTCATATCGAAGTAGCAAAAGATTGTGTTACACACAACAAGCATATGGTTACAGCTTCGTATGTTTCAGATGAGATGAAAGCTTTAGACACCGAAGTAAAAGCAAAAGGATTAGTGTTTATGAACGAGATTGGCTTAGATCCTGGGATTGATCATATGAGCGCAATGCAAATAATTGATAAAATTCATGATAAAGGCGCAGAAATGTTACTTTTTGAATCTTTTACTGGCGGATTAGTAGCTCCTGAAAGCGATACTAATTTATGGAACTATAAGTTTACATGGAACCCAAGAAACGTTGTATTAGCAGGGCAAGGAGGCGCTGCTATGTTTATTCAAGAAAACACCTATAAATACATACCTTATCACAAACTTTTTAGAAGAACTGAATTTTTAAATATTGATGGATATGGTAAGTTTGAAGGCTATGCAAATCGAGATTCTTTAAAATACAGAAGTATTTATAATTTAGAAAACGTGCCAACAATGTATAGAGGTACCATTAGAAAAGTTGGTTTTTCTAGAGCTTGGAATGTATTTGTTCAGTTAGGTATGACAGATGATTCTTACACTATTGAAGATTCTAAAAATTTAAGCTACCGCGATTTTACTAATTTATTTTTAGCGTATTCTCCTACAGATTCTGTTGAACTAAAATTCCGTTCTTATCTAAAAATAGATCAAGATGATGTTATGTGGGATAAATTTTTAGAGTTAGATATTTTTAATCCAGCTAAAAAAATAAGCCTTACAAATGCAACTCCAGCTCAGATATTACAAGAAATATTATCAGAAAAGTGGACGCTTGAAGCTGATGATAAAGACATGATTGTAATGCATCATAAATTTGGTTATGAACTTAATAAAGAAAAACATCAAATAGAAAGCAGTATGGTTATTAAAGGTGATGACCAAACCTATACTGCTATGGCAAAAACCGTTGGTTTACCAGTAGCTATGGCCACTTTACGTATTTTAAATGGTGATATTACAACTCCTGGTGTTCAGCTACCTATTACGAAAGAAGTATATGCCCCTATTTTAAAAGAATTAGAAGAATACGGAATAACCTTTGTAGAGAAAAAAGTACCATATTTAGGCTATAACCCAGAAACTATAAAGGGATAAATTTAACTTGATTTTATATTTATTTTCTAATAACTTATGATATAATAAATCTCTATTTCAAAACAAAAAAACAATTATATTCAAAAAAGACATCAACAATATTGATGTCTTTTTTTTATGCAAAAACATTTTTATTAAAGAATAAATATAATTTGATTTTTAACCATTTTAAAGTTAATTTCGCCCATTTACCACCGCTAATCAAAACAACATCAAACTATTAACATCATTTAATTAAAATTTAAAAATCAACAATGCAAAAATCATCATTTTTTTTAATCCCTTTATTTCTTTTAATTTTTCAATCTAAAACAACTACCGCACAAGACAACTTTAAAACTCCTTATGGTAATAATAAAGCCGTTGGTAAATATGTTAAAATAAACGGCGCAAAAATTTATTATGAACAATACGGAAAAGGAGAACCGTTATTAATAATACATAGTTGTGGTACCGATATTAAGGCGATGGAATATCAGATTGATTACTTTAAAGACAAGTACAGGGTAATTGCTGCTGATAGTAGAGGTCAAGGGAAATCTGAATTGAAAACTAAGTCTTTAACGTATCTTAAAATGGCAAAAGATTTAGAAGGTCTTGCCAAACATTTAAACTTAACCTCAATAAACATTCTTGGTTGGAGTGATGGTGGAATTATTGGTTTAAAAATGGGGATTAGAAACAAAGTGAAGATTAACAAAATCGTTACCATGGGTCCGAATTTAAGATTCGACAAAACAGCTATTAATGAGTGGGCAATTCAGCAAGTTAAAGACATGCATGCTGAAACATTAAAAATGATTAAGAAAGGTGACACTTCTAAAGATTGGAAAAAAGAATTACAGTTAGATGAATTACTTTTAAATCAGCCTGATATAAGTCATGCTGAATTACAAAAAATAAATGCACCTGTGTTAATTACAATTGGTGATAGAGATATTATTAAAAACCAACATGCTGTTGAAATTTTTAATAACATCAAAAAAGCTCAATTATGTATTGTTCCTGGTGCTAATCACGGAATTCCTCGTAATAGCGCAAAGAATTTTAACGAAATGGCAGAGAAATTTTTAACAAACGATTTTGATTACAGCGTTAAAAACTAACTATAAAAGCTACATTATAAAAAACAAAAAAAACCTCAACAACACAAGTAACACGTTGAAAAACAAGAAACTACAATAGGCTTTTAGTTGTTTTTATTAAGAAAAAACACCTTGTTTTAGCCACAACCCAAAGATAATAAAAGACTGTATTTAAAGATGGCATAGTACTTGAATAAGTATATTAAAATACTAAAAAAAATGAAAAATTTATACCTCTTTTTATTTTGCTCTGCCATTATTTTTAAAGCAAATGCTATCACTAGCTACAAAAAAAACGACAAACTTTTTATTATAAGTCCATCCGGATTAAACCTGAGGAGTACACCGTTATCAAACTCTATAATTATTGCAAAATTAAAATTAGGAGACGCTGTAATTACCTTAAATAACAAAACAATAGAAAACTATCAAAACAACTCAATAACTATAGTAGATTCCTATAAATATGGTAAAGTAAACCTACAGGGTAGTTGGGTTAAAGTTAGAATTAATAACCTTGAAGGCTATATATTTGATGCTTTTACCTCTTTTATAAAACCTGCTAAATTTAATGGAGAAAGATACGGCTTAAAACAACTCTTTAATAAAACTCTTTTTATTAAAGAACACACTTTAAAGCTTAAAAACTTTGAAAATAAAAAAAAGGAAATTACTAGAACTTATTTATACAGTTATGGTATCTCGTTAACAGAAAATGAAGAAACAGGAGTAGCCTTTGTTTCTCCATCTTACGAAGAAACATACACGGTTAACCAAAAAATTACACTTCCTAAATCGTCAATAGAAGAAGTTTTTCTATTGATTCAAAACTCTACACAACCCTATGAATACTTTGATATAAAGCAAACCAATAAATACACCCTTGAAATTAGCAATGGGTATAACATTAGCTACAAAATTGAAAATTTCAACGGTAAAATTTATGTTTTATTTCACTCCGATCAAGGACTTCTGTGCTAAATAAAAAAATACTTTTTTAAGTGAAATTTTAAGCTCTAACAACTCAATACCAAAGAGACGCACAAGACTATTTTAAAACAATAAGAAAAACACACAATTACTTTTGCGAAAAAGGCATCTCATTTGTGCTACAACCCTAAAAAAATTAAAAACTTGGTAGTATTCCTATTTCTTATTATACCTATTTCTAGCCTTTTTCTTTTATTTTTAAAAGATGTAAAAAAGCTAAGAGGAAGAATTATAAATTTTTTTATAATAACTAACAACGTATTGTTCCTCGCTCCTATACCTTATCTATTATATCATATAAGTACTGTAATTGGATATTTAGCAGGGGCTATATATTCTTACCTATTTCCTCTTTGCTTAATTATTCAGGTTATTCTCTTAGTGCTTAAGCTAGTTTTTAGATTAAAGAAAAAAACTAGTAATAAAAATATCGTAAAAACTTAATACTGTTTACATTTTTAAGTAAAAATATTTTGTAAGATTAATATAGGCATCAGTATACTGGTGCCTTTCTTTTTCTATAACTAAGCCCTCTTTTACTATCTCTTTTTTCACAAAAGAAAACGACAATAAACTTCTTTTAATTTCAGATATCTCATTGCCTTTTACATGACAAACCTTATTTAAAAACAGGTTATTAATATTTGCTAACTTTACAAAGTCATTCTCTTCTTTAAAAGGAATAACAACAGAGAATACACCTTGTTTTGATAAAATTTTTGAAACCCCGATTATTAATTCTTCAAAAGATAATGACGAAGTAAAACGCGCTTTATTACGAGCCTCATTTTCGGTTTGAAAATCATCAGTATAAAATGGTGGGTTAGAAACAATAACATCATATTGCTCTTCCTCTTCTGCCATTTCTTCTGCAAACTGATTAAAAGAAGCATTGTAACAAAACAAACGATCTCCCCAATCTGACTGCTCAAAATTCTCTACAGTTTGCTCATAAGCATCACCATCAATCTCTACAGCATCAATAGTCATTGCATCACTTCGTTGTGCTAACATTAGTGAAATAACACCTGTACCCGAACCGATATCTAAAAGAGCATCAGGGTATTCTCCTAAAGAACACCAAGCTCCTAATAAAACGGCATCTGTACCTATTTTCATGGCTGTTTTATCTTGATGCACTGTAAATTCTTTAAATTTAAATGGTTTCATTTAGAAAAATCTTCCGATTATTTTATCTGCATTAAAAAACAAGTACAACACAACAACCAAAACTAGCATTAAATACAAACCTTTTTTTGGTTTTGTTTCCTTATTATTACCAAAACGTCTTTTAAATTTCATTCTTAGTATATTTTTTAAAATTTGATAATTTCTAATTAATTCATCGATCGAATAAATAGAGATTACTTTTGGTATTCCAAGAAGTTCTCTACACCGTTTTAAACAAAATTACTCGAATTTACACCTCTCGAAAATCATCTTTTAATTGTATTCTTAACAAATTAAATTACTCGTTTTGTTGCTCGCAGCATTTCTCTTTTACCAGGAGGTCCGGGCAAACGTTCTACAATAAAGCCAACTGCCTGCATTGCTCTTCGCACACTTCCTTTTGCTGAATAAGTAACTAGAACTCCGTTTTCTTTTAAAGCCTCAAACATACGTTTAAAGATATCTTCTGTCCACAAATCTGGTTGATGTTCTGCTCCGAATGCATCAAAATACACTAAATCAAACGCTTCTTTATCTTCAATGTCCTTAAAAAACTGCTGACGCTTTGTTAAAAAAAAGTCTGTCGTAAGTTCGTGTTTGTCTTCCCAAGATAACGAATGCATTTTATCGAAAACTGCTTGTTTACTTGTTGCTTTTAACTCAGCTACATAATTCAACTTTGCAACCTCTTCGCTTACTACTGGGTAAGCTTCTACACCAACATAATTAACTGTTTTATCACTTTCTAAAAAAGTAATAAAACAGTTTAAACCTGTACCAAAACCAATTTCTAAAATAGAAATTTCTGATTTATTTTGTAGGGCTAATCCGTTTTTTATAAAAACATGATATGCTTCTTGTATTGCACCATGCTTAGAATGGTAATGTTCGTTCCAGTCTGGCAAATGGATCGTTGTAGAACCATCAGACGTGATTATAATTTCTCGTTTAATAATAAAATTTTTATTTCATTAACACTCCGTGCGCTAAGAAAGCATATTCTTTTTTAGGCGCTGTAATTTTTGCTATTTCTTCTTTTGTTTTACCAGCATCTTCTGCATAATGGCGTAATTCTTCAACGGGTATTTCTTTTACAAATGCTTTTCCTTCAACAATAACTTCACTTCCTTGACTATCTAAAGGCATAAAAAAACCATAATCTTTAAACTTTACCATTGTTTTCTTATCCGCTGCAGGCAAAACCATCCAACATCCTTTTTTAGTACAAACTTCCCCTATTTTAGATGCAAATTTTACGTTTATTGTGTCTCCTTTTTTTAAGGCATCAAACTTTGCTGACATTTGTGCTTCTGAAAGCGCGTTTGTACTTTCTATTTTTTCACCAAACGAAGCAAATTCAGTTTTAGCGGTTTCATTTTCTTTTACTTCTTGTTTCTTTTCTACTTTACAAGCTTGTAACAAGAAACTTAAAAACAGGCAATACGCTAGTATTCTTTTCATTATCAAAAGATTAAAATTATTTTACAGCAAATATAATTATAATAAGTGAAGTGGTTACTTTTAACAAATCTTTATGTTCTTGTTTTAGTATCTTTGCAGCACTGCAAAAACAGGATTTTATGAACATAGATATTCAGCAAATAGCACAATCAAAAATAGCTTCAGTAGATTTTAACAACTTAACTTTTGGTCGCACATTTTCAGACCACATGTTTGTTTGTGACTTTTCTGATGGAGAATGGAAAAACCCAACAATAAAGCCTTACGGCCCAATGTTGTTTGAACCATCGGCTAGAGTATTTCATTATGGACAAGCTGTTTTTGAAGGTATGAAAGCTTTTAAAGATGATAATGATGATGTCTTTTTATTTAGACCTGAAGATAATTATAATAGAATAAATGCATCTGCAAACCGTTTAGCAATGCCATCTGTACCTAAAGAGGTGTTTTTAGAAGGATTAAATACTCTTTTAAAATTAGATAAAGAGTGGATAAAAAAAGGGTTAGGAAATTCTCTTTATATACGTCCGTTCATTATCGCTACCGAAGGTGCTATCGCAGCTTCACCTGCCGAGGAGTATAAATTTATAATCATATGCTCGCCTGCACAATCATACTATGCGGGGGAGGTTAGAGTATTATTTGCTGAAGAGTATAGTCGTTCTGCAAATGGTGGTGTTGGTTTTGCAAAAGCTGCTGGTAATTATGCCGCGCAGTTTTACCCAACACAATTAGCTAACAAAGAAGGTTTTCAACAAATAATTTGGACAGATGCTGATACTCACGAGTACTTAGAAGAAGCTGGTACCATGAATATCTTTTTTAGAGTTGGTGACAAATTAATTACAACACCTACTAATGACCGTATTTTAGACGGAATTACTCGTAAATCTATCATACAGCTTGCAGAAGACAATAATATTGAGGTTGAAGTTCGTAGAGTATCTGTAGCTGAAATTAAAGAAGCTGCTAGGTTAGGTGAATTAAAAGAAATTTTTGGTTCAGGAACTGCAGCTGTTATAAATCCTATTAAAGGGTTTAAACACCAAGAAGATGTTTTTGAATTACCTGAAATTAACGATTCTTACGCCACTCTTTTTAAAGAAAAATTAGTGAGCATACAATATAATAAGGCTGAAGACAAGCACAACTGGAGAGTTAAGATTTAAGTGTCGTCAAAAAAAACTATCTTAGTCTCTCATAATCAAAATCATACATGAACAGTGTTAAAAATATAATATTAACCTTACTATCTATAGCTATAGGCTTTTCTTTGTCTTTTTTTGTTTTAAATACCTATTTAAATACTACTGAAAATGCAGACAAACAAGAGGTTGTTACCGAAACAATAGAAGAACTTAAAAAAGAAGCTGCTGTAGAAGAAGAGACTGAAGATGAAGATAATGACGAAGATGATGAAGATGATGATGAAGATGAAGATGAAGATGAAGATGAAGTAATTATAGATACTGAAACTGAAAACAAAGATGAGGCAGCTATAGATACCGAAATTGAAGATGAAGTTCTAGAAACAGAAAGCGCTACAGAAGATGAAAGCACTCCTTTAGAAACTATAAACAATAATGATATTCAAGAAAGTTTTGATAATTGGAATAGCTACAATAAGAAAAACATCGATTTAATGTCCACCTTTAATCCTCTTGATAATAAAGGAGCTATTATAGGGAAAGGCATGTTTTTAACCTTATTAAGAACGGGAGGTTATATTGCTGTTAAATCTGAAAAAGAAGGGGAAATTCAATATCAATTAACAAATATTGAAGGAACTGATCAAGAAAAAATAAAAAAATCAATTGTAAGTAAAGCTACAATTGCATATCAATATTTTAAAATGGAAGGAAAAAAACTTCCTAGTTATGATTTTGTTGATTTAGAAGGTAAATCTCATAATAAAGCAGACACTAAAGGAAAAATTGTCGTTTTAAAATGCTGGTTTATAACCTGTAGAGTTTGCGTTGAAGAATTTCCTCTACTAAACAATTTGGTGGATAAATATAAAGACGATAATATTGAGTTTGTTAGTTTAGCTTTTGATGAAAAAGCTAAACTAGTTGAATTCTTAAAAGCTAAACCTTTTAAATATGTTACGGTTCCTAATCAGAAAAAATACATGTCTAAAAAGCTAAAAGTAAAACAATACCCTACCCATTTAATTGTAGATACTAACGGTGTTATTATTAAAATGGTTAATAATGTAAAAACCTTAACATCAGAGTTAGAACGTATTTTAGGTAAATAACAAATTACTAAATAGCATAAATAAAAAAGCTCCTCATTAAAAATGAGGAGCTTTTTTGTTACTCTAAAATCTCTTTTATATTTGGTTTAAAGTAATTTGGCCCCTTTAAAACCTTACCATCTTCACGATAAATAGGATTACCATCTTCACCCAACTTACTCATATTACTTCGTTGAATTTCATTAAAAACCTCTTCTATTTTATCTTGCATTCCGTGTTCTATAATCGTTCCGCATAAAATATATAGCATATCTCCCAAAGCATCAGCAACCTCAACTAAATCATTATTTTTAGCAGCTTCTAAATACTCTTCATTCTCTTCTTTCATTAACTCAAATCGCAACTGTTTTCTATCATATGTTATAGCAACTGTTGGTTTATTTTGAATATTTAATTTAAACGCTGAGTGAAATTCATGCACTGCTTTTATTTTGTTCTTCATTATATTTAACTTTAGTTTTTTTATATTTTAATTACGCTCGAATAACTAGTTTAATTTTCTCCATTATAAAATCATTCTTTAACTTTGCTAAAAATATAATTTTATGTTTAATCTTATCGCTGCAAAAATGTTTACTCCTGGCAGAATTGTTTTTGCTAGTATATTTGTTATCGCTTTTATCATTTTAATGATTTACAGCTACAAAAAAGATGCAAAAAACAATAAAAAATATTACAAAAACGCAGCTATTTATGTAGCCATAGGAATATTGAGTTTAATCGTTCTTTTATTTCTTGCTAAATTTTTAATTAAAGGTTAATCCATTTTTTGCACCTCACTTAATTTATCGTGATTTAAAATCGTATAACCTTCCTCATCAAAATAAGAGGAAGAGGCATATTTCATATCTATTTCTAAATTAGAAAAATTATAAGAAGTTGCTTGATACACTTTTTGCCCAAAAGATTCTTCGTAATATTTAAGCAAAATATATACTTGCCCATCCATTTTTTTTATTTGTTCTTTTGTGTATTTAGATAACGGACTTTCTTTACCTATTTCATGTACAACCGTCCAAATAGTTGGTAAATACATTATACTATCTCTTTCTAATTTTAATTGATAGAATTCTCGTTTATAAACTCCAGCTTTGTTTTCTTCATTTAAAACCAAAGTAACTTTAATTTCTGGCTCAATCATTACCGTTTTTCGGTTATTCATTAATCGAAACATTAATGCTTTGTGCTCTTTAAAATCTCTCAACACTAAACTATCACTAAACCGGATAGCTGCTTTTGGTTTAGAAAATCGACCATACAACATCCCTGTAATAAAAGAAAAAGATAACAACCCGAGCATTGCTTCAAAAGAAGCTACGATATTAGAAGCTATACCATGCGGAGCAATTCCCCCATAACCAACAGTTGTTAATGTTTGTGCACTAAAAAAGAATCCATTTAAAAAATCATACAAAAAAAACTCATTGGGTTGTGTAATTTCTTCAATACCTATTAAAGTATATACGAGGCCAAAAAAAATGTTTAAAAAAGTGTATCCTAAAAAAACCAAAAAGAAAAATTTACCCCAAGACATTTCAACAAAATAGGTATATAAATCATCTATATTAACGTTTTTGTTTACATGAATTACATTAGAACTTCCGTCTTTATTAATAAGACCTCTACTGTTTTCTTGAGAGTTATATCCTAACCCTGGGTCTTTAATTTTTCTTGCCATTGTATTATTTTACTTTGCAAAAATACAAAAACCGACTCTTTTTAAAGAGCCGGTTTTTTATGATTCAATTAAACTAATTACTTAGTTTTTCACTGATAAAAAATTATAGTTTTTAGCGTAAAAATTCATTTGCTCTTCAAAAGTTGAAGGCTGCGTAATTTTTACATCTGTAATATTCCCTTCAGCATCTATTTCAGTTACTAAAACAGGGTTTACAAATCCGCTATAAGGCGCAGCTGTAAATTGCTTATTACGATCTAAAACTTCTTTATGAATTGCCTGATCTACTTTAACACCGTAACCTTCAACTAATGCTTTAGCAGCTTCAAAATCTCCTTCAGATTTAATTCTTTGCGTTTCTTTTAGTAAACGTCCAAAAATTTCACGAAGCTTCATATAATCATTTACAACAAAATAAGTTTTACCATCTTTGGTAACTTTCTCTATTACATTATCTTTTTGTCCTTGCTCAAATGACCAAGCAGAAACCCATTGACGATTTACCATGTGATCTTCTTCAATATCATCACCTAATTTAATACGAATTAACTGTGCCATTAATCCGTTTCTGATATAACCGTCATAAGCTGCTTTACCCACTTTTCTCCAATCACTTACCAAGCCTAATTCTTGTAATTTAGGATCCATTAAATAAAACAAACCAACTAAATCTGCTCTACCTTCTTCCATCGTAGATGCATAGTTTTTTAATGTTTCTTTTGGTTGCCCTACTCCTTCGTTTATTTGACCTGAAGCATGACCAATTACTTCGTGTAAAGCAGTGTGTAATTTATCTGCTAGTTTACCATATTCAAGCTCTAACTTTACTTCCTCTTCACTAAACGCAAACTCTTTTAATCTACCAGAACCACCTGCATTGTTATAAGCGCCAATTATATTTCCTAATGAAACTGATTTCGAACCGTGCTCTTGACGAATCCAATTATTATTTGGTAAGTTAACTCCAATTGGCGTACTTGGTGACGCATCACCTGCTTCTCCTGCAACATTTACAGTTTTATAAGAAACTCCTACTACATTTTTCTTTTTATGATTTTCATCTAAAGGAGAATTATCTTCAAACCATTGTGCATTATCAGATAAAACTTTCATCTTTTTAGACATATCAAAATCTTTTATTTGCACAATGGTTTCATAAGAACCTCTATATCCTTTAGGATCATTATAAACTTCGATAAAACCGTTTATCCAGTCTATATTTCCTTCAGTTGAAGTAGCCCAAGAAATACAATATTTATCCCAAACATCTAAACTCCCTGTTTTGTAGTACTCTATTAACAACCCTAAAGTTTCTCCTTGCTTTTCATTTTCTGCAACACCTTGAGCCTTCTCTAACCAATACACAATCTTATCGATCGCAACTCCATACATTCCACCCGATTTCCAAACTTTCTCTACCAATTTTCCGTTTTCACGAACTAGCTTAGAATTTAGTCCAGCTTCTACAGGATGCCCTTTAGGTCCTTTATAAGCCGTTTTATAAAAAGTTTCAACATCTTTACTTGTAATATCTGGTCCGTAAAAATTAATTGCTGACGCTAAAACATTATCAACTCCAGCTTTTTTATTTACCTTTTTAGCATCTTTTTCATTAAAAATCACCTCTAAAGCTTCTGCTGATAAAGTCACCTTCGTTTCTTTTAATAAACCAACTAAATAGTCTTTAGAAAAAGTAGGCTTTATTTTATCGTTAGAATAATGATGATGAATTCCGTTTGAAAACCAAACACGCTTTAAATAAGTAGTGAACTTTTTAAAATCTTCTGAGTTTTTATCTCCTTTATAATTAGTATTTACTTGCTCTAAAGTAGTTCTAATCTCTAGATTGTGACGATAATTTTGATCCCACATTATATCACGACCCGATAAACCAGCTTGCGTTAAATAATATACTAACTTTTTTTCTTTTAGTGTTAATTCCTCAAACCCCGGAATTTGGTATCTTAAAACTTTTATATCGGCAAACTGCTCAACCTCATGGTTAAACTTTGCTTCCGTTTTTACTCCTTCTTTTGCCTCTTCTTTTGTTTCTTTTTTATTTTCCACGCCACAAGAAACCAATAAGCTAACTGCAGCTGCAGTATACAGCATTTGTTTTAATTTCATTTTTATAGTTTTAAATTGATTTTTTCAGTTGATAAATGTACAAATTTTAAATTTCTTTATACCTAAAACAATCGGTTGTATGATCGTTAACCATACCTGTAGCTTGCATATAAGCATACATAACCGTAGAACCTACAAACTTAAATCCACGTTTTTTTAAATCTTTTGATATTTTATCTGACAGTTGTGTCGTTGCAGGAACATCTTCTCTTTTATCAAAGGTGTTTTTGATTGATTTACCATCAACAAACCCCCAAATATATTTCGAAAAAGAACCAAATTCTTTTTGAACTTCCATAAAAAATTGCGCGTTAGAAATTGCAGATTTAATTTTTAATTTATTTCTTATAATTCCGCTATCCAATAGCAACTCATTATACTTATCTTCATTATAAGCTGCAATTTTTTTATACTCAAAATCATCAAATGCTTCTCTAAAGTTTTCTCTTTTCTTTAAAATTGTAATCCAACTTAAACCTGCCTGAAAAGTTTCTAAAATCAAAAATTCAAACAAGGCTTTATCATCATAAACAGGAACACCCCATTCTTTATCGTGATACTCAATATATAGCGGATCGTTACTCACCCAAAAACATCTTTTCTTCATTTCATTCTCTTTAAAGTTGAAAATTACTGTTAAACAAACTAAAAATCAATGAAAAACGAAATAATTTTCGCAACTTTATAGGTATCCAATCTACAGATTATGAAAACTTTAAAATATTTTTCGACAGTAATCATCTTAATAATTTCCTTTTATGCTTGTGGTACTTCGCCTATAAAAAGTAAAACTATTGTAAAAGAAGAACCTGTTGTTATTAAAAACGACAGCTTAGAATATGAAATTACCATTATTGATATTGGTTTTACTACTTATTTAAACACCATTGCAAGACCACCTGGATTTCATTCTCAATTTTATTTAGAAAACAAAAACCGTGTGTTTGTTTCTATATGGAATTCTAGAGTTAATAACGCTGTTAACTTCAATACTAACATCTACGAAAATAGAATTGACTACGACTTAAATGTTAATTACGGCTACGACGTAAACTACAAACTTTTTAATTATTTTGAATTTGCACAACGTAAATACCGAATGACTTTACGCTAAAAAATGAATGATCTTGTAAAAATGTATATTTGCCAAAAAATTAACAGCACAATATGAAGTTTTTACGAAATTTACTAGCATCAATTCTTGGTTTTTTTATTGCCATCTTTTTAATCTTTGCCTTTTTTATTGCCATTGCCTCTATTGTTGGCTCTAGTGAAGAAATCGTCGTAAAATCGAATTCTGTTTTAGAATTAGATTTGTCTGCAACAGTAAAAGATTATGCACCGAAAGACGACAACCCAATAGCCGAAATTTTAGAGTTAACAGATGAAAAACTAGCTTTAAATAATATAATAAACGCTATTGAAAACGCAAAAACAGATAGTAATATTAAAGGAATCAGCATTAAAACAGCATTAGTAAACGCAGGTGTAGCGCAAACGCAAGCCATCAGAAATAAAATTGAAGAATTTAAAGAGAGTGGTAAATTTGTGTATGCCTATAACGATGTATATTCTCAAAAAAACTATTATTTAAGTTCGGTTGCCGATAGTTTATTTTTAAACCCTGTTGGCGCTATTGATTTTAAAGGTTTGTCTACCGAGGTTTTATATTATAAAGATTTTGAAGATAAATACGGAATTAAAATGGAAGTGATTCGTCACGGAAAATACAAAAGTGCGGTTGAGCCCTATTTAACAAATAAGATGAGTGATGCTAATCGCGAACAAACCACTTCGCTTTTAAAATCTATCTGGTCAGAAATTACAGACGATATTAGTAAAAGCAGAAATATAACTACCGAACAATTAAATTTAATTGCCGATAATGCCAATGGTAGAAATGCAATAATGGCTAAAGATCATAAATTAATTGATGCAATTATTTATGAAGATGAATACGAAGAAAAATTAGCCTTAAATGCTGATAAAAAAATAAATACAATCTCTTTAGCTGATTATATTAAATCTGGAAAAGGAAGAATTTCTTCTACTGCAAAAAACAAAATTGCTGTAATTTATGCACAAGGAGAAATAATGTATGCTGAAGGAAATGAAAATATTATTGGTCAAGGAATTATAAACAAAGCTTTGCGCAAGGCTAGAAAAGACAAAAATGTAAAAGCAATTGTTTTACGTGTTAATTCACCAGGAGGTAGCGCTTTAGCTTCTGAATTAATTTGGCGCGAGTTAGAGTTAACTAAAAAAGAAAAACCTTTAGTAGTTTCTATGGGTAACGTAGCCGCTTCTGGTGGTTATTACATTGCTTGTAATGCTGATAAAATACTAGCAGAACCTACTACAATTACTGGATCTATAGGTGTATTTGGAGCAATTCCGAATTTTAATAAATTTGCAGATAATATTGGTATTAATGCCGAGCAAGTATCTACAAACAGCAACCCTAACTATAGTGTTTTTGAACCTATGGATAAAAAATTCTATGACGTAACTAAAGAAGGTGTCGAATACATTTATACTACTTTTGTAAATCGCGTTGCAACTGGTCGTAATATGACTTTCGAACAGGTAAACGAAATTGCTCAAGGTAGAGTTTGGACAGGTAAAGAAGCGCTTGAAAATGGTTTAGTTGATAAATTAGGAAACCTAAATGATGCGATTACAATTGCAGCTGAGCTAGCCAAAATTGAAACATATAAAGTTCGTAATTATCCTAATTATAAAAAAGACTTAAAGGAAGCTTTTAATTTTTATCCTTTTGCAAAAGTATCTAAAGAAGAAATTTTAAGAGAAACGTTAGGTGATGAAAATTACCAACTATACAACAACATTAATCAGATGAAAAAGTTAAAAGGAATTCAAGCAAGAATGCCTTATATTCTTCAAATAAAATAAGCTCAATAAAAAAGCCTTGACAATGTCAAGGCTTTTTTATTATAAGTAATTTCTAAAGTTTTATAAACCGAAACTCTCTTTTACTTTCGCTACATAATCTAGCTTTTCCCAAGTAAATGTTTCAATTTCTCGCTCAACAGTTTCTCCCATTGGGTTAGAAAATGTTACCGTTTTCTTTTCTGATTTTCTTCCCATGTGCCCGTAAGCAGCCGTTTCAGAATAAATAGGTGATCTTAACTTTAAACGCTGCTCGATAAAGTATGGACGCATATCAAAAATAGTTTCTACTATTTTACTAATCTCTCCATCTGTTTTATCAATCGTTGCAGTGCCATATGTTTCTACATTAATACTTGTTGGCTTAGCAACACCAATAGCATAAGAAACTTGCACTAAAACTTCTTTACATAAGCCTGCAGCAACTAAATTCTTTGCAATATGACGTGTTGCATAGGCTCCAGAACGATCTACTTTAGAAGGGTCTTTTCCTGAAAATGCTCCACCACCATGTGCTCCTTTTCCACCATAAGTATCTACAATAATTTTACGTCCTGTTAAACCAGTATCTCCATGAGGGCCTCCGATTACAAAAACTCCTGTTGGATTAATGTGGTACGTAATACTATCAGTAAATAATTTTTGAATATTAGCTGGTAATTTTGCAACAACTCTTGGAATTAAGATTGACACAATATCAGACTTGATTTTAGCTAACATTACATCATCATTTTCATCAAAATCATCATGTTGTGTAGAAATAACAATCGCGTCAATTCTTTGCGGCACATTATCATCAGAATATTCAATCGTTACTTGAGATTTAGCATCTGGTCGTAAATAGGTAATATCGCTATTCTCTCTACGTAACTCCGCTAGCTCAATTAACAAACGATGAGATAATTCTAATGCCAATGGCATATAGTTTTCAGTTTCATCGGTGGCATAACCAAACATCATTCCCTGGTCTCCTGCCCCTTGATCTTCTGGATTTGCTCTTACAACACCTTGGTTAATATCTGGTGATTGCTCATGAATTGCAGAAAAAACTCCACAAGAACTACCATCAAACATATACTCACTTTTTGTATATCCGATTTTATTGATTACATCTCTTGCAATTTGTTGAACATCTAAATATGTTTTAGACTTCACTTCTCCTGCCAAGACAACTTGACCTGTAGTAACTAATGTTTCACAAGCGACTTTCGATGTTGGATCAAAAGCTAAAAAATTATCAATTAAAGCATCAGAAATCTGATCCGCTATTTTATCCGGATGTCCCTCAGAAACACTTTCTGAAGTAAATAAATATGACATAAAATTCTTTTTTAAAAATTAAATAAAAGAAAAACTTGGATTGCTTGGTCGCTTAAAGGAGTAGATAATTACTGCTTTAGCATTTTATTTATGAACTTGTGTTCAAAGAGGTTGCAATCAGTCAAATTTTTCCTCAAAATTATATTGCAAAGTTATACATTATTTCACACACTGAAAAAGAAAAGGTAAGTAAATAGAAACTATTGATGCTGTGATAATAAAAAGTAATTTTCGTAAAATTGTTTTGGTGATTTTTTTGATTACTTTTGTAATGTAGAAAATAAGACATTAACTTAATTAAAACATAACAAAATGGCATTAGAAATTACAGATGCAAACTTCGAGGAAGTAGTATTAAAATCAGACAAACCAGTATTAGTTGATTTTTGGGCAGCTTGGTGTGGACCTTGCAGAATGGTTGGGCCAATTGTAGATGAAATTCATACCGAATACGACGGTAAAGCAGTTGTTGGAAAGGTTGATGTTGACAACAATCAAGAATTTGCAGCTAAATATGGTGTAAGAAACATCCCTACTGTATTAATCTTTAAAAATGGTGAAGTTGTAGACAAACAAGTTGGTGCAGCTCCTAAAAAAGCATATACCGATAAAATTGATGCTGCTATATAAATAGTACATTTATAATATATTATTAAAAAAGGTTTGGCTAACGCTAAACCTTTTTTTATTTTCGAGGTATATGATTGATTTAAACAATACTTCATCAGAAATAAAAAACTTAGAGCTACTTGCCAAACAAGTTGTTGAAGGTTTTATTACCGGAATGCATAAAAGTCCGTTTCACGGCTTTTCTGTAGAGTTCTCCGAACACAAACTATATAATAAAGGTGAAAGTACTCGCCATATAGATTGGAAGTTATTTGCAAAAACTGAAAAACTATACATTAAGAAGTATGAGGAGGAAACTAATTTACGCTGTCATTTAATTATAGACAATTCCGCCTCTATGCACTACCCTATAGTTAAAAACCAATCAATACATAGTTTAAATAAAATTGGTTTTTCTGCAGTTGCAGCTGCATCATTAATAGAAATTTTAAAAAAACAAAGAGATGCCGTAGGTTTAAGTATTTATTCTGACACTTATGAATACTATGCTCCTGAAAAAGGAAGCGAACGCCATCGTAAGATGTTATTAAATAAATTAGAAAGCTTACTTACCTCTAAATCTAAAGCAACAACAGAAACATATCAATATCTACACGAGATTGCAGAAAACATTCGCAGACGTTCTTTAATTTTTCTTTTTTCGGATATGTTTCAAACATCAAAAGACGAAGAAGAACTTTTCGATGCCTTAAAACACTTAAAATTTAATAAACACGAAGTCATATTGTTTCATACTTATGATAAAAAAACAGAGTTTTTATTTGATTTCGACAATAAGCCTAAAAAATTTATTGATGTAGAAACTGGAGATGAAATAAATTTACACGCAGAAAATGTTCAACAAAATTACACTGAACTAAGTTCTAAATTCTTCAATAATCTAAAAAACAAATGCTTACAATACAAAATAGATTATATACCTGTTGACATAAATGAAGGCTATAATAAAGTACTAACCGCTTACCTTATCAGTAGACAAAAAAAATATAATTAATCTCTTTTTTATTTAAAAAAAGGTCTTATATTTGCAACCGCTTAGAGCAATTAGCAACGGTCTGGTAGTTCAGCTGGTTAGAATACCTGCCTGTCACGCAGGGGGTCGCGGGTTCGAGTCCCGTCCAGACCGCAAAATTATCTAAGCAATAATTATAATACAATGCTACAAGCAACGGTCTGGTAGTTCAGCTGGTTAGAATACCTGCCTGTCACGCAGGGGGTCGCGGGTTCGAGTCCCGTCCAGACCGCAAAAAGCTTCTCATTTTTATGAGGAGCTTTTTTTAGTTTACATAAAACTCAACTTCATTCATTCCCATTTCAATTAAACTAACTATTTAGTTAATAGCTTTAATCATTTTTTTATATTAGCGCGTTGTTAGTATTTTGATGTCTACTAATAACAATATAAAAAAGCACATCAATAACAATAAAAAAATAAAAAATGAAGAAGATTTTATTATTGGCACTATGCATTGCCTTCAATTACAATGCCATAGCCCAGAGCATCAATTTAGAAACACCTTTACCTGAAGAGCAGAGTATTAAAAAAGGTGTTTTAGAAAACGGACTAACCTATTACATTCACAAAACTACCGTTACTAAAAATGTTGCTAGTTATTACATCATACAAAATGTAGGTTCTGTTTTAGAAAAAGATAATCAACAAGGATTAGCTCACTTCTTAGAGCACATGGCTTTTAACGGAACTAAAGACTTCCCCGGAAAAGGTATCTTAGACAAAATGCAAGAACACGGACTTGTATTTGGTAGAGATATTAATGCCTACACCTCTTTTGATGAAACTGTTTATAACGTAAATAATATACCTACAACACCAGAATTGATAGATACTGGTTTGTCTATATTACACAACTGGTCTAACTATTTATCTTTAACTGAAAAAGAAATTGACTCAGAAAGAGGTGTTGTTAAGGAAGAGTGGAGAACTCGCCAAAACGGTGGTATGCGTGTATTACAGCAAACTATTGGCACAATGTTTAACAACTCTATCTATTCAGAACGTTTACCTATTGGTAAAATGGATGTTATAGAAGGTTTTAAATATAAAGCTTTACGCGATTTTTATCACGACTGGTACAGAACAGATTTACAAGCTATTGCTATTATTGGTGATGTAAATGTTGATGAAATTGAAGCTAAAATTAAAAAAATATTTTCAACTATACCTGCCGTAAAAAACCCTATCAAACGTACTGAGGTTCGTATTTCAGATAATGAAGAGCTTATTTATGATATGGCAATGGACAAAGAAGTTACTTCTTCAAGTATTTCTTTTGGTATCCGTCATAACAAGTCTTTAAAGAATGAAACTATTGCCGATTTAAAAGAAAGTCTTTTAAATGGTATGGCGACATCAATTATTTCTACAAGATTAAACGAAATCAACCAAAAGCCAGATTCACCTCTTTTATTTGCATCTGTTCGTTATGGTAGTCTTTCAAGATTAAACAATGAGTTTAGCGCTCGTATTGTACCAAAACCAAACATGCAACATAAAGCATTTGAATTGGTAATTTCTGAAATTAACAGAGCTGTTAAATTCGGATTTACAAAAGCAGAAATAAATAGAATTATTGCTCAATATACAAGTTCTTACGAAAACCAAATCGCAGGTTTCGGAAACAGAAGTCATGGTCAGATAGTAAGAGGTATTCAAACTAATTACTTAGAAAACTCTCATATTACAGATATCAAAAAAGAATTTGATATTGCTAAAGTAATTTTTGGCCAATTAACTCAAAAAGAATTGTTAGCTCAAATTCAAAAATTATATCTTAAAAATAACAGATCAATTGTTGTTACAGGAGTTAAAGGAAACAAGAATATAACAAAAGAAGAAGCTCTTAAAATTATCACTACTGTTGAGAATGATAAAACATTAAAAGGATACGCAGAAGAAACGAATGTAAAACCTTTAATGTCTGGTGTTAATTTAGTTACTGGCTCTATTACTTCTGAAGAAGAGGATAAAGAAATTGGTTCAACTATATTTACATTAAGTAACGGAATTCAGGTTCACTACAAATTTGTTGATAAAAACAAGAATGACGTGAATTTAAGTGCTGTTAGTTATGGTGGTCAATCTTTACTAGATAAAGAAGACTTACCTTCAACAGTATTATTAGGTAACGTTATTCAAATGTCTGGTTTAGGTGAGTTTTCAGCTATTGATTTACCAAAAGTACTTGCTGGTAAAAAAGCAAGCTCTAGAACAAGTGTTGGTAACACATCTGAAAGTGTATCAGGATCTTCTTCTACAAAAGATGTTGAAACAATGATGCAATTAGTAAACTTACGTTTTACAAAACCTCGTTTTGATGAAACTTCTTACAATGTATTAATGCAACAAGTTGATGCTTTTTTAATTAGAAAGAGCGAACAACTTCAATCTAAAATGCAAGATAGTGTAACAACTATTTTATACGGAAAGAACCATCCTACTGAACGTTTATTTGATAAAAAATTAATGTCTGAAATGTCTTTTGATAAAATGAAGACTATTTATAATAGTAGATTTGGAAATGCAGGAGATTTTAAATTCTTTATAGTAGGTGATGTAAGCAAGGAAACAATTAAACCTTTATTAGAGAAATATATTGCTAGCATACCAACAACTGATGAAAGAGAAGAATGGAAAGACAATTCTGTAGATTGGATTAACAACAAAATTGATAAGGATGTATTTTTAGAAATGAAAGACCCTAAAACTTCTGTTCGTGTAGTGATTAAAAACGACATGAAGTATTCTTTAAAAAACTCAATTTTAATGAGAGCTATGGGAGATGTGTTGCAATTACGTTACACAGAATCTTTAAGAGAAGAAGAAGGAGGAACTTATGGAGCTAGAACTAGAGGTTCTATTTCTAGAAGACCAACTCAAGAAGCTACAATATCTGTAAATTTTGATTGTAATCCTGACTTAGCTGAAAAGTTAATCGCGATTGTTCATAAAGAAATTAAAGCACTAGAAAGTGGTGATATTAAACAAGCTGACCTAGATAAAACACTTGCTAACTTCTTAAAAGCCAGAGAAGAAAGCAAAAACTATAATAGATTTGAAATGAGTTTATTAAAAAACGCTGTGTTAGAAGGATATAATATGAATGATCCTAAGAACTATGAAGACATTGTAAAGTCGATAACTATTAAAGACTTAAAAAACATCACAAAGAAGTTATTGAAAGATAGCAAATCTTACGAAATTGTTTTTAAACCTAAAAAGTAAAAAATAATTATTTTAGAAAGAGCACCTCATAATTGAGGTGTTTTTTTGTACCTATATTTTTCGACTAGTATCTCTAAAAATCAACTTACACTTGCAGAAAAACACCATCTCGTACTCATATTTATTAGCATAAATACTTTTTAACTTAAACATTTGTTTTTCTCATTTTAATCTTTAGATTTGTTTCGTACAAGAAATACAAAAATGATGTTACAAAATATTTGGCAAGGTTTCTATTTTTACTTTTATTTTTTTAATAAGAGCTGAGACTTTATACCATATTTTTAACTAACAAATATAAATTATAAAGCCTCGATACATCGAGGCTTTTTTTTTGATCAAAAATGAAACAAACAATCGCTATTCAAGGAGCAGAAGGATCTAACCATCATAAAGTTGCTCGCAATTTTTACGGTACAACAATTCAATTAAAAGAATGTATGTCTTTTGATGTTTTGGTAGATAGCTTATTAAACAAAACAGCTACTATTGGTATTATGGCGTTAGAAAATACGATTGCTGGCTCTATAATACCAAACTATGCTTTAATTGATAAAAACAACTTACACATAATAGGGGAAGAATATTTAAATATTCATCATCATTTAATGGCACTTCCTAATCAACAAATTGAAGACATTAAAGAAGTTTGTTCACATCCAATGGCATTATTACAATGCAAAGAATTCTTTAAAAAATATCCACATATAAAATTAGTAGAAGATGTAGATACTGCTGAAGTTGCTAAAAGAATTTCAATAAATAAATTAAAAGGAATTGCAGCTATTGCCCCAAAAATTGCTGCTGATATTTTTGATTTACATATTATCGAAGATGAAATTCAGACTATAAAAAACAACGCTACACGATTTGTAATTATACAAACAACAGCTCCTAATAACGGAATTGCCCAAATAAACAAAGCATCTCTAAAATTTCAATTAGATCACAAAAGAGGAAGTTTAGCAGCCATTTTAAACGTATTGAGCGATTGCAAAATGAATTTAACAAAAATACAATCGCTGCCGGTAATAGAATCACCATGGAAATATTCATTCTTTGTTGATGTTACTTTTAATGATTATAAAGACTACCAAAAAGCAATCGCTATTATAAAAATTATGGCATTAGAAACAAAAGTATTAGGAACCTACAAAAACGGAAGAAAATGATTCAGCCAGCAAAAAGATTAAAAACCGTTCAGGAATACTATTTTTCTAAAAAACTAAGAGAAGTTAGAGAATTAGCTGCTACCGGAAAACCAATTATAAATATCGGAATTGGAAGTCCGGATTTACAACCACCAACTAAAGTTATAACTGCAATTCAACAAAGCTTTAACCATGCCGTTGCTCATAAATACCAAAGTTACCAAGGCTTACCTGAGTTAAGAAATGCGATTAGCAGATTCTACCAACAGCAATTTAAAGTTGCTTTGAATCCCGAAAACGAAATACTTCCTTTAATGGGAAGCAAAGAAGGTGTGATGCATATTTCTATGGCTTTTTTAAATGAAGGCGATAAAGTTTTAATTCCGAATCCAGGATACCCAACTTATACTTCTGTCACAAAGTTAGTAGGTGCCGAACCTATTTTTTACAATTTAAATAATGAGAATGATTGGCAACCTAATTTTAAAGAATTAGAAGAATTAGATTTAGCTAATGTAAAAATTATGTGGGTAAACTACCCACATATGCCAACAGGAGTAAACGCAACTATAGAAACTTTTAAAAAACTAATTGCATTCGGAAAAAAACATCAAATTTTAATTGTGAATGACAATCCGTATAGTTTTATTTTAAATGATAAGCCTCTTAGCATTTTACAAATTGATGGCGCTAAAGAAACAGCTTTAGAATTAAATTCTTTAAGTAAAACCTTTAACATGGCTGGTTGGCGAGTAGGTATGGTTTTAGGGAATGCTAACTTTATTAATCAGGTTTTAAAGGTAAAAAGCAATATGGATTCTGGTATGTTTTACGGAATTCAAAAAGGAGCTATCGAAGCCTTGCAGTTATCTGATGATTGGTTTTCAGAACAAAATAAAATTTATGAAGAACGCAGAGATTTAGTATTTCAACTAGCAGATAAATTAAACTGTACTTATAACAAAAACTCAACAGGATTATTTGTTTGGGCAAAAATCCCTGAAGGAAAAAAATCCGAAGGAATTGCTGATGAAATTTTATATCAAAAAGATATTTTTATCGCTCCCGGAACCGTTTTTGGTTCTCAAGGAGAAGGCTACATACGATTTTCATTATGTGTATCAAAAGAAATAATTAAAGAAGCTATCAATAGAATCTAGCTATCAACGATACGCTACCGACAATTTCAATGTCATTTCGAGCGGAGTTGAAAATAAAAAAATAAAAAATGAACGTATTTGTAATCGGTGTTGGTTTAATTGGCGGAAGCATGGTTTTAGATATTCAAAGAGAATATCCCGAAGCTGTTATTTACGGAATTGATGCTAACGAAAATAATTTAAACAAGGCTAAAGATATTGGTGTAATTCATCATAAAGCAACATTTAGCGATTTAAAAAAAGCAGCTATTGTAATTATTTCTGTTCCGGTTGATGTTCAGTTAGAAATACTTCCTAAAATATTAGATTCAATTTCTGATACTTGCTTGGTTATAGATGTCGGCTCTACAAAAACTCAAGTATGCGAAGTTGTTAAAAATCATCCGAAGAGAAGAAACTTTTTAGCAACCCACCCTATTGCCGGAACAGAATTTTCAGGACCAACTGCTGCTCATGAAAATTTGTTTCAACAAAAAACAAATATCATTTGTGAGGTAGAAAAAACAGCTTTTAAACTGCAAGAAATTGCTTTAGAAATATTTTCGAGACTAGGAATGCGTATTCGATATATGGATGCAAAATCACACGACAAACACATTGCTTATGTATCGCATTTATCACACATCAGTGCTTTTATGCTAGGAAAAACTGTGATAGAGAAAGAAAAAAACGAGCGTGATATTTTTGATATGGCAGGCTCTGGCTTTGCCTCTACCGTTCGTTTAGCAAAAAGTTCGCCCGCCATGTGGACACCTATTTTTAAACAAAATAAAGAGAATGTAATTGAAACATTAGATGAATACATTAACAATTTACAGCAATTTAAAAAATTGATGTTACAAGACGATTTTACTGAAATTTATAATGAAATGAAAAGTACAAATCACATAAAAAAAATATTAAACGGTATAAAATAAAAGACCAAAATAGTTGTAATTTCGAGCTTTCTTTTGAGTCTAATATATTTTGATTCAAAAAACAAAGTTTGCTTAAAAAAGCAGCACAAATAATTAATTAGAATGGAGAATACAAAAGAGTTAAGAACCTGGTTAAACGACATGAAACTTGCACACCCATTGGTAATCGCAGGACCTTGTAGTGCAGAAACTGAAGAACAAGTTTTAAAAATTGCTCACGAATTAAAAGATTCTGATGTAAATTATTTTCGTGCTGGAATTTGGAAACCAAGAACTAGGCCCGGAAACTTTGAAGGTGTAGGTGCATTAGGCTTAAAATGGTTGCAAAAAGTAAAGGCAGAAACAGGTATGAAAACCTGTACTGAAGTTGCAAACGCTGCGCATGTAAAATTGGCTTTAGAGCACGATATCGATTTATTATGGATCGGAGCAAGATCTACCGTTTCTCCTTTTATCATGCAAGAAATTGCGGATGCTTTACAAGGAACCGATAAGATTGTTTTGGTTAAAAACCCTGTAAATCCAGATTTAGCTTTATGGTTAGGTGGAATTGAAAGATTATATACTGCCGGAATTAAAAATTTAGGTGCAATTCACAGAGGATTTTCTACTTATGAGAAATCAAAATACAGAAATATTCCTGAATGGCAATTAGCTATAGAATTTCAAAACAAATTTCCTGATTTACCATTAATTTGCGATCCTTCACACATTACAGGTAACAGAGAAATGATTTTTGATGTTTCGCAAACTGCCTTAGATTTAAATTTTGATGGCTTAATGATTGAAACACATTTCGATCCTGAAAATGCTTGGTCTGACGCTGCTCAGCAAGTAACGCCTGCTAAATTAAAGGATATTATGGAAGATTTAAAAATCCGTAAAGAAACCGAAACTGATTCTACTTACAGAGAATCTTTAAATAATTTAAGAGCTCAAATAAATGTTGTCGATGATCAACTTATCGAAATGATGAGTAAAAGAATGAAAGTTGCTGATAAAATCGGACTTTTAAAGAAAGAGAAAAATGTAGCCGTTTTACAATCTAGACGTTGGAATGAAATTTTAGGAAAAATGATTTTAGAAGGTGAAACAAGAGGTTTAAGTGAAGAGTTTGTTTTAAAAATGTTTAAGGCTATTCACCAAGAATCTATCAATCATCAAGAAAAAATTATTAAAGGATAAAAAAAAGGGAGACTTAATTAAGTCTCCCTTTTTTTATCTTATTTCTTTTTAGTATATGATAGTCTTCTTGATGCTTTTCTCATTAACTTATTAATTAAATCCTCTGGACTACTACCAATACTTCCTCTTACTTTTTTATTGTAATTCCACAATAATAATCCATCTACCGCATTATGGACACTCATATTTATAGTTGCACTATTTGTTGTTCCCCAAAAACCTACTAATAAACCTAAAGCCACAGAAGCTCCCTCTGACATTGGCTTACTTGTCTTATAATCTCCTGAAATAATTGCATCAACATCTAAAATTTTCGCTAATTCTTCAGGTGTATATTCATTTAAGTTTTCTTGAGTAATGTTTTGTTTTCTTAATAACGCTGTAGTTTTCTTCGGGTCTTGAACCTCAATTGTTTTTAAATCTCCTCTTTTTTTTCTTTTTAAAAACCACGAATACATAGCTATCTGTATACTCTTTCCTTCGTTTCTTTCTAGTCGCTTAAGATCTTCCGTAGTCATATTTTTCATTTGTTTTTTTCTTAAACTAACTATCGTTTCAAATGGAATTACCGCAATTTTCTTATGATTTTCTGCAATTTTATCAAACTCGGGATTCTCGTACAAACTTGTTTGTCCTATTGACACTATTGAAATAGTAATAAATAATAAAAATAGTACTTTTTTTTTCATGATATTTTTTTTTAAAAAATTAAGAGACGAATATACATTTTAATTTAGAAATTTCTCATCTTTGTTTTATATGACAGGAACGGTATATAAATCTACAGGAAGTTGGTATTTGGTAAAGAGTGAACAGGTTTTATACAAATGCCGTATTAAAGGTAAATTTCGCTTAAAAGACATTAAAAGCACGAATCCTATTGCTGTTGGCGACAAGGTAGATTTTGATCTTGAAACCAAAAACAATGAGGAAACAGGTGTAATTACCAATATTCACGAACGTGATAATTTTATTGTTCGTAAATCTGTAAACCTATCGAAACAAACACATATTATTGCTTCTAATATCGATCAGGTTTTTTTATTAATTACCATTAATAACCCACCTACTTTTACCACTTTTATCGATCGTTTTTTGGTTTCAACAAGAGCTTATCGAATCGATACTATTTTAGTTTTTAATAAAATAGATTCTTACGAAATAGAAGAACGTGGAGAAATTTTATACTTAAAAGATATTTACGAAACTATCGGTTATAAATGTATAGAAGTATCCGCTAAAGAAAATACAAACGTTGATCTTATTAAAAAAATAATGCTCGAAAAAACATCTATGTTTGTTGGGCATTCAGGAGTAGGAAAAACAACTTTAGTAAATACTATTGATGCTTCTTTAAATTTAAAAACCAAAGAAATTTCTGATCAACATAATCAAGGAAAACACACCACTACATTTGCTGAAATGTTCGATTTAAATCTCGAAAACTCACAAGATGCAAGAATTATTGATACTCCGGGTATTAAAGGTTTTGGTGTTGTTGATATTGATAAAGAAGAATTAGGTGATTATTTTCCAGAATTTTTTGCATTAAAGCAAGATTGTAAATTCAATAATTGTATTCACGTAAACGAGCCAAAATGTGCTGTAAAAGATGCTTTAGAAGAAGATACTGTTTCATGGTCTCGCTATAAAAGTTATTTGCAAATTTTAGAAGGAGAAGAAGAGCATTATCGTACTGATATTTGGGAAAAAGATCAAGAATAAATGAAAGCAGTTATTCAAAGAGTATCTAAAGCAGGTGTAACTATTGAAGGTAAAAAAGTTGCTGATATTAAAAGCGGATTACTTATTCTTTTAGGTATTACGAATGATGATGCGAAAGAAGATATTGATTGGTTGTCTAAAAAAATAAACAATCTTCGTGTTTTTAATGATGCTAATGGCGTTATGAATAAATCGTTAATCGACAGCTTAGGTGATGCTATTATTGTAAGTCAGTTTACTTTACATGCTTCCACTAAAAAAGGCAATCGCCCAAGTTATATGAAAGCTGCAAAACCAGAAATTGCAATCCCTTTATATAAAGAGTTCATTCATCAGTTTGAACAAGATTTAGGTAAAAAAGTACAAACAGGTGAGTTTGGTGCCGATATGAAAGTTGAATTATTAAACGACGGTCCTGTTACTATTATTATCGATACTAAAGACAAGGTATAAAAACGTTGATTATGAAATTTATCAACGTACATACGCATCATAAATCTAACGACAATTCAACGATATCAATTTTAAATTGCGAGCCTAACTCAATAGATTTTAATGTGCCTTTTTCTATCGGAATTCATCCATGGAATATTATCAAGGAAAAAATTGATTCCGAGATTCATTTTATCGAACAACAATTACAACTTAAAAATTGTTTTGCTATTGGTGAATGTGGTTTAGATAAGTTATGTAAAGCGGATTATGAACTTCAATTAACGGTTTTTAGAAAACAGATTCATTTATCAGAAAAATATCAAAAACCATTAATCATACATTGTGTAAAATCATTTGAAGAGTTATTTCATTTAAAAAAAACACTAAAACCTCAACAAAAATGGATTATCCATGGTTTTAACAAAAACTGTCAAGTAGCTTTATCTCTTATAAAAAATGGTTGTTTTTTATCCTTCGGAAAAGCATTAATTACTGCTACTAAATTGCAAAAAACTTTTAAAGAGATTTCTTTAGATGCTATTTTTTTAGAAACTGATTCCGATGAAATAGATATTAGTACTATTTACCAAAAAGCAGCTTCAATAAAAGAGCTAAAAGTTGAAGAATTAACAAGAAAAATACATCAAAATTTTAATACGATATTTATAAAATGAGTTGGTTAGAGAGAACAGAATTATTAGTTCAAAAAGAAGGAATTGAAAAGCTTCATAATGCAAATATTTTAATTGTTGGTTTGGGTGGTGTTGGTTCTTTTGCTGCCGAATTTATAGCAAGAGCTGGTGTTGGTAAAATGACAATTGTAGATGGTGATGCTTTTGATGAAACAAATATAAACAGACAACTACCCGCTTTAAAAAGCACCATTGGCAAATCGAAAACAGCTGTAATAGCAGATAGAATTAAAGACATAAACCCTGAAATTGAACTAAAGGTTTTGGAAGAGTTTTTATCACCCGATAGAGCTTTTGAAATAGTCAGCAAGGAATACGATTACGTTTTAGATTGTATTGATAGCATTACACCTAAAATTAATTTAATTGTTGCGGCTAGAAGAAAAAAGGTAAAGTTAATTAGCGCCATGGGTGCTGGCGGAAAATTAGATGCTAGTAAAGTTGTTGTTAAAGACATTAGCAAAACTAAAAACTGTAAAATGGCACGCGCACTTAAAAAGAGGTTAAAAGAACTAAATGTTAACAAAGGTGTAATGGCTGTTTATTCTGAAGAAGTTCAGATACCCGAAAGTCTACAACTTACAAATGGTACAAATTTCAAAAAATCGTTTTACGGAACCATTAGTTATATGCCTGCTGCTTTTGGATTGCAAGCAAGTGCTTTTGTTATAAATAAAATCTTAACAAAAAAATAATTTCCACGGAAACTATTTTTTAATTACATTTGTTCTAAATAAAATCAATAATTAAAAATAAATCATAATGAAAAAATCAATTTTAGCCATTGCTCTTATAGCAATTACTGCTGTTTCTTGTAAATCAGAAAAAAATAAAGTAACTGCTAACGAAGAAGTTAAAGATGTAAAAAAAGTAGAAAATGTAATTAGTTCTTATAAAGCAAATATTGATGAATCTACTGTTACTTGGAAAGGTAACAAGCCAACAGGTTCTCATAACGGTGTTGTTAGTATAGCAAATGGATTATTTGATATTGAGAACGGTGTTCTTAAATCAGGTGAATTTGTAATTGATATGAACTCTATTTCTTGTTCTGATTTAGAAGCTGGAAAAGGGAAAGAAGATTTAGAAAATCACTTAAAGAAAGGTGATTTCTTTGATGTTGAAAAATTTCCTACTGCAAAATTCGTAATTGCTAGTTCTGAAATGAAAGATGGTAAATTACAAGTAACTGGTAACTTAACTCTTAGAGGAACAACTAAAAGCATTACGATTCCTGCTACAGTAACTGAAAATGAAGGAGTTGCTACATTTAAAAGTGATATTTTTAGTATTGATAGAACTGATTTTGGTGTTACTTATAAGTCTAAGAAAATTGATGCTGCTTTAAAAGATAAATTCATTAACGATTTAATGGAAATTTCTTTTGATATTAAAGCTAAGAAATAAGCTTAAATCTATAAATAAAAAAGGGGTTGACAATGTCAACCCCTTTTTTTATGGTTTAATATATTCTTCTACTTCAAAGAGTATTTTAAAATGTTTTAGTATTTTTTCTTTTACTTCTTCTTCAGATATTTTTTCACCAAGTTCCACTTCCATCGAAGTAACAGCTTTCCCTCTAATTCCACACGGAATAATATTATCGAAATAACCTAAATTTACATTTACATTTAAAGCAAAACCATGCATGGTAACCCATCTACTAGCACGAATTCCCATAGCACAAATTTTTCTAGCAAATGGTGTCCCAACTCCAAGCCAAACTCCAGTTTCGCCATCACTACGCTCACCTTTTAAGCCATATTCTGCTATCGTTAATATAATCGACTCCTCTAATAAACGTAAATACTTATGTATATCTGTAAAAAAATTTTCTAAATCAAGAATAGGATATCCAACTATTTGTCCGGGACCATGATACGTTATATCTCCTCCCCTATTAATTTTATAAAAAGTAGCATTTTTTGCTTTTAGTCCTTCTTCGTTCAATAATAAGTTACTCATATCACCAGATTTACCCAATGTATAAACATGAGGATGCTCTACGAACAAAAAATGATTTGGTGTTACAACCTCTTCAGTAGTATTCCTTTTTTTTCTTTTTAAAGAAACAGTTTCATCTAATAACTGAGTTTGGTAATTCCATGTTTCTTTATAATCTTTTCGACCTAAATCACTGACTATTATTTTTTTATTCATAAATTCGTGTTCTAAAACAAGCCCCCAAAGGTAGGGAAAATTAGCTTTAAGTTGTTATACTCTATACCGATTAACTAGATAATTATGATTAAAAAGAACACCCTCTTAGTAGTATTAATTTTTACTTTTTTCGCAAGTAATTCATTCTCTCAGAATTTTTGGAATAATACAGCTCAAAAAAACAACTCTTTTCAAAAAGATGAAATTCTTGCCAGAGATAACAATCCCGAAAAATACGCTTTAGCCTCTTTAAATTTAGATGGTTTTAAAAATTATTTGGTTAATTTAAAATCAAAAAACAATAAAAATATAATTACACTTCCTAATTCTGTAGGAGAATTAAAAAGGTTTTCTATTAAAGAAATCTCATATTTAGCACCTAAATTAGCTTCGAAATTCCCGATGATTAAATCGTATTCTGCTCAAGGAATCGATGATCCTACTGCTATCGCTAAAATTAGTATTGGTACCAATGGTTTTCATGCTTTAATTCATTCAGGAAAAGAAAGTACCCTATATATAGATCCGTTTACAAAAGACAAGAAACAATATCTTGTTTATAAGCGAGAAGATTTAATTGCTAACAAGAATGATTTTTCATGTAAAATTAAAACATCAGCTAATAAGATAGTAGCATCAACAAACTTAAAAAGAAATGCGAACGACGGAAAACTAAGAACTTTTAGAATTGCTATTGCCACCACGGGTGAATACTCTCAATTTCATTTAAACAGAGAAGGAGTTTCCAACTCAGCAACTGATGCTGTAAAAAAAGCAACTGTTTTATCTGCAATGAATACAACTATAACTAGGGTAAACGCAGTTTACGAAAAAGATTTAGCTGTTAGAATGATTATCGTAAATGACAATGATAAAATAATATTTTTAGATGCAAATACTGACGATTTAAGCAATGATGATGCCAACAGTTTAATTAATGAAAGCCAACAAAAATGTGATGCCATAATTGGTAATGCTAATTACGATATTGGTCATACTTTTAGTACTGGTGGTGGTGGATTAGCTCAATTAGGATCTGTATGTGTTACAGGTTCTAAGGCTAGTGGTATTACGGGTAGTAGCCAACCAATTAATGATGCTTTTGATATTGATTATGTGGCACATGAATTAGGGCATCAATTTGGAGCTAATCATACGCAAAATAATGATTGTAACAGAAACCTATCAACTTCTGTTGAACCAGGGAGTGGTTCTACAATTATGGGATACGCAGGTATTTGTACGCCTAATGTTACAGGCAATAGTCATGATAATTTCCATGCAGTAAGTATCGCCCAAATGTGGGCACATATTCAAGGAAATGGAAATTGTGCTTCCGTTTCTGAAACAAATAACGATGCACCCGTAATAAATGCAGGTAATAATGTAAGTATTCCTAAATCAACTCCTTTCGTATTAAAAGCAATAGCTACGGATGCTCAGGGAATCGCTAGCTTAACATATAACTGGGAACAAACAGATAATGAAATTGCAACAATGCCTCCTGTTTCAACTAGTACAGAAGGCCCTTCATTTAGATCTTTACCTTCTAGCACATCACCTAACAGGTATTTACCAACTTTAACTAGCGTTATTAATGCTAGCGCAGATCAGTGGGAGGTTTTACCATCTGTTGCTAGAGAGTTAAATTTTGCCCTTACTGTAAGAGATAATAATACGGATGGAGGTAGCTCTGCAAGAGATGATATTAAAGTTACTGTAACAGATGCAGAAGCTTTCGTTGTTAATACACCTAATACCAACGTAACTTGGGATACAGGATCTACACAAACAATAACATGGAATCAAGGAACCACTAATTTAGCTCCTATTAATTGTACTAAAGTTAATATTAAACTATCTATTGATGGAGGAGTAACTTTTCCTATTTTTTTAAAAACTAATACCGATAATGATGGTACTGAAGCAATTACAATACCCGATAACGCAACAACTAATGCACGTATACTTGTAGAGGCTACTGATAATATTTTTTACAATGTAAATGCTACTAATTTTACAATTAACTCTACAGTTCCTACATTTTTAGTTACAAATCAAACTGAGAAACAGGTAGTTTGTAATACTGGAGGAAACTTAGTTAGTTATACTTTAAATTTTGATTTTGTTAATGGATTTTCTGAAACAGTAAACTTATCAGCTACCGACCTGCCCATAGGTGCTACAGCTAGTTTTTCTCCTACTACTATTAGTGCTGACGGAAGTGTTGTTATGACAATAAACAACTTAAACGGAACCACCCAACAAGATTATACAATAGTTGTAAATGCCGAATCTACTTCTGTTTCTCAAACAGCGAATGCTGCTTTAAAGATAATTGGAACAGATTTCTCTACTATATCTTTATCAACACCTACAAATACGGCTACAGAAATAAGTGTGAATCCAAATTTTGAATGGGTAGCTGATACTAATGCAACTTCATATAATATTGAGGTTGCTACAGATGCTAGTTTTACAGCAACGGTAATTAACGAAACAATAACAACCAATACATACATTCCTACAACACCTTTAAGTGGAGTTACAAAATATTATTGGCGTGTAAAACCTATAAACAATTGTGGTGAAGGTGCTTACTCTTCTATAAGTGAGTTTACAACAGAAATTCCTTCTTATTGCACTTCTACTTTTACAGATGAAGCTGGTGGGCAAGAACATATAACAAACGTTACCTTTAATAGTATTAATAATGATTCAGGAAATGATACTGTAGATGGCTATGAAGACTTTACCGCTATATCTACGAGCATTAAGAGAACGCTAGAGCAGCAAGTTAGTGTAACCTTTAATACAGCTGGTTATCAAGATCATTGTTATGTTTTTATCGATTGGAATCAAGATTACAAGTTTGATAATGCAACAGAAAGATATGACTTAGGCAATAAGACCGAAGACATTGCTACTGCGACATTAAACATATTGGTTCCTGAAGACGCCGTGTTAGGAGAAACTCGTATGAGGGTTAGCATAGAGTATTATACAAGTATATCACCTAATGGCGAAGGTGCTTGTGACTCTGATCATACAAGCGAATGGGGTGAAACCGAAGATTATACTATTATCATTGAAGAAAAACCGCAACCAGATTTTACGTTAACCAATACAACCGGTAATTTATCTATTTGTAACCAAGCTATAAATGAGCAAATTTTTGCTATTGATTATAAAACATTGTTTGGTTTTAACGAAGATGTTAGTTTATCTGTTACTGGAATTCCAACAAGTGCTACAAGCTCATTTAGTCCGACATCTATAAATACTAGCGGCTCTGTAGAATTAATTATTTCTAATTTAAATAACGCAATTATTGGTGATTATACCATGACGGTAACCGCAACAGCTGCTTCCGTTACAAAATCTATCAATATAGTTTTTAATGTAAATAATACTATTTGTAAATCCGAAGGAAATACAGCATCTCAAATAAGTATAACCAATGTTACTTTTGGTGAAATTGATAATACTTCAACAAAAACAGCAGGGTATTCTGATTTTAAATCAATAGCTACAGAAGTTATAATAGGAAACACTTATAATTTAGCTGTTAATGCAAATTCTGATGGTAATAATACTACAAAAACATTTGCTTGGATAGATTGGAATCAAAACTGTTTATTTGATACTGGTGAACAATATGACTTAGGAAATGTAACCAATGCTAACGGCGCTACTAGTAATAGTGGTTTAGCAATTGCTATTCCTGAAGATGCTTTAGTTGGTACCACAATTCTAAGAGTTACTACAAAATCGGCAAACGATGGCAACCCTAGTTCTTGTCAATTAGGTTTTAATGGTGAAGTTGAAGATTATACAATTACAATTACACCAGATTTTACCATAGAAAATACTACTGGTGGTGGTTCTGTATGTAGAAAAGCAACCAATGAATTTGTTTATACGATAGATTATAAAACTTTTAATAACTTTAATGAAACGGTAATTTTAACAACATCAGGTCTTCCAGCAAATGCAAACGTATCACTTAATTACACAACTATTAATTCTAACAATACAGTTACAATAACTGTTACTAACTTAAATAATGTTGATACTGGTGATTACACCTTTAAATTAACAGGTATCTCATCAATAACTAAATCGATTGATATTGTATTAAGTGTAAGTGATGATCTTTGTAAATCATCTGGGAATACAGCTTCTCAAATAAGCATTACCAATGTTACTTTTGGTGAAATTGATAATACCTCAACAAAAACAACTGGGTATTCTAATTTTAAATCAATAACTACAGGTGTAGTAAGGGGAGAAAGCTATGATATAAACACAACTATTAATTCAGATGGAAATAGTGATGTAAAAACATATGCTTGGATTGATTGGAATCAGAACTGTTTATTTGATACTAATGAAGCTTACGATGTAACATCTAACAGAGAAGCAATAACGGTTCCTGACGATGCCTTAATTGGTACAACTACCTTAAGAATTTCAGCAAAATTAAATGAATTTGCAAGATCTTGTGAATTAGATTTTAATGGTGAGGTTGAAGATTATACTATAAACGTTGAAGAAAGCTTCGCTACAGACAAAAGCTTATTTACCGATTTAAACTTATACCCTGTACCTTCTGAAGGAACAATAACTATTGATTTTAAAGTAAAATCTAAAGAATTAACCGTTGTTAGATTATTCGATTTTGCAGGTAATTTATTAGACACCCAAAGTTTCTCTACGATTTCAAGTAAATTCAATAAAGAAATTCAATTTCCTAAAATAAGTACTGGTATGTATTTACTACAAGTTCAAAATGACGGGAAGCTTATAACAAGAAAAATAATAATTAAGTAATTATTACTACATATAAAAAAAGCGAGCTATTAGCTCGCTTTTTTTATAATAATCTTACTACTATAAATTATACTTTACGGTAAACATCGCTATTCTTGGTTGAATTACATAAGTAGAGTTACTTACAAAAATATCGTTACTACTGTTTTGATTTAATCCAGTTGAGTCTAATAAATTGGTAGCACTTAGCTTGTATTCCCATTTACTATCTTTTTTCTGATAGGTTAAATCAGCTCTTAAAAATCCGTATTCATCAATAGTTCTTCCTTCATTAATTACTTTATTAAAAGTATATTTAGATGTAAAGATAAATTCTTTTAAAAAGAAGATATCTAAATTCGCGTAAGGACTGTGCGTGGTAAACGAATTTTTAATCCCTCCAATATCAGAGTTATTTATTGATACGTTATAACCTACATCAAAATTTGGTGCATTTTTAAAGTTTGTACTAAACCTTGACGTGTATGATTGTGTAAATGTTTTTGTTAATCGGTTTGCAGCTACACTCGTTTGACGGTTGGTAATTAAACTGTTCGACTTAGCATGTGATACATTACCACCTAAACGTACTTTAAACTTTCTAAAACTTTTTTGAAAATTTGCTCTAGCCGAAATTGTTTCATCAGGAAAAGCAGAGTTAACAGATGTTCTAACACTATTCACATCAATAAACTGTGTGTTACTTTTTATTACATCTATACGTTTGCTATAATTTACAGAACCAAAAATATTGGTATAATTAAACATATTAAAACTAAAATAATTCAAACTTACATTGTGATATAAAGAATTTTCTAATTCTCTATTTCCCGAATACAAACTATTGTAGTTATTAAATACATAACCTTCTGCTAACTGATTTACATCTGTAAAGCTAGTTTGCATATTATATCTTAATCGTAATGTTTCAGATTTTTTTAAGCTAATTTTTATCGAAGCATCAGGTAAAATTTTTGTGAAACTATTTTTTACTTCAGAACCTAACTGCGTGTTTTTAGAAATGTAATTATGCGCTGTAAAACCTTGATCAAAAGTAAAAATACCTGTTATAAATTTATAATGTAAACCGGCATAAATATCACTAAACGTAAAATCTACATCATTTTGACTAGTAATTTGACTAATCGTACTTTTATTACCTCCTAAAATCTCGAAAATATCTGAATTAAATTGCTGCTTACTTTGTGTGGTACCTAAAGTGATATTTAAATTACTTTTAGAATTTATAACATAGAAGTAATCTAATTTAGCATCAAATTTATTAGTTTTAATTCTTTTATTTTGACCTAAGTTAAACGGGTTTGCATTTACATCTGCTCCTATTAAATTTGCAAAAGATAACTTCTCTAATTCGGCATTATAAAAAGGATCTTCATCTTGCCATAAATGTAGCGCTTCAAAAGCAAATATATTTTTTTCGTTTAGCGTATAATAATATTTTAAATTTTGATTGATAGAAAACGGACTCTGTTCTGAAATTTGATTAATCGGCACTATTTCATCATCAGCATTTAAATACGTTCTAGATGACAAAGTGTTTTGTAGTTGTTTTTGCTTAGATATTTTAGCAAAAATATCATAATCGAATTGATTATCGCTGTTAGGTTTATAGCTTGAGCTTATTTTAAACAATCCTAAATCACTTGTTTGATTAGTGGTGTTTTCTGTTTGTTCTGTATCAATATACTTAATAGATGACGGATCGTTTTCGTTATAAGCTGGCACATTATTTCTGTCTACTCCTGCGTTAGAATACACACGGCTTGTTGCTTCTTCCATATCCGTTTCATTGCCTGAATAAATTGCAAATCCGCTTAAATCCCATGTTTTCTTTGGTGAATAGCTAAAGTTTACTGCACCAAATTCAGATTCAATTTCTTTTGCTCTATTATTCTTCATCGTTAAAAACGAAATATCACTAGAACCTACATTAAAATTTGTTCCGTTATTTTCGCTTAAACCTCTAAAACCACCAGTAAACTTAAAATAATCTCTCATCGTAAATGGCACTTCTCCTATGTCATTTACATCAGTTATAATATTTACACTATATTTTGGATTGTAATAAAATAATTTAGGTGTCGCAATGTATCTGTTGTCGGTCATTCCTACTCCCAAACCGGCTGTTACTTCTCCAAACCAAAAGTTTTTCTTACCTTCTTTTAATTTAATATTGATTACGATGTTGTCTTCATTATCGGTTACACTGCGCATTTGTCCAACTTCACTGTGATTTTTTAAAACCTCAATTTTATCAATTGCGTCAGCAGGAATATTTTTAGTTGCTATTTTTGTATCACCATCAAAGAAATCTTTTCCTTCAACCATAATTTTCTTAACAGCTTTACCTTCTACCTCAATTTCACCGTCTTCATTTACTTCAACTCCAGGAAGATTTTCTAAAACATCTCCCAGCTTTTTTTCTGTTCCGTTTTTAAAGCTATCGGCATTATAAACAATCGTATCTCCTTTAATTGTAACAGGCATTTTATAAGTAACATTTACTTCATCTAAACTATCATCTTTACCTAAACTGATATCTTTAACAATATCAACATCTTCAGTTTTTACAAGTACATCTGTTGTTTTAAAACCAATGTAGCTTACTTTTATACTATAGCTTGTGTTTTTTTTAAGATTTAATTTATAGTTTCCATTGGCATCAGTAAAACCATAAGAATCTAATTTTTTAGTAACCGTATTAATCGCAATTGCATTTGCCATTTCTAAAGGGCTACCAATACTATCTTTAACAACTCCTTTAAGTGTTATTTGGGCATTAGCTATCCATGTAGTCAATAAAATGCCTATTAGTAATATTTTTTTCATGTGTATATTATTTTGTTTTTTTAGAATCGACCTCCTCTTCCGCCGCCGCTTCTTCCACCTCTAAAACGATCTCTCATTTCTTCCATCTTCTCCTTCATCATTTTAGTATATTCTTCTCTAGTAACTTGCTTTCCTTTTTCGGGTTTTTCAATTTCTATTTTTTCAGACGGATTCATTGTTATTTCTGAGCATAAAATAGTTGTTCTACCTTCATTAATTTCTAAAATTAAACCAGGTAAACCCCAATAATTTCCAGGGCCGTTACTAACAGGTATTTGTGGTGTATACCAAGCTGTAACCAATGTTTGTTTTGGTGATTCTTTTTCAATTTTTGTTGAATCTTTTTTAGCTTCGTCTCTTCTAGGTCTTCGCATACTTCTCCAATCAAAAGCATCATTTTCTTTCACTAAAGTTGCTTTATAACATGTATAATTACCTATTTGTCTTGTTTCACTTCCTAATTCCCAGTTTGGTTTTTCGGCAGCTTCAGAAATTAAAAACTTTTTACCAAAAAACTCTGTCGATTCTAACAAAGCTCCATCTTTTATGTTCTTATATTTTGTTCCTCCACCTGAAAAACCACCGAATCTAGAACCTCTTCCGCCTGTTGTTGGTGCAGCTAATTTTTCTTCTTCTTTATAAATTGATTCTTCTCTTGTAAAGCTTAAAACAAATGTTTTTTCCAACATACTTTTCATACGTTGCATAATTTGTTTTTTTCGTTCTTCAGACATTTGTCTTCCTCCAAAATCACTATTCATTGTTGTTTTAGATTGATACACTGCCTTACCCTGAAAATTAGCCTGTGAAAAAATCGTAATAGAAATACACAGAAAAAAAATGGTTGTAAATTGTTTCATTTTTGCTTTTTAATTTTATAACTCTTAATTGTAATTAAGTGTTAGACTTCACAAAGCTGAAAAGGTTTAATTTTAACCTTGTATTTCTATACTAAATGAATTACCATCTTTACTTTTACGCTTACTTTTAAAACGCTCCATCATTTCTTTAGAATGCTTATCCATTATTTTATCAAATTTCTTCTGAGTAACTTTTTTACCTTTTGATGGTTCTTTAATCTGAACTTTATCTGACGGATTCATAACAATCTCTGTACAAACTATTGTTTGTTTGCCATCTTGAATTTCTAAAATTAAACCTGGCAATCCCCAAAAACTACCAGGACCGTTACTTACAGGCACTTGCAGCGTGTACCAAGCTACTGTCTCTATGATTACCTTTTCTTTTTTCTCCTCTTTCTCTCCGTCTGTCATAGAAAAAGAAGTTCTTGTTTCCTCTCTTTTTCTTGTTGCTTTATAACAAGTATAATTACCAATGTTTTTTGTTTCGCTTGTCATTTCCCAATCAAGTTCACTTAACTTATCTTTAATAAGAAACCGCTTTCCGCTAATTTCAGTTTTATTTACAAATCGTTTACCAGCAACATTTTTATACAAAACATCGGTTCCTCCACCATTTCCCATAATTTTGATACTTACTCCGTTTTGAGCCTGTGGAGTAGATAATTCTTCATTTTGCTTATAAGTAGATTCTGATTTGGTAAAATTTAACGTATATGTTTTTTGAAATTGTTTTAACAACTGTGCTTGTAATTGTTTTTGAAGATCTGAATTGCCTCCTTTTTTATCTTTCATTTTAAAATCTACTTTTCTATGCGTTTTATAGGTTGCTTTTCCTTGAAAGCCTTGTGCATAAATTGAGGCACTTAAAAACAGTGTCATTATTGCTATTGCTTTTTTCATTTTTTATAAATTTTCTATTATTTTAATTGTTTTTTCCACTACATTAATTGTTTCGCTTAAATCAGATAATTCTCCTTCTACCTGAAAACTATGTTTATATTTTAAATTAGAATTCTTTTTATTATTCTTAACCTTAAAATCTAAAACTACTTTTTCTTTCTTATTAGTATTTTCATTAAAAATCTCTTTAACATCATTCCAATTAATACTTTTTAACTCTTTAACAGAATCAACTGAAAATATTAATGTTGTTACATTACTTTCTTTTATCTCTGCTGTTGTATTATCCTCTTGAGAGTATATAATGCTAGACAGACTAATTAATAATATGGTAATAATTTTTTTCATGTTAGTTGTTTTTTAAATTCTATACTACAAATATGAATAGATCAATACTTACTTTAAGTTAACCAATGTTAACGAGTGTTAAGCTGTTATTGTAATTACAGCTAACTACTTATCTTTGAAACATGGAAAACAAAAAACATCGTTGGATTTTATATTTTATTGTTATAACGATACTGACTACTGTTAGTGTACAGTTATATTGGAACTATAAAAACTATGAACAAAACAAGCAGCGTGTTTTAAATGAAATTCAGATAAGTTTAGATAATTCGATTGAAGCCTACTACATAAACCTTTCTAAGAAAAATCATTTTGCAATTGTAGAACCTGAAAATCTTACTCCCTCAGATAAATTAAAGAAGGATAAAATTTGGAAAAACATATTTAAAACATCAGGAATAAAAAAAAGTAAAAAAATAAATCATTTAAAAGATAGCCTTTCTTTTAAAGTAACTTCAATTGAAATAAATAGTGATGACACTGATTTTAAAAAAATGGATTCTTCTTTTATAGAATCTATCTTTCATAAAGATGAAATCAATCTTAATTCAAAAGAAAAAAACACTAATAAAATTTCTACGAATGTTTTTTTACATTCTGATAAAGGAATAAAAACGGTAAAGCATAAAAATAAGAATGCTGAAAAAATTCAGCTCTTTTTGGGTAAAAAAGCTACAGACAGTTTAAAGTTAATAAAAGGATTACAAACCATTTTTATTGCGATACAAAACGACAGTATAAATTATAAGAGTATTGATTCAATTCTATCAAAAGAACTTATTAATAAAGGAATAAACACTAAATATTATTTTAATCACTTAAAAAAAGATACTCTTTTTTACAGCAACAAAACCAACGAGACAAAATCGTTCTTTAAAACAGAAGCAAAATCTACCTATTTAAAAACTGATGAAAAATTTAACCTCTATTATAAAAATCCGACATACGAGGCTTTAAAAAGAAGTTCTACAGGCATCATTTTGTCTTTACTATTATCTCTTGCAGTAATTTCTAGTTTATTCTATTTATTAAAAGTTATCAATCAGCAAAAAGAACTGGCAGAAATTAAAAATGATTTAATTAGCAACATTACGCACGAATTTAAAACACCTATTACTACAATCTCTACTGCTATTGAAGCTATTGATGATTTTAATATGATTAACGATAAAGAGAAAACTAAAAAATATCTTTCTATTTCTTCGATTCAACTTAAAAAATTGCATCAAATGGTTGAAAAACTTTTAGAAACGGCTACTTTAGATAGTGAGAATTTAATGCTGCAAAAAGAATCGATAAATATTATTGATTTAGTAGAAAAAATAGCTCAAAAGCATCAGCAAATATTGATTGATAAAAACATTTATTTTTCAACAAATACAACTACTTTAATAACAAAATTAGATGCTTTTCATTTTGAAAATGCTGTTTCTAATCTTATCGACAACGCCATAAAATATGGCGGAGATACTATACAAATAAAGATAGCATTTATACTAAACAATATCGAAATTTCGGTTACTGACAACGGAAAAGGGATTGAGAAAAATCAACAAGAAAAAATATTTGAAAAATTTTATCGAGTTCCGAAAGGAAACACGCACGACGTAAAAGGTTTTGGAATTGGTTTATATTACTCTAAAAAAATCATAGAAAAACACAACGGCTTCCTTTCTTTAACTTCAAACACAAAAGAAACTACTTTTAAAATTACGTTGCCAAATGAGTAAAAAAATAAAATTATTATTAGCCGAAGATGAACCTAGTTTAGGGCAAATTATAAAAGAAAGTTTAGAAACGAGAGATTTTGAAGTTTTTCATGCCCTAGATGGTGAAGAAGCTTTTATTTTTTATAAAAAAGAGCAACCAGATGTGTTGGTTTTAGATGTTATGATGCCTAAAAAAGACGGCTTTACTTTAGCCAAAGAAATCCGTTTAGAGAACAAACATATTCCCATAATTTTTTTAACAGCAAAATCGCAAACGAAAGATGTTCTAGAAGGTTTTGAACATGGCGGCAATGATTATTTAAAAAAACCTTTCTCTATGGAAGAGCTTATTGTTCGCGTTCATTCTTTATTAAATAGAACTCAGTTAAAAACAACTTCTGATAAATTAATAATTGGTAATTTCATTTTTAATCACCACAAACAAACTTTGTTTTTTAATTCAGAACCTGAATTGCTAACACATAGAGAGTCTGAATTGCTATTTCATCTCTTTCAAAAGAAAAATGAAATATTAGATCGCTCATTTATTTTAAAAAAATTATGGGGTAATGATGATTTTTTTAACGCTCGCAGTATGGATGTATTTATTTCTAAATTACGTAAGAAATTAAAACGCGACGAAAATATTCAAATTGTAAATGTGCGAGGCTACGGATATAAATTGATGTGCTAAAACCTTTTGAAATCCCTTTTTTTATGTAATTTTACCATCTTGAAATATTTAAAAATATGCATGTAGCAATTGCCGGGAATATAGGCGCAGGTAAAACAACATTAACACAATTACTAGCAAAACATTATAATTGGGACCCACATTTCGAATCGGTAGATGAAAATCCTTATTTAGATGATTTTTATGCTGAGATGGAACGTTGGTCTTTTAATCTGCAAGTTTTCTTTTTAAACAGCCGTTTTCGTCAAGTTTTAGAATTAAGGCAGTCTGGAAAAAAAATTATTCAAGACAGAACAATTTACGAAGATGCTCACATTTTTGCACCTAACTTGCATGCAATGGGTTTAATGACAAACCGTGACTATAGCAACTATTCTTCATTATTCGAATTAATGGAAAATTTGGTAACTCCGCCAGATTTATTAATTTATTTACGTGCCGATATCTCTACACTTGTAGGGCAAATTCACAAACGTGGTAGAGAGTACGAAAACTCAATTAGTATCGATTATTTAAGCCGATTAAACGAACGTTACGAAGCTTGGGTTAGTAAATACACCAAGGGGAAATTATTAATTATAGATGTTGACAATTTAGATTTTGTTAAAAACCAAGAAGATTTAGGTTTTATTATCGATCGAATTGATTCTCAAATTAACGGATTATTCTAAACCCCTTTTAAACTCACTTAATAAAATAGCAGTTGCAGTAGCAACATTTAAACTCTCCGTTTGCTGAATTTCACCAAACCTAGGGATGGTTAATTTGTGCTTTACAATTGCTGATATTTCAGCAGAAATTCCGTTTGCTTCATTTCCCATTACTAAAACAGCTTTTTCTGGCAATGATGCTTTGTACACGTTACTTCCGTCCATATCTGCCGTATAAATTGGTAATTGGGTGCTAGATAAGAAATCAGGTAAATCAACATAAGAAACATTCACTCTCGTTAAAGAACCCATCGTAGACTGCACAACTTTTTGATTATAACAATCCACCGTGTTTTTAGAGCACACAAGTTCTGAAACTCCAAACCAATCACATAAACGGATAATAGTTCCTAAATTACCAGGATCGTTTACTTCATCTAAAGCAACTATTAAACTTGTTTCTTTAGTTTCTTTATCTTCTGGTATTTTAAACAATCCTAAAACCTTATTCGGATTTTTTAAAGTGCTAATTTTTTTTAATTCATTATCTGATATAACAGTACGCGCTATTTCATTGCCAACAACGAAAGATTCATCTACCGTAAAAATATGTGATGCTTCTAAAGAAGAGTTTAATAATTCTTTTACAACCTTTATTCCTTCAGCAACAAATAATTTATGCTTTTGGCGATACTTTTTTTGCTGTAAACTTGTTATTAACTTCAGGTTGCTTTTAGATAAACTCATTAAATCTTTTTTAACACATTATAACCACTAAAAAATAGTATTTTTGATCTTTAAAATACGAGGCGTAAAGTTAATGAAAAAACTTTCTTTCTTCTTTTTATTAGTAGTCTTATTCAGTTCGTGCAATACGATAAAGTATGTAAAAGAAAATGAGTTATTACTAACAAAAAACACTATTTATGTTGATAGTGTAAAAAACTCAAACGAAAACATTACTGAATTACTTACACAACGACCTAACGCGAAAGCTTTAGGCATCCCCTTATCCTTATATTTTTATAATTTAGGGAATCCTGAAGGGCCAAAAACACCTACTCAGTGGGGTAAACAAAAGCCAAAAACATATTCTTTTTTAAAAAGTGGTTTTTCCGAAAAGCAAAGTATTTCTGTAGCAAAAAGTTTTATTGGTTTTAATAACTGGTTTTTAAATAGTGGTGAAGCTCCTGTTGTTATTGATGATAAAAAAACAAGAAAAACAGCAGCTAATTTAAATGCTTATTTTCAAACCGAAGGCTATTTCCGCTCATATGTTTCTTCTCAAAAAGATTCTGTAAGTACAAAAAAAGGAACTATATCTTATAATGTATCAAGAGGTAAACCTTCTTTTTTAGACACTATTAATACAAAAATATCCTCTCCGGTTCTTGGTACTATATATAAAGGTTTAAAAGAAAAAAGTTTTCTTAAATCAGGAGACCAATACAAGGACGGTAATTTTATTAAAGAAGCAAATCGATTAGTTAATTTATTTAGGAATAAGGGAGTGTATCATTTTAACGAGAATTATATTTCTTTTGAAATAGATACGCTAAAAAACTACCAAAAGGCTAGTGTAGATATTAATATTTCTGATAGAATTGTTCCGTTTAAAATTCAAAAAATAAAAAAAATAAACGTTTATACCGACTACACTTATAATAAAAGAAATTCTATTCATAAAGACTCTATTTTATACAAAGGCATTAATTATTATGCTCACAAAAAATTAAAATACAATCCGAAGTTCTTATCACAATCGTTATTTATTAAGCCTAACACTGTTTATAATGACGCATCTAGAAACTTAACGCGTACACATTTAAGAGGATTAAAAAACTTTAAAGCTACTTCTATTCGTTATAATGAAATAAACGACCATGAATTAGAAGCAGATGTATTTTTAACTCCAATTGAAAAATATACTTTAGGTTTAGATACTGAGCTTTCTCGTTCTAATATTAGAAATTTTGATGTTTCTTTAAAGTTTTCAATAACAAACAGAAACACTTTTAAAGGTGCTGAGATTTTTAAACTATCAACTTTCGGATCGTATTTTAATTCTAATAACGGACCTGGTTGGGAAGTTGGTGCTGATCTTTCTTTAGAAGTGCCTCGTTTTATGGCTCCTTTTGGTTTAAACAAACTTGTGCCTAAAAAAATGTTTCCTAGAACAAAATTTTTTGTAGGAGGTGGTGTGCAAAAAAATATAGGTCTTGATAATCAAAATATTTCTGTAGGTATTGATTATAAGTGGAATTACAATAAACAGAAAACTATTCAGTTAGAATTCTTTAATACTCAATATATCCGAAATTTAAATGTTGATAATTACTTTAACATATATGCTTCAGAATATTCTAAATTAAAAAATGTAGATGACGCAACAGCTGCATACACGCTACCTGCTAACAGACCTAGTAATTCTGCTGCTATTCTACAATTTATTAGAAACGTTGCTCAAGACAATTCTTTTGCGACTGCAAATCCTGCAGAATATCAAAACAACCTTAATATTTTTAATCGCTATAATATAATTACTTCTGATTTCTTAATTCCAGAAATAGCCTATAGTTACACATACAATAATCAGGAAAATGTTAAAGATGCAAGCTTTTCTTTTCTAAAACTTAGAATTACGAACTCTGGAAATATTATGGGTTTATTATCTAACCAAACAAACAGTAGAGAGCAAAAAACAGTCTTTAAAATCCCTATCGCTCAATATTTCAAAACAGATGTAGAATATAAAAAATACTGGAACCTTGGTAACAATACTGTTTTAGCACATCGTACTTTTTTAGGAGCAATTATAACCTATGACAAATCAAACATTCCTTTTTCTCGTAGCTATTTTGCAGGAGGCTCAAATGATATTAGAGCTTGGAGAACCTACGATTTAGGGCCGGGAACCAGAAAACCAGGATTAGAATATAACATTGGTAGTTTAAAATTTTTATCGAGTTTTGAATATCGATTTAATGTATTAGGATCTTTAAAAGGAGCTTTATTTGTTGATGCAGGAAATATTTGGGACATTACCAATTCTCAATTCACAGATGATAGTGCAAAGTTTAAAAACCTAAAATCACTAACCAGCATGGCCGTAGGTTCTGGTTTCGGACTTCGCTATGACTTTAAGTTTTTAATAGCACGATTAGATTTAGGTTTTAAGGTACACGAACCATATTTAAACAATAACAGGTGGCTTGAAAATTTTGATTTCTCTAGTTCTGTATTAAATATAGGGATTAATTACCCTTTTTAATTTCTATTATTAATTCACTTACTGTTATTTCTTATTAATACGTTGAAAATTTCTTATTTTTGATGCGCTAAACACAACTAAAAACAAATAAAATGGCTCATACTATTAAGGCTGGTGTTGCTACCGGTAAAGAAGTTCAAGCAATATTTCAATTAGCTAAAGATAAAAAATTCGCATTACCCGCTGTAAATGTTGTAGGTTCTAACACTGTAAATACTGTTTTAGAAACAGCAAAAGAATTAAACGCACCCGTAATTATTCAATTTTCTAACGGTGGGGCTCAATTTAATGCAGGTAAAGGTTTATCTAATGAAAATGAAAAAGCTGCTATTGCTGGGGCTGTTGCTGGAGCAAAACACATACACTTATTAGCTGAAGCTTACGGAATACCTGTTATATTACATACAGATCATGCCGCTAAAAAATTATTACCTTGGATTGATGGATTATTAGATGCTAGTGAGCAATTTTATAAGGAAACAGGAAAATCTCTTTACAGTTCTCATATGATCGATTTATCTGAAGAACCAATCGAAGAAAATATTGAAATTTGTAAAAGCTACTTAGCTCGTATGAGTAAAATAGGTATGACTTTAGAAATTGAATTAGGAATAACCGGTGGTGAAGAAGATGGTGTTGACAACTCTGATGTTGATGTTTCTAAACTATACACACAACCTAAAGAAGTTGCCTATGCTTATGAAGAATTAATGACAATAAGTGATCAATTTACAATTGCCGCTGCTTTTGGTAATGTTCACGGAGTTTACAAACCAGGTAATGTAAAATTAACGCCGAAAATATTGAAAAATTCTCAAGAATATATTTCAAAAAAATACGATGTTCCTCATAATACAATCGATTTTGTTTTTCACGGCGGATCAGGTTCTACCTTAGAAGAAATAAGAGAAGCAATTGGTTACGGAGTTATTAAAATGAATATTGATACTGATTTACAGTATGCTTTTACTGAAGGTATACGTGATTATGTTTTAGATAAAAAAGAGTATTTAGCTACTCAAATTGGTAATCCAGATGGAGCAGACAAACCTAATAAAAAATATTACGACCCTCGTAAATGGCTAAGACAAGGTGAATTAACCTTTAAAAAGCGCCTTAAAAAAGCTTTCGAAGATTTAAATAATGTAAACACGTTATAGTATTCATAACCTCTAAAAAACAAGCACTTAGAACCTTCTGAGTGCTTTTTTTTTATTTATAAAAAGTAAAGTTCACAAAAATCATTTACATTTGTCGCCAGCTCTTTTCTTAAAATATAAAGAGTTAATCAAAAACAAACAACAAAATATAAACTAAACTATGGCTTGGTTTAAACGTACAGACAAAGGGATTCAAACCCCAACCGAAGAAAAAAGAGACACGCCGAAAGGCTTGTGGTATAAAACACCTAGTGGTAAAGTAATTGATACTGATGAACTAAAGAAAAACCTATATGTAAGTCCAGAAGATGGATACCATGTTCGTATTGGAAGTCATGAGTATTTCGAGCTTTTTTTTGATGACAATAATTTTGTTGAATTAAATGCAACTTTAACATCAAAAGATCCATTAAAATTTGAAGATACCAAAAAATACCCTGAGCGCTTAAAAGCAGCACAGAAAAAAACAGGTTTAAAAGATGCTGTTCGTACAGCTGTTGGTAAATCTAACGGGAAAAATATCGTTATTGCTTCTATGGATTTTGCTTTTATTGGTGGATCTATGGGAAGTGTTGTGGGAGAAAAAATTGCAAGATCTATTGACTATGCTATTAAAAACGAACTTCCTTTTTTAATGATTTCAAAATCTGGGGGTGCACGTATGATGGAAGCATCATTATCTTTAATGCAATTGGTAAAAACATCAGCAAAACTAGCACAATTGGCAGATGCTAAAATTCCGTATATTTCATTATGTACAGATCCTACGACTGGAGGAACGACTGCTTCGTTTGCAATGTTAGGAGATATTAATATTGCTGAACCTAATGCTTTAATTGCCTTTGCTGGCCCACGTGTTGTAAAAGACACAACAGGTAAAGAATTGCCTGAAGGTTTTCAACGTTCTGAATTTGTTTTAGAACATGGTTTCTTAGATGGAATTTACGAACGTAAAAACTTAAAAAAACAAGTAAACTTATATATAGACTTGATACAAAATCAACCTGTAAGATTATAAAAAAAAGCCAGCTAAAAAGTTGGCTTTTTTTATTCTAACTGTAAAAAATTAAAACCTTTGTAAGCGTACCTCTACAGAGGTTCCATTTTCATTAGTAAGTTTTGCTATGTTATCGCAACTACCATCACCAAAATTTAAAATGTAAATAGCTCCGTTTTTCGTTATTTCTGTCTTACCACTTACAATATACCTACAACTAAATTCCCTTCTTAAACTCTCAATAATATTACCTGTAAACACAGTACCATAAAGATTTGTATACTCCCAACTTCCAGATATAGCATACACATCATCTCCGCGATCTCTTGTATCACCACCAATAATCATTTCCCTTACCCGCGTTCCGCTTTTAGATATTGATGCTCCGTTTTTAAAAGTAATCTTAACATTTGAATTATGTGTTGCCTCACGATTTCCATTAGCATTTTCACGAATTCTAACAATCGATTTTTCTCCTTCAATAGCATGTCCCTCAACTTTAAAATCTTCAAAAGTAATTGTTTTAAAATACCCATTGGTAACCTTAACATATTCTATAATTATTTTACCTGAAAACTCCCTTCCCAAATAACCAATACAACTTTCTCCAAAATCTAATGTTATCGTTTTACTTTTCGAATTCTCTACAACTGTTCTTATGACACAATCAGACACGCTACTTTTATTTTCATCAGCTGATTTCCCTAATAAGTTGTAATCATAATCATCCTCTTCTAATATATTATCAACTTCGAACGTTAGGTCGTCAGTTAAAATAACATTTTGAGCCTCTACTGAAGTCAACTCATTATTTGTTAAAGACTCTTCATTATCCGAACACGCGGTAAATAACAAAGCACTAACCAAAGAAAACATTCCGATTTTTAAGATTGTAATTTTCATAATTTAAATATTTATTTAAAATAAGTTAATTTAACACTATGACTAGAATATTTTAAAAAGGTTTAATTTCACATTAAAAAACAGTACTAAATCTACTCATTTTAGGTATTAATGTATTAAAAAATTAATTGTACATTTGCAACTTCAATGCAAAAGCATTGTGTACATAAAAATCATTTAAATAATATTGGAATGTATTTAACAAAAGAAGTAAAAGAAGGATTGTTCGAAAAGCACGGTAAAGGTAAAGCTGATACTGGTACTTCGGAAGGACAAATTGCATTGTTCACATTTAGAATCAACCACTTAACTGAACACTTAAAGAAAAATCGTAAAGATTTTAACACAGAGCGTTCTTTAGTAAAGATGGTAGGTAAGCGTAGAAGTTTACTTGATTACTTAAAGAAAACAGAAATCAACAGATATCGTGCGATTATCGTAGAATTAGGAATTAGAAAATAATTCTCACAAAAAAGAGGCTCTATAAACGTGCCTCTTTTTTATTTTAAAGAAAGTTCATTTCTATCTAACTAATAGAAATTTATATAAAAAACTCAAGATTTTTAACAACAATTTTGAATTTCCATTGCAACAACAAACAATAACAACACAACAACAAACAATTTAAAAATTTAGAATTAAAATTTATGATTCCAAAAGTATTTAGAGAGGTCATTGACCTTGGAGATGGAAGAACCATCTCATTAGAAACGGGTAAGTTAGCGAAACAAGCTCATGGTTCAGTTGTTGTGCAAATGGGAAAAGCAATGTTGTTATGTACTGTAGTATCTAGCTACAAAGCAGGAACAGTTGACTTTTTACCTTTAACGGTAGATTATAGAGAAAAATTTGCTGCTGCAGGGCGTTACCCTGGAGGATTCTTTAAAAGAGAAGCAAGACCAAGTGATGGTGAAGTATTAACAATGCGTCTTGTAGACCGTGTTTTACGTCCATTATTCCCTAAAGATTACCATTCAGAAGTGCAGGTAATGATCCAATTAATGTCTCATGATGAAGATGTTATGCCAGATGCATTAGCAGGTTTAGCAGCATCAGCAGCTATTCAATTATCAGATTTCCCTTTCGAATGCCCTATTTCTGAAGCACGTGTTGCTAGAGTAAATGGAGAATTTGTAATCAACCCAAACAGAGCACAATTAGCAGAATCTGACATCGATATGATGATTGGAGCTTCTGCAGATTCTGTAATGATGGTTGAAGGTGAAATGGATGAGATTTCTGAAGAAGAAATGGCAGATGCAATTAAATTTGCTCATGAATCTATTAAGATTCAGTGTGCTGCTCAAGTTCGTTTAGCGGAAGCTTTCGGTAAGAAAGAAACAAGAGAATACGAAGGAGAAAGAGAAGATGAAGAAGTTGCTGCAAAAATAAATGACCTTGCCTACGATAAATGTTATGCTATCGCTAAGAAAGGAACATCTAAAGCAGAACGTACTACTGCTTTTTCTGAAGTAAAAGAAGAAGTAAAAGCTTCATTTACCGAAGAAGAATTAGCAGATTATGCTGAGTTAGTTGGAAAATATTTTAACAAGACTCAAAAAGCTGCTGTTCGTGAATTAACTTTAGCTGAAGGATTGCGTTTAGACGGTCGTAAGACAGATGAAATTAGACCTATTTGGTGTGAAGTAGATTACTTACCTTCTACACACGGTTCATCAATTTTTACTCGTGGAGAAACACAAGCATTAGCAACCGTTACTTTAGGAACATCAAGAGATGCAAATAAAATAGATATGCCATCTTACGAAGGTGAAGAGAATTTCTATTTACATTATAACTTCCCTCCTTTTTGTACAGGTGAAGCAAGACCATTAAGAGGAACATCTCGTAGAGAAGTTGGTCATGGTAACTTAGCGCAACGTGGATTAAAAGGAATGATTCCAGACGATTGTCCTTATACAGTAAGAGTTGTATCTGAAGTTTTAGAATCTAACGGTTCTTCTTCTATGGCTACAGTTTGTGCTGGTACAATGGCATTAATGGACGCAGGTGTTAAAATGACAAGACCCGTTTCTGGTATTGCTATGGGATTAATTTCTGATGGAGATCGTTACGCAGTTTTATCTGATATTTTAGGTGATGAAGATCACTTAGGTGATATGGACTTTAAAGTAACTGGTACTTCTGAAGGAATTACTGCTTGCCAAATGGATATTAAAGTAAAAGGTTTAGGTTACGAAATTTTAGTGAATGCACTAAAACAAGCTCGTGATGGTCGTTTACATATTTTAGAGAAATTAACTGACACAATTGCTTCAGCAAACGAAGAAGTTAAAGAGCACGCTCCTAAAATGATTAACAGACGTATTCCTAATGATATGATTGGTGCATTTATTGGACCAGGAGGTAAACATATTCAAGAATTACAGAAAGAAACAGGGACTACAATTGTAATCACTGAAGACGCTGTAACTGAGGAAGGAATTATTGAAATCTTAGGAACTGACCCTGCAGGAATAGAACAAGTTATTACTCGTATAGAGTCTATGCTTTTCAAGCCAACAGTTGGTAGCGCTTACGAAGTTAAAGTAATTAAAATGTTAGATTTTGGTGCTGTTGTAGAATATGCAGAAGCTCCAGGAAACGAAGTTTTATTACACGTTAGTGAATTAGCTTGGGAACGTACAGAAAATGTTACTGATGTAGTAAACATGGGTGATGTTTTTGATGTAAAGTACTTTGGTCAAGATCCTAGAACTCGTAAAGAAAAAGTTTCTCGTAAAGCATTGTTACCAAAGCCTGAAGGTTATGTAGCAAGACCACCTAGAGATGATAAACGTTCTGGAGGTCGTGATAACAGAAGCAGAGATACTCGTGCTCCAAGGCGTGATGATAGAAAGCCTAGAGAAGAGAAAAAAGAAGATTAAATAATCTTTCCTATAAAATTAAAAAGGCAACCATACGGTTGCCTTTTTTGTTACCTTATTAATAAAAAAACATCAGAATTATAAGCATAAAAAAGGCTGCTAAAATTAGCAGCCTTAAAAGAGTTTTGTTTTGATCATTCCCCAATAATCGTAATAAAAAAACAGCACTCTATAAAGAATTCCAACTATAAAACAAGACTATTGTATTTTACCCTACTTTTTTAAAATAAAAAAATCATATTTTTTACTTATGTTGTTCTAGTTTTATTTTTCTTTGCAGTCTACACATGAAAATACAACGAATAACATATTTATCAATAGGAACCAATAAAGGTAATAAGCTCGAAAACATTCAGAATGCAATTAATATAATTGCTGATAAAGTTGGTGCTGTCCTTAAAATTGCTTCTGTATATAAAACACCTTCATTAGGTTTTGATGGCGCTGATTTTTACAATACATGTATTAAAGTTTCTACTTATTTGCCTCCCGAAAGTTTAATTAAAAACCTACTTGCAATAGAGAACGAGTTAGGAAGAGCCAGAGAAAATACAAGTGGTTATGTCGACAGAATTATTGATATCGACATTATTTTATTTGAAGACGAAATTATTTTCTCTAAAAATCTTATTGTACCGCATCCGCGGATGTTAGATCGAAAATTTGTATTGGTTCCTTTAGTTGAAATTGCTAGAAACACCATTCATCCGATAGAAAAAAAGCATTTATATATTTGTTTAGAAAACTGTTTAGATAATTCAGAAATCACACTTATTAAAGAGCAATTAAAAAGACCAACTCCTATTACCGAAAAATATAATTACATTGCTATAGAAGGAAATATTGGGGCAGGAAAAACATCATTAGCCAATATGATGTCTGACGAGTTTAATGCTAAAGTTGTGTTAGAACGTTTCGCAGACAATCCGTTTTTGCCAAAATTTTATGAAGATAATGAGCGCTACGCTTTTCCGTTAGAAATGAGTTTTTTAGCCGACAGGTATCAGCAATTAACAGATGATTTAGCGCAATTCGATTTATTTAAAAACTTTATTGTTTCTGATTACTATATTTTTAAATCTTTAATTTTTGCCCAAGTTACCTTGCAAAAAGACGAGTATAAATTATACCGTAAAATGTTCGACTTAATGTACAAAGAAATCACTAAACCCGATTTGTATGTGTACTTATATCAAAACACAGAACGTTTATTAGAGAACATAAAAAAGCGGGGGAGAGATTACGAACAAAATATAGAAGCTAGTTATTTACAAAAAATACACGATGGTTATAGCAACTTTATAAAAACAGCACCCAATTTAAATATTTTAATTATTGATGTTTCTGATATAGATTTTGTAAACAATACTGAAGATTATAATATTATCATTAATAAAATAAAAAACCATACCGCATAAAAAAAGCAGCTTAAAAGCTGCTTTTTTTATTATTTTTTCAATTCTAATTTCTCGGCAAAGTAATCACAAAAATCTCGCATGGTTGCACCCATTTTAGCATCATCTGTAGCCCTTTCAAATGAGGCTGCCATAGATACTAATGTTTGATGATAAAATTGCTTCATCTCATCAACAGGCATGTCTTTTGTCCAAAGATCCATACGTAAAGTATCTTTTTTCTTATGATCCCAAACCGATAACATAATTGCCTTAGAAGGCTCGTTATCAATTCCGCCATCTTCAGCATTCCATGTAATTTCTTCAGGAACTTTATTCTCGTCTAACCCTACCTTAAATGTTATTTTAGAAGTGTGCTCTATCGCCATTATTTCTTTGGTTTATATTTTGAATTCTTGAAGATTTCCTCTTCGTTTTTTTGTAATAATTCCTGCAAAGATACGTCATTCTTTTGCATGTACGAACGCACAATTTGCCAACCAATAAACTCCCCTATTCTACCTGGGGATTGATTGTCTTGCTCCATATAAAACTTAGAAAAAGGTGCAATATCTATAAAACGTTTATCTAATTCTTTATTGGTGCTATACAACATATCTTTTTCAATAAAATATTTCCAAATATGTTCATCATTACTTTTTGCCCAATCATATTTAACTTGAGAATATCCTATTTTTTGTTGATCAGAAACCATCGGTAAATAGGTATCTAGCAAATACATTCTTTTTCCTTTTTGAATTATCTTATCAATAAAACTTCTTTGTTTCCCCGAAAACACTTGTGCATTTATTATTGCTTTTGCTACATCTACAATAATATGTTCTTTATCATTATGCTGCTTTACATAAACCGGATAATCATTATAAAATCGATGCTTTTCTCCAAGGTAGGCATCTAAAGATATTAGCAATAAACTATCTGCATATACAATTCGATTATCATAATCGATATTTGTAAGCATTGTAATTACTCTCGGGCTTTTAAACTTCGGATTGTAATATTTTAAATGCTTAAAAAGTGATGTTAACTCAGCTCTTAAGGTATCTATGTTTTTATAAACTTTTTGAGTTTCGTTAAACAACTCTCTTTCATCCTCGCTATTTATTTTATTTACCCAAACACTGTCGTGTTGCGGTGGAAACAACAATGGATATTTATTTTTTGTTTCACTTAAATTACTTGGATTCGTTGTATAAAAATCAACATCAAATCGATCTATATTTACAACAACATCAATGTTAGAAACATCAACTTTAAAATTAATAGCTGCCTCTTTTTTACAAGACATTAAACCAGAAACTAAAACACAAAGTGCTAAAAATTTTCTCATGAACTTTAGTATATTTACATTCAACATTACAACGTCGAAATTACTAAAATAGTTTATATCCTTTTTATATAAACCCTTATAAAATCTATCTGATTATGAATACACCTAAAGTTTCAGAACATATTGTACAATGGCTAAAAGAATACGCAACAAATTCTGGCGTTAACGGATTTATAGTTGGTATTTCTGGTGGTATAGATAGTGCTGTAACTTCAACCCTGTGTGCCAAAACTGGTTTACCTACTTTATGTGTTGAATTGCCTATTCATCAAGCGGAAAGTCAAGTAAACAGAGCAAATGAACATATTAAACAGTTAAAAGAACGTTTTAGCAATGTTACGGAAGCAGAAGTAAATTTAACAAGCACTTTTGAAGGTTTTAAAACCGTGGTTCCTGAAGTAGAAAAATCAGCGAAAACCGATTTAGCCCTAGCAAATACACGTGCGCGTTTACGCATGACTACTTTGTATTATTTTGCAGGTTTACACGGATTATTAGTAGCGGGAACAGGTAATAAAATAGAAGATTTTGGCGTAGGGTTTTATACCAAGTATGGTGATGGAGGTGTTGATTTAAGTCCTATTGCAGATTTAGTTAAATCGGAAGTTTTTGCTTTAGCCGCGCATTTAGAAGTACCACAATCAATTCAAAAAGCACAACCTACAGATGGTTTATTCGGCGATAGCAGAACAGACGAAGATCAAATAGGTGCGTCGTATGATGAATTAGAATGGGCTATGCAAATGCAAAACGAAGGTAAAAATAATGCTGATTTTTCTGATAGAAAACTAGAAGTGTTTAAAATATACACTCGTCTTAATCGAATTAATCAGCACAAAATGGTACCTATTCCTGTTTGCGAAATACCTAGTAATTTAAAGTAAATTAACCAAAATCATTTGACGTTTAATTTTTTGATAGGCATGTTTTTTATGTCCGTTCGAAATTTTAAACGGTAACAATATAAGCAATCTAAGTAGTTCAAAAAATTGTAATATTTTTTTCATAACTTTTTTATTTCTTTTTCTTTTTCAAGACCAAAGTTACAAAAAAAGAAATGAAATCATAAAGTTTTGTTAAATCCAAAAAAGAAACATACTAAACCACGCGGTTAAGTTTCTCAAATAATCGTTTTTTTTTAAAATAGAACTTAAACAACCCTACCTAATTTGTAAGCTAATTTATTTCTCAACTCATTATAATCATTAATAAGCTCTAAATCAATACTACTAATATCCTTCATAAGATCTTCAATTTTTAATTTAATTAAAAGATCTCTTAATCTAAGAACAATATCCATAACAGCCTTTGGCAGTACTTTAATAGTTTTTGTTACATATATTTCCTTACGATCCCAATCACTTAAAGAATATTGCTCAGAATCCATTAAAATATTGGTTACTAAACTTGATATTTCTTGATTTTCATGCATTATCAATAAATCAACAGATATTTTTTCTTCTTGATTTAACTGATGTACTAATTGGTAATATGTTAATTTAAAAATTTCGTTAGCAAATTCAATTTCATCTTCTTGTAAATTTAAATATAACTCATTAGAAACTGTATTTTGATACTCTTCTTTTTCCATGACAGGGCGACCTTTTTCATCTACTCCGTCTACCCAATTTACAAAATCGATTACCTCATTTCCGTACAGCAACAATATTCTTATAATTTCTTTTTCTAAAATATTCAGTTGATTAATTTTCTGGCGACCTTTTCCTCCACCTTTTACAAGACCTAACGAAGCTGTTTCTTGTTTTGATGAATATTCCGCTTGCGGCTGATTTGAACTATTACCTTGACTACGTTTATTTGAATTAGCCAATCCTTTACTTATCAACTGTGCTAATTCGCTAAACAAAACACGTTCAGAGATATCCATAATACGCGCACATTCTTGCACATATACTTCTCTTTGAATACCATCAGGAATTTTAGAAATACTGGTAACAATATCACGAATTAATCCTGCTTTTTTTACAGGATCGTTCGCTGCGTCTTTCATCAATAAAGACACTTTAAACTCAATAAAATCTTGCGATTTTTCTTCTAAAAACTCTTTTAACTCTGCCGTAGAGTGTGCTTTTGCAAAACTATCAGGATCCTCACCTTCAGGAAAAGAAACTACTTTTACATTCATTCCTTGTTCTAAAATCAAATCGATACCACGAATAGAAGCTCTAATTCCGGCCGCATCACCATCAAATAAAACAGTAATATTTTTAGTTAGTCGATTTACTAATCGAATTTGATCAGAAGTAAGCGCAGTTCCTGAAGAAGCAACCACGTTTTCTACACCTGATTGATAAAAAGAAATAACATCGGTGTACCCTTCTACTAAATAACAATTATCTTGTTTTGCTATTTCTTTCTTTGCATGATAAATTCCGTATAAAATTTTACTTTTATGGTATATCTCACTTTCTGGAGAATTTAAATATTTGGCTGCTTTTTTATCGTTAGTAAGTATCCTACCTCCAAAACCTAAAATACGCCCAGACATACTGTGTATCGGGAACATTACACGGCCTTTAAAACGATCGAATTTTTTGATTTGTGGCCCGCCTTCTTTTACAATTGTTAAACCTGTAGATTTTAAGTACTTTAAATCATAGCCCTTTGCTAATGCAGCTTCAGTGAAATTAGTCCATTCATCTTTACAATATCCTAAATCGAATTTTTCGATAATATCCTCTCTAAAACCTCTTTCTTTAAAGTAAGACAATCCGATTGCACGCCCCTTTTGGCTGTTCATTAATACATCGTGAAAATAATCTTTAGCAAATTTAGATGCCAAAAACATACTTTCTCTTTCGTTCAGCTGCTCTTTTTGCTCGTCAGACTGTTCGGTTTCTTCAATTTCAATATTGTATTTTTTCGCCAACCATTTAATGGCTTCAGGATAGGTATAATGCTCGTGCTCCATCAAGAAAGAAACCGCATTCCCTCCTTTTCCGGTACTAAAATCTTTCCATATTTGTTTTACTGGCGATACCATAAACGACGGAGTTCTCTCATCTGTAAACGGACTTAAACCTTTAAAACTACTTCCTGATTTTTTTAATTGTACAAACTCGCCTATAACCTCTTCTACTTGGGCGGCTTCAAAAACTTTTTCTATCGTTTGTTGGGTTATCATATGATGTAAAATACAGCTAACAAATATACTAGTTTTAGAGACGTTATATTAAAAATAAATCTCTTGCCTTTTTACTTGCCAAAATCATATAAATATATAATTTTGTCACAAATTACCAATCATGAAAACATATATATCATTCATATTTATAATATTACTAACTTTAAACGTTTCTTCCCAGGAAACTATTACCATTCCTGATATCGGTTTAGAAGAATGTTTAATCGATTTAGGAATAGACTCGAACGGTTTAAACGGGAGTATTTTAGTTAGTGACGCAAGGTATGTCGTTAATTTAAATATAAATGACCCTATAACAAATAAACTTTTACCAAACGTACACTCTAAAGTTAAAGACTTAACCGGTCTTGAAAGCTTTCCTAATTTAAAACGTATAGATTGCTTTGGTAATAATATTACAAAAATAGATTTATCTAAAAGTACTTCTATCACGTTCTTAAATTGTAGTGAAAACAAAATAGAACGTTTAGATCTTCGTAATAATACGGAATTAGTTTATGTGAGTTGTGATAATAACGAGCTAAAGGAACTTATTCTTGGTGATAACACTAATCTTGAAAATTTATACTGTAGTTTTAATCGTTTAACTAATTTAGATGTTAAAGGCTGTACAAAACTAGAAAGTCTAGATACTACTAGTAACGAAATTGATGCTATTCTTGTAAATGACAATCAACTAAATAACATTCCTCAAGGATGGTATAAAGACGATACTGCTGCATATACAAATAATGCTAATTTTACAGAGACCGCTACTGTAAAAGCTCCTAAGCAAGAAAATAAGCAGATAACACAACCTGTTGCTAAAAAAACACAACCTGCACAGAAAACTACGTCTAAAGAAACTGCCTCTAATTATTATGAAAAATTTCAACTTTCTGTAGTTACTGAGTATGACAAGTTAGTTTTAGCAGCCGCACACTTACAAAGTAAAAAGAATGAGTTACAACAGAAATACAATTTGAATCCGACACAACTTACTGAATGGATCAATAAATATTCGAGCTTACTTACTACTAATAACAACGTGGTTAAAAGTACAGATGTTGGTTTACCTCAAAAACACTCTGCTGCTTATTACTCTAAATTTAAAAAATCGGCTGTAGAAGAATATGAAAAAGCAATTCTAACACCTTCTTACTTACAAAGTAAAAAAGAAGAAGTACAAAAGAAGTACAATTTAAATGCTGAAGAGTTTACACAATGGATTAATTTACTTGGTGACGCTGCTCTTAAACCTAAAACTGCGCAACCACAAGAAACTGCTAAAAGTTATTACGAGAAGTTTCAGAAATCAATTGCTAAAGAATACGAATACGCTGTTTTAAACGCTACTCACATACAAAGCAAGAAAGCTGAAGTACAACAAAAATATAGTTTAACTACTGAACAACTTAATCAATGGATTAAAAAACACAGTAAGGTTGTAACACACTAAAATACTTTTACAAAATAAAAGAGACCACATTTATTAAAATGTGGTCTCTTTTTAGTTCTATTTTATCAATAATTACTTAAACCTGCTTGGGCTAGTATATTCTTAGCTAGAAAAGATGTTATTCTGAGATAAATTATGAAACAGCTCTTAATTTCTTTAAAGCAGATTTTGTTACTTTAGACTCTGCATATTCTTTTGTTACCTTTAATTCTTTTTCATCAGAACTTGGCATATCAAACATTGCATCCGTTAAAATAGCTTCACATAACGAACGTAATCCACGAGCACCTAGCTTATACTCTATTGCCTTATCTACAATGTATTGTAAGGCTTCTTCTGTTAAGGTAAACTCAACATCATCCATCGCAAATAACTTCGTGTATTGTTTTACGATAGAGTTTTTAGGTTCTGTTAAAATGGCGCGTAATGTTTCTGCATCTAACGGATTCATGTAACTTAATACAGGTAAACGACCGATAATTTCTGGAATTAATCCAAATGATTTTAAATCAGAAGGGATGATATATTGTAACAAGTTACTTTCATCAACCTTATCCTCATCAATTGAAGCGCTATAACCTACAGCTTGCATATTTAAACGCTTACTAATAATTCTATCAATTCCTGAAAAAGCACCACCTGCAATAAATAATATCTCCTTGGTATCTACTTCAATAAATTTTTGATCTGGATGTTTTCTTCCACCTTTAGGAGCAACATTTACTACAGACCCTTCTAATAATTTTAATAAAGCTTGTTGAACACCTTCTCCCGAAACATCTCTAGTAATTGAAGGATTATCACCTTTACGAGCTATTTTGTCTATCTCATCGATAAAAACGATACCTCGCTGTGCTTTTTCTACATCGTAGTCTGCAGCTTGTAACAAGCGACTTAAAATACTTTCAACATCTTCACCTACATATCCTGCCTGTGTTAAAACGGTAGCATCTACAATAGAGAATGGTACGTTTAACATTCTAGCAATTGTACGAGCTATTAATGTTTTACCTGTACCGGTTTCTCCTACTAAAACAATATTCGATTTCTCTATTTCAACCTCATCTTCATCGTCTTTAGTTTGCAATAATCGCTTATAGTGATTATACACAGCTACCGACATTCCTCTTTTTGTTTGGTCTTGCCCGATTATGTACTGATCTAAAAAAGCTTTAATTTCTTTTGGCTTTTTTAATGTTAAATCTTTCGATAAACCATCTGTTTTAGCTTCAGTTACTTCTTCTTCAACAATACCGTGAGCTTGCTCTATACATTTATCGCAAATATGAGCATCCATACCAGCGATTAATAAATCGGTTTCTGGCTTTTTACGCCCACAAAAGGAACATTGTAAGTTTTCTTCTTTCGACATTATCTTTACTTTATAGTCATTACGAAGAGAAGAGACGAAGTAATATTTTGATAAAAAAATTACTCCATTTCATTCGCAATGACGTTGTTTTTTATTTTCTTTTTAAAATTTCATCTACCATTCCGTAAGCTTTTGCTTCGTCGGCTTTCATCCAATAATCTCTATCAGAATCTTCTTGTACTTTTTCGAAAGTTTGCCCTGAATGATCTGCAATGATATCATACAATTCAGTTTTTAACTTCCCGATTTCTTTTACGGTAATTTCCATATCAGAAGCCTGTCCTTGAGCACCTCCCATTGGTTGGTGAATCATAATACGAGAATGTGGTAACGCAGATCGTTTTCCTTTAGCTCCCGCACACATTAAAACAGCTCCCATAGATGCTGCCATACCTGTACATATTGTTGCTACATCTGGCTTTATAAATTGCATTGTATCATAAATACCTAAACCTGCATAAACACCTCCTCCTGGAGAGTTAATGTAGATTGAAATATCTTTACTCGCATCTACACTTTCTAAGAATAATAATTGTGCTTGAATTACATTGGCTACTTGGTCGTTAACTCCTGTACCTAAAAAGATAATTCTGTCCATCATTAAACGAGAAAAAACATCCATTTGGGTAATGTTCATCTGACGTTCTTCCATAATATATGGCGTTAAACTACTTGTTATTTTACCTAAATATGTACTGTTTATTCCGTGGTGCTTTGTTGCGTATTTTTCGAATTCTTTTCCGTAATCCATTTTAAAAATGTTTTTTGGGTTATATGGTGTAAATATAAGAACTATTTCGTTAGTATATTGCTACCGTTTATGGCTAAAAAAACCTGAATTTACATTCAGGTTTCTTGTCTATTTTGTCCTTACGAAGTATAAATTAATTGAACCAATTTAGTTTTTAATAAACAGATTGCTTCGTTCCTCGCAATGACATTTATTTGTATACTTCTTTGATGAAATCTTCGTAAGAAAGTTCTTTAGAATCAAAACTCATATTCTCTTTATAAAAAGCTAATAATTTTTGACTAATTAATTGAGATTGTAATTTCTGAGCTTCTTCTTGGTTTTGTAATACTCTACCAGCGATATCGTCTAACTCTTTTTCTTCTGGATTCATGTTACCAAACTGTGCCATTTGCGAACGGATAAATCCTTTTGCATAATCCACTAATTCTTTATAATCAATCTTAATATCGTTATCCTTCATAACCTTTCCTTCGATTAATTGGTAACGTAAACCTTTTTCAGATTTATTATATTCAGCTACAGCTTCATCAGCAGTTAATTGCTTTTCACCTGCAGTTTGCAACCACTTTTGTAAAAATTCTGTTGGTAACTCAAATTTTGTATTGTCAACTAAGTTTTCAGTAATTGCATTTAATAATTGCTGATCTGCTTGTTGTTGAAATTGCTTTTCTGCGTCTTCTTTAATTTTATCTTTTAAATCAGATACTGTACTTACACTTCCGTCTGCAAATAATTTATCAAATAACTCTTTATCTAATTCTGCAGCTTCTGTTTTTGTAACTTCTTCAATTGTAAAAGTAACAGCAACGTCTAAATCATGAACCGCTTCGTGAGCAACACCTAAAGCCTCCTGCAACTTGTGCTCGTCTTCAAATAAACTCTTTGTGTTTAATTCTAAAACATCACCAACTTTAGCACCTACAAACTTCTTTAAGTTTGTTTTACCTTTAATATCTTTTACAGAAATTGTTGATTTCTTATTAATCTCTTCAGCTTCGTTTACAAATGTACCTGTAATGTTAGCTCCTTCTGTAGCTGCATCTATAGGTGAAATTTTACCGTAACGAGTTTGAATATTTTCAATTTCTTTTGTTAATAACTCATCAGTTGCGATAATGTTATATTTCGTAACCTTGTTTTTAGGCTTTAAGTTTACATCAAACTCAGGAGCTAATCCTAATTCAAATTCAAAAGAAAACTTTTCAGCATCCCAATTAAAATTATCTTCTATTCTTGGTAATGGATTCCCTAAAATATCTAATTTTTCTTCTGCTAAATATTTATTTAACGATTGCTGTAAAAGCTTGTTTACTTCATCAATCATTATTGATTTTCCGTATTGCTTCTTAACCATTCCCATTGGTACTTGACCTTTTCTAAATCCTGGAATGTTTGCTTTTTTACGGTAATCTTCTAATTGTTTTGTTACTGTAGCTTGGTAATCTTCAGCAACTATATCAACTTTTATAACTGCGTTTAACGCATCTACGTTTTCTTTTGTAATATTCATCTTAAAATATGTTTCTTTAAAATCGGGTGCAAAATTAGTTTATTTTTACCTTTTCTGCAAAAGGTTTAACTCTTTCGTTTTCAGCTATTTTTTATCATCATTTAACAACGAAAATAAGAACGACCTGAAAACTGACAACAAAACACTAAATAAAAGTGCTGTAAAAAATCCGCTTACTGCAAACCCCGTAACTAAGCTACTTGCTAATAAAATAATTACAGCATTAATTACAAATAAAAACAACCCAAGCGTTACAATAGTTGCTGGTAATGTAAAAAACACTAATAACGGACGTACAAACATATTTAATAACGAAATTACTACAGCTACAATTATTGCTGTTATATAACTTGTTACAACCACACCTGGTAATACACTTGCTAATATGATAACTGCCAACGCAGTTAGCAATAATTTTAAAAATAGTTTCATTACTTTTATGTTTTACTGATAAAAAGCGATAATCGTACCAAAACCAAAAACCTGCAGTTTTGTCAGTACATAAGAGTATTCACAAAAACTGAGCAATGACTATAGAAAACTTAAGTTGATTATTAACACGTTTTCTAGTAACTTCGCTAACTATTGATATTTCGAATTAAAACTCGGAATATCTTTAAAGTTGTCATTAATTTACAAGAACGAACAAGAATGAAACTTGAACTCTATCAAATAGATGCATTTACGGATAAAATATTTGGCGGAAACCCCGCCTGTGTTGTTCCTTTAAAAGATTGGTTACCTGATAGCACATTGCTGCAAATCACTAAAGAAAATGCTGTTGCTGAAACTGCCTTTTTTGTAGACAACGGTGATAAAATACATTTGCGATGGTTTACTCCAGAAATTGAAATGGACTTATGTGGACATGCAACACTTGCGGCTGCTCATTGTCTAAAGTCAATTTTAAACTACCCTAAAGACAAAATAATATTTGAAACATTAAGTGGAGATTTGATTGTTTCTATAAAGAATAATTTATATAGTTTGGACCTCCCTTCAAGAATGCCCATTGTTTCAGAATTACCTGAAATAATTAAAAAATCATTAAATATACAACCGAAAGAAGTTTATAAGTCAAGAGATTATTTATTAGTTTACGAAACAGAGCAAGAAGTTGAAAACATCAAAATTGACAGACAAATATTTGACCAAATAAATCTTGATCCTGGCGGAGTAATTATTACAGCAAAAGGAGAAAACTGTGATTTTATATCGAGATTTTTTACGCCTCAAGCGTCGATTTTAGAAGACCCTGTAACAGGTTCAGCTCACTGCTCATTAATTCCGTTTTGGTCATTAAAACTTGGAAAAAATGAATTAAATGCAATACAAATTTCCGATAGAATTGGAAAATTACAATGCCAAAATAAAAAAGACAGGGTAATAATAAGCGGAAAAGCGAAAACATATTCAATTGGAAATCTATGGATAGAATAAAAAACACCGCAAACAATGGCTATAGATAATACGGGTTTTGGTACTTAATCGAAAATCAACTACTTTTAATCCCCCTACTAACCATAACCGATACGTTGTAGATAATTAAAATTACTTTAAAAAACCAATAAGCACTGTATAAAAATCAGTCGGATTTTCAGCATGCAACCAATGCCCTGCGTTGGCTATCTTTTTTATGGTAGAATTCGGGAAATGCGCACTGATAATTGGCTCTTCATTTACCGAAATATAACCTGAATTTTCACCTTTCAAAAACAAAGTTTCACCTTCAAAAACAGTAAACGAAGGCAAAGCTTCACCTACTTCGTTATTATTTTCAGTCAACGATTTCAAATTAAAACGAAACCCGTATTGCTCTTTCGTTTTTCTATACACGCTTTTTAATAAAAATTGTCGCACACCTACTTCCGGAATTAATCCAGCTAATTTCTCATCTATTAAGCTTCGTGAATCTTGAATTTTAAAATCAACCGAATTCAAAGCCTCTAAAATATCATGATGATGTGGCGGATACATTCTTGGTGAAATATCAGCAACTACCAATTTACCAACCAAATCAACATATTGGGTAGCGAATAACATTACTGTTTTTCCACCCATAGAATGCCCTAATAAATCTACCTTTTCTAAATTATGATGTTGTATATAATTATACAAATCGGCAACCATTACTTCGTAATTAAATTCATCAGAATGAAAACTACGACCATGATTTCGTTGATCTATCAAATGCACTTCAAATCCGTCTTCCCCTAATTTATTGGCATGACTTTTCCAATTATCACCCATACCAAAATATCCGTGTAAAATTAACAACGGTTTTCCTTCACCTATTATTCTAGAATGCAAAATCTGGTTATTATTCATTTATTTTGGAGTTTATCAGGCCGATCATAGTTGAGACCCAAATCAACCTCTCTTTTGAGCTACACCCACTACTTACAACAAAATATACTTTGCTTTAGTAATGCTCGAGGAGATATTAAAAAATTATTATTGTAATCTATGTAAATACATATTCACCACATTTTCTAAACCTAAATATAACGATTCAGAGATAAGTGCATGCCCTATAGAAACCTCTGCTAAATGAGGAATACTCTCTTTAAAAAATTTAATATTTTCTAAACTTAAATCATGCCCTGCATTAATACCTAAACCTAATTCGTGTGCTAAAATTGCAGCATCTGCATATGATTTTACTGCATTTTTATTACCCAAATCATACTGAGTTGCAAATTCTTCGGTATATAATTCAATACGATCCGCACCTGTTTTGGCTGCAGCTTCAATCAACTTTAAATCAGTATCTATAAAAATTGAAGTTCTAATTCCGTTATTTTTAAACTCTGAAATTACTTCTTGTAAATACGATTGATTCGCTACAGTATCCCAACCAGCATTCGACGTTAAAGTATCTACACTATCTGGCACCAACGTTACTTGTGTTGGCTTTATTTCCAACACCATTTTCATGAATTGATCAATCGGATTTCCTTCAATATTATATTCGGTAGTTACAATCGATTTTAAATCATACGCATCTTGATAACGAATATGACGTTCATCTGGTCTTGGGTGAATTGTAATTCCTTGTGCACCAAAATCCTGAATATCGGTTGCTACCTTTAATAAATCTGGTGTATTTCCACCTCTAGAATTACGTAACGTAGCAACTTTATTAATATTTACACTTAACTTTGTCATCTCATAAAATTAGGCTACAAAGATAATCATTAAAACATTTTAAACTATATTCGTAGTAATGAATGTGAACGAGTTTATACTTAAAGAAATTAAAGCACTTACTTTAAAAAGCACTGTAAAAAGCGCTTTAAAAGTATGTAAGGATTTACCTATAACTCATATTCCTATTGTTGAAAACGGAAAACTAGTTGGTTGCTTACCCGAAAGTGATGTTCATACGATCGAAAACAAAGAACTACCACTTAGTGAATACGCTTATTTGCTTGATCATTTTTACTCGAACGAAAAGGCAACGCTTTTAGACTTAATTGTGTTATTTGCAGATAATGATTGTAATTTAATTCCTGTTTTAAATAAAGAGATGAATTATGTTGGTTATTATGAATTAAGTGACATTTTAGATGCTTTTGCCGATAGCCCTTTTTTACACAACGAAAGTGAAACCTTAATTATCGAGAAGAACAAGAATGATACTTCTATGGGAGAAATTGCTCAGATAGTAGAAACTAACGGCGCCAAATTACTAGGCCTTTATACCTCTTCTGAAAATCAAGACAACATTCAGGTTACCTTAAAAATTATTACTGAGGAAATAAACGAAATCATTCAAACTTTTCGCAGATATGACTACCATGTTATCACAAAACATGAAGATGATTTTTACTTAGAAGAATTAAAAGACAGGGCTTCTTATTTAAAAAAATACCTAGAGATGTAGTTTACATTTCTTTACCTTAAAAAAATATTACAAGTGAAAAAAGTAGCTATTTACGGTCAAGCTTACACAATTACTGCTGAAAAGGAAATTAAAATATTAGTATCAGCTTTAGAGAAGAATAAAATTGTTGTTTTTTTTGAAAAAGAGTTTTACAGCCTATTAGTTAAAAACGATTCTTTAACTAAGAAGTATCCTACATATGCTCATTTTAATGATTTATCGAACTCTTTCGACATAATGTTTACCATAGGTGGAGACGGAACTTTTTTAAGAGCAGTTACTTACATCCGTCATTTAGACATTCCTGTTTTAGGCATAAATACTGGGCGGTTAGGTTTTTTAGCAACCGTTCAGAAAAATCAAATTGACGAAGCTATTGATCTTTTATTAAAGAAAAGTTATACAACACAAGCTAGGTCTTTACTACAAATAGAAACATCTCCACAAGCAGAAGAATTTAAAGAATTAGATTTTGCTTTAAACGAAATAACCATAGCTCGTAGAAACACCACATCAATGATTGGTGTAAAAACCTATTTAAATAAAGAGTATTTAACAAATTACTGGGCAGACGGTTTAATTATATCTACTCCAACAGGTTCTACTGGCTATTCTTTAAGCTGTAACGGTCCTGTTATTTTGCCAGACTCTAAAAGCTTTGTAATTACCCCTATTGCACCCCATAATTTAAATGCGAGACCAATGGTGATACCTGACGATACACTAATTGATTTAGAAGTTAGTGCTCGTGAAAAAGATTACCTAATCTCATTAGACTCTCGAATCACTACAGTTTCTGAAGGCACAAAAATTAAAATACAAAAAGCATCTTTCTCTATAAAAAGCATTTTACTTAACAACCAATCGCATTTAAAAACGCTACGAGGTAAACTTTTATGGGGAGAAGACACCCGAAACGAATCTTTATAATTGTGCTTTATTACAATAAATCACTTAAAAAAAAGTTAATCAAAAAGACAGATTATTAACTTTTTAAAGCAAATTCATTTCCCTATATTTGCACGCTATTTTTATTATGAGGAAAACTTTTCTATTCATATTATTTGCTTTTGCAGCAATCACAATACAATCACAAACTCACGAAGTAGGTATATTCGTAGGGGGAACAAATTATGTTGGAGATATAGGACGAAGCAATTATATATACCCTAATGAACTTGGTGGTGGTTTGATTTACAAATACAATTTAAACCCAAGAATCGCATTAAGAGGAACCTATACATACATACCTATTAGTGCCGATGATAAAGATTCTGAGAATTTATTTCGCCAAAACAGAGGCAATTTATTCTCAAACAACATACATGAGTTTGCTGCTGGTATAGAGTTTAATTTTTTCGATTATAATATTAGTAATTATAAAACAACCTTTACTCCTTATATACTCGCTGAAATTGCTGCATTTAACTACACAAGTCCGGTAGAAAGAACTTCCCCAACTACTATTCGTTTAAAAAATAAATTTTCCTATTCTTTACCTTTAGGAATAGGTATTAAAGGACGCTTAGATGACCACTTAGCTATTGCCTTAGAAACAGGCATTAGATTTACTTTAGTAGATGATATAGATTTTACTACAGATAAAATTAACAACTTTAATTTTGGAGGCACAGGTAACGACTGGTACATGTTTACTGGTATTTCTATTGTTTATAGTTTTGGAAGACCGCCTTGCTACAAAGGCTTAGCAGAATAAATATGAAAGACAAATTACACAGTATTAACTTACAAAAAGTACCAAATCATATTGCTATTATTATGGATGGTAACGGTCGTTGGGCAAAAGGTAAAGGAATGCAACGTGTTTTTGGCCACCGAAATGCACTTACAGCAATAAGAGAAACAGCTGATGCCGCATCTGAAATAGGAGTGAAATATGTTACTCTTTATGCTTTTTCTACAGAGAACTGGAACAGACCTAAGCTAGAAGTAGATGCGCTAATGAGCTTACTTGTTAGTACGTTAAAAAAAGAGCTACCAGAGTTTCAACGCAAAAATGTAAAAATAAATGCTATTGGTAATATAGATAGCCTGCCTAAAAGTGCACAAAAAGTACTTGCAAAGGTTATTAGTGAAACTGAAAACAATACTAAAATCACCTTAACCTTTGCTTTAAGTTATGGTTCTAGAGAAGAAATTGTTAACACAATCAAAAACATATCTAAAAAAGTTGTTAATAACGAGCTAGATATTGAAAAAATAGATGAAAAAATTATAAATAACCATTTATATACATTTAATTTGCCCGACGTTGATTTAATGATACGTACTAGTGGTGAACAACGAATCAGTAATTTTTTACTTTGGCAAATAGCATATGCCGAATTACATTTTACCGAAATCTTATGGCCAGATTATAGAAGAGGAGATCTTTTTGACGCTGTAATAGATTATCAAAACAGAGAAAGAAGGTTTGGAAAAACAAGTGAACAGATTGAGACCAATGAATAAATATTCTTATTTAGTAGTATTTTTAATCGCCTTTTTATCGGCGAATACACAAGCACAAAACACAAGCACTAAAGACAGCACCACTACTGGTAATGCTATTTCTTATAAAAAAGGAGAGCAATACATACTTGGTGGAATTACTGTTACTGGTTTACAAAAGTTTAGTGAGCAAACCATAAGAGTTTACACTGGTTTAGTTGATGGTCAAGAAATAAAACTACCAGGAGATAAACTTACCAGCGCTATTAAAAAACTTTATGAAAGCAAGCAGTTTAGTGAAGTTGACGTTTACCTTTCTAAAAAAGATGGTGAAACTGTTTATCTTTTATTTGATGTTACTGAGCTGCCTCAATTAACAAATATTTCAATTGCTGGCGTTAGCAAATCTAAAGCAAAGGAACTTAAAAAAGATACCGAACTTAAAAAAGGAACTATGGTTACCGATAATTTAATCGTGACCACTAGAAATTATATAAAAAAGAAATATACCGATAAAGGATTTTTAAAGACCAAAGTATCTTTAAATACAAAAAAAGACACATCTGACATAAACACTGTTAGTATGGATATTTTTATTGATAAAGGAAATCGTATAAAAATTAAAGAAATTAATTTTATCGGTAACAAGGCAATGTCAAACAACACCTTACGCGCGATAATGAAAAATACAAAGCGTAAAATTTTTGGCCGTTTCTGGAAATCATCAAAATATATATTAGATGATTACAAAGAAGATTTAGAAAGTATTCTTGAAAAATATAGTGAAAAAGGATATCGTGATGCACGTATTTTATCAGATAAACTTACTTGGAATGATGACAACACAATTAACCTTTACATTACTTTAGAAGAAGGACGTCAGTATCGTTTTAATGAAATTAAATTTATTGGAAATAAGCAATACTCAGATAAATTTTTACAAAACCTACTACGTATTGATAAAGGTGATGTATATAATGGTAAAGTTTTAAAAGAGCGAATTTCTGGTGACGGTACTCCAAACTCACAAGACATTCAGACTCTTTATCATAATAATGGTTATTTATTTTCACAAATAAACGCTATAGAAACTAAAGTAGATAATGATTCTATTACAGTAGAAGTTCGTATTCGTGAAGATGAACAAGCTACTATTAAAAAAGTTACCGTTACAGGTAATGAAAAAACAAATGACCATGTTATTTACAGGGAATTACGTGTAAAACCAGGAGATTTATTTAGTCGCCAAAACATCATTAGATCTATTCGTGAAATTGGTCAGTTAGGTTTTTTCGATGCCAATGTAACCCCTGATGTAAAACCAAACTACCAAGATAAAACCGCTGACATTGATTTTTCTGTAGTAGAAAAAGGAGGAAGTCAGATTGAGCTACAAGGTGGTTATGGAGGTGGATCATTTATAGGAACTTTAGGATTGTCTTTTAATAATTTTTCTTTTAGAAATATCTTTAACAAAGAAGCTTACAAGCCTTTACCAATGGGTGATGGTCAGAAATTATCATTGCGTTTACAAGCAAGTAGAACCTATAACACCTATAGTTTTTCATTTACAGAACCATGGTTAGGTGGTAAAAAACCACAATCATTATCTTTTTCTGTTTATTTATCAAATCAATATCGATATGATTTTACAACAAACAGCGTAGATAAAAACCAAAGTTTAAGTATTATTGGAGCTTCTATCGGTTTAGGTAGACGTTTAAGCTGGCCTGATGATTATTTTTCTTTATCACAAAACATAAGTTTCCAAAGAATCGATTTACAAAACTATGGTTACAGAGTAGGTTCATCTAATGATGTTATTAGTGACGGAAATTTAAACAATTTAGCATATAGTATTGCTTTTAGTCGTAATTCTACAGGGCCTAGTTTAATATTCCCTAGTTATGGATCTGAATTTACTATTAAAGCAAAAGCAACCTTTCCATACTCGTTAGTTAATGGAAAAGATTATACAGAAGATGAAAATCCTACAAATGATGAAAGACAAGCTTATTTATCTGATAAATACAGATGGCTTGAGTACTATAAACTTTCTGCAAAAGGAAAATGGTATACATCACTATCTTCAAATAACAAATTAGTGTTAATGTCTAATTTCGAGATGGGTTACTTAGGTAGCTATAACAGTGAATTAGGTTTAACGCCTGTAGAGAGATACTTTGTTGGTGGTGATGGTATTGCCCAAGGACAACTAGATGGTAGAGAAACGGTAGGTCTTAGAGGATATGAAAATAACAGAATATCATCGACTGACGGTGGAGCTATATATAACAAATTTCAGATGGAATTACGTTATTCTATAACGGATAAACCTTCTGCATCAATATATACTTTAGGGTTTTTAGAAGCTGGTAATTCTTACAACAATTTTAGTGAATTTAATCCGTTTCAACTAAAGCGTTCAGCAGGATTGGGTATACGTATATTTATGCCAGCATTTGGTTTATTAGGTATTGATTTCGCACATGGATTTGACCCTTTACCTGGCTTAACTGAAAAATCTGGATGGCAAACACATTTTATTATCGGGAGACAGTTCTAAAAACTTACATTTCTAATAAACGTTTTTTGGCACGGTTTTTTCTAAATACATTATAATAACATGAAAAAAAGTATTTTATCAATCGTTCTTTTACTTATTACAACTATTGCTGTTGGGCAAAAAAGTCAGCGTATTGCCTATATCGACATGGAATATATTCTTCAAAATATACCCGAATATTTGGAGGCACAAAATTCTTTAGATGCGAAAGTTGAAAAATGGAAAAAAAAATTAGATAAAGAAGCGAGAGCTATAGAAGTTTTAAAAACAGATTTAACAAACGAAAAAGCTATCTTAACAAAAGATTTGATTGAAGAACGTGAAGAAGACATTACTATTAAACAAGAATCTTTACGCAGGTTAGAATCGTTATACTTTGGCCCAAAGGGAGATATGTATAATTTAAGAAAGCAATTAATAAAACCTATTCAAGATCAAGTTTACAATGCCGTTCAATCAATTGCCTCTAGAAAAAAATATGATTTTGTTTTTGATAAATCTAGTGAGCTTGTTATGTTATATTCAAACAAAAAACACGATATTAGCGAACTTATTGTTAAAATAATAAACATTGATCAGAAAAAACAAGCGAAGAGAGATAAAATAGCTGAGAAAAAAGAACTACTTAAAAACGAAAGTTTGAGTGATTCTCAAAAAGATAAAATCGCTAAAAAAGAAGCGCTTAGAAAGAAAAGGCAAAATGATAAGCTTGCTAAGCTAAAGAAAATTCAAAAGAACAGACAGTCTAAATTAGACGAAAGAGCCAAAGCAAGAAAGTTATTAAAGCAAAAGAGAGAAGCTTTAAGAAAGGCTCAAGATGAAGCAAGAAAAGAGGCTGAATCCAAAAATAAATAAACCAAGAATAAAGAACATAAATTAAATTAAAAACAAAGATGAAACATTTTAAGACGTTAGTATTAGTTGCAATTTTCACAATTGGATTAAGTAGTGTGGCAAATGCACAAAAAACTGCACATATAAACACTGATAAGTTATTATCTGAAATGCCTGCGACTAAATCTATGAAGGCTGAGTTAGAAAAATTAAACAAAACTTACCGTGATGATATTGAGGCTATGTATAAAACTGTACAAGCTAAAATGAAGAAGTACGAAGCAGAAGGTAAAAGCCAAACACAAGAAGTAAATCAAAAGAGAGGTTTAGAAATTCAACAAGACTCACAAAGAATCAAACAAGCTGAACAAGCTGCTGGTCAGGAAATGCAAAAAAAATACCAAGAAAAAACACTTCCTATCTTAAAGAAAGCTGAGCAAGCAATTAAAGATGTTGCTGCTGCTAAAGGAATAATTTATGTATTTGATTCTGCACCAGGTAAAGGATTAATCGTTTATGATAAAGGTGAAGATATTTACGGTGCTGTTAAAGCTAAATTAGGTTTCTAATTAAAACTTAAAATATATTACAAAAAATCCTGCTGAATTCAGCAGGATTTTTATTTTTGTTATATTATGAAAAAAGATAATCAACAACCTATTGGTATTTTTGATTCTGGAATAGGTGGTACTTCTATCTGGAAAGAAATTCACGAACTATTACCAAATGAGAGTACCATATACTTGTCTGACAGTAAAAATGCTCCTTATGGTCAAAAATCAAAGAAAGAAATTTTAGACTTATCTATTAAGAATACAGAATTTTTAATAGATAACGGTTGTAAACTTATAGTTGTAGCATGTAATACCGCTACAACAAACGCCATAGACTATTTAAGGGATAATTATAGCATACCTATTATAGGTATAGAGCCAGCTATTAAGTCTGCCTCTATTCAAACTAAAACTGGAATTATCGGTATTTTGGCTACTAAAGGAACTCTTAATAGCCGTTTATTTGAAGAAACATCAGCAACTATTAATCAAAATATTACCATTATAGAACAAGTTGGCACTGGCTTAGTTGAACTTATTGAAAAAGGTGATATACACTCAACAGCGATGACAGGTTTATTACATAAACATTTAAAACCAATGCTTATCTCTAAATGTGATTGTATTGTTTTAGGCTGTACACATTACCCGTATTTAATACCTCAAATAAGACAAATAATAGGGGATAATATAAAAATTATAGATTCAGGTGAAGCTGTTGCAAAACAAACAAAGAACATCTTAATCAGAGAAGGTCTTATGTCTAATTCAAATGCTAATATTAAAAACGTTTTTTATATAAATAAAGATAAAACCGTTTTAGATTTTATTTTAGAGGATTATAAAAAAGCGACTGTGGCCAATTTAGATTTTTAAAAACTTCCATTTATATTAGGACAAGCTGATCCTCTACGCTTTCTACATAGCACATTTATTCCAAAAGATAATTGATGAAATCCACCGTTAGAAAAAACCACGTCTCCACTTTGCTGTGTGTATGTATATGAAAACATTAAGTTATTATAATTTACCCCAACTATTGGAGTAATATAATGAGCATCACCAAACAAACTACTATCTATACTTCTGCGATAAGACAATGCCGCCCACAACTGAGCTGTTTCTAATTTCTTATAAACTTTAAAATTTACGTCAGCAATCTTTTCACCTGTTTGTTCTTTATACTGTAACATCACAGATGGCTCGAATTGTAATTTATTTTCATCTCCGAAAAAATAACCCAACCCTACAATATAATTTCTTAAGTTAAGAGATTCAAAATCTGGATTTAAATCGTTTTTTGCTGATAGCATAATATTTTTTACAGTAAAATACGATGAAAAACCTTTATGGTGATAAGAAAGTCCAAAATCTGCGTTGAAATAAAAATCACTCTGCACTATTTGGCTAACAGTAGGGTCATTAACAAACCTTGTTTGATCTACCTCATTTTGAACTACAGACATTGATAAACCAAATGATAGCTGTTTAAATAAATTATCATTTCCTAAGTTTAAATGATACGCATAAGTAGCTTGTAAACCTTTTTGAGAGTGATACCCATTTTTATCATTAAAAAGAATAAACCCGTAAGCTGCATTTGAGTTTTCATTGAATTTAGCATGAAAACTTGCTGTTTGTAAGGAAGGAGCTTCTTTAACTCCAATCCATTGCTGGCGTGCTGTTAAGCGCAATTTACCGCAATCTCCAATACCTGCTGCGGTTGGATGCAATAAGTAAACATTATCAGATAAATAATCTGCATATATAGGTAATGTTTCCTGTCCGTATGTTTTAGATAAATAAATTAAAAAAAACAGGACTATAATCTTTTTCATAACATTTTAATTACTAATAGCCTTCAAATATAAAACAAGTGAGATAATAAATACCCTCAATAAAATAATTAGGTGTATTTTTTAATTATTATCGACTATAAAAACCCTGGTTAAAACCATATACATCTGTTAACTATAACTTTACGTAACTACTGATTTTTCTATAAATTTTAACGATTAATTTATAATAATTAACGAAACTAATTTTACTTTTGTATTAGAAAAAGAAATTGAAAAGTGCCAGTTTCGTTTTATTAATTTTAAGAAATTTGAAGGGTTTTTTCTAATAAATTAAACAAACTGGTGCCTCAATTTATATACTAGGCATAAAAAAACATTCTACAAAAAAGCCTAATTAATACGCTTGTATTATTTACATAATTTTGATTGTTATACTCCCTAAGCTAAAATGGTTATAAATAAACAAGATATTTTAGAAAAACATTGCTACACCGAACTAGTTTATCAACGAATTAATAAAAAACTAGCAGTTTCATTTTCAAAAAAGGAAATACAAAATTTGATTTATGAATTAATAAAAGAAACTGATTTAAAGTCTTTTGAAAAAATTGGCAAGAATTTTTACATTTCGAATAATACTAATAATATAAAAATAACAGTAAATGCTAATACTTATAGAATCATAACCGTTGATAAAATTTATAACAATAAACTCTAATCATATAATTTCAAATAAAAACCACTTTAGAATTCTCTAAAGTGGTTTTTATTTGAAATCTATTCTTAAAAATTAGCGATACCCTTTTCTAACCAATTATAATATTCATCAACATTTGGCGTGTAAGACACAGGTGGTATTAAATTAGTTTCATCGTGCGCCATTAAAACATAAAATGGTTGCGAATTTGCTTTGTATTTTAATGTTTGTAATTCACTCCATTTTTGACCGATATATTTTAATTTTTTACCAGGATTTAATTTAGAATCAACAATATCATCTTCTTTTAAAGCTCTTTTATCATCAACATATAAAGATATTAAAACAACTTTATTTTTCAAAACATTAAGTACTTTAGGCTTTACCCAAACGTTCTGTTCCATCTTACGGCAATTAACACAAGCATGACCAGTAAAATCTATCATTACAGGTTTACCTATTTTTTTAGCATAAGCCAATCCTTTATCATAATCATGAAAAGAAATAATATCGTGAGGAGGCATTAAATGTGCTCCTTCTGGTAAATTACTATGAGTATCAGATTCATTATTAGAAACAGTAATTGCACTTTGTTTTGTATACCCTACTCCGTATGGCGATTCGCTATAATGTTGTGGTGGCGGAAAAGCACTAATTAAGTTTAAAGGTGCCCCCCATAAACCAGGCAACATATAAATAGTAAACGCTCCTACAACCAAACCTAAAGATAATCTTCCTACAGAAATATGTTTTTGTGGACTATCGTGTGGCAATTGTATTTTACCAAGTAAATACAGGGTTAAAGCTCCGAATATAGCAATCCATATAGCAATAAACACTTCTCTTTCTAGCAAGTGTAATTGCATTACTAAATCGGCATTCGATAAAAATTTAAACGCTAAAGCTAATTCTAAGAATCCTAATACCACTTTCACAGTATTTAACCATCCACCTGATTTTGGCAATGAATTTAACCAACCAGGAAAAGCAGCAAATAATGCAAATGGTAATGCAATTGCTAATGAGAAACCTAGCATGCCTATAATTGGTGCTAATCCTCCTTTTGATGCTGCCTCAACCAATAATGTACCAACAATTGGCCCTGTACAAGAAAAAGAAACAATTGCTAAAGCTAACGCCATAAAAAATATACCTATTAAACCTCCTCTATCCGCTTGAGAATCTACTTTTGTAGCCCAAGAACTAGGCAAAGTAATTTCAAAAGCACCTAAGAATGATACTGCGAAAATTACTAAAATCAAGAAAAAAGAAATATTAAACCATACATTAGTTGACAGAGCATTTAAAGCATCGGCTCCGAAAACTCCGGTTACAACAGTGCCCAGCAAAACATAAATTGCGATAATTGATATTCCGTAAATAATTGCATTTTTTATTCCTTTAGCTTTGCTTTTACTTTGTTTGGTAAAAAAGCTTACCGTCATAGGAATCATCGGAAAAACACAAGGTGTTAACAATGCTGCAAAACCAGATAAAAAAGCAATAAAGAAAATACTTAGCAGTCCTTTTTTACTTTCTTCAGAATCATCATCAGATTTAGTTTTGTTAGCAATCACGTTACTCTTAGAAACGCTCTTTGTCAAATCAAAAACTAAATCAATTTCTTTTGGAGGCAAACACTTTTCGTCTGTACAGGCAATAAATTCAACAAATGCAATTACCTCTTTAACTTTTAAGTCTACTAATTCTACTTCTTGTTCAAAAACAGCTTTGTAAGCGAATGACTTAATATTCATTCCTTCTTCACTAAAAAGCTTTGTGAATTTAACTTTTCCTTTAGGCTCTTTTGTGTTTCCTACTAATTTTAAACTACCACCGTTATCATCATAAGTAAAAGTGGTTGGTATGGGCCCTCCTTTTGGTACTTCTTGAGAATAAAGACTCCAGTTTTCCTTTATAGTCGCTTCTGTTATTAATTTAAATTTTGAATCTGATATTTTTTCTACTTTAGTTGTCCACTTTATAGGATTAAATATCTGACCCGTAACTGTTATGTTTATTAATAAACTAAACAGTAGTATAATTATTCTTTTCATCTAAACGTTATTGATGTTTTATTTAATTAATTGCAAAATACAAATCTTCTTCTTTAGGCGGTAAGCAATTTTCATCAGAACAAACCATGTACTCTACTGTACCTTTGATTATAAACTTCTCTTCACTTTTTAATCTTATGCGTTGTTTAAAGGTTGCCTTTTTGCTAAAGTATTTTATACGCATATCAAACATTTCATCATCTACAACATGCCCTTCCCCTTCTTTTGTATTTCCTTTTTTTAAATACCTCTTATCACCTAAAAATGAGAACAATGTAGGTATAGGACCTCCTTTTGGTATTTCCTGTGAGTATATATGCCATTCATCATCTAGGGTTGCTGTGGCTATTAACTCTATTTCTTGACTTGATATTTTTTTTACTGATGTTGTCCACTTTACAGGGTTATGAATTTGCCCATAAGAAACAAAACTGATTACAAATAGTAAGATTGATACTAATTTCTTCATTATTATACAATTAAAACGATTGTTCTATTTTTTGTAAAAATAACATCTTTCTTTATTAAATTAGGTTGTATTTAAAAAGTTTAACTTTTAAATATGCAAACAAAAAAAAAGAGTAACCATAAATGATTACTCTTTTGTAGTAGCGGGAACTGGACTCGAACCAGTGACCTTCGGGTTATGAGCCCGACGAGCTACCTACTGCTCTATCCCGCGATTTCGGATGCAAATGTACTACTTTTAATTACATTAAAACAAAAAAACATTAATTTTTTTGTCAAAAAAAACATGCATTATTTATTCTGTTTAACAAATATATGTATTTATTAAACGTTTTGTATCTTTACATAAAAATCACCTCTTATTCTTACAAAAAACTATGTGTATGTTTGGATTGTTTAAAAAAAAATCATCAAAAGAAAAATTACAAGATCAATATAAACAACTTTTAAAAGAAGCCTACGGTTTATCTACGGTTAACAGAAAAATGAGTGATCAAAAGACTATGGAAGCTGAAGAAATAATGAAACAAATAGAAAAACTGAATTAACCTTTTTTTATGACGCAAGATAAAAAACCTGACAATGTAGTTTTTAATACAGAAACTCAAAAATACGACGCAGCTCTTAAACCATATGCAACATCAGTTGGAGCACCGGTAATTACAACTACAGATACAATTGCTTGGAAAAACAGAAGCATTAATAAAATAAATCATAAAGTAGCAGCCAAATATATGGAGCTTAAAGATGAATATAAAGAAATGATGCAACAGTTTGAGTATAATAACTTAATATTTGCTGCAAAATTTTCTTTTGAACCTATTATCGGTCAAATCTATCATTTGTACAAAAGAAATGAAAATGAAAATTTTTTATCAATCATATCTCCTAATGAATGTAACTTTAATCCTTTAGGGAGTTTTTATTTGACTGTAGATCAAATTTGGGAAAAAATTTAATTTTAGTATGGCATTACACAATCATAAATTTACGGAAAGAGAATTAAATAGAATTATAGAAATGGCTTGGGAAGACAGAACTCCTTTTGAGGCTATTTTATTTCAGTTTGAATTACCCGAAAAAGAAGTTATTAAATTAATGAGAGGTAATTTAAAAGAATCTAGCTTTAAGCGATGGCGAAAACGTGTAAATAGTGGCGTAAGTCAAAAACATTTAAAAAAACGTAATTCGGACATAACTAGGTTTAAATGCTCTCGTCAGAAAGCTATTTCTGGGAATAAAATAAGCAAGAGATAAAAATTTGAATAAACAGACTATAAATATTGTTTGGCTAAAGCGTGATATACGTTCTTTAGATCACGAGCCTTTATTTAATGCTGAAAAATCAGATATTCCATATATAATTATCTACTTATTTGAGCCTGAAATTATTGAGTATCCAGATACTAGCATACGACATCTTAGCTTTATATACCACTCTATAAAAGTACTTAACACCACTTTAAAAAAACACAATAAAAGTGTGCATTTATTTTATGAAAATAGCTTAACTATTTTCACTTACTTAAACACTAATTTTAATATAAATAAATTATTTAGCTATCAAGAAAGTGGTACTCAAATAACCTGGGAACGAGATAAAAAAATAGCTATTTTTTGCGAAAAAAATTCAATTTTTTGGAAACAATATCAGCGTGATGGTATTTTAAGAGGTATTAATAATAGGAAAAATTGGAATAATGAATGGCATAAAACAATGCATCAACCCATTATTAACAATGAGTATTCTAATAAAACAAGCATTAACATAACGCATCCTTTTAAAATACCTAAGGATTTAAAAGCAAAATTAGAAAATTACCCTTCACACCACCAACCTGCTGGGGAACAAAATGCATGGCATTACTTAAAATCATTTACATTAAAAAGAGGTTTTAACTACCATAAACACATATCAAAACCCACTGAAAGCAGAATGGCGTGTAGCCGACTCTCTCCTTATTTAGCCTGGGGAAACATCAGTATTAAACAAGTTTTTAAATTTGTAGGTACACATCCTAACGGAACTACCAATGATAGAGCTTTTAGTGGAATGTTAACGCGTTTACATTGGCATTGTCATTTTATTCAAAAATTTGAGGTTGAATCTAGTTATGAGACTCTTTGTATAAATAAAGGTTATGAATTATTAGAACATAAAAAAAACATCGCCTTCATTAAAGCATGGAAAACAGGAACTACTGGTTATCCTTTAATTGATGCTTGCATGAGAGCTTTAGAGGAAACTGGATGGATTAATTTTAGAATGCGAGCAATGCTTGTGTCGTTTTTAACTCTAAATCTCGATCAAGATTGGAGAGAGGGAACTTATCATTTAGCTAGGTATTTTTTAGACTATGAACCAGGTATTCATTATCCTCAATTTCAAATGCAAGCAGGCACAACAGGTATCAACACAGTTAGATTATACAACCCTGTAAAGAACTCTTATGAACATGATCCGCAAGGTGTATTTATAAAAAAATGGATTCCAGAACTATCAAATGTTCCTACAGCCAATATTCACGAACCATGGAAAATGACGTATATAGAGCAGGTTTTTTGTGAAACTTTTATTGGTGAAGACTATCCGTTGCCAATTGTAAACCTACAAGAAAGCGCCCGTACTGCTAGAGATAAAATATGGGCACACAAAAAACATCCTACTGTACAAAAAGAAAAAAACAGAATTCTTAACACCCACGTTAACAAAAAAAAGTAAAATTTTAATTTCTAAAATGAAAAAACAACACCTTCCTAAAAAAACATGCCTCGTTTGTAAGCTACCTTTTTCTTGGCGTAAGAAATGGGAAAAAAACTGGGAAGATGTAAAATACTGCAGTCAACGCTGCCGAAAAAACAAATGAAACAAGCAAACCTTATATTTCCTCATCAATTATTTGAAAAATCACCACTTTTCAATACAGAAGCTTCTACCTATTTAATTGAAGAGTTTTTATTTTTCAAACAATATAATTTTCATAAACAAAAAATAGCTTTTCATAGAGCAACAATGAAAAAAATACGCTAATTTTCTTAAAGAAGATAAAAGCATAGAGGTTAACTATATTGAAGCTGTAAATAAAAATTCAGACATAAGAACTTTAATTCCTTTTTTAAAAGAACAAGGAATAGCACACGTAAACTATATAGATACTACTGACGATTGGCTTCAAAAAAGAATAGAGAAAAGTTGTTTAGAAAATGATATCTCAATCAAAAAATATAATTCTCCTCTTTTCCTAAACACTAAAAAAGAGATTTCTTCCCTTATTACTAAGGATAATAAAAAATATCATCAAACACCTTTTTATATAGCTCAACGAAAAGCACGTAAAATTCTTATAGATTCAGATAACAAACCCATCGGAGGAAAATGGACATTTGATACTGAAAATAGAAAAAAATATCCTGCTAAAAAAACACCTCCAATAATACATTTTCCAGATGTAGACTCTTATTATATAGAGGCTAAAAAATATGTAGCTAAACATTTTTCAAACAACCTAGGTAGTCTTACCGAATATTCTTTATATCCTACAAATTACAAAACTACAAAGCAATGGTTGCTCCAATTTTTCGAACATCGTTTTATGGATTTTGGCACTTATGAAGATGCTATTGTAGCAGAAAACTCAATACTAAACCACAGTGTATTAACTCCTATGTTAAACGTAGGTTTAATAACACCCAAACAAATTATTGATGCTTGCTTACTATACGCTATAGAAAATAAAATACCTATTAACTCAACAGAAGGTTTTGTTCGACAAATTATTGGTTGGCGAGAATTTATAAGGGGTGTTTATGAAGCCAGAGGAAGCGACGAAAGAACTACTAATTTTTGGAAATTTAAAAAGAAAATACCCGCTTCTTTTTACAATGGTACTACAGGTATTTTACCAATTGATAAAACTATAAAAAAATTATTACAAACAGGATATTGTCATCACATTGAAAGGTTGATGATTTTAGGGAATTTTATGATGTTGTGTGAATTTGATCCAAACGAAGTTTACAAATGGTTTATGGAGCTGTTTATTGATGCTTATGATTGGGTAATGGTTACAAATGTTTATGGTATGAGCCAATATGCAGATGGAGGTTTAATGGCTACAAAGCCATATATAAGCGGCAGTAATTATATACTAAAAATGAGTAATTATAAAAAAGGTGAGTGGCAAAAAACTTGGGATGGGCTTTTTTGGCGATTTATGCATACACATCGTGATTTCTTTTTATCAAATCCTCGATTAGGAATGCTAGTTCATATGTTTGATAAAATGCCTGAGGAAAAACGACAAAACCATCTTACTGAAGCAAACAACTACCTATTAAGAGCATAAAAAAACACCTTACTTAAAAAAGTAAGGTGTTTTATAGTAGCGGGAACTGGACTCGAACCAGTGACCTTCGGGTTATGAGCCCGACGAGCTACCTACTGCTCTATCCCGCGATTTCGAGTGCAAATATACCGCTATTTATTCTTTCTATCCTAACAAAACACCTTTTTAAAACAAATTTTTTCTTAACACCTACAATAACAGCCTTATAAAAAAATCTTTTTTTAATTGAAACAGCTTATCTTTGCAGCATGACACATAAAGCAGGATTTGTAAACATCATCGGAAACCCAAATGTTGGGAAATCAACTTTAATGAATGCATTGGTTGGTGAAAAATTATCAATCATTACCTCTAAAGCCCAAACCACAAGACACCGTATTTTAGGTATTGTAAACGACGATAACCATCAAGTAGTTTTTTCTGACACTCCAGGTATTATTCAACCTGCTTATGAACTACAACATTCTATGATGGATTTTGTAAAAGCTGCTTTTGATGATGCCGATATATTAATTTACATGGTTGAAGTGGGCGAAAAAGAATTAAAAAATGAAGCTTTCTTTAATAAGATAATTCACAGTGATATTCCTGTCATATTATTATTAAATAAAATTGATAAATCATCACAAGAAGAGGTTGAAGAAAAAATTGAATATTGGAAAAATAAAGTGCCAAATGCCTTTGTATATGTAATTTCTGCCTTAGAAAAATTCAATATCGACTCTGTTTTTACTAAAATTAAAGAGTTATTACCAGAAGCACCTGCTTTTTATCCGAAAGATCAATTGACAGACAAACCTGAACGTTTTTTTGTGAACGAAAAAATACGTGAAAAAATTCTAACACACTACAAGAAGGAAATTCCGTATTCTATAGAAGTAGAAACTGAAGAATTTGTTGAAGAAGAAGACATCATAAAAATTCGTGCTATCATTATGGTAGAGCGTGATACTCAGAAAGGAATTATAATTGGTCACAAAGGAGCTGCGCTTAAACGTGTTGGAACAGAATCTCGCAAAGACTTAGAGGTGTTTTTTGATAAAAAAGTATTTTTAGAACTTTATGTGAAAGTGAATAAAAACTGGAGATCTAACGACCGTCAGTTAAAACGATTCGGGTACAAGGATTAAATAATTTTTACAACTAACTAACTTTTTTTTAAAATACAAAGTATACACTTACTTATTTATTATTTTAAATAAGTAAGTAACAATGCTGTAAAAACAGCATACTATTTAAAATTCGGCTTAATTTCATAACGTAAGTTGTATCTTTGCACAAATTTTTGCAAAATGAGTAGTATTGTAGCCATTGTTGGAAGGCCTAATGTAGGTAAATCCACTTTATTTAACCGTTTAGTACAACGTCGTGAAGCTATTGTAGATTCTGTAAGTGGAGTTACAAGAGATAGACACTACGGAAAGTCTGAATGGAACGGAAAGGAATTTTCTGTAATTGATACTGGTGGATATGTTGTCGGGTCGGATGATATTTTTGAAGAAGAAATACGCAAACAAGTACAGCTAGCTATTGAAGAAGCTGACATTATTGTGTTTGTTGTTGATGTTGAGCAAGGAATTACTCCTATGGATGATGCTGTTGCAAAAATGTTACGACAAGTTAAGAAGCCACTTATTATGGCTGTAAATAAAGTAGATAATGCAATGCGTGACGCAGATGCTGTTGAATTCTACAACCTTGGATTAGGTGATTATTATACCATATCATCTATAAACGGTAGTGGAACAGGTGAATTGTTAGATGCTGTTGCCAAAGAGATTCCTAAAGAAGAAGAAGTTGAAGAAAACGAACTTCCTCGCTTTGCTATTGTTGGTCGTCCTAATGCAGGAAAGTCATCTTTTATCAATGCTTTAATCGGTGAGGACAGAAATATCGTTACCAATATAGCTGGTACAACAAGAGATTCTATCGACACAAAATACAATCGTTTTGGTTTTGAATTTAACTTAGTAGATACTGCTGGGATTAGAAAAAAATCAAAAGTAAAAGAAGATTTAGAATTTTATTCTGTAATGCGAGCTGTTCGTGCTATTGAACATTGTGATGTAGCTATTTTAGTTATTGATGCAACTCGTGACTTTGAAGGGCAAGACGAAAAAATATTTTGGTTAGCAGAGAAGAACAAAAAAGGTGTTGTTATACTTGTCAATAAATGGGATTTAATTGAGAAAGAAACAAATACCATGCGTGATTTTGAAGCTAAAATAAGACAGACAATTGCTCCTTTTAGTGATGTGCCTATTATATTTACTTCAGTATTAACAAAGCAACGTATTTTTAAGGCAATCGAATCTGCTGTTGAAGTTTTTGAAAACAGAAAACGTCGTATTCAAACAAGTAAATTGAATGAAACGATGTTAGAGATTTTAGCGCAAAATCCACCTCCTGCAATTAAAGGAAAGTACGTAAAAATTAAATACTGTATGCAGTTACCTACGTATACGCCACAATTTGCTTTTTTCGCAAATTTACCTCAGTATATTAGAGAGCCGTACAAACGTTATTTAGAAAACCAACTTCGTCAACATTATAATTTTAACGGAGTGCCTATCATTATCTATTTTAGACAAAAATAAAATAGGTTTAACATAAATTAACTATTTTAAAAGTAGTTTTTTCATTTCCTTTGCCTGTTAATAAATTAACTTGCTATAAAGATGATGAAAAAACTACTTTTATTTTTTACCCTACTACTTGCTACAAATATACTAGCACAATCTTATCAATTTAAAATAACCGGTAAGATAAATTCTAAGAAAGAGAATACTCCTATTGAAGCTGCTACAATCCATTTAGAAAAAGCAAAAGACAGCACTGTTATTTCTTACACAATCTCAAATGATAAAGGAGGTTTTTCTTTAGAAGGTAAAGCGTATCACAAAAACTTAAAATTATTTGTATCATATGTAGGTATGAATAGCTTTAGTAAAGTTATTTCTTTAGATAAAAAATTGAATTTTGAATTAGGAACCATCAATTTAGAAGAAGAAAGCAGCTTACTTAATGAAATCGTTGTTACCTCTAGAGCACCTATCACAATAAAAAAAGACACCTTAGAGTTTAATGTAAAATCTTTTAAAACAAAAAAAGATGCTAATGTTGAAGATTTACTAAAAAAACTACCTGGTGTTGAGGTTGATGAAGAAGGTAAAATTACCGTTAACGGAAAAGAAGTGAATAAAATTTTAGTAAACGGAAAACCTTTTTTCGGTAACGACCCTAGTATTACTACAAAAAACTTAACAAAAGAGATTATTGAAAAAGTTCAGATTACAGATACAAAATCAAAATCTGAAGCTTTTTCTGGTGAAAAAGGTGACGCTAATAACAAAACCATTAACCTAACTATAAAGAAAGAAAATAACAAAGGCTGGTTTGGTAGAGTATCTGGTGGTGCAGGAACCGACAAACGATATGAAGGAGCAACAATGGTAAATCGCTTTGACAACAATCAACGTTTTAGTGTTTTAGCAAGTACAAACAATATAAATTCACCAGGATTTAGTTTTGGGGAGATTCAAAAAATGTTTGGTGGCGGAAACAACTGGATTGGTGGTAATGGTAGTTTCAGTATTAACGGTAGACGTTTTGGTGGAGGTAGCGGAATTGTAAAATCTAAAACTGCAGGAGCAACATATGCTGATCAATACGGAAAAGAAGTTGACGTAAATGCCAATTATTTTTATTCTGGTAGTTCTTCTAATGACGCTTCTAAGAGCAATAAAGAATATACGCTTCCTGATAGAAAATATTTTTCTAACGCCAGCTCTACATCAAATGACGAAAACCATAATCATAGTGTTAGTACTGAATTCGATATCGAAATAGATTCAACTTTTTTAATTAACATAAGTCCTTCATTTGTTTTCAATAAAAGAGAAGGTAATAACAGCAGAGAAGAAGAATCTTTAAGTGAAAATAATGTTCTTACCAACAATTACACTAGTAATTCATTTGCTAAATCTAGTGCCAATAATTTTAAAAACACTATTGATATTACCAAAAAACTAGGTTCAAAAGGTGCTTTTATTAAGGCTTCTATTACAAATCAAGTAGATGAATCTAATACAGATGAAATAAACAAATCAACTATTGAGGTTTTTGGAAGCAACCCTAGTTCAGAAACTAGAGATCAAGAAAGTACAATATCAGATAATTTAGTTGGTTTCAATACCATGGTAACATATCGTTTTCCTTTAGTCGCAAAAAAGTTCTTTTTAGACGCTAAATACAGTTATCAAAGTGATGAAAGAGAAAATAAGCAAGATACCTATGATTTTAATAATTCTTCGCAACAGTATACCGATTTTAACGAAAGCTTAAGTTCTGACTTTACCTATAACGACATTGCAAAAACACCTTCTTTTGAGTTGATTTATAAGACTAAAAAATGGCGTTTTAATTTCGAAACTGGTTTTGTAAACAGAACCTTAGAAAACAACGACAAACTACGTACTAACCTAAGCTTAAATAAAAAATTTAACAATATCGCTTTAGATGCTGGTTTTAGATACCGATTTGACTCTAAGGCTTCTATCTATTTAGATTACCGGTTATCAAATAGAGTGCCTAGCATTAATCAAATTCAACCTTTTGAAAACGTAAGTAATCCATCAAATATAATTACGGGTAACCCAGAATTAAAACCAACGCAAAACCACAGAGCTTATATTAATTTTAACAAGTTTAATTGGCAAGCTGGTACAGGTATTTATTTATATGTAAGTGGTAGTATGTTTAAAAATCAAATTATCTCTAACACGTCTATTTCTGATGAGTTTATTAAAAATTCAACTTACGAAAATACGGATGGCGGTTATGATCTTTGGGGAGGTGGTAGTTATAGTAAAAAAGTGAAATTAGATTCTATTACTACATTAAAACTTAGAGCTGGGTCTAATATTAGCGTTTATAAAAACTTTAATATTGTAAACAATATTAAAGAAGGTGCACAGACCACCTCTTTAAGACCTAATATTGGGCTTACTTTAGACTGGAACAAACTTATTTCTATTGAAACGCGTTATGACGTTTCTTTTTCAAAAACTAAATACGATATAAATACTGTTCAAAATCAAGATTTTGTAAGACAAACGTTAACAATAAGAACAAAAACAAATTTCCCTAAAAAATTAGAATGGCGAAATGATGTTAAATACACTTACAATCCTAACGTTGTTGGTTTTAATAAATCTGCATGGTTCTGGAATGCAACATTAGCGTATTCTGTATTAAAAGATCAAGGAACAATAAGCTTAAAAGGGTATGATTTATTAAATCAGAATACAAATGCACAGCGTAGAGCCACATCTAATTACATTGAAGATTCAGAAAGCACTATATTAGAAAGATATTTTATGTTAGGCTTTAGTTGGAAATTTAATAGCCTAGGTAAAAAAGGAAAAGTACGAGATTACAACATGCATTTTTAATCAACACAATACATCATAAAAAAGTTCTTATTAAAAATAAGAACTTTTTTTATACGCTTTATTTAATGAAAGCCATACGAACCAAAACCGACTAACTCATTACAAATTTGTAAATTTGCAATAGTTTAAGAAAATAATTTCATGAAAGTTAGAGCATTAGAAGAGTTTAAAAACATCGATTTACCTTTACAGCTAAACATTAGTTTTGAAAAAATCTATATGATGCTTAAGGAATACGCTACCCATAACTTTAAAGATCACCCTTTTAATGCATCTGCTAATTTAATTATAAAGGAAGTTGAAAAATACCCAGAACTTATCTCTGGTTTTTCCGACATTTCATTATTAAAAAAACACGAAGCTATTATTGATGTTTTATTAGAGTCTTTATTTCCCGAAATATTAACTTTAAATGAAATTAAAGCAGCCACTATCCCGTTCTCTTTTACTAGTTTTAAATTCACAAAACGTCTAGAAAACATACTTAAAAATGCAGGTGAAGATTACCAGTTAAAAGTTAGAGATTTTGAAGATGATCAGATGTACATTATGGCTTGTACATTTATTTTAAATACTGTATATCAATATCCAATAGATTTAAAACGTCCCTTTTTCTTTGACATTCCTGATAAAAAAAACGAGTTAATAAAACATTACAGAGTTGCCTTTAATGGTGATTTCATGGACATTACTCCTTCTAGCATTGCTCCGAAAATCACTCAAAACGACATTAAAACACTCTTAGACAACTATAACAACATTAATGTTTGGAAAGAAAAATTCCCTCCTGGAAGTTACATTTTTAAAGGCTTTGGTCTTATGAATTTATTTGATGTAACTGCCGATGAAAACATCTCGTCAATAAGAACAAATCTACTACAAAAGGACGATGGTAATATTGTTGAAAAACTTCGTAAGGATTTAAGTGAGTTTTACAGTATTAAAGACCTAAAGGTTGGTTTTTCTGTATTCGACACCTCCGATTTATCTTTACAATCAGCACGTATTAAAAAATCTGAAAGTATTATTTTATTAGATAAAGAAAAAAAGATTTCATGCGACACCTTTTTTTGTAGCACTATTATTTCTAAAATTTTCAACTCGCAAGAAATAGTTGTAATCTCTGATATCGAGAATTATGGAGAAGCTACAGAAAATAACCTTTTTTCTAAAAGACTAAAAGATGAGAATATTGGAAGTATTATACTAATACCAATTAAAGCTAGCGAAAACAATGATTTAGCGCTTTTAGAAATTGCCTCTCCAAGACCTTATGAATTAAACTCCGTTAACCAACAAAAACTAACAGATATAATTCCTGTTTTTAAAGCAGCGATAGATCGTTCGTCTGAAGAATATCTGAATATTTTAGAAGCTACAATACAAAAGCATTATACTTCTTTACACCCAACTGTAAAATGGAAGTTTTATGAAGCTGCGGAGCAATACCAATATGATCTTTATTCTAAAAAAGAAAATGTAAAAATTGAACAAATCGTATTTAAAGACATATACCCTTTATATGGTCAGTCAGACATAAAAGGATCATCTCTTTCAAGAAACGAAGCCATTAAAGAAGATTTAATAACACAACTTACATTAGCTATATCTGTCCTTAAAAAAGCATGTGAATCAGAAAAATTACCAATATACAACGAGTTAATGTTTCGTTTAAATGAATACATAACCGATGTTCTTAAAGGTTTAAAATCTGGAGATGAAGTTGGTATACTAGATTTTATGAAACGTGAAATCTACCCTGTTTTTAAACATATTAAAGAAATCAATAGCAATTTAACTACGATTGTAAACACCTATATAAACCGTTTAGACACTAATTTACAGGTGGTTTATGAAAAACGAAAAGCCTACGAGCAAAGTGTAACGCTATTAAATGATAAACTAACTAAATTCATCGATTTAAAACAAGAGAACGCACAAGCTATGTTTCCTCATTATTTTGAACGTTATAAAACAGATGGTGTAGAGTATAATATGTATATCGGGCAATCTTTAACCAAAGAAAAAAAATTCGATGAGCTTTATCTTTACAATCTTCGTTTATGGCAATTACAAGTAATGTGTGAGATGGAAAACGTTGCGAATACAGCTCGTAAATCTATGCAACACGACTTACAGGTAGCTTCTTTAATATTGGTTCATAGCAATCCATTATCTATAAAATTTAGAATGGATGAAAAACAATTTGATGTTGATGGTGCTTACAATATTAGGTATGAAATTATAAAAAAACGAATTGACAAAGCACACATTAAAAAAACTAAAGAACGCTTAACCATTCCTGGTAAAATAGCAATCGTATACTCACAGGATAAAGATGCTATAGAGTATATGAAATACATTAGTTTTTTACAATCTAAAAAAATACTTGGTAAAGTAGAAACGCTAGAGTTAGAAGATTTACAAGGTGTATCAGGACTTAAAGCCTTACGTGTTCAGGTTATTTATCAAGAAAATTTTAATAGCGAAAAAACAATATCTATTGATGAATTGATGCAAGAATTTAAACAATAAATTTTCTATTTCCTTAATCTCTTATAACAAACCAACACTAGTATCTTGTATTTTAAAAGCTACTGCAAAAGCAATTACACTTACAATTATACCAATCATAAAAACAGTATAAGTTATTCTTAACAGCTTATACTTTCTGTTTAAAACAAGTCCTAAAAAATATAAATCTTTAGTAAGAGAACCGTATAGGTAATCACGATCTTTCATCATCTCTTCCATCCCCCACTCAAAATCTTGCAAATTCATTTGATGAAAATTTCCGAAGAATAATAAATTCACTTTTTTATTAGCTACATCCTCCTTTGTAAACTTACCTTCTGTTACATTAGGTCGGGTTGCCATTATTGATAAAATAATAGAAGCAACAGTAAATGTTATAAAAATTAACGAAGGAATGATTAAATAATGATTTGAGGTATTATCTAATTTCGGTATTAGATTTGACAACGCCATAGAAATAATAATTGCATTTACTGATAATAAAATATTTGCCTTAGTATCTGCAATATCACTTAAAGTTATATGGTTTCTTAAAGCCACACGAAACATCGTTTCTATACCTCGCTCTGGCAACGCCACTTTATTTTTTTTAAAATCTAATGCAGCCTTTTTTTGTTTTAATTTTTTATTTTCTTGGCTTGATTTTTTTTGTTTCTTTAATAATTGTGCTAAATTTTTACTTTTTCCTTTACCCCAATTCTTGGCTGCAAAAACAGTATAAAACTTATGGTTTGTTAAAAAACAGGTATTCTCTGCATTCCATTTCGAATCAGAAACCACATAATCTTTAGTTAGCTCCCATTCTTTTCTTAACAAAGAAGTGTAATCGCTAAAATTCTTACTTCCTAAATGGGCACAATCTGCATCACAAATTATTTTTTCTAGTTGAGATTCGGGTATCACACCCATTTTTGTTGCCAAAATTATTTTAGAAATTTCAGCAATTTCAATATCAGAAACTTTTTGTTTCTTTAAAAATTCTTTAGCAATTGTTACACTTTCTTCTTCGTGGTTTTCAATAGATTTTATGTAGCCAACATCATGAAACCATGCTGCCAACAATAAATTATTAGCTGATTTTTCTTCAATTTCTAAACCTTTTATTATTTCTTTTGTCTTCTCTACTACATGTTGTGTATGAGATACACTATGATATACAAATGATGGATTTAATTCTTCATTTAAGAGATTAATAACAAAATTTTCTGCTTCTTTTAATAAATTTTCCATCAAAAAGGTTTTTGCTAAATTAAAGATAATTTTTAACTATTATTAAGTGTAAGTTTGAAGTCTTAAAACCGACTATAAATTTGTTAAGTTCCATTAACATATAGTACATAGTCAGTTTATAAATTGATTATGTACTATATTTTTTGTCTAAATTTAAATAAAAAGAACTGATATGTTAAACTGGAAAAAAATTATTCATTTTGCTATGAGCGGAAATCCAACTCCAACAAAAAGAATTGAAAAAACTGAAATTGAATGGAAAGAATTATTAACTCCAGAACAATTTAGAGTTACCCGATTAAAAGGAACCGAACGCCCTTTTTCAGGGGAATTATGTACTACTTATGATAAAGGTCTATACAATTGCATTTGTTGCAATACGCCTTTATTTGACTCTACTATTAAATACGACTCAAGTTCTGGTTGGCCTAGTTTTACGCAACCTATTACCGAGAATGCCATTAAATATCATAAAGATAGCACCCTAGGAATGGTTCGAGTAGAAGTTTTATGCAATACTTGCGATGCACATTTAGGACATGTTTTTCCTGACGGACCAGAACCAAGTGGATTAAGATACTGTGTTAACTCTGAATCTATGCAAATAGGTGAAAAATAATTACGCTACTTAATAAAAAAGAAGAGAAAATGACAATTAAAAATATGCAAACTACCACTTTAGGTGGTGGATGTTTTTGGTGTACCGAAGCTGTTTTTCAAAAAGTAAAAGGAGTTGAAAAAGTAGTATCGGGTTATGCTGGCGGAAATGTTCCTGGTCACCCAACCTATCGTGAGGTTTGTTCGGGTTTAACAGGCCATGCAGAAGTTATACAGATTACTTTTGATCCTACTATTATTTCTTACGAAGATATTTTAGTTATTTTTATGACAACACACGACCCTACAACCTTAAACCAACAAGGAGCAGATCGTGGAACAGAATATCGATCTGTAATTTTTTATCATAACGATTCACAAAAAGTAATGGCTACTGAAGTTTTAAAACAAATACAGCAATATTACGAGAATACAATCGTTACAGAACTAAGTGCTTATACCAATTTTTATGAAGCTACTCAAGAGCATCAAAATTATTATCTAGAGAACACAAAACAAGGGTATTGTAGTTTTGTAATTGAACCAAAGCTGGCAAGATTACGTAAGCTACATGCTGATAAACTAAAGTAATATGCTTATTAAGTTATATGGTGCAGAAAGATGCCATAAAACGCAATATTATAAAACATTTTTTAAAACGCGTAATATAAGTTACGCGTTTTTTGATGTTGAGTTAAATGAAATTTTTGCAGAAGAATTAAAAAATCTGTACGAAAGCAGAAAGCTTAATTTTCCAACAATTACAATTGATAAGAAAAGACTTCGGAATCCGACAGATAAAGAGTTAAATAAATGGATAGAAAAACTAAAATAGCATTTGGCGGTGGTTGCCATTGGTGCACAGAAGCAGTATTTCAATCGTTAATTGGCGTTGAAAAAGTGGCACAAGGTTTTGTTGCTTCTACTAATGAAAACAACACCTTTTCAGAAGCTGTTATTGTCACTTTTAATTCTAATGAAATTACAGTAAAAACATTAGTAGAAATTCATTTACATACTCACAAAAGTACTTCGCAACATTCGATGCGAAAAAAATATCGTTCTGCTATTTATGTATTTCCTGAAAATAAAAAAAAGGAAATTCAGCTAATAATTAATAATTTACAAGCTAATTTTCAACAGAAAATCATTACACAAATATTAGAATTTAAAGAATTTAAATCGTCAGAAAATCAGTTTAAAAATTATTATTATTCTAATCCAGAAAAACCGTTTTGTGAAACATTTATCAATCCAAAACTACAATTTTTACGAACTCATTTTTCTAAACGAGTAAATACAAAAAAACTAAACATTACAATTGCCTAATTATGAAAAACACAAAACTAAATATCATCAATAAAAAAGGGCATAAATTACAAGCTTATTTAGAATTACCTGCGAATCAAAAACCTAATTACTATGTAATTTTTGCACATTGTTTTACGTGTAACAGTACTTTAGGTGCTGTTAAAAATATTAGTCGCTCTTTAACGCAACATGGTTTTGGCGTTTTACGTTTCGATTTTACAGGTTTAGGTCGTAGCGAAGGTGAGTTTTCTGAAAGTCATTTTTCTGCAAATGTTGATGATCTTATATCTGTAAATGATTATATGACCGAACATTATGACGCTCCATGTTTATTAGTTGGTCATTCATTAGGCGGTGCAGCCGTAATCGTAGCTGCTTCAAAATTAAACAACATTAAAGCAGTTGCAACTATTGGTGCTCCTTCTAGCGTGAGTCATGTTAAACATTTATTTTCTCATGGAATTGAAAATATAAAAACAGCTGGTGATGTTGAAGTAAACATTGGTGGAAGACCTTTTAAAATCAATCAAGAATTTGTGTCTGATTTTGATAAAACCAATCTACCGGAAATAACAAAAAACTTAAGAAAACCTATCTTAATCTTACACTCTCCTATCGATACTATTGTTAGCGTTAACAATGCGCAAGAATTGTATTTAAGTGCCCATCATCCTAAAAGTTTTATAAGCTTAGATGATGCCGATCATTTACTATCAAACTCAAAAGACAGTATTTATGCTGGTAACTTAATTGGTACTTGGTCTGAACATTATTTTCCTAAACAGGAGAATAAAATGTTAGAAACTAACGGAGAACAATTAGTTGGACATTTAAATTTAATTGATGATAATTTCACGACAAATATTCAATCTAAAAATCACACATTAATTGCTGATGAGCCGGCTTCAGTTGGAGGTGATAATTTTGGTCCGTCTCCTTACGAATATTTAAATGCAGCTCTAATAGCTTGTACCGCTATGACGTTAAAAATGTATGCAGAACGTAAAAAATGGGATTTACAAGAAGTTTTTGTTTACGTAACACATTCACGAAAACACAGTGATGATTTAGGTATTGAAACCGAAAAACCAACTTATTTAGATCATATTAGTAAAAAATTGAAGTTTGTTGGTAATTTAGACGAAAAGCAGAAAAAACGTTTAAAAGAAATAGCTTCTAAATGTCCAGTTCATAAAACCCTGGCAAGTGAAGTTATTTTCGATACAAGTATTATCGAACATTAAATAAATGCAACCATGAGTATTATTTGAGATATTAAAACTACCTGAAGTCAAAATCTAAAGGAAATGAAGCCTTAAAAGCTCCTCAAAGAATTTATATTAACTATTAGAAAAAAGCAGAATGAGAATTTTTTTCTAAAATTAAAACCTATAATATTACTCTAGCACATAATATTTATAACAATTTCATAAACGAAGTTGCTAAAAACTAGCTAAAACTAAGTTAAAAGAAGATGCTTTAGTATCTGAAACTTGTAAAATTTCACATTAATAATTTTCATCCAATTATCTTTGCCTAATGAAACTAAATATTCAAGACACTTTTAACAACGAATTACCTGCTGATAAAATTATAGGAAGTGAACGCAGACAAGTTTTAGACGCTTGCTTTTCGTACGTTCAACCTAAAAAAACAGCAGATCCTAAATTACTACACGTTTCTGATGAAATGTTAAAAGCAATTGGATTGACCAAAGAAGATACAAAATCTGATGATTTCCTAAAGGTTTTTACAGGAAATAAAGTTCTCGAAAACACACATCCTTTTGCAATGTGTTATGGCGGGCATCAATTCGGAAATTGGGCAGGACAGTTGGGTGATGGTCGTGCTATTAATTTAACCGAAATTGTACACAATAAGCAACGTTGGGCCATTCAATTAAAAGGCGCTGGTGAAACGCCGTATTCTCGAACTGCAGATGGCTTAGCCGTTTTACGCTCTTCTATTAGAGAGTATTTATGTAGTGAAGCAATGTTTCATTTAGGTGTGCCAACAACCCGTGCTTTATCGTTAAGTTTATCTGGCGACCAAGTTTTACGAGATGTTTTATATGACGGGAATCCTGCCTATGAAAAAGGAGCAATTGTTGCCCGCTTAGCACCTAATTTTATCCGTTTTGGTAACTTTGAAATTTTATCTGCAAGGCAAAACCATCCTACTTTAAAAAAATTGGCTGATTATACTATCAAACATTTTTATCCTGAAATTACATCCGAAGGAAAACAAAAATATCTCGATTTTTTAACAGCAATAAGAAATAAAACCATCGATATGATTGTGCATTGGCAACGCGTTGGTTTTGTACACGGAGTGATGAATACCGATAACATGTCGATTCTCGGATTAACAATCGATTTTGGACCTTACGGATGGCTAGAAGGCTATGATTTTGGTTGGACACCCAATACAACAGATAATCAACACAAGCGATATCGCTACGGAAATCAGTCGCAAATCGGACTATGGAATTTGTTTAAACTCGCAAACGCTTTGTATCCTCTTATTGAAGAAGCAGCTCCTTTGCAAGATATTTTAGATGTATATTCTGATATTTATAGTCAGAAGCAACATGAAATGATGAAACCTAAATTGGGTTTATTTTCTGAGGATGAAAACGACAAAGAGTTAATTGGCAGGTTAGAAGAAACCTTACAATTAACAGAAACTGATATGACTATTTTCTTTAGAAATCTATCAACTATTACTACAGAAGATGATTTCGAAAGCGCTATTAAAAAAATTGAAATTGCGTTTTATACAATTGATGAAGTAAAAGATGAAATTAAAAATCATTGGGCCGATTGGTGTAATCGCTATTTAAAAAGAATACAACAAGAAACTTTTTCTGACCAAGAAAGAAAAGAAAAAATGGATTTAGTAAATCCGAAATATGTACTTAGAAATTACATGGCTCAATTAGCAATTGACGCAGCTGATAAAGGTGATTATAATTTAATTGATGAATTATATCAATTATTAAAAAATCCTTATTCAGAGCAACCTAAGTATGAAAAATGGTTTGCAAAACGACCGGAATGGGCACGTAACAAAGTTGGTTGTTCTACTTTAAGTTGTAGTTCTTAAAAAATTGTACTTTTAAAGAGAGAAACAAACCCGGTTAAATGACCTACGAATTAAAAGAAATCATACAACAAGTTGTTTTAAATCAACAAAACGGTATACAAAACGTATTGGCAACTGTTGTTGACTTAGACGGGTCTTCGTACAGAAAACCAGGAGTTAGAATGTTATTATCTGACGACGGAAAAATGATTGGAGCCGTTAGTGGTGGCTGTGTAGAAAAAGAAGTACAACGAAGAGCGCAATCGGTTTTTAGAGATCAAAAATCAAAAGTTATAACCTACGATGGGCGTTATCGATTAGGATGCGAAGGTGTTTTATATATTTTATTAGAACCTATTAAAATTTCAACCGAATTTATTCGTTCTTTTTCTGATAGTTTGTCCAATAGAAAATCATTTAAAATTCAATCCTTTTACAAAAAGGAAGATGAATTTTTTGGGGATTTTGGCTCTATAATTCAGTTTGATACTAACTGTAAATTTACTTTTTATAAAGGTTTTAAATCAACTGAAAAAAATAAATCACTCGTTTTTGAACAAACACTAAAACCTTTATTTCGTTTATTGATTATTGGCGGAGAACACGATGCTGTAAAATTATGCTCACAAGCAACGCAACTAGGTTGGGAGGTAGATGTCGTTACATCTATTAACGACCCAAAAGAATTAGTAGATTTTCCAACAGCAAAATCGGTAGTAGCACAAACACCTGAAATTATTGATTTAGATGATATCAATGAACACACAGCAATTGTAATAATGAATCATAATTTTACCTATGACTTACGTTGGCTCGTAAAATTACAAGAACAAAACCCTGTTTATATCGGGATTTTAGGAGCTGCAAAACGACGTGAAAAACTACTTAATGAACTGTTTGATTTAGCCCCTGAAATAAATGATACTTTTTTAGACAAAATATACACTCCTGCAGGTTTGCATATTGGCGCTGAAACTCCGGAAGAAATTGCTTTATCTATTTTGGCTGAAATCTTATCTGTAGTTCGCAAAAAGGAAGTGTTTTCTTTAAAAAAAATTACAGGAAAAATTCATACCTAATTTCAAAATACGTCATTGCGAATGTAATGAAGCAATCTCTCACTAAACAAAACAGATTACTTCGTCATTCTTTCTCGTAATGACTAATTATAAAAATAAATGCAAAAAATAGCAACATTAATACTTGCTGCAGGAAGTTCTTCTCGAATGGGAACCGCAAAACAATTACTTCCATATAAAAAAACCACGCTGTTAGGTTGGACCATCCAACAAGTAAAAAAAACAAAAGCAAATTCAACTTTTTGTGTTTTAGGGGCAAATGCAACAATAATTAAAGAGCAAATTGATCAATATAAAATTGAAACCATTTTTAACGCAAATTTTAAAAACGGATTAAGTACAAGCATTGTAGCTGGAGTAAACCACATAATTGCTAAAAACTTCGATTCCGTTTTAATTACACTAGCCGATCAACCAAATATAAACACAGAATATTTAGACCAACTAATAATTGCATCTAAAGAAAATCCGAAGAAAATAATAGTTTCTAACTATGAAACAAAAACCGGTGTACCTGCAATTTTTCCTAAAAATTATTTTAATCAATTGCTAAATTTAAAAGGAGATAAAGGCGCTTCGCTTTTTTTAAACAATAATATATATGAAACTATAAAAATGCTTCCTTTTAACTTAATTGACATTGATACGAAGGAAGATTATCAAAAACTAATCAATAAATAGTATTTTTACAGTTCAATTAATCACTTTATGAATTTTAGATATTTTCTATATTTTGTCTCTCTTTTTTTAGTAATAGGCTGTGCTACATTTAAAGCTCAATATGCCACTAAAGAAGAGAGTAAAGAAACAAAATCTAACAAGAAAATTGTACACTCTTTTTATTTAATTGGTGATGCAGGAAACTCTGATTTAGGTTCTGTATCACCTGCTTTGGCATATTTAGATAAACATATTAGTAGCGCAACCGAAAATGCTACACTCCTTTTTTTAGGAGATAATGTTTACGAAACGGGTATTCCTTCTAAAAAAAACAAGCAATATCCTTTAGCAAAGCACAGAATTGAAGCGCAAACTTCTATTGCTAAAAAATTTGCTGGTAAATCTATTTTTATTCCTGGTAATCATGATTGGTATAATGGATTGAACGGTTTAAAAAGAGAAGAGAAATTAGTTGAAAAAGCATTGGGTAAAAACTCTTTTTTACCAGAAAATGGTTGCCCTTTAAAAAAAGTAAACATTTCTAAAGATGTTGTTTTAATTATTGTTGATACTCATTGGTACGTTACCGACTGGGACAATCACCCTAAAATAAACGACAATTGCGAAATTAAAACAAGAGTAAAATTCTTTGAAGAATTTAAAGGATTAATAAAGAAAGCAAGAGGTAAAACAACCATTATCGCGATGCATCACCCAATGTTTACTAACGGTTCTCATGGTGGTTATTATTCTCTTAAAAGTCATATGAGCCCGCTTCCTGTTTTAGGTACTTTAAAAAATGTTTTAAGAAAAACAACAGGAATAACTAATACCGACTTACAAAACAAAAAATACAACGAGTTAAAAAAACACATTGTAACACTAGCACAAGAAAACGATAAAACCATTTTTGTATCTGGCCATGAGCATAGTTTGCAATACATTATTGAAGATAATATTCCGCAAATAATAAGTGGTTCGGGTTCTAAAACTACAGCTACTAAATTAACGGGCGGTGCAAAATTCACTTATGGAAGTCAAGGTTTTGCTAAATTAGATGTTTATAAAGACGGTTCTTCTAATGTGCGCTTTTATTCGGTGAATGATGATAAAGTTGTTTATGAAACGGAGGTATTATCAGCAGATAGAAAGAAAAATTTTACAACATATCCTGCTCTTAGAATAACAGAAAAATCAGCAGCTATTTATACCGGTAAAGAAATTACTAAAAGTAGTTTCTATAAATATTTTTGGGGAGAACGTTATCGTAAATATTTTGGTACAAAAGTAACAGCGCCAACCGTAAAATTAGATACCTTATTTGGAGGGTTAACACCTGTAAGAAAAGGAGGTGGAAACCAATCTAAATCGTTGCGTTTACGTGATAAAGAAGGAAGAGAGTATGTAATGCGTGCCTTGCGAAAAAATGCCGTGCAATACTTACAAGCTGTTGCTTTTAAAGATCAATATATACAGGGGCAATTTGATGAAACTTATACCGAAGGTTTATTGTTAGATGCTTTTACAGGTTCGCATCCATACGCACCATTTGTTATCGGAACTTTATCTGATGCTGTGGGAATTTATCATACAAATCCTGTTTTATATTATGTTCCAAAACAGAACACTTTAGGCTCTTTTAATACTGAATTTGGCGACGAATTATATATGATAGAAGAACGTGCTGCTTCTGGCCATGGAGACAAAGCTAGTTTTGGTTTTTCTAATGAAATAATAAGTACAGACGATTTACTAAAAAAACTAGCTAAAAACGAAAAGCACAAGTTAGATGAAGCTTCTTATATTAGAGCCCGTTTATTTGATATGTTAATTGGTGATTGGGACAGACATGAAGACCAATGGCGTTGGGCTGTGTTTAAAGATGGTAAACACACCATTTATCGCCCTGTGCCTAGAGATAGAGATCAGGCTTTTTCAATTATGGGAGACGGCGCTTTATTAAATTTAGCAACACAAATGATTCCTGCATTGCGTTTAATGCAAGCCTACGAAGAAGATATCAAAAGCCCTAAATGGTTTAATTTAGAGCCATATCCTTTAGATATGTTTTTAATAAATCAATCTGACAAAAGCACTTGGGATGCGCAAGTAAAACATATTACTTCTAATATTACAGATAAAGTTATAGATAAAGCTTTTACTAATTTTCCGTATGAAGTAAAGGGTGAAACTATAAACACCATCAAAAGAAAATTACAAGGAAGAAGAAAAAATTTACAAAAAATATCCGACACTTATTATGGGGACATCAATAAGTTTCAAGTAATTAAAGGTACTCAAAAAGACGATTTATTTGAAATAGAAAGACTACTTAACGGTCAAACAAAAATTACAGCATACAGAATAAAAAAGGGCGAAAAAGGAGCCATTTTTCATCAAAAAACATACAACTTTTCACAAACGAAAGAAATTTGGGTATATGGCTTAGATGATGATGACGTATTTGTTGTAAAAGGTACCGGTAAGAATTTAATTAAACTTCGAATTATTGGTGGGCAAAACAACGATACCTATAATATTACCAATGGTAAAAAAGTAAAAATATACGATCATAAAACAAAGGAAAATACTTTTGTTACCAATAAAGGCTCATTAAAATTGACCGACGATTACGAAACAAATGTTTACGATTATAAGAAGTTAAAAAACAATGCAAATGTCTTTACTCCTTACTTAGGTTTTAATCCAGATGATGGTCTTAAAATAGGCGTTTCTAACACGTATACCACCTTTGGTTTTGAAAGAAATCCGTTTACATCACAGCACGAAATATCTGCTGCTTACTATTTTGCTACAAAGGGGTTTGAATTAAATTACTCTAGTGAGTTTGCTACTATTATTGGTCGTTGGAACTTAGGTTTTAATGCCATGTATACAAGTCCTAACTATGCTGTAAATTTCTTTGATTTTGGTAACAATTCAATAAATTTAGAAGCTGATGGTATTGAAAACAGAGATTACAACCGAGTAAAAATCAGAAAAATCATAGCAGGGTCCTCTATTTATTGGGTAGGAGATCTTGGTGCTAAAATAACATTAGGCTTAAATTATCAATCTTTTAAGGTCGACCAAACTCCTAATCGTTTTATTTCAATGCAACCAATAAATTTTAATAGTCAAAATTTCTTGAATACAGAAGCTAGTTACTCTTTCGAAAACACAGACAATCCTGCTTTTACAACTTTGGGAATGAAAACAGATTTACAGGTTGGTTACACTTCTAATTTAGAAAACAACAACAATTTCGGGTACGTTGTTCCTTCTGTTTCTTTTGACTATAAATTAGTTTCTAGCGGGCAAATAGTATTTGCCACTCAGTTTAAAGGCCATGTTACTTTTGGCAATGAATATGAATTTTATCAGGGTGCAAATTTAGGTGGTAATAATGGATTAAGAGGTTACAGAAATGAGCGTTTTATAGGTAAAAATGCATTTTCCCAAAGTTCTGACATTCGCTTAAACTTAAGGAAATTAAAAACAGGTTTATTACCGTTACACATTGGTGTTTATGGTGGTTTTGATTATGGTAAAGTGTGGCTTGAAAATATAGATTCTAAAAACTGGCATACTTCTATTGGTGGTGGAATTTTCTTTAATGCTGCTAATATGATGACAGGAAATCTTTCTGCCTTTAATAGTGATGATGGTTTAAGGATCGCATTTGCAATGGGATTCAACTTTTAATATAAATATAATAATGACACAACAAATAGTATTAATATCTGGCGCCTTATTTGGCGGATTAGCTGTAATTTTAGGTGCCTTTGGCGCACATGCTTTGAAGAAGATTTTATCCGAAGAACAATTAAAATCGTTTGAAACAGGCGTGAAATATCAAATGTATCACGCAATTGTTTTATTATTTATAGGAAGTTCCTTTTCAAGCCCAAATCAACTTATGGCTTGGTCTTTCATAATCGGAACTATCCTCTTTTCTTTTAGTATTTACGGGTTGGTTTTGTCGGATGCAAAAGGTAAAAAAATGAAGTTTCTAGGACCAATAACACCTTTAGGTGGCTTATTATTGGTTGTAGGGTGGATTATGTTATTACTCGAGTTTATTTAATTTTAAACTCGTATAATTTGCCGCCTAACGTCTTTGTTCTTTCATCGGCGATATAAAGTGTTGTTTCGTCTTTAAAGCTGATACTTTCTTTCTGAGAGACATGTTCTAATGCAAATTCTTTTACATCTCCTAAGAAAAAATCATCATCTTTAAAATTCGTAAATACAAAAACCGATTGATGATTTAGCAAGGCTACTTTCTTTCCGTTAAGAGAAATGGCCGCAGCCGTTATCGAACATTCTAAATCTACACACGTTTCGAATGTTGAAATGCGCTTTGCCTCATGACTTCCTTTTATTGCGGGAATTTTATACAAACTCGTTTTACCATACATGCCTTTCACCCTACTTTTTGTAAAAACGTATAAGAATCCATTTTTATACAATAAACTTTCAGCATCAAAAAAACGATCTTTCTTTTTAGGTGGAAACTTATTTTGATCTGGATAAGAGAATTTAATTTTTATTACATCTACAGCATCTTTAGTAACTAGATCTTGATGATTAATCTTGAGTATTCTTAAATTCTTTCGTTTGTTGTTGTTGTTTCCAAAATCGGCGATATATAAATTCCCTTTTTCATCGGATGTTATATCTTCCCAATCGTTATTCTTAGCATTAACAACAACCTCTCTTACAATATATCCGTTAGTATTAACTCCGTAAATAACAGGCTTATTTCCGCTATCATTTAGCATCCATAATAATTCAGAACTTATTACCTTTTCTATTCCTGAAACCTCCTCTAAAGAATTTGGTAAATCTGCAAGTACTTTTAGCTGGCCAAAATTTTGACAACTAGCTATTAATAAAAAAGATATTAAAACTAAGCTTCTTTGTATCATAACAATTGTTTTACCAACTACCACCAGCACCACCACCGCTAAATCCGCCGCCGCCAAAACCTCCTCCAAAGCCTCCGCCACCAAAACCACCACCTGAAGAACCACCAAAACCGCCACCGCCAAAACCTCCACGACCAGCGCTACTTAAAATGATAGTTTCTAAAATACCTCTTGAGGTTGAATCTCTATAATTTCGTTTTCCTCCATTTCCTTTATTTCCTCTAGAAATAACGATAAAAAAGATGACTCCAATTACAATGAAGATAATGAAACTAAAATCTTTATCTTTTTTAGTTTTTGTGCGAGTTCCTTTGTACTCACCATTTAAAACTTTAAAAATTGCGTTCGATCCGTCATCTAAACCGGCATAAAAATCGCCTCTTTTAAATTGCGGAATAATATAGTTTCTAGTTATTTCACCTACAATTCCGGCTGTTAGTTTATGTTCTACTCCATATCCGGGAGAAATCCATATTTTTCGATCGTTTTTTGCCAAAAGGATAAAAACACCGTTATCTTCTTTTGCTTGACCAATCCCCCATTTGTGTGCCCATCTCGGAGTTAAGATTCCGATACTTTCACCATTTGTAGAATCGATAATTCCTACCACGATTTGAGTAGAAGTAGTATCTGAATATTTAATTAATTTATTTTCTAAGGTTGCTTTTTGAGCCTCAGAAAGTAAACCAACATAATCATAAACACTTGTTTGTTCTTTTGGTTTATCCGGAATTTTATATCCCTGAGAAAATGTTGTTTGAACAAACAACAATCCGATTACAAAAAATAAAATGTGTGTAGTTTTCTTCAAGTTTATTTATCCTTTAGATATTTCATTAGACAATTCATCTTCATCATCATTTTGCCAAGGAAAATGAGCTTTTAACTCCTCTCCTGCTTTTAAAACACCTTCAACAATTCCTTTTTTGAAATCGCCTTGTTTAAAATGATTTTGCATGGTGTTTTTTGTAGTATCCCAAAAATTAGTTGGCACCACTTTATTAATACCTTCATCTCCATAAATTACAAATTTATGATCTTCAACAGCTACGTAAATTAAAACAGCGTTCTGTTGTTTTGTTTCATCCATTTTTAAAGAATGAAATACTTCTAAAGCACGATTAAAAGCATCATCTTTATTAGATGATGCTTCTATATGTACTCTAATTTCGCCAGAAGTATTTAGTTCTGCTATTTTAATAGCTGAAACAATTTCTTGCTCTTCTTCTTTGGTAAGAAAATCTTCTACTTTAGACATTTTTATTTTTTTGTGCCAAAATCGAAATTAACATCCGGAGCTTTTTCTGCACCAGCTTCCGCTTCAAAATAAGGCTTACCTTCAAAACCAAACCATCCTGCTAAGATTGAATTAGGAAACACTTTTACGTGATTATTATATGGCTTAATAGCTTCGTTAAAACGAGTTCTAACCGTTAATATTTGATTCTCTGTACTTGCTAATTCATCTTGCAATTTTAAGAAATTCTGATTTGCTTTTAAATCAGGATAACGCTCTACAGAAACTAATAATTTTGATAACGCACCGCTTAAACCAGCTTGTGCTTTTTGAAATTGAGCCATATTTTCAGGCGTTAAATCTCCAGCATTAATAGTTGTAGAGGTAGCTTTAGCTCTTGCGTTGATTACTTCGGTAAGTGTTGATTTTTCGAAATCAGCAGCTCCCTGTACTGTTTTTACTAAATTACCAATTAAATCACTTCTTCTTTGATATGCAGTTTCTACATTACCCCAAGATTCAGCTATATTTTCATTTAACCTTACTGCTGTATTATTAAATCCTACAACCCACTTAAATACAACGAATACTAATACTCCAATAATAACTAAAGGCACTAACCATTTTTTCATAATAATTGATTTTTCTATAATTGATTTTTGATTTTTTGTAATTCTGCTTTTACTCTTTCTAACCTACTAATAACTTCATGATTATTAATAACATCTTCCGGGTTTTTTTTAAGCTTTTGTTTTGCGCCCTCTAAAGTAAAACCTCTTTCTTTTACTAAATTGAATATCAACTTAAAATTTTCAATATCCTCTTTTGTAAACAATCGATTTCCTTTAGCGTTTTTTTTAGGCTTAATAACCTCAAATTCTTGTTCCCAAAAACGGATTAGTGAAACATTTACGTTAAAAGCTTTAGATACTTCTCCTATTTTATAATATCTTTTATCGGGTAGTTCTACATACATTTTCTTAACAAGCTGTAATTAATCGTATGATTGCCCTTTTTGTTGTGAGGCTTTTTGCATTGCAATAAATTCTTCTGGAGTTAAATCTCCGTAGTAAAAATAAATAGGATTTACAGGTCTGCCATCCTTATGAATTTCATAATGTAAGTGTGATGCCATAGAGCGACCTGTATTTCCTACATACCCTATTATATCTCCACGTTTTACTTCCTGCTTCCTTTTTGCTATAATTTTACTCATGTGTGCATAAATAGTTTTATATCCATATCCATGATCTATATATACGACTTTACCAAAAGTTGAACTTCTATGAGCTTTCGCAATAACACCATTACCAGAAGCAAAAACTGGAGTGCCTTTTGGTGCTGTAAAATCCATCCCATTGTGCATTCTTCTTGTTTTAAGTATTGGATGCATACGCATACCGTAACCTGATGCCATGCGCTTTAAATCTTGATTCTTTACAGGTTGAATAGCAGGAATAGATGCTAACATTTTTTCCTTTTCTTTTGCCAAACTAACAATTTCATCTAATGATTTTGATTGCACAACCATCTGCTTAGATAATATTTCTATCTCTCTTGTCGCATTAGTAATCATTGCACTGTTTTTAAAACCTTCTAAATGTTTATACCTGTTTACACCCCCAAAACCTGCTTTACGCTGCTCTTCTGGTATAGCACTTGCTTCAAAATAAGCTCTATAGATATTATCATCTCTTTCCTGTAACTCAGATAATCTCTCAGACAACACAACTAGTTCTTTAGACATTAGTTCTGTATGCAACTTAAAATTTTCTATTTCTCTTTTTTGAGCTCTTTCATTTGGTGACATTAAAAATTGACTAAACCCAATAAAACCAAAAAACGCAACCAATAAAGCACTAACAATTCCTAAAAAGGACTTCTTGTATTTCTCACTTTTTTTCGACTCTATTTTTCGGTACGATAATGTTTCAGGATCGTAATAATATTTTACTTTCGCCATAATACTAAATATACTATTTTTGTGCACGTTAAGCAAACAAAAACTCTTAAGAACTTTTGTTTGAGAACACACAAATTTACAAAATGTTTTAAAACTACTTTTATTAAGTTGTTTTTTAATGATTATTTAACAAAATTTCGAGCGCTAACCCTATGAAATCTCAAGAAATAAGATCAAATTTTTTAGAATTTTACAAATCTAAAAACCATAAAATCGTTCCATCTGCACCAATGGTGTTAAAAAACGACCCTACTTTAATGTTTGTTAACGCAGGTATGGTTCCTTTTAAAGAGTTTTTCTTGGGTCAAAAAAAAATAGTAAATACTAGAGTTGCAGACTCACAAAAGTGTTTACGTGTTTCAGGAAAACATAACGATTTAGAAGAAGTAGGTAAAGACACCTATCATCATACGTTATTTGAAATGCTAGGAAACTGGAGTTTTGGAGATTACTTTAAAAAAGAAGCAATAGCCTGGGCTTGGGAACTGCTTACCGAAGTATATAAAATAGATAAAGATATTTTATATGTTACTATTTTTGAAGGTGATCAGGAAGAAGGCTTAAAAAAAGATACCGAAGCCTATGATATTTGGAAACAATACATTGCTGAAGACAGAATTTTATTAGGAAATAAAAAAGATAATTTTTGGGAAATGGGAGCGCAAGGACCTTGTGGACCTTGTTCTGAAATTCATATAGATATCCGCTCTGCGGAAGAAAAAGCAAAAGTATCTGGTGCAACATTGGTGAATTTAGATCACCCACATGTGGTAGAAGTTTGGAACTTAGTTTTTATGCAATACAACCGTAAAGCAAACGGAAGTTTAGAAAACCTACCTGCAACGCATATTGATACTGGTATGGGCTTTGAACGTTTATGTATGGCGCTTCAAGGAGTACAATCTAATTACGACACGGATGTTTTTACGCCAATTATTAGAGAAATAGAAACTATTACAGGTGTAAAATATGAAGATCCTAAAGTAGCTGGAGACGAAACAGACATTGCAATTCGTGTTATTGCAGATCACGTAAGAGCTGTAGCTTTTTCTATTGCAGATGGTCAATTACCTAGCAATACAGGTGCTGGTTATGTGATTAGAAGAATCTTAAGAAGAGCTATTCGTTACGGGTTTACCTTTTTAAATCAAAAAGAACCATTTATCTATAAATTAGTAGAAACTTTAAGTGCACAAATGGGAGATGCTTTTCCTGAAATAAAAGCACAAGAACAATTAGCTCACAATGTAATTAAAGAAGAAGAACATTCTTTCTTAAAAACATTAGAGCAAGGTTTATTGTTATTAAACACAATAACAACCAATGCTGCTGGCAAGGTAATTTCGGGTAGAAAAGTATTTGAATTAAAAGATACTTATGGTTTTCCTGAAGATTTAACTGCTTTAATTTTATCTGAAAACGGATTAGAATATAACAAAGAAGAATATAACAAAGCATTAAAAGAACAGCAAAACAGAGGAAGAGAAGCAACTGCAATTGAAACCGATGATTGGAATGTTTTAATTGAAGATGATGAAGAAGAATTTGTTGGTTATGATACTTTAGCTGCTGATGTTAAGTTAACACGTTACAGAAAAATAGCGACTAAAAAAGATGGTGAGCAATACCAATTGGTATTTAATATGACACCTTTTTATCCTGAAGGAGGAGGGCAAGTTGGTGATGTAGGGTATATTGAAACTTCTAACGGAGATGTAATTTATGTCTTAAAAACTAAAAAAGAAAACAATCTAATTATTCATTACACTAAAAATTTACCTGAAAATTTATCAGAAAAATTTAAAGCTGTTGTCAATGAAGAAACTAGAAATTTATCGGCAAGTAACCATACTGCAACACACCTATTACACCAAGCATTACGCACTATTTTAGGAACACATGTAGAGCAAAAAGGATCGTTGGTTAGTTCAAAACACTTACGTTTTGACTTTTCTCACTTTTCTAAAGTAGATGCAGATAAATTACAAGAAATAGAAGATTTTGTAAATGCACGTATTCGCGAAAACCTTTCTTTAGTTGAAAAAAGGAATATACCAATGCAACAAGCTATCGACGAAGGTGCTATTGCTTTATTTGGTGAAAAGTATGGAGATTCTGTAAGAGCTATTAAATTTGGTCGATCTATGGAATTATGTGGTGGAACGCACGTACAGCAAACAGGTGATATTTGGCACTTTAAAATAAAGTCTGAAGGCGCAGTTGCATCAGGAATTAGAAGAATCGAAGCGATTACAAATGCTGCCGTTGGTGATTATTTTGAAGGTGTTGACCGTAACCTATCGACTGTAAAGCAATTATTAAAAAACCCGAAAGATGTTGTAAAATCTGTAACTAGTTTACAGGATGAAAACACGGCTTTAAAAAAGCAGATAGAACAATTATTAAAAGATAAAGCTCAAAATTTATCTGGCGAATTAAGAAATCAATTACAAGAAATAAATGGTGTTCAGTTTTTAGCAACTAAAGTAGATTTAGATGCAAACGGAATTAAAAATTTAGCTTTTGCTTTAGGTAAAGAGTTTGATAACTTGTTCTTATTTTTTGCTACTTCTGAAAAAGCAGACAAAGCGATGTTAACTTGTTATATTTCTAAAGAACTAGCTGTAGAACGTGGTTATGATGCAGGAAAAGTAGTGCGAGAACTAGGAAAACTAATTCACGGTGGTGGTGGTGGACAAAATTTCTTTGCTACTGCAGGAGGTAAAAACCCTGGTGGAATTCCGAAAGCTTTAGAAAAGGCAAAAGATTATATTGCGTAATATATAAATTACACTATCATAAAAGGCTCAAAGAAATTAATCTTTGAGCCTTTTTTTAGCTTAATGCTTTTTTATAGGTTGAAATAGCTCTTTCTCTTGCTAATTTATGCTCAACCATTGGTTTTGGATATGTTAATTCCTCAAAATCTTCAATCCATTTTCTAATATACTCTAAATCTTTATCAAACTTTTTTAACTGAGATTCGGGATTAAAAACTCTAAAATACGGTGCAGCATCACAACCGGTTCCTGCAGCCCATTGCCAGTTTCCGTTATTCGCCGACAATTCATAATCTAGTAATTTCTCCGCAAAATATGCTTCACCCCAACGCCAATCTATTAATAAATGCTTGCACAAAAAACCAGCGGTAACCATTCTTACACGATTATGCATATAACCAGTTTTATTTAATTGTCGCATACCAGCATCAACCATTGGGTAGCCTGTTTCTCCTTTGCACCACTTCTTAAATTCCTCTTCATTATTTCTCCACGGAATGGCATCATATTTTTGCTTAAAGTTATTAGTAACAACTTTAGGAAAATGAAACAGCACTTGCATAAAAAACTCTCGCCAGATTAACTCGTTTAAAAACGTTGCGTTTGTTTTTAAGGCAAAAAGAACCATCTTACGAACACTCACCGACCCGAAACGAAAATAAGGCGACAAATACGATGTTTTATCCTGAAAAGGAAAATCTCGTATCTCATCATAATTCGATAAGCTCGATAAATTATACGATTTTACTTTTATCAAACTCTCTTCAAAACCTATTGCTTTTAACGTTGGAAAATCTGCTGTAAAATGATGAAAGTTAGAAAAATCAATAACAAACTCATTCGTATCAATTTCGGTATCAAACTTTTGTAGCCATTTATTTTTATAAGGAGTATAAACCGTATATGGTAAGCCGTCGTTTTTTACAACCTCATCTTTCTCAAAAATAACTTGATCCTTATAACTGTAAAAACCAACGTTATTTGACGTTAAGAAAGCTTCAATTTCCTGATCTCTTTTTATAGCATACGGCTCGTAATCTTTATTTGTATAAACCGCTTTAATATTATATTCAACTATTAAACTTTCCCAAATTTTAAGAGGACTCCCTTTTTTAATTAATAGTGATGAACCTTCTTTTTTTAATTCTGTATCTAACTGATGTAACGTTTGATAAATAAAAGAAACTCTTGCGTCGTCTTTTGGTAAATTATCAATTATTTCTTCATCAAAAATAAAGACAGGAAGTATTTTACCTCCTGATTTTAATGCGTTATGCAATGCTACGTTATCCTCTAAACGCAAGTCTCTACGAAACCAAAAAATAGCAATTTTATTTTCCATTAAAAGCTTTATCTAAAATTACATACCTGTATTCAAAAATAGTTTGCAATTGCTTTTTTATAAACAATACTTGCGCTAAATGTCCTAAAAACCCAAATGGAATTTTATACGATATTTTATCTTTCATTAACGTATTTCCGTTCTCTAATTCTTCAAACCAATGTTCATGATGCCACATAGCATAAGGACCAAAACGCTGTTCATCTACAAAAAAATCTTGCTCTTTAACCTGAGTTATTTCGGTTACCCAATTTGTTTTTATAAACGGAACCGGAGACACTTTATAGGTAATTATCTGACCTTGATATGCCTTTTTATCGACTTTAGAGGTAATATTAAAACCCATTTTCGGAGGCGTTATTTTAGCTAAATTTTCTGGTGAAGAAAAATAATCCCAAGCCTTATCTAAAGACATTTTTAGTTCTTGCTCCGTTTCTAACGTATAAATTCCTGAATGTTTTTTAAAATTTATCATTTATAAAAGCTTCGTGATTTTAGAACTCATCGGTTTTGTTGTAGAGTAAAAAACATCTACTAACCTACCCTCTTCATCTACTAAGTATTTTTGAAAATTCCATTTTACTGAAGAATTCATTTTACCATTTTTTTCTTTATCTGTTAACCAGCTATATAAAGAATGTTGGTTATCTCCTTTTACATCTAATTTTTCTGTCATCGGAAATTCAACACCGAAATTTAGTGTACAAAAAGATTTGATTTCTGATTCTGCACCTGGTTCTTGACTACCAAATTGATTACATGGCAAACCTATAACTACTAATTTATCACCGTGCTTAGTATACAGTTCTTGTAAACCATCATACTGATTTGTGAATCCGCATTTAGAAGCTACGTTAACAAATAATATTTTCTTGCCTTTATATTGATTCAGGTCTAGTCTTTTACCATCTATTCCTTCTATTTTAATATCGTATAAAGATTCTTTAGGTGTTACTGTTTGTGCGTTTCCTAAAAAGCTAAATAATGCCATAAGTAAAGTTATTTTTAATGTTCTCATTTATTGAAGTGTTATGTTGTGTATCTTTAATTTAAATTCCTCATTTTTTTTATTCCCTATAAGAATTGCAATTTCTTTTATTTCTTTTGATGAGAAATTTTCAATATCTAATTTATTTCCTCTAAACGACGCGTAAAAAGCATTTAAAGGTAATTCTATTTTTTCTGTTTTTATTGCTGTTTGAAAAGACTGTATGTACCAAAAACGTTGCTCTTTTTCTGATTTAATTCTGAATTGATATTTTTTACCATCTCCTTTTAATTTAATCACAAGCTTAGCTGTATTTTCCAACAATGTTATATCTACAGGTAAACGTGTCATCGCAAAACCACCATTATTATCGGTAGAAACCTTTCCTGAGAAAACACCTTCACCCTGATCATTAATAACCATTTTAGAAGAAGATAATCCGCCCATCACATTATCATTAGTAATACTCCAATTACTTATATTTTCTTTTTTACTAAAATCAAACACCATAATTTCTGTTATACAAAAGGCAATTAACAAGAAGTTAATTAACATTTTCATGATTATAATTTTAAGGATACAATTCCTGCGTCAATAGGAAAAACTTGTCCTGAAATTGAAGATGCCACATCTGATAATAAATATGCTGCAAGACTAGCAACTTCAGTTGGTTCTAATATTTTTTGAAGCGGATGACGTTGCTTCATTCCTTCTCGTTGTTTGTCGTTTCTCAATAACCTCTCTGCTAACGTTGTATCTGTAACTGTTGGCGCAATGCAATTGAATCTTATTTTTGTAGCGAATTCTGCGGCTAAAGACTTAACAACTCCTTCTACTGCCGATTTACTTGCCGAAACACTAGCGTGAAAAGGCATTCCCATTTTAGTTGCCACAGTACTGAATAACACAACACTACCGTTATTATTTTTTAACGGATTGATATATTTTTGAATAATTTTCACTGCAGCTACTACGTTAATTTCAAAATCTTCACGAAAATCATCTAATTTTAAACGTCCTATAGGTTTTAAATTAATGCTTCCAGGACAGTAAACTAATCCGTTAATAGTTTCTAAATCTGGCAACTCATCCTTTAAAATATCTAAAGAATAATGTGTGATGTTTTCGTGAGCTTCAATTTCATTTCTACTTATATTGATAATTTTATGGGTATCTTTTAATACATCAACCAAAGCTTTTCCAATTCCTTTACTTCCTCCTACTACTAAAATTGTTTTCATCTATTTTACTTTAGTTTACAATTTAATTTTCACAACCTAGTTTTTTAACTACTTCTTAACTAGCGCATTTATCATCCCTTTAAAAACAAAAGCATGAAATGGTAAAACCGAATACCAATACAAACGCCCTAAAACACCTTTAGGTCGAAATACAGCTCGTTGATAAAGAATTCCTTTTACGATCTTAAACTCTAACCAAGCTTCGCCTGGCAGCTTCATTTCGGCAAACAGCAATAATCGTTTTTCTTTTTTATCTGCTAATAATACACGCCAAAAATCTAAGGGATCACCAGCTTCTAAAGAAGTTTTATGCGTTCTTCCTCTGCGCAAGCCTACTCCTCCAAAAATTTTATCTACATAACCTCGTATTTTCCACAAACGATTAAAACTATACCATCCATTCTTACCGCCAATAGACCAAATTTTATTGATTGTAAAAGTTTCATCTGTAACTTCTATAGAGCGTATATCTTTAAAACAACCATATTGCGGAATTTGAATATGAGCGGATAATTGATCTTGGAAATTTCCACTACTTATAGCATCTTTCCAGCTTGAAATAACAGCATTTTGTTCTATCCTTTGAAAAGCTAAATCAACAGATTCTTTGTAGGAAATAGGTTGTATATTTAAAAGCTCGTTTATATTACTTGCCTTAGCGATAACCTCTACCTTCATACTATCAACTAAAGCCTGAGCTAAGTTAAATGATGTGGAAGTTACAAAATACAACCAGTAAGATGATAATTTTGGTGTTAGAAAAGGGAGCGTAAAAATATATCTTTTAAAACCTCTTACCTCTGCAAATTGCAAAAGCATTTGCTTGTAAGTAAGTACTTCTGTTCCACAAATATCAAAAGATTTATTATATAATTTTTCATTAGCTACAGCTCTTTCTAAGAAAGTTAATACGTCGCGAATGGCAATTGGTTGCGATTTTGTATTTAACCATTTTGGCGTAACCATTAGCGGTAGTTTTTCTACAATATCTCTAATAATTTCAAAAGAAGCGCTACCACTACCTACAATAATACCTGCTCTAAAGGTGGTTAAAGCATATTTTTCTGAGTGTAAGTTTTGTTCAACTTGAAAACGAGAGGCTAAATGTTTAGACAAAGAGCTATCGTTTACAATACCACTTAAATAAACTACCTGTTTGCAACTCGTTTGTTCTACTAAACTTTTAAAGTTTTTAGCACAAGTTTGTTCTAAATCTTCAAAATCAATTGCATTTGTTGCCATTGAATGTATTAAATAATATGCTACATCAATATCAGATGGCAATACTACTTTTTTAGTATCTAAAAAATCTACTTTTAAAAATTCAATATTTTCATTGTTTTCTATTTCATCAGGAATTCGATTTAAGTCACGTACACAACAGACTAACTGATGCCCTGAATCTAGCAATTTCAATACCAATCGCTTTGCAATGTACCCTGTAGTTCCTGTTATTAGAATTTTCATTTATTTTGGTCTTTGATATGATAATCGTTTCTGTTTGCCCGTTATCACATAGGTATCTAAACCATTTATTGCTGCAATTTTAGCTTCAGCTAAGTTTAAAAATCCATCTTCAGAAAGCATTTCATCTTTAAAATACAAATCGGTTACTTCACCCAAAACCAAAATAGTTCCGTTTGCTTTTATATGATATTCTTCTAAAAACTTCAATCCTATTTTCAACGGAGATTCTGTAATATAAGGTGCGTAAAAATTATCTTTATACTCTTCGGATAAATCAGTTTTATCAAATTCTGATATTCCTGGTGCATATTTAGCAGAGGTATGATGCGCGTCTTCTATGATGCTTTCACTAACTGAATTTATAGTGTAAAATCCTGTTTTTTTTATATTATCATAGGTATTTCTTGCAACCGTAGTTGGACGCAACACAAAACCTAATATTGCAGGACTAGAGCCATAATGAACTACAGAACTAAAAATAGCAACATTTGATATTCCGTCTTCTGATTTTGTTGCTATTAAATTAGCAGATTTATAACCAGAAATACTGTTCATTAAATTTATTTTATACAGATGATCCATCTCATCTATTGCCGCTCTAGATAAATGCATTATATATTTTTATAATTATTAATTTTAATATTTGTAGCTTTTAAGTCATGCATTAAGTTATACAGCCCAAAGAAAGTTCTGTTAATGTAAATAAAGTGTTTTGACCCTCTATTTCCATTCATCTTTTTAAGTTCGGTACTTTTAGAATATTTTTGACCTAATTCCGCTATTTTCCCGAAGAAATTTTCATCCGAAAAATCAAATTCTTCTTGCTGAAATGGCTGTGTAAATAACGATAGCATTTCATAAAATAATTCTTTAAAAAAGGCTATCTCTTCTTGATCGTCTTCTTTTTTTAGAATTTCCAATTCATATAATTTACTTTCAAAGAAAGCCGGATTGTCAATATTTTCTCTAACTGCTAACTCAAAGTAAGGCACATAAAAACTTTCAGGAACTTCTTTCATACATCCAAAATCAATAACTATTAAGTTATTTTCTGGTGAGACTAAGAAATTTCCTGGATGCGGATCTGCATGTACTTTTTTTAATACGTGTAATTGATACATATAAAAATCCCACAACGCTTGCCCTAATTTATTTGACGTCTCTTGATTTAATTGCTTTTTAGTAAACTCAGATAGGTGAATTCCTTCCATCCAATCCATCGTTAAAATTCTATCAGAAGAATACTCTTCGTAATATTTAGGAAATTTTAAATTCGGAATATGACTACATGCATTTGCAATCTCATTACTTTGTTTAAGCTCTAAAATGTAATTAGTTTCTTCTAATAATTTACTTTCAACTTCTTTAAAATACTCATCAGATCCTTCGCCTTTTATATTAAACATTTTCATTGCAATAGGCTTAACCATTGCTAAATCTGTAGAAATACTGTTTGCAACACCTGGATATTGAATTTTAACTGCCAATGTTTTATTGTTGGCTGTAGCTTTATGAACCTGACCAATACTTGCTGCATTTACAGACTCTACCGTAAATGTATCAAAAACTTCATCTGGTGTTTTTTTAAAATATTTTAAAAATGTTTTAACAACTAATGGCCCTGAAAGTGGCGGAACTGAAAATTGTGATAACGAAAATTTTTCTACATAAGCATTTGGCAACAAACTCTTTTCCATACTTAGCATTTGTGCAACTTTTAATGCCGATCCTTTTAACTCCTTTAATCCGTCGTAAATATCTGTAGCATTGTCTTCATTTAGCTGCTCTCTTGCTTCCTCTTCTGTTTTTGTTATTTTATTACCGTAATATTTAGCATAATTAACACCAACCTTAAGCCCTGTAGTTACAAGCTTTGTTGCTCTTTCTATTTTTGATGTAGGTATTTTATTTAATGTTTTCATATTGATGTACCTTTTTCTTTCCACAAAAACTTCGCTAAATCAATTACACTTTTTACTGGTGCAATTTGCTGAATATCAAAACTTGCTTTGATAGATTTTTCTATAAAAACATCTGTTTTTTCGAAATTTGACGACTCATCATCTATCCAAAATTTCATCACCATTAATAGTTGTATCCAGTAGCTTTCTGAAATTGTTTTATCTTGAATTTTATTGATTTTATCATTTTTAAAATCAATTTTTTCTAAACTAATTCCGTTTACAAAATGTATAAATTCGGTATGTAATTTTTTTAGAACTGATAACTTAGAGAAATCTGATTTTATATCTTTAAACTGCATTAAAACATAAGACCTGTTTGCCGTTAACAACTCGAAAAAAGTAAAATAAAAACTTAGTAATTTATCTTTTGATGAATAGTCTTTATAAGCTTCTGTTTTATGTAGTAAGTGGATAGTTTCTTTTGCGAAAATTGCAAAAATTGACTTCTCTAAACTCTCGAAAGTTGAATAATGCTTATAAAAATCTGACTCTTCGAAATTATTTTCATGTGCAAATGAGTATACAGAAGTTGGTTTACCAGAAATTAAAACCGAATTCATGTACCATTCTGCTATTTTCTCTTGGGTAATATTCTTTTTTTTTGCCATAATTTTAATTATAAAATACGATGTATGCGTTTAAACTTGTTGCAATCGTCATCCATATTAAATACGGAAGTATTAGTAACGTGAACACTCTTAATTTCTTTAAATGCTCGAAAGTAAAGTACCCAATTAGCAGCCATAATAATGTAATAGAAACTAATCCGACAACTGTTAATTGTTGGTTGAAAAAAAAGTAATTCCAACTTACATTTAAAATCAACTGAGCTATAAATAGTAGGAGTAATTTTTTATCTAAAAATTTATACTCGTAACTTAACTTGGTCATATAAAATGAAAACAATAACATTATTGTTGTCCAAGCAGCTCCAAAAACCCAACCAGGAGGCGTCCAAGGTGCTTTATTTAAAGAAATGTACCACTCCTTTTGAGGGCCATTTTCCATCAAAGAAGCTCCTATGCCTAGCGCTAAAAAATTTACTATTAGAAATAGTAAAAACCGTATGTATTTATTTTTTTTCAAACTTTTTATTTTTTAAATAATTGAATATCAATTGTGCTGAAAACAACATGGTAAATGCATAAAAAATATCTTCAAAAGGAATTGTAAATAATCTAAATCCTAGGTTTTCATCATTATTATACCAAACAACTGGTTCATCAATAAAACTTCCTGTTAATATTCCGTTTACGATTAAAAACGGAATTAAGATGACTAAAAAACTAGGTAAGTATTCTTGTAATGTTTTTAGATGATATTTTAATACGTAAAAAAGTAATACTAAAAAGAGTATAAAATTTATCGTTGTATATAGTTTTCCGAAGTTAAAAATCAATAAAATTCCTGTGATAAGAATCAATAAAAAACTGATAATAATTACCGCTGCTTTTGATAATTTAAATTTTGGAACCAAATGTTTTAAGACTTCATGCGTAAACAAACAAGCGTATGGAATACAAAAGAAAAATAGCCATTCTTCAATAGGCATTCTAAAAATTTCTATTGATAAATGATAGGTTGAGTTAAACCCCCATACACCAAATTTTGTAAACAATCCGTCCCAAATTAAAAAAGGAATTGCAACCAATGATATACTTATAAAAGCTTCTTTAAAGTATTGAATAAAATGAAATTTTTTTTCAATTATACTATACAATAGTGGAACGCTTAAACTGCCTAATGTTAATATAAGATATAGATATTGACTCATTGTCTTTTCTTAAAATATTTAAAGGGCACAAACAGCATTCCAAAACATTCTCCGTCTGGTTTACCTAAATGTTTATGATGAATTTTATGCGCCTTTCTTAATCCTTTTAAATATTGATTATTGGTATTCTTAAACCAACTAAATCTTCTGTGTATTAAAACGTCATGTACTAAAAAATAAGCGACTCCGTAAAACAAAATTCCTAAACCTATAAAGAACAAATAATTCAACTCTGGTCTAATTCCGAAATAAAATAATAAGATACTTGGTGTTGCAAAAACAACAAAAAAAGCATCATTTTTTTCGAACACATTTGGATAGCCAGGTTGATGATGATCTTCATGTAAAAACCAACCAAAACCGTGCATTATATATTTATGAGTACACCATGTAACACCTTCCATCGTTACAAAGGTTAAAATAGTTATAACTGTAAATAACATTATATCATTTTTAATTTATACTTAACGTAACTTCTCGCTAACAAGTTTATTTTCATCGGATTAGAAATTCTAATTCGAGTATCCATAATCTTAGATGACGGAGTAGCTTTTAACTTGTTTAATAATTTTTTATAATATCTGTAAGCCATATAAACTCCAAATTTAGCATCAACAGGTAATTTTAAAATTCCGTTTGTAAGCGCATATTCAAAATCAGCTTCAATATCTTTAATAATTGCATCTTTTGATGCTTCATCTAACTTCTTAAGATCTACATTCGGAAAGTATGAACGATTTAACAGCTCAAAATCATCTTTTAAATCACGTAAAAAATTTACTTTTTGAAATGCAGAACCCAAGCGCATTGCCGCAGCTTTAAGCTCGTCATACTTTTGATCATCTCCGTTAACAAAAACCTTTAAACACATTAAACCAACAACATCTGCAGACCCATATATATAGGCATCATACTCTTCTTGAGTTTTATACTCGGTTTTAAACAAATCAGCTTTCATACTTTTTAAAAAAGCTTGCACCATATCGTCCGAAATACCATAAGTATTTACCGTATATACAAATGAGTTTAAAATAGGATTTAAACTGATACCTTCTTTTTTAGCTGCATAATATTCATTCTCAAAACGCGCTAACAAATCTTCTTTATTATAATCATGAAAAGAATCAACAATTTCATCAGCAAAACGAACGAAACCATAAATATTATAAATTGCTCCTCTAATTTTTGGTGCTAACATTTTTGTTGCTAACGAAAAAGATGTACTATATTTTTGAGTTACTAACTTACTACACGAATAAGAAACTTCATCAAATAATTGTTTCATTTTAGTGGTTTTTTAAAATTAAATCTGATGCTATTTTACCAGATATTAGTGCTGGCGGAACTCCTGGTCCTGGCACTGTTAATTGACCCGTAAAAAATAAATTCTTAACTTTTTTACTTTTTATTTTTGGTCTTAAAAAAGCTGTTTGTGTTAAAATATTTGCCAACCCGTATGCATTACCCTTGTACGAGTTGTAATCTTTCACAAAATCATTTACACAAAAACTTTCTTTAAATAATATATTTTCTTTAACCGATTGACCGGTTAACTTTTCTAATCTTTCAAGAATAAGATTAAAATATTTTTCTCTTATTTCTGGTGTATCTTCTAAACCAGGAGCAAGCGGAATTAAAAAAGTTGCTGCTTCTTTATTTGTTGGTGCAAAAGAGTCGTCCGTTATTGAAGGAAAACTTGCATAAAACAATGGTTTTTTAGGCCAACTAGGTGTATCGTAAATCGTTTTTGCGTGTAAATCAAAATCCGTATCAAAAAATAATGTATGATGACAAACATTTGCTAGTTTCTTATCAAAACCTACATAAAAAAGTAATGATGATGGTGCAAAGACCTTCTTATCCCAATATTTCTCTGAATATTGTCTGTACTTTTTTGGCAATAACGTTTCTGTATGATGATAATCTGCACCACTTAAAACGATATCTGATGAAACAAACTCTCCGTTAACTACTAACCCAGTAGCTTCGCCTACATCGTTTACAGTAAGTTCCTCTACATTTGCTTCAGTTTTAAAACTAACGCCTAAGTCGGTTGCTAAAGTGATCATCGCTTCAATTACTTTATACATTCCACCCTTTGGATGCCAAGTACCTAAACCAAAATCTGCATAGTTCATAAAATTATAAAAAGCAGGAGTGTTACTAGGTTTTGCGCCTAAAAACAATACCGGGAATTCTAAAATCTGAATTAACTTTTTACTTTTTATCTTCTTTCTTACCTGTGTTCTTATTGTTGAGAAAAACTGAGTAATCTTACCTATGGTAACTGGCGTAACCAATTCTAAAGGAGAAACACCTGGCTTGTATACCAAATCATTTATGGAAACATCGTAATTATATTCTGCTGATTTTAAAAAGCTCTTTAAATGCTTTGAACTTCCTTTTTCTTCTTTTTCAAAGACCTCATAAATTTCTTCTAAACTCCCAGGAATGGTAATTGAATCTAAGGCATCGAAATATACTTGATAAGCCGGAGTCAACCTCTCTAACTCATAATAATCTGAAGGTTTTTTGCCAAAATCCGCAAAAAATTTTTCGAATACATCTGGCATCCAATACCAAGTCGGGCCGATATCAAAAGTAAAACCGTCTTTAATTAATTGCCTAGCTCTACCACCTACTGTTGCGTTCTTTTCTAAAACAACAACTTCATAACCAGCTTTCGCCAAATAACATGATGCTGCCAAAGAAGAAAAACCTGAACCTATTATTGATATTTTTTTTTTCAATTTTATTTTTTAAAAAGATTATTAGCCTCGTTGTTAAATATATAACAATTAAAACATGAAGCAAAAAAAAGTAATTATTCAAATTTACAATTTTTTGTTTAATAAAAGATAAAAAAGATTAAACATTTTAATTTATAATGTTTTTATCAATTCGATAACAGAAGAATAAACGGTAATATTAGCGTTAAAATCGAGATTTTTTATTTTTTCAGTTTTAGCTCCTACAGCTATTAACTGATGTTTTGTACCAGTTAAAACATTTTCTATGTCACGAAAATAATCTACAATTTTATCATCATATGGCTGAATAGTTAGCGACGTAATAAATCGTACTTCGGTGTCGCTTTCAAAAAAATAATTTAAATTACTTAAAGGTAAACTCTGTCCTAAATAAATAGTCATGTTTCCTCTTAAAACTAATTCGTAATTTAAATACATTAATCCTAACTCATGTATTTCATTTTCAGGTAAAAAAAGCACGTAGGTAATATTAGTATTTGTAGTAGTGTACTCTAACCTTTCTGTGCTAATTTGAATTTTTTGAGAAATTAAATTAGATATAAAATGTTCATGAGCAGGTAATAAAGTATCTGTTTGCCACAATAAGCCTATGTGATTTAAAAAAGGTACAAAAACATCTTTAAAAATTTCTCTGAACGTTTTTTTATTTAGTAATTTATTATAGGTATTATTAAACAAAACCTTATCGAACTGAAACATTGCCAACTTAAAAGAGTTGATTGCCTCATCATTTACAGCCTCTTTAAAAGCCAACTCTCTTGCCTTAACAATTATAGTATCGTTAGACATTTGAGCTATTTTAGATATTTTATTATTGTTGTTATATAATAAAACAACATTTAATAACTTCTGAAGGTTCTCTGAAGAGTAATACCTAATATTGGTATCTGTTCTTTCTGGCGTTAATAAATCATATCTTTTTTCCCAAATACGAATTGTATGTGCTTTCACTCCTGAAATATTTTCAAGATCTTTAATTGTAAAAGATTTTTTAATATTGTTCAATTTATGCTGTGTTTTATTAAACAAATATATGTTTTTTTAAACATATAAAAAGATTAATAATTATTTATAAGGGTTTTATCTTTATTTTTGAATAGCAATTTATATTTCTTCTATGATTTTTCAAACTAAAATTCCTTTAAAAAAACAGCAATTTCATAAAGTTGATTACAACTCTAAACTTTTACTGTTAGGTTCTTGTTTTTCTGAAAATATAGGTAATAAATTAACTTACTACAAGTTTCAAGCAACCACGAATCCGTTTGGAATTTTATTTCACCCAAAGGCTATCGAAACCTTAATAACCAACGCTATTAATGAAAAAGAATATACTACCAAAGATGTTGTTTTTAACAATGAACAGTGGCATTCTTTTAACGCTCATTCTAGTTTAAGCTCTTCGGATAAAAACGAGCTAATACATAATTTAAACACCGCAAATACCTTAACACTACAGCAATTAAAAAGCGCTACTCATATTATAATCACCTTAGGAACTTCTTGGGTGTATCGCTATATTGAAACCGACACTATAGTTGCGAATTGTCATAAAATTCCGCAGAAAAAATTTTTAAAAGAAATCTTAACTGTTGATGAAGTAACTGAAAGTATCGATGCTATTACTAAATTAATCACATCTATAAACAAAAATGTTACGGTTACTTTTACGGTTTCACCTGTTAGACATTTAAAAGACGGGGTTATAGAAAACCAGCGTAGTAAATCTCATTTACTAGCAGCAATTCACCAACTTATTGACTCCGCTCAAAGCGACAGAATTAATTATTTTCCTTCTTATGAAATAATGATGGACGAGCTTCGTGATTATCGTTTTTATACTGAAGACATGATTCATCCCAGCAAAATTGCAATAGATTATATATGGGAAAGATATACTGAAGTTTGGTTTTCTGAACAAACCAAAGAAACAATGAATAAAGTAGAAACCGTTCAGAAAGGCATAACACATCGCTCTTTTAATCCGACTTCTGAGGCGCATTTAAAATTCTTAAACAACCTTCAACAAAAAAAGGAAACACTTCTTAAAGCATTTCCTTTTATGAAATTTTAATATTTAATCTTATTTAACCAAATACTGATCTACATTTTGCCAAGGCCCACCGTTAATTACATCTATTCCGTGGCTTGTTAAAAACTGCATTGCTTGCCCACTTCTTCCACCACTCTTACAAACGGCAATTACTGGTTTATTCCAAGATTTTATTTCTTCTACATTTAAAGGCACTACTGTTAAAACAATATGTTTTGCTACATCAGAATGTCCTTCGTTCCATTCAGCTAAAGTACGCACATCTAAAACCACCGCATCTTTATCTAAATATTCTTGTATTTCGTTTGTCATGTTTTTCTTTCTAAATAAATTAAATAATCCCATTCGCTTTGTTAATATTAAGAGAGCAAATGTAATCCGTTTTCAATTAAAGTACTGTAACTCTTGTTACTTTTCAATTCTTCTAAATGATTTTTTAATGTTGTTTTCACTTTAAAATCGTTACTTAATGCTAATTCATACAACTCTAAAGATAATAACCAATCATCTTTAAAATCATTTTGTAACTTCTTGAAAATTGTTGAAATATCCCTTTCTAAAACAACATCTTTGTTTCTCATTTCTTTAACCTCATCATATAATTTATATAATTCTTTTTGAGAAGGAGTATATTCGATTTTAGTTGTTTTTGTTTCAGAAACCTTACCCATATCACCAAAAGAACTTACATCGGCTGGCCCCGAATAAGCCGAAACTAATTCCTTACCAATTGCCATATCATAAACGCCCCATTCTGGCTGAAATAATACTTGATCTTTATAAGTTACCGTACAATCTTTAAAAGATATAATTAAAATTTTACCTCTTAAATCACGAGTTCCTGTAATTATTTTCCCCTCTACAACAACACCGCTTTCAAACTCTAACCTAATTGTTTCTCCTTCGTAAATTCCGTAAGCTTTTAAATCACGTGGACTCATATCTTCAATAGGTAAATTGATCCCTTTTAATTTACCTACCGGGCTTCCAAAACCTTCTGCATGATACGTAATTCCATGACCTATCAATTCTTTATCTCTACTTGCTAAGGCTGTTTGCCCTGTAGTTTGTATGTAAGCTACATTTTCTTTTGCATCACTTATTACATTCGTAAAAACTCCAGAAACTTGTACCCCTGTACTTAATTCTATTGTTCCTAAATTATTAGAATCAATTAATTTTTTAACTCCTTTTAAACCACCTGTTCTAAGTGCCATAGAGTTAGCAAACTCATTTAACACCATGCTTAAATAAGCAAAATCTGGAGTTACAAATAACTGTGGTTGTGGTTTTGTTATATCGAAACTTACGCTTGCTGCCTCTATAGAATAAGGTACTTTTTTAACCTCATCTTTCATGCACCACATGCTTTCTCCTATAGATGATAATAAGCCTGCTCCGTATATTTTAGGATCATCGAGTTTACCGATTAAACCATATTCAACTGTCCACCAATGTAAATTTCTTATTTGTGCCATTTCAGATAATTCACCCATATTATCCTGCAACCATTCTACTTTTGCTTGTGCTTCGTTTATTTCTTTTTCAGTTGAATTAGGATTCTCCTTTAAAATAGACAACAACCTAATAGCTTCATACATTTCATAATCTTTAGATGATGAAATTGCCTTAGACCCTATTTCTCCGAAACGACGTAAATATTCAGAATATTCTGGATTTGCAATAATTGGTGCATGCCCTGCTGCTTCGTGAATAATATCTGGTGCAGGTGTATATTCTATATGATTTATGGTTCGCATATCAGAAGCAATCACTAAAACATTATAAGCCTGAAACTCCATAAATGCATTTGGAGGAATAAAACCATCAACAGAAACCGCAGCCCAACCAATATCTTTTAAAATACGGTTCATTCCTGCCATATAAGGAATATCTTCAATAGAGACACCTGTTTTATCTAGACCCTCTAAATAAGAAACATGTGCTACTTTACCTAAATAATCAACATTCATACGCATTACATATCGCCAAACCGCTTGGTTTTGGGCTGTATATTCATGATACGGTTGTTTTACTACAAATTTATGTAAGTGTTTCGGTAACTTTTTAGTTACTTCATTTAACTCAAAATGAGATTCCATATTGTTGTTTGTTTTGCTTGGTAAATTTAAGTTTTTTATAGTTCACAAAAAATCGATATCCGTTAAATTATATATTTTGTATTTTTACTTTTATCACAAATGTAAAAACTATGAAAACTCGCGGAAGTTTAAAAATTAGACTTTTAATTGGTACTGCTATTGCACTATTCGCTTTAGTAAAATATTGTTCTAGCGCAGAAACAAATGCTTACACTGGTAAAAAACAACATATTTCTATTTCTAAAAAACAGGAAATTGCTATTGGTTTAAGTAGTGCTCCACAAATGGCGCAACAACATGGCGGTTTGTATCCTAGTAAAAAACATCAGGACCTAGTAGATAATATTGGCAGGAAATTATTAAAAAATAGTATTGCAAGTAAAACTGGATATCCTTTTGATTTTCACTTATTAAAAGATGAAAAAACCATCAATGCCTTTGCTTTACCTGGCGGACAAGTATTTATCACTTTTGCATTGTTTTCTAAATTAAAAAACGAAGATCAACTAGCTGGTGTTTTAGGGCATGAGATTGGCCATGTTATTGGTCGTCATTCTGCTGCTCATATGGCAAAACAAGATTTAACTCAAGGATTACTTTCTGGTGCTTCTGTTGGTTTTGACCCTAGCACTACCGAAGGAATGGCTGCCATAGCAAATGTTGTTAACATGAAATATGGTAGAGATGATGAGCTTGAAAGCGATGATTTAGGTGTGAAGTTAATGATAGATGCTGGCTATAATCCTGAAAGTTTAATTGGCGTGATGGAAATTTTAAAAAAAGCTGCAGGACCGAATAGAACTCCAGAATTTCAAAGCACACACCCAGATCCTGAAAACAGAGTCGAAAAAATTAAAGAAGCAATTCGTAAGTACCGTAAATAACTACAAACGTCATTACGAACAAAGTGAAGTAATCTTAAGCTTATTTAATTACTGTTTACAGATTGCTTCGTGCCTCGCAATGACAGGTTAGAGAATAACTCTGTAACATTTATACTAAAAAAGCTACTTAATTAGTATAATCCTAAATTAATAGCTATGGGTTTTGGAGGTGCAGCTTCTAGTATGGTTACTAGTATAAAAAACAATGAAAGAAACAGAAAAAATACTTTTGAAAAACTAGAAGGATTTCAAAAAGAAGATAACGATCAATTACATTTTAATAATACCGCAACTATAAAGGAGTTACAAGAGATAAGAAAGCAGCTTAAAAAAGAAAACCTAATTAATATAATTAAAAAAGGACTTTTATTATTAGCTGTAATTCTTTTATTTAGTTACTTATTATTGTAACCAATAAAAAAACTGAATCCAAATTAATGGACTCAGTTTATACATATATTTAAAAAGATTTGCTTTTATTATTTTCCTTGAACAATATTATAATTAATACCTACACCTACTGATGCTGGTGAAAAATTATCAACTGATAACCCTTGATAATATGCAAAGATATTCCAAGAATCATTATGGTATCCTATCTCTGGTCTATAATAAAAACCACCTGTTTCATTTCCTTCTGTTAAAAAACCGTATCCTAAATCTGCTCCTAAAAAGAAATTTTCAGTTGGGTAATATCTAAATAAACCCGCTAATGGAATAATTCCGAAATCCGAATACTCAATTAAACCTTCTGTTTCACCAAAATAGTTTGTATACCCTGTAGAAATACCTACTGCAAAACTTTCAGCATTTAAAATTTGATATTTTAAATCAAATCCCAATGCAAAAGAAGAAGTTTCTGATACATCTCCTACTGGCACACCACCGTGTAAACCTATTTTTAACCAATTTGTTCCTTCCCCTACTTGTGCATTTGCTATTGAAAAACTCGTTATCGCTAGTACTAATAAAATTACTTTCTTCATGTTCTTTGTTTTTAATTACACTGCAAAACTACGTTAGGTTTATACTTTAGGTTATCTCTTTTAAAAAAAATCTTAACTCAAATGAATTTTACTTTTAACAATAATTATGTGTATTGCTATCAAAAAAGTAAATTTGTAATATGAACAAGAAAGTAATTTTAATGATACTAGATGGTTGGGGCATTACACAAGACCCAAAAGTATCTGCTATATACAACGCTAAAACACCTTTTATAAATTCATTATACGACAAGTTTCCGCATGCCGAATTACGAACAGACGGAGAACATGTAGGTTTACCCGAAGGACAAATGGGAAATTCGGAGGTTGGTCACATGAATTTAGGAGCTGGTAGAATTGTATATCAAAACCTTGCAAAAATTAACAAAGCTGTTAAAGAAAATACGTTAGCACAAGAAACGGAATTACTAAACGCTTTTGCTTACGCTAAAAAGCACCATAAAAATGTACATTTTTTAGGCTTGGTTTCTAATGGCGGAATTCATTCACACATCAATCATTTAAAAGGCTTGCTAACAGCAGCAAGTGAACATGAATTAGAAAACGTGTTTCTTCATGCTTTTACTGATGGACGAGATTGTGATCCGAAATCGGGAAAATTCTTCATCAATGATATTCAAGAGCACATGCAAAAAACTACTGGAGAACTTGCTTCTGTTACTGGTCGTTATTATGCTATGGATCGTGACAATCGTTGGGAAAGAGTTCAATTAGCTTACGATGCTTTGGTAAATGGCAAAGGAAGTTTTTCTTCGGATGCTATAGAAAGTATTCAACAAAGTTATGATGAAAAAATTACTGATGAATTCATCAAGCCAATTATTATGGTTGATGAAAATAAGCAACCGAAAACAACAATTAAAGATGATGATGTTGTTATTTTCTTTAATTTTAGAACAGATAGAGGTCGTGAATTGACAGAAGCTTTAAATCAAAAAGATTTCCCAGAGTTTCAAATGAAAAAACTGCCTTTGTATTTTGTTACCATGACAAACTATTCAGAAGCTTTTAAAAACATCAAAGTAATTTACAATAGTAATAATATTGAAAACACTTTAGGAGAAGTTTTAGCATCCGCAGGAAAAAGTCAAATTAGGATTGCTGAAACGGAGAAATATCCACACGTAACATTTTTCTTTTCTGGCGGAAGAGAAGAAGAGTTTAAAGGCGAAAAGCGCCTATTATGTCCATCACCAAAAGTTGCTACGTATGATTTACAACCCGAAATGAGCGCCTATGAAATTCGCGATGCCATTGTACCTGAATTACAAAAAGGAGCTGTAGATTTTGTTTGTTTAAATTTTGCAAATGGTGATATGGTTGGTCATACTGGTGTTTTTGATGCGGCTGTAAAAGCTTGTGAAACTGTAGATAACTGTGTGAAAGATGTAATTACAACAGCTTTAAATAATGAGTACACAACTATTTTAATTGCTGATCATGGTAATTGCGAAACGATGATGAATCCTGACGGAACGCCACATACAGCGCACACTACAAATCCGGTTCCTATGATTTTAATCGATAAAGAAATTAAATCAATAAAAAATGGTGTATTAGGTGATATTGCTCCAACTATTTTACGACTGATGAATGTAGTGCAACCTAAAGAAATGACACAAAAACCACTTATTTAAAATATCAATGATGAAAAAAATTACATACACATTAATTACTTTATTTATTATTTCATGTGCTTCTGTATCTAAAAACCCTGCCACGAAAGACAAAGATGGTAATTTAGTTGGAGTTGCTACAAAAAAGGATTTTCAGCAAGAGCCTTATGGATCTGAATGGTTTAATGACTTTTATGGTTATTATGAAACAGACAAAAACACTATCACTAAATTAAAACCACACTTAAAAGATATTACCATTAAAGGATTTATGGGAACTTGGTGTGGCGATAGCCAAAGAGAAATTCCTAATTTTTATAAATTATTAGATCAATCAGAATTTAATTATAAAAACTTAGAATTAATAACTGTTGATCGCACAAAAAAGGCAAACGGATTAGAAAAAGGATTCAATGTACTTAGAGTACCAACTTTTATCTTTTATAAAGGCGGAAAAGAAATTGGCCGTTTTGTAGAACATCCTTTAGATGGTAGCTCGATTGAAGAAGATATTTTAAAAATAGTTTCTGGCAAGCCATACACACATCCATATCAAAAATAACCGTAAATTTGCGCCTCAATATTTTTTAAGATGATCATAGCAAAAACTAGAGAAGAAATAGAATTAATGCGCGAAAGTGCTTTAGTAGTATCAAAAACATTAGGAATGCTTGCTAAAGAAGTAAAACCTGGAGTTTCTACTTTATACCTTGATAAACTTGCTGAAGATTTTATTCGTGAGCAAGGAGCTATTCCTGGTTTTTTAGGCTTGTATGATTTTCCGAACACACTTTGTATGAGTCCGAACTCGCAAATTGTACACGGAATGCCAAACAAAGAACCACTTAAAGAAGGAGATATTATCTCTATTGATTGTGGCGCTATTAAAAATGGTTTTTACGGAGATCACGCGTACACATTTGCTGTAGGTGAAATTGCTGCTGAAACTCAAAAATTATTAGACGTAACTAAAGAAAGTTTATACGTTGGTATTCGTGAGCTTAAAGTAGGTAATCGCGTTGGTGATGTTGGTTTTGCAATTCAGAATTTTACTGAAAAACATGGCTACGGAGTAGTTCGTGAATTAGTTGGTCATGGTTTAGGGCGTGTAATGCACGAAGATCCAGAAATGCCAAATTACGGTCGTAGAGGTCGTGGTAAAAAGTTTATTGAAGGTATGGTTGTTGCCATCGAACCAATGACAAACATGGGAACTCATAAAATATTACAACACGATGATGGTTGGACAATTACTACTTTAGACGGTAAACCATCTGCGCATTTCGAGCACGATGTAGCTATTGTTAATGGTAAACCTGAACTACTATCAACCTTTAAATATATTTACGATGCTTTAGGTATTGACAGTAATGAAGAGGATGAATTTAGAGCGTAAAAACTAAATAATAATGAAATTAAAGTATATTATTTTTGTTTTTGTTGTAGGAATTATACTAATAACACTTGGAGCTTTATTTAAAATACTTCACTTAATGTTAGCAGTAGAATTACTTACAGTTGGAACAATTTTACAAATAATTGCTTTCATTTTATTTATCATAAAATTATTCACCAACAAAAAATTTAAAGACACTTTAAATCAATAATTGAAAGTTTTTAAATCCATATTAAACACCATTCCAAGGCCTTTATTAATTAAAGCTAGCTATTGGGTTCGCCCAGTGATTGCTTGGTGGTTAAAAGGCGATAAATTTACGGATCCTATTGATGGTAAATCGTTTCGTAAACTTTTACCTTATGGTTATGGAGTGCAACGAGAAAATGCGCTTTCTCCTTCTACATTATCCTTAGAAAGACACCGTTTATTATGGTTGTATTTACAAAATGAAACTAATTTTTTTTCTTCGGATAAAAAATTAAAAGTATTACATATTGCGCCTGAACAATGTTTTTTAGACATTTTTAGAAAGCAGAAAAACTTAGACTATATTACTTCTGATTTAGAATCGCCAATTGCTGATGTAAAGGCTGATATTTGCGATTTACCTTTTAAAGACAATGAATTTGATGTGGTGTTTTGCAATCATGTTTTAGAACATATTACGGATGACACGAAAGCAATGCAAGAATTATATCGTGTATTAAATAACGGCGGATTCGGAATTTTTCAGATTCCGCAAGATTTATCAAGAGAAACTACTTTTGAAGACGATACTATTACCGATCGTAAAGAACGCGCAAGAATATTTGGTCAATACGATCATGTTCGTGTGTATGGTCGTGATTATTTTAACAAGCTTCGCTCTATAGGTTTTAAAGTTCATGAAGTTGATTTTACAAAAAAAATCGCTCCAGAAAAACTAGAACGATTTGCATTAATGAAAGGCGAAATATTGCCTGTGTGTTTTAAAGGTTAATTTGTAAACTCCTCTATATTACCATCCTTGTTAACAAATAATAATGTTGTTTTTATATGCGGATATTTCACTAAAAACTGTTTCGTTTTATCTAATCCCATCGCCATAAAAGCAGTAGCATACGCATCAACATCAGCACAATCTAAAGTTCCGTAAACAGTAGCACTTAACAAATTACTTTCGGTAGCAAAACCTGTTTTAGGGTTTATGGTATGTACATATTTTTGTCCGTTAGCTCCAACTCTAAATTTTCTATAATTACCAGAACTTGCCATCGATTGATTACTCAACTCAATAAATCTAGATACACTTCTTGTCCCGTCATCATTAGGATCATCAATTGCTACTTTCCAACTTTTATTTCGAATATTTATTCCTCGTGCGCGAATTTCACCGCCAATTTCTACGAGATAATTCTGAACGTTTTTACTCTCTAAAAACCGCCCAACAACATCTATTCCGTATCCTTTTGCTATCGAATTAAAATCTAAACAAGCTCCTTTAAATTTATTCTGAATGACTCTTCCTTTTAAAGTTACTTTATCTAAACCTACTTGCTTCATTAACTCTTTTACCTGCAAAGTATCTAAATCCCTTTTCTCTCTCTTATACCCAAAACCCCAAGCGTTTACTAAATTACAAACAGTAGGATCAAAATACCCATTAGTTTCTTTATAAATTCTCTTTGATTTTTGAAAAACTTCTAAAAACATATCATCTACAACCACTGTAGTATCTCCTTTGTTTATTTTAGAAATATCAGAAGTAGGAATATAAGTTGACAGTGATTTATTTACCAAATAAAATAAGCTATCTATCGATTTTTGATAATCTACTCTGCTTAAATAAGTAATATGATATGTCGTTCCAAAAACAAAACCTTCTAATTTAATTTCTTTAATCTTTTCTTCCTGTTTACAAGACGTTATTAAAACTATTGTTACAAAAAGAAATAAAAATATTTTTTTAATCATCTTTTAAATTTATTGACAAAAATAAATTATTATAGCATCATAAAAGATTGTTAATTTCATTTTTTGTGCCTTCCTTTTTATAAATTTGCTTTACTATTACAATTTAGTAATCTATTTAAAACACTATAAAAAATGAAAAAAATATTTTTATTTCTTACAACCGCATTTTTAATAACATCTTGTGCCTCTACTAAAGAGTTAGAAGCCTTAAAGACAAAACACGAAAAAGCTAAAGAAGAATTAGTAGCCGTAAAAGCAAACTTAACGAAGTGTTTAGTAGAAAAAGAAAGCTGTGAAGACAAAGTTTCTTCACTAAAATCATCTGTTGGTGATTTAAAAGCTGATAAACAAAACACGCTTCAACAAGTAGAAAACTTAACTGTTTTAACTAAAGGAGCTAATGACAATATCAAAGAAACATTAACTCAATTAAGTAAAAAAGACAAGTATATTAACCGAATTAGAGCTGCGGCTTCTAAAAAAGACTCATTAAACTTAGTTGTTGCTTTTCATTTAAAGAAAGAATTACAACAAGGTATTGAAGATGAAGACATTCAGGTTAATGTTGAAAAAACAGTTGTTTTTATCTCTATTTCTGATAAATTATTATTTAAAAGCGGAAGCTATACAATTTCAGACAAAGCTTCTAAAGTTTTAGAGAAAGTAGCTACTGTTGTAAACGGGCAGCCAGAAATGGACGTAATGATTGAAGGTCATACAGATAACACTCCTGTAGCAAAGGGATCTAGTATAAAAGACAACTGGGGCTTAAGTGTTTTACGTGCAACATCTATTGTTCGTGAACTACAAAACAAATACAGTGTGGCTCCTAGCAGATTAATTGCTGCTGGTAGAGGTAGTTATTTACCATTAACAACCAACGATACTCCTACTAACAAAGCAAAAAACAGAAGAACTAAAATTATTATTCTTCCTCGTTTAAACCAATTCTTTGAATTATTAGAACAAAAAACTGAGTAATTACAAATGCTCATAATATTTAAAAGACTACTCTAACGGGTAGTCTTTTTTTATTCAAAAAAAGTAACGTTCTTTGTTCTCTAGAATCAAATTTACCATGCTAAATATAATTTTACCGAAAAGATTTCAACTATTAAAGACATTTAGTTTAACTATTTTATTTTTTGCCTTTATAGTAAGATTTTCTTTATATATTTTGGCTTTTAAACACATTGACTTTTCGATACTAAAATTACTGAAAATATTTTTTATCGGTTTCTTTTTCGATTTAGGTAATATTTTGTACCTACTTGCTATATACGCTATTTATTTACTAATAATACCATCAAGATTTCACGGAAGTCTATTAGATCGCATAATAACTAAATTCTATTACGGACTTTTCTTATTTGTTTTCATTTTTTCTTTTTTAGCAGAAATTCCGTTTTGGGAAGAATACCAAAGGCGTTATAATTTCATTGCTGTTGATTACCTTTTATATACGTATGAGGTTATTGAAAACATTCATCAATCATTTCCTATTCCATTAATCCTTGGTATTATCATTTTAATATTAATCTTTAGTATTCGTTATGCATCAAAAAGAAATGCCTACAAGAATACCTTTAGTAACTCAGACACCTTTAAGTCTAAACTGTTACCTACTTTCATTATAGTAATTAGTTTAGTTTTTTTCCATAATTATATTACGAATGATAAGGCAGAAATTTTTACAAATATTAATGAGAATGAGCTTACCAAGTCTGGCATGTATTCGTTCTTCGCTGCTTACGAGAATAATGAATTGGATTATAACGAGTTTTACGCAACAATATCGAAAGAGAGAACGTACGAATTACTTTCCAAAAACATAAAAGCATCTAACGATAGCTTATTATTAGAGAATAACATATACCGCTATACAAGAAACGATAGTACTGAATTAAAGCCTAATGTAATTTTTATTGGACTAGAAAGTATAAACGCTCGTTTTATGCAAAGTTTTACAAGTACAAAAAACTGGACTCCAACACTAGATTCTCTAGCTAAAAATTCAGTTTTTTTCACAAACTTATACGCTACAGGCACAAGAACCATAAGAGGTATAGAAGCTATTAGCTTAGCTATTCCGCCAACACCCGGCAGAAGTATTGTAAAGCGTAAAAACAACGATAACCTTGCTACTATTGGTGAAATTTTTAAACAAAAAGGATATAGTAGAACTTTCTTTTATGGAGGTGATGGTCATTTTGACAATATGACTAATTATTTCAGCTATAACGGATTTGATATTGTTGATAGAAGAAAATCACATCGTTTAAAAGAAGAATTACCTACCAAAAGAACACGTATTGAAGATGATGAAATGACTTTCGAAAATGCCTGGGCAGTCTGTGATCAAGATCTTTTTAATAAAGCATTAAAAGTTACTGATGAAAAAGCAAAAAGTAATAAACCTTTTTTCAGTTTTATCATGACAAGCTCAAATCACAAACCATATACATATCCTGATAATGTTGTTGATGTTCCTTCAGGGAAAAGCGTAGAGGGGTCGATTAAATATCTCGATAAAAGTTTAAATGAATTTTTAACAAAAGCTAAAACAAAGTCTTGGTATAAAAATACAGTATTTGTAATTATGTCTGATCATTGTGGTTTTAGCGCCGGTAGAACTGAAATTAATGTAAGAAATCACCACATCCCTGCTTTTATTACAAATTTAAAAAATCAAACTCCAATTAAAATAGACAAATTAAGCTCTCAAATAGATATATTTCCAACCTTATTCGGCTATTTAAATTGGTCTTACAACACAAATCTATTCGGCACAGACATCAATAAAATGGAACCAGAAGATGAGCGTGCTTTTATAGGAAACCATCGAAAAGTAGGTTTATTAAAAAAAGGCAAATTATTGTTGTTAGAAACTAATAAAAAAAATACTTCATACCGTTGGGATAAAGAAAAAAATGAAATTAATCCGACAAAAACAGATTCTTTATTTTTAAACGAAACAATCTCTTATTATCAAGCTGCTTTCGACCTATTTAAAAACGGAAAATTAAAAGTAAAAAATTAAACTAACACGCTATTTGTCAATCAAATAATTAACCGTACATTTGCATTCCTTTTTTAAGGATAAATTAATATATTAATAAACAAAAACTAATCGTGTAATTATGAACACATTAAGTTACAAAACGGTATCAGCAAACAAAAACACTGTTAATAAAGAGTGGGTTTTAGTTGATGCGGACGGGCAAACGTTGGGTCGTCTAGCTTCTAAAATAGCAATGCTAATTAGAGGTAAGTACAAACCAAATTATACTCCTCACGTAGATTGTGGAGACAACGTGGTTGTTATCAACGCAGAAAAAATTGTTTTAACTGGTAAAAAGTGGACTGATAAGTCTTACATCCGTCACACAGGATATCCAGGTGGACAAAGATCATTAACTGCTACAGAAATGTTCGAAAAAGATCCTACAAGATTAATCGAAAAAGCAGTAAAAGGAATGTTACCTAAAAACAAATTAGGTAGTGCATTATACAAAAACTTGTATGCTTATGCAGGTACTGAGCACCAACAAACGGCTCAAAACCCAAAAGCTATTAACCTTAACGATCTTAAATAATGGAAACTGTACACAAAATAGGTAGAAGAAAAACAGCAGTTGCTCGTATTTATCTTTCAGAAGGTAAAGGAAACATTACTGTAAATAAAAAAGAGTACAAAAACTACTTTACAACAGGAACTTTACAATACAAGATCCAACAACCTTTAATGTTAACTGAGAACTTAGAGTCTTATGACATTAAAGTGAATGTATACGGTGGTGGTATTACAGGTCAAGCAGAAGCAATTCGTTTAGCAATTACTAGAGCATTAGTAGCTATTAACGAAGAGCACAGAGCTGTATTAAAACCAGAAGGTTTATTAACTCGTGACCCTAGAATGGTTGAACGTAAGAAATTCGGTCAGAAGAAAGCACGTAAGAAATTCCAGTTCTCTAAGCGTTAATATTTTTATTGCTTTGCAAAAAGCGATGAAGATTTATTTTCGAAAGAGACTGTTATTTATAAATTTATTTTTAACAGTTTAGTATCTAAATATTTCAGACTTATTATAACTACTGGAATATTGTGAAAACAGAACGTAAACACATTTTATTAAAATGGCAAATATTCAAGAATTATTAGAAAGTGGAGTGCACTTCGGTCACTTAACTAGAAAATGGAACCCAAACATGGCTCCGTACATATATACAGAACGTAATGGTGTTCACATCATCGATTTGTATAAAACATCTGCTAAGATTGATGAAGCTGCATTAGCTTTACAAAAAATAGCAAGCTCTGGTCGTAAAATCTTATTCGTTGCAACAAAAAAGCAAGCGAAAGATATCGTAGCAGAAAGAGCAGCAAACATTAACATGCCTTTTATTACTGAGCGTTGGCCAGGTGGTATGTTAACTAACTTTGTTACTATTCGTAAAGCTGTTAAAAAAATGGCTACTATTGATAGAATGAAGCAAGATGGTTCTTTTGATGCATTATCGAAAAGAGAAAAATTACAAATTAACCGTCAGAGAGCTAAATTAGAAAAGAATTTAGGTTCTATTTCTGATATGACTCGTTTACCTGCTGCTGTTTTTGTAATTGATGTAAAGAAAGAGCACATTGCGGTTGCTGAAGCACAAAAATTAAACATTCCAATCTTTGCATTAGTTGATACAAACTCTGATCCAAGACCAGTTGATTTTGTAATTCCTGCAAACGATGATGCTTCAAAATCTATTGACAAAGTATTATCTTATATTACTGATGCTATCAATGAAGGCTTAACTGAAAGAAAAGCTGACAAAGAGAAAACAAAAGTAGAAAAAGCGCCTGCTAAAGCAGAAGCTACTGCTGCTGTTGAAGCTCCAGTTAAAGAAGAAAAAGTATCTACTGAAGCAGCACCTGCTAAGGAAGAAACTAAATAATTTCAATTTAAAGGTTTCATTAAATTGAAACCTTTAAATTTTTTACAACAAAATATTTACAACTAAAAAATACAACAGAAATGTCAGTAAAAATTAGCGCTGCAGACGTAAAAAAATTAAGAGAAACTACCGGAGCTGGTATGATGGATTGTAAAAATGCATTAGTAGAAGCTGAAGGGAACTTTGATAAAGCAATTGATGTTTTACGTAAAAAAGGACAAAAAATAGCTGCTAAAAGAGCAGATAGAGAGTCTACTGAAGGTGTTGCTATTACTAAAATTAGTGATGATAATACTTACGGTGTTGCTATTGTATTAGCATGTGAAACAGATTTCGTATCTAAAAATGATTCTTTTAAAGATTTAGCTTCTCAATTTGTTGATATTGCTTTTAAAACTAAAAGTAAAGAAGAATTTTTAGCCGCTGATTTTGGTGGAGTAACTGTTGCTGAAAAGTTAATCGAACAAACAGGAGTTATCGGTGAAAAAATCGATATTACTTCTTTCGAAAGACTTGAAGCACCATACGTAGGAGCTTATACTCATATCGGTAAAATTGCTGCTATGGTTGGTTTATCTAAATCTATAGACAATGCTGATACTTTAACGAAAGACTTAGCAATGCAAGCTGCATCTATGGGTGCTGTTTCTTTATCTTACAAAGGTTTTGACCCTGCTTATGTAGAGTCTGAAACTGAAGCAAGAATTGCTGCGATCGTAAAAGACAATGAAGAATTAGTTCGTTTAGGTAAAACTTTAAAGAATGTTCCTCAGTATGTATCTAGATTACAATTAACTGATGCTGCTATAGCTAAAGCTGAAGAAGCTGCTAAAGAGCAATTAAAATCAGAAGGTAAACCAGAGAAAATTTGGGACAAAATTTTACCAGGAAAAATGGAAAGATTTGTTTCTGACAATACAACTTTAGATCAAGAACAATGTTTATTAGATCAAAAGTTTATTAAAGACGAAAAGAAAACTGTTGCAGAATATGTTTCTTCTTTTGGTGATGTAGAAGTTAAAAACTTCGTAAGAATCACTTTAGGATAATTCTTGCCAATATCTTTATAATTAAAACCATCCAAAAATTTGGATGGTTTTTTTATTTTATCAAAATTCAAACTCGAAAAAAAAACGTAGTTTTGCATAACTTTCAACAAAACTATGCAATACAAGAGAATCCTTTTAAAATTAAGTGGCGAATCATTAATGGGCGACCGTCAATACGGTATCGATCCTAAGAGACTTAAAGAGTACGCACAAGAAATTAAGCAAGTACTAGAAAAAAATGTTGAAATTGCCATAGTTATTGGTGGTGGGAATATTTTTAGAGGTGTAGCGGGTGCCAGTCAAGGTATGGATCGCGTACAAGGTGACCACATGGGTATGTTGGCGACTTGTATTAATGGTTTAGCTTTACAAAGTGCTTTAGAAGATGAAGGAATTCACACTCGTCTACAAACAGCTATCGAAATTAAAGAAATAGCTGAACCTTATATTAAACGTCGCGCAAATCGTCATTTAGAAAAGGGACGAGTTGTTATTTTTGGTGGTGGAACAGGAAATCCTTATTTTACAACTGATACCGCTGCTGTATTAAGAGCAATTGAAGTAAATGCAGATGCTATCTTAAAAGGAACAAGAGTAGATGGTATTTACAGTGCAGATCCTGAAAAGGATGAAAATGCTGTAAAATATGATAAAATAACTTTTAAAGATGTTATTAAAAAAGACTTAAAAGTAATGGATATGACCGCTTTTACTTTGAGTGAAGAAAATAAATTACCTATTATTGTTTTTGATATGAATAAAAAAGGAAACTTATTAAAGTTAGTTTCTGGAGAGAAAATTGGAACAATAGTTAATAACGAATAAATTAAAGGGAACCTCTTGTTTTTTATAGAGGCAATAAAACGAACAAAATGAACGAAGAGATAGATTTTATTTTAGATTCGGCCAAAGAGGCAATGAATAATGCAATAGAGCATCTAGTAAAAGAATTACGTACAATTAGAGCTGGTAAAGCATCACCAGCGATGTTAGCAAATGTACAAGTAGATTATTATGGCGCTGCTACCCCATTAGGGCAGGTTGCTAATGTAAGTACTGCTGATGCGAGAACAATTACAGTTCAGCCTTGGGAAAAAAATATGTTACAGGAAATAGAAAAAGCTATTATGCTTGCTAACTTAGGTTTTAACCCTATGAATAACGGTGATAATATTATTATTAACGTACCGGCATTAACAGAAGAGCGTCGTAAAGATTTAGCTAAACAAGCGAAGGCGGAATCTGAACATGCAAAAGTAGGAATTCGTAATGCTCGTAAAGATGCTAACAACGATATTAAAAAAACTGATATTTCTGATGATTCAAAAAAAGATGCAGAAGCTGAAGTTCAAAAAATAACGGACCTTTACATTAAAGATATTGATGCAAAAGTATCCGTAAAAGAAAAAGAGATAATGACCGTTTAATTATTTCTAACAAATAGTAAAAAGAGTGTCTTTATGACACTCTTTTTTTTTTCGTTTAATTGGTTCAATTAACATAACTTTGCAAAAAATATTTGAATGACTTTTTGGACTAAAATCGCTGGATTTATATTACGAAACCGATATCTGGTTTTAATTGCTATTGCTATTATTACAGGGCTTTTAGTTACTCAAATGAAATACATGCGCTTCTCGTACACAGAAGCCAATTTACTTCCTAAAGATCATGAAGCAAACATACAATACGATCAGTTTTTAGATATTTTTGGAGAAGAAGGTAACTTAGTTATCTTAGGGGTAAAAGATTCTACAATTTTTACTCCAAGCAAATTTAATGCTTGGAATAAACTTGTAAAAGATCTAGATAGCGTAAAAGAAGTGGATTTTACACTTTCTATTGCGGATGTTAAACAGTTAAAAGCCGATAGAAAACAACGAAAATTTGTTCTTGAACCACTTTTTGACAAAGCACCTACCACAAACGAAGAAGTAAATAGAATAAAGAAACAATTATTTGAAAAACTTCCTTTTTACGATAACTTATTATACAATGAACAAGGCACGTTACAAACTGCTATTTATATAAATAAAGACATTGTAAACAAACCTGCCAGAAGAGATTTTATTGTTGAAATTTTAATTCCTACTGTTGAAAAATTTGAGAAAGAGCATCAAATAGATGTTCGCTTATCTGGTATGCCATATATCCGAACCATAAATTCTCAGAATATAATTGATGAAATGCAGCTCTTTGTACTAGGAGCTTTAGGTATTACAGCTATTATCTTCTTTTTCTTTTTTCGTTCTTTTAGAGCAACGTTTATTACACTATTAGTTGTTGGTATTGGTGTTATTTGGGCTTTCGGTTTTATTGGTTTATTTAGATATGAAATTACTGTATTATCAGCTTTAATTCCGCCATTAATTATTGTAATTGGTGTGCCAAACGCTGTTTTTCTTATCAATAAATATCAACAGGAAATAAAAAAACACGGTAACCAAGCAAAGTCATTACAACGTGTAATTTCTAAAATTGGTAACGCTACATTAATGACAAATATTACAACAGCATCTGGTTTTGCAACCTTCGTTTTTGTAAAAAGTCAACTATTAAGAGAATTCGGAATTTTAGCTTCAGTAAACATCATTAGTATTTTTATTTTGGCACTTTTAATAGTTCCGATTATATACAGCTTCATGCCTCGCCCAGAAAAAAAACATTTAAATCACTTAGAAAAAAAGTGGATGGGAAATGTAGTTGCCTGGATGGAACGTATGGTGAAAAAACAACGAATTACTATATATATTACAACAGTTATTGTAATTATATTAAGTATGATTGGCTTATTTCAAATTCGCGTTTCTGGTAGTTTAATTGAAGACATGCCTAAAGGAATGCAGTTTTATAAAGACATTAAGTTTTTTGAAACTGAGTTTGGCGGAATTATGCCGTTAGAAATTCTGATTGATACTAAAAAAGAAAAAGGTGTGATGAAACTTTCTACCTTAAAAAAGATGGAAAAGTTAAATGAAACCATTGAAACCTTTCCAGAGCTATCAAAACCTATTTCTATTACCAACTTAGTTAAATATTCTAAGCAAGCATACTATAAAGGAAATCCGAAATATTATCAATTACCAACGAGTCAGGAAAAAGCATATATTTTTGCTTACACCAAAAACTCCGACAGTAATTCGGGAATGCTGAAAAACTTTGTAGATAGTACAGGGCGTTATGCGCGGATTACAACTTTCATGAAAGATGTTGGTACCGATAAGATGGATATTATTCAGGATCGCTTAAATGCTGTTATCAAAAAGCAATTTCCTGAAGAAAAATTTACAGTTTCTATGACGGGAAAAGCACTTGTTTTCTTAAAAGGAACAAATTATTTAATTAAGAACTTAGTAATTTCATTATCGCTTGCCATATTATTGATTTCAATTTTTATGGCCTGGATGTTCCGTTCTTACAAAATGATTTTTATATCCTTAATACCCAATATGCTTCCGTTGTTAATTACGGCTGGTTTAATGGGTTTCTTTAGCATCCCTATAAAACCATCTACAATTTTAGTTTTTAGTATTGCTTTTGGTATTTCGGTAGATGATACAATTCACTTTTTAGCAAAATACCGACAAGAGTTACTCGCAAATAAATGGAAAGTAAAACCAGCTGTTTACTCTGCATTACAAGAAACCGGGGTAAGTATGTTTTATACGTCAATCGTTTTATTCTTTGGCTTCTTAGTTTTTACACTTTCAAGTTTCGGAGGCACAATTGCTTTGGGTGGTTTAGTTTCAGTTACGTTACTATTAGCAATGGTATCTAACTTGTTATTATTACCTTCTCTCCTATTATCTTTCGAAAAGAAAATAGCGAATAAAAGAGTTTTAAAAGAAACTAACTTTAAAATTTTACCGCCAAAAGAAGACAACTAAAAGTTTCTCTGCATTTTAAATATCTAGATTGCTCAATTCTTTGTAATAAAGTATCTTTGCTTCTCAATTTTTTAGAAGATGAAAAGAAGTAGCGTTAAAGAATTATTACATTCTGATAAATTTTTACAAGAAGTACATGTAAAAGGATGGGTTAGAACCTTTAGAAGCAATCGTTTTATTGCTTTAAATGATGGCTCTACCATTAATAATATTCAATGTGTTGTAGATTTTGAAAATACAGGTGAAGAACTTTTAAAAAGAATTACAACAAGTGCTGCTGTAAGTATTACAGGTACTTTAGTTGAAAGTGAAGGTAAAGGACAAAGTGTAGAGGTTAAGGTTACTAAATTAGAAATATTAGGAGATTCTAATCCTGATGAATATCCTATTCAGCCTAAAAAACACAGTTTAGAGTTTTTAAGAGAGAACGCACACTTACGTATTAGAACAAATACGTTTAGTGCAGTTATGAGAGTTCGTTCTGCTTTATCTTTTGGAGTTCACAAATACTTTCAAGAAAACGGATTTAACTACGTTAACACACCAATAATTACAGGATCGGATGCTGAAGGTGCAGGAGAAATGTTTCATGTATCAAATTTCGAAACAAACAGAGCTCCATTAAACGAAGAGGGGAATGTAGATTATACCAAAGATTTTTTCGGTAAAGAAACCAACTTAACTGTTTCTGGTCAGTTAGAAGCTGAAACCTATGCTATGGCATTAGGGAAAGTATACACTTTCGGGCCTACTTTTAGAGCCGAAAACTCTAACACAACGCGTCATTTAGCCGAATTTTGGATGATTGAACCTGAGGTTGCATTTAATGATTTAGATGCAAATATGGATTTATCAGAAGATTTCATTAAATCGGTTTTAGGTTATGTTTTAGAAAACTGTAAAGACGATTTAGCATTTTTAGACAATCGTTTAACGCAAGAAGAAAAATCAAAACCACAAGCTGAACGTAGCGACATGGGATTAATTGAAAAATTAAACTTTGTTGCAGAAAATAACTTTAAAAGAGTAAGTTATACGGAGGCTTTTGATATTTTACGTAACTGTAAGCCAAATAAAAAGAAGAAATTTCAGTTTCCTATTACAGAATGGGGAGTAGACTTACAATCAGAACACGAACGTTATTTAGTTGAAAAACACTTTAAATGTCCGGTGATTTTATTTGATTACCCAGCAACGATTAAAGCTTTTTACATGCGTTTAAACGACGATGGCAAAACTGTACGCGCAATGGATGTTTTATTTCCAGGAATCGGAGAAATGGTTGGTGGATCACAAAGAGAAGAGCGTTTAGATGTATTGAAATCTAAAATGGCTGATTTAAATATAGACGAAGAAGAATTATGGTGGTATTTAGATACTCGTAAATTCGGAACAGCAGTGCATTCTGGTTTCGGTTTAGGTTTTGAACGTTTGGTTTTATTCACAACTGGTATGAGTAATATACGCGATGTTATTCCTTTTCCTAGAACACCGCAAAACGCAGAATTTTAAAGAAATCATAAAATTATATACTACAATCGTCATTCCTCAAAGAATGACGATTTCTTTTTAACCTATTTCATATATTTGTAAGTATGTTAAAACAAGGTTTACATTATAAGTTACTTCAAAAATTATCTCCACAACAAATTCAGTTGATGAAGTTAATTCAATTACCTACGCAAGCTTTTGAAGAACGTTTAAAGCAAGAAATAGAAGAAAATCCGGCTTTAGATACTGGTAAAGAAGAGCCTGAAAATTTTGAAGATACTTTAACTAATGCTGATGATTATGATGAAGGAAATGAGAAAATAGATACTGACGATATAAATATTGATGAGTATTTAAGTGATGATGAATACCCGAGTTACAAAACGCAAGCAAACAATTATTCGGCAGATGATGAAGACAAACAAGTTCCTTATGCTGCAGGAACCAGTTTTCATCAATCACTAGAGAGTCAATTAAACACCTTCAGAATTAACGAAGAAGAACGCGCTATTGCTGAATTTTTAGTTGGCAGCATTGATGACAGTGGATACATACGTAGAGAAATTATCGACTTAGTTGATGATTTAGCTTTCACTCAGAATGTTTTCACTACTGAAGAAAAAGTAGCAAGTGTTTTACTAAATGTTGTTCAAAGACTAGACCCTGTTGGTGTGGGGGCTCGTGATTTAAAAGAGTGTTTAATCATACAATTAAAATCAAAGCCAGAAAAAGAAACAAGGGCTTTAGCTATTGATATTCTTGAAAATGCATTTGATCACTTTGTAAAAAAACATTATAAAAAACTTTTAGAGAAATTTACTATTGACGAAGAGCAACTGAAAGAAATAATCACCGAAATTGGTCGATTAAATCCAAAACCTGGTAGTTCTTATGCAGGTAATAACAAAATAGCAGAACAGATTGTTCCTGATTTTTCAATTCAAATTGTTGATGGTGTTTTAGATCTTACATTAAATTCTAGAAACGCACCAGAATTGCATGTTTCTCGTGAGTATAATAATATGCTTAAGGGCTATAGTGATGCTAAAACAAAAAGTAAAAGCCAAAAGGATGCGGTAATGTTTATAAAGCAAAAATTAGATTCTGCAAAATGGTTTATTGACGCTATAAAACAACGCCAGCAAACATTATTGGTTACTATGAATGCTATTATGCAACGTCAAGAAGCTTATTTTTTAACGGGTGATGAACGTAAGTTAAAGCCTATGATCTTAAAAGATATTGCTGATGAAATACATATGGATGTTTCTACAGTTTCTAGGGTAGCTAACAGTAAATATGTTTCTACTCCTTACGGAACTAAGCTAATAAAAGTATTTTTCTCTGAATCTATGAAAAACGACCAAGGAGAGGATGTATCAACCCGAGAGATCAAAAAAATTCTTGAGACTGTCATTCAGGATGAAGACAAGCGCAAGCCACTCACCGATGATAAATTATCTAAGATTTTAAAAGAAAAAGGCTATCCCATTGCAAGGAGAACCGTTGCTAAATATCGTGAACAATTAGATATTTCTGTTGCACGTTTACGTAAAGAAATATAATGCGTTGGCATAAATTTATATCTACCATTTTACACCCTATTGTAATACCTACAATTGGTATATTACTATATTTCATCTTAACCCCTGTTAATTTAAGCCGACAGCAGCAATACACCATGTTAGCTGTTGTTTTTATTGCCACATATGCAATACCTATACTTTTATTAGTTTTATTAAAAGCAATTGGTTCTATAAAATCATATCAAGTACATAGTATTGAAGAACGTAAAATTCCGCTGTTCTTTATGATGACCCTCTTGTTCTTTTTGGGAAAATTCTTTTCTGAAATAACTATTATTAAAGATCTAAGTTATTTATTTTTTGGTGTCGTATTCGGGCTCGGTTTTATTTACACTTTATTTATTGCAAAGATAAAAACAAGTTTGCATTTACTTTCCATGGGTGCTGCCACAGGTTATTTTCTATTATTTCAACAAATACATAATGTATATATTATTCCGTTGATTATAGTTTTTATTTTACTTTCAGGGATTCTCGCAAGCTCTAGGCTTCAATTAAAAGCTCACACTTACAAAGAAGTGTATCTCGGGTTTATTATTGGCTTAGCGAGTCCTTTTTTTGCTTACTATTTATTATAATAAATAAAAACTTAATCCAAAACGAATAATGTTTGTATTAATTTTCTTCCCATTTAAAGTGGCATTTTTAAATATAGGCATTAAGCCATAATACACATGAAAATTAAACGTACCGTATCCTGCCGAAAGTATTAATCCTGTTTGAAACTTATTATATTCTGCTAAATTTGATATATCAATTTTCGCTCCACCATCATCATACGCAAAATTATTACTAATATTATAACTCAGCTTAACACCAGTGTAAAAACGCCAAAAAGAATAGGTATTTACAGTTGATGATCTCCATCGAAATTGAATAGGCATTTCAAGATTATGCAATTTTAGTTTATTATTTGTAATACTATTATCAAACTGAAAGCTACTAGGTTTACCTTCCACAACTTTTAATCCATGATTATAAGCATCAAACCCATAGCCTAAACCTATACCAAATGCTACTTTACCGCTTTTTGCAAGAGGAATATCCTTTATATAACCGGCTGAAAAACCAAATGAAAATCCGCTTTTTGATACTTCTTCTGGTTGCTTATCTAATATATTGTAAGAAACATTTATATACAACTGATCTTCCCAATAAGAATCTCCTACTTGTAAAGAATCTTTTTGAGCGTATATATTTATTGATAAAAAAACTAAAAAGAAAATTAATATATTTCTCATACCCCTTAACTCTTGTTAAATATAGTTTATTTATATAAAAAAAGAGCAATCGTACGATTGCTCTTTTTTTTATTTATTCGAAAAAAGTTATTACTTTTTAATAGCACTTCCTTTGTGTGTAGATAAACTTAATTTAAGAGCATTTACGTCTCTTAATTTCTCACGAATATCAGCTAATGTACCAACACTCGATTCTTTATCCATTTTTAAAGAAGTTGTCATAAAAGGAACTTCAGCTTCTGACACATTTCCTCTCTCTAAGAAAATAAAAGAAGGTACATCATCTGGTGTAGCAATCTTATCGTTTAACTGAATTCTGTTATAACCAGTACCATATTTACTATCTTTTGCTTTACCAACATAAATAGTACTTACTAAACTTTTACGTTCTAATTTCTTTACTTCTGTAGCACTAGGTAAACGCGGTGCTTCGATCGCTAAATCGTTTTCACGCATTACTGTTGTTACCATGAAGAAGAATAATAACATAAAAACAATATCAGGTAGTGAAGATGTATTCACTGCTGGCATCTCTTTTTTCTTCTTATTAAATTTAGACATACTTAAATTGTTTTTATACTATTGAACATTAGTTGGATCAGTATCTGATATAATCTGAGGATAACTACTCTTAACATCTTCTACTTTTTTTCTTAATGCATCATCTTTTCTTGCACTAGCGATAAAAGCTTTTTCTAATTCCGTAAAGCTCATACCGTATTTTTCTTGGCAGAATCTATTACGTAATTCATCATATGCTTTTAACAATTCATTTTGAACAGATACATATGTACCAAACTCCGTACCTCTATCACTTTCAACAGAGATAATTGCTTTGTTTGGGTGATCTGATGATTCAGGATCTTTCGCTCCTTTACAATAGTTACAAGATGCTCCTGCTTCTTTTCCTGGCATTGGGTTACCAATACCACCACCGTTATCTATAAATTTAATAGCTGCATCTTTTAAGTCTACTAACTCCATTCCTTCACCTTCTACAAGCAACTGATTGTTTCTGTTAATACTAACTTGAAAAATGTTTTTTTCTTTTACAATTGGTGGTTTAACATCTGTTTTTTCAGCTAACTTTTTAGGTATACCTGAATCAACATCCATAGTTGTTGTTACTAGGAAAAAGATAAGTAGCAAGAATGCAATATCTGCCATCGAACCTGCATTAATTTCTGGGTTTTCTCTTCTTGCCATAATAACTTACGATTTAACGATTCCTTTTAATAAATCAACTACGAAAAATGCTCCTGCAATAGCTCCTAAAATCATGGTGAAACTGATTCCAGTTCCTACCCATTTAGAAGTACTTCCTACTCCAACTAACTCTCCTCCGTCAGCACCCATTACTTGTCCGTTTGAAGACAACATATAAGACACTGCAAAAAGTACGCCTAAAGCTAAAACACCAAATATGGTTTTCTTTAGAGCAGCTGGATTTTTAAACATTCCTAATAATGAAATTACTACAGCAACAATTACTATCACAATTAGTAAATAATATGAATAACTTACTAAAGGAGAAACAGCATTATTAAGTGCTTCCAAATTTTCTGGATCTATTCTTACAACGTTTACGAATAACCCAATACCTACTAATGATATTAAAGCTACTAGTAATGTTAATATTTTATTATTCATATAATTGATTATTTTTTATACTTAGCTAATAAGTCGATTAAAGAAATAGAAGCATCTTCCATGTTGTTTACAATACTATCGATTTTTGAAACGATATAGTTGTAAAAAATTTGTAAGATAATTGCCGCTACAAGACCAAATACAGTTGTTAAAAGTGCTATTTTAATACCCCCTGCTACTACTGCTGGTGAAATATCATTTGCTACAGCGATCTTATCAAAAGCTTCAATCATACCAATTACAGTACCCATAAAACCTAACATCGGCGCTAATGCAATAAATAAAGATAACCAAGAAACATTTTTCTCTAATAATCCCATTTGTACACCACCATAACCTACTACAGCTTTTTCGGCAGCCTCTAAACCTTCGTCCGCTCTTTCTAAACCTTGGTAAAAAATAGATGCAACAGGTCCTTTTGTATTTCTACAAACTTCTTTAGCAGCTTCAATACCACCTGAACTTAAAGCATCATCAACACTTGCTACTAATTTCTTAGTATTCGTTGTTGCCATGTTTAAATAGATAATTCTTTCGATTGCAATAGCTAAACCTAAAATTAAAGCTACTAATACGATACCCATAAACTGAGGATCTCCTTCAATAAAACGTTGTTTTAACTCTTGGTGAAAAGTTTTTTCTGCTTCTTGAGCATGAGTTGACTGAATAGCCCCTAAAAACATAAATCCTGCAACAGTTAGGAAATTTACTACTTTTTTCATTTTGTTATAATTAATTTTAAATAGTTAACGGGTTAAAAATACAATTTTACTAAGAAACTCTTAATTTTTTATCAATAAGTTATCCTTAACTTGTACTTATTACTCTTTTTTATTTTTCAGACTGCCAAGTAACAAAAAATTGTTGGGACATTAAAAAAAAAACTAAGGATTTTACTTATTGATACTCTTTTTATCCTTTCTAATGCTATTTCAAGCACTTATGATTGCAAATTTAATAAAAAAAACACAGTTTAATTAATTTCTCCTCTTAATGATGTTTCAAAATAGTATTTAAACTGTTCTTTCGACAACTTTTCTCCCAATAAATACATCATTTTTGCAACAGCTGTCTCCGTTGTTATATCTTTTCCATCTATAATTCCGATACGTTTTAGATCAGAACTTGTTTCATAATGTCCTAAAATTACACTTCCTCCTGCACATTGAGTTACGTTTACTATATAAATGTTTTTTGCAACAGCTTTTTCTAATAAACTAATAAACCATTTTTCTGTAGGCGCGTTTCCTGCTCCGTATGTTTCTAAGATTACCCCTTTTAAGTTTGGTATACTTATAAAACTCTCTACTACAGAAGCTGTTATACCTGGAAATAATTTCAAAATAGCAACGTTATTATCTAAATTTTTTCTAAAAACAAGTTTCTCTTCTTGTTTTATTGACCGAAATAATACAGGGTAATTAAAATTTAAATGAACTCCACTTTCAGCCAAAGGCGGGTAATTCATCGATGCAAAAGCTTCAAATTGTTCTGCGTTTATTTTAGTTGTTCTATTGGCTCTGTATAGTTTATATTCAAAATACAAACCTACTTCTTGTATTACTGGCTTTCCGTTTTCGTATGTTGATGCTACCTGTATCGAAGTAATTAGATTTTCTTTTGCATCGGTTCGTAAATCTCCTATTGGTAATTGAGAACCTGTAAAGATTACCGGCTTATGTAAATTCTCTATCATGAAACTAATTGCTGATGATGTATAAGACATCGTATCAGAGCCAGTTAAAACCACAAAACCGTCAAACTTATCATAGTTATCAGAAATTATTTCTGCAATATCAATATAATAGTTCACATTCATATTTGATGAATCAATTGGCTCATCAAAAGAAATAGTAGAAATATCACAATGTAATTGTTGCAGTTCTGGAATTTTACTAGATATCTGACTAAAATCGAACGCTTTTAACGCTCCGGTTTTATAATCTTTAACCATACCAATGGTTCCTCCTGTATATACTATTAAAATTTTAGGCTTATTTGACATTATGACACTTTTATTATAGGTAATTTAATAATGGAATAATTTATGTTGTAAATTTATCAAACAAAATTGACACAAAATTTTAAAACCAAATAAATTATGATAGGATTTTATATTCTAATAGGTATTATCTCTTTATTCAGCTGGATAGTAAGTAATACACTTAAAAGAAAGTTTAAAAAATACTCGCAAGTTCACTTACGAAATGGAATGAGCGGAGCAGAAATAGCTCAAAAAATGCTAGATGATCATGGTATTAACGACGTAAAAGTTATTTCTACACCAGGTATGTTAACAGATCATTACAATCCGCAAAACAAAACGGTTAATTTAAGTGAAGGTGTTTATAACCAACGTAACGCATCGGCTGCAGCTGTATCTGCTCATGAGGTTGGCCATGCTGTACAACATGCAAAAGCATATCAATGGTTAACGATGCGATCTAAATTAGTACCTATTGTTAGTATTTCTTCTCGTTTTTCACAATGGATGATTATTGGAGGACTTATTTTAGGTGCGGGTGCTGGTCTGCCAGGAATTGGACAAATGGTTGCTATTGGCGGACTTGTTTTTATGGCAATGGGTACGCTGTTTAGTTTTATTACGCTTCCTGTAGAATATGACGCAAGTAACAGAGCCTTAGCTTGGTTAGAAAACAAACATATTGTAACTCGTGAAGAATTAGCGGGCTCTAAAGATGCCTTAAAATGGGCCGCAAGAACTTACTTAGTTGCTGCATTAGGTTCTTTAGCAATGCTTTTATATTGGGCGTTACGTATTTTAGGAAGTAGAGATTAGGTATCTTAGATACTTTTACATTTGCTTCTAAATAAAAAAAATGCTCTTGGAAAACCGAGAGCATTTTTTTATTTATCTATTTTAGCGTTAAAGCTTAATCATTCAACTTTAAAACTGCCATAAATGCTTCTTGTGGAATTTCCACATTACCAACTTGACGCATTCTTTTCTTACCTTTCTTTTGCTTTTCTAACAACTTACGTTTACGTGAAATATCTCCACCATAACATTTTGCTGTCACATCTTTACGTAAAGCTTTGGTGGTTTCTCTTGCTATAATTTTTGCTCCAATTGCTGCTTGAATAGGAATGTCAAATTGTTGCCTTGGTATTAATTCCTTTAATTTTTCAACAATCTTCTTACCAATTGTATAGGCATTATCTGCGTGTAACAATGCTGAAAGTGCATCAACTGGGTCTCCGTTTAATAAAATATCTACACGAACTAATTTAGAGGTTCGCATTCCTATCGGAGAATAATCAAAAGAAGCATATCCTTTTGAAACTGTTTTTAATCGATCATAAAAATCGAAAACAATTTCTGCCAATGGCATATCAAAAGTTAATTCAACTCTTTCTGTAGTTAAATAGGTTTGATTTACTATTTCCCCTCTTTTTTCAATACAAAGCGACATTACTTGTCCTACAAAATCAGATTTTGTTATGATTGATGCTTTTATAAAAGGCTCTTCTACTTTCTCTAATCTAGACGGATCTGGTAAATCTGTTGGGTTATTCAACAAAACAATTTCCGTAGGGTTTTTCTTGGTATATGCGTGATAAGAAACGTTTGGTACTGTAGTAATTACAGTCATGTTAAATTCACGTTCTAAACGTTCTTGAATAATTTCCATGTGTAACATTCCTAAGAACCCACATCGAAAACCAAAACCTAACGCTGCCGAACTTTCTGGCTGAAACACTAAAGAAGCATCATTTAACTGCAATTTTTCCATCGAATTACGTAATTCTTCGTAATCTTCAGTATCAACAGGATAAATACCTGCAAAAACCATTGGTTTTACATCTTCAAATCCATCAATAAGACTCTCAGTCGGATTTTCAAAATCAGTTATTGTATCACCTACTTTTACTTCTTTTGCAACTTTAATTCCTGTAATTAAATATCCTACATCTCCTGTTTTTACCTCTTGCTTTACTACTTGCTCTAATTTTAAAGTACCAACCTCATCCGCTTTATATTCGGTTCCTGTTGACATAAATTGAATACGCTGATTCTTTTTAATTGAACCATCAATTACTCTAAAATAAGTTTCAATTCCTCTGTATGAATTATAAACCGAATCGAAAATTAATGCTTTTAATGGTGCATCAGGATTTCCTTGTGGTGGTGGAACCTTTGCTATAATTGCTGCTAAAATGTTCTCAACTCCAAAACCTGTTTTTCCACTAGCGTGGATAACATCTTCGGGATTACAACCTAATAAATCTACAATATCATCTGTAACCTCTTCTGGATTTGCAGATGGTAAATCAACTTTATTTAAAACCGGAATAATTTCCAGGTCGTTATCTAAAGCTAAATATAAATTAGAAATTGTTTGTGCCTGAATACTTTGCGCTGCATCAACGATTAACAAAGCTCCTTCACAAGCTGCTATTGAACGAGATACTTCGTAAGAAAAATCTACGTGCCCAGGTGTATCAATTAAATTTAAAATATAATCTTCACCCTCAAACGTATAATCCATTTGAATTGCGTGCGACTTAATGGTAATACCACGTTCACGCTCTAAATCCATACTATCTAATAACTGCGATTTTTTTTCTCTCTCAGTTACCGCTCCTGTAAAATCTAGTAATCTATCGGCAAGCGTACTTTTACCGTGATCAATATGTGCAATAATGCAAAAATTTCTAATTTTCTTCATTCGTCGTATTTCTAGCCTCTTATGACTGACAAAGATACTTTATTGAAAAACGTTGTACAATTAAAAATTTATTCAATAAAAAATAAAAAGTAACTTTGCATCATGGTAAAAATTGGTAATATAGAACTTCCGGATTTTCCGCTATTATTAGCCCCGATGGAAGATGTGAGTGATCCGCCGTTTAGAGCATTGTGTAAAGAGAACGGTGCTGATGTTGTTTACACTGAATTTATTTCTTCGGAAGGACTGATTCGCGACGCTGCAAAAAGCGTAATGAAGTTAGATATTTACGAAAAAGAACGCCCTGTTGGAATACAAATATTTGGTGCCAATTTAGAATCGATGTTAAGAACGGTAGAGATTGTAGAAAAATCGAATCCTGATATTATTGATATTAACTTCGGATGCCCTGTTAAAAAAGTAGTTTCTAAAGGTGCGGGTGCAGGAATTTTAAAAGACATCGACTTAATGGTTTCACTTACTGAAGCCATGGTAAAACACACCAATTTACCTGTTACCGTAAAAACACGTTTAGGCTGGGATCATGATTCTATTAAGATTGTAGAGGTTGCCGAGCGTTTGCAAGATGTTGGCTGTGCTGCAATTTCTATTCATGGTCGTACTCGTGCACAAATGTATAAAGGTGATGCAGATTGGTCATTAATTTCTGAAGTTAAAAATAACCAAAGAATGCACATTCCTGTGTTTGGAAATGGAGATGTTACTTCGCCAGAAAAAGCTATGGAAATGCGCGATAAATATGGCTTAGATGGTTGTATGATTGGTAGAGCTGCTATTGGTTACCCTTGGTTTTTTAATGAAGTTAAACATTATTTTAAAACAGGTGAATATTTAGCAAAACCAACCATTGCGCAACGAGTACAAACCGCTCGTAGACATTTACAAATGGCTATTGATTGGAAAGGCCCTATTTTAGGAGTTTTTGAAACCAGAAGGCATTATACGAATTACTTTAAAGGAATACCACATTTTAAAGAATACCGTATGAAAATGGTAACTTCTGATGACGCAAAAGATGTTTTTGCGGCTTTTGATGAAGTGGAAGCTAAATTTGGCAATGTGATTATTCCGGAGATAGGATAAGTTTATTTCTCTATAAAATCTTTAGAAATTCTTGAACTTGCTACCTTAGATGCTATAAAGCCCAGTATTGAAATTGTAAAAATTACAACCAATAGATTCATCCATCTAAATTCAACTGGGTAAGCTAAACTCTCTGTAATCATAAATAGCTCGTAACGTTGCTGTATTAACACTAATAAAACACCAATAGCAATACCTACAATCATACCAACAATCGTTAATAAGAACCCTTGTAATACAAATATTTTTTTTATATCATCAATACTTGCTCCTAAATTAAATAATGTTTTAAGGTTTTTTCTTTTATCAATAATCATCATAATTATTGATCCGATTACATTAAATAAAGCTATTGCAAGTATTAAAGTGAAAATTAAGTACGAAATAAATCGCTCGGTGTTTATTACTTTATAATACAAGGCATTTAATTGTGCTCTTGTTTTGACGCTAAAAGCAGCACCTAAATCATCTTGTAGTTTTTCTTGAAAATCATCTAAATTAACAGCTGGTTTTAATTTGAGTTCTATGCCTGAAATCTGATTTTCACCATAATTTAACAACTCTTGTGCAGAAGATAGCTCTGTAAAAACGTATTTATTCTGAAACTCTTCTGAACCCGAATAAGCACCAATAACCTGTGTAGAAATTGAACGAAAAGCGTTATTCACATTTACAAATCCCTTACCTGGCTTTGGCACCATAATCTGTAAAGGCTGTCCGAAATTTGCAACATTAAGCGAGAGCTTATATGAAATTCCGTAACCTATAACTGCAGTGTTTTTAAACTCAGGATCTACCCAGGTACCCAGCGCTAACAAAGTATCTACTGGAATTATAGCTTTGTAGTTTTCATCAACACCTTTTATAAAAGCAACCTGGTTTTTATCTTTATATTGTAAAAAAACACGTTCCTCAATTGTTTTTGAAATTGCCTTTACTTGAGTGTTCTGAATTAATTTTTGATGAATGTCATCAGAATACTTAAAAGACTTTCCTTTTACGACTGTTATTTTTATGTCAGGATCTGAAACTTTAAGCAAAGAATCGCTAAAGGTTCTTAAACCAGAATAACCTGATAAAATAACAAACAAAGCTAAAGCCCCCACAACAACACCAAAAACAGCAATAAATGTAATTATATTTATGGCATTGGTACTTGTTTTAGAAAATAAGTATCTTTTAGCTATGTATAAAGAGAATTTCAATTTTAATAAATCTTAATTATTATTTTAAATAAAATTTATTAACGTTTTTGACGACGTGGCAAAACATCTGGGTTTTTAATAGGGTCTACATCGTCTCCTTTTAGAGATCTATCAATATCTTCAATGTAATCTAAACTATCATCACCAAAAAATAATAATTCTGGCATTCTTCTTAATTGATGTCTTGTTCTTTTCGCCATTTCATGACGAATTAAAGGTGTGTTAGATTTTACACCATCAACGATTTCATCTCTTTTATCAGAAGGAAAGACGCTTAAATATACTTTTGCGACTCCTAAATCGGCAGTAACCGAAACTTTAGATACAGATATTATCACCCCCTTCATTCCATCTTGTGCAGCACGTTGTAAAACATCTACCAAATCTTCTTGCAATACTCCTGCAATTTTTCGTTGTCTATTAGTTTCTTCCATGCTGCAAATTTAAGGATAAAATTACGGAGTGTAAATTTTATTTTTCACGGCATATATTACCAATCCAACTCTGTTTCTAACATTTAGTTTTGTAAACAGGCTATCTCGATAACCATCAATAGTTTTAGGACTTAAAAACATTTTCTCGGCAATCTCTTTGTATGTTAACTCTGAACAAGCTAATTTCATAAACTTCATTTCGTTATCTTTAAAATGAACGTTGTTTTTTTCATTTTTCCCTGAGACCGAGTCTAACAATAATGTGGTAACATTTCTGGTATGGTAAAAGCCATTATCCATCATTTCTAACAATGCTCTTTCTAACACTTCTTTTTGAGTATCCTTAAGTAAATATCCTACTGCACCTGCCTTTAACATTTTTAAAATTGTATTATTAGCATCTTCAACTGACAATGCCATTACATGCACCTTAGGGTGATGTTCCACAATCCATTCTGTAGTTTCAATACCATTCATTATTGGCATATTTACATCCATTAGTACAATATCTGGTATATTTCTTGCCGATTCAGAAAATTTACTAGCAACTTCTTTACCGTTTTTACAGGTATATAATACTTTAAATTTATCAAAAGTATTTACCATTCCCTCAATAGCTTGCGACAATAATGTGTGGTCATCTACAACAACAACTGAATACTTCATAATTACATAAATTTGGTTACTACTATTCTAAACGGGGAACTTAAGTTTTTTAAATATAATAATTTATTATTAAACTTGTTCCTTTTTCAGGTTCTGACTTAAACTTAGCTTCTGCATTAATTAATTTTGCCCTGGATTTAATATTTTGCAAACCAATGCCTTTAATACAATTTTCTTTTACTTTAAACCCAGTTCCATTATCTTTTGCTATAATCTGAATAGCATTTTCTTCATAATACAAGAACACATCTAGTTTTGAAGCTTTTGAATGTTTTATGGTATTAGAGAAAAACTCTTGTAACATTCTAAAAATTATAATCCCATGTTTTTGGTCTATTTCTATTTCTTTTCCTGTAATCGTTAAATTCGATTCAATATAATTTAAGCGATTAAAACGCTCAATTTCTAATTTTAAAGCTTCTTTTAATTTTATATTATTAATAAAATCTGGATTTATAGATTTCGATAAAGCTCTTATTTCTGTTAAACTTTTAGTGATAATTTCGGTAATTCCATGCATATTATCTGGTGCTGCATGCTGTAACTGTATTTTAGCCAAAGTTAAGAGTTGCCCAATATTATCGTGCAACTCCCAACTAATATTACGTAGAGTTTCTTCTCTTATTTCTATTTGCGTTTCTGCAATTTCTCTTTCAAAACGTTTTTTAATTTCATCTCTTTCTAATAACAACTTGTTCTTACGTCGCTGAAACACCGTAAATAAAATCACTAAAAAAATAACAATTACTACAATTATTAAAGTTGTTATAATTAATATTTCTCTTCCTTCTTGCTGCATAGTAAACCGTATATAATAAATAGATTCATCATAATAATTAATATATTTAGAACAAAAAACAAACCCCTATTCTTCATGTGTTTTAACAAAGTAAAAAAAGGGATTGACGGTAAATAAAATACCAAAAAACCAACAGATATCCAAAAGGGCAAAACCCTCTTATAGTTAATTATCCTATCAGACATTAATAATTCTTTTAAGTAGATAAAGGTATATATTACAGTATTCAAAGACCCAAAAATTATCATATAATGAAAAAACTCTTTATTCTGAAAAGCAAAAAACCAAAACAGCGTATATAGAACTGTTAATGTTTTAGTTATAATTAAAGACAGCTCATTCTTAATTATCTTAATGTAAAATAAAAACACCAAGTTAAACAGAATCCCTGCATAAAAATAATGCAAATTAAAATCCCCTATAAATCTGTTTAATTTAAAAACACCTATAATTTCTGTCACTGCAGAAAGAAACAATATAGCTAATAATGGCAACATATAATCTTTAAAAAAAAGATTATATTTAACCAAAGCAATAATAAATGTTATTATTTGAATAAAAACAGCACTATAAAGGAGATAATTCATATTTTTATTTGCTACATTTTAATAAGGAGGAGTTATTGTTCCAAAATTACCTGCTCCACTATCGCTTTCAATTATTACATCATCATCTCCACCTCTCAAAGTAGCCTCTTGATTTTCCCCGGTTTTCAAACGATAATTATAATCTTTTCTTTTCCCTTCTTTATAATCTCCTTCGGTATCGTAAATCCAATTATAACCTTGCTTCTCTAACATTTCTTTAAACGTTACTAACTTTCCTTGCTTGGCACTTTGTACAGGGTCATATAAAACATCCACTCCTTTAATAGTTGTAGATGGCATATAAATTAAACTACTATATTCTTTTCCATTTTTTTCATGCTTTTTTGCACTACATATAAATGATATTCCTGTCATTTTTATATTCACTTTTTTACTCAAGTTTTCAACATGTCCTAAATATTTTTTAAACTGAATAAAATCAAAGGTTGTAACGCGAGAATCTTCATATCCTAAAACTTTTTCTATTGGTTCTATTCTTGTGGCGTCATAACATTTTAGCATTTCAATAATTTCTGAATAGCTAAGCATTTCTTTTGTTCTTCCCTCGTCTTTGTAACAAAAAATTCCTTTTTCGTTTGCATTCTCTAAACACTCTTCTTCTGTATATTCTTTACAAAATACGTTTCTAAACACCTCAATTAATCGCTGAAATATGTTCTTTTTCTTCATAATAAGTTTGGTTTTAATTTTAACCAAATATACACTCTTGTTTTTTTTAAAAACAAATAATTTTTACAAACACCTAAGCAAATCAAGCTTTCACATAAAATAATCAGGAAAAACACCCTATGCCTTAAAGCTAATAACCTGCTCCTTTTTTAAGTTTTATACTGTTGTTTTTGAAAGATTAAAAAGACTAGTAGAATGCTTTATTCATCGTCTATATTTTATAATAAAAGAAACTACTCTTTTTATCTAAATATTATAGCAAATCAAAAATACATTTTTTTAATTTTTGTTACTGAAATACATATTAATATTTACATAGTGCTTTTTGAAAAAATAATTAACCACCTCTTTTAGCTAAGGTAAACACCTTAAATAACAAAGAGGTTATTCTTTTATTTTTACAGCTATTTTACTTATATAAAAACTAATATTTTTATTGAGTTTTGTAGTAGTTATTTCGAAATACTACAAAGGCGAAAACCGAAAAGCCTAAAAATAAACAGAGTAGGTGAAAAATTAAATATTATGCCAAATTTAGTTCCAGAATTAAATAGTTTAGATTTTAACGTGTATATCGGTGGTCCATTACAAGCTGCTATTCAAGCACAAACTGCAGCATCAATGGCTACGGTAAACTTTATTAAAGAAGTTGGTTTTGAAAATGATAACGATCCTAACACTGTTGATCAACTACGTTATGTAGATTTTAAATATAAAAAATCAGTGCCTAATCCGCATTTAGGTAAAACCGCTCAACAGTTAACAGATGATGGCTTACCTCCTTCTACAAACACTACTAGCAACTTTTTAGATAATGAAGTAGAAATTAAGGTGCCATTTTTAACAATGTTAACGATTCCATCAATCCGAATTGATGAAATTAACATTGACTTTAACGCTAGATTAAGCTCAACAGAAACTAGAAATGTTTCTTCTGAATTTGCTGCGAGTGCAGAGTTAGGTATTAACTATAAAATAGTAAACTTTAAAGCTTCAGCTTCTTACAAACGAAATACTTCGCAAGGAGTAAAAGTTGACAAAACCTATAACCTAGGTGTGAAAGTTAGGGCTGTAAACGACGAATTACCTGAAGGTTTGAGCAGAATCTTAGATATGCTTGAAGACAGTATTGCTGCTGTTGCTTAACAATAACAAATCAAAGTGGCTATCTTAAAAATGGTCATTATGAATGAAATTAAAATTTCTCGTAATGACGTTAAATATGATTTTTAAGATAGTCTCTTTTTAAAAACTTATATTATGGTAAACCTAAATGAATATCTTGGCGGAATAGCTACTAGCATTTCCGAAGCTAGATTAATGTCGGATTTAAAATCTTTAGAAATTGCAGAAAAATTTGCAAAGCATGATTTATTAAAGCATTTTTCAATACCACGTTTTAAAGCTCAAAAAATTGAATTGACAATTCCTTTTGCGATTGGAGAATTAGAAAACAATTATGAAAAAGAATACCAACCAATAGATAATATCGAGTTTAATTCGCAAGCATACTCTATTTTAAAAGACGCTTCAAAAACAACTTCTTTTGACAGGAAAACATCAGTAAACATCAGATCATTTATTGCAAAGGAAACTGATGAACTTGAAAAAAACATAAAATCTACAAATGAACAAACGGTAGCATTAAATCAATTTTCTGAGAGAATTGCTGAAAATTTCATGGCTGTTTCAAAAGAAAAACTTGACTATACCACTTTAGTCAAAAAATTAAGCTCTGAATTAAAGCCTTCAATAAAAAATAAAAAACTGATAACTCGAAACACTAAAGTTATTGTTGAGGCTCATAAATTAAATGAAATTAAGCCTGAAAATATTGTTCAGATAAAAATGACTTTAAATGAAGAAAGTATGGAATGGTACACCTCTGAAAATGAAAATGGAGATAAAGAAACGAAATTATTACCTGAATAATCATGAGAAAATCTATAACAAAAATAACTACTGATATAAAAAAACAACTTTCGGGTATACATGCTTTGGTAAATCAAATAGAAAAGAAGAGTACCCAGAGTACAAAAAATATTGGTGATTGGTTATTGGCTACAGAAAAACTATTACAGGATTTAAACCTACCTGAATCATCAAAATTTGCGGTAAAAAGAGGAGAATTAACTTCGTTTATTCCTAGTGATAGTGGTAATAAAAAGAAAGAACAGATACATCTTGCCGCTACAATTTTAACACAAGCGCAACATGATTTATGGGAAACATTCTCTGTTTATTCAAATAAATTAGAAAATGCCTCAACTTTAATTAATCAATTGTTAGGCGTTATATACCAAACTAAAGAATTTAAATATGACACCAATGAAGATTTTACTCTTTTTTTAAATAGAATTTGGAATTTTTGCTCTAATCATGAACAATTAAAAGGTCTTAGTGCACAAATATTATCGTTAATTAACAGATCTGATGTTATAATTATCATGGCTGAAAAAATAGAGTTAGAAAATTTATAATATTAATCAATATTTTTTATTTTTATCCTATGAATAAAATAGAACATATTGGTATTGCCGTTAAAGATTTAAAAAAATCAAATGAATTATTTGCAGCTCTTTTTGGTGAGCCGCACTATAAAGTTGAAGAGGTAGCTAGTGAAGGTGTAAAAACTTCTTTTTTTAAATCTGGCCCTAATAAAATAGAATTATTAGAGGCTACAAAAGCAGATAGTCCGATTGCTAAGTTTATAGAAAAAAAAGGTGAAGGAATACATCATATTGCTTTCGCTGTTAGTGATATATACGCAGAAATAAAAAGGCTAAAATCAGAAGGTTTTACTGTACTGAACGAAACCCCTAAAAAAGGGGCAGATAATAAATTGGTAGCTTTCTTACACCCTAAAACTACAAATGGTGTTTTAATTGAGTTATGTCAAGAAATCGAGTAATGCATTCATTTAAAATTTCCTAAATATTTGTATCTTGCAAAGTCTAAAACGCCTATTAAACAATGACAACCTCTTTTGATTCTTTTCAAAAACGCCGCTTACAATCATCATATGTTTCTGTAGTCGTTAGTATTGCACTAGTATTGTTTATGATGGGAATTTTAGGTTTGATTTTACTAAAATCTACCAAAGTAGCGAATCACTTTAAAGAAAAAGTAGTGATGACATTGTTTTTAAAAGATAATGTAACCGATCAGCAGTTAAAAAAGTTTAAGGAAACATTGAAAAAAGAAAGTTTTACAAATAAAGTGGTTTATATTACTAAAGCTGAAGCCGCTAAAACCTATAAAAAAGATTTAGGGGAAGATTTTTTAAAATTCTTAGGCGATAACCCGCTTAAAAATGCAATTGACATTTATTTAAATGCGACTTATGTAACTCCTGAAAAAATGGATGACATTAAAAAATCTTTTGATAAAAATAAATTTATTGCAGAAGTAAACTACGACAAGCCGCTAGTTAAATTACTAACAAAAAACATTCAAAAAATCAGCTTTTGGCTGTTAGTTTTAAGCGGATTCTTTGGTTTAGTTGCCATTATTTTAATCAACAGCTCTATTCGATTATCTATTTACTCAAAAAGATTTAATATTAAAACCATGCAAATGGTAGGAGCTACTAAAAGCTTTATTCGCAAACCTTTTATTTGGCAAAGTATAAAACTAGGTGTTTTGGGCGCTTTTATTTCTTTAATTGGCTTGGCTATTGTAATTTATTACACCAATAAATACATACCTTCTTTAGAGTTATTAACCGATTATATTTCTTTAGCCTATGTAGCTGGTGGTGTTTTATTCACAGCCTTTTTTATTACATGGATAAGCACCTTTTTTGCCACACAACGTTTTTTAAATTTGCAAACGAACGACTTGTATTACTAAAACTATATGAAAAAAGAAAACACTCCGAAACAAGAATTTTTATTCGGCAAACGAAATTACATCATTATGCTAATAGGCCTAGCTGTTATTGCTTTAGGTTTTATTTTGATGGCAGGTGGCGGTAGTGATGACCCAAATGTATTTAATAAAGAAATTTATAACTGGCGCAGAATCCGTTTAGCGCCAACTTTAGTTCTTATTGGTTTAGGCATCGAAATCTATGCTATTTTTGCCAATCCTAAAAAATAAGCATGAATTTATTAGAAGCTATCATTCTCGGTATTATTCAAGGTCTTACCGAGTTTTTACCCGTTTCATCAAGTGGGCATTTAGAACTAGCTAAAGTTATTTTAGGTGATACATCTGTACCTGAAGAAAGCTTAACATTTACTGTTGTACTGCACTTTGCAACGGCGTTAAGTACTTTAGTTGTTTTTAGAAAAGAAGTTGCTGAAATCTTTAAAGGATTGTTCCAATTTAAGTGGAATAAAGAAATGAAATTTTCATTAAAAATTATTATTTCTATGATTCCTGCAGTAATTATCGGATTATTATTTGAAGAACAATTAGAGTCTTTTTTTGGCGGAAAAATACTATTTGTAGGTATTATGTTATTAGTTACAGCTGTGTTATTGTTATTTGCTGATAAAGCTCAAAACACCAACAAAGAAGTATCTTTTAATAGCTCACTAATTATAGGTATTTCTCAAGCTATTGCAATGCTGCCTGGTATTTCTCGTTCAGGAGCAACTATTTCCACGTCTGTTTTACTTGGTATTGACCGCAGTAAAGCAGCTCGATTTTCATTTTTAATGGTAGTGCCACTTATCTTTGGTAAAATAGCAAAAGACCTACTTAGCGGAGATATTAATTTTCAATCTTCTGAAATCGCTCCAATATCAGCAGGATTTATTGCTGCTTTTTTAGCAGGTTTAGTTGCTTGTAATTGGATGATTGCACTCGTTAAAAAAAGCAAATTATCATACTTTTCTATTTACTGTGCGATTGTAGGATTAATCGCTATTGGATACTCTTTATTAAACTAATATGAAAACGGAAGAAGATTACAAAAACGGACAAGTTTTATTGATTGATAAACCACTAGAATGGACTTCTTTTCAGGTGGTAAATAAACTACGCTGGCATATTCGCCAACGTTTTAACATCAAAAAAATAAAAGTTGGGCATGCAGGTACTTTAGATCCATTAGCAACTGGTTTATTAATTATTTGTACAGGTAAAAAAACCAAAATAATTGACACCTACCAAGGGCAGATAAAAGAATATACCGGTACTATTACTTTAGGAGGAACAACACCTAGTTATGATTTAGAAACCGAGATAAATGAAATTTTTGCTACAGATCATATTACTGATGAATTAATTCATGAAACAACCAAGCAGTTTACAGGAGTAATTCAACAAAAACCGCCTATTTTCTCTGCTATTAAAAAAGAAGGAAAGCGTTTATACGAGTTAGCAAGAAAAGGTGAAACCACCGAAATAAAATCGAGAGAGGTTACAATTCCAGTTTTTGAAATAACAAATATTAACGCCAATAATCTTGACTTTAGAGTTGTTTGTAGCAAAGGAACTTACATTCGTTCGTTAGCATACGATTTTGGAGTTGCTTTAAATTCAGGAGCTCATTTATCAGCACTAAGAAGAACTAAAATTGGTGATTTCCCTGTTGAAAATGCAGTAAGCGTAGATGCCTTTATAAAGTCTTTAGAAGTGGAATAGTTTTTGATTTAAAGATTGAAAAAAATCCCGCTATGAAAAAATTATTGTTTTTCAGCTTACTTATTATAGTTAGCCTAACTTTAAATGCGCAAAAAAGTAGCCATCCCTTTTTTACAGGATCTTTAAGTACAACATTTGGCGTGAATCAGAAATACAAACTTAGTGAGGAAGGAAATGGCCCTTTTATAACGCCCAAATCCATCTTACTAAGAACAGGTTTTGGTTATCAATTCAACCAGCGTTGGGCATCGAGCATTAATATTGGTTATGATCACCATTTTTCTTACTCAATAAATTCTATTCCTACGTATGCTAGCTTGCGTTATAACTTTGTCAAAAAAAGCAGCAGCGCTTATTTTATAGAAAGTAGTTACGGTAAAATGTTTCGCTTATCTGATAAGTTTTCTAACGGAAATTATTATAAAATCGGCTTAGGGTTAATGTCTTTAAGTAGTAATAGATGGAACGGATTGATCCGTTTAGATTATCACAAAAAGAGGATAGCACAATTTAATGGTAGCGAACTAAATAGTATTTCACTTGGTATTGGTTTTACTTTTCTTTAAAAATCGATTATACCAGCTTTCTAAAATTGGTACTTCCCAATGATTTTCTAATTCTTGTTTTGTTTGAATTAAATTATCAAAAACAATTGTTTTTTCTGTTACGGCTTTGTTTTTAATCAACTTTTTAAAGTCTTTAAGCTCTTTGTATTGTGTATACTCACCTTGCTTAAAACACACATTCATTCTATCTAATAATTCAACTTCGTATTGTTGTTGCAATTGCAATATAAAACCAACTTGTGTATCAATATCAGTATTAGATAACTCGGCATTTTCTTCCGCATAAAAAATAATAAAACGATTATATTTAACGTTAAATGAAGCTTTAAAATCTTCATCATCTGCTTTCCAATTTTCAACAAAAGTTTTTAACTGCTCGTTTAATCCGTCTATTTCCTGCGGATAAAATTTTCTGTTACATGGATAAATCCAAACTTTTGCATCTTCTGATAAAGTATTAAAATCTACTAACATAATTATTCTTTCTAAACCACAAATATACAGAAAACAAAACCTCCTTCTTGAGAATCAAAAAGGAGATTTATTATTTATAAAAGCCGGTTGTTATTTTAAAAATGAAACAAGGTTTTCTTGAACATTTTCCCCTTTATTTTTATTATACCAAACCTGTAAGTCCTTTTTAAAGTCAACATCTAAACTACCATGTTTCGCTTTATAATCTGCTACCATCTTAGTAGCAATAACTGGTCTTGGGCCCCAAGTATCAATTACCTCATTATTTTTGTTTAAAGCTATTAATTTAGGTATCGATCTACCGCCGTTGGTTAAAAACTCATCCATCAACTCAAGATTCTCATCTCTTAAAACAACTTTTAATTGAATGTTAACATTTTCTTCGGCTATTTTATTAATAACAGGTAAGTTTTGAGCAGCATCGCCACACCAACCTTCTGTTAAAACCAACCAAGTTTGAGGCTCTTTTACTTCCTTAAGTTTAGCTGTGGTAGCTTCTGAAATTTTTATAGTTTTATCTAAACGCTTCATTCGCTTATCGTTTAACAAACTATAATTTAATAAATCGTCAGACTGGTTTGGCCCTGTTGATTTACCTTCTTCTAATAAGTTTTTTACTAAAACTCTATATTCTAAATATGAAATGGCTTTTTCTAAACTATTTTCTATAATTTTTTTCATCTTACTTATCTATATAATATATTTTTTTCTGTTTTAAGGATTCTAGCCTAGGTTAGAATCCTTAAAACAGCGATAGTATAGACGTGCTTAACTTTAAAAACTTACACTTCTTCTAGCTTTTGCTTTTCTAGTGCCTTTAAATTCGTAACAATATCATTTGTCATAGAAGCTAAATCAAATTCATGACGCCATCCCCAATCTTTTCTTGCGTAAGAATCGTCTATAATTTGAGGCCAGCTATCAGCAATCGCTTGTCTAAAATCTGGCTTGTAACTAATTTCAAACTCAGGAATGTATTTTTTAATTTCAGCGGCAATTTCATTGGGCGTAAAGCTAATTGCTGCTAAATTATAAGATGTTCTTGTTTTAATTTTTTCTGCGTCAGCTTGCATAATTTGAATTGTTGCATTAATCGCATCATCCATATACATCATTGGCAAACGTGTGTTTTCTGATAAAAAGCATTCATAAGTTCCGTTTTTTATAGCATCAAAATAAATATCAACCGCATAATCTGTTGTTCCTCCTCCAGGCAGTGTTTTCCAACTAATAATACCAGGATAACGGATACTACGAACATCTACTCCATATTTTTCATGGTAATAATTACACCAATGTTCACCGGCCACTTTACTTATTCCGTAAACTGTTGACGGCTCCATAATTGTTTGCTGAGGCGTATTTATTTTTGGTGATGTAGGACCAAATGAAGCCATTGAACTTGGCCAATATACTTTTTGAATATGTTTCTCTCTTGCCAACTCTAAAACAGCTAGTAAAGATGTCATATTTAAATCCCATCCTTTTAACGGGTATTTCTCTGCTGTTGCAGATAGCATTGCTGCCATTAAATATACTTGCGTTACTTTATATTTTTCAACGACTTCAAAAATTCGTTCTTTGCTAGTAGCATCAATAATTTCGAAAGGCCCAGAGCTCATCATTTCTTGGTTTCCTTCTCTAATATCAGAAGCGATCACATGGTCTCTTCCATAAAGAGAACGCAGCTTTTGAGTTAGTTCTGTTCCGATTTGCCCGCAAGCACCTAAAATTAATATAGTATCATTCATTCTTAAAAGTTCAAAAATATAGGATTGCAAAGTTATTAAATTTCATAATTCGTAAAAAATATTTCTACTTTTTTAATTATCAACAAAATAACAACATAAACTGCTGATTACAAACTTATAATTTTGTTCTTATTCATAAACCAAGTAAAATATGTACTTTTATCACTTCAATTTTTTAGCAATGAGATACTTTTTATTTATTTTCTTTTCTTTTTTATTAATCTCTTTTTCTTGCCAGAAAAAAGAAGTTAAAAAAAATGATCCTGTTAAAAAATACGCAATGGATGCTGTTATTAAGCATTCTGAATATTCACGTTTAGACGATGCTTCTACGAAAGAAATAAAGGTATGGAAAGAGTATTTTATAACTGCTGACTTCTTGCAAAAACTAGAAAACACAAATCCTACAGAATCTTTAAACAATGCTATTGAGTTAAAAAAGCTAACAAAACTATTAAAGGATAGTTTAAATGTAAAAACACTTAAAACTCCTGCTTTTAAAGCGCGCATGAATGTTTTTGAAAATGAGGTTTTAAGATTGGCAGATATGACTTACATTCCGTCAATTACAGCCAGCGAAATAAATACACAAGTAGCAAAAGTATTATCGCTTTATGGCAGTATGAATACAAAAATAAATACTGTTTACGCTAAACAACGATTTGACAAAGCTATAAAACTAGATAGCTTATTTAATTTTAAATAGTTTTTAACGCCTCATATACTAGATTACTTTCAAAACCTCTATACAATAAGTAATCTGCTATCTTCTTGTTTCTTTTAAACATATTGGTTTCTGTTACTAGACCATTTTTTTTATCTAAAAGGGCGTATAAAGTAGTGATATAATCCTCTTCGTTGATTTCTTTTAATGCGGATTTTATATTGTATGCTGATATATTTCTGAATTTTAACTCCCTAATGATTCGTTGTTTCCCCCATTTTTTAATTCTGAATTTTCCTCTTGCATAACTTTTAGAAAACCGCTCTTCATTTAAAAAATTATCTTTCATCAGGCTTAAAAGAATTATTTCTATGGCTTCAGGAATTATACTGTACTCTTTTAATTTACTTTCTACCTCTTTATGACAACGGTCTTGGTAGGCACAATAATGCTCCATTTTTCGTTTAACCTCATCAACAGTAAAAACTTTTTTATCCATAGTTCAAAAATAAAAAAAGAGTTGAAAGCATCTACACTTTCAACTCTTTTTAATTAACATAAATTTAAAAAACATATTATACGTTTCTCTTCATCCACATTTTAAACTGTGTTATTAAAAAGAATAAAATTGGTACAGCTATTAACGTTAAGAAGGTAGCTATTAATAAACCGTAAATTACAGTCCATGCTAATGGTCCCCAGAAGATAACGTTGTCTCCACCCATGTATACTTTAGGATCAAAATCTGCAAACAAGGTAAAGAAGTTAATATTAAACCCTATTGCTAACGGAATTAACCCCAAAATAGTTGTGATTGCCGTTAATAATACCGGACGTAAACGCGCTTTCCCTGCTCTTACAATTGCCTCAAATAAATCTGCCGTTTCTAAATAAGCTTCTTCATCTAAACCTAAATCATTTTTCTTTCTATCAATTAATAACTGTGCATAATCTAATAATACCACTCCGTTATTTACTACTATACCTGCTAAAGAAATAATTCCCATCATGGTCATCATAATAACAAATGCCGAGCCTGTAATTACCATTCCACCAAATACACCGATAAGACTTAGCAGTATCGAGATCATGATGATGGTTGGTTTTGAAATAGAATTAAATTGGAAAATTAATATAAAGAAAATTAAACCTAAACCTGTTAATAATGCTCCCATTAAAAAGGCCATTTGTTTATTTTGTTCTTCAATTTGCCCTGTATAATCTATTTTAATGTTTTTTGGCATTCCCTCAAACGATTTCATTTCATTTTGAACTTGATTTACAATTGCGCCAGCATCTGTAAAACCAGGTGATAGCTGAGAATAAACAGTAACCACTCGCTTTAAATCTTTGTGCTTAATAGCGCTAAAACCCGAGTTATTACTATGTGCTGCCACTGCAGAAATTGGAATTTCTTTTAAATTACCTGTATTATCTCTAAAAGTAATTTTTTGATTAAAAATAGCACTTGTATTATATCTGTTTGCCTTATTAAAACGCACATATATATCATAATCTTCACCATCTTCTTTAAAAATACCTGCCTTAGAACCGAAAATAGAATTACGAATTTGCTGCCCCACTTGTGATGCATTTACACCTAACTCTCCAGCTTTTTTTCGATCTACAATAACTTGCATTCCCGGTTTATCTTTATTTACATCTATCTTAATTTCATCTACTCCAGGAATATTTTTAGAATTGATAAAATCTCGCATCCTTTCAGCAATAACAATCAACTCGCTATAATCATTTCCTTCAATTTCGATATTTATTGGCGCACCTGCTGGCGGACCATTAGCATCTTTTTCTACAGAAATTAAAACACCAGGATAAATACCCACTAATGCTTCTTGTACTTTTTGACGTAACAATTCACTATCTTCTCCTCTACGATATTTATATTCTCGCATAGAAGCTGTTATCTTACCTTTATGTGGCAATTCCCCACCAGAACCGGCATCAACCGCAGGGTTTCCTGCTCCTTCTCCTACTTGTGACACATTACTTTCTACTAAAAAGTTATAATCGCCATCTGTGAATTGCGAATCATTTAAAACAACAGCAACCTTTTTTTCTATTTGCTTGGTAATTGTATTTGTTTTTTCAATATCTGTTCCTTGCGGATATTCTATATAAACAATAATTTGATTTGGCTTATTGTTTGGAAAAAACTCAACTTTAGTACGTTGCGAAGCTAATGAAGCTCCGAAAGCAATAAAAGAGATAATAAGCAATGCAAAAGTTCCTCCTATTAGCCAATATGGTGCTGATTTAGATAAAGCTCTACGCAACTGACGTTCATACCAATTTTCTAAACGCGGTAAAACCTTTGTTTGAAACGAGTTTGCCCATTTACGTAGAAAAAACCTATATGCCCAAAGCATTATTGCTGTAAAAAACATTAATGTTCCTAACCCTCTATATGTACCTCCCACTAAGAATACCAAAATTCCGATCACAGCCATAATCACCGTCATTGTAATTATTTTCTTTAGCGGCATGTCTTCATCTTCAGTACTCATAAAGTTAGATACTAAAACTGAGTTAAAAAAGATAGCTACCACTAATGACGAACTCAATACAATAGCTAAAGTAATTGGCAAAAGCTTCATAAACTCTCCCATTACTCCTGGCCATAAACCTAACGGAATAAAAGCTGCTACTGTTGTTGCTGTAGAGATAATAATGGGGAAGGCAATTTCTCCAATACCTTTTTTAGCTGCCTCTGTCCTACTCATCCCTTCTTCATCCATCAAACGGTATACGTTTTCTACTACTACAATACCATTATCTACCAACATCCCTAATCCCATAATTAACCCAAAAAGAATCATGGTATTTAATGTATAGCCTAACATGTTTAAAATCATAAGCGACATAAACATAGACATTGGAATTGCAAAACCTACGAAAATGGCATTTTTAAATCCTAAGAAGAACATTAAAACCATTACCACCAAAATAACTCCAAAAAGAATGTTATTCACTAAATCATCAACTGCAGCAATAGTTACCGAAGATTGATCATTTGCAATAGTTACTTCCAAATCTGGTGGAAACACATTGTCTTTGGCATCTTGTACCATTTTTTGAATCTGCTCTGCAGCAGCAACCATGTTAGAACCAGCACGCTTTTTAACGTCTAGCATAATAACTTGCTCTCCGTACTGCCTTGCATACGTTGTAACGTCTTTTTCTTTAAAAAATACCTCAGCAACATCTTTTAAGTAGATAGAGCTTCCTTTTTCTGACTTTACAACAAAGTTTTCTAAATCTGAAGGCTTATCTATTTCTCCTAAAATACGAATCGTACGGCGCTGCCCACTTGTAATTAAATTACCTGCAGACATTGTTGAGTTACCTCCGTTAATTGTATTTATTATATCACTAAAACTAACTTTAGCGGCTTGCATTTTATAAATATCTACAGCAACTTCAACTTCTTTGTCTTGTACACCACGAATATCTACTTGTTTAATTTCTTGTAATCCTTCAATTTCATCCTGAAGATACTCCCCAAACTCTTTTAATTTCCCTACAGTATAATCACCAGAAATATTAATATTAAGTATGGGCATTTCTTCACTCATACTTAAAGCAAAAACATTAGGCTCTACTTTTGCACCGTTAAAGGTTGGCCAATCTTCACTTGAGGTTTCCGAATCAATTTCATCTTTAACTTTTTGTTTAGCATCTTTTACCTCAATATTTTCATCAAACTCAACAATAACCATTGAGTAATCTTCTTGCGATGTTGATGTTATCTCTACAACATTACTTACCGTTTTTAATTTTTCTTCTAACGGATCTGTAATCAACTTTTCAATATCTTCCGCTGTATTACCAAAAAACGGCGTGCTTATATATATTTTTGTTTCTTTAATTTCCGGGAAACTTTCACGAGGCATTTCAAAAAAAGCAGAAACTCCTAAGTAAAAAATAACAGCCATAACCACATACATTGTAGTTTTGTTGTTAATTGCCCAAGAGGATAAACCAAATTCCTTATCCACCTGTTTGTTTTTTTTAGACATATTTATAATTTTATTGGTGAATTAGTTTAAAACTTGTACTTCTTGACCGTTCTGAACACTACGAGCACCCTCCATAATAATCTGATCTCCTGGCTTAACTCCTTCTAAAACCTCAACAACATCTCCTTGTGTTTTACCTGTAACAATAATTACTTGTTTCGCTGTACCTCTTTTATCTTTTAGGTTTGTAACAACATAAACATATTGCTCTCCTTTTGCATTTTCTGAAATAATACTTTGCGGAACTAACAACGCTTCATTATTTGTATAATCGTTAATTTTTAACTTCGCAGTTAAGTTTGGTTTTATACTACCCTCTTTATTATTTACAGCAATTTCAACTTTAAAAGTACGGTTTGCAGGATTTATAAAATTACCAGCTTGACGTACCGTTGAATTGATTTTTTTACCTAAAACAGGAAACTCGATATTAACGCTTTTTCCTTTTTTAATAGATGTTATATACGTTTCAGGCACCGCTGTTTCTATATACATGTTGGAAAGGTTTACAATTCTAAAAATCTCTGCTCCCATTCCCGGTGCAACAACAACCCCTTGCTCTTTTATTACATCATCTATAACACCAGAGAAAGGGGCTCTTATTACCGATTTACCCAATTGTTTTTTTAATTGACTTACAGCGTTTTTCTGCGCTTCGTATTTAGTTTTTGCTTGTAAAAATTGTATTTCAGAACCTATTTTTTGATCCCATAATCGCTTTTGACGCTGGTAAGTGGTTTCAGCTAATTCAGTTTCCACTTCTATTTGAGCAAGTTGATTTGACAATCCTCCATCATCAATTTTAGCTAATATCTGTCCTTCTTTTACGTATTGTCCTTCTTTTACATAAATCTTAGTTAATTGCCCTGCCATTTCAGGATATATTAAAACGTTTTGTTTTGTTTTAACATCACCTTGTAACTCTAAATAGTGATTAAATACTGTTTGTTTTGCTGATAAAACAGTTATTAAAGGCACTTTTTTAGTTTTATCTAGCGTAGCTATTTTAGCATCTAACGTTTTAATATTTTCTGATAGCGTTTGCACTTCAGTATTTAATTCCGTTTTTTTAGCGCGTATTTTCTCTAAATCATTAGAAGCGATTACATCTTCTACAGATTGTTTTTTATTACCTCCGCAAGAAACTAAAAATAGTGTTATCGCAAGAATTGAATATATATTTTTCATTATTTATTACTTTATTTAATTGGTATGTTTAATGCATTTTCTAATGTTGCTTTGCTTGCAATAATATTTAGCATCGATTGTATATAATTATTTTGTTGAGTATACAATTGATTTTGTGCTTGCAACAAATCAAAACTTGTAGTAATTCCTTCGTTAAATTTTATTTGCTGTTTCTTTTCAATTCTTTCAGATAAATTAAGATTTCTTTTTGCTGTTTGATACGTATCAATACTTAATTGATAATCACTTTTAGCATTCTCAGCCTGTAATTTTAGCTTTAATTTTATTTCTTCTAAACGAATATCTGCCGTTTCTAAAGCTATCTTAGCCTGTTTGGTTTTAGACCTTCTTTTAAAACTACTAAAAATCGGAACATTTAAACTTACTCCAAAAACTGAAGTAGGAATCCAACTCTGTGAAGCCTTAAAAAATGTAAACGAATCTGAGTTTGCTACCTGACTATAGTTAACAAAAGCACTTAAACTTGGTAAAGCTTTACTTTGTTCAAGACGCATTAACAAACGTTTACTTTCTCTATCGTTTTGAGCAATCTTAAAATCTATATGACTTTTTAAATTGAAATCGTGAGAAACTAAACTTAAATCAGTATTAGAAAGCACTAGAGTATCTAAATCATCAGTTAAAATTAGCTTCGTATTTATATCATTACCTAAGGTGATATTCAACATTTTATAAGCAATAATTTTTAATCGATTCGAAGATCTAATATTATTATCAATATTTCCTTTAGTAATTTCAAACTGCTCAACTTGTTCCTCTTCTGCCAAACCATTATCAAAAGCAAGTTTTGTTTCTCTTAAAAGGCCATCGTTTACTTTTTTATTTCTCAATAATATTTCAATGCTCTTTTCTGTAACTAAAACATTACCATAAGCATTAATTACAGCTTCTCTTGTACCTAATTCTGTTTTTTGTTTCGCTTGTTTAGAGATTTGCAAATATGTTTTTGCAGATTGCAAACCTACAAGATATGAACCATCAAAAAGTAATTGTCTTAAAGTTGCTGTACCCGTTATAGATTGTTTTGCTCCAAAATCGACTATTCCATCTTGATTGAAATCAATCCCTGGGAATTGTTGCTTTAAATTATTAATATAATCTACTTTTGCATCTATTTGCGGTAAACCTATTGTAGTTGTTTCCCATTTTTTTTGCTTAGCTGCATCAATATTTTTGTTAGCAACTCTATTATCATAACTATTTTTTAAAGCATAATCAATGGCTTCTTGCATTGATATATTAAGTTCTTCTTGTGCAAACAGAAAGCCCGTACAAAAGAATATAAATACACTATATATGTATTTTCTCATTGTTATTAATTTTGATTTATTATTTTTAATTGTTTTTCTAACTCTTCTAATCCATTACTTGTTGCAATTGCTCTTATATGGTATTCTAAAATTTGATATTCAACTTTCATTAATTCTTGCATTTCACTACCATACATTTCAGTATCGAAAACTCCAAATATTAAAGTGGAATAAAAATTAAATATCAAGTCGATATTTAAACCCTCTCTATAAAAACCTTGCTCAATTCCTTTTTTAATATTATCAACATTACACTCTTTAAACATACACACCTCACGCTCCATTAAGCTTGTGTATGTTTCTGGATAATATTTTTTCAGCTGAAACATTGGTGAAGTCTTTGCGTTTTTAAACATTTCTTTAAAAATTGCTTTTACCGCAAATTCCTCTTCAATTGCATTATAACCACACTCTTTAATCTTAATTATTGTTTCATTAATAGTAGCATGAACCGCTTCTGTACTAGCATCAACCAAAGCTGTTTTATTTGAAAAATACTTATATAACGTTTTCTTAGAAACCCCAAGTTCTTTAGCTATATCATCCATAGTAATACTTTTAAACCCTAGGCTTAAAAACATTTCTCCTGCTTTATTTATAATTTTATCTCTCATAATTCGACCGCAAAGATACTGCAGGAAACTTTAGAAACAAAAAAAGTTTCCTAAGTTTTAATTATTTTTTACACTCACTTGATAATAAAATTATTCTTTATCTTATTTTTACAAAAAAATTAAGATTTGGACATATTACAATATCAGTCAGACTTTTTATCTTACCTAGAATCTAAAAAAATTATACGAGAGCCTAAAAACCTCTACGAACCTATAGATTATATTCTTCAAATAGGTGGCAAAAGAATTAGACCTATATTAACTCTTATTGCTTCAGATATTTTTTCAGGAGATTATAAAAAAGCGATGCCTGCTGCTTTAGCAGTTGAAGTGTTTCATAACTTCACATTAGTACATGATGATATTATGGATGATGCTCCTTTAAGAAGAGGTCATAAAACTGTTCATGAAAAGTGGGATATTAATAGAGGTATTTTGTCTGGTGATGCAATGCTTATACTTGCCTACCAGCATTTTGAAAACTACAACCCGGTTGTTTTTCAAAAACTAGCACAATTATTTAGCAAAACTGCTCTTGAGGTTTGTGACGGACAACAATTAGATGTTGATTTTGAAACAAGAAATGATGTTACTATCGAAGAATACATTAAAATGATTACCTTAAAAACATCTGTTTTAGTTGCTGCTGCTTTAAAAATGGGAGCCATTGTAGCCGAGGTTAACGATGACCAAGCGCAACATTTATATAATTACGGATTAAATTTAGGTATTGCTTTTCAACTACAAGATGATTATTTAGATACCTACGGAAATCCAGATACTTTTGGGAAACAAGTTGGTGGTGACATCATAGAAAATAAGAAAACCTTTCTTTACTTAAAGGCTTTAGAAGTTGCAAATGACGATGACAAAGAGAAATTAAGTATTCTTTACAACGAAAAACAAGAAAATATTTCAACAAAAATAAGCACTGTTTCTGCCATATTTTCTAAAAACAACATTCCTAAATATACACATGAACTTATTGAGTACTACACCAATAAGTCTTTCGAGAGTTTAGCACATCTAAACATTTCCGATCAGGCTAAAGAAGGGCTACGTTTGTTCGGTGAAAATTTAATGAGTAGAAAAGTGTAAAAAAAGTTTTTTTATTTAAAAAAGTTACTATTTTTGCAGTCCTAATTTAACCGGTCTTATAGCTCAGTTGGTTAGAGCACCTGACTCATAATCAGGTGGTCCCAGGTTCGAGTCCTGGTGGGACCACGTTTAAATTCAACCACTTACAGAAATGTAAGTGGTTTTTTTATGCTTTCAAGTTAAACATCTTAGGGCTACTCACCCGTACCTAAACCAAATTAACAACTGATAATCAACAACTAAAACCAACTTTTTACTTCCATCTAGATCTATTGTTTCTGAACAAAAGAAACGCTTAAGATTGATAAAGTAATACAGGTTTTCGAAACAAATACAATTTAAAAAGAGGATTCCTTAGAGCGTTTACTATGTTTTAAAACAAAATTTAATGGCAATTAAATCTTCAACAAATTGTTTAACTTATTGGCCGAATAAGATTGTATCATTATTTACCTAAACAAGAAAACCTTAAAATCTCAGTATTATTAATTTATGACCGCCGAATTTACACAGCAACTAAAGGCTATTATTTAGACGACAACCTCTGCAAGGGTGATAATGGAGACATTGCTTAGGCACAGAGACAAACCGCTCACAGGAGCTGCTATATAGATTCTTTTCTATCAAGGCGTGTGAGTATCCTTGACTTTACAAATGGATTGGCAAATGTTATCAATGATGATTCTAAGTATCATTGGTTTTTAAGTTGAGCATTGCCCAGCTTCTTTAATTAGAGTTAGGCTTTTTTATTTTCTAGAAATACTATCTGCCATAATTAAGGCATTATAAGCGTTTAAAACCTTACCTGATTTAGATAACTGATTAAAAGGAGTTGTTTTGTTTTTATCTTCTTTGGTTGGTGTAGCCACTTCAAAAGTATATTTTAAACCAGAATCCATTAAAATATGTTTTACTTGAGAAGCAGTTAAATTTGGGTAATAAGAATAAATTAAACCAGCAACACCCGAAGTTATTGCAGATGCTAATGAAGTACCACTATCAAATTTATATTTATTATTTGGAAGTGTAGTATATATATCTTCTCCAGGAGCAAATAAATCTACATCTATATTTCCGTAATTAGTATTGGTATAAAGAAATTTCTTATTAAGTCTGTTAGAAACCCCACCTATTAACAAAAAATTATCGGACACTTCTTCGCCGTTATCTATATTATCATTTGTGTAATAATCATTTTTAATGTTTAAGTTATATCTTGAATTCCCTGATGAAGAGACTATTAAAACATTATGTTTTTCTGCATATTTAAAAGCATCATAGACCCATTCAGGATGAAGTGAAAATTCTTTACCAAAACTCATATTTATAACTTTAGCTCCATTATCAACCGCGTATCTTATAGCTAAAGCAATATCCTTATCGTGTTCATCTCCAAAAGGAGAAATACAAACAGGCATTATTTTAATGTTTTTATTTTTTATACTTAAAATAGACCCTGCAACCTCAGTTCCGTGTTCAAATAAATTAATGTTTTTATTTACAAGATTATTTCCGTAATCTATATCTTTAATATCATTTGGGTTATCTCCGGTTATTCCTCTCTCGTTATATTTTATATTTAATAACTTGTTGATTCTTGCATCAGCATTAAGGCTGTAGTTATCTATATATTCCTGAGTAAATCCATATTTAATAAAATTGGATCTAATTAATATTGCTTCTTGTAATTCTTTATTATTTGGATAAATGTTTTTTAAAGTATCTAAATCTTTAATATCATATTCTTCATTTATAAAGAAAACAGAAAGTTCTTTTTTTACATTTAACATACTTTTTTGCAGCATTTTTGCGTACTCTATATCTTCCTTAGCATATCTTAATCTTCTCGTGTGTTTATTTACTGCTCTTAAATATGTTTTGTACAAAACTACATTTTTGGTATCAACATCTACTCCTTTTCTATTTTTAAAAAGATAACTATATTTTTTTAAAACCCTTGTATATTCATAACTAGTAAAACTATTATTTTTCCCTTCTTTATTCCCTAAGAAATTCCAGCCACTAACATCATCAATATACCCATTATAATCATCATCTAATCCATTATTAAGAATTTCCTTTTTATTTTCCCAAACTTTACTTTTGAAATCTTTATGGTAAATATCTATTTCAGAATCTAAAACAGCTATAATTACCTCTGAACCTTCTTTTTTATTATTTAAAACACTATCATAAACTCTTTGTAAACTTATTCCTGGGATTGAATCTGTAATTATATCTTTAAGATACCAATGCTTTTTTTCATTTTGTGAAAGAGATGCTTTTTTTTGAAATAAATTAATATCATTAGAAGACAAGTTTATTTTGGAATTACTTCTTTTGTGATCACATTTTACAAATAAAATGATAATAATAAGTAAAATAAATTTTTTAAACATACTCAGGTATTAAAAGTTTAAAAAGATGAATTAGTAAGTTACTAACTCATATAAATAATTTTCACTGTTCTATTGTTATGTGAATAATAAATTTTATTTTCTAGAAATACTATCAGCCATAATTAAGGCATTATAAGCGTTTAAAACCTTACCTGATTTAGATAACTGATTAAAAGGAGTCGTTTTATTTTTATCTTCTTTTGTAGGTGTAGAAACTTCAAAAGTATATTCCAGACCAGAATCCATTAAAATATGTTTTACTTGAGAAGCGCTTAGGTTTGGGTAGTAGGAATATATTAAACCTGCAACCCCAGAGGTTATTGCAGATGCAGAAGATGTGCCCCCTGAGTTATTTATGTGACTATTATTGGGGTAAGTAGTGTATATTTTATAGCCAGGGGCAAAAAGATCTACATCAATCGCTCCATAATTTGAGGTTTTTCTTTTTATTTTTTTGGTTAAATGATATGAGGTAGCACCGACAAGTACAAAATTATTTGAAATTTCTGGGAGGTTGTCAATATTATCATTCGGAAAATAATTGTTATTAATATCAAGGTTATAAGAAAAATTTCCAGCTGAAGAAACAATAAGCACGTTGTTTTTTTCTGCATATTTTATAGCATTAAAAACCCATTCTTTATGCATAGAAAACTCCTTGCCAATACTCATGTTAATAATTTTAGCTCCATTATCTACAGCGTATCTAATAGCTAAAGCAATATCTTTATCATGTTCATTACCATATGAAGAAACAGCCAAAGGCATTATTTTAAATTCATTTTTAAAGGAAATGTTAGAAATAATACCAGCCATTTTTGTGCCATGATCTAGAAGTTTAACATTATTATTTAAAATATTATTTCCATATTTTAAATCTGTTATATCATCTGGATTATCTCCTTGAATTAACCTGTCATTAAAATCCATACCTAATAATTTATTTATTCTTTCATTAGCAAGATACTTTTGATTTATAACATATTCGTCATCAATGTTATTCTTAATACAATCAATTAATATTAGAAAATAAATTTCTTTAATTTGATTTGATTTAGAATTTTTGATACTATCTAAAGCTTTTATAGTATATGGTTTGTTTTTTAAAAATTTAGATATCTTTTTTTTAGCAGTAAAGTAATATTCATGTAATTTATCATAATTTTCCTTTTGAGCTAAATCATATTTTAACCGTTTTTCGTAGCTCTTTTTTGCATTTAAATACAATTTATAAGACTTAAAATCAAACGAATTAAGATCTTCTTTTCTTTTGTCTTTAAATTTTGGACTTAGTTTTTTTAGTATGCGAGTATATTCAAAATTCACAAAATTACTATTTTCACCTACAGAATTCCCTAAAAAATTCCATCCATTAATATCATCAATATATCCATTAGCATCGTCATCAATACCATTATTTGGTATCTCTTTTTTATTTACCCAAATATTATTAATTAAATCTTTGTGATTAATATCTACTTCGTTATCAATTACAGCAATAATAGTTTGGTGGCTTTTTTTCTTATTTAATATATCATTATATGAGTGATATAAACTTATTCCAGGAATAGAGTCTAATAAGATATCCCTAAAATGCCAGTTTTTTTTATCTTCTTCAGAAAGCGTTATTTTTTTTTGATATTTATCAATATCATTAGGAGATATATTTATTTTGGAATAACTTCTTTTGTGATCACATTTTACAAATAAAAAGATAATAATAAGTGAAATAAATTTTTTAAACATACTCAGGTATTAAAAGTTTAAAAAGATGAATTAGTAAGTTACTAACTCATCTAAATAATTTTCACTGTTCTATTGTTATGTGAATAATAAATTTTAGTTTCTTGAAATACTATCTGCCATAATTAAGGCATTATAAGCGTTTAAAACCTTACCTGATTTAGATAACTGATTAAAAGGAGTTGTTTTATTTTTATCTTCTTTGGTTGGTGTAGAAACTTCAAAAGTATATTCCAAACCAGAATCCATTAAAATATGTTTTACTTGAGAAGCGCTTAGGTTTGGGTAGTAGGAATATATTAAACCTGCAACCCCAGAGGTTATTGCAGCCGCTAAAGATGTACCGCTATCAAATTTATATTTATTATTTGGAAGTGTTGTGTAAATTTTTTCACCAGGAGCAAATAAATCAACATCAATATTTCCATAATTAGAAAAATATGAGAATATTTTTCTATTTAATTTGTATGAACTCGAACCAACTAACATAAAATTATTTGACAGTTCAGTTTTTTTATCATCACTATCATTTGGATAATAATTATTGTTATTTAAATTCAATCCAGAATTGCCAGCCGAAGATATAATTAAAACATCTTTCTCCTCTGCATATTTTATAGCATCAAAAACCCATTCTTTATGCAATGACAACTCCTTTCCAAAACTCATATTAATAACTTTTGCACCATTATCAACAGCATATTTTATTGCTAAAGCTACATCTTTATCATTTTCAGTCCCATTAGATGAAATTGCTAAAGGCATTATTTTAATAAAGTCAGAAACTCCTTTAATTCCTATCTTATTTTCTCGTTTTGCAGCAATTAACCCTGAAATTAATGTTCCGTGATATAATTTATCAATATTCCTATTAACGTATGGATTTCCATATTTTGTAAAAGTTATATCAGATGGCTTTTCATCTATGTTCTTCCTATCAAAATACTCTAAACTATAAATCGTATTTATTTTATTTTCAGCACTCTTTTTATAATTATCAATCCATTCTTCAGTTAAACTATACTTAATAAAATCTGAAATGAAATAAGCATGTTTTGCAAGTTGTTGATCTATTTTTTTATACTTCTTGTAAACACTATCTAATTCTTTTGTTGTGTAATTTTCTTTCGGGAATAAATCCCTCATAGCTTTTCTAGCCTTTGGGTAGCCATAAAAAAGAAAATCTCCATACTCTAAATCAGATTTAGCCATGTTTAACTTTCTATTGTAATCATTTTTTGCTTTTGTGTATAAATCAAATTCTTTTTGCTTTTCAAAAGGAATATCTTCCTTTTGTTTATTTTTAAAATCATCATTGTAAAATTGAAGTATTCTTATCGACTCAATACTTGAATATATGATATTTTGCCCCTTTAGATTTCCTATAAAGTTCCAACCATTAATGTCATCAATATATCCATTTTGGTCATCATCAATTTTATTGTTAGGGATTTCATCATTATTTATCCAAATGGTATTCTGTAATTCTTCATGATTAATATCTATTTCAGTATCAATAATAGCAACAATGACTTCTTTCTCTTTTTTATTAGTTAATAAACTATCATAGGCTCTTTGTAAACTAATTCCAGGGATTGTATCAATTTTAATATCCTTTAAATGCCAGTCTTTTAACTCTAATTCTGACAAAGGCATTATCTTTTCTATATCAGTAGAAGTATTTATATTCAAATAATTGTGATTTTTATTTTTACACCCTAAAAATAAAAAGACAATAATAAAAAGAGAATTTATTTTCATAATTTACAGATAAAATAGGGAGCACTAAAGTTTATAAAAACAAAAGTACCCTCTATTAATAGAATTAATTTAATTTTGTAATTGTGCCTGGTCTTTCTAATATTATAGTGTCAGTTTGAGTCTCATTTCCATTGGTTTCATTTTCAGTTCCGTTACCTCCAAAAATTTTCTCTGGACTAATTAGTTTAGCTACTGTAAATTTTTCTAAATTCAACTTTGTTTTCTTCATTACTAATGTTTTATATTGGACTGTAAATAAACTAATAATTTTAAGACTATTCATTGTGATTTTAGTCTATATTTATGAATTTAGATAAATAGTTAATCTATTTTGTTTAATTCCTTAATAAAATAAGAAGGCTTAATCCCTTTAATTTTATAAAAAGCTTTGGAAAAAGATTCAGAGTTATTAAAACCAACTTCTTCTGATATTGCTTTTATTGTATATTTTCTTATTGTTTTATCTTTTTTAAGTTTTTCAACAATATAATTTATTCTTAAATGATTTATATAATTTGAAAAAGAATTATTTCTATGATGATTAATTATTTTAGACAGATAATTAGTGTTAGTTTTTAAGTCTTTAGCTAAGGAGTTCAAGGTAATGTTGTTAGAGGTGAACTTTTTATTATCTTCAAATAAAACTAATCCATTTAACACATCCTTAATTATGTTATTTGGAATGTTAATTAATTTTTCTTTAGTAGATCTAGATCTAGATGTAGACATAGGTCTTATAATTTCTTCAAACTTTTTTTTATATATTTTCTTTTTTTTATTTTGATAAAAAACTAGAATGAATAAAATAAAAGATGTCAGACAAATAAATATTAAATAATATTTATTTGTACTTGAGTTGGCCTTCAAAGAATTAATAATTTTATTTTTTTCTTGTAATAAAACTGGTGTATCATATTTTTTCACAAGACTTAAACCTACACTATTGTAATTATCATAAATAACTTTATCCAATGTTATTAATTTTTTTACAAATTCTAATTCTTTGTTTAATTCTTTCTTCTCTCTGTAATAATCTATTATATACTCATAACTACTCCTAAGATCAGGATGTAAATCATTAGTTATTTGAAAAACACTATCTACTTTTTTAAAATATTCTATGTAATTCGGTTTTTTTAGTTTGTGATTTGATAGTCCTAAGTAATGATTTCCGTATGCTATATTAGCGAAATCATTTCTTGACTTAATAATAACCAATGCCTTTTTGATACTATCAATTGAGTTTACATATTTTTTTTTATTGTATTCTATTACACCCGTCATCAGTCTAAAATAATTTTCAAAAACAATATTTTTAATATTTTTACTCTTTTTAAAACCAATCTTACTATAGTAATAAGAAGAATCAATTTGATTATTCTTGAGATGAGCATTTGCTATTGCAAATAAAATCTGACAATAATAATTAGGTTGAGAAACATCATGTTTTTTTTCTAAACTATATTTTAAAACCTCTTTAGATAATTTTAGACCAGCTATTTTATCGCCATATCTAGTTTTTAAAAGGCTTAGCTTATGTTTTATATCATACTTTATTGGTAAGTTTTTATCACTATAATTATTTGCAATCAAATAATAATCAAGTGATTTATTAAAGTTTCTTTTCAAATAATAAAAATCTCCTTTATTCAAATAAGCTATTAAGGGGTAAAAACTATTCTCTTTAATGTTTTTTGTGTAATAAATGATGCTATCATTTAAACTTAATATAGTTTCGCCTTTACTTAAAATTGATAAAAAATAGAATCCATCAGCAATTTTTGTTTTATTATTTATTTTTTTTGCCTTTTTAAGATATGCTTTTGCATATTCAAGTGCTTTTATTGTATCTTTATGATAGTCATAATAGGAAGTGGATAACTCATCAAAGTTCTTATTAGAAAGCATCTCAATCTTGCTCTGCCCAAAAGAAAAAAAACTATTCAAAAGAATAATAAAAGTAAATAACTTTAAGAAAATAAGCTTATAGTTTACCATATCGTGCAAATATAGAGTTGTTTTTTCTATGTAAAAAATCGTAAATCATCATTTCATACATTCGTTGCTTAGAAGAAAAGCCTCTGTTAATTGTCATGTGTATTAAACTAGCTAATAAACTTTCAATAGAAATATTTAATTCATTTAACTTTTCTAATTGTAGAATTTCAGTGATAATTTGTTTAGTTTTTACATCTTTTTCAATTGTAGTACTTTCAAGCAGTAGCGATTCAAATTTTCTGTATTTATCACTTAATTCTTTTTTCATTCTTTTGTCTGCTTTAAATTCTTCTTTAAAACTTGTTTGTAAGCTGTCTAAAAAAGAAAGCAAAGCTGTATCATTTAAGCGAAATGATTTTATAATAGTTTCTACTCTTTTAAAAATACCCAAAAAATGAGCTGCTTCATCCGTACTATTCTTTAGTATTAAAATAATTTGCTTACTATCATTGTAAAAAAAAGACTCTGAAGCTTCTATACTATTTATCCCATAACGTTCTAATTCCCTTTGATAAGTATCAATTTGAACATTCCAAAGTTCTTTTGACAAAACATAAGGTTTTAAAGATTCTTTAATTGTAATTATTATTGCTCCTGTTTTTTGTAAATCAGTAATATAAAAACGGATTCTTAAATGTGGCTCTGGGTCAGAATATCTTATAAAAAACCATTTTTCAATCAAGTTATTTTCTAATAATTGATTTGTTAGCGGCGTTATGACATTCAATAACAAGTTATCAGCTGTAGACGCCCCACAATACAATTTATAATACAGCCATTTATCTCCCACAATAAATGTTTTTTGAATAGCTTTAGTGTTCATTCTGCCCCTTTTTTAGTTTTTGATCATTATAAAATGAAACAACAAACTGATTACAATAAGAATTCCCTTGTTCATCTGTAATAAATTCATCTCTTGAAAACAAAAACTCTTCCAATACAAACTGTTTTCTGTTTTTAATAGTATGCAACAACATTTTTAGGGACGTTTCATTTGTTAAACAAATCAACAATTTATTATCACCTTCTACCAATTCAACTAAATTTGGAAGCATTAACTTTTCTTGCCATTTTTTAATTTCTGAAAGTAGCTTCTTTTCTTTAAAGAATGTTTTAAATTCTTTTGCATTGATTTTCCAACATGCTTTTGAGAATATAAGATTTTCAAAAACTACCCTTGGTAAAAAAGAATTATTTTTCAATATAGAGTTCCAACTAAAACCAATACTTGAACGTTTGTTTTGGTATTGTAATTCACATAAAAATTGATAAATAGGTAACGAATTTGCACTATAATTATGTGCGTTTCCTAAACGCGGTAAAATTTCTTTATTCAATTTTTTAGAACGTAAAACGATTTGATTGTTTTTTACAGAAACCAAAATATCTTCAATCGGGATTTGATTTTCAATTGCTACACTTGATTTTCCTAAATACGGAATTTCATACTTTCTAAAAGATGGTCTTTGCAAAATGTTCCCTGTTCTTGCTTCTGGTAAATGCACAATTTCTGCTAAAATTTTATCCGAATTTATTGTTTCTTCTGTAGCAATAATATTTTTAACATATTCTAATAAATCTTTATCCCCGTGAGAAAATCTACCTAATAAATTAACAGCACTTGCCCCACCAACACCTTTTATAAAAATATGCTCTTCTCCTTGATTTTTATAAACTTCTACCATTGAAGAAAAAGTATCTGGTAAATCGTCCCAATTAAGGGATAAATCTTTAAAATCTTGATTTGTTATATTAATTTGAAACTTATTGTTTTTAGTAGCTTCCACTAACTTCTGTTGTAAAATAGTATCCGTATCTGTCCATATAACACGTTCGTATCTTTTTTTAGTATTTGGAGTGAACAAATTAGCCAGCAAATCATTATTATCATCTCTTTTATTACCATAGCCAACACCAGTTTCGGTATCTAACACTAAACTTAGCGGAACTTCAGATTGCTCAAAACGTTTTAAAAATTTTCTTTTAAAGGTCTCTAAATTTCCACTGGCAGATGGTATTGTCATATTATTAAACAATACCAATGCTTTTTTTAGTTGCTTTTGAAGGTCTTTATTTAAAGTATTCTTACTGAAAACACTAAAACTGTCTGTCTGAAATAAATACCTTGCATTTAATTCTGGGACTATATTTTTTGCATCACTAATAACATCTTGGTAATTGGTACTATTATTAATACAAACAGTATCTAACTTAAGTAAATTATGTTGCAATTTTTTTAATTGATTAAAAATTACAAATGCATCAGGTATTTTTTCAATACATTCTAATAAGGAAGTAAAATAATCTTTCCCTGTAACACTAATTTCTAATTCAGAAACTAAAATTTGGTTATCAATTAATTGATGTATGAATTCTTTTGCTTCTTTAAGGGTAATCTCATCATCAATCAATAATATTGCTAATTCATAAATAGTTGTTCCTTTTTTAGCTTGAAATAATATTTTTTCTAAATATTTTGAAAACCCAATTCCCTCTAAAGAATAACTCCTTTTTTTATTTTCTATATTATATTCAACATATCTATAATGATTTCCTATTCTATAAAGACTTGTGTTAGGATAAAAAAGCACCTTTTCTTTAATACTATTATTTTTTAATACTTCCTGAAGTAATTCACTTAAAAAAGTAGTGTCAAAACGAGTTATTCGTTTACTTATGTTAGAACGTTTTAAATTTGTTTCAGAGTTAAACTTACCTACTGTACAAGAAGCAAATAAACCAAACGGGGTACATCGAGTAGAAATACGAGTAAAATATTTTAAAATAGTATATTTTAATTTCTCTATTTTATGCACTTCTTTTAAATCACCCTCCTCCCATTTATTAATTTGAATAATTAATTCTGGAGAGGCTAAAAACAAAGCTTCTTTAAAAGATGTACTTTCTAATATTTTCTTAAAATCAGTTTCATCAAGAATTGTTTTTTTTAATAAATTTTGATGTTGAAAAAAAGAAAATAGCGGTATCCTAATACAGAAATTATCAAATATTTTATAATTGTCTTTAGACTTTATTGACAAAATGAAGGGTTTTAAGAAAGGTAAAGATACATAAAACATTAAAATCGAAAACCGAAACTAACCCCATGTACTTCATGTGATTATCGATAATTATCATTATCGGTATTTATAAATATCGACTCTGTATTTGTGAATTCAGGGTTGCTCTGTTTGCATTCAGCTGTTTTCTTCCGTTGCTTTGCAGCAGAATTTATCGCTAGGGAGAATTCTATGAAAATAAGAATACTCGTTGTGTTTTTAAATTAAATACACAACGGGTATTATAATTAAATTTTTAAAATGATAATTGCTTACTTATTGTTAATAATCTATATATTAAAATTGATATAAAAAACATGGCTAAACAAATATTCCCGAAAGAGATTATAGAAAACAGTGTTGAAGTACATCAATTTAAACATTCTAATAGAAGTAAAATTATATATAGTTTTATTTTGCTTGCTTTAATTGTCGCTTTTGTTTGTCTCCCTTTTATTAAAACTACAATTTACAATACTTCGCAAGGATTAATTCGAGCCGATAAAGAAAGAATAACCATAAATAGTAGCGCTAGTGGTAAAGTTGTGCTTCATCAGCTTAAAAATAACTTACAAGTGCATAAGGGTGATACATTGTTAGTAGTTAATAATGTTGCGATTAATCAGAAAATTGAAAATACTGCTAATCAATTAAAGGAAACTAAAACGTTTATTGATGATTTAAAATTATTAACAACAAATAGAATTGTTAGCAACAAACTCATTTCTTTAAAATACGAGCAAGAGGTTGGTTTTTACAAACAAAAACTAAATGAATTAAATACTCGATTCAGAAAAATTAAAGAAGATTATAAGCGAAACAAAAGCTTATTTAAAAAAGGAGTTATAGCTAAGGTATCACTCAATGATAGTAAGTTAAATTACGATTTAGCATTAAATGCTATTTCTCAATACAAAAAACAACAATTTAGTACTTGGCAGAATCAATTAGTTAACGATCAAAATCAATTAAAAGATTTAGAAAACAGTATTACTCAGTTAAAAGAAAGTAACAGCTTATCAATAATAAAATCTCCTATTAAAGGTGCGTTATTAAATGTAAGAGGAATTGAAAAAGGAAGTTTTATTGCTAACGGAATTCAATTAGCAGAAATATCACCCAAAACCGATTTAATTGTAGAGTGTTATATAGATCCCAACAATATAGGTTTATTAAAAGAGGATGACGATGTTAATTTTCAGGTAAGTGCCTTTAATTATAATCAATGGGGTTTAGCTACCGGTAAAATCACAGAAATTGGTAACGATGTGCAAATGGTTAATAATACACCAAAATTTAAAGTTTTATGTTCCTTAAACCAAGAATTTTTACAACTAAAAAACGGATTTAAAGGACACTTAAAAAAAGGAATGCTAGTAAATACTCGTTTTAAACTTACTGAGCGTACTTTATTTGATTTACTCTACGATAAAATGGACGATTGGTTAAACCCTACAAGTCAAATAGCAAAAACCTAATAACACGTCATTGCGAGGAGCGAAGCAATCCCCCTTATTCAAGAATTTTAAACAACACATCATTGCAAGGAATTAAGCAATCTCATTATTTAAGAATTCCAATTGCTACTAATAAATAAAACGTCATTGCGAGGCACGAAGCAATCTCTTCATCAGGTAATGATAAACCATAATAAAAAACTATGAAAAACTTAAAAACTTTAGAGCGCTTACAGCAATTACATGGTTTAATAACCAATGAAAATACAGGTACGCCAAAAGAATTGGCTAACTTATTGCAAATAAGCCAACGCTCGGTGCATTTATTAATAGAACAGTTAAAAGACTATAATGCTAATATTTGTTATAGTAGAAGTAGAAAAACATATCATTATTGTGAAGATTTCGATTTACAAGTATCTATCTCTGTAAATGTATTAACAAATAATGAAGTAACACAAATATTTGGGGGTAGTTATTATTCACAAACAAAATTACACATTGCAAGTTAGTTGCAGTGAGTGCGTGTATGTTTGCAGTATCAAAAAATAAGATGCATGGAAAAGTTAAAAAACATTAAAACCCAACCTTTAAGTGAATTAGAAAAAACTTCATTTAATGGAGGAGGGTCAACGATACCTTGGTGGTTAAGACCATTAGAAGATTGGTTATTAGGGAATCCGAACGATGAATAAAGAAATTTGGAGATAATTACTCCTGAAAATTAATATACTCATTTAGTAATAAACACTAAGAGTATATTTAAGTTATCAGAAAGTTACTAGGTGCACATTGTAATGTTTTGATGTGAGTTATAAATAATTTATAACAAAAAATAAATTAATAATATAAAAAACGTGATTTTATGAAAAATTTACAAAATTTTAGAGTCCAAGAATTAAGTTTTAAAGAAGCTGAAGAAATTAATGGCGGATTAATTATTGGGTTGTTTAAGTATTATGAAGTTGCAGTAGATGTTTTAGCAACGACATTAAAAGTTGTTGGTGGAATTCTCGCAGGAGGATCTGATGGAGTTGATGCAGGATTACAGTCAGGAAATAATTAATAAAAAATAGAAAAAAATGAAAGATTTAACAAATAGAGAGTTAATTGAAATAAATGGAGGGAACACTGTTCCTGTTGTGAGTAGTGATTCAGCTGTACAAACAGGTTATGAAATTGGTTACCGTGTCGGTAGAGCAGTAGGAACTACTCTTAGGCAAATGGGAGATATGCTTGAAGCTGTAAATCCTTTTAATTGGTTTTCATAATCTATAAATTTAAAGAGACTAAAAACGTTTTTAGTCTCTTTAAAAAATATTTTTAGTATTTTTGAGGTTAATTTATCTTAAAAAAAAATTTAAGATAAAGTATTTTTACGTAAACCTAGATTTATATTACACTTTATATGTGTTTTTTATAGAGTTCACTTGTCTATTAAAATAATTTATTAGTTATGCTTAAAATAAATGATATAAATTTCATAAATATACCTGTTGTAATTGGGAGTATTTTGGCTATGATAATCTCTTGGTCAAAAAACAAGTCTATTTTAATGGCACTTATTCACTGTTTTTTTGGATGGTTATATGTAATTTATTACTACTTAGGTAAGGATGAAGAGGAATAATAATACTCTTTTAAATCTCTTGCGTGCAATAAAATTGTATTAAACATAACCACATTTGCTGTTCTAAAATTAAATAGAATGGCAAAAATTACTATAAAAAAACACGATATTACCCGTCTCTGAGCAGCCTGTTTAGCATCAATACCTATACATTATAATTTACAATTCCTTGTTATTTCCGTGCGGCAATATATAGATATTAAAAAAATAAACTAATTTATGTATATTTGTAAAGTAAAAACTTTATAAATATGAACTCCATAGAAATTGTACACAATTATGATGCTGTGCTTGACCAATTAATAAAAGATATAAAAAAGAGTGATTTTAAAGTAGCCTATTTCTTAAAATTATTAAATTTAAAAGATAGTTTTTTTATAAAAAGATGCGTGAAAAACGATTTACGAACGAGGAGGTAAAATTACTTATGCAACATTTATACCCAGAAGAATACCAGGCTTATAAAGATGTGTTGATTAGTGAATTGCTAGAGAAATCTAAAGCGCAATTAAAAGCAGGTTTAGGAGTGAATTTTGAAGAGGTATTGAAAGAAAGTAAACAAAAATATGGAGGCTTTTTATAATATTATTATTTCTCCACTGACAAAAAAACTACTTTCAAAATATAGAATATTTAAACACTTTTTGTGCAATAAAAGAAGTGAACAATTTTATAAAAAAACAGAAGACGTAACTACTATTTAAAAACAGCACCTAGAACATTCCAAAAAACGTATTTAAACGTTGGCATTCATCAAATAGAGATAGTAAAAAAGATTACGTTTTATTACCAAATTAATGAAAAAAATGTAGAATTACTGCTTTTTTTTAACAATCATCAAAACCCGAATGCTTTACGAAAAGCATTAATTTAGTATTCTCCTTTCCTTCCCCGCAAAACAATTGCAGTAAACTTCTTTTTCTTTGCCATATCAAATCTAAAAAATGGCAAAAATTACTATAAAACAACACGACATTACCGATTGCGGAGCAGCATGTTTAGCATCTATATCAGCACACTACGACTTACAACTCCCTATCGCACGCATACGCCAATATGCAGGTACTGATAAAAAAGGTACCAATGTATTGGGTTTAATAGAGGCTGCTGAGAAATTAGGTTTTGAAGCTAAAGGTGTACGTGGTGAGTTAGATAGTTTGTTTAAAATACCCAAACCCACCATTGCACATATAGTTGTTAAAGAGCAATTACAGCATTATGTAGTTATTTACGAAGTAACCAAAGAATACATAAAAATTATGGATCCAGGGGATGGGAAAATCCATAAAAAAACACATGAAGAATTCCTAAAAGAATGGACAGGTGTTTTAGTATTGCTGTTACCAAAAGAAGAGTTTACTACGGGTAATGAGAAGGTTTCGGTTTTAAAACGTTTTTGGTTTTTATTAAAACCACATAAATTTGTGTTACTGCAAGCTTTAATAGGTGCTGTTGTTTATACTCTTTTAGGTTTTTCTACTTCTATTTATATACAAAAAATTACTGATCATGTATTAATTGGAGGTAATACCAAGCTATTAAACCTACTAAGCATTATAATGCTTGCACTACTAGTGTTACGAATTGTAATAGGGGTTTTTAAAGATGTATTTCTTATTAAAAGTGGACAACAAATAGATGCTCGTTTAATTTTAGGCTATTACAAACATTTATTAAAGTTACCGCAGCAGTTTTTTGACACCATGCGGGTAGGAGAAATTATTTCTCGTATTAACGATGCTGTTAAAATAAGAACTTTTATTAACGAGGTTTCTTTAAGTTTAACCGTTAATATTCTTATTTTATTCTTCTCTTTTGGTATTATGTTTATGTACTATTGGAAGCTAGCATTAATAATGTTGTTGGTTATTCCTTTGTACTTAGTAATTTATTTAATTATAAATAAGCTAAACAAGAAAACAGAACGTAAAATAATGGAGAGTTCTGCTGATTTAGAAAGTCAATTAGTAGAATCCCTAAACTCTGTCGGTACTATTAAACGTTTTGGTTTAGAAAGTTTTGCAAACATTAAAACAGAAACACGTTTTATAGGTTTGCTTAATGTTGGTTATAAATCTGCTTTAAACTCAATTTTCTCAGGAACTTCTACTACGTTTATTGCGCAATTGTTTACTATTATTTTATTATGGTCTGGTTCTTATTTTGTGATTGAAAGGCAAATTACTGCGGGAGAGTTAATGTCGTTCTATGCTATTATTGGGTATTTTATGAATCCAGTAGCAAGTTTAATTGGAGCTAATAAACAAATACAAAATGCGTTAATTGCTGCTGACCGTTTATTTGAAATTATGGATTTAGAGCGAGAAGAAGGTGACAACAAAATTGTATTAAGAAAAGATAAAATTGAGGATATCGAATTTAAAAACGTAGCTTTTAGATATGGTACAAGAGTACAGGTGTTTACTGATTTTAATTTAAAAATTAAAAAAGGAAATATTACTGCTATTGTTGGTGAAAGTGGTTCAGGTAAATCAACATTAATCTCTTTATTGCAAAACCTTTACCCTTTACAAAAAGGACAAGTTACTATTGGCGATTTAGATTTAAAATATATACAACATGAGAGCTTACGTGAATTAGTAAGTGTTGTTCCTCAAAAGATAGATTTATTTGCAGGAAATGTAATTGATAATATTGCTGTAGGAGATTTTGCACCTAATATGGAATTGATAATAGATATTTGTAAATCAATAGGTATTTTAGAGTTTATAGAAAGTTTACCTAACGGATTTAATACTTATTTAGGTGAAAATGGCGCAACACTTTCTGGAGGACAAAAACAACGAATTGCAATTGCAAGAGCTTTATACAAACAACCCGAAGTATTGGTTTTAGATGAAGCGACTTCTTCATTAGATTCTACTTCAGAAAACTATATTCAGAAAGCAGTAGAAAGGTTACGTAAACAAAATAAAACAATTATAGTTATCGCTCATAGGTTAAGTACAGTGATTAACGCTGATGACATTGTAGTTTTAGAAAAAGGGAAAGTATTAGAACAAGGAAATCATAAAAAATTATACACAAAACAAGGGAAATATTATAGTTTATGGCAACAACAAATGCCTAAAATTGAATTATTATAAAAAACTTCAATTTGCTGTTATAATTTATTGAAAACATTATTTGTAAAAAAGTTTCCTTTTTTACAAATAATCAGACAAGAAAGATTGCGATCCGACATGCTTAAAAACCCTTGCTAAACATTTTGGTAAAGTCTTTTTTTTACAATAATTAAGAAAACTTACAGAAACCAATAGAGCGAGAAGTAGTTTACTGAGCTTAAGTGAAGCTTCGGAACAACTTGGCACTAGAAGTTTAGCTATTAAATTTTCTTTAGAAAAATTATTAGCAGCTCGATTACAATACGCTTTACACGAGAACAAAAACCACAATGTGGTGTTGTGTAAAACTAAAAAAGAAGTCTTTTTGTATTTCTGACCCTGTACACGGATTATTAAAACACAAGCCCAGTGTTTTTTAAAACATTGGGCTTGTAATAACGCTTAAGAAACTACTGAAGAAGGTGTTGCCTTATTAGTAGAACCTACAACAAGTTTTATAATACTGAATTTTATATAGAGAGAAAATTATTAAGATTTTCTATTAAAATACTTTTTAAAGTATAAAAAATTAATAATATGTTTATTACAGCTTCTTTTTCCTTTTTAAACTCAAAATATTATTGATGTTGGTATTAATAATCAAGGTATTTATTTTAGATATTTCATTCTTGTTTCTCTATTAGCCTTGTTTTCAGGAAAAACAGTTATTAAAATAGTGACAGGTTGGATATTATTACATTTAAGTACATAAATATATCTTTAATCTCTGATTTCTATATCAAACTAATGAATTTACCTCTTGTCTTTTTTGGTACCAGAATGGCTGCTGATATTTTACAACGAATTTTAACAATTTAATCGTTAAATGTATTGTTCTTCAGGATTAACTTGACCGAATTTAGTTTCGTGCTTGCTTATTATAATTGACAAATATTTGGTTTTTTTTATAGTTTTTTAGAAATACTATCTGCCATAATTAAAGCATTGTAGGCATTTAAAACCCTACCTGATTTAGATAACTGATTAAAAGGAGTTGTTTTATTTTTATTTTCCTTTGTAGGTGTAGAAACTTCAAAAGTATATTCCAGACCAGAATCCATTAAAATATGTTTTACTTGAGAAGCAGTTAAATTTGGGTAATAAGAATAAATTAAACCAGCAACACCTGAAGTTATAGCTGCAGCACTAGATGTTCCTCCGTAAGAGACATCAAACTCATTTTCAGGGAATGTTGTGTAAATATTTTCTCCAGGGGCAAATAAATCTACCTCTGTCTTTCCGTAGTTACTAAATGAGGACTTTAATTTGTTATTTAAATAAATACCTGATGACCCAATTTTTAAAAAATTATTTGAAACTTCTTTATTGTTAAAGTAGCCGTGATCATTAGGGAACCAATCGATCTTATTATCATCTATATTTTGATTATCATTTGCTGCACCGTTTATCAATAAAACATTTTCATCTTCAGCATATTTTACAGCATCTAAAACCCAATTAGGATGTAAGCTAAACTCTTTTGCAAAACTCATATTAATTACTTTAGCACCATTATCTACAGCGTATCTAATAGCTAAAGCAATATCCTTATCATGTTCATCTCCATATGCCGAAATTGCTAAAGACATTATTTCTATTTCATTTTCTTGAGCAATATTGACAATTATTCCTGCCATTTTTGTACCATGATCAAGTAGCTTTATGTTTACATTGAAATTGGACGTTCCATATTCTATATCTTTTAAATCCTTAGAGTTATCACCTTGAATCTTTCTATCATTATAATCTAAGTTTAACAACTTATTTACCCTTTCTTCTGCCTTTAATTTATAATCAAAGACATATTCATCTGAATAACCATATTTAATAAAATTTGATTTCCTTTTAATCATTTTTTGTAAAACTTTATCCTTATGGTACTTCTTCCTTAGACTATCTAGGTCATTTATCGTATAATTTTTGTTCCTAAAATATTTTGATAATTCTTTTTCAGCTTCACTTTTACCTTTAAAAACCATATTAATATAATCTAGTTCTTCTTTTGCATAGTTCACTCTTTTTTCATACTTCTTTTTTGCTCTCTTATACGTAATAAAATTTAAAGAATCTTTTGAATTGATTTCTGTATTTTTTTTATTTTCAAAAAAGGGATTAAATTTTCTTACTATTCTAGTATATTCATAATTAACAAATTCATTACTTTCTCCTTTACTATTATTTAAAAAATTCCATCCATTCACATCGTCGACATATCCATTTTCATCATCATCAATTCCATTATTATCTACCTCTCTTTTGTTTACCCATAAATGACTCACCAACCCCTTATGCTTAACCTCAATAGCCATATCAATTATAGCAACTCTAACAATTTCACCTTTCTTATTAAACAGTAATGAATCATACGCTCTTTTTAAACTGATTCCTGATAAAGTATCAATTTCTATATCTTTAAAATGCCAATTCTGTTGTTGTTCTTTTGAAAGAGGAGAACTCTTTTTGAATTTTTTAAATTCAATTGATGATATTTTAATTTTAGAATATTTCTTATTAGAATCACAGTTTATAAATAGAATTATTGTAAAAAAAAGAAAAAGTTTCTTATTCATATCTAGGGTTTTAAAGTTAAAAAAAGGAGTTAAAAGTATGTTACCTCGTGATACATTACAAACTTACAGTCAAGTAAACTAGGTTGGAGTACTTGTAACCATTCAGTTAAAATAAGAAAACCACTTACAGAAATGTAAGTGGTTTTTTATTTTAACTGAGTTAACCTTGCCACATATTTACCAATCACATCAAATTCTAAATTAATCTTACTACCTACTTTAAAGTTTTTAAAAGTAGTATGCGCTATGGTATAAGGTATAATAGCTACACTAAACTCATCCTTCTTGGAATTCACAACAGTTAAACTTACTCCATTTACAGTAATAGATCCCTTTTCAATAGTAACGTTATCACCATCAAAATCATAAGAAAAAGTAAAAACGGTACTTCCGCCTTCATCTTTAATACTTTTACAAACTCCCGTTCTATCAACATGCCCTTGTACAATATGACCATCTAAACGAGCACCTAATTTCATAGCTCTTTCTAAATTCACCTCGTCACCTTCTTTTAAATTACCAATATTAGTTTTATCAAGCGTTTCTTTAATCGCCGTAACAATATATTCATCGTTAACAATACCTACGACTGTTAAACAAACACCATTATGAGCCACACTTTGGTCTATCTTTAACTCATTTGTAATACTACTTAAAACCGTAATGTGTAAATTCTCTTTATCTTGCTCTAATCTCTTAACAATTCCAAGAGTTTCAATTATTCCCGTAAACATTCTCCTAAATTTTAGTTACTTTTGTTAACATCAAAAATACAACTTTTACGTACGAAAGTAACTATGGATACTACAAACAAAATTATTGTTGGAATTTCAGTTGGAGATATAAACGGAATTGGGATTGAAATTATTTTAAAGACTTTTGAAGATAAACGTATGCTTGAGTTTTGTACTCCAGTTTTATTTGCTTCAACAAGATTGATTTCTTACCATAAGAAAAACCTGAAATTAAGCACTAATATTCATGGTATTAATTCGATTGATAAAATATCACATGATAAAATCAACTTAATGAATTCATGGACTGATGAAGTTAAGATTGAAATAGGAAAAACTACTGAAACCGGTGGTAAATTCGCTTATAAATCACTTGAAGCAGCAACAAACGCATTAAAAAGCAATCATATTGATGTTTTACTTACCGCACCAATAAGCAAAGAAAATATTCAATCTGAAGACTTTAATTTCCCTGGACATACAGAGTATCTAGAAGAAAACCTGGATGGTAAGAGTTTAATGGTTTTAATGACTGATGAATTACGAATCGGTTTAATTACAGGCCATATTCCTATTTCTGAAGTAGCAGCAACAATTACTCCTGAGCTAATTAAGGAGAAAGTTGAAATTATGCACACTTCTTTAAAGCAAGATTTTAGCATTAACAAGCCGAAAATTGCCATATTAGGGTTAAATCCTCACTGTGGTGATAACGGAATTATAGGGAAAGAAGATGATGCAATTACACGCCCAGTAATTACAGAAATAAAAGAATCTGGAAAATTAGTTTTTGGTCCTTATGCCGCTGACGGTTTTTTTGGTTCTGAAACATACAAGCAGTTCGATGGTGTTTTAGCAATGTATCACGATCAAGGTCTTGCGCCTTTTAAAGCATTATCTTTCGGCAACGGTGTAAACTTTACAGCTGGCCTAAACAAAGTAAGAACCTCTCCTGATCACGGAACAGGTTTCGATATCGCCGGTAAAAACAAAGCAAACCCTTCGTCATTCAAAGAGGCTTTATTCACCTCATTACAAATATTTAAGAACCGAAAACAGTATATAGAACTAACAAAAAACGCTTTAAAAGTTAAATAGTATTTTTTTTAATGTAAAATATAAAAATATAAACATTTTTTATATCTTTGCACGCTCAAATTGATCTTACAGATGAAAGACATAAAAGAATTCGATATACCTTTTGTAGGTTTAAAAGAAGGAAGTCATTTATTTCAATATCAAATTGGAAAAAAGTTCTTTGAAGCATTTCAGTTTGATGAATTTAACGACGCAAACCTAACCGCGGATATTAATTTTGTAAAAAAAAGCACATTATTTGAGCTTAGTTTTACAATAAAAGGCACTGTAAACGTACCTTGTGATAGTACCGGAGAACTATTCGATTTAGAAATTGATGGTGTTTTAGATTTAATAGTTAAATTTGGACCTGAATATAACGACGAACATGATGAAATTTTAATACTTCCGCATGAAGTATATGAAATGAACGTTGCTCAATATATATACGAGTTAATTGTATTGTCAGTTCCTAGTAAAAGAATTCACCCAGACGTTTTAAACGGCACGATGAAATCTGATGCTTTGGATAGATTAAATGAATTAAGAATAAACGAAGATAAAATTGCTGAACAAACATCAGCAGACCCTAGATGGGATAAATTAAAGGATTTACTAACAGATAAATAAAACATAAAATGGCACATCCAAAGAGAAAAATATCGAAAACTAGAAGAGATAAAAGAAGAACTCACTATAAAGCTTCTGTACCTCAAATAGCTGTTGATCCTACAACTGGAGAAGCTCATTTATACCACAGAGCTCACTGGCATGAAGGAAAGTTATACTACAGAGGTCAAGTAGTATTAGAAAATGCAGTTGCTGAGGCATAAATACTAGTTTTCACAACACAAAAAAACCTTCTTTTTGAGGGTTTTTTTGTGTTTTTTTGTTAAAAAATTACTTTTTTGAGCTTTTTTCTTTAAAAAGGTCAACTAATTTTCATTACTTTTGACAACTAGTTTTATTACAAAACAAACAATTATGACTAAAATAACTGCAGCAATTTCCGCAGTAGGAAAATTTGTTCCTGAGTATATTTTAACCAATAAGGAGCTCGCAACAATGGTAGATACTAATGATGAATGGATCACTAGTAGAACCGGTATAAAGGAAAGGAGAATCTTGAAAGGAGAAGGTAAAGGAACTTCTTATATGGCTATTAAAGCTGCTGAAGATTTACTTAAAAAATCTAATATCGACCCTAAAGATATTGATTTGGTAATTGTTGCTACTGCAACTCCAGATATGCTCGTTGCATCTACCGCTGCATATACTGCTTCTCAAATTGGAGCCATCAATGCTTTTTCATACGATTTACAAGCTGCGTGTTCTAGTTTTTTATTCGGAATGTCTACAGCTGCTAAATATATAGAAAGTGGTCGTTATAAAAAGGTATTGCTAATAGGTGCTGATAAAATGTCTTCAATTATTGATTATACAGACAGAGCAACATGTATCATTTTTGGTGATGGGGCTGGCGCTGTATTATTTGAACCAAATACTGACGGACTAGGTTTACAAGATGAATATTTAAGAAGTGATGGAATTGGTAGAGATTTCTTAAAAATTGAAGCTGGAGGCTCTCTTTTACCTGCTTCTGAAGAAACACTTAAAAATGGACAACACTTTGTACATCAAGAAGGAAAAACCGTATTTAAATACGCTGTTTCTAACATGGCTGATGTTTCTGAAAAAATGCTTTCTCGAAATAATCTTTCCAAAGATGATATCGATTGGTTAGTTCCGCACCAAGCGAACAACAGAATTATTGAAGCTACTGCAAATAGAGTTGGATTAGAATCTGAAAAAGTAATGGTAAACATTCATAAGTATGGAAACACTACTTCTGCCACGTTACCTTTATTAATTGCGGATTATGAAAAGGAACTAAAAAAAGGAAATAATTTAATTTTTGCTGCATTTGGTGGAGGCTTCACATGGGGAGCCATCTATTTAAAATGGGCATACAATTCATAAACAACCAAACAACTAAAATTAGGAATATGGATATTAAAGAAATTCAAAGTCTTATAAAATTTGTAGCGAAATCAGGTGCAAGTGAAGTAAAGTTAGAAATGGAAGATCTTAAAATCACCATTAAAACTGGAAGCGAAACTCCTGAAACTACAATTATTCAGACAGCTGCACCAATGGGCGCAACTCCTCAAATGATGGCGCAAGCTCCTGTTGCAACAACTCAGGCAGCTCCTTCAAATGACAATTCAAGTGCTGATGAAGATTCTAAATACATTACAATCAAGTCTCCAATAATCGGAACTTTCTACAGAAAACCTTCTCCAGATAAACCTAACTTTGCAGAAGTTGGTACCGAAGTAAAAGTAGGTGATACTGTTTGTGTTATTGAAGCAATGAAATTATTTAACGAAATTGAATCTGAAATTTCAGGAAAAATCGTTAAAGTATTAGTAGATGATTCTTCTCCGGTAGAATTTGATCAACCTTTATTTTTAGTAGATCCATCTTAAGTAACATATAACTCCAAATATAAGTATATACTTACTTATTTGGAGTTTTAAAATTTTTAGAACGTATGTTTAAAAAGATATTAATTGCCAATAGAGGTGAAATTGCGCTACGCGTAATTAGAACCTGTAAAGAAATGGGAATAAAAACTGTAGCTGTTTACTCTAAAGCAGATACTGAAAGTTTACACGTAAGATTTGCTGATGAAGCGGTTTGTATTGGACCAGCAGCGAGTAGTGAATCTTATTTAAAAATGGATCGTATTATTGCTGCTGCAGAAATTACAAATGCAGATGCAATTCACCCAGGTTATGGATTCTTATCAGAGAATGCTAAATTCTCTAAACTATGTCAAGAACACGACATAAAATTTATTGGAGCTTCGCCTGATATGATTGACCGTATGGGAGATAAAGCAAATGCTAAATCTACTATGATCTCTGCCGGTGTACCTTGTGTACCTGGTAGCGAAGGTGTTATAGAAACCTTTGAAGACTGTGAAAAAACAGCTTTAGAAACTGGGTATCCAGTTATGCTAAAAGCATCTGCAGGTGGTGGTGGAAAAGGTATGCGTGCTGTATGGAAAGCAGAAGACTTAAAAGACGCGTGGGATTCTGCTCGTCAAGAATCTAAAGCTGCCTTTGGTAATGATGATATGTATATGGAGAAGCTAATTGAAGAGCCTCGCCATATCGAAATTCAAATTATTGGAGATTCTTACGGTAAAGCATGTCATTTATCAGAAAGAGATTGTTCAGTTCAACGTCGTCACCAAAAATTAACAGAAGAAACGCCTTCTCCGTTTATGACGGATGAATTACGTACTAGAATGGGAGATGCTGCTGTAAAAGCTGCTGAATTTATTAAGTATGAAGGAGCAGGAACTGTTGAGTTTTTAGTAGATAAACACCGTAATTTCTTCTTTATGGAGATGAATACGCGTATTCAGGTAGAACACCCTATTACTGAAGAAGTAGTGGATTACGATTTAATTCGTGAACAAATTTTAGTAGCAGCAGGTGTACCTATTTCAGGTAAAAATTATTTACCTCAATTACACTCTATTGAATGTAGAATTAACGCTGAGGATCCTTATAACGGATTTAGGCCTTCACCTGGTAAAATTACATCTTACCATGCACCAGGAGGTCACGGAGTTCGTATTGACACGCATGTTTATGCTGGATATATGATTCCGCCAAATTACGATTCAATGATTTCAAAATTAATTGTTACTGCACAAACACGTGAAGAAGCTATTAACAAAATGAAACGTGCATTAGATGAATATATTATTGAAGGAATTAAAACAACAATTCCTTTCCATAGACAATTAATGGATCATCCTGATTATGTTTCTGGTAATTATACCACGAAATTCATGGAAGATTTTGAAATGAAATAATATTGAATTAAAAAAACCTAATATGCTTTAAAACATATTAGGTTTTTTATTTCTTTCCTACAAAATAATCCTGTTTTGCAAACTACTTTTCAAAACTTGATTTCTCTGGTAGTATGCTATCAAATGCATCGCTTATATCTTGCATTACTTTATTATAGTTTCTAATATGTATATTATCATTTAAACAAACGAGCTTATAAGATTGTTCTCTTACCGCCTTAATAGCCTTTTTAGATTTAATTAATAATGGAAACATTTTGGTGTCTTGATATGTATTATAAGGCACAAAATTAGAACTACAAATTTGCCAAGTTTTAAACAATTCTGGAGTATAATCATCATTACTTCTAAACCTATGCTTAGACATTTCGGTAAGCTCTTCATTACAATGCTCCCATACATCTACAAACGTAGATTTTAAAAAAGGTTGTGCATTATGAGGTGTACGAAGTGTAATAAACTCATTATAATACTTTAATAGCTTTGTTAACCTTCCTCTCTTACCGTAAGACGGATCATACCATTTAACATGATCTCTTTTAAAAACTTCCTTCTTATCAAAATGCTTATTAATAAGACGAATATTATTTTTAAGCATTTTTTCAAATTGAGAAATACCTGTATTCTTTCTAAAAGTAGCTATATCTTTAGGTAATCCATTTTCAAAAAATCTACTCTCAGAAACATTGTTTATAATAAAAAAATCATCATTAAAATACACAAATCGTTCAGATAAACCTGGTATTTTATGCATGTAAATCTCTATTAAGTTAGAGTTAAAAACGGGTAAAAATTCGTTTGGAATATAATCAGCGTGATTTACCAAATTTATTTTTGGGTGATTCTCATCGAGCCAATCAGGTTTTTGCCCACTTGTAACAAAATGGATTTTTCGAACCCAGGGAGCAAATTTTTCAATACCCCTAAACCAATATTTTAAAAACCCATGATCTCGAAAACGAGCTTCTGAAAGTTCATTTACAGAGTTATCTATTTTGTTAGAATACTTTGAAAACTCTTTAATCCATTTCGGATCATCCATATCAACCCAAGTGACCACAAAATCTATCCCCATCTCTTTTTATATAAATTAAACGAATCTGTACAAGTTTCAAAAGTAAGTTATTTTCAATATAAATATATGCATATTACCCAAGAATTATAGGCAATCTATTAATTTCATACCACATGAATATTTTTAAAAATGAAAAAAAACAGAAAGTCAAGATTCAAAAAGCAACTGTAATGACTAAATTTGAATAGTATTACAAACAATGAAGAATTTTCTAGTATTTTTGCCTCTTTAAAAATCAACAATGATTTAAGTACTTGATTCTATAAAAATAAATTATAATGGATATCATATTACAACCTTGGCCTTGGTATATATCTGGCCCGCTGATTGCCTTTGTACTATTCTTGTTTTTTTACTACGGAAAAAACTTTGGTGTATCTACAAACTTAGAGACTATGTGTACTATTGCAGGTGCCGGTAAAGTTTCTGATTATTTTAAAAAAGATTGGAAAGAACGCGATTGGGCGCTTGTATTCTTAGCTGGATTAATCATTGGCGGATTTATAACCATTAATTATTTATCAGCAACAAACACTATTGATCTAAATCCTAAAACCGTGCAAGATCTCGCCGATTTAGGTTTTGTAAATGCGGGGAATTCCTTCGTGCCAAATGAAATTTTCAGTCTAGAGAACATGCTTACTCTTAAAGGGTTTACTATTTTATTAATAGCAGGGATTTTTATTGGCTTCGGAACCAGATATGCTGGCGGATGTACTTCTGGCCATGCAATTACAGGTTTAAGCAGCTTACAACTACCATCCCTAATTGCAGTAATTGGTTTTTTTATAGGTGGTTTAGTAATGACTTGGTTAATGTTTCCTTTAATTTTCGGATAAGATGAAAAATGTAAAATTTTTAGTATTAGGTATTTTCTTCGGAATTATCATGACAAAATCTGAAGCTATTTCGTGGTATAGAATATACGAAATGTTTAAATTTCAATCGTTTCATATGTACGGAATTATAGGGTCGGCAGTAGCTATTTCTATGGTACTAATGTATTTCTTTAAAAGCGGAAAAATTAAAGATTACTTAGGGAATCAAATAAATATTAAAGAAAAGAAAAAAGGCTTTATAAGAACACTTGTTGGTGGAACCATTTTCGGATTAGGATGGGCTCTTGCAGGCGCATGTCCTGCTCCTATTTTTGTTTTAATTGGTCATGGCATACTACCTATAATCGTTGTTTTATTAGGGGCGATGTTAGGCGCTTTTATTTACGGATTACTAAGTGAAAAATTACCTAATTAATCTTGTAATAAAATAGTATCTAATAAGTTTGAATTTGTATTGTCTACAACTTTCCAATTGTAAATTTTAGAGAGTTGGTATATTTTAGACAATTCTTCAAATAAGCGTTTTTTAGCGTCTTTTTGAAGATCAGAAACAGTGATAGTCGCTTTTATCTTTTCGATTGCTCTACCATTAAGCATATTTAGTTCTGATCTCGAAAAAGTATTGAATTGGCTTTGTTGTAAATCGAAATATTTAATATCTGGCGAAATTAAAACTTCTTCTTTAGGAATTTTATTGATAATTATTTGTTTTCCAATACTGTCTATCTGTATTTCTAATTTAGATAAATCATAACCAACCTCAACTTTTGCACTAACTGATAGTATTGCTTTTTTCTCAAAAGAAAGGTAATTGTATAAATATTTTTTGGTATCAGAAAAGCTATACATTTCAGAAAAACTCCCTTTTGAAACTACTAATTTTCGCAGGTTTTGTATGCCACTTAAAACTACTTTAATTTCTTCTTCTTGATGTTTTTCTTCTTTCTTTTCATACCACAGCTTGGCAATCAAAAAACCCAATAAAAAAATAGCAATATATTTAAGGAAACGCATAATTTTCTTTTTTTTTATAAATATAGAAAAAGTATGCTAAACGAAAGATTTGTGCTATTTTAATTTAAGAAGTTGTTTCTTCTTTCGGAAAAGCTTCTTTGTTAAATATAAATAACAACACAACGCCAATTGTTATCCAAGAATCGGCACCGTTAAAGATTGCATTAAAGAATGTAAAGCTTTCTCCTTCATACATCGGAAAATATAGCATATCTACAACTTTACCATAAAATAATTCGCCATAAGGTTTGTCTGAAAACAATGTTGCTACATTATGATATGAACTATCAAAAATTACTCCGTAAAAAACTGAATCGATAATATTACCTATTGCGCCGGCTAAAACCAAACCAATAGCTATAACAACACCTGTATGCGCTTGTCTTTTTATAGTTTGCCATAGCCAGTATATGATACCAGAAACTGCGACAACTCTAAACAATGTTAAAAATAATTTACCTGCTCTACCCCCAAACTCAAAACCCCAAGCCATACCATTATTTTCAGTAAAATGGATTTTGAACCAATCACCAAAAACAACCACCTCTTCTCCTAATTGAAAATGTGTTTTAACATATATTTTACTAATCTGATCAATTAAAATTGCCAAAACTACGGTAAGTATTGCGATATTTTTTTTAGACATTTCTAGATTTTAATAGCAGCAAAAATAAGAAAACTATTGTTATTTTCTTCCTTACTCAATTCCTTTCTCGATTCTTACCAAAAGTTCTTTACGATATGATTTACCTATCACAATTTTTATGTCTTTTTGAAGTAAAACTTGATTGCCTTCTATAAACTTTAAATGCTTAAAATTAATTGCGAATGATTTATGTATCCTTACAAAGTTAGACGGTAATTTCTTTAAGAAATCAGAGAGTGTCTGTGCTGTTAAAATCATTTCATCTGTAAATATTTTTATATAATTACCATATGCTTCTATATGTGAAATATCTTTAAAGTTTATTTTGATAATTTTCTTATCACTTTTTACAAAAACTGACGAACTTTCCACCTCTTTTAAAGGAACAACAATAGTGTTATTTACAGAGGCTGTTTTCTGAACTTTTAACACCGCTTGCAAAAAGCGCTCAAATGAAAATGGTTTTAATAAATAATCTGTTACAGAAAGCTCAAAACCCTCTAAAGCATATTCAGGATAGGCTGTTGTAATAATCACTGCTGGTTTTACTTGCAATGTTTTTAGTAAACTTATTCCTGAAAGTTTAGGCATATTAATATCTAAGAATACTAAATCGACAGGTTTTTCTTGCAATATGTCAATCACCTCAAAAGCATTTTTACAGGAAGCAATGAGTTCTAAATTAGGTAATTCGTTAAGATATTTTTCTAATATTTGACGCGCTATAGGCTCGTCATCAGCAATTATGCATTGTAATGGGTTCATTATAATTCTAAAATTAGTTCAACTAAAAAATAAGCTCCTTTATTTTCTATTTGTAATTCGTATTTATCAAAATACAATAAACTTAAGCGTTTCTTTACATTTATCAAACCAATACCACTTTTTCCTTTTTCTATATTTTCTTCCATCAACCTCCAAGTATCTAGCGTATTTTTACATGTAAATTTTAACACCTCTTCTTCAACAATAATATCAATAATTACCTTATTCTTTTCATTTTCAGCATCCCCTAAATGTTTAAATGCATTTTCAACAAATACAATTAAAAGCATCGGTGCTATCCTTTTAGAATCATGATTTCCAGAAACGTTTAATGTAATTGATATTTGTTCCTCTAATCGAATTTTTTCTAACGAGATATAATTTTCTAAATATTCAACTTCTTTATTTAAAGGTACAAATGCTTCTTTTGTTTGATACAAACTATAGCGTAGTAAATCGGATAATTTTAACATTAAACTTGGTAATTTATCTGATTTTATAACAGATAAGCCGTACAAGTTATTTAATGTATTAAATAAAAAATGTGGATTTAATTGCGCCTTCAACAACTTTAATTCGGCTTCTTTTTCTTGTTGCCTGCGTGTAAAACTGTCTCTAGCTATTTTAATTGCGGTGGCAAATGTTAATGCCAAAATCATAATTCCGAAAAAATTGACAAATTTGCTAAACTCTAATGTTTGCTCCGCTACAATCTTTATGATGAATACTGAAATTATCGTAAAAAACAACGTGTTTGTTATAAATAAGGCTAAAAAATAAAAAAACTTTTTTCTTAAAAAAGGAAGAATAAATAAGTTGCTTATATAAACTGCGGGTGCTATTAGAAAAATCGCAAATAATGACGTTAATATTCTCGATTCTCCTTGAATAGTAGTTAATAGAATTAAAAAAAGGAAAAACCAAATAAAAAGGTTTTGTACAATTTTGTTATCTATCCAGTTATCAAATTTTGACATTTCAGTTGTTTAAAATCCGTTCCAAAAATAGCATTTTGTCAATCAATTTCTTCTTTTTAATGATGAAAGGTACTTATCTCTATTTGAATATATGCTTTTTACTGATAATATAACTTTTCTACCCTCATCATTTTAAAGAGGTAGTTTGTCATTCTTTATTTTATATGTTAAATGATTAAAAGAGTTTTGTAGCATCAGTATAAAAACCTAATAATTATGAAACTCATCTTTAAACTTACCATTGCAATTTTAGTCTCTATTCAAACACTTAGTTTTAGCCAAGAAAGTAATTTACTATCTATTGCCAAAGAAATTAATCCGCTATTAAAAGACCCGCATAAAGGCATTGCTATTCTTGTTAAAAAGGAAAACCAAATTTATACAGCAAGTTTGGGTAAATTTAATTTAACTAAAAATAGCGTATTCAATATTGCTAGCGCAACCAAAACGTTTACCGCAATATTAATTTTACAAGAACTAGAAAAAGGAAACCTTCAACTAACCGATAGTATTGGAAAATTTTTAACTCCTATAAAGAATGTCCCTCAATCGTTAACTATAGAAACCTTATTGACACATGAAAGTGGCTTAGATGAAATTGCAGGGGGAAATATAGAGGGCATTTTTTACGCAAAAAATGATTCTATTTATAATAACCAGCTACTACATCAGGTAGAAGCTTACGATAAAGAAATGTTCGGAAAATATGACTATTGCAATACCAACTACTTTATCTTAGGTAAGATTTTAGAAAAAATTACCGATAAAAGTTATTTCGATTTATTAAACGAACGTATTATCAATCCTCTTCAATTAAAAAACACCTATCCTTATGTGTCTAAAAGCATTCTTAATTTAGCGACCCCTTTCCATAAAAATAAAGATGTAACAACCTATTTAGATTATCGCTTTTTTACCAACATAGTTAATGCTGCAGGAAGTATTGCTTCTACGCTAATAGATATGGAAAAGTTTTACACTTCACTATTTGAATCCGAAATTTTATTAAAAAAAGAGACTGTAAAAATGATGATGCAATCTGGCAATAAAACCTATGGCTTTGGTTTATTTAAGTCAACATACGATGGTCAAAGCTATTATGGACACGGCGGAAACAATATTGGATATGCTTTTAGAAATGGCTACAACCACGAAACTAAAAACATGTATTTAATGTTTACTAATTCACATAGAATGCCTTCTGAAAAATTACTACAAAATAATTTAATAGCCTTTTTACACAACAAGAAAACAGCCTCTCTTGCTACAGTAAACATAGCCTTTTTTAAAAAATACACAGGAACCTATTTACTTAAAGAGGCAAACCTAAAATTAAAGATTGTTCAAGAAGAAAACAAATTATTTCTGGTAGTCGACTCTCAAGGAATTAAAAGTGCTCTTATGCAGAAAAGTGAAATCACATTATATGATACTGCTGTTGGTGCTACATTAACCGTTATTGAAGGAAACAATAACAGTTTAACGTTTAATCAAAATGGTTTTGAAACAATCATTGAAAGGGTACATACAAAAAAATAAAATTATGCATTTAGAAATTCAAAACGTATCAAAGAGATACAGTCGAAATAAATACGGTCTAAAAAATTTCTCAATTACTATTGAAAAAGGCATTCTTGGCTTACTCGGGCCTAATGGCGCTGGAAAATCTACCTTATTAAAAATGATAGCAACAGTTAGTAAACCAAGCAGCGGAATTATACGTTTAAACAAAAAGAATATCGTAAAAGATGCTAATCATATGCGCAAACAATTGGGCTTCTTACCACAAGATTTTGGCGTGTATCCGAATCTAAACGCTCATGAGTTTTTAGCGTATATAGCAGCAATGAAGGGTATTGGAGGTAAAGGCTTAAAACCAAAAATCACCCAATTACTAGAGGGTTTGAACTTAATTGACGCTGCCAATAAACCAATTGGTAGTTACTCTGGAGGAATGAAACAGCGCGTTGGTATTGCGCAAGCTTTATTAAATAATCCTAAAATACTTATTTTCGATGAGCCTACAGTTGGTTTAGATCCAGAAGAACGTGTTCGGTTTAGAAACCTTATTTCTGATTTAGCAAACGATTGTATCGTAATTCTCTCTTCTCATATTGTTTCAGACATTGATACCATTGCAGATACTGTGGCTATACTAAAAAATGGCGCGCTAATTTCTCATGAAAAACCAGAGAATATTATAAAAGAAATTTATAATAAAGTATACGAGACCACTATTGAAAAAGAACAGCTAACTATTTTTAAAACGCAACAAATAGTAGTAAGTACCAATAGAAAAGAGGGGAAGTTACAGGTTCGATATATCAGCGATTCTCCTTTAGAAAACTCACAAAAAAAACAAGCGACCTTAGAAGATGCGTATTTGTATATCACTAAAAACACTTAAGATTTAAGCTGCATCCAACTAACAACATTATAAACTATGAATTCTTTCTTTAACATAATAAAGCACGATTATTTACAGCGGACTCGAAGCTATGCATTTCTAATTACATTATGCGCTAGTTTGGCTATTGCCTATACTTTTGTACCAGCACCAAATGCTAGTTACTCCACTATACAAGTTTCTAATTATGTTGGATACTATAATTCCGCTTGGTTTGGCTATGTGACTGCTGTTATGTCAAGCATCTTTTTATCACTCATTGGTTTTTATTTAGTCAATTCTGGCATAAAATCTGATATTGATACTAAAGTAGGTCAAATAGTAGCTGCTACTAAAACCACTAATCTTACATATTTAATTTCTAAAGCTTTTAGCAATTTTTTAGTTTTGTTAACAATCGTTAGTGCTATATTTTCTATGAGTATCCTTCTTTTTTTTCTATATAATGACGGATTTCCTTTTGAGTTTCTTCAGTTTTTAAAACCATATAGTATAATTACTATTCCGGCTATATTTACGATTGCCGTTTTAGCTATTGTCTTTGAAGTTTTATTCAGTCGATATTCTGTCATTCAAAACATAGGCTTTTTCGTTCTCTTTTCCTTTTTAATAACATACAATCCAAAAAATGAATCTCAGTTTTCATTAGATATTTTTGGAAGTAAAATTGTAATGCACCAATTAGAAGAAACAGTTAAAATAATTACTGGATCTGAAGAAAAACATAATTTAACGATTGGTTATGTTTCAGGGAATGTAAAAAAATTACAAAAATTTCATTTTGAGGGTGTTAATTTTTCATCCTCATTTATTATCAGTCGTTTTATATGGATGTTATTGGGTATTATGGGTCTTTTTATAGTCTCCTTTTTTTTTCATCGTTTTAGTTTCAGAGAAAAGGATAGCGCAAAAAAAAGAATAGTAAAAAATCAGAAACGAGCTATTTATAACGATGTTAATTTATATCGCTTACCTGCACTTAAAACAAGCTACAGTATCTTTCCTTTACTAAAAGCTGAACTACAATTACTAATTAGACAAAATACAAAATGGTTATGGCTTATTAATTTTTTAGGAATGTTGTTACTAGCAGTACTTCCTGTAAATATTGCGCATCAACTAGGACTTCCTATTTTATGGTTTTTTCAAGTAAACAGACTCTCTAATCTTACAACAAAAGAAGTAGACAATAACGTTCATTTTTCGGTATATACCTCCTACAAACCGTTATCTCGTTTATTACTTTCTCAAATACTGTCTGGTATTATTTTAATGCTGTTTTTAGCCGTTCCTTTGCTTATTCGTTTAATTATAAAACTTCATATAGCCGCGGCTTCATCAATTCTCTTAGGAACCGTTTTTATTGTACTATTAGCTAGTCTATTAGGAGTACTAACCAAAGAAAAGAAACTCTTTGAGGTTTTATTCTTTATGATAAGCTATGCCAATATTAATAAAATTCCTTTTACTGATTATTTTGGAAGCCTTGCTCATTCTTCTTTTTACAACCTACAATTAGTCTTCGTATCTAGTATACTATGCATTATGAGTTTTTACCTTAGAAAACACCAATTAAAAAAACTATAACCCTTCTATAGCAACATTTGCATTAATAGAGTTAACTATAAAATTATAGGATAAATTCTTCTTCTTTTTAAAGAAAGGAGAAGAATTTACTTCTCCGTTAATAGTTATAACGCCATTATTCGTTTTAACATTTGCACTACTGTTCTTTTTTAATTGAGCATAAACATTGCCTATAAATAATTTAATCGAAGTATTTCCTTTTACTTCGTTTAGCTTCACATTTCCTGTATCAATGTAAATTTTTAAATCCCCATTGTAACTTTTAGAAGTGACATCAATCGATTTCCCGAAGATATTTACGATTTTTTTATTTGGAATTTTAATTATGGCCGAAGCTCTTTGTAGGCGTTTCGTAATATATTTTCTAAAAACGGGCTCCTTAAATACATTAAAATTAAGTTTAAAATTTATTTTTAAAACACCGCTTTGTTCTTCTAGAAAAACAGTATGTGTATTGGGATTTTCATCTAACAGTATAACTTCTATTTGATTGCTTAACGAATTCTCTATAATTACATCATCTAATCCATCTGTAATTATTTCTATCTCTTTTGATTGAAAAGTGCTTTTTTTAATCAACCTTTCTTGGCTAAAAAAAGTTAAACTTGTAAATATAAAAACAACTACACAAGCTTCTTTAAAACAAAAGAAACCTCTATAAAGAGGTTTCTTATTGTTATTGTAATTATACAAAACGTTATTGTTTACGTTTCGCCTCGATACTTAATGTAGCGTGAGGAACCAATTTTAAACGTTCTTTCTGAATCAATTTATTAGTAACTCTACAAACTCCATATGTTTTATTTTCAATACGAACTAGTGCGTTTTTTAAATCACGGATAAATTTTTCTTGACGAATAGCTAACTGCATATTTGCTTCTTTTGCCATCGTATCTGAACCTTCATCAAACGATTTAAACGTTGGTGAAGTATCATCGGTACCGTTATCTGAACCATTTCTGTATGAAGATTGTAATAATTTCAAATCTTCTTCTGAATGTTGTATTTTCTTTAAAATAATAGCTTTAAACTCCTGTAAATCACTATCCGAATATCTTATTTTAACCTCGTCCATAATGTTATGCTTTTTCTATTAACATTTTACTTTTTATGGTATCAAATTCAATTTCTATACCATCTTTTAAGTCATCAACAAACAATAGCTCATTTGTTAATGTTTCTGCTTTTATGTAATTTTCATTTGCAGTTACAGATTCTTGTAAATCGGCAGTATTTAAAATAGTTAATTTTATTTTATCTGTTACTTCTAAACCGGTTTCTTTACGTGCATTCTGAATTCTATTTATCAACTCTCTAGCAACACCTTCTTTACGTAAATCTTCGCTTATTGTAACATCTAAAGCAACGGTTAACCCTTCTGCATTTGCCACTAACCAACCTTCAATATCTTTCGATGAAATCTCTACATCTGCGGTTTCTAAATTAATCATTTTATCATTAATCTCGACAGAAATATTTCCTTCTTTTTCTATTTTGATAATATCTTCTTGCGTAAATTTCTGTATCTCATTAGCTATCAACTTCATATCTTTACCAAACTTTGGCCCTAAAGCTTTAAAATTTGGCTTTATTTGTTTTACTAAAATACCAGAAGCATCGCCCAACAACTCTATCTCTTTAACATTCACCTCTGATTTTATCAAATCAGCAACTGCTAAAATTTCTTCTCTTTGAGTTTCGTCTAAAACCGGAATCATGATTTTTTGTAATGGCTGACGTACTTTTATCTTCTCTTTAGCTCTTAACGATAAAACTAATGAAGATATTGTTTGCGCGTTTTCCATTTTACGCTCTAAGGACTTATCAATTAAATTAGCATCGTATTTTGGGAATTCTGCTAAGTGTACACTTTCAAATCCTTCACCGTTTGTTGTGCTTATTAAGTCTTTATATAACTTATCCATAAAAAATGGCGCTACTGGCGATGCTAATTTAGCTACCGTAAGCATACAAGTATATAAAGTTTGATAAGCTGATATTTTATCTTGCGCATATTCTCCTTTCCAAAAACGTCTCCTACATAAACGAACATACCAGTTACTTAAATGGTCTTGCACAAAATCAGAGATTGCTCTCGTTGCTTTTGTGGGCTCATATTCTGCATAGAATGTATCTACTTTTTGAACTAAAGTGTTTAATTCTGATAAAACCCAACGATCAATTTCTGGTCTTTCATTTAAAGGCACCTCAGCTTCGCTATAATTGAAATTATCTAAGTTTGCGTACAAACTAAAGAATGAATACGTGTTGTAAAGTGTTCCGAAAAACTTTCTACTTACTTCAGTAATTCCATCTAAATCGAATTTTAAATTATCCCAAGGGTTTGCGTTCGATATCATATACCAGCGCGTAGCATCTGGCCCATATTTATCTAACGTTGTAAACGGATCTACTCCATTTCCTAAACGCTTCGACATTTTTTGTCCGTTTTTATCTAACACCAATCCGTTAGAAACAACGTTTTTATAGGCTTTATCATCAAAAACCATCGTAGCAATAGCATGCAACGTATAAAACCAACCACGAGTTTGATCTACACCTTCGGCGATAAAATCGGCTGTTTTCCAACCTTCTTCTACTAATTTTTTATTTTCGAACGGATAATGCCATTGTGCATATGGCATAGCACCAGAATCAAACCAAACATCAATTAAATCTGCTTCACGCTTCATCGGCTCTCCTGATGCGGATACCAATGTAATTTTATCAACTACATTTTTATGTAAATCAACCGTATCGTAATTTTCGTCAGACATATCTCCTGATACGAAATCAGAAAAAATATCTTCAGCCATCACACCTGCTTTTACAGCCAATGCCATTTCTTGTTTTAACTCAGCTACAGAACCCATTATTTTGGTTTCCTTACCATCTTCGGTTCTCCAAACTGGCAATGGAATTCCCCAAAAACGAGAACGTGATAAGTTCCAATCATTGGCGTTTTTTAACCAATTACCAAAACGACCTGTACCTGTTGATTCAGGTTTCCAATTAATTTCTTCGTTTAAAGAGTGCATACGCTCTTTAACGTCTGTTACTTTAATAAACCAAGAATCTAACGGATAATATAAAATAGGCTTATCAGTTCTCCAACAATGCGGATAACTGTGTACGTATTTCTCTACCTTAAAGGCTTTATTCTCTTCTTTTAATTTAATAGCTATTTCTACATCTACCGACCGCTCAGGAGCTTCGCCATCAGCATAATATTCATTCTTTACATATTTCCCTGCAAATTCACCCATTTCTTTGGTGAATTTACCTTGTAAATCTACTAAAGGAACTAGGTTATCATTTTCATCTTTTACCAACATTGGTGGTATACCTGCATCTTTACAAACCAACGCATCATCTGCTCCGAAAGTTGGTGCTGTGTGTACAATTCCTGTTCCGTCTTCCGTGGTAACAAAATCTCCAGGAATTACTCTAAAAGCTTCTTCTGCGTTTTCGTATGGTAATGCGTACGGTAATAATTGCTCGTATTTAATACCTACTAAATCGGCACCTTTACATTCGGCAACTATATAATATGGTATTTGTTTATCATCTGCTTTATAAGAAGCTAAATCAGCTTCATTTTCAACCGCTTTAAACTTTTTTCCTGCAAACTGTTTCCCTACTAAAGCCTTCCCTAAAAGAACTTGTGTAGCTTCGAACGTATATTGATTGAATGTTTTTACTAAAACATACTCAATTTTTGGCCCTACTGTTAAAGCTGTATTACTTGGTAACGTCCAAGGAGTTGTTGTCCATGCTAAAATATGAACATCACTTCCGTTTTGTAAAACACTTGGTAAGGTTTCGCTAATTGCTTTAAATTGGGCAACTACCGTTGTATCTGTAACATCTTGATATGCACCTGGCTGATTTACTTCGTGAGAACTTAAACCTGTGCCTGCTTTTGGTGAATATGGCTGAATGGTATAGCCTTTATACATCAAATCTTTGTTATAGATTTGTTTTAACAACCACCAAACAGTTTCCATATATTTTGGTTTATAAGTAACATACGGATCTTCCATATCTACCCAATATCCCATTTTTTCGGTAAGTGTATTCCAAATATCAGTATACTTCATTACTGCTTTTTTACAAGCAATATTGTATTCTTCTATCGTAATTTTCGTTCCGATATCTTCTTTGGTTATTCCTAATTCTTTTTCTACCCCTAACTCAACAGGTAAACCATGCGTATCCCAACCTGCTTTACGCTTTACTTGAAATCCTTTTAAGGTTTTATAACGGCAAAAAATATCTTTAATCGTACGTCCCATTGCGTGGTGAATACCCGGTAAACCATTTGCTGAAGGCGGTCCTTCAAAAAAGATAAACGGTTTGTTATCATCACGGGTAGTTATACTTTTTTCAAAAATGTTGTTTTCTTTCCAATAATTAAGGATTTCATCAGCAACATTTGGCAAGTTAAGCCCTTTGTATTCAGTAAACTTCGTACTCATTTTGTAATTGTATTAATTGAATTGGCGAAATTACGTATTTTCTTGTAATTGTAGTAGTTGACACTTAAAAAAAGCCTTTAAATAAGGGCTTTTTAATTTAGCTCTACTCTTTTAAGAAATACCTCTTTCGTTTTTAATTTGTTCGTAGGCTGCCTGAATTTTTTGAAATTTTTCATTTGCCCCTTCTTTATGCTCTTCTCCTAGTCCTTCTAACTTATCTGGATGGTATTTTTTAGCCATTTTTCTATAAGCCTTTTTCAACTCATCATTAGTTGCCTCTTTAGTTATTTCTAAAATCTTGTAAGCTCCATCTGTTTCATCATAAAACATTGCTTTTATTGATGAATAATCATGCTCATTAATATATAAATAACCTCCTATTTTTCTTATTTCTTCTTCTTCGGATGCCGTTACTTGTCCGTCTGCTTTAGCAATTCCGAATAAAAAATGCAGTAATTGTAAACGAGAAGAATGCGACATGTGTTGACGGATTTGCATACACACCTGACGTGTTGATATCTGCTTTTTTATAATCCCGCTAAACAATTTAAATGCATGATTTGCACGTTCTTTTCCGTACATTTTTACGAAATGCATGCGAACATAATCTAACTCTCGCTTATCTATTTTACCATCCGCTTTAATAACAACAGATGCTAAAATTAGCAACGTAATTTCAAAATCGCCAGACGTAGCTCTTCCTCTTTGTTGTGGTTGAGACTGTCTTTGATATTCTTGCTGCTCTTGCATAAAATCTTCAACAGATACTCCATCTATAAAACTACCTACAGCAAATCCTATAATGGCTCCTATCGGACCACCCATTGTAAATCCCGCTCCGGCTCCAAGCCACTTTGCAAATTTTCCCATTCTTAAATTTTAAAGCTGTAAATATACTATTAACTACTTACAAAAAAGCTGATTTGTTTAGGCTTGACTCTTGCTCTTAAATAAAGTATCTTTGCCTAAATTATTTAATAAAAAATTATGTACCCAGAAGAATTAGTAAAACCGATGCGTGACCAATTAATCGATGCTGGTTTTGACGCTTTATATACTGCCGAAGATGTTGATACAGCTTTAGCAAAAAAAGGAACAACTTTAGTAATGGTAAACTCTGTTTGTGGTTGTGCAGCAGGTACTGCAAGACCAGGAGCGATTGCTTCTTTAGGAGCTGATAAAACTCCTACAAACTTAACAACTGTTTTTGCAGGTGTAGAAAAAGAATCTACCACTAGAGCAAGAGAACTTATGGTTCCTTTTCCTCCGTCATCTCCTGCAATTGCCTTATTTAAAGATGGTAACTTAGTACACATGTTAGAGCGTCACCATATTGAAGGACATTCAGCACAAGCTATTGCTCAGAACTTAGCAGGTGCTTATGATGAATTTTGTGAATAATAATTCGCACTAGAGTCAATAAAAAAATCCAGCAAATTTGCTGGATTTTTTTATTATACCTTTTTTATTACACTGGTAACAATGCCCCAAATAACAAAATTATTTTCTGCTGTTATTTTAATTATCGGGTAATTCGGATTTTCAGGCTGCAACCAAACTTCGTCTTTTTCTACTCTTAATCGTTTTACAGTAAACTCACCATCTAAAAAACAAACGGCTATTTTGTTATTTTCTGGCGCTATACTTCTATCAATTACCAATAAATCATTATCATCTAATCCGGCACCAATCATAGATTGACCACTAACTTTTGCAAAAAAGGTCGCTTCTTTATTTCGTATCAACTCTTCATCTAACGAAATACGCGTTTCCCTAAAATCATCCGCAGGTGAAGGAAACCCTGCAGAAATACCGATATCCTTAAAAATTGTACCGACTGTTTTACCCATTTCTTTAGGTGAAAAAAAAGTTAATGTTTCTGATGTGCTCATAATTTTATTTTACCCTAATAATATCATTAATATTTGTGGTGTACTTTGGCGATAATCGCTCCTGACGCATTTTCCAGGTTCGTTGTAAATCTTGATTTGCTAATTTAACCTTATCTGACTTAAAAGTCTGATTTATTTTATCAATAGCTTGCATTAGTGGTTTATGTTTCGGATTTTCTGTTGCGAACATATTTATTTGATAGTTATCCGATGGCACTAATCCTGTTACAATAACTCCTGCTCGCTTATATTTTACGCCTTTTTTAAAAATAGTTTTTACGGCCTCTACAGCACTTTTGCTTATTGTTAAAGTTGAATCTGTTGGATATGAAAAAACAACCGTTCTACTTGCACGATGCTGTTCGCTATCTTTTTTATGGCGATCGCTGTGCAACACAACCATAACCATATGACAACTTGAATTTTGCTTTCGTAATTTCTCGGCGCAACTAGCTGCAAAGGTTGAAATTCTTTCTTTTATATTATCAATATCAGAAAAAGTATATTCGAAACTTCGTGTAGTAGCAATTGCTTTTTTGGTTACAGGCTCGTCTAACAATATTTTAGCTTCACCCTCTAAATCTTTTTTTAACTTCCAAACCGTAATAGATAAATTTTTACGCACCCAATTATCATCTAATTGTGTAAAATCATAGGCTTTTACACAACCTTTTGATTGTAGCTTTTTTGATAAACGGCTTCCTATTCCCCAAACGTTTTCTATCGATGTCCACTTTAATGCTTTTATTCTTTTTTCATCAGAATCTATTACATATACTCCTTTTGTTTCCTTCGGATATTTACGCGCAATCTTATTCGCTATTTTAGTTAATGCTTTGGTTGGTGCAATACCTACACAAGTCGGAATTCCCGTCCATTGTAAAACTCTACTTCTAATTTGCGTTCCGTATTCTTGGAGGTTATAATTTTCGAAGCCTTTAAATTGCAAAAAAGCTTCATCGATAGAATACACTTCGATATCTGGAGAAAACTGTTCGAGTGTTTTCATAACCCGCGCACTCATATCTCCGTATAACGGGTAATTAGAAGACAATACGGTAATATTATTATTCTTACAAAACTGATTCCATTTAAAAATTGGTGCACCAAACGGAAGTTGCAATTTTTTAGCTTCGTCGCTCATAGAAATTACACAACCATCGTTATTGCTTAAAATAGCAACAGGTTTCCCTTCTAAATTCGGATTAAAAACTCGTTCGCAAGAGGCATAAAAATTATTACAATCTACAAGTGCATACATGTTTGTAAAGGTAATTAATATTCAAAAAAAAATCTAACCAACTTTTCTTATTTTTGCTGTATGATTAAGAAATTAAAGATTGACGGAATTGATAAAATCATTATCAAACGATTGGTTGCAGATGCTCGTACACCTATTTTAAGTATTGCCCGTGAGGTAGGAATTTCAGGAGCTGCTATTCATCAACGTTTACGAAAACTAGAAGCCTCTGATTTAATCGACGGTTTTAAAATGGTGCTAAACCCTAAAGCTTTAGGTTATAACACTACAGCTTTTGTAGGTGTTTTTTTAGATTCATCTAGCATGTATTCATCAGCAATAAAGCGCTTAAAAGAAATCCCTGAAATTGTTGAAAGCCACTATACAACTGGTAACTATGCTGTTTTCATTAAAATACTATGTAAAAACAACGAAGATTTAATGCATTTGTTAAATAAAGATATTCAGAACATAAAAGGGGTTTCAAGAACAGAAACTTTTATATCTTTAGACCAACAAATAGATCGACAAATAAAAATTTAAAAACCCCGAATGAACGAATTTATTTTCTACTTTAAAATGGGCTTATTTCATGTACTTGATATTAGAGCCTATGACCATATTTTATTTTTAATAGTACTTGCAGTTGTATACTTATTTAAACAGTGGACAAAAGTATTATGGCTTATAACATTATTTACCATTGGACATTCTATAACTTTAGCTTTATCGGCTTACGGAATTTTAAATGTGAATAGCAATTTGGTGGAGTTTTTAATTCCGTTAACCATTTTTATTACCGGTTTAATGAACGTATTAACCGCTAAAAAAGCATCTGTAGGAAAAGAAAATCAGAATTTATTTTTTGCGCTTTTCTTCGGATTGATTCACGGCCTTGGTTTCTCGAATTACTTTAAAATAATGATCGGTAAAACTTCTGACAAACTTGTCCCTTTATTAGAGTTCGCAATTGGTGTAGAAGCTGCACAGATTATTATCGTTTTAATCATTTTATTGATAGGTACTTTAGCTCAATCTATATTTGGAGTAAATCGTCGCGATTGGATTTTAATTATTTCATCAATCGTAATTGGTTTTGCTTTTCAAATGATGGTAAACCGCGTTTTTTGGTAAAAAATTAACGACACACCTTTTTTAATCTACCTATATTAGCACTTCACACAACTTTAACCTTGAGTAAAAAACAATTAAAATACGACAAAGCCTATTTAAAAATGGCGCAAGAATGGGGTAAATTATCGCATTGTAAACGTAAACAGGTAGGTGCCATTATTGTTAAAGATCGTATGATAATTTCTGACGGATACAACGGTACGCCATCAGGGTTTGAAAATTATTGTGAAGACGAAGAAGGCTACACAAAATGGTATGTTTTACATGCCGAAGCAAATGCCATTTTAAAAGTTGCTGCCTCTACACAGTCGTGTAAAGGAGCTACTTTATACATTTCGCTTTCTCCTTGCCAACAATGTAGCAAATTAATACACCAAGCAGGTATAAAACGTGTTGTATATGCTGAAGCTTACAAAGATTCTTCTGGAGTCGATTTTCTAGAAAAAGCAGGTGTTGAATTAACCAATTTACCTTATGAACAAGAATAACCTCCCTATATATTTTTCAATTGCCGTAGTTTTCGGTATTCTTATCGGAACTTTTTTTAGCAACGGAAGCTCAACTAATTTTATTGGCAAAAGCTCATCCAACGAAAAAAAGATAAAACGACTCATTGATTATATTCAAAGTGATTATGTTGATAATGTAAATACTGATGAGTTATTAGACGGAGCAATTACCGAAATGCTAGGCAAGTTAGACCCGCATTCGGTATATATTCCAAAAGAAAATCTACAACTAATTACCGAAAACATGCAAGGTAATTTTGTAGGAATTGGCGTGCAATTTCGTGTAATTGGTGATACTATTACCGTTATTTCACCAATTAAAGGAGGACCAAGTATTAAAGAAGGTGTTAAAGCTGGTGACAGAATTTTAATGGCAAATAAAGATACTTTGTATGGTAAAAACCTACAAACTCCTCAAATAATGAAAGCCCTAAAAGGGAAACCAAATACAAAGGTAAACGTTCAGATTTACAGAAAAACAACTGATAGTATTTTTAATGTAACCATAAACAGAGGCAAAGTAAATATTAAAAGTGTTGATATTGCCTACATGCTAAACGACAGTGTTGGTTACATAAAGTTAAACCGTTTTGCACGTAATTCTTACCGAGAATTTAAAACATCTTTAGATGCTCTTAAAGAAACCGGAATGACCGATTTAGTACTTGATCTTCGTGGAAATGGAGGTGGATTTATTGATATTGCTAATAGCATTGTTGATGAGTTTTTAGAAGATGATAAGTTAATTGTTTTTACAAAAAATAATAAAGGAGATATTAATGAATCTTTTGCAACCAATAAAGGTGATTTTGAAAAAGGTGGTTTATATATTTTAATTGATGAAAATTCTGCTTCTGCATCAGAGATTGTTGCGGGTGCTTTACAAGATAACGATAAAGGTATTATTATTGGACGTCGTTCTTTTGGTAAAGGATTAGTGCAACAAGAAATGGATTTAGGTGATGGTTCTGCTGTTCGTTTAACAACGGCTCGCTATTACACTCCTACTGGTAGATCTATTCAGAAACCATACACAAAAGAAGCGCCTTCTTCTATTTATGCAAACGATTTAGAAAACAGGTATTCTAACGGTGAGTTATTTAACAGAGATAGTATAAAAACTATTGATAGCTTAAAATTTACAACTCCGAAAGGTAAAATAGTATTTGGCGGAGGTGGAATAATTCCCGATCATTTTGTAGCTGTTGATACTTCTACTTATGTTCCTACCATATTTTTTAGACCTTTAAATAATTTCGCATTTACCTACGTAGATACAAATCGTAAAAAGCTAGAAAACACAACTGTTAGCGATTTTATTGATAATTTTGATGCAAATAATGAAGTGTCTACGGAATTTTTAGCAAAGCTTAAAAGTTATAAGCTTTCTAAAAAAACAAAAAATCAACTAAAAAGAAACTTAAAAACATTAATTGCTCGCGAACTTTTTAACGATGAAGGTTTATACAAAGTAAACGAGATAGATGATAAAATGCTTCAAAAAGTATTTGAATTAGAGAAGGAGAATTAAACTTCTTTTTCTACTCTTTTATTTTGATAAACGGCTGTAATTGTTAAGTTTTCAGGGCAAGATTTTATTAACGTAAATTCATCGCCTGTTTTTACAAAACCGGATTGTAGTATTTTAAAATAAAGCCCTGGCAAGTTTTGTTTCCAAAATTGTTTTACCATTTTCATATCATTAAACCGAACGCCTAATTTTAAACAAGGCAAACGTGGTTTTGTTACCTCTAAAATAGTTTCACCAACCTTAAAAGTATCTCCTACATGAAGTTTCGATTCATCTAAATCATCAATCGTTAAGTTTTCACCAAACATTCCTAATTGCCAATCTAAATTTGGGTGTATTGTTTTCCAATACTCATAATGCTTTAAAGAATATGCGTATACTGCCTGATCAATTCCTCCATGATTTTCTCTATCACACACAGTATCCCCAACAACATCTTCCACATCTAAAAAAATAGGTACTGTTACTGGGTATTTAAAAATACCCGTACTAATTATTTCTCCTTTCCAGTTAACATCCTTTCGATCGCCGATATTTGTAGCTACAATTTTCATTTAATGTCATTTTTATTTAAAATACTTTTCTCCTCTAAAACACTTATACCCTTTTATCACACGTTACACCCCTATTTTAAACCACTAAGGAATTGTATTTCAACAAAATAACAATAACTCATTATATTTACATCAGTTAAGATATAATAAGGGGATTATTTTAACTGGCTAATTAAGAATACACGTGGGGGTAACATTCTTAATAAAAACGTTCAAAAAAAGGAGATTTAAGATATAATCTATAAATGGGATTATATTTATATCTCTTTTTTTATTTAATCATTTTTTTTTAAATAAAAACACTTAAACACATTCTCTATACATCTATATTTGAATCGCATTAATTTAAAGACTCATTTTATAAAAAAACTGAATAGGAGTATACTTATGAAATAGTTAAAAGTGGTAATTAACATAACTGATTTCGGGGGGAATACATTGTGTTTTTTACTGCTTTTTATCTAAAAATAGTATTATTTTTAATAAACTGATTTTTGAAACGTTCACTAAATAATATTTTGTGATTATTTTGTAAAATTAATAAATTATCCTCAAAATAAATCTCTTGAATCTTAGCCTTGTTAACCACATAATTTCTATGAGTTTGAGTAAAGTTAGTATCGCCAAGTAATTCTCTAATTTTTGTTAGTGATAATTTTATTAAGTACTCATCTTCATCACAAACCAATTTGCAATACTTTTCTTTAACCTCAATATAAATAATGGCTGTCACATCTACTTTCTTTATACTTCGTTTCTTTTTCACGAATAAAAAAGACGGACTTACAATTGCATTTTTTTCACTTAAACTAATACTACTTGATTGCTCATGAAACTTCTCTAATGCTACCTCTAAAGAATACAACAGCTCTAGCTTATTAAATGGTTTTAATAAATAAGTATATGGCTTAGTAAGTTTAGCTTCATCAAACACTAATTTACTTTGCATACTTGTTAAAAATAAGAAAGGAGCTTCTATACCTTCCTTATTCAAACGATGTGCTAACGAAATACCTTCAGGTTTCCCTTCTATCATAATATCAAGAAGAATAATATCAAAAAACCTATTTTTTATTTCTTTTTCAGCTTCAAAAGCATTTTTAACACGAATAACCTCATAGTTATTATCTTCTAGAAAATCAATAATCTCTGTTGCTTCATCATCTAAGTCCTCTAAAAGAAGTAATCGTAAGTTATTCATTAAATTAAATATTTATACTGTTAGTTTTTACGAAGATACTTATTTGATAATAAATTTTTACTAAAAAAAACTTCGTTCCACTCACAATAACTAGCGACAAGTCATTACGAGGAAGAATGACGAAGTAATCTTAATATTCAGAACTCACGAAATATAGATTGCTTCGTTGCCTCTCGCAATGACGAATAGTTATCACTAGGAATGACAAACAGCAAGTCATTACGAGGAAGAATGACGAAGTAATCTTAACATTCGGAACTCACGAAATATAGATTGCTTCGTTGCCTCTCGCAATGACGAATAGTTATCACTAGGAATGACAAACAGCAAGTCATTACGAGGAAGAATGACGAAGTAATCTTAACATTCGGAACTAAAAAGCAACAGATTGCTTCATGCCTCGCAATGACGGAAAGTCATCCCGAGCAACAATAAACCACACGTCATTACGAGAAAGAATGACTAAGTAATCTTAACTTTAAGAACTCGTAAACAAACAGATTGCTTCGTGCCTCGCAATGACGGAAAGTCATCCCGAGAAACAATAAATCACACGTCATTACGAGAAAGAATGACGAAGTAATCTTAATATTCAAAACTCACGAAATACAGATTGCTTCGTACCTCGCAATGACGGATGATTTATCTTCAATGAAGAGATAATTAAAAAAAGGTGTAAAAAAATACGAGTGGTTTTTACACCACTCGTATTATAATAAAATTAAACTAAAGGCAACAATATAACCGCTGTGGTACTTACTCCTTCTTCGCTTTTAAAAAATAATGTTCCGTTGTTTTTCTTAATTAGTGTTTGACATAATAACAAACCTAATCCGATTCCTTTAGAACGATCTATCTTATCGATAGATAAATCTTTTAACGCATTAATTTTTTGAAGTTTTTCTTCAGACATTCCAATACCTGAGTCTTTAATTTCAATACGCGCATGCGCTTCTGAATGTATTTCTGTTTTTACAGAAATGCTTCCAGAACCATCCATATATTTTACTGAATTATCTATTAAGTTTCTAATTACTATTTTTAACGATTCTTTGTCTGTTAAAATAAGAACACCACTTTCTAAATTACTAGAAATTGAAATATCTTTTGCTTCTGCTAAATCTTCATAATCATATAAAACATGTTCAATAATAGGTTGTAAAACATGTTCTTCTTGAGAGAAATTTAGCATATTACTTTGTTCTAACGACCAATGCAATACATTATTTAATAAGTGACTCGTACTTTCGGTAACTGCAATAGCCGATCTTGTAGCTTCTTTAATTGCAGGTAAATCATTGTTCGCAATATGCTTTGCTAATTTTTGGTGTTGCCTCTTTATCATATTTATAGGCGAACGTAAATCGTGCGACACTACCGAAAATAAATAATCTTTTGTTTTGTTCGCTAGATTTAAAGCTTCTTTTTGTTCCGTAATGAGCCTATTTTTACTTTGTAGTTTTTTATAAAAAAAAGCCAAACCTCCTAAAAACACTAACAGCCCAGAAGCACCAAAAAGCAGTCCTTTTTGGACTACTTTTTGACGCTTTATTTGCTCATCTTGCACTACTATTTCTTGTTGTTTTTGCGCAACTGCTATTTTTTTATCTTTCTCTGTAAGTTCCCATATACGATCTCTATTTGTAATAGAATCTTTCCATTTAACAAACTCTCTATAATAACCAACGCTTTCTTTGTATCGTTTTCTATTGCGCTCTACAACTGCCATATTTTGTGTTGTAAGTTGTTTTAACTCAAAATCAGAAAATACTTTAGCTAAACCATAGGCTTCTTTAAATAAAGGAATTGCTTCGTTATCTAAATATTGATTATAATATACATTCGCTAAGTCCATTTTTGCTCTAATGATAGAAGCTGTATCATTAGGTTTTATAAAAGAAAGCTCTTTATTAAAGAAAATTTTAGTTTTTTTAAACTCTTTTTTATGTAAGTGACATAGAGCTAAATTATGATACATCGCCCTTATTTGACTATTACTTGCTGTTGTGTCTTTAGATATCCATTCCTCAATATTCTCTATTGATTTATCATATTCTTTTAAGTTTACATAAACATTACCTAATAAGTATATTTTATTTAATTCATAATATTTATCATTAGACATCAAAGACAAGCTTGATAGTGATTTTTTATAAAGCCTTTTATAGTAAGCACTATAAGCAAGGATGTAGTTCAAAAAATCTTTTTCCTTTGTTTTTTTGGTTAATAACAATGCTTTATTTGAATATGTATAACAAGAATCATACTGTTTATTCTTATAAAAATTAAATGCCTTACAAATAATTTTATTTTTATCACAAAATTCAACACTTTTTTCAAAAAGAAAATTAGCCTCATTGTTTTTTTTCTCTTGTGAAGAAATTAATGAGGCTATGCTCAAAAATATAACTACAATGTTTTTTTTAAACATAAAACTATAATGTTGGAGGCGGTGCTGTTACTGGAGCAGTTACAGTTCCTCTATCAGTTTCAGGATCTTCATCTTCATCTCTAACCCAAATAACATCCGCAGATGCCCCTTGTTCTACTTTGTATGTAAATTGAACATAATACAAATCAAAATTACCTGCTACTTCATCACAATTAAATTCTACACGAAATTCTCTTCCTTGTACAGTATCGAATCCTCCTTGTTTGTTTAAAACCTTTACTGGGTTAATACCATAATAATTTAAATAAATTTCATTTCCTTGTAACTGTAAACCACTAGTGTTTTCTACAGGGTTTAATGTATTGTCTGGTAAGTATGCTAAAACAGTTACCGTATAAGGTGTATCATTACTATCTTCTGCTCCTGATATATTTACTAAAGGTCCAGTTGGCTTACTCGCCGCTGGAATATTAGACACAAATTTTTCAAATTTCTTTAATGTTAATGTTACTCCGTTAGTTGTTGTACTCATTTTATTATTGTTTGGTTAGGGTTTAAATCTACAACAAAAAATGATTTTTCTGAAAGTCTTATGTTAGAAAAAATTATATTCCCTAATAAAAAAGTGTGAAGCGAGTATTCGTCTGTTGGAATTGTTAAAAACACAACCACTATTGGGAGTATTGTTGAAATTAAAATATATTTTAATTGAAAACACCCAAACGAAGTTTGTGATGATATAAACTCTTTATAGTATTGGAACTAACGATAAATAGATTGCTTCGTGCCTCGCAATGACAAATTACAACGTCATTACGAGGAAGAATGACGAAGTAATCTCTTTGCAGAGCAGAAATAACCTTAGGCAGATTGCTTCGTGCCTCTCAATGACAAATAACACGTCATTACGAGGAAGAATGACGAAGTAATCTCTTAATAGCATTAGAACTAGCCTTGGGTAGATTGCTTCGTGCCTCGTAATAAAAATATATTCGTCATTACGAGGAAGAATAACGAAGTAATCTCTTAATAGCATTAGAACTAACTTTAAGCAGATTGCTTCATTTCGTTGCACTGCATTCGCAATGACTAATTAGAAAGTCATTAGGAGGAACAACGACGAAGTAATCTATTAGTCATATTAGAACTAACCATGAGCAGATTACTTTACTTTGTTCGCAATGACGTTTACACTAAAAAGTCTTTTAATACATCTGCAATTTTACGATTGTCTGATAATTGTGGTATTTTATTTTGTCCGCCAAACTTTCCTATCGATTTCATATACTCATGAAATCCTCCTTTTTTCACTCTTCTTATAATTAGTGGTTGTAAGATTTTACCTGTAATTAAATCGAAATAATATACATTTTGGCTTTGCATAGAAGCATCAATCTTAGCCGCTAATTCTTCTATATTATCTGGTTCATTTTCAAACTCTATAAACCATTCATGATATGGCAATCCGCTTTCAGGATTTACTTGTGGAGCTACTGTAAACTCACTTATATTTACATTAGTTCCTACAATGGCATCATTTAATGCTTTTTCTACTTCTTTACCTATAACATGTTCACCAAAGGCAGATATAAAATGTTTTATACGACCTGTTACTTTTATTCTGTAGGGTTTTAACGAGGTAAACTCAACAGTATCACCAATATTATAGCCCCAAAGTCCTGCAGAAGTGTTTAAAATAATTGCATAATTAACACCTAATTCTACATCCTTTAAAGAAATACGTGTTGGATTTTCATCAAAAAACTCAATTGCCGGTATAAACTCATAAAAAATACCAGAGTTTAATTGTAGTAACATTCCTTTTTCGGTTTGTGAATCTTGATAAGCGATAAATCCTTCTGATGCCGGATAGAGTTCTATATAATCGATCTTTTTTCCGATTAAAGTTTCAAATTTATTTTTATAAGGCTCAAAATTTACACCTCCATACACGAAGAAATTAAAATTCGGAAACAACTCTGAAATCGTTTTTCCTGTTTTATCAATTAGTTTCTCAAAATACATCTGTACCCAAGACGGAATTCCGCTAATTACAGACATGTCTTCATTTATTGTTTCTTCAACAACTTTATCAACCTTAGTATCCCAATCTTCTATACAGTTAGTTTCCCAACTTGGTAAGCGATTTTTTAATAAGTAGTTCGGTACATAATGTGCTGCAATTCCGCTTAAGCGACCCAACTTTATACCGTTCATATCTTCTAAAACCGGACTTCCCTGTAAGAAAATCATCTTTCCGTTTACAAAACTAGCATCATTTTTTTCAGCTGCATAAAACAACAAAGCGTTTCGTGCTGCCGTAATATGAGTTGGCATTGATTCTTTTGTTATCGGAATATATTTTGCTCCAGAAGTAGTACCAGAAGTCTTTGCAAAATACAACGGTTTTCCTTTCCATAATATATTTTCCTCTCCGGCAACCATTCTATCTACATAAGTACGCAATCCTTCATAATCATTTATTGGTATGCGTTTTTTAAAATCCTCATAATTATTGATAGAAATAAAATCGTGATCTTGACCAAAGGCTGTCTTACAACCTTCTGTTACCAAATACTGAAAAACCTTCTCTTGCGTTTCATGAGGTTTATTTGCCCATTTATAAACTTGTTTTCGTACTTGTTTTGCAAAAGGAATTGCTAGGATAGATTTGATACTCATCTTAATTTTTTAATATTTTAGGTTCAATAAATTCAATTATCTACATTAAAAATAATCGTTTAACCTCATCTATTTTTTATTACTGAAAATCTACGTAATCTGTTGGATCAACTGGAAAACCGTTGTTCCATAATTCGAAATGTAAATGCGGACCTGTCGTTAACTCACCTGTAGAACCAACACTTGCAATAGCTTCCCCAGATTCTACAATATCGCCTTGTTGCTTTAACAAAGTTCCGTTATGCTTATAAACAGATATAAATTTATTGGTGTGCTGTATGGTTATTACATATCCTGTTTCGGCAGTCCATTCCGCCAAAATTACTGTTCCGTCTGCAATAGCCTTTACAGGAATACCTGTTTGTGCAACAATATCGATGGCATAATGTTTATCATCCATATTAAATCCTTGTGAAACGCTACCTGTTAATGGAGAGAAAAACACAACTTTAGCTCTTCCTACTCCTCCTTCCAACAAAGGAAATCGGTCTTTACCTTCAACTTTTGCTCTAAATAAAGAATCTTGCTTTGTAGCCTCTAACTTACTTTCATCAATTACAATATTTTGGGCTTCGGTTTTTAAAGAATCTATTTTTTCAGGAGCTATCTCACCTGTTAAAACAGGTCTTAATGCCTGGGTATAACGCTCTATAATTGCCAGTCTGGTTTTTAAAGAATCTGCTTCATAGATCAATCTGGTTGCTTTCTTCTTTAATGTTGTAGATGAATAACCTGGTATATATTCTCGTAAACTTGTAAAGGCTATTAACAAGGATGTTAAAACAATAAGTAATACAGAAAATAAACTTCCAAAAACAAATACATTTAATCGCGATAATTTTAATGAAAATTTTTCTTGAAAAGTGTTTTCATTTAAAATTACCAATCGGTATTTATCAGTAAGTTTTTGCTTAAGCTTTCGCTTTTTTTGAATTTTAGCCACTTTAATACTAATTTGAGATTCAAATATACAACGAAAAAATTTTGAAACTATTTTTTATATAAATTACAACGTATAACATATACTACAAAATAAAAATATTACTTTTTATAGAAGTTCATATCATCGATATATTGCCAAACATTTGCAGATAATAACGGTTGAATGTTTTTTTGATTTTTAACTCCGTTACGAATCATGGTAGATGATATTTGTACAATTGGCGCAGTTACCCTCTTAATTTTGGTGTTTTCTTTGAATTGGTTTTCAACAATCCCTTCTGAAATTCGCGGGTATACGTAAATATTATAATCTTCTAAAATAGCTTCAAAATTTCGCCATTTATGAAAACTTTTCAGATTGTCTTCACCCATAATTAAATTAAAGTGATGATCTGGGTGTTTTTCTGAAATGTGCGCTAGGGTGTTTATGGTATAATTAGGTTGTGGTAAGTTAAACTCAATATCAGATGGTTTAATCTTCGGATATTCTTTCGTTGCTAAATACACCATTTCTAAACGGTGATGATTATCTAACAAAGAGCTTTTCTTTTTAAACGGATTGTGAGGTGTAACAACCATCCATATTTCATCTAAATCTGAATTTTCAACCATGTGATTTGCAATAATCAAATGCCCTATATGAACAGGATTAAAAGTTCCGAAATACAATCCGATATTTTTCATGCCTTTTTTAAAAAAAGTTTTTTATTGAAAAGCTACTTAACTTAAACCTAAAAAATCACTTACTAAATCTTCAGCTTCTTCTAAAGCAACTTCTAATTCGTAATTTTTTATAATTTTATCAAACTGAGGCGCTGTTGCCAGTTCTACTGATGCTTTAGCAATGCGCATGTTAATTTTATCTTCACTTTCAGTACTTCTTTTCTTTAAGCGAATTTTAAGTTCATCAACACTAGGTGGTTTTACAAAAACAGCTAATGTTTCTTCTGGAAATTTGTGCTTTATACGTAAACCGCCAACTACATCAATATCGAAAATAACGTGCTTATTTAAAGCCCAAATACGTTCTACTTCTGTTTTTAAAGTTCCGTAGAAGTTATCGCGATATACTTCTTCCCACTCTAAAAACTCATCTGCTTTTATTTTGTCTTTAAAATCTCTTGTAGATATAAAATAGTAATCTTTTCCATCAACTTCAAAACCTCTTGCTTCTCTTGATGTTGCTGATATAGAAAATTCTAAATTAAATTTTTCTTGCTTTAGTAAATGGCGAACAATTGTTGTTTTACCTGATCCTGAAGGGGCTGAAAACACAAATAATTTTCCTTTAAAATCTTTAGACATTTTATAAAACGTTTAAAATTTGTTCTTTTATTTTTTCTAACTCGTCTTTCATTTGGATCACTATTTTTTGCATCACGGCAAAGTTAGCTTTAGACCCCATGGTGTTTACTTCTCTACCAATTTCCTGAACGATAAAACCTAATTTTTTTCCGTTAGAATCGGCAGTATCTAATTGTTCTAAAAAATATACTAAATGATTTCCTAAACGAACTTTTTCTTCGTTAATATCTAGCTTTTCTAAGTAATAAATAAGCTCTTGCTCGAAACGATTTTCATCAATTTCAACCTTTAATTCTGTTAAAGCTTTTTGCAAACGTTCTTTTACGTTTTCTATTCTTTCTCCGTCTAACTTTTTAACTTCCTCTAAAGCTGTATCAATATTTGCTATTCTTAACTTAAAATCGTCTTCTAAAGACTTAGCTTCATCTGTTCTGTAAGCTATAATTTCTTTTAAAGCTTCGTCAATATGAGTATCAATCTGAGTCCATTCATTTTCATCTAACTCCTCACGCTCAGTTTTTAAAGCATCTGGCATTTTTATTGCCATTTTTAAGAGTTCTACATCTTGTATAGAAGCAATTTTCATTGTATTTCTTAACTGGGCTACATAATTTTCAACAACTGCTTTATTTACTTTAGTTGATGTTACTTCTGCTGTTGTTTCGACATAGATAGAAAAATCTATTTTACCTCTTACCAAGTTACTAGCTAATTTCTTACGAACCGCTAATTCTTTTTCTTTATAATAAGATGGCATTCTTGTATTTAAGTCTAAATTCTTACTGTTAAGAGACTTAATTTCAATGGTTACTTTTTTAGAAGGTAAATGTAATACGGATTTTCCATAACCCGTCATAGACTGTATCATATTGTCAATTTAAAAGAAAGGGCAAAGATACATTTATTTATTTTTAACTGCTACTCGTTTGGTTACCAAAAAGACACCTAAAAAGATAAGAAGAGTGGCTGCTATTTTTACCAAATTTAAACTATCACTACCTACAATTAAAGCATAAATTGAGGCAATAACTGGTTGTAAATAAATAAAAACACTTACCGTTGTTGGCTTTAATTTTGACAATGCAAATAAATTAAAAAGATACGTTATACAAGTTGTAAATAACACAACAAACCCAACTTTTAAATAAATTGACATTGGCATTAAGTGCCATTGAACTTCAGTTAACTCTGAAAAACCAAAAGGAATTACAAACAGTAAACCGAATAAGTATAACCATTTTACAAACACTATTGGATTGTATTTTTCTATTAACTTTTTTGCTTTTACTAAATACATTCCATAAGAAGCTGCATTAACAAACACCAAAAAATTACCCAACATCATATTTTTAGCATCTACATTGGGTGAACTACCGTAAGCTATTAAGACTACGGCTCCTATTAACCCAATAACTACTCCTGCTATCTTTCTTAAAATTAATTTTTCTTTTAAAAGGATACTTGCAAATATTAAAACCAAAATAGGCGATGTTACCATCATTACAGAGGCACTAATTGGCGTAGTATAACTAAGGCCTTTAAAAAAAGTAAGCATATTAAACCCGACTCCAAAAAAAGCCGCAATCATAATATTCTTATAATCTGATTTCTCAATTGGTTTTGCCTTCACAAAAACACCCAATAACCAAAAAATCATAGCCGCAGCTCCTACACGAATTAAGATAAAACCAGACGGTTTTATATATAGCGGCATTACTTCTTTTGCTACTGTAAATGTAACACCATAAATAAGTGTAGCTATTGACGTTGCTATTAATGCTAGCGTTCTTTGATTCATTTTTTATCTCATATAATAAGAAAGCAAAGATGAAAAATATTCTACTTCTTTTTTGGTTATTTTTTAGTTAAGTAAAAATATTGAACTAGTTATAATAAAATGTTGAATTTTCATAAAAAAAGCACTGCGTTTGCAGTGCTTTTTAAATTAATATTTCAGGAAATTAATCTACCAAAGGCGGTATTCTTAATACTTGTCCTGGATAAATCTTATCTGGATGTGATAACATTGGCTTATTTGCTTCAAAAATTACAGGATACCTCATTGCATCACCATAAAATTCTTTTGCTATTTTACCTAAAGTATCACCACTTACAACTGTATGAAACTTTGCCATTGCTGCAACATCAATCTCTTCAACCTCGGCAACAGTCATATTATCTTCTACAGATGCAATGCCGTTTGTATTACCAACAACTAAAACCACTTTCTCTTTTGTAGCTAAATCTGAAGCTTCTCCAGAAACAACTGCTGTATCACCGTCAATATCTATTGATAAATTTTCTACAGAAAATTCTAATTTATTTACTGCATCTATAAGTTTAGCCGATTTTTCAGTAGCTTCCTCTTCTGTTGTTTTTCCGATACCAAATACTTTGGCACCAGCATTTTTAATAAATGAAAAAATTCCCATTATTTTTTTGATTTTTTTTAAATTAATAATTCACTTTATATTTACTAATATACACTTTTTATGCCATTTTTAATTATTATGACAATGATTTTCAAAATCAGAAGTTAACTCCAAACCTAATAGACAACAAAAAAGCCACACTTTAAAAGTATGGCTTTTCTTAATTATTATAATGTGTGAAATTTATTCTTCAAATGAATTCCACCCTTGCGCTTTTAATGCAATTTCTTGATCTGCTCTAGTTACCAAATTCACACCTTGATTTTCTTCAACCATATGACCGATAATTGATAAATTAGGATTTGCCTTTATTTTATCAAAGTCAGCAAGTGGCACTGTAAATAACAGCTCATAATCTTCTCCTCCACTTAAAGCTATCATGGTACTATCCATATTAAACTCTTCTGAGGTAGAAATAACTTGCGGATCTAACGGTAATTTTTCCTCATAAATTTTACAACCTAATTTACTTTGCGAACAAATATGCATCACTTCAGACGACAATCCATCAGAAATATCAATCATTGCTGTTGGCTTTACATCTAATTCTTTTAACAATTCAGAAATATCTTTACGCGCTTCGGGTTTTAATTGACGCTCAATTAAATACGTATACTTATCTAAATCTGGTTGATTTTGTGGATCTACCTGAAACACTTGTTTTTCTCTTTCTAAAACTTGCAACCCTAAGTACGCAGCACCTAAATCACCAGATACAACTATTAAATCAGTCGCTTTCGCTCCGTTTCTATAAACAATATCCTCTTTTTTTGCCGATCCTATTGCCGTAACAGAAATTAACATTCCTTTAGTTGAAGAGGTTGTATCTCCTCCAATTAAATCTACTTTATAGGTGTCGCAAGCTAATTGCACACCTGCGTACAACTCCTCTAATGCTTCTAGTGGAAAACGATTAGAAACAGCTATTGATACTGTAATTTGTTCTGCAACACCATTCATAGCATATACATCCGATAAATTTACCATTACAGCTTTGTAACCCAAATGTTTTAAAGGCATATAGCTTAAATCGAAATGCACACCTTCTATTAACAAATCAGTCGTTATTAATAGCTCTTTATCTGACGAACTTATAACTGCTGCATCATCACCAATTCCTTTTTGAGTTGATGAATTGTATATTTTAAAATGTTCCGTTAAATGGTTTATTAATCCGAACTCTCCTAGTTCGGCTAATGATGTTCTTTCTTGGTTTTTATCTTCTAACATTTTGCAAAGGTACTAAACATAGTTTTTAAACAAAACCAAACAATTTTTAAATTAAAATGGGGTTTAACTATTTATAACTGTTTTATAAATAGTTATTCTTTAACTTTATCCTTTTAAAACAAATAATTATGATCAATAAGATTACATCTGTTCTTTTACTCTCTTTATTACTATTTTCTTGTACTTCAAGCGAAAACATTAATAATGATAGAGATGGTGACAAGGTAGTTAACTCTGCAGACAATTGCCCAGATATATCAAACGAAGACCAATTAGATACAGATGGTGACGGAATAGGTGATGTTTGTGATGATGATGATGATAATGACGGAATAAAAGACGACATGGATAATTGCCCATTAATATCTAATTCTGACCAAAAAGACACAGATGGCAATGGGAAAGGTGATGTTTGCGATAATGATAATGACGAGGATGGAATAATTAACTCAATCGATAATTGCCCAAATACCGCTAACTCAGATCAACTTGATACAGATGGTGACGGAATAGGTGATGTTTGTGACGATGATGATGATAATGACGGAATAAAAGACGACATGGATAACTGCCCTTTACTTAAAAACCCTGACCAAAAAGATACTGATAACGACGGAATAGGTGACGTATGCGACGACACTCCTTTGGAAAACAAAATACCTTGCGTGTCTGGTATGGCAGGAATATATCCTTGTAATAACTACGATTTACTTTTAAACATTCCTCTAAGTACTTTCGGTGCCACAGAAGGAAATGATTCTTGGGGATGGACAGATCCTACAACCAATAACGAATATGCAATAATGGGTGTAGAAAACGGAACTGTTTTTATTGATATAACAGACACTAACAACCCTGTATATTTAGGTAAATTACCTACAGCAACAGTTAATAGTTCTTGGCATGATATAAAAGTATACAAAGACCATGCTTTTATTGTAAGTGAAGCAAACAACCACGGAATGCAAGTTTTTGACTTAACAAAACTAAGAAATGTTTCAAACCCTCCTGCTAATTTCTCTGCAGACACACATTTTACCGAATTTGGTAGTGCACACAACATCGTTATCAATGAAGATTCTGGCTACGCCTATCCTGTAGGAACAAGTAAAACAGGCACTTATAAAGGAGGTCCTTTATTTATCAATATACAAGACCCTAAAAACCCTAAAAGCGAAGGTGGATGGGGAACTGATAATTACAGTCACGATGCACAAGTAATAAACTACAACGGTCCGGATGCTAGATATATTGGTAGAGAAATTTTAATAGGAAGTAACGAAAATGAAGTTGTACTTGTTGACATCAGCGATAAAGCAAACCCTGTAAATATTTCTAGAATATCATACGCAAATGTTGGTTATACACATCAAGGTTGGTTTACTGAAGATACAAAATATTTTATTTTAGGTGATGAATTAGATGAACAACGTTTTGGAAACAAAACAAGAAATATTATTTTCGATTTTACCGATTTAGAAAATCCTAAAGAACATTTTACTTATCTAGGCCCAACTGCTGCAATAGATCATAACGGATATGTAAAAGGGAATACTTTTTATCTAGCTAATTATACCGCAGGTGTACGTTTTATCGATATTTCTAGTATAGAAAGTAAAAGCATAACAGAAACTGGTTACTTCGATACTTACCCAAGTAATAACGGCGCTAATTTTAATGGTGTTTGGAATGTGTATCCTTATTTTAGTAGTGGTAAAATAGTAATAAGCGATATTAACAAAGGTTTATTCATTGTAAAAAAACAGTAAATGTTTAAAAAAACTCTCTTCTTATCACTCTTAATAATGCATGGTTGTAGTAATGACACCAACATACCATTACCTGCAAAAACAGTACAAGTTGATTTTGTTAAAACTTATGGTGGTGCAAAAAATGAAAACGGAAGAAGTGTTGTTGAAACTTCGGATGGTGGTTATATTGTTTTAGGCTTCACACAAAGTATTGATGGTGATATCGTCACAACAAAAACGACTGTTCAATATGATTATTGGCTTTTAAAATTCAATCAAAATGATGAATTGCAATGGCAAAAAACATACGGAGGTTCAAACGACGAGAAAGCTTATAAAATTATTCAAACTAATGACAATGGCTTTGCCGTCATTGGCTACAGTAAAAGTATCGATGGAGATTTAAACTCTAATCAAGGATTTGAAGATATTTGGATTTTAAAGCTAGATACAACAGGAAATATTCTTTGGAAAACAAGCACAGGGTTTTCAGGTACAGATCAAGGTTTTAGCTTAATTCAAACCTCAGACAATGGCTATTTTATTGCAAGTATATTAGACGTAACAGCATCCGGAGGTTTAGGTAACGCAAAAACAGCATCAAGACATGCAGGTGGCGATTATTGGGGAATAAAGCTAACTACTAACGGTACAATTGAATGGCGAAAATATTTTGGTGGCACAAATACGGATACTTGTTATGATGTAACAGAAACTACTGATGGTTATTTAATGATTGGTTCTTCTGATAGCGCTGATGTTGATATTACAAATAACAAGGGCGGTTACGATTTTTGGGTCGTAAAAACTGATAAAACAGGCACCTTACTTTGGGAGAAATCATTTGGCGGTGATGAAATTGACGAAGCCAGAGCAATTACAACAACCGATGATGGTAATTTTATAATTATTGGAGACACTCGTAGCGCTAACAAAGATGTGACACAAAATAATGGAGGAGCAGATTTATGGGCTATAAAAATAACTTCGGATGGTGAATTAATTTGGCAAAAAAATTACGGTGGTGCTAGCTTTGATGTTGGCCGTTCTATTCGTAAAACCATCGATGGTGGCTTTCTTATTTCAGGAAGCTCAAGAAGTGGTGATAACGGATTTACCAACAAAGGGCAAAATGATGCTTTAATTCTTAAAATTGATGCAAACGGAAATCAGCAATGGCAAAAAACTATTGGTGGCACCGAAATAGATTTTTGTTACGATGCAATAGAGCTTACTAACGGAAATATTATCGCTGTAGGCGAAAGCAGTAGCAACAATCAAGATATAGTAACAAACAAAGGTTTTTCTGACTTATTAATCATCAAATTAAAATAAAAATGAAACAATATATAGTCCTTTTCTTAAGCATATTTTTTTTCTCTTGCAGTTCAGACAGTGACGAATTAATTAAAGAAGTTAATGTTAAAATAAATTTTACTCAAAATTGGGATGGTGCCTCTTTTGAAAAATCAGATTTAAGCAACACAGAACTCACCAATAAATTAGGAACTAAACTTACTATTGATAAATTACGTTATTTAGTATCAAAAATCACCTTAACAGATGCTGCTGATGGAATTACTGTTTTTGAAGGGTATAAATTAATTGATTTAAGCGATGAAGAAAGTTTAGTATTTAGTCCGTCATTAAAAATAACTGAAGGAAATTATAGCTTAGCCATAACTTTTGGTTTTAATAACGATGATAATACTGACGGGGCGTATGCCGATTTAAATACAGCTTCTTGGAATGTTCCGATGATGTTAGGTGGCGGTTATCATTTTATGCAATTAGATGGAAAATATAAAGATGATGTTCCTAATGAAAACCCTTATAACTTTCATGTAATTAGAGCTTACAACACAACAACATCAACACCCGAAGATACTTCTTTCGTTGTAAATTTAGGAAGCGTAAATATTAAAAGTGATGCTAACATAGAGGTTAAAATGAATATTGCAGAATGGTTTAAAAACCCTAATAATTGGGATTTAAACGAAAAAAACACCAACTTAATGATGGATTTTGATGCTCAAAAGCAAATGTCTGCAAACGGTAAAAGCGGAGTTTTTAGCTTAGGGACAATCTCTCAATAAACATATATGATAAAAAAAAGTATATCCATTTTATTACTACTTCTTTTAATGAGTTGCTCATCAAAAGAAGAAAATGATGTATATACTGCTATACCAGTAAATTTAGAGATTCCCGAATTATTTCGACAAAAAATAATTGCAGCTATAATTCCTACAAACAATCCGTTAACTGAAGAAGGAATTGCTTTAGGTAAAAAATTATTTTTCGATAAAATATTATCACAAAATAATACACAATCATGTGCAACTTGCCATAATCCTACAAAAGCCTTTACAGATAATACTCAATTTAGCGAAGGTGTAGATGGATTACTTGGCAAGAGAAACTCGATGCCTTTATTCAACTTAGCTTGGAATTTCGATGAACGTTTTACTTGGAGCGGAAAAGAACTTAGTTTAGAGCGACAAGCGTTAGAGCCTGTTCGAAATCCGATAGAAATGCATAGCAAATGGACAAATGTTGCTGAACGCATTAAAAACCATCCAGAATACCCAACATTATTTCAACAAGCTTTCGGAAATACAAAAATAGACTCTATTTTAATTACCAAAGCAATCGCTCAATTCGAAAGAACACTAATTTCCGGAAATTCTAAATTCGATCAATTTTTACTCGGAAAAACAACATTAACTCCGCAAGAACAAAACGGATTTGATGTTTTTATGGATGAAACTCGTGGCGATTGTTTTCATTGTCACGGAAGTAATAACAATCCGTTATGGACCGATAATAAATTTCACAACAACGGTTTAGATGCTGTTTTATCTGACTTAGGTTTAGGCGCTGTAACTGGCGACCCAAATGACAATGGTAAATTTAAATCTCCCTCTCTTCGTAATTTAAAATTTACTTCACCTTACATGCACGACGGTCGTTTTGCCACTTTAGATGACGTTATTAGTCATTATTCAACAGGGTTAAAATCATCTCCGACGATTGATCCTTTAATGAAAAAAGTAAACGAAGGTGGCGTACACCTTTCTGAAAACGATAAATCTGACTTAAAAGCATTTTTACTTTCGCTATCTGATAATGATTTTGTTAATAATTTAGATTTTCAAGAGTAATCAGAAAATCTAATAAATCTATCAAAAAACACAATGACGAGTTGTGTACTTAACTGATACTTATATTGTATATTTGCAACCTATTTAGAGTTAATCCACTTAAACAATGATAAAAGTTTCAGATACAGCAAAAAAGAAAGTTATCGAGTTAATGACTGATGACGGATTTGATGCTATAGCAGATTTTGTACGTGTGGGAGTAAAAAGCGGAGGTTGTTCAGGATTATCATACGACCTAACCTTTGATAAAAGCACACAAGAAAACGATAAGGTTTTCGAAGAGAACAATGTAAAAATTGTTGTAGATAAAAAAAGTTTTTTATACCTCGTAGGAACTACTTTAGAGTATTCTGGTGGGTTAAACGGAAAAGGGTTTGTTTTTAACAATCCGAATGCAAACCGCACATGTGGTTGCGGAGAAAGTTTTTCTTTATAAAATTACAACTCAATTATGAGCAAGTATACCGAAGACGATTTAAGAGAAGAGTTAAAAACCAAAGAATATGAATATGGTTTTTATACTGATATAGAAAGTGAAACCTTTCCTAAAGGGTTAAATGAAGATGTAGTTCGTGCAATTTCTAAGAAGAAGAACGAGCCAGAATGGATGACCGAATGGCGTTTAGAAGCATTTAGAGTTTGGCTAACAATGGAAGAACCTGAATGGGCAAATGTTCATTATGAAAAACCAAAATTTCAAGACATCGCTTACTATTCTGCACCGAAAGAAAAACCAAAATTAAATAGTTTAGATGAAGTTGACCCAGAATTACTGGATACTTTTAAACGTTTAGGTATTTCTTTAGATGAGCAGAAAAAGCTAGCCAATGTTGCTGTTGATATTGTAATGGACTCTGTTTCTGTTGCAACTACTTTTAAAGAAACGTTAGGTAAAAAAGGTATTATTTTTATGCCTATTTCTGAAGCTATTCAAGAGCACCCAGAATTAGTAAGAAAACATTTAGGAACTGTAGTTCCTACTACTGATAATTTTTATGCAGCATTAAATTCAGCAGTTTTTTCTGATGGATCTTTCTGCTACATTCCAAAAGGCGTTCGTTGTCCGATGGAATTATCAACCTACTTCAGAATTAACGAAGGAGGAACCGGTCAGTTTGAAAGAACTTTAGTTGTTGCTGACAAAGGAAGTTATGTTTCTTATTTAGAAGGTTGTACTGCACCAAGTAGAGATGAAAATCAATTACATGCCGCAGTTGTTGAATTAATTGCGTTAGATGATTCAGAAATTAAATACTCAACAGTACAGAACTGGTACCCTGGAAACAAAGAAGGTAAAGGTGGTGTTTACAATTTCGTAACTAAAAGAGCTATTTGCGAAACCAACGCGAAAGTTTCTTGGACACAAGTTGAAACAGGTTCTGCAGTTACCTGGAAATACCCAAGTTGTATTTTAAAAGGAAACAACTCTGTTGGAGAGTTTTACTCGATTGCTGTAACTAATAATTATCAGCAAGCAGATACCGGAACGAAAATGATTCACTTAGGTAAAAATACCAAGTCGACTATTATTTCAAAAGGAATTTCTGCAGGTAAATCACAAAATTCATACAGAGGATTGGTTCATATAGGACCACGTGCAGAAAACGCTCGTAACTTCTCTCAGTGTGATTCTTTACTAATGGGTAATGAATGTGGCGCACACACGTTTCCATACATCGAAACTAAAAATAAATCAGCACAAATAGAACACGAAGCTACAACGAGTAAAATTGGTGAAGACCAATTATTTTACTGTAACCAACGTGGTATTGATACTGAAAAAGCAATTGCGTTAATCGTTAACGGATTTAGCAAAGAAGTATTAAATAAATTACCAATGGAATTTGCTGTAGAAGCACAAAAACTATTGGAAATTAGTTTAGAAGGAAGTGTTGGATAATTTAAATCATAAAGTAATGAAAAAAATATTTTTACTTGCACTTATCGCAATCACTATTATTAGTTGTAAAAACACTGATAAAAAAGAGAATGTTGATAAAATGACTACTGAAGAAGTTGCTGTAAAACTATATGTTTTAAATGGTGGGTCGATATTGGTTAACAAATTAGAAGTTTTTTCTCAAGACACTACTTATACAGGACAAACAAAACAATTTGCTGATGCTTACTATGTGATCTCACACCCGAAAGGAAACTTAATGTGGGATGCTGGTTTACCAGAAAACTTGGTATTACCACAACCTGTAACTCCGGGTGACGGAACCTACACAGTACAAAGGGCAGATTCATTAGCGAATCAATTAGCAACAATTGGTTTTAAGATTGAAGATTTTAAATATTTTGCATTGTCTCATTCTCATTTTGATCATACTGGGCATGCAAACTATATGAAAGATGCAACTTGGCTGGTACAAGAAAACGAATATAATTCGGTTGCTGGAGATTCTTTAAAACAGAAAAATCCTGCGGTAGCAGCATTAAAAAATGTTAAAAAATTAAATGGCGATTACGATGTTTTTGGTGACAGTACTGTTGTTATAAAATATATGCCAGGTCATACAGTTGGCCATCAAGCTTTATATGTAAAAGTATCAGGTATTGAAAAACCTGTTTTATTAACGGGTGACTTATATCATTTTGAAGAGAACAGAGCCAGTAAAGGTATTCCTTCATTCAACTATAATGTTGAGCAAACTTTAGAAAGCATGCAAAAATTTGAAGCTTTCGCTAAAGAAAAAAATGCTGAGGTGATCATTCAACATTCACCAAAAGCTTTCAAGAAATTACAAAATCTATTAAAAAAGTAACTAGTAATGTTAAAAATAGAAAACTTACACGCTAACATAGAAGATAAATCAATTTTAAAAGGATTGAATTTAGAGGTTAAAGCAGGTGAAATTCACGCAATAATGGGTCCTAACGGTGCTGGTAAAAGTACGTTAGCTAACGTTATTGCAGGAAAAGAAGAGTACGAAGTTACAGATGGCTCAATAGAGCTAAACGGTGAAGACATTAGCGAACTATCTCCTGATGAAAGAGCGCATAATGGTGTGTTTTTATCTTTCCAATATCCAGTAGAAATTCCTGGTGTTTCGGTAACTAATTTTATTAAAACAGCTATTAACGAAAATCGTAAAGCTAAAGGTTTAGAAGACATGCCAGCAAAAGACATGTTAAAAATGATTCGTGAGAAATCTGAATTATTAGAAATAGACCGTAAATTCTTATCACGTTCTTTAAACCAAGGTTTTTCTGGAGGGGAAAAGAAACGTAACGAGATTTTTCAAATGGCAATGTTAGAGCCTAAATTAGCTATTTTAGATGAAACAGATTCTGGTTTAGATATCGATGCGTTGCGTATTGTAGCTAACGGTGTAAATAAATTAAAATCTAAAGACAACGCTGTTATTGTAATTACACACTACCAACGTTTATTAGATTATATTGTTCCTGACTTTGTACATGTATTATACGATGGTAAAATCGTAAAATCGGGTGATGCTTCTTTAGCTTTAGAGTTAGAGGCAAAAGGATATGATTGGATTAAGGAAGAAGTTAATTCTTAAGAGAAATGGAGTTAAAAGATAAATTAACCACGTCATACGTCGCTTTTGAAAATGGTGTGGATATCAATTCGGATATACACGATATTAGAACAAAAGCGCTACAGAACTTTGAAGAATTAGGTTTTCCTACTAAGAAATTAGAAGCTTGGAAATACACGTCTTTAAATGCTGTATTGAAACAAGACTATAGTATTTTTCCTAGTTCAGAAAACGCTGTAGAATTGGCAGATGTTAAGAAATATTTCATTCACGATATAGATACTTATAAAATTGTATTTATCGATGGAAAATATAGTTCTTTCTTGTCTGAAACTACACATGATAAGATTGATGTTTGTTTAATGTCATCTGCATTAACAAAACCAAAATACAAAGCTGTTATAGAAAACTACTTCAATAAAATTGCTAAGCAAGATAATTTAACATCGTTAAATACTGCTTTTGCAAATGAAGGTGCTTATATTAACATTCCTAAAAATGTAGAAGTAGATAAACCTATTCAGGTTATCTATTTTACTACAGGTTCTGAGGAAGCTACTATGACGCAGCCTCGTAATTTAATTGTTGCTGAACAAAATGCACATGTTCAAATTATAGAACGTCATCAGAGTTTAACTTCTAATTCTGTTTTAACAAATGCCGTAACAGAAGTGTATGCTGCAAAAGATGCAACGGTAGATATTTATAAGATTCAGAATGATGATGAAAATGCTTCTTTAGTAGATAATTCTTACATAGAGCAAAAATCAAATAGTATTGTTTCGGTACATACTTTTTCTTTCGGAGGAAACATTACACGTAACAACTTAAACTTTTATCAAAGAGGCGAGCATATCGATTCTATTTTAAAAGGAATTACTATTACCGAAGGAAAACAACATGTAGATCACCATACATTGGTACATCATATTGAACCAAACTGTGAGTCTCATCAAGATTACAAAGGTATTTATGGTGACCGCTCTACAGCTGTTTTTAACGGAAAAGTAGTTGTTGAAAAAGAAGCTCAGAAAACAAATGCATATCAGCAAAACAATAACATTTTAATAAGCGATAAAGCAACTATCAACGCAAAACCTCAGTTAGAGATTTTTGCTGATGATGTAAAATGTTCTCACGGTTGTACTATTGGTCAATTAGATGAAGATGCTTTATTTTACATGCAACAACGTGGAATTCCAAAAAAAGAAGCAAAAGCATTATTAATGTATGCCTTTGCAAACACAGTTCTTGAAAGTGTAAAAATACCAGAAGTAAAAAAACGAATTAATAAATTAATTGCAAATAAATTGGGTGTAAACATAGGTTTTGATTTATAAAACCCTTATATTCACATATGTAAAACAAAGGCCGTTCAATATTGAATGGTCTTTGTTTTTAAAAAACATTTATTTCTTGTAATGATTAAAGAAATACTTCGTCAAAAGGAGAGAACTATTAAAACTATAGAAAATGAAAAAAACAATTACACTACTAGTCCTACTATTTATTAGTATTCAATCCTATTCACAAACCGATGTATTTAATGCACTTTTAAAAACATATGTTGATACTGAAGGAAATATAGATTATAAAGGTTTAAGAAAAAACCGTGCTTTATTAGATATTTACTTAAATCATTTAGAGAATGTTATTCCTGGTAAAAACTGGTCACAAAATAAAGCAAAGGCCTTTTGGATGAATGCATACAATGCATATACTATTAAATTAGTATTAGACAGCTACCCTTTAAAAAAGATTACTGATATAAAAAGAAAAGGTAGAAACGCTTGGAAAATCCCTTTTGCGGTAGTTGGTAAAGAAACCTACTCTTTAGATTATATTGAGCACAAAATACTACGTAGATGGCACAATGACCCTAGAGTGCACGTTGGTATAAATGCTGCTTCTAAATCAGGCCCTAGTTTTCCTAACTATGCTTTCACTGCTAAAAATCTAAACAGTAAATTAGAGTTACTAATGAAGAATTTTATAAATGATGCTTCTAAAAATAAAATAACGATCACTAAAGTTGAAGTTTCTAAAATGTTCGAATGGTATAAAGGTGATTTTACAGAAAAAAATTCTTTAATAGAATATATAAATAAATATTCTACTATTAAAGCAAATGACAATGCTGAAATTATCTATTTAGAATATGACTGGAATTTAAATGGCTTATAAGAGTTCCTAAATTCTCTATCTTCTAATTGCCCCCCTTTCCCCATTTTCTTTTATAAGAGTAAGATGTCGTTTCCTTTCACCTTAGTCTCCTATATAATCAGTAGAAACGAGTGAAATATTAGCTTTGCGACACGTTCGTTTTATTTATAGACTATTTTGTCATTTGTTATGTTTTAGTTAGTAGACGTATTAATTTTCAATTTTTTATAAAATAGAAAATTTCATGAAACCCATAATAAGCATACCCCTAATTGAAACGACATTATTTTTAACTTTTTCGATTCAATTTGTGACGAATAAACAAGTTTGTCTCGAGAAGAAGTGAAAAAATATAGTGGAAATCAGCAAATAGCTACAAATTAAAAATCCCATGCTTTCGCACAGGATTTTTTATATCTATATAGTAACATTGTTACCTACATTTCTAATGCTTTCTTAATGTTATTACCCATTAATAATTCTTCTGGGTTTTCTAAAGCTTCTTTAACAGCAACTAAGAATCCTACAGACTCACGACCGTCAATAACTCTGTGGTCATAAGATAAAGCCACATACATAATTGGCTGAATTACCACTTCTCCATTTACAGCCATTGGTCTGTTTACAATATTGTGCATTCCTAAGATTCCACTTTGTGGTGGATTTAAGATTGGTGTAGATAACATTGATCCAAATACACCTCCATTGGTAATTGTAAATGTTCCTCCTGTCATTTCATCAACAGTAATTTGTCCGTCACGAGCACGTAAAGCCAAACGCTTAACTTCACTTTCAACACCTCTAAAAGATAAGTCTTCAGCGTTTCTAATTACAGGAACCATTAATCCTTTAGGACCAGAAACTGCAATAGAAATATCTTGAAAATGATTTTTTATTTGATAATCTCCATCAATCATAGAGTTTACATCAGGATACATTTCTAAAGCCCTAACAACCGCTAAAGTAAAGAAAGACATAAAACCTAACCCAACTCCATGTTTTGCTTTAAAATCTTCTTTATACTGTTTACGTAAATCGAAAATTGGCTGCATGTTCACCTCGTTAAAAGTGGTTAACATTGCAGTTTCACTTTTTACAGCTACTAAACGTTGCGCTACTTTACGACGCAACATCGACATTTTTTTACGCTCTGTACCACGAGAACCATTTGTTGGTTGCGTTCCCATAGAAGGCACAGCATTTACTGCGTCATCTTTTGTTACACGACCATCTTTTCCTGTTCCTTTTACTGAAGCTGCATCAACTCCTTTTTCTGCTAAAACTTTCTTAGCTGCAGGTGAAGCAGTACCAGTTGCATAAGTTGCAGCTTTGGTTTCTTCTTTTTTAGGTACCTCCGTTTTTGGAGCTTCTTCTTTTTTTGCTTCAGTAGATGATCCTCCTGCTGGTTTTTCAGCGCTCATGTCTATAAGACAAACAACCGCCCCAACCTCAACAGCATCACCTTCTTCTGCTTTTAAAGTAATAATTCCGCTTTCTTCCGCAGGCAATTCTAACGTTGCTTTGTCAGAATCTACTTCGGCAATAGGTTGATCTTTTTCAACGTAATCACCATCTTCAACTAACCAAGTTGCTATTTCTACTTCTGTAATTGATTCTCCCGGAGAAGGAACTTTCATTTCTAAAACACTCATGTTTCTTAATTTTTATTCGGAAATATTTTATTTTTTGGGCGTTCGAGCGGGCTTTTCACTATGTCTTTTCTTTGTTTAACCTTTTGCCTTCACTCAAGGTGACAAAGAAAAGGATGTCGTTTCAATCCCTAACGCATATACTTTTTAGTCATTGATATTAATCAAAAACCATATCTAATACTTTTTGGTGACGTCTTTTAAAACGTGTACTTGAACCTGCAGCTGGTGCCGAATGGTAATCTCTCGACGCACATTCTAACTTTGCTAATTCAAAACGCTCTAACATATAACCCCAAGAACCCATATTTTTAGGTTCTTCTTGTGCCCAAACATAACGTTCTACATTTGGATACCTATCCATCACTTCTTTTATTTGCTCGTTGTGTAATGGAAACAATTGCTCTATTCTTACTAAAGCAACATCTTCTCTCTCTAATTGTTCACGCTCTGCTAATAAATCATAGTAGAATTTACCTGAACAAAATACCATTTTTTTCACTTTAGCTGTATCAACAGTATCGTCAATTACCTCTTTAAAAGCACCGTTACCTAGATCTTCAATAGTATTAACTGCTTTTGGTAAACGCAGCAAACTTTTAGGTGTAAAAATAACCAATGGTTTTCTAAAATCACGTTTCATCTGACGACGTAATATGTGATATATATTTGCTGGTGTAGAACAGTTTGCAATCGTCCAATTATCTATTGCAGATGATTGTAAAAAACGCTCAATTCTACCTGATGAATGCTCTGGTCCTTGCCCTTCGTATCCGTGAGGTAATAACATTACCAATCCATTTTGCAATTTCCATTTATCTTCTGCTGAAGAGATATATTGATCAAACACAATTTGCGCACCGTTTGCAAAATCTCCAAACTGAGCTTCCCAAATAGTTAATGTATTTGGAGCTGCCATTGCATAACCATAATCGAAACCTAAAACACCGTATTCAGATAAATGAGAATTATAAATTGTCATTTCTCCTTTATTCTTCGGATTTGTGTTTAATAAATTTACACGCTCTAAAGTTTCTTCATCTCGCATAATTGCATGACGGTGAGAGAATGTTCCTCTTTCTACATCTTCACCAGAGATACGAATATTAAATCCTTCTTCAAGTAAAGTACCGTAAGCTAAATTTTCTGCCGTTCCCCAGTCTAAAGTATTATCTTCAAAGACCATTTTTTCACGACCTTTTAAAATACGTTCAGCTTTACGAACAAACTTATGTCCTTTTGGCGTATTAGAAATTACTTTAGCAATCCCTTTTAATGCTTCAACCGAATAAGTAGTATCGATCGGCTTTAACATATCTTGTAATTGCTTACGAACAAATCCTTCCCACACCGCTGGCATGAACTCTTGAATTTTAGAAGTCGTTTTCTTTTTAGACTCTGTAAACTCAGCTTCTAAGTGAGATTTAAAATCGTCTGTTATTTGCTGTATATAATCAGCAGAAATACTTCCTTCTTTAACTAATTTTTCAGCATAAATTTCTTTTGCATTTTTATGCTTAGAAATTGCTTTATATAATTTTGGCTGTGTAAAACGAGGCTCATCACCTTCGTTATGACCATATTTACGATATCCTAATAAATCAATATAAATGTCTTTTTTGAATTTCATTCGATATTCAACAGCAATTTCCATTGCATGACAAACCGCTTCTGCATCATCTGCATTTACATGTAATACTGGTGATAGCGTTACTTTTGCGATATCTGTACAGTATGTACTAGAACGAGCATCTAAATAATTAGTTGTAAAACCAACTTGATTGTTTACTACAATATGAATTGTACCACCTGTTTTATAACCATTTAAGGTCATCATTTGCGCAATCTCATATACGATTCCCTGACCTGCGATTGCAGCATCACCGTGCACTAAAATTGGTAAAATCTTACTATTATCCCCTTTATAATCTAAATCTATTTTAGCGCGAACAATACCTTCTGCTACTGCACCAACAGTTTCTAAATGCGATGGATTTGGAACCAAATTCATCTTCATTTTTTGTCCGCCTTTATAAGCCTTACTTAAGGTTAACCCAAGGTGGTATTTTACATCTCCACCAATATCTTGGTCTTCAAAATCTTTACCTTCGAACTCGCTAAATAAATCACGCACAGGTTTCTTAAAGATATTTACTAACGTATTTAAACGACCACGGTGAGCCATTCCTAAAACACACTCTTCAACACCATATTTCTCTGCTGCATCACGAAGCGCAACACTTACCCCTGGTATTAATGTTTCTCCTCCTTCTACTGAAAATCGTTTTTGACCTACGTATTTCGTTTGTAAAAAACTCTCGAATACTGAAGCTTGATTTAGTTTTGTTAGAATATACTTTTTAGACTCAACACTATAGTTAGATTGATTATCGTTTTTATTTAAACGACCTTGCCACCACTTTAATTCTTCTGGGTTGCGTAAGTACATGTATTCAACACCAATACTATCACAAAAAATAGCTTTTAAGTGTTTAATAATCTCCGCTAATGTTTTTGCTCCAATACCTAAAACGCCTCCTGCGTCAAATACGGTAGATAAATCTGATTGGTTTAATCCAAAATTCTCAACATCTAATGTCGGAGAATATTTTCTACGTTCACGTACAGGATTTGTCTCTGTAAAAAGATGCCCTCTTGTTCGGTAACCGTTTATTAAATCAATTACTAAAAATTCTTTATGTACTTTTTCAGGTATCTCTACAGAAATTTCTTCATCAGTCAACGAATAATTCTCGTTTGCTAAATCGTATCCTTGAAAAAAACTTCTCCAACTTGGTTCTACTGCATCTGGGTTTTTTTGATACTGTTCGTATAAATCTCCTATAAAACTTGTATGTGCTGCGTTCAAGAACGAAAACTTGTCCATATATATTTACTATGCTTTTCTATCAATAAGAATAATGATGACAAAAATACAACTTTTACTAAAAATAAGACTTTTTTTTACGCTTATTTTGAACCTAACAATTATACCCGAAAGGCAAACAAGCATACTTACAAGCTCATCCACAACCAAAACAAACAACTGATTATCAGTTACAAAAAAATTTTATTTCATTTTTTATTAAAAAAAATTTGTAGATATAAAAAAAGCCCTTAAATTTGCACTCGCATTTTAAAGCAAGTCCGCTTTAAATTCCTCCTTAGCTCAGTTGGTTAGAGCATCTGACTGTTAATCAGAGGGTCTTAGGTTCGAGTCCTAAAGGAGGAGCAAAATAAACAAAGGCAACGTAGCAGCCGATAATTGCTACAACACATATATTTGTTCTACATGAACATTCCTCCTTAGCTCAGTTGGTTAGAGCATCTGACTGTTAATCAGAGGGTCTTAGGTTCGAGTCCTAAAGGAGGAGCAATAAAAGACTTACATTCGTGTAAGTCTTTTGTATTTTCACACTATGTTGTTTCCTAAAAAACTTATTCTAAAAATAGCATCACGCAAAGAGAGCACCTCTCTGAGATCACTTGGTAAGGAGTCTAATTTAATTGATTTCTCTTCAAATGATTACTTAGGCTATGCTAAGTCTGACTTTATTTTCGATAAAACGCACCAATTTTTAATTGATAAAAATATAAAGCAAAATGGAGCAACGGGTTCTCGTTTACTTTCTGGAAATCACAAATTATATATTAGCGTTGAAAAAAAAATAGCTGAATTTCATAATACCGAAGCTGCTTTAATTTTCAATTCTGGTTATGATGCCAATATTGGTTTTTTTTCGTCTGTACCTCAACGTGGCGATATTATTTTATATGATGAATTTATTCATGCTTCTATTCGCGATGGAGTGCAGTTATCAAATGCAAAAGCATATAAATTCAAGCATAATGATATAGAAAACCTAGAGAATAGAATCTTGTCTGTTCGAGCGGAGTCGAGAACTCAAGAATCAGAAATTTATGTTGTTACCGAATCGGTTTTTTCTATGGATGGTGACTCGCCTGATTTAATTACTTTAGTTGAAACCTGTAAAAAACACAAGGTTTATTTAATTGTTGATGAAGCACATGCTGTTGGTGTATTTAACAAAGGACTTGTTGAAAAATTGAATTTAGAAAATGATGTTTTTGCTAGAATTACAACTTTCGGAAAAGCATTAGGTTGCCACGGAGCGGTAGTTTTAGGCAGTAATGAGTTAAAACAATACTTAATTAATTTTGCTAGAAGCTTTATTTATACCACCGGATTATCCCCACATTCATTGGCAACCGTACATTGTGTTTACGATGACCTTGGGAGTTCTAACGGAATAGAGAACTCAAAAATATTACATCAAAATATTCAGCATTTTATATCAGAAACAAAACGACTTAATTTAAAGTTTATAAATAGTGACTCTGCAATTCATTGCTGCGTAATTCCTAGTAATGAAAAAGTAAAATCAGCTGCAAAAAACCTTAAAGAAAAAGGATTCGATGTAAAACCAATTTTATCTCCCACAGTAACAAAAGGAGAAGAAAGATTACGTTTTTGTTTGCATGCTTATAATTCTAGGAAAGAAATTACCAATATTTTAGAACATCTTGCTATTTTTGTTTAAAAAATACTATGCGAGATAACTACACTATTTTAACTGTTTTTGAATATTCTACTGAAGCTCATCTTGTTAAATCTAAATTAGACTCAGATAACATCAGAACTTTATTGATGGATGAAAAAACGATTGATTCTGACCCCTTAATAAGTCAAGCAATAGGCGGTGTAAAACTACTAGTACATAATGATGATTTAGAAAAAGCAATAACAATATACAATGAAATTAGAGTATATGAAAAAGATAAAAACGGAAACACTATTCACTGTGCAAACTGCAATTCTTCTAAAATACTAGTTGCTCCACCACAACGAAAAAGCTTTTTCTATATGTTGTTTCCTTTTTTTGAAAGCAGAAAATTAATTTGTAATGATTGTAAAACAATCTTTTAAATGAAAAAATATTTTATCACAGGAATTTCTACTGAAGTAGGAAAAACTATAGCATCAGCTATTATAACTGAGGCACTAGAAGCTGATTATTGGAAACCAATACAAGCAGGTGAATTAGACAATTCTGATTCACACAAAATAAAGCAACTAATTTCTAATTCAGGAACTATAATTCATCCAAACTCATATGCCTTAAACACGCCTATGAGTCCGCATGCAGCTGCAGAAATAGACGGAATTACAGTTGAATTATCGAAAATTACCGAACCAAAAACCAAAAACAACTTAGTTATTGAAGGTGCTGGCGGACTATTAGTTCCGTTAAATAATTCAGATACTATTTTAGACATTATCAAACCCGATTATAAAGTAATTGTTGTTTCTCGTCATTATTTAGGCAGTATTAATCACACTTTACTAACAGTGAACCTATTAAAAGAAAAAAGCTTTGATGTTGCTATTATTTTCTCTGGAAATGAACATAAAACAACAGAAGAAATCATCAAAAAAATGACGAACGCTTCTATAATCGGGCGCATAGATGAGGAACCTTATTTTGATAAAAATGTAGTTAGAGAATACGCCGAGCTTTTTAAAGAAAAACTATTGAATTTATAAACGCCGTACTGAACTTGTTTCTTGGTTGAATAGCGAAGCAAAGTTATATTTAAAACTAGTTAACTTGATGCGATGCTGAAATATGTAATAAAAATATAAACACCAACGTCACCCTGAACTTGTTTCAGGGTCACATGATAAAAAGAAACGTAATTACAGAATATACTTGCTAATTTGATGTTGAACCTATTATCAGTATAACGAAAAAATAAAAAATGACACTTCAAGAAAGAGATAAGAAACATTTGTGGCATCCGTTAAAACAACACCAAACACATCCTGATAGTTTAGGAATTGTAAAAGCCAAAGGATGTATTTTAACTGATGAAAATGGCAATGAATATATCGATGCCATTTCATCCTGGTATACCTGTATGTTTGGGCATTGTAATGATTTTATCACGAATCGTGTTTACCAACAAATGCAAACATTAGATCAAATAATGTTTAGTGATTTTACACACGAACCTGCTGTGAAATTATCCGAAGAATTGATTAAAATTCTTCCAGAAAATCAAAACCGAATTTTCTTTAACGATAACGGATCAACAGCGGTAGAAGCTGCCATAAAAATGGCTTTGCAATACTATTTTAATAAAGGCGAAAAACGAACTACTTTCATTGCTTTTGAAGATGGTTTTCATGGTGATACTTTCGGTGCGATGTCGGTTTCTGGCTTATCAGCTTACAACGGTCCGTTTGAAGATTTTTTAATGGATATTGAGCGTATTCCTGTTCCGAATGGAAAAAATAATCAAGAAATTTTAAATCAGTTAGAAGAAATCGTTGCTAAAAATAATATTGCTGGCTTTATTTACGAACCTTTAGTGCAAGGTGCTGCCGGAATGAAAATTCATGAAGCAGAAGATTTAAACGAGATTTTAAATTTCTGCAAAGAAAATAATATTTTAATGATTGCTGATGAAGTGATGACTGGATTCGGAAAAACAGGAAATCATTTTGCTTCGGATGAAATTGCTACAAAACCAGATATTATTTGTTTAAGTAAAGCATTAACTGCAGGTTTAGTACCGATGGCAATTACCTCTTGTACTGAAGAAATTTATAGTACTTTTTTAAGTAATGATATTGCAAAAGGTTTTTTTCATTGTCATACCTATTCTGCAAATCCTATTGCTTGTAGCGCTGCTTTAGCTAGTATCGAATTACTACAAACCACAGAGATTCAAGAAAGCATTCAAACTATTATAGCTTCTCACAAAACGTTTGAAGAACGCATTAAAAAGCATCCTAAAGTAACCACTACACGTACTAAAGGTGTAATTTTAGCAATCGATTTAAAAACCAATGCGAATCGTTACGGTACTTTACGAGATCAATTATTAAAACACTTTATGAATGACGGCGTGTTTTTACGTCCGTTAGGAAACACTATTTATATTCAACCACCTTATGTAATTACAAAAGAGCAGTTACAAAAAGTATACACCACTATCGAAAAGGTTTTAGATATCTTCTAAAACCTTTTCTTTAACTAATAAATTTATTTCTTCTTGTGTTTCTTTAATACGCACATATAAATCTTCATAAATCCATTCGCCATTAGTTCTTATTCCGCGAATAATTAATGTTCCTTTTCCGTTTGGTCCCGAAATCGGAATTGAGAAATCAACATCTCCTTCATCATTGTTTATTGATATATTTCCTGACGGAATTCCGTATTTTTCAATTGGCTCCCCTAAAAAACGAAGTACTTCTTTATTTTTAGAAGCTTGTTCTATAGCATACTCTACAGGCGTAGCATTTGTAATCATTTCTGATATACCAAAAAACGCAGCGCCAATACCAAAAACGAACAATAAAATAAGTCCGATACATCCACAGCCACAACCACCCACAGGCACTACCCAGCCCCAATTTCTACCAAACCAACTTTTTTGTTCTTGCACTTCCATTTGTTCTCTTTTTTTCACAATATAAATATTTATTTATTTCGTAATGCTTCATTTTACCTTTATTTTTGTAAAAACTTTAATACGTTGAAAGAACCAATTTCTATTACCTCGTTTGCTTCAATTTCTGCTTTAGGTAGTAATCCAGAGCAAATTTGGGAAAACTATTTAAATACAAAACATTTCTTAACGCTAAGAAAAAATGTTTGGACAGGTAGCTTGAATCAACAAGATAAACTTGCTATTGCAGCAATAAGAAATTCAGATAATAAGTATAAAAATTTAGACGATTCGGTTATATATACTTTGTATGTAGCAAGAAAGGCTATTGAAAAAACGAATTGGAATTCTGAAGATAACTTCGGAATTAATATTGGCTCGTCAAGAGGAGCAACTTCTTTATTTGAAAAATATCACAAAGAATTTTTAGAAACTGGTAAATCATCAACCTTAAGTTCACCAACCACTACATTAGGAAATATTTCTTCTTGGATTGCCCATGATTTACAAAGTAACGGACCAGAAATTTCACATTCTATAACCTGCTCTACAGGATTACATTCTTTGTTAAACGGCTTTGCATGGTTGCAATCAGGGATGTCAGAAAAATTTATGATTGGTGCTAGCGAAGCTTCTTTAACCGATTTTACGATTGCCCAAATGCAAGCGTTAAAAGTGTACTCGAAAGAAACCGATGAATATCCGTGTAAAGCTTTCGATTTAGAAAAGAAACGAAACACGATGGTTTTAGGCGAGGCTGCTGCCATTTTTTGTTTAGAAAAAGGAGTTCAAGAAAATGCAATTGCGCTTATTAAAGGTGTAGGTTATGCTACAGAGGTTTTAAAACACAATACTTCGGTTACTGCAAATGCTGATTGTTTTCAGAAATCTATGAAAATGGCTCTAGGCACAATTTCTCCTGATGAAGTTGATGTTATTGTAATGCATGCACCAGGAACCATTAAAGGAGATTCATCAGAAATTAACGCCATTCAAAAAGTTTTTTGTAACAAAACACCTTTCTTAACTACTAATAAGTGGAAAGTAGGGCATACTTTCGGTACTTCTGGCTTACTTAGTTTAGAATTAGCTATACTAATCTTACAGCATCAAAAAGCAATTGAAGTTCCGTTTGCTAAAAAGCAAAACCATCCTAAAAAAATAACCAACATATTAGTAAATGCCGTTGGTTTTGGAGGGAATGCCGTTTCTGTTTTATTAACGAAATAATAGTGCTTCTTTCAGTCTATTTATTTACTTTTAGTAACTTATTAAAATAATTGCTTTATGATGGAATGGTTTAATGAATTAACTTCTTTTCAAAAAATGTATTGGGTTGTTACAATTGCTTCAACCATAATATTTTTATTTGTTCTTATAAGTACTTTTGTGGGTGCTGACGCTGATGACGTAGGCGATGTTGATGCCGAAATAGATGCAGATACTGGTGCAGGATTTCAGTTTTTTACTTTTAAAAATATGGTTGCTTTTTTTACCATTTTTGGATGGAGCGGAATTGCAAGTATGGATGCTGGAAACTCAAAAAGTGTTACCCTATTTATTTCTATTTTCTGTGGTTTATTAATGATGACAGCGATGGCTGCGTTATTTTACTACATCAGTAAATTAACTTCTAGCGGAACTTTAAAAATGAAAAATGCGCTAAACGCAATTGGTGAAGTGTATTTAACCGTAGGAGCCAACAAATCTAAAATAGGAAAAGTACATGTTAAAGTACAAAACTCGTTAAGAGAATTAGAAGCACTAACAAATTACGACACCGATCTAACACAGGGAACCGTGATAAAAGTAATTGAAGTAACACCAAACGGATTATTAATTATTGAACCTCAAAAATAAAAATTGACTATGCTAAAACTAACACTATTACAAATTGATGGGTTTGCAGGACCTATCGGAATCATTATTGCGATTCTATTTATTTTCATCTTATTTATCACTTTAATTAAACGCTATAAAAGATGTCCTTCGGATAGAATTTTAGTAGTTTATGGTAAAGTTGGTGGTGGCCAATCAGCAAAATGTATTCATGGTGGAGCCGCATTTATTTTTCCGGTAATTCAAGATTATCAGTTTTTAGATTTAACACCAATTTCTATTGAAGTAAATTTAGTAAACGCCCTTTCTAAACAAAACATTCGTGTAAACGTACCAAGTAGGTTTACAATTGGAGTTTCTACAGAGCCAGGAATTATGCAAAATGCTGCAGAAAGATTGTTAGGTTTAGATCAAGATAGTATTCAAGATTTAGCGCAAGAAATTATTTTTGGTCAGTTACGTTTAGTTGTTGCTTCTATGGATATAGAAGAAATTAACAATGATAGAGATAAGTTTTTAACCAATATTTCTCAGAGTGTAGAAACAGAATTAAAGAAAGTAGGATTAAAATTGATCAACGTAAATATTACCGATATTGTTGATGAATCTGGTTATATTGAAGCTTTAGGTAAAGAAGCCGCTGCACATGCAATTAACGCCGCTCGTAAATCGGTTGCCGAAAAAACAAGAGATGGTTCTATTGGTGAAGCAAATGCAGTACAAGACGAAAGAAGTCAGGTAGCTGCTGCAAATGCAAAAGCCGTAGAAGGGGAAAATACTGCAAAAATTGCTGTTGCTAATTCTGATTCTTTACGTAGACAACGTGAAGCAGAAGCAGAACGTACCGCAATTGCATCAGAAAAAGTACAAACAGCAAACGCCTTAAAAGAATCGTATGCTGCAGAGCAAGAAGCTGAAGTTGCCAGAGCAGATAGAGAGCGTTCTTCTCAATTAGCAGATATTATTGTTCCTGCAGAAATTGATAAAAGAAAAGTAGAAATTGATGCAGAAGCAACAGCAGAAAATATTAGAAGAATTGCAAAAGGTGAAGCCGATGCAATTTTATTTAAAGCACAAGCAGAAGCACAAGGTTTATATGAAGTTTTAACAAAGCAAGCCGCTGGTTTAGATCAAATTGTAAAAGCAGCTGGTAATAGCTCTAAAGATGCGGTTTTACTTTTAATTGCTGATAAATTACCAGAACTGGTTAAAACACAGGCAGAAGCTATTAAAAATATTAAGATCGATAAAATTACTGTTTGGGAAAACGGTGGAGGGAAAGATGGAAAAACATCAACTTCTAACTTTATTTCGGGTATGTACAAAGCAGTACCACCTTTACAAGAAATGTTTAACATGGCCGGAATGGAGTTGCCTGAGTATTTAAAAGGTAAAGACCTACCGTCTAAAAACATAGAAGAAGCTAAAGAGGATAATTCACCCTCTTAAACTTTAAAATAATAAGTATAAAATTCCGCTTTCATAGCGGAATTTTTGTTTCTGATAATTCTTGATTATAAATTTTTAATGAATATTCGTTTTGATTCAGAACTAGATACAAGTTAATTATTCTGAATTTATTTCAGAATCACATCTTTACAACAAACAGTATTAACTCATGGTGAGAACCTGAAACGAGTTCAGGTTGACGGAAGTAATTTATAGTAAAAGCAATTAAGTGACATCTATTATATAGCTGTTCTAGCGGAGTCGAGAACTCGTTAAGCTTAAAATAATCTCGACTCCGCTCGACCTGACAATAAAGAATGGAAATTGAACATCAAAATATAGAAGTTACGCTCTATCTTAGCAAGCAAGCTTAGCCCTGATATAGCGGTTTGTTTGAGCTCTTTTTTACTGTCTGTTCGAGTAAATTTTGAAGGATGAAAAAATTGTATCGAGAACAGCCGAAAAAAAAGCGAGTAGCGAAAGCAGGAAATAGCTTCTAAAAACAATAGAAAGCCAATTAGTTTTTTTATTTTTGACAACACAAACAACTTGAATTCATGAGTGAAGTAAGACATAACTGGACCAAAGAAGAAATTCTTGAAATATATAACAAACCTTTAATGGAGCTTTTATACGAAGCTGCAACAATTCATAGAAAAAGTCACGACCCTAATGTAGTGCAGGTTTCTACATTATTATCTATAAAAACTGGTGGCTGTTCTGAAGATTGTGGATACTGTCCGCAAGCGGCACGTTACCACACCAATGTTGACGGAAACGATTTAATGTCGGTTCAACAAGTAAAAGCACAGGCTTTAAGAGCAAAATCGGGCGGAAGTTCTCGTGTATGTATGGGAGCTGCTTGGCGTAATGTAAAAGACGGACCAGAATTTGACCAAGTTTTAGACATGGTAAGAACCATTAACAAGCTCGATATGGAGGTTTGCTGTACTTTAGGTATGGTTACCGAAAATCAGGCACAACGTTTGGCTGAAGCAGGTTTATATGCCTATAATCACAATTTAGATTCATCGGAAGAATATTATAAGGAAGTAATTTCTACACGTGGTTACCAAGATCGTTTAGATACGATTAGTAATGTTCGTAAAACAAATGTAACTGTTTGTTCGGGTGGAATTATTGGAATGGGAGAAAACGCAGCAGACAGAGCAGGAATGTTAGTTGCTTTATCTACTTTAGATCCTCAACCAGAATCTACACCTATTAACGCACTAGTTGCTGTTGAAGGAACGCCGTTAGAAGATGAAAAGCCTGTAGCAATTTGGGACATGGTGCGTATGGTAGCTACTACACGTATTGTTTTACCAGAAACGCAAGTACGTTTATCGGCAGGAAGAACTCAAATGAGTAGAGAAGGACAGGCAATGTGTTTCTTTGCAGGAGCAAATTCTATTTTTGCAGGTGATAAGTTACTTACAACTCCGAACCCTGATGTAAATGAAGACATGAAAATGTTTGAAATGTTAGGAATGAATCCTCAAAAACCATTTACTAAAAAGGTACAACCACAATCGGTTGAAGCAAAAGATTCTAAATTTGAAACTTTAGGTGAAAAACCGAAATGGACAAGGCCTGACCATAAAATTGATCGTAATGAAGAAAAAAAGCAAGAAGCTTTAGCCTTTAGAAAACAATAAAATTAATTACATATTAAAAAAAGCCCTCTAAAAATATTTTTAGAGGGCTTTTATTTTATTTTCCAAATAAACGTTGGAAGAAGCTTTTGGTTTTTGTTGTGACTTCTTTTAATTCTTCTTGAGCATCTTCAGCAAAATCTGCAATGTGTTCACTTGCTTCACTTATAAACTCAGAAGTCTTTTCTTTTATATTTTCGATTGACTCATCAGATAAAACTTCGCTAACTTTAGTCTTAACATCTTCAACAGCGTCTAAAATACGCTCGCCAGTTTCACCAGCTAGTTCTGAAGCTTTTTCTGTTACGGTATCCATAACATCTTTTGCTTTATCTAAACCTTCTTTTAACTTTTTATCACTTTCTTCCATTGAAAAGTTCTTTTAGGTTAAAACCAACCTTTTTGGTTTACTTGGTATGTCTGTACAAACTCTTCATCAGATTTTGTTAAATAGATAATTCCTTCTATTAAACCAATAATTCCGAAGACTGCTCCTGCAATACCACAAGTAAGAATTGTACCCAGTAACATTATTAAGCCTTCTTTTGTATACCCTAAAACAAATTTATGAATTCCAAGGGCACCTATAATAATACCAAATATACCTGCTAAAATTCGTTTACTTTCTTGGTTTGGAACAGCGCTTCCATTTTCATCAATTACATTCATTTTTTTTGTTTTTAATAATTAGTTGATGCCGAATTTATAAAAAAGCTTCGTCTTTTGGCTCCCATAATTCAATTTTATTTCCATCTAAATCTATAATCCACCCAAACTTACCGTAATCATACTCTTCCACCTTGCCTAAAACCTGCACTCCTTTTGTTTTTAGCTCTTCTAATAACTCTACTAAGTTTTCTACTCGATAGTTAAACATAAAGTCTTTCTCTGACGGCTGAAAATGTTTGGTATCTTTTGTGAACGGACTCCATTGTGTAGATGCTTTTTTTCCTTCGTTATCCTTCCACCAAAAAGTACAACCCCAGTCATCCGTATTAAAACCTAAATTATTTTTATACCAATCTTTGGTTTCTGATACATTTTCGGTTTTAAAAAACACACCGCCAATTCCTAAAACTTTACCTTTTTTCATTATTTCTTTTTTATAGTTGATTCATAAATAGCAATCCATTCTTTAACTGTCATTTTTACGCACAATTCTTTGATTAAGTCAAACGGAATCTCCTCTATTTTTTTAAACCGAATACAACTTTTACCCATATCTAATTTACGTTTACAATGCTTCGGATATTCAGTAACAAACCAATCATATAATTCTATTTTAGCATAAATTCCGCTATGATATAAATTGATTGAATTTTTCTGGGATGCAATATTTATAAACGGAAGAGGCAAGTTTGTATCACAATGATAACCATCTGGATATATAGTATGTGGTACATAATAGCCTATCATATTATAACTCATGCCTTCTTCAAAGCCTTTCGGAAGATTATTTTTTATAGTATTACGCAGTTTTTCTAGAACTGCTTGTCGCTCTTCCGGAACTTGCGCAATATATTCTTCAGGTGAATTGGCTTCGTATTTCATGATAACTGATTTTATAAGCTACAAGTTAACAAAATTTTGCTCTTATTTTATCTACTATTGTTTGTGCTAATTTCTCTTTACTTTCAACTGTCCAACCTGCAACATGCGGAGAAAGCAATACATTATCCGCATTTATTAAATATTTAAATGCTGATGGCATCTCTTGATTTACAAATAAATTCTCAAAAGATTTTTTCTCGTATTCTAATACATCTAAGCCTGCTCCTAATATTTTACCAGATTTTAAAGCATCAACCAAATCGGTAGTAACAACCGATTTACCTCTTGCTGTATTTAGTAACCAAAAAGGTTTAGAAAAAGCATTGATAAAATCTGCATTTATCATATTCTTAGTTAATTCGGTTTGTGGAGTATGCAAACTTAACACGTCCGATTTCTCTTGTAATTCTTCTAATGAAACTTGCTTACAATTTTCATCACAAACATTTGGCTTAATGTCGTAGCAAATTACATTTACATCAAAACCACGAAGTTTTTTTGCAAAAGACTTCCCCATATTACCGTAGCCAATTAAGCCGACCGTTTTTCCGTCGAGTTCAATTCCGCGATTTTCTTCACGCAACCATTTTCCGTTTCTAACTTCCTTGTCTGCTTTATTCAATTTATTAAAAAGCGATAACAACATTCCCAAAGCATGTTCACCAACGGCATTCCTGTTTCCTTCAGGGGCCGAAATTAAATACACGCCTTTTTTCTCAGCATAGTCACAATCTATATTTTCTAAACCAGCACCTACTCTACCAATAAACTTAAGATTGATTGCTTTGTCTAAAAAAGTAGCATCAATAGAAAATCTACTTCGGATGATAATTCCGTCGTATTGATAAATCTTAGCTTCTATTTCTGACTTTGATGATTTATAATCTTCTTTATTTATAAAACCTAAATCATTCAATTGATTTAAAAGTAATGAATGGTTTGAATCTAGGTGAAGTATTTTCATTTTTTATATGATAAAAAAAGCCTTCTTTTCAGAAGACTTTTCAATTTAATATTGTTCTTTTTCGCTAGGGAAATCTTGCGATTTCACATCGGCTATATAATTTTGAAAAGCGCCCGTCATTTCAGAATACAAATCTAAATACCTACGTAAAAAACGAGGGTTAAATTCATGTGTCATTCCAATCATATCATGGGTAACTAATACTTGTCCGTCTACCCCAGCACCCGCACCAATACCAATAACGGGTATTGTAAGCGCATCTGCTACTTTTTTAGCTAAACCTGCTGGCACTTTTTCTAAAACAAGAGCAAAGCACCCAATTCTTTCTAACATTAAAGCATCTTGCATTAACTGGTCTGCTTCTTCCTCTTCTTTTGCTCTTACTGTATAGGTTCCGAATTTATAGATAGATTGAGGTGTTAATCCTAAATGTCCCATTACCGGAATACCTGCATTTAAAATGCGCTTAATAGAGTCTTTTACCTCTTTACCTCCTTCTAATTTTATTGAATGTCCTCCAGATTCTTTCATAATCCTAATTGCAGAACGCAATGCTTCTTTAGGGTCTGATTGGTAACTACCAAAAGGTAAATCAACTACAACTAAACAACGATCTATACCTCTTACAACCGAACTTGCATGATAAATCATTTGATCTAAAGTGATAGGCAAAGTAGTTTCATGACCCGCCATTACATTTGATGCTGAATCACCAACCAAAATCACGTCAATTCCCGCTCCGTCTACAATTTTTGCCATCGTATAATCATAAGCAGTAAGCATAGAGATTTTTTCTCCGTTTGCTTTCATATCTACTAAAGACTTCGTTGTTACTCTTTTATATTGTTTTTTAGCTACTGACATTGTTTTTAAGTTTTCTTGATTGTAAAAATACGCAATTATTCGCTTGAATTATCTCTAAAATGTAAGTTCGCAATACATTAGTTAATATTTATAAGAGTCGTTAATCTTGTGTTAATTATAATTTATGAGAGCTCTTTTTTAATAGTTTTACTTTTTAAAAGCCAAACGACTATGCCTAAAATAATTACATTTCTTATTCTTTTTATTCTTACGACCGTTGTTAACGCACAAAATAATACAGAGAAAATGGCTGTAAAAAAGACTATTGAAAGTTTTTTTGACGGACTTCATAAAGGCGATAGTACCTTGGTGAGTTCAACCTTACATTCAACAATTAAAATACAAACTACTTTTACGGATAAAAAGGGAAATAAAAAATTAGTAACCGATAGTAAAGAAAAACTCCTAACAGGAATTACTAATAAAAAAAGTGAACATACTTATTTAGAAAAAATTATTTCTTGGCAAATTAATATTGATGGAAATTTAGCTTCCGTTTGGACTCCCTATGAATTTTATTTAAATAAAAAAATTAGTCATTGTGGCGCAAATTCTTTTCAACTATTTAATGATAATGGAAGCTGGAAAATAATTTACTTAGTAGATATGAGACGTAAAAATAATTGTAAATCTTTAAAGAAATAAAATGAAAAAAATATTAATTATCTTACTATTACTTGTTCAAAATATCAATGCTCAAGAAGCTAAAATGCTCTTACCTGAATTATTTTATGGATTACCTAATGTTAGGGATTTTTCCATGAATAATAATGGTGATGAATTCTATTTTACTGTAGAAAGCTATACCAAAGAATATTCATTTATTGCCTTTTCAAAAAAAATAAATAATCTTTGGACTAAACCTAAAACAGTTTCTTTTTCTGGTCAGCATAAAGATTTAGAACCTTTTTTATCTCCAAATGGATTAAAATTATTTTTTGCTTCTAACAGAAAAAACAATGCTTCTGAAGCAATAAAAAAAGATATTGATATTTGGTATGTTACAAGAAACACATTGGCTGATGAGTGGTCTAAACCCATAAACGTTGGGCCAATAATTAACACTTTAGCTGATGAATTTTATCCTTCGGTTACAAATAGTGGCGATCTTTTTTTTACTGCTTCTTATGAGAATTCAAAAGGAAAAGAAGATATATATGTAAGTAGGTTTGTTAATAATAAATATACCAAACCTGTTTCGTTAAGTAATAATGTAAATTCAGAAAAATATGAATTTAATGCTTTTGTTTCTCCAGATGAAAGCTTTATCATATTTACATCGTATGGGAGGAAAGATGATTTGGGTAGAGGAGATTTATATATCAGTAAAAAAGATAATAATAACAATTGGTTACCTGCAAAAAATTTAGGCAAGGAAATTAATAGTAAAAAATTAGATTATTGTCCGTTTGTTGACACAACCACGAACACGCTATATTTTACTACCAATAAAAGTATTATTCCTAAAAGCTTTAAAACAAGAAAAACATTGAGAGAGACTATTAATTTTATTAATAGTAATCCTAATGGATTAAGTAGAATATACAAGACTTCATTAAATAAAAATTAACTTATATTTGGGGTAATGAACCAAACAAACAAATCCAACACTTTATCTCCAAATAACTGGGTAGATGCTTATGCTGATTATTTATTTAATTATGCTGTAGCACGTGTAAATGATTCGAATATTGCTAAAGATTTAGTTCAAGAAACTTTTTTTGCCGGACTTAAGTCTGCTAAAAATTTTCAAGGAAAATCAACAGAAAGAACATGGTTGGTTTCAATATTAAAAAGAAAAGTAATAGATCATTATCGAAAAATAAACTCTAACAAAGGTAAGGCCGAAGTTAGGATGAATTTTCATGAAAATGGCGAGAATGAAGGAGATTGGATTGAAGAACGTGTACCACAGTCTTGGGATAATGAGATTGATAAAGGTATTGAAAATGCAGAATTGAAATCTCAATTAGATAGCTGTATCGATAATTTACCTGAAAAATACGCTATGGTTTTTAGAATGAAAACCATTCAAGAGTTTGAGACCGACGAAATTTGTAAGGAATTAAATATCACTCCGTCGAACCTATGGGTAATCATCCACAGAGCAAGAACACAGTTAAGAAGTTGTATGGAAAAAAATTGGTTTAACAAGTAAAAGGTAATGTTTAAAAAATTTAAATTAACATGTAATGAAGCAACCACAATTTGTGATAAAGCACAATATGGAGAAGCTTCATTTTATGAAAAAACACAACTTAATTGGCATTTAATAATCTGTAAAATATGTGCGACGTATACTAAACAAAATAGTAGAATGTCTGATATTTTTAGAATGAAAGCCGCTAATTGTAAAAGCGAAACAAAATGTTTATCTAACCAAGATAAAGACATCCTAAAAGAACAATTACGTAAATTTAATTAATGTGCTTGTTTTTTAAGATTGAAACGGAATTTATTTTATAATGAGTTCCGTTTTTTTATACCTTTGAGTCAAAAATAAAACCATGCATTTTCTTCCTGAAAAAATTGATACTTATGTTGTTAATCACTCACAACAAGAGCCAAAAATATTGCAAGAATTAACTAAGGAAACTTGGCAAAAAGTATTAAATCCAAGAATGTTAAGCGGGGCTTTTCAAGGAAGAGTTTTATCGATGATTTCAAAATTAATTAATCCAAAATCTATTTTAGAAATCGGTACTTATACGGGTTACTCTGCACTGTGTTTAGCTGAAGGCTTAACTAAAGACGGAAATCTTTATACTATTGATAAGAATGAAGAATTAGAAGAATTACAAAGTACTTATTTTCAAAAATCAAATTATAAAAATCAGATTCAGCAATACATAGGAAATGCTATTGATATTATTCCGACAATAGACACTAAATTCGATTTAGTTTTTATAGATGCTGATAAATCAAATTATCTAAATTATTTCGATTTAATTATTGAAAAAATGAATAGTGGTGGTGTTATTCTATCTGACAATGTACTTTGGAGTGGAAAAGTAGTAGAAGAACTAAATCCGAAAGATATCGACACCAAAGTTCTCTTAGAATACAATAGAAAACTAAACGAAGATAATCGCTTAGAAACTGTTTTATTACCTATTAGAGACGGATTAACGATAAGTAGAGTTAAGTGATTTTTACTACCTACGTTTTATAGGCCCAGTAAAATCATCTATATTATCTTTAACCTCATTTACCTCTTTGTTTATGTCTTTTACAAAGTCGGTATCTATACCCTGATTTTTGGCACTATTGTTTATTTCTTTTTTAATATCATTTGTAGCGTCTTTAACCTGACGTATACCTTTCCCTAGTCCTCTAGCTATTTCAGGGATTTTATCTGCTCCGAATAACATAACGACTAATAACAAGATTACAAAAATCTCTGGGCCTCCTATAAATAAAAATACTGTATTCATTAGTACAAAGATAATTAAAATCAATAGTTAAATTCTTTATAAAATAAAAAAAGCCAAACTTTATGTTTGGCTTTTTTTTATGATGTTTAAGTAATTAATCTGCAAGAATAATTACTTTATTATCTTTCATCTCTAAAGTTCCAGATTTGATAGCTAAAGTTAACACTTTATCATCTTCTGGTAAACTTAATATGCTGCCATGTAAATCATCAAAAACTAAGTGATTTTGTGTATGCACATGTACTTTTACGGTTCCTTGATTTAAAATAGACACAACTGGTGCGTGATTATTTAACATCTGAAATTCACCGTTAATACCTGGTACAGTAACAGAATCTACTTCTGATGAGAACAAGATAGCTTCTGGAGTTACAATTTCTAAAAACATAATTTCAATAGAATTAATTATTGTTAATTGTTATTTAAACTATGCTTCAGCTAACATTTTCTCACCAGCATCAATTGCTTCTTGAATTGATCCTTTTAAGTTAAACGCTGCTTCAGGATACTTATCTAATTCACCATCCATAATCATGTTAAATCCTTTGATAGTATCTTTAATATCAACTAAACATCCTGGTATACCTGTAAACTGTTCAGCTACGTGGAAAGGCTGAGATAAGAAACGTTGTACACGACGTGCTCTGTGAACTACTAATTTATCTTCTTCAGACAATTCTTCCATACCTAAAATTGCAATAATATCTTGCAATTCTTTATATCGTTGTAAAATTTCTTTTACGTTTGTTGCTGTATCATAGTGCTCAGCTCCTAAAACTTCAGCAGATAAAATTCTTGAAGTAGAATCTAATGGGTCTACTGCAGGATAAATACCTAATTCTGCAATTTTACGAGATAATACTGTAGTTGCATCTAAATGGGCAAACGTTGTTGCTGGTGCTGGATCTGTTAAATCATCTGCAGGTACATAAACTGCTTGTACAGATGTAATAGAACCTTTCTTAGTAGAAGTAATACGTTCTTGCATTGCTCCCATTTCTGTAGCTAATGTTGGTTGGTATCCTACTGCTGATGGCATACGACCTAATAATGCCGATACTTCAGAACCTGCTTGTGTAAAACGGAAGATGTTATCTACGAAGAAAAGAACATCTTTTCCTTGTGCTTCTCCTGCTCCATCACGGAAATATTCAGCAATTGTTAAACCAGATAATGCAACACGTGCTCTTGCTCCAGGTGGCTCGTTCATTTGTCCGAATACGAAAGTAGCTTTAGAGTCTCTCATTCCTGGTTTATCTACTTTAGATAAATCCCATCCTCCTTCTTCCATAGAGTGCATAAAATCATCACCATACTTGATAATTCCTGATTCTAACATCTCTCTAAGTAAATCGTTTCCTTCACGAGTTCTTTCACCTACACCAGCAAATACAGATAAACCTCCGTGTCCTTTTGCGATGTTGTTAATTAACTCTTGAATTAAAACTGTTTTACCTACTCCTGCTCCTCCAAATAATCCAATTTTACCTCCTTTTGCATACGGCTCAATTAAATCAATTACTTTAATACCTGTAAACAACACTTCTGTTGATACTGATAAGTCTTCAAATTTTGGTGCTTGACGGTGAATTGATAATCCTGCATCACCGGTTTTAGGTAAATTACCTAATCCGTCAATAGCATCACCAGTTACGTTAAATAAACGACCATAAATATCGCTTCCTATTGGCATTTGAATTGGGCTTCCTGTAGCGATTACTTCTGTACCTCTACTTAAACCATCTGTCGCATCCATTGAAATAGTACGAACTGTATCTTCACCTATATGTTGTTGAACCTCTAATACTAAAATTGAACCATCAGCTTTTTTAATTTCTAATGAATCGTAAATTTTTGGTAATTCAGCATTTTCTGTATTAAACTCAACATCGATAACTGGACCAATAATTTGAGAAACTTTACCTGTTATTGTAGACATTACTATATGTAATTAAAGTTATTTAATTTGCTATGTGAGCTTTAGCTCATTTTTCAAAGTGCAAAGGTAATTTTTTTAGCGGAATTTAAAAAGTCTTTCATGCTATTTTTACTAAAAATATTACACAAAAAAAAGCCTCACAGATGTGAGGCTTTTCATAAAACTTAGGTTTTAATTAAATTACTTTGTTAATTTAATTTCAACACGTCTGTTTTGAGCTCTTCCAGCTCTAGTTTTGTTATCAGCAATAGGATAGTCTTCACCAAATCCAGCAGAAACTAATCTTGACTTAGCAATACCAGCTTTAACTACTAAATAATCTAAAACAGCCTTAGCTCTTCTTTCAGATAATTTTTTGTTATTAGCAGCTCTACCTTGGCTATCTGTGTGACCTTGAATACTAAATTTAGCTTTAGAATATTCTTTCATGATCGCAGCAATTAAATCTAATTTACCAGAAACTCCAGCTCTAAAAGTTGTTTTCCCTGAGTTAAAATAGATAGCTCTTGCGAAATCATTTAATTTCTTTTCAGCTGCCTTAGTAATTACTACTTCAGGACATCCGTTGTTAGAAACAACACCTGCAACTTTAGGACATTTATCGTCTTTATCTAAAACGCTATCACCATCAGTATCTGGCCAAGGACAACCTGCATTATCAGCAGGACCTGCTACAGCAGGACACTTATCTTTAGCATCTACAACACCATCTCCGTCAGTATCAGGACACCCGTTATTAGCTTTAGTTCCTTTTTCAGTAGGACAAGCATCATCTTTATCAGCAATACCATCACCATCAGTATCAGGACATCCGTTTAAAGCAGCTAAACCAGCTACCTCAGGACATGCATCATCAGCATCTTTGATTCCGTCATTATCAGTATCAGGACATCCGTTAAATTCTTTTAATCCTGCAACCTCTGGACAAGCATCGTCTTTATCGAAAACACCATCACCATCAGTATCAGTACCACCAAATTTAAACACTAAACCAACTGAATGTTGGAAGTGATCTTGTACTTTATCACTAAATTCTTTTTTACCACCAGTTTGAAAGTTTAAACCTAAGTTATCGTTAAACCAAGTATTGAAACCAAAACCAGCATTTAACATCCCTTCACCTTGATCAGCTAAAGAAGTATAACCTCCCCCTAAATATACATAAGGATCAAACCAAGAAGTTTGACCTACTAAGTTATTTAAGTCGTACTTTACGTTTGCATCGATAGCCCAGTAAAGTTCATCTGAATCATTTTTAGTTCTTACTGTTTCAATCTTATTTAAAGACCCAGCTAACTGTAAAGTAAAACCATCGTTTAAATACTTTCCTACAGCAATTCTAGAGATTGACGGAAGCACATTCCAGTCACCAGTACCGATATAATCTTTTGCATAATCTGAAAATTCAGTTGGAATTCTAACGTCTACAGCGTTAACTCCAAACCCAACCGCCCATGGGTTGTCTGAATCTTGTGCGTTTATCGTTCCTAAAGTAGCGAACGTAAACAAAGCTATCACAGCTAATTTGATTTGTTTCATTATAAAAAATTTAAATTAAAAGTTCGTTTATATATTAAGCAAATGTAAGTTGTTAAAACTTATTTACAAAAGCAAATCTACAAAAACTTACAATAAATGCAAGTTTTCATCTAAGATATTTAAATCACTTTCAGCTCTTTCCCTACTTTTACAAAAGCTTTAATCGCTTTATCTAAATGTTCTTTTTCATGCGCAGCTGACAATTGCACGCGTATTCTTGCCTTTTCTTTAGGAACAACAGGAAAGAAAAAACCTATCACATAAATCCCTTCTTCTAATAACTTATTTGCCATATTCTGAGAAAGTTTCGCATCATATAGCATAACTGGCACTATAGCCGCATCAGCACCTACTAAATCGAAACCAGCCTTTTCCATTTCTGTTCTAAAGTAATTTGTATTCCACTCTAGTTTATCTCTTAAAGAAGTATCGTTAGAAATTAAATCAAAAACTTTTAATGCACCTCCTACTAAAGATGGCGCTAATGAGTTTGAGAATAAATACGGACGAGAACGCTGACGTAATATTTCTATAATTTCTTTTTTTCCTGTTGTGTAACCTCCCATAGCACCACCAAGTGCTTTTCCTAAGGTACCAGTTACAATATCAACACGATCCATTACATTCTTAAGCTCAACAGTACCACGACCAGTTTTACCGATAAAACCTGTAGCATGACATTCATCAACCATTACCATTGCATCGTATTTATCAGCTAAATCACAAATTTCATCAAGCTTTGCTACAATTCCATCCATAGAGAAAACCCCATCAGTAACAATAATCTTAAAACGGTGTTCTTGTTTATTCGCTTCAATTAACTGTGCTTCTAAAGAACTCATATCATTATTATCATAACGATAACGAGCTGCTTTACACAAACGAACTCCGTCTATAATAGAAGCATGGTTTAAACTATCTGAAATAATAGCATCTTCTTTTGTTAATAACGGCTCAAAAACGCCACCATTTGCATCAAAGGCAGCAGCGTATAATATCGTATCTTCAGTTGTATAGAATTCTGCAATTTTTGCTTCTAGTTGTTTGTGAATATCTTGTGTTCCACAGATAAAACGAACAGACGACATTCCGAAACCATGCGTATCCATAGTATCTTTTGCTGCTTGAATTACTTCGGGGTTATTTGACAATCCTAAATAATTATTCGCACAAAAATTAATTACCTCTTCGCCGGTTGCTATTTTTATAGCCGCATCTTGAGATGATGTAATAATACGTTCTGACTTGTACAATCCGGCCTCTTTAATTTCTTGAATTTCTTGCTGTAATTGTTCTTTTATTTTTCCGTACATAATTTATATTTTAGTTACACCTACAATCGATGTGGTATTTATATTTAAAGGGTCAAAGTTAATTGTTAAACTTCTTCAACCAAAATTTCTTCATTAATATATATGAGTAGTTTTTTATCTACCTTAAAATTCATTGATTTTAATACACGTTCGTATCGTAATAATTGTTGGTGATAACTCTTGGATGGTTTCCCTGTCTTATAATCGATAATAGTTACTGCTTTATTCGTACCAAGCACCAATCGATCGGGAATTAAAATCTGATTATCAACATCAACAATTTCACGCTCATTATATATAGTTACTTCTTGTGAATAATAATGCCGCAATTCAGAATGACTTACAATTTTATTAATATCCGTTTTAATCGTTTTTGCTTGTTCTTTATCTATTACACCTTGTTGCTCGTATTGATTCACTATTTTCTCTACATCGCGCTGGGTTGTAATTTTCGCCATCATTTCGTGAATCAAGTTTCCAAACTCAATTGCTTTTCCTTGTTCGGTGTTCCATAATTTAGAAGCACTTGCTAACATATGAATATTGTGTTCTTGCCAAGGCGTAGATATAAATTCTTCTTGAACCTCTGCTAAAGAAGCGATTTGTTTACGTTTACTTATTCGCGTTATATCTCCAAAAGAATATGCTAATTGATCATTATTCCACAGATTTTTTTCCTTTAAATAATTGATGAATATTCCCGAATAAAAATTAACATTCTCTTCTCCTTTAGCCGTAATTTTATATTCGGTAATTACATGCAACTGTTCTACCGAACGCGTTAAAGCTACATACAAAAGATTAAAATTATCTAATTCTAGTTCCTCTCTTTGTTGGTTATATATTTCTAAACTTCGATCGTTTATAGCTTTTAAATCTTTATTAAACGGCACTAATAATTCCTTAAAATTTTCAAAATCGGCAGGTAAATCATCCAACCAAATTTTCGGATTTATTTGTCGATAAATTTCTAAATCGTACGGAAAAATAACCACCGGGAATTCTAGTCCTTTCGATTTATGAATCGTCATTACCTGAACAGCGTTTCCACTTTCGGGAGCCACAATGCTTAAATTTGCTTTTTTATCTTCCCAAAAATCTAAAAACTCCTGAATACTCGTTCCTTTTCTCTGTTGTTCTAAAACCACATCTAAAAAGAATTGCACATAGGCATCTGAAGAGTTTATCAATTTAAAACTTCGGATGATTTCTTCTACTTTTTCATAAAACGGTAATTGATGAAAATCAGCTAATTCGAAAGATACTTGGTAGCCTAATAACTCTTTAAAAATTGCATCATTTGGCTGATGAATCATTGCTGATATAAAAGCATTTTTTTTCGTTTTCAACTCTAAATGTTCATGTAAAAAATATAACACTTCTAGTAATGCTTCTTTATCATTTGGGTGTTGAATTACTTGTAAAACATTAGCAATAAAATTTACTTTCGAGCTATTTTGCAACAACAATGTTTCTGAAGAAATAATGTTAATTCCGTTTTCAGATAAATAATTTGCCACTGCAATTCCGTCTTTTTTCTTACGAACTAATACACAAATTTCATTCAAAGAAAACTCAGTCTCTAAACTTTTAATTGTTTCTAATATTTTCTTCGGGTATTTTAAAACCTCATCTTCTTTTTCTTCTTCCTTATCTAAAAAAGACAACGAAACGTATCCGCCTTTTTTTGCCGTTGTTAACTGCTGATTTCCTTCAATAAATAATTGCTTATAATTTTCATTTTGAAGAAAGTTTGACGTGTGCTGAAAAAATTGATTGTTAAAATCAATTACCTCCGTGTAACTTCTATAATTAGTCTCTAATGTTTTTATTTCTTTCGGAACATGAAAGGGATTCTCAATATCCGAGCCTAAAGAAATAAACTGCTCTGCTTTACCGCCACGCCAACGATAAATAGCTTGTTTACCATCACCAACCAACAACAAATTACTTTTTTCTTGCGCTAATGCATTGTCGATTAACGGAATTATATTTTGCCATTGTAAGACCGATGTATCTTGCATTTCATCAATAAAATAATGCATAAACCGTTGCCCAATTCTTTCATAAATAAACGGCGCTGGTTGATCTTTAATATTGTCAGAAATTAATTGATTAAACTCGGCATTTAATCGGATATTATTTTCTTCTTTTATATCTGTTAACTCTAAATTAATATGATTTAAAACTGCTAACGGAATGATACTTTTTAATGCCAATTTGTTCATTAAAAATTGCTGATACAATTCTTCTGATTGACTGTATAAGTTCAACAATTCTGGCAAAACACTTTCAATAGCATTTTTTATGTCGTCTGATTTTGATTTTGCATAAAAATTATTTTCTTCGATACGTTCGCGAAGCTTTGAATCTTCGAAAAACTTTGCTTTCTCTGGATTTTGAGACAACGCCAAAAAATGATTCGGCAACATCGAGCGATAAAAATCTTTATGATTTATTTGTGCCGTTTCTATAATCGCTATTCCCTGAGACCCAATTGCTGAAAATTGAGTTTTTATCTCTTTTTGATGTTTAGATAGTTTACTTTTTAAACTCGTAAAATCTGCTAGTTTTTTATCTGCGAGCTTTCTAAAATGTTTGGTATCATCTTCATTTAATAAAATTCTAGAAAACTCATTTAACTCAAGAGAAATATCCCACGATTTATCATCATCTGCTTTATCAAGTGAAAAATCAATTAATAATTTCGTTAAATCTTTATCAGTTCCAATTTTAGAAATTAATACATCAACAGCTTCATTTAATAAAGAAACAGCATCCATTTCAACCTCAAAATTTAGCGACAATCCTAAATCGTACGCAAAACTTTTAATTATTTTATGTGTAAAACTATCAATCGTAGTAATTGAAAAAGCGGAGTAGTTTTGTAAAACAGCATCTAATATTTTCTTACTTCTGTCTTTAACGGTTTGTTTATCAATTGTAATTTCATTGATAATAATTTGAAACAAATCATTTTCTTTTCCTTCAGAAAATTCTTGTAAATTTTCTAATACACGCTCTTTCATTTCACCAGCAGCTTTATTGGTAAATGTAATTGCCAATATTTTCTGAAAGGTGAAAATATCATCAGAACTCAATAAAACTTTTAGATATTCTTTTACAAGCGTAAACGTTTTTCCGCTACCAGCAGAAGCATTGTACACTTCAAAATTAGAAGAATTTTGCACAGGTTATTTTTTTATGCAAAGTAACCTATTTAAAGAAAATAAGAAAGCAGAGAGCAGAAATATTGTTGTTTATCCTCTAAACAAAAAGAAATCTTTTTTCATTGATTCAATCTTAGAATCGTCGTTAGTTATAATATAATCTATTGCCTTTTCGGTAAAGATTTTTCCTTTTTTGGTAAGTGATATAATTTGATTTCCTATAACAATCATATTATTTTTCTCTGCTAAATCAACAATTGATTTAGCTTTTATTTTATGCCAATTTATATGTTCATTTAAATGATTAATATGTCTTTCTCTTTTTTCAGTATGATTATTTAAGTGCAACAAAAAAGTAAGTAATTGCACTTCTTTTTGTTGTTGCCTGTTTCGGTAAATTACTGAAATTAACCCTCTGTTGGGTGCTAATAAATACACAAAAAAGAACACTAAACCAAGCATACTAATCATAGATCCAGATATTGAAGCATCTAACCAATGCGCTACCCAATAACCCGAAATGGCCGAAAACACACCAAATAACCCAGAAAAAACTAACATTTTCTTTAAATCATTCGTTAATAAATAAGCGGTGGCCGCTGGTGCAATCATTAAGGCTACAACTAATATTGCTCCGACTGCATCAAAAGCTCCAACTGTTGTTATCGATGCCACACTCATTAATCCGTAGTGAATTACAATTGGCGAAAAACCTAAGGCTGTTGCCAAACCAGCGTCGAACGTACTTATTTTTAGTTCTTTAAAAAAAGCAATTAAAAGGCTTAAGGTAATTACTAATATTGTTCCTATAATCCATAATGATTTCGGTCCAATATCTGTTCCGTTGATTAACAATCTATCAAACGGGGCGAAAGCCAATTCACCCAATAAAACAGCGTCTACATCTAAATGAACATCGTTTGCATTTTTGGCTATCAAAAGCACACCAATACTAAACAATGCCGGAAATACTAAACCAATTGCCGTATCTTCTTTTACTAATTTGGTTTTTTGAATATACTCAACCAATACCACAGTTAAAATTCCTGATAATGCTCCCATTAAAATTAATAAAGGAGAATTTAAATCGTGCGTAATAAAAAAACCAATTACCAAACCTGGTAAAATAGAATGACTAATTGCATCACTAATTAATGCCATTTTTCGTAACACTAAAAACACACCAGGTATTGCACAAGCCACTGCTACTAAACTTGCTATTAATTGTATTTCTATCTGAGCACTACTCATTTTCTATATGTTGATTATACAAATTACCTGCAAACTGATATCCTTCTTCCGTCATCGACCACATTTTACCTTGCACTTTTATATATTTTTTTTCTTCTAATTCTTTTAAAGTACCTCTTGTATATCCTTGAAAGTTATTTAAAATCCTTACCGCATGCGGATGCGATTTATCTTCATGTGTTTTCACCAAATCAAACATAAAAGACAAGGTTTTATGTAACTGTAAATCGCGTCTGTTCTTTAAAAAACGAATTTGACGAAAAAGTAACCCTCTTGAAGGTGAAAAAACAAATGAAAACACTACAAATACTGCGGCAACTAACACAATTACAGGCCCTGTTGATAAATTAGATTGACTTGCGCTAATTCCCGTACCCACAACACCGGCAAGCGAACCAAAAACAGCTGCTAAAACCACCATGGTACTTAAGCTGTTTGTCCATTGACGTGCTGCTGCTGCTGGCGCCAACAACATGGCACTCATTAAAACAACACCTACTGTTTGCAATCCTAAAACAATCGCTAATACGATGAAACAAGTTATTAAAGCATCTATAAATTTTATATTAAAACCTAAGGTTTTTGCATAATCAGCATCAAATAATAAGAGTTTAAATTCTTTCCAAAAAAGCAATAATACCGCTAAACAAATAGCTGTAACGATTGCCATAAACCAAACATCTTTAATTAGCAATGTTGCTGCTTGACCAAATAAAAATTTATCTAAACCTGATTGATTTGCGTTTGGTAGTTTCTGTATAAAAGTTAAAAGTAACATTCCGAATCCGAAGAAAACAGAAAGAATTAGCCCTAAAGCAGTATCTGTTTTTAAATGCGTGTTTTTTACAATTCCGCGTATCCAAAAAGCTCCGATTAATCCACTTATCAATGCTCCTAACAATAAAACATTAGTATCTTTTGTACCTGTAATCAAAAACGCAATGGCAATACCCGGAAGTGATGCATGTGAAATTGCATCTCCTAATAAACTTTGTTTTCTTAGCACCGCAAAACTACCCAACATACCACAAATAGCACCTAAAATAGCGGTTCCGATAGTGATTGTTCGAAGTGTATAATCTGAAAAAACGAGTTTAAAATATTCTTGTAAATCCATTACTGCTGCACACTTACTTTATAATTAATTCCGTAAGTTTTCGTTAGGTTATCATCATTGAAAATTTCTTTCACAGGGCCTGTTGCTATCTTTTTTACGTTTAAAAAAGTTACCCAGTCGAAATATTCAGGAACAGTTTGTAAATCGTGATGTACTACAACTACTGTTTTTCCTGCTTTTCGCAATTCTTTTAAAATATTAATAATGGTAACCTCGGTAGTCGCGTCAACTCCCTGAAAAGGTTCATCCATAAAATAAATAGATGCATCTTGTGCCAAGGCTCTCGCTAAGAAAACACGCTGTTGTTGGCCTCCTGAAAGCTGAGAGATTTGCCTACTTTTAAAAGCTAACATCCCCACTTTTTCTAGTGCTTCTAATGCTGTTTTTTTTTGTGCTTTTCCTGGTCGTTTTATCCAACCTAAACTACCATAAGTTCCCATCATAACAACATCTAAAGCTGTCGTAGGAAAATCCCAATCTACACTTCCTTTTTGCGGAACATAAGCAACTAATTTTCGTTGTTTATCATAGGGTTTTCCATAAATAGAAACACTTCCTGCTATCGGATTTATAATTCCTAAAATAGATTTTATTAAGGTAGATTTACCTGCACCGTTTGGCCCAACAATAGCCATTAAAACTCCTTCAGGAATTGCTAAATCAATATCCCAAAGTACCGGTTTATAGTTATAAGCAACCGTTAAATCATCAACTGTTACTGCGTATTTTGCTTCCATATTATTTTAATGCGTTAACAATCGTATTAACGTTTGCTTTATACATACCTATATAAGTTCCTTCTTCTGTTCCTGCACTTCCTAATGCATCAGAATATAGCGTTCCGCCAATTACAACCTCTTGCCCTTTAGATTTTACTGCTTCTTGTAAAGCTTCAATAGTTCGTTTTGGAACAGAACTTTCTACAAAAATTGCTTTTACCTTATTTTCTATAATAAATTTCGTTATTTTTTGAACATCCTGAACACCTGCTTCTGTTGCGGTAGACAAGCCTTGTAAACCAACAACATTAAATTGATGCTGTCTTCCGAAATAATTAAAAGCATCGTGTGCAGTTACCAAAATTCTTTTTTCTATTGGCAATTCGTTTATTTTGCCTTCAACCTCTTTGTTTAAAGCTACTAGTTTCTCTAAATATTCTTTCGCATTTTGCTGATAAAAAGGAGCATTTTTAGCATCTATTTCTGCTAATTTTTCTGCTACGTACGATGTTATCTTGCTCCAATTATTAAGATCAAACCAAATATGAGGATCGTAATTTGAAGCGAACAACTCTGAACTTATCAAGTTAGTTTTATTAATTACGTCAGAAACAACAATCGTTTTTTTATTTTGATGTTGCATTTTCTCAAAAACCTCTTCTAATTTCCCTTCTAAATGTAATCCGTTATAGACAACAATATCGGCGTTAAATAATTTTGAAACATCCCCTTCACTAGCTTTATACAAATGCGGATCTACTCCTGCACCCATTAAACCTTTAACCTCTAATTTATCGCCTCCAATATTCTTTATTAAATCGGTAATCATCGTAGTGGTTGTAACTACTTTTAATTTACCATTTTCGTTTTTTGTTTTTTCACCACAACTTACTGCTAATAAGATTACAAATAATAATGCTATTCTTTTCATCTTAATTTTTTTGTATATATATATTGTTTGCTACTTTGTTTGAAATCGTCATTTCTTTCTCGTTGATTTTTACTAAAAAAGAATCATCAAAAGGTTCTTTGTCTAACACTTCTATATTGAGTCCTAATCCGATTTCTTGCTTATCTAAAAAACGTAAAAACTCAGAAGAAGTATCGTTAACACCTACACAAACTCCTTTTTCGTTTTTTTGTAAGGTAGCTAGCAAGCTTTTTTTTATTTGTGGTAAATTCCCTTCCTTATCGGGAATTGGATCTCCATGCGGATCTCTTTTAGGATGTCCTAAAAAAGCATCTAACTCGTCTATTAGTTTTGGCGATTTTATATGCTCTAATTGCTCTGCTACTTCATGCACTTCATCCCAAGAAAAATTAAGTTTTTCTACCAAAAAAACCTCCCACAAACGGTGTTTACGAATAATGCTAGCCGCAGTTTTTTTTCCGAACTCAGTTAAAGTAACCCCTTGATATTTTTTATAAACAACTACTTTTTTTTCAGATAATTTTTTAATCATATCTGTTACCGAAGAAGCCTTTGTTTTTAATCGCTTAGCAATAGCATTTGTACTGATTCCTTTATCAGATATTGCTGCTAGGTGATAAATGGTTTTTATATAATTTTCTTCTGATTGACTAAACATTGTATTTTTTTGACTTTACAAATATATAAATTTTCATTTATATAAAATAATTTTTAGTCTTATCTAAAAATTATTTTACCTTTGTGAAAAAATAATAAATAAAGTACCCATGAAAAATGCTGTTTTTTTAATTATTCTATTTGTAACTACCTTTGTAAAAGCGCAAATAATTACAGGAAAAACAACCAATACAAAAGGAGAAACAGTTCCTTTTGTAAACATTCTTGTAAAAGGAACAAACATTGGAACAACTACAGATGAGAATGGAAATTACACAGTAGAAACTTCGAAAAATAAATTTATTTTAATTGCTTCCTCTATTGGATTTTTATCAGAAAGAAAAAACATCAACTTAAAATCAACTGAAGAGAAAAAAGTAGATTTTATTTTAACTGAAACTGCTGAAATTTTAGATCAAATTACCGTAACAGGAACAAGAACAGATAGGCGAAGTACTAAAAACCCTATAATTGTAAACGTAATTAACAGTGAAACTTTAGCGGATGTACAGGCGTGTAATTTATCTGAAGGTTTAAAATTTCAGACTGGACTGCGTGTAGAAACCGATTGCCAAACTTGTAATTACACACAGTTACGTATGAACGGATTGGCGGGTGGTTATTCTCAAATATTAATAAATGGGCGACCAATTTTTAGTCCGCTAACCGGTTTATATGGTTTAGAGCAAATACCTACCAATATGATAGATCGTATTGAGGTTGTTCGCGGTGGAGGTTCGGCACTATACGGATCGAGCGCTATTGGAGGAACCGTTAATGTGATTACCAATGTTCCTAAAAAAAACGATTATAGTATTCAATATACTTATCAAAATTTTAAAGGCGCTTCAGATCATATCATTGCGGGTAATGCAACTGTTGTTAACGAAAATAAAAATGCTGGGATTTCTTTTTTTATCAACAATAGAACTCGTGAGATTTACGATCATAATGGAGATAACTTCTCTGAACTACCTCAATTAAAGAATAACTCATTTGGTACTAATTTATTTTTTTTACCAACAGAAAATCAGAAGTTAGAAATTAACTTTAGTAAAATGAATGAATACCGTTATGGTGGCGAAATGATTAAAAACGCGCCGCATTTTGCGTTACAATCCGAAGAAAGAACACACGATGTGTATATTGGTAATATTGATTATCAAATTAATTTTAATGAAGATAAAAGCTCATTAATTACCTATTTTGCTTCTCAATATACAGGCAGAGATCATTACACAGGTATTCGTCCAGAAATTGAAACTCCTGAAGATACAGCGCATTTGGCAAATCCACCTTACGGGAATTCTGAAACGACTACGTTTCAAGGAGGAATTCAATTTAATCATAAACTAGAAGATTTCTTACAAGGAAATAATGTATTAACTATTGGTGGTGAATTTGTGCAAGATGATGTGTATGACGAAATTGATGCTTATAAATATGTTGTTGATCAGATTACTAAAAACTACGGATTTTTTTTTCAGAGTGATTGGGAAATAAACGAAAAGTGGAATTTACTTGCTGGTGTTCGTTATGATCATCATAAATTAGATGCTTTAAAAAGAGACGGAACCAAAAAATTAATAACCAATAATGTGGCGAGTCCACGCGTTTCTTTACTTTTTAAACCTTTTGAAAAAGCACAAGTAAGAGCAACTTGGGGAACCGGTTTTAGAGCACCACAAGCTTTTGATACCGATTTACATATTGCTTTTGCAGGTGGCGGAATATCGAGAGTACAACTTGCTGATGATTTAAAAAGAGAACGCTCTAATAGTTATACCGTTTCTTTTAATTACGATCAACCAACAGAACACTATATATACGGCTTTACAGTTGAAAGTTTTTATACCAACTTAAATGATGCTTTCTTTTTAGAATCTATAGGGGAAGATGAATTTGGTGAAGTTTTTGAAAAAAGAAATGGTGATGGAGCTATTGTAAAAGGAATTACTTTAGAAACAAGATTAAACTACGACGGAATTTTTCAGTTTGACGCTGGTTTTACGTATCAATCGAGTAAATACAATACTGCTATTAATAATTCTGATGCTTTAAATCTGAAGAAAGAATTTTTACGCACTCCAACTACTTACGGATATGCAACAGCAACATATACTCCAAATCAGAAATTTAAAACGGCTTTAAATGTAGTGTATACTGGTAAAATGGATGTGCTTCATTTAGCTTCTAATTTAAATTTAACGAATGACGAATATTTTAAATCTCCTAATTTCTTTAATGTAGGAGTCAAAACAAGTTATAATTTTGAATTAGAAAAGTTAGATAGTAATATCGAATTTTTTGTAGGTATTAAGAACGTTTTTGATGCTTATCAAACAAATTTCGATGTAGGCAAGGAACGTGATAGTAACTTTATTTACGGTCCTGCAAACCCAAGAACTTACACTTTAGGCTTTAAAATATATAAATAACCTAGTAATACATACAATATACTGAAACCGGGAAGCTTATGTAAGCTTTTCGGTTTTTTCGTAATCTACAGTTAATATTCTCATAACAAAACAAGCCTTCATTAACATTTAAGAAACATTCTAATAAAACAAGCATAATTTGCGTGTAACATTAGCTTTACAATATAACGTCAGATTTGCATTGTATTTAAAACGTAAGTTAATTAGAATGAAAAATTTAATATTAATAACTCTTTTAGGCCTTTGCAGTTTTGCTTATTCACAAGACAAAGGAACAGTTAATGGTCTTGTTACAGATAAAGAGATCAACAACGAAGCATTGCCATTTGCTAATGTTTTTATTAAAGGAACAACTATTGGAGGAACTACCGATTTTGATGGTAAGTATACACTCAATGTTCCTACAGGAAACCAAATAGTAGTTTTTAGTTTTGTTGGATATCAAACCATAGAAAAACAAATTATTGTTACAGCCAATCAAACAATAACCCTTAACCAACAATTAGGGGCAAACGAAGGTGTTGCTTTAGATGAAATTGAAATTAAAGGTAGCACAAGTAAAGATAAAGCCAGCGCTTTATTACTTGAACAAAAAAAGGCCGTTGTTATTAAAGAAAGTATTGGTGCCGAAGAGCTATCATCAAAAGGAATATCTGATGCGGCAGGAGCAGTATCTAAAATTTCTGGAGTCTCTAAGCAAGAAGGTTCAAGCAATGTATATGTTCGTGGTTTAGGAGATCGTTATTTAAATACCACAATGAATGGCTTATCATTGCCATCAAACAACATTGCTAAGAAAAACATCGATTTAAATTTATTTCCTTCGGATATTATCCAAAACGTATCTATCAGTAAAGCTTATTCTTCTACTTTTTATGGAGATTTTGCTGCAGGTAACATCGATGTTTCATCTAAAGAATATAAAGGTAACGGATTTGTAGAAGTAAATCTTAGTTCTGGTGTAAACTCTAGGGCAATGGGCGAAGATTTTAAAAAGAGCGAAGGAACTGGTGATTTTGGGTACTACAATAGGTTTAAAAGTAATCCGTATGCAGTTGTACTTTCTCATGGCGTAGATCCTATAAATGCTAGTAGCCCTGTTAACAATTCTATTGGTATTAATACTGGTAAATCTTTTAATTTTAATGACGGATCTAGGTTAAGCCTTTTCGGAACAGCTTCTTTTAGTAGAGATTTTGAATATAGAGAAGGTCCTATTGTTGATTTTTCTAATGTATTTAAAAAGAAATATCCGAACGCAAAAGAATACTCTTACTCAACTTCTACAACAGCAATGTTAAGTGCTTTGTATAAAATTAATAGCGAACATAAACTAAAATTCACTTCTCTTTTCTTAAACAATTCTGGTGATGAAGTTGGTTACTATGGTTATAAAGGTTTAGGTGAAAACAGAGATGCTTTAAGAAATACTGATGAAGGTTTTTATCAAATGAATGTGCAGTATAATCAAGATCTTGTTTTTGTAAATCAAGTAACTGGTGATCATAAATTTGAAGATGATAAACTAAAGTTAACTTGGGGTATTGGTTATAATAATGTTTTCGCTCATGAGCCAGACAGAAAAAGAATTAGTTTAGAAAACTTTCAATATTCTTTAGACAACGATCCTAGTACTAATCCTGTTTTTTACACGAATAACTCTTTTGATAACCAACGTTATTTTCAAAAAATTATTGATGAAGAATTAAACAGTAGAGTAAACTTAACTTATAAAACTTCAGAAAACTTAGCATTAAACTTTGGGTATAACGGAAGGATTAAAGAAAGAAGTTTTGAAAATATTAGATATGGTTACGACATCTTAAACAAACAATTTGAAGTAACAGATGTTAATAATCTTAATGCTATTTTTAACATAAACAATGCTCAGATATTTAAAGATCAAACGGGTAAAATATTTAAACTAGATGCTTTCAGAAACATTCCTGGGTATGAAAATGGTAACATTGCTAGTTTACCTGGTTTAAACGAAAACACTTATGACGGTCAATTAAAAATACACGCAGGTTATGTTTCTGCTGAAATAAGCGCAGGAGAAAAATGGGTAATTGTACCGGGCATAAGACTTGAATCTTTTAATCAAAATATTAATTATAATGTTATTAATATTAATCCGAATGATCCTGGCTACAGAAGTGCTTCTGAAACGTTTTTCTTACCAAGTTTAAACCTTAAATACGCCGTAAACGAAGATCAAAACTTACGATTTAACTTTAGTCAAACTGTATCTGTTCCTGAATTTAAAGAAGTAGCTCCTTTTATTTACGAAGGTATTGGACAAAGAGTTGGTGGTAATCCAGATTTATTAGACAATCCATCATTTTCTAAAGTATTTAACATCGATTTAAAATACGAATGGTTTATTTCTAGAGATGAAATATTATCAATCGCGGCATTCGGTAAACAAATTAACAACCCTGTAAACCTTGTAATAGCAAATAGTGCGGCAGGTAACCAACGTTATTTTAGAACAGGAGATAAAGCTACTGTTTTGGGTATAGAGCTAGAAGTACGTAAAAACTTAATAAAAAATGAAGATGATGAAACAGTAATTTCTACTGGTTTTAATTTCACATATATGCACACTAAACAAGATTTAAAACAAAATATTTCAGGAGTTTCTCGTTACAGCACAACCTTTAATAGAGATAGTGATGAGCTTCAAGGTGCATCTCCTTTCTTAATAAACGCAAATATTAATTATAGTCCGATAAGTTTTAAAAACTACAAGCCAATTACTTCAATTGTTTTCTCTTATTTTTCAGATAGAATTGATGCTTTAGGAGCTGGTGCATTAGGAAACATTATCGAAAAAGGAGTACCAACTTTAGATTTTGTTTGGAAGAATAAAATTGGTGAAAAATGGGAAGTAAACTTAAAAGCTAAAAACTTATTAGATCCATCAATAAAAAGAGTTAGAGAAAACACCTCCATAGGAGATGTTGTTTTATCCGAATATAAAAGAGGAACGAATATAGGCTTAGGTCTTAAATACAAATTTTAACAACTAAATAAAAACACTTATTAAACTTTAAAAAAATGAAAAACAATTTTTTATTAGGATTAGCAATTGCAACTACATTATTAACATCATGTGGTGAGGATGGTACTGCTGACATCGTTATAAACGACAACAGCGTAACAAATAACAACAATAACGGAAGTGGTACAAACCCTACAACCGGTGAAAATGTTGAATTAAGAGGAAACTACACAAATGATTTAACTTTGGACGCTTCTAAAAACTATACGATAACAGGACCAACAATTTTTGAGGATGGTACAACATTAACAATACCAGCTGGTACAGTTATAAAAGCAGCCGCTACAGGTGCTGATGTATATTTAGCTATTGCACAAGGAGCTAAAATAATGGCCGAAGGTACTTCTAGCCAACCAATAATTTTTACATCAAGTGCTAATACTCCAAATGCTGGTGATTGGGGTGGTTTAATTTTATTAGGAAGAGCTCCTATAAACTCTGTAGTTGGTGGTACTGCTACTTCTACTTCAGAGATTGCAAGTTTACCTTATGGTGGAAATATTTCTGATGATAACTCTGGAAAATTAAGCTATGTAAGAGTAGAATATTCTGGTGGTAAAGCTGATGGATCATCAGAAAACAACGGATTTTCTTTTTACGGAGTTGGTAATGCAACTACAGTAGAATATATTCAAATGTTTGAAGGAAAAGATGATGGAGTTGAGTTCTTTGGTGGTACTGTAAACGTAAGTAATGTTTCTGTAGTAAATGCAGAAGATGATTCAATCGACTGGACAGAGGGATATTCAGGAACCATTACAAATGCTTATGTAAAACATGGAACTGATCATGATAAAGGATTTGAATGTGATGGTTACAATACAGATATAGGAAACTTATCTAGTACTAACTTCTTTTCTAAGCCTACTGTTACAAATGTAACTATTGAAGGTTTAGGTTCTGGAACAGCAAATGAAGCTATCCGTTTAAGAGCTGGTACACAAGGTATATTTAACAATGTTTTATTAATCGGTTTTGCTGAAGGTTTTGATCTTGATGGTGATGATACCGATAATCCAACAGGAAAAGGGGTTACAGACGGTAATTTAAAAGCTACTGATGTAAAGTTTGAAGATGTTACTGTTAAAGTAAAAAATGATACAGGTGTTGCTTTTACTCCTACTGATTTTTTAACTGAAAATACAGCTGCTACAGGCACAAATTATGCTACATGGGGTGCAGGTTGGACTAGAAATTAATCTCTATTACTTCATAAAAAAAACCGAGCAATTACTCGGTTTTTTTTATGCGCTCATTTTTTAATCAAACTGTATAATAAATCTTCTAATTTTTTTAATTCTTTAGGCGGGTTACCGGCATCAAAACTTGATGATACATATTCCTTACCTTTTAGTACTATAGTAATTTTACCTATTAAAGCCATATCAGTAGCACTGTTATTGGTTGGTGCTTTTAAATCGGCTATTTCAGTTAACTTTATTAAACTTATCAACTCATTTAAACTAATTAATTGTTCCTTAGAAAGCTCATATACACCTTCTTTTTTGGGTAATTTATATGACACCTCTTTAGTATCAACATTAATTAGTGTCATACTTCCTCTGGTTCGAGCTTCATACTTAATACTATCAAAATTCATATCTATATTCTGTGACGCACAACCTATTGTTAATAAGACAAAAACTGGTATTATTATTTTTAAATATTTCATTTAAATAAAATTTAGCTATTTGTAAATATAAAAAAAGACACCTTAATAAGGTGTCTTTTTAAATTCTATGTATAATTTAATTTACTTCAACTTCTTCTTAACTGCTATTTCAGTATAAGCTTCAATTACATCTCCTTCAGCAATATCATTGTATCCTTTTATTTGAACACCACAATCATATCCTTTGGTTACTTCTTTAACATCATCTTTGAAACGTTTTAATGCAGTTAATACACCATCATGAACAACTATTCCGTCTCTAATAATACGTATTTTAGAATCTCTTGTAATTTTACCACTAATTACCATACAACCTGCAATGTTACCAACTTTAGAAATTTTATAAACTTCTCTAATTTCAATATTTCCAAGAATTTCTTCTTTCATATCAGGAGATAACATTCCTTCCATGGCATCTTTAAGATCGTTAATAGCATCATAAATAATAGAATATGTTCTAATATCTACTTCTTCTCTATCTGCTACGACACGTGCATTTCCTTGTGGACGTACATTAAACCCTACAATAATGGCATCAGATGCTGTTGCTAATAATACGTCAGATTCTGTAATTGCTCCAACTCCTTTATGTAAAATATTTACTTGAATTTCTTCAGTAGATAATTTTTGGAATGAATCTGTTAAGGCTTCTACCGAACCATCTACATCTCCTTTTAAGATAATGTTTAATTCTTTGAAATCTCCTAACGCAATACGACGACCAATTTCTGCTAATGTTAATGTTTTTTGAGTTCTTACAGATTGCTCTCTTTGTAATTGAGAACGTTTTGCTGCAATTTGTTTTGCTTCACGCTCATCTTCAAATACATTAAACTTATCACCTGCTTGTGGTGCACCGTCTAATCCTAATATTGATACAGGTGTAGATGGTCCGGCAACTAAAACTTTGTTTCCTTTATCATCAAACATAGCTCTTACTTTACCACTATGCTTACCTGCTAAAATATAATCTCCAATTTTTAATGAACCTGTTTGTACTAAAATTGTAGATACATATCCTCTACCTTTATCTAGTAATGCTTCAACAACTGCTCCTGTTGCAGTTCTATCTGGATTTGCTTTTAATTCTAAAATTTCTGCTTCAAGTAATACTTTTTCTAATAACTCAGGAATTCCTTCCCCAGTTTTAGCTGAAATATCTTGCGACTGAATGCTACCTCCCCATTCTTCAATTAACAAATTCATCTGAGATAATTGTGTCTTAACATTATCTGGGTTAGCGTTCGGCTTATCAATCTTATTAATAGCAAATATAATTGGTACTCCTGCTGCTTGCGCATGTGATATTGCTTCTTTTGTTTGAGGCATTACATCATCATCAGCTGCAACTACAATAATTACTAAATCTGTTACCTGAGCACCACGTGCACGCATTGCTGTAAAGGCCTCGTGACCTGGTGTATCTAAAAAGGCTATTTGTTGATCTCCTACTGGTACAGAGTATGCCCCAATGTGCTGAGTAATACCTCCTGATTCACCTTCAATCACATTCGCCTTACGGATGTAATCTAATAATGATGTTTTACCATGATCTACGTGACCCATTACCGTAATAATTGGTGCACGAGTTATTAAATCTTCAGGCTTGTCTATAACTTCTTCAATAGATTCTTCTACTTCAGCTCCAACAAATTCTACTTTATGATTAAACTCTTCAGCAACAATAACTAATGTTTCAGCATCTAAACGCTGATTCATTGTTACCATCATTCCTAGCATCATACATGAAGAAATAATGTTTGTTACAGGAACGTCCATCATCGTAGCAACTTCACTTACAGTAACAAATTCCGTTACTTTTAAGATCTTGTTGTCTAATGCTTGAGCTTCTAATTCTGCTTCAGTATGCTCTCTGTGTGCATCCCTTTTATTTCTACGGTATTTAGCTCCTTTACCTTTTTTAGATTTACCTTGAAGTCTTTCTAAAGTTTCACGTACTTGTTTTTGTACTTCTGCTTCTGTAGGCTCTTCTTTTTTAACTACTGGCGATCTTTGACCTGGTCTTCCTCTTCCTCCTGGACGACCAACACCACCTCTTCCTGTTGGACGACCAACACCACCTCTTGCGGCAGGTCTTGCTGTAGTTCCTGGTTTTGCAGTTCCCGGCTTACTAATCCTTTTACGCTTCTTTTTATCAGCGTCTGATTTAGCATCTGGTTTTTTCTTTTTAGGTCTTTCAAATTGCTTTAAGTCAATTTTTTGACCTGTAATTCTAGGACCGTCAAGTTTTTTATACTGAGTTTTAAGTTTCTCTGCGTTTTCTGGAGTAACCTCAACAGGTTTCTCTTCTTTCACTTCTTCCACTTTTTTCTCTGCTACTTTTTCAATTGGTTTTTCTTCAACCTTTTTAGGAGCTTCCTTTACTATTTTAAACTTTGCTTTTACTGGCGCTTGTTTTTCAACCTTCGCAGCAGGCACTGTTTTCTTTTCAACCACTTTTTCAGTTGATTTCTCAACCTTTTTAGTTTCTTGAACAGGAGTTTCTTCTTTAGGTGTTTCTACTACCTTTTTAGGAGCTTCTTTTGTAGGTATTGGTTTATCTTCAACTGCTTTACCAGTTTTAACATCTATTTTACCTACAGTTTTAAGCTCTAATTTTTTAGCCTTAGCCTTTAAAACTTCTTGCTTTTTAGCTTCGTCTTCTACCTTCTTCTTCTCTTGCACTTCTTCTACTTGTAGACGAATAGCTTCCTTTTCTTTACGCTTTTCTTCGCTTACTTCTTTAGAGGCTACTTTCTTAGATTTATCTGTTTGAAAACCATCAAATAATATTTGATATTCTTTATCAGAAATTTTAGTAGTAGGACGAGCTTCTATTTCATGACCACTTTTAGCTAAGTGTTCTACAGCTCTATCTAAAGAAATGTTTAATTCTCTTAATACTTTATTGAGTCTTAATTTGTTGCCTTCAGCCATAAATTATTTTATACTTTATATTCAAAAAACACACTTTATACTTTCGTATAGTTACGTTCTTTTTCTTTTAATGCCAGATTTTGTATTGATTATCATCAATTTTGCAGGAGACTGACTTCCTTTGTTTTTTATTCTTCGAATTCTTCTCTTAAAACTCGCTGAACATCTAATATTGTTTCTTCTTCTAAATCGGTTCTTTGCACTAACATTGAAACGTCTTTCTCAAGAACACTCTTTGCGGTGTCTAAACCTATTTTTTTGAATTCTGCAATTACCCAAGCTTCAATTTCATCAGAAAACTCTGTTAACTCAACATCTTCTTCTTCTAAACCTTCACGTTGTACATCTATTTCGTAACCTGTTAACTCACTTGCTAAACGAATATTTACTCCTGATCGCCCAATTGCTTTAGATACTTCTTCTGGCTTTAATAAAACGCTTACACGTCCTTTCTTACCGTTTTTCTCTTCTTCGTAAGGCTTAATATCAACCGATGTTACTTTTGCAGGGCTCAATGCTCTTGCTATAAATAACGCTTCGTTTTTAGTGTAATTGATTACATCGATGTTTTCGTTTCCTAATTCACGAACAATACCATGAATACGAGATCCTTTTACACCAACACAAGCTCCTACAGGATCTATTCTATCATCATAAGAATCTACCGCTACTTTTGCCTTGTCACCAGGTATTCTTGCAACACCTTCAATGGTAATTAATCCGTCAAAAACTTCCGGAATTTCTTGCTCAAATAATTTCACTAAGAAAGCTGGTGAAGTTCTTGATAAAATAATAGCAGGTTTGTTACCTCTTAATTCTACTGTTTTTATAACTCCACGAACAGAATCTCCTTTTCTGAAGAAATCTGAACGAATTTGCTCACTTTTAGGTAAAACGATTTCGTTTCCTTCATCGTCTAACAAAATTACTGCATTATGTCGAATATGGTGCACTTCTGCACTATAAATTTCACCTTCTAACTCTTTAAACTGCTTAAAGATATTTGTACTATCGTGCTCGTGTATTTTAGAAATTAAGTTTTGGCGTAATGCTAAAATAGCACGTCTTCCTAAATCTATTAATTTTACTTCTTCTGATACATCTTCACCGATTTCAAAATCTGGCTCAATTCTTCTTGCTTCTGCAAGCTCTATTTCTTCATTATCATCTTCCGAAAAACCATCTGCAACTACTACACGGTTTCTCCAAATTTCTAAATCCCCTTTATCTGGGTTAATAATTATATCAAAGTTTTCATCAGATCCAAACCTACGCTTTAATGCTGCACGAAATACTTCTTCTAAGATAGACATTAGTGTTACCCTGTCTATACTTTTATTATCTTTAAACTCTGAAAATGATTCAATTAACGCAATATTTTCCATTTCATTCTCTTATTAAAATATGATCTTCACTTTTGCTTCTTTAATCTCGTCATACGATAAAACCATTGTTTTCTCTACCGTATGCTTTCCTTTACCTATTGGCTTAGGCTCTCTCGCTTTCCAAAACAATATAATATTATCATCGGTTGCTTCGGTTAACGTTCCTTCAAACTCTTCAGTTACTGTTTTAACTTTTAGAATTCTATTAATATTCTTTTTATATTGACGCTTCACTGTAAGCGCATGTGCAATATCTGGTGTTGTTACCTCTAAAGAAAAATCTTCTTCTTCTCTATCTAAATTATGCTCTATTTTTCTACTAATACGCATACATTCATTTAAAGGCACTCCTAAATCACCATCAACAATCACTTTTATTTTACTATTCGCCAAAAACTGCAAATCGATTAAATATAACGATTCGTTCTCTTGCAAAGCTTCTTGTAATAATTCTTTTACTTTTTCTTGATTCATCCTGAGGTATAAAAAGAGGGGACTCTCGTCCCCTTCCATCCATCTAATTAATAAATTTGCTGCAAAGATAGTAAGTTATTCATTAACACGCAAATATCTTTCCGCTTCAAAATGTTTTCACTTCTTTAATAACTATCTGCTTCTAAATCTTTTTATTATGAAAAAAAAATGTTTTTTATTTCTAAATTTTCTTGCAATGATTTGGCTTATCAAATAACTTCATCAGATTTTTTTAATAAAAACCTAGCAAAACTAGAGTTTACATTTTCTATAGTACTAGCAACCCGCAACCCTTGTTCTTTTTTATAAAAATGAGTATGTATAACTATTAACTCTGAATTTATTTAAACAAACCTTCTTTCAATAATTTCAAATAAGCGAGCTTCATATTCTTCTTTATTAGACCAGTCATAATCTGGTTTAATCATTTTGCTAATAAACTTCTTAGCTTCTTTCTGTGTTTTAAACGTATTTAACTGAGAGACAACTCTATTAAAATCACTTTGATTTCCGTCAAACAAGTGTTTCACAAAAACAATTCTATCATTTAAATCTATTTGAATAGCACTTTTTAAATGATCATTTAGTGATTTTTTCGAATCAACTTTCTCAAATAAATCAGCCATAACATCAACAGAAATTGTTCCCTCTAACTCATCTTCAAGCGTAATTTTTTTCACCTCTTGAATCTCCTCTATATCATCATCAAGAACCTCCTCTTCCGTAAATAATAAACTTTCAATTTCATCAAAAGGCTGTTCGGAAATAGCTGCTACTTCTTCAAGATTTATTACTTCTTCTTTACCCTCTACAGCAACTTTCGCAATAGTTTCATACTTAATTACTTCACTAATCTCTTTTACCTCTTCTATAATTTCATCTACTACTTTAGCCACAACTTCAGCTTCTTCCTCTAATTGATGTATAACTTTATTTTTCCCCTTTAAAGAATCTTCAGTATTACTTTCTTTGCTTTTCTTTTCTTCTGCCAATAAAACATCCTCTAATAATTCTTCTTTTGTTTTTAAAGGATTATGAGTGTTGTTTATATATTCTTCTACATATGCCAAAACCGAAAGTTTTTCATAAACCTCATGTGCCTTCTGTTTTAACTCAAACACATCATCCTTATTTTTCATTCGTAAAATGCTGTGTGCTAAACTGGTTAAATCTGATGCTAGTTTTTTGTGCATAAGTTGTTCTTTGATTTTAATTTTTGCTGTTTAATTTTAATAAATTTGTTGCTTACTCGAAAGTAACACAAAAATCAATAATAGCGCTTAAAATTACAAAATGTTTCTTGAAAATACAGTAAATCACACAGAACAATTTGGTTGGATTGAGGTAATTTGCGGCTCAATGTTTTCGGGTAAAACCGAAGAATTAATCCGCAGACTTAAACGTGCGCAATTTGCAAAGCAACGCGTAGAAATTTTTAAACCATCAGTAGATACTCGTTACGACGATGAAGAAGTTGTATCTCATAATGCCACCAGAATTAGATCAACACCAGTTCCGTCCTCTTCAAATATTAGAATATTAGCGAATAATGTTGATGTTGTTGGTATTGACGAAGCACAATTTTTTGACGATGAAATCGTTGCTGTTTGTAACGATTTAGCCAACAGAGGTGTTCGTGTTATTGTTGCTGGTTTAGATATGGATTTTAAAGGAAATCCTTTCGGACCAATGCCTGCACTAATGGCAACTGCCGAATATGTAACAAAAGTACATGCTGTTTGTACTCACACTGGTAACTTAGCACATTATAGTTATAGAAAAGCTTTAAGTGATGATTTGGTTTTACTTGGTGAAACCCAAGAATATGAACCATTAAGTAGAGCTGCTTATTACAAAGCAATGCAAGCGCAAAACAAAAAGAAAGAAAACCTATCGGATGAATAATCATGTTACTGTTTTAGAAATTGATGTAGAGGCGGTACATCATAATCTTGCTTATTTTAAGCAAAAATTAAATCCTAAAACTAAGGTTTTAGCGGTCGTAAAAGCTTTTGGTTATGGCAGTGAGGCTACAGAAATAGCAAAAACGCTTCAAGATAAAGTAGATTATTTTGCGGTTGCTTATTCAAACGAAGGAATTATTTTACGCGATGCTGGCATTAAAACACCTATTTTAGTTTTACATCCGCAAATTCAGAATTTAGAGGATATTGTAAAATATCGACTAGAACCAAACTTGTATAACTTTAAAATACTGGAGGCTTTTTTACAATTGGCGGATAAAAAGCCACTAATGAATTATCCTATTCACATTAAATTCAACACAGGTTTAAATAGGTTAGGATTCTGGCACACCGATACTCCGGTGCTTATTTCTCAATTAAAAAATTCTAACAACATAAAAGTTGAATCTATTTTTTCTCATTTAGCGGCAAGTGAAGATGCTAATGAACAAGATTTTACAGTTGGACAAATAAACAACTTTGCTTATATCGTAAAAGAAATTTATCAGCATTTAGGCTACAAGCCTATGATTCATATTTTAAATACTTCTGGCGTTGTTAATTACCCACAAGCTCAGTTTGATATGGTGCGTTTAGGTATTGGTTTGTATGGTTTTGGAAACAACGAACATGAAACTTCTCAATTAAAAAACACACACTCCTTAAAGTCGATTATATCACAAATACATATAGTTCAGCCTGGCGAAACTGTAGGTTACAGCAGGGCTTTTGTTGCTAGCAAACTAACTCGTAGCGCAACTATTCCTATCGGACATGCAGATGGTATTTCGCGAAAACTAGGAAATAAAGAAGGTTTTGTATTTATCAACAACCAACCAGCTCCTATTATTGGGAATGTTTGCATGGATATGATTATGGTTGATGTTACAAAGATTGAATGTAAAGAAGGTGACGAAGTTATTATTTTTAATCACCAAAAACACATTCAATATATTGCTCATAAATGCGAAACCATTACATATGAAATACTTACAGCAATATCTCAACGTGTAAAAAGATTGGTTAAAAGCTAATTTTTATTTATTTTTCAACTCAATTAACTATTAAAACTTAAAAATATGGGAATGATTAAAGAATTTAAAGAGTTTGCAATGAAAGGTAACTTAATCGACATTGCTGTTGGTTTTGTTATGGGTGCTGCCTTTAAACAAGTAGTAACTTCTTTTACTGGCGGTATTGTATCTCCTCTAATTGGCTTACTATTTAAAGCAGATTTTAAAGAATTAAAATATATAGCAAAAGAAGGAATTGCTGACCAAGCCGGAAAAATAACTGGTGAAGTAGCTATTTTATATGGTGAGTTTCTAACCAACGTTATTGATTTTATTATTGTTGCTTTTGTAATGTTTATGGTTGTAAAAGCTATAAACGCTATGAAGAAAAAAGAAACACCAGCTCCTGAAGCTCCAAAAGGACCAAGCCAAGAGGATCTTTTAGGTGAAATTAGAGATTTATTAAAAAATAAATAACAAGTAATCACAAATAAAAGAGCCGGTGAAATTAAATTTCACCGGCTCTTTATTGTTTTACATTTTAAACATGCTTTCCTTTTTCCCAACCATGTTTTCCTAAATATTGATCTCCGCTTTCTACCGCACCCTCTTCAATTGAAGTTCCCATAGAGTCATTCCATCTATTTAAATATCCAAAGAGAGAAATAACACCTAACATTTCTACAATCTCACCTTCATCCCAATATTTATACAATTCGGTTTTTAACTTTTCATCTACCATATTTGGTACCATTGAAGCTGCTAAAGAAAAATCTAACGCAGCACGTTCTGCTTCAGAAAAAGCAGCGTGTGTTTTATATTCCCAAATATTATCTAACTGCTCTTGTTCTGCTCCATAACGTTCCGCTGCTCTAATAGCATGCGCTTGGCAATACCTACAACCTGTAGCGTTACTAGAAACCCAAGCAATCATCCTTTTTAAAGCTGATGTTACCTTGCCTTCATTTGCCATAACTGCTTTATTTAAGTTGATAAAAGCTTTTGAAATAGCAGGACGTCTTTGCATTGTTAAAACCGAATTCGGACAAAACCCAAGTGTTTCGTTAAAAAATTCGGCTAATTCTTTTGTTTCTTTATCATGATCGGCAGATAATGGTGTTACTAATGGCATATGTTTTATTTTTTGATGATTTTTTACTGTAGTTTTGTAAAAGAGCGCAACATCTCGTTGCTTCTTTTTTAAATTTGCTTACGCAATAAACAAAAAAATAATCAAATTATGGCATCACATACAGTTACAACAGTTTGGAAAGAAAACATGCAATTCGAAACTGATAATCCAAGCGGACATAAAGTTTTAATTGATACTTCTGAAGAAAACGGAGGAAACAATTCTGGTTTAGGACCAAAGGCAATGATGTTATCGTCTTTAGCAGGTTGCTCTGGTTTAGATGTGATTTCTTTATTAAATAAAATGAGAACTTCTGTGGCCGATTTTAAAATGGAAGTTACTGGCGAATTAACAGAAGAACATCCTAAATATTATAATAAAGTTTCGGTTGATTATCATTTTTACGGAACAGGTTTAGATGAAGAAAAAATTAATAAAGCAGTAAAATTATCAGTAGATAAATATTGTGGAGTTATGGAAATGTTTAGAAAATTTGCAGCAATAAAAACTACTAATCATTTTCATAAGCAATAAACATTCGTATTAATTTATAATCAAATACTTACAATAAACACTTGAGGATTAATTCACGTAATCTTTTCGTTTTAAATTAAAAATATGCGTTGGACTTTAAAACAAGAACCCGATTCTAAAAGAGTAAATCAATTAGCTAAAGAATTATCTGTCGATAAAACTTTGGCTAAAATTCTTGTGCAACGTAATATTGATACTTTCGAAAAAGCAAAACAGTTTTTCCGTCCTTCTTTAAACGATTTACACGATCCGTTTTTAATGAAGGATATGCATATTGCTGTAAAACGTATTGAAACAGCAATTGCCAATAACGAGAATATTTTAGTTTTTGGCGATTATGATGTTGACGGAACCACTGCCGTTTCTTTAATGTCGTCTTACTTAAAAACAATTCACCCAAATATTGCCACTTATATTCCCGATAGATATGCCGAAGGTTATGGTGTTTCTTATATGGGAATTGACTTTGCAGAAGACAATGGTTTTTCTTTAATTATTGCTTTAGATTGCGGTATAAAAGCCATCGATAAGGTTGCGTACGCATCTCAAAAAAACATCGATTTTATTATTTGTGATCACCATAAACCAGGAGCAGAAGTACCGAAAGCTATTGCTATTTTAAATCCGAAGCAAATAGATTGTTCGTACCCATATGATGAATTATGTGGTTGCGGAGTTGGTTTTAAATTGATTCAAGCATTGGCTTCAAAAAGAAATCAAACTATTGATGATTTAGTGGGTTATTTAGATTTGGTAGCCACCGCAATTGCCGCAGATATTGTTCCGATGACTGGCGAAAACAGAACGCTAGCTTATTGGGGTTTACAGGTAATTAATTCGCAGCCAAGAAACGGAATTAAAGCAATTATTCATCAATTAGACAAAAAGGTATTAACTATTACCGATGTTGTTTTTGTTATCGCTCCACGGATAAATGCTGCGGGTAGAATGAAACACGGTAATCATGCTGTTGAATTGTTAACTGAAATGGATTTTGAGGCTGCTGTTGATTTTGCTGCATCCATAGAAAAATACAATTCAGACAGAAAAGAACTCGATAAAAAAATTACGCAAGAAGCCTTACTTCAAATTGAAGAAAACGAAGAAACTGAAAAATTTACTTCTGTTGTTTTTGATGAAAGTTGGCATAAAGGTGTTATCGGAATTGTAGCTTCTCGTTTAATAGAGACCTATTACAGACCAACCTTAGTTTTTACTAAAAGTGGCGATAAATTAGCTGCTTCTGCACGCTCGGTAAAAGGGTTTGATGTGTATAATGCGCTAGAACAATGTGCTGAATTTATTGAACAATTTGGTGGCCATAAATATGCTGCGGGCTTAACTTTACTGCCTGAACAATATGAAGGTTTTAAAAATAAATTTGAAGAAGTAGTTGCAGCAACTATCGATAAAGATTTATTGATTCCTGAAATTAGTATCGATGCTGAATTAGATTTATCTGAAATTTCTCCAAAATTTTATAGAATATTACAGCAAATGGCACCTTTTGGTCCGTTAAATATGAAACCTACTTTTTCAACCTCATCCGTAAGAGATAATGGTTACGGAAAACAAGTTGGCATAGATAAAACGCACTTAAAACTAAATATTATTTACGGTTCAGATAAAAGAACATACAATGCTATTGGTTTTAATTTAGGTAAAAAATTATCTTCTGTTCAAAATGAATTCGATATTGTGTATGCGCTAGATGAGAATACTTGGAATGGTAATACTTCGATTCAATTATTATTAAAAGATTTAAAATAATTTATTTAGAATTATTCTAAATAAATTATATATTTGTTTCCATAATACGATTGAATATGGAAAATATCATTAAAATATACGATAATAAAATTGGTGTTTCTTTTTGCTGGAAAGACACAAGTACTAGTTTAATTCAAATAATATTTAGTGATACTGGTTTTCATTTAACGGAAAATGAAATTGAAAATTTTTTAGAAAAAATAATTGATTCAAAAAGTCAAAAAAATTGTCCTACCTGTACCGAAGGAGAAAATTGTAAATCTATTTTATTACAAACCCCATCAGACAAAGTAAGTATGGCTGTTTCTATGGTAGAATTAGCTCAAATAGATGACTTACTTAAAGGAACACTGTTTCAAATGCGCATGAACAACTATTTAGATGATTTATCTAAAAATTAATATTATTTTTTAATTTAATTTTTCTTTTATCAAATACATATAAACAGGGTAATGATCGCTGTAACCACCAGTATATTTTCCGTAAGAAAAACTACGAAAAGGGTATCCTTTATAGCGTCCTTTTTTTTCGGTTAAAAACTGTTTATTAAAAATTGCTGCTTTAAACATTTTAAAAGAAGAATACTCTTTTTTTCCTTTATCTAATAACGATGAAGTTATTACGATTTGGTCAAATAAATTAATATTATCTCGATACATTAAAGTATTAAATCCGCGACGAAACATGTTTTCATACGGGTTGTAAAGATCATCTTTTGTAACATTACTCTTTTTCGCCTTTGTTTTTAAAACTGTTTTAAAGCTCGAATTTATAGGGTCATCATTAAAATCGCCAAGAATTAATATCTTCGGATTCGGATCATTTTCTTTAATGCTTTTAATAATCTGAGTTACTTTATAAGCTGCTTTTTCTCGTAATGGTCTACTTTTTTTCTCACCGCCTCTTCGCGATGGCCAATGATTTACGATTACATGAATTAATTCATCATCTAAATAACCAGAAACCCATAATATATCGCGCGTATACACCTTTTTATTTTCCTTATAAATATTCGGATTAAAGACTTCGAAGTGAATTGGTTTAAAATATTTTTTTTGATACAATAAAGCAACATCAATACCTCTTTTATCAGGAGAATCGAAATGGATAATCCCGTAATCTTTGTTTTTTAATTTATCCGTATGAATTAAATCTTCTAATACTTTTTTATTCTCAACTTCAGCAACACCTATAATAGCTGGACTCGTTTTTGTTTTTTCTGAACCAAGTTGCGAAATAACATCTGATAATTTTTCTAATTTATCTTTATATACTTCTTCCCTATTTTCTTTAATTTCCATCATAGGGCTGGCCTCATCATTCTTCTCAATATCATCAACCGTATCAAAAAGATTCTCTAGATTATAAAAACCAATCGTTCTTATTTTATATGTTTTTTGTGCATAAGAAGATGCTGTAATGAGTACAATAAATATAAGAACTGCTACTTTTTTCATTTTACAATATTTGTCTGTAAAAGTAAAACAAATTCTATACCTAAAAATGTTATCCGTAGAAAAAAAACCAAAGTATTCATTTAAAATAAAAACACTAACTTTATATAAAAAGCTAACATAAAGATAGTTAACACATCTTTAAATTAAAAATCTATGAAAAATTTCACAATAACGATGTTGTTGTTGCTTTCTAATGCACTTGCCATAAATGCTCAAAACACTGTAAAAGGAACCGTAATTAATAGTAACTCAGAAGAACCACTAAAAAACGTTTTAGTGAGGGTAAAAGGAATTAATCCTTATAGTTCAACCAATGCTACTGGTACTTTTTTACTAAATAACCTAACCAAAGGAAAACAAATTATAACAATCTCTTTAAAAGGATTTGAAACTCAAAATTTTCCTATTACACTATCTGGAACCGATTTAGATTTAGGCACTATATTAATGTATGAAGCTATTTCTGAATATCAAGATTTAAGTATTATAACACTTACTGATGATGAGTTAAATGATGAATCTAACAGCGCTGATAATATTTCTGGATTACTACAATCATCGAAAGATACCTATTTACGCGCTGCTGCTTTTGAGTGGAGTTCCTCCTTTTATCGAATTAAAGGACTAGATTCTGATAACGGAAAAATACTAATTAACGGAATTGAAATGAACAAGCTCTACAACGGTCGTCCACAATGGAGTAATTGGGGTGGCTTAAATGATGCTTTAAGAAATCAGGAGTTTAGTAATGGCTTAGCTCCCTCTAATTTTACTTTCGGAGGCGTTTTAGGGTCTACAAACATGAATACGCGTGCTTCAGAATATAGAAAAGGGGCAAGAGTTTCATATGCTTCATCTAACAGAAGTTACTCTCACCGTTTAATGGCGATGTATGCGACTGGACTCATAAAAAACGGATGGTCGTTCACAGGTTCTGTAAGTAAAAGATATGCCGATGAAGGTTTTACAGAAGGGTCTTCTTATAATGCATTCTCGATATTTCTCTCTATAGAAAAACAACTTAACGAAAAACATAGCTTAAATATTACGGCTATTAAAGCCGAAAACAACAGAGGGAAATCTGCCGCTAATACGCAAGAGGTTTATGATATTAAAGGGATTAAATACAATCCTTATTGGGGATATCAAAATAGAAAAATCAGAAATTCTCGTATAAAAAGAGTTGACGAACCCATAATTATGTTAAATCATTATTGGAATTTAAGTGATAAAATCACATTAAACACAGGTATTGCTTATCAGTTTGGTGAAATAGGTAATAGTAGAATTGATTTTAATGGTGGTAGTGATCCTAGCCCTACTTATTATAGAAAATTGCCTAATTTTTTTCTAAACGACTCCTATGGTCCAGATTATGGAAATGCGTATAAAGCCTTAACCAATTTTCAAAACGACGGACAATTAAATTGGCTTGATTTATATATAGCCAATGAAAATAGGGATGACAATGGTTTGTTCGTTTTATATGAAGATCGCAATGATGATAAACAAATAAGTATGAACACTATTTTAAATTCTCAGTTAACCGAAAACATTACTTTAAGTGGTAATTTAGAATATAAAACATTGGCTTCAGAAAATTTTGCTAGTGTAATAGATTTATTAGGCGCTACTGGTTATTTAGATATTAATAAGTTTGGTAATCCGCTTGAAGATGATTTTCAAAACGATTTATTAAATCCTAATAGCATCGCAAAAAAAGGAGATCGATTTAAATATAATTACAAGCTAACATCGAGTGTTTACAGTGGCTTTGCACAATTATTATTTAAGTACAATAAAATAGATTACCATATTAGTGCTTCTGTAAATAACACCACACACCAAAGAGAAGGTTTCTATAAAAACGGAATTTTCCCTGGTGATGATTCTAATTCTGAAATACCTAATTCTTTTGGGAAATCTAAAAAATTATCCTTTTTTGGTTATGGTATTAAAGGAGGACTTACCTATAAAGTTACCGGTCGGCATTTAATCGATTTTAATGCAGGCTACATTAACAAAGCGCCTTTTATTCGTAATTCTTTTGCCAACTCAAGGTCTAATAACTTAACAGTTGCTGATGTAAGTACATTATTGAATGAAAAAATGATGTCTTTTGATGCTAGCTATATTTTAAGAACACCTTTTGTAATGGCGAAATTATCAGGGTATTTCACAAAAATAAAAGACGCTACAGATATTGCATTTTATTTTACTGGTGCAGACAATCTTTTTATCCAAGAAATTGTAACAGGAATCGCTAAAAAGCACTTTGGTGCAGAATTAGGTATCGAAGCACAAGTATTATCAACCTTTAAATTAAAAGCTGCGGCTAACATCGGACAATATACTTATGATAATAATCCGAATATATCCTTGGCTTCAGAAATTAGTACCGAATCTAAAAATGCTGGTTTTGATGAAAGAGGAATAAAAAATTACGGCACAGCAAATCTTAAAAGTTATAAAATAGCTTCAGGACCACAAACAGCCTATTCTTTTGGTTTTGAATATCGAGATCCTGATTATTGGTTTGTAAGTGTAACTGGTAATTATTTAGACAATGCTTATGTTGATCCTTCTCCTATAAAAAGAACAACTTCTTTTATTTCTGATGATGGCCAGCTTTTCCCAAATTTCGATCCCGATGTAGCAAGACAATTATTAACACAAGAAAAATTTGATGGTTATTTTACCTTAAATGCTATTGGCGGTAAAACCTGGCGGATTGGTAAAAATAAATACATAGGCTTCTTTGCAAGTGCTAGTAATTTACTTAATAAAGAATATAAAACAGGAGGCTACGAACAAGGAAGAACTGCTAATTACGCATTAGAAAGTGAAGATAAAGCAAACGGAACTCCAAATTTTGGCAGTAAATATTGGTACGGTAGAGGCGCTACCTATTTCTTAAATGTGAATTATAGATTCTAAAAAAATATTGAAAATGAAAATGAAAAATAAATTTAAAATCGGAGCAATACTTTTTATCCTCTTGTCTTTTTCTGCTTGTGTAGAGGATGGTGATTTTACAATTCCTACTTTAGGAGACGATAAAGAATATGCAACTATAAAACCGTTAACAGAAATTGCTGATTTATACCAAGGCAGCTTAGTTGATTTTGAAGAAGATATTACAACCTTCGGATATGTGGTTTCTAATGACAAAGAAGGTAACTTTTATAAAAGTATTATTATTCAGGACTCGCCAGAAAATCCATCTATAGGATTTGAGGTTTTAATAGATGATTTTAACTTAAATGCAAGATATACTGTAGGTCGAAAAATTTTCATCAAATTAAAAGGCTTGTTTTTAAACAGAAAGAACGGAGCTTATCAAATCGGCGCTGAAAACACTTTTCGAAATGGCGTTACGCAAATCGGGCCAAACGATTATGTTTATTTTATTGATAGGTCTTCTGAAATTGCAGCTATAACTCCAACCGAATTAAAAACAACTGAATTAACAGACGCACATATTAATACCTTAATAAAAATTAATAAGCTACAATCAGAAACGCAAGGATTAACCTATGCAAATTCTTCTAATACCGATCCTGTAGATAGAATTTTTACTAGCTGTGACTCTTTCGAAACAATAACATTAACAACAAGTGGTTTTGTTGATTTTAAAGCGTTACCTATTCCTGATAAAAAAGGAAGTATTACTGCTATTTTAAATAAATTCGAAAATGATTATCAACTATTTATTAGAGGTCCAAATGATATTGATTTAACAGAAGAATATGGCTGTTATCAAAATCCAACAGAAACATCTTTAGCTGATATTAAAGCGTTGTTTACTGGAAGTGAAACTACGATTACTCAAAATTCAAAAATAAAAGTAATTGTTACTTCCGATCTATCTAAAGGAAACATTTCTAATCAAAATGCTTTTGTTCAGGACAATTCGGCCGGCATATCGTTAAACTTTAGCAATGTACATAATTTAAACTTAGGGGATGAAATAGAAATTGCTATAGGCGGATTAAAGCTAAATGAAAACAACGGATTACTACAATTAAACTTAGCTGCTTCAAATATAGTAAGCACAACAACTGGCACATTACCTACGCCTGAAATAATTAGTTTTTCTGAAGCATTGTCTGGAGATTACGAAAGTAAATTAGTACAAATTGAAGATGTTCAATTTAAAGATATTACAAAAGTATATGTTGGTACAAATACATTAACTTCTGATTGCCTTGATGAACTAAAAATGCTTTCCGTTATAACAGAAGCTACATTTGCTAATAATCAAGTAAGTGATAAAAAAGGAACAATTACAGGTATTATGACTCAGGCAAACGGAGTTTATATATACATTAGAGATGAAACCGATGTAAACTTTACTGAAACCTATGCTTGTACTCCTACTAGTGGCGGTGGTAACGATTTATTTTTCTCTGAATATGCAGAAGGTTCTAGCAATAATAAATATATAGAAATATACAACGGCACTGGTGTATCGGTAGATTTATCAACTTATAAAATAGAATTGTATGGTAACGGTTCTGTTACAGCTACTAGAAATTTAGATTTAAGTACACTAACAAATACAACTTTAGCTAACAACGAGGTGTTGCTTATATATAATGCTAGCGCAAATGATGTTATTAAAAATGAAGGCGATTTTGCATCGGGTGTTATTTTTTTTAATGGCGATGATGCTATTGCGCTATTAAAAAATGATGTGGTAATAGATGTTATTGGTAAAATAGGTGAGGATCCTGGAACTGGCTGGGAAGTTGCAGGTACTACAGAAGCAACTAAAGATCATACCTTAATTAGAAAATCAGCCATTATAAAAGGAAATACTGATTGGGCAGTGAGCGCAGGAACAAACATCTCTAATTCTGAATGGGAAGTAAAAGACAAAGATGATTTTTCATCCGTAGGAAATCGATAAATTATTTCTTTATGAAGAGCCGAGTTTTATAAGCTCAGTTTTTTTACGCATATTTATCATATAAACAGCATATATGTCGTCAAACAGCAGAATTACTAGAGCTTTTAATCAAGCTAAAAAACTACCTTTAAATCAGGATTCTAAATATATCTTATTTTCCGATTGCCATAGAGGAGACAATAGTTTTGCTGATGATTTTTCTCACAACCGTAAGGTGTTTCATTATGCTTTGTCGCAGTATTTACAAAAAGACTTTACTTATATCGAATTAGGTGATGGAGATGAATTATGGGAAAACAAATTTGTAAATATTTTTAATGCAAATAAAGATATATACTTACTTTTAAAACAATTTCACGATAAAAACAGGTTGCATTTAATATGGGGAAATCACGATATGGATTATCGAAACCCAAAAAAAGCAAACAAAAACTTAAACTACTATTATGATGTTACCGACGGTAAAGAAAAAGAATTGATGATAAATATTTCTTTGTCTGAAGCAATTAAATTAGAACAAGAAAATGGGAAATCGATTTTTCTTCTACACGGTCATCAAGCAGATTGGTTTAATTATACTTTTTGGAAATTAAGCAGGTTCCTAGTAAGAATATTATGGCGACCATTACAACTAATCGGTATTAACGATCCAACAAGTCCTGCTAAGAATTTCAAAGAACTTATAAAAGTTGAAAGTCGTCTCGAAAAATGGATAAAGGAAAATAATAATCAAATGATGGTTACAGGCCACACACATCGCCCAAGGTTTCCTTCTGAAAACGAATTACCACATTTTAACGATGGTAGCTGTGTGCATCCTCGCTGTATTACAGGTCTTGAAATACAAAATAATAAAATTACTCTTATTAAGTGGCATGTTGTTACAAACGAAAACGGCACCATGCAAATTACAAGAACTTTATTAGAAGGACCAAAGCCAATCCATTTATATATTTAAGTTTAAATAACAGTTTATTAAAATGCCCTTAATATTAAAATAAACCTCAATGAATACATTTGGTATATCTTATTATAAGAAATAAAGCCATTAGATAAATATTAGTTTTTGTCAACTATTTTATTAGGCAAACTGCCTTTGGCCAAGGCAGTTTTTTTATTTAATATCCCATTAACAATAAATTAACATTAGTGTTAGTTATTTGCACCGACAAAAACTAATAAACAACAACTAATGAATCTTAAAACAGCACTTACAATTGTAAGTATGTCTGTGTTATCGTACACGTATGCACAACAAACCAATGCTCCGAAATTCGGAAAAGGATTATTTAATCTAATAGGTCAAGATAGTACTTGGGCAATGAATATTAGTGCAAGAATGCAATTTTTAGGAACTCATCAATGGGATTCTAATAGTGAAGGACTTTCTAACCCTGCAACTTCATTCTTAGTAAGAAGAGCACGTTTAAAATTTAACGGATTTGCATACTCTCCGAAATTAAAATATAAATTAGAGCTCGGTTTAACAAATAGAGATATTGGTGGTGCTTCAGAGTTTACAAATAACGCTCCTAGATATATTTTAGATGCCGTTATAAAATGGAATTTTCACGAAAACTTTGAGTTATGGGTTGGACAAACTAAGCTACCTGGAAACAGAGAGCGAGTAATTTCTTCAGGTAACCTTCAAATGGTAGATAGATCTTTATTAAATAGTAGATTTAATATTGATAGAGATATGGGGTTACAATTAAGACACCATTTTAATATATCTGATAAGTTTGTAATTAAAGAAGCTTTATCAATTGCTCAAGGTGAAGGAAGAAATGTAACTACAGGTAATCTTGGTGGACACGAATATACAGCACGCATAGAATTTTTACCTTTTGGTAACTTTACAAGTAAAGGTGATTATAAAGGAAGTGACTTAAAAAAGGAGCAAATGCCTAAATTAGCAATTGGTACTAGTTACGATTTTAACAACAATGCTGTTAAAAATAGAAGTAATCAAGGTTCTTACATGAGAAACGATGACGGGGCTGGGTTTTATCAAACAAATATTACAACTCTTTTTATTGATGCAATGTTTAAGTATAAAGGATTCTCTTTTATGGGAGAATACGCATACAGAAATGCTAAAGACCCTATTGCAAAAAATTCTGATGGTACTTTAACAGGAGATGTTGTACAAGTTGGTAGTGGATTAAACTTACAAACTGGTTATTTATTAGGAAAAAACTGGGAACTATCTGGGCGTTACACTAACATTAAATTAAATGAAAACATTACAGGTAAGGGACTCGAGAATCAATACACTTTAGGTTTATCAAAATATATTGTAGGTCATAAACTAAAAGTACAAACCGATGTAAGTTACTTAGACTTAGATGGTGGCACCAATGAATTAATGTATCGCTTACAAGTTGATATTCACTTTTAAAAAAAATAACGTAAACCTAACATGAACACTAAAATAGTGTTTGTAGATTTGCAAAAAATTAAAAAACAAAAAAATGGGAGATCCATATATTTTAATGCTTGTTGCTTTAGCTATTTTAGCTGTTGTAGATTTAGTTGTAGGAGTTAGTAATGATGCTGTAAATTTCTTAAATTCAGCTATTGGTTCTAAAGCAATTAAGGTTAGAAACATTATGATTATTGCGAGTGTAGGTGTGTTCTTTGGAGCCATTACCTCAAGTGGAATGATGGAGGTAGCACGTAAGGGTATTTTTAACCCAAATATGTTTATGTTTCAAGACATAATGTTCATATTTATGGCGGTGATGATTACTGATATTTTATTACTAGATATCTTTAATTCATTAGGTATGCCTACCTCAACAACAGTATCAATTGTATTTGAACTATTAGGAGCTGCTGTTTGTATTTCTTTAATTAAAATTTCTTCAAGTGATACGCAATCAATTTCAGATATTTGGAATTATATAAATCATAAAAAAGCAATTCAAATTATAAACGGAATACTACTCTCTGTATTAGTTGCGTTCTCTGTTGGAGCACTTGTTCAATTTGTTTCTAGATTAATATATTCTTTCAATTTTGAAAAAAGAGCAAGTTATATAAATGCTTTATTTGGTGGTTTTGCAATTACAGCAATTACTTATTTCATTATTATAAAAGGAATGAAGGGAACTCCTTTTTATAAAGATATTAAGCACTTAATTGAAGGAAATACCTTATTAATTATTGCAGGTAGTTTTGTTGCTTGGAGTTTAATTTCTCAAGCATTGATTAGTGTATTTAAGATAAATATTTTAAAATTAATTATTGGTGTAGGTACATTCTCTTTAGCAATGGCCTTTTCTGGTAACGATTTAGTAAACTTTGTTGGAGTGCCAATTGCTGCATGGAATTCTTACCAGGCATGGGAAGTCTCTGGAGTTTCTGCTGATGCCTTTTCTATGGGTATCTTAGCTAAAAAAGTACCTTCAAATGTTTATTTACTATTATTAGCGGGTGCTATTATGGTAGTTACATTATGGACTTCTAGTAAAGCACAAAACGTAATTAAAACAGGTATTGATTTATCTCGTCAAGGAGAAGGACATGAGAAATTTCAACCAAACCCATTATCTAGAGTTGCTGTAAGAGCTGCAATGGGAATTAATATTGGTGTCAGAAAAATTTTCCCGGCAAAAACATTAGCTTTTGTTGATGCTAAATTTCAAAAACCAGTAATTGAATTACCAAAGGATAAAACCTATGAAATGCCTGCTTTCGACTTAGTAAGGGCAGCTGTTAACTTAATTGTTGCTGGTATCTTAATATCAATCGCAACGTCTATGAAATTACCTTTATCTACAACGTATGTAACATTTATGGTTGCTATGGGTACTTCTTTAGCCGACAGAGCTTGGGGACGTGAAAGTGCTGTTTACAGAGTTGCCGGAGTAATTAATGTGATTGGTGGATGGTTCTTAACTGCCTTAACTGCATTTTTAGCCGCGGCAATAGTTGCTTACTTAATTAGCTTTAATATGGTTATGATTCCTATTTTATTATTAGTAGTAGCACTTTTAATAGGTAGAAACACATTAATACATAGAAAAAAATCTAAGGAAGTAAAAAAACAAATGCATTTTGAAAGAGCTGAATTAATTACGATTAATGGAGTAATTGAAGAAAGTGCTGACCATATTGCTGAAGTTGCTACACGCGTAAACAAATTATATACAAGTGTTGTAAATGATTTAGCAAACCACGATTTAAATAAACTACGTAAAACTGATAAACACGTAGGTAAATTAAACGATGAGATTGACGGATTAAAAGATGGAGTATTCTACTTCATTAAATCTTTAGACGATACATCTGTACAAGCAAGTAGATTCTATATTTTAGTTTTAGGTTATTTACAAGATGTAGCACAATCTATTAGTTATATTTCAAGAGCAAGTTTTAAACATGTAAACAATAATCATAAAGCTCTTAAAAAAGGACAATTAAAAGATTTAAAACATATTGATAATACTTTATCTAAATTATTAGAAGATATTAGTAAATCTTTTGAAAACAGAAATTTTGATAATTTAGAAGAGATTATTAGTGAGAAAAAAGAATTATTAAAAGATGTTTCTGCTTCTATTGAAAAACAAGTTGCACGTATTAGAACAGATGAAACAAGTCCTAAAAACACTACGTTATACTTTAGTATTTTAATTGAAACACAAGATTTAGTTGCTGCTCTTATGAGCTTATTAGAAACTTATGAAGAGTTTCATATAAGTAGTAAAAACGCATAAGCATACTTTATAAAAACAAAAAGACCGAGTGAATTTCACTCGGTCTTTTTGTTTTTATAAAATATCTAAAAGTTACTTTTTAATTGGGCGCATTAAACCTTCTTGCGCTACTGATGCTATTAATTTACCTTCTCTTGTATATATGTTACCACAAGCAAAGCCACGTGCTCCAAATGTGCTTGGGCTCTCTATTGAGAATAACATCCAATCATTAAAATCAAAATCACGGTAAAACCACATTGAATGATCTAAACTTGCCATTTGAGTATTACCAAAATTAGCAACACTCGCATTCGGATTTAAACAGGCTGTTAAAATATTGTAATCAGAAATATACGTAAGAATCTGTTGTTTTAATGCTAAAGATAAATCTACCGGATCACCTTTTAATCGAAACCATACATCAACAAACGGCTGTACATCTTTCTTCTCAAGAGGATTCACAATTTCAACTGGTTTAAACTCTATTGGACGTTCAACACTTAAAAAAGCTTTTAATTTTTTAGGTAAAAAATCACCAAACTGCACTAACATATCTGTCCAACTAAACAATTCTTCTGGTTGTTTTATATGTTTTTTAATAGGTATTTGATGCTCGTGTCCTTCCTCTTTTTTATGAAAAGAACATGATAAAATAAAAATTGTTTTATCTTTTTGGTGTGCAGTTACACGTCGGGTAGAAAAACTACCACCATCACGAACAACTTGTACATTATATGTTATTGGCAAATTTAAATTTCCTGCCTCTAAAAAATAAGAGTGTAGCGAATGTAAAATTCGATTGTTTGATATAGTTCTATAAGCTGCATTTAAAGATTGTGCTAAAACTTGGCCTCCAAATACATTAGGACTTCCAATATCTTTACTAACCCCGCTAAAGTTATTATTCCCTAAATCTTCTAAGGTTAGTATGTTTAATAATTCTTGAGTATTTTTCATTATTACAAATTAGCTTCTACTATTAATTCTTTATTCTTAAATGGATGTTTTTGTTTGAACTCTGATGGTTGAATTCGCTTTAAAAACAAACTTAAAATACGGTTTGGTATTGTTTTCTTATGGCGCAAATAAATAGTTAAATCTTCTGGAGTCGCACCAACCGAACTTTTTATTTCACTTGCTGTTCTTCCGAAGTTTATTGTTTTTGCTTTGTTTTTTATCCCCAAAGTTATGTAATCATATAACATACGCTGGTATATTGCATACTCTTTATTGTTTATGTAATCTATACCTACAAAATGAGCGTCTAGCGATTCTTGATTAAAGATCCCTGATAAAAACCCTACCAACTTATCTTCTAACCAATATGCTTTTAAAAAGTAATCATCGCCTAAATTATCTTTTAGCGATTTATAGGTTTGTAAATTAAAATCACCTAAGTTAAAACTCGATTTTGTAGATACTGTTTTATAAAGAGCCGTCATTTCAGGCAATAAATCTTTAAGTCTTCCCGCAGTAATATCTTCTACTAGTAACGACGCACTAAGTTTTAACGCTTTTCTTGCCTTTACTCTAAACTTTGTTTTTAAGGCCACTAAATAATCATCTAAACTATGCCAATCACTTTCTAAATGCAATACCATGTTGGGCTCTACATTAAATGAGTTATAACCTTCTCCATAGAGTTCATTAGTTATAAATAGCGATTCGTTTTCAAAATCTTTTAACATAAATGCATCTACATCGTTTCTTGAATTAGAAAATTCGACTACAGTTTCAGCTATTCTGGTTAAAATTATTTTTTTATTTTGATTCTCGTTAATAAAAATCCCATGTTCACCACTAACAAAAGTATTTCCACAGGTAAGTACTTTAAACACTTTTTCTGATGATATAATTCGTAGTTTTCTTCCCAAACACTTCACCCATTCTACAATAGATTGCATTTCATTTTGAACACTATCTAAATAAAAATCTACTATTTGAATTGTTGCTATGGCTACAGCTTCCTCTTTTTCATTAAACAAAATGATATAAGCAAATTGTACCTTCGGATTATTTTGCTGCAATGCTGCTAGATAGTGCGGATGAAAATACAAGTTATGTGTACAGTTTAACTGCTCCCAGATATCATTCGAAATTTCGCTAACCGCATTAAAATACCGAACATTTAAAGTCTGTTTATTACAAGATGAAAAAATCAAAGTCCCTTTTATTTTGGGTGTAAATTACTAAAAGTTTATGTAAACATAATTATACAACTCCGTTATTCCAAACTGGTACTTTTAATAATTTACTTATTTTCATCATATCACTTAAAATATACATCTTGTCTCCATGATTTAACAAATTAAATCGATCCCCTTTATTTGTTATCAAGTTTAACTCATATGAAAAATAACCACCAGAAGAACTACCTCCTGACGAAAATTTTTCTAATACTTGTAATGCATATACTTGCTGATATTGCAGAATTTCACCACCTATAATAATTTTTCTTTTTCGAGTATGTATAAATACTTTAGAAGAAAACATAAATAATAAAACCAACCCTACTAATAAAAAAGGTCCGCCAGATGTAAAAAACAACTTACCACCCTTCATAACAGTTAATGGGGTATCATAAACTTGATAGTATTCATAAAATGAAATTGCTACGTAATTTAACCCAATCAAGAAAAAACTCCAAGCAAATACTTTAGTAATAGAACTAGAAGTTATTTTGTACCCTTGTGCTGTTTTTTTAAACACTTCGCTCGCAAAATTACTCGCAGAACTCTCTAGAGCATCCCAAGATATTTGTTGCCCAATTACATCATTTCCTGGGTCTTCAAAAACAAAATCTATTTGTTTGTTTTTTGATGAAGTTTTCTTTTTATTAGAAATATAACTTGTTACAATCATCCCTAATCCCATACATGCTAAAACAAGTAACATTCCGCCTGTTTTATAAAACATAAACTTCTCACTACCATAAACCTTTGTGTGAATTGGCACTGTTATTTCTAGCTTTTTAAGTAAGTATTTGCTTTTTTTTGTTGGATTTTTTAACTGCTGTAATGAATCTAAAGTATAAATATCTTTCTGAAGCGTAATTTGGTTATTATTATAACGCTCATATTTTTTTTCGATTTCTGGTATTACCACAAAAAACACAACACCAATGGGAATTAATAAGAAAAGCCAAGAGCTTTTAAAAGACAATTTATTCATAGGAATTTTTTAGTTACAAATTTGAGAATAATTTTAGTCTTTATCCAAAAAAACACCCTTGTTTATTTACAATAAACAAGGGTGTTAATTATATAATTGATAAAAAACTATCCTACAATATTAATAATTTTTCCTGGTACAATAATTACCTTTTTAGGTTCTTCACCTTTTAACTGTGCAATTGTACGCTCATCTGCCATTACTGTTTTTTCGATTTCGTCTTTACTTAAATCTAAAGATAACTCTAAAGTAAAACGCATTTTTCCGTTAAAAGAAACTGGGTATGTTTTAGAGCTTTCTACTAAATGAGAAGCTTCAAACTTAGGGAAATCAATAGTTGCTATTGAACCTTCATGCCCTAGCTGACTCCATAACTCTTCTGCAATATGCGGCGCATATGGAGAAATCAATGCTAATAAAGGCTCTAAAATTGCACGTTTATTACACTTTAAAGCAGTTAGCTCGTTTACAGCAATCATAAAGGTAGAAACCGATGTATTGAATGAGAAATTCTCAATATCTTCTTCTACTTTTTTAATTGTTTTATGTAAGACTTTTAACTCCTCTTTCGTTGGTTCAGCATCAGTAACAAGCACTCCTTCTTCGCCTACATATAATTTCCATAATTTCTTTAAGAAAGAATACACTCCTGAAATACCTGAAGTTTTCCAAGGTTTTGTTTGTTCTAATGGTCCTAAAAACATTTCGAATAAACGCAATGCATCTGCACCAAATTCTTCACAAATTAAATCTGGATTAACAACATTGTATTTAGATTTAGACATTTTCTCAACCTCTCTATAACATAGAAATTGATTATCTCTTCCAAAAACAAACTCTGCCGTTTTAAAATCGTCTCTCCAATCTTTTAACTTATCTATATTAACATTTGCATCTCCTTCAAGCGTACTAACATTAATATGAATAGGTCGGTAAGATAACGTTTCTTCGTTTTCCTCTATAAGACCTGCTTCAACTAGCTTCTTATCTAATCGAGACCATAATTTATCGTTTTCTTCAGTTTGAGCTATCTGATTTTCTCCTTGGAAATAATCTGCTGATATATAAACATTGTGAGTTTTACCCTCAAACAATGCTTCATAAACAAGCGCTGATGTTCCTAAAATCATTCCTTGGTTGATTAGCTTTTTCGCAAACTCATCAACAGGAACAGCTCCTTTATCAAACAAGAATTTTTGCCAAAAACGAGCGTATAACAAGTGCCCTGTTGCATGCTCAGAACCACCAATATATAAATCTACTTCTTTCCAATAATCAGCAGCTTCTTTACTTACAAATTCACCTTCATTATTAGAATCCATATAACGGTTAAAATACCATGAACTACCCGCCCAACCTGGCATTGTATTCAGCTCTAAAGGATATACTGTTTTATTTTTTAACTTATCATTCGATACAACTTTCTTTGCACGAGAATCCCAAGCCCATTCTGTAGCGTTTCCTAACGGTGGTTTCCCTTCTTCTGTAGGTAAATATTTTTCTACTTCTGGTAAAACGATTGGCAAGTATTTTGCATCAATCATTTGTGGCATTCCGTCTTTATAATACACTGGAAAAGGTTCACCCCAATAACGCTGACGGCTAAATACTGCATCGCGTAAACGGTAGTTTATTTTCCCAAAACCAAAACCTTTTTGTTCCATTTCATAAATCGCTAATTTCATCGCTTTTTTATACGATAAACCATTTAAGAAATCAGAATTTGCAATTTTAGTGCCTTCTTTATCTGCATGTGCAGCTTCAGAAATATCTACATTCTCAAAAACATTCGGAATCTCTAATTCGAATTTTTTTGCGAAATCATAATCACGCTGATCACCACAAGGAACCGCCATAACAGCACCTGTACCGTAGTTTGCTAACACGTAATCTCCAATCCAAATTGGTACTTGTTTTCCCGTAAACGGATGCAAAGCATACGCACCTGTAAAAACTCCTGAAATTGTTTTTACATCTGCCATTCGTTCTCTTTCAGAACGCTTTGCTGTTGCTTTAATATAATCGTAAACGGCTTTTTGTTGCCCTTCGCTTGTAATTTTAGCTACTAATTCGTGCTCTGGAGCTAAGGTCATAAATGAGACTCCGTAAATAGTATCAGGTCTCGTGGTAAAAACATCGATTTTATAGTCGTTTGCTATTGCTGTTTCTACAACCTCAACAGTTGTTTTTTCAATAGGTTTTGCAAACTGAATCGTGTTGTTAATTTTAGATACAGCACCTAAAACATTTTCTAACACCTCATCATTTGTAAAACGCACTACATGAAATCCTTCGCTTGTAAAATAAGCATCTCTTTTTGCTTCGTCTTCTTTACCAGAAAACTCCACAATTATATTTTTTGCTAAGCATACATAATCTACTAAAAACGTACCAATGGTATATTTTTTTCTGAATTTTGCAGCTCCTTTTTTATTTTTTAATTCATTCCAAAGTACTTCTTCAGCCTTCGAAAGGTTTAAACGCATTTCTTTTAACGCCTCTAGCTCTTTATAAGATAATCTTACGCCAGCTTCTGGTACTTCTAAAGCATCTACCTTAAAAGTTACCATTGCTCCTTGCGAACGACCAATCCAATTTGTTTGGCTATCTTTTAAAGGTTGTGGCCAATCAATTGTTTCTAATCCGTCTAATAAACGTTGTGCATATGCAGAAATTCGCATAGACCATTGTGTCATTTTTTTACGAATTACGGGATGACCTCCGCGTTCTGAAACACCATTTATTATTTCGTCGTTTGCTAATACCGTTCCTAATTCAGGACACCAGTTTACTTCAGTATCCGACAAATAGGTTAAACGATATTGTAACAAAATTGCTTCTTGTTCTATAGTCGAAAAAGCTTTCCATTCATCCGCAGAAAAAATAGTAATATCTTCTTCTGAAGCAGCATTTATAGTTGCGTTTCCTGATTTTTTAAATACCGAAATTAATGTTTTAACATCTTCTGCTTTATCAGTATCTTTATTGTACCAAGAGTTAAAAAGCTGAATAAAAATCCACTGCGTCCACTTATAATACTCAGGACTAGAAGTACGAAGTTCACGAGACCAATCGAAAGAAAAACCGATAGTATCTAACTGTCTTCTATACGTTGTAATATTTTCTTCAGTAGTTTTTGCTGGGTGTTGCCCTGTTTGAATTGCATATTGTTCTGCTGGTAAACCAAAAGAATCATACCCTTGCGGATGCAATACATTAAACCCTTTATGACGCTTATAACGTGCATAAATATCTGATGCAATATATCCTAAAGGATGCCCAACATGTAAACCTGCTCCTGACGGATAAGGAAACATATCTAAGACATAATATTTAGGTTTCTCCGATTCATTACTGGCTTTAAATGTTTGGTTGTCTGCCCAAAATTGTTGCCATTTCTTTTCTATCTCTTGATGATTATATTGCATTTTATCTTTTTTAAGAAGTTGCAAATTTACGGTTATTTTAAATACTATTTTTATTTCTTTTTCTCAAGAAAAATTGGGTTCTAAAAAACAAAACAGGCTAAAAAATCATGTGATTTTTTAGCCTGTTTATTCTAATTAACATTACGGTTATAATACTTATCCTTTAACTGGTACAGATACAACTACATCTCCCCAGCCAATGTACATTGTTGCATTATTATCTTTTCCTTCAAAAGCAATTGAAAAAGCTTCAATAGATTTTTCGGACTTAGCTTTTGATGCCATTACGCGAACTACATCTTCTTCTTCATTATAAAAATAAGATCCCCATACATTTTTAGCAGTACTTAAAATTACTGTCCACTCTTTATCTCCTGGTATTGTAAATAAAGTATAAGTTCCTGCTTTTACATCTTTTCCTCCAAATTTTACATCTTTATAAAATGTAATCTCTGGTGCTTCATTAGCTCCTGTTCTCCATACTTTTTCGTTTGGTGCTAACTTAGCTACTTTTCTTTCTTTTAATTGTGGACGACTATATGTTATTTTTACTAATTTATCTGATACTCTATAGCTACTTGGGTATGATGCCGCATCCATAGGGCTTTTATCTAATCCTTTAAATTCTTGCGCCATTGCTTCTGTTGAGAATAATACAGCGACCATTAACATTGCTAATACTAAAATTATTTTTTTCATTTTTTACTTACTTTTAAGTTAGTTTATCATTTTATTTAGTCATCAAAACTACAAATACTTACAATAAATCTTCTATTAAAACTGATTATATTAAAAATGTTAATACCTAAACCAGTAAAGAATATTATTTTAATTTATTCTAAATAAAGTATTATATTTGCACCGAATTACACCAATTATGATCATATTTTATACTCAAAATAAAAAGGCTATTCCTGTTGTTTCAATACAGCAAGAAGCTGTATGCTCTTCTGTTTGCTCATCAAATTGTATAAAACCAAAAAACAAGTGTTGTAATAAATACCAAAAAAAAGGCATCAACTGTAAGCGATGCCCTTTAACTTTTGATATTAAAATAGCTTCTTAATTACGCTACTCTTAATAAGAAATAACTCTTTTTTCCGCGTTGTAATAACACGTATTTATCAGCAATTAAATCTTTTTCTGTAATTTCAAAATCTTCCTTTACCTTTTCTTTATTTACCGAAACTGCATTTTCTTTTAAAGCTCTTTTTGCATCTCCATTAGATTTTAAAAAGTCTGTTTTTCCTGATAAAGCATCAATCATTGATAAACCTTCTAAAATATCTTCTTTAGAAACTTCCGCTTGCGGTACACCATCAAAAACATCTAAAAACGTTTGTTCATCTAAACTTTTTAAATCTTCTGAGGTAGATTTTCCGAATAAAATGTTAGATGCTGCAATTGCTTTTTCTAACTCGTCTTTTCCGTGAACTAAAATGGTTACTTCTTCTCCTAATCTTTTTTGTAAAACACGTACATGTGGTGCTTCTTTATGTTCTTCAATTAAAGCATCAATAGTTTCTTTATCTAAAAACGTGAAGATTTTAATATATTTTTCAGCATCTTCATCCGAAGTATTTAACCAGTATTGGTAAAATTTATATGCTGACGTTCTTTTGGCATCTAACCATACGTTTCCTCCTTCTGATTTTCCGAATTTAGAACCGTCTGATTTTGTGATTAACGGACACGTAATTGCATATCCTTTTCCGCCTCCTATTCTTCTAATTAATTCTGTCCCTGTAGTAATATTACCCCACTGATCAGAACCTCCCATTTGTAAAGTAGCTGATTCTTCTCTAAATAAATGTAAAAAATCATATCCCTGAACCATTTGGTAGGTAAACTCGGTAAAAGACATTCCGTCTTTAGACTCTGAGCTAATTCTGTTTTTTACAGAATCTTTTGCCATCATATAGTTTACGGTAATGTGCTTACCAATATCACGAATAAATTCTAAGAAAGAAATCTCTTTCATCCAATCGTAATTATTTACTAAAAGTGCTGCGTTTTTTTCATCCGAAGTAAAATCTAAAAAATGACATAGTTGTGCTTTTACACAATCTTGATTATGACGCAATGTTTTTTCATCTAACAAATTACGTTCAGTAGATTTTCCTGAAGGATCGCCAATCATACCTGTTGCTCCACCAACCAAAGCAATTGGTCTGTGCCCACATCTTTGATAATGTGCTAATAACATTATAGGAACTAAATTACCAATATGTAAAGAATCTGCAGTTGGGTCAAAACCAACATACGCACTACGCATTTCTTCTAATAGGTGTTCTTCGGTTCCGGGCATGCTATCATTCAACATTCCTCTCCATTGTAATTCTTCAATAAAATTTTTCATCGTCGTAAATTTATCAGTCAACAAAGATACATTTATCGTTCAAAAAATTCTATTTTCGTTATATGATTTTAGTTACCGGAGGAACAGGTTTAGTAGGTGCACATTTATTATATCATTTAACTCAAAAAAATGATAGAATTCGCGCTATTTATAGAACGAATGAAAAACGAGAACATGTAAAAAAAATATTTTCTTATTATACAGATGATATCAAGAAATTATTTGCTAAAATTGAGTGGGTTAAAGCTGATATTACTGAGGTTCCTTCTTTAGAACCTGTTTTTAAAAACATCGCTACAGTATATCATTGTGCTGCTTTGGTTTCTTTTAATCCCAGAGATTACAAAAAAATGCGTCAGGTAAATATTGATGGTACTGCAAATATGATTAACCTTTCTATTGATAATAAAATAAATAAATTTTGTTTTGTAAGCTCTATCGCTGCCATTGGAAACGCTATAAACGGAAAACCTATTAACGAACAAAATGAATGGTCTGACGCTAGCGACAACTGTTATTCTATTACAAAATATGGTGCCGAAATGGAAGTTTGGCGAGGTAGCCAAGAAGGTTTAGATATTATTATTGTGAATCCTGGAATAATTTTAGGAAGTGGTTTTTTGAATGAAGGCTCGGGTAAATTATTTACGAAAATAAATAATGGCTTAAAATTTTATACCGAAGGAGTTACTGGTTTTATTGGAGTAAAAGATGTTGTTAAAGCAATGGTCTTATTAATGAATTCAGATATTAATAACGAACGATTTATTTTAGTTTCAGAAAACAAATCATTTAAAGACATCTTGTTTGCTATTGCAGATGGCTTACATAAAAAAAGGCCTTACATAAAAATTGGAGAATTTACATCCGCTATCTTATGGAGAATTGATTGGCTGCTAACTTTAATTACGCCAAAAGAACCTTTATTAACCAAAAATTCTGCAAAATCATCACATATTAAGTCATTTTATTCTTCAAAAAAGATAAAAGAAAAAACAGGTTTCGAGTTTAAATTAATTGATAGTGTGATTAATAGTGTTTGCACTAAGTTTCACTCTTAAATCACTCAATTTCTTTAAGCTTCTTCATTGGCTTCAGAAGTTTTTCGTTTTTATCTCTTAGTTTTAAAGATAATTTACTGTTTAAATTTTTCTTTTTCCTAGTTAATGAATCTTTAATAAGTTCTTTTTCTTTATAAAAACTCTCTAAAGAGTCTAAATTAGATTTTACTTCTTTAAGAATTTCTGTATATTCATCTGCTATAGAAGTATAATATACATTAGAAATATTAAAGCGAGTACTATCTATTTTATGCTTTTCATAAACTAGACCAATATAGTTTTTCTCTCTTTTTAAAAACTTGTTTTTAACATTCTTTGCGGATGATGCTAAATACATGTCTGTTAACAATACAACCATCGAATCTTTTGGTATTAAGTTTTTAGGTGCTTTATAAACGGTATTACTCGTACACGAAATAAACAGTACAAAGAGCGTTATGTAGAGAAAATTTTTCATCTATTTTTTAAATTCTAATCGTTTTCCTTTCGTTTCTTCATCAAAAACACCATTTACAAACATTAAGTTTCCGTTTACAAAAGTATGTGTTATTTTATGAGAAAATTCCACTCCTTCAAAAGGAGACCAACCGCATTTATATAATATATTTTCTTTTGTAACTGTCCAATTATTATTTGTGTCTATCAATACTAAATCTGCAAAAAACCCTTCTTTAATAAACCCGCGGTTTTCTACTTTGAATAATTTTGCTGGGTTATGGCACATTTTTTCAACCGCTTTTTCAATTGATAAAACACCTTCTTTTACTTTTTCTAAAATTGCTGGAATTGCATGTTGAACTAACGGCCCGCCACTAGGTGCTTTCATATACACATTATCTTTTTCTTGCAAAGTATGAGGCGCGTGATCGGTAGCTATGACATCTATTCTATCGTCTAATAAAGCCTTCCATAAACCATCTTTATCTTTTTGAGATTTAACCGCAGGATTCCATTTAATATGTGTTCCTTTTTTGTCGTAATCTTTATCTGTAAACCATAAATGGTGTATACAAACCTCGGCAGTAATTTTCTTTTCTTCTAACGGAATATCATTTCTAAACAAGTGTGTTTCTTTTTCTGTTGATAAATGAAAAACATGTAACCTTGCTCCTGTTTTTTTAGCCAATTCGATAGCTCTTGAGGAAGATAAATAACAAGCCTCCTCACTTCTAATAATCGGGTGGTATTTTAACGGAATATCATCGCCATATTCAGCCTTATAGTCTTCTGTGTTTTTTCTAATTGTTGCTTCATCTTCACAGTGTACAGAAATTAACATATCTGTTGATGAGAATATTTTTTCTAAAACAGCTTCGTTATCTACCAACATATTTCCGGTAGATGAACCTAAAAACAATTTAATTCCCGCTACATTCCTAGGATTTGTTTTTAATAACTCTTCTAAATTATCATTTGTTCCACCAAACATAAACGAATAATTAGCATAAGATGTTTTTGAAGCAATTTTAAACTTATCTTCTAATAATTGTTGAGTTGTTGCTTGAGGAATGGTGTTGGGCATTTCTATAAATGATGTAATTCCACCCGCAATTGCCGCCTTACTTTCGGTTGCTATATTTGCTTTATGAGTTAAACCTGGTTCGCGAAAATGTACTTGATCATCAATCATACCCGGAATTAAATATTTTCCTGTAGCATCAATAACTTCTACATTTGAAGTTGCCGAAATTTCTGCTGAAATTTCTTTTATATAATTCCCTTCAATTAAAACATCGCCTTTAAAAACCTTGTTTTCGTTAACAATATTTGCATTTTTAATTAAATATGATTTCATAATTATTTTGGTAAACCTTTTAATCTCATTTTTATAACTCCGAATACTGCTTCTTTTATAATACCTGTACTTAGTTTCGACTCTCCTAAAACCCTATCTGTAAATATAACTGAAACTTCTTTTATGGTAAATTTATGTTTCCATGCTTTAAATTTCATTTCTATTTGAAAAGCATATCCTATAAATTTAATTTTATCTAGTTGTATCGTTTCTAAAACTTTTCTTTTATAACAAACAAAACCAGCTGTAGTGTCGTGTATTGGCATTCTTGTAATTAATCGCACATATTTTGAAGCAAAATAAGACAACAATACTCTACTCATAGGCCAATTAACAACATTTACACCAACCGAATAACGAGATCCTACAGAAACATCTGCGCCATCAATGGCACATGTGTTATATAATTTAATTAAGTCGTTAGGATTATGAGAAAAATCGGCATCCATTTCTATTATAAAATCATAACCGTTGTTTATAGCCCATTTAAACCCATGAATATATGCAGTGCCTAATCCGTTTTTGCCTGTTCTTTTTTCAATATAAAGTCTACCGGGATATTCTTTTTGCAGTTGTTCTACTATAGTGGCTGTACCATCAGGTGAGTTATCATCAACAACTAAAACATCAAACTCTTTTTCCTGTTTAAAGGTTGCTTGTATTATCGCCGCTATGTTTTCTTTTTCGTTATAAGTGGGAATTATAACTAAAGCGTCTGATTTCATGTAATTTTCATCTAAATCTAAGCAAATATACACTAAATTATCACTAGTTTTGTGTTAATTAAAAGCATTAAAAAAATACATTTGCAAGCAATTGAACGTCTTATATCTAACAATAATTGGATTACTTTAGTAATTATATTTGCGGTGATTTTATTAGCAATGATGAAATTACTTAACCCAAATAAGTTACTAGGGTATACTCTTGCTCCTTTTACACCTGGTTTCTTTAAAAAAAAGATTGAAGACAACGTTTCTTTTTTATCTCCTTTTTACATACTCTTTTTCTTTTTTTCCGCTATTGTTATTTCATTGTTTCTGTTTTTGATGGTTATTTCTACTACAAGCAAACATGACTTTTTAACTTATTTTGTTTTATTAACTTTTACTTCTTTTTACTTTATAATCAAATATCTTTTAGATTTTATTATATCTAATACTTTAGGACTTTCTACTATCACTAAATATTTTATCATTACAAAATCAGGTTATTTAAACAGCTTAAGTTTATGGCTATTCCCTTCTATAGTATTATATCTATATAGCCTTAATAATCGTATATTCTTATTAATTATTTTTGGTATCTTATTTATTTTCAGGGCTTTTTTAATTATTAAAAACAACAAAAAAATAGTTATTCGTAAGTTGTTTTATTTTATTTTGTACTTTTGCACCCTTGAAATAGCACCGCTATTAATTGTTTATAAAATAACAACGACTACGTAAAGAGAAAAATATATGAAAGTGAAAACTATTTTAGTCTCTCAACCTGCTCCTAAGACGGAAACGTCTCCTTACTTTGATTTAGCTGAAAAACAAAAAGTGAAAATTGATTTTCGCTCTTTTATTCATGTTGAAGGTATTGATGGAAAAGAAGTTAGATCTCAGAAAATTGACTTAAACAACTATACTGCAATTATTTTAACAAGTAGAAATGCTGTAGATCATTTTTTTAGAATTGCTGAAGAAATGCGTTTTACAGTTCCTGATTCTATGAAATACTTTTGTCAATCAGAGGCTGTTGCCTATTATTTACAGAAATATGTTGTGTATAGAAAACGTAAAATTTATGTTGGTACTCGAACTTTCCCTGAACTAACTAAATTAATAAAAAAACATAAGGATGAGAAATTCTTACTTCCTTCTTCTGATAAGTTAAAGCCATTAATTCCTGAAGAATTAGATAAATTAGGGGTAGATTGGAAACGTGCAGATTTATACAGAACTGTTGTTAGTGATTTATCAGACTTAGAAGATGTTTTTTATGATATTTTAGTGTTTTTCAGTCCTTCTGGAATTGATAGTTTATTTGAAAACTTTCCTGACTTTAAGCAAAACGAAACAAGAATAGCCGTTTTTGGTAATACAACAATAAAAGCTGTTGAAGATAGAGGTTTACGTGTAGATATCGCGGCACCAACACCAGAAACACCTTCAATGACAATGGCTTTAGATAAATATATTAAAGACATAAATAAAAAGTAATCACTCTTTATTCAAATAAAAAAACCCATTAAAGTTAACTTTAATGGGTTTTTTTATTTACAATCGTAAGCACAAAACAAGTTACTCGTCTAAATGAAAATATTTAAAACTTAACGCTATGATTTTATTACTCCTATTTATTGCAGCTTGTTTTTTAGCATATAGTAATGGAGCCAATGATAATTTTAAAGGTGTTGCAACCTTATTCGGTTCTGGCATTACTAATTATAAAAAAGCAATTAATTGGGCTACTATTACTACTTTTTCAGGATCTGTTGCAGCTATTTTTTTAGCGAAAGAGCTGGTTAAAAATTTTTCAGGAAAAGGTTTAGTTCCTAATGAATTAATACAAACCCCTATTTTTGCAATTTCTATTGCACTTGGCGCTGCTCTAACAGTTTTTTCAGCAACCAAAATAGGCATGCCTATTTCAACTACCCACAGTTTAGTTGGCGCATTATTTGGCGCTGGTGTTATGGCTGTTGGCGCTGAATTTAATTTTTATAAACTTGGTAATACTTTTTTAATACCTTTAATTGTAAGTCCACTTATGGCTGCAGTTTTAAGTCTGCTTACCTATCTAATATTTAAATTTTTACGAAAAAAAACACCCTCTTTAAGCAAAGAAAATCCAACTATATTTAGCATTAAATTCTCTAAGATTTTAGATTTCTTACACTATTTAAGTTCAGGTGTTGTAAGTTTTGCCAGGGGATTAAATGACACTCCAAAAATTGTTGGTTTATTAATTATTATTAATACTATTGACATTAAGTGGAGCATGATTTCTATAGCTATTATAATGGCCTTAGGAGGCTTATTAAATGCAAAAAAAGTAGGAGAAACAATGAGTAAAAAAATTACTAAAATGAATTCAAGTCAAGGATTTACGGCCAATATGATTACGGGCTTATTAGTAACGACCGCAAGTGTTCACGGTTTACCTGTTTCAACAACACATGTTTCTGTGGGTTCTTTATTTGGAATCGGTACAATAACCAAAAAAGCGAATTATAAAGTAATTGGGAAAATCATTTTATCTTGGGTACTAACTCTGCCTATTGCGGCCTTTATAAGTGCTATTATTTTTAAAGCTTTAGAAATAATCACCTAAAAATAGCTAGATCACAAAAAACGGAAAACTATTTTACAGATTAATGATAATTTTTAATGCTTTGATGCCTTTAAATAGTTTTTCCTTCGCGTAAGAACCCATTTACATATAGAAAAACTAGGGATAAGACATATAATTCTTAAAGTAAAAAGCAACTCTTTTACTTGTAATTTATTGAGTATATAATTTTTTTAGTAATCTTTCTGCAGGTTTGTTTTGAGGTGTAAACCTATTATTCTTTTCTCCGCCTACTTCATTGTGTTTATGAAACCATTTCCAAACAAATCCTCCCGCAAACCAATCTTCCTTCCAAAATTGATTATAAATGGCTTTTAATGCATTCTTCTGAGCTTCTAAATTTACTTTTTCTACTACCCTATTAGATTCCCATGGTTTTTTTCCGTTATAATCAACACTTCTATACCCATATTCTGTAAATAAAACAGGTTTATTAACTTGTTCTCTAACTTTTATAATTTCTTTTTTATGAATTTGCCAACCATCCTCAAACTCTTGTGTGGTTGCAGATCTCTTATCTGTTAAAGGAAAGTAAGCATCAATACCTATATAATCTAATTGAGCCCAAAATGAAATGTTTTTATATTCATCCCAGTTTGCAGCATAGGTAAGTTCACCTTTATATATTTTTCTGATTTTTTTAATTAACTCCTCCCAAAAAACTGGTCTGTGTCTAACAAAACTACCTAATTCCGTACCTATACAAAAAATGGTTGCTTTTAAATTTTGTGCTGTTTTTGCATACATTAAAATAAATTCTGAATATGAATTTTCCAAAACTCTCCAATTCTCTTCAGTTTCCATTTTTATATCCCCTGTAAACTCACCTTTCCAAACCCATATTTGGGGTTTTATCATGAATTTAACATTCTTTTTTTCAAACTCCTTCGCATACTGAATAACTCCTTTATTAGTTTCCCCAAACCATTGTCTGTTTGTATTGTGAGTTATTTTTGGAGAAGATAAATTTTTAATAAACCCAAAAGGCATTAAGGCAACGTAATTTGCTGACACCTTTAAAACAGGAGCAACATGTTCTTTATTAATTTTTTCTGGTGATGCTACAAAACTAAGCCCGTTTATTTTTTTTGTTTGGCTTTTACAAGACAAACATAAAAGACATATTAAAAAAAGTTTAGTTATTTTCATGACGCCTAAATTACTGTTTTTTAAAACAATGAAGATTTGACAAGTAGCTTATTTACCTTTTTCTATAGCAAATTTAGGTTTTTTTCAATATTTAAAGTCATTCTAAATTAATTTACATCATTAAGTTATTAACTTTATCAACGACCAAACTTCAAATCAACTTTTATGGAACACGTTGTTATTATTGGTAATGGAATTTCTGGTGTTACGGCCGCAAGACACATTAGAAAATTATCAGATAAAAAAATTACTATTGTCTCTTCTGAATCAGCTTACTTTTTTTCTAGAACTGCTTTAATGTATGTATACATGGGCCATATGAAATTTGAGCATACGCAACCTTATGAACCTTGGTTTTGGAAAAAAAACAGCATTGAACTTAAAAAAGGCTTTGTTACAAATATAAATTCAGAGAATAATGAGTTAGAATTTAAAGACGGCGGAAAACTTTCTTATGACAAGCTAATTATAGCCACAGGCTCTAAACCTAATAAATTTGGCTGGCCAGGACAAGATTTAGACGGTGTTATGGGAATGTATCACAAACAAGATTTAGAGAAACTTGAAAAATATGCTCCCGATAATAAAGCATGTAAAAGAGCTGTAATTGTTGGTGGTGGGTTAATTGGCATAGAGCTTGCCGAAATGTTACATAGTAGAAATATACCTGTAACATTTTTAGTTCGTGAAAAGAGTTTTTGGAACGGTGTTTTACCTGCGGAAGAATCAGCAATGATTAATAAAGAAATTTTAGACAATCATATAGATTTACGCTTAGGTGTTAACTTAAAGGAAATTAAATCTGATGAAAACGGACACGTAAAATCGATTATAATTGCAGAAACTAATGAAGAAATTGAATGTAATGTTGTTGGTTTAACTGCAGGAGTTTCACCTAACGTCGATTTTTTAAAATCTTCTGAGATAGAAATTAATAAGGGCGTAAAAGTAAACCGTTTTTTAGAAACAAACATTAAAGATATATATGCTATTGGCGATTGCGCAGAACAACACGAAGCAATTGATCAACGAAGAGCAATAGAAGCTGTTTGGTACACCGGAAGAATGATGGGTGAAACAGTAGCCCAAACTATTTGTGGTAATAAAACAGCCTATAAACCAGGACACTGGTTTAACTCTGCTAAATTTATAGATATAGAGTACCAAACATATGGTTGGGTTTGGGCGCAGCCAAAAGAAAATGAAGCGCGTTTTTATTGGGAGCATGAAGATGGCAAAAAATGTATTCATATAAATTATGATAAAAATACACACAGATTTATCGGTATAAATAACTTTGGTATTAGAATGCGTCACGAATTTTTTGATAAAATTTTAAGCGAAAAACGGTCGGTAGAATATGTATTAGAACATTTGGCTGATGCTAATTTCGATCCTGAATTTTATAAACTACACGAACCAGCAATAATTGCCAAGTTCAACAAAGAAAACAACACTAATATTCAGCTGAAAAAGAAAAGTTGGAAACGAATTTTTAGTAAAGCATAAAAATATGAAAATAGTAAAACAATCAGGTTTAATCATTTTTTTAGTAGGATTAACCATCTTTATAGGAACTATTTTCACAGGTTCTTTCAGTTTAAAAAAAGGAGAATTAGATGCTTTTCTAAAAGAACAAAATTATAAAAGCACCGTTATAAATGAGGAACTAACAAAGGCCGTTGTAACCTCAGAAGATTTAAACATCTTTCAGTTCTCGAGCCGCGTTATACAAGCATATGAAAATTCTAATAAGTATTACGATGCCCTTATAGCAAAATATGACGCTGAAAAGAATTGGGACAAAAAAGGAGCACAATTTCAATATAAAATCTCAGGAAAACCGCATAGCTTAAGTTTTACGCTTGCTAAAAAATCAGGTAAAGGCTTTGCTGTTGAAAACACAGGCCTAGCATGGTTTTTAACTTTTGGTTTGGGTATTCTTGGAGCGTTACTATTTATAGTTCCTGATGTTGTTTTATTAGGAAAACCAGGGATAAAAAACAATGGAATATTTTTAAATGCAGCTACAAATCGTGGTTGGATAGGTTGGTTTGCTTTTATCTTTTTGGTTACTTTTTATATACTGCTTTATTTTTATCCAGATTTTATTGTAAACTGGGTGTATTTAGTCGACCCTATTAGCCAATCTATTAGTAATAACCCAGCAAGCCAATGGTTTTTATATGGTTTCTTGTATTGCGTAGTTATGACCGTTATGGCAGTAAGAATGTACATAAAATACCGCCATAATAAATATCAAATTTTAAGAACAACCTCTGTTTTATTCTTTCAAATTGTATTTGCTTTTTTAATTCCTGAGATTTTAGTTCGTTTCGAAAAACCTTGGTATGATTTTAAAAATGCCTTTCCTTTAGATTATGATTTCTTTTTTAAATGGAACTTAGATGAACTACTTTCTAGTGGCGGTTTTGGTTTATTTATTTTAGTATGGGGAATTGTTTTAACTATTGTAGTGGTGCCAGTAATGGTATATTTCTTCGGAAAAAGATGGTATTGTTCTTGGGTATGTGGTTGTGGTGGTTTAGCTGAAACTTTAGGAGATCCCTACAGACAACTTTCTAGTAAAACATTGCTTTCTTGGAGAGTAGAACGTATTGTAATTCACGCTGTACTTATTTTTGTTTTAGTAATGACAGGTTTTGCTTTATACACCTTCTTTTATGGTGCAGACCAAGTTTTAGGTATTAAAACACAAACAATTCAAGATATTTATGGTTTCCTTATAGGTGCCATTTTTGCGGGTGTGATTGGAACTGGATTTTATCCGATTTTTGGTAATAGAGTTTGGTGTCGTTTTGGTTGTCCATTAGCAGCATATTTAGGTTTTATACAACGTTTTAAATCTCGTTTTAGAATTACAACAAACGGGGGTCAATGTATTTCTTGTGGAAACTGTTCTACGTATTGCGAACAAGGAATTGACGTAAGGGCTTATGCTCAAAAAGGAGAAAACATTGTACGATCTAGCTGTGTTGGTTGTGGTATTTGTTCTGCTGTTTGCCCTAGAGGAGTTTTAAAGTTAGAAAACGGACCAGAAGAAGGAAGAATAAACCCTACGGATGTATTGTTAGGGAATGATGTTGATTTAATGGAATTGGTAAACAAAAAATAACATTTCGCTTTAATTAATTAAACTAGCCGACACTTTCGTTAAGCATAAAGCAATACATTTTTTAGTCCTTATGAGTATACTCATAAGGACTAAAAAATGTATTGCTCTTTACAAATTAGTTTTCCCCAACAAGTTATAGATTGAATATTTTATATAAATGATGTTCTAATAACTGTTAAAGAGTAATTGTTCGGACATAAGTTTAGGGGATATACTTTTATCCTAAATATAAATTATAACATCTCTAAAAACAGCTTTTACAATTAAGTATTTAACTACATAATAAAGATTAAACCTTAACCCTAAAGTCACAAGGTTTTATGAAGTGGTCTGTTTGGAGAAGTAATTATATCAATACAACTGAGCAATATATTGAGAGGCATACTACTTATAGTTTGAGTTGATTCTGATATTTATATATCCTTCTTAAGGTAATTACTTGTCCTTAATAGTAACAGTCCTATTTCTATAAACACCTTACTTTTTAAAACATTTATTATAATCGATTGGAATTCGTTTTTATCAAAAAAATAAAGCCACAGAATAAATCTGTGGCTTTAAATATCAAATTAACTAACACTCACATGTTTTTATAAATTTGGTAATAATACTCTATCGATTACGTGAACTATTCCGTTTGTAGTTTGTACATCTGGAATAACCATATTTGCTGCATCAGCACCATTTCCTGCTCCAGTAACTGTAAGCATACCATCAGTAAAAGCGCCTAAAGTTAATGCGTCTCCACCAAGCGGAGTAACTTCTCCTTGATTTAACTCAGAAGTAAATTTACCATCGTTTGCTATTACATGATTTAAAAGTACAGACGTTACAACATCTACTGGTAATTGACGAATATCAGATGGTTTTGTAAAGCTTAACCCTAATGCAGTACCTAAGTCAACAAAAGCTTGATCTGTAGGAGCAAATACTGTAAATGAAGAGCTACCTTCTGAAGCTGAAAGTGCTCCAACTAAATCCGTATAAACTACAGCCTCAACTAAATAAGTTAATTCTGGTGATGTAAAAACCTGAGCACTTTGAAGCGCTAAAGCTGTTTGTACGATATCTGCACCTGAGGCAATCATAACCTTATCAATTACATGAACAGTACCATTACTTGCTGAAATATCGGTTGCTAATATTTTAGACCCATTAATATAGGTGTCACCATCACGAGAAACAAAACGTCTATCAACACCAAGAGCTGATGTTGATGAAACACCGTCTGAAATTTCGGCACCTAATAAGTTACCGTTAGAAACGTGGTATAATAATGTATTCGTTAAAAACGATTTTTGAAGAACTCCTAAAGTTTCACTATTTAAACCTAACCTTGCAAAAGCATCGTTAGTTGGTGCAAAAACAGTATAATCTCCTGAAGGATCATTAGGGTTAGAATTACTTAACACTCCTGCAACACCTCCTGCAACAGCCGCAGATTCTAAAGTACTAAAAGCTGAGTTTGTTACTGCTATATTAGCAATTGACGGTGTTATATCTTCATAATTAGATGATGATTCACATGAACTTAATGTACCAATGGCAATAGCTGACACTAGTATATATTTAAAAATAGATAAATTTTTCATAATTGTATTTCTTTTATTTATTAAAATGAGTAAACTAATCCACCATAAAAACCAGTAGATTTTCCAATATTTCGACCACTAACATAGCTATTAACTCCTGCTGTTAAACCTACACCGCCATATAATGGAGCGTAACCATTAACACCTACTCTTGTATAATTTACACGTGTTGCAGGGAAAAAACCTACAAAGCCTTCTCCTAAAATATCTACCCCTTCTTTATCTGATAATTGATTAGCAACAAATGCATCTACATAAAATTTTGATGCTGCATACCCTAACTTTAATTCAGTTATTAAAGCATTTGGCACATTACTAGCTCTAAAGCTATAACCAGCCTGACCTGTTACAAAAACTCCTGAGTTCATTTTAAAAGTTGCGATTCCTAAAGCACTAAATCTAAATGACTCATTACCTATTGCTATAATAGATTGTAACCCTTCATTTGCGCTGTAATCACCTATTGGAGTTTCTACACCTACCGACCCAATAAAATCTAATGAACTTTTTTCGAAATCGATAGTATGGAATTTATACTTTGCATAAATTTTTAAATCTTGCAATCCCTTTCTTTCATTTTCAAAACCATTATTTTCTAATTCAGCACTACTCGCATTACCTTCTGACTTAACATAAGGAACATTTAATACAATATTAAATTTATCTGTAACACCAATTTCTCCATAAAAAGAAATACTTGTTGTAGTTACATCATTAAATACTGGTACTCCATCAGCCTCATTAGGCACTAAAAAAACCTTGTCATAAGACTCGTGAGAATAAGATAAAACTAATGCGCCTTCTCCTTTTTTCTTCATAAATCCACTTACTGGGCTCTGAGCCATACAAAAAGTGGTTAACAACATGCATACTACTGCAAGTGTTATAACTCTATCATTTTTTTTAATTGTCATAATTATTTTGTTTTATGTGTTAGTGACATCAATATATACGAAAAAAAAGTAATCATGGTTTTCTTTTTTTTTAAAAAACTTTAATTTTAAAAATTACGTACATATAATAGGTACGAGAATAAGTTACTCAATTAAAAAATAAAGTAATTTGTTAATTAACGGTTAGCTATTCGACTATCTAATTTTAAATCAATACAAAGCAACATATAAAAACTACATTTTATGATTCTTAAATATGCCTTATCTCTTTTTTTAGTTATAACCTTAGCACAAGAAGAAAAAGAATTTGTTCGAATTTTTGATGCTCAAGAAAATTTACAATCGCAAGGTTGGATACTAAATAATCAAAAGGTAGATTTTTGGACTTTTTACCACCCAAACGGTAATGTTTCAAAAAAAGGTCATTATAATCATGATAAAAAAACTGGATATTGGTACTTTTACAACGAAAATGAGATGCTATTAAAAGAAGGCGCTTTTACAAATGATAACGCTAACAATTGGTGGGTCTTTTATACTAATAAAGGAAAGAAAAAAATTCAGTACAGAAACGGTATCAAAGATGGTTATGCATTGGTTTACAAAAATAATCTTCTTGAAAAAGCAGAACGTTATTCTGAAAATGAAAAAACTGGAGAATGGACTTCTTATTTAATATTTAAGAAGGATAATCCAAATATAAAATTTTAATGAAGCAATCAATTAAAGTTATTATCCCTGCTTACAACGAGCAAGATTCAATAGCAAATGTTATTAATGATATTCCATCAATTGTAGATGAAATAATTGTTATTAGCAACAACTCTACAGACGCAACAGAGAAAAACGCGAAAAATGCAGGAGCAACTGTTTTAAAAGAAAACCGAAAAGGCTATGGCTATGCTTGCCTAAAAGGGATGGATTATATTGCTGAGCAAAAGAGTAAACCCGATATTATTGTTTTTTTAGATGGTGATTATTCTGATTACCCTGAGCAATTAACCGAGTTAATTAACTCTATTATAAACGATAATATCGATTTTGTAATCGGGTCGCGTGTAAAAGAATTAAGAGAAAATGGCTCTATGACTCCTCAGCAAATATTTGGCAACTGGCTAGCTACCTTCTTAATGTCTTTGTTTTTCGGAGCAAAATTTACAGATTTAGGTCCGTTTAGAGCTATTAAATACGACAAACTATTAGCCTTAAATATGGAAGATAAAACATATGGTTGGACGGTAGAAATGCAATTAAAAGCATTGAAACAGAAATTTACCTATACTGAAATCCCTATGAAATACAGAAACAGAATAGGTGTATCTAAAGTTTCAGGTACTATAAAAGGTAGTATATTTGCGGGCGTTAAAATATTAAGTTGGATATTTAAATACAGTTTTAAATAATGGTTGTAGAGTATATTATAATAGTAGTTTATGCTATTTCGTTAATTTTAATTTTTATGTATGCTTTGGCGCAATTAAACTTATTGTTTAATTATTTAAAAGCTCAAAAAAAAGAAGATAACTCTCCTAAATTCGATTTCTCTAAATCAGCAGAAATTCCTTTTGTAACCATTCAATTACCTGTATTTAATGAGTTATATGTAATGGAGCGTTTGTTAACCAACATTGCAAAAATTAAATATCCGAATGAAAAATTAGAAATTCAGGTTTTAGATGATTCTACCGATGAATCGATAATTTCTACTGCTAAGCATATCGCTCAACTTCAAGAAACTGGATTAGACATTGTACATATCCGAAGAGAAAATCGACAAGGATTTAAAGCAGGAGCTTTAAAAGAAGGTTTAGCAATTGCTAAAGGAGAATTCATTGTTATTTTTGATGCTGATTTTTTACCACAAGAAGATTGGTTAGAACAAACAATTCCGTATTTTAAAAACCCTGAAATTGGCGTAGTACAAACTCGCTGGGGACATATTAATAGAAACTACTCAACCTTAACTAAAATTCAAGCATTTGCCTTAGATGCCCATTTCACATTAGAGCAAGTTGGTCGAAATAGTAAAGGCCATTTCATCAATTTTAACGGAACAGCTGGTGCATGGCGTAAAGAATGTATTTTAGATGCCGGAAACTGGGAAGGAGATACCTTAACCGAAGATATTGATTTAAGTTATAGGGCACAGCTTAAAAACTGGAAGTTCAAATATTTAGAGCATGTTGAAACTCCTGCAGAATTACCCGTTGTTATAAGCGCTGCAAGAACCCAACAATTTCGTTGGAATAAAGGTGGCGCAGAGAATTTTCAGAAAATGGGAAAACGTATTATTTTAAATAAAAACGTTTCGACAAAAACTAAAATTCACGGACTTTTACACTTACTAAACAGCTCTATGTTTACGTGTATTTTTTTAGTTGCTATTTTAAGTATTCCGATGTTGTATATCAAAAATGAATACACCCATTTAAGACCCTTCTTTTACGTGATGAGTTTTTTCGTTTTAAGCTCTATCATATTTTTTATTTGTTATTGGTTTATGTATAAAAAAACGAATGGTAGCGGATTTAAAAACTTCATTAAATATATCGGTGCATTCTTTACATTTTTCACCATTGTTATGGGCTTTTCTTTACACAATACTATTGCTGTTTTAGAAGGTCATTTTGGTAAAAAAAGTGAATTTGTTCGTACACCAAAATTTAATATTAAAAGTATTAAAGATGGGTGGAAAAACAACAAATACGTAAGAACAAAGGTTTCTTTAAATGTTATTATTGAAGGGCTATTAACGTTGTATTTTATCTTCGGAATGTACAGTGCTTTTATTGTTGGTAACCAAGGTGGAGATTTTGGTTTATTTCCTTTTCATTTAATGTTAACAATCGGATTTGGATACGTTTTCTTTAAATCACTTTTTTCTAAAGCCTAATGCTTTTCTGGAAAAAATACAGCTCGTTACTACTAACTTTTATTGGTAGTATTCTTTATTTTTTCTTTGCTTATTTTTTAGAAAGAACTGAATTTTCGAATTTACTTTTTTTGTGGTTTTCTTTGTTTTTGATCACCTCCTTTTTATGGAAGAACAATCAAAATAACTTTATAGTTTTAGCTAGTCTTTCAATTTTATTTCGATTGATTTTTCTTGTTGCTACGCCAAATTTATCGCAAGATTTTTATCGTTTTATTTGGGATGGTAGAATGATTTTAGAAGGATTAAATCCGTATTTATCATTACCTAAAACATTTATAGAACAGCAAACATATCCTATAAACCAAGCTGTAGATTTATACAAAGGAATGGGTACAATGAACGGAAGTCATTATACCAATTATCCGCCCATAAATCAGTTGTGTTTTTTAATTGCAGCTATTTTTGCTAAGAAAAGTATTTTAGGTAGTGTACTTATAATGCGTGTTATTATAATTTTGGCTGATGTAGGAATACTTTACTTCGGAAAAAAACTACTAGAAAAACTTAATTTACCAATTCAGAATATCTTTTTATATGTTTTAAATCCGTTTATAATTATTGAAATGACCGGTAACTTACATTTCGAACCTGTAATGTTATTCTTTTTAGTGTGGAGTTTGTACAAGTTACAACAACGAAAGTGGGTTTTAGCTGCAATATTAGTAGCCTGTTCAGTTTCTGTAAAATTAGTTCCTTTACTATTTTTACCGTTATTTTTGCAATGGTTTACAAAACCTTTGCATACAAATAACAACGTTTTGATTACATGGATTGGTTTTAAGTTTCATCCGAAGGAATTACTAAAACTAAGCAGTTTTTATATATTAATAATAACTTTTACACTTTTATTATTTCTTCCTTTTTACTCTTCAGAATTAGTTGCTAACTATTCGAATTCGGTTGGGTTATGGTTCCGAAATTTCGAATTTAATGCAAGTTTTTACTACATCGCTAGAGAAATTGGCTATTTATTTAGAGGCTATAATGAAATTGCTGTAATCGGTAAAATAATGCCGTTTTTAACCATTTTATTTTTAATTACGATTACTTTTATCAGAAACAACAAATCCTTCACACAACTGGCTACAGCGATGCTATTTGGCCTGTCTTTTTATTATTTTACAGCAACGACAATGCATCCTTGGTATATTGCTACTCTTTTAGTGTTATCACTATTTACAAAATATCGATTTCCGTTGGTTTGGAGTGTCGTAATTATTTTTAGTTATCAAGCATACGCAAATCAACCTTGGAAAGAAAACCTTTGGTTTGTTGCTTTAGAATATCTTATTGTATATGCTTTTTTGTGCTGGGAATTATTCATAAAAAAACCCACTCAAAAAATTGAGTGGGAAAATTGCTATGAAAAAGAAAAAGTAGTGGTTTTAAAGCCACTAATCAAATATAGATAAGTTCTTTCTTTTAAACAAGTTCTTTTTAAAAAAAATTAACCTTTTTATTACCTCTAAGTTACATTCTTTCCACTTTATTGTTTATCAGCTTATATTGCTGTTTACTTTCTATACATATAGCATCACCTTTATCATTAAATTCTAATCGATGCCCGTATTCACTAACCCAGCCAATTTGTTTTGAAGGATTACCAACAACTAATGCATAAGGTAGTATTTTCTTTGTAACTACAGCTCCTGCCCCAACAAATGCATATTCACCAATATCATTGCCACAAATTATTGTTGCGTTAGCGCCAATACTAGCCCCTTTTTTAACAATAGTTTTTAAATATTGGTCTTGTCTTTTAATGGCACTTCTAGGGTTAATAACATTTGTAAAAACCATTGATGGCCCTAAGAAAACATCATCTTCACAAATAACTCCTGTATAGATAGATACATTATTCTGAACTTTTACATTGTTTCCTAAAATTACCTTTGGTGAAATCACCACATTTTGCCCGATATTACAATTATTACCAATCTTACAATTTGGCATTATGTGACTAAAATGCCAAATTTTGGTTTCTGCACCTATATTACAGTTATCATCTATTACAGCTGTTTCGTGTGCAAAGAATTTTTTAGTTGTATTCATACTAACAAAAATAAAAAACTCAACCTAAATAGTTGAGTTTTTAACTTTATTCTACTTTAAATGTAATAGGTAAAGTATATTTTACCTTAACAGGCGTGTTATTTTGTTTTCCTGGTGTAAATTTTGGAATTTTATGTACTACTTTATTTGTTTCTTTTTCTAATCGTTTATGTGGAGCTCTAATTTTCACATTAGATATAGTTCCTGATTTATCAATTATAAACTGCGTAAATATTTTATACTTCCCCGATCTTAAGCCTAAGTCTTGCGCTAAATCTACATTAAAATAACGCTGAACATGTTGTTGAATCTTATTCTCAAAACATTTTTTATTTTCTTCTTCAGATAAACCTTCACATCCTTTAAAAACTGGTCTGTTTTGAACATTATTTATAGACATCGTATTTTCAACTGAAGGAATTACTGTTGGAGCTTTGTTTTCAGGAACTACAGCTATCTCTGATTTATCATCAACTGGTATTTTTATTAATGTTTCAACAACCTTCTCTGTATTTTTTACAATTTTTGGTGGAGCAATTGTTTTAACAACCTGTTTCTTTTCTGTTCTCTTTACGCTCTTTTCTACTTTTTTAATAACAACTGGGCGCGAAAATGTAAATACGGTTTCTAACGTATCATGATTTGAAAACATAGCTACATTTAAATCTTTTTCTGTTTCATGCTCTAACGAAACAAAAACTATAAATAATGTAAGTACTAAACCTAATTGAGTAAAAATTGATGAAAATTTTTCTAATTGTTTTCTTGGATTCTTTTTTTCTTCTTTCATAGCTCTTAATATTTTAAGTTAATACTATGTTAAAACCAAGAAGTGTGCCAATAAAAAAAGCAACCCAAATTTTGGATTGCTTTTCTTTATTTTTATTTTGTGAATTAACTTACTCTACATTAAAAGTAATTGGTAATGTATACCCTACTCTTACTGGTCTACCTCTTTGTCTTCCTGGTTTCATTTTAGGAATTTTATTCGCTATTCTAATAGCTTCCTTTTTTAACCTTGGGTGAGGAGCTCTTGCATTTACACCTGTAATAGAACCATCTTTATCAATTTTAAATTGAACATAAATTCTTTTCTTACCTGGCGACAAACCTAACTCATTTGCTAGTTCTGCATCGAAATAACGTTGAACGTGTTTTCTTAAATTTTTATTTAGACAATCTTTTTTCTGCGCTTTTGTACCAGTACATCCTGGATAAATTGGCACTTCCTCAATAATTGCGAAAGGTACATCTTCTACGAAAACTTCTTCCTCTACTGCTTCTACAATATCTTCTATTTCTACAGCCTCAGACTCATCAGTTTCAGTAGATTCGATAATCGTTTCTTCAACTTCTTTCTCGTCTTCTACGATTTCAATTTTTTCTGGTGCTGGTGGTGGTGGTGTATTTGGCTTTGGCTTTGGCGGCTCAACAATAAGTTCAATTGTTTCTTCTTCGATTTCAGAAGCCATATTAGCCATTCCTAAATCTCCGTATTGCTTATCATATGTTTTGTTCTCAATTGCAACATATGTTATAAATAATGCTAAAACCAAACCTAGCTGCATAAACAGTTTACTATAATTCTCTAAGTTTGACTTTGGATTTTTCTTAATTTCCATCCTAAATATTTTTTAATAGTTTGCTAATTTAATTAAATTATTTTAACTTTTACAAGCTAATTCTTTAAATAACTATATTTTTATTTTTAAAAAAAAGTAAATAATATAAGCTATTAAAATACCCGTCGTATTTGCCAGAATATCTAAAACATCACCTGAACGGTATGTTGTTACTGTAACTTGAAGAACCTCAATAATTATGCCGTAAATAAAGCAGCAAAAAACAATAATAAATTCATTGATTTTTGTTTTTTTAAAAGCCATCAAACAAATAAAGGTTAAAACAAAATAAGCAAATGCATGCTCGTATTTATCTAAATTATTTATTTGAACTGGTTGCTTTCCAATGTTAACTAAGCTAAGAATAGCAATACTAATTGCAATTAGTATTGCTATTCCAACTAAATTACCCTTTAATAAGTTCTTGATACGCTTCAGCACTTAATAAATTTGCTATTTGTGAATCATCTGATAATTTAACTTTTATCATCCATCCATCACCATAAGGATCAGAATTTACTAATTCTGGTTCATCTTCTAATGCTTCGTTAAACTCAATTACTTCTCCTGATAAAGGCATAAAAAGATCAGACACTGTTTTAACAGCTTCTACTGAACCAAAAACCTCTTCAATATCTAAAGATTCATCTAAAGTATCAACGTCTACATATACAATATCACCTAACTCTCCTTGTGCAAAAGATGTAATACCAATTGTAGCTACACCTTCTTCTATCTTAACCCACTCGTGGTCTTTCGTGTATTTTAATTCTGATGGAATGTTCATTGTACTATTTTTATTGTGTTTGTTTTAATTTCCTAAGTTGTATATAATATTTATTCCGGCATTGATAGATTGTCTTGGAAAAGTAGTTGATACAGCATATTGAAACGTTTGATGGTTGTAATAAAATGACGCTGTTAAACTACTACTTAAATTATAATCGGCTATAAATTTTAATCCGAATAATTTCTCTCCTCCTGTTATTTGACTATTCTCTTCATCAACACTTCGTATTAAGGTTAAATTATCCCTCAAAGATACGTCGGCTCTTAAATTAATATCTCCTTTTAATGTTTCTTTTTTTCCTGTAAATCGGGTTACAAATTTAACATCCCTAATTTTATAACCAAAACCTACCACATATTCTGTTCCTTTAATATCGGTTAAGGTATTATTATTAAAGTTTAATGTTAAACTTCTATCTCTTCTTACTTCTCCTTTAAATGAAAATGAATTTTTCAATCTAAAATCAACTTTCATTAATGGTGAAAATTCATCTATTAAAGTTGCCGACGAAAGTAATAGTTCTGGTTGATAATTACCAGAAGTATTTGTGTTTGTTGATAAATTTGTTGAATCGTACTGTAAATTGTTAGTGTAATTACCTATCGTATAAGACGATTTGTATCCATGAGATAATGTAAAAGAAGAAAACGTCTTTTTAAACCACTTATATTTCATAAAACCATTAAAACGCATTGTCCAATTTGGTATTGGTATATTTTTAAAGATACCTGTACTTACTGAGTTCGCGTCATTACCTGAATATGCTGCAATAAAGGCTGGCAACATTGCTTGCTGACCATTCTCTTTAAATCCGCTTACTGGCTGATCTGTTGTTGCTAACCTATTAGCAATTGTGCTTCTATTTGCTAAAAAGTTTTGATATAACACTTCATTATCTGTAAAAATAGTACCTAACATAAAATGACTGGTACTATAATTACCTGTTTCGAAAGCTTTTATATTGGGGTCTTGCTCAAAACCTCCGTTTCCGTCAGAAATTATATCTAATTGTTGATTTAAATTACTTGTTTGAATTCTATTTCCTCTTAAATCAATAGTTAAATTTTTAAAAGGTTTTACTGAAACATTATAATCTAATTTTTTAAATCTGGTTTTACCATAATTCTTGTTATAATATGGTTGATTTTCATCAGTTTGACTTGTTCTTGTAACCAACCATCCATTTTCTATAGCTGTATTTAAAATATCTGTTTGACTACCAAATACAAATCCTAATGAAGGCGCTGTACTGCCATCATAACTATTTCTTCCTAAAAATCCTACCGATGGCTTATACCCCTGTAATAAAGTTCCGTTATTTTGAGAGTAGCTAATTTTTGCTCTCTTTACAGATGTTAATACATCATACATTCCTTTCATTACTTTATTACCAAAAGAAGCATTCTTCTTTAATTTCGATCTTCCTTGAGGAGTTTTTTTAGAACCTAAAGTCGCTGTTCCTTTTTTAACCGCTTTCTTTTTAGTTCCTTTTAATAAGAGTTTATCTAATCTTAAAGTCTTATAAAAACGGCCAAAATCTATATTTGTATTTAAGTTGTGTGTGTTTGCATTTTGAATCATATTACCAACAACATCTACATAACTTACACTTTCTCCGTTTGGTAAATCTAAATTACTTTGCGAACTAGCTTTCCAGTCAAAATCTGCCGTATATCCATAGTCTGCACTTAAAAAATTTAAATAGGGCAATTTTCTAAGTGGTAATTTGTAGGTTGCATTTAATTTTTGATGGTAATTATCCGGTCTACCAACGGTAAAAAATTCATCGTAAATTTCTAACTCTTCATCATCACCAAAACTATCGTAAATATAATTATTCGTAGCATTAAAGTTTAGCTGAAACGATTTTGTTAAATCGAAACCAATCGTATAATCCCAATTAAACATAAATCTACGTTGGGTTAATTCTGGCTGTGCGGTTAATCCTTCAATTAAATTTCTAGATTGTTGTGAATTATAATTTCTATTAATTCTAGAATTAAGTGCTATTGTTTTTGGTACTGGATTAAAATTAAGATCTTTTATAAATCGTAAGTATTTACTCTTAAACCTTTTTGATGTTTTAAAAGGCTCTATAACAAAAGGCTTAAAGTTAAAATTATAACTTGCTCCTGCCATTACATTTTTGTTTTCGAATTTCTCGATATTATAGTCCTTATGAAATTCTTCATTATGAGCATACGAGGCCGAAAAATTTTCTACATCGTAAAACTTTGGTATTTTCTTACTCTTCGGATTTTTATTCTTTTTTACATTGATAAAACTAATGCTCTTTCTTCGTGTATAATCTTGTGCATTTTGGCTATTCGGATTTTTATCTAAAGCATCTTCTAACGCTACATCCTGAAACTGAGGATCGTATTTAGGATCTCTAAATTCTTCACCATAACTATAACTCATAGGTATTTGCATATTCCAATCCTGAGGCATCAAAATTTTTGCTAACTGAATATTTGTTGCAACGCTATATTGTTTAATTTCTTCAATACTTCTTTGTTGCACTCTATCTTCAACACTACCAAAACCAATGGTAGACATTCTTCCTGCTAACGAAACATCCATTACATCGGCAAGATTTGCATCTGCATTTACAACAGCTGCCCATCCTCCTTTATTATCAAAACCTACGGCACGTAATTCATTAAACCAAACCTCTACTGTTTTATCTGAATTAGATACATTTTTAACACCCAACATTACCGTTCTTATTTGTGCTAATGTCGGGTTTCCTTTTACTGATATTTTTAAACCATTAGAACTTGTTGCTGAAAAAACATCTGTTATATTCGTTCCTACACCAATTGGCCTTTCTAGTTTTAAGTTCGCTAACTCTTGTAATGGTACTTCTAAATTATTTGCTTCAGGCCAAACATCTAAAGATGTTGCTCTAGAGGTTGATAAAGTTAATGACTTTTCAATTTCGTAATAATTATCATTTAAGTCGGTTCCTAAACGAATTATGGCAACCATATCTCCGTCTTGAGTAGCAGCCGCAGTTGGCTTTTCTGCGTGTAAAAACATTCGTAGTTTTTTATACCTACGCATATCTATACTTATATTTTTATATATAGTTCTTAGATCGTCTGCCGCTAAATCTGTTACTTTTAGAGTTACTGATTGCTCATTTTGACGCTGAATTCTGTTTGTTCCTTGTAATTCTTCCCGCTGAATTCCTGGAGGTAATTTATATTTTTCCGAATTTTGTTCGATACTTACAACCCCTACCTCAAAATTGTTAAGTTCTGTATTACCTAAATTCACAGGCACGCCAGTATTTGGTAATGTTTTCGTATAACGACGCCAATCTCCTCTTACTAATTCTAACTCTCCGAATCGTAAAACAACTGGCATTTTAAATTGCGAAAGAAACATTCTAATAAAACGAATACTATTAAAATCGGTAATTCCGTTTATTCGCTGAGCATCTGTTACATTTCTAACAGGAATTCTAAATTGATACCAAGTAGTACTTCTTGTAGATCCGTTTGCTAATGTAATTGACTCGTTTTTTACATCTATAATATTATTTTGACCTAATTGTAAATCGCTTCTATTTAATGAAACCTCGTATTCAAAATAACTGTTTACAGGGTTCATCGTTTGATCTTTATTTATATCTTCAACATCAGGATATGCTGTTGATGATGTAGGATAAGATTCGTTTGATTGACTTGCTGTTGGTGAATTACCTTGAGTACCGTTAAAATTTTTATAGCGTGATAAAACAGATGCGTTTGTGTTTTCTATAGCGCCGCCTCTAAAATATTGAAAGTTATCTCCGGCAGGATCATCTAAGGATGCAAACGCAGGGAACTTTATTCTTTCATCTTCATCGGTTAATCCGTCTAAACCAATATCTTGATTTACACGAGCTTCGTTGCTAGCATCAAAAGCATATAATATTGATGGATTTATTGGCGTATTTCCCCAGTTGGTTGCATTTACATTCGTTCCATCTATTTTATTTCCATCCGCAGGTAAACCATTTTCATATTGTTTTCTACCATCTTTTAAAATATCTTCAGAAACGTTTCCTAAGTTTATAAATAATTTTCCGACTTGATTTCCTGGGTCTTGTGGGTTTACTCCTGCCGATAATCCTTCTGCCTGTGTGATAGAGTAATTTTCATAAGGATCCATTAACCAAAATTGAATATATTCTACATTGGCTTGTTCAAAGTTATTGGTTGTTAATGGTCGCATAATTCCTCCCCAACGTTCTTCTGGAGTGACTGAACTTGCGTTTTCGTTATAATTATAAGGACCTCTCTCTGAAGGATAATAAGCTAAATCTAATGTTCTAACTAAATTTTGCTGTGTAATATCTAAATCGGTATTTGGAAATAATTCATTGTACCGTATCTGACGAACTTCGTTTCTAGACAGTTCATTTTCATCAATATTATTAGGCCTGTTTCCACTACCATAAAATAGTTGGTCAATATTATACCATGCTATTTTACCTCTTTTATAATTATAAGATAAATCACCTGCACCTCCATCAAAACCTTGCGATTCTGGTGTACTTGCTAAAAACCATTGTTGTGGCGAACTTAAATTAATAGGTATTTGCGAAGCTTCAAAATCATCTAAATATGAAGTCGCTGTTCCGTCTACATTAATTCCGCTTGGCGAACCGGGTAATAAATAAGCCATATCTGCTCTAACAGATACATTCGAAGGCACTTCGGTTTCTACAAACGGTAACCTGTTTGCTAATTTTGTTAAAAAAGGAACCTCTGCAGAATAATCTAAATTAAAACCTAACATTACATTATCAATAGGTTCTCCTCCAAAATTCACTTTTGGTGTAATTGGTTTCTCACTTACATTTAAATAAGTTCCTCCTATAGTAAATTTATCAGAGAAGCGATGCTCTACATCAATACCAATAAATGTTTTTCGTTGCTGACTAAATAAGGTGTTACTTTCTGTTGTTGCATTAATAGGTATCCCTGATGCTTCTAAACCAGGATCTAAAATTTGCACACGACCTAATTGATAATCTACCACATAATCTATACCTTCAACTAACTGTCGTCCTCCGGCAGTTACACGTACCGAACCCCTAGGTATATTAAATCCTCCTAAAGAAATACCTCTACTTGTTTCTGATTTAAAATACCCTTTTAAAAAGAATTTATCTTTATTTTGATACTCGTTTTTTGCTTGAATTTTTGTTGTTAAATACAGTTCTTCGAAAAGATATTTATCTTGATCTCTTGAGTCCGTTAATTTAACTTTCAAATCTTCCCCAAAAGGTTCTGGTTCTGGAAATAACACGTATCCTCTTTCAGAATTTACGGTGATACCGTCTACATAATCAAAAAAACCATCTCCGTTTGGCACAGCATACTCACTTTGATCTAATTTATCTAAGTTTAAAATACGCAATAATGGTTTATCTTTTAAACTAGCATCTTCTGCATTTTGCAAGGTATTTTGTAACGTTCCTGTTTTGTCATCACGGTATAATAGCTCAAAACGAAACCCTTCACGTTGTAAAGGAAAAGCACCTAAAGCATACACGTTTTTCATCATTAAACGCCATGTAGGAAAAGCTTCATCTTCGTTCGTAACCGTATTTTTTCTTGTGGTGTTCAAAATTTCACTACGTAAAAGTTTTACCACTAAGTTGTCTGGCGCAACCACTCCGTCATTAGAGAATTCTCCTACTTTAAATACAGTTTCTCCTCCTGATGCTCCAACCGCAGTATACTCATAAGCTACCGCTAAAACCTCACCATCATTTAACCTTCTGTTTAAAGATATAAAACCTAATTGCGGATGTACTCTAAATTCATTTGCTTGTAATTTTCTTGCATTTTGAAGATAAGAATAGTTAAACCCCTGGCGTGCTGGCATAATATTATTAATAGCCGCATCTACCGTCGCTACATCTCTAATACCACCCGTAGTTGTTGCTAATAATGAATTTAAATTGTTAACCCCGTTATATGGCAATATCATAGAGTTGGCAGAGATAGGAGTGGGAACAGTATTTACTTCATCTGGATTTACCTTGTTCTCGTTATTAGACTCTCCTAAATCGGCAAGACCTACAATACTGCGATAATCTGTAACATTTTGAGTTCTATTGGTTATCCAAACCTCTACTCTTGTAATATTTACTGGACTACTTACCAACGGATAATTAGTTAAAGCTCCTGTATAACTTTCTCTAAAATATTGTGATAAAAAAAAGTGGCGATCATTATCGTAGTCAGATGCTCTTAATTCAAATTCTTCAATAGTAGCTCCTCCTTCTGCAATAACTGTTTTAGATTGCGAGTTTTGTTGTGAAAATGCTGCTGTTATATATGTTTTACCAAACTGTAACTCTGTTTTTACACCAAATAATGCTTGTGCCCCGTTGATTAACGAGTTTTTAATTGGCATACTAATATTACCTGCTTCTATATTTCGTATAATATCATCTTCAGTAGGCGCATATTCTAATTTGATAATATTCTGAAAATCGAACGTAGATTGTGTGTCGTAATTTGCTGTTACTGTTAATCGCTTACCTACTTTTGCTTGTAAACTTGTGCTTATTTGTTGATCAAAATCGAACGTAAAGCTGCTTTGATTTTCTATTGATATTTGAGGGTTTTCATTTTTTTGATAAATCCCTCCCAGTTTTATATTTACCTGACCTGTTGGATTTACCTCAACACTATTACCACCAAAAACAGATTCGAAAAACTTAGAGTTCACATAATACTTAGGTAATAAGTTTTTTCTAGCTTGTTTATTTCCTTTCTTCCTAGAGTTTGTTGCATCAACCTTTTCTTTAAAATAATCTTTTACATCATTTTTTAATCGATATTTATCATACTCAGCCGGAGTCATAAAAACAGGGGTTCCAATATAATAATCGCCTATTTTTTCAACCAACATGAACTTGTTTAACGTCTTGTCAAAGGTTATGGTTATCTCTGTTGGGTTGCTTAAAAAAAGAGTTCCGTTTTGGTTATTACTAAAATTATATTTTAACGGTATAACAGTGTCTTTTTTTATAGTATTCCCTTTATTACTCTGAGTATTTTGTGAAAACGAAACAACACTTACCAGTATAGTAAGTGTTGTAAGTAATCTATTAATAATTGCTTTTTTCAACCTGTCTTATAAATTTTTTAACGCCCCTTTTATCAATGCTTCAACACTTGCATCAGGTGTTTCTTTTAGTATATTACCTATAACTTTATCGGCTTGCTTCCTTGCAAAACCAAGAACCTCTAGTGCTGATAACGCTTCTTCTTTATTTGTATTGTTTTGAGCAATTGAAACTTCATCTAAATCAAAGATCTTTAAAATCTTATCTTTTAAATCTACAATAACACGTTGTGCTGTTTTTACTCCAATCCCCTTAACAGACTGTATTGTTTTTACATTTTCTGAAGCAATAGCTTGTTGTATTTCTTCAGACGTCATTGACGACAACATTGTTCTTGCAATACTTGGCCCTACTCCAGAAACGGAAGTAAGTAATCTAAAAATCTCTCTTTCTACTTTATTAAAAAACCCATACAATGTATGCGCATCTTCTCTAATAGATAAATGAGTATAAAGCAACACATTTTCATCATCTGGTAACGACGAATAGGTGTTTAAAGAAATATGCAATAAGTAGCCTACTCCATTACAGTCTATTACTGCATACGTAGGATTTTTCTCCACAAGTTTCCCCTTAATTTGTGTTATCATTCAATTGAATTTCTATTCGTCTAAAGTAGACAAATTATTTAATTTTAAAAGTCTTAGTTTTTGTTTTTTAATTCTTTGTTTTGAGCATCTACAACAGCCACTGCTGCCATGTTCACCATTTCATCTACACTTGCCCCCAATTGTAAAATATGAACTGGTTTACTCATTCCTAATAAAATAGGTCCGATAGATTCAACTCCATCAAGCTGCTTCATTAATTTATAAGTTATGTTTGCCGACTCTAAGTTTGGAAATATTAAAATATTTGCTCGTTTACCATTTAATTTAGAAAACGGAAATTCTTTTGCTAATAGCTCTGGATTTAAAGCGAAATCTGCTTGTAACTCTCCATCTACAATTACATTCGGATGGTAACGATGTATATACGATACTGCTTCTCTTATTTTTACTGAACTTTCAGCTTTTGATGACCCAAAATTAGAAAAACCTAGCATTGCAATATGTGGTTTCATTCCAAACATTTTTGCTAAGCCAGATGTTAATTGACTAATTTTTGCTAATTCTTTAGCTGTCGGATTGATGTTAATCGTTGTATCAGCTAAAAACATTGGCCCTTGTTTGGTCAGCATCATATTTGTTGCTGCCACTCTAGTAACACCTTTTTCTTTCTCTATTAACTCTAACATTGGTTTTACAACCGACGGATATGATCTTGAATAACCCGTAATTAAAGCATCTGCTTCACCTGTATTCACCATCATTGCTGCAAAATAATTACGCTCTCGCATCCATTTTTGAGCCTCTAAAAAAGAAATACCTTTGCGCTGTCTTGTTTTCCAGAAAGCTTCTGCGTATCTATTTCTTCTATCTGTTTCTTCATCCGTTTTAGGATCAATAATAACAACATCTGCGTCGAAACCTAACTCTTCTTTTAATTCTAAAATAACATCTTTTCTTCCTAATAAAATAGGCGTAGAAATTTTCTCATCATAAACACGCTGCGCTGCTTTTAGCACATCTAAATGATCGGCTTCTGCAAAAACCACTCGTTTAGGCGCCTTTTTTGCTCTGTTGTGTAATAATCTAATTTCCTTGCTTCCTGTACCAGATCTGTCCATTAATTCTTCACGGTACGCATCCCAATCTGTAATTGGTTCTTGTGCTACACCAGATTCCATTGCTGCTTTTGCTATCGCTGGTGGAATTTCGTATATTAATCTAGGGTCAAAAGGTTTCGGTATAATATATTCTTTTCCGAATGAAAGACTTACCTCATCGTACACAATGTTTACTTGTTCTGGAACAGACTTCTTTGCTAAATCTGCCAGAGCATGTACTGCTGCCATCTTCATATCTTCATTAATTTTTGTTGCTCTAACATCTAAAGCTCCTCTAAAAATAAATGGAAATCCAAGTACATTATTTACTTGGTTAGGATGATCTGATCTTCCTGTTGCCATGATAATATCATCACGAGTATCTACAGCTAATTGGTATTCTATCTCAGGATCTGGATTTGCCATTGCAAAAACAATAGGATCTTTGGCCATAGATAGTAACATTTCTGGTGTTACTACATTTCCTTTTGATAAACCTATAAAAACATCTGCATTATGCATTGCTTCTTCTAAAGTATTGATGTCTTTATCAGTTGCAAATTCTGCTTTTTGTGAAGTTAAATTACCTCTATCTTTTCTAATAACGCCTTTACTATCGCACATTACTACATTTTCTCTCTTTGCACCTAATTTTAAATACAATCGTGTACAAGAAATTGCTGCGGCTCCGGCTCCGTTTACTACAATTTTAACAGTAGTAATATCTTTATCAATAATTTCTATTGCATTTTTTAAAGCTGCTGCCGAAATAATTGCTGTTCCGTGTTGATCGTCGTGCATTACAGGAATATCTAATTCCTCTTTTAACCTTCTTTCTATTTCAAAAGCTTCTGGTGCTTTTATGTCTTCTAAATTTATTCCTCCAAAAGTTGGAGCAATTGCCTTAACAGTTTCAACAAATTTATCAACATCTGTAGCATCGACTTCGATATCAAAAACATCAATGTCAGCAAAAATTTTAAACAACAAACCTTTCCCCTCCATTACTGGCTTTGAAGCTTCAGGCCCTATATCTCCCAAGCCTAAAACAGCTGTTCCGTTCGTAATAACAGCCACTAAATTACCTTTAGCGGTGTATTTATAAACATTGTTTTTGTCTTTAGCTATTTCTAAACAAGGCTCTGCAACTCCAGGAGAGTACGCTAACGACAAATCGTGCTGTGTAGCATATTTTTTAGTTGGTACAACAGCTATTTTTCCTGGTTTTGGCTTTGCATGATATAACAAAGCTTCGCGCCTTTTTCTAGAATCACTCATAGATTAGTTTTGTTTGTTTGAACTTACAAATATACGTTTTTGTTATTTAGTTAAAAACCTAAAACATGATTTTAGTCATGTTTTAGAGATAATGCTATTTATAGATTTGCGCGGATTTTAATTTTAAAACAAACTATGAAAACTCCCTCAATTCAAATAATTAACGAAGAAGTAAAATGGGATAAAACCCAAGTAATTGTTAGTAAAACAGATATTCACGGAACAATACTTTATGCAAACAAAGCTTTTACTGAGGCTTGTGAATACGATGCAACTGAGTTAATGGGCGAGCCCCATAATATTATTAGACATCCAGACATGCCTAAGGTTACTTTTAAAGCTTTATGGTGTGCTTTAAAAAAAGGTGAAAATTATCATGCAATTGTAAAAAACCTAACTAAAACAGGTAAGTATTATTGGGTTATTACTGATTTTACGATTGATAAAAACGAAAAAGGAGAAATCACAGGTTATACAGGTCGCCGAAAAGCGATACCAAAAAGTGTTATTGATAAAATTGAACCTTTATATAAAACTCTTTTAGGGCTCGAAAAACTAAAAGGAGAAAAGGTAAGTGAACTGTACTTTGAAGGGTTTTTAAAGGAAGAAATTGGCAAAAACTATGATGAATTTGTGTTTGATTTATTTAAAGAAGAGTCTTTAAAGGTTAAAAAAACCAATTTAAAAGAAAGAAATAAAATTAAAGAAGGTTTAAATTGGTTTTTCTTTGGTGATTTCATTTAAGGGCTCATTTAAAGTTATTTGCAATTGTAAGCGTAAATAGCTTATGTTCTAGCACCATCATACAACTTTTAAAATCAATTGTTATTACAGGGTTTATTTTATGCTATATTATCTTTTTTTTAACAAATAATTCATGAACTTTGTGCATTATAGTACTTAATCACAAAACCTCTTTACTTCATGAAAAAAATATATAAAATACTACTAACCATATTCATAACATTATTTGCTTTATTAATTTTAGCTCCGTTTATTTTTCAAGGAAAGATTATTAACCTTGTAAAGAAAACAGTAAACAACAACATCACCGCACAGTTAGATTTTACAAGTGCTAGCCTTAGTTTATTAAGAGATTTTCCGAATGCGACGTTACAACTTTCTAATGTTTCTATTATTAATGGTAAACCTTTTAAAGGAGATACTTTGCTGTTTTCAAAAGAAATAAACTTAGAGTTAAGACTTACCGAGTTATTTAAAAACACATCAGAACAATTAAATATTCAATCTTTCTCTATTGATGATGCAAAACTAAATATATTGATTAATGAAATTGGCATTGCAAATTACGATATAACAAAACCTTCAGATGTAAAGGTTGAAAGCACAAATGAATCGGTATCTGATTTTGGGCTTTCTATAAATTCTTATGAGATAAATAATACACACATAAAATACAATGATAAAAAAGGAAAAATGAATCTTGTTTTATCTGATTTTAATCATAGCGGAAGTGGAGATTTCTCTCAATCTAATTCTGAACTAAACACAAAGACCTCTACATTGGTATCTTTTAAAATGGATAGCACCTCATATATAAAAAATCAAAAAGTACAGCTAGATGCTATCTTAGGAATGGATTTAGTAAATAAAAAGTTTTCGTTTTTAAAAAATGAAGCTAAACTTAATAATTTACCTTTAATTTTTAATGGGTATGTTCAAATAAACGAAAACAACCAAGATGTTGACATTAGCTTTAAAACTCCGTCATCTGACTTTAAAAACTTTTTAGGTTTAATACCTGAAACTTATACCAAAAGTATTGAAAACGTACAAACATCTGGCGATTTTAGTGTTTCAGGAACCGTTAAAGGATTAGTTACCAATAATACTATTCCTTTTTTAGACATACATCTTAAATCTAAAAGCGCTTCTTTTAAATACCCTGACTTACCAAAAAGTGTTCGCAACATTAATATCGATGCACAATTAAAAAACACCACGGGTTATCTTGACAAAACTTTTGTAGTTATTAACGGTTTATCTTTCAAAATTGATGAAGATACTTTTTCTGGTAGCGGAAGTGTTTCTAATATAATTAACAACCCAACTGTAAGCGCTAAATTAAAAGGAACATTAAATTTAGCAAACATCAACAAAGCATACCCTGTTGATTTAAAAAGTGAATTGAGCGGTGTATTAAAAGCCAACTTAACTACTGAATTTGATTTAAAAGCAATTAAAAATAACTCTTTAAGTCGCATTAAAAACAATGGTGAAATAGCAGTAAATAACTTTGTTTTTTCTTCGGATGACATTGCTAATCCGCTTAAAATAAAAAGTACCAAAATAAACTTTAAACCCACAACAATTACCTTAAGCGAATTTGACGCTACAACAGGTAAAAGCGATTTAAATGCCACAGGAGAAATTAAAAATTTATTAGGGTTTTTATTATCTGATAAAAAACTAAAAGGAACTTTTAATGTGAACTCGAACTCTTTATATATGAGTGATTTTATGCAGGAAACCACGACTGTAGATAATAAAGAGCCGAATAAAACAGAAAAAGTCACCGAATCTTTAAAGATTCCTGCTTTTTTAGATTGTAAAATTATAGCCGATGCAAAAACTGTTTACTACGATAACTTAGTCTTGAAAAATGCTAAGGGGACTTTATTAATAAAGGATGAAAAAGCTACTTTACAAAATGTAAATGTTAATATATTTAAAGGTAGTATTTCTTTAAATGGTGAAGTAAGCACGCAACAAAAAACACCTTCTTTTAATATGGACTTAGGTATAAAATCGTTTGATATTTCTGAATCTTTTAATGGCTTAGATTTACTTAAATCGATAAGTCCGATTGCTGCTGCAATGAGTGGTAAATTAAATTCTGACATTAATTTATCGGGTAATTTAAACAACGATTTTACACCTAATTTAACCTCTTTAACTGGTAAAGCATTAGCGGAATTATTAACCACCAAAATAAATCCTAAAAACACCAAAGCTTTAAGCTTGTTAGGTGAAAAATTATCTTTTATTGATTTAAACAAATTAGATTTATCTGATGTAAAAGCAAACCTATCTTTCGATAACGGTAAGGTATCTGTAAAACCATTTAAATTAAAATACAACGATATCGGTATAAATATTGGAGGTAATCATAGTTTTGATCAAAATATGAATTATGATCTAACTTTAGATGTCCCTGCAAAGTACTTAGGTAGTAAAGTACAGAAATTATTATCTAAATTAAGCGAAAAAGAACAAAATATTACCGTGCCAATTACCGCTAATATTACTGGTAATATGTCTAACCCAACAGTAAAAACTGATTTATCTTCTTCAGTTACAAAGTTGAGTCAAAAATTAGTTCAGCAACAAAAAGATAAACTGATAAAAAATACACTTGGTAATTTATTAGGTGATCAAAAGAAAGATTCAACCAAAACAAACGATACCAAAAAGAAGGTAAAAGATGTTTTAGGAGGTTTATTTGGCAAGAAGAAAAAAGGAGGGAATTAATTATCAGGCAACCTTTTAGTGAATTTACACGTCTTATATTTTAAGAATTCATTGTAAATTATTTAACAGCTTTTAAACATAGCCGAAAAATTACTTCGGCTATGTTTGTTTTTTTATTTCAACAAAACCAACTATGAAAAAAAACTACACATTATTTCTTTTATTTATTACCTCAATTTCTTTTGCTCAGGTTAAAGGAAAAGTTACCGATACAAACAACAAGCCTTTATCTTTTGTTAGTGTATATTTAGAAAACTCTATTACAGGAACTACCACAAACGATAATGGAGATTATAAATTAGCCATAACAAAAAAAGGAGAACACACACTTATTTATCAAATTTTAGGATATAAAACAGTGAAGAGAAAAATTACTATTTCTTCTTTTCCTTTTGTTTTAAACATTGTTCTTTCTGAAGAAGAAGTTGCGTTAGATGAAATTTTGATTTCTTCGAATGAAAATCCTGCTGATAAAATTATTAGAAAAGTAATAGCTAACAAAAGCAAAAACACCGATAAATTTTCTGAATATAAAGCCGATTTTTACTCTCGCGGATTATTTAAAGTAAAAGATTTACCTAAAAAGTTTTTAGGTCAAGAAATTGGCGATATGGGTGGCGGATTAGATTCTACAAGAACCGGAATTGTATATCTTTCTGAAACAATTTCTAAAATTTCTTTTCAAAAAAAACCTGCCAATTTTAAAGAACGCATAGTTGCTTCAAAAGTTTCGGGTAGCGATAACGGAATTAGCTTTAACCAAGCTAAAGAAGTAAATTTCAATTTTTATGAAAACTCTTTTAAATTAGCCGACGCAGAAATGATTTCACCCATTTCTAACGGTGCTTTTGGCTATTACAACTATAAATTAGTAGGAACACTTTATGATAAAAACAATAAATTAATTAGTAAAATAAAATTACTTCCAAAGAGAAAAAACGATCGTGTTTTTAGTGGTTTTATTTATATTGTAGAAGATGATTGGGCTATTTACGGTACCGATGTTGTGGCTACAGGTGCGCAAATAAGCATGCCAATGATAGATTCTTTAAAGATTAAACAAAACTTTAATTATTCACTAAAAAATAAAGCGTGGGTACCAGTTACGCAAACAATCGATTTTAAGGCTGGTATGTTTGGTTTTAATTTTAATGGTCGTTTTTCGGCAGCGTATTCAAACTATAACTTTACACCTAACTACAACAAGAAATCATTTGGTAACGAAATTTTGTCCTTTGCTGAAAATGCAACCGAAAAAGACAGTTTGTATTGGACCAAAATTCGTCCTGTAGCTTTAACTACTGAAGAAGTTTCTGACTACAAATTAAAAGACAGTATTAAAACCATACGAAAATCTAAAAAATATTTAGACTCTATTGATACCAAACAAAACAAATTTAAGATTTTAGATATCATCTCTGGATATTCTTATGATGATACTTATAATAAATGGGGATTAATTTTTTCGTCTCCTCTTATTGGATTAAATTTTAATACCGTGCAAGGCTGGAACTCTTCAGTTGGGCTAAATTATTATAAATCAATAAATGAAAAAGGAGAAAACTTTAACCTTGGCTCTAAAATAAATTATGGCCTTTCGGATAAAAAAATAAGACCAACTGGCTATTTTTCTTATAGATGGAACAACACAACCAAACCAATTTTAAGGCTTACAGGAGGTGTTACAACTTCTCAATTTAATGCAAAACAGCCTATTTCAAAATTCTGGAATACTATTAGTTCTGTTTTGTTTGAAAGAAATTACTTAAAGATATACGAGAAATCATTTGCTAAAGTATCTTTTTCAAGAGAAGTAACCAATGGAATTCGCATGTCTTCTTCTTTAGAATATGCAGATAGAAAACCATTATTTAACACTACAGATTATGTAATGTTTCCGAAAAACAATGTTGATTATACGTCAAATAATCCGCAAGAACCATCCAATTTCAACACAGCATTTACACCTAATAAAATATGGTCTTTTGCACTTGGAGCAACCATTAATTTCAAGCAAAAATACGTGTCTTATCCTGACGGAAAATACAATGTAAGCAGCAATAAATATCCTTCTTTATTTATCGGTTATAACAAAAAATTTGGCACTGATAATACCGAATGGAATTCTGATGTGGTGTATTCGCAATTAACTCAAAAAATATCTTTATGTAATTGGGGGCAATTTAAATATAAAGCCAAAGGAGGCATCTTTTTAGAGAAAAAAGATATTCAGTTTATAGATTATGCTCATTTTAACGGAAATCGCTTGTTAATTGCGCCTAATGACAATTATTTAAACAACTTTTACATGTTGCCTTATTATCAATTAAGTACGAATGACAAATACGGTGAGTTGCATGGGGAGTATAACTTTAAAGGCGCTTTGTTAAGTAAAATTCCGTTAGTAAATAAATTAAATTTCTACTTGGTAACCGGTGCAAAAGGATTGTTTACAGCAGGCAACAAACCTTATTCTGAATTTTCAGTTGGATTAGATAATGTTGGTATTGGAAAATGGCGTTTTTTACGTGTAGATTTTGCCCGTTCTAACTTTAACGGAAAGAATGAAAACAGAGTGCTATTCGGAATTAAATTGTAATTTTACTTAATGAAACCTACATTAAGAGATTCATCAAAAAATACTCGTGTGAAAATAACTGTATTGCTTTTTGGTATTGCAACAGATTTAACAGGAAGTACTTCGTTAGAAGTAGTACTTCCTATTAATTGTAATGTTACTTCTTTTAAAGAACTACTTGTAAAACAACATCCGAAGTTAAAACAAATGAGCTCATATGCCATTGCCATCAACGAAAGTTATGCTACGAATGAAACTATTATTAAAGAGAACGATATAATTGCTGTTATTCCGCCAGTAAGTGGTGGATAAAAAGATTACTTCGTCATTCTTCCTCGTAATGACGTTATAATTGTCATTGTGAACAAAAAGCAGTGCAGTGAAGCAACCTGTAAAATGGTAGTTCATAACAAAGAGATTACTTCGTCATTCTTCCTCGTAATGACGTAATAATTGTCATTGCGAACGAAACGTAGTGGAGTGACGTAATCTGTAAAATAGCAGCAACTCTTAACATAAAGATTACTTCGTCATTCTTCCTCGTAATGACGTTATAATTGCCGTTCATTCTAGTAATGACGAGACGTTCGTCATTGCGAACGAAACGCAGTGGAGTGAAGCAATCTATATTTTTATAACTTATTCCCAATACTAAACAATAATACTCTTGGCATTACATAGGTTTTGGTATCAGAAATTAAATAATCAGAAAAACTATTACTTTGTTTAAACGTTGTGTCGAATAAATTCTGAGTCGTTAATTTAAATATCCAAGGACTATCTTCTTTTTGATAGGATAACACTGCATTTGCAACGTTGTATTTATTATCAATATTTTGTGCTTTATTCTGATAATTATAATGTGTGTAATCAAAATTAAAAACAAATCCGTCTAAAAAATCGTAATCGATATTTACATACGGTTCGTTAGTGGTAAATTTAGACGTTGAATTACTAGACGTGTATTTACCAATACTTCTTCTAAAACCGGTTTCTATTGTTGGGAATTTATCAAACAAGGTTTCTATACCAATATCAAAACCATAATCGTTGCTTTTATTGGTTACAAAACTATTATTAATATTTTGTATGTAATTAGATTTCATATAATCACCTAAAAATTTGTAATTAATATCTTTTATTTTTTTTTCAAAAAACACACTTGCATTGTAACTTTCACTCGGATTGTTAATCATATTAATTGTTAAAAACCGATCTATACTATTTGGGTTTTCATAAAATTCAATAGTATTATTGTACCCTTTTTTCTTTTTGGTATAGTTTAAATTAGCATTTAAAAACAAGCCTTTATAAAAGCTAAAATGCCCGTAATTAATACTCGCTGAATGATACAATTCATTTTCTAAATTCTCATTACCCTTAAAAACAGAATTATAAGTATTTAAATACAATCGATTAGAAAATTTTGAAACATCTGCAAAATTTGTTTTTAAGTTATATTTGACAGCTAAACTTTTTGACTTGTTAATCTCAATTTTCATTAAAAAATCAGGTAATACAACCCATTTTTCCTTATTAAAATTAGCATTCTGATTTATTTCCCAATCATATTTATGAAAATACACTCCTTGCTTGAAGGTGAAAATTCCTGTTTTAAATTTATAATGCATTCCTAAAAATAAATCAGTAAAATTAAACTGAGTATCATTACCAAAACCATCCTCCTTAAAACTACGCTCTGTTCCGTTATCTAGTAATTGAGAATCGCTTGTAAAAAAATTATTTTTTTGATATGTATTTCCTAACGTTACATAAATATGATTTTTACGGTTTAATACCCAAAAATCTTTAAAAATAGTTGTAAAATTATAAAATTTTGTTTTTTTACTTTGCTTAAGTACTACTGTATTTTGACCATTATCAATAGGTATTAAACCATTAAAAATAGGATTTGTTGTATTCCACAAAGAATGTAAATTATTGTTATTAAATATAAAATTAGCAATGGCTGAATATGTATGTTTACCTTTTCCTTTCTTATGCCATTCTATATTCTGATTTATATTAGATGCAATTCCATTTTTATCTGTATTAATATTATTACTATTCTCATTAACAATTGATGAAAGTGCATTTGCATTATTGCTTTTAGATCGTTTAATTTGAGTTCTTAAATACCATTGTTCATTAATGTTAGCCATATAACTAAAAGTAACCTTACCAATACCCAGAATGTTTTTAGTTACAACATTATTTTCTTGTTGTTCTAAGAATTCTGCATATGCATTTTCATTAGTTGCAAAACTATTTGTTTTTGTTTTTGAAAAAATAGCGTAACCAGAAACGTCTAACTTAGTTGAAAAAGTCTTGGTAAGGTTTAATGCTGCAAACTGTTCATTACTTTTTCTGATGTCAGAGTTTTCTAAAAACTGTGATAAATTAGAATCTTTCGAATTAAAATCATCTTTGAATACGGCATTTGCACCACCTTTAAAATTTAAATAATCTTTAAACGTAAATATTTTTTCAGCAATAGTGTTAGAACTGCTGATAAAATTCATAGTTGTATTTGGTGAATAGTAAAATAAATTCGCATTAGCTTTATAGTAATTTTCATTTCCTTTACCTGCTGCGACATCACCAAAAACAAATCTCTTTTTATCCTCTTTTAAAACGATATTCATTGCTAATTTATTAGAATCATTTAATCCTTTTAAAAATGCAACTTCATTATAATTTTTTATTGCTTCTACTTTATCAACAGCATCTGCTGGTATATTTTCGACAGCTAACTTTGTACTTCCCCCAAAAAAGGGCTTCCCGTCAACCAACATTTTAGTTACTTTTTTTCCTTGTACTGTAACGTTTCCGTTTTTATCTACCTGAACACCTGGTAATTTTTTAAGTACATTTTTAAACTTACGTTCACTACCGTTTACAAATTTATTAGTATTGTAAGTGGTCGTATCTCCTTTAACTGTAACAGGCAATTCAATAACCACCTCGTCCAATTTATTTTTGGCTTCTAGTAAAACAATATTTTTTTGAATGTTTTTTAGAGAAGGTTTAATTACAAAATCAACAGTTTTGTAACCAATATAGCTTACACTTATTGTATAAGTGGTTTTACTTTTAAGATTTAAACGATACCTACCTTGTTCGTCTGTTATAGCAAAACTCATGTTTTTTGTAACATCTTTCGGTTTTGCAATTATATTAGCATAAGACAAAGGAGCTTGCAAACTATCTCTTACAACACCTTTTAAATCTATATTCTGAGCAGTAAGTGTTACTGAATATACTATTAGAATGGTTAAAAAAATATTTTTAATCATATATAACGAACACTTAGTTTTTATAATTATAAAAACTTGGAAAAGTTTTTCTTAATAATTTATCATACTCTTTTTTGGTTATTTTTTTTCCTTTAGGCTCTCTTATTTTAATTTTCTTTTTGGGGTTCAATGTTATTTTTTTAGCTTTAAATATTGTTGCTGGTGTTTCTAGTTCTAATATTAAACCAGGCAAACCATAATAATCTAAAGGACCATAGCCTAATGGTATTTCATTTGTATACCATATTATTGGGTTAAAATTTTTAAATTCAGAATTCGTTCTAATAGCTTTATAACACAAATACCCTCCAATTTTTTTAGTTTCTTGTGTTAATTGCCATATTGGTTTTTCGTTTTCTATTAAGTAACATTCAGATAAAGTTTCACAATCTTTTACTTCATTTTTTTGAAGAAGCAATGACGTGTAATAAGAATTTTTGCCGCCTCCGCTACCTTTTAGCACATTACTCCCATAACCATAAGATCCTTCATTTTTCATTTCATCTAAAAGATTATAATTAGCATATCCATTAGAAAATTCTAATACGCCTTCAACCTCTACTGAATTACGAACCATTTTTTTCATACTTCTTATAAGATCTCGATTAAGATACTTTTTATTCATTTTTTTTGTATTCTCATTTATTTTATCGATTGTTAAATTAAATTTAATTCCATACACAACTTCTCCTGTTGCTTGAGAAAACAAATTAGTACTTACTATAAAAAGTAGTAGTATTAGATATTTCATATTTATTTGCTTACTTAAAAATACTCTTCGAGTAATAAAAAACTACTCGAAGAGTATTGATGTTTAATTATACCCCATACAGCTTTTATACTTATCCATAAAATCACTTACCTTTGGATCCTCTCCACTAATCTCTGCTATGGTGTAAGCTACAGAAATTCCTTCTGCTTTGCACTCTAGATGACTTGGACTCCCACCTGTAATATTTCTTTGTGCTGTTTTGTTTAATGGTTTTCCTAACTCTTAAATTGATTTTTTCATTATTAAATAACTTAAATGGTTAATTATAACTTTGATTATTTATATGTTTTCAAAGTCTTGAACTATTGTTCGCGAAAGAATAATTCAAACATATACATTTAAAAAACGAATAAATGAAAAAAAACCGTAAAAAAAGTAAGGCAAAACCCTAAACACACTTTTACCTTTGTTAATGAAACAACATAAAAATATGGCTATATTTTATTGGTAGAAAAAATTAAATAAAAAGATTACTTCGTCGTTCCTTCTAGTAATGATATAATAATCGTCATTGCGAACGAAACGCTGTGGAGTGACGTAATCTGTAAAATAGCAGCAACTCTTAACATAAAGATTACTTCGTCATTCTTCCTCGTAATGACGTTATAATTGCCGTTCCTTCTAGTAATGACAAGACGTTCGTCATTGCGAACGAAACGCAGTGGAGTGAAGTTAGCTGTAAAATAGTAATTCTTAATATAAAGATTACTTCGTCATTCTTCCTCGTAATGACGTTATAATTGCCGTTCCTTCTAGTAATGACAAGACGTTCGTCATTGCGAACGAAACGCAGTGGAGTGAAGTTAGCTGTAAAACAGTAATTCTTAACAAAAGATTACTTCGTCTTGCCTCCTCGTAATGACATAATAATCGTCATTGCGAACCAAACACTGTGGTGTGAAGCAATCTGTAAAAACAGCAGTTCTTAATATAAAGATTACTTCGTCGTGCCTTCTCGTAATGACGTAATAATTGTCATTGCAAACGAAATACTTTGGAGTGAAGTTAGCTGTAAAACAGTAATTCTTAATATAAAGATTACTTTGTCGTGCCTCCTCGTAATGACGTAATAATTGTCATTGCGAACGAAACGCAGTGGAGTGAAGTTAGCTGTAAAACAGTAATTCTTAACAATAAGTTTATATCGTCGTGCCTCCTCGTAATAACATTATTGCTTTAAATACTTCCCAACAAAAAAAGTTCCGAAAGGTAAAATAGACAATAAGCAAACGATTCCGAATGTTTTACCGTTCCAGTTCAGCTCGAATTTTAGCATAATTGCTATAATTATATAGGCCACAAATAGTAATCCGTGAGGCATTCCTAACATTTTTACATATTCAGGATTCCCCTGAAAATGCTTAATAGGTGTTGCTATAAAAAGTAATAATAAATAAGAAATTCCCTCTAATAAACTTACAATCTTAAATAGATTTATCATTTGTATATTTTAAAAATTGGTTAGTAGCGATACTGAAACATTGCGCCCCGGTGCAGAAACACCACTTGCAAACTCTTTATAATGCTCATCTAATAAATTAGTAAGCTGCGTTTGTATTGTTATGTTAGCGTTTACTTTATACCTTGCAAATAAACCAACAGTCATCCAACTTGGTGTACCGTAATATTTATTAACATCTTCGGTAGCGGCAGCATTTATAATTGGCGTTTGTTGATGATTATCTATTCCTTCGTCTAAATTATAATCAGCGATATCTTTTTTGGCATTAAAAACAAAATTAGCGCCCCCTTCAAACTTATTATTAGCGTAATTTAATTCAAAACGACCAAATAATGGCGGAATTGAAGACATTGGTAAATTGGTATCATAAGCCTTACCTTTTGTATAGGTTAAAAACCCTGAAGTGCTCCAATTATTAAATATTTTCCCTTGGTAACTTAGGGTTACTCCCGTAATATAAGCAGTTCCTTTATTTACATTTGCTACAATATTACCGTCTTCACCTTCGTAAGAAACAGTACTACTTCCGTTTAACTGAAAGTTTTCACGATAAATGTAATTGTTTAACAACGTATAATACACATTGGCACCAATTCTAAATTTTCGGTTATTAAAATACTTCTGAAACCCTACTTCGGCATTGTAAGCATGTTCTGGTTTTAAAGTGATATTTGGCACAGTTACATCTCCGTTTTTTTCTCTTACTTTACCTACATCATCAATATTTGGTGAACGAAACCCTGATGATAATACTGCGTTCAACTGCAATGTTTTAACAGGTTTAAACACATAACCAATAGTAGCCGTAAGTGCTGTATTGTTTAAACTAATATTATTACTTGGTAGCTGTATAAATGTTTCATCAATCCATTTTGCTTCTAGTAATGTATTTGTTAATCGAATACCTGTATTTAAGGTTGATTTAGGCGTAATATCTTGACGGTAATCTAAATACATTGCCGAACTAAAATAACTACTTCCGCCGTCAGGATATCGAGATTGCACTGCGAAATCAGTATCAAAACCTATAATTTCGTTATTTTCTATTCTTAGCGTTTTACCGTAAGAATTAGATTTCACATCGTTGTAAGCAGCTTCAAAACCATAACCTAAATCACGTTTTTCTGCTAACGGAACCGTAAAATCTCCATTTACACTAAAAACATTTACATTTTCTTTTTTATATGACCTTTCAAAACTTTCGAATTTTCTTTGAATACGACTTTCTTCAATATTCTGATATGCAACCGTAACTGTACCTTTATCTAACCATTTTTTATTCGGATTAATTTCTAGTTGAGATGAAACTAACAGTCTGTTTTGTGGTCCGTATTGCCATTCTGCAAACTTTAACTCTCCGCTTTTAAGCTCACTTAACTTATCAAACCTTGGTACGTCAGACGATGTTGAGTATTGAATATTTACTTTTAAATCGGTCTTTTTTGATAACGGAATAAAAAATTTCTGCAAAAAATCGGTTTGACTAAAACCTGTATTTTTTTGCAAATTCACATCTTCGTTTGCTATTGGATTCTCTGCATAATTCCCATTTAAATTATCAGAATAAAAAAATGTTTTCCCCCAATCATCAAAACCATGAGAACGATTTTTACCCATTTTTAAATCACCAAAATTACTATGTGTTATGCTAGTAAGCGAAGCCCAATTTTTAAATTGTAATTCTGCCGATACCGAATTGGTAACTTCATTGTTAACCGAGCTGTAACGTAAAAAACTACTTCCTTTTATTTGATTCTCTTCAGATAATTTTGGCGTTTTTGTATAATAATGAATTACACCTCCAAGCGCATCAGAACCATAAATAACAGACGATGGCCCGAAAACTACCTCTGTTCTATCTAATAAAGTAGGGTTTACAGTTATCGAGCTTTGTAAATGCCCTTTTCTATAAATTGCATTGTTCATTCTAACGCCATCAACAACCAATAAAACACGGTTACTTTCCATACCTCTTAAAACAGGGCTTCCTCCACCAAATTGTGATTTCTGAACTTTAATTCCTGGAATTGTTGCCAATAAATCGGCTGAAGTTTGTGGAGATACCTTTTGAATTTCTTTTAATGAAACCACTGCTATTTGTTCTGCAATACGGTTTGCTTTTTCTTTATTCTTAAACACAGATATGACAACCTCATCTAGTTGCTCTGATTGTTTTGATAAAAAAACTTGAAAGTTATTTTGTTTTAAGGTCGATTTTTTTTCTTGAAACTCAGCATAAGATACATGCGAAAAAACAAGAATTTCATTCTCCTTAAACTTTGTGACATTTACAACTCCGCTAATATTACTAATTGCTGATGTTGTTTTGTTTTTATTAAAAACGGCAACCTCATCAATTGTTTTACCTGTTTCGGCATCAATTATAGTAAGGTTTTGTGAAAAAATAGTGGTGATTGTCAGTAAAAAAAATAGGGTAATAGCTTGCTTCATCTGTTAACTAAACACGGTTTCTAAAATATTTAATGATCTTGGCTCTTTAAAACCCTCCAAATGTAATTCAAAATATCGAACTATAATTCTGAGAATTGTTTGCCTTTCGTTTTTATTGTACGAAATTGTATTTATTCTATCAAAATTTATGCCCAACAGCTTTTTAAAAAGAATTAATTCGCTGCCTCTTATTACTAGTTTTTCATAGGATGCATCCGTAAATCTTCCTTCCAGTAAATTAAAAGTCATTTTATTGGGTTCTGAAACGTCTGGATAAAAACCTAAAAATCTAGATAAATTCAATAAAAAAAGTAAATGAAAATTAGCTATCGCATCATGAGTATCTAGCCAAATTAAGCCTGTTTCAATAAACTCATATAACACTTCATTTTTTTCTTCCTCTTTAATAATATTCGAAAGTATTTCTGATAAAAACAACACAATCGACTGCTTTATTACCGAAGTATAAATACTCTCATAAGGGTGAATAACCTGCGCTTCTCTTATAGAATTTAAGGAGTTTTTATTATTGTGATTTGCTTCTATTATTAATTGTGTTAATGGCTGAAAATAGGCTTTTTTTAATTTTCCTTTTCTCGATTTTAATACCCCTCTTATCATGTAAGATCGAATACCATCTTCTAACGTAAAACACTTAACAATTAAACTTGTATCGCTGTACTTAATAGCACTAATAACAATTGCTTTTGTTGTAATTAACGCCATTAAATTGAAGTTTTAAATAATTAATAGCATCAAAGATATTTAATAATAACTACAAAAATGATACATTCGTACAAATTTGATTTAACTTCTTATGACTTTTGAAATAGAACGAAAATTCTTGGTAATTTCTGATCAATACAAACAAGTAGCTTATAAAAAAAGTTATATAAAACAAGGCTTCTTAAACTCTAAAAAAGAGCGTGTAGTAAGGGTTCGTATAAAAGACGATACTGGTTTTTTAACTATCAAAGGTGCTTCTAACAAAAGCGGAACTACCCGATTTGAATGGGAAAAAGAAATAGATTTAAAGGAAGCACATGATTTATTTAATTTATGCGAAGAAGGAATTATTGAAAAATACCGTTATTTAGTAAAAGAAAACAATCATATATATGAAGTTGATGATTTTTTAGGTAAAAACAAAGGCTTAGTTGTAGCCGAAATAGAATTAGAAAATGAAAACGAACAGTTTTCTAAACCAAATTGGTTAGGTAAAGAAGTAACCGGAACTGTTAAATATTACAATTCGAACTTAAGTAAACTTCCATTTTCTAAATGGTAAAAATTATATGTATTTATAAATTGCCCAAAAATGACTAAAGCTTCCTAAAAGCACAAAAACGTGGAAAATGGCATGATTATATGGCACTTTTTTAATCGAATATAAAATTGCACCAATTGTGTAAAAAACACCTCCAGCGATTAAATAAAACAATCCGTCGTACGACAAATTATTCATTAACGGTTTTATCAAAAAAATAACTTGCCATCCCATTATTAAATATAATGCTGTTGATAATTTATCAAACCTACCTGTAAAAAACAGCTTTAATATAACACCTGTTAATGCAAACAGCCAAACAAAAATAAACATATACCAACCTGTTTGTCCTGGTAAAACAACTAAACAGAACGGCGTGTAACTTCCTGCTATTAAAACATAAATAGCAGCATGATCAAAAATATTTAATCTTCTACGAAGTTTAGAACTTTTAGCTGCATGGTAAAAAGTAGATGCTGCGTATAAAACAATTAAACTCAGTGAATAAATAATAAAGCTAGCTGTTTCCCAAACCTCTTGATATTCTAATGATTTTAAGACTAAAAAAGGTAAAACGATTATAGCTAGTAATAGCCCAAAACCGTGGGTTAAAACATTAAGTTTTTCCTCTATATTACTATAACGGTGATTTAAATTCTCGCTCATTGTTTGGTCGTTTTGTATCATTCATATACAACTCATCGTTTATCAATTCGTTGTTTAGTAAATTAAAAGATTGCTTTTTCAACAAGTCTTTATCATCTATTGTTAAACCATTTGTATCAATAAAACTTAGTTGTTTAACTCTAAAAGTACCTGGTCGCCCTTTAAAGAAATCCCAAGAAAAATAACGTTTTGCGTCTAAATATAATTGTGGTACAATTGGCATTTGATATTGAATGGATAAACTAAAGGCACCGTTATTAAACGGTGCTAAAACTACATTTTCTGTAGGCACTAATCCTTCTGGGAAGATAGCAATACTTAATCCTTCGTCCAATCGTTTTTTTATACGAGCATATACTTTTTTTCTACTTTTAGGGTCTTTTCTATCAACCATAACAACGGCTTTTTTATAGAAAAATCCAAATAACGGTAATTTTACTAGTTCTTTTTTACCGACAAATAAAATCGGGTTTTTACTAGATGCTATCATAATCCAAGGATCTAATAAAGAAGCGTGGTTTGCAATAAATACATAACTTTTTTCACGATCAAGCTCTTGCTCCCTTTCAATTTTTAATCTAAAACCCATTCCGTAAATTAAAAAAAAGGCCCACCCTCTCATTAATTTCCAAAAAGTATCGTAATATTTTTCATCAGATAACAATACCAATATAAAAGGAGACATTGCAATTACCGAAACTATTATTAACAGGTAAAACCAAATTCGCCAAATTAATCGGAAAGGAAAAAGTACATATTTCATGTATGCGAATGTAGTAATTTCTTTTGTTTGAACAATTTTAAGCTTATTTTTGCTACCATCAAGTAGTCGTAGGCATTGCCTACATAATTTTTTCAAAACAGCAATATGTCAAGAATTTTAACAGGAGTACAAAGTACAGGAACTCCGCATTTAGGTAATTTATTAGGAGCAATTTTACCAGCCATTGAAATGGCAAATGACTCTAAAAATGAAGCTTTTATCTTTATTGCAGATATGCATTCTTTAACACAAATTAAAGATGGTAAAGAATTAAGAGAAAACACCTACAGCGTTGCTGCTACTTGGCTTGCATGTGGAATTGACATTAACAAAACTGTTTTTTATCGCCAAAGCGATATTCCTCAAGTGGCAGAATTATCATGGTATTTAAGCTGTTATTTTCCGTACCAACGCTTAACATTAGCACACGGCTTTAAAGATAAAGCCGATCGTTTAGCAGATGTTAATAGTGGGTTATTTAGCTACCCAATGTTAATGGCTGCCGATATTTTATTATACGATGCAGAAGTTGTACCGGTTGGTAAAGACCAATTACAACATTTAGAAATGGCTCGTGATGTAGCGAGTAGATTAAATAATGTAGTGGGTGATACTTTAATTTTGCCACAAGCTAAGATTGGCGAAAACACAAAATTAGTTCCTGGAACTGATGGTGAGAAAATGAGTAAATCTAGAAACAATTTCATCAATATTTTCTTGCCTGACAAAAAATTACGAAAGCAGATTATGGGAATTCAAACGGATAGCAAAGCGCTAGAAGATCCTAAAAACCCTGATACCGATAATATTTTTGCACTTTATAAATTATTAGCTTCGGATGTTCAGATTGCTGAAATGCGAGCAAATTACGAAGGCGGAAATTATGGTTACGGTCATGCTAAACAAGCTTTATACGAGCTAATTATCGATAAATTTGCTGATGTTCGTGCAAAATACAATCACTATATGGAAAATCGCCATGAAATTGACGAAGCTCTTGCTGTTGGCGCCGAAAAAGCTCGCTTGGTTGCGACAGATGTTTTACAAAGAGTTCGTGAAAAAATAGGATATTAATAATCAGGTAATGCGAAACTTATTTCAGCATTACATTATAAAACTTACACCATGAAAAAATTACTTTTTATATTTTTATTCGGAATATTAGCTTGTTCACAGCCAAAAGAAAAAACGTTTATAGCCGATGCTTCTTGCGGACAATGTAAATTTGGCTTAGAAAGCCAAAACGGATGTGATTTAGCCATTAAAATTGATGACAAAGCGTATTTTGTTGATGGTGCCCATATTGATGATTTTGGTGATGCACACGATAAGAAAATTGGTTTTTGTAATGTTGTTAGAAGAGTAGAGGTGACCGGCAAATTAGAAAACGATAGATTTAAAGCTACTGCTCTTAAAATAGTTGAAAAATAACTCTTAATAAACAACACATACACTAAAATTTAAACAGCTATGAAAACTATTTTATTACAAATTCTAATTTTGTTAACTGCAATTAGTGGTTATTCCCAAACCACTTTCCAAAAGGGTTATTTTATTAATAACTCAGGCGATAAAACAGAGTGTTTAATTAAAAATATTGATTGGAAAAATAATCCTACCGATTTTGTCTACAAAGACGACAAGAGTGCTATTAAGAAAACAAAGAGTATTGAATCGGTTCAAGAATTTGGAATAGATAATACATCTAAATTTATAAGGAGAACAGTTGAAATTGATCGGTCTGAAATAAATATAAATAATTTAGATGATAAAAGATCTCCTGTTTTTAAAAAGGAGGTTTTATTTTTAAAAGTTCTTATAGAGGGTAAAGCAAGTTTATACTCTTACAAAAACAATAATTTAAATAGGTATTTTTATTCTAAAAATTATGATTCAATAAAACAATTAATATATAAATTATATAAGGTTAAAGGGCAAAATGAAATTGCCAAAAACAATCGCTATAAACAACAAATTTTAAACAATTTTAGCTGTGGAGAACTATCGAGTAGTTATCTTAAATATACGCACAGTAGTTTAATTAAATATTTTATCAAATATAATAACTGTGAAAACACTAACTATTATAATTTCAACAAGAAATCTAGCGCTAAAAACCTATTTAACTTAACTTTTAAAATTGGTGTTAATAATAGTTCATTAAAAATAAAGAATAGTAATAATAACAGGGATGCTGATTTTGAAAGTAAAAATAATTTTACCTTTGGGATAGAAGGTGAGTATATTTTGCCATTTAACAATAATAAATGGAGTATCATATTGGAACCTACTTACCAATACTATAAAGATGAAAAAACTACCGAAAACAATTCTGTTTCTGGTAACTTTTTAGTTTCAAAAATTAATTATAGCTCTATAGAGGGGCAAATAGGTTTGAAACATTCTTTCTTTATAAATGAAAATTCTAAAATCTATATAATGGGTACATTTCGATTGTTTAGTATAAATACTAATTCTGTTATTGAATTTAACAGAGCGGATGGATCAAACTTAAGTAAATTAGATATTACATCAAATATCTACCCTACTTTTAGTATAGGTTACAAATACAATCGCTTAAGCTTAGAACTTAAATATAGCAATAGAGATATTTTAGCGAATTATAATTCTTGGTCTTCAGATTATAAATCGTTAAACTTAAGTTTTGGGTATTCTATATTCTAAAAATAAAAAAATCTGAAGTAAATATTGCTTCGGATTTTTTATTTCGATATCTTAAACCTTTAATTTTAAGGCGCAGGATTCGGAATTAAATTATGAACCGCTTCTATTTCTGCTAAAATTTCTTCTGATAAATCAATATTAATAGAATTGATATTCTCTTTTAATTGACTCATTTTGGTAGCTCCAATAATATTACTCGTTACAAAAGGCAATTGGTTAATATATGCTAATGATAATTCAGCCAGTGTTAACCCATGTTTTTCGGCTATTTTTAAATATTCTCTAACTGCTTTTAAAGAACTTTCAGACATATAACGAACTATAAACCGCGGAAACAATGTTCCTCTTGCTCCTTCAGGTGTTTTACCATCTAAATATTTACCTGATAATACACCCTGTGCTAAAGGCGAATAAGCTAACAAGCCAATGTTTTCTCTCATAGAAACCTCGCTCATTCCTACTTCATAACCTCTGTGAATTAAAGAGTATGAATTCTGAATTGTACTCATTCTTGGCAAATTATGCTGCTCGGCAGTTTGCAAATACTTCATCGTTCCCCAAGGCGTTTCGTTTGATAATCCAATGTGTTTTATCTTTCCTTGTTTTACTAAAGCATTCATTGTTTCTAAAATCTCTAAATGATTTTCAGCTTCTTTGGTTGCTGTTTTATACGGATAATCACGTACACCAAAACAATTTACACCACGAGAAGGCCAATGAAACTGATATAAATCGATATAATCGGTTTGTAAGCGTTGTAAACTTCCTTCAACCGCATCAATAATATTTTGTTTTGTAAAGCCACCTGTACGAATGTGTTTTGTATAATCGCCACCACCAGCAATTTTACTTGCCAATACTACTTTATCTCGATTTCCAGTTTTTTTAAACCAAGAACCAATAATTTTCTCTGTTGCTCCGTAAGTTTCTGGCGTTGCAGGAACCGAATATAACTCTGCCGTATCCCAAAAGTTCACTCCCTGTTCTAAAGCATAGTCCATTTGTTCGTGTCCATCCACTTCAGTATTCTGATTTCCCCAAGTCATGGTTCCTAAACAAATTTTAGAAACTTTTATATCGGTATTTGGTAGTTTTGTGTATTTCATTTTATCAATTTTATTAACAACTATTTCTCGACTGCGCTCGAAATGACATTTTATTTCAAAATAGCCTCTATTCCTGGTAATGTTTTTCCTTCTAACATTTCTAACATCGCTCCGCCACCTGTAGAAACATAGCTTACTTTATCACCAAAACCAAATTGCTTCACCGCCGCAACAGAATCTCCACCTCCTACTAAAGAGAATGCACCATTTTCAGTTGCTTTAGCAATAGCATTTCCTAATTCGATGGTTCCTGTTGCAAACTTTTCCATTTCAAAAACTCCTAAAGGTCCGTTCCATAAAATAGTCTTAGATTTTGCAATTACCTCTGCAAATTTCTCTGATGTTTTCGGGCCGCAATCAAGTCCCATCCATCCATCAGGAATTTTAGTGGTATCAACTGTTTGCGTATTAGCATCATTTGAAAAAGCATCTGCAATAACTGCATCTACAGGTAAATGTATTTCTGTATTTTGTTCTTTTGCTAATTTTAAAATTGACAGTGCCAACTCTAATTTATCATCTTCTACTAACGAATTACCAATAGTACCGCCTAAAGCTTTAATAAAGGTAAAGGTCATTCCTCCACCAACAATAATATGATCTACTTTTTCAATTATATTCTCTATCACACCTATTTTAGACGACACTTTTGCGCCTCCTAAGATTGCAGTTACTGGTTTCTCAGAATCATTTAAAACCTTGTTGATACTTTCAATTTCGGTTGCTAATAAATTCCCGAAACATTTATTTTCATCAAAAAACTGTGCAATAACTGCTGTAGAAGCGTGTGCTCTGTGGGCAGTACCAAAAGCATCATTTACATATATATCTCCTAATTCAGATAATTGTTTTGCAAAAGAAACGTCTCCTGCTTTTTCTTCTGGATAAAAGCGTAGGTTCTCAAGTAATAAAATCTCTCCGCTTTTTAAATTTGCAATCGCTTCGGTAACTTTATCACCAATACAATCTTCAACAAACTTAACCTGAACCCCTATAACTTCCGTTACTTTAGCTACAATATGACGCAATGAAAATTGATCTTCTTTTCCTTTCGGACGACCTAAATGCGACATTAACACACAACTACCGCCATCTTCTAATATTTTTATTATTGTTGACTTTGCTGCCTGAATTCTGGTAGCATCTGTAACCTCAAATTTATCATTTAAAGGCACATTAAAATCTACACGGATTAATGCTTTTTTATTTTCGAAATTAAAATCGTTGAGTGTTTTCATATGTTTTATTAAAAGATGTCTTTTTCTATGTTGCCAACAAAAATAATTATTTAAATCTGATTCGTTTATACTATTTGCATTTTCAAACTTATATCTTTGTTAAAGTTTAACATTTAATATGAATACAACTTATATAAAAGTAACCTCAGAAAAATTAAACTTACAAGAATGCTATGATTTTGTTGTAGATGCTTCTTGTGGAGGGATTGCCGTTTTTGTTGGCACTGTAAGAGATGCTACTCAAAATAAAAGTGTTATTCAATTAGATTTTTCTACCTATAAACCAATGGCAATTAAAGAAATGCAAAAAATTGCTGAATTAGCTTTAGAGAGGTTTCCTATAAAAAAAATAGCCATTCATCATGCCGAGGGGCTATTACAAATAAAAGACATTCCAGTAATTATTACTGTTTCTTCTACGCATAGAAAAGCAGCTTTTGATGCCTGTGAATTTGCAATCGATACTTTAAAAGAAACTGTTCCTATCTGGAAAAAAGAATATTTTGAAGATGGTGAAGTTTGGGTTAATGCACATCCTTAAAAATGATAATTATTACTTATAAAACATAAAAAAATTATTACGATTATTTACATTTTTAATACTTAATAAATACATATTTTCAACCTATCAATCTGTTTCTGGGGGGAAGCACATTGATTAACTAAAAAAAGGGTAAAAATATTTTTACCCTTTTTTTTTAGATCAAATATTATATACTAATATGGTAGTTCTGATGGTTCAATAAAATCAACTTCAGCACTGTATAATTCTTTTAAAAACTCTTTAATTTCATTCATAAAATCATCTAGTTTCTCTTCAGTTACTTCGTTATCTGGAGTTCGGTAATTAGATGAAAAATTCATTTTTAAGAATCCGTTTTTTAAGTTTTTAAACGAAATAATACCTGCTTGTAGGCTATTAGAAAAATCGAATTTATTATTTTGAGTATACAAAAAAGCATATAACATAACTTGAATTGCTTTATGGTGTTTTAAATCTCGAATATTTTCAAAATCTACCACTTTTAGTTTAGTTGCATCTACCATTCCTGTTTTATAATCTATAATTCTAACAACACCATTTAACTCATCAATCCTATCAACTTGTCCGTGAATTTTTATAGGAAAATCGATTCCTTCTACCGTAATTTCAGCGGCTAAATTTTGTTCTGTTCCAATTATTTTTAATTGATTATTTTCATCTTTTAACAACTGTTTTTCATTCGCTAAAAAATTGGCCACGAAACGATTTGCTACTTCAAAAACCAACCTATTTTTACCGGTAGCGATATCTCCATTTTTAAAATGTTCTGAAAAATAATAAGTAACCAGTTCTTTTGTTTTCTGTTGCATTTCAATAATATTCTCAACAGATAAAAACTTACCTATAAAAGGTTTATATAACGCCTCTAAAGTATCATGAACCACAGTTCCCATAGTATTTGCGGCAACGGTTTCTTCTACGTTTTCAAACTCATTAATTTTTAAAACTTTCTGTTTATAAAAAGCTATCGGGTTATATAAGTAATTGGTTAATGCTGATGGTGAAATTCCTTTTTTAGCCAACTCTTGTAAGCGTTCTAAAACCTTTTCATCTTTCTGAATTTCCTTTAATTTTGTAGCTGATGTTACCACTTTCGGACTAATTATCTTTTCAGTAATGTCATCTCGCATCATTTCTAATTGCGTAACAAAACGGCTTTTTTCTCCGCTTCCAAAAACATCATGTTCTGTATTATATAAGATAAAAATGTTTTTTGCTCTTTGTAACAACCTAAAAAAGTGATACGAAAAAAGCGCATCTTTTTCTTTATACGTGGGCAAGCCAAATGCTATTTTAACATCAAAAGGAATAAAAGTATTTTGCTGGCTACTTGCAGGCAAAACACCTTCATTTACCGATGTGATAATTACGTTTTCGAAGTCTAACATTCGTGTTTCTAAAACCCCCATTAACTGCAGCCCTTGCAACGGTTCTCCCTGAAAAGACAAACTTTCTGATTGTATTAATTGCCTAAAAAACTGGTGCAATGTTTTTAGATTTTGCACATAATTAAACTCAATATGTAAGTTTTGTAATTGTGTAAATGCCGTGTAAAAACGGAATAAATATTCCTTTTCTAAATCGTTGGCTTTGTCTTTTAAAACATTAATTAACTTTAGTATTCTTGATAAAAATTCTGCTATTGTAGAAAACGGATTAAAAATCAAACAAACAACTTCTTTAATTCCCTCGTCTAAAGGAGCAAAAAACTCAGCAATTTTTGTTTGATTGATAAAAGTAGTATTCTCTTTAACAATCGTTGCCGAAATAATATCTGCAATATTGGTTAAAGCATCAATTTGTAATAATTTATAGATCGATGCGTCTTTTACAAACCGAACAACATCTTTATGATAAAACTGTTTATCTTTTTGCTTTTGCAGTTTTTCTTGATTGTTAAACAACTGAAAAATTGCAAAAATTAAACTTGTAGTAGGAATATCTTTTAGCGGATATCCCATGGTAATATTTATTGCTTCTACGCTTTTAGGTAATGAATTTAAGGTTATTGGCAACAATGTTTCGTCGGCCAATACCAAGGCTGTATTATTGTGATTTGGTAATTTTGATAAAATTTCTCCCGCATGTTTTATTTGCGTGATGTTTTTTGAAGCCCCTATTACCTGAATGTTTTTAGGTTCTGAAAAATAGTCTTTTATTGTTTCAATCGGATTCTTTTCGTAGTATTTCCATTGTTTTTTATACTTTCTAAGAAAACTACCTGCTTGATGAGTTCCTTCGTAAAAAGTTTTATCAATATCCCAATAAACCTCAGAATTTCCTGCAGATAAAAACTCTTGAAACAAAAATTCTTCCGCTGTATTTAAAGCATTAAATCCGATGAAAAAATATTTTTTATGTTGATTTTTTTTAATGTAATTTTTAATATTTTTAGTTGCCTCTCTATATAAAACTCCTTGATATCCTATTTTATTTGAAATCAAAAATTGATAAAAAACAGCATAAAAATCTTCTAATTTCTCCATAAAAGAGAAATGATCTTTCATTAGTTCCGTTTCCTTAAATTCGCCTTTTACAGACCATTTTTGCAAGCGGTGAATATCTCGTAAATACACAAAAATATCCTTCGGTTTTATTAGGTGTTGGTCAATTTCGTTAAAATCTTGTAAAACAGTAAAAGCCCATGTAGAAAAAACATCAAACGTATCTGGCTTTTCTTCAATATCTTTATAAATGGTATAAAAATGAAACAGTAATTGCACTGAATCGACTTTGTTAATATCAGAAATTTCTTCAACAAAATCGCCAATATTTAAAATTTGAGGTAAAAAACCTGCTAAAATTTTATTTTTAAATGTTTGCTTTACAAACACTCCTGCTCTTTGTGATGGTAAGACAAATACAACATTTTCAAACGATTTGGTGGTTTGTAAAATAGTATCTAGAGTTTCTGAAATAAAAGAATTCATAGCGATTTTTTAATCAACCCAAAGTACAATATTTATCTTATTTTTGAGAAGATTAACAACTTCATTTCTTTACTAATGAATACTACAAATAAACTTAAAACTGCACTTATTCAGGCTGATTTAATTTGGGAAAATCCAGCTGAAAACAGAAATAATTTTGAAGAAAAAATAAACAAGCTTCCTTTAAACATCGACTTAATAATTTTGCCCGAAATGTTTACCACAGGTTTTACTATGAACGCGCAGCATTTAGCAGAAACGATGACTGGTAATACTATTATTTGGATGCAAAATGTAGCTAACAAAAAGCAAGCAGCAATTGTTGGAAGTATTATTATTAAAAAACCGTGTTTAGATACTGATAAAGAATACAATTATTACAATCGATTACTTTTTATACATCCTTCAGGCAGAATTGATTTTTACGACAAGAAACATTTATTTACATTGGCGGGAGAACACAAGGTGTTTTCTGCGGGAAAAGACATTGTTTTAATCCATTATAAAGGTTGGAAGATTTGTCCGCTAATTTGTTATGATTTACGCTTTCCTGCTTGGGCCAGAAACACTCATAATTACGATTTACTATTGTATGTAGCTAATTGGCCTACACCAAGAATTGAAGCTTGGAATACGCTCTTAAAAGCACGCGCTATAGAAAACATGAGCTATACAATTGGTGTAAACAGAATTGGTACTGATGCTAACGGTTATGAATACAGCGGTAATTCTGCTACATATGATATGTTAGGGAAGTGTTTAACTAAAAATAAAGAAGAAGAAATCTCTTTAGTTATTGATTTAGATAAAGAAATACAGCATAAAACTCGCGAGAAGTTTCGGTTTTTAGATGATAAAGACAATTTTACTTTTCAATAAAAAAAAACGTCATTGCGATTAATAGAAGATTACTTCTGTTTATCGTAATGACGTTTCGTAATTATCTTTCTAAGATGGAATCATCCATTTAAAATTAAACTTGGTATCAGGAACCACAATACGCTCTGTAATACGATACATTCTATCTGGTAATTTCATTAAGTAATCACGTGCTTTCTCTGCTTCTGGAGTTAAACCCGTAATTTTATCTATTTCCCAAGTTTCGTTTAGTTTTTTTATGATATCTACATAGTCAAAACCTGTATATACACCAACTCTTTGTGCTACTGTAGAGAAATCATCAAACAAAGTTCCTTTTGCTCCAAAAGACTCTCTTAAATGCATTGCTGGCATTACAATTTTGTATTTCATCATGTATTGAAACGCTAGCATCATTTCGCTAGGATCAATCTTAAATATTTGCCTAACAAATTCTGTATATGCTTGGTGATGACGCATTTCGTCTCCCGCAATAATTCGAGACATTTTAGCCAACGCCTTGTGCCCTTTTTTCTTTGCAATTTTAGCTACATTTAAATGCGAAACATACGTTGCTAATTCTTGAAAACTCGTGTATATAAAGTTTTTATAAGGATCGCTTGCCGTACCAATATCAAAACCATCAGTAATTAAATGCTGTGTAGTAATTTCTACTTCACGCATATTTACACGCCCTGAAAGATATAAATACTTGTTTAAAGTATCACCATGGCGGTTTTCTTCAGCCGTCCAGGCACGAATCCATTTTGCCCAACCATTATCGGGGTGTTGTGTAATTCCGTCTAAATCTAACAACCAAGATTCATAGGTTGGTAATGCTTCTTCGGTAATTGTATCCCCTACTAATACCACCCAAAAATCATCATCTAATTCTTTTGATAATTCTCTAATTTCTTCCACTTCAGAAATAAAAGTATCTTTTTGCGAGTTTGGTAAAAAATCGGTTGGTTGCCAAATTTTTTCTGCGGGTATTAAAAATTTTTCTACGAAACTATCGATATTCTTCTCGAGCGTTTTCATTACTTCCTTTCGGATATTTTGTACTGACATAATTTTTATAATTTATAAGTGATTATAAAATTGATTCTTTAATCGTGTTTTCTACTGTTGCCACCAATTCATTAAACGGTAAGCTATTTACCTTTATTGGAGCATGTGTCGTAATTTTTATTGGACTACCCAAACCTAAAGGAAATTTACCATACTTAAATACTTTCCATGAATTATTTATTGTTAACGGTACAATATATGCTTCAGGATTGTATTTTGTAATCATTTTTAAGCCATTTACTGAGAATGACTTTGGTTTACCTGTTCTACTTCTTGTTCCTTCAGGAAAAATAACAGCAGACCATTTCTTTTTATTTATTTTTTTTGAAAAACTTCCCAATTCAGTTAATGCCTGCCTGGCATCTTTTCTGTCGATTAAAGCAGCACCACCGTGTCTTAAATTAAAAGAGATACTTGGTATTCCTTTTGCTAGTTCTTTTTTAGAAACAAACTTCGGAAAATGTTTTCTAAAATGCCAAATAATTGGTGGAATATCAAAAGTACTTTGATGATTAGAAACGAATATTAAAGTGGTGTTTTCTGGTAAATCTTGTTCGTTTTCAACCATAACACGAACTCCTAAAATTAACAATGATTTGATTAAAAACCAATTCATAATATTTACCACATTTTGATGGCCATTTTGACCAAACAATTTTAACCCCAACCATTGTAAAGGTTGAAAAATTATTAGTAGTAAAAAAAACACCAATGCGAATATTGATGATACGATATAGCTTATTAATTTCATTATTATATTTTTAATAATTAACAAAAATAAAAAATCCCGTGAAAACGGGACTAATTATTTTATATTAAAACCAATTACTCCACGGAATTCTTGATAGTATTAGTAATAATGCTATTCCGTAAAAAATTGAGAACGTTTTAAACTTTGTTTCACTCTTTACTTGTTTTTTATGTTTCGACCATCCTATTGTAATTAAAACGATGGCAATTATCATCATTAGTGGATGCTCTAAAGCTAATAATCTAACTGGAGCATCTTTCATATCTCCTAATCCTTTTTGAAAACCTCCTACAAAATATACTAAAAACCCTAACAATAACTGAATATGGGTTGTTATTAAACCAAACAAACCTAAACGAAAGTCTTTATGTGTAAATTCTTTTTTCTGAATTAACCCTACAATAGCATTTACCACCGTAAAAATTAATACTGCTACTACTATATATGCCCAATAAGAGTGCAATGTTTTCATCATAATTAATTGTTTTTATAAGTGTAAATGTACTAATTTTTATGCATAAAAAAACCACCTCGTTTGAGGTGGTTTTTAGAAATATTATTTTTAAATATTTGGCAATATACCTATTACTGCTTTACATACTCAGCACCAACTTTAACAACTGCTAAAGACCATACTGCATCAGAACCATTATATATGTTATATGATACAACATATTTTTGACCTTCTTCATCGTTAGGGAAATTGTTTAATAAAATTGTGTTTATCTTTTCTAACCTAACTGATTCTAAAGCTTCACCTTTACCTTCTCTAACGTCAAAATTATCATAAAAGCCATTATCAACTAAATCATAATCAGCTGCTGTTAGAGTGTATTTTATTGTGTTGTCAGGTACCCAAGTAATGCCATCATGTCCAAACTTAATAGACTCTTCAATAGTATCGTTATAAGGCAACCAATTAACACCATCAAATACGAAATAAGTAACATAACTATACGCTGCTCTATCATCAACCCTTCCATCTTCGTCTACATCATCTAAATCTGTAACATATAACTTGTACATGATTCCTTCAATGTCTCCTTTTACTTTCCCATCAAACTTAAACTTGTCTAATAAGAAAATAGGAGTTTTTGTTAATGCTTCTTCTTCACTTGAAAAGTTAGAAAAACCTTCCCCCATTGCTTCATATTCATCACCTGTAAAACCAGTAATCATTTGCCATTCATCATTTACGAATAAGAAACCATTATTAAGGGTTGCTACACTACCTGAATAGTATTTGTATGTTAAAGAAACTAGTAATCTGTTTGCTGGTGATGGATATTTAGTATCTAAAAAGTCTGTAATATCTTCTGAACTACTAAAGTTACCAAATCTATGACCCCCTGCAGTATAATCTGCTGAAGTTACTGTATATACTTTTAAACTTCTTTCTGTACGTTTAGGTGCATATAACTTATAATTTACAGTCACCAAAGATTCTTTACCCCAAGCTGGGTATTTATTAGATAAGAACGCTGGTAATTCTGCCTTAACATCATCTATTGAGCTAAAGTTAGGAAAGCGAAATCCTAAACCACCATCTTCAACATCTTCTGTATAATCATCATTTGTTAAAGTATAATTTGCCTCTCCTGAAATAAATGATTCCTGAGCATCTATATCTTCATGTATTTCCTCTAATGGTGTACAAGAAGTAAGTATAAAAATAAAAATTGTGAAATAATAAACTACTTTTTTCATCTTTCTGTTATTTAAAATTTAATTTTTGCACTTAAACTAAATGTACGTCCAAAACCATACCATACTAATGCGTCTGTAGCTGTATGTGATGTTTGATCCTGTGCATCTGATATGTATTCAGTGTTAAATACGTTATTCATTCTTGCGGTAATTGTTGTATCAAATCCTCCTATTTCAAAACCATGTCTTAATCCAGCATCAAAAAGGTTGTAGTTAGGTACTTTCCATGGCTGTGGACCTTCTGATGTTCTATCATTAGGGTCATAATCTGAATACAAGTTAGCATAATAGTTATAATCAACTGTTAAACTAGTTTTTTTCCAAAACTTATATTTTACTCCTAATGCTGCTGTTGTTTGAGCAGCATCTCCAACCTTTAGATCTTTAATAAATAAATCTACTGTTGCTATTCTTTCTTGAGCGTCATTAAAAACCGGAACATCTAAAACATTATTTTTCCAAGTCCAATCTCCTAAAGACCCCATACCTGTAATTGTTAACTTGTCAGTAGGCTTGTATGTGAAATCAAATTCAATTCCTTGGTGTAATGCATTAACTCCTGCTAAATTAAAAGCAAAATCTTCATTAAATGTAGAAGAACCAGGATTTCTATCCGTATAAAAATCGGTAAATGTTCTATCGTTCCACTCCGTTCTGTAAGCATTAATATTTGCTGCAAACTTCTCGCTTCTATAACCGTAACCTAATTCTGCACTAAATATTTTTTGATTTTCAGCATCAGCATTTATCGATTCATTATCAAAGTTTTGAAAAACTGCATCAAAATTTGCCGCTTTCTCGAAATAACCTACGTTTGCGAATATATTGTGATTTTCGTCTATCCTGAAGTTAGCACCCCCTTTAGTACTGTAGCCTAAGAAATTATACTTATCTGTAGTCTGTAATGGATCATTATCTAAGTAATTAAAGTAATCTACTCTTTGATAAGATGTATTAGATACTGCTGAAGATAAAAATGCAGATAAGTTTTCTCCTTCATATTCTAACTGAATAAAGAAACCTTGCCAACCAACATTACCGTCGTTGTAATAATCTCTTTTGTCACCAACTTTCAATGCTCTATTTGGATTATTTACATCCCCGTTACCTAGTGCATACTCACCTCCTAATAAATCAGTTACTTCAGAAAAGTGTATACCTGTGTACTCTCTTAAATCAATACCCGTTACAAAAGAAAGGTTATCTGTTATATCATTCTTATAAGTTGACAATATACCATACCATTCATGATCGTTTCTTGACGCTCTTAAATACGCCTCAGACCCTAATGCTCCATTATTTCTATTTATTTCAACAATCGCATCTAAATCAACTGGTTGATCTGCTCCTCCGATTCTATTTTTAAATAAATCTCTATTCTCACCTGCGGTTCCACCACCACCACCTTTACCAAACGAAACATATAATGCCGTTGATAATGTAGACTGGTCGTTAATTGTCCAATAGTGATTTAAAGATGATTGAGATTTATGATAAAAATTATCTTCTATATTAGTTACTTGACCATTCTTGTATCCCCAATCTGGGTTAAACTTAATTCCTTGCTCAGCATTTCTATAAGTTTGAATAGTGCTTCTATTTTGTCTTTGTCCATGTCTTTGAGGAGCACCAAAAGTTGTAAAAGATAACTCATGATTCTCATTAAATTTTTTAGACAAATTCACAAAGTAATTGTATCCTTCAAACTGAGTTCCGTCTACGTAACCTTCTCCAGAAACCTTAGCTGCAGAAACTGTTGCTGCTATACCATTCTCCATTAAACCTGTAGATAATGTCATACCATACTTTTGATATCCATCATTACCTGTCGTCATCATAATATTACCTCCCTTTTCAACATCAGTTGTTTTAGATAATATGTTAATTGTTCCACCAATAGAAGGAACAGCTACTTTAGAAGCACCAAGACCTCTTTGAACCTGCATTGCAGATGTAACATCAGATAAACCAGCCCAGTTAGACCAATATACTCTACCGTTTTCCATATCATTAACAGGAACACCATTAATTAAAACAGCAACGTTTTCAGAGTTAAATCCACGTAGATTAATTCTTGAATCTCCAAATCCTCCTCCAGATTTAGTCGCGTATACACCTGGTGTAGATTTTAAAACCTCAGGAAACTCCTGTGTTCCTAATTTCGCTTCAATTTCAGATGCTTTAATTGTAGATACTGCTACTGGAGTTTTTCTATCAATTGCAAAAGATGTTGCTGTTACGACTATTTCATTTAAAACATTTGAAGGTTCTAATTCAATAGTCCCTAAATTAGTTTTTGTAGCTGAATAAGCTACTTCTTTGTTGTTGTATCCTATAAAAGATAATACAACAGTACCTGAAGTAGATTTAGCGTTTAACATAAACTTTCCGTCAAAATCAGTTGCGGTTCCGTTTGTTGTTCCTTTTATTACAATGTTTGCTCCTGGTAATGGTTCTCCCATTTCGTCAACAACAGCTCCTGTAAGTTTAGTTTGCCCTAAAACAGTAGCTGTTGCAATAAACAATGCTACTAGTAAAACATTTTTAAATTTTTTCATTTTTAATCTAATTGTTATTAAATGCGGCGCAAAGGTCTTGCTTTTATATGTTGCCAATATTAATTTAATGTTAAGCTTTTTAACATTGCCTTAACAAGAATATCCTTTGTCAAGTCACAGAATAGCTGATATTCTTAATTATTTAACATTTTTCCCGCAAGTTCTTTACCTAACTCTACACCAAACTGATCAAAAGAATAAATATTCCACATAACACCTTGTGTAAATATTTTATGCTCATATGTAGCTATTAACATCCCTAAAGATTTTGGTGTAAGTTTTTTTAATAATAATGAATTACTTGGTCGATTACCTTTAAATGTTTTATATGGTAATAACTGATTTATTTGATTCAGTTTGTTTTCTGTTTTTAACTCTAAATGTATTTCTTCTTTTGTTTTACCATAAGCTAAGGCATCCATTTGAGCATAATAATTAGCCATTAATTTTTTATGTGAATCTACCAAACCATATAATGATTCTTCAAAACCAATAAAATCAGTCGGAATTAACTTTGTTCCTTGATGTACTAATTGCATAAAAGCATGCTGCATGTCCGTTCCCGCAGCTCCCCAAACAATGTTTCCTGTTTGATAGTTTATTTCTTTACCGTCTCTATCAACACTTTTACCATTGCTTTCCATAATAGACTGCTGTAAATAAGCTGGGAGTTTTGACAAGTGATGACTATAAGGCAAAATTGCTTCGGTTTCACATTCGAAAAAATTATTCGTCCAGATACCTAATAACCCTAATATTACAGGAATATTCTCTTTAAAATCAGTAGTTTTAAAATGCTCATCAACTTCTTCTGCTCCGTTTAATAATTCTTTGAAATTATCATATCCAATAGATAAACTAATCGACAGTCCTACGGTTGACCATAAAGAAAATCTCCCTCCAACCCAATTCCACATTGGGAAAATATTTTTTTTGTCAATTCCGAAATTAACCACTTCTTCTATATTAGAAGATACTGCCACGAAATGTTTAGCGACATCAAAAACTATGGCCGATTTTAAAAACCAATTTCTAATGATGTTTGCATTTGTTATGGTTTCATCTGTAGTAAATGATTTTGATACAATTACAAACAACGTCGTTTCGGGATCTAGCTTACTTAATATTTCAGATACATGATCTCCATCTATATTAGATACAAAGTGTGTGGTTAATTTATTTTTATAAAACTGTAATGCTTCTACTACCATTCGAGGTCCTAAGTCAGAACCCCCTACACCTATATTTACAATATCAGTAATTGGTTTACCTGTATAACCTCTCCATTTACCTGAAATAACTTTATTACTAAAGCTTTTCATTTTTTTAAGAGCTGTTTGTATTTTTGGTCTTACATCTTTGCCGTCAACTAAAAGAGGACTATTCGAATTACTTCTTAAAGCTGTATGTAAAACAGCTCTATTCTCTGTTACATTAATTTTATCTCCTGAAAAACATTTATCAATAGCATCTTTTAACTTAGTTTCTTCTGCTAAAGAAATTAATAAATCAATTGTTTCTTGAGTTATATGGTTTTTAGAATAATCAACTTTAAAATCACCTAAAGAAACAGAAAATCGCTCTTTTCTGTTTTTATCTTTACGAAAAAGTTCTTTTAGTTCATATTTTTTTGCTTCACTAAAGTGGTCGACTAATTTTTTCCACGCTTCGGTTTGAATTGGATTTATATTTTGTAAAGGCATAGTTTAATGTGTCGGTAATAATTCTTTTTCAGTTAAAAAAGCAGGTGCCGTGTCTTTTTTAATTAACTTGATTTTTTCTAATTGTTTTTTGAATGGCTTTATAAATTCAAAAAATGTTGGTTTCATTTTCGGGTCTAAAGGTTCTGCCGAAGGAAGTTCTTCCCTAAACGGATCAACTTCTCTTCCTTGTTTCCAGAAACGATAACACACATGAGGTCCGCTTGTATTTCCTGTCATACCTACATACCCAATAATATCTCCTTGCTTAACGTAATCACCTACTTTAACATTTCGGCGCTTCATGTGTAAGTACTGAGTACTATAAGTACCGTTGTGTTTTACTTTTACATAATTTCCATTTCCACCGCGTCTTGCTGATTTCACTACGGTTCCACTAGCCGTTGTCATAATAGGCGTTCCATATCTTGCTGCAAAATCAGTTCCTCTATGAGCACGTACTCTTCCATAAAGTGCTATTTTTCTTCTTAAATTATAACGTGATGAAATACGATATTGAAATTTAATTGGTGATTTTAAAAATGCTCTCCGTAGCATATTCCCTTTTTCATCATAAAATTCAGGAATCTTATTTATCGTATCTCCTACAAATTTATAGGCGTGTAAATCATCTCCCTTATGATTAAAAACCGCTGCTTTTATTTCACCGTAGCCTACAAAAACAGAGTCGTTAATGAATTTTTCTTCATAAATCAATTTAAAATTATCGCCTTTTTGTAAATTATAAAAATCTAAAGTCCACGCATAAATATCTGCAACATTATTTGTTAGTGTTGGCTTTAAGCCCAAACTATCCATAGTAACAGACAAGCTTGAAAAAATTTCTCCTGCAATTTCCTTTTCTACTATTTTAATCTTCTTCTTAACTCTATAGGCAGATATAATAGAATCTTTAAAATTAATTACAGTGGCATCAACTTTATTGTGCTTATAAATAAAAATTTGTGCTTTTTCTAGGGAGTCTTTAGAGCTAAGAATTGTATATGCCTTACCTGACCGAACTCGTCTTACATCAAATGTATCTTTAATTACTGTTGCTATTTCGTTTATTTTAGGATACATAACATGATGTCTATCTAATATAACACCAAAGCTTTCACCACTTTTTATTGTATCGTTTATTAAATTGTAGTTATCTAAATTAAAACCGAAAGCATAAACAGGCTTTGGTTTTTCTATTTTAACAGGTATTTTTATAACGTCTTTCTTTTCTTCTTTACAAGATAAAAGCAAACAAAAAATAAGAAATGGAAGAATATGTTTTTTCAAAAAAAAGCGGTTTAAAATTGAGTTTACCCGCAAAAATACAAATAAAAACTATTGTTTATAATACTTTAACAATAAGTAAACAACTTACCATTAATCAAAAACTATTTCAAAAGGATTCGCTAATCCTTTATACGCCATTAGCTCAGCGCGAAGAGAACCAACTGATAAGGAGGCGTTCATTTTTATTGGTATTTTATTATCGTCGGCAGTAATCCAAATAGTTACACTTTCTTGTGCTTTAAAAACTCTACCTGACTGAACGATTGGCCTGAATTTTTGTGTTTTAATTTTTCCAAATTTTGTTTTTAGAGTTTCATTCCCTAAAAAGCGTAATTTAAATGGATAGCTTTTATCATCAAAAAACATATCTATACTTATTTCCTCCCCCTTCTTCATTCCATTAGTATTGGAACTTCTTAAGAAATAAAAAGTAGAAATCATGTCTTGCGGGCCATTTACTGAAATAAGTGTGTCTGTTTTTTTTCTAAAATCCTCAACGTACGCAGTGTTTTTATCTTGATTAAATGTTATTTGCCTATTTTTCTTATAACCACCTTCATCAATTTTTCTTTTAAATAAATAAGGTTTTCCGGTTTGCTTATCGAAGTATGATTGATAGTTGTCATTTACCTTAAAAAACCACTTAATCATTCCCGTTGTTTTTCCTTTTCCTGTAGCGTGCAATATCTTTTTACCATTTAAATTTTCTTCTTTTAATGATAATGTAGCTTCACCTGCTTTTAAAAACCCACTATAACTCATTTTAAACTTAAGCCATTCGCCGTCTTTAAATGCTACTGGTTTTTCTTGACCAAAAGTAACTATGGTAAAAAATAATACGAAAATAAAAAATAGTTGTTTCTTCATAGTATTCAAACTTATGAAAAAAGTAAGACAATTATTGTTCCAAACTAAAAAAACTGTATGATTTTAAAATCATACAGTTTTTTTACTATTATTAATAAGGGTTAAAATGTTCCCCATTTTTTTAGTTCTTCTATACTCCATAAATACGGGAAAAATATTCTACGTTGGTGTTTTGGATGCATATATTTACGCCAATTACTTCCGCCTGTTGCTTCTAAATCTTTATCTCCGCCACCTAAATACTTTCCTGCAGCATTATAATGTGCCATTACCCATTTTACATTTACGGTGTAATCGTAATGACGCATCGCTTTTACTAATTCTTCATTTTTTTGAACATTATCGGGAAGCTGCTTAAATTTTGTAGATAAATTACAATCGTTATAATCTTCCATAAAATCGATAAAATCTCCCATATACTTTTTCTCGAAAAGTTTAATCAAGATTGATTTTTTACCTGTTTGATGGTTTTTTCCTGCTGCTTGCCAATATAAATGGTCAAAAGCATTTTTAAAAGATGAACTTCTATCAATCGTATCTCTATAACGAGCATCAATTAAGTTAATTAGTTCTGTTGATGCGAATTCGATTTTTCGATATTGCGCACTTTGAAATCCGCTTGCTGGCGCCAAAGTATTCCTAAACTTTAAATACTGCTCTACATCCATTCCGTCTTGCATCACGGTAAACGAATTACACAACATATCAAAATACCTGCTGATACGCATTAAGTGTTTTGAAAACTTATCTGCAGTAATAGCTTCTTCAGAAAGTGAAATCTGATCAATTTCCCATAATACCATTTTAAATAACAACTCATTTACTTGATGATACATGATAAAAACCATTTCATCAGGCTCTGTTGTTCTTGGTATTTGCAATCCTAATAGTGCATCAGTTTGAATATAATCCCAATAAGTTATTGGTGTGCTATGCAACAAACCTTCTAACATTGTTTCTAACGGAACACCTAACTTTTCGTATTTATTTTCTATTGCTTTTAAAAGCGCTTCTTTATTCATTTTTATCTTTTATATAAACATTATTATTAAAAATCACCATCTCTATAAGTATTGCTACTTATGAAAATGGTGATTTAATGTTTCTATAATTGTTCATTTAAAATTATAGAGTTCCTCTTTTTTCTTGTTCTCTCTCGATAGATTCGAACAATGCTTTAAAGTTACCTGCTCCAAAACCTCGAGCTCCCATTCTTTGAATAATTTCAAAAAATAAGGTTGGTCTATCTTCAATTGGCTTTGTAAAAATTTGTAATAAATACCCTTCTTCATCAGCATCAATCATAATACCTAAACCTTTTAACTTTTCGATATCTTCTCTTAATTCATGACTAAATTCTTCTAATCTTCCAGGAACTGATCTATAATATTCTTCTGGTGGCGTTGATAAAAACTCTACTCCGTTTGCTTTTAATTGAGATACTGTTTTTATAATATCATCTGTTGCAACTGCAATATGCTGCACACCTGCACCTTCATAAAAATCTAAATATTCTTCAATCTGAGAACGTTTTGCTGCTTTTGCTGGCTCGTTTATTGGAAACTTAATACGACCATTTCCGTTAGACATTACTTTACTCATCAAAGCTGAATATTCTGTGTGAATTTGCTTGTCATCAAAAGATAAAAAGTTTTCAAACCCCATAACATCTTCATACCACTTCACCCAAACATCCATTTGATTCCAACCAACATTACCAACCATATGATCAATAAATTTTAAACCTGCACTTGGCGGATTGTAGTCTGATTCCCATTTTTGAAAACCTGGTAAAAATGCGCCGTTGTAGTTTTTACGCTCTACAAACATGTGTACCGTTTCTCCGTACGTATAAATTCCTGCTCTTACAACTTCACCATGTTCATCTGTTTCTACAGTAGGTTCCATATAAGATTTTGCGCCTCTTGATGTTGTTTCTTCATATGCTTTTCTTGCATCTTCAACCCAAAGAGCTACAATTTTTACACCGTCACCATGTTTTACAATATGGTCGTTTATTGGCGATTTGCTATTTAACGGAGTTGTTAGCATCAACTTAATTTTGTCTTGTGTTAAAACGTAACTCACAGAATCTTTAGAACCTGTTTCTAATCCGCGATATGCGTGTGATTGGAATCCGAATGCTGTTTTATAAAAGTGTGCTGCTTGTTTTGCGTTACCTACGTAAAACTCTACATAATCTGTTCCTAGTAATGGAAGGAAATCTTGTGCTCCTTCAAATATTTTTTCTAAACCGTAGTTTACTGATTTTATGTCTTTTGCCATCTTTTGATGATTTTTAGTATTTTCTTAACCTCGCAGATTTTTAAACCTTTTGAGATCTTTATTATTTATAAATTTTCTATTTCTTTATTGAAAGCAATTGAATTGCAAACAAACTTAGCTCTTATTGAAACGACATCCTTTTTATAGCATTTATAAATAAACGTCATTGCGAGGAACGAAGCAATCTGTATCTTAAATATTGAGATTGCCACAGTTTATAAAAAATTAAACTTCGTAATGACAACTATAAAAAAATATAGTGAAAAATAGGAAATAGCTTCTAATTATTTTATTTAAATGAACGTTTGTAATAACGAAACCTGCTTGCACAGAAATATCAAATTACTCCAACCAAGATTTATAATAATCTTCATCAGCAATTTTCATTGCTTCTTCGGTAACTTGTAACGGCTTAAATGTATCTACCATTACAGCTAATTCTTCGGTTTTTGTATGTCCGATACTGCGCTCGGTTGCTCCTGGGTGCGGACCATGAGGTATACCTGCCGGATGCAGTGAAATATGACCTTGATCAATATCGTTTCTACTCATAAAATCACCATCTACATAATATAAAACTTCATCAGAATCGATATTACTGTGATTGTATGGTGCTGGAATAGAATCTGGATGATAATCGTACAAACGAGGTACAAAACTACAAATTACAAATGCGTTTGTTTCGAATGTTTGGTGCACTGGTGGCGGTTGATGAATACGACCTGTTATTGGCTCGAAATCGTGAATTGAAAATGCATACGGGAAATTATAACCGTCGTAACCAACCACATCAAAAGGATGTGAAGCATAGACCATTTCTATAATTTCTCCTTGCTTTTTCACTTTTATTAAGAAATCTCCTAATTCATTATAAGTTTCTAATTCTTGTGGTCTTCTTAAATCGCGTTCACAAAATGGTGAATGCTCCAACAGTTGACCAAAGTAGTTTCTGTAACGTTTTGGAGTGTAAACTGGTGAGTATGATTCAACGATAAAAAGTCGGTTGTTTTCATCATCGAAATCTAATTTATAAATAATTCCACGTGGAATTACTAAATAGTCTCCGTATTTAAAATCTAAATTACCAAGATGTGTTCTTAGTTTACCGGTTCCTTTATGGATAAAAATTACCTCATCAGCATCGGTGTTTTTATAAAAATAATCGGTTGTAGATTTTATCGGCGCCGATAAAATTATATTACAATCTGAATTTGTTAAAACAACTTTTCTGCTTTCTAAATAATCGTTTTCTGGCTTTACTTGAAATCCACGAAAACGATACGATTGAATGTTATTTGCTTTCGCTATTTTTGGTGCAACAGAGTATTGCTTGCGAATTTCTTTGACCATTGTAGGTCTGTGTTCGTGATATGAATTGGTAGACATTCCATCGAAACCAATCGTACCAAACAATTGTTCGTAATACAAACTTCCGTCTTCTTTACGAAACTGTGTGTGTCTTTTGGGTGGAATATTTCCTAACTTATGATAAAAAGGCATATTACTTAATAGTTTAATAAATTAATATAACAATGTAACAAATAAGTATTGCTACATTTTAACATTGATAGATTATTCCATTAATTATTCGGGATTGCGTTTTATCAAAAATTTTAAATGTGATAGTAAGTCTAAATACATTTTTTAGCCTTTTTAAGTTGCTTGCTCCACAAATATACAGAAAGTTTCAGTTATTATTTAACTTTCAGGAGCTAGTTCAACTTCTAATCCATCAAGTGCCGGAGTTATTGCTAGTTGACAGCCTAAACGGCTATTATCTTCTACATAAAAAGCTTCCGCTAACATTGCATCTTCATCGTCTCCCATTTCTGGTAATTCATGCGCTGACTTTATATAACATTGGCATGAAGCGCACATGGCCATACCACCACAAATACCAATTGTACCCTCTGGCGCTAATTCGTACGAACGAACAACCTCCATTAAATTCATTGCCATATCAGTTGGCGCTTGAATTTCGTGTAAAACACCTTCTCTATCTGTTATTTTTATGGTGATATCTTGTTCCATATTACAAGTTCATTTTTTTACGTAATGTTTTTGCTCGTTTATCTTCCCCGTCATGCGTCCAACCTGGTGAGTTGAAAATATAATTCAATTTATCAGAAAATTTACTAGCCCTTTTTACATCTTTTAAAATTGCCGAATATTCGTGTGTTGCTACTTTTATCGGATTATACGTTTCAATATTTACTGTTAAACCGTAAACGGGATACTCTATATCTTTTAATTCTTCAGAAAAAGTACCAAAAATACGATCCCAAATAATTAAAACACCTGCATGATTACAATCTAAATAACGAATATTTGATGCATGATGTACTCTATGATGCGATGGTGTATTAAAAATAAACTCAATCGGTTTTGGTAGTTTATTTATCAATTCGGTGTGTACAAAAAATTGATAAATTAAGCTTACAGACATCATCACAAACATCATTAATGGATCGATACCTAATAAAGGAATCCATATCCAAAAGAAAAATTTATGAATACGCTCACCAACTCCTTGACGTAAAGCTGTACCTAAATTCATGTGAATTGATGAATGATGGGGCACGTGACCTGCCCAAAACAAACGAACTTCATGGTTTAAACGATGAAACCAGTAATAGGCAAAATCATCTGCAAAAAACAGTAATATCCACACCCACCATTGTCGCCCTACAATATCTTTTAACGGACTTAACTCGTGTAAATAGAAGAAAACAATAAAGGCTATTACCTTAGGAAAAAACTCTACAATTGCAGAGAAAATCATCATTAAGATTGATATTCCTGTATCTTTTGCATTGTACTTTTCTTTTGATATTTGATATTCTACCAACATCGAAACAAAAAATATTGGCAAGGCAAAGTACAAGAGTTTATCTTGCGATAGTTGTTCTATGTAATCTATTAATGTCAAAATTTTATCTATTTATAAGTCAGCTAAAGTTAACTAAAATATTATTCTATTTTTTTAACCACTGCTTTCGGAGCTTCTTTACGTGTACCATCAAAACCATCTATTCCTCCAACTGTGGTATATTTCATTACGTATTTTTTATCTGGAAAAATACGCTGAAAAGCACTTTGACACATTAAGGTAGCTTCGTGAAAGCCACAAAGAATTAACTTTAATTTTCCTGGATAGGTATTTACATCGCCAATCGCATAAATACCAGGAATATTTGTTTGGTAATCTAATGCATTATTTACTTTAATAGCATTTTTTTCAATTTCTAATCCCCAATTTGCAATGGGTCCTAATTTTGGAGATAATCCAAAAAGCGGAATAAAATGATCACACTTTAACGTGTATTGTTCTTTATCCTTTTGTTCGATTAAAACACCTTTAACGGTATTTTCACCAACAATTCCTTTAACCTCGGCTGGTGTAACTAAATTAATCTTGCCTGCATCTTTTAACTCCTGCACTTTATCAACAGAATCTAACGCTCCGCGGAATTCGTTTCTACGGTGTACTAAAGTTACCGATTTAGCTATATCAGTTAAAAAGATAGACCAATCTAATGCCGAATCTCCACCTCCTGCAATGACCACATCTTTATCTCGGTAAAGCTCTGGCTCTTTAATCATGTACTCAACTCCCTTGTCCTCATAATCTACAATACCAGGAATTGGTGGTTTACGTGGCTCGAAACTTCCTAAACCACCTGCAATTGCTACTACAGGCGCTTTGTGTTTTGTGCCTTTATTAGTTGTTACTATAAAATTACCATCTTCTTGTTTTTCTATTGTCTCAGCGCGTTCTCCTAATGTAAACCCTGGTTCAAATTGTTTAATTTGTTCCATTAATTTATCGGTTAAATCGCCAGCTAAAATCTCTGGATACGCTGGTATATCGTAAATAGGTTTTTTAGGATAAATTTCTGAACATTGCCCTCCTTGCTGAGGCAATGCATCAATTAAATGACAACGTAATTTTAATAATCCTGCTTCAAATACGGTGAACAAGCCAGTTGGACCTGCTCCTATAATTAGTATATCTGTTTGTATCATTTTTATTACAAGAATTTTCTTTTTTATACTGAGATTCCTGCCTTTTGTTTGAAGACAGGAATGTGTATGCGTTAGTGATTGAGCGGTTTGTTTAAGCTCTTTTTAAAATATTATTCTATTTTAAAAAAGCGAGTAGCGAAAGCGCGCTCGAACGCCCAAAAATAATAAGTTTGCAGTTATTAAAACCTGATAAAAATCAAGTTTTATGCTACATTAATTACTTCTTCTATTGATGGAACATATTTTTTTATGGTTGCTTCAACGCCGTTTTTTAACGTCATTTGATTTACTGTACAGCCACTACAAGCCCCTTCTAACTGAACTTTTACTTTATTATTTTCGATAGATAATAACTTAATGTTTCCGCCGTCACTTATTAAAAAAGGACGAATTTCTTCTAGAGCTTTTTCTACGTTATCTTTTATTTCTGTTGCTGTCATAATCTTTTAACTATTTAGTACTACAACCGCTCATTGTAGTAATACGAACTACTTCGGTAGCTGGCAAATTAGCATTTCTTTTTAATAATTGAGAAACCATTTCTTTGGTTACATCTGTAAATGCTTTTTGTAAAGGAGTGTTTTCTTGTAATGCCACTGGATGACCAACATCACCTGCTTCACGAATACTTTGCACTAATGGTATTTCACCTAAGAAACTAGTTTCGATATCTTCAGCTAAATTTTTAGCACCGCCTTTACCAAAAATGTAATATTTATTTTCTGGTAATTCTTCTGGTGTAAAATACGCCATGTTTTCTACGATACCTAATACTGGTACATTAATACTTTCTTGCTTAAACATTGCAACACCTTTTTTAGCATCGGCTAAAGCAATGTTTTGCGGTGTACTTACCACTACGGCTCCGTTAATTGGTACTGCTTGTACGATTGATAAATGCACATCTCCTGTTCCTGGAGGTAAATCTATCAGTAAGAAATCTAATTCTCCCCAATCTGCATCAAAAATTAATTGATTTAATGCTTTTGAAGCCATTGGTCCACGCCAAATTACTGCTTGATCAGGGTCTGTAAAAAACCCTAGAGATAATAATTTTACGCCGTAATTTTCAACAGGTCTCATTTTAGAACGCCCGTCTACCTTTACTGCTAATGGCTTTTCTTTTTCAACATCAAACATTATGTGTTGAGATGGCCCATAAACATCCGCATCTAAGACACCAACTTTAAAACCCATTTTTGCTAAAGACACTGCCATATTAGAGGTAATGGTAGATTTACCTACACCTCCTTTACCAGACGCTATTGCTATAATATTTTGAATATTAGGAATTGATTTTCCTTTTATTTCATTAGGATTTTCTTTCTCTTTAACCTCAACTTTTACATTCACCTTTACATCGATTGCTTTATCAACATTTTCGTGAATTGCCTTCGTAATTTCTACTTCTGCCTTCTTTTTAGCCTGTAAAGATGGATTTGAAATTGTTACATCAACAATTACTTCGTTACCAAAAGTAACGATGTTTTTTATGTTTTCGTTTTCAACTAAACTCTTACCTTCTCCTGGTGCAGTAATAGTTTCTAACGCTTTGTATATATCTTGTTTTTTAAAACTCATTAGAGTGTTTAATTAAATTAATTAATACCGAGCTGCAAAGATACGTTTTAGGCGTCAGAAAATAAAGAGAGTTAGATTGTGATTCTTTATGAAGTTATAATTCTGTTTTATAGCATAGTTTTTAACTAAAAAAAAGAATATAATGCGCTTTGATTTAGATGCTAAAGCCCTTCTTCAGGTGGCAGTTCGTTTATTGGACTCCAAAAAACGTTTTCGAAATTTTGGATTTGATTTTCAATCACAATAATTCCTTCATTTTCTAAAAGCTGTTGCATTAAGTTTGTACCGTCGAAATGCTGTTTTCCCGTAAGTAGGCCAATTCGGTTTACTACTCTATGAGCCGGTATGTTTTTAGAATGAGAATTATTCATTGCCCAACCAACCATTCTTGCAGATCGCGCAGCACCTAAATAAGTTGCGATTGCACCATAACTAGTTACTCTTCCGTATGGAATTAGCTTTGCAACTTCGTAAACTCTTTCGAAAAAATTTTGATTTTTACTCACCGAGTAAAGTTAATAATTCAATTTAAAACGAATGTACGTAATTGGCTTTCCTTTCTCTAAATATTGTTTTTCGTAGAAAGTTTGGGTAGAAGTTACCTCTTCTGGTGCGCCTTCGTTTTTATACACGTTATGATTTGCGTGTATAATTTCATGACCTTCACCGTGCAATAAGCCTAAAGTATAACCGTGCATAAATTCGCTATCGGTTTTTAGGTTCATGATTCCGTCTTCTTTTAAAATATGATGATACCTTTTTAAGAATGCCGTATTGGTCATTCTATGCTTTGTACGCTGGTATTTTATTTGTGGATCTGGGAAAGTTATCCAAATTTCATCAACTTCATTTTCTGCAAAAATATAATCTACCAATTCTATTTGTGTTCTAATAAAGGCTACATTTTGCATGTCATTTTCTATTGCGGTTTTTGCACCACGCCAAAAACGAGCTCCTTTAATATCAATACCAATAAAATTTTTATCTGGATTTTTTTCTGCCAAAGCAATAGTATACTCTCCTTTACCACACCCCAACTCTAAAACAATTGGATTATCGTTTTTAAAAAAAGTATTCCATTTTCCTTTTAAAGAAAAATCACCAACTACTTCTTCTCTTGTAGGCTGAAGTACGTTAGCAAACGTTTCATTTTCTTTGAAACGTTTTAGTTTATTTTTGCTTCCCAATGTGTGTCTAAATTAAGCTTTATCTTCAGTTCCTTCTTTTAAGAAAGTTGCTGATTGCCACATCCAGTACCCAAATAATACGACTAACACCAATACAAATAACCAGTTTACAGCATTTGATGTCCACCATCCATAATCTCCTTTAGCAACTTCTAGTCGCAACCATTTGAACGGAATTAAAATGTACTGAAATAATTCTCCAATTAATCTAAAAATATTTAATCCTAACATAACTTGATTATCTTTACGTTTGCAAAAGTATAAAAAGAAACCATGTTAGCCAATTTTTTCGGTAAATCAAAACCTGTAAATTTCATAGTGCTGTTTGCGCTGTTTTTAATTTACTTTTTTTTTAGTTTATTTTCTAAAGAATTATCCTTTAATCTCTTTAAAGAAGTACTTGGATTTATTATTGTTTTTTCTATTTTTAATTTTATTCTTGTTAAAAATCAACTAACATTCGATAATTCTTTTGGTTTTTTATTTTTTATAATACTTATTGGTTTTTTTCCTGATGTACTAATTATTAATAGTACGTTTTATGCCTGTTTAACTGTTTTACTTTTTTTACGTAAAGTATATAGTTTACAGTCGCAAAAAAACACTCTTCATAAATTATTTGATGGCGGTTTGTGGCTTGGTGTTTCTTTCTTAATAGAACCTTATACTGTGTTATTTGCCGTGTTATTATACGTTTCTATTTACTTACATCAACAATTCACCTATCAAACATTATTAACTCCCGTAATAGGCTTTGGAAGTGTGATTTTTTTATTTTTTACATATTGTTTTTGGTATGATAAGGTAAATGAATTTTACCTTCTTTTCGATTGGATTTTTCACTACGACTTTAATCTATACTTAAGCCCCAAGTATCTATTTCAGAATATATTTATTGCTGTTTTTGTTATTGCAGCAATTTTTTTAAAAAGCCCAAAGGCATTAGCTGTACTTAACACCTTTAGAAAAAATTGGATTCTAACTGTTATTCATCTAGTAATTTCTTTATTAATTATTCTCTTAATGAGTAATAAAGCTAGTAGTGAATTGTTATTCGTGTTTTTTCCAGTCGCTATAATTTTAGCAAACGGATTAGAAATATATCAACACAAATGGGTTGGTGATGTATTATTATTGTTGTTTTTAATTGGTTCGGTTTTAACAAATTTTATGTAACGCTACATTTTAGTCCCGAAAGCCAAATCACCTGCATCCCCTAAACCCGGGACTATATATCCTTTATCGTTTAATCCATCATCAATATCTGCAATCCATAAATCAGTGTTTTCAGGAAAAAACTCTTCTATGTATGCCACTCCTGCTGCCGACCCTATTACGGATACTATTTCAATTTTTTTTGGTGTTCCGTATTTTTTAATTGCTTCATAAACCGCTACTATTGATCTACCTGTAGCTAACATAGGGTCAACTAGTAATAATGTTTTACCATCTATTGATGGAGAGGCGAAATACTCTACAACAATTTCAAACTCTTCATCATTATTAGGATGATGACGATAGGCTGATATAAAAGCATTTTCTGCATCATCAAAATAATTTAGTAACCCGTTATGTAATGGTAACCCTGCTCTAAGAATTGAACATAAAATTACATCGTTAACTGGTGTTTCTATAGATTTTATACCTAAAGGTGTTTTAATCTCTTTATTTTGAAAAGATAATTTCTTACTTAATTCATACCCTAAAACCTCACCTATTCGCTCAATATTTCTACGGAAACGCATAGAATCTTTTTGAATATCTACATTTCTTATTTCAGATAAAAACTTATTTAAAATGGATTTTTGGGTGGCTAACTGATGAATTTTCATAATTGTTTTTTTACACTGCAAAGAAACAGAAAATATTTAGCCTTTAATAAATTTCTTTAAACTCACTATTAATTCATCTCTGTCTTCAATGTGACTCATATGACCTCCTGATAATTTTATTAAAGGTGTATCTGTTCGTTTAGCTTCTTTAATAATAGATTTAAAGTTTATTACAGGATCGTTTTCACCAGCAATTATAATTCTCTTATCAATAGTTTTCAAAATAGCTTCTTTGTTAACTCTTAGTTGCATTCCTTTTGTTGCTGCAATATACCCTTGAACAGGAGTTTTTAAAGCTTCTTCTTTTATGGCGTCTATTTCTAATGAAAAAACTTCTCTAGTTTCAGCTGCAAATAAATTTGATATAGACATTTTCACTAAATTATTGTAATTAGTTTTTGCCATTTCACTTACTCTTATTCGCAACTTCTTTCGTTCTTCAGAATCTGCTTGTGCAGATGAATTCAATAAACATAATCCTTTTATACTCACTAAATATTTTTCTGCAAAAGCTAAAGAAACATAACCACCCATAGAATGACCTACTATATAAAATTTTCTGAGACGTAAAAAATTTAAAACTTCTTTTACCGCTTCTGCCATATCATTCATACTATGAACATAACCTATACAGTCTGATTTTCCATGACCTAAAAGATCAATACAAATTACCCTATTTTTTTTAGACAGTTCTTTTACCACTCCATTCCACATAGTAGCGTTTTCTAAAAAACCATGAAGCAAAACTACCGTAGTTCCTTTCCCAACATCTAAATATGCTATTTTACTATTTTTATAACTGATAAAGTTCTGCATCCTGCAAAAATATGTATCTTTCGCTTGTATTTTTATAAAATTATGTTAACCTCTCCATTTTATTTATTAGATAGTAAAACCGAAAAAAAAGTCACCTTTTTTTTGGCCATTATGACTATTTGCATTGGATACGCTATGCTAAGCATTGATTATTTTTTAATTAATGATATTTGTGAAAACGGAATTATATCTTTTGAGTTAGCCAAAGATATTCGCATATCTCAAGCTATTCTGAATTCTTGGGATGCAAATGCAAAAATTAATGCAGGTATAAGCTTAGGTCTCGATTTTTTATTCTTAACTATTTATCCAGCCTTAATAGGGTTGTTAATTCACAAACTCAATAAAATACTTTGGCGCGGAAAACCATTTTATTTAATTGGACTTGTCTTATTGTTTTCTCAATTTTTTACCGCCTGTTTTGATGCTATTGAAAATATAGGATTGATACATATATTATTAGGTAGTACTGATAAAAATTTAGCATTAATGGCTTACTACTTTGCTACTATAAAATTCACACTAATTATTGTTGCTCTTTTATACTTATTTATAAATTTTATCATCTATATAATTACAAACACAAATAAGAATGAATAAAACTAAAGATATATACATCACCGGTTTTGCCTTGTTTTCTATGTTTTTCGGAGCAGGAAACTTAATTTTACCTCCTTTTTTAGGTAAAAATTCGGGCGATTTATGGAGTTGGGTTACAATTGGTTTTTTTATTACCGCAGTATTCATTCCTATATTAGGAATTTTAGCACACGCCAAATTACAAGGTACTATGTACGACTTTGGTAAAAAAGTTTCTCCTACTTTTAGTCTTATATATTGTTTTGTTATCTATACAATTTGCATTGCGTTACCTGCACCAAGAACTGCTTCGGTTACTCATGAAATGGCTATTGCACCTTATTTTAATAATGTTAGCTCTTTAATCACCAGTAGTATTTACTTCGGATTTGTTTTTTTGTTTGCCATGAACCGATCTAAAATACTAAATATAATAGGTAAGTTTTTAACTCCGCTTATAATATGCATGTTACTTTCTATTATTTTTATTGGAATTTTTACCGCTCCAGATGCCATAAACACAAGTACTCTTAAAACACCTTTTGTTGATGGATTGCTAGAGGGCTATCAAACTTTCGATGCCATTGCTTCGATAGTAGTAGGTGGTGTTTTGGTCATCTCTATGAATTTTAACAAAGAAGCAACTTTTAACTCCAAAAAAGAACTGATAACTAAAGCCGGGTTTATCGCAGGTTTAGGGCTATTAATTATTTATGCTGGCCTTATTTACAATGGTGTTTTGTTTAGCTCAACTTTTACTGAAGGATCTAATAGAACAGAGATTTTAAAATCATTAAGCAACCAAACTTTAGGAAATATTGGTAGTGTTTTCTTAAGTGTTTTAGTTGCCTTAGCTTGCTTTACTACCGCTGTAGGAATTATTACTGGTACTGCTGATTATTTTAAAGGAATTAGTAACAACTCTCAAAAAGTGTTTACAATTACCGCAGTAATTGGATGTATTCTTGGCGTTTTAGTTGGTCAGTTTGATGTAACTTACATTATAAACATTGCGCTACCAGCATTGATGTTTATTTACCCAATAACAATTATTTTAATTATTTTAAATGTAATTTCAAACAAGTATACATCGAGCTTCGTTTTTAAAGTCGTAGTGCTCGTTACATTTATATTCAGCATCCCTGATTTTTTAGGTTTTATTATTCCGGGTGCATACTTAACAACTATTAAAAGCTTTATTCCTTTCGCTAATCATAGCCTAGGTTGGGTTATACCTGCTTTTATAAGTTTTATTTTAATAAATATTTTCCAAACAAAAAAGCTTGCATAACGCAAGCTTTTTTGTTTTTTAATTTTAGTTTTATACTAAAATCTATACCCTAAATTAATACCAACTCTTGGCACAACAGAGCGCGACTCTGAAGTAAACATATTTCTTCCTAAACCTCCGTAAACATCAACGATAAAACCACCTCCAGATATATATTTAGAACCTAAAGCAATACCTAAGGCACCGTCAATGTATTCGTTATTATTTTTTGTTCCATTATTAATACCTAAAAAAATCTCACCAAAATAATTCCAGTTATTGTTATTTGTAAAGTAATGACGGAAATATGGCGTAATCATCCATTCTTCATTGTATCTAAAATCAGATGATTTTTCCTCGAAATTAAATAATGCTGATATACCTATTGATGAACGACTAGCTGTATAATGCTCATATGAAACCTCTAAGGTTTTTAATGCCAAAGCATCTAATATATCTACTTTTACTTCTTGTTGTGCTTGTGCAAACGAGCTGACAAAAAGCACAGCTATTAAAAATATTTTTTTCATATTTAAATTTTAATAAATTTATAGAGACAAATTAATTACAGTACCACAAACATACATTAATTGCGTAAAGTGTTACAAACAAAAAACACATTATTTCTTGATTAAGAACAGTTACAATCTGTACTACAACCTTTGTTGTTGTTTTTAATAAAAAACTTTTTTACTAAAAAAAATACAGCTAAGCCTACTGCGATATAAGTAATAATTTCTTGCATTAACTTAAGGTTTGATATGCTATAAATGCTGATAAATATGCCAATGCTCCCATACCTATAAGTTGTACTATTGGCCATTTCCAACTTTTAGTTTCTCTTTTAACTATGGCTAAAGTAGCCATACATTGCATTGCAAATGCATAAAATAACAACAATGATATTCCGGTAGCAAAATTGTATCGTTTTTCGCCTGTATCACGGTTTATTTCGGCTGCCATTTTTTGTTTAATAGTTGATATGTTTTCATCATCATTTTCAACACTATAAATTGTTGCTAAAGTACCTATAAACACTTCTCTTGCAGCAAACGACGCTATTAAACCTATTCCTATTTTCCAATCGTAACCTAATGGCTTCACTACAGGCTCTATTGCTTTACCTGCAATACCTATATAAGAGTTTTCTAATTTAGCAGATGCTATTTTTTGCGATAATTCAGCAGCTGATAATTGTTGATTTGCAACATTTTCTATTACATTTTTCTCCGCATTTGAAAATGCTGATGGCCCGTTTGAAGCCAAAAACCATAATACAATTGAGATCGCTAAAATTATTTTTCCTGCTCCGAAAACAAAGGCTTTCGTTTTTTCTAATACGTCAAAAAACACGTTTTTAGCTGAAGGAAGCTTGTAATTAGGCATTTCTACTACAAAAAATGAGGTGTTGTTTATATTTAATGTTTTATGTAAAATATAGGCGCCTATTATTGCCGCTGCAAACCCAATAAAATACAAACCTAACAACGTTAATCCTTGTAAACTTAATATTCCGAATATTTTGGTGTCGGGAATTACCAAGGCTATTAAAATAGCATATACAGGTAAACGTGCTGAACAGGTTGTAAAAGGTGTTACTAAAATGGTTATTAAACGTTCCTTCCAACTAGAAATAGTTCGTGTTGCCATTATTGCAGGTATTGCACATGCAGTACCGGAAATTAACGGAATTACACTTTTACCACTCATTCCAAAACGACGCATAATTTTATCCATCAAAAAAACCACTCTGCTCATATAACCGGTTTCTTCTAGAATGGCAATAAATAAAAACAGAATGGCTATTTGCGGAATAAAAATAACAACACCTCCAATTCCTGGAATAATACCATCGGTTAACAAATCGGTAAACATTCCGGCAGGTAAGTTTGTTTTGGTAAAATCAGCAATGTTTGCAAATAAACCATCTATTAAATCCATAGGTTTAGATGCCCAATCGAAAACAGATTGAAAAATCAACAATAACAATCCGAAGAAAATAATATAACCGAATATTTTGTGTGTAAAAACACGATCTAACTTTGCGCGTAAGTCTGTTGCTTTAGAGGCATCAACCTTATATGTTTTATTTAAAATTGAATTTATTTTCTGATAGCGATAAATTGTTTCTTTATGTTGGTGTTTTTTTTGCTTAGAACCTCCGTCATTAAAAAACAGTAATTGCTCTTTTTCTATATCAGAAAGTAATGAAATATGCTGTTTTGTAAGCATCATCCATAATTCATACAGTGAAAAATTCGGACTTATTTTTTCTAGCTCACTAAAATAGTTTTTGTCTATTTTAGTAGAAATTTCATTAAAGTTAGAGTGTGATTTTAATAGGCTATAATTCTCAATTTCTTTTTTTACGTCGCTTATTCCTTCGTTTTTTCGTGCAGATATTAAAACTACTTTTGTGTGTAGTTCTTTTTCTAAATTTTCAACATCAATTAAAATACCTTTACGTTGCATTTGATCTGCCATATTTAAGGCTAAAATCGTTGGTATTTCTAAATCTTGAATTTGAGAAAAGAGTAATAAATTTCGCTTTAAATTCTCTACATCGGCAACCACTACAATTACATCTGGCTTTTCATCTTCTTGAGAATTTAACAGGGTTTTTAAAACAATACTTTCATCAATAGAGGTAGGATTGATACTGTATGTTCCTGGTAAATCGGTAATAATCGCCGTGTTTTTATCTGACAATTTACAAGTTCCTTGTTTTTTATCGACCGTTACACCAGGGTAATTACCAACTTTTTGATTTAAACCCGTTAGCTGGTTAAATAATGATGTTTTTCCCGTGTTTGGGTTTCCAACCAAAGCTACTCTAATACGCTTATCCATCAGTTAAATTTTGGTAATTACAATTTTGCTTGCCGTTTCTCTTCGTATTGCCAAATGACTGCCGTTTACACAAATGTATAAAGGGTCTTTAAAAGGAGCTACCTGTAACAACTCTACTTCTGTTCCTGGCAAGCAACCCATTTCTAATAATTTTAATGGAATAACATCCAAACATTGTTCAGATATAATTCCTCTTTCTCCGAGCTGTAAATTTGCAATTGAATTCAAATGACACGTTTAAATTGGCCTGCAAATATACTAAAATAGAACCATTCTAAACAATTAGCCTTAAACAATCTGTTGTTTCTTTTTATTGGTTGTTCTCTGTATTTGAAATCTTATATTTGTTGCATGACTTTCGATGAAATTATAGGACAGGAACATATTAAAAAGCATTTACAACAATCTGCTGAAAACAACCGAATTCCGCATGCACAACTTTTTGTTGGCAAAGAAGGTTCTGGTACTTTGCCTATGGCAATTGCTTATGCTCAGTATTTATTATGTAAATCATCAAGCAATGAAGAGGCTTGTAATATAAAGTGTAACAAACTACAACATCCCGATTTACATTTTGCTTTTCCTGTAACCACAAACGATGCTGTAAAAAAACATCCTGTTAGTAATTTATTTTTAAATGACTGGAGAAGTTTTATTAAAACACAACCTTACGGAAGTATTTTCGACTGGTCTAAACATATTGGTGTAGAAAATAAACAAGGTCAAATAGGTGTTGATGAAGCCTTAGATATTGTTAAAAAACTACAGTTAAAATCATACGAAGGCGGTTTTAAAATAATGATTATTTGGATGGCTGAAAAAATGAATATTGCAGCTTCTAATAAATTATTAAAATTAATTGAAGAACCGCCAAATAAAACCATTTTCTTATTAATCACTGAAGATGAAGAGCAAATTATAAACACTATAAAATCTCGCTGCCAAGCATTAAACTTCCCTTCTTTAAGCGATGCCGACATTGCAAATACTTTAATTAAAAACGAAAATGTTGCAGAAAATGAAGCGATAAAAATAGCGCATCAATCCGAAGGGAATTATAACAAAGCATTACATATATTAAACAACAACTCTAATGATTTAGTTTTTGAAGAATGGTTTATTACATGGATTCGCGCTGCTTTTAAAGCCAAAGGAAACGCTGCTGTGATTCAGGATTTAATAAAATGGTCTGAAGCTATTGCAAAGTCTGGTAGAGAAACACAAAAACAATTTTTACAATATTGTTTACAGTTTTTTAGGCAAGCATTGCTACTAAATTATGGAACACCCGATTTAGTTTTTCTAGAAACAAAATCTGCTAATTTTCAGTTAGAAAAATTTGCACCTTTTATACACAGTACAAATATATTGGTTATTGAAAAGGAAGTGAGTGATGCTCAATATCATATTGAAAGAAACGGAAATGCTAAAATAATTTTATTAGATTTATCAATTAAATTAACTCGCCTTTTACACACTAAGGAAGAAAAAATAAACCTATAAATTTGATAAACATCAAAAACATATCGCTACGAATTAGAATCTTTTTATCAATGATACTGTTAGTGTTATTGGCTTTTATTTTAATTTTAATTGTCACCATATTGCAATACGGTGAACAAACCGATGATTATAATGTTTTACGCTTTAACAGAAAAGAAAGTGCGACAAAACACGATATAGAAATCGAATTAAAACGAAAAACAACATACCCTATTACTACTAATAATTTAGCTAAAATATTTCAAGATCGTATTTACGATATTGCATATGTTCATAAACTTACCGTATCTATGTACGATATGGATGGGAATCTTTTAAAATCGTCTATTCCTTATAATTTTGATAAAAAAAAAGGCACTAATTTAGCTTTAGATATTATAAAAGAACTCGCTAACAACTCCGACCATAAAGTTGTAAAAGGCAGAAATGAAAAAGGAATTACATATCAATCATCTTATACCTATATAAATGACACCAGGTTTAAACGAATTGGTATTTTAGAGTTACAAATAGCACAAGATAATGAGGAACAAGAAAGAGAATTACGTGAGTTTATATCGCGCTTATTATTAGTTTATCTTTTAATGTTTATTACTGCTATTTCATTAGCTTATTTTTTATCGAGTTATATTACACGTTCTATTCAAGCCATTTCAGAAAAAATTAAAGAAACACGTTTAAATCAACGAAATGAAAAAATTACATTAAACTCTGCTAGTTCAGAAATAAACTCTTTGATTGATTCATACAATAATATGATTGATCAGCTAGAAGAAAGTGCTGTAAAACTTGCTAAAAGTGAACGAGAACAAGCGTGGAGAGAAATGGCCAAACAAGTGGCACATGAAATAAAAAACCCGCTAACACCAATGCGTCTTTCTGTACAAAGTTTCGACCGGCGATTTAATCCTGAAGACCCGAACATTAAAACAAAAATGTCTGAATACAGTGAAACATTAATTCAGCAAATTGATGTAATGAGCTCTATTGCTTCTGCTTTTTCAGACTTTGCAAAAATGCCTACACAACGTCGCGAAAGGTTAGATGTAGTTGATATTGTTAAACATTCTTTAGATATTTTCTCGGAGGATTATATACATTATATTCCTAAAGAAAAGGAGCTCTTTGCCTATTTAGATAAAACACAATTAATTAGAATTTTAACTAATTTAATAAAAAATGCTACACAGGCAATTACAGAGAACGAAACTGCCCCTAGGATTGAAGTGAAAGTAACCTCTGAAGGCAATAATGTTAAAATTACAGTTTCTGATAACGGAAAAGGAATTATAGATAAAAATAAAGAATTAATTTTTGAACCTAAATTCACGACAAAAACAAGCGGAATGGGCTTAGGTTTAGCTATGATAAAAAACATAATTGAAGCATATGATGGTTCTATCAGTTTTACATCAACAGAAGGAGTAGGAACCGTTTTTACTGTAATTTTACCTAAAACTTAAAAATAGCGCCTTGCGTATTTTCGACAGGCCTTAAAAACTTAATCAAATGAATTTCGAAAACATCTTAGTAACTATTACAAACCAACTAGCAACAATTACTATTAACAGGCCTAAAAAGTTAAATGCTTTAAATAGTGCTACAATTGAAGAGTTAAGCACTGCTTTTGAAAGCTTAGAAGATGACATAAATGTAAAAACAATTATAATCACCGGAAGTGGTGAAAAAGCATTTGTAGCGGGTGCTGATATTTCTGAGTTTGCAAATTTCTCTGTAGAAGAAGGTAGTAGATTGGCTAGATTAGGGCAGGAATCTTTATTTAACCTAGTAGAAAATTTATCAACTCCTGTAATTGCTGCTGTAAATGGTTTTGCTTTAGGTGGTGGATTAGAATTAGCAATGGCTTGTCATTTTAGAGTAGCATCAGACAATGCTAAAATGGGATTACCAGAAGTGTCTTTAGGTGTAATTCCTGGTTATGGTGGTACACAGCGCTTGCCTCAATTAGTTGGTAAAGGAAAAGCAATGGAATTAATTATGACAGCAGGAATGATCTCTGCAGAAGAAGCTAAACAATGGGGACTAGTAAATCATGTTGTATCTTTAGAAGAACTAATGCCTTTAGCAGAAAAGCTAGCTAGTAAAATAATGCGCAATTCTTCTGTAGCAATTAGCGCTGCAATTAGAGCCGTAAATGATAACTTTAAAGATGGTGTAAATGGTTATGAAACTGAAATAGCTGAGTTTGGTGATTCTTTTGGTACGGAAGATTTTAAAGAAGGAACAACTGCTTTTTTAGAAAAAAGAAAACCAAATTTTCCAGGATAATAATTTATGGCACTTAAAAAACTTCTTGTTTACTTTCTTTTTTTATTGACTTCTAATCTTTTATCTCAAGAGATTAATAAGGATAGCTATAAAGAAGAACTACTTAAGCTTTCGAATACCTTTAAAACAGAAAGTGAGGCAAGAAATCAAGTTGTTTTAATTCAGAAAATGCTAAACCTGTCTGAAAAGCATAAAGATACTTTTCAGACAATTAGGTTGTTGCATCAAATGGGGCGTAAGTCTCAATTTCTTAACGAGTACCAAGTCTCAATAAAATCTTTTAAAAAAGAATTAGACCTATTTAAAGTTTATAATTTAAGCAAACAAGAAAAAGAAATTATAGATGAGTTAAAAATTACACTTATCGAAATAATAATTCAGCTAGGTAATAGTTATGCTGCTGTGGGTGAAACAAAAACTGCTTTAGCCTTTTATTCTGAATGTGAACGTATTGCTAACCAACAAAACTTACAATTTTATAAAGCTGTTATACCTATACTTATTGGAGAGATGAATTTTTCGGCAGGGGATTATAAAAAAGCTCTTGTAAATTATAAAAAAGGATTAAAAAAACTACAAATAACAACTGAAATTGATCAATTAAATAGAAATTTTAACAGCGCAATAACACTAACAAGCATTAGCAACACCTACTTGAAGCTTAAAAGAATAGATTCTGCTAAACTAGTATTAAAAAAAGCTAGAAAACAGGGATTAGATACTCTTAATAATTTTATTAAGATAGGTTTTTATACTCAAAACGCTAAAATATTAATTGCAGAAGAAAAATATTCTGAAGCTCTAAATAAAATTGAGCAATTAAAGGTTTTAAGTCACAAACACGACCCTAATGCTGGAAACTACTATTATTACAAAGAATTAACAGCTGCTTATACTGGTTTAAAAAAATACGATTCCGCTATTGTCGTTATGGAGGAAGGAATTGCAATCGGACTAAAAAAAACCAAAGAATTTAATTTAGTTGAAGATTATAAAACACTTGCAAAAATTTACAAAAAGTCTGGTAATATTGAAAAATCAAATGAATATTTCGAAAAATATGCTTTAAACCAAACAGCCTTAGAAAAAAACAAAAAAAACATTATAAATTCTTTTCACAATAAAGAGTTATCTAATTTAGAGTTAGAAAAAGAAAATCAAAAAAGAACAACTAAATACTTAATAATAACTATTACTATTATCATCCTTTTACTTGTTTTATACTTACTTCTTTTATCTAGTAGAAAGAAAAAAAACTCTGTGCGTTTTATTAAATTATTAAACAAGATAGAATCTCTAGAGCAACAGCAAAAAATAATAGACACCAAAGATGATGTTCTTGAGGAAAAATTATCTACAGACATTAATAAAGAAACTTTTAATGAAATTTTAGCAGGGCTGCATAAAATAGAAGAACAACATTATTATTTAAAACAAGAGTGTAATTCATATAATATTGCACGAAAAATAAAGACAAACACTTCTTATTTGTCTAAAGTTATAAATACACATTATCAGAAAAATTTTAATACTTATATCAATGATTTAAGAATAAACTATGCCATCTTAAAGCTAAAAGAAGATACTAAATTTAGGGCTTATGCAGTTCAATCTATCTCTGAAGAAATAGGCTATAAAAGTACAGATTCGTTTACAAAATACTTTAGAAAAAGAACAGGAATACTACCTTCGGTTTATATTAAAAAATTAAACTCTATTTCCTAAATAATTTTATTTAAAATAATAAAACTCTTATTTAAACCCTAAATTTATAAATTTAGGGCTTCTTACTTATAACAACTTTTCAAAAAAACAACAAAACATAAAAACCTATATAACAGATATTTACACCTAAAACTAATACCCTAATTTTCTTAAAATAGGTTTACTTTACTTTCATAAAGGTATATTATGTATAATATTTGTTCCAGGAAATTAATCCTAATAAATAAATTAGAAGCATGAAGAAATTGACTAAAACAATAGTAAGAACAACTTTATTCTTATGTCTTGGCGGCTTATTTGGTTATACAGTTGCAAGTACTGTAAAAAGCATAGATAAATCAAGTAATATTATAGAGGTATTAAAAGACAATTGCGACTGCAAGGAAGTTAACCAAATTATATATGCAAAAGGAATTCAGATTGGCAAAAACGGATTAAGCACTGAAAAAGGAGAATATCAATTTGTTGATTGTAAGTTTGATTCTGCTAGAAAAGAAGCGGAAAAAATTCAAAACCTATTAAAATCTAAGATTAAAGATTATGAGAGTATCGATTTATTAGAGTTTGAGTTCATAAACGGAAAAAGAACTGAAATAATAGTTATTAAAAATGGTGTAATTCAATAAAAGGCAAATTATGATATCAATAATTACTAATATAATCATAAAAAGTATAACTATAATTACTGCTTTTTTATCAGTAATATTTTAATAAAAAATATTACCACTAATTAAATATAAGCATGTCTTTTAACATATATCCATGGTAACAAACACCTTACCTGTTAAACAATAAAAAAGCATCTAGAAGTCTAGATGCTTTTTTAACAATTAAGGGGGTTGTTGTAATTAATAAAGGGGATTATTAACGCTTAAGACAAATATATATTATTTCTAAATACTCTCAACATTTATTGCGTTTTTTTTAATAAAAAAATAAAAAAAATAAACTATTCCTAAATTAAAACCTATTTTACTCCATTAAACTCATTATAAAACTGCTGTAAAAAACCTTCCATATAGGCATGTCTACTATTTGCTATTTTCTTACCCGTTTTTGTATTCATCTTGTCTTTTAATAGTAATAGTTTCTCATAAAAATGATTAATTGTTGGCGCTGTTGATTTTTTATATTCTTCTTTTGTCATATTTAAGTTAGGGGCAATTTCAGGGTCATACATAACGCTGTTTTTAAACCCTCCATAATTAAAGCAACGAGCAATTCCAATCGCTCCAATCGCATCTAGCCTATCTGCATCCTGAATCACACTTAGTTCTGGTGAGCTAAATTTTTCTTCGTAAGACAATGTAGATTTAAAAGAAATATAATTAATAATATTTTCAATATGAATAATAACCTCTTTCGCTACTTGTTCACCTTCTAAAAACTTACGCGCTATTTTTGGCCCTACAGTTTCATCTCCGTCATAAAACTTAGCATCGGCAATATCGTGTAATAATGCGCCAAGCGACACTATAAATTCATCAACATCTTCATCTTTGGCTATCAGTAAAGCATTTTTATATACACGTTCTATATGAAACCAATCATGCCCGCCCTCTGCATCTTTTAGTGTTTCTTTTACAAATGCTATTGTATTTCTAATTATTAGTTCATTTTTCATTCTTCAAAAATAAAAATCCTGTACTAATTAGCACAGGATTGTATAAATATAAAATTACATTTTAAACTGTAATCGATTCTATAATCAATTTATTTGCGACTAAATATTCCGCTATTTGTACCGTATTAGTTGCGGCCCCTTTACGAAGGTTATCAGAAACAATCCAAAGATTTAAAGTGTTATCTTGAGATTCATCTCTACGAATTCTACCCACAAAAACTTCATCTTTATTATGCGCTGTAATTGGCATTGGATATAAATTATTTGCTACATCATCTTGCACTATAATTCCTGCAGTATTATTTAAAATTTCACGAACTTCCTTTAAATCGAAATCATTTTTAAACTGTACGTTTACAGCTTCTGAATGCCCTCCTGCTGTAGGAATTCTTACCGCAGTTGCAGTGACTGAAAAAGAATCATCTCTTAAAATCTTCTTTGGCTCTTTTACTAATTTCATTTCTTCCTTGGTGTATCCGTTTTCTAAAAAAACGTCACAATGTGGCAAAGCGTTTCTTCCTATTTTATGAGGGTAAGCCATTTCGCCTTCAATACCAGCCTCTTCGTTATCTAATTGCTGAACTGCTTTTATACCAGTTCCTGAAACAGATTGATAGGTAGAAATTACCACACGCTTCATCGTGTATTTTTTATGCAAAGGCGCTAATGCCATTACTAACTGAATCGTAGAACAGTTAGGATTTGCAATAATTTTATCTTCTGATGTTAACACATCTCCGTTAATTTCTGGAACTACTAATTTTTTGGTTGGATCCATTCTCCAAGTAGAAGAATTATCAATTACCGTGGTGCCAATTTCTGCAAACTTTGGTGCCCAAATTAAAGAAGTTTCTCCTCCTGCAGAAAATAACGCCAAATCTGGCTTCATTTTAACGGCTGTTTCTAAACCAACAACAGTATATTCCGTTCCTTTAAAATCAATTTTATTACCAACTGAACGCTCTGAGGCAACAGGAATTAATTCTGTTACTCGAAAATTACGTTCTGCTAGTATTTGTAACATTACATTACCTACCATTCCCGTGGCACCAACAACTGCTACTCTCATTTTTTATTATTTAGTTGTGTTAATCTATAAAACACAAAGGTTTAAAAAAATTGAATTAGTTGTATCTGTTTTTATTGATATTTTTACTTAAAGTTCAAAAAACATCAAATTGCAGTAAAAAGTGTGGTTTTAAACATTAAAAATCAAAAAAGAAGTACATTTGCAAAGATTTTATAGAAATCACCATATATTTTGACTAACTAAAAAAAGTATAGCATGCAACTGTACAATAAGTTAAGCGCAAAAGAACGCGCTGCATTAATTGACGAAGCCGGTAAGGATCGTTTAACTATTTCTTTCTATCAATACTTTAAGATAGAAAATCCACAATTATTTAGAGATAAATTATTCCTAGAATGGAATGAATTAGAGGTTCTTGGTAGAACTTACGTTTCTTACGAAGGAATTAACGCACAAATGTCTGTTCCTGCGGATAATTTCTTACAACTGAAAGAACAATTAGATGCTATTTCTTTTTTAAAAGATATTCGATTAAATGTTGCGGTTGAACACGATAACAAATCGTTTTTAAAACTAAAAGTAAAGGTTCGTAACAAGATTGTTGCCGATGGTTTAAATGATGACACTTTTGATGTTACTGATAAAGGTGTGCATTTAAATGCTAAAGAATTTAATAAAATGTTAGCGAACCCAAACACTGTTTGTGTGGATATGCGTAATCATTACGAAAGTGAAATTGGGCATTTTGATGGCGCAATTACTCCCGATGTAGATACTTTTCGAGATTCTTTAGATATTATTGAAGAAGATTTAAAAGACAACAAAGAAGATAAAAATTTATTGATGTATTGTACTGGTGGAATTCGTTGCGAGAAGGCTTCTGCATATTACAAACACAAAGGTTTTAAAAATGTGTTTCAATTAGAAGGCGGAATTATAGAATATACACGTCAGGTAAAAGATGAAGGTGTTGAGAATAAGTTTATTGGTAAAAATTTCGTTTTCGATCACCGAAGAGCGGAGCGAATTACAGACGATGTGGTTTCTAATTGCCACCAATGTGGGGAATCATCTGATGAGCATGTAAATTGTGAGAATCAAGCGTGTCACTTATTATTTATTCAATGTAAATCTTGTTCAGAGAAAATGAATACTTGTTGTTCTGACGAATGTAAAGAGATTGCTGCATTGCCTTTTGAAGAGCAAAAAGAGCTTCGTAGAGGAAAAGGAAATAGTAATAAAATTTTCAAAAAAGGAAGATCTGAAGTCCTAAAATTTAAGAAATAAATCAATTTTAAAGCGCTCTTTCGAGCGCTTTTTCTTTTTAAATGAGTAATTTCATCTTCTAATTTAGCATCCTAAAAATGTCTCTTCAACCACCTTATCGTAAAATTATTCATGTAGACATGGATGCCTTTTATGCTTCGGTTGAGCAATTAGACAATCCTGACTTAAGAAACAAACCTCTTGCTGTTGGTGGTAATGAAATACGAGGTGTGGTTTCGGCGGCCAGCTACGAAGCTCGTAAATTTGGCGTTAGATCAGCTATGAGTGGCATGTTGGCCAAAAAAAAATGCCCCCACTTAATCTTTGTTCCTCCTCGGTTTGCTCGTTACAAAGAAATCTCTTCTAAAATTAGAGCTATTTTTTACGATTATACCGATTTGGTAGAACCACTGTCTTTAGATGAAGCTTATTTAGATGTTACCGATAACAAAAAAAGTAATTTATCAGCTAGTTTAATTGCCGAAGAAATTCGTGAACGTATTTGGAACGAACTCGAATTAAGAGCATCCGCAGGAATATCAATAAATAAATTTGTGGCTAAAATAGCGTCTGATATTAATAAACCTAACGGTCAGAAAACTATTAATCCTCATGAAGTTATTCCTTTTTTAGAAGAGCTATCTGTCAATAAATTTTATGGAGTTGGTAAAGTTACCGCTGCTAAGATGCACAATTTAGGAATTTTTAAAGGATTAGACTTAAAGAAAAAAACACTAGAAGAGCTTACTCTTTTATTTGGAAAATCTGGACTGCATTATTACAATATTGTGAGGGGGATTCATAATAACGAAGTAAAACCGAATAGAGTTAGAAAATCGGTTGCTGCTGAAACTACTTTTAATGAAAATTTATCTTCTGAAATTTTTATGCTCCAACGTCTCGAAAAAATAGCAGATGAGTTAGAACGCAGAATGAAAAAGTCAAATACTAAAGGAAAAACTGTTACTTTAAAAATAAAGTATAGTGATTTTACACAACAAACTAGAAGTAAAACTATTAACGATTATATTCAGGATAAAAAAGATTTTTATCCTATTATAAAAGAGTTACTATATCAAGAATCTTTAAAAAATTCTGTTCGTTTACTTGGTATTTCTTTTAGCAATCTAAACACTGAAATAAAAGAAGCGACGTGGGTACAGTTAAAATTCAATTTTTAAATTAGTGGTAATTTTAAAGATACTTTTGTTCCCTTCGCCTTACCATTCTCACTAATTAAATCATTATAAACTAGCGAAAAATCTCTTTGGAATTGAGATGAAAAATTTGCTAATCTTTCTTTTGTTAAATCAATCCCTATTGATTTACGATTTAACGTCTTATTGCTTTTAATCCTAAAAGCCTCTTTTCTTCCTATACCATTATCTTCTATATCTATTTGAATAAACTCGTCCGATATTTTATTTACCGATAGCATCACTTTTTTTACTCCTTTTTTTGAAGACAAGCCATGCCATATAGCGTTTTCTAAGAAAGGTTGTAAGATTAATGGTGGAATCTTAATAACCTCTAGATTAATGTTAGTCCCTATTTTTTCTTCATATATTATTTCATTTGAAAACCTAATGTTTTCAATGCTCATATATAAGTTCATTGTTTTAAATTCTTCTGCTACTGTCACTTCCTTTACTGTAGTAGATTCTAAAATATTTCTAATTAGTTTTGAAAATTTATTTAAATAACGAACTGCATTTTTTTGTTCATTATTAATAATATATAATTTAATAGAGTTTAATGCATTGAACACAAAATGAGGGTTCATTTGAATTCGTAAAGCATCTTGTTCTAATAACAATATTTGTTTGTCATTTTTTAATAAACGCTGTCTATATATTGAATATAATAAAACACCAAACAAAGCAATAGACACCAATGCTATGATTAAAATATTACGATTTCTTAATAATTTTAATTTTGAAATTTCATTTTCTTTTGCTAATTGTTTAATCTTATTTGTATTTACTTCACTATCATACCTGTCGATAAGGCTATTTACATAACTAATATTTTTACCACTAAACATCCGTCTTTCAATAGCTATAGATTTATGATAATAAAATAGTGCTTTTTTATAATTTTCTTTTTTTTGATATAGTTCTGATAAGTAGGAATACGATAGTGTTAAACTTGATAGAATATTATTTTCTATTCCTATTTTTAAGGATCTTTCTAAATAATCCTTTGCCTGCTTATCTTTATTTAGTTTTAAAGAGACCCACCCCATGGTGTTATATACTTCTGATATATAATACCTGTTTCCTGTCTCTTCTGCGGCTGTAATAACCTCAATAATATATCTATAGGCTTCTTTATAATTTCCTTTTTTTATTAAAATATCAGCGATACTGTTATGACAAATTACTTTACCTAACATATCGTTATTTAAAATATTATACGTTAATGATTTTTGGTAATTTTTTAAAGCTAAGTCTAAATCTCCAATGTTCTTAAGAGCAAACCCTATGTTTTGGTGATTAATAGCCAAGCCTCTTATGTCTTCTAATTTTTCCTGTATAAGAATAGATTTCTTAAACTTATCTAAAGCTCTTCCATATTGTTTTAAAGCCAAATAAATATTTCCTATACTGTTAACTGTTATACTATTACTTATTTTTATGTCTTCATTAGGGTTGGATACTTTAGAGATAATCTCTAAAGCTGCCTGATGTTGGTTTAATGCTAATCTTATCTTATCCTGACGTCTATAAACAACACCTAACTGATTTAACGTAACAATCTCCGCTTCTTTGCTGTTTATTTCTTTAGCTAACCTTAATGCCTCTGAATGTTCCTCAATAGCCTTATCAAACTCTGTAGTACTTCTATATAAACGTCCTTGAATATTTCTTGTAAATATTTCTCCTATCTGATAATTATTTTTTTTACTTTTTGATAACAGAGATTTTAATTGTTTTTCGGTAAATCGGACTCTTTTAAAATGTTTTTGAAGCTCAAAATAATTTGATACTTTTTTTTCTATAGCACTTACAATTAAACTGTCAACATTTCTCTGAGCTAAACAGATAGTGCTAGTAAAAAAAAATGCGCTAATTATAAGGAACTGTTTCATTTTTTAAAATTTTTCTAAGAAGTCAGATTTCCTTTGACGTGAGACAGGTATTTTATGATTATCTTCTAAAATCACATAACCATCTGACCGTAAAAATTCTTTAATCTTATTTAAATTAATAATAAATGAGTTATGAATTCTAAAAAAATGATCTTCTGGGAGTAATAAATTAATTTCTTTCAGCTTCTTTGTTACTACTATTTTTTTATTATTTATTGTATGTATAGAGCAGTAGTTACCATCAGATTCAACAAATAAAATTTCCGCCTCCTCTAAGAAAATTAATTTACCGTCAGTATTTATAGTTATTTTTCTTTTTTTGAATTTTTTATTGAAGTTTGAAAGTATTTGCTCAAATTTTTCTTGACTATTATTTTTAATATGATGACTTTTAACCCTGTTTAAAGTTTCTTCTAAATCATCTGAATCAACAGGTTTAAGTAAATAATCAATTGCTTCATTTTTTAAAGCCTTAATCGCATATTCATTATAGGCCGTAGTTATCACAATTGCAAAATCTTTTTTATCTAATTTTTCAAGTAATTGAAAACCATCCATTGTTGGCATTTCAATATCTAAAAAAAGACAATCAATAGCATTATTATTAATATATTTTATAGCCTTTTCTGCTTCTGTAAATGTTTTTATAATCTCTAAATCATTATCAAAATTAGACAATTCCCATGTAAGGCCTTGTATAGCTTTAGGTTCATCGTCAACAATTACAGCTTTTAGCATAAAGTAAGATTTCTACCAAATGTAACTGATATTAATGTAAAAATAAAACTCAAAAACATAAAAAGTCAGATTTAAAAAGACAAAAAACTACCTAAAAAAACGTTAGAAAAACCATTCACACATAAATCTACCCCATTTACACATAATTGATTTTATAAAATATATTTTCGTTGCATATTTGCAGTATAATACACAAGGGATCATCGTTGATAAATTGGGGGATTAATCAATAATGAAATTAAAAAAACATCACTTTACTGAAGTGATGTTTTTTTTGTTTTATCATTTTGTGCTTTTAGAACACAAAAAAGCTCAAACAACAAGTGTTTGAGCTTTAATTTATTAAATCGAAAATTTCTTAAGCCTCGAAAGGAACTATAGAAACGTATGATCTGTTGTCTCTTTTCTTTCTGAATTCAACTACACCATCAACTCTAGCATGTAAAGTATGATCTTTTCCCATGTAAACATTTTCACCTGGGTTGTGAGTTGTTCCTCTTTGACGAACAATAATGTTCCCTGCAATTGCAGCTTGTCCTCCAAAAATCTTTACTCCTAGTCGTTTCGATTCTGATTCTCTACCGTTCTTCGAACTACCGACACCTTTTTTATGAGCCATCTCTCTAAGTTTTTAAAGTTAATTATTTGCTTAACGCTTCAATTAATTCAGCTTTCTTTAAAGAAGTATATCCTGTGATACCACTTTCTTTAGCTAAAGCTTTTAATTCAGCAACAGTCATTGAACTTAAGTCCTTAGATTCCGCTTTCACTTCTACCTTAGGAGCTGCTGCTTTAGTTACTGTTTTTTTAGCACCAGATGCAGCAATACCTTCGATTTGAATCTCAGTTAAATACTGTCTGTGTCCGTTTTTCTTCTTGTAACCTTTTCTTCTTTTCTTCTTGAAAACGATTACTTTATCACCTTTTAAGTGACGTAATACCTTTGCAGTTACTCCTGCACCTGTTATAGCTGGGGCGCCAATAGTTACGTTCCCTTTGTCTTCAATTAGCATTACATTATCAAAAATTACTTCTGATCCTTCTGCGTCTTGTAAACGGTGTACGAATACCTTTTGGTCTTTTGCTACTTTAAATTGCTGCCCTGCTATCTCTACGATTGCGTACATACTTTTTGTTTTGCGTTATACTTATTTTACACCTTCTTAATGAAAATGCGGATGCAAATATACGTTTTTTCACGACAAATAAGCTCTAATTCAGAAAATTAATAATCAATTTAAAGAAAATAATTAATTCTACTTTTTAGTGTAACAAATACCTTAATTCAACGTCACATATAATAAAATCAGTTAAAACTAAAATTTTATCAATGAAAAAAAGTATTATAACTCTTACTACTGCTTTGTTTATTGGCTTTTCTGCTAATGCACAAAAAGTAGCCTTTGAAGAGTACAATTTAAGTAACGGAATGCATGTTATTTTGCATCAAGATAAATCTGCTCCTGTAGTAACAACAGCTGTAATGTATCATGTTGGCGCAAAAGATGAACAACCAGATAGAACAGGGATGGCTCACTTTTTCGAACATTTATTGTTTGAAGGAACCAAAAACATTAAAAAAGGAGATTGGTTTAAAATTGTTTCTTCTAATGGCGGTAAAAACAATGCAAATACAACCGATGATAGAACATATTATTATGAGGTGTTTCCTTCTAACAACTTAGAATTAGGTTTATGGATGGAATCTGAACGTTTATTACACCCAGTTATTAACCAAGGTGGTGTTGATACTCAGAATGAAGTTGTAAAAGAAGAAAAAAGATTACGTGTAGATAATCAGCCTTACGGTAGTTTTTTAGAGAACGTTAAAAAGAATGTTTTTAAAAAACACCCTTATAAAGGAACCACTATTGGAAAAATGAAACATTTAGATGATGCTACTTTGGCTGAGTTCTTAGCATTCAATAAAAAATTCTACGTTCCTAATAACGCAACTTTAGTTGTTGCTGGTGATATTGATATTAAAACAACCAAGAGAATGGTACAAGATTATTTTGGGCCAATTCCTAGAGGTGCAGAAATAACTAGAACTTTCTTAAAAGAAGACCCTATTACTAAGCAAATAAACGCAAAGGCATACGATGCTAATATTCAAATACCTGCGATAGTTAATGCATATAGAACTCCATCTATGAAAACAAGAGATGCCAGAGTTTTAGATATGATATCTACTTATTTAAGCGATGGTAAAAGCTCTATTTTATATAAAAAATTAGTAGATACTAAAAAAATGGCGCTACAAGTTGGAGCTTTCAGTTCTAACCAAGAAGATTACGGAACGTACATTGTTTATGGTCTTCCTTTAGGAAAAACAGCTTTAAGTGATTTAACTAAAGAAATTGATGAAGAAATTGTAAAAATTCAAACGAATTTAATTTCTGAAAAGGCATATCAAAAATTACAAAACAAATTCGAAAATAATTTTGTAAACGCTAACGCTAGTGTTGAAGGAATTGCAAATTCATTGGCTCGCTATAACGTGTTATACGGAGATACTAATTTAATAAATACCGAGATTGACATTTATCGTTCAATTACTCGTGAAGAAATTAAAGAAGTTGCTAAAAAATATTTAAATCCTAATCAACGATTAGTTTTAGAATATTTACCTAAAAAGAAATAAATCAAAAGACAATAATATATTATGAAAACAAAAATAGTATCACTTATCGCAATCTTAGCAATGTCTTTTGCTACAACTGCACAGATAGATAGAAGCATACAACCCAAACCAGGACCTGCACCAAAAGTGCAATTAGGTAAAGTTGATAAATTTACATTGCCAAACGGGCTACAGGTTATAATGGTTGAAAACCATAAATTACCAAGAGCCTCTGCAAGTTTAACTATTGATAATAAAGCTGTTATTGAAGGAAACAAAGCAGGTTTATCTGGTATGATGGGAAGCTTATTAGGTCGCGGAACTACAAATATTACAAAAGATGAGTTTAACGAAAAGGTAGATTATCTTGGTGCTCGTGTTAACTTTTATAGTTCTGGAGCTGCTGCTGCATCATTAAAAAAATACTTTCCTGAAGTATTAGGATTAATGGCAGACGGAGTTAAGAACTCTCAGTTTACTCAAGAAGAATTCGACAAAGAGGTTAAAGTTACTTTAGACGGATTAAAATCTGAAGAAAAAAGTGTAACAGCTATCGCAAGAAGAGCTGAAGGTGCTTTAATTTATGGCAAGAACCATCCTTTTGGTGAGTTTACAACTAAAGAATCTTTAGGTAATATTTCACTTACAGATGTTCAAAATAATTTTAACACCTATTACAAACCAAATAATGCTTATTTAGTAATTGTTGGAGATATTGACCCTTCAGAAACTAAAAAATTGGTAACAAAATTATTTGGTGATTGGGAAAAAGGAGATGTACCTGCGGTTGCTTTCTCTAAACCAGAAAACGTAAATACTACCGAAATTAATTTTATCAATATGTCTAACGCAGTACAATCAGAAATTGTAATTGCAAATAACATCGATTTAAAATTAGGTGATAAAGATTATTATGCTGCTTTATTAGCAAACAGTATTTTAGGTGGTGGTGGAACTGCTCGTTTATTCATGAATTTACGTGAAGACAAGGGATATACTTATGGTTCTTATTCTAGTGTTAGACAAAGTAGAGATGCAGCTACATTTAGAGCAACAGCAAGTGTTCGTAATGCTGTAACTGATAGTTCTGTTGTAGAAATTCTAAAAGAAATAAATAAAATTCGTTATCAAAAAGTATCTGCTGAAGAATTAAAAAATGCCAAAGCTAAATATGTTGGTAATTTTGTAATGGAGGTTCAAAAGCCTGCAACTGCTGCACGTTATGCCCTAAACATGGCACTTTATAACTTGCCTGCGGATTTTTATGAAAACTACTTAAAAAATATTAATGCTGTAACTTTAGACGATGTTCAAAATGCAGCTATTAAATATTTTAAAGGTGATAAAGCTCGTATTATAATTACGGGTAAAGGAATTGAAGTTTTAAAGAATTTAGAAAAAAATTCTGACTACAAAATCAACTATTTCGATACAGAAGGAAACCCAACTACTAAGCCAGCAATGACTTTACCTGTTCCTACAGGAATGACAGCTGTTAACGTTGTAGATAAATATTTTACCGCAATTGGAGGGAAAGACAAAATCGCTTCTGTAAAATCACTAATGATTTCTTCTGATGCTAAAATACAAGGAATGCAATTGAATTTAGTTCAAAAGAATGCAGCTCCTAATAAATCATTAGTATTAGTTTCTATGATGGGTAATGTGATGCAAAAAGTAGTTTTTGATGGAGCTAAAGGATACCAAGAAGCTCAAGGTCAGAAAAAAGAAATAGCTGGCGAAGAGCTGGACGAAGCAAAATCTACAGCAGCTCCTTTTGCAGATTTAGCTTATAAAAAAGGTAAACTAGAAAGAGTAGAACCTGTTGATGGTAATAATGCTTATGTTATTAAGTATGGTAAATCTGAAATATTTTATGACGTAGCTTCTGGACTAAAGGTAAAAGAAGTAAAAACAGCAAAAGGACCTCAAGGAGAGATGAAAGTTCCTACAACTTTTTCTGATTATAAAGAATTCAAAGGAATTAAGTTCGCGCATAAAGTTACTCGAACAAACGGACCTATGAAAATGGAATTTATTGTAAAAGAAATAAAAATTAACGAAGGTGTTTCTGATGCCGATTTTAAATAAATAGAAAAACGTTAAAATAATTAATAGAGCCAAAGCGAAAGTTTTGGCTCTATTTTATTTTGACTTATTTGTCATCCAAACTCCAAATAAAATAATTCCACCAGCAAGCAATTGAATTACACTTAATTGCTCTCCATCTAAAATTCCCCACATTACTGCTATAATCGGAATTAAATAAGTTACAGACGAAGCAAAAATTGGTGAAGAAATATGCACTAAATCATTAAATATTACTTTCGCTATTGCTGTTCCTAAAACAGATAAAATAATTATATATAATAACGCTGGCCTAGTTTCAGAATTTAATTCAAATTCAGTAAAAAAACCTGTATAACCTAATATTATTAATACAGGAATTATCACTATTAAAAAATGCCCTGTAGTAATCGTGAGCCCATCTAAATCATGTAAATATTTTTTTATAATATTTACATTAAACGCATAACCCACTGAAGAAATAATTGGCAACAAAGCATACCAATAATTCTGATTTGGATTTAAGTCTGCTCCTTTTAAAATTAAAATTAGGGTTCCAACCAATCCTATAAAAATTCCTATAAATTGCCTTTTTTTAAATGTAAAACCAAATACTAAAGCACCAATAATAAAAGTATTAAAAGGTGTTAGGGAATTTAATATTGATGCTATTGAGCTATCTATTCCATTAATTGCGTAGGCAAACAAAAATGCAGGGAAAAAGGTACCGACTAAAGCACTTACTAAAACATACTTCCAATGTCTTTTTTTTATTTTCTGTAAACTTTTAAAACCAACAATAATTACAAATATAGCTGCAAAAAAAGTTCGTAAAGCAGCCACCTGTATAGGTGATATACTTATTAATGCCTTTTTCATTAAAATAAAAGAACTTCCCCAAACCAGCGAAAGAACTACTAAATACAACCATTTCCGTTGTTGATTACTCATTTTCAATTCATTTAAGCACAAAATTCGTTTATTAATATCTATAAATTTGATTTTATTGATAACTTTGCTAAATAACTTAATAAATTAAAATGATGAAAATTCAAAAAATAATATTCGCTTTAGCTTTTGTTAGTTTTTTAGCTGTTGGATGCAAAAACGAAGCAAAGAAAGATGACACTACTAAAGAAGAAAAAACTGAAGTTGCCGCAAACACAAAAGAGCTTTCTTTAAGTATTTCAGGAATGACTTGCGAAATAGGATGTGCTAAAAAAATAGCTTCTGATTTATCTAAAAAAGAAGGAGTATTAGAAGCTAACGTGGTGTTTAACGATAGTATTGCCAACGTAAAATATGATGCAAGTATTACAAACAAGGCTGATTTAATTGCTTTTGTAGAAGGAATTGGTAGTGGCGACATGTACAAAGCTTCAGAAACAGGTAAAAAAACGTGTAAAGAAGGTTGTACAATGGCTTGTTGTGCAAAGAAAGATGTAGAAAAAAAAGCGTGTGCTGCCGACTGCAAAAAAGAATGCTGCACAAAAAGTGATGCTGAGAAAAAAGCATGTGCTACAGATTGTAAGAAAGAATGTTGTGCTGAGGCTAAAAAAGCTTAAATTTTATCTTTAAAATAAAATCAAGCTCCTCTTTTGAGGGGCTTTTTTTATGCGTTTATCTTATCTTTGTAAAAACTTTTCTTCTGATGAAAAAACATTTTCCGCTCCTAGTAAAAATTTCGTTGATTGCTGTATATCTTATTTTTTTAGCAGGATCTGTAGTTCGTATGACAGGATCTGGAATGGGCTGCCCAGATTGGCCAAAGTGTTTCGGATATTACATTCCGCCAACCTCTGAAGAACAAATTACTTGGCATCCCAACACGGAGTATGAAAAAGGAATGATAATCGTTAAAAACGATGTTTTATTCGTTGCTGAGAATGATTTAAAAACAGCAACAGAATTCAACAATAGTAATTGGGTAAAATACACCAAACACAGCTACGCAAAATTTAATAAATTTCATACCTGGACAGAATACATCAACCGATTAGCTTCTGCTTTGGCTGGGATTCCGTTTTTGTTTTTAATTTTTGTTTCTACTAAATTCTGGAGAGAAAAGAAAATCATTACCCTTTTATCTTTCGGAGCTTTCTTTTTAATGCTTTTTGAAGCCTGGTTAGGTAAAACCGTGGTAGATTCTAACTTAAAACCTACTATTATTACCATTCACATGGTTGGTGGTTTAGTTATTGTTGGACTGTTGTTATGGTTGCTATTTATAGCTTCTAAAGATAAAAACATATCAACTACGCACGAACAGACAAATAAAAGGAAATACAATTCACTTTTTAATAAATTATTAATCGTTTCTGTAGTCTTTTCTTTAGTTCAAATTGCGCTAGGAACTCAAGTTCGTCAATTTATCGATGAGCAAGTAAAATTATTCGGATTCGACAATAAACATTACAGCTTACTAAACCCTAGTTTTAAGTTTTACTTTCACCGTTCGTTTACCATTGCCATTGTGTTGGTAAACTTGGGGATCTTTTACTTAAATCAAATTAAAAACTTAGGGTACAAATTAGTAAATTGGATTGTATTCTTGATTTTTTTAGAAACCATGACAGGTATTTTAATGTATTATGCTGATTTCCCTATCGGAACGCAAGCGATACATTTACTTTCTGGAGCTATCTTATTCGGATTACAGTTTTACTTATTACTACAAAATAGAAGCGTAAAAGAATAAGTTCGAGGTAACGAAACTTCATAAAATTTCTAGCCCCGATTGTAGCATTTGTTTGAGCTCCTCGGAGAGAGCGAGTGCGGAAAGCGGGAAATAGCTTCAGCAAAAACTAATCCTCCCACTCTAAGGTTTCCAACATATGAATCATATCTTTTTTGATATATTCAACTGCTGGTAAAATAGAATCGTAATTAGGTTTTGTGTAAAAAAACAGGGATCCTTTTAAAAAATGATTTGTGCTGTCGGTAACATGAAATTGAATTTGTGACGCTGCATTTCCTGATATTTCACACATTTTTCCATATATCTTTTTATCGGTATCGGCATAATCTCTCCAAGAAATATGGTCGGCTTTTACAGTGTGCTCTAGCACCAATTTTTCAGCTTCAACTAACAATTCTCGTAAATTATTTTTTACAGGTCGGTACGTAATATCAACCGAAGCCTTTAATTTAGGGTATTGAATTTTTAACCAGTTTTGGGGCAAAGTTTTAACCGTAGCATTTTTTGCTACAGCAAAACTATAAGGTCTTGTTTTATTTAACTTACTATATCCTGTTTCTGGGTACTCAAGACTTAAATAACCTTTAGGTTTTGGTAAAATTTCTTCACCACAACTTAATAATAACATTGCTGACATCAACAATAAAAATTTATGCATTTCGTGTTGCTTTTACTTGTTTTATACGCTTCTTATCTAACGCTTCTATAGTAAACGTATAAATGTTAAAGATTATTTTCTCGCCCTTTTTAGGAAACTTACCAGACACTTCTAAAATAAAACCTGCTAAGGTTTCGCTTTCTCCTTTTAACTCTTCAAACTTCTCCTCATCGTCATCTTCTAATACACGGCAAAAATCTTTGATGGTTGTTTTACCTTCAAAAATATAATTGTTTTCATCAATTTTAGAATAGGTTAAATCTTCATCATCAAATTCGTCATTTATATCTCCTACAATTTCTTCTATAACATCTTCTAACGTTACAATTCCGCTTGTTCCGCCATATTCATCTACAACGATTGCTAAGTGCTTTTTCATTTCTTGAAATTCACTTAACAAATCATCTAATTTTTTGTTTTCTGGTATAAAAAAAGCTTCACGTAATAATTTTTGCCACTGAAAATTCTTCTTATTTAAATATGCTAATAAGTCTTTTGCATATAAAACCCCTCTAATATTGTCTATATTTTCGTGATAAACAGGGATTCTTGAATATCCATTTTTTAAAATCATCTTTAAAACCTCTTCATACGAAGTGTCGTCTGCAATAGCACAAACATCGGTTCTTGGTTTCATTATTTGTACTGTTTCTGTATTACCAAAACTTACAATTCCTTCTAAAATTTTTTGCTCTTCTTTTGTTGTTGCTCCGCTTGAAGTTAATTCTAAAGCTTGTGATAAACGCTCTACAGAAAGGTTGTTATTCTTGTTACCTAACTTATTCTCTACAATACTAGTTAACTTTATAAGTGGCGTGCTTAACGGCGTTAAAAGAATATTTAAAACCTGAATAGGTTTTGCCATAAAACTAGCAAACTTCATCGATTTCCTTGTAGCGTATACTTTTGGTAAAACTTCACCAAATAATAAAATTAAAAAGGTTACTAAAACGACTTCTATTAAAAATTTTACCCCGCTAGAAAGTCCGCTAAAAAAAACCTCACCTAAGGAGGCAAATATTAGTACAATAAGAATATTTATGAAATTATTGGTTATTAAGATTGTGCCTAATAATTTTTTGGGGTTTTCGAGTAACTTCACTACTGTACTCTCTCCTTTTGATGCAGATGAAAGCTCATCTATTTTTGTTTGTGAAATAGAAAAAAAAGCCACTTCGGTTCCCGAGACCAAAGCTGAACAAACTAATAAAAAGACTAATGCTAAACTGTTTATTGCGGTTAACAAATTAATGCTTGATAATACTAAAAACAAGGAGTTGGGTTCTGTATCCAATTTTTAAAATTTAATTAAACTAGAATGGTAAATCATCATTTTGGGTTGCTACATTAGTTGTAACATTATTTTGGAGTGCTATTTCAGTACTAGAACCTTCTGCTGCTAGCTCTTTTTTTGTTGATAGAAAAGTCATTTCTTGCACCTGAATTTCTGTAGCGTAACGTTTTTGCCCTTCTACTTCATATTGGCGTGTTTTAATTCGCCCTTCACAATACACTTTGTCTCCTTTAGTTAAATATTTTTCACATATTTCAGCCAACTTATTACGTACAACAATATTGTGCCATTCTACATTGGTTACCTTCTCTCCGGTTTGACGATTTGTGTACGTTTCGTTTGTTGCCAAAGGAAAACGACCAATAGCACTACCTCCTTCAAAATAATGCATTTTTACGGCATCACCTAAATGACCTATTAAAATAACTTTATTAATTGTACCTGCCATAACTTAACTGTATAAAATCAAATATACAAAATTTACTATTTGTTATCAGAAAATTCGTTTAAAAACTTATCAATCAAAACAGGCACAGGATACTGCTTAATATCTTTCCATAAAATAGTTTTTTCTTCAGAATTTGAAATTTTAACGATCCAAAACTTTGTAAATAAATGCTGGTGAGATAATTTATGAACAATGTCTTCTTTATTAAATAGCGACAATGATGTTTCATTAGGAAAAAGTGTAGAGAATAGTTCCTTAGCAACTAATTTCACTTCAGAAACGGGCTCTTTTGTTTCAATTAACGGAAACTGATACATTCCTTGCCAAATACCTTTCCCTATTCTTTGTTGGATAATTGTTTTTTCATCATCAGTAACAACAACCAAGAAGTTAAAATAACGTTTTTTAATTTTGATTTTTTTCTCTTTTACTGGAAGTTCTTTAATCTGTTTTTTAGCTAACGCTATACAACTTTCAGATAAAGGACAAGAATCACATAACGGATTTTGAGGCTTACACTGCATTGCCCCGAAATCCATTATCGCTTGGTTATAAGTTCCTGGTTGCGAAACATCAATTAATGTTTGTGCTAACTCTTTAAACTCTTTTATCCCTTTTGATGAATTAACTGGTGTGTTGATTCCGAAATAACGCGCTAAAACTCGGTACACATTTCCATCTACAACAGCTACGGGTTCATTATAACAAATAGATGCTATTGCAGAAGCAGTATAATCTCCAATTCCCTTTAGCTTTAAGAGCTCCTTGTAGCTATTCGGAAAAACCCCGTTAAACTCGTTGGCTATAAATTTTGCTGTAAAATGCAGGTTTCTTGCTCTTGAATAATACCCTAAACCTTGCCATAATTTAAGTACTTTACTTTCATCTGCTTTTGCTAAATCAAATACCGTTTTAAACTCCGTTGTAAAGGTCATAAAATATGGTAATCCTTGTGCTACTCGCGTTTGCTGTAACATAATTTCACTTAACCAAACCTGGTAAGGGTCTTTAGTTTTACGCCAAGGCAAATCTCTTTTATTTTTTAAATACCAGTAAATAAGTTGGTTAGCTAATATCATTTATGTAAATTGAGCCAGCGAAAATACTGTATTTTATTTAGATATTTTTATTCTTATTATTTCCGGAATAGATTAATTATCATATATTTGCACCCTCATTTTTAAAAATAAATTCAAAATATATATAGAATGACAAAAGCAGATATCGTATCTAAAATTTCAGATAAGAGTGGAATTGAAAAAGCAGATGTTTTAGCAACTGTTGAGGCGTTTATGGACGAGGTAAAGGATGCATTAGAGAGCGGAGATAATGTATATTTAAGAGGTTTTGGTAGTTTCATCATCAAAACTAGAGCAGAAAAAACTGGTAGAAATATTTCAAAAAATACAACTATTAAGATTCCTGCACATAACATACCAGCTTTTAAACCATCAAAAGTGTTTACAGAAGGTGTGAAAACTAAAGTATCTGTAAAGTAATAAAATTATTAACCAAAGATCTTTACTCCTAAAGATTTTATAAAACATTTTTAATTATGCCAAGCGGTAAAAAAAGAAAGAGAGCAAAAATCTCTACACACAAAAGAAAGAAAAGAGCAAGAGCAAATCGTCACAAGAAAAAGTAAGCTAACGCTTACTTTTTCGTTGCTTTTATAAGCTTATTAAGTTCATTGACATTAAGGTTTAAACACCTTAAAACGGTATAAAAATTATACCTGTTTACAAATTTTAATCCGTCTTCGTAAAATTATTACGTTGGCACAAAACTATATTCAGAATGAAAACAGAATTAATAATTCGTTCAAATTCTTCTGATATTGATTTCGCCTTACTAAGAGATGGTAGACTTATTGAATTAAACAAAGAAACAAGCGATAATAAATTTTCAGTCGGAGATGTTTTTCTAGCAAAAATAGGAAAAGTGATGACTGGTTTAAACGCCGCTTTTGTAAATGTTGGTTATCCTAAAGATGGTTTTTTACACTATCATGATTTAGGACCACAAGTACAATCTTTAAACAAATTCATTAAGAAGGTAAGCACAGGTAATTATAAAGAATTCACTTTAAAAAACTTTCGCTCTGAGAATGATATCAATAAAGACGGAAGTATTAATGATGTACTAAAATCAGGTCAAAATTTATTAGTACAAATTGTAAAAGAACCGATATCTACCAAAGGTCCGCGCATTAGCTCGGAACTATCAATAGCTGGTAGGTTTTTAGTTTTAGTTCCTTTTTCTAACAGAGTATCTGTATCTCAAAAAATTGCAGATCCCAAAGAAAAAGAACGTTTAAAAAAATTAGCAAAAAGCATAAAACCCAAAGGGTTTGGGCTTATTTTACGTACTGTTGCCCAAAATAAAAAGGTAGCAGAACTAGATAAAGATTTACAAAATTCACTTGAACGTTGGGAGAAAATGTGTAATAGCATCGCTAACAAAAACACACCAACAAAAATATTAAGTGAGTTAAACAGAGCATCTTCTATTTTAAGAGATGTAATGAACGATTCTTTTACAAGTATTGTAACCAACGATGAAGATTTAATGATTGAAATTAAAGAGTATTTACAAGAAATATCACCTGAAAAGGAAAGTATTGTAAAACTTCATAAATCTGACACCCCAATTTTTGAGAAATTTGGTATAGAGCGTCAGATAAAAACATCGTTTGGTAAAACAGTTTCTATGAGCAAAGGTGCGTATTTAGTTATTGAACACACCGAAGCTTTACATGTTATTGATGTAAATAGTGGTAATCGCTCAAACAAAGCTTTAAGCCAAGAAGAAACTGCTTTAGAAGTCAACCTAATTTCTGCCACCGAAGTAGCACGTCAGTTACAACTGCGTGATATGGGTGGAATTATAGTTGTTGATTTTATTGATATGAAGAGCACTGAAAACAGACAGAAATTATATCAGCATTTAAAAGATGCAATGTCATTAGATCGCACAAAACACAAAATTTTACCTCCGAGTAAATTTGGTTTAGTGCAGATTACAAGACAACGTGTACGACCTGAATTAGAAATAAAAACACGTGAACCAAACCCAAATAAAAACGGAGAGGTTGAAGCTCCTATTGTTTTAATAGACAAGATGGAAGTTGAATTAGAACGCATAATAAATAGCGGTAAAGACTACAAGGAGATTACATTAAATACACATCCTTTTATAGCTGCTTATTTAACTAAAGGCGTAAACTCTATTCGTTTTAAATGGTATGTTCAACACAAAAAGTGGATTAAGATATTACCTAGAGATGCATACCAATACTTGCAATATAATTTCTTTTTGAAAAAAAAGAAAAGTAAGTAAGGCAATCTTATTATGAAATAAAAACCCGTTTCTTTCGAAACGGGTTTTTTTGTGTTTTAAAACCAAAAACCTAAGTTAAACAGCCAGTATTTTTCACTGTGATCTGGCGACCAAGTATATTTTAACTCTACAGGACCTAAAAAGCTCTCAACACTATAACCAAGGGCATAACCTGACTTTGTGTTTTTAAATAAATCTGCATCAGAAAAAACATCTTCTGCTACTCTAGCATAATTTGCTATAAAAGTTGCATAGTGCTTCTCTATAACCTTATATCTAAAGTTGAACTCAGACTTTAAAAAAGATTGATTATTTAAAACCCCTGTTTCGTAACCGTAAAAAGACATAAAATTATTAATATAGTTTTGATTGTAGCCTCCTAACCGATAATCAAACATTAAGGATGATTTTTTACCTAAAGTGTATCCGCCTTCGGCAGTATATTGAAATGTTAGTTTATCATAAAAGGTAGTTGCAAAGCCTAATTTTGCCCCCATTTGTGAAAATTGCTGAAAGGGTTGACTTCCTGCAGCTAATTTAGATAGCTTATTATTTCTATCGGACCATACAAACCACTTAAAGCCTATGTTAGCATAAAACCCTTTCGTAGGAAACATTTCTTTATTATAAGTGTCTAACTTTAAAAATGTAAAAGCATTTATATAATTACTACTATCAAAAAAGGTTTCCTGCCCGTTACTTAAAACATTGCTAGATTTAATTGCTAGATTTTTTTGTTCGATACCCACTCCAATGGCAAATTTTTTATCCATCGTTGTTTGCATGAAAAACGAGTTAGTAAAATCCGCATATCGTACATTAATTAAATCGCTAGCATATAAAAAATCATTATTAAATGTATTATATCTAGATTTAATCCCAAAACTTGGCAACAACCCATTATCTACAAAGTATTGAAAATCATATCTTATTTTATCACCAATTCCTACATCTAGGGATAATTCATCATTTTGAGTCAGTAATTTTTTGTGGTTATAATTTAATAAAACAGCCGATTTATATAACAAATCATAATGCAACCCAAACCTTAAATAAGATTTAATATCCTCTTCTTTTACTACTAATTCGAGTTTTTTTCCTTTAAAAGATTTTTTAAAATGATAATCTATTCTTTTAAAGTTTTTAGAGGCTGTTAGGGTATTAATTTTTTTTGAAATATCATTATATGAAACACTATCTCCTTCATTTAATTGTAACTTGCCTAATATATAATTATTTGTATATTTTTTATTTCCTTTAATAATAATTCTATCTACTAAAAACTTGTTTTTTTTAACCTTTACTTTTACAGGCTCTTTTTTATTGTATTGAAGTTTAGCAATACTGTCGAAAACAACCTTAAACGTTTTAGCTGTTTTTTTTCCTTCACTAATAATCTCCTCTTTTTTATCAAAAGAAATCACAGTATAATCTTCAATATTTGGTTTAATATAAAAATTTAACAACCGAACTTGATCATCTGATTTTTCATACATTTTAAAATTTACAATCTGCATTAATAAAGACGCTACAGATGATAGCTCTTCTCTTTTTAGCAACTCTCCCTGAACACTAACACCTATTATTATGTCCATCTTTTTTTTCTTCATTATATCAACCGGAAAGTTATTTACAACACCACCATCAACTAATAATTCCCCATCAATTTCAACAGGGTTTAATAACGAAGGAAAAGAGCCACTTGCTCTTAATGCTAATGGCAAAGAACCTTTATCTAAAACAACCTCTTCACCGGTTTCAATATTTGTTGCAAGGCAATAAAAAGGAATTGGAAGCTGAGAAAAATCTCGAATATCATCTACAGGAGCTAGCAATTCTGTTAAAAAATTTAGTATATTTTGCCCTTTCGATAACCCTAAAGGGAGCCCAATTTTTCCTTCTTTTATAGGTAAACTAATTGCGTATTTTTCACCATATTCTTTATTAAAAAGAGGTTTTTCTCTTCTCGATATTTTATCTCTTATAATTGTCTCAAAATCAGTTTTTAAAATAATTTTTTCTATTTGATTCGCAGAATACCCAGCAGCATACAACCCCCCAACGATGGCTCCCATACTTGTACCGCCAATATAATCTATCTGTACCCCAGCCTTTTCTAATTCTTTTAAAACCCCGATATGGGCAAAACCTTTAGCGCCTCCTCCACTTAAAACCAAACCTATTTTTGGCTGATTTTGTGCTAGTATAACTGCAGGTAGAAAAAATATAATTAACCACTTTTTCATTCTTTTTCTTTTTGATAAAATTGATATATTTTTTGAGCTCTTGAAAACCCAACAATTTCTTTTAGCTCTGCTAACGAAGCTTCTTTTACTCTTTTTGCTGATTTAAATTTACGTAATAAATTAGTAATGGTTTGTTTACCAATATCCGGAATCTGTTCTAATTCGGATTGGATAGCACTTTTACTTCGCTTATTTCGGTGCAATGTAATTCCGAAGCGATGGGCTTCGTTTCGTAAAAACTGAATTATTTTTAAGCTTTCTGATTTCTTATCTAAATATAACGGAACTGAATCTCCGGGGTAATAAATTTCTTCTAATCGTTTTGCAATACCAATAATAGCTATTTTACCTCGCAAACCTAAAGCATCTAAACTTTTTAAGGCCGATGATAACTGCCCCTTTCCTCCATCAATAACAATCAATTGTGGTAAAGGTTGTTTTTCTTCTAACAGGCGCCTGTAACGACGAAAAACAACCTCCTCCATTGAAGCAAAATCATCAGGGCCTTCCACAGTTTTAATATTATAATGACGGTATTCTTTTTTACTAGGTTTTCCGTCTTTAAAAACCACACAAGCAGCCACAGGATGTGTTCCTTGAATATTCGAGTTATCAAAACACTCTATATGACGTGGCTCTTCATGTAAACGTAAATCTTTTTGCATTTGATTCATAATACGTTTTACATGACGCTCCGGATCTACAATTTTTATTTGCTTAAACTGCTCCATACGATAATACTTCGCATTTCTTTCAGATAAATCTACAATCCGTTTTTTATCTCCTAACTTCGGTACAGTTACTTTTATTTGCTCTCCTAAATTGACTTTAAAAGGCACATAAACTTCTCTTGACAACGAGTTAAATCGATTGCGAGTTTCTATAATAAACAACTCTAACAATTGCTTGTCGGTTTCTTCTAGTTTCTTTTTTATTTCTGTGGTATATGATTGCACGATTGCGCCATTCATCACTTTAAAAAAGTTTGCATAACCGTGAGTTTCATCAGAAATAATAGAAAAAACATCTACATTGTTAATAGACGGATTTACAATAGTAGATTTTGCTTGATAATTTTTTAAAGAATCTAATTTATCTTTAATTTTTTGGGCTTCTTCAAATTTCATATCCGAAGCAAAATCAAGCATTATTTGCTGTAATCTCTCTAAAATCTCCTTAAAATTTCCTTTAAGAATATTACGTATAGCACTAATTTCTTCTAAATAATTATCTTCATGCTGATGTCCTTCACAAGGACCTTTACAGTTTCCTAAATGATATTCTAAACAAACTTTATATTTATAAGAAGCTATTTTTTCTTGACTTAAATCATACGTACAAGTTCGTAATGGATATAACTCTTTAATTAAACTTAAGAGTGACTGCACCATTTTCATATTCGTATAAGGACCAAAATACTCTGAGCCATCTTTAATAACTCTTCGCGTAGAAAAAACTCTTGGAAAACGCTCTTTTTTAATACAAAGCCACGGATACGATTTGTCATCCTTTAGTAAAACATTGTAACGTGGTTTATATTTTTTAATTAAGTTGTTTTCGAGCAATAATGCATCCGTTTCAGTATCTACTACAACATGCTCTATCCTAACAATTTTTCTTACTAAAATTCGTGTTTTACCATTCTCATGAGTCTTCGTAAAATAAGAAGAAACACGTTTTTTTAAGTTTTTAGCCTTGCCTACATATATAATCACCTCATCTTTATCAAAATATTGATAAACTCCTGGTGAAGAAGGCAATGTTTTTAGCTGAAGTTCTAATGAAGTTGGCATACAACGAAAATACAATTTTATAAAGATATGTAAGTTGCTATATGTACATTTACACTAATATTTATTTACTACACAATGCAACAACCAATTCCTTTTTATAAAGAAGAAATCAATAGTTTAAATACCGTTTTAATTGCGTTAAAAAAACAATTACTTATAACTCGTATTTTACGTCTTTTGGCTTTTTTAACCATTTCTTTTTCAGCATACATCGCCTTCGCAAAAAACAATTTGTTTTTTATTGTAAGTATTATAGCTTTAATCGCTTTTGTTTATTTAGTAACAAAACACTTACGTTTAAAACAAACAAAAAGTCTTCTAGAAGCAAAACTGACTATTAATAAAACAGAAATAGCTGTTTTAAATGGTGCATTTTCTGATTTAGAGAGTGGAAAAGAATTTACAAATTCAGCGCATTATTTTAGCAATGATATCGATTTGTTTGGCGTTGGTTCTTTCTTTCAATACATAAACAGAACGGCAACCAATGAGGGAAAAAAGTTATTAGCGGCTATTTTAACGAGTAACGATATTAACAGTATTCAAGAAAAACAGAAAGTAGCACAAGAACTTGCGTTAAAAATAAAATGGCGTCAACATTTTACAGCTGTTGCTAGTTTAATAAACACAAAAACAGCAATACCTGTTATTGTAAAATGGGTGCATTCTTATGAGCAGAAACTACCTTCTTTCCTTACACTTTTTTCGTATGTTTTTTCTGCTATTTCAGTTGTTTTAATTGGCTTATTAAGTTTTGATGTTATTACCTTTTCTATACTTTTAATCTGGTTTATAATTGGTTTAACAACTACTGCTTTCTTTATTAAAAATATTCAAGAATTAGCGACTGAAACTACCAAAGCAAAAGAAACATTTAATCAATACCATCAGTTATTAGCACAAGTAGAAAATGAGGATTTTACCAATTCAACATTAAAAAACAAACAAGCACAAATTAAACAAGAAAACAAAAAGGCATCTACCATATTTAAAGAGTTTTCTAAAAAACTAGATGCTTTCGATCAACGTAATAACATTATTATTGCAGTTGTTGGTAACGGACTTTTTCTTTGGGATATTCGCAACACCATTAAAATAGAAAAATGGATTTCTACCTACAAAAACACTGTTGAAGAATGGTTTAATGTTGTTTCCTTTTTTGATGCACAAAACTCGTTAGCCAATTTTGTTTTTAATAAACCCGAGTATATATTTCCTACTATAAATAACGAAAAATCAGTTTTAAACGCAGTGAATTTAGGACATCCTTTATTAAATGCTACAAAAAGGGTAGACAATGATTTTGTAATAGATAATGAAGAGTTTTTTATTGTTACTGGCGCAAATATGGCTGGGAAAAGTACTTTTTTAAGAGCTGTCTCGTTAGCAATTGTAATGGCTAATACTGGTTTACCAATATGTGCAGAAAAGGTAAAATACAAGCCAGTTAAACTAATTACAAGTATGCGAACTTCAGATTCTTTAAGCGATGATGAATCTTACTTTTATGCCGAACTAAAACGTTTAAAATTTATCGTAAACGAAATTAAAACAGAAAATTATTTTATCATTTTAGATGAAATATTAAAAGGAACAAATAGTATGGATAAAGCCATCGGTTCTAAAAAATTCATTGAAAAACTAAACAAATCAAACTCTACCGGAATAATAGCCACACACGATGTTAGTTTATGTGAATTATCATCAGAATATACGACCATTAAAAACTATTATTTTGATGCTGAGATTATAAATAACGAGTTACATTTTGATTATAAGATGAAAAAAGGCGTGTGTAAAAACATGAACGCTTCCTTTTTATTAAAGAAGATGGAAATTGTTTAATACCTTTACAATATGAGCAAACTTATTGATAACTTCGGCAGACAAATTAGCTATGTTCGATTGGCAGTAACCGATCGTTGTAACCTTCGTTGCCAATATTGTATGCCTGCTCATGGTATTGATATTGTGCCGCGAAAAGAGTTATTAACCTACAAAGAAATGTATCGCCTTATTCGTGTACTTACCGAATTAGGTGTTAATAAAGTTCGTTTAACCGGTGGTGAGCCTTTTGCTCGTAAAGATTTTATGTCGTTTTTAGACATGTTATCTTATAACGATTTGTTAGATGAAATTAATATTACTACAAACGGAGCATTAGTTGCTAACCACATACAAACTTTAGAAAAGTTAGAGAAAATAAAAAACATCAATTTAAGTATTGATAGTTTAGACACTCATAAATTCGCTAAAATTACACGTCGCGATGTATTTCCTGAAGTATATAAAACTTTCGAGTTATTAGAAAAAAGCTCGTTAAACTTAAAGCTAAATGTAGTGGTACAATCTGGTTTTAATACTGATGAAATAAACGATTTTGTAGCTTTAACAAAAGATAAAAACATAGCCGTTCGTTTTATTGAAGAAATGCCGTTTAACGGAAAAGGACAGCGTGATATTAAAGAAAGCTGGAATTATAATAAAATTATAGAAGAAATAAAATCTGAGTATACTGTTGCGCCTATTGTTTCAGAAAAATCATCTACCTCACGTAATTTCTCTATCGAAAATCATCAAGGAACTGTAGGGATTATTCCTGCATTTACACGTACTATTTGTAACGATTGTAATCGAATAAGAATTACCTCAACCGGTACTTTTAAAAACTGTTTGTTTGATGATGGTGTTTTTAACTTGCGTGATTTTATTCGTAAAGGTGCAAGTAATGATGATTTAAAAGAACTTTTTTTATCACTGATAAAAGAAAAGCCCGAAAATGGATTTATAGCAGAAGCAAATCGTAAAAAAGGGAGTGTCACTGAAAGCATGAGTACAATTGGTGGATAATTATGTATTAAAAAGCTGATATATTCAAAAAAAAGAGAGATTAATAGCTTAAAACTATCAATCTCTCTTTTTTAAAAGTACGTTTAAAAACTACTCTTAATTTTATAAAAAAATTAAGAAGACTATTTCTCTAAATCATCCACTAATTTCTCAAAGCTATTTTCAACATCTTTGTATGCTTTTTCAAAACTACCCTTAACTTCTTCCCAGTTATCTTCAGTACTATTTCCTAGTTTTTCAAAACTTTTACCCAATGCTACTCTTTTAGCTTTTAATTCTGCTAACATTTTATTGTTCTGCTCTTTAGTTTCAGCTTTAGCTTCATTAAAATTTTCTTTGATGTTTTTTTCAGCTTTTTCAATTTCAGTATCAAGATATTTTAATTCCTCCTTAACCTTCCCTTCTAAATCTGTCTTTTTATCAAACGCGTAATCACTTAGGTTATCAAAGCTGTCTTCAATATCATCTGCAACATCTTCTAAGCTCTCTTTAGCATCTTCCATTAATTCTTTAGCATCCTCAGTAATTTTTTCCTTTTTTGTTTTGTTATTATCACAAGACACTAATACTAATGATAAAACTAAAGTTATGGCTGTTAATTTGAATACTTTCATTTTTATTTTTTTAAGTTAATACCTACTATTTTAAGGATGTTCGGCTTTAATCCTTATGCTGATACAAAACTAAACAGATAAAAAGCGTAAGTATTGCTCAAACAGTAATAAAATTGACTCATTTAAAAACTATTTTTAAAACTTGCGAATAATTAAGCCCAATATATTTAATAAAACCACTACTAAACACACATAAAGCCTACAAAAATGTAAACCTTATATTTTCTGACTAAATAAATTCATAACTTTGATTTTTAACAACAGTGACATTATTATTAGACCTCTGATAACTTAAAATATGATTTCAGTACAAGAAGCAAAACATATAATTTCACAAAACACTCAAGATTTCGGAACAGAAGAAATTCCGTTTATAAAATCTGTAGGTAGAATTTTAAAAGAAGATATTATTGCCGATAGAGAATTTCCGCCTTTTAATCGTGTTGCTATGGACGGGATTGCAATAAACTATTCTTATTTTAAAAACAAGCAACGTAATTTTAAGATTGAAGGAATTCAGCCCGCGGGAAGTGAGCAATTATCTATGCAAAGTTCAGAAAACTGTATAGAAGTAATGACAGGTGCTGTGTTACCCAATAACTGCGATACCGTAATTCGCTATGAAGATGTTGTTATAGAAAACGGAATTGCATCGGTTACGGTTCACAATATAAATGAACATCAAAATATCCATCCAAAAGGAAAAGACAAGGCACAAGGAGTTGTTTTAATTAACAAAAACACTATTATTTCTCCTGCCGAAATCGGTGTGATTACGACTGTAGGTAAATCGACTATTAAAGTAGCCAAACAACCTAAAGTAATGATTATTTCTACAGGTGATGAATTGGTTGATGTGCATGAAACCCCTTTAGATTATCAAATAAGAAGATCTAATGTATACACATTAGTTTCTTTATTAAATGAACTTAAGATTCCTTCCGAAACAGCACATATTACTGATAATAAAACTATTTTAAAAGAGAAGATTGCTGGCTACCTACAAGAATATGATGTGCTTTTATTTAGCGGAGCGGTAAGTAAGGGTAAATTCGATTTTTTACCTGAAGTGTTAACTGAATTAGGTGTAAATAAGTTGTTTCATAAAGTAGCACAACGCCCCGGAAAACCTTTCTGGTTCGGCATCACAGATGCTTTAGGTATTAATGAGAAGCGTGTTTATCAGGGTCAAAAAAATAATAAGCCAATTGTCTTTGCTTTTCCTGGAAATCCGGTTTCTACTTTTGTAAACTGTTTGGTTTATTTTTATCCATGGTATTATGAATCTGCAAGTATAAAACAAAATGAAAAAACAGCTATTTTAGCTCATGACATAGAGTTTAAACCTAATTTAACTTATTTTTTACAAGTAAAATTAAGCTATCGTTTTGGGCATTTAATTGCAACTCCTATAAAAGGAAATGGCTCTGGAGATCTAGCAAGTTTAGTTGCTGCTGATGGTTTTATTGAAATTCCAAAAACAACACAAATTGAATTTAAATCAGGAAGTACTTTTCCTGTAATTAGATATAAAAAATGAATAAATTCACGCACATAAACGAGCAGAATCAACCTAAAATGGTGAATGTTTCTGATAAGAAAATCACCAAGAGAACTGCAACTGCAAAAGCCACGATGTTTTTAGGGTCAGAAATTATTTCTCATTTTAAAAACGAGGATTTAATCACCAAAAAAGGACCTGTTTTTCAAACGGCAATTATTGCTGGTATTCAGGCTGTAAAAAAAACATCTGATATTATTCCTATGTGTCATCCGTTATTAATTAACGGTGTAGACATTGATATAAATATTATTGACAACGAACTTATAGAGGTTTTTTGTAAAGTAACTATTGAAGGAAAAACGGGTGTTGAAATGGAAGCTTTAACGGGCGCTTCGGCAACTTGTTTAACTATTTATGATATGTGTAAAGCTATCAATCAAGAAATGGTTATTAAAGATGTAAAATTAGTAGAAAAAACTGGCGGTAAATCGGATATTAAAAATGGGTAAAATAGCAATTATAGGTGCTGGTAAATTAGGTTGTGCAATTGCTGATGGATTATTAGAAAGCGGGTTACATCCTTCTGATTTAAGTTTATCAAGAAGAAAAATAGGCGCTCTTAAAAAATATACTGAAGCAGGGGTTTTAGTAACCTCAAATAATCACGAGGCAATAAAAAATACAACCGTTATTTTATTATGTATAAAGCCTCAAAAAACAATACAAATATTAGAAGAGTTAACTCCTCAGTTAACAAATCAAATAATTATTTCTACCATTACAGGAATAAATTTGTTAGAGCTAAAATTTATCATTAAAAAAGAATTGCCTCTCTTTAGGGCAATGCCAAATACGGCTGCTGCGATTAAACAATCTATGACCTGTATATCTACAGTTGATAGTACTGATGAACAAAAAAAGCAGGTAGAAACTATTTTTAAAAACTTAGGTGAAACTCTTTTTATTGAAGACGAATTAATGGCTTCTGCTACAGTTTTAGCCGCGAGCGGAATTGCTTTTGCTCTCCGATACCTTCGTGCCTCAATGCAAGGTGGTATAGAAATAGGATTTAGTTCTGAAATGGCACAGAAAATATCAGCTCAAACAATAAAAGGTGCTGCTGAATTAATTTTACAACAAGGTAGTCATCCTGAAAGTGAAATTGACAAAGTAACGACTCCACAAGGAATTACCATAACAGGATTAAATAAAATGGAACAAGAGGGATTTAGCTCTTCACTTGTTCAAGGGATTTTAGCTTCACAAAACAAGATAAACAACTTATAAATGGCACATCAAAAACACGCAAATATCACAAAAAAACACAATGACAATTATGCTACTAATGAAGTTGCTATTTTAGGAACTAAATGTGGTATTATTGAAGATTTAGTTCGTAAGATTTCTTCGAATTTATCAAACTATAATTTAGCGTATTTTGATGCTTCACATGCCAAAGATGTAGATAAAAATATAGTAACTGAATACACCTTTCATCATAAAGGGAATTTACAAATAAACACAACCTCAACGGTTAATAAGTTTGAGCAACGTTTACAGTTTATTAATCATGATTTTGTGTTTATAAACGGAAATCATTACCAAGGTGCCAAGCAAATTTTAATTTTAGATAGCGAAAAAGAAGCCTCTATAAAAAAGAGATTAGACCAAATAACTAATATTCAATTTGTAATAAAACTTAATTCTGATATTGAATATTTTGATTGCTTGTTAGAGAAATTTCCTCTGATAAAAAACACCACTTGTTACACGATTCATGAAGTTGATAAAATTACAAATCACATTCATAACTTAATCAAAGAAAATATTACTCTTGTTAAAGGATTGGTATTAACTGGAGGAAAAAGCACCCGAATGGGAACTGATAAATCTGAATTAGAGTACTATGGAAAACCTCAAAAAGAATACGCAAAGAAACTCTTAGAAAACAATGCTTTAGAAACATTTTATTCTGTACAATTACCTTCTAAAAAATCAGCTGAAATTCACGACACTTTCTTAAACCTCGGTCCTTTTGGCGGAATTTGTTCTGCCTTCCAAAAAGATCCAAATTCAGCTTGGCTTGTAGTCGCTACAGATCTTCCTTTTGTAAATGATGACTTGATTCAGTTGTTATTACAAAAAAGGAATCCGAGTAAAATAGCTACGGCAATTAAAGGAAAAAACAAAGAATTCCCTGAACCTTTAATTACCATTTACGAACCAAAGGCATATACTAAATTGCTACAATATTTAGCACAAGGATATTCGTGTCCACGCAAAATGCTAATTAATTCTGATGTTGAAATTATTGAAATAGATGACCATTTAATTAGGAACATCAATACGCCAGAAGAGTTTGAGATTGCTAAAAAAGAAATTAAAAAGTATGAATAAATTAGTAATAATACAAGGTGGCCAAAAACATTTTATCTTTCGGTTTATAGCCGCTACTTTTTATGCTTTTGCTGTTTCTCTTTTAGTGCATTTTTTATCAACACCTCAATATCAACTGTCGAGAATTATACCATTTCTTTTTTACATGTTCTAGAAATTGAAGTTTATATTATAATGCTTGCTTTATTAGCATCCGTTGTAACCAATCATCATTTTAATCTTAAAGAAAACGTGTATCGTAAGTATTACTCTGTTGGTCCTTTTGGTTATGGAAAATGGCAAGATATAAGTACCCTTACTTATACCTCTGTATATTTAAATAATAGTGATGTTTATGAAGTGATTATTTGGGATGAAAGTAATAATCGTTTTAAAATTTCATTTCATAAAGAAGAAAATGAAGCCATAGAAACTGCAAAAAATGTAGCAGATAAGCTAAGCATCGACTATTATGCTAAGAATGCATAATATTATAAATCGCTCACTTAAATAAAATGAGCGATTTATATGAAGTAATTATTTTTTAGTTTTAAGCTTTTTTTCGATAGCTTCAATCATAATATTTGCAATATCTAAACCTGTTGCTCCTTCAATACCTTCTAAACCAGGAGAAGAATTCACCTCTAATAATAACGGACCTTTATTAGAACGAATAATATCTACACCAGCAACTGGCAGATCTAAAATTTTAGCTGCTTTAATTGCTAACTTTCGTTCATCAGAAGTTATTTTAATTTTAGATGCAGAACCTCCTTGGTGTATGTTTGCTCTAAACTCACCTTTTTCTGCTTGCCTTTGCATTGAAGCTACTACTTTACCATTTACTACAAAACAACGGATATCTTGCCCGTTAGCTTCTTTGATAAATTCCTGAACAAGAATATTTGTTTTAACACTTTTAAAAGCATTAATTACACTTTCTGCAGCTTTCGTAGTTTCTGCTAAAACCACACCTTTACCTTGGGTACTTTCTAATAACTTAATTATTAATGGCGCTCCGTTTACCATTTTAATAAGGTCTTTTGTATCTAAAGGAGAGTTTGCAAAACCTGTAATAGGAACTTGTATATGATTTTTAGCAAACAGCTGTGTTGCTAACAGTTTATCTCTCGATTGATTAATTGCATCTGCAGAATTTAAACAATAAGTTCCCATAGCATCAAACTGTCTTATTAAAGCACAGGCATAAAAAGTAACAGAAGGTTTAATACGAGGTATAATGGCATCAAACTCATCTATAATATTTCCGCCACGATAACGTATTTGAGGCTCTTCTGCATCGAATTTCATGTATGCTTGCTGCACATTAAGAAACACCATTTCATGACCTCTTAAACGACCAGCTTCCATTATACGCCTATTGCTAAAAAGATTTGGATTACTAGCTAATAAAGCTATTTTTAATCCTGTTTTTTCTTTCTTAAAAGTGGCATATTTTTCATCTAAATCTTCTTCACTAAAAGTTCCTGATAAATACGTTTCTGAAGCGTTTACTAAGTAACCGTTTGACAGTGCTTCACGCCCCAACAACATTCTAAATTCCATAGAATCTCTATTGGCAAGCGTTAATTCTATCTCAAAAGTTTCATCACCTATAGTTATAGGTGTTTTTATTACAATACGTGGTTCTGAAATACCTGTTGAACTTTTTATTGAACGTTTTGAATGAATTTTAGATTCACATGTTATACTAATACTTCTGTTTTCTTGCAGCGGATTAACATCAAATCGTACCCACTCTTCAGTATCTTTTAAAAAAGTAGTTATATTATTAGCTTGTATTGATGATGTTTTTGCACCAGAATCTACTCTAGCTTTTATGGCTGGGATACTGAAAGATTTAAACGAACACCATTCTTCACTTCCTATTATTTTTAAATTATTCAATATTATATTTTATTTAATGTAAAGGTTAAATTTATTCTACTATAAAGTAAACCACTTTATATCATAAACATTTCATTCTCTTCTATAAAACTTTTAAACTCTATTGTATAACCATTAGGGTCTTTTACAAAAAAAGAAACATGTTCTCCGTTTTTATCTTTTAAAAATGTTTTTGTTATAATTGTTTCTGACGACCAATGGTTAATTCTGTCATGCATTTTCTCCCATTCCTCAGCATCTAAAACAACACCAAAATGAAAAGAAGGTAAAACATCTTTATCAAATGTATAGTTAGGGCAATCGAAATTAAATTTTTCAACTAAAACATATGTCAATTGATTGCTAAATAGATTTACGTCTAACCAATCGTTGGTTTCTCTACCACAGTTTAGACCTAAATCTTCAGTGTAAAATTTTTTAGTTTCCTTAATACTTAAACAAGGAAGCGATAAGTGGAATATAGATGCCATAATTTTTAAGCTTTTTTTTGATATTGTTTCTTCTATATAAATATCTTCTTATTTATAAATATACTAATTTTAGTTATTTAATAAAATAGACCTCTTTTTTGAAAAATACAAATTATTTTTGGTTTTGTATCAACTCAATACTTTTATAGAGTATTACCGTATTTGGTATTGTTATTTTTCTATTTCCTTCAGGTATATATAACATCACATAAAAACCTGTAATATTCTTAACTTCACCTGTTAAATCATATTCTTTGTCTATAATTTTTATAGTATCACCAATACGCATTGGATGGTAAAAAAACAATATTACACTTGCTGTTAAGTTAGATAGTATAGACCATTGTGCAAAAAAACCAACCCCCAATACTGCTAAAATAGAAGAAGCAAAAACACCAATTTGCTTAAACTCTATTCCTAAAATTATAAGAATCAAAAAAAAGGCAAACACATAGTAAACTACGTAAAAAAGATTAAGAATTAATTTTCTTCTATGAGGTTCTATCGCATTTTTTATCACATAGCTTTTGGTTATTTTTTTGGTGATAATAACCAAAACAGAAAGCACTAATAATAAAATTAAGAGCAGAATATATTTATTCAATAAAAAATTACTCATTGTTGTTTTAATTGCAAAATTATGTTTTTATTTTTTTTATAATAGATTTTATTTAAAAAAAATTACATTTGATAAACTAATTATAATCAACTAATTATGAAGAATATATTAATTCCATATGATTTTTCTGAAACAGCTATCAATGCTTTAAACTATACTAAAAAACTTTTTAAAGGCTTAGATGTTTGTATTTATTTGTTAGATGTTTATATCGCAGAAAAACCACATTTATTAAGTACTGAAAAAAGTGAAGAATGGTTTAATGAAATGGATAATGAAATTGAAGAAGAGTCTAAATACTTAATAGACATTCTTAATAAAGAAAATGAAAATTTCGAGTATCAATTTATTATTAACTCAACTTCATTAATAAAAGCAATTAAAGAAGTTGTTTCTGATAAAAAAATAGATTTAATAATCTCTGGAACAAAAGGAGCCAAAAGTTTAAAAGAAACTTTTATTGGCACAAATACTATGAAGATTATTAACACTATTAATAACTGCCCTATATTAATAGTGCCAACAAACTACAAATACAAGTTATTACATCAAATATTGTTTTCAACAAACTATAAAAGACCCTTTAATAATAAAGAACTAAAGTCGTTACTTCAATTAAGTATTTTAAAAGATTGCCCTATTGAAGTTATAAATCTTTCTGAAGAATATGCTTTAAACACTAAGCAAAAAGCACATAAAGTACAGTTAAAAGAAATTTTTAAAGACTTAGGTGTTGAATATAAAAAAATAGATTGGGATGACTCTGAAACTAATACTTTAGAAAACTATATAGAAAAAACAGAAAGTGAATTATTAGTTTTAATAAACCATAAACATAATTTTTTAAATAGACTTTTAGAAGAAAACGTCATTAAAAAATCAGCTTTTCATAGTAAAATTCCGTTATTAATTTTACCGGAATTATAATATATTTATAACTCTGAAGGGAACATTTTTCACAGTGTTAAACATCATTCTAAAACTATTATTACTTTTAAAAATTAAGTCAATGACAATTAAAAAAAGCGAGAAATTCATCTCGCTTTTTTTGTACTCGAGGCGGGAATCGAACCCGCACTTCCGAAAAAACTGGATTTTGAATCCAGCGCGTCTACCAATTCCGCCACTCGAGCATTAAGTAGTGTGCAAATCTATAAAATATTTTAATTAATTCGTTTAAAAATAAGTTTTAAACTCTTAAAATAGTTTTACTTTTGCCATAACAACAACACTAACTATAAATACAATTTTGTAAATGGCTATAAATCAATTAAGCCCAAAGATTTTTGCTTGTTCTCAAAGTACTGAACTTGCTAAAAACATTGCTAAAGAATACGGAGCAGCACTTGGTAATATAGAAACCACGCATTTTAGTGATGGTGAGTTTCAACCAGCTTTCGAAGAATCTGTAAGAGGTAGAAGAGTTTTTCTTATCGGATCTACATTTCCTTCTGCAGATAATTTAATGGAAATGCTATTAATGTGCGACGCTGCTAAACGTGCTTCAGCTAGGCATATTACAGCTGTAATTCCTTATTTTGGATGGGCTCGTCAAGACAGAAAAGACAAGCCTCGTGTAGCTATTGGCGCAAAATTAGTTGCTAAATTACTAGAATCAGCCGGAGCTACTAGAATTATGACGATGGATTTACATGCTGATCAAATACAAGGTTTCTTTGAAAAACCTGTAGATCACTTATTTGCTTCTACTATTTTTCTACCATATGTAAAAAGCTTAAACCTAGAAAACCTTACAATTGCTTCTCCTGATATGGGAGGTTCTAAAAGAGCTTATGCATACTCTAAATATTTAGAAAGCGATGTGGTAATTTGTTATAAACAACGTGAAAAAGCCAATGTAATTTCTCATATGGAATTAATTGGTGATGTAAAAGGGAAGAATGTAATTCTTGTTGATGACATGATTGATACTGGTGGAACTCTAACTAAAGCTGCTAATTTAATGATGGAAAGAGGTGCATTAAGCGTTCGCGCAATTTGTACACACCCTATACTGTCAGGAGACGCCTACGAGAAAATTCAGAACTCTCAACTAACAGAGCTAATTGTTTCAGACACAATTCCTTTAAAAAAGAGTATATCTAAAATAAAAGTGGTAACTTGCGCCACTTTATTCGCTGATGTAATGCATAAAGTTCATGATAACACATCGATTAGCGGACAATTTTTAATGTAAATAAATTTAACAAACAAAGAAGTAATGAAATCAATTACAATCAACGGATCACAAAGAGAAAGCGTAGGTAAAAAAGCAACTAAAGCCTTACGTAATGCTGGAAAGGTTCCTTGCGTATTATACGGAGGAGACAAGCTTGTTCACTTTTCAGCAGAAGAAAAATCATTCAAGCCTTTAGTATTTACTCCAGATGTATTTACTGCTACGATTGAATTAAATGGCACAAAATATAGTGCTGTTTTACAAGATATCCAATTTCACCCAGTAACAGAAAGCATTTTACATGTAGATTTTTACCAAATCTTTGAAGACAAAGAGGTTACTATGGAAATCCCTGTACACTTAGTAGGTACTGCTAAAGGTATTATGTTAGGTGGGGCTTTACGTCACAACTTACGTAAGTTAAGAGTAAAGGCTTTACCAGCTAACTTACCTGACTTTATTGAAGCTAATATTACTAGATTAGAAATTGGTAATAAATTATATGTTACTGAATTAAAGAATGACAATTATTCTTTATTACACCCAGATAACACAGTGGTTGCTCAAGTACGTATGTCTCGTAACGCAGCAAAAGCAGCAGCAGAAGGAGACGATGCTGAAGCTACTGCAGAAGCATAAGAAATTATACTGCAATTTTATAAAAGCGTTACCTTTGTGTAACGCTTTTTTTTATTTTTGAAATATGATTTTAAACTCATTATTTAAAAAGTTTTTTAACTTTTCTAAAACACAATCAACAGATACAGCGCAACATTCGATGAAAAAATTTTTAATTGTAGGTTTAGGTAATATCGGTGATAAATATCACAACACACGTCATAATATAGGTTTTAAAATAGTAGATGCTTTTGTAAAAGAGCACGATGCTAGTTTTGAAACTGAAAAACTAGGTGATATTGCCAAATTAAAAATTAAAGGGAAAACAGTGATCGTTTTAAAACCGAACACTTATATGAATTTAAGTGGAAAAGCGGTAATGTATTGGATGCAACAAGAAAACATTCAGGTTGAAAATTTATTGGTAATTACCGATGATTTAAACATCGATTTCGGAAAACTACGTATAAAACCAAAAGGTAGTTCTGGCGGACACAACGGATTAAAAGATATTCAAGATAAATTTAACACAGGTGCTTATCCTCGTTTTCGCTTTGGTGTTGGTGCTGATTATGGCAGAGGTCGCCAAGTAGATTATGTATTAGGAGAATGGAACAAAGATGAAGAAAGCGAAATGATTGAACGCATACCAACTTCTGTTAACGCTATTACTTCTTTTATTACAGCAGGAATGGCAAATACAATGAATGAATTTAACGGAAAGTAATTCTTTATAAAAAGATAAAAGCTCAGCGTTAAATTAACGCTGAGCTTTTATCTTTTTATCCTTTTCAAATCTTAATTATCACTTGCAAACCACTCTGCAAAACTAGTATCAGTTTCTTGTAGTTTTATAGCGTGAAGTTTAATATTTTCTGGAAGTCTGTTTTTAATTTTTGTAGCAAAATCAATAACCATCATTTCACTTGTTGGTTGATAATCTACCAAAATAACATGATGATCTCTATCCTTTAATTCTTTAGCCAACTCAATATGAGGTGTATTTTTATTAAACACGGTAGCATGATCAAAAACATCAACAATCTCTTCTTTTACAATTTTCTTTAAATCTGTAAAATCAATTACCATTCCGTATTTCACGTTCGAGTTATCGGTAATAGGCTGCCCCATTACAGTTACAGAAAGCTTATAACTATGACCGTGAACATTTTTACATTTACCATCATAACCATATAAAGCATGGCCTGTTTCGAAACTAAATTGCTTTGTGATTCTAATATTACTCACTATCTTTTGTGTTTTTTATTACCTCTGTATTTATTGTAAAAATATACAATTGCTACTCCTGCTGCTAAAATGGCAAATAAATAATCTCCTCCCATAATTTATATTTTTTTATTCGCCAAAAGTACGAATTTGTTTTGCAATTTTTGTTAATAACCATACGAAACCTATAGAAATTACAACTCCTACGGCTATTGATAATATCGGATTATGATAGATCCACCCACCTAATTCAAACCCTATTTTATAACTCTCTGTCTCTTCCATATATTGAATTAAAAACCTTTTTTATTTTTTGAATTTTGCCAATGCTTTTTTAGTAAAGTCAGACAACACTAACTTACCTGAAGTTTCGGCTCTTTCTATCAATAATTCATGCCAATGTTCAGTTCCTTTCCACAATGCTCTTTTCATTTCTGTTAATGCTTCCGGATTATAAGAAGCTAGTTTTTCAGTGAAAATAGCTAACTCATTGTCCAAATCGGTAATCGAATCAAAAACACGAGCATATAAGCCTTTTTCTTTTGCCCAATAAGCATTTTTCCAATTAGAAGCATCTAATGTTAATTCTGCCAAACCACTCACGCTAATTTTACGCTCTACAGCAGGCTCAATTACAAACGGACCAATACCTATTGTAAATTCAGATAATTTAATAGAAGCATGTTCTGTTGCCAATACGTAATCACAAGCTGCTGCTAAACCAACGCCGCCGCCAACAGTTTTACCCTGTACACGACCCACAATTAATTTAGAACAACGACGCATTGCATTTAGTACGTTTGCAAAACCTGAAAAAAACTGTTTTCCATCTTCCAAATTATCAATTGCAACTAACTCATCAAAAGAAGCACCCGCACAAAAAGCACGATCACCTTCTGATTTTAACACCACAATAGCCACAGCTTCATTAGTGGAAAGTTTATCAAATTCATTTGCTAAACGTGCTAATAACTCACTCGGAAACGAATTACTTGCCGGATGCCCGAATTCAATAGTTGCTATTTTATTATCAATATGCGTATATAAACTTCCGTTTTGTCTTGTTGTGGTCATTTTGTGATTATTTTATCCTCAAAATTACACTTTTTGTGAGCGTGATAAAAACGTATTTCTAAATTTAAAAATTAAAGGAATTCCACGAGCAATTATCCAAGCAAAAAAAGCTATCCAAATAGCATGTAATTTATAATTTATTGAATCAAAAAATAATAAAACTGGAATAAAAACTAATCCCGTTGAAAGTAATAATACATTTCTTAAATACTTCATTTCTCCCATTCCCTTAAACATTCCGTCATAAATAAAGGCTATCGAACAAATTGGCTGCATTACTAAAATAATCCAAAACGTATTGTAAAACTCTATTAACACCTCTTGTTCTTGTGTAAATATATTTCCTGTAAAATTATAAAAACCGAATCCTACAAGTGCTAAAAAACTACCAAATGCAAAACCATAAATAATTAGTTTATTACCTAATTTAACCAAATTCGTATAATCCTTTGCGCCTAATAATTTTCCTGATAATATATTTCCCGCGGATGAATAACCATCAATCATAAAGGCCCCCATTAACCATAAATTAAGTCCGATTGTATAAGCGGCTATATATTCTTTTCCGTAAGAAGCAGCATAAGAAGTTGCAAAATACAATGCAGTATTTAAAGCGATTGTACGTACAAATAGGTTTAAAATCATATTTATAAACCTCGGAATTTCTTTGTTAAAAGGCAATTTTAATTTTAATGAAATTTCGGTTTTTGTTACTAATAAATATCCAGAAATAAGTGCCATTACAACTTGTGCCGTTACACTTGCATAGGCTGCTCCTGTAATATTCATTGCAGGTATATAACCATCAATACCGTATACCAAAACAACATCAAATACTATATTTACAATGGTACCAATAATAGCAATTAGCATTGGGTAATAGGTGTTTTGTAAACCTCTAAAAGTACCAAAAACAGCAATTACAAATAGCGTAAAAGGAAAACCAAAAACACGTATTTTATAGTAATCTATCGCATATTCTAAAATAGTTCCTGAAGCATTGTAAAACTGAAATATTTCTTTCGTAAACGGATAACTGATTCCTAAAATAATCAAACTAGTTATCAATATTATAACAATAGCTTGTGCAGGTAAATTTTTAACCTCCTCTAATTTATTTGCCCCAACATATTGTGAAATGATAGACGAAATTCCGCTACGAGCTTGCCCGAAAACCCAAATAAGCATCGATAAAAAAGCACCTACAATTCCGATTGCAGCAATACTTTCTGTAGCATTGTAATCAATATTTCCCACAATTGCCAAATCTGTCGTAGACAATAAAGGCTCAGCAACTCCTGCTATTAAAGCCGGAAAAGCAAGCTTATTAATACGTTTAAAACTTATATCGTAACTCATACTTTTTAATTATGAGCAAAAGAACAGCTATTATAGTACATTAAGAAGCGATTTGCTTAAATTAATGTATTTTAAATATCTTTGTATATTACTAACCATATCAATACCTTAAAACTACTAAAAATATTTTATGAAACACATATTAGTTCCTATTGGCTCAACAGACAACTCAATAAACACCTTACAATATGCCATAGATTTTGCTGAAGCTGTGAATGCCAAAGTATTTGTAATGCGCGCCTATAAAGTTTTATCTAAAGCAGGTACGTTTGTAAATGCAGACGACACCATGCAGCGAGAAACAAATTTATATTTACGCACAATGATTAATGCTGTTCATAGAAAAAATGTAAACATAAAAATGATTTCTGCTAAAGGAAATGTGTTAGAAAGTATTACCTCTATAAACAGAGAATTAAATATCGATTTAATTATTATGGGCCCTAAAAGTAACTCTATTAAAGAAGAAATGTTTTTAGGAAGTACCTCTGGTAGTATTTTAAAACAAACTGATATTCCGATGCTAGTTGTTCCTGATAGCTATAAATTTATCCCTATAAAATCTGTGTTAACAGCTTTTAAATCGGGAGTTATAAATAAAAAAAATGTGCTAGATCCTTTGCATAAAATTATAAATACTTTTGTTGCTTCATCTAATTTATTGTTGGTAAAAACACCTGATTATACTGAAGAAGATTTAGTTTTAGATAGCGAATTAAAAAAGACAAAAAATAATTTAACAGTTACAGAAAACGCAACTACTTTTCTAGGCGTTTTAGAGCATTTTCAATCTCATAATCCAGATTTATTATGTGTTTTTAGAAGAAAAAGAGGTTTTTTTCAAAAGCTTTGGGAAAAAAATTCGATTCAAAAAAAGGAATTTAATTGTAATGTTCCTGTTTTAGTTTTAAGAGGAAAACTATAATGTTAACAAACTGTTTAGAGAGTTTTTAAAACGTCATTCTGAACTTGTTTCAGAATCAAATCATACCGATAACCAATTTGTATGAGAACCTGAAATAAATTCAGGTTGACGGAAATTTATCTTTCTAAACAGTTTTATTTTTTCACCAACATTCGCTTAATTTCATTCAACTTCATTAAAGCTTCAATTGGTGTAAGTGTATCAATATTTGTAGCTAAAATTTCATCACGAATATCTTCTAACAAAGGATCATCTAGCTGAAAAAAGCTCATTTGCATGTCTTCATGTTGACTATCTTTCAAAACTTCTTTAACCTCTTTATGTGCGTTGTTCTCTTCTAGTTTTTTTAGAATTTTTTGTGCCCTACTGATTACCAAATTCGGCATTCCTGCAATTTTTGCTACATGAATACCAAAACTATGATTACTTCCGCCAGCAACTAACTTACGCAAGAAAATAATACTATCCTTTAGTTCTTTTACCGATACATTAAAGTTTTTAATTCGCTTAAACGTACTTGTCATTTCATTTAACTCGTGATAATGCGTAGCAAATAACGTTTTTCCTTTTGATGGATGCTCATGTAAATATTCGGCAATAGCCCAAGCGATTGAAATTCCGTCGTAAGTAGAAGTTCCTCTACCAATTTCATCTAACAATACTAAACTACGTTCAGATATATTATTTAAGATTGATGCTGTTTCGTTCATTTCAACCATAAAGGTAGATTCTCCCATCGAAATATTATCACTCGCGCCTACTCTAGTAAAAATTTTATCAACAATACCAATTCGGGCATTCTGAGCAGGAATATAACTTCCCATTTGCGCTAACAAAACTATCAAGGCTGTTTGGCGTAATATTGCCGATTTACCTGACATATTGGGACCCGTAATCATGATTATTTGTTGCTGATTACGATTTAACACCACATCGTTTGCAATATATTCTTCGCCAATTGGCAGCTGTTTTTCTATTACCGGATGACGCCCGTTTTTAATTTCTATATCTGTGCTGTCATCCATCATCGGACGCACATAGTTGTTATCTATCGCCAATTGTGCAAACGATAATAACACATCTATCTTTGCAATATTTTGAGCATTTTGCTGTACTGGCTTTACAAAACCAATAATAAACTGCACCAATTTTGCAAAAATATCTGCTTCTAATTGCTGAATTTTCTCTTCGGCTCCTAATATTTTTGTTTCGTATTCTTTTAACTCTTCTGTAATATAACGCTCGGCATTTACCAAAGTTTGCTTACGAATCCACTCTTCAGGAACCTGGTCTTTAAACCTATTTCGAACCTCTATATAGTAGCCAAAAACGTTATTAAATGCAATTTTTAAACTCGTAATACCCGTTCGTTCTATTTCACGAGCCAACATTTTATCTAAATACTCTTTTCCTGAATTAGAAATACTTCGTAGCTCATCTAACTCTACAGAAACTCCGCTTGCAATCGCATTTCCCTTATTAATATTAACAGGAGCTTCCTCTAAAACAGTTTCAATAATTTTATCAATCAATAGGTTACAATCGTGTAACTGTTTTCCTATTTCTTTAACTGTTTTATTATTACTTTTTTCAGCAGCTTCTTTTATTGGTAAAATTGCTTTTAACGAGTTTTTTAACAACACTACTTCTCTTGGTGACACCTTACCTGTTGCTACTTTAGATATTAATCGTTCGATATCTGAAACCTGATTTAACTGATACGTAACGGTTTCAAAAAAAGCATCGTTATCTATTAAAAACTTTACCAGTTCGTGACGTTGTTTAATCTGTTCTAAATCTTTTAACGGTAATGCTAACCATCGTTTTAACAAACGCCCCCCCATAGGAGAAATTGTTTTATCAATAACGTTTAATAAAGAAACAGCATTTACATCGTTTCCGCCATATAACTCTAGGTTTTTAACGGTAAAACGATCCATCCACACATAATTATCTTCAGCAATTCTGCTTATCGATTGTATGTGTTCTATTTTATTATGCTGTGTTTCTGATAAATAATACATCGCTGCTCCACCAGCAACAATACCTTGTTCTAATTCTTCAACACCAAATCCTTTTAAATTTTTAACTTTAAAATGATTGCTTAATAAATCGTTTCCGTATTCCTTCTGAAAAACCCAATCCTCTAAATAAAAAGTATGAAAACGATTGGTGAACAGTTCTAAAAATCGCTGTTTATTTTTTTTCTCAACCAACACTTCACTTGGCGTAAAGTTTTGCAACAATTTATCGATATATTCTTCGTTTCCTTGGGCAATTAAAAACTCTCCTGTAGAAACATCTAAAAAAGAAACACCTACTATTTTCTTTCCAAAATGTACTGCGGCCAAAAAATTATTTGACTTCGATTGTAATACCTCATCATTTAAAGCAACACCCGGAGTAACCAATTCGGTAACACCACGTTTTACAATCGTTTTTGTCATTTTAGGATCTTCTAGTTGATCGCAAATAGCAACTCGTAAACCCGATTTTACTAATTTAGGCAAATAGGTATTTAACGAGTGATGCGGAAAACCAGCCAAAGCAGTTTCACTTTCACTTCCTGCCCCTCTTTTGGTTAAAATAATTCCTAAAATCTTAGATGCTTTTACTGCATCTTCACCAAAGGTTTCATAAAAGTCTCCCACCCTAAAAAGCAACATTGCATCCGGATATTTAACTTTAATTCCGTTGTATTGCTGCATTAATGGAGTCACCTTTTTTGCCTTTGTTTTTGCCAACTTTTTAGATTTTTTCAATTAGTTTTGCGAAGATATGAAAAGCGTTATTGTTGTTATATAATTCTATTTAATTATTTGATATTGTGACTCTTTTAAATCAAAATAGAAAATGCATCATTAAGAGGAAGAATAACGGAATAATCTTTTAATTAAGAGGGGAAATATTAAGATTGCTTCCTTTTAGTCGCAATGACAGAAATGAAAATAAAACATCATTACGAAGAGGAACAGCGAAATAATCTTTTTATTAGGTGCAAAAAATATAAGATCTCTTCCTTTTAGTAGCAATGATAGAAATGAAAATAACACGTCATTACGAGGAAGAATGACGAAGTAATCTCTCTTTTAAGAACTGAAAAACTATAGATTACTTCCGTGTCGTGTCGCAATGATGCAAAATTTGAAACATTATGAGAAAACTAAAAAACAATGAATTAGGTAGAATTACGGTAGATGAATTTAAACAAACCGAAAAAACGCCTATTATTGTAATACTAGACAATATTCGTAGTTTAAATAATGTGGGGTCGGTTTTTAGAACTTCGGATGCTTTTTTAATTGAAAAAATATATCTCTGCGGAATTACGGCTACTCCACCCAACAAAGAGATTCATAAAACTGCTTTAGGAGCTACCGAATCTGTTGCATGGGAGCATGTTGAAAATACAATTGACTTGGTTGACAAATTAAAAAAAGACAATGTAAAAATTTTAGCGATAGAGCAAGCTGAAAACAGTACCATGCTGAATAAATTCACTCCCGAAACTAATCAAAAATATGCGGTTGTAATGGGTAACGAAGTAAAAGGTGTACAACAAGAAGTGGTTTCTGCTGCCGATTTTTGTATTGAAATTCCCCAATTAGGAACTAAGCATTCTTTAAATATATCAGTAAGTTGTGGAGTTGTTCTTTGGGATTTATTTAATAAAATCACTTCATAACATACGTCATTACGAGAGAGGTACGAACGAAGTAATCTGCTACATTCAAAACCCAATAGCTAAAGATTGCTTCGTGCCTCGCAATGACGGAAGACAAAAACACAAAATAACACGTCATTACGAGGAGGAACGACGAAGTAATCTCTACATTCAAAAACTTACAACTTTAAAAATTGCATCATACTTTACAATAATGTAAATTGTAAAGTATGAAAAACCCGTGTGTTTATTTTTTAACCAATATGAATAATACCTCAATTTATATTGGGGTAACATCAAACTTAATTCAGAGAATTTACGAACATAAAACAGCCAGATACAAAGGTTTTTCATCTAAATATAATTGTAACAAATTAGTGTATTACGAGCAATTTCCTTCTATAGTTGATGCTATTACACGAGAAAAACAATTAAAATCAGGTAATAGAAAAAGAAAAGAGGATTTAATTAATCTAGAAAATTCTGGTTGGTTAGATTTATCTAAAGACTGGGTATTTAACTTAAAAAAAACAGATTGCTTCGTGCCTCGCAATGACGAGGAAAATTAAATTCGCAATGACGGAAGACAAAAACACAACACGTCATCACGAGAGAGGAACGACGAAGTAATCTCTACATTCAGAACTCAAAAACCTAAGATTGCTTCGTGCCTCGCAATCACGAGGAAGATTAAATTCGCAATGACGGAAGACAAAAACACAACACGTCATCACGAGAGAGGAACGACGAAGTAATCTCATAATTCAAAACTCCTAATCTAAAGATTGCTTCGTGCCTCGCAATGACGAGGAAAATTAAATTCGCAATGACCGAAGACAAAATAACACGTCACTACGAGGGAGGAACGACGAAGTAATCTCATAATTCAAAACTCCTAATCTAAAGATTGCTTCGTGCCTCGCAATGACGAGGAAGATTAAACTCGCAATGACGGAAGACAAAAACACAAAATAACACGTCACTACGAGGGAGGAACGACGAAGTAATCTCTACATTCAGAACTCAAAAGTTACAGATTGTTTCGTGCCTCGCAATGACGAGGAAGATTAAATTCGCAATGACGGTAATACAGAACAGCACGTCATTACGAGAGAGGAATGACGAAGTAATCTCATAATTCAACACTCCTAAGCTAAAGATTGCTTCGTGCCTCGCAATGACGAGGAAGATTAAATTCGCAATGACGGTAATACAGAGCAGCACGTCATTACTAGAGAGGAACGACGAAGTAATCTCTACATTCAGTACTCAAAAGCCTAAGATTGCTTCGTGCCTCGCAATGACGTAAAATTGTTTCATTTTCAGCACAATGACATGATTTTTTTCCCTCTGGGAGCAATGACAAAAACATAAAATAGCACGTCATTACGAGAGAGGTACGAACGAAGTAATCTCTCCGTTTAGAACTCCTAAACTAAAGATTGCTTCGTGCCTCGCAATGACGAGGAAGATTAAATTCGCAATGACGGTAATACAGAACAGCACGTCATTACGAGAGAGGTACGAACGAAGTAATCTGCTACATTCAAAACCCAATAGCTAAAGATTGCTTCGTGCCTCGCAATGACGAGGAAAATTAAATTCGCAATGACGGAAGACAAAAACACAACACGTCATTACGAGAGAGGTACGAACGAAGTAACCTCACAATTCAGAACTCAAAAGCTAAAGATTGCTTCGTGCCTCGCAATGACGTAAAAGATTAAAATCGCAATGACAAAAACACAAAACAGCACGTCAGTACGAGAGAGGCACGAACGAAGTAATCCCTTCATTTAGAACTCAAAAGCTACAGATTGCTTCGTGCCTCGCAATGACGTAAAAGGTTAAAAACGCAATGACAAAAACAATACGTCATTACGAGGGAGGAACGACGAAGTAATCTCTTTATTTCGAACTCAAAAGTTACAGATTGCTTCGTGCCTCGCAATGACGTAAAAGGTTAAAATCGCAATGACAAAAACAATACGTCACTACGAGAGAGGAACGACGAAGTAACCTCACAATTCAGAACTCAAAAGCTAAAGATTGCTTCGTAACTTGCAATGACGAGGAAAATTAAATTCGCAATGACGGTAATACAGAACAGCACGTCATTACGAGAGAGGAACGACGAAGTAATCTCTACATTCAGTACTCAAAAGCCTAAGATTGCTTCGTGCCTCGCAATGACGAAAAAGGTTAAATTCATAATGACAAAAACAAAAAACAAAACGTCATTACGAGAGAGGCACGAACGACGTAATCTGCTACATTTATAACTAAAAAGCCTAAGATTGCTTCGTGCCTCGCAATGACGTGCCAAGGACCACCTACTTTAACCACAATGACAAAAACAAAAAACAACACGTCATTACGAGAGAGGTACGAACGACGTAATCTCATCATTTCAAACGAACAAGTTAAAGATTGCTTCCTGCTATTCGCAATGACGTAAAAGGTTAAAATCGCAATGACAAAAACACAAAACAACGCGTCATTACGAGAGAGATACGAACGACGTTACCTGCTACATTTAGAACTAACAAATTAAAGATTGCTTCCTGCTAGTCGCAATGACGTTTGCAAAAAGTTTGTTAATTTCTTGGCTTTCTCCTATAAACACTATACATTAGATTCCTTATTTAGTCCCCCTCTAAAATTTTTAATTAAAAACTATTACTATGGAAAACAAAAATTTACAAGAAGTGGCAATGACTTTAAGCCCAGACACAGACAACCCTACGACTGGTACCGATAACCCTACGACTGGCGGTGGTGGTACTGGAAATACTGGCGGTGACGGAAAATAAACTTATTTACAACACCTTGTTAAATAACAGGGTGTTAATATTTTTTATGCATAGACATTTCCTCTTTTTTTCTTTCCTCTTTTTTATTCAATTTTCTTTTTCACAAAACGAAGCAACGGATTCTGTTGATTTTTATTTAAAGAAAGCAGATAACCTTTATAGGGCTAAAAAAATTCCTTTTCTTAAAAAAGCAGTTTTTTTTGCAAATGAATCTAATATTGATTCTTTAATAAAAAAAACAAATATTAAATTAGGGCTTCATTCTTTTTATAATAAATCACTTAAAGATTTAAAATTCGCTAACAACAATATTAATAATCTCTACATAAAGACTAAAGACTCTTCTTTATTAGCAAAACAATTACATTTTAAAGCTCTAGAACAAAAAGTTAAACTAAATATTGATAGTGCTTTTTATTTCTATCATCAATCTAAAAACATCTCTAAACAATTAAAAGACTCATTATCAGTTGGCAGGCGTTTATTAAGTATCGCTAATTTACAGAGAGAGGCTAAAGATTATTTAGGCTCGGAAATAAGCTCAATTGAAGCTCTACATTATCTTGAACCTATAAAATCTTATCGGTATTTACAAAGTGTCTATAATAATTTAGGTATCGTTTCACAGGAATTAAATAATACAATTTCAGCTTCTAAAAATTATCAGAAAGCACTAATTATTAATAAAAAAACAAAAGACCCTGGAAGAAAAGCGGCTACACACTTATATGTTATAAATAATTTTGGTTTATTATATCAAAAAATAAATAAAACCAAAAAAGCAATAACTTATTTTAAAAAAGGATTAGCCTTTGATAGCATTAAGGAAAAATACCCAATACAATATGCCCTTTTATTAGAAAATTTAACTGCTAGTAATTTTTTACTAGGTAATAAAATAAATGCTTTAAAACAGTATAATGAGGTTTTAAAAATTAGAGAAACCAATAATAATCTTAGTAATGCTAGTATCACACTTATAAATATTTCTAACTATTACAAGGATCTAAATCAAAATAAAAAAGCACTCTTTCATTCAAATAAAGCATTAAATTATGCCAAACAAACCCACAATAATAAATCTTGGTTAGAAGCTTTACAAAACCTTTCAGCCTTAACAAAAGGAGAGCAATCAAAGAACTACTTACAACAATACATTACCCTTAATGATAGTTTATTTCAAAAGGAGCGTCAACTAAAAAATCAGTTTGCTAAAATTAGGTACGAAACTGATAAAAAAGAAAAAGAAAACACTGTTTTAAAGTCTGATAACCAAAAAAAGCAAGTAGAAATTGTGTACCACAAACAACAACAAACTATTGGTTGGTTGGCTGCTGCAAGTGGTTTGTTATTATTTGTGGTGAGTATCTTGTTTTTCTTTTTCAGAAAAAGAAAACTATTATACTTGGCGCAGTTAGAAAGAGTACAAGCAAGAGAACACGAGCGACAGCAAATTGCAAAGTCACTGCACGATGAAGTTGCTGGAGATTTGCGTTTACTACATCAAAAATTAGAAAAATCTAACCTATTTGAAGAAGCAAAAAAACTAGATACTGTTAAAGAAAATGTGCGTAATTTATCGCATCAATTAAGTAGTGTTAGTTTTGGTAAAGTTTCTTTTAAAGATCAAATAATTAATTTAGTAAGCGATTATTTTGAACTAGATTTTAGAATAACTGTTGCTGGGTTACAAGAAAATGAATGGCACACTATAAATGATGCTATTAAACGCTTACTATATTTAAGCACTCGTGAAAGTATACAAAACAGTAAAAAGTACGCACAGGCAAGTAAAATAAGTATCGATTTTATTGTACATAAAAAATATGTACATTTGACTATTACTGATAATGGTATTGGTTTTGATACTAATATTAGTAAAAAAGGAATTGGTTTACAAAACCTACAAGAGCGTGTTGAAGAGCTAAGCGGCTCTTTAGATATTAAAAGTGAGGTAGGTAACGGAACAAAAACTAGTATACAAATCCCCATAAATGTCTGGACAAATAAAAATACTCTTAGTTGATGATCATCAATTAATAATTGAAGGTATCTTATCTTATTTAAAAGATATTGATAATTTAGAAATAGAAACTGCCAACTCTTGCGACGAGGCCTTTTCTAGAATAAAAACAACACTTCATAGCAATCCTTTTCATATTGTTTTTACCGATTTAAGTTTCGATAACAATAACGGAAACGTTATTTTAGATGGAGGTGAAGCTTTAATAAAAGCTATTCAACAAGAAAAAATTGCTATAAAAACGGGTGTAATTACTGGTCATTCTGAAACCAATCGCGTATTTAATGTTATTCATAATTTAAATCCGTTTGCTTATATTTTAAAAGGAAATTGCAGTACAGATGAATTAACATTTGCTATTCAAAAAATGTTAAAAGGCGAGGTGTATTATACGCATGAAATACATCAAAAATTATTAAAAAGAGCTTTAGTAGAAATTCAAATGGATGAAGTTGCCATTCAAATTTTAAAAGAACTCCCAAAACATGCTAAAATTGCCAATTTAGAAGGTATTGTAAAAAAACCTGATGGCTCTTTAGTTAAAGTAAGATCTATAGAAAGTAAACTAGCCAAACTTCGTACCGACTTACAAGCACAAAACAACACTGATTTAGTACTAAAAGCTAAGGAGTTAGGTATTCTTGATTAATTTTTTGCGGTAATACACACTTTTTTTTGCGGTAATCCCCTTTTAAGCTTCAACAGACACTTATATATTTGCCCCAGTGTGTTAAAAACACTATATGGGAAGATTTTGAAAAAGAAACAAGTTTAAAAAACCTATCAAGGCTATTGATGGGTTTTTTTGTTTTTATAATTTTCATAAAAATCATTGCGGTAATACACACTTTTTTTTGCGGTAATCCCCTTTATTAAATAAAAGAGCTGCTATATATTTGTAACATCAGATTTCAATAATATGGGGATATAACGAAATATGATATTAAGGGGAAAACAAACCTTCTAGAAATTTCTAGAAGGTTTTTTACAGCTATAAAATTAACCTCTATACTCATACGGAAATACACACTTTTTGTTGCGGTAATCCCCTTTATAAAACAAAATAGCTGCCATATATTTGTAGTGTTCTTTTGAACAATAATTAAAGAGTGTTAATTAAAAATTATAAAAATGGGGATTTTTTTACTTAAAAAAACAACGGGAATTTTAAACGAAATTTTAGCAACTTTATCTGAACTAGGTAAAGGAGCTGGTTACGCATTAAAACACTAGTAGTAATAATCTATTATTCATCTTTATAGACTTTGCGGAAATACACACTTTTTTTTGCGGTAATCCCTTTTCTAAAACAATATAAGTACTATATATTTGTCATATCATGCTTTGTAAATATGGGGATATAACAAAGATGGCAATTAAGGAATAAAAACCTTCTAGAAATTTCTAGAAGGTTTTTTATATTATAAATTAACCTCTATAGCCATACGGAAACACACACTTTTTGTTGCGGTAATCCCCTTTATAAAACAAAATAGCTCCCATATATTTGTAGTGTCCTTTTGAACAAAAATTAAAGGGTGTTAATTAAAAATTATAAAAATGGGGATTTATTTACTTAAAAAAACAACGGGAATTTTAAACGAAATTTTAGCAACTTTATCAGAACTAGGTAAAGGAGCTGGTTACGCATTAAAACACTAGTAGTAATAATCTATTATTCATCTTTATAGACTTTGCGGAAATACACACTTTTTTTTGCGGTAATCCCTTTTCTAAAACAATATAAGTACTATATATTTGTCATATCATGCTTTGTAAATATGGGGATATAACGAAATATGATACTTAAGGGGAAAACAAACCTTCTAGAAATTTCTAGAAGGTTTTTTACAGCTATAAAATTAACCTCTATTCCCATACGGAAATACACACTTTTTGTTGCGGTAATCCCCTTTATAAAACAAAATAGCTGCCATATATTTGTAGTGTTCTTTTGAACAAAAATTAAGGGGTATTAATTAAATTTTAAAAAGATGGGGATTTTTTTACTTAAAAAAACTACAAAAATTTTAAACGACTTTTTAGCTACTTTATCTGAATTAGGTAAAGGGGCTGGATATGCTTTAAAACATTAGTAGTAATTAAAAAAGGGGTAAAAACCTTCTTGATAAAATTATCAAGAAGGTTTTTTATTTGCCAAATTTTAAATTGTAAATTGCTTTTTTTAATTATTACATTATAATGTAAATGGCAAAATATATTCTTGCGTTAGATCAAGGTACTACGAGTTCTCGTTCGGTAATTATTAACGAATCGGGAGAAATAATTGCAATAAATCAGCAGGAATTTAAGCAAATTTTTCCACATCCTGGTTGGGTAGAACACAATGCTGAAGAGATTTTAGAAACTCAGTTATCTACATTAAAAGAAGTAATTCTTAAAGCTAAAATTCTACCTTCAGAAATTGTTGGAATTGGTATTACAAACCAAAGAGAAACCACTGTTGTTTGGAATAAAAACACCGGTAAACCAATATACAATGCTATTGTTTGGCAAGACAAACGAACAGCTACTATTTGCGAGCAATTAAAGAAAAAAGGATTAGAAAACTATGTGCGTAAAACTACAGGCTTAGTAATAGATAGTTATTTTTCTGCCACCAAAATAAATTGGATACTAAACAATGTTGAAGGTGCAAAATTAGAAGCTGATAAAGGAAATTTACTATTTGGCACTATTGATAGCTGGTTACTTTGGAACTTAACCAATGGTAAAGTTCATGCTACAGACTACAGCAATGCTTCGCGAACTATGCTGTATGATATTAAAAATTTGTGTTGGAACGAAAAATTATTAAAAGAACTCAGTATTCCTCTATCAATATTACCAAAAGTAAAACCCTCATCTCATCATTTTGGAAATTATGAATTAGACGGGTATCAAATTCCGATTACAGGAATTGCTGGAGATCAGCAAGCAGCTCTTTTCGGACAAGCATGTTTTACTAAAGGGGAAGCTAAAAACACCTACGGTACCGGCTGTTTTATGCTAATGAATACTGGTGAAAATCTTGAATACTCTAAAAACGGATTGTTAACTACCATTGCCTGGGGAATTGATAATAAAGTATATTATGCGCTTGAAGGAAGTGTGTTTGTTGCAGGATCGGCAATTCAGTGGTTACGTGACGGATTGCAAATTATTAACAATGCTGAACAAAGTGAAGCTATAGCTAAAAGTATAACAGAAGAAAACCCTGTATATGTTGTCCCTGCTTTTGCGGGTTTAGGCGCACCTTATTGGGATATGTATGCGCGTGGTGCTATTTTCGGATTAACTCGCGACACAGGTAAAAATCATATAATAAAAGCAACTTTAGATTCGCTTGCCTACCAAACTAAAGATATTTTAGAGGTAATGCAAAAAGATAGCGAAGTTAAATTAACTTCGTTAAAAGTTGATGGCGGCGCTTGTGCTAATGATTATTTAATGCAATTTCAAGCAGATATTTTAAATACAAAAGTTGAACGACCAGAAATTATTGAAACCACCATTATGGGTGCTGCCTATTTAGCTGGTATTTGTGTTGGATTATGGAAACAACAAGATATTTTAAATAGGCGAAAAATTAATAACACATTTACTCCTACTTTTTCTTCAGAAAAAAGAGAAAAATTATACGCAAAATGGCAAAAAGCGGTTGAACGTACTAAAGATTGGGAAGATTAAAAATTATTATGGCTAAATTTTACAATAAAATTACTTCTAGAATTCAAAAATTTATAGAAACACAAAAGGTGTTTTTTGTAGCAACGGCTGCTAAAGACGGACGCATAAATTTGTCTCCAAAAGGAATGGATTCTTTTCGTGTATTAAACGAAAACCGCGTTGCATGGTTAAGTGTTACTGGTAGCGGAAACGAAACCTCAGCTCACTTATTAGAAAACGGGAGAATTACTATTATGTTTTGTGCTTTTGAAGGCGCTCCTAACATTTTACGCTTATACGGCAAAGCAAAAGAAGTATTGCCAAATGATACGAATTGGAATGAATTAATTAGTCAATTTCCTAAACTATCAGGCACCCGACAAATATTTGATGTAACTATTGAAAGCGCACAAAATTCATGTGGTATGTCAATCCCTTTCTATGAATACAAAGAAGAACGCAACGAGTTATTAGATTGGGCAAACGATATAGGAGAAAGTGAAATTGAGCAATATTGGGAAGACAAAAACCAAACTAGTATTGATGGATTAGATACTAAATTTAAAAAATAACTTTAACTTTTACCTCAATATTAAGCTAATGGAATAGGCATTCTATTTTTGGTAACTTTGTGTAAATTCTTAGAAATGGATGTTTTTTTTTTAATTTTATCGTTAGTCCTTATTTTTTTAAATCTACTGCCGTTTGTGAAAAATCAGCATTGGGTTTTTCGTGTTCCCGAATTTATTAAAATACAGCTATTAATACTTCAAATAATTACAAGTATTGGTCTTTTTGTTTTTAGTGATAAAAATAATTGGTTTTGGTTCGTCTTAATGTTCCAAATTACTTTAATTATTTATAATTCATACCTTTTAGCTCGTTTTACAAAATTCTATAAGTCTGAAAATAAAAGTACTGTCTATTCAGAAAGTTTTAAAGTTATTTCTGCTAATATTTATCAATTTAATTCTCAGTTTAAAAGGTTTAAAGATTTTATCCGAAGTGAAAAACCTGATTTTTTTGTTACTATAGAAAGTAATGAAGATTGGGAGTTTGAAATGCGCAGCCTAGAAAACGAATATCCTTATACCCAAAAAATAACCTTAGATAATACCTACGGAATGCATTTATATGCTAAAATTCCTTTTCAAAAAATAAAGACACACTACTTTGTTGCCAATGACATCCCTAGTATTGAGGCTCATTTTAAAAACAAAAACGGAGAAGGTTTTGTTGTTTTCTGTGTGCATCCGCCGCCGCCTAGCCCAACCGAAGAAACAACCTCTAAGGAACGCGATGGCGACCTAATGTGTATCGCTAAACGGGTTAAAGAAATTAATAAACCTACACTTGTTGTTGGCGATTTTAACACTGTATCTTGGTCTAGAATTGCTGATTTATTTCGTAAAAATAGTGGGCTAATTGATGGCAGAAATGGACGAGGAATTCTTGCCTCCTATCATGCTAAATATTGGTTTTTTAGAGCTCCTTTAGATTTAGTTTTTCACAGCACTTCTATTATTATAAAAGAATTACGTCTTTTAGGATATATAGGTTCTGATCATTTTCCTATTTGTTGTGTTTTCTGCATCACCCCTTCAGTAATCAATAATACTATTAAAACAACTACTAAAGGTGAAGGTGAAGAAACAACTGAATTAATTTACAAAGGGAAAAAAGAAAAAAGCAGCAACCGAACTTAATTATATTTTTGTCCGATTAGGCTCTTAAAATTCTAATAATCTATTTTTTGAAACCTGATAAAAATCATGTTTTGATTCAAAACATATATTTACTTTTGAAGTAAATGAAAATGATATGATACAGTTAGTTAATTTACCCTTAGTTTCATGGATAAACGGTACCGTAATGATAATCATTTTTGGTTTTGTTTGCCTTGGGTTAGTTACAACGCTCTTAATTCTTATAAATAGCGATAAGAAAAAAGAATAACCCTTTGTATCAATAATTATAATAGTTAATTATTAGAAGGAGTACTCTATTTATATGTTGGTGGTTAAACTTTTAGAGTACTTCTTCTTATTTTATGAATAGTTAATTTAAAGGGAAGTGTTCTGTTCATTTTCGGGGGACTTAATAACCAGAACATTTCTTTTTATTTAAAAGCATTTAATCCGGTAATATCTAAACCGGTAATTAATAAATGAACATCATGTGTTCCTTCATAGGTAATTACACTTTCTAAATTCATTGCATGTCTCATAATAGAATACTCTCCTGATATTCCCATGGCGCCTAAAATTTGTCTTGCTTCTCTGGCTATTTTTATAGCCATATCTACATTATTACGTTTTGCCATAGATATTTGAGCCGACGTTGCACGTCCTTCATTTTTTAAAACACCCAATCGCCAAATTAACAATTGTGCCTTGGTAATTTCAGTAATCATTTCAGCCAATTTTTTTTGTTGAAGTTGAAATTGGCCTATTGGTTTACCAAATTGTGTGCGTTCTTTTGCATAACGCAAAGCTGTATCATAGCAATCCATCGCCGCACCAATTGCACCCCAAGCAATACCATAACGAGCAGCATCTAAACATAACAACGGTGCTCCTAACCCTGATTTGTTAGGCAATAAATTTTCTTTAGGGATTTTTATATTATCAAAAATAAGCTCTCCTGTAATTGAGGCTCTTAATGACCATTTATTATGTGTTTCTGGTGTAGAAAAACCTTCCATACCTCTTTCAACTAATAAACCATGAATACGCCCTTCTTCGTTCTTTGCCCAAACCACAGCAACATCACAAATAGGCGCATTAGAAATCCACATTTTTGCACCGTTAAGTAAGTAATGGTCTCCCATATCTTTAAACTTAGTTTCCATTGCTGCCGGATTACTTCCGTGGTTAGGCTCTGTTAAACCAAAACTCCCTATCCATTCACCAGAAGCTAATTTTGGTAAATACTTTTTTCGCTGCGCTTCGTTTCCGTAATTATAAATTGGCCCCATTACTAACGAAGATTGCACCGATGCTGTTGAACGAATACCGCTATCACCACGCTCTAACTCTTGCATTATTAATCCGTAAGAAATTTGGTCTAATCCTGCGCCACCATATTCTTGAGGTATATATGAACCAAAAGCACCAACCTCAGCTAAACCACCTAATAATTGTGTAGGGAATTTCGCTTCTTGCGCAGCATCTTCAATAATCGGTGATAAATTTTTCTTTACCCATTCACGAGCAGTATCTCTAACAAGTTTGTGCTCATTAGTTAATAAATCATCTGTTTGATAATAATCGGGAGCTTGAAACAAATCGGCTTTCATAGGTTTGCGCTAAAGTTAATTACAGTAGTTTTATTTAAAAGTATTGATTCAAAAATACTCAAAAAAATGGTTTTTAGTATCGATTTATGTATGTTTGTAATAGATGAGATTTACGCTAGGACAACAAGAACGATTAAAGAGCAAAAAGCTAATAGAAAAGCTATACGAAGAGGGGAAATCTATAAAAGTATTTCCGCTTCGAATGGTATATATTCAAACTGAACATACTTCTAAATTTCCTGTTCAGGTAGGGGTTTCTGTTCCTAAAAGAAATTTTAAAAGCGCTGTTGATCGAAACCGCATCAAACGGTTACTTCGAGAAACCTACAGAAAAGAAAAATATACTGTTTATGACGCTGTAAATCAACCGCATGTATTTATGATTTCTTATATTGCAAGAGATGAATGGACGTATGCTGATATAGAACGTAAAATGCAGAAATTATTAACACTTTTTGTTGCAGAAACTACCAAGGATGAAAAATAGAAAAGTACTTTTTTTTAGCGCTCTAGTTATCATTTCATTGTTGTTCTCATTTCAATCTCGCTTTTTTGAAATAGCGAAACAAATAGAGATTTACAACAACCTATTTAAGGAGTTAAACATTAATTATATTGATGAAATTAACCCTGGTGAGTTAACTAATAAAGCCATAAAAAACACTTTAAAAAGCTTAGATCCTTACACTAATTTTTACGACGAACAAGAAGTGGAAGATGCACGAATTCGCCGTGAAGGGGAATATGGTGGCATCGGAATTACTACTTTTTACACAAAAAAAGGCATTGTAATTACTGAGGTTTACAAAGGTTTTTCAGCTGATAAAGCAGGTTTAAAAGCTGGTGATATTATTACCACTGTAAATGATCAAAAATTGGTTGAGTTAGAGAAAAGTCAATATTCTCAAATGATAAAAGGAACTCCTAATAAAGAGCTTTCTTTAGTTATTCTCAGAAACAATATTACTAAAAACATCAACTTAAAACTAGATAAAATTATTGTAAATCCGGTTCCTTTTTACGATATGATTGATACAGAAACTGGCTATATTATTTTAACCCGTTTTACAAGTCAAAAAGCAACACAACAGGTTTCTAAAGCTTTTAAAGAATTAAAAGAAAAAGGGATGAAAAAGTTGGTTTTCGATTTACGAAGCAATCCTGGTGGCTCTTTATTTGATGCCGTAAATATTACTAATTTATTTATCCCAAAAGGATTAAAGGTGGTTGATACTCGAGGAAAAATTAAAAAAAATAGCAGAACTTATAAAACAAGCCAAGATCCTTTAGATACAGAAATCCCTATAGTTGTTTTAATAAACGATCACTCTGCATCAGCTTCAGAAATTGTTTCTGGTGCTTTACAAGATTACGATCGTGCCGTAATTATGGGCGAACGCTCTTTTGGTAAAGGCTTAGTGCAACGTTATTTTAAGCTAAATTACGGAACACAAATGAAGGCTACAATTTCTAAATATTATACGCCAAGTGGTCGTTGTATTCAGGAATTAGATTATGCTAATCGCGATGCTAAGACAGGGAAAGTTCCCAAGTTTTCTGACGGATATGTAAGTTTATTTACCACAAGAAACGGACGAACAGTTTATGAAGGTGGCGGCGTAACGCCTGATATAAAAATGGCGTTTTCAAAAAAAAATACAGCAACAAAAAAGCTATTAAAATCGAGAGCTATTTTTAATTTTGTAACCGATTTTACAAATGAAAACTTAAATTTAAACACTGAAAATTACCTTTTTAAAACTACTGATTTCAGTAACTTTAAAGACTACTTATTAAATAAAGACACTGTTTTTATTACTAAAGAAGAGCATTTATTTAAAACAGCTTATCTTTCAGTAAAGAACAACATTGCTATTTCATCAGAATATAATGATATTTCGCAAAAATTAAAAAAAGAGAAAGTTAGTAAAATAGCCTTAAACGAAGATATTTTATCAAAAGAGATACAAAACGAAATTATAAAGCGATATGCTTATAAAGAAGGTGTTTATAAACATCAACTTAAAAACGATGAAACCATAAGTAAAGCGGTAGATTTACTGAAAAATCAAAAAAAATATAATGCTGTTTTAACGAAATAGTATCCACAACATATTTTGTATATTTGTGCTTTAAAAACAAATATGTCAAAACCCAACCATAAAGAACGTACCAGAGCCCAAGAGTCTACCAATGCCATAGAAAAATTATACATTTCTATGCGTCATTTATTTAGTCGTGGTTTTTATAAACCAATGGGTATTTCTGGAGAAACATTACGTAAATCATTATTACAATTAAGACCTGAAATTTACGGATCTATCGCTGAAGACAAAACCGAATTAAACGGTTTAGTATATATTATAGAGCGATTACCTGAAGGAATTGAAGAGTGCCAGTTCATTTATTTAACCGCTGATGAAGGTTATAGAAACTCTAAATTCAAAACAATTGTTCCTCCGAAAAGAAGAAGAAATTGTTACCGTATCGATAAAGATCAAATGAATATTGAAATTACGCGTGGTCGTTCTGAAATTTACGATATCCTTACCCACCTTACTTTCTTATTTATAGAATCTCATAAAATTAAAGATCGCGTTGTTATTGATAATGGCGAAGGTTTTATTAGAGAATGGGTTCATTTAGAAGAGATTGTTTTATATAACAAAACCCTTACGGATGAAGAAAAAGATGTAATTGTTGTGCACCTTGGTAATATCTTAGGAAGAACATACGACGAGGTATACGATGCCTATAATACATTTGCAACTGAAGAAAATCCGAATCGTTTTTTCCACCTTATTTATTGGTTAGGTAAACTAGCTATAAACGAAGCGCTTTTAGAACAAAAACGCTCTGTAAAATTTAGTTCTGTTTTAATTGAGGAAATCGGACATCATTTTTATGGTGAAATTTGGGCAAATAACATTAAAAAAAATCTTGTAGATAATAATTTACTAGAACGCCCTATTCATATTATTAGTGCCAATATGCACAGTGTTATGAATAGTATTTACGCACAAAATGCCCTACCAAAAGAAACGAAAAAACATAAAGGGTTTGAGCTTTTTGAAGTATTAAGTAACGCAAATAGCCAACCTTTACAAAAGGCTGTTAAAAATTACGCATCAGAAAACGGATTGATTTATTTAAAAGACACTTCAGGAACCAATATCAATGTTCAAATTATTGATACTGAAAAAATCGATTTCGATACAACTTCATATGAAAAAGTGAATTCTGTAGGAGAAAAACCCGTTATCATTGTAATGGATTATGCCTTCGGAGAACAAGCATATGAAACAATGGATGAATTATTGAAGCCTTATAAAACAGGGAATAAATCTACTCACTTAGATGTTCTTTCGGTTTCTATTATGGGTAAAGCTGGTATTTTAGAAGGTGGCAAAGGAGACATTATGATTCCTTCTTCACATATTTTTGAAGGTACTGCTGATAATTATCCGTTTAAAAACGAATTAACAAAAGAAGATTTAGAAGGTTTTGGTGTACAAGTTTTTGACGGAGCCATGGTAAGTGTGCTAGGAACTTCTTTACAAAATAAAGACTTACTTAAATTCTTCCACGATTCTACCTGGAATGTTATTGGTTTAGAAATGGAAGGCGCGCATTATCAAAAAGCAATTCAATCTGCTTCTAAAATTAGAGGAAATGTACGAGAAGATATTAAAGTAAGATACGCATATTATGCTTCAGATAACCCGTTAGAAACAGGTGCAACACTTGCTTCTGGAGGATTAGGAATGAGCGGGGTAACACCAACGTATGCTATTACTCAAAAAATATTAGAACAAATATTTTAGTCGCGGTGCGACAGCCAAAAAATAAATTTAAAAAAGCCTTCTTTTAAGTAAAAAGAAGGCTTTTTTTGTTTTTTAGCTGATTTTTGAGAATTGTTTTGCTTGTAGCCTTTTTTCTTACTTTATATTTGCAATTACAACACAACAACACAACAACAATGAATATCTTAATTTTAGGATCTGGAGGTAGAGAGCATGCATTTGCTAAAAGCCTTTCAGAAAGTAACAAAACAAAAAAACTTTTTGTAGCACCTGGTAATGCAGGTACAAGTAAAGTAGCTACAAATATTGCTATTAATCCTACCGATTTTAACAACGTAAAAGAGGTTGTTTTACAACACAACATTACGATGGTGGTTGTAGGTCCTGAAGCTCCTTTAGTAGCGGGTATTCACGATTTCTTCTTAGCAGATAACGACTTGAAAAACATTCCTGTAATTGGGCCTAAAAAAGACGGTGCCTTATTAGAAGGAAGTAAAGATTTTTCGAAGCAGTTTATGATAAAACACAACATTCCTACTGCAAAGTACGAATCGTTTACAGCAGAAACTTTAGCTCAAGGAAAAAAATTCTTAGAAACTTTAGCACCTCCATACGTTTTAAAAGCAGATGGATTAGCAGCTGGTAAGGGAGTTTTAATTTTAACTGATTTAGCGGAAGCAAAATCTGAATTAGAAGAAATGCTTTCGAATCAAAAATTTGGAGAAGCTTCATCTACCGTAGTTATTGAAGAGTTTTTAAACGGAATTGAACTTTCTGTGTTCGTTTTAACCGACGGAAAAAATTATAAAATATTACCATCTGCAAAAGATTACAAACGTATTGGTGAAGGTGATGCTGGCTTAAATACAGGCGGAATGGGCGCTATTTCTCCGGTTCCTTTTGCTACGGATGCTTTTTTACAGAAAGTGGAAGATTTAGTCGTAAAACCAACTATTGATGGTTTACAAAAAGACGGAATTGATTATCGCGGGTTTATTTTTATAGGATTGATGAATGATAACGGAAATCCATCAGTAGTAGAATACAATGTGCGTATGGGAGATCCTGAAACAGAGGTTGTTTTACCAAGAATTAAATCTGACTTGCTTGATTTATTTGAAGGCGTTGCTAATCAAACCTTAAATGAGAAATCATACGAAGTTACTTCTCAAACAGCAACAACAGTAATGTTAGTTGCCGGTGGGTATCCTGAAGCTTATGAGAAAGGAAAAGAGATTACTGGTTTTGAATCAGTAACCAATTCTATCGTTTTTCATGCAGGAACTACCCAAAAAGACGGTAAAGTAGTGTCTAACGGAGGAAGAGTTATGGCAATTACTTCTTTTGGCGATTCTATTGAAGAAGCGCTAGAAAAGTCTTATAAAAGCATTGATAAAATTTCTTTTGAAGGAATGAATTACCGAAAAGACATCGGATTCGATTTAATATAAATTTAAAAAAAGGAGTTGATACATCAACTCCTTTTTTTTATACTATAAATTTTACTTCCCCTCTTTCCGAATAAAATAAAGGAATCTTTAAATACCGTATTCATAAATTAAAAAGATTACTTCGAAATAAAAATTTCTCGCAATGACGTATTTTTAAATATCTAACTATTAATTTATTTCCAAATTTCTTTGTCTACTATCCCTAAAAAGAAATATAACAACAGGTTAAATTCAAATAAATTGAGGAATCAACTCTTCTTTATATTACTTTTTCTAAAGTAAAAGAAAACTCAGAGCCTTTACCATAATCGCTTTTTAGTAAAATAGTTTCGTTATGTGCTTCGATAATATGTTTTACGATAGACAACCCTAAACCAGAACCTCCTTGTTCTCGTGAACGGCTTTGGTCTACACGATAAAAGCGCTCAAATAAACGAGAAATATGCTCTTGTTTAATTCCCTCTCCGTCATCAATTATTTTAATAATAAACTTATTAGGGTTATAGGTTTCGATACTTACTTTTGTAATCCCTCCTACTTTACCATATTTTATAGAGTTTACTACTAAATTAATTAAAACCTGCTCTATACGTTCAACATCCCCTTTAACAAAATGAGGAAAATCATAAATACGATCAAACATTAAAGTAATATTTCTCTTCTTCGCTTTCATTTCAAAAAGATCAAAAACATTTTGAATAAGCTCTAAAATATTAAAGGTTTCCATATTCATTTTCATCCCCTCTGTTTCTAATTTAGCAATCATGTCTAAATCTTTAATAATTGAGGTTAATCGTTCTACACCTTTATTTGCACGTGCTAAATATTTAGTGCGTATTTCTTCATCTTCAGCAGCACCTTCTATTAAGGTTAAAATATAACCCTGTACTGTAAAAAGTGGTGTTTTTAACTCGTGAGCTACATTCCCTAAAAAATCTCTTCTAAAACTATCTCTTTGTGTTAATACAGCAATTTCTTCACTTCTTTCTTCAACATATTTTTGTACACTGTTTGTTAGTGCTTCTACATCTGTAGTTACATTTTTTCTTTCTAAATCGTTAACATCTAGAATAGAGATATTTTGATATAGTTTTTTTACTCTTTGGTATATAAAATATTCTGCTCTGTATTGGATGATGAAGAATGAAATAATAAACATTACAATTCCGAAAACAAGAACAGCTCCAATACCTAGTAAATTAATTAAAAGGAAATATGATAACAGTGCTATTACTACAGATATTGAGGTAGAATATAATGCCGACCAAAGGGCGTATCGGTATGTTTTTTTAATTTTTTTCATCATAAAAAAAAGATTGCTAAATAAGCAATCTGTATAATTTTTTTGGTTTATTGCTTATTTTTCTTCCTCTAAAACAAACTTATATCCAACTCCTTTTACGGTTTTAAAGAAGTCATCTCCTATTTTTTCTCGGAGTTTACGAATATGAACATCTATCGTTCTTCCTCCTACCACAACTTCATTTCCCCAAACGCTATCTAAAATTACTTCTCTCTTAAATACCTTACCTGGTTTTGACGTTAATAATGATAATAATTCGAATTCCTTTCGTGGTAAAGCTATCTTTTTATCACCTTTAAACACAACATACTCATCTCTGTTTATAACAATATCACCTACTCTTGTTGTTGCATCTTTTTCATCTTCCGTTTTTAAACGTCTTAAGAGAGATTTTACTTTACTTACTAATATTTTTGGCTTTACTGGTTTTGTAATATAATCATCTGCGCCAGCATCAAAACCTGCCATTTGTGAATAATCTTCTCCACGAGCTGTTAAAAAAGAAATAATTACATCTTCTAACGATTTAATGCTTCTAATTTTTTGACACGCTTCAATACCATCCATCTGAGGCATCATTATATCTAATAAAATTAAATGCGGACTTATTTTTTTTGCCAATTTTACTGCATCTGCACCATTGTTGGCTGTAAAAACTTGATACCCTTCTGATTTTAAGTTATATCCTACTATTTCTAAAATATCAGGCTCATCATCAACAAGTAAAATTTTAACATCATTCGTGTTCATAGGTCGTTTTATATTGTGTTATCCAAAAGTAACTATAATATTATAAATCTTGTATGCTCATACTTAACTTAACATTCATTTAATCATTCATAAACCTTTACTTAAATAGCAATGCATCTAATAGCTGTTAGTTTTTCTTTTTTAAAGAGGTTTTGTATCTTTATAAAAATTGATTTCTATGAAAATTATTCCATCACTAGGTGAAATATCTTCTAAAACTAAAGATGCTTTTAAACGATTTCCTATTACCATTTCTTGGGCAATAATTGGAACTTTGTTTTGTCTTTACACAGCTGATGCAGAGAATTTTGATACACCCTTTTATGGAAGGATAATTTTAACTTTTGTACTCGGAATTAGTTGGCTTATTGCTACTCGTTTTTTTATAGCGCAATTTAAAAAGGATAAATCCTGGTTTTTCATAATCACGTTAGGGTTTTTACTCATTTTTTACTGCAGTGTTTCTATAGAAGGTAAAGGGATCAGTTCAATATCAACAACTAGGTTTGTGCTCTATTTTATTACAGGTCATTTATTGGTTCTTGTAGCACCTTTTTTATTAAAATGGAATAAATCGGCTTATTTTAACTACTTAAAAGCTATTAGCACTGCAATTGCTAGAAGTTTTTTATTCTCTTTAATTTTATATTTAGGCGTTGTCTTAGCATTACTTGCCGTAAAATATTTGTTTGATGTTGATTTTGATGGAAAACGTTTTTTTCAAATGTTTATTCTCTGTTTAGGAATTGTAAATACGTGGATTTATCTAGCTGATTTTCCTAAAGATATTCACAATGAGGTCGTAATTAATTATACCAAAGCACTAGAAGTTTTAGTGAAATATATTCTAATTCCTTTAGTAATTTTATACCTCATCATTTTATATGCTTACAGTTTAAAAATTCTAATTAACTGGAACTTGCCTAAAGGCTGGGTTTCGTATTTAATAGTAGCATTGTCTTTATTGGGCTTTAGTATTCAAATACTAGTAAACCCTATTCAAAAAACAATTAAATCGAGAGCTATTAATCAATTTCACCCATGGTTTTACTACCTGTTGTTACCGCTTATCGTTTTATTATTTATAGCCATTTTTCGTAGAATAAATGAATACGGAATTACAGAAAACCGCTATTTTGTATTCACACTAGCTTTATGGATTTTAGGGGTAACTTTATATATGCTTTTTAGTAAAACTAAAAAAATTAGGGTATTCCCATTAAGTTTAGCGGTACTTTCTTTATTAGTTTCTTTTGGCTTTTGGGGCGCTTTTTCTACCGCCACAAAAAGTCAGGTTCGTCAATTCGAAAAAGTTTTTTCGGAAATTAAAAACACCGATTTTAACACCACTTTTCAGAAAAAAAACCAACTTCAATCTATCGTTAACTATCTAAATAATAAACAAGAGCTCGATAAAACAACATCGGTTTTAGGGTATAATCCAAAAACGGCTTTTAAAACTGACAATAAGTGGCAGCTGCAAAAACGGTTGATGGATAGTTTGAATATTACAGTAAACGACAAGCAAAAAAACAAGTATTTAAATTATCATTATAGCGGCGATGATTTTAGAACATTAATCAACATAAAAGGCTATGATTTTTTAAAGAACTTATACCTAAGCACAAACAACAATAAAGAAGAAAATACTATTAACGAGTATCGTTTCTCATTACAAAAAGAAGCAGCTATACTTACTATAAGTAAACAAGGCGAATTGGTAGGTACTATAGATTGTACTACTTTAATTCAGAAACTTCAACAACAAGGTAAAAGTTATAATATAGATAGATCATACATGATGTTAGAAAAAGAGCTTTCTTCTTTAAAAGTAAAAATTCTCTTTAAAAACATTTATGTATCTAACCCTAAGAAAAACAAAAAGGCCTATATTTTAAGTGCTGGTGCATACGTGTTAATAAAAGAAAAGGATGCTAAATAAAATAAACATACAAAATATCTTGTTTTTAGATATTGAAACAGTTCCTGAAGTGGAATTATTTTCTGATTTATCGGAAGAAAAACAAGAACTCTACGCTTTAAAAACGCAATACCAACGAAAGGATGAAACTACTGCCGAAGATTTTTATCATCGCGCTGGTATTTGGGCTGAATTCGGAAAAATAATCTGTATTTCGGTAGGTTATTTTGTAGAAAATGAAGGAGCAGAGCAGTTTAGAATTACTTCTTTTTCTTCGGATGATGAAACCATTATTTTAACTGATTTTAAAAAATTACTCGATACCCATTTTAACCAAAATAAACATTTGTTGTGCGCACATAACGGTAAGGAATTCGATTTTCCGTACATCGCACGCCGAATGATAATAAACAGAATAGATTTACCTAAAAAGCTAGATTTATTTGGTAAGAAGCCATGGGAAGTGCCGCATTTAGATACATTAGAGCTGTGGAAATTTGGCGATTACAAACACTATACCTCTTTAAAGTTATTAACGTCTATTTTAGGCATACCGTCACCCAAGCAAGATATTGATGGTAGCGAAGTAGCCAACGTGTATTATAAAGAAAAAAACTTACCTCGTATAGTTGAATATTGTGAGCGTGATACGGTGGCTGTAGCACAATTGGTATTGCGCTTTTTAAACAAACCCATGCTCGCTGAAACAGCTATTGTTAAAGTTTAGTATTCACTTAGTATTTTAATAAAATGCTGTCAATTCGAGTGTATTTTACGATTAAAATCAGTGAAATTTGTATCGAGAATAGGGTTTTAGCTACATAACGAGTTCTCTATACGATTTTTTAACAAAAATCACTCGAACTGACATTCTAAAAACCAGTTTAACTAAAAACAAACAACCCACTTTATAACCTGTAAAGTCTTTTGGTACAATTAGATAGAATTACTATATTTAACTCGAAAATTTGCTAAAGAAATAATTGCTATTCCTTTTATTTTTTAAAATTTCGATGCTATACACTTCTTAACGGATACCCGTAAAGGAATACCATGTGCTATATGTAATTTAGTATGTGGAATATAGTAGATATTAAATGATATAAACAAGCTGTAGGCAATTTTAAAAAAAACTAAATATGAGTTCCAAATCTGATGCTTCTACTAAAATATTAGGATTTAAATATCAAGAAATGGCTGCTTTAAAGGAATGCTTTGAGGGAAAAGATGGTACAAAAATTTATTTAGAATGTTTAGGAGATGTTTCAGACGGAAAGACATCAACAGAGATTAAACACTCTATTAATGATGAAAAAAAACTAATTGACACGCATATTGACTTCTGGAAAACTCTTTCGAATATAATAACAGAATATGATACATTTCGTTTTTATGACAAATTCATACTTCATACTACAGCAGAAATAAAAGTAGGGTCAATATTTGAAAGTTGGAGAGATTTAACCAAATCTGATAAAAAAAAGAAAATAATTGCAGTAAAATCAAATGACACAATTAAAGTATATTATGATAATGTAAAAGCATTTGATAAAAAGAAGTTAGAAAACCTTCTTGATAAATTTGAAATAAAAGACAATCAAAAATCAGCTAAAGAATATTATAAAGATGTTTTATTAGAACATCCAGCTGTAACAAGTCATATTGAATTAAAAAATAGAGAAGAATTCATTTGTTATTTATTTGGATATATATCACTTCAGCTAGTTAATACAACAGACTATATTTGGGAAATTGTAATAGATTCTTTCCGTGAAAATTCTCGGACTTTTGCAAATAGATATAAAATTGAAGAGTTAAATTTTCCAATTTCAAATGTTACAGCTGACATTACTACAAAAGATAATTTCCATTTTGTAAAAGAGTTAGAAAAAATTCAATATGAAAGGAAAATTGGTAAGTCAATGGATAATTATTTAAAAGCTTCTGAAAGTCAAATCAAAATGGTTGAAGCAAGAACTAGCTTATGTGAAAATCTTGATAACTATGATGAAGACATCAAAGAAGTTATTCTAGAACTTAAAGACAGTCACTTAGACCAACTAACCGAAAACTGCGATACTAACGAGAAATCAAGACGTTTTTTTGATGACAGTATTAATCAAATTTCTTCTAAAACTAAAATAGAAGGAATTACAAATACAAGACCATATTATCCTAAAGGTCGCTTACTGCATAACCTAGAAATTAAAACAATTGACATTAACCTAAACTCAAAGAATGAAAGCAACTGATTTAGAAAGATTGGTGTTTTCGCCATTCCACACTAGTAAAATATTACATCATTTTTTATGTGGTGCTAAATCTGTTAATTCTCATTGTATAAAAACAGAATTAATACATCTTGTTTTACCTTTTATTTATAATATTCAAGCTCAAAAAAAATTAAAGAACTTAAATAAAAACTCAAAATTCAACCCGTTTATTGAAAACAAAGATTTTGACATTTTTAGAAGCTCTTTAAATCAAAAGATAAATGATTATCGAGAAATAACAAATACAGCAATTATTATTCTAGCCAATGAAATTGATTTAGAAATAGGTGAATATTTAACGCCAAATACTGATATTCATTTCAATAATGAAAAAGATATTTACTTAAAATCGATATATAAGTCATCATATAATTTAGGTGTTATTTTAGGGAAGGAACAATATTTATCAGTATTTAAAAAACTTAGAATTACAGAAATATGAGTACAACTATAAAACAAATTGCTGTTTTTAGCAATACAGGAAGTAAACGATTTGTACCATTTAAAGATGGTTTGAATATCATAACTGGGGATTCTAAGACAGGGAAAAGTGCACTTATCGAAATCATTGATTATTGTCTATTTTCATCAAGGTCAAGTGTTCCTGTAGGAAAGATAATCGATTTTGCAGAATTATTTGTAGTCATTTATAAAGTAAACGAATTTTACATTGTTATTGGTCGTCCAGCACCAAAAACAGGAAATATGAGAAATGCATATTTAAAAATAGAAACTGATTATAAAATAATTGAAGATATTAAATATGATTATTTTAATGACATTTCACTGAAGCCAATTAAAAATGATGTTCAAAATGATTTTGAAGAATTATTAGGTTTGTCATTAAAAAACTTAGAATCAGATTACGAGAGTTTTGGAAAGTTATCGATTAGAGACACAGTGTCTTTTCTATTTCAACATCAAAATTTGATAGCTAACAAACACGCATTATTCTATAGGTTTGATGATTTGGTAAAACGTAAAAGAGTTATTCAAGCTTTGCCCGTTTTATTAGGTGTGGCTGACAGTAAATATTATCAATTGGTAAAACTAATTAAGGAGACTGAAAGAAAAATAACAGCCGAACAAAAAGTTTTAGAACGAATTCAACAAAAAACATCAAACCAAGCTGATAATATTAGAGACCAAATACAAATTTATTATTCAATGTTAGACCTAACTCTTGAAGAAGGGCTTTCATTACGTGAATTAAAAAAGATAGGTCTTAATTTACCTATTCCTCCAAAAATCCTTGCTGACCAAACAAAATCATTTACTAAAGTAGCACAATTAGAAAATGAAAGAGAAGTTCTCTATGTTGAGAAAAATGAAATTGAAAATGCTATTTCCAGTCTACTCTCAAATTCAGATGACAGTTTAGATTACGCAAAACATTTAAGACAAACTAAGGCTAGACAAAATTATAATACTAAAATAGATGAATTAGCTTGTCCACTTTGTGACAATTCAGTTTCACACATCAATGAGAACATTGATAAACTAAATGAATCAAAAAACAAACTAATTGAGGAGCTTACAAAAGTTAACACATTTTCAAAAGACAGTACTCAGATAATTGAGAAATTTAGATTAGATAAGAAAGCATTAACAGTCAAAATAAAATCAATTTCTAAAAACATTGAAATACTTACAAAAGAAAATGTTGATATAAAAAAAATAAAAGGAAAACGAGAATCAATAATACATCAAAAAGGTGTTTTAGAAACAACAATCAAACATCTTTTAGAATCCAACGATTTATCTAAGTTTAATTCAGATTTAGTAAGCTTAAAAGAGCAACTTAAATCATATAATAAAGAGTTATTGAAGTATAAAGATTTAAAGCTATTCAAATCCGAAACAGAATTATTTATTAAAGAACAAATGGATAGAGTTGCTAGTAAATTGGATTTTGAAGAAGAACTGAAACCTATTGACTTTCATTTTAACATTGATAATTTTAATTTTTATCATAAACACAAATCGCAAAAGATTAGGCTAGATGAAATGGGAAGTGGGGCAAACTGGTTAGCTTGTCACCTTTCTTTATTTTTATCTTTCCTGCATTTATCTTGCAGTAACTCTAAATCAATAATTCCATCATTCTTAATGGTAGACCAACCTAGTCAAGTTTACTTCCCTAGAACAGCCAAGAAAAAAGAATTGAACGATTCAGAAGATGAAGAGAAGTTTGAAGAAAACATTGAGCAAGTAAAAAATATATTTAAAGTTTTGAATGAAGAAATTGAATTAATATTTAAGAATACAAATGTTAAACCTCAAATAATAGTATTAGAACACGCTAATGATGATGATTTTAAAGAATTTATAATTAAAGATTGGATTAAAAGTGACGGTGGAGGACTAATATAAAACGGCATACAACAATGTATAAAAAACATAGGGCATTTCGTGCTAAATCAAAAGGTCTGTAAATATTAACAAAGTCCGCTAAATATAAAATTTAGCGTTTATAATAAAAAAGATAAAAGCAAAATATTTATATTTAGCTAAGTAATAAACCGAAACGAAAGTGCTTATCACCTGCCGTACGTTTCTTATACTTAACGGTAACAAATATTACAAAATTAAAATCATGAAAAAAATTGCAATAGTCATATTAATTCTGATATCGTTTTCATTTCAATCAAACTATATTCAAGACGACATAAGTATGATTTGCTCTGGAAAATGGCATTTAGAGTATGTAGAAATTTCTGGAGAAAAAATACCGCTACCTCCTAAAATGATAAAAAATAGTTGGTCTATGTACCATCCGGATGGTAAAGCTGAAGGAATGGATCAAAATGGTGTATTAAGTACTGGTAAATGGGTGTATTTAAAAGAAAAGAGAGCTCTAAAAGTAACAGATGAGCAAGAAACAGTTATTCAAAAAATTGTTTCAATAAATGATTCTAAATTAGTTTTCTCAATAAATAAGCATGAGCAAGAAATTACATTAGGGTTTACCAAAAGATAAAAGAAATATACTCCTTGCAAGTAGAAATAAAAAATCCAAGAATAAAATGTTACAAATGTATGAGGCCTTCAAGCACATGTATTTGTAAACACATTAGTCCTTTACAAACTAAAACGCGTTTTATTATTTTAATGCACCCGAAAGAGTACAAAAAAGAAAGAAACGGAACGGGGCACATGACTAAGCTTCAGCTTGAAAATTCAGAAATTATAGTGGGTGTCGATTTTACCAATAACAAACGTGTAAACGAAATACTGACTAATAAAAATAGTTCTGCTGTTTTACTGTATCCGGGAAAAGATAATTTCAACTTATCGACAAGAAAAAGTTCAGAAATAAATGCCTTTATGGGTATTAATGCAAATATCTTTATTCTCGATGGCACATGGCCTTGCGCCCGTAAAATGCTTAGTTTAAGCACCAACTTGCAAAAACTAAAAAGAGTAAGTTTTGATAATAAAATTATTTCAAAATTTATTATTAAGCAACAGCCAAATTCTCTTTGTCTTAGTACTATTGAGTCAGTATATACCGTCTTAAATTTATTGAAGAAAGGTAACTTAGAGCAATGCGAAACGAAAGGTTTCCTTATTCCTTTTGAAAAAATGATTGAATATCAACTCGAATATCTTCTAAACCCAACTAGTAAAAACTATAGTTCAACGGCAAACAAAGAGATTCTTCCTAAGAATATGTATAAGAAAAACACCGAAAGAAGTATTATTTTCGAACAATAATAGCTGTAAAACCAGGTAATTTAATAGGTAAAGTAGAAATCTTCATTAGAGGAATGATAATAGCCATCAATAAAAACAGGCTATAACACGTATAGTTAATTTTTATTGATGGCTATTGCAATTTTATTTATGAAAAAATATTACTACCCTTCTATTTTCATAGAAAGCTCTAACCAACGTTCTTCTTTGGTTTCTAAATCGTCTGATATTTGCTGAAGCTCTATTGATTTATCATTAATTTCTTCAGGAGAATATTCAGCGTTATTAAATTTACCTTCAATAGTTTTTTTCTTTTTTTGCAATCTTTCGATATCTTTTTCAAGTAAACCCCATTCGCGTTTCTCATCAAAACTTAAAGCTACTTTCTTAGCCGTTTTAACGGGTTTTACAACTTCTTTCTTTACTTCTCTTGCTTCTATCACCTTAGAGTCTTCATAGGCTCTAAAATCAGAGTAATTACCAGGGAAATTCTCAATTTCTCCTTCTCCTCTAAACACAAATAAGTTATCTACAATTTTATCCATAAAATAACGGTCGTGAGAAACCACCATTAAGTTACCAGGATAATCTAATAAGAAATTTTCTAATACATTTAGCGTTACAACATCTAGGTCGTTGGTAGGCTCATCTAAAATTAAAAAGTTCGGATTCTGAATTAACACCGCACATAAATACAATCTCTTTTGTTCTCCACCACTTAATTTTTCTACAAAATCGTATTGCTTTTTTTTATCAAAAAGAAAGCGTTCTAATAATTGACTTGCAGATATTTTTCGTCCTTTAGATAACGGAATATATTCTCCGAATTCTTTAACTACTTCAATTACTTTTTGCCCTGGTTTTATTTCAATTCCGTTTTGGGTGTAATATCCAAACTTTACAGTTTCTCCTACTGTTACTTTTCCGCCATCTAATTCGATAGCTCCTGTTAACATATTTAAAAAAGAAGATTTACCTGTACCGTTTTTACCTATAATACCAATACGTTCTCCACGTTTAAAAACATAATCAAAGCCATCTAAAATTACTTTGTCATCAAACGATTTTTTCATTTTATGAAGCTCCAAAATTTTGCTTCCTAAACGCTCCATATTAATTTCTAACTGCACTTCATGCTCATTACGTCGCTGGTGTGCTTTATCTTTAATCTGATTAAAATCTTCAATACGAGATTTAGATTTTGTTGTACGTGCCTTTGGTTGGCGACGCATCCAATCTAATTCTTTTTTAAATAAACTTTTAGCTTTCCCTAAATTGGTAGCTTCTAATGCTAAACGTTCTTCTTTATTTTGTAGGTAATATGAATAATTACCTTTGTATTTATATAATTTACCTTCATCTAATTCGATAATCTCATTACACACACGTTCTAAGAAATAACGGTCGTGGGTAACCATAAATAAGGTTATTTTTTCTTTGGCAAAAAAGGCTTCTAGCCATTCAATCATTTCTAAATCTAAATGATTGGTAGGCTCATCTAAAATTAATAAATCTGGTTTTTTTATCAATACAATTGCAAGCGCTAAACGCTTCTTTTGTCCACCAGAAAGTTTCCCTACTTTTAACTGTAAGTTATCTAACTTTAACTTCGATAATATTTGTGTGTATTGCGTTTCAAAATCCCACGCATTGTACTGCTCCATTAACTCGAAAGCTTCTTGAAACGCGTCTGCATTATCAGGATTTTCTACTGCTTTTTCGTATTGCTTTATTACTGATAAAACTTTGTTATCTGTAGAAAAAATAGTTTCCTCTATCGTTAAGTCTGGATTTAAGTTATCCGCTTGCGATAAATAAGCAATATCAATGTCTTTTCTACTAATTACTTGCCCGGAATCAGATTCATCAACTCCTGCAATAATATTTAAAATAGAGGTTTTACCACTACCGTTTTTAGCAACAAAAGCTATTTTTTGATCTTTATTGATTCCGAAAGAAATATCTTCAAATAATACTTTTTCTCCGTAAGCTTTTGCAATGCCTTCAACCGATAGGTAATTCATATTCTATATTTTATGCAAAGAAACAAAAAACCCGAGCAAATGCTCGGGTTTTATTTATTTAATCGCAAGGTAATAGCGAAGGCTTATATTCCTTAAACTTTCCTCGAAATAAAAATGCTTATTATTTCTTCATTAATTTAGTTGTTAATGATTTCTGACCATCATTTACTTCTAAAATATACATTCCTGTATTTAAGTTAGACACGTTGATGTTCGAAGAATCTAAACGACCTTTTTGCACAACGCTTCCAAGTACATTTACAATTTTATACGTCATGTTATCAGCTTTAGAAGCTAATTTAACTTGTACAAAATTTGTAGCTGGATTAGGGTATGCCATTAAGTTTACGCTTGCTTCATTTCCTAAAGCATCTCCTTTTACATCTGTAAAAGTTGTATTAAAGCTAGAAGCTGATGCTGTAATATTTACAGTATAGTCTTCTACTTCACCATCTGCGAAAGTTTCACAAGCTGTTTGTGCTGAGTTATACTTCATTGAAACACGCATTCTTGTTTGACCTAATACCGCATTTGCAGGTACTGCTACATTAGCTGTTAAGTTATTTGCACTTGACGAAGAACCTGAAACTACTTTTTCACTTGTTTCAAATGTTCCATTTCTGTTAAAGTCAATCCAAACTGCCCAGTGCTCAGTATAAGCTGTACCACTAAACCCTGCACTTACAATCATTGCATTTGTTGCGCTTCCTTGTGCTAACGTTGCTACTTTAGAAGTATTATCAATATAACCTCCATTATTTCCAGAAGCATTAGTCATTCCTCCTAATTCTACATTATCAATCCATTCATAACTAGATCTGTTTCCTTTTGATGCACAATAAGAAACTTGGTTTGATAAGGTTGTTACACTTACAACATTACTAGATGACGATACATTACCTGCTGCATCTTTTGCTCTTACAGAGAAAGTATATGCTGTTGCTGCTGTTAAACCTGTAATATTTGTAGAGGTTCCTGTTGAAGAACCTAACATTGTTGATCCTTGGTATACATCATAACCTGTTACCGCTACATTATCTGTAGATGCCGACCAGTTTAATGTTAAACTTGTTTGTGTTACACTTGATGCTGATAAATTAGCTGGTGCACTTGGTGCTGTAGTATCTGCTTGTGACCCACCAATTACAACAGTGTAATCTTCTACTTCTCCATATTGAAAAGATGCCTCACATGCGGTTGGTGTTGCGTTGTACTTTAATACTACTCGCATTCTTGTTTCTCCTGTTGTTGCTGATGTTGGTACTGTAAAAGATCCAACTACCGGAGTCGTTTTCGATGGTGCTTTTGTATAAACTGTTTCTCCTGCATCAGAAAAATCTCCATCTTGGTTATAATCAATAAATACTCCGTATCCTTCATTATAAACAGTTCCTGTCCACTTTGGAGTAATTGTTATCGTATTAGAAGCTCCTTTTTCTAAAGTCGTTGAGATTGATGTAAAATCTGAATACCCATTTCCTCCTGTTGAAGTATTATTTATGGTTCCTAATGCTACTTTTTCAATATACTCATCAGCAACACTTGCGCCTTTTGAAGTACAATAAGAAATTGTAACTGCTGGGGTTGTAAAGTTTACAGAAGTACTGTAAGCTGAGTTCCCTGAAGAACACTTGCTACGTACTTGTACTTCGTATTGTGTTGAAGCCGTTAAACCACTTAATGCTGTTGTCGTTGTAGAAACTGCACTTGTTAACCAAGTAGAAGATGAAGTTGCTTTATATCGTACATCATATGTTGCTCCTGTAACTGCAGCCCAATTTACTGTTGCTCCTGTTGCAGTAACCCCTGTTGTAGAAACTCCCGTTGGAACTGTTGCATTACACACTACCGGTGTACCAGTAATACCAGTTACTATTAATGTATAATCTTGACTACCTCCAGTTAAAGATCCTTTATTTGTAACTGTTATTGTATAAGTACCTGAAGCACCAGAAACATCTACTCTTTCAAAAGGATCTACATTGTTATCTCTCTTTGCACTAGTTGTTGCTCCTGTTAATTCATATGGTAAATATGATGTTCCTCCTTTAGTAACTCTTAAATCTAAATCATTTACTAATACAGGTGTAGTTGAATTTACAGTTGAAGTTGCAACACCTGGTCTATCTGTCCAAGAAATAGATGCTAATAACGGATTAACCCCATCAGCATCTACAGTAATTGTATAAGTTTGACCTGATGTTAATGTTAATTCTTCAATCTTAGATTTATTTCCTTTATCTGAAATTGCTTGCGCTGCTTTTTTAGTATGTAATAATCCCCAACCGAAAACGGCATCTGGACCAGAAACACCTGCATCATCAGCAGTATGAAGCGCTAAACCTTTTAAGGTAGCTGCTCTCATAAAAGCTCCACTATTCAAGTTTTTATGGTGTTGTTGTAATAATAACAATGAACCTGTAACATTTGGCGATGCCATAGATGTACCAGTAATAGAGTTATATGCAGTATCACTACTTGCATAAGTTGAGTATACATTAGTACCATTTCCAGTAATATCTGGCTTGATTCTAAAATCATCTGTTGGCCCTTCACTACTTGAACTATTAATAGAAACAGAAACTAAATTTCCGTTTGAATCAATATTTGCATCTTGTGCATTTGCTACAACTAAATTATTTTTAGATGTTGAATGCCCTGTTAACTTATCAAATCCAGAACCTCCTGTTGGATTTGTATTAGCTGTATTATCATTACCGTCGTTACCCGCAGCCACAACCATTAAATAGTTAGGTGCATTAAACATAATTTCATCCCAATTTCTAGATTCATCAATATATCCTCCAAAATAATTTTGAGGTAATTGCACCTGACCCTGTGCGTTTCTAGTTGCATAACCATAAGAGTGATTAGAAATTAACATTCCGTTAGATGCTGCCGAAGTTGCTTCAGCTTTATCACTATTCCAGTCACTTCCTCTTACTTTAGAATGAGGAGCCATTCCTTTTGCTTCTGGCTGAACACCTGATGCCATGATAGTTCCTGTTACGTGACCTGCATGAAAATTTAATGTAGAACTTCCGTCATTGATTGTAAAACGATTACTTCCTCCTGCTCCGTCATACTCCTGGTGAGTACCTCTTGCAATACCTCCATCCCATACATAAGCAGTCATTCCTTGACCCATTAAGTTTAAGCCTAAAGATCCTCCAGCATTTAAATGGTTTGCTCTTGTAGATTTAGCTGCAGCCACATTAGAAGTTGTATAATATATTGGTTTACCATTTACAACTCTTTGTAATTCAACCAAACTACCATCTTTAGTCGTAAATTTAGTTTTCCAACCTTTTTGTTTTGCAATACGTACAGCTTGTTCTTTTTCTGTTTTTGCTATTTTTTGAAAGTTTCCTTTCATTTGTTGAAGCTTCGTTAAATTGTATTTACTACGAATTTGTTCTACTTCTTTCTTGTCTTGAGCTTGTGCTTGAAAATTTAATCCAAATACAACACCAGCCAATACAAGGCCTTTTAGGTACTTTTGATTCATTTTTGAAGGGTTTAAATTAGTTGTTTAAAATGCTTTTTTTCTTAATTAAATCTTAATATTTTATCATTAATACGCCAAATATAATAAAAAAATAAAATACCCGTAATCAAATCGTTAAAAATTAGATGAATTAATAAATTATAAATAAAAAAAACCATTAAACCCAGTATAGTACTGGCTTTAACGGTTTTAAAAAAATAATTAATTTTTTACTCTTTTATTTCTTCATCAATTTAGTTGTTAATGATTTCTGACCATCATTTACTTCTAAGATATACATTCCTGTATGTAAGTTAGACACATTGATGTTAGAAGAATCTAAACGACCTTTTTGCACAACGCCTCCAAGTACATTTACAATCTTATACGTCATGTTAGTTGCTTTAGATGCCAACTTAACTTGTACAAAGTTTGTAGCTGGGTTAGGGTATGCCATTAAGTTTACGCTTGCTTCATTACCTAAGGTTTCAACAACCGCTGTTGTATGTGTACCAAAACCTGCAAATACAGCACCTGATGTAATATTAACAGTATAATCTTCTACTTCACCGTCTCCAAAAGATTCACATGCTGTAGATTTACTGTTATATTTCATAGATACACGCATTCTTGTAGTACCTAAGACTGCATTTGATGGTACTACAACATTTGCTGATAAATTACCCGCACTTGATGATGAACCTGCTACTACTTCTTCGCTTGACTCGAATGTACCATTTTGGTTAAAATCTATCCAAATAGTAAAAAATTCTGTATAAGCGCTTCCGCTAAACCCTGCACTGAAAATAATTTGATTTGTAGATCCTGGTGCAACGGTAGCTACTTTTGACGTAAAGTCTCCATAACCTCCATTAGCTGCTGATGTATTGGTCATACCTCCAAAAGAAACATAATCAATCCATTCATAAGTTACCCTGCTTCCTTTTGATACACAATAAGAAACTTGGTTTGATAAGGTTGTTACATTTACAACATTACTAGATGATGATACATTACCTGCTGCATCTTTTGCTCTTACAGAGAAAGTATATGTTGTTGCTGCTGTTAAACCGGTAATATTTGTAGAGGTTCCTGTTGAAGAACCTAACATAGTTGATCCTTGGTATACATCATAACCTGTTACCGCTACATTATCTGTAGATGCCGACCAGTTTAATGTTAAACTTGTTTGTGTTACACTTGATGCTGATAAATTAGCTGGTGCACTTGGTGCTGTAGTATCTGCTTGTGCCCCTCCAATTACAACGGTGTAATCTTCTACTTCTCCATATTGAAAAGATGCCTCACATGCGGTTGGTGTTGCGTTGTACTTTAATACAACACGCATTCTTGTTGCTCCTGTTGTTGCTGATGTTGGTACTGTAAAAGATCCAACTACCGGAGTCGTTTTTGAAGCTGCTTTTGTATAAACTGTTTCTCCTGCATCAGAGAAATCTCCATCTTGGTTATAATCAATAAATACTCCGTATCCTTCATTATAAACAGTTCCTGTCCACTTTGGAGTAATTGTTATCGTATTAGAAGCTCCTTTTTCTAAAGTGGTTGAGATTGATGTGAAATCTGAATACCCATTTCCTCCTGTTGAAGTATTGCTTATGGTTCCTAATGCTACTTTTTCAATATACTCATCAGCAACACTTGCGCCTTTTGAAGTACAATAAGAAATTGGTGTTGTACCTGTAGTTGTTACAGAGGTATTAGAAACCGTTCCGCTTCCTCCTGAAGCACAAGTAGCTTTTACAGTACAAGCATACGTTGACCCCGCTGTTAAACCTGTAATAACTTTAGATGTTCCATTCACTGTACTTGTTATTCCGTTTGCTGTTACTTCATAAGATACAGCTCCTGAAACCGCTGACCATGTTAATGTAAATCCATTATCATTAATACTAGACCCAGAGAAATTAGTTGGTGCTGCTAAAGCACAAACTTCTACATATGCTGCTCCAACACCTACTGCATGCCATGCGTTTGTAACAGATTTAACTTCGTTACTATTTGCTCCATATAAGTCTTCTGCTGCAGTAATCGATCCTGTTCTTGCGTTGGCAAAAGTTGAATTTGCTGATAAATAATTTGTTTCTAAACGGTAAGAAATTTTAGCTGATTTTGTCATACCAATAGCTGCAACATTAAATGTATTATTCACATCATTTGTTCCTGAACCTCCTACTGTTAATAAATAAAACCAATGATTTAACACTCCCGAATTCGTATGAACACCACAATAATCATTAGCTCTTGTTGGTGTACCACAATTAGGTTCTTTCCAGTAAGTACCTCCATAAGTATCTGGTTGATTTCTTTCATTAGGATTACTCATAGAACGCAAAGCTGAAGAACCTGTACGTCTATCAATTTCATCTCCAATTAACCAAACCGAAGCATCCGGCGCAAGGTCATTTCCATTTCCTTTTGCAAAGTGCTCAACAGCTGCTCCCCAAATATCAGAAAAACCTTCATTTAATCCTCCTGACTCTCTTTGATAAGCTAAATTCGCTGTACTTGAACAAATAGCATGACCTATTTCGTGCGCAGCAACATCAAGAGATGTTAATGCATCAAAATTTCCATTTCCTTCACTACCGTTCGATGTTCCATCACCGTAAGTCATTACACTACCGTTCCAAAAAGCATTATCGTAACCAAGTCCTCCAGCTACATCATCGTAATGTACATAACTGTTTATCGCTGCTCCCGAACCATTATAACTGTTTCTACTGTGTTTTGACTGAAAATAATCGTATGTTTTCTCAGCCCCCCAATGTGCATCTAAAGCGGCATTGTCTTTTGCTGAATTATCAAACTCAGCTGCTGTCCAGTTATTATCTGCATCTGTAAAGTTCGTTGAAGGATAACTAGGCTTACCTCCACTGTTGTATGTGTTAACCCCGCCTCCTCTTGTATTATCTCTTAAGGCATAGTTACTACCAACTATTCTAGTTGTTATAGATCTTGTACCACTATATCTGGTAGCTGCATTACCTGTAGCTAATGCTTCAGTAAATTTAGCAGCTAAGTTCGTAACGTTTCCTAAGTTTTTTGAAGAATGCGCATGTTCATCTAAGTGTTTAATTGTAGCATTAAAAAATAAAGCTTCTCCTGTATGAGCATCTATGTACAAATCTCCCCTGCTTAAAGGTTTTATACTATAAATATCAAATTTATATGCTAATCTTGCAGATTTTGTACCTATTACCTCTCTTGGAAGAATTAATAATTCTCCTTCTGGCCTTTTATAGTTCCCTAAGCTTTTAGCTTCTTTTGGAGCTTCCCATAGGTACTTTTGAGCACCTGTGTGAGATATGGCTCTTCTAAAGGCTGTTTGTTTAGATAATTTTGGTGTGATATTTACTTTACCAACATCATATAACTCACCATCCATAGTTCTTAATATACTATTTTTTGCGTGCGCTGTATAAGTTCCAAATTCTACTTTTACTCCTTTAAATTTTTGTTGGTATTTTTCATGAATAAATCCTAAGTTATCAACTTCTGATTTAATTTTTTGTAAGTTATCATTAGATGTTAATTTTAACTTTTCTCTAATTAAATCTGGAGCCTTTTGTATAGAGGCTTTAGAAGATTTATTGAAGTTAATTTGTTTTAAGCCTCTACTTTCTTGAGCATTGATTGCTGTTAATCCTGCCAATAAAAAAGAAGATAAGAACACTGTTCTAAAATAATTGTGTTTCATTATATGAAGGGTTTAAGTTAGTTATCGTAATGTGATTTTAATGTTAAAAACTCTTAATTTAATACCACTTACGCATCAAATATAGATAAAAAATAAACTATTCTTAAAAAATATAAAAAAATATAAAAAATATCATAAAAAAAATTCGCTAAACCTAGTGACTTACTAGATTTAACGAATTAAATAATATATAATTAATTTTTTACTCTTTTACTTCTTCATTAATTTAGTTGTTAATGATTTCTGACCATCATTTACTTCTAAAATATACATTCCTGTATGTAAGTTAGACACATTGATGTTAGAAGAATCTAAACGACCTTTTTGCACAACGCCTCCAAGTACATTTACAATCTTATACGTCATGTTAGTTGCTTTAGATGCTAACTTAACTTGTACAAAATTTGTAGCTGGGTTAGGGTATGCCATTAAGTTTACGCTTGCTTCGTTTCCTAATCTTGTAGCACTTGTGTTATCTCCGAAAGAACGAGCACTGTTAGATATATTAACAGTATAATCTTCTACTTCACCGTCTCCAAAAGATTCACATGCTGTAGATTTACTATTATACTTCATAGATACACGCATTCTTGTAGTACCTAAGACTGCATTTGATGGTACTACAACATTTGCTGATAAATTACCCGCACTTGATGATGAACCTGCTACTACTTCTTCGCTTGACTCGAATGTACCATTTTGGTTAAAATCTATCCAAATAGTAAAGAATTCTGTATAAGCTGTTCCGCTAAACCCTGCACTGAAAAGAATTTGATTTGTAGATCCTGGTGCAACGGTAGCTACTTTTGACGTAAAGTCTCCATAACCTCCATTGGCTGCTGATGTATTAGTCATTCCTCCAAAAGAAACATAATCAATCCATTCATAAGTTACCCTGCTTCCTTTTGATGCACAATAAGAAACTTGGGTTGATAAGGTTGTTACACTTACAACATTACTAGATGATGATACATTACCTGCTGCATCTTTTGCTCTTACAGAGAAAGTATATGTTGTTGCTGCTGTTAAACCGGTAATATTTGAAGAGGTTCCTGTTGCAGATCCTAACATAGTTGATCCTTGGTATACATCATAACCTGTTACCGCTACATTATCTGTAGATGCCGACCAGTTTAATGTTAAACTCGTTTGTGCTACACTTGATGCTGCTAAACTAGCTGGTGCACTTGGCGCAGTAGTATCTGCTTGTGAGCTTCCAATTACAACGGTGTAATCTTCTACTTCTCCATATTGAATAGATGCTTCACATGCCGTTGGTATTGCGTTGTATTTTAATACTACACGCATTCTTGTTGCTCCTGAGCTTGCTGATGTTGGTACTGTAAATGACCCAACTACTGGCGTTGTTTTTGATGCTGCTTTGGTATAAACTGTTTCTCCTGCATCAGAGAAATCTCCATCTTGGTTATAGTCAATAAACACTCCGTATCCTTCGTTATAAACTGTTCCGGTCCATTTTGGAGTAATAGTAATTGTATTAGAAGCTCCTTTTTCTAAAGTAGTTGAGATTGATGTGAAATCTGAATACCCATTTCCTCCTGTTGATGTATTGCTAATTGTTCCTAATGCAACTTTCTGAATATACTCATCAGCAACACTTGCGCCTTTTGAAGCACAATAGTTTGTTCCTGTTGGTGGTGTTCCTCCTCCAAACTTGTCAGATAAAGCTAAAGAACGTCTAGACCCACCTGATTCTAAAATAGTACGCATTCTGCTTTTTTGACCTAGAGTAAATAAATTCATACATGAATCATCTGAATAATCCATATAATTTTGTACCATATCTAAACTACCACAAGACACATGGTTTGTTACACATCCACCATTAGATGCATCAGATTCTGGAGTATCAGACACAAAATCATCAACACCACAACCTCCATCACCCCAAATGTGACGTAAATTTAAAAAGTGACCTACCTCGTGAGTAGCTGTTCTTCCTTTATCGAAAGGTGCAGATAAGTAAAATCCTGTACCTTTATCTGAACTTCCAAAATATTGAGGACTCATTACAACTCCATCAGTAGAAGCACTACCTCCAGGGAATTGAGCGTATCCTAAAATACCTCCTCCTATATTACAAACCCACATGTTTAAATATTGAGATGCATCCCATGGGTTAACACCACCTTGAGAAGATTTTTTCATTGCATCATTTGTACCCCAAGAAGTTTTAGTTGAAGATTTTCTTGTAATACCAGTTGTAGCATTTCCATTAAAATCTACCGTTGCTAATTTAAACTCAATTTGAGTATCAGCCGCTTGAGACCATGTATTATCTGCATCCGCGTTAGCTCTTCTAAAGTCTTCATTTAAAACATCTATTTGTGACTGAATTTGTGCAGCACTAATATTTTCTTGTGCGTTTTTATAAATAACATGAACTACTACTGGAATAGTAATAATTTGTCCTTCAACTTTACTTTGATAGTTTTGATTTTCTTGAATTTTTCTTTGGGTAAAACTCTCTATTTTTTCCATTCTTTGTTTTAAAGAAGGATCTTTTGATTGTCTATATTCAAGATTGTTCATTGAATGACAATTTCTCTCTTGCTGTGCAAAAGTTGCTCCAATAAAAAATAAGCATAATAATGCTAAAGTAATTTTTTTTCTCATTTTTGAAGGGTTTTTAAGTTAATTAAAAACAGACCCAGAGTGATGACATATTCACAATGAAAATCTATTTATTTTAAATAAATGAACAGCAAATATAAAAAAAAACACATGTAATGCTATATATACAACATTTAATGTGCTTTTTTAATAAATAACAAAAGCATAAAAAATAAATTAGGTCAGTGATGGCATAGGCTTACTAGCTATTACATATTATTTAATAATTTAGACTTTATTGGTCATTATTATTATATTTATGAAAAATTAGTTATACTTTTTATTAAAAACCTGCAAAATGCTTCAAGTTAAAAATTTAGAAATAAGTTTTAAAAACGCACCTTCTGTTGTTAAAAATATTACTTTTAGTTTACAACAAACTGAAATACTAGGTGTTGTAGGAGAAAGTGGGAGTGGAAAATCGATAACCTCTTTAGCTATTTTGGGTTTGTTGCCTAATTTTGCTACTATAAAAGGTGAAGTTTTATTTAATAATCAAAACTTATTGACTTATACCAATAACGAGTTTCAAAAAATTAGAGGTAGTAAAATAGGAATGATTTTTCAAGAACCAATGAGTTCTTTAAATCCTACGTTAACTTGTGGTTTTCAAGTTTATGAAGTTTTACAACAACATACCAATTTATCAAAAGATGAAATAAAAAAGGAAGTTATTTCTTTATTTAAAAAAGTTAAACTCCCAAGACCTGAAAGTATTTTTAATTCATATCCACATCAAATTAGTGGGGGTCAAAAACAACGTGTTGTCATTGCAATGGCAATTGCTTGTAAGCCAAAAATTTTAATTGCTGATGAACCAACAACTGCTTTAGATGTTACAGTTCAGAAAGAAATTGTTTTACTTTTAAAAGAGTTACAAGAGGAGTATAAAATGGGAATTATTTTTATTTCTCATGACTTAGCCTTGGTTTCTGAAATTGCAGATAATGTTATTGTAATGCATAAAGGTGAAATTATCGAGCAGGGCAAGGCTGGTGACTTATTTATTCATCCAAGAGAAAATTACACCAAAGCACTTATAAATTCTAAACCGAATATTAAAAAACGTTTTAAAATATTACCTACAGTTACTGATTTTATTAACGACACCGTAAATACTTCTTTATACAGTAATGAACAACGTGATATATTTCATCAAAAAATATATAATCAACCGCCGTTATTAGAAATTAAAAACCTGCACAAAAATTTTATTTCTAATGCTTCATGGTTTTCTAAACCTACTATTGTCAAAGCAGTAAACAATGTGTCTTTTAAAATTTATGAAGGTGAAACTTTAGGTTTAGTAGGAGAGAGTGGTTGCGGGAAAACTACGTTAAGCAGAACTATTTTACAGTTAGAAAGTGCTACTTCTGGAGAAATTATTTATAAGGGAGAAGATATTACCAAGCTATCAAAATCAGCATTTAAAAAACTACGAAAAGAAATTCAAATTATATTTCAAGATCCTTTTTCGTCTTTAAACCCAAGAATTACTGTTGGTGACGCCATTCTCGAGCCCATGAAAGTTCACCATATTTTAAACTCATCAAAAGAAAGAAAAGAATACGTGTATAATTTATTGGAGAAAGTTGGCCTAGAAAAGTCACATTTTAATAGATATCCGCATGAGTTTTCTGGCGGACAACGCCAACGAATTGGTATTGCGCGTACTATTGCTTTACAACCAAAATTAATTATTTGCGATGAATCTGTTTCTGCTTTAGATGTATCGGTACAAGCGCAAGTTTTAAATTTACTGAATCAATTAAAAGCTGAATTTAATTTTACTTATATTTTTATTTCCCATGATTTATCTGTTGTAAAATATATGGCCGATCAATTGGTGGTAATGAATAATGGTAGGGTAGAAGAAATTGCTGATGCTGATGAAATTTACAATAACCCAAAGACCGACTATACCAAAACATTAATAGCAGCAGTACCTAAAGGACTCTAACTTTTTTCAATGCTTTATTAATAGTATATTGCACCGTTAAAAACGAAAAGAAAAATATGAAAATTATAGTTCCAATGGCAGGAATCGGGTCTCGTTTAAGACCTCATACATTAACAACTCCAAAGCCATTAACAGTTATAGCTGGTAAGCCAATTGTACAACGTTTAGTTGAAGATATTACTTCGGTTGTAAACCAACCAATAGAAGAAATCGCTTTTATAATTGGTACTGCTGCAAAGGGTTTTCCTGCAGATACTAAAGATAAGTTAATTGCTATTGCAGAAAGTTTAGGTGCCAAAGGTTCTGTGTACGTTCAAGAAGAAGCGTTAGGAACAGCTCATGCAATTTATTGCGCAAAAGAATCATTAACAGGTTCTTGTGTTGTTGCTTTTGCTGATACTTTATTTAAAGCAGATTTTACGTTAGATGCAAATGCTGATGGTGCTATTTGGGTAAAACAAGTAGCAGATCCTGGTGCATTTGGAGTTGTAAAATTAAAAGATGGAATTATTACTGATTTCGTTGAAAAGCCAAAACAATTTGTTTCTGACTTAGCAATTATCGGAATTTACTATTTTAAAGATGGTGATAAAGTTCGTGAAGAAATAAAGCATTTAATTGATAATGATATTCGCCCTTCTGGAGAATTTCAATTAACAGAAGTGTTAGAATCTTTAAAGCAACAAGGTGCTAAGTTTATTCCTGGTAAAGTAGATGCTTGGATGGATTGTGGTAAAAAAGACCCAACAGTTGATACAAACAAACAAGTTTTAGGTTTCGAACAAGCTGACGGTAACAATTTAGTTGCTAACGATGTTGTGTTAGAAAATTCAGAAATTATTCAACCTTGTTTTGTAGGTAAAAACGTGGTTTTAAAGAATACTAAAATCGGACCTTTTGTTTCAATCGGTGAAAATAGTGTTGTTGAAAATTCAACAATCGTAAATTCATTAATTCAAACTAATGTTCATATTTCTAATGCAAAATTAGACAATGCAATGATTGGTAATCATGCCAAATATAATGCTAATTATACATCAGTAAGTATAGGTGATTATACAGATCTTACATAATAAAAAAAGCAATAAAGAGTCAAGAATTAAGGTGTATTTATCTTTTTTCTTGATTCTTTACTCTCTCTTTATCTACTCTCAAGACAGCATTCCTGCTGCCGTGGGTGTTATTGAAAAAAATGACATCCAGTTTCAAGATAACTTTTTTAAGGCACTCTCTCAAAAAGCCGTTTATAATTACAGAAAAGCTATTGAGTATTTAGAAAAATGTAATGAACTTGTGCCTCATAATAAAGCAGTATTATTTGAACTTTCTAAAAATTACCTAAAACTAGGTAGAAGTAATGAATCTTTAGAATATATACATTTAGCCCTACTTAAAGAGCCTAATAATTTATGGATGCTAGAGCATAAGGTAACCATTTTAAGAAGGCTTCCTAATTTTGATGATGCGATAGTTACGCAAGAAAAAATTGCAGAAAAACATCCGAAGAAAAAACAATTATTAGTTTTTTTACATTTACAAAACAGGGATATTCCTGCTGCAAAAATAGTATTATCGGAGTTAAAAGAGGATAAACTATTAAACGCTAGACTTCGAAGAATTGAAGAAAAACTTAACAATACTGAAGTTAAAAAAACCAAGAAGAACACCGTAAGCACTGATTTACGTGCAACCTTCGAAAAAGAAAAAACATATAGTAGCTTACAACTTTTATTAAACGAGTTAAATACAAGTAATCATGCTGATTTGCTAAAATATAGTGAGCAAGGTTTAACGCTGTTTCCGGCGCAACCATTTGTTTATTTAATAAACGGTAAAGCGCTTAACAATAATAAAAAATATAAAAAAGCATTACAAAGTTTGCAAAACGGCATTGATTTTGTAATTGATAACAACGAAATTGAAGCAAAATTTTATATAGAAATGGCAAGAGCTTATCAGAACTTAAATAACCCCCAAAAGGCGGATTTATTTAAAAGTAAGGCTAGTAAAATTCTAAAATAATTTTCTTTACCATTTATAAATTCTATGAAATACTTTACAGTACTTATTGTCTTATTTTTAGGTTTTACCTCATGTAAATCGACCAAGACAGCAACTAATAATTTGGTTGAAATTAAAGAAATATCTGCCAGGAAAGTGGCAAAAAAACATATTTCGGCAAATTTCGATGAAAAAACAATTGATGCCCGTTTAAAGGTTAATTATAAAAATGCTAAAGATGATGTTGGTTTTTCTGTTCGAATGAAAATCAAAAAAAATGAAGTTATTTGGTTGAAGGGAACTAAATATATTACTGTTTTTAAAGCCAAAATTACTCCTACAAAGGTGCAGTTTTATTCTTCTTTTTATAAAAATTATTTTGATGGAGATTTTTCGATGTTAAAGAAATTATTAGGAACTGATATTAACTTTCAGCAATTACAAAACATGTTGTTAGGCCAATCTTTATTTAACGTAAAATCTGAACGACACGAGGTGGAAATTCTTGAAAAATCATATCAACTATCACCTAAAAATCAACCTGAGTTGTTTGATTTATTTTTTAATATAAACCCTCTTCATTATAAACTAAACAAACAGTCGGTTGTAAACTCACAAAAAAATCAACGTTTAGATATTTCATATCCTAAATATTTGAATAAAAAAGGTGTCTTGTTTCCTCAAAAAATTAATATCAACGCAAAACAAAACAATAAATTTACTGTTATAGGTATTGAAACACGCTCGGTAGAGTTTAATACAAAATTGAATATTGATTTTAGATTGCCTAACGGTTATAAAGAAATTACACTATAATGAAAAAAACTCTTTTTTATGTCTCTTTTTTATGTCTCTTTTTAGCAAGTTTTTCTTCGTTTAGTCAAGAACGAAAAACACTTGAAAAAAAGCACAAAGCAATTAAAAATGAAATTAAGCAGATTAATAGTTTGTTGTTTAAGGCTAAAAAAGAACGAGGAAATGCTTTAGATGACCTAAAAGATTTAAGTCAAAAAATTGGTGCTAGAGAGCGTTTAATTCAGGTTATTGAGCTAGAGACTAAAAAAATTTCAGATGAAATAGTTTTAAACGAAAAACAATTAGCTGTTTATAACGAGCAATTAAAAAAATTAAAAAAAGAGTACTCTGATATGGTTGTAAAAACCCATAAAAGTAAATCTCAGCAAAGTAAAACCATGTTTTTATTGTCTTCTGAAAGCTTTTATCAAGCCTATAAGCGATTAAAATACATGCAGCAGTACAATGATTACCGAAAAAAACAAGGAGAAGATATTGTTATAAAAACAATCGAAATTAAAGCCTTTAATGATTCTTTAATACACAAAAGAAAAACAAAAGAAACCTTAATTTCTGACGAGAAGTCTCAAAAAGAAGAAATTGAATCTGATAAAAAGAATCAAGAACAATTAGTTTCTAAAATCAAAAAAGAAGAAAATAAGTATAAAAGAAATTTACAGCAAAAATTAAAAGAAGAGCAGCGTATAACAGCTCGTATCGATAAATTAATTAAAGATGCTATTGCTAAAGCTAATAAGACGAAAAAAACAACTAAAAAGGCATCGTCTTCAGGTTTTGTTTTAGATGCCGCAGAAAAAAAATTATTAGCAAATTTCGAGCAAAACAAAGGAAGTTTACCTTGGCCCGTAAACGGAATTATTACAAGAAAATACGGAATACAACCACACCCAACTTTTTCTGGAATTGAAATTAATAGCCCAGGGTTACATATTGTTACAAGAAAAAATACCGATGCAAAAAGTATTTTTAACGGTAAAGTTTTAGCTTTGCAATCACAATCTGGCGGAAAAAAATCTGTATTAATACAACACGGTAGTTATATATCAGCTTATAACAACCTAGAGAGTGTGTATGTAAAAAAAGGAGAAATTATAAAGACTGGTGATAAAGTAGGTAAAGTTTTTACTGATAAAGTTTCAGGTAAAACTAAATTACTTTTTGTTTTATTTAAAAATACCGCTAAATTAAATCCTGCAAAATGGATACGTACCAACTAACCTAAATCAATGAAAAATCCTGCAAATTTCATCATCATTATTGTTGTAATTATAGCCGCATTGGTTATTGGTAAAGGAATTTTAATTCCGTTTATTTTTGCCTTAATTTTTTGGTTTTTAACACGTGAAATACGTAAAACCATATACAAAATACCGCTTGCTAAAAGATTTATACCTATTTGGTTGAGCAACATATTTGTGTTTACTTTTATTGTTTTAAGCTTTGGTTTTGTATCGGGAATTATTACAAATAGTATATCGGATTTAACAACTTCTTACTCTAAATACGAGCCCAATATTGATGCTATTATTAATAGTTTAGATGCTTACTTTCACATTGATATTATTAAATCGGTAAAATCGGTAATAGGTGATTTTAATTACGGATCGGTTTTAGGAGATATTGCTAATGGAATTAGTAGTTTATTGGGCGATACTTTTATGATAATAATCTACGCTTTATTTATCTTTTTAGAAGAAAGTAGTTTTAAAAAGAAGTTAGTAAAGGTTTTTAAAGATAAAGATGATAAATACACTAACATGAAATTTATGTTAGATAAAATTGAGTTTTCTATTTCAAATTACCTTCGCTTAAAAACGTATGTAAGTTTACTTACCGGTTTGTTAAGTTATACGGTTTTACTTATTGTAGGTGTAGATAGCGCGCCTTTTTGGGCATTTTTAATCTTTTTACTAAATTATATACCAACAATCGGTTCATTAGTTGCAACAATATTCCCAGCTACTTTTAGTTTAATTCAATTTGGTGAATTTACACCATTCTTAATTGTATTAATTGCCGTAGGTTCTGTACAAGTAGTGGTTGGTAATATTATTGAACCAAAATTATTTGGGAAATCACTAAACTTAAGTCCGTTAGTAACTATACTATCTCTGGCTGTTTGGGGTAAAATATGGGGAGTTACTGGTATGATTTTAAGTGTACCAATTACCGTAATTATGATTATTATCTTTTCTCAATTCGAAAAAACAAAAGCAGTCGCCATTTTCTTGTCCGAAAACGGCGAAATAGATGAGCTTTAAGCTGTTTTTACCCTAAGAACAACGCTTTAAGCTCTGTAGCTTCTTTAGGGTCTAATTTACCCGCTAAAACTAAACTTAATTGTTTTCTACGCAAAGCACCATCGTATCGTTTTTTCTCTAATTCAGTTTCTGGATTAATTTGAGCAACTGGTACCGGTTTTCCTGTTTCATCAACAGCAACAAATGTATAAATACCTTCGTTTACCTTCGTTTTTTCACCAGATTGGCGATCTTCAATCCAAACATCAACATATATTTCCATTGATGATTTAAAAGCTCTCGAAACCTTTGCCTCAACAGTAACAACACTTCCAACAGGAACCGATTTGGTAAAAGCAACATGGTTTACAGAAGCAGTAACTACAATTCTTCTAGAATGACGACGTGCAGCGATACTACAAGCTCTATCCATACGAGCTAATAATTCTCCTCCAAAAAGATTGTCTAAATAATTAGTTTCTCCTGGTAAAACAAGGTCGGTAAGTACTGTTAATGATTCTTTTGGTGTTTTAGCTGTCATCAGTTAAATTTTGATGCAAAGATATAAATAAAGCTAAAAGTAAATTATTTAAAAGCCGATTATTTAATCAATAACCAAGCATCGGCACTTACAGTTTCCTGAATCAATGCTAACTCTTTGCGGGCTTCTTCTTTAGAGCTAAAACTTGTAAATGTTACTTGAGTTAATCCAAATTTATTTATCCCTATTATTTTAGCATTATAACCAAGTTGTTGTAGTTCTGCTAATTTATTTTCCGCATTTTTCACTTCCTGAAAAGCACCAGCAACAATATGAAAATTATTTTCTTTAGATTTTGTTACATTTAAATTAATGGTAGGTAATGGGTTGTCGATTACAAAAGTTGCTGACTGTATTTTTTTTACAGCTGATTTTTGTTGATCTGCTAATAATTTATTTTCAGATTGATTCTGAACACCATTCCAACCAGCATAACTAGCTCCTAATAAAATTACGGCCGTTGCTGCATATTTTAAAAATACCGGAATTTTATTTTCCTTTGCTGCAACAATAGGTAGTGGCTTAATTTCTTGTTTAAACCTTGTTACTGAATTACTTTCCACCTCTGATAATCCGAAAGATGCTATTAAAAAATTGTGTTTAGTATTTGGTTCAAAAACAACTTGTTTTGCATCGTTTAAAACTAACGTTCCTACAGAAGCAACTGTAATGGTATTTGTTGCTATTTCTTTTTTCCATTCAACAACTGCATTTGCTATAAAGGCTGTTGCTTTTTCAAAAGAAATATTTTTACTTGAAGCAATATGGTTTGCCAATAAACCATCATTATGTTGCAAGTACGCATTAAAGGTAATTTGTTTTTTCGGCGGATGAAATGTATGCGTAGTATCATTCATTTTAGCACCTATTTTGTTGGTTACAAAACCTCCAAACTCAGGAACAATTACGCAATCGTATCTGTATAATAAATCGTTTATGTAGTTGGCTAATGTCATAATAACAAATATAGTTTTTTTGCTGAGTTGTTTCTAGTTTTTACATAAATTTTATCAACAGATTTTTTGTATATTGATAATCAAATTATTGCTGCATGAAATCAACTAAAATCTTAGCTATTCTTAGGTTACAAGCTACTAAAAATGTAGGTGATATTTTAGCTAAAAAGTTAATTTCTGTAACTGGTAATGTAGAACAGGTGTTTAAAGAAACTGCAAATTCTTTGCAAAAAATAAACGGAATCGGTTCTCATGTTACAAAACATTTATTTGATATTACTAACTTAAAAAGGGCAGAGGAGGAGTTACAGTATATTCAAAAAAATAACATTCAATACTCCTATTTTTTGGATGCTGATTATCCTCAAAACCTAAAACAATGCATTGACGGACCTATCTTATTTTTTAAAGATGGTAATATAAACCTTAACAGTAAAAAAATTATTTCTATTGTAGGTACAAGGAAAATAACTTCCTACGGTCGTGATTTCTGCAATCAATTAATAGAAGATTTATCAGAATATAATCCGATCATTGTAAGTGGATTTGCATACGGCGTAGATATTTGTGCTCATAAAGCTGCTATTAAAAACAACTTGCAAACTATTGGGGTATTAGCACACGGGCTAGAACAAATTTATCCGAAAATACATAAAAAATACATTAGCGAATTAAATAAAAATGGCGGATTTATAACTGAGTTTTGGCACAATGAACAACCGCTACGTGAAAATTTTTTAAAACGAAATCGTATTGTTGCAGGCATATCTAAAGCTACAATTATAGTAGAATCCGCAGAAAAAGGAGGGTCATTGGTAACCTCAGATATTGCAAATTCTTATAATCGTGATGTTTTTTCTTTGCCTGGTAGAACCACTGACATGTATAGCAAAGGCTGTAATAATCTTATTAAAAATAACCAAGCGCATTTATTAACCTCAGCTACTGATATTATAAAAATGCTGAATTGGGATATTCAACAATCAAAAGCAGCAAACCCTGTGCAACAGCAATTATTTATTAATTTAAATGAACACGAGCAAAAAGTGTTTAATTTTTTACAACAAAATGGTAAGCAGTTGTTAGATCTGATTGCTTTAGAATGTGATATTCCTGTTTATAAATTATCCTCTTTATTGCTTGAGATGGAGCTTAAAGGCATTGTTAAACCTTTGCCCGGTAAATTGTTTGAGGTTTAGTACCTTTGACGCATGTCTGAAGAAAAATTAATATCCCAAAGAAAACCTGCATACCCTATTAATAAAAAGCTTTCGCTTTATTTAAAAAGGCATAATAGAACAATTCAAATTCCTATTTTTTATGATGATTTGTTGCGTTTTCAAGGAGCAATATCTGTGTACGATAAAGATGATAACGATACTTTGTGGGTTCGTGTATATTACAATGAATTTGAACGACAGGAGATAGATTTAAGTTTAAAGAAGATTTATAATATATTACACTCAAATGGTTCTGACGCTGGTATTAAACACTTAAATATTGATGCCGTTGATTTTTGTACCTTTGGTAATTCTCAACCCTTTAGAGTAAAAGTTCGTAATATTTTAAACGATAACTATACCTATTTTTACGTAAAAAAAACCGATGCTTCTCGTGTTTATGGTTTAGAGATTGAAGATATTTTATCGCCTTACAACTTAAACTTTTTAGTATATAAAGACACTTTAATTGAAGAGCATATTTCAGGAATTCCTGGAGATGTTTTTATTAAAGATTATTTAGATGATTGTTTAGAAATTGAAAAAACACAATTAGCAAAAGAATTTGTGAAATTTAACGAACGTTGTATGATTCGTTTATTGGGCGATATGCGCTCTTACAATTATGTGGTGGTGCCTACGCATGATTTTGAAAATGTAGTATATAAAATACGTCCGATAGATTTTGACCAACAATGTTATGAAGGTAAATTTAAAGTATATTATCCGCAGTTTTTCAAAGAGAACTTAAAGATGGTGCAGTTAGTTGCTAAAAAATTAGATTCAGAATCAGTAGAGCAATATCAATTAGAAGAACGATCTATTGTTGCAAAACGAATTTTAGCAACTCGATCTCGCTTAAATAGATTGCTTGCCGCAATGAAATCAGATAATATTTCGATTCCTAAAAATATAGAAAAATTAAAATCCGAAATTTTTGAACTTACCGGCGATATAAATTTTAGAGATAGTGACGGTATGGGAGAAGTACTAGATAATGCTTTAACCTTTATTCGTAGAAACTACGAAGACGTAACGATGAAAAGTATTATACAGCAACAGCAAAAAACACATTAATAAAAATATACTCTTCAATAACCTGTATTGGAGAGTATATTTTTATCACTTTTTTAAAAGTCATTTTTTTGAGCTTATAATTTTGTGAAAAATTCCTTTTGAGAAGTGGAATATTTATCGCCAACATTTGCGTTAGAATCGTATGAATTTATAGTTTTTATTTCGGTACCTTTTTACTAAAATAGATTAATTCTATATGAGATTCACCTGCAAAACTCTATATGTTTTACCAGTTTTTTTATTTTTTTTGAGTAGGTTTCAACTAAAACACCAAACGACCATATCATTTATTTCACCCAACGTAGCTTTATAAGCTACCTTAGCATAGGTTTTAGCCGTAATAAGTTGCAAAACGTATACATATCTTTTACTATTTTTAATATTTGATAGTTCCTTTTCTTACTGATTTAAAAGAACAGCTAAATAAAAAGTCTTAAAAAGAAGAGCTATAAAAATCACGCACCTTATTTGGTTTTTAGTAACTCTAACAATGTTATTTTTTACTTCGGATACTTTCTATAACAACCGTTGCTAAAATTAAACTCCCGCCCATAAAAGTGTTCCACGTGGGGATTTCATTTAAAAATACAAAAGCTAAAATGATTCCGAATATTGGTTGTACACTACTAATAATACTTGCCGCGGAAACTGAGAAAAATTGTAGTGAATGTACCATTAAACTATGCCCAATTGCGGTGGTTAACAATGCTAACAATAATACATACGGATATTGACTTTCAAACCCAGAAACATCCATAAAAAACAATACAGGTACTAAACATATTGTAATTATTAAAGTTTGATAAAACATTAATAATACACCGTTGTATTGCAATACGTATTGTTTTAAAATTAAGATTCTAATCGAGTAGCATAGGGCAGAGAGGAGTCCGAATAATATTCCTTGAACATTCTCGCTTTCTAAATTAAAATTGGGGGCCAATATGTAAATCCCCAATAAAACCATACAACCTAAAAGAAGATATATAGGGTTGAATTTTATTTTCAAGAACAACGGTTCTAAAAAAGAAATCATTACCGGAAAAGTATATAAAGATAGCATTCCGATGGCTACATTAGATCGTTTTAAAGCGTAGAAATAGGTAATCCAATGAAGTGCCATGAAAATTCCGCTAATAATAAACGGAACAACATGTTTGGTTGATTTTAATTGAATATCTATTTTTTTAAATCGACAAAAAACATATAAAAATACCATGGCAAAAGCAGAGCGAAACCATACAATTACTTCTGATGGCATGGCTATATATTTACCTAAAACACCCGACGTACTTATAAAAAGTGTTGCTAACAGTAAACCTGATATATTTTTTAGATGATTATTTTGCATTGGTTATTTTTTTGATTCTTTTAAAATAGCTCATAATTAACATATAAATTATACTCGGAATTCCAATCCAAATAAACTCACTCATAAGCACTTTAACGCCTCTTTCACTAAAAAAACGTTCAATTCCAATAGGTGATACTTTAATTGGTCGCCACGGAAAAAAATAACGACTCGTATCGAAAGGAGAAAAAAATGCAACTCCTAAACCACCAGTTGTTAAAGCATCTAAAATAGCATGTGAAGCGGTACATATTGTAAAAAATAAAATGAGAACTGCACCTTTTTTGGTGAATATTTCTTTTCTGTAAAATATTAAGGTGATTAAAAAACCTAAAATGAACGCAAAGAAAAGTGAATGCGAAAAGCCGCGATGTCCCCAAAAACTGCCGTATTTAACTCCGAAGCTAAAGCCGATTACATCAGCGTCTGGTACTATTGCACAACCAATACCTAATAAAAGGAACTTCAAATTTACAACCGATTTCGAAAACCCTTTTCCGAAGGCAAACGATACTAATGCATGACCAAATATTGATGCCATTTTATGTTTTTTATTTTTCTTTATTACGAAGAGTAAAATGATGAAATAATCTTCTATTTAGATACAAATTGCTTCTGTACCTCCCAATGACGTTCGTTCTCTCATTTAGTAAGAATACCCTTACTGCTCGTCATTACGAGGAAGGATGACGAAGTAATCTCTTGATTTACTTTTCTATCTAAGGATTGCTTCGTGACTCGCAATGACGTCCGTTCTCACATTTAGTAAGAATACCCTTACTGATCGTCATTACGAGCAAGGATTACGAAGTAATCTCTTGACTTTTCTGTCTAAAGATTGCTTCGTGACTCGCAATGACGTTCGTTTTATACTTTTTGTAATATTTTTAAAGCTGTATTCACTGAATCAATTCTAATAAAAGTGATTAATAATCGCAATCCGTTTTTGGTTTGTTTTTCTTTCATCACACAGCTTTTAGAGTTCTTTTGAACATACTGCAGCATTTTTGTAAATGCTGGTGCTTGATAAAACCCACTTTGTTGATCAGAAACAAAGTAGCCAATCATACGTTTTTGTTTCAAGATTATTTTTTCTAAACCTAACTCTTTCGCCAACCATTTTATACGAACACTGTCTAATAAATCTTGAACTTGCGTTGGGTATTCACCAAAACGATCGGTAATTTGACTTTCGAATTCAACCAATTCCTTTTCTTCGGTTAACGTTCCTAACTTGTTGTATAAGCTCAATCTTTCGGTTACAGAATTTACATAATCATCAGGAAAAAGAATTTCGAAATCGGTATCTATCTGTACTTCTTTTACATACTCTTTCGGTGCATTTTCATCTACCGGATACAGTTCTTTAAACTCGTTTTCTTTTAGCTCTTGAATAGCTTCTTCCAAAATTTTCTGATAGGCATCAAATCCAATATCATTAATAAATCCGCTTTGTTCACCACCTAATAAATCTCCTGCACCACGAATTTCTAAATCTTTCATGGCAATATTTAATCCACTTCCTAAATCAGAAAATAACACCAATGCTTCAATACGTTTACGCGCATCATCCGTCATCATATGAAACGGTGGCGTAATAAAATGGCAAAAGGCTTTTTTGTTAGATCGCCCAACACGACCACGCATTTGGTGCAGGTCAGACAATCCGAAGTTATTCGCATTATTTATAAAAATAGTGTTGGCATTTGGTACATCTAATCCGCTTTCGATAATAGTGGTAGATACCAATACATCAAACTCATTGTTCATAAACCCAAGCATCAATTCCTCTAGCTTTTTACCTTCCATTTGCCCGTGACCAATTCCTATTTTAGCCGACGGAACTAAACGTTGTAATAAACCAGCTACTTCTTTTATATTTTCTATTCTATTGTGGATAAAAAATACTTGACCACCACGAGAAATTTCATACGAAATAGCATCACGAATGGTTTCTTCGCTAAAGCGGATCACATTGGTTTCTATCGGGTGACGGTTTGGTGGCGCTGTTTTTATTACCGATAAATCACGTGCTGCCATTAAACTAAATTGTAGCGTTCGTGGTATTGGTGTTGCTGTTAGTGTTAAAGTATCTACATTTTCTTTAATCGTTTTTAGCTTGTCTTTTACAGCAACGCCAAATTTTTGTTCTTCATCAATCACCAATAAACCTAAATCTTTAAATTGGATTTTTTTATTCGTTAATTGATGCGTTCCTATCACAATATCTACACTTCCGTTAGTAACGCCTTCTAAAACAGCGTTACGCTGTTTTGTGGTTCTAAAACGGTTTAGGTAATCAATTGTAACCGGAAAGTCTTTTAAGCGCTCTGTGAAGGTTTTAAAGTGCTGAAATGCCAAAATGGTTGTAGGAACTAGAATAGCCACTTGTTTTCCGTTATCTACTGCTTTAAAAGCAGCTCGAATTGCTATTTCTGTTTTACCAAATCCAACATCACCACACACCAAACGATCCATAGGTTGTGCTTTTTCCATATCTTCTTTTACATCTTGAGTTGATGTAAATTGATCTGGGGTATCTTCGTAAATAAAGCTAGCCTCTAACTCATGTTGCATGTGCGTATCTGGCCCGAAAGCATATCCTTTTTGTAATTTTCGCTTTGCGTATAACTGAATTAAATTAAATGCAATGTGTTTTACTCTTGCCTTGGTTTTTTGCTTTACTTTTTTCCAAGCGCCAGAACCTAGCTTGTATATTTTAGGCGGCTTACCATCTTTACCGTTGAATTTTGATACTTTATGTAACGAGTGAATACTTACATATAAAATATCACGATCACCATAAATAAGCTTAATAGCTTCTTGTTTTTTTCCTTCTACATCAATTTTTTGTAAACCTGCAAATTTTCCTATTCCGTGATCGATATGCGTTACATAATCACCAATTTCTAGTTTGGTAAGTTCTTGTAATGTGATGGATTGCTTTTTCTCATAACCATTTTTTAAGCGGAATTTATAATAACGCTCAAATATTTGATGATCGGTATAACAAACAATCTTGTTTTCTAAATCTACAAATCCTTGGTATAACGGAAATACAATAATTTCATAAGAAACCTCGGCTTCATTATCATCAAAAATATCGTGGAATCGTTGTGCTTGTTTATCGTTAGAGCAGAATATGTAATTGGTAAATCCTTTTGCTGAAAATTCGTTGAAATTCTGAATTAACAAATCGAATTTTTTATTAAAAGAGGGCTGCGGATGGGTATCAAATTTTATTTCCGAGACATCTCTCGAATTTGCTCGAGATGACATTTCAACCAATGTAAAATCTGCTAATTGTTCTTTTATCAAAGTACCATCACAAAATAATTCTGAAGGTTTTGAATGTTTTATATCTGTAGATAGTTCATTAAACGATAACTCTGCTTTTTTATAAAACTTATCTAAATTTTCGGTAAGAATATCGTTGTTTTTTACAAAAATTGCTGTTTTAGCAGCAATGTATTTTAAGAAGCTTTCTCTACTTTCTTGTAGTGTTTTGTTTTCTACATTCGGCATTATAGAAACTTTCTTGAGTTTTTCTTTAGAAAGTTGAGTTTCTACATCAAAAGTTCGAATACTATCTACCTCATCACCAAAAAACTCCATTCGATAAGGCTCATCATTAGAAAATGAAAACACATCAATTATTCCTCCACGTACCGAAAACTCCCCTGGTTCAGTAACAAAATCTACACGATTAAAGTGGTATTCAAACAATACCTCGTTTACAAAATCGGGCGATACATTTTCGCCAACCGTAATTTTTAAGGTATTCTTTTCGAGTTCTTTTTTGGTTACTACCTTTTCAAATAGAGCAGTAGGATAGGTAACAATTATTGCTGGTTTTTTTTGCGAATTAATTCGATTTAAAACCTCAGAACGTAACAATACATTTGCGTTATCGGTTTCTTCTATCTGATACGGTCTTCGGTAAGATCCCGGATAAAACAACACGTTTTTATCGCCTAATAATTGTTCTAAATCGTTTAAATAATACGCCGCTTCTTCCTTATCGTTAAAGATTAACAAAAAGGGTTTATCAGCTTTTTTAAAACTTTCAGAAATAACAAAAGACAACGAAGAACCAACCAAATTCGTTATTTGAAAATGGTGTTGTTCTTGTTGAAGTGCATTTACAACCTGCTTTACGTTGCCCGATTGTTGGTAATGATTTACAATAATTTGCTTGCTCAACCTTAAAAAATTTACGCAAATATACGAGTATTATTTCTTTGTATTTAGTACGTTTTATTCTTTACCAGAATGCCATTACACAATATCAACAACACTTATTCCGTTGCTTTTTTTGGTGATTTTAATTTGAGTAGGAATACGTTCTTTTAAATTTTCTACATGCGATATAATTCCGATCATTTTGCCTTGTGCTTGCAAAGTTTCTAAGGTAGAAATTACTGTTTCTAATGCATTGCTATCTAAAGTACCAAAACCTTCATCAATAAATAAAGAATCTATTTTTACATTTTTACTTGCTAAATCTGATAAACCTAAGGCCAAGGCTAAACTAATAATAAATTTTTCACCACCGCTAGAGGTATCTACCAATCTTGCCTGGTCTGTTTGGTAATGGTCAATTAAATTAAAATTAAGCTCTTCTTTGGGTTTGTAGGCTTCTTCCATTTTTAATGAATAGCGCTTATTTAACTTATACAAATGCACATTAGCAAGGTCTAACAAATGTTTTAAGGTTAAACGCTGAACATACACATTAAACGCATCTTTCGAATTCCCAATAACTTTAAATAAGGCAGCCCAAATACCGCATACTTTTGCTTGCGCATCTATCTTTTTAGAGACTTCTTTATTTCGATCTCTTATTTGTTGATCTTTTCTAAGAGCTTCTACTATTTTACCTTTTTCGGTTAAAAATCCTTTGTTTTTTGTTGATAAATCTTCTAAAGCAGCGTTGTTTTCTATTACCGAAATTTCAAAATTCCGCTGATTATTTAAAGTTTCAAAAGCTTTTAAATTACTTTCTTTTTTGGTTTTAAGAGTAATCTGATTTTCTTTAATACGCTCTTTATTTTGCGTGTATTTAACTATATTTTCCTTAGATAATAGCGCTTTTTCAATTTCCTCTTTAGTAGTAAAATCACTCTGATTTAAATCGTTTGCTAAATTTGATTTTAAGCCTGTTAAAACTGTAATTAGCTCCGTTAGTTCTTTAGCTGTATTTGTTTTTAAAGCTAGAGTTTCTGTTTTTATATCGAGGTATTTTTGTAAATCTTTTTGATGATTATTTAATTTTTCTTTACGTTGATTAACAACCAACTGCAAACGCTCTCTTTTATTAGTAACCGTAACATTTATTGGTAAAATAGCGATTCGTTTTGTGGTAAAATCATTTATTTTAACATCATTTTCCTCCTTATTTTTAAAGTATTCTTTGTAGGTTCTATCGTCTTTTTCTTGCTGTTTTTCATTGTTCTTTTTATTGTTCTTTAAAACAGTAAGCTCTGATGTTAGTATATTAAAAACTTGGGTTTCTTTATTGTAATTACTAATGGACGCTTCAATATTCTGAATAAAAACATCTATCGTTTCAATAGGTGGTAATGCGTACTTATATTTAGCCAATTTAACTGTTAAATCATTTTCTAAATTACTACAAGTTGCATTTAACCGTGCTATTACTTGCTCTTTAGTTTCAATCTCGCTAGCGCTGTTTTTAATATGCTCTTTTTTGGTAGCAACCGATGTTTTTAACGTACCTAAACCTTCTTTTAAAATATTTATTTTCTCTGAAAATTCATTTTTAGCTGTTTGTAATTTTTGAGCAATTACGATGTCATTATTTAAAATCATCAACGCTTCTGAGGTTGATTTTAACGTTGCATTTATTTTATCGACATCGGTTAATTCACACTGAATATTAATTTTATTTGCTGATAATTCAAAATTTTCAAGCGCTATTATAATGGCTTTTCTTTGCTTATTGAATCCGTCAATTTCGGTTACAATTTGTGCTTTTTTTACCTCTAACGTACCCTTAGATATTGAAAGCTCCTGTAATTTTATTGTTCTTGAATTAAATTCTAATTCGGCATTAGAAACCTCATTTATTTTTGAGTCATCTACAAACGGATGTGCTGTAGATCCGCATAAACCACAAGGTTCTCCTGCCTTTAATCGCAAGCGATCACTTTCGTAATTTGCAATGCTTTTTTCTAAATCTAAAATTTTTGAGGCATCACTAACTGCTTTTTCTTGATTTTCAAAAGCTATTTTCACCAACTTCAACTCTTCTTCTAATAATTTTGAAACGTTTACTAATTTGTGTTGATCAGCTTCTATTTCCGTTTGTGCAGCTTTCGCTTTAAGTGTTTGTTCAGAAATATTTTTAAACTGTTCCCAATTGCCTTTTTGCTCCAGTAATTCTTCTTTACTCTTTAAAAGTTGCTGAATATTTTTTTTCGCCAATTCATCTGAAATACGAACGTATTCTTTTTCTATAATCGCAATTTCTGTTGACTTTTTATCTAATAATTCAACATCAGTTGTTAAAAGATGCGTGTTTTTTAGAACTTCTTTCTTTTTAAACGCTACAAAGTCTACATCTTCCTTTAAAGATTGTTTACTAGCTTTTAAGGTTGTTAGATCTTTTGTCCAACTAGAAATTTTATGAGCAACCTCTTTCAATAATTTGTTTTCATTTAAAAACAATGCAGTTGTTTTTACTTTTGTCGTCGTTACTGTAATTTCTTTGAGTATGCTTTTTTCTTCTTCTTTTAAACGCTCAATTTGTTCGGCTACTACTTTGAGTTGTTGCGTATTTTTTTCTTTTTGAGATACTTCATTTTTTAATTGTCCGTCTAGTTTTGTTATTAAATCGAGCTTTGGAAGCCATTCCGAAAATTCTTTATTTGCTTTTTCAAACAGCGATGTTTCTGTTGAAACCAACATTTCTAAACCATCAATTGTTGGTTTTAATTGTGCTAATTGGTTTTCTATATTTTTTAATATTGCTATTTTTTGAAGTTGTTCTTTTTCTGCTCTATTTAAATCATGAATAAGTTCTTTAAATGGTGATGCTTTTTCATTTAAATCCAAAGCATCTAGTTCTGTTTGATGCTTTTTTATATAAACATCTATGCTTTTAACAGCCTCTTCTTGTTCTTTTGCCTCTGAAGTTAGTTTATCAAACTGAACATACCAATCGGCTATAACTTGCGCAGCTTTTAACTCTTTTTCGATAGTATTAATATCCGAAGTAAGTGTTGTATCTTTTTGTTTTAGTGCTTTTTTTTCTTCTGTTGTTAAAACATCTTCTGAGTTGATTTTAGCTTGAATATCTTTTAACTTTTTGTCTTCTTTCGATTTTCTATCTAAAACACCTTGACCTATTTTTTTATAAATTTCTTCACCCGTAATTTGCTCTAGTAACTTTCCTTTATCTGGCCCTTTGGCAGATAAAAACGACGCAAAATCACCTTGAGCCAGCATTACAGATCGTAAAAACTGATTATAATCTAACTGAGTTACCTTATTTACTTCTAAAATTAAACTCCGTTTTTGAGTGGCAATAATAACATCGGTCGTTAAGTTTTTTAAACTTACTTCTTCTTTGGCATTCTTATATTTTTTCCCTGATTTATCAGCAATTCTAATTCCCCAAAAGGCTTCATAAATAATGTTATTGTTCTCGAAAGTAACCCTAGTAAAAGCATCATTTGCACTGTGACTTACCACATCAATCAAAGTACCTTTTGTGCCACTAAAACGTGGAACATTATGATATAAGGCAATCGTTATAGCATCTAAAATAGTAGTTTTTCCTGCACCAGTAGAACCTGTAATGGCAAATAAACCAACATCTTTAAATTGCTCATTTTCAAAATCGATTACAATAGATGTATCCGATTTTAAAGAATTTATGTTTTGTAATTCTATTTTTAATATTTTCATATCAATATATAATTATTGATTTTTAACAACTTGTAATACTTCATTAAAGGCATCCCAAACTTCTGGATTTTCCTTTAAATCGAAATCCATTTCTTCACACTTTAGCCTAAAAACTTCCGTAGGTAATAATTCTTTAATCGATTTTGTGTTTTCTAGCAATTCTTCAATTCCTTGTGTTTTTCGTTGTTTTTTTAAAGAGGTTTTTAATATTTCGAAGGAATGTTTTTCTGCAGCTAGTTTTAGCTCTTCTGTATTTATAGTATTATTTTCATTTAAAATAATTTCTACCCAAGGTGTTAATTTATAAGGATTAGAAGTAATACTCGAAAACCCATCAATACATTCGGTCATGGTACCAGTTAATTTATAAAACTCTCTAAAACGCGGAATTACAACATCTTCAATAGCACTTATTTCATTGTTTTTGGTAGTTAAAACAAGTATTTTTTTATCATAATTAATTTCACTAAAACTTAAAATATTTGGAGAACCAGAGTATCTTACTTTGTCATTTCCACCAATTATTTGTGGTCTATGTAAATGCCCTAAGGCGATATAATTAAAATACCTAGGAAAATCTGCTGCACCAATATGCCCTAAAGTACCCACATAAATGTTTTGTTCACTGTCTGAAACCGAACCACCTGTTGCAAATAAATGTCCCATTGCAATTACGGGCGCATTGCTTGTATTTATTAATTCGCATTGTTCCGCAACTAACTGATAATGGTTAATTAAAGCTGTTTTATACTTATCTGTAAGCTCATCAAAAGATTCTCCTGCCACCGCTCTTCTAATATCTCCATCACGCAAATAAGGAACCGCACCAACGATGAGTTTTTCATCATTTATTTCAATTTTAAAAACTTCATCTTTAATGTTTTCTGTTGCTTTACCAACCACTTTTATAGACAATGCATCTAATATATGTTTTGGGGCGTTTAAAGTTCCTGGTGAATCGTGATTACCGCCAGTAATAATTATAGATTTACAGCTGGTTACTTTTAATTTTACCAAAAAGCTGTAATACATCTCCAAACTTTGGTTAGAGGGTGAACCGGTATCAAATATGTCTCCTGAAATTAATAATACATCTATTTTTTCATCAATAATATAATTTTCAATCCAACTTAAGAAAAGAGTTTGTTCTTCTAATTGCGATTGTTCGTGTAATCTATGACCCAAATGCCAATCGGCAGTATGAAGTATTTTCATTTAATATTTTTTTAAACTTATATAGCAACTTATAAATTAAGGAAGTAAAACTTTGTTATTTACAATTTGTAAAAATAAAGACTAAGCTTAGGAAAGCTATACTTTTTTAATTTTCATTTCTAAAACTACATAATAATCAAAAAATAACAAGAATTAGAAAAAAATATTTTCTTGTTTTATCAATTTCCTTGTTTACTGTACAAAATTGCATTTAAACTATGTTTTAATGGATTTAATTATAATAAATAAGCTAATCATGGGTTCGTTTTTTAAAGTACTTTAAAGTCTATTATTTAATTCAAATTGTAATTGTAATTAATTATCATAAATTCAAAAACTATAAGAAAAAATAATAGTAAATTTTATTCTATATTTGTTAACTTTCGTAAAAGGTTTATCGTGACTTTTTTTTCATCTTTGCCTCTAAAGAATAAAAAATAATTTTAATTATTAAAACATAAATAATGTCGATATCAGATTTATATTCGAGTGGAAAACACAAACAAGAAATTGGGCACTTTGCTAGCGTTGTAAAAATTGCTAAGTCAGATGGTATTATTGCCGAAGGAGAACAAAAATTATTAGACAGGGCTGCAAAAAGATTACATATTGATGAAACTGAATATGCTAATATTTTAAAAAACCCAGAAAAGTTTCCTGTAAATCCACCAGCAAGTTACGATGAGCGTATTGAACGTTTATATCGTTTAACAAAAATGGTTTTTGCTGATGAGCATGTAGATAAAGAACAAATTACTTTAATGCAAAAAACTGCCGTTGCCTTACAGTTTCCAACAGATAATGTAGAAAAAGTTTGCGATGAAGCAATTCACTTAGTAATGAACAATAATGATTTAGATGCCTTTACTCTTGCAATTAAAAAAGTAAATGCTATTTAAAACATTTATACTAAATTGCGTTCAATCAAGTTATTATTATAAAATCTCCCACGTATGAAAGATCAAATTTTACTAATTACTATCCTTTTTTGCTCAATAAATTTATTTTCTCAAAATTTAAATGATTCTTGGCAAATAGGAATTGGAATGGGAGTTACAAAATTTAGCGAAAGTGATGCTGCTTATATTGGTGATCAATACCTATTTCAAGTACCTGTTATTAGTATAACAATGCCAATTGGAGAGCGTTTATCTATTGATGGAGCTATGTCATTTAATACAATTAATGATATTGGTATTATTAGTAACTCTGTTAACTATTTCTCTATGGATGGTTCGTTACGTTATAACTTTAATGCGTTACTAGATAAATTTAGCCCATATATATTTGTAGGAGGTAGTATTGTTGATTCTGAACGAAAAATGACTCCAACTGTTAATTTAGGTGCCGGAAGTATTTATTGGTTGACGGATAAAGTAGGAATAAACCCTCAGGTATATTATAAACATTCTCTTGAAAGTTATGAGAGTATGCGTTCACATATACAAGGAACTTTAGGCTTAGTTTTTAAATTAGATTGGAATAGTAGTGGAGGTGGTAATCGTGGAGGAAACTCTTCTTCTTGTTACTACAATCAATTTTAAAAAATAATATTTATTACATAAAAACAAAAATCCCGCTTTATATAAAGCGGGATTTTGTTTTTATGATAATTTCGCTATTGCGTTATTAATTCGTTGTAGTGTATTTTCTTTACCAATCATTGTCATAATATCAAACAAATCGGGCCCTGCTAATTTACCTACAAGGCTTAAACGTAATGGTTGCATTACTTTACCAAAACCAATTTCTTTAGCTGTAATCCAACCTTTAATATCAGTTTGAGCGTTTTCTATCGTGAAATCTTCAATCTTAGCAATTACTGTGGTTAATTCTTCCATTAACGCACCAGTAGTTTCTTTCCATTGCTTTTTAGCTGCTTTTTCATCGTATTCTGTAGGGTGCACAAAGAAAAAACTTGATAAATCCCAAAAATCAGCAACAAACGTAGCGCGTTCTTTTATTAATGAAACTACTTTTGTTACATATACTTGGTTAAAAGATTGCTTCGTTTCATTCGCAATAACGCTAATATCTTTCTCTTTAAGAATAACGGTATATAATTCTGTTAATTCTTTATTTGATTTTTGTTGTAAATATTGCTGATTAAACCAGTTTGTTTTATCAGGACTAAACTTAGCTCCCGATTTACTAACTCTACTTAAATCGAAGGCTTCAACCAACCCTTCTAAAGAGAATATTTCTTGTTCCGTACCAGGATTCCATCCTAATAAAGCTAGCATATTTATAAATGCATCATTAAAATAACCATCTTCTTTATAACCACGAGAAACATCACCTGTTTGCTCATTTGTATATTCTAAAGGAAATACAGGAAAACCTAATTTATCACCATCACGTTTACTTAATTTCCCTTTACCTACTGGTTTTAAAATTAATGGTAGATGTGCAAATTTCGGAGCGTTCCAATCGAATGCGCGATATAACAACGTGTGTAGTGGAAGAGAAGGTAGCCATTCTTCACCACGAATAACATGACTAATTTCCATTAAATGATCATCAACAATATTTGCTAAATGATAAGTTGGCATTCCGTCTGACTTAAACAATACTTTATCGTCTAACGTATTTGTATCTATCTTAATCGTTCCACGGATCTCATCTTGTAGTAACAAGGTTTCATCTTGCGGAGTTTTAAAACGAACAACATATTTTGTACCTGCTTCTAATTTATTTTTAATTTCTTCATCAGAAAGATTCAATGAATTATCTAACATAGCACGATTGCGCCAATTATAAATAAACGTTTTGCCGTTTTCTTCATCGCTTTTTCTTTGAGCGTCTAATGCTTCTGCTGTATCAAAAGCATAGTAAGCCCATCCTTTGTCAATCAATTCAATCGCATATTTTTTGTACAATTCTTTACGCTCTGACTGACGGTATGGTCCGAATTTTTCATTATTTCCTGGTCCTTCATCAAAAGGAATATTACACCAATCTAAAGCATCAATTATATATTGTTCTGCATTTTTAACATAGCGCGTTTGATCGGTATCTTCGATACGCAACACAAAAGTTCCGTTATATTTTTTCGCAAATAAGTAATTGAATAAAGCAGTTCTTACACCACCAATATGTAAAGGTCCTGTAGGGCTAGGAGCAAAGCGTACTCTTACGTTGTCAGTCATTTTTTATTAATTTGAAAACGCAAAGATAGTTTTAATATGAGCATAAAAAAAGCGAGCATTAGCTCGCTTTCTTATTATTTATATTGGCAATAACCGTTCAAACAAAAAGAATCCCAAGGTGGACAATCTTTAGCGGTGTAGCATCTAATGTTTCTCCAACCTCCATTGATAGTTTTTTGTGCCGTCTTACTTAGTTTAGTACCTAAGTTTGAAATGTTTTTTAACATGATATAATATTTTATTAGATTAATAATTCTAAATATATATTATGTAAAACTCTTTAACCATTATTTTACCGTAAAATAAGTACGGTAAAACCGTAAAATTTGGCGTTATTAGAATTTATGATACACCCCGAAACTAATTGCTGGTGCTTGCGCAACATTTCTACCAGCAAAAGCTCCACCAAAAGCAATGTTTGCTCCAAAACTATTATTAATTTCTCCTATCAATTTTAATCCGAAGCCAGCATAACTTTGATTATTAACATACAAACCTGTATTTAAATTTTCTGATGGCAATGCTATATTTCCATTATCTAACGATGCAACACCATCTAAAAAACCGGCAACCCAAAGCCAATCTAATGTTTTGTAACCAATCTCTCCACCTAATTTATAATTACTACTATAATCGTTTGTACGAATATCAAAACCTGTAAAGGCTTGTATGTACCAATTATCAAAACCTCTACCTGCAATAAATAATGGTGTAAAACTCCATGCATCATAACCTGTTCGTAAACCACTTAACGTATCATAATTACCGGTATTAGCTTCAACATTTAATTGTCCTGTTAACAACCATTTTTTGTTATTGAAGTTATGTTTTATTCCAAATTGAACGTTCCCTAATGAATTATTACTTGTTGATGAAGTTGCATTTGAAGATGTTAACTTAAACGGGACGTTTAAAAGTAAAGTTGTATTATCTGAAATACCGTATTCAGTATATAATTGCAGTGTGTTATCTGACACTTTCTTACCTAAGTTTATTTCTGGGTCTCCAAAAAGTTTATCATAATTAGAAATCGTTGTGTATGATAATTGCACATAAGTTTGGTTCTTCTTTTTTGTCCACGGGCTTTGAGAAAAAAGATTAAAAGAAATAAATAATAGTAATAAAGTAGCTAGTTTATTCATCTGAAAAATAGTTATTAATAAAGTTAAAAATGGAATTTTAACTGTTTAGTAGCTAAAAATAAATAAATCTTACAGAAACCTTTAACTAAAATTTACTTTTAAATATAGTATTTTTATAAACTGATATGGAGAATTTTAGCAAAGTAGAAAAAAAGTTACAACTGTTTAGTAAAAAATACTACACAAATGAATTGATAAAAGGTGTTATTTTATTTATTTCATTAGGTGTCTTATACTTGTTTTTTACCTTATTTATAGAATATTTTTTATGGCTTAAGCCTACTGCCCGAACTTTATTGTTTTGGTTGTTTGTGGTTGTTGAAATGCTTTTATTTTTCAGGTTTATTTGTTTTCCTATTTTTAAAATTATAGGCTTACAAAGAGGGATTTCTTTTGAAGAGTCTTCTAAAATTATTGGAAATCATTTTCCAGAGGTAAAGGATAAGCTTTTAAATGTATTACAACTAAAGGAAAATAATAATCAATCTGATTTATTATTAGCTAGTATAGAACAAAAATCGAATGAAATTCAGCCGATATTATTTAACAAAGCAGTTAATTTTAACAGCAATATTAAATATTTAAAATATGCGTTGATTCCCGTTTTTATTTGGGCATTATCATTTATAACCGGAACGACTCACAAACTATCTGCAAGTTTTAATCGTGTAGTAAATCATTCTGTTGCTTATAAAGCTCCTGCACCTTTTTATTTCAATTTAACATCTACAGATTTAACCGTTATTAAAGGAAAAGATATTACGGTTTATATTCAAACAACGGGAGAAATTATTCCTGAGAGTGCAAAAATTCATTTTAATAAGCAACAATATTTTTTAAAAAACGAAGGTAATGGTTTGTTTTCATATTCATTTATTGAAGTACAAGAGCCTATTAATTTTTACGCTAGTGCAAACGGCATAGAATCTATATCCTTTAATTTAGCTGTTATAAAAACACCTTCTATCCAAAATATTTCATTGAATTTGAAATATCCTAACTATACTAAAAAGAAAAATGAGACTATAAATAATACTGGAAACTTAAATGTTCCACAAGGAACAATTGTAGAATGGCTTGTTAAAACCACTGAAACAGATACTGTTAATTTACTATTAAATGATAAACGTTTTAATTTTATTAAAAATAAATTTAACGAGTTTCAATTTAGTAAACAAATTAAAAAAAATATTAACTATCAAATAACTACTACTAATAGTAATTTGAAAGACTTCGAACAGCTACAGTTTTCTATAGCCGTTATTAATGATGAGCAGCCTTTAATTAATGTAAATTCTAATATTGATAGTATTTCTAGAGGTAATGCTCAATTTGTTGGTCAGATTTCTGATGATTATGGAATTAAAAAATTAGAGCTGATTTACTATGATAAAAATAATAATGAGGCATTCAATTTAAAGAAGATTGAAATAAATAAAAACAATATTCAAACTTTTTTCTATGAGTTTCCTGGTGATATAGATCTTAAAAAAGGCGTTGATTATGAACTATATTTTCAAGTATTTGATAACGATGCTGTAAATGGAAATAAAAAAACGAAGAGTCAAAAATTTTCTTATCGACAGAAAACAACCAACGAGATGGAGAAGGAGCTTTTACAAGAACAGCGTAACTACATCGATAACTTAGAAAACTCGTTAAATAAGCAAGAGAGAAGTAAAAAAGAATTGGAAAAAATTCAGTTTGAATTACAAAACAAGAAGAATGTTAATTGGAATGATCAGAAAAAAATTAAGAATTTAATAAAAAGACAAGACCAGTATAAGCAAATGATGCAACGTCAGACTGAAAATTTGCAAAACAATTTTACTGAAAAGAAAGAGAAAAGCGAAAGCTTACAAGAGAAAAAAGAAGAATTAAAAAAGCGAATAGAAGAACTTAAAAAGTTAGATAAGCAACAAAAAATATTAGATGAACTAAAAAAATTAGCTGAAAAACTTAACAGGGAGGACTTAATAAAAAAGACAAAAGAATTAGCTGAGCAAAACAAACAACAAGAGCGAAGTTTAGAACGTATATTAGAAATGACTAAGCGTTTTTATGTTGAGCAGAAAATGCAAAAAATAGCGGATAATTTAAAGGAGTTGTCAAAAAAACAAGATGAATTATCTAAAAAGGAGGCTACAAAAGAAGAACAAAAGGTAATAAATAAAGAATTTAAGGAAGCAAAAAAAGAACTTAGTGAGTTAAAAAAAGATAATGAAAAATTAAAATCTCCAATGGAAATACCTTCTATGGAAAAATTATCTGATGAAGCTCAAAAAGAACTTAATAAAGCTGATGAAAATTTAGAACAAAAAAAACAATCTGAATCAAAAGAAAATCAGAAAAAAGCAGCGAACAAAATGCAAGAGATGAGTCAGAAAATGCAAGACTCGATGCAAGAAATGAGTGCGGATATGGAAGAAAAAAACATGGAAGGTTTACGTCAGGTACTAGAAAACTTAATTACATTTTCTTTTGATCAAGAAGCGTTAATGAATGTATTCTCATCTACAAGTTCTTCACATCCAAACTTTGGAAAAAACCTACAAAAGCAATATTTACTAAAAAGTTATTTTGAACATATAGACGATAGCTTATTTGTTTTATCAATGAAAAATCCTAAAATATCATCTAAAATACAAGATCAACTTTCATTAGCACATTACAATTTAAGTGAATCTTTAGAAAACTTTGCCGATAATAAATTTCAAAACGGAATAACAAATCAACGTTATATAATGACGTCAGCAAACACTCTAGCTGATATGTTAAGTAATACGCTAGATGCTATGAAAAACCCAAAGCCTGGTAGTGGAAAAGGTAAGGGAAAAGGGAAATCCTTTAGTTTGCCAGATATTATCAAAAAGCAAAGTGACTTAATGAAGAAGATGCAAGAGGGTATGCAGAAGAAAGAAGGTGGAAAACCTAAAGATGGAAAAGACGGAAAAAAAGGTGGGGGAAAAGGAAAAAAAGAAGGTGAGAGCGGAGAACAAGGAGAAGGTTTAAATGGTGAGTTATATGAAATATATAAACAACAATCGGAATTAAGACAGCAATTAGAAGATGCCATTGGTCAAGGTAAAAGTGGTAACGGTAAAGCTAAAAAAGCTCTTAAGGAAATGGAGCAGTTAGAAAATGATATTTTAGAAAAAGGTTTTACGCAACAAAGCATTAACAGAATGCAGCAATTAAACTATGAATTACTAAAATTAGAGAAGGCTACATTCGAACAAAATCGTGATAAAAAACGTAAATCAAATACCAATTTGCAAGAGTATAATAAAGAAAGGGCTAAGGAATTAAAGTTTAAGAAGTTGTTCTATAACCAAACAGAGATATTAAACAGACAATCATTACCTTTGCGCCCTGATTATAAAAAGAAGGTTCAAGAGTATTTTAACCTTTCTAAAAACAACAAGTAATAGATTTAAATTATTTTTATTACAACATAAATTAAAGAATGATTGTATTTAATTACGAAACCGAATTTAAATTAGAAAATGAAGAAAAAACTTCTAAGTGGATTCAGAACTGTATAGACAAAGAAGAATTTGAATTAGGAGAAATCAACTATGTGTTTTGTGATGACACCTATTTACATAAAATGAATGTTGAGTTTTTACAACACGATACTTTAACCGACATCATTAGTTTCGATTATACATTAGGTAAGTTAGTAGGAGGAGACATCTTTATTTCTATCGAACGAGTAAAAGAAAATGCAAAAGAGTTTAATGTTTTATTTGAAAATGAATTGCATCGAGTTATTATACATGGTGTTTTACATTACATGAAATATAAGGATAAAACCGAGGCTGAAAAACAAATAATGCGTACTAAAGAAAACGATTCTTTAAAAACTTTAAACGAAAACTAAAATCGTTCCACGTGGAACAGCATATAAAAATGAGTTTATTTAATACAACATACGATGTAATTGTAGTAGGTGGTGGACACGCTGGTAGTGAAGCAGCAGCAGCAAGTGCCAACATGGGTGCACATACATTATTAATAACAATGAATCTTCAGAATATAGCTCAAATGAGTTGTAATCCGGCAATGGGTGGTATTGCTAAAGGACAAATAGTTCGCGAAATTGATGCTTTAGGTGGTTACAGTGCTATTGTAACCGACAAGACTGCTATTCAGTTTAAGATGCTTAATAAATCGAAAGGACCTGCAATGTGGAGTCCGAGAGCACAATCAGACAGAATGCAATTTGCAGAGTGTTGGAGAAATATGTTAGAGAAAACTGATAATTTAGATTTTTATCAAGACTCTGTTAACGGATTAATTTTTGATGACAACAAAATTGTTGGCGTAAAAACAGCTTTAGGATTAGAAATAAAAGCAAAGACTGTTATTATTACTGCTGGTACTTTTTTAAATGGATTGATTCATATTGGTGAAAAAACATTTGGTGGTGGTAGAGCAGGTGAAGGAGCTTCTACAGGAATAACAGAAGATTTAGTTGCTAAAGGATTTGAATCTGGGAGAATGAAAACAGGAACCCCACCAAGAGTTGATGCTCGATCTTTAGATTTTTCTAAAATGGAAGAACAACCTGGTGATGAAAATCCAGAGAAGTTTTCTTATTTACCAATTACCGAAAAACTTGTAGAACAACGCTCTTGTTATTTAACACATACAAATACTAAAGTACACGATGTTCTTCGTGCAGGTTTTGATCGTTCGCCAATGTTTAATGGTAGAATTAAATCTACTGGACCACGATATTGTCCTTCAGTAGAAGATAAGATTGATCGTTTTGCAGATAAAGATCGTCATCAAGTTTTTGTTGAACCAGAAGGATGGAATACTGTTGAAATTTATGTAAACGGATTCTCAACTTCTATGCCTGAAGATATACAAGACGAAGCAATTCGTCATATTCCAGGATTTAAAAATGTAAAATTCTTACGTTTTGGATATGCAATTGAATATGATTTCTTTCAGCCAACACAATTAAAACATAGTTTAGAAACTAAGTTAATCGAGAATTTATTCTTCGCAGGTCAAATAAACGGAACAACAGGTTATGAAGAAGCAGCTGCACAAGGTTTAATGGCTGGAGTAAATGCTGCATTAAAAACTCAGAATAAAGAACCTTTTATTCTAAAAAGAAGTGAAGCTTATATTGGTGTTTTAATTGATGACTTAATTACCAAAGGAACAGAAGAACCATATAGAATGTTTACTTCTCGTGCTGAATACAGAACATTATTAAGACAAGATAATGCCGATTTAAGATTAACTCCAATTGGTCATAAATTAGGATTAGCTTCTGATGAAAGATTAGAAAGAGTACTAGAAAAGAAAGAGAAGACTGATAAATTAATTCACTTTATTACAAACTTAAGTGTAAAGAAAGAAGATATAAATCCGATTTTAGAAGCTAAAGGATTGTCGGTTGTTAATCAAACAATGAAATTAATAAAGATAGCAACACGTCCTCAATTAAACTTAAAAGATTTTTATAGTATTGAAAAATTATACAATTATATATGTGATAATAAAATGAAAGACGATGTTATAGAGCAAACAGAAATTCATTTGAAATATTCAGGATATATTGATAAAGAAAAAAGTAATGCTGACAAACTAAATAGATTAGAAAATGTAGTCATTCCATCTAATTTCGATTATAGTAAAGTGCATTCATTATCTATTGAAGCAAAAGAGAAGTTGAATAAAATACAGCCTTCATCTATATCACAAGCAAGTAGAATAAGTGGAGTATCACCAAGTGATATTTCTATACTTTTAGTTTATATGGGTAGATAATAAGATTAACTTAATAGTAAAAAGAAAAACGTTCCATGTGGAACGTTTTTCTTTTTTACGTAATATTGCAATATGATTACAACATGTTCCACATGGAACATCATAAAAAAGAAAGAAATTGGATATTGAAAAAGCACTTTATAAAAATTTAACTCCGTTATTAAACTGTATAGATTATACTGTTTCTGATGAGAGTTACGAAGTAATGTATAATAAGGAATATGATATGCTTGTTACTTCACCTGTACCGGTGAATTTAGAAAGTTATTATGCAAGCGATTCATACATTTCTCATACCGATAGTAAGAAAACAATTTTTGACAGCGTATATCAATTAGTAAAAAACCATACCTTAAATCAGAAACTCAAATTAATAAATTCTTTTAATACAAAAGATAAAACAATTTTAGATGTAGGTGCGGGGACAGGTGATTTTTTAAAAGTTTGTAATAATAATAATTGGCAAGTTAATGGAATAGAACCTTCTGAAAAAGCAAGAAAGTTTGCAGAACAAAAAAACATTAAACTTAAAAATGATATTTCTGAATATGAAGGAAAACAATTTGATGTAATTTCACTTTGGCATGTTTTAGAACATGTACCAAATTTAATAGAATATACGCATCAATTAAAAAAATTACTAAAACCAAATGGTGTTTTAATAATTGCAGTTCCTAATTTTAAAAGTTATGATGCCAACCGTTATAAAGAATTTTGGGCAGCTTATGATGTTCCGAGACATTTATGGCATTTTTCTAAAACGTCTATAAAAAAATTATTTTCTGATATTGAAATGAACGTAGAAAAAATACTACCGATGAAGTTTGATGCTTTTTATGTTTCGCTTTTATCAGAAAAATACAAATCAAAAAAATCCAGACCAATTCATGCTTTTCTTAATGGTTTAAGATCAAATTTAAAAGCAAAAGGAAATGGAGAGTATTCTTCCTTGATTTACATCATAAAAAACAGTTAAAACGATTTTTAATACCATTTAAATCCGTTTTTAACTACACAATATACGATTACATTACTTAATATAAAAAACCTCTTAAAGTAGTCATTTTAAGAGGTTTTTTATAAGTAAAAATTATATTAAAATTAAATATAATAATTAAAATTTATTGTAGTCCGAATACTATTGAAGCAGCAAATACACTATTTTTAGGATTGTTAACATTATTTTCTGAACTATCAAAAACTCCGTTAAGTCCGAAACCATATCTTGCGTTTAAAAAAACGTTTTCTGATATTTTAAACCCTAAACCAAAATCTAAAGAATAATCTAATTTATTAAAAAGATCTTCATTATCAGAAAAATTTATAGCACCTACTTCTATTTCGTCATTTACTAAAAAACCTAATTTGTGGACCAGCTTCTAAATAAAATGAATCAGCTAAATAAAACTTTAACATAACAGGTATATTAATATAATCTAACTGCACTTAACCATCAATACCATTAGCTTCATTATTTACACCTTGTGAAGAATATAAAATTTCTGGCTGAATACTAAAACAATCTGTAACTTTAAATTCATTTTAAAAAACCGATATGAAATGAAGTTCTAATACTTTCTGATTCTACTTCATCTTCAAATGATTTATCAAAATTTGTAAGGTTAGATAAATTTAAACCGACTTTAATTCCAAATTTTTGGGCTTGAGTTGTGACTGTTATAATTAAAGCTAGTAATGCTAATTTAATTTTCATAGTAAGTAATTTATAGCAACTATAAACAAAGCATTAGCTTTAAAAAAATAAACATTAACTCATAGATTTTTTTAGCTATTTAATAAATACATACCAGCGATAGTAATTATAAAATAAATTGCTAATGTCATTGCACCAGCATAATCTTTTGCTAAACGTTGTCCTATTAAAAGAAAAATTAAAGATAATGCCGAAATTTGTACTCCTAATGAAGCTAAGGCCGTATCACCAGTAGTTATTAAATTAAATACTCCGATAAACATAAAAGCACCCGCAATTAATTCCATTACCAAAATGATAACTAATAATAGTGGTACCATATTTTTAAAAGGTGAATTTTTAAAATGCTCTTTAATAAAAGATACGTTACCATTCCAATCAGTAACTTTATCAATACCCGATTGTAAGAAAGTAACTATTAAGAAAAGTAGAATTAAAATTTCTGTTGCATTTTGTTGAATAAGTTCCATAAAATTAGTTTTTAGCAAATATAACTTTAAAAACAAAAATTGTAACGTTTTATAAAAATAGCGTCAAATAAATAAAGTAGATAATATTGTATCTTTAACAAAAAACTAACTATTTAAAAATTAAAAACTATGCCTATTTATTATTATCCAATTATATTTATTGGTCTTATATTATTATTTGCTTCATTTTTTACGGTAAAACAACAAACAGCCGCAATTATTGAACGTTTTGGAAGATTTCACAGCATACGTCAATCTGGTTTACATTTAAAAATTCCAATGGTAGATAGAATTTCAGGGAAATTAAGTTTAAAAATTCAGCAATTAGATGTTATTATTGAAACAAAAACATTAGATAATGTATTTGTTAAACTAAAAGTTTCTGTTCAATATAAAGTAATAAAAGAAAAAGTAGAAGATGCTTTTTATAAATTAGATTATCCACATGATCAGATTACTTCTTATGTATTTGATGTTGTTCGTGCAGAGGTTCCTAAAATGATATTAGATGATGTTTTTTTAAAGAAAGATGATATTGCTATTGCCGTAAAATCAGAATTAAACGAAGCAATGATGACCTATGGTTATGATATTATTAAAACCTTAGTAACAGATATTGATCCTGATGCGCAAGTAAAAGAAGCTATGAATAGAATTAATGCTGCGGATAGAGAAAAAACTGCTGCACAATATGAAGGAGATGCACAACGTATTTTAATTGTAGAAAGAGCAAAAGCTGAAGCTGAGAGTAAACGTTTACAAGGACAAGGAATTGCAGATCAAAGAAGAGAAATTGCACGTGGTTTAGAAGAATCTGTAGAGGTATTGAATAAAGTGGGTATTAATAGCCAAGAAGCATCTGCTTTAATTGTGGTAACTCAGCATTATGATACTTTACAAGCAATAGGGCAACAAACAAATAGTAATTTAATTTTATTACCAAATTCTCCTCAAGCAGGAAGCCAAATGTTAAACGATATGGTAGCTAGCTTTACAGCAAGTAACCAAATAGGTGAAGCAATGAAAAATCCGAAGCCTAAAAAACTTAAGTAAATAAAAAAAGCTCAATTTGTTTTACACAAATTGAGCTTTTATATTTATTGTAAAGAAATTATTAACTATTTCGTATCTTCTACTTTATTTTCTTCATCGCTTTCATCTTCTTTAGTCGCAGATTTAAATTCTTTAATACCTGTTCCTAAACCTCTCATTAATTCTGGTATTTTTTTACCACCAAACATTAATAATACTAAAGCAACTACGATGGCTATTTGCCATGGTCCTATCATTCCTAAAAATATAGTAAGTGAAATCATTTGTTCTAATTTTTAATCTTACAAAGATACTAAATTAACTTCTCTGTTCAATTACTCCACCAATTACTTTTTTATCTTTAAAAACTTCCGGAGTTCCTTTATAAAAAATAGAACCACCAAAAGAAACTTTAGCATCTAAAGTTTCGCCAGCTTGCACTTCTACTTTCGATCCCGATCCTGCACGAACATAATTTAAATCACTTACCATTAATTTGTATCCATGGTAAATTCCTCCTAAGTTTGCTTCTACAGTTTGATTCTTTGTTATACCAGAAAGCTTAATAACAGCACCTGAGACACTTTTTACCTTAAGATGCTTAACATCTACAACCATATTAATAAAAGCGCCTTCTTGGGCTTTTATTTCAATTTTCGATTGCTGAATTTTTTTACCTGTAATGGTAGCACCTTCATTGGCATCAATAGTTTCTAACAACGATACATAATAAAGCGTAATTTTTACTTTACCATCTGCCGTTGTTTCCGGGAAACTTAAAGAAACTTTTAAGGTATTATTTTTATTTCTAATACTTACTTTTTCAGCTTTTTCTCCAGTAATAATAATTTTATTCTCATCAGATTTAACCAATTCTAAATTAATACCATTATATACTTTTACAGTGGAGAATTCAACCAATTTCTTGGTAATTGTTGTTTGTGCTAATGCAAAAAAAGGCATCAGAAACAAACATAAAAATGCTATTTTTTTCATCTTAAATTTTCGTTAGTTATTTAAATATAGCCAATAATCATACCAATACTATAAAGACAAATATTATAATTTATTGTGACAATAATAAAAACTTAATGTGATATTAAATAAAAATCTAAATGTTTACGTTCTAAATCGGTGTTTTTAACTTTAACAACAACTTTATCTCCTAGTTGAATTATATTTTTAGAAGATTGCCCTACAATAGCATATTGCTTTTCATCAAAAATATAGTAATCATCTTTTATATCTCTAATTCTAACCATTCCTTCACATTTGTTAGCAGTAATTTCTACATATATTCCCCATTCGGTAACACCAGAAATTACACCTTCAAATTCTTCATCTTGATGGTCTTTCATGTATTTGATCTGCATATATTTTATGCTAGATCGTTCTGCTTTTGCAGCCATTTCTTCCATTTGTGAAGAATGTTTACATTTTACTTCATATTCATCAGATTTTGGAGAAGTTCCACCATCTAAATAATGTTGTAATAAACGATGTGTCATTACATCTGGATACCTTCTAATTGGTGAGGTAAAATGTGAGTAATAATCGAAAGCTAAACCATAATGCCCAATATTTTGAGTAGTATAAGCAGCTTTACTCATAGAACGGATTGCTAAAGTTTCTACCATATTAGCTTCTCCTTTTCCTTGAACATCAGCTAATAACTTATTTAAAGATTGCGATGTTTTCTCTTTAGTTTCTGTATCAATTTTATAACCAAATTTATTAATAATATTCTGTAAAGAAGCTAATTTATCAATATTTGGTTCATCGTGTGTACGGTAAATAAATGTATTTTTTGTTTCTTTTCCTTTAGAAAAACCAATGAATTCAGCTACTTTTCGGTTTGCTAATAACATAAATTCTTCAATTAATTTATTAGCATCTTTAGATTCTTTAAAGAAAACACCTATTGGGTTTGCTTTTTCATCTAAATCAAACTTTACTTCAACTCTATCAAATGATATTGCGCCAGCTTTCATACGTTTTTTTCGTAATTTTTTAGCTAATTCATCAAGTTTTAAAGTAGCTTCTACAATTTCTGGAGTAACCTGGTACTCTTTATCAATAATTGATATATCAAGCGGCATTGTATACGGCTCAACGGTATCAGAAAGTGTACAATTTTCTATAATTGATTGTGCTTCTTCATATGCAAAACGTTGATCTGAATAAGTAACTGTTCTACCAAACCATTGATTTACAATTTGTGTTTTTTCGTTCATCTCAAAAACCGCCGAAAACGTTAATTTTTCTTCATTTGGTCGTAAAGAACAAACTCCGTTACTTAACATTTCTGGTAACATTGGTACTACTCTATCTACCAAATAAACTGATGTTGCACGATCATACGCTTCATCATCTAAAATAGTTTTTGGTTGTAAATAATGAGAAACATCAGCAATGTGAATTCCTATTTCGTAATTACCATTTTCTAATTTTTTAAATGACAATGCATCATCAAAATCTTTTGCATCCTTCGGATCTATTGTAAAGGTTAAATCTTTACGCATATCACGACGTTTAGCAATTTCAGCTTCCGTAATTTCTATTGGTAAATTTTCTGCTTCTTTTTCTACCGCTTCATCGAATTCGTATGGTAAACCATACTCTAATAAAATAGAGTGTATTTCAGTTTCATGTTCACCAGGTTTACCTAAAACTTGCGTAATTTTTCCAAAAGGATTTTTAGAATTTTCTGGCCAATCCGTCATTTGTACAACCACTTTATCGCCATCTTCTGCACCGTTTATTTTATTCTGAGCAATAAATAAATCTGCAGACATTTTTTGACTGTCTGGTATTACAAATCCGAAGTTTTTATTCATTTGTAAAACACCAACAAACTCCGTTTTTTTACGTTCAATAATTTCTACTACTTCAGCTTCGTATTTATTAGATCTACGTTTTTGATAAACGTATGCCTTAACGGTATCTTGATGTAGTCCTTTTCCTAAATTTATTGACGGAATAAATATATCGTTCTCAAAATCATCCGACATAAAATATCCATTTCCATTAGATGTTAAATCTAACGTACCAATATGATATTTACGATCTTCATTAATTTTATATTTACCTCTATCAATTTCTTTAATTTTTTGATTTCCGGTAAGCTCTGCTAATTTTTTTAAGACTTGCGTTTTACCATCAGTATCTGAAATTCCCATTTTAGCAGATATTTGCTTATGGTTATATGTTTTTGAATTGTCTTCGTTTAAAATTTTAAATATATTTCTGGTTAAGTCTTTTATTACTCTACCTTTTTTCTTATATACTTTTTTCTTTCTAGTCATTAATCTTCTTCTTATTTTATTGTGACCAAAGTACAAATAAATTAAATTTTGCTTATTAAATAAGTGTTACTAATCTATTTAATACTCGGTGTAATTATTTGTGATAAATTCTTGTTTTAAAATTGCAAATTAATTTTGAAGGAAAATAACTATCTGAAAGTAGTATAGAAACTAAGCAATTCTTAAATAAAAAAATATCGATTTTTATTATGCTTTAAAGTGTAATCTATAAACAAAACTGAATTGGTACCCACTGCTATTCAATTAGGTTATAAAAACACTATTTCCGTTTGTGGAGATGATATATTACTTAATGTAATAAAACGGAATTATGATGCAAAGATATGGAAAAACTTCTAATATAAAAGTTAATGTAATTTCTTTAAGTGTAGAAAACAATTGTATTAAGCTTTATACTACACTAACTAATATTGATTATAACTAAATCTACCTTGTTTAAAATTTATTAAAAAGTTAAAAAAATCTTAATAAAAATGTAACATTTCTTAATTTTTTTCGTCTATATATTAAGAAGTTACGACTAATGAAAAACTTACGAAAAATAATAGGTTTATTTATATTCATATTTATTACAGGTATTATAGTTACTGCAATAAGTATTAATACTACTTTAAATGAAAAACCTACGATGGATTTAGTTAAGGCTAAAGACACAATTTACCTTATTAAAAAAGAGAGTAGAACAGTTTAATAAGTACTTTTTCTATTTTATTCTTATTTATCAACATCACTAGTTTTATATATTATTTTAAAAGAAATTTATTCTTTTAAATAAACACATCCTAAGTTTTAATATTTAAAGGTTATTAACATATATAATATTATATATAAAGAATTTTTAAAATTTAAAAAAAGAAATGATTGTTATTATAGTGTGTTAATATGTAGCATAAATAAATGATTAAATTTTTGTGAGTATCAGTTATTAAATAAAACCAACATGTTATTAGCTAAATAAAATGTTTAAAATCAACTAGAAAACATAGTTATTAACAAAACTTATAAACAACTATTCACTGTTAATTATGAATACTTAATTTCATTTACATTGTAAATAACAGGTTAATTTTATGTTGATAAATGTTTACTAGAAACTCATAAAAAAAGTTGTGTATGTAATAGTAGTTCTTGTATTGTAAAAAAAATGTAAAGAATCAAATAAACTTTTTAAAATATACCATTACTTCTTAACAATTAACTAATATCATTCAAGTACTTAATTTTTAAGCACTTATTAAGAATACTTAAAAAAGCAATGTTAATTACTGTTGATAACCATGAATAACTGTATTTTTGTAATAGACAACTAAATTAAAATCAACAAATTATGACAATTGCCATCGGAAATGACCATGCAGGTACCGAGTATAAATTCGAAATTATTTCTCTTTTAGAAGAATTAGGACATAAGGTTATTAATTTCGGAACTAATGATAATAATAGTATGGATTATCCTGATGCTATTCACCCAACAGCAGAAGCTGTAGAAACTGAACAAGCTGAAATGGGTATTATTTTATGCGGAAGTGGTAATGGTGCGCAAATGACCGCTAATAAACACCAAGGTGTTCGTGCTGCTTTATGTTGGAATAACGAATTGGTACAATTAACTCGTCAGCATAATAACGCAAATATTTTAACAATTCCGGCTCGTTTTATATCATTACAACAAGCATTGGGTTTTGTAAAGTTGTTTTTAAGTACAGAATTTGAAGGAGGACGTCACGCAGATAGAGTAAATAAAATAGCTAATAATTGTTAATGGATTTTAAAATAAAAAAATTTCAAGAATTAACAACTTCAGAACTGTATGAAATACTTCAATTACGTTCTGAAGTTTTTGTAGTAGAACAAGATTGTGTCTATCAAGATATTGATTTTAAAGACCAAAAAGCATTGCATGTTTTAGGTTTAAAAGATGATAAAATAATAGCGTACACTCGTTTGTTTGATAGTAAGCAATATTTTGATACGCCTAGTATTGGTAGAGTGGTTGTAAAAGGTACAGAACGTAAATTTGGTTTCGGGCACGATTTAATTAAAGCATCAATACAAGCTATTGTTAATAACTACCAAGAAAAATTAATTACAATTTCAGCACAAACTTATTTACAAAAATTCTACGAATCTCACGGATTCAAACAAGTAGGTGAAGGATATTTAGAAGACGGAATTCCGCATATTAAAATGGTGAGAGATTAATATAGTTTATCAACCTCTATTACCTCACCAGATTTCATATTATTTAAAAAAATAGTTCCAATACGAACTCTAACCAAACGTAATGTAGGGAAACCTACAGCCGAAGTCATTTTACGAACCTGTCTAAACTTTCCTTCTGTTAAAGTAATAGAAATCCAACTTGTTGGCCCGTGACGATCGTCACGAATTTTTTTTGATCTATCAGTAAAACCAGGTGTATCAATCATTGTAACTTTACAAGGTTTTGTTTGGTATTTTTTTCCATTAATACCAATTTCAACCCCATTTTTTAAAAGTTTAATTTCTGTGGTAGTTATTTGTCCGTTAACTTGTACGTAATACTCTTTTTCAACCTTTCCTCGGGTGGTAATAAAATCGCTTACTTTTCCATCTGTTGTAAGTAATAACAAGCCTTCAGATTTTGCATCTAAACGACCAATAGCCATTGTTTTTTCTGGAAAATCAAAATCTAAGGCTCCTAACATTTTTTTCTTTCTGTTCGTTTGATTATTAATAAACTGCGAAAGAAAACCATATGGTTTATGAATAATAAAGTGTTTGTGGTTTGTCAAAATAATTATTAAAATTTAATTCTATAACTTAGGTTTGGTGTAAATGCTAAGGAATAATTATTTATTCGTTTAACTTTATCATCTGAACCAATTACATAATATGAATTGATTATATTTTTTCTATTGGTTAGGTTGGTTATTCCAATTCTAATATTTGATTTTACTTTTTTTGAAATATTAAACGAATAACTGGTAGAAGCATCAAGTCTAAAAAAATTATTAAGCCTTTCAGAGTTCGGAGAATTATAATTAATAATGGTTTTACCTTCACTTTGAAGAGTTTCATTTCCTTCTACAGGTTTTGTATATGGTGTTCCTGAACGAAAAATACTACCAAAGGAAAAAAGAATAGTATTGGTTAAATTATAATTTAAAGAGGCATTTAATGAATGGGTAATATCTAAATTATTAGGAAATTTTTTAGGTGAGAAATTTTTAAAATTATAAGTATTATTAGAAAAAGTATAACTTATCCAACTACTAATTTTATTTGTTTTTTTATTAATAAGAAACTCTATTCCTTTACTATTAAAATCTCCAACCATATTAAATTTTTGAGTATTGTTATAAAAACTAAGATTGGCGGCCGATATATTTTGTATTTGTTTATAAAAACCGGTAATATCTATAAATAGCTTATTATGTGAGTACTCAGTACCTATTGAAATTTGTTTACTTTTTAAAATAGGTGTTTTGTTGTTATCAGATAAAACCCACCTCCTTTTTTCTATTCCTAAAAAATTATCTTGAAAATCAAATTTTTGTGATGTTGTTTGATGTTTTATTTCACTTTTTATTTTAAAAGAATATTTCAGCGAAATTTGTTGTCTAAAATTTATTCTAGGCTCAAAAACAAACGCATTAAATTTATAATAATAGTTAGATCTTGCACCTAATCGTAAATAGGTTGTATTTTTTTTGTATTCAATTTCAGAAAATAAGGAACTTGTAATAAGTACATTTTTTTCATTTTTTTTAAATGTAGGAGCATTTACTGTGGTATTATTTTTAATACCAGTTTCATTAAAAACAATACCATTAGTTATATAACTATTCTTAGTAAAATGATAAATAGTATTAAATTGTAATTGTGTTTCTAAAATATCATTTAATTGTGTTTGTAACTGATCGGAGTCTTTATTATAATCTAATGATTTTACTTGGTAATTAGAAAAAAAAGCTGAAAATGTAGAAGAAAAATTAGGGGTCCATTCTGACTTTAGTTTAATATTACCAGCAATACTTCTTTGTTTTAAGTTACTATCTTCAGTAATAGTATTTTCATTAGAAATATACTTTTCTTGATAATTTAGTTTGTTTTCAATACCTATTAAATTAACTCTTAATTGATGATTGTAATTAATATCGTATAAAGCTTTTAAAGTATAATCATAAAAATAAAACCTTGAATTTTTACTATTAGAAGTGTTTGAACTTATAGAATTTTCTTGAAAACTTCTTGAAAAGTAATTAGCAAATGTGGGGGTGTTTAAAAAATCGGTTAATGACCTTCTAGCAGAAAATTGAAGGCTAAAATTATTAGTTATAGGTGTGTTTAAAAAAAGATCGGTATTTAATAAATTAAAACCAAAACCACCAGAAAAAACATTTTTTACAATATCGTTGGTTTCCATATTAATAGTACTAGAAACTCCATTTGTATACTTGCTAGAGGTTCCGTTTTTTACTACAGTTACTTTTTTTGTTATATGGGGATTATAAGAAGATATTAACCCAAAAAAATGGCCAGAATGATACATTTTAATACCATCCCAAATGATTAAATTTTGATCATGACTACCTCCTCTAACATTTATATTTGCCACACTTTCATTAACACTTTCTATACCCGGAAGCACTTTAACTGCCTTTAATACATCAGGTTCTGTTAATCCAGGTAAAATTCCAAACTCTTTAGGGTTTAAAATAGTACTTCCATCTATATTTTTACGAAAACCAGTGGTTAGTAATTTACTTATAGAAACTTCGTTTAACTCTTCTATTTTTTCATTTAAATAAATATTTTTACATGGTATCGTATTAAATAAGTCTACAGCTTTAAAAACCATTTTGGTATAGCCAATGTACGATATGGTAATAGTAGAATTAACAGGTATATCTTGCATAGTAAAGTTACCGTCATCATCTGAAAAAGCCCCGCTATTTAAAGAATCAATTTTTATAGAAGCCAGTGGGAGTGGTTTATAGGTGATAATATCTAATACTTTACCACAAATAGTTATGGTTTTATGAACTAAAGAAATGGTAATAAATCTTTTATCAAAAGATTTAAAATTAAGATATGTATTTTTATTTAAGTAATTAAGTGTTTGATCAAATGAAAGTGATTTTTTTGGTGCTATTAAATTTATATTTTTAATAAGCTCATCTGAATAAGCAAAACGTACTTGATATTTTTCTTCTAAACCCTTTAAAATTTCTTTTAAAGATTTACTCTCAGTATTTTCTTGTGCTAAGAAAGTAAAAGAGGAAAAAAATAAAAATAAAAATAAAAACCTTTTATTGATCATTCTTAGAAATAATTACTTTTTTACCCTTTACGTTATATTTTAATTGAAGTGGAATAGTGATTGTTTGTAAAGCCTCTTCTATATTAGAATGTGTAAAACCACCTGTATATAGTTTAGTACTATCTATATTATTCAGTTGAATTTCATAACCATATTGATTTTGTAATTCGTCAAATACATATAGTAAAGGGGTACTTATAAAATTTGATTCTTTTTGTAACCAGCTTTTATTTGTAATATCAAACACGTTTATAGAATCTATACTACCATTTATGACCTTAAATTGTTGGCCTTTCATTAATTTTAAAACAGTATTATTGTAAGATACTTGTACCGTTCCTTCATAACACTTTACTTCAAAAAAGCTTTTTCTTTCTTTAACGTTAAATTGTGTACCCAAAACAGTAATAATTCCCTTATCGGTTTTTACATTAAATTTTTCACCCTTTTCTACCTTAAAATAAGCTTCACCATCTAGCTTTAAATTTCTTTTAGTAGCCCATTCTTTTTTTGAAAAGGAAAGTTTTGAATTTGAATTTAATATTACTTCTGAATTATCGGGCAATGAAAACACTTGGCTTTCAGCATACGAAGTTGTGTAAGTAGTTGCTGTATTAAAAAATAAAAAATACGATGTAGTAAGTAAAAAAATAACAGACGCTGCAAATTTAAATACATTTCTAGCGTATAATGGAATTGTTTTTATTACCTTTTTAGTAGTATTTCGTTTACTTATAAAATGAGCATGGGCCTCATCAATATTTATTTTTGGCAGGTCGATGTGTGAAGAATAATGAGCAATTTTTTCAACATTTTTAAATGCCGCAGTTTTTTTTAAATGTGAGAGCTCTTCATTTGTAATTTCACCATTAAACCATTTTAATATGTAATTTTCGTTATTCATTATGTAACTTAGTTATCTTCTAGACAATAAAATTTTAATTTACCCTACCTTAAAGTATGTTTATTTTTTGTCTTAATTTTTTTAATGCTGAAGACATTCTTTTTTCTACTGCTTTCTGAGAAATATTTAATAATTCTGCTATTTCTCTATATTTTTTACCATCTATTCTATTTAATAAAAAAACTTCTCGTTCAGCATTGGTAAGATCTTCAATAGCTTTTTGTAATTTTATTTTAAATTCTTCTTCTTCTAATAAGTACTCAGGATTTTGATTTGTAATATCTTTATAAGGAGTATTTTCAGCATATTTTATCACTACTTTTTCATGTTTTACTTTATTAAGAAAAAGATGATTAACACTTGTAAATAGGTAAGATTTAGCTTTTTCGTATGAAATCTCAGCACATCTTTCCCACATTTTTAAAAATGCCTCCTGAACCAAATCTAACGAAACATCTTTATTACCAGACTTGTAAAATGAAAAATTATTAATAAACTGAATATTGGTACGATAAAAATCATTAAAATCATTTTCGTTGCATAAAGATTTTTCAGTCATGATTAACTAGGGATAAAATTAATATTGAAAAAAAATTAAAAACAAAGGTAGGGTAAAATGCTTTATAGTTTTCTTAAGTACAGAAAGCGCTTAAAAAAATAAAAAACTTTTTAAATTTATTAAAAATGAAAACAATTAAATTAATTACTGCACTTTTTTTAACAATAATATTAGGTTTTACTTCATGTCAATCAGAAGAAATGACAGAAGTTGGTGAAAATCCAAATGCAAATTCATCAACATCAGAAACTGCTAAAAATTACGAAAGAACCTCAAAAAATGATGGATCCGAAGATGATTTTTTAGATGACAACTCTTGTACTAAAATATTATTTCCAGTAACTACTATTGTAAATGGCGAAGAAATAACTCTTGTGAGTGATTTAGATTATGCACAGGTACTTTCGGTTATGAGTAAGTATAATAATGATGATGATACTGTAGTTTTCCAATTTCCGATAAAGGTTAGATTAAGTAATTATACAGAAGTAACAGTTGTGTCTCAAGCTAATTTAGATGCTTTAAGAGCTGAATGTGAAAGCGTACAAAACCAAGCAGAAGAAGCAGTTTCTTGTATAAATATTAACTTTCCAATTACCATGTTTACATACAATGTAAATTTTGAAAAAACAGGAACTGTAATTCTTCAATCTGAAAAACAATTATTTACATTTATGAATGGTTTAAATTCTGACGAATTATTTTCAGTTAATTATCCTTTTAATGCTGTTTTAAGTGATGGTACAGTAGTACAAATAGGGAGTGATATAGAATTTAAAGAAGCCATAGCTACATGTTCATCTTATGAAGAAGAAGAAGAGCAAGCAGAAGAAACTTCAGATGAAGTAGAAGCTATTGTAAGTACTTCAAAATTTAAAGTAGAAAGCTATGTGAAAGCAGGTATAGAAACAGCTAATGAATATGCTGATTATACCATTGAATTTACAAATAATTTACAGCTAATAGCTAGAAATACAATTAATACAACTACTCAGAATATTGAAGGAACTTATTCTTTTAGTTCAGAATTAGAAGTATTTTTAAATATATTCTTTTCTGGTAATACAACGTTTAGCGCTTTAAATAATGATTGGATAATTTCTACTTATAGTAATACCTTTATAGTATTAAAAAGTAAAACAGATGCTTCAGTAACTTTAAAATTTGTAAAAATTTAATATTTATTGTAAATAGTACACTATAACAACCATATAATTTAATGTGGTTGTTATACTTTAAAAAATAATTTTGATGAATTATAATATTTTAAAAACCTTTGTTGTTATAGGTGTCTTTTTAGCATCTTGTTCTTCTTCTAACGAAGAGAATTTAATGGATGAATATGATAACGTATCAAATAGAAAGGTAGTAGGAGCATCAGCAAACGATCTTTTATCAGAAAAAAATTACCAAAGTATGGTAATAGAAATAGCTTACGTTAAAGATTTTAAACCAACAAATAACGCTATTAATTTGATACAAGATTTTGTAAAAAAAAGAACCTTTAAGACAGATGGAATAACAATTGTATTTAAAGAGTTACCTCGGTTAAATAAACAAATTTTTACTATCACAGATATTAAAGAAATTGAAAAATCATATAGAACAATATACACCAAAGATAATACAATAGCTATATGGATGCTGTTTGTTAACGGCTCATCAGAAAATAACGAAAATGTATTAGGAACAGCATATTTAAATACCTCTTTTGTTATTTTTGAAGAGAGAATTCAAGACTTAACGAATAGTACATTTGCATCAGAAAGATCACTATTAGAAGCAACAGTAGTAGCACATGAGTTTGGTCATATTTTAGGATTAACAAATTTAGGATCTTCAATGCAGCAAAACCATGAAGATGTAGAACATAAAAAGCATTGTAATAATAAAGAGTGTTTAATGTATTGGTCGGTAGAAACAGAAGAAGGAATATCTAAATTACTTTCAAGTGGAGAAATTCCGAATTTAGATAATAATTGTATCTTAGATCTTCAAGCAAATGGAGGAAAATAATAACTTAATAATTAATAGGATGAAAAAAATAATAGTAGCACTAGCTTTTTTAATAACCGTAACATTAAGTGCACAAGAAGTGAATAAACCAGAATCAAATGCAGGTATTAAAGGAGGTTATAACCTTTCTGCAGTAAGTTTTGATGGTAATTCTAAAACAGAAAATCTCCATGGTTTTCATGTAGGGTTTTATGGGGAATCATTTATTGGATCAAATACCTCTTTTCAAGTAGAAATTTTATATTCTCAGCAAGGGTATAAAAGCATAGATAGTAGAGGTACTTATACACAAGAATTAGACTACATTAATTTACCTTTAATGTTTAAAGTATATCCAGTTAAACAAATGTTTTTAGAAATAGGACCACAAATAGGATTTTCAATTTCTCATAAAGAAACTTTTAATAACGGATTTATATTTTCTGGCTCTTCAAAGGAATTTGAACCTAATAACTTTGACTGGGGATTAAATTTTGGAGGTGGTTTTAAAAGTGAGAGCGGTGTAAGTATTGGTGCTAGATACCACTTAGGTTTTAACGATATAAATGATGAAGACAAGCCAAAAAATAGAGTATGGCAATTTTACATAGGATTTGATTTTTAAAAAGAAAAAACAGAAGGCGATATTTTTAAAATATCGCCTTTACTATTATTAATACTATATATTTTTCATTAAAAACAACTACTTTTTCATAACTTAGCAGTTCTTATTTTTAATATAATTAGCACGATTTATGGCAGCAGATAAAGAAAAAGAAGCGAAACTAAAAGCATTGCAACTTACGCTTGATAAGTTAGATAAAACTTATGGAAAAGGGGCGGTGATGAAGTTAGGAGATAGTCAGGTAGAAGATATTGAAGCAATTTCATCAGGGTCTTTAGGACTAGATTTAGCTTTAGGTGTAGGAGGATATCCTCGAGGAAGAGTTATCGAAATTTATGGACCAGAATCATCAGGTAAAACAACCTTAACATTACATGCAATTGCAGAGGCGCAAAAAGCAGGAGGAATAGCAGCTTTTATTGATGCAGAACATGCTTTTGATCGTTTTTATGCGGAAAGCTTAGGAATTGATACCGATAATTTAATAATTTCTCAACCAGATCATGGTGAACAAGCATTAGAAATTGCTGATAATTTAATCCGCTCAGGAGCTATTGATATTGTAGTAATTGATTCTGTTGCAGCTTTAACACCAAAATCTGAGATTGAAGGTGAAATGGGAGATTCTAAAATGGGATTACATGCCCGTTTAATGTCTCAGGCATTACGTAAATTAACAGGTACTATTAGTAAAACGAAATGTACTGTTATATTTATTAACCAATTACGTGAAAAAATTGGAGTAATGTTTGGTAACCCAGAAACAACAACAGGTGGTAATGCATTAAAATTTTATGCATCTGTTCGTTTAGATATTCGTCGTAGAACACAAATTAAAGATGGCGATAGAGTTATTGGTAACAGTACCAAAGTAAAAGTAGTAAAGAATAAAGTGGCTCCACCATTTCAAATTGCAGAATTTGATATAATGTATGGTAAAGGAATCTCAAAAGTTGGTGAGGTTTTAGATATTGGTGTTGAGTACGGAATTATAAAGAAAAGTGGTTCATGGTTTAGCTATGGAGACACAAAATTAGGTCAGGGTAGAGATGCTGTTAAAAGCCTAATTAAAGATAATCCTGAATTAATGGACGAGCTTGAGGGTAAAATAAAAGAAGCTATTGAAAACCAGGAATAAACATTAAATTAAAAACAATACACTAAAAGCTATTGATTTATCAATAGCTTTTTTTATGTAATTAAAAGAAAATATTATTAATAACGAAAAGATGGTATATTTTTAAGTATATTTTATTTTTATAATGATAAACATCACAGAAAACATACAGTTAAAAGAAATTTTGAATACTGATACGGAAGTTCTTTTTACATTAATGAAAGAAATTTATCCACCAGCATACAGTCATTTTTGGAAAGATGCTGGAGATTGGTATGTAAATACTCAATACTCTAAAGAAAAGTTAAGTTTAGAACTTTTAGACGTGAATTCTCAGAATTATTTGGTGTTATTTAAAAATGAAATAATAGGTAATTTCAGAATTATTTGGGACGAGCAACTAGCTGGTTTTGTTGATAAAAAATGTGTAAAATTGCACCGCATTTATTTACATCCAAAAACACAAGGAAACGGAATTGGTAAAAAATTATTGAATTGGTTAGAAACTCAAGCCATTAAAAAACAATATGATCTTATTTGGTTAGATGCTATGGATAAGCAACCACAAGCTTTCGAATTTTATAAAAAACAAGGATACGAATATCATTCACATTGTTTTTTAGACTTTGAATTATTATACGATAAGGTCCGTAAAATGAGCCAACTTTATAAAAAGTTAACTTAAACCCCAGTACTACCAAAACCACCCGTACCACGCTCTGTTTCATTTAAAACAGTAGTTTCTTTCCAATTTACACGTTCGTGTTTTGCAATTACTAATTGCGCAATACGCTCGCCATCATTCACAATAAATTCTTCGTTAGATAGATTTACTAAAATAACACCAATTTCACCACGATAATCTGCATCAACTGTTCCAGGAGAATTTAATACAGTAATTCCTTTTTTAGCAGCCAATCCACTTCTTGGTCTTACTTGTGCTTCAAAACCAACAGGTAAAGCAATAAATAAACCAGTTTTTATAATCGCTCTTTCTAAAGGTTTTAGAACTACAGCTTCATTTAAATTAGCACGTAAATCCATTCCGGCAGAACCTTCGGTTTCATATGCCGGAGTTTGGTGTTTCGATTTGTTTATTATTTGTACATTCATGATATTTGGTTTTTCAAAATTCAAATATAATACCCTTAAGTTTTAGAAGAAGCGTATAGATTTATTAATTTAGCATACTAAACAAACTACGATATGAGTAAGCAAACTAAAATAGCAGTTTTAGGTGGAGGAAGTTGGGCTACTGCCATTGTAAAAATGTTATCTGAAAATCTTGAAAACATTGGTTGGTATATGCGAAGCGTATATGCTATCGAACATATAAAGCGTAACAAACATAATCCTAGTTATTTAAGCTCTGCAGAGTTACATCCAGAGCAGTTAGATTTGTCTGACGATATGAATTATATTGTTGATAATTATGATGTGCTTATTTTTGCCATTCCTTCAGCCTTTGTAAATACCGAATTAGAAAAATTAACGGCCTCATTAGAAGGTAAAACCATTTTTTCGGCAATTAAAGGAATTGTACCAGAAACAGGCTTAATTATTGGCGAACATTTTCATCAGAAATTTAATATTCCGTTCGAAAATATTGGTGTTCTTACTGGTCCATGCCATGCAGAAGAAGTAGCGATGGAGCGTTTATCGTATTTAACTTTAGCATGTCAAGATGCTGAAAAAGCAAAAGATTTAAGTAAATATATTGCAGGACGTTATATAAAAACTAAAATTTCTGATGATATTATTGGTACAGAATATGCAGCTATGTTAAAAAATATTTACGCTATTGCTGCCGGAATTTCTCATGGTTTAGGATACGGAGATAATTTTCAAGCAGTATTAATGAGTAATGGAATTCGTGAAATGAAACGATTCATTAAAAAGATTCATAAAATGAAACGCAATATTAATAATTCGGCTTATTTAGGTGATTTATTAGTTACAGGATATTCTGTTTTTAGTAGAAATAGAATGTTTGGTAATATGATTGGTAAAGGATATACTGTAAAATCTGCCCAAATGGAAATGAGCATGGTTGCCGAAGGATATTATGCTGCAAAAAGTGCTTATGAAATCAATCAAAAAAATGGCGCAAAAACTCCTATTATCGATGCTGTTTATAACGTATTATACGATAAAAAAGAAGCGAAAGATGAGTTTTTAAAGTTAACAAATAGATTAGATTAGTTGTTTGCATTTGCACAAATAATCCTTCTTAATAAAAAGAAGTCTACCCATCAATCACTTCTAATATTATATTGATAAACAATACAATAGCAACAAATTTAAATTAAAATTCTGAATAATAAACCTTTTTGTAAATATTATATACTTTAAACCGACCCACTTATAGTTTAATTTTAAGTACTTTTGTTTAAAATTAAACAAAATGAAAACAATTCAGGAGGTTGTTGAAATTACAATAAGAAAAACACCTTTTATAGAAGAAGCTTTAAATGAAAAGCTAATTAATGTATCATCTCTAGCAAGAGTTATTTTACCAGAAGTAAGTAAGTTACTTAAAAAAGAGGTAAAAGTGGGTGCAGTTATGATGGCTATTAATAGACTCTCACCAGCGAATGAATTAAGGGTACGTAAAAACATTAAAAAGTTAGCACTTAATTTAGGAGATGTAATTGTACGGTCAGACTTATGTGATTTTACCTTTAAAAACACCACTTCTTTACTAAAGGAAATTGCTAAAGTTTTAAGTAAATCTGCCGACAGTAACGATTATTTTTTAACAGTTTCTCAAGGCATTTTTGAAACAAACATTGTTACAAGTAAGAATTTACAACCATATGTTGAAGAAATTTTTAAACTCGAAACATTAATCAATAATGTAAACGATTTAGCTTCAATAACTATTAAACTCCCAAAGGGTAATTTAGAACAATCGGGAATATATTATTTTATTTTAAAGCAATTTGCTTGGGCAAATATTGCTGTGCAAGAAGTAATATCTACAACAAATGAAATGACAATTGTTGTAAAAGAAGAAGATGTAAATGAAACCTTCTCTATTTTAATGGATTTAAAATTGAATTAAAAAATGGAAAAGAAAGATCCGTATGCTTCTTTAAGAATTAGAGAATTTAATTTATTTCTTTTAATGCGTTTTGCTCTAGTATTTGCTTGGTCTATGCAGTTTATTATTATAGAATGGCAAGTATATAGTATAACAAAAAATCCCTTATCATTAGGAATTATTGGTTTGATGGAGGTTATTCCAGCAGTATCTATGGCCTTATTTGCAGGTCATATTGTAGATCAAAAAGAAAAAAGAAATTTATTAGCACTTTGCATAGGCGCTTTTTCATTAATAAGTTTAGGCTTGTTTTTTTTAACCGTACCAAGTTTTATTGAGGGTTGGGAAACAAACACTGTGCTGTATTCAATTTATGGCTTGGTATTTTTTGGGGGACTTTTACGTTCGTTCTTCGGACCCACAATATTTTCGTTGATAGCTTTAATTGTGCCTAAAAAATTATATCCCAATGCGGCAACTTGGAGTAGCTCTACTTGGCAAATGGCTTCAGTATTAGGTCCTGCTTTTGCAGGTTTTACCATTTCTTGGCTAGGGGTTCATTGGTCACTTTGTATCGTTTTTGGTTTGGTAGTATTTTCATTTTTAATGGTGTTTTTCGTAAAGAAAAAACCAATATTAAACCCGAAAATTGGTGAACCAATAATGAAGAGTTTAAAAGAAGGAATTAGTTTTGTATTTAAAACAAAAGCTATTTTAGGGGCCATTACTTTAGACATGATTTCAGTGCTTTTTGGTGGCGCTGTAGCTTTATTACCAATATATGCACAAGATATTTTAAAAGTAGGTCCAGAAGGGTTTGGTGCATTACGTGCTGCACCCGCAATAGGTGCTTTTTTAACGATGTTAATTACTGCCTATATACCTATTAGTAGAAATGCAGGAATGAAGTTATTAGCAGCTATTTTTGGTTTTGGAATTTGTATAATTATATTCGGATTATCTTCTATTTTTTGGATCTCTTTAGTAGCCTTATTTTTTAGTGGTGTTACCGACGGAGTTTCAATGGTTATTCGTCAAACAATTTTACAATTAAAAACACCCGATCATATGCGAGGTAGAGTTGCTTCTGTAAACTCTATGTTTGTCGGTTCTTCTAATGAATTAGGCGCTTTTGAGAGCGGTGTAACAGCAAAACTTATGGGAACTGTTACTGCTGTTGTTTTTGGTGGAACGATGACTTTAATTACAGTTGTAACCACAGGAATTGTAAACCCAACATTACGTAGGTTAGATTTAACTAAGGATTTTGAAGCGCACGAAAAATCTAATTAAGGTTCTTAGGTAATTCTTTAAAATTATTTAAATATAAAGTCCAATCATAATCATTAAATTTTATTTTTTTTGGCTTGGTAGGAGTTATCCCGTAGTTTTTTAAAATTTCACGAGCGCCAGATTTACCACCAAAATCACCTCTAAACCAAGAAATTAATGCAGAAGAACTTGCCGTTTCATTTTCTGTATTAAACGTAGTATGTTCTTTTAAATAATTGGTAACCATAAAATCTAGTTCATCGTTTAATTTTTCTAAAGAAAAAACAGCAACTGGCGGACAACTTTTGGCACCACAATTTAATACAAAGTGAATTCTCCAATCAATATCATTAACTCTTAGTTTTCTTTCCCATTTAGCTCTAAAAGGTTTTCTTAAATACCCTAAACTAATTTTACACCTCGATTTTCTAAGAATACCATGTTCTACATCGTCAAAAGAAAGAATTTCACCAGCAATTTTAATTCTTTTTGTTTTAAAAAATGTTCCTTTATCTTCAAATAAACTAGGGTTTTTATTTAAATGTATTTGAATAAAAGCATTATAAATATTAATCCAAAAAGTTTTTTTATGCTTATCTTTAGGAAGTTGAGTTATTAAATTGGTTAGAGTAGTTTTTTCGAGTATTGCAACTTCTTTTTCATATGACTCTCCATTTACAATACGAGTTAATAAGTCTTGCGATGTTTTTATATAGTCCGTTTTATTTTGCGCAATCAGCGTGCATGTAAGAAGCAAAAGAATAATAAATAAATATTTTTTCATAATAATTAAATTAATGTATTTATGCTAATAAGCATCATTATTCCTGCATATAACGAGCAAAGTAACCTACTAAAAAGACTGTCGTTTTTAAGTGAAATAGCTTACAAAAAACCCGTTGAAATAATTATTTCAAACTCACCAGAAACCACAGATGATACTATTAATGTATGCAAAAAATTCGACAATGTTATATTTTATAACAGTCCTAAAAAAGGGAGGGCAGTACAAATGAATTTTGGAGCCGCTAAAGCAGCAGGCGATATTGTTGTTTTTTTACACGCTGATGTTCAGCTACCATCTAACTTTTATGAAGAGATAACAACTGCTATTAAAAGTAATTATAAAGCTGGATTTTTTTCATATAATTTTGATAGGCCATCTTTTATGTTAGATGTTAATAGTTATTTTACGAAAAAAGATAGTTTATTAGCGGGGGGAGGTGACCAGTGCCAGTTCTTTTTAAAAACAACTTTTAACGAGTTAAAAGGTTTTAATGAAGATTATTGCATCATGGAAGATTTTGAAATGATGGATAGAATAAGAGATAAGAATATTAAATATACAGTTATTCAATCTAAAGCAACAGTGAGCGCTAGAAAGTATGATAATAACTCTTGGTTAAAAGTGAATTTAATAAATGGATATGTTTTTATTTTATATAAGCTGGGTGTAAATCCACGAACCCTTAGAAGAAAATATAAAAACTTATTAAGAGAAGCAGTATAATTAGCTCATATCCATATAACTAATTTTAGTAATAATATTTGTTGTTTGATCAAACTCAATATTAACAAAACTGTCGCAGTCTTCACAAACAGCGTATAAAATACTTTTTGAGCCATTTCTACCAAGGCTAAAAACAATAGTTCCTAATTTACTAATATTGTCTCCTATGGTGACAGAAGTTTCCTTTATGGTTAAAGAAGACTCGTTACTATTTATTTCAAAAGATTCTATATAAGGTTTACTTTTACCCATTGTAGAAAAATCTATTTTAAGTCCTTTAAAAATAAAATAATAATAACTTTCATTTTCATCAACACTATAAGAAGTTACAGCACCTAATAAAGCCTCAACAGCAGGTTGCTTTCCTTTAGTTTTTTTAAGATCTTTTAATGCTATGGTATTTATTTTGAAAGCCTCAAAATCTGAAGACGATACTATATTACTTGTTTGAGAAGTTGCTATAAAACTTGATAATATAAGGATTATAAGGGTAATTTTTTGTTTCATTTTAGTACTTTTTAAAACCAATACTACTGGTTTAGGGGTTTTGTAACTTAAGGTCAAATATATAATTCTTTTTTCATACTCAATTACTATGCCAAGACATCTAATTAAAATTTACTGCTAAATTAATTTTAGTATCCAATTCTTCTTCATGTCTTAGGCTAGTTTTTTTATCCCAGTTAAAATAAGTCGTAAATTCTTTTAGCACTTCACTTTTATACAAATCTACACTAGGTTTATCAAAAAACAAACGTCCAGTTCTACGCATAAAAAAATCTGTTGGACTACAAGTCATCTCATGTTGAATGGTAAACCAAATTTCTGCTTTTAATAAACGAAGATCTATATTTTTTTCTTCTATTTCATCTAACTTATTTATAATAAGCGCTGTTTGTTTTCCATAATTATGTACTAAATAGGCCGCGTCAATTTTAGTAAAACCATTGTTTTTTAAATTTTTATATACTTGATGTATGTATAAATCTACCGCTTTGTAGTTTTGAAAAGGACCACCTGTTAAAATAATGTCTTCAGTTTGTATGGTCTCAAATTCAACATTAAATCGTCTAACCATTTTCTTAGCAACTAAATCAACAATACGTTCAGCCATTTTACGATAACCGGTTAATTTACCACCAGCAATTGAAATTAATTTAGTATCAGAAACAAAAATTTCATCTTTACGAGACAGTTCTGAAGCAGATTTACCCTCTTCATGAATTAATGGTCGCAAACCTGCCCATGATGATTGAATATCATCTAAAGTTAATTCGATATCAGTAAACATATTATTTACGGCTTCAATTAAATAGGTAGCATCTATAATATTGGTTTCTACCGTATTTTTATCTTGTTGAAAATTAGTATCTGTGGTACCAAAATAAGTTACTTTACCACGCGGTATTGCAAACATCATTCTACCATCGGGCACATCAAAATAAACCGATTGTTTTATAGGTAGTTTTTCATGGGCAACAACTAAATGAACCCCTTTTGTTAAATGAAGTCTTTTGCCAATTTTAGAGTTGTTAATTTGACGAAGTTCATCTACCCATGGTCCTGCAGCATTGACTACATATTTTGCTTTAATATCGTACTCTTCGTTTGAAAAAACATCTGTAACCTTGGCGCCAACTACACGTTTATTTTCGTAAATAAACTCATTGGCTTTTGTATAATTAAGTATTTGTGCGTTGTATTGGCTGGCTGTTTTTAGTACTTCTATTGTTAAACGAGCATCATCTGTACGGTATTCAGCGTAATAGCCTGCGCCTCTTAAAATATTTTTGGGTAATAAAGGTTCTTTATTAAGTGCTTCCTCTTTGTCAAGCATTTTACGTTTATCATCCCCTTCTACAGAAGCTAAAACATCGTATACTTTTAATCCGATAGAAGTTAACCAAGCCCCATAAGTTCCTCCATCAATTAAGGGCAAAATCATTTTTTCGGGAATTACTAAATGCGGTGCTATTTTATGAACAATAGCTCGCTCGGTACCAACTTCTTTTACCAGCCAAAAATCGAATTGTTTTAGGTAACGTAAACCACCATGAATTAGCTTTGTTGATTTACTTGAAGTACCAGAAGCAAAATCATTTTTTTCAATTAAAGCAACCTTCATGCCTCTAGATGCAGCATCTAATGCTATTCCAGCACCAGTAATTCCTCCACCAATAATTAAAATATCAAATTCAGTTTCTTGTAATTCTTGTTGAATGTTTTTTCGATTGAAAAAAGAAAAGTGGTTCATAGCTAGCTTTTTATTTAACAAAAGTAAGAATAAAATAAAGTAAAAAACACAAAAAAAAAGGCTGAATAAATTCAGCCCTTTATAGTTGCCCCCGCAACGAATAAATCATTTACTGATTCATTCTTAACCAATTTATATCTGCTTGTTTTTGTAATTTTTCTGCCCCTTCTTTTTGCCAAGATTTTAATGTATTGTTTATCCAAGAATTATAAAATAAATAGAGTTTACCATCTCTTATTTCAAAATTTTCAGGGTCAATAGCTACTTTTTCACCTCTTTTTCCCATTGCATAAGCACAATAGCCACCATATTGAGGAATGTATTTTTTTGGATTTTCTTTAAATTGTTGTAAATTTTTTTCTGAAGAAAACTTATATTTTATACCATCAAAGGTAGTAGTAAGTTTTTTTTCACCCTCTAATGGTTGTTTATTTGTAAAGTAAGAAACAACATCATAACCTTCATTAATATATCCGTTAGTTATATTATAGTCTGTTTTCTGTGCTACCAAAGCGATAGATATTATTAGCAAACAAAAAGTTATTAATTGTTTCATGTAATTTTAAAACTTAGTCGAAGAATAGTTACTGCAATTACAATCTATTTTAAATAAACTATAAAACCATTAGGTTGCAACCACGAATATCAGAATTATCGAAGCGCCCAATAATTTCAAAGCTATTATCTAGATTTACTTTTCCCAAGTCTTGTGTTGCAATAAATGAACAAGAATTATAGTTTGCTAAGTCGATAACATTAATTCCTCCCGATTTTTCTTTTGGTAAAACTGTTAACGCATCTTCAGTATCTCTTGTTAAAATACGCATCCAAGGCGGACAATTAAAAACACCGTTTCCTTTAGAATAACCTTGACTTAATAGCTCTGTCATACCATACTCAGAGTGTATTTTTTTTACACCAAATCCATTATAAAGAATAGTATGCAATTCGTGGCGCACGAGTTCTTTTCTGCGACCTTTCATTCCACCTGTTTCCATTATAATGGTGTTTTTCAGATTAAATTGTTGCTTCTCAATTAAATCTAATAATGCAAAAGAAACACCAATGAGTAAGGTTTTTTGCCCTTTTTTATCTAATTCAATGAGTTTTTTAGCTAATTCATCTAAGTTATTTAGGTAAAATCCACTTTCATTGTGGTTAGATTTTTTAATTAAATCATCAACCATATATACTAAAGAAGACCCTTTTCTTTCTAAATAATTAGGTAATAATGCTAAAACTACATAATCTTCTATATTTTTATAAAAATACTTAAAACCATTTAAGTAGCTTTCTTCATACCAAGATAAATCTGTAACTAAATGCTTACTTGTTATACTACCTGTAGTACCAGAACTTGAAAACGTTTCTTGAACTTTATCAGTAGATGAAAGAATATTTTTAGTTTTAAAAAACTGAATTGGTAAAAAAGGAATCTGTTCTATAGTAGTAACATCACTTGGATGAACATACAATAAATCACAAAAAGAGCGGTAAACTTTATTGTGTTTAAATTGATGTTTAAATACTTCAATTGCTATTTTCGTGAAATCTTCTTGACTTCGTATGTTGAATATTTTTTTTTGCATAAACTTTTGCAAAAATAACAGTATTTAACACAAACTTTTTATCTTTTTTTCATCTTCTGATAAAGAGAGAAGTTTTGAATGATAAATATTGATTTAGAAAAGCATTACTATTATCTTTTTTTGCATTTAAATGATTAAAACTATTTTGGTGTAAGTTTGTAAAGTTGTAATCTAATATTAATTATGAAAAGAATAATAATAGTGCTTTTAATAATTATAATGGTTTCTTGTAAAAGTACTGTTGTAAAAAAGAATCAAACATCCAATTCGTTAAATAGTATTTCTTGGTTAAAAGACATGAAAACTTCTTTCGAAAAAAATAATGTTAAAAACAAGGTAATGATACTGCAATATATGTATCATGGTGAACTTGTTTTTTTAGTAGAAAGTTGTTATCAATGTCCAGATGGAACCTCTAGATTATACAATTCCAAGAAAGAAATTATATGTACTTTTGGCGGAATTATAGGAGCTGTTTCTTGTTCTGATTTTTCAGAAAAAGCAACAGATGAAAAGTTATTATGGAAGAATTTCGAATAGTTATTCCTTATAAATTTTCACGACTAATACTCCTTTATCATCCATTGAAGCACGGTACATTCCGGTAGTATTAAATTCAAAAACCATATTACCATTTTTATCTAAGGCTACAACACCTCCAGTACCACCAAGCTTTGTTAATTTGCGTTGAATAACATCAGTAGTTGCTTCTTTTAAAGAAATGTTTTTGTACTCCATTTGTGCAGAAATATCATAAGCAACTTGGTTTCGGATAAAATATTCACCCCAACCGGTTGATGAAACTCCGCAAGTTAAATTATTTGCATAAGTACCAGAACCAATAACAGGAGAATCACCAATTCTACCCCAACGTTTATTTGTCATTCCACCAGTAGAAGTTCCGGCAGAAATGTTCCCGCTTTTATCTAAAGCAACACAACCTACAGTTCCGAATTTTGCATTTTTAATATCAGCATCGTAAAAAGCAGCTTTTTTGTCATCATGATCTAACGCTGTTTTGTTTTTATTCTTTATCCTTTGAAGCGATTTAAAACGTTTTTCGGTATAAAAATAGCTTGGATCTACAATTTCCAACCCTTTTTCTTCGGCAAATATGGCAGCTCCTTTTCCAGAAAGCATTACATGGTCAGAATCTGTCATAACTTTTATTGCTAATTCTATAGGGCTTTTTACATTGGTTACACCAGCTATTGCGCCAGCGTTTAAGGTTTTTCCGTCCATAAAAGAAGCATCTAATTCATTGGTTTCCTCATGGGTAAAAACAGCGCCCTTTCCTGCATTAAATAGTGGCGATTCTTCCATTACTTGAATTGTTTTCATTACTGCTTCCTGACTTGTTCCACCATTTTTTAAAATAGTATGACCGACTTTTATAGCCTCCTCTAGCTTCGTTTTATAAGCAACCTCTTTTTCATCAGACATATTTTTCTTCAAAATAGTGCCGGCACCACCATGAATTATAATAGCAAAATCATTTACTTTCTTAGCAACTTCTTTTTTTGTTGATATTTCTTCTGTTTTACATCCTAAGAAAATTAATAAAAACGAAGCGATAAATAGCATTTTTTTCATAATAAATGTTTAAAATTAAACAATAAGTATTGTTTTTGTTAAATTTAAAAAAGTGTAAATTTATTTGTAATTTCGTTCCTCGAATTTAAACAACTTAAACGGAACAGCAAAATGGCAGATTTTGGTATCAAAGAAGCTTTGGCTCAATTAGGAGTAAAAGATATAAACGAAGGAACCTCTACAGGTTCTAATAACTTTTCTAACGGAGAAATTATTGAAAGTTACTCACCAGTTGATGGGAAACTAATCGGTAAGGTAAGATCTACTACAAGAGAAGATTATGAAAAAGTAATGGAAACGGCTACAGCGGCATTTTTATCTTTTAGAGATATGCCAGCTCCACAAAGAGGAGAAATTGTACGTCAGTTTGGTAATAAATTAAGAGAATTAAAAGAACCATTAGGTAAGTTAGTTTCTTATGAAATGGGTAAATCTTTACAAGAAGGTTACGGTGAAGTTCAGGAAATGATCGATATATGTGATTTTGCTGTTGGTTTATCACGTCAGTTAAACGGACAAACAATTCCGTCTGAACGCCCAATGCATGTAATGAGAGAACAATGGCACCCAATTGGTGTAGTTGGTATTATCTCGGCATTTAACTTTCCTGTTGCAGTTTGGGCTTGGAATACAGCCTTAGCTTGGATTTGTGGTGATGTATGTGTGTGGAAAGGTTCTGAAAAAGCACCTTTATGTTCTATCGCATGTCAAAACATTATTGCAGATGTTTTAAAACAAAATAACTTGCCAGAAGGTATTTCTTCTATCATTAACGGAGATTACAAAGTTGGTGAAATGATGACTACTGATACGCGTATTCCTTTAGTTTCGGCTACAGGATCTACAAGAATGGGAAGAATCGTTGGTGCAACTGTTGCAGGACGTTTCGGAAAATCTTTATTAGAGTTAGGAGGAAACAACGCAATTATTATTACACCTACTGCCGATTTAAAAGTGGTAGTTCCTGGTGCAGTATTTGGTGCAGTTGGTACTTGTGGTCAACGTTGTACTTCAACAAGAAGATTAATTATTCACGAATCTGTATATGATAAAGTAAGAGACGCAATTGTTGGTGCTTATGGACAATTAACTATTGGTAATCCTTTAGATGAAAAAAATCATATTGGGCCGTTAATCGATCACGATTCTGTAAATACGTATTTAGCTGCAATTGAAAAAGCAAAAGCTGAAGGTGGTAATGTTTTAGTTGAAGGTGGTGTTTTAGAAGGTGAAGGTTACGAAAGCGGATGCTACGTAAAACCAGCTATTATTGAAGCTGAGAATCATTTTGAAATTGTACAGCATGAAACTTTTGCTCCGATTTTATATTTAATGAAATATTCAGGAGAAGTAGAAAATGCGATTGCAAAACAAAACGGTGTTGCACAAGGATTATCATCAGCAATTATGACTAATGAAATGAAAGAAGCTGAAAAGTTCTTATCATACGCAGGTTCTGATTGTGGTATTGCAAACGTAAATATTGGTACTTCTGGTGCTGAAATTGGTGGTGCTTTTGGTGGTGAAAAAGAAACTGGTGGTGGACGTGAGTCTGGATCAGATGCTTGGAAAGTGTACATGAGAAGACAAACAAATACTGTAAATTATTCTGATGAATTGCCTTTAGCGCAAGGAATTAAGTTTGACCTTTAAGAGGTTTAAGTATTTTTAAAATAGAAAAACCACGCAATTTGCGTGGTTTTTTACTTTAATACTAATTTTTATTTTTTTGACGTAGCTAGTAAAACTTTATAAGCTGCATGTGCTTTAGACATTTTTGCATAATCTAACGCTGTATAATTTCCTTTGTCGGATTTTGAATTTAGTTTAGCGCCTTTTTTAATTAGTAATTTAACGATAGCTACTTTGTTATATCTGGCAGCAAACATTAACGGAGTTAAGCCTGTAGATTTTCTGTTAATATTGGTTCCGTTTTCAATCATCGCTTTAACAGCTTCGTAATTACCAGCTGTAATTAACTTACAAAAAGTATTAACTTTAGAATATTCGGTAGTAGTTTTTACTGTTGTTTTGTTTATTTCTGAAGCAGAAACAGTTCCAAAAGATAATGCGATTGCTACTACTGTAAATACAAATTTTTTCATGATGTTACGTTTTTTAAGATTCGGTTTATATCTAAAAAGACGACGATTAAGAAAAAACGTTTCAGTAAAAAGAAAGGCTTAACAAATATTTATGATTAATTCTTGAAATTTTATTAAATTAATAATCAGTAATATAAGTATGCATAAATTAGTTGATATTAAATTTACGTGGTTAAAAAACCTGCTATTAAATTAGTTTCTTGGGTTGTTTTTGGTGTTTTAAAATCGAAGTATTTATGTAAAGGAATATCAAAACCTTTGTAGTTTAAGTAATTGTTTAAAGCAGTATTTAAGCCTTGGCTATATAAGTGATGTTCTGCTCCTGTTGGATCTTCGTGATACAAATCATTTTCAGCAAAACCTTTAAATTCTGGTCCAGTAATGTTAATTTCAAATTCATCAGGATTTTTACCAACAGGGCTATGACTAGTGCAGGCAAACATATGCCAAAAAGCAGATTGAATACAATTGTTTTGAAATAACTGACGCACAACGTCTAAAGAATCAATTGTTTCTTGTGCTGTTTCTGTAGGAAAACCAAACATTAAATAAGCATGCACCATAATATTTTCATCAGAAAAAGCTTTGGTTACTCTGGCAACTTGTCCAATATCTACCCCTTTTTTCATTTTAGCCAACAATCTATCTGAAGCAACTTCTAAACCACCGGTAACCGCAATACATCCCGATTTTGATAACAACGAACAAAGTTCAGGCGTAAAGGTTTTTTCGAAACGGATATTGGTCCACCAAGTAATATAAACCTTTCTTTCTAGTAGTTTATTTGCTAAAGCTCTTAACATTTTAGGTGGTGCTGCTTCATCAACAAAATGAAAACCTGTAATTCCTGTTTCAGAGATTATTTTTTCAATTTTATTCACTAAATCATCAGCGGTTGTATTTTGATAATTTCCTATATAATCTAACGTAACATCACAAAAAGAACACTGTTTCCAATAACATCCGTGAGAAATGGTTAATTTATTCCATTTTCCATCAGACCACATTCTGTGCATCGGATTCATGACATCTAAAAAAGATAAATACTTATTTGTTGGAAGCCCTACATAACTAGGGGCGGGTAAATTTTTATGATGAAAAATTGTATTTGGTGTTTTATCAGCGTAAATAACTTTATTGTTTTTACAGATAAAAGTTCTTTCTAAACCATCTTCTTTTATTTTACCGTCTAAAAACTCTGTGATTTTTAATAACGGACCTTCACCATCATCTAAAGTAATAAAGTCTATAAAATCAAAAATTCTTGGGTCAGACAAACGTCTTAACTCGGTGTTACAATAACCGCCACCCATACCTATCTTAATGGTAGGATATTTTTGTTTTATAAATTGTGCACACCGTAAAGCCGAAAACAAATTACCAGGAAAAGGTACTGTAAAACAAACTAAATCATAATTGTCTTGTTGTAGTTTATCTTCTAATAAATACAACATTTCATCTTCTATTAAGGTAGTTTCATATTGTAAAAACTCGTTAATAGTATCGAAACTAGAGGCAGATCTTCCTAGTTGTTCTGCATAACGTGTAAAAGAAAAAAACTCATCAACATTGGCATTTATATAATCGCCTAATTCTTCAACAAAGAGTGTTGCAATGTGTTTGGCTTTGTCTAAAATTCCTAATTTCCCGAATTCGGTAGTTAAATCCTTATTTAATTTAATGCGCCTATGTCCGTGTGGTAAATAGTCTTTATGTACTATTTGATACGCTGCTGTAACTTCTTGCACACGCAAATAATCCATCACAGAATCTACCTTATTTATGTATTCTTCTTTTTGTTTATCAACTAAAGGAAAATCACTATTACCAAGCATTTCTGCCTGCTTAAAAATAGCATTTATAAACTCTTTGGTAAACACCGCAGTAAATAGCTCGATACTTAAATCCATTTGCGTTGCTTTTACATCTTTAGATTCTAAAAAACCTTTAATGTATGCGGTTGCAGGATACGCGGTATTTAATTGTGTAAAAGGAGGTGTTATTAAAAGCGTGTTTACAGACATATAAAATAAATAAAGCACAAAGATACTCTTAAGAGTGTTGTTATTATATCTGATTTATTAAAACTATTAACGTGTTTATAAACTCAAGTGTATTATGTTGTTTTAAAACGGCTTTTTAAGTTTAGGTTTTAATAGGATTTAGGTTAATTTTAACTCATTTTTCGATAACTTAGCTATCGCTGAATATGATTCATTAAAAAATTATTATATTCTTTAACCTAGTTACCTAATTATATAATAAAAATTAACTAATGGCATTTATAGATTATTATAAGGTTTTAGGCCTTTCGAAAACAGCAACTGAAAAGGAAATAAAAAATGCATACCGTAAACTCGCTCGAAAATATCACCCTGATTTAAATCCAGACAACAAAGAATCTGAGTTAAAATTTAAAGAAATAAATGAGGCAAACGAAGTTTTAAGTAATCTTGAAAACCGTAAAAAATACGATAAGAATGGTGAGAATTGGAAAAATGGAGAACAATTTGAAACCCCCAAAAGTCAACGTCAACAAAACTCTCAGTATCAATCAGACCAGCAAGGGTATTCAAATCAAGAATATTCAGATTTTTTCGAATCCATGTTTCAAGGAGGTACATCGTCTTCAAGACAGCGACAAAGTGCTAAATTTAGAGGGCAAGATTACAATGCAGAATTGCAGTTGAATTTAAAAGATGTATATACCTCACAACAGCAGGTTTTAACGGTTAACAACAAAAAAATAAGATTAACAATTCCTGCAGGAGTTGAAAACCAGCAAGTAATTAAAATAAAAGGAAAAGGAGAACAAGGAATGAATGGGGGTCCCAATGGTGATTTGTACATCAAATTTATCATCAACAATCATACAGAGTTTAAACGTGAGGGTAATAACCTGTTTCAAAATGTAACGTTAGATTTTTATACAGCTATTTTAGGTGGCGATATTACTGTAGACACTTTTAATGATAAAGTTAAGCTTAAAATAAAGCCTGGAACGCAAAATGAATCGAAAGTAAAATTGAAAGGAAAAGGATTTCCGGTTTATAAAAAAGAAGGGGATTTTGGAGATTTAATTATCACTTATCACATAAAAACACCTACGGATTTAAGTGAAAAAGAGATCTCATTATTTAAAGAACTACAAAAACTTAAAATAGCATGACTCAGCAACAATTAATATCGATAAAAACCATTTGTTTGCATTATAATATTGAAATTTCATTTATAGATGCTTTAACTCAAATAGGGCTCATAGAGTTTGAAATTATTGAACAAAATCAATATATTCATCAAGACCAAATTAGCAATCTTGAAAAAATAATTAGACTTCACAACGAGTTAAATGTTAATATAGAAGGTATTGATATAGTTTTTAATTTATTAGAGAAGGAAAGAGAATTACAACATGAGCTAAATACCCTTAAAAACAGATTAAGACTTTATGAAAATGACTAAAATATTTATTTTGTGACGTCCTGAAATAGTGTTACAAATTAATAAATTAAAGGTAGTGATTTTACATCACTGCCTTTTTTATTTTATTCTTTTTATACGGAGTAAGTAGTTGATAATTTACCCATTAAGTACAGGCACTTATTAATGCGTTATTAAATACAACTAGTAATTCTGTAGCCTCTAGAACACGTATATAATTCATTACAGAATTTATTTTATATACTGATCCTTGCTGAAAAATCCATTTACGCAGCTTTTATCTTTCGATTCTAAAACCTCTTAATATAGGTAGCTGCTGGATAAACTGTGTTTAATTTTGTAGAAGGAGGTGTTATTAAAAGCGTGTTTATAGCCATAAAAAATAAATAAAGAGTAAAGAAACTTTTTAAGACAGTACTTTTTAGCTGATTTGTTAAAACTATTGGTACGTTTATAAACCCTAGCATATTTTATTGCTATAAACGATTTACCAATTTGAGGTTTGTTTAGAATTTATGTTGATTTTTTAGTTCTTTTTTTGATAACTTGGTATCGTTGAATATAATTGATTGAAATGGGATTGTATTCTTTATATTGATACCTGCAATTTTGAAAAATAATATGAATCGATTAAATGAATTACCATTAGAATTAAACAAGAAGCGGAAGTTAATCCACGAGGAAAAATAATTCGAGGAATAAAACCGATAGATAATATTACTCATTGGGTATATGAATTCGAAGAAAATAGTGATGACTTCTTTGAATGCTTTAACAATCCTTTTTCCGAATTATATCAAACGAGTTTTGATAATATTGACGCAAAATATATTTTTAGAGGGCATCGTAATTCAAACTGGAAGTTAATTCCTTCTGCTTTTCGTGATTTAAACTCTAAGGAAAATATTAATGGATTAGATGTATTAAAGTCTGGCAATGCACATTCCCTTCCTGAGATAAAGGATTTTATTAATTAAATAGTCTGGGTTATAAAATTGAGGATGACACATTCAAATTAATAAGCTCTGTTTTTATAGATGATGACTTTAAAGCATTTGACCTAATAAAGGATTTTCCAAAACCAGAACAGCTTAAAGAATTAGCTTTAGCTCAACATTATGGAGTACAAACAAGATTATTGGATTTTACTTTTAATCCTAATAAAGCAATATTTTTCGCTTCAGAAAAAATTAATCCTTGGACAAAAGATGATAATTCTAAAATAGGAATTTGGGCAATTCCAGAGCGTTTAATCGACATTTCTCAAGAAGATTTTTATTTAAAGAGAATATTTGTTGAAGGATTTCAAAATAATAATATGATTGCTCAACAAGGATTATTTATTAATTATTTTGAGGGTCGTTCAATAGATGAAAACCTTTTCAATCAAAAAGGAGAAATAAAGTCATTAGATAATTATTTATTTGATTGTAAAAGAAGTGATGAAAATGAAAAACTTATTAAGCAAAAAATTGGAAAGCCGAGTTTATTTACTCTATCTCATAGAGTTGCTTGGCGAATTATAAAAAGACTTGAGATATTAAATATTAATTGGCTAACTATCCAACCTGATTTGAACGGAATTAGAAAAGAAGTCGAAAGAATAAAAAAGAATCACAACTAACAAGAACGTGTGTAATTAATTTCTTGCTCCTTTTTTTTACTAAACTATGACTAGCTTACTAATAAACTATATATAAACGAGAATAATATCTTTTAACTATACCTAACTTTACGTAGCACACGCATTGCTTCTTTGTATTTTATATAAGTTGTTTTATCAGTTAAGTTTTTAATGTAATTTTTCACTTTTTTAAGTTGATAAATTGCCTGTGTAAACCCATTTAAATAGCAAATTAAATACGTAGTTGGTAATTTTAAAACAGCTAGGTTTTCAGTATCAGAGAGTGGTATATTTTTTTCTATTTTACTAATAATAGCCTTGTTGTTATTATAAATATGATGTAAAATAGTTTTATCATATTGTGGTGCTTCAAATAAAAATTGGGTAACAATATCGTGTTTCCCATTCTCTTTAAAATGAATAATTGTTTTTTCTAACGGATAATGTTTTTCACTTTTATCAATACCTAAAACGATATACTCGGTAATAATAAAAGATTGCTCGTTATGGCTAATTTGAACATCATCTAAGGCCGAAAAAAACAAACGAATCTGCTCGTTTATCAATTCAATATCAACTCGAGTATAAAATTCTTCATTATTAATTACCTTCTTTTTACCAGCCCAACACACCACAAATTGTTCGTTAAAAACTTTGTATTGTGGATTGTATGTAGGTTTGTGATTGTTAATAAAATCGAAAACTCCGTCGAGTGTTAATTGAATATTATTACTGGCATTTTTTTCTATAGCTTCAACAATAGTAGTATTTACCTCATTAAATGTAAAGTTTTTATCCGTAGGCATTGAATTGCTTCCTCTGCGAAAAAAAACGGTGCCTTTACGATACTTCCAAATATTTTTTAAAAATGAAGTAGTTTCATTATTCGGATAAATAGTTACCAAGCCGATTACTTTATGGCGTGGTAAACTAGGAAAAGGTACATTTTCATATTCTATTTTTGGTGGATTGTTTAAATAAGCATTTACTAAGTTTTGAATTTTACTATCATCGTAAAAATCGACTCCTAAAATTTTATTTTTTTCATCCTCTATACCAATAACTATATAAGAGTTATTGGTAGGGTTTGAATTAGATAATGCACAAATATGTTTTATAAACTTAGCTTTTCCTTCTTTATTTTGTAGTGATAATTTTTGCTTTTTATCAAAAAAACTATTCTCGTCGTTATGAGAAAGTAAGTTTTTAATTAAAAGACGTTTGTTAATCACAGCTTATGCATTTTTATTTATAATTGATGCGGTTGCTTGTGCGGTAGGGTATACCACTAAGTCTTCAATATTTACGTGATATGGCCTACTGATAACGAAATAAATAATATCGGCAATATCTTCGGGCTGTAAAGCTTTATAACCCTGATATACTGTTTTTGCTCTATCGTGATCTCCTTTAAAACGAACGTCTGAAAATTCGGTTTCTACCAAACCGGGATGAATTGCCGAAACACGAACATTATGTTTGTTTAAATCAATACGCATTCCTTTATTTAAAGCATCTACGGCAAATTTTGAGGCACAATACACATTTCCGTTCGGATACACTTCTTTACTAGCAATAGAGCCGATATTGAGAATAAAACCGTTATTTCTATCCACCATTTGCGGAATTATAGCTTTTGAAACATATAATAAACCTTTTACGTTTCCATCAATCATGGCATCCCAATCATCAATACTTCCTTCCTGAATACTACTTAATCCGTGTGCATTACCCGCATTGTTAATTAAAATATCAACATGTTTAAATTCATCAGGTAAACTACCAATGGCTTTTTGTACTTCGTCTTTATAACGAACATCAAATTGTAGCGTTTGTACTTTTGTTAAAGTTGATAATTCTTGTTTAAGTTCTTTAAGTTTCTCAGCGCGTCTTCCACAAATAATAAGGTTTATGTTGTTTTTAGCAAATAGTATAGCGGTTGCTTTACCAATACCAGAAGTTGCTCCTGTAATTAAAGCGGTTTGTTGCATGTTTTTGTTTTTTATAAAGGTAAAATATTTTATGTAAAACGAATATTTTAAACAAAGAAAAACCGCTCTACTTCTAGAGCGGTTTCTTTTAGTTGGCTACTACCCCAACCAAAAATCAACTAACCAAACTTTATTTTAAATATTTTCTATCAACTGTTTCACGTTGTACTTTAGTACGTTTTCTACCGCTATTCCTTACAGTTGGTTTTATTGTTTTTTCATTTTTTAAATACTGTACAAATCCTCTACCAGAAAAAGTGTACGTTGTTTCAGAACCTAGGTGAAATAATTGTATCCTTTCATCATTTATAACGCTTAATTCAAACCTTTCAGTATCGCCACCATCATAATTAAGTGTTAAAAGTTTTAAGTCGCTATAACCTGCTATATTGGCTACTTTATAACCACCTACATAGTCCCATTTTATGTAATCAATATTCGTGCCAAATGAATCGTGAGAAGACTTAAATGTTACGTCGTTTTCAGGTGTAAACTGTAAGTAATTTTCCTCATCAAATGTATTTGGAACACCTCCATTTTCATCGGTTCTTTCCCAAGCAATATACTCTTGTAAAAAGTATTCTATGTTTTCATAAAATAACTTATCATAATTAAAATTATTTTTTTGATAACCAATTAAATAATAACTTACGTTTTGCGATAAATCATCAATTCTAATTTCATCTTCTGAAAGTTGAACGACATCAAAATCATAACGTCCATCAAGATCGTGATCGGTTTCTAAAACGGTTCTGTAAGTACCATAATTTCCAACAGCAATTCCAAGACCATTTCCGGTTTTACCAATATCAACAATATTATTATTTGCATACATGGTTCCGTTTAAAAAAGACACTGTAAAGGCTTTTGATAAAAAAGGAACATCGCCTGTACCAGTTGTTCTATGATAATCTATATACCATAAATCGTAACTAGATACATATTCGTTTAACGAAAAATCAGTATCCTGTACCGTACAAGATGTTAATGTTACACCTGCGGCAATATATAAGAAGAGTAATTTTAGACGTTTCATAAGCGTATGATTTAATATTATACTTATGTAGTTTTCAAATTACGTGCCAAAAACAAAAAACACCTCATTTGAGGTGTTTTTTGTTAGTTTTGAGGTTTTGCCGAGGGCATAAAAACTCTTTTCAATTTTATAATATTTTCAATTTTATAATAATAAAGTTTATCACCTATTTTGTAGCTAACTACGGCTTCATTTTCTTTTAGTTTAAAAGGGATTTCCTCTTTAGTTTTTGCGGTATTTCCATATTCTTTTTCAGGATCAGCATTTAAAACTAAGTCTTTTTTATCTTCACCTGTTGAGGTTTTATAACGAGCAGCAATGTAATTTTTATCTTGTTTTTGTTCAATTACAGCACTTACAATTCTGTCTTGAAAGTATACTTTTTTAAAATTGATAGTTTTACTTGCTGTAAATTCAATCATTAAATTAAGTGTGTTGTTACCAGGTAAACCACCAGTAATATGAGCGTAAGATGCGGTGTTAACCGTAAAAGGAGGATTTGATTCTAATTTTACGCTTGCACACTGTGTAAAGCTTAGTGCCAAAATTAAGATTCCGAATAACTTCATAATATTACTTTTTATTGTTTAAATTTAAATGTTCAAGTAGTGTGCCAAGGTACAAATATATATAGATATTAAGATGTTGAATTACAGTTATTGGGAATTAAAGGAATGGTTTACAAATGTTGATTTCACCATTGTTGGTAGCGGAATTGTAGGTTTAAATTGTGCATTGGCCTTAAAAAAAACACATCCAAAAGCTAAAATAATAATTTTAGAAAAAGGCATGTTACCACAAGGCGCAAGTACTAAAAATGCGGGTTTTGCGTGTTTTGGTAGTTTATCTGAATTAATTGATGATTTAAAAACACACAGTGAAGAAGAGGTTTTTAATTTGGTAGAAAAAAGATGGAAAGGTTTACACTTATTACGAAAAACCTTGGGCGATACCACCATCGATTTTCAGCAAAATAAAGGTTATGAGTTATTTAATGATTCCGATTTTTATGAAGAATGCTTGGCTGAAAAAAATAGGATTAATCAATTATTAAAGCCACTTTTTTCTTCGGATGTTTTTAAGGTTGATAACAATTTTTTTGAGTTTCATAATGTTCATAAAAATTATATAACCAATCAGTTTGAAGGACAAATTGATACCGGTAAAATGGTAGCGCAGCTACTTCAAGTAATTCAGCAAAGTGATATAAAAATTTTAAATAATATTACCGTTAAAAATTTTGAAGAAATTGGGAATAAAGTAGCTATACAAACCAATCAAATTTGCTTTTCCACCAATAAATTATTAATTGCCACTAACGGATTTGCAAACCAATTACTCAATGAAAACGTACAACCGGCAAGGGCACAAGTATTAATTACAAAACCTATAAAAAATCTTCATATTAAAGGAACTTTTCATTTAGACAAAGGGTATTACTATTTCAGAAATATTGATGATAGAGTTTTGTTTGGCGGCGGAAGAAATCTCGATTTTAAAGCGGAAGAGACTGCTGAATTTGGAGAAACAGCTCTTATTCAGAATAAATTAGAAGAAATTTTAAAAACAACCATTTTACCTAATACTAATTTCGAAATTGAACATCGATGGAGCGGAATTATGGGCGTTGGAAATCAGAAAAAAGCAATTGTAAAACAACTATCAAATAATGTTTTTTGCGGAGTTCGTTTAGGCGGTATGGGAATTGCTATTGGTAGTTTGGTAGGAAAAAAATTAGCAGAATTAATAAAATAAATGAAAAATAACAACGACAATATTAATCACAAAAAAAGCAATTTAACTGCAGATGTAATTATTATTGGAGGAGGTTTAGCGGGTTTATGCAACGCAATACATTTATCTAAATTTGGTAAAAAAGTTTTACTGATTGAAAAAAACAGGTATCCAAAACATAAAGTTTGTGGCGAATATATTTCTAACGAAGTTTTGCCGTATTTAGAGTTTTTAGGTATAAATCCGTTTGATTTTGGTGCAGTTAATATTACGGATTTTAAGCTATCAACAACAAAGAATAAAGTTATTTCGGCTAAATTACCTTTAGGAGGATTCGGAATTTCACGTTATCAATTCGATTTTATTTTATCAGAAAAAGCCAAAGAAAATGGCGTTATAATTTTACAAGATCAAGTACTAAATATCAATTTTTCTGAAGATATTTTTCATGTAGCAACAAAAGAAAATAAAACGTTTACCTCAAAAATTGCTATTGGTGCTTTCGGAAAACGTTCTTTATTAGATGTAAAAATGGAACGTGATTTTATTCAAAAAAAATCACCTTATTTAGGTGTTAAAATTCATGTAAAAGGGAATTTTGAGCAAAATTTAGTAGCACTTCATAATTTTAAAGGTGGTTACTGTGGGGTTTCTAAAGTAGAAAATAATGTAATTAATTTATGTTATATTACTAGTTTTTCATCTTTTAAAAAATATAAAAGCATAGAAGATTTTCAAGAACAAGTTGTTTTTAAAAATCAATATTTAAAAGAGATATTTAAAACAACAACACCAGTATTCGAAAAACCGTTAACAATTAGTCAGGTTTCATTTGAAACCAAAAAACCAATAGAAAACCACCTTATTATGTGTGGTGATTCTGCGGGAATGATTCACCCTTTATGCGGAAATGGTATGAGTATGGCTATTCAAAGTGCACAAATTGCATCTAAACTCACTCTAAATTACTTAAACGGTAAACTTTCGTCAAGAAATGACCTTGAAAAACAATACATTAGAGAATGGAATAAAAACTTTAAAATGCGTTTAAAAGTAGGTCACTTTATTGCGATGTTATTTAGAAAAGATAAGGTTGCAGAAATTTTACTTAAAACTTTAAAGAAATTACCTTTTTTAGTACCCATAATAATTAAGCAAACACATGGTAAACCAATAAAAATAAAATGAGTTTTTTTATCAGCACAAAATACAGAACTGATCAAGAAGAGATGATGGATGATTTTTCTATTGGTGGTGATTTATTACGCGATGTTTTAGATAAGTTAGAAAATATAAACCGTTGGCTAGGCGGAAACTTGGTAACGGTTAATGCATTAAAAAAAGTATTAAAAAATCATCCTAAAAATATAGAAATCGTTATCGCTGATATTGGTTGTGGGCATGGAGATATTTTACGTGATGTAGCCAAATTCGGAAGAAAAAATGGCTATAAAATGAAATTGATTGGTGTAGATGCAAATGCTACTGCAATAGAATACGCGAATGAATTATCAACAGAATATGCAGAGTTGGTTTTTAAAACTGAAGATATTTTTTCTGATGATTTTAAAAAAAGAGAATTCGATATTGTTTTAGCAACCTTGTTTTTGCATCATTTTAAAGAACCGCAATTGGTTTCTTTCTTATCAGATACTTTAAAACACACTAAAAAAGCAATAATTGTAAACGATTTACATCGTCATAAATTGGCGTATTATTTGTTTTTACTATTATCAGTTTTTATCAAAAATAAAATGATTATCAACGACGGATTAATTTCTGTTTTAAGAGGTTTCAAACGAAAAGATTTGGTTAGAATCTCAGAAAAAATAAATGTAAAACCACAAATTTCTTGGAAATGGGCATTCCGTTTTCAATGGATAATACAAAAATAAATGGCAGTAAAAATAACAGCTGTAGCAAAACAATTGCCACAATATTATAGAGAAACAAAAGATATTATTCCTTTTGTAAAAACGTGGATGCAAGATCAGGATGAACGTTTTCAGCGAAAAGTAATCAAACTTTTCGAAGGAGCAGCAGTAGATAAACGGTATTCAATCATGAACCCTGAAGAAGTTTTTGTAGCCACATCTTTCGAAGAAAAAAATGCTATTTACGTAAGAGAAGTTGTAAAGTTAGCAGAGCAATCACTTACAAAATCATTGCATAAAGCAAATTTAAAAGCAACAGATATCGATTATATAATTACGGTAAGTTGCACAGGAATTATGATTCCGTCTATGGATGCATATTTGATTAATTCTTTACAAATGAAACAAGATATTGTGCGTTTACCGGTTACAGAAATGGGTTGTGCAGCGGGAGTTTCAGGTATTATATATGCCAAGAATTTTTTAAAGGCAAACCCTAATAAAAGAGCAGTTGTAATTGCTGTGGAGGCGCCTACAGCAACTTTTCAGTTAGATGATTATTCGATGACGAACATTGTAAGTGCGGCTATTTTTGGTGATGGAGCTTCGGCAGTTATTTTGTCTTCTTATGATGAGGATGAAGGGCCTAAAATTGTAGATGAAGCTATGTATCATTTTTACGATGCGACTTCTATGATGGGTTTTAAATTGGTAAATACAGGTTTACAAATGATTTTAGATAAGGAAGTTCCGAAGAAAATTTCAGATCATTTCCCTGCAATAATTCATCCTTTTTTAGAACGAAATAATTTAACGATTGATGATGTAGACCACTTAATTTTTCATCCAGGAGGAAAGAAAATTGTACAAACGGTAGAAGATTTATTCGGTGTATTAGGTAAAAATATAGACGATACAAAAGAAGTTTTACGTTTGTATGGTAATATGTCTAGCGCAACAGTTTTGTATGTTTTAGAGCGTTTTATGGACAGGAACCCAGCAAAAGGAGAAAGAGGTTTAATGTTGAGTTTTGGCCCGGGTTTTTCTGCGCAACGTATTTTATTGGAGTGGTAATTTTATAGAATTCACAAGACCTCACAGGTTTTAAAAACCTGTGAGGTCTGTTAAACGTAACAAATGAATCAAACAGAAATCATAAAAAACCTACCATATCAAGAACCTTTTTTGTTTGTTGATGAACTCACCGAAATTACAGAAAACGGAGTTACTGGAAATTATACATTTAAAGAAGATGCATTTTTTTATGAAGGTCATTTTAAAGGAAATCCGATTACTCCAGGTGTTATTTTAACAGAAACGATGGCACAAATAGGAGTTGTTTGTTTGGGTATTTATTTACTAAAAGATGAAATTTTAGCATCAGATAAAAAACCACAAATTGCATTAACTTCTAATCAGGTTGATTTTTATTTACCAGTGTTACCAAACGAAAAAGTAACCGTAATTTCAGTGAAAGAATTTTTTAGATTCAATAAGTTAAAGTGCAAAGTAAAAATGATAAATTCTAAAAATGAATTGGTTTGTAGAGGAACTATTTCGGGAATGTTAGTAATTTGAGAACAGACCTCACAGGTTTTTAAAACCTGTGAGGTCTTATTTAGAAGTTTTAAACATGAAAAATAGAGTCGTAATTACAGGTTTAGGAGTTGTTGCACCCAATGGCGTTGGTTTGCAAGAATTCTCGAGCGCAATAAAAAAGGGGAAATCCGGAATTACATTTCATCAACATTTAAAAGATAAAGGTTTTTCTTGTTGTATTGGTGGAATTCCTACTGTTTCTGAAGAAAAAAAAGCAACATATTTAACGGCTTTGCAATTACGAGGCTTTAATAGTACTTCTATTTTATATGGATGTATGGCAGGAATTGATGCCTGGAAAGATGCTGGTTTTTCTGTGGATGAAAACTCAAATTTAGATTATGATACTGGTTTAATATTCGGTACAGGAACCTCGGGAATTGAAAAATTTAGAGAAGCAATCTATAAAATTGATGATCAGAAAGTAAGACGATTAGGAAGTACTTCTGTGGTACAAACAATGGCAAGCGGAATTTCTGCATATTTAGGCGGAATTTTAGGTTTAGGTAACCAAGTTACTACAAATTCGTCGGCGTGTACAACAGGAACAGAGGCTTTGTTATTGGGTTTTGAGCGCATTAAAAACGGAAAAGCAAAACGAATGTTGGTTGGTAGTTCAAGCGATAGTAGTTTGTATACTTGGGGAGGATTTGATGCAATGCGAGTAATGTCTTACAAGCATAACGAAACGCCAGAAAAAGGTTCGAGACCAATGAGTGAAACTGCAGCAGGCTTTGTGCCAGGAAGTGGAGCAGGAGCCTTAGTTTTAGAATCTTTAGAAAGTGCATTAGCGAGAAACGCAACCATTTATGCAGAAGTTTTAGGCGGAAATATAAACTCTGGCGGGCAACGAAACGGCGGAACTTTAACAGCCCCAAATGCCGAAGCTGTACAGAAATGTATTACTGATGCTTTATTAGATTCAAATATAGCATCTGATAAAATTGATGTTATAAACGGCCATTTAACAGCAACATCAAAAGATAGTTTAGAAATAGAAAACTGGAGCAAAGCTTTACAAAGAAAAGGAACTGATTTTCCTTACATAAACTCTTTAAAATCGATGGTTGGTCATTGTTTGGCGGCTTCTGGTGCAATAGAAATTGTAGCAGCTGTTTTGCAAATTAAAGAACAATTTGTGTTTCCTAATATTAATTGCGAAGATGTACATCCAGAAATTTTAACACTTATTTCTAAAGAAAAAATACCAACAAAAATTATACATAAAGATATAAATATACTTGCAAAAGCAAGTTTTGGCTTTGGTGATGTAAACGCTTGTGTTATCTTTAAAAAATATTCAAAATAAAATGACAAAAGAAGAAATTATAGTAAAGTTAACAACGATTGTAAAACCCTATGTTCAAAATGAAAAAGGTTTTAAGAACATCAATGAAAACACCGATTTTATTAAGGACTTAGAAATAAATTCGGCAAATTTAGTAGATATTATTTTAGATGTAGAAGATGAGTTTAAGATAGAGATAGATAATGATTCTATGGAAAAAATGCTTTCTGTAAAAGAAACAGTTGCAATTATTCAAACAAAAATGAATGTATAATATTGGCAATGACATTGTTGATTTAGGCCTTGCAAAAATTCAAAGTAATTGGCAACGAAAAGGTTTTTTAGAGAAACAATTCACCCAAAAAGAGCAAAGTGAAATTTTAGCTTCTGAAAATCCGTTTTTAAAAGTTTGGTTGTTTTGGAGTATGAAAGAAGCAGCCTATAAATGTTATACACAAAAAGTTAAAAAACGTTTTTTTGCACCTAAAAAATTTCAATGTACATTAACTTCAAAAGAAAAAGGGTTTGTTATTTTTGAAGACAATAAATTTTACACGACTACTTCTTTAAATTCTTTTTATATTCATACGATTGCTGATGATGTAAAGAATGGAGTGGTAATTACATCAGCTATTTGTTTACCAAACACAGTAAATACAGTGGTAAGAAAAACTCTTGAAAAGAAAACAGCTTTTTCGTTTAAAGAAATAGAAAAAAGAAAAACCATTGTTGGGGCTCCTTTGTATTACTACAAAGAAAAATTACTTACTAATTCATGTTCAATTTCGCATCATGGAAATTATGAAGCATATGCATTTACCTTAGAAAATGAATATTAAAACAGCACTTTTTAAACAATGTGAAGCGTTTGTAAACAGACGTTTACAAACGGTAGAAGAAATAATTTCGTCCAACAAAAATGCGTTACAATCTGAAACTAAAAGTTCGGCCGGAGATAAACATGAAACGGGTAGAGCAATGCTGCAATTAGAGATGGAAAAAGCTAGCCAACAGCTTAGCGGAATCAGAAAAATGAAAGAAACGCTGTCTAAAATTAATATTGAAAAAATTTCTGAAATTGCACATTTAGGAAGTGTAGTAAAAACAAATAAAGCATGCTTTTTTTTAAGTATTAGCTCCGGACAGCTTATAATTAAAGACAAAACTTATTTTGCTATTTCAGTCTCTTCTCCGGTAGGAAGCATGCTGTTAGGTAAAAAAGCAGGAGATATTTTTATATTTAATAATATGGAACAAAGAATAAAAGAAATTTTCTGATAATGAAGTAGGGTATAATGTAACATACTTGTTTATAATACAATAAAGGTTGCTATCCCTTCATAGAAAAAGAAGTATTACTGTACACTTTTATCTTTTTTAGATAAAAGTGTATTTTTTAAACCAAATTTAAAACATTTAAAATAATTACGTAATAATTAATTAAGAGATAGTTATTATTGGTTAAGCAGTTTCATTAAATTCTAATGAAACTGTTTTTTTTATTTCAATAGTTTCCGAATGGTTAAAAAAAATAGTTTGTTCGTTGTATTCGGCTTCAATAAGCCAATAACTCCCCTTAAAATAAGTTTTTAGAACCAAAGCTTTGTGCATTGATTCTTCAATAACTTCTATTTGATGTGGGTATAATAATATTTCTTCATTATCGATTTTAATTTCATTCACATCATCAAATAAAGCGGCAATATATTTTAACTCAGGGTTTTTATATAAGCTCTTAGGTATTTCATTTGCTATTATTTCATGGTCTTTAATAACAATCATTTTATCGGCAAAAGAAAGTGTATCATTACCATCGTGAGTGGCTATAATACAAGTAATGTTTTTTTCTTTTAAGTAGGTAAATAAGTTTCTACTAAGCGAATTCTTTTTAAAATTATCTATTTGGCCGAAAGGCTCATCTAGTAATAATAACTCCGGTTCTTTAGCTAAGGCGCGTGCAATTGCAACACGTTGTTGTTGTCCACCGCTTAAGTTTTTAACCTTTACGTTGGCAAATTCCGTCATTTCTATTACTTCTAATAACTCATTTGTTCTTTGTTGTGCTTCTTCGGGATAAAAACGAGACAGAAATTTTTTAATGTTTTCACTAACGGAAGTATAAGGCATTAAATCGAAATCTTGCGCAACGTATTTAAAAATATCGATACCGGGAACTAAATAATGAGCAGGACCTAAGACTTGAAAATCATTCCAATAGATGTTTCCTTTGTCAACATCTAACAAGCCGTAAATAATTTTTAACAAAGTTGATTTTCCGCAACCACTTTTTCCCATAATACATACATGTTCCCCTTTTTGTAAAGTGAAATTGATGTTTTTAAGTGTTGTTTTTTCTTTAATATAAGAAAACGAAATGTTGTTTACTTGTAACATACTTGCAAAAATAGAGTTTCTATTGTTTTTTGCGTTAGCGATTGAACGGTTTGTTTGAGCTCTTTTTAGAAGCATGAAAAAAAAGCGAGTAGTAAAAGCGCGACCACTTGTGGTAACGCCCAACTTCTTGTTATAATTGGGTTATTTTTATTAAATGACTCTAAATTGCAGTAATAAAAAAACCGATACATTGCTGTATCGGTTTTATCATTTTAAAATTAATTATTTACGAACTAATTTTAATACTTAAAGACACTTCGTGTCTACCAGATTCTAACTCTTTCTTCTGGTTTTAAATACATTTCATCACCTTCTTTAACATCAAAAGCCTCATAGAAAGCATCAACGTTTTTAAGTGGCATATACGCTCTGTATTGACCAGGAGCGTGTGTATCTGTCATGATTAAGTTCTTTAAAGCTTCATCACGCATTTTTGTTCTCCATATTGTTCCCCAAGAAAGGAAAAAACGTTGGTTAGCAGTATACCCATCAATATCGGCAGGTTTTCCGTTCTTTTCTAAGAAAATCTGTAACCCTTCATAAGCAGCTTGTACACCACCTAAATCACCAATATTTTCACCTAAAGTAAATTCACCGTTTAAGTGCATGCTATCGATTGCAATAATATCACTGTATTGTTTTACTAATTGCTTACCAATAGTAGCAAATTTTTCAGAATCTTGTTCTGTCCACCAGTTTTTAAGGTTTCCGTCACCGTCAAAACGAGCACCAGAATCATCAAAACTATGAGAGATTTCATGACCAATTACTGCTCCGATACCACCATAATTTACAGCTTCATCCGCTTTATAATCATAAAAAGGAGGTTGTAAAATTGCAGCAGGAAAAACGATTTCGTTGTTTACAGGATTAAAGTAAGCATTTACAGTTTGCGGAGACATTCCCCATTCTGTTCTGTCTACTGCTTTTCCTAGTTTTTCCATGTTTTTATTATAGTTCCACTTAGTAACGTTTTTAGCGTTTTCGAAGTAAGAACCACCATCTTTTAATCCTTTTACTTGTAATTCAGAATAGTCTTTCCAAACATCAGGATAAGCAATTTTAACAGTTAATTTGTGTAATTTTTCTAATGCTTTTGTTTTTGTTTCAGCACTCATCCACTCTAAACCAGCAATACGCTTTTCGAAACCTAACATTACATTGTCGATCATTTCTTCTGCTTTTGCTTTTGCTTCTGGCGGAAACATTTTATCAACATATAACTTACCTAAAGCCTCACCAACAGCACCATTTAAATTACCTAAAGCACGTTCGTTTCTTGGACGTTGTTGCTTTGCACCGCGCATTTCTTTGCTGTAAAACTCCCAATTAGCAGTTTCTAAATCGGTAGATAATAAACCTAATGAATTGTTAATTGTACTCCAACGAAATAATAATTTAATATCTTCTACAGAACGAGCATCTAAAATTCCGCTTAATGCTTTGAAGTATCCAAGATCGGTAACAATTATTTTATCAATACTACCAGCAGGAGCTCCTTTTAAATCACCGTTGTCTTTGTTAACTATGTTAACACCAATTCCTTTTAAATGAGCGGCCCAATCGATTGCAGGAGCTAGTTCAGTTAATTCGGCAACTGTCATAGGGTTATACATTTTACGTGTATCTCTACGCTCTTCTTTAGTCATCATTGGTTCAGCTAAGCTTTTTTCGAAAGCAACAATAGTAGCTGCATTCTTTTTAGCGGTAGCTTCATCATCACCAAAAGTCATTAACGACTTGGCAACAAATTCTTGATATTTAGCTAATTTATCGGCAACTTTTTCATCTACGTAATAATCACGAGATAAACCTAAACCACCTGCACCCATATAACCTGCATATTGGCTACTGTTTTTTAAATCGTTATATACACCAAAACCATAAAAACCACCACCACCATAAGGTGCCATGTTTGTAATATAGTTTTCTACATCTTTTTTAGTTTTAATTTCTTCAATTTTAGCTAAAAAAGGCTTAATTGGCTCGGTACCTTGCTTGTTTCTAGCAACAGTATCCATTATAGCTTCGTAATAGTTTACTGCTTTTTCTTGATCAGAATCTATTTCATTTCCTTCAGCGTCTTTTACTTTTGGAAAATCTCTTTCTTGAATAGCATCATTTAAAATAACCAATACGTCAGCATCCGTTTTTTTACGTAATTCACCAAAACCACCCCAAGAAGTTCTATCAGCAGGAATTTCGGTTTTATCCATCCAAGTTCCGTTTACGTATCTAAAAAAGTCATCTGTTGGTTTAACAGAAGTATCCATGTTTTCGATAATAATTCCTTGAGATTTATCTTCAGGTTGTTTTTCTGTTTTACACGAAGCAATTGCTATAGAAGCGACTGCGGTAGTAAACAGCATTTTGTGAATGGTTTTCATTGTGTTTAATTTAGATTGATTTATGTATTAGTATCTATAATTTTTTATCTGTTACAATTTTTAACTCTTAATTTTAGATTTTGGTGGATTCGGTAACTGATCAAATCCCATATTAAATAAGGTAAACCCGAAAATATCAGCATATTGTTCTATGGTTTTTGCAACCGGTGTTCCGGCACCATGACCAGCGTTTGTTTCGATACGAATTAACACCGGATTTTCTCCTTGTTGCTTGTCTTGTAACTCAGCAGCAAACTTAAAACTATGCGCTGGTACTACACGATCATCATGATCACCAGTAGTTACCATGGTTGCTGGATACGCTACGTTTTTAACATTATGGACAGGAGAATATCCTTTTAAATAATCGAACATTTCTTTACTTTGCTCTGCGGTTCCATAATCGTACGCCCAACCTGCTCCTGCAGTAAATGTATGATAACGTAACATATCTAAAACTCCAACAGCTGGCAATGCTACTTTCATTAAATCTGGTCGTTGTGTCATTGTTGCTCCGACTAATAACCCACCATTAGATCCACCACGAACGGCAAGAAAATCTGATGAAGTATATTTTTCTTTGATTAAATATTCGGCTGCAGCAATAAAATCATCAAATACATTTTGCTTTTTTAATTGTGTTCCTGCATCGTGCCATTTTTTACCGTATTCACCACCACCACGTAAATTAGGTACCGCATATACACCACCTTGTTCCATCCAAACAGCGTTTGCAATACTAAATGAAGGTGTTAATGAAACATTGAATCCGCCGTAACCGTATAAAATAGTTGGATTTTTACCATTTAATTCTAACCCTTTTTTATAGGTGATAATCATCGGAACTTTTGTTCCGTCTTTAGAAGCGTAAAATATTTGCTTGCTTTCATAAGCATCACCATTAAAAGAAATTGCTGGTTTCCAATAAACAGCATACGTTCCTTCCTTCGGGTCAAATTTATAAGATGAACTTGGTGTGTTGTAGTTTGTAAATGAAAAATACAGTTCTTTAGCAGTTGCTTTTCCGCCAAAACCACCGGCAGATCCTACACCAGGTAATTTTACTTCACGAATTAATTTTCCGTCATAATCATATTGTACTACTTTAGAAACCGCATCTACCATATATTCTGCAAAGAAATAACCGGCACCTGTTGACGCGCTTAAAACATTCTTTGTTTCGGGAATAAAATCTTTCCAGTTTTCGGGAGTTGGATTAGAAATATCTACAGTAACCACTTTTTTATTAGGAGCATTAAGGTTGGTTACCAAGTATATTTTAGAGCCAATATTATCTATCGGATAGGTATCACTATCTGTATGATTTAAGATTGTTATTAAAGAACTATCTGGTTTAGAAAGGTCTTTAAAAAATAATTTATTTCCTGATGTTGATACGCTTGCTGTAATTACAAGGTAATTATCATCTTCAGAAACGCTACCACCAACGTAACGATGTTTTTCTTGAGGAGTTGCTCCAAAAACAACAACATCTTCTTTTTGTACTGTTCCTAATTTATGGTAATATAATTTATGTTGATCTGTTTTAGCAGATAACTCGCTTCCTTTTGGTTTATCGTAACTAGAATAATAAAAACCTTCATTTTTGTACCAAGAAACTCCAGAGAACTTTACATCAATTAAAGTATCACCAATAATTTCTTTACTCTTGGCATTCATAACAATTATTTTACGCCAATCGCTACCACCTTCAGAAATTGAATAGGCAACTGTTTCGCTGTTTTTAGAAAAACTAACAGCACCTAATGATGTTGTAGCATCTTCAGAGAACGTATTTGGATCTAAGAATACTTCTTCTTTACCCTCTTTGTCTTTTCTATATAAAACATACTGATTTTGTAATCCGTTATTTTTATAAAAATAGGTGTAATCACCTTCTTTAAAAGGAGTACCTATTTTTTCGTAGTTCCATAATTCAGACAAACGATTTTTTAGCTGTTCGCGATATGGTATTTTACTTAAATAATCAAAGGTTACTTCATTTTCTGCCTTAACCCAATTTTCAGTTTCTGTACTTCTGTCGTCTTCTAACCAACGATAGTTATCGGTTACTTTTGTTCCGAAAAAATCATCTACTACAGGTTTTTTAGTCGTTTCAGGGTACTTCACAGCAATTGTGTTTTTAGGTTGATTTTCTTGTTTACAAGACACTAAAATAGTACTCGCACAAAGAATCGAAAAAAGGATTTTTTTCATGGTATAAAAATTAGTTAATTCTTTCAAAGTTAGCAGAAAAAAGTATGAAAAACCTATTTTTTAAGACGCTTTTAACACTAAATGGCGTTCTTGTAATCTTTAAGAAATATAAACGACTACTTTTATGCTTGAAAATTTTCAAGTAAATAAGTAGTAAATAATAAAAAACAGCATGACAGAAAATTTAACAAAGGCAACTTTTTTAGAAAAAGTATTTAATTTTGAAGAGAATAAAGAGTGGAAGTTTGAAGGTGACAAACCAGTATTAATTGATTTTTATGCAGATTGGTGCGGACCCTGTAAAACTTTGGCTCCGATTTTAGAAGAGTTAAGTAAAGAATACGAAGGTAAAATAGATATTTATAAAATAGATACTGAAGCAGAACAAGAATTATCTGCCGCTTTCGGAATTCGTAGTATTCCTTCAATGTTATTTTGCAAAGCAGGTGAACAACCTCAAATGGCAAACGGAGCGTTACCAAAAAAACAAATAGAAGAAATTATAAAAGATGTTTTAAAGGTAGAAAAATAAGTCTAAATATAAATTAAAAAAGTGATGTGAAAACATCACTTTTTTTATGCAAAAAAACTAAAATAGGGAACTCAGTGATTACCACTAGTCAAGCTTTTTTTTTAATTTTAAACACTTGTTTTTAAATAAGTTGTGCTTTCGTTTAAATGACGTTCTTTTGTGTGTTTTTTAAAATTTGTTGAAAACTTCAAGGGATTTGTGAATAAGTAAAGCTTTCGGTTTTTAGTAATTTTTTGAATCTTTGTTAACCCTTCTAGGAAATAAAAATAACATTAAAATTTAGCACAGATATAAATGGCTTTTATCGAACCAATTTTACAAGAAAATAAGGATAGATTTGTAATTTTTCCAATTCAACATGATGATTTATGGGAATGGTATAAAAAACAACAAGCTTGTTTTTGGACTGCCGAAGAAATCGATTTATCTGTGGATGTTATAGACTGGGAAACCAAGTTAACTGACGATGAACGTTATTTCATTAAGCATGTTTTAGCTTTTTTCGCAGCTTCTGACGGAATTGTAAATGAAAATTTAGCAGAAAACTTTGTAAATGAAGTACAATATTCAGAGGCAAAATTCTTTTATGGTTTTCAAATAATGATGGAAAACGTGCATTCTGAAACGTATTCATTATTAATAGATACGTATGTAAAGAATGATGCAGAAAAAGATAAATTGTTTAAAGCAATTGAAATTTTCCCTGCGATTAAAAAGAAAGCAGATTGGGCATTAAAATGGATAGACTCTGATTCGTTTGCAGAACGATTAATTGCTTTTGCAGCTGTTGAAGGTATTTTCTTTTCAGGATCTTTTTGTTCTATTTTCTGGTTAAAGAAAAGAGGTTTATTGCCAGGATTGGCTTTTTCTAACGAATTAATTTCTCGTGATGAAGGAATGCACTGTGATTTTGCAGTTCATTTACACAATCATCACATGGTAAATAAAGTGCCAAAAGATCGTATTCGTGAAATTATTTTAGATGCACTTACCATTGAAAGAGAATTTATTACAGAATCTTTACCTGTAAGTTTAATTGGTATGAATGCTAAATTAATGACACAGTATTTAGAATATGTAACCGACAGGTTGTTATTAGAATTTGAATGTGATAAAGAATACGGTACTGCAAATCCGTTTGATTTTATGGAAATGATTTCATTAGAAGGGAAAACAAATTTTTTCGAAAAAAGGGTTTCTGAATACCAAAAAGCAGGTGTATCATCAGGTGGTACTGGAGACATTAGTTTCGATGCTGATTTTTAAAAAAAAAGGATACTTTACTGCTAACCCCCTACATGCGGTAATTTTTTTACTAAAAACACGAAGGTGTTTTAGTATAATATAGTTTCAAAAAAAAATTATTTTAACACATATAAGTCATTCAAGTGTAAGCTTGTGAGGCTTTATATAACCAAATTAAAACCAATAGTAATAATATGTATGTAGCAAAAAGAGACGGTAAAAGGGAGCTTGTGATGTTTGATAAAATCACAGCGAGGGTTAGAAAAATGTGTTATGGATTAAACAAAATTGTTGACCCAGTAAAGGTAGCAATGCGTGTTATTGAAGGATTATATGATGGTGTAACAACATCTGAATTAGATAATTTAGCTGCTGAGGTTGCTGCAACACTAACAACTGCACATCCTGATTATGCAAAACTAGCTGCAAGAATTGCGGTATCTAACTTACATAAAAACACTAAAAAATCGTTTTCTGAAACGATGGTTGATTTGTACGAATATGTAAATCCCCGTACAGAAAAAGAATCTCCTTTATTAGCAGATGATGTGTATGATATTATCATGAAAAATGCTGATAAATTAGATTCTACAATTATTTATAGTCGTGATTTTAATTACGATTATTTTGGATTTAAAACCTTAGAGCGTTCTTATTTATTAAAGCTTAACGGTAATATTGTAGAGCGTCCGCAGCACATGTTAATGCGTGTATCTATAGGTATTCATAAAGAAGATATTGACGAAGCAATCGCTACATACGAGTTAATGAGTAAAAAATATTTTACCCATGCTACGCCAACATTATTCAACGCAGGTACACCAAAACCACAAATGTCGTCTTGTTTTTTATTACAAATGCAAGATGATAGTATAGAAGGTATTTACGATACACTAAAACAAACTGCTAAGATTTCGCAATCTGCAGGAGGTATTGGTTTGTCTTTACATAATATTCGTGCAACAGGAAGTTATATTGCCGGTACCAATGGTACATCAAACGGTATTGTGCCAATGTTAAAAGTGTTTAATGATACGGCTCGTTATGTAGATCAAGGAGGAGGAAAACGTAAAGGTTCTTTCGCTATGTATTTAGAACCTTGGCATGCTGATATTTATGATTTTCTTGATTTAAAGAAAAATCATGGTAAAGAAGAAATGAGAGCACGTGATTTATTTTACGCAATGTGGATTTCTGATTTATTTATGGAGCGTGTACAAAAAGATGCTGAGTGGACGTTAATGTGTCCTCATGAATGTCCGCATTTATTTGATACTTATGGTGAAGAATTCGAGCGTTTATACACAAGTTACGAAGCTGCTGGTAAAGGTAGAAAAACAATAAAAGCACGTGATTTATGGGAGAAAATCTTAGAATCTCAAATTGAAACAGGTACACCGTACATGTTATATAAAGATGCTGCTAACCGCAAATCAAATCAGAAGAATTTAGGAACTATTCGTTCTTCAAATTTATGTACTGAGATTATGGAATATACTGCCAAAGATGAGGTAGCAGTATGTAATTTAGCATCCATAGCAGTACCAATGTTTGTTGGTGAAGATGAAAACGGAAACAAATTTTTTGATCATAAAAAGCTATTTAAAGTAACTAAAAAAGTAATTAGAAACTTAGATACCGTTATTGATCGTAACTATTATCCGGTTATTGAAGCAGAAAACTCTAACGTACGTCACCGTCCGGTAGGATTAGGGATTCAAGGATTGGCAGATGCGTTTATTATGTTGCGTATGCCGTTTACATCAGATGAAGCTAAGAAGTTAAATCAAGAAATATTCGAAACCTTGTATTTTGCATCTGTAACTTCATCAATGGAAATTGCAAAAGCAAAAGAACCATATTCAACATTTAAAGGTTCGCCAATGTCTCAAGGAGAGTTCCAACACAATATGTGGGGAATTAAAGAAGACGATTTAAGTGGTCGTTGGGACTGGAATGCTTTGCGTAAGCAGGTAATGAAACACGGTGTTCGTAACTCGTTATTAGTGGCACCAATGCCAACAGCATCTACTTCTCAGATTTTAGGAAACAACGAAGCTTTCGAGCCTTATACTTCTAACATTTATACCCGTAGAGTATTATCTGGTGAGTTTATCGTTGTAAACAAGCACTTATTAGAAGATTTAGTAGAGTTAAATTTATGGGATAATAATATGAAGGAAGACATTATGCGTGCAAACGGATCTATCCAACATATTGCTTCTATTCCACAAGATTTAAAAGATTTATATAGAACAGTTTGGGAAATGAGTATGAAAGATATTATCGATATGGCACGCCATAGAGGTTATTTTATCGATCAATCTCAGTCGTTAAACTTATTTATGAAAGATCCTGATTATGCAAAGTTAACTTCTATGCATTTCTACGGATGGAAAAGCGGTTTAAAAACGGGAATGTACTATTTACGTACAAAATCGGCAGTAAACGCAAAGCAATTCACCTTAAACATCGAAAAGAAAGAAGCTGTAGTTGAAGAAGAAAAACCAATGAGTGCTACAGAATTTAAAGCTATGGTTGATGCTTCTAAAAACGGAGCACCAGACGACGATTGTTTAATGTGTGGTTCTTAAAACAGAGTTAAATTAGAATTAAGATTGGGGAGTTGTAAAAAGCTCCTCATTTTAAAACAGAAATACAATTGGTAATAAATAGAAGAAAGAGTAAAAACAAAACACAAAAAAGCGACACTTGAAGCATCGCTCTTGGTTTTTTAATATTTGGTTTCTGAGGCCCAATATGATAAAACAGTAAGACGAGAAATAACTCATCTCCGTTTGTACTTCAAAAATACAAAATGTAATTCTTACAGCCAAGTTAAATGTTTCTATAAATATATTAAGTAGCTATAAACCCTTTAAATAAAGCAAGGGAGCTATGTAATTAGTTGTTAACCACAAAGTGTTAATAACTGTAAATTAATAGGAAATGATAAGAAATAGATTAATTAAATCCATTAACGATAGGTTAATAGTAAGGGTTACTTATGTAACGAATGATAAGAGAGTTTTAACAAGAAAATGTATTCCATTTGATATTGGACCAAGTACAAAATTCAAAGATAAATCGATTAGATTTCACTTTTTAGATTTGAACGGTCCAAAAGGAGCACATAATTTACCTTTATTACCAGATAGAGTTTTAAATATTGAGTTTACTGACTTATATTTTGAGCCATCAAAATATATTCATTGGAAGACTAATTGGATCTTAAAAAGAAATTGGGGTAAATATTCATAAGTATGATAAAAGAGAAGTCGAAAGACTTCTCTTTTTTTGTTAAAGAAATGTTAACGAAAATAGGGTTATCCCTATTTTATTGCAAATACCCCTAGTGAATAATTAGGGGTATTGGGTATTGTGGTAATATGTTTTATGTAATAATATTGCTGCATTATTAAATGCAACGATGTTATTGAATCAGGTAACCCTGTAATGTAAAGAGTAGAAGAATTTCTTCATTTAAAACATCAATTAAAACGAACTCTTTATTAAAGGGAAGACTATATAAGATTAAAAATTTTATTATTTGTGTGCATACAACTAGTAATTATGAACCTTATACTTTCCTTTTAAAGAGTTTAAATAATTAAGAATACATTCCCTTTTTAATATTTTCCCTTTAATACTAATTGACTCATTTCATATGAGTCAGTTAGTTACTTTATTAAAATATTTTTTTTAATTAAAACGGTGTAGATAAACCCTTAGAATTTATGTTCTATCGTTTAATAAATATTAAGACTTCTCTTTTTATTTAAATAAGTAACGCATTACGAGTATAAAAATACCAACGATAGTTGCTAAAGATGATGTTATTAGTGCTATTAAAACACTGTCACTTAAACTAAAACTAGTTGCTTTAGAAAAACCCGAAGCGATGATTATTAGTAAGATAATACTTGCAAATCCGCATAAAAACAAGAATGTTCTAAAGGCGTATTTTTTTCGTTCGTATCTGTCTTGTACCCTGTCGTAAACCTCTTGTTCGGTTAACGCGGTGTCTTTGTCTATTTTTTTTGTGTCAACATGAAGATTTTTAGATTCTTCCAGTAGTTCGTCTAATTTATTACGCACTTTTTAGTTGTTTATCTAAGTTCGTAATAAATTTATCGTAATACCTTTTTATAAGATCGTTGTTAATAATTCTATTACTTCCCGATCTATATGTTAAACTCCAAGGTGTTCCTGCCATATGTGTTAAATCTACTAAATCTTTTGCAGAAATATCGCTATACAATTGCCATGTTAGCAGCACAATTTTTTTATCTTCTTTATTTTTTAAAGTAGGTTCAGAGAGTTTTTGCCAATCATCATCAGCTAACATTACTGAATTTGTAGTAATAGGCCCTGATTTAAAGTGTTTAAACTCATGATATACACTAGGTATTACTGGGCCAAACTTCCAGGCTTCAATATTGTCATCTTCAAACAATGGACGGTTTAAAAGAGACAAAGAAAGCCCTTGCGATATGTACATTAACTTTATCAACTTCATGTTGGTAAGCTCGTAATTCGTTTTTTTTGCAAGTTTTATAAACTCATTAACAACAGAACTGGTTGTTCCCATAATCATTTAATTTGTAATAAAAATAAACACTTTTTTCTTATAAAGAAATAATATACACAAAAATACAGAATAATACAATCATTAAGCAGTTCTTTTTACAATATTAGATGATATTAATTGTTTAAAATTCAGATAATTATGAATTTACATTTCGAAAAAAAGAATTAATAAAACAAGACAGGGTATAAACTTTTCTTTTTTAGTATTTTCGACGAAACTTATAGGAATAGAATGAACTGGGAACAATTATTATCGTTAAAACGATTTGGAGATACACAAAAACGAGAACGTATAAAACAAGATGAAACTCGTTTGGGGTTTGAGGTAGATTTTGATAGAATTATCTTTTCATCAGCTTTTCGAAGCCTTCAAGATAAAACGCAGGTAATTCCGCTATCAAAAACCGATTTTGTTCACACACGATTAACACACAGTTTAGAAGTGTCGGTAGTTGGTAGAACTTTAGGAAGAAGAGTAGGTAAAGTGTTGTTAGAACGTCACCCAAATTTAGTAGAATTAGGTTATACTTTTAACGATTTCGGAGCCATTGTTGCCGCCGCATCCGTAACACACGATATCGGGAATCCGCCTTTTGGGCATTCAGGAGAAAAAGCCATCGGAGAATATTTTAAAACAGGTAACGGATTAAAATATAAAGAGCAACTTACCGAAAAAGAATATCAAGATTTAATAGATTTTGAAGGAAACGCAAACGGATTTAAGATTTTAACCGAAAATAATCATGGTAGCGAAGGTGGTTTGCGTTTAAGTTATGCAACTTTAGGAGCATTTATGAAATATCCTAAAGAATCATTGCCTAAAAAACCAACAAAACATATAGTTGATAAGAAATACGGCTTTTTTCAGTCGGAAACAGCAGGCTTTTTAGATGTTGCCAATGATTTAGGCTTACAGAAAAAAGAAAGTGACGGTATATCCTATTACCGTCATCCATTAGCCTATTTAGTAGAAGCTGCAGATGATATTTGTTATACAATTATCGATTTTGAAGACGGAATTAATTTAGGACTAATCGATGAAGATTATGCTTTAGAGTATATGATTAAGTTGGTTAAAAACACGATTGACAGTAAAAAATACCATTCATTAAAATACACAAAAGATCGTATTAGTTACTTGCGAGCCTTGGCAATAGGCGTTTTAATTAACGAAGCAGTTGACATTTTCTTAGAAAATGAAAGAGCTATTTTAAATGGTAGCTTCTATAAATCGTTGTTAGAGAAGTGTAAGTATGAGGCGCAAATTAACGACATCATTAAAATAAGCATAGAAAAAATATACCGCAGTAAAGATGTCATTGAAAAAGAAGTTGCAGGGTATAAGATTATTGCAGATTTATTAGATGTTTTTGTAACTGCATTAAATAATAAGTTTAACGGAACACAATCTAACTATGACACCTTGGTGTTAAATTTACTTCCTGATGAATATCAGCAAGAAAAAGCAACGCTTTATGACAGAGTTATGCAAATTTGTAGCTATGTATCTGGTTTGTCGGATAGTTTTGCAATACGATTATTTAAAAAAACAAAAGGAAATATTGCGTAATTAATTGTTGAATTAAGTTTTAGTAGTTAGTATAAACTATATTTTAGCTTTTTTCTAAATAAGTTAGGGTAATTTAACCACTAACTGTTATATATCAAATAACTTTACCATGAATAAAAAAATACTATTAGTTTGCTTACTTATATTAGCTTTATGTGGTGTTGTCTTCAATTCAATAGGCACTAAAGATACAGCTGCTGATAAATTGAGAAGTCAACATGCAGAATTTTTGAAAAACCACCCTTTTCAAAAAACAGGAAGACTTGCCAAAAAAGAGAGAAAAGCACAGGGATTACCACCAAATGCTTATTTCGAACAAAAATATTTAAGTGAAATAAACCCTAATACAGGAAGAACTCATAAAGAAGATGTTTTAAGACTTCAGAAAGAGTTGAGTAAACTAAGAGCAGGTCAAAAAGTTCCAGGTGAAGCTACTAACCCTTGGGAAGAAAGAGGGCCGGATAATGTAGGGGGTAGAACAAGAGCTCTTTTGTTTGATCCAAATGATACAACAGATGAAACTGTTTTTGCGGGAGGAGTTAGTGGTGGTTTATGGAAAAATACAAAAATTTCTGATGTAAATTCTAAATGGGTTCGTGTTGGAATTCCTGAGAATCTAGCAGTTTCTTGTATTGCAGCAGACCCAAATAATTCACAAATTTTATATGTAGGGACAGGAGAATCTTACGTAAACGGAGATGCAAACGGAGATGGTTTATGGAAGTCTATTGATGGTGGAGTTACATGGTCTAATATTTTTGGAGGTATTACAGGAGATCCTTTTTTAGATGCAAACTCAACAGTTACAGTTAATAGTCCAGCAAGTATTTCAGGTGAATACATATCAACTTTAGCTACTGCTTTTGGAGGGAATTTAAGAACTCCAGTTACTGGAGATGCAGTTTTGGTTAATGATATAACAGCACCATTTGATAATGGTTGTGAAGAATTGACAAACGCAAGTGAGTTAAACGGCAAAATAGCAGTAATAAGAAGAGGTAGTTGTGACTTTGATTTAAAGGTTAAGCAAGCAGAAACTGCGGGTGCTATAGCTGTGGTTATGGTAAATAATATTGAAGGAAACCCAATACCAATGGGAGGAGACGATACTTCAATAACGATTCCAGCTGTTATGACAACCAGAACAGCAGGTAATACAATAATAAATGCTTTATCAACTGAAACGGTTAATATAACTTTAACAGAAGGAAGAAGTAATGCAACAAATGTATTAGTTGTTCCAGGGATACAGCACATTAACGATATTATTGTAAGAAATAATTCAGGAGTTTCAGAAGTTTATATAGCAGCAGGTGAATCTGGCTATTTAGGTGGTGTTTCATTAGGAGGTGATAGTTATGGGGTTTATAAATCTACAGACGGTATAAACTTCTCTAAATTAAACATGCCAAAAACAAGTGAAAGAAATGAATATGAGCCGAATAATTTTGAATTAGGTGCTGATAATTCTATTTATTTAAGTACAACGTCTAGTTATACTTATGGAGATGGAGGTGGAGCTATTTTAAAATCAGTTAATGGTAATAGTTTTAATTTAATACACTCAGTAGAAACAGGCTTAAGAACAGAAATAGCTGTTTCACCATCTAATGCGGGTACAGTTTATGTTTTATCTCAAATAAATAGTTCTGTAACACCAGTTAAAATGTTTAAAACAACTGATGATTTTACAACCGTAAATGAATTACCATTACCAGATGATAAAGACACAGGTATTCCTGCAAATGATTTTACTAGAGGTCAAGCTTTTTACGATTTATTAATTAAAGTAGATCCAAATAATGAGAATATTCTTTATGTTGGAGGTATAGATTTATTTAAATCTACAGATGCAGGTCAAACCTGGGATCAACGCTCACACTGGTATGGAGGTTTTGGTTCTCAAAATGTGCATGCAGATCAGCATGGTTTAGCTTTTGCTTCTTCATCAAGAATGGTTTTTGGTAACGACGGTGGAGTATATTTTTCAAATAATGCAGGAAGTAGTATTTCGGCAAGAAATAATAACTATAATACATTACAATTTTATACAGTAGGTGTAGCACCATCAACAGCATTTGGAGGTGATGAGTATTTCATCGCAGGAGCTCAAGACAACGGAACTCAATTAGTAGAAACAGCTAGAGCAGGAATTAATAGCTCTATAAGAGCTGCAGGAGGTGATGGAGCTGCTAGTTTCTTTGATACTGACGGAAATGATCAATACTTTATATCTAATTACGTTTATAATCAAAGTATTGTTTTGTATGATTATAAAACGGAACAATCTTATACTATTAATGATGAAGACTCATCTAATGGGGACTTTATTAATCAAGAGGAATTAGATTCAAACCTGAATATTTTGTATTCAAATTATTCAGGTTCTGCTGGTATTTCTATTAGACGATATTCGGATATATTAACAATAGTACCTCAAAAAGGTATACTTTCTAACTCGTTAATGGATTCAGCGCCATCTACTCTTAAAATATCCGCTTATACAACAACGTCGAGTTTGCTTTTTGCAGGTTTAAAAAACGGAAAGGTATTAAAAATAGAAAATGCAGATACAGACAGTAGTATTTGGTCTGAAATTACAGGAGTTGATTTTGTAGGAACGGTATCAGATATTGAATTAGGAGAAAATGAAGATCAAATTTTTGTAACAATGCATAATTATGGTGTTGTAAATATTTGGTACTCTGCAGATGGAGGAATTAACTGGGTTAATAAAGAAGGAGATTTACCAGATTTACCAGTAAAAGCCATTTTACAAAATCCAATTAGCACGAATGAAGTAATTATAGGAACTGATTTAGGTGTGTGGAAAACAAAAAACTTTAATGCAGTTTCACCTAGTTGGACACAGTCTTATAATGGAATGAGTAATGTTCCTGTTTTAGATTTAGATTTAAGAGATGACAATGCTGTTTTTGCTGCAACTTATGGTAGAGGTGTTTTTTCAGGTAAATTTATATCAGATCCAACTGGAGATGATGATGGTGATGGGGTTTTAAATGGGGAAGATAATTGCCCAAACACAGCTAATGCAGATCAATTAGATACTGATACAAATGGTGTGGGAGATGTTTGTCAGGATACCGATGAAGATGGTATTTTAGATAGCGTAGATAATTGTGTTAACACGGCAAATGCAGATCAAACAGATTCAGACGAGAATGGAGTAGGAGATGCTTGTCAAGATTCAGATTCAGATGGTATTATGGATGATGTTGATAACTGTATAAATACAGTAAATGCAGATCAAACAGACACTAACGGAAACGGAATAGGAGATGTTTGTGATACTAGTTATTTAAATGCAGATAATATATCTATTGTAACTATATCAGAAACATGTGTAGGTGAAAGTGATGGTAAAATTACGGTGAATGTTCAGCAAACATTTGTAAATTATACAGTAACCTTAAAAGGGGAAAGTAAAAGTGAAATTACACCATTAACGACATCATCATTTACTTTTGAAAACCTTGCACCAGGTAGCTATGAGGTTTGTATAGAAATTGATGGTAAAGATTACAAACAATGTTTTGAAATAAACATAAAAGCAGCTAAAACGGTTTCTTTAAGGGTTGCTAAAAATAATCAATCTCGAAACTACACAGTAAACGTAAGTTCAGGAACGGCACCTTATAAAGTGTTTTTAAATGGTGATTTAATTAATACGTTCGAGCAATCAATATTTAACGTTAAGGTTGAAGGAAAAGGTGTTTTAGAGGTTACTACAGCTAAGGCATGTGAAGGTAAATTTAAAACAGTTATCGATAATGTTTTCTTAAGAAATAATCCAGTAACAGAATCTATCGAATTATTATTACCAGTAGATACCTCAAATAATGTTAAAGTTATTGTATTTGATGTAACGGGTAAAGTGGTTTTAGATAAAACAATAGAAAGACAAGGAAACGAATTATCAATTCCATTCAATAGTTATAAAGCCGGTATTTATATACTAAAATTAGGAAACGATAAGACTAATACTTTTAAAATATTAAAAAAATGAGAAAAGCAATAAAAACAATCGCATTATTTTCACTTCCACTATTTGTTGCTTGTGGAGGTGGAAGTAGTAAAGGCGGAGGAGAACCAGAGGTGGTTAACGAAGCTCCAAGTAAAGTTAGTTTAGCATACCCAACACAAGATTTATTGTGTATAGATAATACAATTGCTTTTGATTGGAGTGATGCTACAGATGCTAATAATGATGCTATTAGTTATAAAGTTGAATTTTCTAATAGTAGAGATATGACTACTGTTATTAAAACAGAAACCGCTAATTCTTCTACTAAATCTATAAATTTAGATAAAGGAGTTGCTTATTATTGGAGAGTAACTGCTACTGATAGTAAAGGTTTATCAGGAGAAGCATCTTCTGTGTTTGCATTTTATACGAAAGGAACAGGAGAAGAAAATAACGCTCCTTTTACAGCAGAGTTAGTTAGCCCAGCCGCTGAAGCAGCATTAGATGCATCAACTGTGTCTGTTGATTTACAATGGATAGGTGCTGACTCTAATACAGATGATACATTATCGTATGAGGTTTTCTTTGGCGAAGGTGCAGATTTAACAGATGTAGCAAGTTCTCAAAATGAAGAATTATATAAGGTAACCGTTACAACAGGTAAAACATATTATTGGAAAGTTAATACGGTTGATAACTCAGGAGCAAAGTCTATAGGGCAAGTTTGGAGTTTTAGTGTTAACTAGAGAATAAAAAACATCTTGTAAACAATAAAAACGACGCTATTTAGCGTCGTTTTTATTGTTATAATAAATAATTATCTATTTCTTTTTTCAGCAATCTGCTCTAATTCATCATACCAATTTTGCCCAAACTTTCTAACTAATGCCTGTTTTACAAATTTATAAACTGGCACTTGTAATTCTTTACCTAAAGAACAAGCATCATCACAAATTTCCCACTTATCATAATTAACAGCAGAAAATTCACTATAATCCTTCACTCTAACAGGGTAAAGATGACAAGAAACAGGTTTTTTCCAGTCTACAACTCCTTGGTTATAAGCTTCTTCAATAGCACATAATGCGGTATTTTTATCATCAAAAATAACATAAGCACAATCGGCATTATTAATTAAAGGTGTTTCTAACTCACCAAAGTCACTAGTAACCCAAACACCTTGTTTCTCAATAGCCTCAATACCTTCTTTACGAAGAAAGGGTTTAATTTTAGGATATATAGCTTCTAAAATCTTTGTTTCCTCTTTTTCTAAAGGGGCGCCAGCATCACCATCAATACAACAAGCTCCTTTACAAGCAGATAAATTACAAACAAAATCTTTATCGATAAGATCTTCTGAAACGATAGTTTTTCCTAATTGAAACATAAAATATATTTAAAAGTGCAAGTTAACAATAACTTCACATAAAATTTAGGTGCAAAAATACTAGATTGTAACATTACTTATATAATTTTGCACCTGAAAAATAAGATATTATGGATTTTAAGATAAAAGAAGTGTTTACTGCATTTATGGTATTGTTTGCCGTGATTGATATTATAGGTAATATTCCTATTATTATCGATTTACGAAAGAAGGTTGGGCATATACAATCAGAAAAGGCATCAGTTATTGCGGGTTCTATTATGATTCTGTTTTTATTTGTAGGTAAAGAATTATTAGGTGTTATTGGTGTAGATGTGCATTCGTTTGCGGTAGCAGGTGCATTTATTTTATTCTTTATAGCTTTAGAAATGATTTTAGGAATCACCCTGTATAAAGATGATGAAGATGAAACATTAACAGCAACTGTTTTTCCATTAGCGTTTCCATTAATTGCAGGTCCGGGAAGTTTAACTACCCTTTTATCTTTAAGGGCAGAATTTCATATATCAAATATAATTATAGCCGTTTTATTAAATGTAATAGTTATTTACATTGTATTAAAAACATCTTCACGAATAGAAAAAATTATAGGTAATAACGGAATTAAAATTATTAGAAAGATTTTTGGAGTTATCCTATTAGCTATCGCAGTAAGATTATTTGCTGAAAACATAAAAGTATTATTAGCATAAATGATTTTTGATTGTTTAATTATAGGAGGTGGAGTTTCTGGTATGCAATGTGCACTAGTTATTGGATCTGCTTATAAAAAAGAATATGCAGAAAATAAAAAAACAGGAATTTTAATCCATCAACGAGCATCTCATTTACAAAATGCTTTATTTAATAATGTATTAGGATTACCTATAGGTACTTTAGGTAGCGATATTTTAGACCAAGGAAAAGAACAATTGTCAGCTAAATATCCACATGTTTCTCAAATTGAAAATGAAAAAGTAATCGCGGTTTTAGACAATGAGAAAGGCTATAAAATTATAACTACTAAAAATGAATATTACAGTAAAAAGGTAGTTATAGCATTAAATTACTCTAAACCATTTGAAATAGCTGGATTAGAGCAATACATTGAACCTCACATGAGAGCTAATGTGATGAAAGACAGAGTGCAATTGCGTAATTTTAATCACTTAATTAAAAAAGGTTTGTATGTTTGCGGAACATTAGCTGGCTGGCGAAGTCAATTTGCCATAGCGGCGGGAAGTGGTGCAAGTGTAGCAACAGATATATTAACAGTATGGAATGATAATATTTCAACTAAAGTGCACGATAAAATTAAAAATAATAATTAAAATACTAGAATTATGAAAAAAGTATTAATGCTTGGGTTTATAACCTTATTACTTATTAATTGTGGGGGAAATGAGTCAGATGTCGTAAAACCAGACCCTATACCAGATCCTGTAGATGAAGAAATTGTAATAATAGCAAATGATGATGTTTTTGAAGCTAATGAAGATACTTTTTTAGAGTTACCTAGTTTTTTAACTAACGATGACTATCCTTCTAGCGGTGTTACCATTACTTTTGATGACGCAACAGCTAATGATGGTATTATTGAAGTAGAACGTAGTACATACACTTATACACCTTCTCCTAAATTCTCAGGTGAAGACACTTTTAATTATACGATTTGTAGTAAAGTATCACCAGAAATTTGCGCAACAGCAACCGTAACAATTAATGTTTCAGATAAAGGTAGTCCAGAAGCTGTTAACGATAGTTATAATGTAGGTATTAACTCCACAATTAATATTAGCAGCCATTTAGACAATGATACTATTGTAGATGATGCTGAAATTGATTCAATAGATGATGCAAGTACTAATGGTACTGTAACTTTAAATAGTGACGGAACAATAACATACACACCCGTTACAGATTTCACAGGGCAAGATACTTTTACGTACACATTATGTGATAATGATGCAACAGCAACTTGTTCAGTAGCAACAATAACAATAAACGTTGTAGAAGTAATATCATTCAATATACCTGCCGAAATAGCAGCGTATTATAACGGAGTCTCTTTTATAGATGATAAAAATACCAACTACAATACCTTAAAAGACTTAGTTACCACAACTCATACCAATATATTAACTTATGGTGAAAGACATAATTATTTATATGATGCAGATGAAGATTTAAGTAATGTAGCTAATGTTATTTTAATGTATACAAGTGAAAGTAGAGACGAAAGAGAGTATACTTCTGGTTCTAATACCCACCCAACACAAACATTTAATACAGAGCATGTTTATCCACAATCTAAATTAACAGCAGAAGATGCTGTTACAGATTTACATCACTTGCGTTCATGTGATGATGCTATTAATAGCGAAAGGTCTAATTTCCCTTTTATAGATGGTACTGGTACTTATAAAAAGGAAGGTAGTACATGGTTTCCTGGAGATGAGTGGAAAGGTGATATCGCTAGAATGGTATTTTATTTAAATGTTAGATATGGTGAAACTTTTGATAAGGTTGGTTCTATGGAGTTATTCTTAAAATGGAATAAAGAAGATCCAGTTTCTGATTTCGAAAGACAAAGAAACACTGTAATTTCTGATGTACAAGGAAATAGAAATCCTTTTATAGACAATCCTTATTTAGTTACTATAACTTGGGGAGGTGAAAATGCAGATAATACTTGGAAATAAATTAATAAGTACTTAAAATCTAACATAACTATATCGCAGTTAAAGAAATTCTTTAAGTGTAGATTCTTTCTAATATGCCACATAAAATTAAGTTTCATTAAAAATGTAACTATTTAAAACAAAAAAAAATCCGAGTGAAAACTCGGGATTTTTTTTGTTTTATGTAAAAAAGGTTTTTATCCTTTTAAACTAGCTTTCATAAACTCGGTATTCATACGAGCAATGTTTTCTAATGAAATTCCTTTCGGGCATTCAACTTCACAAGCTCCTGTATTTGTACAGTTCCCAAAACCTTCAGCATCCATTTGTGCTACCATGTTTAAAACACGATCTGTAGCTTCTACTTGTCCTTGAGGTAATAAAGCATATTGAGATACTTTAGCTCCAACAAATAACATTGCAGAAGAGTTTTTACAAGTTGCAACACACGCACCACAACCAATACAAGTAGCTGCATCCATTGCTTTATCAGCCGCTTCTTTAGAAATAGGAATCGAGTTTGCATCTTGTGTATTACCAGAAGTGTTTACTGAAATATATCCACCAGATTGCTGAATACGTTCAAAAGAACTTCTATCAACAACTAAATCTTTAATTACAGGAAAAGCAGCAGCTCTAAACGGCTCGATAGTAATCGTATCACCATCTTTAAAAGAACGCATGTGTAACTGACAAGTTGTTACACCACGATCAGGACCGTGTGCCTCACCATTAATATACATTGAACACATACCGCAAATTCCTTCACGACAATCATGATCAAAAGCAACAGGCTCATCACCTTTGTTAATTATTTGCTCGTTAAGCACATCCATCATTTCTAAGAAAGACATATGCTCTGAAATGTCGTTTACTAGGTAATCGACCATTTTTCCTTTATCACTTGCGTTTTTCTGACGCCAAATTTTAAGTGTTAAATTCATAATATCTTCTTTATTTGTATGAACGTTGTTTTAATTCAATATCGTTAAACTCTAATTCTTCTTTGTGTAAAACTGCATCTGCAGGTTCTCCTTTATATTCCCAAGCGGCAACATATGCGTAATCTTTATCGTTACGTTTTGCTTCGCCTTTTTGTAATCCGTCTAACTCAACAGATTCTTCTCTAAAGTGACCACCACAAGATTCGTTTCTATCTAAAGCATCTTTTGCAAACAATTCTCCTAACTCTAAGAAATCAGCTACTCTACCAGCTTTTTCTAATTCAGGATTCATTTCGTTGGCATCTCCAGGGACTGTTACGTTTTTCCAGAAATCTTCACGTAAAGCTTTAATTTCAGCCATTGCTTCTTTTAAACCTTGTGCGTTACGAGACATTCCACATTTTTCCCACATGATTTTTCCTAATTTCTTGTGGTAATAATCTACAGAATGTTCTCCTTTATTGTTGATAAAGAAATCTACACGTTCTTTAACTTCTTTTTCAGCTTGTTCAAATTCTTTCGAATCTGTTGAGATTTTTCCGGTACGAATATCATCAGATAAATAATCTCCAATAGTATAAGGTAACACGAAATAACCATCAGCCAAACCTTGCATTAAAGCAGAAGCTCCTAAACGGTTAGCACCGTGATCAGAGAAGTTTGCTTCACCAATACAATACAATCCGTCAACAGTTGTCATTAAGTTATAATCAACCCAAACACCACCCATTGTATAGTGGGTTGCAGGATAAATCATCATTGGAGTTTTGTATGGATCCTCATCTACAATCTTGTTGTACATTTGGAATAAGTTTCCATATTTAGCCTCAACAATCGCTTGTCCTAATTCGTATACTTTCGCTTCCGAAGGGTTTGTAATATGCTGTAATTTTGCTTGTTCTTTTCCGTAACGGTCAATTGCCGATTTAAAATCTAAATAAACAGCTTCACCAGTTGCATTTACTCCGTAACCAGCATCACAACGCTCTTTTGCTGCTCTTGAGGCAACATCACGAGGTACTAAGTTACCAAATGCAGGATATCTTCTTTCTAAATAATAATCTCTTTCGTCTTCGGTTAATTGAGTTGGTTTTTTACGACCTTCTCTAATAGCCAATACATCTTCCATGTTTTTAGGAACCCAAATACGACCATCATTACGTAATGACTCTGACATTAACGTCAGTTTCGATTGGTAATCTCCTGAACGAGGAATACATGTTGGGTGAATTTGTGTATAACAAGGGTTTGCGAAATACGCTCCTTTTTTATGAATTTTCCAAGCTGCAGTGGCGTTTGATCCCATTGCGTTGGTTGATAAGAAATATACATTTCCGTATCCACCAGAAGCAATAACAACAGCATGTGCTGAGTGACGTTCTATTTCACCAGTAACTAAGTTACGAGCTATAATTCCACGTGCTTTTCCATCAACTAAAACAACATCTAACATTTCATGACGATTGAACATTTCAATCTTACCACGAGCAATTTGACGGTTCATTGCAGAATAAGCACCTAATAATAATTGTTGTCCTGTTTGTCCTTTCGCATAGAAAGTACGAGAAACTAATACTCCACCAAACGAACGATTGTCTAACAAACCACCATAATCACGCGCAAAAGGAACTCCTTGTGCTACACATTGATCAATAATATTTGCTGAAACTTCTGCCAAACGGTGTACGTTCGCTTCACGTGAACGGTAATCTCCTCCTTTTACAGTATCGTAAAATAAACGATAAAAAGAATCTCCATCACCTTGATAATTTTTTGCTGCATTAATTCCACCTTGTGCTGCAATTGAATGCGCTCTACGAGGAGAATCTTGATAAGCAAAAGCTTTTACATTGTAGCCTAATTCAGCTAAAGTTGCTGAAGCAGAACCCCCTGCTAAACCAGTACCAACGACAATAACATCAATGTTACGTTTGTTAGCCGGATTTACTAAATCGATATGATTTTTATAATCTGTCCATTTATCTTTTAATGGACCTTTTGGTGTTTTTGAATCTAAAGCCATACTTGTTTCGTATTAGTGATTGAAATGGTGAAATAATGCAATAATGATAAATCCAACAGGTAAACCAATTGCATAAATCTTACAGAATGTTTTCAATCCTTTAGTGTATTTGTTGTTTGCTCCAACCGATTGGAAAGCCGAAGTAAAACCGTGTAATAAGTGCATTGCTAAAAATATAAATGCCAATACGTAAGCCCCTACTCTAATAGGGTTTACAAATTTGTGTTGTAATTCCTCAAAGTATCTAAGTCCGCTATCAGCAACATTAGGGTCGATAAGACCAGACATGTCTCCTTTAATAAATTTTGTATTTAATTCTGGAAACCAGAAATCGATAAAGTGTAATACTACAAATGCTAAAATTGCAATACCAGACCAAATCATGTTTCTACTCATCCAAGTAGAATTTGCTGCACCGTTATTTTTCGCATAACTTATTTTACGAGCGCTGTTGTTCTTTAATTCTAAAACGAACCCCATTACAAAGTGAAAAACTACACCAAAAATTAAGACAGGTTGCATTACATATTGAATTAACGGGTTGGTTCCCATAAAATGAGATAACTTGTTAAATGTTGCTCCGTTGTCCGGAAAAATTGAAGTGATGTTTATTGCAAAATGCTGTAATAAAAAGAACATCAAGAAGAACGCCGAAAGTGCCATGGCAAATTTTCTTCCAATAGAAGATTTTAATAATCCCATTATTTTATTTATTTATTAAAAAATATATAACACAAATTTAAGCTATAACTATTAGCCTAACAAACTATCTTATTTTTTTTGTAGAACATTTAGAATGTGTTTAAATAAAATTAGTGTTTTTTTGAAGTTTAACTAGGTTTTTACTACTTTCTTATGGTTTAAGTTACTTGAGTAATTTAAAAAATATAATTAACTTATTTATTTATAAATAACGATTCTACAATAACTTCTGCAGCTACTTGACTACCTTTAAGAGAGGGGTGAAATTCATCGTAACTGTAATAATCATTGTTTTTGGTAGCATCGATATGTTTTTTCCACACCTTACCTACTGGTAATAAAATTGCGTTATTAATTAGTGCTGCATCTGTATAGTTTTTTATAACGCCATTGAAGGTGTAATAGTAGTTTAAAGAAGGCCAAACCATAAAATAGCAAAGTTTCGTTTTGTTTAATCTACAGAGTTGGCTATATTTTTTACCATATTCAATTAACATTTCTCTTCCATTACTTTGAGATGAAGGCCCTTGCTGAATAATCACAAAATCGTATTTTTCACTCGCAATTAGTTTTTGAACCTTCTTGTCATTCCAGTGATCTTCAATGGCGTAGTTGGGTAAGGCAATCATTTTTGTGTTAATATTTATTCCTTTAAACTTTGCTCTTTTTTTTACGAGTTTTGGTAATTTATTAGTGTAAGTAAGACTATTTCCAATAAATAAAATATTAAATTTTTTAGTGTTATTGATTTCTTCTTGGCTATATAAACTAACACAAGAGATTAGTAATAAAAATAATATTTTTTGCATATCGTTTAATTTTGCTAAAACTATAGGTTGTTTTATTTTACTCCAATTTTCCTTTCTGATTAAGAAAAGTGAATATCTTTTTATCAACTTCAGAAATAATTTGAAGATCTTTAAAGTTTAACCATCTTATTTCCTCAATTTCACTACTCGCTTTTAATTCCCCTGAATATTTGGCTTTGTAGCAAGTCATAATTACATTTATTCCTTCTTTTTCTCCGTCTGATTGAGCTGAGAAAGTGCCTATATATTCCGCAGTATTTGATAATATTTTAACACTTAATTCTTCAAAAATTTCTCTAATAAGGGTTTGCTCATCATTTTCACCACTTTCGCGTTTGCCGCCAGGAATGTAATATTTAGTTTTCCCTTTAGATAGTGTGCTTAAAATTTTTCCGTCTTTAATTTCAATAAAGGCCACTTTATCTATTTCTTTCCTCTTTTTCATAGTAAAAACCTACAAATGAATTAAAACCATTTCTTTTTCTTGAAGAATATAAGCATGGCAACGGCAACAATTATCATTACAAACCACATAATAAAATAACTGTATTTGTAAGTAAGTTCTGGTACATATTCGAAATTTGTACCATAAATACCTGCGATAAAAGTTAGCGGAATAAATATTACAGAAAACACTGTTAAAAACTTCATGATATCGTTTAACTTGCTACTAATTGTTGTGTGATACACATTTAGTTGGTCAGATAAAATTTCACGGTAGCTGTCTGTTGCATCATTTGCTTGACTAATATTATCTTCGAGCTCTTTAAAATGAACATATGTGCTCTCTGTAATAAGGTCAGAGTCCGTTTTTGCTAATGAAAAAATCATTTCTTTAGCTGGTTTTATGTTTTTTCGTAAGAAATTTAACTCACGCTTGTAATTATTTATTTCAGTAATAGTATTTTTACTTGGATTAAGCAGTAGGTTTTCTTCAAGAGTTTCTATTTTCTCTCCTAAAACACTAATTACATGCAAGTAATTATCAACCACAATATCTAATAACGCAAAGGTTAAATAATCCGTTCCGCCATTTCGTATTCTCTTCTTTTGTTTTCTTATTCTTTCTCTTACGGGTTCAAACACATCTCCTTTTTGCTCCTGAAAAGACATTAATACCGTTTTTGTAAGAATTAAACTTAGATTTTCAACAACTGTTTTACCTTTTTTTTCATCCAACATTAACATTTTAATTGTTATTAATGTGCAATTGTCATATTCTATAACTCTTGGCCTTGCTTCTGTATTTAAAACTTCAGGTAAAACTAAAGTATCAAGCTTAAAACCAGTCGTTATTTCTTGCATTATAGAAGTGTTGTGAAGTCCGTCTACATTTATCCAAGTAACAGTTTCTTTATGTTGAAAGTCACTGATTTCCTTTACTGTTTTAGCATCGTTTTCAGTTAGGTTTTTAGCATCGAAATCAATAATTCTAAGTGAAATCTGATCTGCTTTTTTTTCTCCTCTAAAGATTAAATCATCAGGAGAAAGACCAATTTCTTTTTTATTCTTTTTAATAAATCTTGTCATATTATTATTTACTCAATGTCTAGTGATTTTTAAGTTTTCTATAATTTCTTATAAAAGTAGATATAATTAACTCATTTAAAAATTAGGAGTAGAGTTATAGCGAAGTTATTAGAAAATAAGTTAAAAAACAACCCTATTCAATACCCCAGATAATTCTTTTGGTTTTTCTAAAGGAATCATGTGACCGCAGTTTTTAACACCAATAAATGTACCTTTTTGTAACTTATTTACAAGGGTTTTTATGTTATTAACAGGAATTAAATTATCATTTTCGGCGGCAATAAAAATGATAGGTATATTTAGATTTAACACTTGTTTAGAAATAGCTATTCTAGCAGATGTAGCTTTTAACTGACGAATTAAAACGTGTTTACCTAAATCGGCATCCATTTTTTTAATTATAGAAGTAATTTCTTGATTCTGATGATTATTAGAATGTAAAAATTGTTGGATTCTTACTTTTGAAATTCCGTTATATTTATGTTCTTCTAAAAAAGAAATAGTGTTATTTCTTAGTGTTATTTCTTTTTCATTTAATCCGTTTGTGTTCGCGGCAATTATTACTAGTTTTTTTACTTTTTCTGGGTAATGAACAGCAAAGTTTAAAGCTGAAAATCCGCCTAAAGAAAATCCAATAATTATCGCAGGAGCTTCTATTTTAGCTAATATTATTTCATTGATTTCATCAAAACAAGTTGCCAAAGTAATATCAATGTAAACGGGTAATATGTTTTCTAATTTAGGAAACACAAATTGCCATAAATCAACAGTACACATGGTGCCAGAAATAAAATATACTTTTTGCATTTATCTTTTGTAATTAGAATTTACCAAACATTTATTATTCCTCCATTTACCTTTTAAAGATTTTTGCGAAATAGGCTTGTTATTACAAGTTAAAAAATTACCATCATTATCTTTTTTTATAACTTTTAATCTGCCAAAATAAATTTCATTTATAACACGATATATTAAACTGTTTGTAGATATTTCACCTCCTTTTTTTGTGAGAGAAAGGCCCACATTGTTATTAAACAAATCCATAGTGGTAGCTATTTTATCAGGAACAAGGCCGTCTTCTAGTTTACTTTTTTTGTAAGTTCTGTAGTTTTCTTTCTCGTGTGATTTACCTAAAGACCTCGCAGCATTTCTCCCTATTTCTTGACGCAAACTAGCCATCCAAAAAGCATGGCGAAATGCATCTACTTGTCCGCCCGAGGCATCTCCATCTAACAAGGATGTTTTTTTAATTGAATCGGCTACCTGTTGGGTCTTTTCAGAAATTTCGGACGCCTTATTTGCTTTAAAAGGATGTAATATAACCCACATTCTCATTGGGGGAGAAAGCTCTTTGAATTTTTTCCAGTTAGATTGTGAGAATATAGAAAAGTTAAAAAATAGCAAAACGATATATAAATAATTCTTACTCAAAACAACTTTAATTTTACACCAAAGATAGCCTTGTTTTGTTAGCTAGTCATATTTTTTCGACCAAGAATAAAATGAAATAAAACAATGGCTATTCAAGAAATAAAAACGTATAAGTATAAAGATGTTTTTAAATTAGATGAAATAAAGTTCGAAACAGCTTGTGTAGTTAATAAACCAGAACAAGTAAATACCTATAAAATTTTTTGGATAAAAGAAGGTAATGGTACTTATCACATCGATTTTGAAAGCTATTCTTTTAACGACGGTGTTTTGTTTTTTTTATCACCAGGACAAGTTTTTTCTGTAGATTCAGAAAAAATAAAAGTAGCTTATCAATTAAATTTTGTTCAAGATTTTTACTGCATACAAACTCATGATAGCGAGGTTGCTTGTAACGGGGTTTTATTTAATAATATATACACAACACCTTTTGTAAAGCCTAAAGAGAAAGATGTAAAAAAGTTAAGTTTTATTATAGAAAGCTTAATAGATGAATTTGAAAATAATCAAATAGCACAATATGATATGTTGCAGGCCTATTTAAAGCAATTTATTATCCACTCTGTCCGTATTAAAAAAGAACTCTTTGTAATTAAAGAAGATGCAGAAACAAAGCTATTTAAAGACTTTAGTTTGTTAGTAGAATTAAACTTTAAGAAACTACACAGTGTAAGTGATTATGCTAATCGCTTGGGCATCTCTTCTAAATCATTAACAAAACATTTTCAAAAAACGAATCGTAAAACTCCTAGCGATTTTATTAAGAATAGAATAATAATAGAAGCAAAGCGTCAATTATTATATTCAACAAAAGCTATTAAACATATCGCTTTTGACCTAGGATTCAACGATCCTGCGTATTTTTCACGTTTTTTTACAAAAGCAACAGGGCAATCTCCAAAACAATTTCAAAAAGAATAGTAGGGTACTTATACCTAAAAAAAGTGCATAAAAAAACTCGTAACACACAAGGGTCACGAGTTAGGGGGTGTTTTTAAGGGGATGCTATTACTTTAGGGGAATATAACATATGGGGATATGTTACATGTAATAACACTGTAAATATATAACTAATTCATTAATAGGTAATTAACATAGGTTAATAAATGGCCTTTAAACGGTATTCCTCTTTTTTACGAAAGCAAGAGGGTTATCCCCAAAACAGTTTCAAAAAGAATAGTAGGGTATTTGTATCTAAGAAAAATACATAAAAAAACTCGTAACACACAAGGGTCACGAGTTAGGGGTTATTTTTTAAGGGGTTATAACATATTGGGGATATGTTATATATAATAACATTACAAATATATGGCACATAAGCCAATGGTTTATTAACATAGGTTAATATATGTTTTAAGTTGTATTTTTTTCTACCAAAATAACAAGGTAGCCATTAAAACGATTCCAAAAAGAACAATAGGGTGCTTGTAGTATAAAAAAGTGCACAAAAAAACTCGTAACACACAAGGGTCACGAGTTAGGGGTTATTTTTTAAGGGGTTATAACATATTGGGGATATGCTATATATATAATAACACTACAAATATATGGCACATATGTAAATTGTTTGTTAACATAAGTTAAGAAAACAACTAAAGTCCAAGTGTAAAGAACTTTTGTCCATTTTTAAAAGAGTATTCTCATCGCATCTTTGTGGTATAATTTTAACTAGTACTTTTTAGTTAATAAAAAAAGAATAATGAAAACAACTGGAGTAGATCAATGTCCTAACTGTTGGGGCTATCAAGAATATAGTGAGCAATTTTCAGATAGAGAAATTTGTAATTGTAATAATGAGAATAAAGAATCTTAAAAATAATAAAAAATGAGTACAAGAATTAAAACATTAAATCCGGAAACAACCACAGGGAAATCAAAAGAATTATTTGATGCAGTACAAAAAAAGTTAGGTTTTATTCCCAATCTAATTAAAGTGTTCGGTAATTCTCCAGCAACTTTACAAACTTATTTAAGTTTAGGAGATTTAACCGCAAGCGGAAATTTCTCTAATAAATTTAGAGAACAGTTAGCGCTGGTAATTGCCGAAGAAAACGAGTGTGACTATTGTTTATCTGCACATACGGCAGTTGGTAAAATGAATGGATTAACACTTGCAGAAACAGAACAAAGTAGGCAGGGTATAGCAACTGATGAAAAAATACAGGCAGGTTTAAATTTTGCACAAAGTGTAACTAAAAATAAAGGGAATGTAAGCTCTGATGAAATAGCTGCAGCAAAAGTAGCAGGATATAACGACGGTGATATTTTAGAAATTGTTTTAAACGTTGTTTCTAATACACTAACAAATTATGTAAATCATATTGCGCAAACAGAGGTTGATTTTCCGAGTGTAAAAGCAGGAGAGTTCACAACAAATTCATAGACATAAAAATATAATTCACAAATTTTAAAAATCAAATCATGAAAAAAGTAATAGCAGTAGTAGCAATTTTATTAGGTTTCGCATTAAATGCAAATGCACAAGAGGTTAAAACAGTGTCTTTAGAACAAACTAAAGGTGAATTTACTCAAAAGAAAATAACCTTAAAGGAAGGAACTTATATTTTTGAAATAGCAAATAAAAATGTAGGTCATGATGTAGGTTTTGTTTTAACTGAAAAAGGAAAACTAGAGGCAGAGTATCATATTAAAGAAGCTTATGTAACGTCTTTAGTAAAAAACAATGCAAAATCTACAACTAAAGAAGTGGTCTTAAAAAAAGGAGAATATGTATATTTTTGTCCTTTAAACCCTACACCACAATATACTTTAACGGTTGAATAATTTTTATTTAATTGTTGGTAGCATAAAAAAAGCCTCCGAAATTTTCGGAGGCTTTTTTTATGTTTGTTAGAAACTAATTAAGAATTCATAATATCTTCAATTTCGTCAGCTTCAATAGGTATGTTGCGCATTAAGTTAAAAGGCTCTCCTTTTTCTTGAATCACTAAATCATCTTCTAAACGAATACCAAAACCTTCGCTAGGTATGTAAATACCAGGCTCTACGGTAAATACCATATTAGCTTCCATAGGTTGGTGTAATAATCCGTAATCATGGGTGTCTAGCCCTATATGGTGAGAAGTACCGTGCATAAAGTATTTTTTATATGCTGGCCAGTTTTTATCTTCATTTTGCACATCGGCTTTATCTAATAAACCTAAACCTAATAATTCAGAGGTCATTAATTTACCAACTTCAACATGGTAATCTGCCCAAATAGTACCAGGAACTAATAACTTTGTTGCATCATTTTTTACACGATTTACAGCGTTATATACTGCTTTTTGACGATCAGAAAAACGACCGGAAACAGGAACTGTTCTCGACATATCTGCAGAGTAATTTGCATATTCTGCACCAACATCCATTAAAATTAAATCTCCTGCTTTACACTGTTGATTGTTTTCGATATAATGCAATACGTTTGCATTGTTCCCCGAGGCAATAATAGGCGTGTAGGCGAATTTTTTAGAACGATTTCTTAAGAATTCATGAATAAACTCAGCTTCAATCTCATATTCCCAAACACCAGGTTTTACGAAGTCTAACACACGTCTAAAACCTTTTTCGGTAATATCGCATGCTTGCTGCATTAAGTCTAGTTCTATCGGGTCTTTTAGTGAACGTAAGCGTTGTAATATAGGATTACTTTTAGCAACAGAATGTGCCGGGTATTTTGCTAGTAACCATTTCGTAAAGCGAGCTTCGCGAGTTTCGGTTTCTACAGAAGCACGATAATGTTCGTTGGTATTTATATACACAGTTTCGGCAAGCGCCATCATTTCTGCAACTACTTTCTCTAAGTCTTGTAACCAGAAAACAGTTTTAACACCTGTTGTTGATAGAGCTTTTTCTTTGGTTAACTTTTCACCTTCCCAAACAGCAATATGCTCATTTGTTTCACGTAAAAATAGTACTTCACGCAAATCTTCTTTTGGGCAATTAGGAAATAGTATTAAGATACTTTCTTCTTGATCTACACCACTTAAGAAAAATATATCGCGATGTTGTTCGAACGGAAGTGTACTATCTGCACTTACTGGATATATATCGTTAGAGTTAAAAACAGCTAAACTATTTGGCTTCATTTGCGCCATAAAGTTTTTGCGATTTTTTATAAAAAGGTCACGGTTTATTGGATTGTATTTCATAATGCTAACAATTAAAATGTTCTCAAAAATAAATAAAAGAAACATTTAACTGCATAGCCATTTGGCACTATTTTATGTTTTTTCGAATTCTACTCATATGTCTAGTAGAAATCCCTAAAAAAGAAGCCAAGTAGTGTAGCGGTACTTCTTGTAGCAATTCAGCTTCGTTTGTTAGTAATTTTGTGTAACGTTCTTCTGCACTAAGTGTAAGTAAATCGATGCGATAATCATCAATTAAAAAAATCTGTTTTTCAATTAAAGTATAGTAAAACCGATGAAAAGCAGTGTTGTTTTCTAACAGATATTTAAAATCTTTTACTAAAATCACTTGTAAATTACAATCACTTAATGCTTTAATGTTTTTACGAGAAGGGGTTTCTTGTAGGAAACTTTTTAAGGCAGATGTACAGGAGTTTTTTAACGCTAAATACGTTGTTTTCTCTTCTTCTAATATATTAATTGAGTGTTGTAAAATTCCGCTTTCAATGAAACAAAAGTATTTGCAAACGTTCCCCTTTTCAACTAAAAAACTATTTCTAGTTAAAGTTAAGGATGTAAAAAAACTAAGAATCTCAGAAACTTGACTTTCAAGCTCCTGAGATTTTAATATGTTTTCTATGTAAGAAGAAAAATTCATTTAAATTTTATCTTCTTCTATTTTTCTTTGGAGCTCCGTCGCTTCTTCTTGAAGGATCGCTAGGACGTTCTCTCTTTGGTTTTTTATTTCCTTCAGCAGCTCCTCTATGTGAAGCACCTACACCTTTTTTCTTTCCTCCGCTAGATTTTTTCTTTTGAGTTGCAGCTCTTTTAGGCCCCGCAGTATCTTTAGGCTCATAGCCTTCAATAACTTCGGTCTTTAATTTTTGCTTTAATATTTTTTCTATTTCTTTTTGATATTCAGTTTCTTCACTACAAACCAAAGAAATAGCTTCTCCTTTTGCACCTGCTCTACCAGTTCTACCAATTCTATGTACATAATCTTCTGGCACATTTGGTAATTCGAAGTTAATAACGTGCGGTAATAACGGGATATCAATACCACGAGCAGCAATATCAGTAGCTACTAAAACTCTATTTGTATTGCTTTTAAAATTAGCCAAAGCTTTTGTACGTGCACCCTGACTTTTATTTCCATGAATTGCAGCGGCAGATATTCCTGCTTTCACTAACTTCTCAGTTAACTTATTAGCACCGTGCTTGGTTCTTGTAAAAATTAAAACTTGACTCCAGTTACCTTCTTTAATTAAGTTGATAACAACTTCAGTTTTTTTACCTTTATCTACAGCATATGCTTTTTGAGAAACTTTCTCTGCAGTTGAATTTTCTGGCTCTGCTTCTACAGAAACAGGGTTTCTTAAAATACCTGAAGCCAATCTTTTTATTTCTGTTGAAAATGTAGCAGAAAACATCAAGTTTTGACGCTTTGCAGGCATGTAACTAATAATTTTGTTGATATCTCTAACAAAACCCATATCTAACATACGATCTGCTTCATCTAAAATAAGTACTTCTATTCTATTAAAAGATACTGCTTTTTGATCGTGTAAATCTAATAATCTACCAGGAGTGGCTACTAATATATCAACTCCTTGTCTTAGTGTTTTTATTTGGCTGGCAGCTTTTACACCTCCAAAAACTACGGCCGATCTAATATCTAAATACTTACTATATTCTCTTACATTATCATGTACCTGAGCAGCAAGTTCTCTTGTAGGTGTTAATACTAACGCTCTTACTGGGCGGTATTTTGGGTGCTTTGAGTCTGCTAAACGTTGTAAAACAGGTAGTGTAAAACCTGCTGTTTTTCCTGTTCCTGTTTGTGCAGAAGCCAATACATCTTTTCCTTCTAAAATAGGTGGTATTGCTTTTGCTTGAATTGGTGATGGAGTATCGTATCCTTTTTCGCTGATAGCTTTTAATAAAGCATCAGATAGTCCTAAAGATTTAAATGTCATATATATTATTTTAGAAACACTCTAAAATAAGCATCTCTTTGAACCCGCAAAGGTAATGCTAATTTATTAGGAAGTATATTAAATGCAAATACAGCCTTAAAAAGATGTTTTTTAAGCGTATTTAATTTGTTTTTGTATCAAAAGTTAAGATTATTAGCAATTAAGAGCGCTTTCTTCTAAAAATTTAATAATGGCTTTAGCGATATTATCTTTCGTATATGCTTCGATTCCTTGCAAACCTGGCGTTGAATTAACTTCAATTAGTAAAGATCCTCTTTTTGAACGAATTAAATCAACTCCTGTAACAGATAAACTTAAATATTGGGCAGCTTTTATAGCTATTACTTTTTCTTCTTCAGATAAGGTTACTTTAAACCCACTTCCACCTTGGTGAATATTAGATCGAAAATCATCTTCTAGTCCTTTTCGCTTCATAGACGAAACTACTTTATTGCCAACCACAAATGCACGAATATCTTCGCTATTACTTTCTTGTATAAATTCTTGTAGCAAAATGTTTGTATTGGTACTATACATCGTATCTATAATCGATTTTGCTGATTTTTTGCTTTCAGCTAAAATAACACCAGCGCCATGCGTACCTTCTTGTAGTTTTATGATTATTGGCGCACCACCTAACAGATCTATTTGTTCACCTATGTTTTCTGGATTTACAGAAAACAACGTATCAGGAATCGGAATATTTTTTCGATTCATGATTTGTAACGTGCGAACCTTATTTTGAGATTGTAAAATACCTAAAGATGTAGCTGTACTATATACTCCGTTCAGTTCAAACTCCTTAACAACTGCCGCACCATGACGTGTAGAAGAAGCACCAATTCTTGGAATAATTACATCAGGAATATCAATAATATTTTCACCGTTATAAATTATTTCAGGTTTACCATTTGTTAATTTTATAGCACATTTTAAATGATTTATAATTCTAACTTTATGTCCACGGCGATTAGCTTCTTTATATATTCTTTGGGTAGAATATATTTGATCGCTAACAGAAAGAATAAAAATAGTCATAACATTGATGTTCTTAATATTACAAAGCTACTCTTTTTTTTGAGTGAAAAAAGGGAATTTTAAAAAGGCTAAAAACCAATGTTTTGTTAATTTTTTTGATTTCGCATTTACTTACAGTAATTTCATCACATCTAAACAAACAATAAATGAAAACCGTACTTAACGTTTTTGCAGCCTTTTTTACATTCGTTGCAATTGCACAACAACCTACTACTGCTCAAAAAACTCAACAAGCATTAATAACAAAGGAAGCCTTAACAAAAACATCTATTGTTAAAAATATTTCTTTTAAAAACATTGGACCAACCGTAATGAGTGGTCGTGTGGTTGATATTGATGTAAATCCTAAAAACACTACTGAATTTTATGTTGGTTACGCCTCTGGCGGATTGTGGTACACGAATAATAACGGAACAACATTTACACCTGTTTTAGATAGTTCGCCAACACAAAACATCGGTGATATTGCTGTTGATTGGAAAAATGGTACACTTTGGGTAGGAACCGGAGAAAATAATTCTTCACGATCTAGTTATGCAGGAATCGGTATTTTAAAATCTACGGATAAAGGTAAAACTTGGACAAATGTTGGCTTAACAGATTCACATCATATTGGTAGAATAGTAATCAACCCTAAAAATCCGGAAGAGGTTGTAATTGGTGTAATTGGTCATTTATATTCTTCAAATAATGAACGTGGAGTTTTTAAAACTACCGATGGAGGTAAAACATGGAGTAAAACATTATTTATCAATGAAAACACAGGAGTTATAGATGTGCAACCGGCACCGAATAATTTTAATGTTTTATATGCTGCCGCTTGGGAACGTGAACGTAAAGCGTGGAATTTTGATGGTGACGGAAAAAATTCAGCCATTTACAAATCTACAGATGCAGGAAATTCTTGGACAAAAATTTCTGATAACAATGGTTTTCCGAAAGGAGAAGGTGTTGGAAGAATCGGTTTAGCGGTTTTCAATGAAAATACTGTATACGCTTTTCACGATAGTCAATTCCGAAGGAAAAAAGAATCTAAGAAAAAGAAAACATCAAATGCTTTGACAAAAGAAGATTTTAAAACCATGACAGTGGATGCTTTTTTAAAGTTGAAGGATAAAAAACTGAACAGTTATTTAAAAATGAATGGTTTTCAAGAAAAATACCGTGCTGAAAATGTAAAACAAATGGTGCGTGCAGGTTCTGTAAAACCAATCGATTTAGCCAAGTATTTAGAAAATGCAAACACGTTATTATTTGACACACCAGTTATTGGAGCTGAGGTTTTTAAAACAACCAATAGTGGTAAGTCATGGAAAAAAACACACGATGGTTATTTAGATGATTTATATTATTCTTATGGATATTATTTTGGTGAAATTAGAGTAGATCCGCAGGACGAAAACGGAATTTATGTATTAGGAGTACCAATTTTAAAATCGAAAGATGGTGGAAAAACATTTACCTCTATCAGTAAAGAAAATGTACATGCCGATCATCAGGCGTTATGGGTAAATCCTAACAAACAAGGGCATTTAGTAGAAGGAAATGATGGAGGTTTAAATATTTCTTATGATGATGGTGAAAGCTGGATAAAAGCAAATGAACCAGCAGTAGGACAGTTTTATACGGTGTATGCTGATAATCAGAAAAATTATAAAGTATATGGTGGTTTGCAAGATAACGGAGTTTGGGTAGCAAACCACAATGCAAAAATTGATAAAGGTTGGAAGCAATCAGGTAAAAATCCGTACGAAAGTATAATGGGTGGAGACGGAATGCAAGTTGCGATTGATGATCGCAATCCGAATATTGTATATACGGGTTATCAGTTTGGGAATTATTACCGTATTGATAGAGTATCAGGAAGTCAGAAATATATTCAACCAAAACATACGTTAGGTGAAACTCCATATCGTTTTAACTGGCAAACCCCAATTCAGTTATCAAAACACAATCAAGATATTTTATATTTAGGAGGTAATAAATTACATCGATCATTAGATAAAGGAGATACTTGGGAGGCAATTTCGGGTGATTTAACGCAAGGCGGAAAAAAAGGAAATGTTGCATACGGAACACTAACATCAATATCTGAAAGTCCGTTTCAATTCGGATTGTTATATGCTGGTTCTGATGACGGATTTGTGCACGTTAGTAAAAATGGTGGCGGAAGTTGGGAAAACATAGTTAGCTCATTACCACAAAATTTATGGGTAAGTCGTGTAATTGCATCAAAACACAAAAAAGAAAGAGTGTATGTAACCTTAAACGGATATCGATTTGATGATTTTACAAGCTACGTATATATGTCTGATGATTTTGGTAAAACATGGAAAAACATTGGAGAATCTGTGCCGACATCACCAGTAAATGTGATAAAAGAAGATCCGAAGAAAGAAAATATTTTATACTTAGGAACTGATAACGGTTTGTACGTTTCTTTTGATAATGGTGGGCAATGGCAACCTTTTAAAAACGGATTGCCAAACGTAGCTGTACACGATTTAGTAATTCAGCCAACAGCAAAACATTTAATTGTAGCTACTCATGGTCGTAGTTTATATAAAGCAGATATTACTTCGTTGCAAGATTTTAAAAACGAAGCAACGGTGTTCTCAATCAAAAATATTAGAAAAAGAAGCTCTTGGGGAAGCTCTTGGAGTAAATGGTTAAAGCCGAATACTCCAGAAATTACAATTCCGTTTTACACATCAGAAAGTAAAGAAGTTTCAGTAAAAATATTTTCAGAAGCTACTTTAGTAAACACTATTAAAACGCAAGCACAAAAAGGATTCAATGAAGTAGTGTACGATGCTTCTTTCTCTGAAAAAGGAAGAAAAGCATATCGTAAAATACATAAAGATGCTATAATAAAAAAGGCTAAAAATGAGGTTTATTATTTACCTAAAGGAAAATATAAGGTGGTAATAGACGGGAAAGAACAAGCCTTTGAAATAAAGTAAACTGTAACATTTGTTTGTTTTAATACTCTAATAAGTATAAACATAAAATAAAACAGATGAGTAAGCCATTAAATTATACGTGTCCGAAATGCAGTAACCACACCTATGAAGTAAGTGAAATGAGAGCAACAGGCGGTACGTTGTCTAAAATTTTTGATATTCAAAATAAAAAATTTACAAGTGTAACATGCCAACGATGCAGTTATACTGAATTTTATAAAGCTAGTACGAGCGCATTAAGTAATGTTTTCGACTTTTTTACAAGTTAGAGGAACTTACGATTAACATAGTTGATTAATTAAGAAACATTGGTATTTTTGTAGCTATGGGAATTATACGAGTAAACAACATTCGATTATTTACAAATCACGGATGTTTAGAGGAAGAAGCTAGAATAGGCTCGGAATATAGAGTTGATGTAGAAGTGAAAGCAAATTTACAAAAATCGGCAAAAACAGATGAATTGGTTGATACTGTTGATTATGTACATTTAAATCATATTGTAAAAGAAGAAATGGCAATCCGATCTAAATTACTAGAACATGTTGCTCAAAGAATTATTGATAGAATTTTTAATGAGATACAACTAGTTGATGAAGCGGAAGTTAGCGTGGCTAAAATCAATCCGCCAATTGGGGGGAATGTTGCAGAAGTAGTAATTGTATTAAAAGATGTGCGTAAAAGTTAAAAAAAGCTTGCGTTAAAAAATAAAAACTGTAAATTTGCAGTCCTTATTAATAAAAGTAATAAAAGGTGTCTTGGCCGAGTGGCTAGGCAATGGTTTGCAAAACCATGTACAGCGGTTCGAATCCGCTAGACACCTCAAAACCGTTATAAATCAATTGATTTATAACGGTTTTTACTTTTAGAGAAGTGAAATTTTTGAGTGCTTTAACTCATAAAAACCAATGTGTTAATTTTTTCTAAAAAAATGTTAACACAAAATTGTTTATCCTTATTAAAAGCTATTTATTTGCATTTCAATTAATTGCTACATTGAAAATAAAAATATTACTATTAATAGGATTTCTTCCTTTAGTAGCTTTTACTCAAGATTTAGGTAAAATTGGAAAGTCTGATTTATTTAAGTTAACAGGAGGGCTTGCTGCTAACATGGTTTATTATGAAGGGAACTCTAATAGAGATCCGTTTACTTATATTTTATCAGGTAGTGTTAATGTTAATATAAGTGATGTTTATAATATTCCGTTTTCTTTTTCATACTCTAACGCAAAGTTTCAAAAAAACAATCCATTTTCTTTTAACAGGCTTAGTATACACCCTAGTTATAAATGGGTTACGGCACATTTAGGGGATGTAAGTATGACTTTTTCTCCTTATACTTTAAGCGGACATCAATTTACGGGTGTCGGATTTGACTTATCTCCTGGAGACAAGTTTAAGGTAAGTGTAATGTATGGGACCTTATTAAAAGAAAGAGAATATGAGCAAGAAAACTTTAATGGAGTAGCAAATTATAAGAGAAATGGCTACGGAATAAAAGCATCATATAAATATGATAAAGGAAACGTAGGGGTTATTTTTTTTAAAGCAAAAGACAACGAAAATTCTCTACAAAATGAAATTCCTATTGAAAAAGATATCCAGCCTAAAGAAAATATTGTTGTAAGTATTGACGGGAACCATAAAGTAACAAAAGAGTTAAGTCTTAAAGCTGAAATAGCAGTTTCTGCTTTAACAGAAGATGTAAGAGTAGCTAAAGAAAATAGTGCTTTTTTAGATCTGGTATTAAATACGAACGTAAGCACACAATATTATAAAGCCTATAATTTAAATTTAAATTATCAGTTTGGAAAAGGCGTAATAGGTTTAGGGTATGAACGTATAGATCCTAATTATAAAACATTAGGAGGTTATTATTTTAATAACGATTTAGAAAATATAACGGTTAATGCTTCTCAAAGAATATTTAAAGAGAAACTTGCAATAGCTGTTAACGCAGGGTTACAAAAAGATGATTTAGATGGTGATAAAACAAGCCAGTTACAAAGATTAGTTTTTGCAATTAACGCCAATTATAATGCTTCAGATAAGATGAATGTTACAACTAGTTATTCTAGTTTTCAGTCTTTTACGAATATCAAAAATCAGTTTGATTATATAAATGAAGTTTCACAAGTAGAAAATGAATTAGATAAAGCAAATATTTCTCAAATATCTCAAAATGCTAATTTAAACGTAAACTATACTTTAAAAACAACAAAACAAAAGAGGGAAAATTTAAATGTTGGATTTACCTATCAAAATGCAGTAAATGAAGTAGGTGATGAAGTAAGGGAAGAAGATGTGTCTAATTTTTATAATGGTAACGTAGTGTATACTATCGCATATCCAGAAGAGAATTTAACAATTTCAGGAGCTTTAAATGGAAGCTATAGTAAAATTGCTCAAAGCAAAGGCATTATTATAGGTCCTACAGTATCTGCAAACAAATCATATTTAGAGAAAAAGTTAAAAGTATCCTCTGCGGTTAGTTATAATAAAAGTTATAACAATGGTGAAAATCAAGGTGAGATTATAAATCTAAGATTGGGAGGGCGTTATGTATATAAAAAACGACATAACTTTAGTTTAACGGCATTAAACCAGTTTAGAAAATCAATTTCAAAATCAAGAAAAGACTTAACAATTACTTTTGGCTATAATTATGCTTTTGGTTCTTTTAGCTCTAAAGATATTCGGTTTAAGGAAAGAATTAAAAACAAAAAAACAAAGAAAAAGACAGCTCAATTAATAAAATTTAAATATAAAGACTCACTATATCAGGGTACAATAGCGATGGTTAACAGTAAATTATTAAAGCTTATTGAATCTCCTTTGTTTAAAAATATACCAAATTACAAAAAAGAGAAATTAAATATCTACAGAGAAGAAATTTCAAAAGAAGAAAATAAAAGAGCTTATAAAATTAAAGCAATTCAATATTTGAAAGATTTATATGATGTGAAAAACCACACAAAAACGTATAATGAATTGTTATTCTCTGTGATTAAAGATTTATCTAAAGATATTAATAGAGTAGCGTTAGATTACAAGATTGAAACAGATTATGTTAAGGTAAACAAAGAAGTAATTAAGCACGAGCTATTTAATAAAACATCAAAAGACACAACAACTTACCCTAAAACAGTACAAGATGAGTATACTGTTTTAGTAAAAGAACAAAAAGAAGCCTTATTAAAATTACTTACTCACCGATGGCTAAAAGTTACAATTAGTAATTATAGAACGCTTAGTGCAATTGTTAGTGGAGACCCGTACTTAGAATCATTTTTTAAACAAGAAGGAGAAAAAGTATATAAAATGATTGATAACAAGGAAGATAAGATAAAAATAAAATTATATTTGTTGAAAAAAGTAATAGACTTTTATGCTAAAGAATCGAAAAAACACATCAACTTCGATGACTATGAATTAAAGCATATTTACAAAAACTAACCCTTTGCTATGAAAAAAAAATTACTTGTTTTTTTACTTTTTATGTGTTCGTTTTCAATGATTGGACAACAATACCCTGTTCAATTATTAATAAACATTCAAGCACCAGCACCTGTTAATTTTTACAATTATGCAGATGGTACTAGCTTAAATAGCCCAATTACTGTTCAAATATTTTTGAACGATTTAACGATTTCTAATCGACAGGTTAAATTAAAAACATATTTCGAAGGGGGTAATGTTCAATTTCAAAGTAATGATTTTGTATTAGGAGCAGAAACGTTGTTTATAGATGGGGGAATTCCGTTAACATTAAAAAACACCGAGTTAGCCCCGTATTATAAATATGAAAACATACAAGGAATAGGTTCGGCTACTTATGGGCAATCGATACCCGAAGGAAGCTATGATTTTTGTTTTGAGGTATTTGATTATTTAACAGGTAGCAAGTTATCAGCAAAAAAATGTGCAAAGGTTTTTATCTTTAAAAACGAACCACCACTATTAAATTTACCATTTAACGGTAGTAATATAGAACCTAAAGATTTTGAAAATATTGTTTTTCAATGGACACCAAGGCATTTAAATGTTAGTAATGTAGAATATGAGTTAAGCATTGTAGAAATTTGGGACAACACGATAACACCACAAACAGCATTTTTATCACAAATACCTATTTACCAAGAAACAACTAGAGCAACCAGTATTTTATACGGTGCAGATAAACCGCTGTTATTACCAGATAAAAGATATGCTTGGCGAGTACAAGCAAAAGCATTACAAGGGCTCGAAGAAATAGGCTTATTTAAAAACGAAGGTTATAGTGAGGTTTTTTGGTTTTCAAGAACTTCTCCTTGTCAGGCACCAGAAGGTATCTCGGCAGAGTCGAAAGGACTTACAAAAATCAACGTATTTTGGAATGAAGATCCAATTGAGTATTCCGATTATATTATTGCTTATAGAGAAGCAAACAAACCAGATGCTTATTGGTTTACTAAAAAAACAAATAGTGCTTGGGCAACTATATGGAATTTAAAACCCGGTACAACCTATGAATATAAAGTAAAAGGAAAGTGTACGTATCAATATAGCGAGTATTCAGAAACACAAGAGGTTACTACCGAAATAGTACAAAATGATGATGCTAATTACCAATGTGGTATTGTACCTGATGAAATTGCAATAACCAATAGAGAACCACACCCAGGTTTAATAGCTGGTAGCCAAATAACAGCAGGAGATTTTAAAGTGGTAATTACAGAAATTACGAGCCAATCACCAGGAGCTATTTCAGGGAAGGGGTATGTTAGTATACCGTACTTAAACTTTGTAAAATTTGCAGTTAATTTCAGTAATATTCTAGTAAATACAGATAATAGATTAGCACGAGGAGAAATAGTAACGGTATATGATGCTAAATTTGGCGAAGGTGCTTCTATGACGGTTGACGTAAACGTTAATATCTCAGAAGGGATTAATGGTGATTCTGTTGATATGGAAGATTCTGTTACTGTAGATTTTGTTATTGATAGTATAGAAATAGATGCTAATGGTGGTATTTTAATTAAAGGATCTAATGGTGAAACGGATACCGCAGTTGTACCAGGAGATGGAGATATAAACATAATTAGCTCAAATGGCGATGTATGGTCGGTAGGAGAAGACGGTACTATAACAAAACAAGATGGTGCAGAGGGAGGTGCTGTAACAACAGAGAATACGAATGGTATAAATAGCAACGGACAAGTAAGTGAGGTAACTGCTAACGGTGTTTTAATAACTTTCGAAGAATCAGGATACTATAGTTATGATGTCTTACCAGAAAACACATCTTCTGAGTTAGCGGCAGAATATAAAGTTATAGAAACTGAAAACGGAAACAAGTATAAAATACCGTATAAGGCAGTTTCTGATAATAATGGCGAGGATTTTATATATGCGAATATTGATATTTCAGATAATTCGATAAATAAGAAAGATATTATTTTTAAAACAAAAGATGGGGCAAAAGTATTAATCGACTCTTCTTATAAAGATAATGATAGAGTCAAATTAAAATTACCTAGAAAATTCCATTATGTTAATGAAGATATCTATGCTACTATAAAAAGCAAAGAAGGTAAATACGATATAGCAGGTGCGTTAACAACTACACATTTAGCGTCACAAAAGTTACCTTCTATAAACGTTAGCTTAATTCCTTTAGGAAATAATGTAAGTGTTAGTCAGCAAGATGAATATATTAAAAAAGCGAAAGAAATTTATCGTAAAGCAGGGGTCACTATAAATTTTAATACGGATGTTGCTATAATCTCTAAAGCTGAAATAGTTGGTTTTGAACAAAAAAGCTCCATTTTAGTTGGTGATAGTAATCTATTATCACATTATACAAGCGATCAAAAAATATTAAATAACTATATAAAACAACAAACGTATTACAGCAAAGATACCTATTACGTATTTATAACCGACATACCTCCTTCTGATAAGGATATAAGAGGTTTTATGCCTTTGAAAAGGCAATTTGGGTATGTGTTTACTGCATCTGTAAATAATGAAGATAAAAAAGCAAAAACCTTAGCGCATGAGTTAGGGCATGGTGTTTTTGGTTTAGAACATACCTGGGACGAGTATAACGCACCAAAAGGAAGAACTAATTTCTTAATGGATAGTAAAGAGGAAGGTACCGTATTAAACCATTTAGATTGGAAAAAAATGCATGCGCCAGGTATTCAATTGTATTGGTTTCAAGGTGATGAAGATGGGGAAGATAGAGTTAATGACGGTATAGATTTATTAGGGAACATTATAACGAGAGTTGTTTATAATGAAAGTGAAATTAAAATTGTAGGTCAAATAAGTGTAGATTTACCTTATTTAAGAGCTGGTTATCATGTGTATAATAAAAAAACGGATGAGAAATTAAATACTTACACTGCTAAAATTGAAGGAGGAGAAGTTATCTACGAGGATAATGGAGCTCAAATGCCATATACGATTGAAACAGGAAGTAATGGAATTGCTCAAATAAAAATACTTGATGATAATTGTACTTACAATTCAACGTCAATTTCATGGAATAAAAAAACTTTTTCAAAGAGTAAGGAAGTTATTAATCAAATACAAGAAGAAATAAAAAGTCAAAAGCCAAAATGGAAAAAGCATACCTTAAGTAATCCAGATCCTTCGTGTTTTGTAGCAAATTCACTCCTTAATTTAATTGATAATGATTCAAATGGTAATAAATGTTCTCCAGATAAAATACAAGAAGGAATTACAGGATTAGAAAAACTATTTAGTAATGATAATTACACGGTAGACCAATTGACAAGTTTAATTGTTAAAGAAGAGATCTGTTTATCTTCAATTAAACAAGTTAAGTATGAAGAAAAAGTTAATGCCATAAGAAAGTTAGGTAATTCTGAAGAAAAATTATGGGAAGATAAAGAAATAGCAGTGTTAAGGTTAATGGCTGCCATAAATAGTGATAATTATAAAAACTTTATAACTTCTTTAGAAAAAGATAATAATAAATTACTTCTAAATTTATTAAAGAAAATTAATGATAAAAGCATCAACCCGTGGGATGGTGATAACTTTACTTCTTTTATTGGAGGATTATGTGCCATTTACGCAGTTTATCCTGATGCTTGGAAAGAAAGAGTATCATCAATAGAAAATAATAAGTTATTTGGACAAGTAATATCGTTAAGCCCATTTAAATTTGAATTTGAAAGTTATGGAGGAATATTACCTACATTGACATCATTAGGAATGGCAAAATTTGAGGGTAAACTTAATAATAATGATAAAATAGAAATAACTAGATGGAAACATTACATTCCTACTGGAGGAATACCTGTCTGGGCTAAGGATAATGAATTTGAATCTGTAAAATTAGCACCTCTAGACCCAGTCATTGTTTTCACGGATAATAACTTACCTTTAGTTAATACAGTATTAAATACAGCTAGCAATTTAGGAAGTAACATTTATATTGTTCCTGCTATATTTCTTGAATTTAAAGATCAGAAAGAGTTCAATAAAGCAGTTGAAACTGGAGCTATAGTAACAGTAGATGTCGCTACAATTTTTTTAAGTGGTGGAGCAGCTCTTGCAACAAAAGTGCATTGGGCAAGAAGGTTATGGGCTGCAGCTGAAGTTGCTGGAGCGGTTGGTAATATTGCAGTTAATACAATTGAGAATATCTCTCCAGAAACTAAAAAGGCTGTTGATGCTTATAATTTAGCGATGGCTCTTATTGGTGTTAAAAACTTAGGAAAAGGAATTTATAATTATTCCAAAGGATTACCTAGCAAGGTAAAAGAAGCATTTAAGAATAATAAAGAAATAAAAGCCATAGTAATGGCGAAATATTTAGACTGGCAAACTGCTACTAAAAATTTAGATAATTTTAAACCAGAGGAACTTGAATTAATATCAAAACAAGAAAAAGTATGGAAATCTCTAGGGTTTATTGATGAAGCTTTAGATGTGTTAAAAGTAGTCACGAAAAGTATTGTTAAAGAAAAATTATCTAAAAACTTTTTTAATTCATTAAAAAAATTAGGTCATACAGAAGACAAAATTTTAGAATATTTCATGAAATATCATAATGATAATAAGTATATATTTTTTAATGAGGTTAAAGAGTTAACTAAAAAATACACTAAATTAGAAGAGATAGATGTACAAATTTTATGGGGATATACTACAAATTTATTTTATAAAAATTTAAATAAATGGTTGCGAGAGTCTAAAAATATTTCAAAGACAACTGATATTAAAAATATTTTAAATTCTTCATTGAATAAGCTTAAAAAATATGAAGAACTGTGGATATATAGAGGTATTGGTAATAGTGGAGATGCTACTCAATATTTAAACAAATATAAACCTGGGTTTGAAGAAACATGGGATGCCTTTACTTCGTGTGGAAGTAGTATTGATGCCTCTTTTATAAAAAAATCAGATGTTATTTTTAAAATAAAACATCTTGATGCCAAAGATATATCAGATTTTGCTGATGGAATTAAATTTAGAGGTTATCCACCACATGAGCTTTTGATAAAATCTGGAGCTAAATTTAAAGTTATATCTAATCATAAAATAGATAAAGCTACAGGTAAAAATATAATTGAGTTTCTTCAAATACTTTAGGTCATGATAAAAAAATTAAAAGACTACACACACAAAGAGTTATTAGAGTTGTCAATAGAAGAGGTTAGTAAATTGTTTGATATTGATGAAAGAGAAAATATCAAAGAAGGTTTTATTGAAGAGAAATATTATAAATTAGACTTTAATCAAAGAATAGAATACTGGTCAGGACAATTAAGTAGACAAATGAGATGGGATGAAGAAAATGGGCAAGATCCTTATAATATATTTTCTTTGGATTGGTATAAATCCGTAAAAAAAATAGAGCCTGAAGTTGATAAAATAATGGAAAAGGTTTTTTCTAAATATTGGAATACTACAGGAGTTAATTGGAATAAAAACATATACAATCTTAGAATTAAAAGCAATTATCAACCGTATAAAATGGATTGGATTGAATTCGTAGTAATTTTCAAAAATTACAGTATTGAAGATTTTAAAAATTTTGTTTCGAAGGCAAATTCTAAAGGAATAATAATTAAGAAAGATGATTTAGATTACTTTTTGTATGATGAGAATAGTTTAAAAGATCTATTAAATTCATTCCCCCGCTAGCGCGAGCATCGTGCTCGTGAAGGCATGAGTAAGAGATAAGAAGATTAAAAAGGATAATTATATATATAGTTTGTGACAGTGTGAGTAAGTAAAGAATGTAAATAAAATATGAGTAGAAAATATAAATTTCATAACGAATCGGCAGCATACTTTATAAGTTTTGCTACTGTTTATTGGTTAGATATTTTTACTCGACAAGTTTATTTTTCTGTATTAGAAGAAAGTATAGATTATTGCAGAAAAGAAAAAGGAATGGAAGTATTTGCGTATTGTTTTATGCCGAGTCATGTTCATTTAATATTTAGAGCAAAAGAAGAAAACCCTCCAGAGTTATTAAGAGATTTTAAAGGTTTTACAGCAAGAAAGTTAATTAAAACAATAGAAGAGAATCCACAAGAAAGTAGAAAAGAATGGCTACTCTGGATGTTGGAAAGAGCGGGAAGTAAAAAAAGTAATGTTAAAAAACGTCAATTTTGGCAACAACATAATAAGCCTATAGAATTGTGGAGTGAAAAAGTAATACAACAAAAGATAGATTATATACATAACAATCCTGTAGAAAGTGGATTTGTAACAAATCCTATAGATTGGAAATATAGTAGTGCAAGAAATTATCAAGGAGATCAAACAGTTTTAGAGATAGATATATGATAGTAAGTAATAACTTTAGTTTGTTGAATAGCACAAGCGTGACGCTCGCGCCAGCAGGGGAGTTAATTGATGCGTATAAAATATTTAGAAAGAACGGTAATAAAACCCCTTGTTTATGAGATTAGATTGTTCACATACATATGAAACTAAAAATAAAAAAATAAAATTAATAGCAGAAAGCTTTGAAGAACCAAATTATGGTAGAACTTTTTGGAAATATAAGTTCTATATAAATTCTAAGTTAATAGAAAATAATATTTTTAAATATGAAAATGAAGGACTTTTTTCTAATTTAGATTCATTTGTTCTGGCTTCTAATGATGGTAATCATATTTACATTCCAAAATACAAACCAGTTCTTTATAATGTTAAAAAAGGAGAGTTTAAGGAGTTTGAAGCACCTCTAAAAAATGGTAATTTAATTTTTTTAAAAAATTATTTTCACGAGAATAAATTACTTATAATTTACGGGAATGGTATCGTAATAATTAATTTAGATACTTATATCATAAAATCTTTAGAATATTCATCTGATGATGTCTTTATTGAAGATGTAATTATTGTAAATAAAAATGAAATTGAGTTAGATTATAGAGATTTAATAGCAAAAGAATTTAAAAAGAAAATTATAAAACTATAGTTTCATGAAAAAAATATTATTTTATTTTTTAATATTATCATCCTGTTTTGGATACTCACAAGGCACAAACTGTCCATTAAGTAATTTAGCCGATGATTTAGTTGACGCATCTGATGAGTTTAAAACTATTTTAAATACTAATGATGGTTTTAAAGCTTATCAAATATTATCAAATGGTAAAAAGTTTTTAAGAAATTCAAGTAATATAAATATTGTGAGTGCTTACAAAAAGGCTAATCCAAATATTACAGATGATGTTATACAAATTGCTTTTGATGGAATGAAGAGTAATAGAAAACAACCTTTTATAAATGGATTAAAGAATGTTGCTGACAATGATTTAGGTTTATCTAATTCGCGTAAAGCTTTACCAGATGAAGTATCTAAGTCTGTTAATGATTTAAGAGATTTTAGAAAAGCGAATCCCGATATTTCAAATCAGAAGAATATTGCAATGTTAGAAGGTAGTATTAATGGTAAAAAAATGGATGAATTATCAACTAACCCTAAATGGGTAAGTGGGGATCAAACACCATTAACTAAAGATCCAGTTTGGGATCCTGATTTTGCTACGAATTCTGATGGGGCAACATATTTAAGAGATACAGATTCTGAATTTAAAATGCTAAATGATTTAGCAAGAAAATTAGAACCAAATGCTAAAGTAGATGATGTTTTTAATGCTCATACAGGCCAATTAAAAATAATATCAGAAATAGGTTATTGTACATCTTGTAGTGGTATTATTCAGAAATTTAATAAAATGTTTCCTGAAATAAAAATTATATTGATAGATGGAGTTAAGTAATAAAAAAGTAATAAACTTTACAGTTAAAGCTGATGATATAAATAGCTTAAAGAGAGCTGTTAAATATGTTAATAAAGTATCTAAGTCTGATTATGAAATTATAGAATTTATTGATGGAGAAGTTGGGTTAGCAACATTATCTGTTTCTAAAATTATACCTGAATATCTATTTATGTTAGGAAAGAGATATGAGATATTAAGAGAAAAACCAGAAATCAATTTTTGAATACAGTTGAGAAAATTAAAGCTAAACAAATTAGCTGATGATATAGGAGGGGTAAAGGACAAGTAAAAGAAAGTGTTACAGTGGAGTTAAAAATAGTTTCAGAAAACCCTTATTGCGCATCATGCTCAGGAATAATTCAATAGTTTAATCAAATGTTTCCAAACATAGAAATAAAGTTAATAGATGGAGTCCCCCGCTGGCGCGAGCATCGTGCTCGTTACAATATGAGTAAGAGAAAGGATATTAAGAGTATGGTTTTTAATATTTAGAATTAAAATTATAGAGTAAGTACAAGCGTGACGCTCGCACTAGCAAAAAAGCAAGAAAAAGTAAATAAGAGTAGCGACAGCGGTAAATAGGCATATAAACAACCAAAGTCAAAAAAAATACATCTAGGAAAGAGATATAAACGAACCAAGCTATGAAGAGAAAATTACATGTTATAACATTTTTATTTAGTTTATTTTTTAGTGTTGCTATGATAGCAAACACTACAACAGATCCTATTAAAAAAGACAGTGTCTCAACGAAAATAAGTACAAAAGCTATAAAAACGAATAGTGTTAAAACCTTTCGTGATTTTTCTTCACTAAACAAGTTCGATAAAGTAGTAGCAGCTGTTAGTAAACAGCGTTTTACTGAGCAAGGCTTTCAATTTAATACAGCCGATTCTACTGAAAATAAAAAATGGTTAGATAAAGCAACCAACACTTTTAAAAAAGTTGAAGAACTAGGTAATTATATTGATTTGCTTACCAAAGATGGTTTAGGGCAATTGCCAGTAGCTATAAAACCCGTAAGTATTAGCAATGTTAAATATACGGTAGGTATTGCCAAAGCGGTTTTTAAACCCGCTTTTACTGAACTAACAGTTTTCTTAAAAGTAGAGTTACCGAGCACAAATAAAGAGAGAGGCGATCAGGTATTAATCTTAGGAGCATCAAACGTTAAATTATCACATACAGGAGGTATTATTGGCGATGCTAAACTGCAGTTAATATCGCAGTTTACCACCAATTTTAACCAAGGATCTATATTATTAACCTTAAAAGGAGATTTTCAAAACCCAGGTACCTATGCGATTATAGATTGTTCGGGGTTTAAAGAAATGGGTTTAGATGCAAATATTAAGTTTGCTAATGGTTTATTACACCCAGTAGATGAAAAAGGAAAGAAAAAAATAGGCTATGTAGATGCTGATTTTAAGACGAGTATCACAGATTGGAATGATATGGTGGTAAACATATCATTACCAGAATTTGGTATAAAAGGATTAGAAGGAACAACTTTTCAATTAAACACCGCAGTTTTCGATTTTAGTGATTTACGAAACGATGAGGCAACGCCTAAACCATATTTAAATAAATACTATAGTGGTACCCCTAACTTATGGCGAGGAGTTTATGTAAAATCACTAAAAGTAGTTTTGCCGCCAGAGTTTAAAATAAAAGGTAAAAGTGATGGAAGAGTTGCTTTTGGAGCAAGTGATTTAATTATAGATGGGCAAGGAGTTACGGGTAAGTTTATAGGAGAAAATATTATAGGATTAAAAGAAGGAGATGCCTCTGGTTGGGATTTTTCACTCGATTATTTCTTGATAGATATAGAAACGAACAATTTAAAAGCAGGAGAATTTAAAGGTAAGTTAGTTTTACCAGTATCTCAATTAGATAGCTTGCGTTATGATGCTGTTTTTCAGCCAGGAGAATATAAGTTAAGAGTTGAAACAGCAAAAGATATAGATTTTGATGTTTTTAATGCGGCAAAAGTACATTTAACGAAAGAGTCGTATGTAGAAATGTTAGTTAAAGAAGGTAATTTTAGGCCCAAAGCGGTTCTTCATGGTGATTTAACAATTAACACAAGTATCAGTAAAAAGAAAACAACAGCATCAACATCAACAGCTGCTGCACCACCCAAAAAAGAAAAAGGAGCGGTTAGTTTTGAAGGAATAGAGTTTCAAAACATGGTCTTACAAACAGAATCACCCATGTTTTCTGCCGATTATTTTGGTACAAAAGGGCGCTTAGGTTTAGCAGGATTTCCGGTATCTATTAATAAAATTGGTTTAAGAACCCCAGGAGGTAATAGAGCAGAATTATTTTTCGATTTAGAGGTAAACTTAATGTCTTCAGGTGATGGAGGAAATGGAGGATCTACGCAGTTAGCGATAAAAGGAAAGTTAGATGAAGCAGGTAATAAATGGAAATTTGATGGTGTTAAGCTAGAGAAATTACATATAAAAATGGAGATTGCAGGAACACAATTGCAAGGAGCTATTTTTATATTTGATGAAGATCCAACCTATGGAACTGGATTTGCAGGAGCAGTGGGTGCTAAATTTTCTAAAGGGTTAAAATTAGAAGTTCAAGCAAAAGCATTATTTGGTAGAACAAAGAAATTTAGGTATTGGTTTGCCGATGCACAGGTAACAATACCAGGAGGGATACCCGTATTTACAGGCTTTGCATTAAACTCTTTTGGAGGAGGTATGTATAGTAGAATGAAGATGGATGGTGTTAGTAAAAAGGCAGATGCTGCATTTCAAGAAATTGGCGCTTCTACTTCGGGAGTAGTATATGTACCTTATGAAGGAAATGCTTTAGGAATGAAAGCCTCGGTTGGTATTACAACACAAGGGTCAGAAGATTTATTTCATGCAACTGTAGAGTTTGGAATGGCGTTTAGAAGATCGGGAGGGTTGCAAGAAATTTATTTTAAAGGGCACGGAGAACTAATGTCACCGTTACCAGCTGATTATTATGATGTGTTAGAAGAGAATTTAACTGCTATTTCTGATACAGCTGTAGAGATACCAAATAAACAAACTTCAGCGGCTATTTCGGCGGATGTTTTTATTGGTTTTGATTTTGTAAACGATATTTTTCAATCAACTTCAGAAGTTTATATAAATTTAGGTGTTGTAAAAGGTGTTGGACCATCTGGTAGAGCAGGATGGTTAGATTTTTATGTAGCACCAGATGAATGGCATCTTTTAATAGGAACACCAGAAGATAGAATTGGAATAGAGATTGATCTAGCAATTTTAAAAGTTAAAATGGATAGTTATTTTATGACAGGAGATAACTTACCAGGAAGTCCACCACCACCAGCAATCGTAGCCGATATTTTGGGAGTTGATGTTTCAGATTTAGATTATATGCGAGATTTAAATATGTTAGAGTCGGGTTATGGTTTAGCATTTGGGGCTAGTTTAAGTGTAACTACGGGAGATTTAACATTTTTAATATTTTATGCTCGTTTTGATGCAGGTGTAGGGTTTGATATTATGTTAAAAGATTATGGAGATGCGCATTGTAAAGGCTCGTCAGAACCTATAGGAATGAACGGATGGTATGCTAATGGGCAAGCATATGCTTATTTACAAGGAGAATTAGGATTAACATTTAGACTTTTTGGTTCTAAAAAGAAAATACCAATTATAAGTGGTGGTGGCGCGGTATTATTACAAGCACGTTTACCAAACCCAGCTTGGTTTAGAGGGTATTTAGGAGGTAAGTATAACCTTTTAGGAGGGTTAATTAAAGGGCGATTTAGGTTTAAGGTTGAGTTAGGAGATAAATGTGAAGTAGTTGGGGGAAGTCCTCTAGAGGGTATTGTTGTTATTGGAGATTTAAAACCGAAAGATGCTAGTACAGAAGTAGATGTATTTGCTGCTCCCAAAGTAGTATTTAATTTACAAATTAATAAAGTTTTCGAAATACCTGATGAAACAGGAGATAGAAAGTATAAAATATTATTAGATGAGTTTTCTGTTAAAAATAATGGAACTCTTATCGTAGGAGAAGTTAAATGGAATGACAAAAATGATGTTGCTGTGTTTTATTCTCATGAAATTTTACCACCAAACTCTCAGTTAAAAGCTTTTGTACAACTTCATTTCGAGGAGTTTAAGAATGGTGCTTGGGAAATAATGAAAGCTGAAGGTAAGGTAGCAACCGAAACAAAAGAGGTTAATTTTACTACAGGAGAGGCACCGAAAACAATTCCTTTAAATAATATAGCTTATATGTATCCTGTTTTAGGACAAAAGAATCTATTCATAGAAGAATATGGTACAGCTTATATTAATTTAAAAAGAGGACAAAGTTATTTATTTGATGCAGTACCAAATTGGGATAAAAAAATGGTGCTATCTTCAGAGTCAGGGACAAAAACAGAAAAGGCATACACTTATAATTCAGCAAAAAAACAAGTAGTATATAGTTTGCCTAGTAATAATATGGTAAATGAAACAGCTTATAATGTAAATATTAAATTAGTTTCTGAGGGTAGTGGCAATTTAAATGATAATGTATCTGAAGTGTATAACACGAAAAAGATAGGAAGTAGTGATGCTGAAAACACAGCAGAAGTAAAATCAAAAACTGCAGATAAGGCAGCAACTAAAGACGGAGAAAGAGAGTTGCTAACATATAATTTTAGAACAAGTCAATACAATACATTCAAAGATAAGATGAATGATATGAATAAAAACAATGACTTGTATGATCATGTAGATTATCCTTATGGATTAACATTATTAACTAAAATAGACCAACAAGAACCTTTTGATTTGTTAGAGTTAAGGGGTAATGAGTATTCAGGAAATGCACCATTGGTAGTTGCAAGAGCGGTTTTAGAAGATTCATATTATAAAAAACAAGTTTATCCACTATTGTATCAAAATTACCCATTAGCTGGTGAATTAGAAGTTAATAGAGAAACTAGTAGTGTTGGAGTACCGCCAGTAGAGGGTGTAGAACCAATGACCTGGTACTTAACGTACTTAGAGGAAGGGTACACAGGAGAAACAAGTTTATATAATCCTTATAGATATAACCTAACACATTATTATTTACAAGATTATGAAGATTTAAGTTATCAATTGGTAAGCTCAAATATTAACTGGCAATCGAATCCAACATTTTCTAAATTGATAACAGAGGCCTTTCCATACATGAGAAAAGGAAAATATAAAACAACGTTTAAATATGTTTTACCGGGTCAAGTAAAACAAGGTAGAGAGAATAGTGTAAAATATATAAACCCAATAAATGAATAAGAGTTTAAAGAAAAGTTTTCAGGCACTAATCATCTTTTTTGGTTTTATCTTGAATATACATGCCCAGAAAGAAATAGGGAATGAGACACCAGAAATAAAAGTTATAGCACACGCCACCAAAAACTCAATCATGTTACGTTGGGGTGTAACTACACCATCAGCATGGAAACAAGCGAATAAGGAAGGGTATATTATAGAAAGAAAAACAATAGTTGTTAATAAACAAGTAGTAAATAATCCTATAGTAAAACAATTGAATTTTGTTCCTGTAAAACCCAAACCAATGATGGAATGGAAAGAATTTACAGAGAATAATAATTATGCAGCAATTGCTGCACAAGCATTGTATGGTGAACAGTTTGATGTAGAAATGAACGAGGGCGGCAATGGTATAATGAGTATTTTAAATCAAGCGCAGGCAATAGAGCAACGATTTTCTTTTGCACTATATGCAGCGGATCAAAATTTTGAAGTTGCAAAATTTTCTGGTTTAGCATATGTAGATGAGGATGTTAAAGAAAATGAACGTTACTTATACACGGTAAGAATTGCAAACCCAAACCCCAAGAAAAAAATAAAATCAGGAGGTGTTTTTTTAGGTCTAGATGCACACAAGCCATTACCAAAACCTCAAGAGTTTGTTGGTGTTTTTAAGGATAAAACAGCGATGTTAAGTTGGAATTTTTCGTTGCTTAAAAAATACTATAATAACTATATAGTTGAAAGATCAGATGATAACGGTAGTAATTACAAATCATTAACCAGTACACCAGTAACAAATTTAGGAGAAAGAGAGCGGAACCCTTCAAACAGAATGATGTATGTAGATAGTTTATTTCAAAATAATAAAACATATACTTATAGAATAAAAGGAATTTCTCCTTTCGGCATACAAGGTCCTTATTCAGATATTGTTTCAGGTAAAGGAATTACACCATTAAAAGCAGCGGCATATATAACAGATGTTAGATTTACAGAAGATGGGGCAGCTATCATTAACTGGGAATTTCCTAAAGATGGAACTGCAGAATTAAAATCTTTTAAACTAGTACGGTCAGATACGCCAAAAGGAACATATTCAATTGTAGTTCCAGAGATATCAAAGAATAAAAGAAATTATAAACTAACTAATTTAAGACCTATAAACTATTATAAAATCGTTGCAGTTGGTTATGATGATGGAGAGCGTAAATCTTTTCCTAAAATGGTACAACCCGATGATAGCACCCCGCCAGCAGTACCAGTAGAATTAACAGGTAAAATAGATTCATTAGGAGTTGTTAGGTTAAACTGGAAATTAAATACAGAAATAGATTTTTTAGGATATCGAGTGTTTCGCTCTAATTTTAATGATGATGAGTTTACTCAAATAACATTTAAGCCAACACCAAATAATTATTTTGTAGATACTATTAATATTAAAACACTAAACAAGAAAATTTATTATAAAGTGCAATCTTTTGATAGGCGTTACAATCCTTCAAAATTTTCAGAAGCATTAACGTTAAAAAGACCAGATATAGTGCCACCAACACAACCAATATTTAGTTCTTTTAATACAGAAAAAGGAAAAGTGTTTTTAAAATGGGTAACAAGTACAAGTAACGATGCTAAAAGTACAGTATTGTATAGAAAGGAAAAAGGATCAGATATTCCTTGGCAATTAATTACGGCATTAGCATTACCTAAAAATAATTTTACAGATAGTACTGTAGAATATAGTAAAACATACCTCTATACTATTTTAACGGTTGATGATTCGGGGTTGGAATCTGAGCCGGTAACACCCTTAAAAATTACAATTTCAGATAATATGCTAAAGCCTGAAATAACGAAGTTTAATGGAGAGGTAAATAGAGAGGCTAAATATATTGAACTAAAGTGGACGTATAAAACACCAAATGTAGAAGAATACATTTTATACAAAGCAGAAGAAGGGCAGCAACCGACGATGTATAAAGTTTTTGAGGCAGACGAAAATAAATACATTGATAAAGAGTTGACGATAAATACAAAATATGTTTATTTATTACAAGCTGTTTTTAGCTCAGGTGCAAAATCACCAATAAAAAAAATTGAATTAAATTATTAATGCTATGAAAAGAATCTTACTCGTTTTAGGAATTTTGCTTTTTAGTTTAAACAGTGTCTTTTCTCAAGAATATAAAATAGAAATCTCTGGTTATATAGGTCAAGGAAGTTCAAGTTGTGGTACTCTTAACGGATTGAGAGAGATTATACTTATATACAAGAATGGAAGTGAAAAAAAGATTCATGATATAGATTATTTTATTAATAGACCTTATAATGTAAGCGATACTTTCAATCACAATAACCCAGTAGTACAAGTAGAATTTTGGACCAGAGTTAGACACAAAACCTGGATTGGAGAATGTCGATCAGGAAGTTCAGCAAGAAAAAGAGTAAGTGTTAATAAGCCTTGCCATAAGCAAAGTTATAGTAAAAATGAAATATATCGAAACAAAATTGATAGAGGTAGTGCTCAAATAAATGTTTACCCTATACTTAATATAAAGCACCCAGATGGCTCGTTGCTTTCTAAAACTAAAACAGTTTGTGAAACGGGGAGTATTCCTTTAGCAAGTACAGTATCAGGTCATTCATCACCCAATACGGTTTATAAATGGGAGTTTCAGGATCCGGTAAATAAAATAACGGTACAAACAGCAGGGTATAAAGTATTATTAAATAGGTTAGAAACAGCTAAACAACGATGGGAAGATTGTATAAATTTTAACGGAGGAGGGGGACAGATACCTAGAGCTGAAGAGAAAAAAAAGAAAGAAGATAAACTACAAGGAAGACCTCCAGGAGGCGGAGGTGATTGTAGTTATTATATGGAACAAGTAATGGATTTAAGGAGTCAGGTTAATGCCTATACTCCAAAAACAGAGCAGGTATCTATTTGGCGGCCAATAACCAATAAAAATGGTCAATCTTCAATAAATTTATCTCTATCAGATTTATACTCTAACTCTGCGGATCAAAAGAAAGCACTAAATAATAAGAAAATATGGGTGAGAATAAATCCGGGATGTAATAATACAAAAGCTATATCAGCAGGTAAAGCAGTTGTTCAGTTTTTACCAGAACCACCAAAAGTAGCTAAAGCACCAACGTTTAATCAGCCATTGTGTTCATATAGTGATGTTAATGGTTTTGTTCTTTACTTTGATAGGCAGTTATATTCTCATGAAAAAATAGAAATTAACTTAAAAAGAAAATTTCTGAGTGGTGATTATATGCCTGAAGATAAGAATGTTAATATTAGATCTTTAACACGAGTTAATAGTAGTTTATATAAATATATATGGCAATCTTCAGTAGGAGAATCAATAAAAGGAGGAGATTATAGAATTGAAGTTTCAGGTTTTGATAAAAATAATAATTCCCCTTTTTGTAAGCAATATATATATGATTTTAAAATTACTGTTCCAAAGCCTATAACCTATAATGTAGCAAAAATTCAGAACGAATTTTGTTATAATTCAAAAGACGGTAAAATTAAAATAACAGCACAGGGAGGAACAGGAACTTTTAAATATAGTTTAAATAATGGCACTAACTGGAACGCATCTACATTTACAGGAGAAGTAACAATTACTGGTTTAGCACCTGATACCTATAAGGTAGTGGTTAAAGATACAAACGGATGTCTTGATAAAACAAAAAGTAGCGTTACTGTTGTAATAAGTTCGATAAGTAAAATAACACACACAGCTTCTGTTGATAAACACCCAAGTGTTTTAGGACAAAGTGATGGCTCAATAAAGATAAATAATCTTAAAGGAGGTACCCCAATAAGTAATTATTATAATTACATAATTTTAAATAACGGGAATGTATCGGATGTAATAAAAACAGGTAAAGCTTATATAAATAATACATTTACAGGGTTGCCTGCTGGGACGCATAAAATAGTATATACCGATAAGAACGGATGTACTCAAGAATATGCTTTACCTACACTAATAGCCCCAGAACCTATAAAATTTACAATAACAAGTACAAAACCAGATTGTAACGGGGCAAATAATGGTAAGATTTCGATATCTAATATTAAAGGAGGATATCCTCCCTATAAAATCATCATTACTCAAATAGGAGGTGCTTATAACAAAACGCTTTCTAATATAGGGATAAATACAACTGTAAATGAAAACGTTTCAGCGGGAAACTATAAAGTTATTGTTAAAGACTCTAGATTAATTGCTGTCTTAGAAAAACCAATTACAGTTAACAATCGTTCTAAAGTAGAAATAACAAAAGTAGAGGCATCACCAATTTTATGTAATGGAAATAATTCTACAATAAAAATTACAGCTATTGGAGGGAAAACGGGAAGTTACCAATATGCAATATACAAACCGTCTGGTATGGTTTGGCAAAATAGTAACACTTTCATATTGCCAGCAAATTCAAATGTAGGATATAGTTTTCAGGTAAGAGACAGGGTGGTTGCTAATTGTAAATCAGTTGTTTCAACACCAAAAAAAATATCAGAACCTACTTTTTTAGAAGTTGTTAATTCAAGTACAATAGTTGAGCATAATAATATATTTGGACAATCTAATGGAAAAATCACTTTAACAATAGATGGAGGAACTCCAAATTATACGGTGAATTGGACGAAGAGAGGAGACGTTTCTCTTTCTAAATCAGGAAATCCTGTTATAGGATTATTAGCTGGTTTTTATACAGCGACTGTTACAGACGGTAATGGATGCTTTATTATATCTGAAGAAGTAGAAGTAAAGGAGAATGCAGAATTAATAACCACATTAAGTATAAAAAAAGAAATTAATTGTAATGGGAATCTAGGTTCTCTTCTGGCAAATACACAAGGAGGTTCAGAAAACTACACTTACGAATGGTTTAAAGACGGTGTCTTGATTTCAGGAGAAACGACAAATGCATTAAATGACATAGTATTTGGTAATTATTCTATAAAAGCTTATGATAATTATACTAATACTTCAGCAAGTATAATGCTTATAAACGTACCAAAATTAGAGTTACAAGTAACTAAAGAAAACATAACATGTTTCGGGAAGGAAGATGGAACCATTAAGATTACACCTTCAGGAGGCTCAGGAGGTTATTTATATTCGATAGATGATAAATCATCACCATATCAACCTATAAGTGGTTTAACTAACAATACTATAAGTGGTTTAGTTAAAGGAAGCTATAAAGTTTGGTTAAAAGATAAAAATGATTGTGAAATAACTACTCCTATTAATGTAGTGATTGATGAACCAACAGAAATTAAAATAAATTCGTTTTCTATTACTAATTGTGATACTACAGGAGGAAATGAAGGGGAGGTATTGATAAATACCTCTGGAGGAGAAGGAACGTTATTATATACTTGGACTAAAAATGGAGATGCAACTTTCTTAAAAACAACAAAAAAAATAACAGGATTGTATGCAGGACTATATAATGTATCGATTAAAGATGCTAGCAACTGTGAATTGATAAAAAGTTTTGAAGTAAAAGAACCATTACCAATTCAAGTATCAATTAAAAAAACAACCGAAATTTCATGCTTTAATGGAAGCAATGGAAGTTTATTAGCAGAAGTAACAGGAGGATATCCTATAAACTCGACTTCGTTAGATTTTGATTATAAGTGGTATATAATAGAAGGAGGTGTTGAAAGAATGCTTAATGCAGATGTTACTTTAAATAGCCTTTCGGATTTAGTAGCAGGAAAGTATAAGGTTGTTGTTAATGATATTAGAGGAGCAACAACAAGTGCAGAGTTTACATTAAACGAGCCAGCTAAAATAGAAATAAGCTTACAGGAACAACAAGATGTAAGCTGTTTTGAAGGTGCAGACGGGAAAATTAATATTTCTGTTAACGGAGGTGTTTCTGGATATACGTATGTATGGACAAAAGAAGATGATGTGTCTTTTTCTAAAACAACTAAAAATATTGATAATTTAAAGGTAGGAAAATATAAAGTTGAGGTTAAAGACATAAATGAATGTAAAGTAACATCTGTTGTTTTTGAAATAAAACAACCAGAAAAAGCACTTAATATTGAAACTTTTAATATTGTTAATTTAACAGGGTTTGAAACTAGTGACGGTAGTATTTCTGTAACTATGACAGGAGGAACACCTAATTATATTTATGAATGGAGAGAAGAAGGAGTTGAGAATGTAATCGGAATTGATAGTAAAATAGAAAATCTAAAAATAGGTAAGTATGAAGTTACTATAAAGGATAGTAAAGGTTGTGAAGTAGTCGAAACATACACATTAACACAGCCTGAGTTATTAGAAATAACGAGTATCAGTCAATCTACAGATATTTTATGTTTTGGAGATAAAGGAATAAATCTATCTTCTGAAGTAAAAGGAGGGGTAAAACCTTATACATATTCATGGTCTTTACAAGGAAGTGCTGTAGAATTAGCAAACGGAAGTATATTAAATAATATAGGATCAGGTATTTATGTATTAAGTATTATTGACGCTAACTTAATTAAAGTAAGTAGAGAGTATAATTTAATAGAGCCTTTGTTATTAGAACCATCAATAATAAAAATAAAAGACGTTTCATGTAACGGAGGCACTAACGGTCGCATAGAGGTAGAAGGAAAAGGAGGTACAGGACCTTATACTTACAACTGGAATCACGGAGAAACAGGAAATGTTTTAATGAATTTGTCAAGCGGAAAATATACTGTAATAATACGAGATAAAAACTTGTGTGAAACAACAAAAGAAATTGTTGTTTCAGAACCTTTATTAGGTCTTTTTGTTAAGAATGAAATTAAAACTGATGTTACTGGTAATGGTTTGTCAAATGGTTCTATAGAAGTTGAAATAAAAGGAGGAACACCACCTTATGCATATGAATGGAAAAATGATTCTGGCATAATTTTAAGTAGTACTACTAATGTTTTATCAGAAATAATAGCAGGAGATTATACCTTAGTTGTTACAGATACTAAAATGTGTGAGTTAACATTAAACTATACAATAACTGAACCTTTACCATTAATAGTTGAGGTTAATGAAGCTGCTGTTTTGTGTAATGGAGAGAAAGGTGAATTGATACCAATAATAACAGGAGGGGTTGAGCCATATACATATACATGGTATAATTCTGAAGGAATCGTTATTGGTACAGATTCAAAGCTTAATTACATAGCAGGTACTTATAGCTTAGAAGTTATAGACGCTAAAAACAATTCTAAAAGAATTAATAATATAAATATAACAGAACCTTTATTGTTGGATGTAGCATCAATAGACATTAACAATGTTCTATGTTATCAAGGAAATGGGGGAAGTATAATAATTGATGTAACAGGAGGAGTAAAACCATACAATTATAAATGGAACCATAGTTCTATTGATTCTAACGAAATTACAGCATTAAAAGCAGGCTTATATACTGTAAAAGTTACTGATAAAAATGGATGTGCTATTACTAAAGAGAATATAGAGGTATTAGAACCACTTGTTTATGATATTATAGAAACGAAACTTGTTAGACCATCTAATAGTAGTGTAAATAACGGAAGTATTTATGTGAAGATAGTTGGTGGATTACAACCATATAATTATGTATGGAAAGATGAAAACAACCTGGAGATTTCAAATAAAACAACAAGTGTAAAGTCTGATAAAATTGAAAACTTAACAGAAGGAACGTATAAAGTTATAATAACAGATTCTAAAGGATGTGTAACAGAAGAAACATATAACCTAGCAGACCCAGGAGAATTATTAGTATCCATAACTCAAACACAAGAAATTAGTTGTTTTGGAGGGAGTAATGCAATAATAGATGTAATACCAGTTGGAGGAGTAGGGGGTAATAATTATACTTGGTATAATGCGATTACTGGAATCATAGAAGGGACTAATAAGTTATTAGAAAATATATCAGCAGGTCAATATTATGTTGTTGTTAATAATTTAGAGGGTATAGAAGAACAAAGTGCTGTATTTACAGTAAATGAACCTACACAAGTAAAAATAACTGGAGCTGTTAATAATTTATCTTGTTTTGAATCTAATGACGGAACAATTAGTTTAAACATAACTGGAGGTTCAAGTACTTATGAATACCGTTATCGTTTGCAAGGAAACAGTTTTAGTAATTGGGTAGAAGTAAAAAATAACCCTGCAGAAATTAAAGAGTTGCAAGTAGGTGTTTATGGTGTGCAATTAAGAGATAGTAATAATTGTTACGCAATAAATATTAATGGAGCAGATGAATATTTGTATACAATTAACCAACCAAAATTATTTAGTGTTTTAACCGAGGTAATTGAAGAACCAACAGGGTTTGGGGTACCAAACGGGTCTATACTAGTTTCTGTAGAAGAACAAGCCCCTCCGTATAATTATATATGGAAAAAAGAAGGAAGTGTAATCTCAAATAAAACAACTAATTCAGTTAATAACACAATTAATTCATTAAATGCTGGAACATATACTGTTATTGTTACAAATTCAAAAGGATGTAAAGCAGAAAAAACATATGCATTAGAAGAGCCCTTAAAATTAGAAGCTAGTATAGGTTTAACCGCTGTTATAAACTGTAAAGGGGAAGAGAATGGAGCATTACAGGCAAATGTAACAGGAGGTGTTTTAAATTATACTTATAAGTGGTTTGAAGAAGGTGATACAACCGTTTTAGGAACCGAAAAAGAGCTGTCTAATTTGGGAGAGTCTAAATATTACGTAGAAATTGAAGATTCAAAAGGGAACACCACAAGAAGTTCTTCATATGAGTTATTAGAGCCAGAAACACTCACGGTAGAATTAAATTCGGATTATGTTTTGTGTGGAATAGGTGAAGATTGGACAGTAACACCAATAATATCAGGAGGAACAGCTCCTTATTCATATTTATGGAATACAGGAAGTAATAGCGCTAATTTAGAAAATGTAGTAATAGGTAGTTATGAACTAACCGTTGTAGATGCAAATGGATGTAGAAGTACTATTAATACAACACTTAATACTCCTAACCCTTTAAATATTGATAGCTTTAAAATTATAAATCCAGTTTGTTATGAAGGAAATGATGGAAAAATTGAATTAAATATTGTAGGAGGTGCTTTTCCTTATAATATCCAATGCAATAATCAACCTACAGGGAGTACAATAGAAAATTTAACAGCTGGAATATATGAAGTTTTAATAACAGATATTAAAGGATGTACTTACACAAGTAATTTCGAAATAAAAAATCCTGAAAAAATTGAATTTGATTTAGGAGAAACAGTAACATTGTGTAAAGGCCAAACTTATGTGATAGACGCTTCTATAGAAAAAGGAATTAAATATGAATGGTTATCTGAAAACGGTTTTTCTAGTTCAAGTGCTATAGTTGAGGTTTCAAAATCAGGAATCTATAATGTAAAAATAACAACTGATTTAGGATGTGTTATCTCTGATAGTGTTGAAATTAAACAATCTACAGCAGAAATAAACTCACAATTCACAATGTCTTCTCAAGTATATACAAATGAAAGCTTTGTTATTGTTAATTTTAGTGATCCTAAACCAGATGAGGTCGTTTGGTTTTTTCCTTCTAACGCTAAAGTTATAGAAGAAAATGAGAACTATGCAGAGATTTTAATAGAAGAGGAAGGAGAGTATGAAATAACATTAATCTCTAAGTTAGGAGACTGTGAAGAATTTATAACAAAGAAAATATTAGTTTTAGATAAGGAAATAGAGAACGATGATAGTGATGATAATCTTAATACAAGTATTTTAAGCACTGCCATGTTATACCCTAATCCTTCTTCAGGAAAGTTTAATTTAGATATAGAGTTAAATAAGGTGAGCCCTATAAGCTTAAAGTTTTATAGGATGAATAGTACAATTATAAAAAAGGAAGAATATGAAGGAGAAGATGTTTATAAATTATCTTACGATTTCAATTTAACCCCAGGAGTATACTTCCTTTTAATAGAGACAAAAGCGGAGAGAGTTATCAAAAAAATAATTGTATTATAATTTCGTTTTATTAGAATGAAATAATTAATTTTTTATTGAAAATAAAATCTTATTGTGCTTGAATTGAAACAAAAGCGCATCTTTTAAGATGTGCTTTTTTGTTTTTCTTAACAAAAAAATTCGTTAAAATTCTGCATCTTTGTAGCTATGCGAATTTATCCAATAGAAACAGGGAACTTTAAATTAGACGGTGGCGCGATGTTTGGCGTGGTACCAAAAGCGATTTGGCAAAAAACAAATCCAGCAGACGATAAAAACATGATTTCAATGGGTATGCGCTGTATGCTTATTGAAGATGGAGATAGGCTTACGTTGATAGATACCGGAATAGGAAACAAACAATCAGATAAATTTTTTGGATATTATTACATGTTTGGTGATTTTTCATTAGATACTTCATTAGCTAAACACGGTTTTCATAGAGATGATATTACCGATGTGTTTTTAACACATTTACATTTTGATCATTGTGGAGGTGTTATTCAGTGGAATAACGATAAAACAGGTTTTATGCCTGCTTTTAAAAATGCGAAAGTTTGGAGTAATGAAAGTCATTGGCAATGGGCAATTGAGCCTAATGCACGTGAAAAAGCATCTTTTTTAAAAGAAAACATACAGCCTATAAAAGAAAGCGGACAGCTAAACTTTATCAATAAAAATAGCCAAAATCAAGTAGGTTTTGAAGTGTTATTTATGGATGGACATACCGAAAAGCAAATGTTGCCTAAAATTCAATATCAAGGTAAAACAATTGTTTTTATGGCAGATTTATTACCAACCACAGGTCATATACCTTTACCTTACGTAATGGGTTATGATACACGACCGCTATTAACCTTAAAGGAAAAAGAAGTCTTTTTAAACGAAGCTGCCGATAATGATTTCTATTTATTTTTAGAGCATGATGCCTATAACGAGTTAATAACAGTAAAGCATACCGAAAAAGGAGTGCGCTTAAAAGAGAGTTATAATTTTACAGATATATTTAATTAAGAGAAACATTATGAGAATTTTGAAGCCCGTATTTTACTCAGCAATTGCAATAATCACATTAGTTGGTTGTTCAACAGTAAGTAAAATAGCAGTTCCAACAGGAAGCGACACAGTCGTTAACATTTCAGCTAAAAAAGCGGAATTAACAACTTATGAAAAAGATAATTGGCAGCATTTAGATTTAGCAACGGATACTATTCCTGGAATGAGTGTTATTAAAGCATACGATTTCTTAAAAGGGAAAAAAAGTACCACAGTTATTGTTGGGGTTGTAGATTCTGGTAGTGATTTAAAGCATGAAGACTTAGTGGATGTTGCTTGGGTAAACACTAAAGAAATTGCAGAAAACGGAATTGATGATGATAAGAACGGATATGTTGATGATATTAACGGATGGAACTTTTTAGGAAAATCGTATAAAGAACATTTAGAATACGAACGTATTTTAATGAATCCATCAATTGCTGATGCTGAAACTTTAGCAGAAGTAAACGCTTTTCAAGCTAAAAAAATAGCAGGTGCTAAAAAAAATCAAGAACGCTTTCAAAAAATGTTAGATGGAATAACTAAAGCAGACGAAGCTTTGACTAAGCATTTTGGTAAAGCTGATTATACAAAGGAAGAGGTTTTAGCACTTAAATCATCAGATGAAACATTAAATAAAGCAGTTTCAGGAGCAAAACAAATGTATGGTTTTGGTTTGCCTTCTTTAAATGAAGCTAAAAAAGAAATAGCTAAGGCTCTTAAAAAAGCAACAGCAAGTGTTAATGGAGATAATTTAAAAACAGATTATCGTACAGTTGTTGGTGATAACGCCTATGATATAAATGATAAACCAGGTTCAGGTGATGGGAATACAGGGCACTCTAAAAAAGGGGAAGCACACGGTTCTCATGTTTCTGGTATTATTGGAGCTAGCCGTAATAATGGTAAAGGTATGAATGGTGTAGCTAATAATGTAAAAATGATGGCTGTACGTTCGGTATCAGACGGAGATGAATATGATAAAGATGTTGCTTTAGGTATTCGTTATGCAGTTGATAATGGTGCAAAAGTAATTAACACTAGTTTTGGTAAAGCTTTTTCACCAAATAAAGAATGGGTTTACGATGCAATTAAATATGCAGCTTCTAAAGATGTATTAATCGTAAACGCAGCCGGAAATTCAGGAGAAAACATCGACGTAGACAAAACATTTCCAAACGATGCTCCAGATCAATTAACAGAGGTTTCTGATAATTTCTTAACGATTGGTGCAATGAGTGCTAATTATAATGAAAAATTACCAGCAGGTTTCTCAAACTATGGTAAAATAAATGTAGATATTTTTGCTCCTGGAGTTCAAATTCACTCAACTTTTCCTGATAACCAATATCAAAAAATTAGTGGAACATCAATGGCTTCTCCAGCAACAGCAGGTGTAGCGGCATTAATACGTTCTTACTATCCACAGTTATCTGCAAGCCAGGTAAAGCATATCATTATGAACTCAGGTACGAAGATCGATTTAATGGTTACAAAACCAGGATCTACGTCTAGAGCAAATCCAGCAGGAGATTTAGTTCCTTTTGCAGATTTATCAGTTTCTGGTCGTATTGTAAACGCTTACAATGCAGTTAGAATGGCCGATAGAATGGTAAACGGAAGAAAATAAAAACTGAATACTATTTAAAAAAAGGGCATTATTTTGATGCTCTTTTTTTGTTATAATAACACCTATGCAGTTAGAGTTTGATAAACAAAAAGAACAATTAAAAATTAAAGATGAGGTGCCATCTCATTCGAAATTAGTGATCGTATTAATGTTAGTTAATGCGGTTAATATGGGTGTTCAATTGTTTTCGATGCGTTATTATAAAAATGAATTTCTTTTTATTTTGATGCTTTTATTAGGAATAGTATCAGTAGTTGCAGTGTTTTTTTATCTCTTTAAAAGATCTTGGAAAACCAATTACAATCTTTCAGAAATTGAAGGGTTAGAGGTTAAGAAAGTTTTAGGACGAGAATGTGTATTTTTAAAATTACACAACGGAAAAAAACGCAGCTTTACGATACTTAAAAATGAAAACGAATTAAATAATTTAAAAAACACACTAACCACAATAGGAATTAAATCAATTTAATATGAAGAAAATTATATTAGGGCTTTCATTATTATCGATGGTTTCTTGTGCTTCTACTGGTACAACAAACAACAGTGTCGTAAAGTCGTCAGTAAGTAAATCAACAAGTCAAAGTTATTGGCAACAACATGTTGATTATAAGATGGATATTGATATGAATGTAAAGACATTTCAATATAAAGGAACACAGAAATTGGTGTACACAAACAACTCACCTGATGTTTTAGATAAAGTATTTTATCACTTGTATTTTAATGCGTTTCAACCAAATTCTCAAATGGATGTTCGTTCGAGAAACATTAAAGATCCGAGCAGCAAAATTGCAGATAAAATTGTAAAATTATCTCCGTCTGAAATAGGATACATCAAGGTAAATTCATTAAAACAAAACGGAACTGTTGTTAAGTATGAAACTGTTGGTACTATATTAGAAGTTTCATTAGCGCAATCAATTCAACCAGGAGAAAGTGTAACTTTCGATATGATTTTTGATGCACAGGTACCAAATCAAATTCGTCGTTCAGGACGTAATAATGCAGAAGGAGTTGCTTTGTCTATGGCACAGTGGTATCCTAAAATGGCCGAATATGATTTTGAAGGATGGCATACGCCTCCTTATTTAGGTCGTGAATATCATGGTGTTTGGGGTAATTTTAATGTTACTTTACATATTGATAAAAACTACGTAGTTGGTGGTACTGGATATTTGCAAAATGCACAAGAAGTTGGGCATGGTTATGAAAACAAAAAAGAAGCTTTAAATATTCCGTCAGGAGAAAAGTTAACTTGGAACTTTACAGCACCAAACGTACACGATTTTACTTGGGCTGCAGATCCAGAATATAAGCATGATATGTTAACGATGAAAAACGGCATCGATTTACATTTTTTATATAAGAAAACATTGGAAGCAAAATATTTAGAAAACTGGAAAAAATTACAACCTAAAACTGCTGAGTTAATGACTTATTTTAGCGAAAAAGTAGGTCAATATCCATATAAACAATATTCAGTAATTCAAGGTGGTGATGGCGGAATGGAATATGCTATGAGTACTTTAATTACAGGAAAACGTAGTTGGGGAAGTTTATTTGGAGTAACAGCTCATGAAATGGCACACACCTGGTTTCAGTTTTTACTAGCAACAAACGAAAGTAAGCACCCATGGATGGATGAAGGATTTACATCTTACATTTCTAACAAAGCAGAAAATGAAATTTCTGGAAGAAATGTAGAAAATCCGCATGCAGGTTCTTATAGAGGATATAATTATGTGGTGGAAAATAATATAGAAGAGCCATTAACTACACATGCAGATAGATATCATACAAATACTGCATACGGAGTTGCGAGTTATTCTAAAGGAAATATTTTCTTATCACAATTAGAATATATTATTGGCGAAGAAAATGTAGCTAAAACATTAAAAAAATATTTTAACGATTTTTCTTTCAAACATCCAACGCCAAATGATATTAAACGAACTGCTGAAAAAGTTTCAGGGATTCATTTAGATTGGTATTTAAACGAATGGACACAAACCATACATACGATTGATTATGGTGTAAAAGCTGTTTCTGGTAAAGATGTTACTTTAGAGAGAATTGGTCAAATGCCAATGCCTATAGATGTAGAGGTTACTTATGTTGATGGAAGTAAAGAAGCGTTTAATATTCCTTTACGTATGATGCGTGGTGAAAAACCAACCAAGGCAACTAAAATTACAGATTGGACGTTTGCACACCCAACATATACATTTACAACTTCAAAAGAAGTAAAATCTGTAGAAATTGATCCGTCAAAATTAATGGCAGACATCAATCAGGCTAATAACTCTTTTGGAAAATAAATTTTCAACTTCATTCTGAACTCGTTTCAGAATCGGGTAATGCTGATTTATTTCAGAATCGCATCATGTTGATAGATTATCATCCAACGAAAGATATTTATTAAGAAAGCGAAAACCCTATAAAAGGTTTTCGCTTTTTCTTGTTTTTAGATAAAATTTTCCTCAACAATTTTCCGTAATTTTGCACTTCAATTTCAACAGAAGATGTCAGAAGAAAAAAAATCATTGAATTTTTTAGAACAAATTATTGAAGAGGATATTGCAAACGGATTACCAAAGGAAAATTTACGTTTTCGTTTTCCGCCAGAACCTAACGGATATTTACATATCGGTCATACAAAAGCTATCGGAATTAGCTTTGGTTTAGGCGAAAAATACAATGCACCAGTAAACTTACGTTTTGATGATACAAACCCTGCTAAAGAAGAGCAAGAGTATGTAGATGCAATTAAAGAAGATGTTACTTGGTTAGGGTATAAATGGGCAAATGAATTGTACTCATCTGATTACTTTCAGCAATTATACGACTGGGCTGTTTTATTAATAAAAGATGGTAAAGCGTATATCGATAGTCAATCTTCTGAAGAAATGCGTGCTCAAAAAGGAACACCAACAAAGGTTGGAACAAATAGTCCTTTTAGAAGTAGATCTGTTGAAGAAAATTTAGATTTATTCAGCCGAATGAAAGCTGGTGAATTTGAAGAAGGAACGCATGTTTTACGAGCTAAAATAGATATGGAATCGCCTAATATGTTGTTACGTGATCCGTTAATGTATCGTATTTTAAAGAAAACACACCACAGAACAGGAAACGATTGGGTTATTTACCCGATGTATGATTGGACGCATGGTGAGAGTGATTATTTAGAGCAAATCTCACACTCTTTATGTTCTTTAGAGTTTAAACCTCACAGAGAATTATACAACTGGTTTCGCGACAATGTGTACGAATATAGTAAAGCCGAACTCCCAAATCCGCCAAAGCAACGCGAGTTTTCTCGTTTAAATTTAAGCTATACTATTATGAGTAAGCGTAAGTTATTAACATTGGTGGAAAAAGGAATTGTAAACGGGTGGGATGATCCAAGAATGCCAACAATTTCTGGATTAAGAAGACGTGGTTATACACCAGCATCAATCCGTAATTTTATAGAAACTGTTGGAGTATCGAAAAGAGAAAACATTATTGATGTTTCGTTGTTAGAGTTTAAAATTCGTGAAGATTTAAACAAAACAGCAAACAGAGTTATGGGGGTTTTAGATCCGGTAAAAGTAATTATTGATAATTATCCTGAAGATAAAGAAGAAATTTTAATTGCAGAAAACAATCCTGAGGATGAAAATTCTGGTACAAGAATTATTCCTTTTGCAAGAGAAATTTACATCGAAAGAGAAGATTTTAGAGAGGAAGCAAATAAGAAGTTTTTTAGATTAAAATTAGGAAAAGAAGTTCGTTTAAAAAACGCGTATTTCATTACTGCAACAAGTTGTGAAAAAGACGAAAACGGAGAAATTACGGTAATTCACTGTACGTATGACCCAAAAACAAAATCGGGAAGTGATACAGAAGAAAGCAAGCGAAAAGTAAAAGGAACCTTGCATTGGGTATCTGTAAAACACGCTGTAAAAGCTGAGGTTAGAGCATATGATCGTTTGTTTTTAGATGAAGCTCCAGATAACCATAAAGACAAAGATTTTATGGAGTTTGTGAACCCGAATTCATTAGAAAAAATTACTGCTTTTGTAGAACCAAGTTTACAAACAGCAAAAATTGGAGAACAATTTCAGTTTCAACGTTTAGGATATTTTAATGTAGATGATGATTCTACTGCCGAAAATTTAGTATTTAATAAAACAGTTGGTTTACGAGATAACTGGGCAAAAAAGAACTAAATAGAAATAATATTTTTAATTAAAACACCTCAAAGTTTCATAAAACTTTGAGGTGTTTTTTTATAACAAAAATCCATTTTTAATTTTCGATAGAATATGTATCTTTACTGATTAAGGGAAGTTAGAATAAAAAAGTTTATCTAGCTGAAAATCAATAATAAAAAAGTGTTTTTTGATACTGGGATAATTCAGATTTAAAAAACGCTTGTAAAAATATACTATATTATGAGTTGTAACAGTTGTTCAACCAGTAAAGACGGCGTGCCTAATGGATGTAAAAGCAATGGAAATTGCGCCTCTGGTACCTGCGGAAGTGGAAATAAATTAGCCGTTTTTGATTGGCTATCGAATATGACTTTACCTACAGGTGAAGCTCCATTTAATATTTTTGAAGTTCGATTTAAAAACGGACGAAAGCATTTTTATAAAAACACCGAAAAATTAACCATTTCGATGGGTGATGTTGTGGCGGTTGAAGGAACCTCTGGTCACGATATTGGTATTGTTGCTTTAGCAGGAGAACTTGTGAAAGTTCAAATGAAGAAACGAAAGGTAGCAATAGATAGCGAAGAGGTAAATAAAATTTACAGAAAAGCTACGCAAAAAGATATCGACATTTGGCATACTGCTAGAGATAGAGAGCAAGAAACACAGAAAAAAGGAAGAGAAATTATTAGTCGTTTAGGCTTAAAAATGAAACTTTCAGATGTTGAATATCAAGGAGACGGAACCAAAGCTACCTTTTATTATACAGCGGATGAACGTGTAGATTTTCGTCAGTTAATTAGAGATTTAGCAGGAACTTTTTCTATTCGTGTAGAAATGAAACAAGTTGGTATGCGCCAAGAAGCAGCACGTTTAGGAGGTGTTGGTTCATGTGGTAGAGAGCTTTGTTGCTCTACTTGGTTAACCGATTTCAGAAAAGTAAATACCGCAGCAGCACGTTATCAACAATTATCACTAAACCCGTTAAAGTTAGCAGGGCAATGTGGTAAATTAAAGTGTTGTTTAAATTTTGAGCTAGATACTTATTTAGATGCTCTACAAAGTTTTCCGAAGCAAGATAAAATACTAAAAACAGAAAAAGGAGATGCCGTTTTTGTAAAGATGGATATCTTTAAAAAAATACTTTGGTATACTTACAAGCATGAAAGCTTTAAGTGGTTTCAATTATCATTAGAGCAAGTTCAAGAAATTATTGAATTAAATAAAAATAATGAACTCGCTTTACCGTTAGATGAATATGAATTAGAGATTGTTACAGAAGCTGTTGTTGATTTTGAAAATGTTGTAGGACAAGATAGTTTAACTCGTTTTGATGCGCCAAAAAAATCACGTAACAATAGAAGAAAAACAAGAAAGCCTTTAAATAAAAAAGAGGCCGTTAAAGCTACTGATACAGCACCAAAAAGAAGCCCTCAGAGAAAACCATTGGGTAAAACTGACGATAATTCTGCAGCGACACCAAGACCAAAAAAAGGACCACAAAGGAAGCCGATAAATAAAACTGAAGGAGCTAAACCTTCTGAAGTTAGGTCAAATAAAAAACCTCAAATACGAAAACCAGTAAACAAAGAGGTAAATAAGGGTACAGATAAAGAAAGTGTTGATGACAGGAAACCAAAACCAAGGAGTAACCCTAGAAGCAACAAGCCAAAAACAGAAAAAGTAGAAGGCGATAAAAATGCGCAACCTGAAAATAAGAGGCCTAACACTCCGAAAAAAAGAAATAATAATCAAAGAAGAAAAAAGCCTAACGAAAACCCTGAAAATAATAATGAAAAAGAATAGTTTATTAATATTTTTTTTAACTGTTTTTATAATTGTATCATGTGATTCAGATAGAATATATGATGAGTATATAACGTTGCCTGAAAGTTCTTGGAACAAGAGCAATGCTATTACTTTTAATTTTTTAGTAAAAGATACTATAAACAAGAAAAATCTTTTTATAAATCTTAGAAATAATAACGATTATAATTACAGTAATTTATTTCTAATCGCTCAAATTAACTTTCCAGACGGTCAAGTAATTATAGATACGTTAGAGTATGATATGACAGATGTAACTGGTAAGTTTTTAGGGGAAGGATTTTCTGCGATTAAAGAAAACAAACTTTTTTATAAAGAAAATATAACATTCCCTAATACAGGGGAGTACATATTTAAAGTTAAGCAAGCCATGAGAAAAAATGGTAATATTGAAGGGATTGAAGAGCTTGAAGGAATATCTCAAGTGGGATTTAGAATTGAAAAAATATAGTAATGACAAAGAAAAAAACAACTAATTTTAGTACATATATCAAATGGTTTTGGGGCGTTATATTAGGAGGATTTCTTTTTATTTGCCTATTATTTTTATTAGCATCTTGGGGTGTTTTTGGAGCCTTACCTTCTTTTGAAGAATTAGAAAATCCTAAAAGTGATTTAGCAACAGAGGTTATTTCTGCTGACGGAAAAACATTAGGAAAGTATTATGTGAAGGCGAACAGAACACCTATTAAATATAAGGATTTACCTCCAATTTTAATGAAAGCTTTAGTAGCTACTGAAGATGAACGTTTCTATGAGCATTCAGGTATTGATTTTAGAGGTTTGGCAAGAGCAGTAGCCAAATTAGGGACTGAAGGAGGTGCAAGTACAATTACCCAACAGTTAGCTAAAAATCTTTTTAATGAAGGAGGGACGAGTAATAAGTTAGTAAGACTTACTCAAAAATTAAAAGAATGGGTGGTTGCAGTAAAATTAGAGCGTCAATACACTAAAGAAGAAATCATAACTCAGTATTTAAACACGCAAGGTTTTCTTTTTAATGCAACAGGTATTCGTTCTGCGGCACGTATTTATTTTGGTAAAGAGCCTAGGGAGTTAGATGTACAAGAAGCTGCTATTTTGGTTGCAATGTTAAAAAATCCAAGGCAATACAATCCGCATAGAGAACGCTCTAAAGAGAAATCTTTAGGTCGTAGGAATGTGGTGTTTTCTCAAATGGCGAAAAACGGAGTTATAACCGAGCAAGAAAAGGATTCGTTACAAAAAACACCTTTAAGAATAAATTTCACTCCAGAAAGCCATAGCGACGGATTAGCTACTTATTTTAGAGAGAATCTAAAACAACGATTAAAAAAATGGGCTAAAGAAAACCCGAAAGATAACGGTGAGGCTTATAATATTTACAAAGACGGATTAAAAGTCTATGTTACTATTGATTCACGTATGCAAAAATATGCCGAAGAGGCAAGTAGAGAGCATATGTCTAACTTGCAATCGTTTTTCTTTGAAGAGCAAAAAGGTAATAAAACAGCGCCTTTTTATGATTTAGATAAAAGTGAAATTTTAAAGAATATGAAACGTGCTAAGCGAAGATCTGTTCGTTACAAACGTATGAAAACTGCAGGAAAAACTGAAAAAGAGATAGAAAAATCTTTTAATACAGATGTTGATATGCGTGTGTTTTCATGGAAAGGAGACAGAGATACGGTTATGACACCGTATGACTCTATACGTTATTATAAGCATTTTTTACGCTCAGGTTTAGTTTCTATCGAACCGCAAACAGGTCATATTAAAGCTTGGGTAGGTGGTATTGGTAATAAATATTTTAAGTACGACGCAGTAGAACAGCAAAAAAGACAAGTAGGTTCTACCTTTAAACCTTTTGTATACGCAACGGCTATTAATCAATTAAAAATGTCGCCTTGCGATAAGCTGCCTAATGTATTGTATACAATTCCGAAAGAAAAATATGGAATGCCGGAAGATTGGACTCCTAAAAATTCAAATAATAAATATGGAGGGGAATTAACATTAAAAGCAGCCTTAGCGGGATCGGTAAATGTTATTTCAGCACAACTGATAGATAAAGTATCCCCTGTAAACGTAGCGCGTTTAGCAGAGTCCGCAGGAATAACATCAAAAATTGATGCAAATCCATCAATAGCATTAGGAGCTGTTGAATTATCGTTAATAGAAATGGTAAGTGCATACTCAACCTTTGCAAACAAAGGATTGCGTGTAAGCCCGATGATGATTACCAGAATAGAAGATAAAAACGGAACAGTTTTAGAAGATTTTGTGCCAGAAACTAAAGAGGTTTTAAGTGAAGAATCATCATATGTCATTTTAGATTTAATGAAAGGAGTTACGGTTTCGGGTTCTGGGTCTTATTTGAGATCTCCATGGAAAAAAGGAGATTATATTACGGGAAACCCATACAAGTTTGAAAACCCTATAGCAGGAAAAACAGGAACAACTCAAAATCAGTCTGATGGTTGGTTTATGGGAATTGTACCGAATTTAGCTACAGGGGTTTGGACAGGTGGTGAAGATAGAGCAACACATTTTGCTGGAATCGGAAAAGGACAGGGAGCAGCAATGTCATTACCAACATGGGCTTTGTTTATGAAAAAATGTTATGCTGATGAAAGCTTAAATATTAGCAAAGAAGATTTTGAAAAACCTTCAGGAAAGCTTTCTATCAACATTAATTGTGCTGAAGTAAAAAAAGAAGAAGATGGTGAAGAAGGTAAAAAAGATGAAAAACCAGAAGAAAAAGAAACAGATTTTTAATAATTTGAATACTTATTTTTAGTGTTAAACAAACAACAACAATGATAAATAAAAAAGTAAATAACGTACAAGAAGCACTAGCTGGTGTAAAAGACTCAATGACTTTTATGTTAGGTGGTTTTGGTTTGTGTGGAATACCTGAAAACGCGATTGCAGAATTAGTAAAGTTAAATGTAAGAGATGTTACCTGTATTTCTAACAATGCTGGCGTAGATGATTTTGGGCTCGGTTTATTACTTCAAAATAAACAGATTAAAAAAATGATTTCTTCTTATGTAGGAGAAAATGACGAATTTGAACGTCAGATGTTATCTGGTGAGTTAGATGTTGAGTTAACACCTCAAGGAACATTAGCTGAGAAATGTAGAGCTGCACAAGCAGGTTTTCCAGCGTTTTATACACCGGCAGGTTACGGAACAGAAGTTGCAGAAGGAAAAGAAACTCGTGAATTTGACGGAAAAATGTATGTTTTAGAACCAGCTTTTAAAGCAGATTTTGCATTCGTAAAAGCATGGAAAGGAGATACAGCAGGGAATTTAATTTTTAAAGGAACAGCACGTAATTTTAACCCGAATATGTGTGGTGCTGCAACGATTACAGTTGCTGAGGTAGAAGAATTAGTGCCAGCAGGAACACTAGATCCTAATCAAATTCATATTCCAGGGATATTTGTGCAACGTATTTTTCAAGGAGAAAAATATGAAAAGAGAATTGAGCAACGAACTGTAACTCCAAAATTGTAAGAAAATGGCTTTATCAAAAGAACAAATAGCGCAACGAATTGCTAAAGAATTACAAGATAAATGGTATGTTAATTTAGGTATCGGAATTCCGACTTTAGTAGCAAACTATATTCCTGAAGGGATTGAAGTTGAGTTTCAATCTGAAAACGGATTGTTAGGTATGGGTCCTTTTCCTATTGAAGGAACAGAGGATGCCGATTTAATAAACGCAGGTAAACAAACGGTTACTGTTTTAGATGGCGGTTCTATTTTCGATTCAGCAACGAGTTTTTCTATGATTCGTGGTAAACACGTTCAATTAACGGTTTTGGGAGCGATGGAAGTTGCTCAGAACGGAGATATCGCTAACTGGAAAATTCCAGGAAAAATGGTAAAAGGAATGGGTGGCGCGATGGATTTAGTTGCATCAGCAGAAAATATTATTGTTGCCATGATGCATACCAATAAGCGTGGCGAATCTAAAATATTAAAAGAATGTTCATTGCCTTTAACAGGTGTTGGTTGCGTAACTAAAGTAGTTACCAATTTAGCAGTGTTAGAAGTTAAAGAAGGTGCATTTCATTTATTAGAAAGAGCTCCGGGAGTATCTGTTGAAGAAATTCAAGAGGCTACAGCAGGAACTTTAATTGTAAACGGAGAAGTTCCTGAAATGAATATTTAGGATGAAGTTTTTAGCTAAAAACAGTTTTATTGTAGTTTTTCTAGTCGTACTTCTTGTAAGTGCAATTCTAGATAAAGTATTTAATGTTGAAAGTTTAGGAATTAGAATAGCTGTTTCTGCTTTTTTTGCAATACTAGTTTCTCCTAGAAAAAAGAAAATACAAACTCAAGCAGGAGAGAAAACTCAAATTACTTGGTTTTTTTTAAAAAAGCCTATTATTTTAGATTAAATGTTAGAATTAATAAAGAAAATACATCGTATTATTTATCCTCTTTTAACAATATTTTTCTTGCTGATTTTAGATAAAATATTTCATGTAGAGCCAGATTGGCTTCGAATTGCAGTAGCAATTGCTTTAGGATATTTTTTATCACCAAGAAAAAAAATAATACAAACGCAAACAGGAGAAAAGAAACAGCTAACGTGGATTTTTCTTAAAAAACCAATATTTTTAGATTAATGAAAATAATCTCATACAACGTAAACGGAATTCGTGCCGCATTAAAAAAAGGATTCATCGACTGGTTACAAGCTGCAAATCCGGATGTTATTTGTATTCAAGAAACCAAAGCGCATAAAGAACAACTAGATGTAACGGAGTTTGAAAACGCGGGTTATCCGTATCATTATTGGTTTTCAGCACAAAAAAAAGGCTACTCATCAGTAGCTGTTTTTTGTAAAGAAAAACCCAATCATATTGAATACGGAACGGGAATTGAAACGATGGATTTTGAAGGGAGAAATTTACGTGTAGATTTTGATAATGTTTCGGTAATGAGTTTATATCTTCCGTCAGGAACAAATACTGAAAGGTTGAGTTTTAAGTTTAATTACATGGACGAATTTCAATCATACATCAATAATTTAAAACAAGAAATTCCGAATTTGGTTATTTGTGGCGATTATAATATTTGTCATGAAACAATTGATATTCACAATCCGAAAATGAAAGGAGTTTCTGGATTTTTACCAGAAGAAAGAACTTGGATTGGAGATTTTATAAACAACGGATTTATTGATAGTTTCCGTTATTTAAACCCAGAAAAACAAGAGTATTCATGGTGGAGTTATCGCGCAAATTCTAGAGCCAATAACAAAGGTTGGCGTTTAGATTATGCCATTGTTTCTGAGCCATTAAAAGAAAAAATTTCAAGAGCCTATATTTTACCCGAAGCAAAACATTCAGATCACTGCCCGATTGTGGTTGAATTAGATATTTAAAATCGAAATATGAGAAACCTACTAATACTACTTTTTTTCACAACATCAATTTTTGCGCAACAACCTATTGATAGTATTTTGATGCCCGAAAAAAGTTTACAAATAACAAATGATGCTACTTTAATAGCAATTGACACTATCAAAATAAAACAGCAAGAAGATTTATATTCTGATGCTGATTTAAAAATTATTGATAGTTTATTGATTGAAGAAAAGTTTAATTCATCATTATTTGATAGTATTCAGTATGTAATTAACGATAAAGATATTATTGGTAATACAACAACCATACTTTCTTCGGATTTATTAAAAAAAAGGTTGACAGATTTAGATTTAAAAACACCATTTCATTTAGCGTATAACCCGTCATTAGAAAAAGTAATTAATAGTTATTTAAAATATCGTAAAAGGTATTACCCGGCCTTAATGGCAAAGGCACAATATTACTTTCCGATGTTCGAGCAGTATTTAGATCAGTTCGATGTTCCGTTAGAAATGAAATATTTGGCGATTGTAGAATCTGCTTTGCGTCCTGCAGCTCGCTCTAGAGTTGGTGCAACAGGTTTATGGCAGTTTATGTATGGTACAGGGGTGCAGTTTAATTTAAAGGTGAATTCATATGTGGATGAGCGTCAAGACCCTGTAAAAGCAACTGTTGCAGCTTGTAAATACTTAAGTCAGCTATATAGAATTTTCGGAGATTGGGATTTGGCATTGGCAGCTTATAATTCGGGGCCAGGAAATGTTTCGAAAGCAATAAAACGCTCTGGTGGGTATCGAAATTACTGGAATATACGTCCGTTTTTACCACGTGAAACCGCAAGTTACGTTCCTGCATTTTATGCAACGATGTATATTTTTGAATATGCCGAAGAACACGGTATTTATCCACAACCACCAAATATTTTTCATTTTGAAACTGATACCGTTCACGTAAAAAGAACCGTTAGCTTCGATCAAATTTCTGAAAAAACAAATATAGATGCTGAGTTATTATCTTTTCTAAACCCGTCATATAAGTTAGATATCATTCCTTATATTAAAAAGAAAAATTATGCGGTTCGATTGCCAAGAAAAAACATAGTAGATTTTTTAGATAAAGAAAAAGAAATTTATGCCCTAGCAAAAGAAGATGAAGGTAAAAGAGAGAAACCTTTACCTAAGTATTTTGAAATGGATAAACGGATCCGTTATAAAGTGCGTAGTGGCGATTATTTAGGAAAAATAGCAAATAAATTTGGCGTACGAGTTAGTGATATAAAACGTTGGAACGGTATGCGTAACCATCGTTTAAAAATAGGTCAGCGCTTAAGTATTTATCCGAAGAAAATAGGTGTTTCTAAAAAGGTGTCTAAAAATAAATATAAGGTTCCAACTGGTAAGCATGATATTTATGTAGTGCAAAATGGAGATTCGTTATGGACAATCTCTAAAAAATATCCATCAGTTTCTATCGAGCAAATTAAAAAGTGGAACAATATTTGGAGTGTTAAAAGTCTAAAGCCAGGAATGAAGCTTAAAATTTTTAAAGGTTAAAAACATACTACTAAAAAACACAAACGATGAAAAAAATAATAATCTTACTCTTTTCGATATCCATAGCAGTATCATGTAATACTGGTAATGGAAAAGGCAGTTATGTTTTGCCTACTTCTAATGGTAACACCAACAAAATAATGGTGGTTGTAAAAGGATTAGATTGGGAAGGAAAGATGGGAGATCAAATACGTAAGGTCTTTGGCGAGCATCAAGTAGGTTTACCACAACCAGAAACATTATTGTCGGTTAGTCAAATAGATCCTGTTGGTTTTGGTAGTTTTATGCGACACGGAAAAGCTGTTTTAATAATTAAAGAAGGTGAAAAAGAAGGTATTACTGTTGAGAAGAACAGGTATGCCGAACCTCAAATTATTGTGCATGCAACCGCTAAGAATAAAGCCGGAATTATAAAGCTTTTAGATACACGAGGAAAAGAGATTATTAAGTTGTTTAAAGATGAAGATATTAGGTTTTCTCAGCGTATTTTTAAAAAAGAACGTATTGATGAAACGAAGTTTAAAACAATTAAAAATATTGGATTAACGATAGATATTCCTAAGAGATATAGATTGGTTGAAGATGCAGGTAATTTCATTTGGTTTCGTCAGCATTTATCAAGTGGTATAGCACGAGGAGACGGAACTAATAATGTTTTAATATATACGATTCCTTTAGAAGATGAAGCAACTGTTGCTGATAATATTACCGCAGTACGAGATACAATTGGTAAAAAACACATACCAGGTAGTAAAGAAGGGATGTATATGATTACCGAACAAGCATACACTCCGTTTACCTTTGATGCTGTAATAGACGGTAAAAAAGCATATGAAACTCGTGGTAAATGGGAAGTTAAAAATGATTTTATGGCAGGGCCGTTTATAAACTATACGATAATTGATACGAAAAATAATCGCTTAGTGGTTTTTGAAGGTTTTACGTACGCACCATCAGTAAATAAACGTGACTTTTTGTTTGAATTAGAAGCAATTGCAAAATCAATGAAAATAAAATAAATTTCATTTAACAATACGTAACAAAAAAGCATCAAATATTTATTTGATGCTTTTTTTGGTATATTTGGCTATAAACCAAAACTTTATACTTATGAAATTTAATTTTTTAATTAGCGCATTAGCGGCATTAGTGCCAATGATAATAGGATTTATTTGGTATGGACCACTTTTTGGAAAACCATGGATGAAAGAAATGGGTTTCACCGAAGAGAGTTTAAAAGGCGGGAATATGTTTAAAATTTTCGGATTATCGTATGTGTGTAGTTTTTTAATAGCATTTATATTACAAACATTGGTTATTCACCAATGGGGAGCCTTTTCTACTTTAATGGGAGAGCCAGGTTTTGCTGAAGGATCAGGAGCTGTATCTACCTATTTTCAAGAATTTATGTCAAACTACGGTGGTAAATTCAGAACTTTTGGTCACGGTGCTCTACATGGAACGATGATTGGCTTATTGTTAGCAGGGTCTATAATTACAATTAATGGATTATTTGAAAGAAAAAGCCTTAAATACATCGCAATTAATGTAGGTTATTGGGTAGTAAGTTTAGCTATCATGGGAGGTGTCTTATGTAAGTGGGCTTAATTTTTATAAAGAGAAAAAACACCAAAAAGCATCAATTTTATAATTGATGCTTTTTTTATGTAACAAAAAGTAAATAATAGACTCTTATAATCAATCAATAAAAAATCAAACCAAATGATTGCACATTTTTTAAAATTAGAATGGAAACAATATTTTCGTTCTTCATATTGGCAAAAAGGAATTGCGTTAAAAATAATAATGGGCTTTTTTGTCCTATATATTTTAGCCGTTTTTTTAGGGATTGGTATTGGAGGTTTTTTTCTTTTAAAGAAAATGTATCCAGAACAAGACCCGTTACAAATTGTAAATTCAATGTTAGTTTTTGCTATACTGGGAGATTTAATTTTCCGCTATTTGATGCAAAAATTACCAGTAATGAATATCAAACCACTACTAATCCTTCCTATAAAGAAAGAGAAATTAGTGCACTATGTTTTAGGGAAATCAGCATTTTCAGGATTCAACTTCATGTCCTTGTTTTTTTATATTCCTTTTAGTGTGGTTTTAATTAGTCAAGATTACAATTTGGGTGGAGTTTTAGGTTGGTTAATCGCTATGTTTTTTATAATTCAAGCAATTAATTTTTTAAACTTTTTAATCAATAAAAATAATAGTGTATTTGCATTTATAGCTACCTTATTAGTTGCTTTAATAGCATTACAAAAGTTTACTAGTTTTAATATTTCAATTTACAGTCAGCAAACATTTGATGCAATTGTAGCAAATCCAATTTTAGCATTAATTCCGTTTGTTATTGCAGTAGTGTTATATTATGTAAATTTTAAGCTATTAAGAGCTAGAGTATATTTGGATGATTTAGTCGCAGTAAAAACAGAAGAAGCAAGTACAGCAGATTTATCGTGGACAGAAAAGTTAGGAGATATCGCACCATTTATAAAAAATGATATCCGATTAATTTGGCGAAACAAAAGAACAAAAACAGTTTTTTTAATGTCGTTCTTATTCCTTTTTTATGGGTTGATTTTCTTTACGCAAGAAACTTATAAAGATATGCCGGCTATGTTAATGTTTGCAGGCTTGTTTGTAACAGGAGGTTTTACGTTAAATTATGGTCAGTTCATCCCAGCTTGGGATAGTGCGCATTATAAAATGCTAATGAGTCAGAGTTTTAGATATCGTAAATTTTTAGATTCTAAGTGGTTTTTAATGGTAGCAATGACTACAATTTTATACTTTTTAAGCATCCCTTATTTATATTTCGGAACAAAAATATTTTTAATGATTACCGTTGGTGCTATTTTTAATATAGGCTTTAACTCATTGTTTTTGTTATATGCAGGATCTTTTAATAGAAAACGAATCGATTTAACAAAAGGTGGTTTTGGAAACACACAAGGAACAAGCGCAACACAGTTTCTTATTATTATACCATTAATGTTATTACCAATGGCTATATTTTGGATATTCAACAGTTTTGTTGGGTATAACTCAGGATATATTTTAGTTGCTTTATTGGGAATACTTGGATTAGTTTTTAAAAACTACTTTATGAATTTGATAGAGAAAAAATATATCAAAGACAAATACGCTATGATTAATGCTTTCGGTAAAGAAGCATAAACAAAACAAAATTTAAAGAAAACATTATGATTACAATAGATACAGTTTCAAAGAAATACGGGCAAGCAGAAGTTTTAAATGTAGATAAAATAACTATTCCTAGCGGACAAAGTTTTGGTTTGGTTGGTAACAATGGTGCAGGAAAAACAACGTTATTTAATATTTTATTAGATTTAATAAGACCAACAACAGGAGAAATCACCAACAACGATGTTGTTGTTAATAAAAGTGAAGATTGGAAAACTTTTACAGGATCTTTTATTGATGAATCTTTTTTAATAGGATATTTAACTCCAGAAGAATATTTCGATTTTATTGGAGATTTACGAGGAATGAATAAAGCGGATGTTGCATCATTTTTAGCTCCTTTTAATGAGTTTTTTAATGACGAAATTTTAGGAAAGAAAAAATATTTACGTGATTTAAGTAAAGGAAATCAGAAAAAGGCAGGAATTATAGCTGCTTTAATGGGGAATCCACAAGTGGTAATTTTAGATGAACCTTTTGCTAATTTAGATCCAACAACACAAATCAGACTTAAAAAAATATTAAAAAGCTTAACGGAAAATGAAGAAGTTACCGTGTTAGTTTCTAGTCATGATTTAAGTCACGTTACTGAAGTTTGTGAGCGAATTGTTGTTTTAGATAAAGGAAATGTAGTGAAAGATATAAATACATCACCAGAAACTTTACAAGAGTTAGAGAGTTATTTTTCTGTGTAATCATTAAAAAATAGGTAAAAGGAGGTTCACTAAAAGCCCTAATGTTTTTAATTAACCTCCAAGATCTATTTTTAAATTTAAGAAGTGGCATAAAAATTATTTTATTATTGTTATTTTTACGTTTTTACGTACAATAAACTTACTATTATAGTTGTTGTACAGTAAAAGTATAACTATATGAATAAACTATCCAAACTTTTAGTTTTTACCCTTTTTTTAGCGTTAATATATTCTTGTAGTGCAAAAAAAGATGCTTTTATAAATAGAAATTTTCACGTACTTACCACTAAATATAATATTCTTTTTAACGGGAAGCAGGCTTATTTAAAGGGGCTAGAAGAGATTGAAAGCAAACACGAAGATAATTTTTGGAGACGTTTACAAATAGAGCCAATTAGTTTTGATGAAAACAAAATAGCAGTTCCTGTTTTACAGCCAGGTAGTGGTTTTAATGAAAACGAAGAGGAGGAGATTGAAAATTTAACGTCATTTGATAAGGCAGAAGAAAAAGCGGTAAAAGCTATCCAAAAGCATTCAATGAATATTAATGGTTATGAAAAAAACCGTCAGATAGATGATGCTTATCTACTTTTAGGAAAATCTAGATATTACACACAACGTTTTATTCCTGCGATAGAATCTTTTAATTATATTATAGTTAATTATCCGAATGCTGATTTAATTAACGAAACGAAAATTTGGAGAGCAAAAACAAACATTCGTTTAGATAATGAAAAATTAGCGATAGAATCTTTAAAATTCTTACTAGAAGTTGAAGAAAACGAAGCAGAACTTCCGGACGGAATAAGAGAACAAGCACATACTGCAATGGCAATGGCGTATCAGAAAACAGATACGATTCAGAAAGTTATAGAACATTTAACCGCAGCTTCTAAAATATTTAAGAACAAAGAGCAATCTGCTCGTAATATGTTTGTTTTAGGGCAAATTTACAGCGAATTAAATCATAGAGACTCAGCAAGAGTGGTGTTTAATAAATTGGCGGAAACCCCCAAGGCACCTTATAAATACCGTATTCGTGCAAATATTGAAATGGCAAAAAACACTGAAAACGATTCAGCGTCAATAGTTGTTTTAGCGAGGTTAAAAAAGTTAATTAGAAATTCTGATAACCGTAAATTTCTAAATGCACTTTATTACCAGGCAGGTGTTTTAGAAGTAGGAAGAAAAAAAACAGCAAACGCGATTGACTATTTTAAAGAATCAATAGCAGCGAAGACTAATAATAATTATCAAAAAACATATGCCTACGAAGGTTTAGGAAATATTGCATTTGACAAAGAAAATTATGTACTAGCGGGTTTATATTACGATAGTGTTTTACAGGTTACTTCAAAAGAATTTGATCAAGAAAAGAGAATTAGAAGAATCCGAAGAAAAAATAAAGGATTAACAACTCTAAGAAAACACGAAGAGATTGTTAAAAACAACGACAGCATTCTTAAGTTAGTTGCAATGACGATAGATGAAAGAACTCTATTTTTTGAAAGTTATATAGCGAAAATTAAGAAACAAGATCAGGAGAATACACAGCAGTTATTAAATGCGCAAAATTTCGGAAGTTCTTTTGGAGGAGGAGCATCGGTAAATAACAAGAGCAATAAAGGAAAATGGTATTTTTATAATACACAAGCTTTAGGTTTTGGTAAATCTGAATTTCAGAAAGTATGGGGTACACGTCCGTTAGAAGATAATTGGCGCTTGTCAGATAAATCTACCATTGCAACGAATGATGTTGTAGAAAAATCAACAGAGCCAATTGTAAATAAACGATATGTATTAGGAACTTATTTAGATGAAATTCTGACAGATGAAAAAGCAATAACTGTTTTAAAAGAAGATCGTAAAGAGTCCCTTTATAAATTAGGATTAATTTATAAAGAGCAATTTAAAAACACCAACCTGGCTATTAAAAATTTAGAGCGTGTACAAAAAGAGCAAGTAAATAAGGAGTTGGAGTTGCCGATAAGTTATCATTTATATCAAATTTATAAAGGTACTGGCAATCAAGAAAAATCAAATATATATAAGGATATTATACTAACTAAATACCCAAAAACAACATTTGCTCAAATAATATTAAACCCAAATAAAAAATTAAAAGAAGGTAAAAAAGAAGATGCTGTTTTAAATAAATATAAAGAAATTTATTACCTTTTTAAGCAAGATAAATTTGAGGCAGCTGTAAATGAAATAAATGCTTTTTTACCTAAGATTAATAATTCAAAATTAATCCCTAAATTTGTACTGTTAAAAGCGCTGTGTATTGGTAAATATAAGGATAAAGATACCTATAAAGAAGCATTAGAGTTTGTCGCCATTAGTTTTGCAACAAAAGAAGAAGGTATAAAGGCAAAAGAAATATTAGAACAATTAAAAAAATAAGAAAACACCCTAATTCCCCATAATTATGTTTAGTAAAGAAAATAAAAAAACAAGCGAAAACAAAGTTTCAGAAAGAAATCTTGTTGGTAAAAACACACAAATAAAAGGAGATATTATTTCTGAAGGAGACTTTAGAATTGATGGAACTTTAGACGGGACTATTAAAACCAACGGTAGAGTTATTATTGGTGAATCTGGTTTTGTAAAAGGAAAGATAGAGTGTGCAAATGCAGATATTGAAGGTAAATTTTCTGGGGAGCTATTTGTTTCTAATGTATTAACAGTCAAAACATCAGCTAATATAGGTGGAGATGTTGTTGTAGGTAAGCTTTCTGTAGAGCCGGGAGCTTCATTTAATGCAACATGTGCTATGAAAGGTGCTGTAAAAGAATTAAATAAAGATGAGCAAAAAACCAAAGGTAAAACCGCTTAATAAATACATTCGGTTTACTAGTATTGCTTTTCAAATGGGTTTAACGATTTATTTAGGTAATTTACTAGGTAAATGGTTGGATACATTATATGCTAATGAAGGAGAATTGTATTCTAAAATATGCACCCTTTCGGCAGTGTTTTTAGCAATGTTTTCGGTGATACTTCAAGTTACAAAAATTTCAAAAGATAATGATTAAAAGAATTTTGTTTTTCCTTGCTGCTATCTTTATAGTATTTGCAGTAAGTTATTTTCCACACGATTATATTTTACAGTCTAAAGAAATAGATCTTTCTTATTCATTATTTTCAATATACTTGTTTCATGTTATAGCTGCGGTAATTGTTTATGCAATTGTAGAGCTAGTGGCCTGTAAATTAATAAATCAAGCAGGATATGCATATTTGGCCTCTGTATTTTTAAAAATCGGTTTTTTTGTCTTGATTTTTAAGGTTTCGGTTTTTGCAAATGAAGAACTTACAAAGCCAGAAAGGTTTTCATTAGTAATTCCATTATTCATATTTTTGATTTCAGAAGCTATTGCGGTATCGAAACTGTTGAATAGCAAATAGTTTCATCGTTTTTTAAGTAAAATAATAAGACGAAAACACAATAGAAAAACTAAATAAAAAAACGGTTTGTAGTTTTAATTAAATGTGTACCTTTGCACGGAAATTTAGAGACCATAACCCTATATTTAAAAAGGCATGACGATAGCAAAAAATTCTATCAAGTTTTTTACAGTTTTAGCATTAGTTTTTGCTTCTTTTGGAGCATTTGCAGCAGGAGGAGATCAAAAATCTTCTGATAATGATGGTGGAAAAGTAGACACCAAAGAGGAGATTAAAAACTACATTGAACATCACTTAGCGGATTCTCACGATTTCTCTTTGTTTTCGTACACAAACGATGCAGGAGAAAAAGGTCATGTAGGCTTTCCGTTGCCAGTAATTGTTTGGACAAGTAAAGGTTTAAAAACGTTTATGTCCTCTAAATTCCATCACAACGATGATGGTAAACTAGTTGTTGACGCAGGCGGAGTTCAATTAACAAAAATTCACAGTAAAATATACGAGTTAAACGAAGGGGCTACTGAGGTTGCTTTTGATGAAACTCACCACGCAACAAATGCGCACACTGTATTAGATTTTTCTATTACTAAAAGTATCTTCGGAATCTTATTAGCAGGTTTATTAATGGTTCTTGGTTTTCGTTCTTTAGCGAAAGGATACAAGAAGGGAGCAATTCCTACGGGAGTTGGTCGTTTTTTAGAGCCTTTAGTTATTTACGTAAGAGACGAAATTGCAAGACCAAACATTGGTGAAAAGAAATATAAGAGGTTTATGCCTTATTTATTAACTGTGTTTTTCTTTATCTGGATATCAAATTTGTTGGGTTTAACGCCATTAGGTTTTAACATAACAGGGCAAATAGCAGTAACGGTGTGTTTAGCATTATTTACTTTAGTTGTTTATATCTCTAGCGGAACAAAAGATTTCTGGGCACACACATTATGGATGCCGGGAGTACCAAAATTATTAAGACCCGTATTAGCGGTTTTAGAATTAGCAGGTTTCTTGTTAATTAAACCATTCTCGTTATTAGTTCGTTTATTTGCTAACATTACAGCAGGTCACTCGGTAGTAATGGGTATTGCAGCACTTATGTTGTTGTTAAAAGCAGAATTCGGAACGGTAGGGGCAACGGGAATTTCATTCTTGTTAACATTGTTTTTAACTGTTATTGAGTTATTAGTAGCTTTTTTACAAGCATTTATCTTTACAATGCTTTCTGCTTTATTTATCGGTATGGCAGTAGAAGAACATGACCACGCAGACGCGAGTCATTAAGATTTGAATTTTTGTTTAATTTAATATAAATAGTATGTACAATTTAATTGGAGCAGGATTAATCGTAATTGGTGGAGGAATCGGATTAGGTCAAATTGGTGGAAAAGCAATGGAAGGAATTGCTCGTCAACCTGAGGCTGCTGGTAAAATTCAAACAGCGATGATCATTATCGGAGCATTATTAGAAGGATTAGCATTCGGTGCTTTACTTTTAGGAAAATAATTCCGGCTCAAAAAAAAGCAAAAACACCTTCTGCAACGATTGGTTGCAGAAGTGTTTTTACAATTAAACAACAAAAGACAATTTAAGTATTATGGATATTTTTAATGATTTTCCAATTGGGTTATTTGCTATGCAAGCAGTAATCTTACTTGTTTTATTATTTTTATTAGCAAAATTTGCTTGGAAACCAATCTTAAGCTCTTTAGATGAAAGAGAAGAAGGTATTCAAAGTGCATTAGATCAGGCAGAGAGTGCTCGTAAAGACATTCAAAACTTACAAGCTGACAACGAGCGTTTATTAAAAGAAGCACGTGCAGAGAGAGATGCAATGATGAAAGATGCTCGTGAGATAAAAGAAAGTATTATCGCTGAAGCAAAAGGGGAGGCGCAAGAGCAAACTTCTATCATGATAGAAAATGCGAAGGCAACAATTAAGCAAGAGCAACAAGCTGCAATCGCTGAATTAAAGAAAAATGTAGCAAACTTATCTATCGATATCGCTCAAGAATTAGTAAGAAAAGAATTAGCATCACCAGAGGAGCAATTAAAGCTTGTTGAAGGAATGTTAAAAGAGGTTACTTTAAACTAAGCAATCGATGAAAGGAGCAAGACCAGCATTACGTTACGCAAAAGCAATATTAAATCTTGCTAAAGAAACTAATAACGATTCTTTAGTAAACGATAACATGAAGTTTATCGCGGAGACTATTGCAGATAGTAGTGATTTAAAAAGAATGCTTAAAAGCCCTGTAGTTAAAGCTGCAGAGAAACATAAAGTTTTACTAGCGCTTTTTGGGGATAAAGTAAATACTATCGTTAAAGGTTTGTTTAACTTATTAGAAGAAAATAAACGTATGATGATGTTAGAAGCAATTGCAAAGCAATACGCTCTTATTTACGATTACGATAAAAGGATACAGGTTGCTAAAGTTACTACAGCAGTAGTTTTAACAAAAGAATTAGAAGAAAAAATACAAGCGAAGATTGTAGAAATTACAGGAAATAGCGCAGGTATAGAAAATATAGTAAATCCGAATATTATAGGAGGATTTATTTTACGTGTTGGAGATGTGCAGTATGATGCAAGTATTTCTAATCAATTCAATGAGTTAAGAAGAGAATTTGACAATAGTCATTATATTCCACAAATTTAATTACATCAAATTATAAAAGATGGCGGCAATTAAACCAGCTGAAGTTTCAGCAATTTTAAAGGAACAATTAACAAATTTCGAAGCGAAAGCAACGTTAAACGAAGTAGGTACTGTATTACAAGTAGGTGATGGTATTGCTCGTGTTTACGGTTTGTCTAATGTAGAATACGGTGAATTAGTAGAATTCGATGGCGGATTAGAAGGTATCGTATTAAACTTAGAAGATGATAATGCAGGTGTTGTATTATTAGGAGCTTCAACAACAGTAAGAGAGGGTTCTACAGTAAAGCGTACAGAACGTATTGCTTCTTTAAGAGCAGGTGAAGGTATTGTTGGTCGTGTTGTTAACACATTAGGTCAGCCTATTGATGGTAAAGGACCAATTGAAGGTACTACTTACGAAATGCCTTTAGAGCGTAGAGCTCCTGGAGTTATTTATCGTGAGCCTGTAACTGAACCAATGCAAACTGGTATTAAATCTATTGATGCAATGATTCCTGTAGGTCGTGGTCAACGTGAGTTGATTATTGGTGACCGTCAAACTGGTAAATCAACAGTTGCAATTGATACTATTTTAAATCAAAAAGAATTTTACGATGCTGGGCAACCAGTATATTGTATATACGTAGCTATCGGTCAGAAAGCTTCAACAGTAGCAGCAATTGCTAACATGTTAGAAGATAAAGGCGCAATGGCTTATACTACAATCGTAGCGGCAAATGCATCAGATCCTGCAGCAATGCAAGTATATGCACCATTTGCTGGAGCTGCAATTGGAGAGTTTTTTAGAGATACAGGTAGACCTGCTTTAATTGTATTTGATGATTTATCAAAACAAGCAGTAGCGTACCGTGAGATTTCTTTATTATTAAGAAGACCACCAGGACGTGAGGCATACCCTGGAGATGTATTTTACTTACACTCAAGATTATTAGAACGTGCTGCAAAATTAATCAATGATGATAAGATTGCTAGTGAAATGAACGATTTACCAGATTCTTTAAAAGGAATTGTAAAAGGTGGAGGTTCTTTAACTGCATTACCAATTATTGAAACACAAGCAGGAGACGTTTCAGCATATATTCCAACAAACGTAATTTCGATTACTGATGGACAAATTTTCTTAGATGGAGATTTATTTAACTCTGGTGTTCGTCCAGCAATTAACGTAGGTATTTCTGTATCTCGTGTTGGTGGTAACGCTCAGATTAAAGCAATGAAAAAAGTATCTGGTACGTTAAAATTAGATCAAGCGCAATATCGTGAATTAGAAGCATTCGCAAAGTTTGGTTCAGATTTAGATGCAGCTACTATGAATGTGATTTCTAAAGGGCAACGTAATGTTGAAATCTTGAAGCAAGCACAGAATGATCCTTATACTGTAGAAGACCAAATTTCAATCATTTATGCAGGTTCTAAGAACTTGTTAAGAGATGTACCGGTTAACAAAGTAAAAGAATTTGAAAGAGATTATATTGAGTATTTAAATGCAAAGCATAGAGATACTTTAGATACTTTAAAAGCAGGTAAATTAACTGATGAAGTAATTGATACTTTAACAGCAGCTGCAAAAGAAGTTTCAGCAAAATTTTCAGCTTAATAAAAGACTTTAATAGTAAGTATTGAGAAACAATTTTTCAATACTTACTATTTAATACTCAACACTATTCGTATGGCGAACTTAAAAGAAATACGTAACAGAATTACTTCTATTAAATCAACAATGCAAATTACCTCTGCCATGAAAATGGTATCGGCTGCAAAGTTAAAGAAAGCTCAAGATGCAATTACAGCAATGCGCCCGTATTCATCTAAGCTTACTGAATTATTACAAAGCTTAAGCGCTACATTAGATAGTGATGCTAGTGGAGAATATTCAACACAAAGAGAAGTAAAGAATGTATTACTAGTTGCAATTACTTCAAACAGAGGTTTGTGTGGTGGTTTTAATTCTTCTATTGTTAAAGAAACAATTAAAACGATTAATAATAAATACAATGGTGTTACTGTTGATTTATTAGCGATTGGTAAAAAAGGGAACGATATCTTATCGAAAGAACACAATGTTATTGAAAATAGAAGCGATATTTTTGATGATTTAACTTTTGATAACGTTGCTGAAATTGCTGAAAAATTAATGAATTTATATGTAGCAGGTTCTTATGATAAAATAGAGCTTGTTTACAATCAATTTAAAAACGCAGCAACACAAATTACTCAGGTTGAACAATTCTTACCAATTGAACCAGTAGAAAGTGATGAAAACGTGAGTTTAGATTATGTTTTTGAACCTTCTAAAGAAGAAATTGTATTAGAGTTGATTCCTAAGTCATTAAAAACACAATTGTATAAAGCAATTCGCGATTCATTCGCTTCTGAGCACGGTGCTCGTATGACAGCAATGCATAAAGCAACAGATAATGCAACTGAATTACGTGATGAGTTATTATTAAAATATAACAAAGCACGTCAAGCGGCAATTACCAATGAAATCCTTGAGATTGTTGGTGGTGCTGAAGCATTAAAGAATTAAAAAAATATTAGTTAAATACAAATAAAAGCGAAAACTTAATTAAGTTTTCGCTTTTATTTGTATTTAACTTTATTAAATTGAAAAATATTATGAATAAAATTTTATTTAAAATATTATTAATAGTATCAATTTTTGTAATAAATTCTTGTTCAAGTAATGATCAAAATTTAAACTCAAAAAATGAAATTAGAATGACTGTAAATGGTAAAGAAATAGTCTTCGATAATATAACTTTAAATTATCTTGAGGGTAGTTCTGATAAAAATTATATCCATTTATCCGGAAATTTAAGTTCAAATACAGATGAAATAATAAGTTTTACATTCGAAGAAGGAGAAATTGGCTCTAAAGCTTTAGTTCATTTAATATATATAGTTGATGGAGATGTATATGAATATTTATCAGATAGTAGATTATCTGGTGTTTGTAAAGATATTCTTTATGAGTCTAATTTTATCTCTACAACAAATGTTAATAATGAAGTAATATCTGGTTTGTTTTCAGGTAATTTAGTAAGTTGTAATAAAACTGGAGTAAAAATACTTGTTATTAGTAAAGGTTCATTTAGAGCCAGGGATTAATTAATATTTTACTTTTCTATTACTTTTTTAAAAGAAGAAACATCAATCTCAACATTTTTTTAGTTTACTTGAAATTTTTGATGGTGCAGAAGTATTTAAAAACCCAAAAAATATATTTATATATAAAAAATCGAATCAATTTGGTTCGCTTATCTTACTACAATAAACTTCTTATTTCTTTTTTGATAGATGAGCTATCAATGCCACAAATTTTCTGTAATTTATCAACAGTTCCATGATGAATGAATTCATCAGGAATACCTAGAGTTTTAATAGCTCCTTTATAATTTTTTTCTGAAGCATATTCTAAAATAGCACTACCAAATCCGCCAGTTACAGTTCCGTCTTCTACGGTAATTATTTTATCAAACTGATTAAAAACACTATTTAAAAGAGATTTATCTAAAGGTTTTACAAATCGCATATCGTAATGCGCCACTGCTTTGCTGTTTTCTAGTTGATGTATAGCGTCAGAAACGTTGTCAGCGATTGTTCCTACGGAAAGTATTGCTATTCCATTTCCTTGCTTTAAACAAACGCTTTTTGCTATTTGGATTTCTTCAAAAGGAAGTTGCCATTTTTCTAGTTTTCCATAGCCTCTCGGATACCGAATTGCAATCGGATTTTCTAAGCCCAATTGTGCGGTAAATAAAATATTTCGCAGTTCGATTTCGTTACGAGGCGAGAATATTATTAAATTAGGAATACAACGTAAGTAAGCCAAATCGAATACTCCGTGATGTGTTGCACCGTCTTCACCAACCAAACCAGCTCTGTCTAAACAAAAGATTACGGGTAAATTTTGCAAGGCAACATCGTGAATTATTTGATCGTAAGCGCGCTGTAAAAAAGTAGAATAAATATTGCAAAACGGAATAATTCCTTGCGTTACCATACCAGCCGCCAAAGTAACGGCATGTTGTTCGGCAATACCAACATCAAAAGTACGGTCGGGAAATTCATCTAACATTCGTTTTAACGAGCTTCCGCTTAACATGGCAGGCGTAATACCTACTATTTTTTTATTTTTATGTGCTAACTCGACAATTGTTTTTCCGAAAACATCCTGAAATTTTGTAAACTTACTTGCTTCTTTAGGTAAAAGATCGCCCGATATTTTATCGAATTTACCCGGCGCATGGTATTTTACTTGATCTAGTTCTGCTTGTCGTAATCCTTTTCCTTTGGTGGTAATTACGTGTAAAAACTTAGGACCTTTAACTTGTTTTAAACGTTCTAATTCTAAGATTAACTCTTCGAAGTTATGACCATCAATAGGGCCAGAATAATCGAAATTTAAAGCTTCAAAAATATTGTGTTGCTCAATATCTGATCTCGTTGATTTAATTCTAGTTAAATAATCTTTTAAAGCGCCTACCGAAGGATCGATACCAATAGCATTGTCATTTAAAATGACTAATAAATTGGCATTCGTATCGCCAGCATGGTTTAAGGCTTCAAAAGCCATTCCGCTAGCAATAGAAGCGTCACCAATAATAGCAATATGATGTTTGTTGCTGCCTTGTAATTTAGAAGCAATCGCCATACCCAAAGCTGCAGAAATTGATGTAGACGAATGCCCAACGCCAAAAGTGTCGTATTCGCTTTCGCTTCGTTTTGGGAATCCTGAAATTCCGCCTAACTGCCTGTTGGTATGAAAAATGTCTTTTCTGCCTGTTAAAATTTTATGTCCGTATGCCTGGTGCCCAACATCCCAAACTAATTGATCGTTAGGAGTATCAAACAAATAATGCAAGGCAATAGTAAGTTCTATTACACCTAAACTTGCGCCTAAGTGACCTTCTTTAGTGGCAATTACATCAATAATAAATTCACGCAATTCCTTTGCCAATAGCGGCAAATCATCTGCAGACAAACGCCTAACATCCGAAGGGAAATTGATATTTTTTAACAGCTTTTTTGGCATAGCACAAATGTACTAAAACTTTGTTGTAGCTTTGCCGTATGAGCAAATTGTATTTGGTACCAACACCTATTGGAAATTTAGAAGATATTACCTTAAGAGCACTTAGAATCTTAAAAGAAGTAGATTTTATTTTGGCTGAAGACACGCGAACGAGTGGAAAGTTATTAAAGCATTTTGAGATTGCTACACAAATGTACAGCCATCATATGCATAACGAACACAAATCGGTAGATGGTGTTTTAAATAGGTTGAAAAATGGCGAAACTTGCGCTTTAATTTCAGATGCTGGTACACCTGCAATTTCTGACCCTGGCTTTTTACTTACAAGAGCTTGTGTACAGCATAATATTGAGGTTGATTGTTTACCTGGTGCCACCGCTTTTGTACCTGCTTTGGTAAATTCTGGTTTACCGAATGATAAGTTTGTTTTCGAAGGATTTTTACCAGTTAAAAAAGGACGACAAACGCGTTTAACTTTTTTAGCGGAAGAAACGCGTACTATGATTTTTTATGAAAGTCCGCATAAATTATTAAAAACATTAGCACATTTTGTTGAGTATTTTGGAGCAGACAGACAAATATCAGTTTCTAGAGAATTGACAAAATTGTTTGAAGAAACCAAACGAGGAACAGTAACAGAAGTGTTATCATATTATACAGAGAAACCCGCCAAAGGCGAAATTGTTATTATTGTTGATGGTAAAAAGTAGTTTTTATAATATTGATACATCATTCTGAATTTATTTCAGAATCACACCAAAAATTACTTTGTTATAATGTGAACCTGAAACAAGTTCAGGTTGACGTATAGAGAATTAACTTAATTTATATTCTGGATAATGATTAGCTAGTAATTCTTCTGATTTGTTAGGAATCACAATTAGTGTGATGTAACCAATCAAAATTATTAAAACGATTAAAGCTGCGGAAAACCAACGACTAAATTCATTCATTTCAATAAAACCAGTATCGTGTGGTAAAAACAAATCATAGGTGTAAAACATAATTAAAGCTAAGTTTCCTAAACTCTGTCTTAAATAAATATCCTCTAATAACCATTTTTTACCCGTTAATGCCACTTTTTTGTTGATTTTTATTTTTGAATGAAATATTTTAATTGTTTCTAAAAAGATAACACTAAAAAATACTCCGCTATAAATATAATAGGCAATCACTAAATTTTGCAATTGATAAAACAATACAATAAAACAAAGTGTAATTATAATTTTGGGCAATCGAAACCATTGTTTTACAAAACTTAAAATAAGCCTAAAGTATTTTTTATTTAATTGAACAATTTTTTGATCTACCACATCCATAAACCCAAAAATTCCGAATTTTTTAAAAGAAACATCGCGTGCTTGCTCGAAAGATAATGTAGGTTGTTCTGCTAAGATTTTTTCAATATCGTTTGCTAAATGATCTACCAATTCGGTTTGCACATCGTAATGTTCCACATAATGCTGACGTGTGAATTTGTATAAATTATCTATGTTTTGTTCGGTGAGTTTCATAGTTATTTCACTAATGATTTATACTTCTCTTTTTCTTGCTGATGTTTTATATAAAATAATCGAATAGCATAAGTAGTTACTATCATATAACCTAAAACCCCAACGTTTATGAAATCAACAATAGAGTTGCCGATTATAATTAAAGGCATTACAAGGAAATTTAAAAGTTGTGTTTTTATAATAAAGTTATAAACTGTTTTCTCTTTTGATTTCCAAACTTTAAAGGTGTAGAAAGATGAAACTATTAATAAGATTATTGTTAATGCAACAGTGAGGTAACCCAATACTTCATTTAGCATCATTTTACTTTTTAAAACAATTAAAAAGGCGACAAATAGTGGTAAAAAAGAAACTATAAAATAAGTTGTAAAAACTTTCTTAGCTTTTTTAATAACAATTTTTGGAGCAGGATATGCAAATCCGAAAAGCCAACTAGTTGTATTATTAAGTTGTTTATTCCAATCGTCGGTTACTTGATAAAATACTGTTTCAAAATCAGTATTTTCAATAGTTAAATTTTGTTCTATTTGAGAAATAATATGATCTAAAATTTCAATTCTAAAATCGATGAATTTTACACCTTTTATATCTAAGTATTTATCTACTCTTTGTATTTGTTTTTTTGATAATTCCATCTTACTCCAGGCTAAATTTAGGATTCACCAATTGCTGCATTGTTTTTAAAAACTCTTGCATTTCCTCCAATTTATTGGCAGTTTCTTTTGTGCCGCTTTCGGTTAATTTGTAATACTTGCGTAAACGATTCCCTACTTTGGCAACTTCAACATCTAATAAACCTTCGGCTTCTAATTTATGTAAGGCAGGATACAAAGCACCTTCGGTAATTTTTAATTCCCCTTTGGTAAGCTCTTTTACTTTTTGTGTAATTTCATAACCATACATTTTATCATTTTGTGCCAATAGCTTTAAAATGATGGTTTGTAACGAACCTTTATATAATTTCTGATTTCCCATTTTGTAATTATTAAACGGTAATTATTTATTTTTTGTCTTTGCGACTCGCAACAAATATACATAATTTTCTTATGTATAATATTCTTAGGTATTATTTTTATGTTATTCCTAACAAAAGGTTTCTTTAGTATTGCTTATTTTTGCAGCTCTAAAAAGAATACATGTCTACATTTCATAAACTAACGATAGAAAAAATAATTAAAGAAACTGCCGATGCTGTTTCTATATTATTTACAATTCCTGCCGAATTAAAAGAAGCATATTCTTTTGTTGCAGGTCAGTATATAACCATAAAAACTAAAATAAACGATCAAGAGATTCGCAGAGCGTATTCTATATGTGCTTCGCCGAATAGTAATCAAGTTAAAGTAGCCGTTAAAGCTGTTGAAAAGGGGACTTTTTCTACCTATGCAACTACAAGATTGAAAGAAAATACTTCAATTGAAATTTCTGAACCTGAAGGTAAATTTATATTAGAACCTTCGGCGGATAAAAATTACATTGCATTTGCGGCAGGTAGTGGAATAACTCCAGTTTTATCGATGATAAAAGCTGTGTTAGAAAACGAGCCTACAGCAACATTTACCTTGGTTTTTGGTAATAAAAAGGCAGAAACAACTATCTTTTTCGATGAGTTAACAGCCTTGGCAACACAATATCCTACACAATTTAACTTGCATTATATTTTTAGTCAAGAGGTTCGTAATAACAGTAAATTCGGAAGAATAGATAAAAATCATGTGAATTATTTTATGAAGAATATTCATAAAGATATTTCTTTTGATGCAGCTTATTTATGTGGCCCAGAAGTTATGATTGATATAGTTTCTGAAACATTACAAGAAAACGATTTTAAGAAAGAGAACATTCATTTCGAATTATTTACAGCAAGTACAACAGAAGACGAAATTCCTATTACCTATCCTGATGGGAAATCTGAAATCACAGTTTTGTTAGATGATGAAGAAACTACTTTTTCGATGGAGAAAACAGATACTATTTTATCAGCTTCTTTACGTAATAAGCTAGATGCTCCGTATTCTTGTCAAGGAGGAGTTTGTAGCAGTTGTATTGCTAAAGTTACAGAAGGAAGAGCAGTAATGTCTAAGAATTCTATTTTAACAGATGATGAATTAGTAGAAGGTTTTATTCTAACCTGTATGGCACACCCAACAACACCAAAAGTAGTAGTTGATTTTGATGATGTTTAGCAGTTAAAAATTATATCTTTAAAAAATGGATTTTTACGATTTTAAAAACGCCTTTTTAGTAGGTATTTTCATGGCTTTTATGATTGGGCCAGTATTTTTTATGCTTTTAAAAACAAGTGTTTTAAAAGGAGCAAGGGCAGCTATTGCTTTTGATATTGGTGTAGTTTTAGGTGATATCTCTTTTATGTTAATTGCCTATTTTGGTAGTAGAAGTTTATTAGAGAAAATTAAAGACGACCCAAGGTTATTTCTTGTAGGTGGCCTTGTGCTTATTATTTACGGATTGATAACATATTTAGATAAAAACAACAAAAAAGAATCGGAAGCCCCTGATGTTGTTTTACCTGAAAGTAATAATTACATAAAACTACTGTTAAAAGGTTTTTTTTTAAACTTTATAAATATTGGTGTACTTGCCTTTTGGTTAGGTTTAATTGTAGTTGTTGGCCCAACCTACGATATGAATCCAAAGTATTTATTTTGGTATTTTGGTACCGTAATTTTAGGATATGCAGTTACAGATTTAGGTAAAATACTACTTGCAAAACAACTAAAAAACAAATTAACTCCTTTAGTTATATACAGAATAAAACGAGGAATGGGTGTTTTATTAATCGTATTCGGAGCTGCATTAATGCTAAAAGGTTTTATACCTAAAGATAAGATTGATACTTTATTCGAGAACGTAAAGATGGAACACAAGACTAAAAACCAATAATTACTTTTGCAATTCCAAAGTAAATAAGAATTCCGAAAATATCATTACTTGTCGTGATAAATGGCCCTGTTGCAATTGCAGGATCTATACCTCGTTTATCTAAAAATAACGGAATAAAAGTTCCTATTAAACCCGCAACAATTATCACTACAAAAAGCGAGGCAGAAATAGCTGCTGCTACTTTTATATCTTGTTCTGTTATAAAGATAAAAATAAATAATAAAATCGCTAATGCTAGTCCGTTAACCATTGCTAAAGAAACTTCTTTTAGCAACCTGCTAGTAATACTACCTTTTACATCATCATTAGCTAAACCTTGTACAATAATTGCTGATGATTGCACACCAACATTACCTGCCATAGCCGCAATTAAAGGTGTGAACATAAATAGTATGGCGTTATCTACCATAGCGCCTTCAAAAACACTCATAATACTTGCAGCACCAACCCCACCAAGTAAACCTAAAAATAACCAAGGTAAACGAGCACGTGTTAATTGCCAAATAGTATCATCAGCCTCTACACCTTGTGTAATACCGGCAGCTAATTGGTAATCTTTATCAGCTTCATCTTTAATTACATCTACAATATCATCAATCGTAATTCTACCTACTAAAGCACCGAGTTCATCTATAACGGGTATTGCTTCTAAATCATATTTACGCATAATATTAGCAACATCTTCTGCTGCGTCAGTTACGTTTACAAAATCTACTTTTGGTATATACACTTCTGCAATTGTTGCCTTTGTAGACGCCATTAATAAGTCTTTTAAAGACAAACGCCCCTTAAGTTTGTTATTATCATCAATTACATAAATAGAGTGTACTCTTGTAACTTCTTCTGCTTGAAGGCGCATTTCTTTTACGCAACGCGGAATCGTCCAATTTTCGTTAACCTTTACTAATTCCTTTGCCATTAATCCACCGGCAGAATTTTCGTCGTAACGTAATAATTCTACAATTTCTTTGGCATGCTCATCATCATCAATTTCACGCATTACCGCTTTTTTCCTATCATCAGGAAGTTCGGAAATTACATCGGCAGCATCATCGGTATCAAGCTCATCTATTTCTTCTGCAATTTCTTTTGCAGTTAATTGTTCAAGTATTTTTTCACGAACATCATCATCAACATCCATTAATACCTCTGATGTTGTTTCACTTTTTAATAAACGAATAATATAAACCGATTCTTCAAAAGGCAATTCGTCTAATATCTCAGCAATATCGGCATGGTGAATTTCCTTAAAAAACTCCTTAAGAGCAGTATCGTTTTTAGATTCGATGTATTGGGTTACATTTTCTAGAAGTTCTTGGGTGATTTCAAATGCCATCTTTATGTAATTTTACTCGATAAACGAGATTTAAATAATCTTTAGTTATTGTCTTCAGCTATTTTTTTTGTCAATTCTATAAATCGATCTACCGATAATTGCTCGGGACGCATTGTAAAGATAGGGTCTTCTTTTAATGAATCTGAAATATTGAAAGATTTTAAGCTCGAGCGTAACATTTTTCTTCGTTGGTTAAATGATGTTTTTACAACTCTAAAAAATAGTTTTTCATCAACAGGTAAGGTGTAGTTTTCTTTTCTGATAAGTCTTATAACTCCAGAATCTACTTTTGGCGGTGGATTAAATACCGTAGGCGGAACCGTAAATAAATATTCTACATCAAAGAAAGCTTGTGTTAAGACAGACATAATTCCGTACACTTTACTTCCTTCTTTTTCTGCGATTCTTTTGGCGACTTCTTTTTGAAACATTCCTGCAAATTCGGGAACAAATTCTCTGTACTCAATTGCTTTAAACACAATTTGAGTAGAAATATTATATGGAAAATTCCCAATAATAGCTACTTGTTTACCTTTAAAAACAGCTGTTAAGTCGGTTTTTAAAAAATCACCTTCAAGAATTTCGAATTTTTTGGAAGTGGTGTCTAATTTAATATGTTCTAACGGAAAAGTATCTTTTAAATAAGCAACCGAATCATAATCGATTTCCATTACTGTAATTTTAGGTTTTTTCTCTAACAAGTATTTTGTTAAAACACCCATTCCAGGACCAATCTCTAATACATCATCATATCCGTTTTCGGTTAATGCATCTGCTATTTTTCTAGCGATGTCTTCATCGGTTAAAAAATGCTGTCCTAAATGTTTTTTTGCTCTTACAGTCATAGTTATTTATGATAAAAAGTTATTAGAAACAAGAGTAAATAAAAATCCTTGTATTACTATTTTTTTGATTATTTATTTGCTGGATCTTTAAACCCGAATGTTATGATTGATGTTGCTATGCCAAAACCACTTAAAAAACCACCGATGGTTTCCCAAGGTTCGGTTCCGTATGTGCAGTACCCTATAATAACACCTAAAACGGTTAGAAAAACACCTGTAAAAAGTATTTTTTTTCTGTTCTTATAAATTTTCTCTTTCATATTAATTACTCGCTTCAGCAGGAAAAAATTCATTGATTACTCGCAACTCCGTACGAAAGGCTAGCATTTTATCAGCAAACCTTTTAATACTATCAGAACGTAGTTCATTAGCCTCGTGTTTATAATAATCGTCTAAATCTTCACGTGTCTTTGCCGTATATTGAACAGAGTATGTTATTCCACCCATTTCTTCTTCAACTAAAACTTGCGTTAATTTTGCGCTTAAAAAACGACCAGTAGCCAATACTTTAGGGATGTGGTTTTTTATCCAAACCACCCATTCATCATGAATACTCTCGTCAATACTTACGGTTACATTGTATATATACATTTTGCTATTTAATGTAAAGATGTAGCAATTGTATACTGTAACAATAATTGCTACAGTAATTTATTGGTACATTGATTAATTAATTTGGTCGCCTCTTAGTTTTCTAAACTCTTTACGAGCATCAACTAAGTAGATGCTAGAAGCGTGGTCAAAAATAATCTTTTGATAGTATTCTTTAGCCTTTTCGGGGTTATTTAATTTTATATTATATAATTCTGCTAATTGGTAATACACATCATCAATGTAAATTCCTTTTTTATCTAAAGTGATTATTTTATTATAGCTTAAAATGGCTTCATCATATTTTTGCTGTTTTACAAAAAGTTTAGCTAGTTTAAACAACGCTTCATCTTCAATAGGTTGCCCTTTATATTTAGTAATAATATCATTTAAGATAGTAATTGCTTCGTTATCTTTATTTTGAAAGGCTAACAAATCCGCTTTTGCATATTCTTTTAAGCCAGAGCCAATACTGTCTTTTGGTTCGTTATCAGAAATTGTTAAAAATAAATTTGCTGCATCGTTGGCAATTAATTGCGTTGCAGATCCTTTTAAAACCTTTAGCTGCGCTTTTGCCCATTTAAAATCATTTTTAAAATACGAGGTTTGTGCTACTTTAAAGCGTGCTTCTTGCCCTAAAAAATGATTTTTAAACTTTGTTTGTACTTGAGAAAAATATATTAATGCTTTGTTAAACTTATTTGTATACACTAAAACTTCACCTAATTTTAGTTTCACCATTGCTTTGGTAAACCTAGAACTGGCAAAAGTCATTGCTTTTTCTAGAATTTGCACAGCTTCTTCAGGGTTGTTCTTGGTAAATGTTACGTAATTAGCATAGGCTATTTGTGTACGAAAGGTGAGTTTATTGATTCCGTATTCATTAAACACTTCTTTAAAACGAGTATCAATATCCGTTTGTTTTGTTTCAATAGCTATTTTTAAATTATTATTAATGGCATTAAATTTATCACTCGGGTAATTGGTTTTTTCAATCATTAAATCGAAACATTCTTTTGCTGTTTCGTAATCTTTATTGTCTAGCGCTATTTTACCTAATTCAGCAATTTTGCCCAAATTATCACCATCTCTAGCTAGTAATGCTTTGTGCTGAATAAGTGCTTTGTTGTATTGTTTTTGTTTTACAAATAACCAGGATAATAAATCGTTCCAAATATTTTTTGGATTGCTAATTGATTTTCGCAATAATGCTTTTTTAAACAATATATTGTTTTCATTTTCGGCATCATCATTAATATATCGGCCTGTAAAACGCTTTACGTTGTTAAGGTAACTTTCGTTTTTATCAACCAAATCAACATACGACTCAAACATTTTAGAGAAGTTTCCTTTTTCACCATGAATTTGTGCTAATTGAAATCCGTAATTCGCATCTGGATTGTTTGCCATTACTTTTGTATAGGCTTCAATAGCATAATCTAATTTATTGTAATTTTTAAAGAGACTTGCAATAATATTACCATAAGTACCTCTGTTATCTAACGATTTAAGAGCTATTTTATATTGTTTATCGGCTTCGATATCGTTTTGTTGTCGTTCGAAATTATAGCCCCTAATAACATTTAGGTAGGTTAAACTTGGTCTTTCGGTTAGTTCTTCTGATAATAAAACATCAGCGATAATAAACTGATCTGTTTCTTGATAACAAGTTACCAATCTTTTTAAATAGGTGGTGTTGTACGGACTTTTATCGTGTAGTTTTTTATAAAGTTGAATTGCTTTTTCATATTCATTGTTTCTGAAATAATTTTCAGCAACAATAAATTCATTTTGTTGTGCGTAACAAAACAAACTAAAAATCAGTAAATTAAATAAGATAACAGCTTTTCTCATCAATCAAAAATACACAACAATATTGTTAAAGTTGTATTAAAAAGCATCCTTTTTAAGGAAGTCTTGTAACATTTTGGCACGAACTTTGTCTTACTTATAATAAGACTAAACAATTTATACTATGAAAAATTTTAACACACAATATCAGATAGCAAAGAATAATGCAAATGAGTTCATGAATAACGGACAAATAACAAAGTATTTTGAAGCATTATTAGAAATGAATAAATATAAAAGATTAATGGTAGTCGTGGTTGCCAACTAAAAATATAAAAGTAATTCATTGTGAAGGGTGGGTTAGTAAAAACCTCAAGTTTCTTAATTGAAACTTGGGGTTTTTTATTTTTAACGTCGTTCTGAATTTACTTCAAGAACCTCTCCAATGATTTATTTTAGTGTAATGTGAACCTGAAACAAGTTTTAGGTTGATGGTTTTAATCAATCATATCAAAACCACAATAAGGCACTAATACATCTGGTATTTTAATTCCGTCTGCAGTTTGATAGTTTTCTAAAATCCCTGCTAAAACTCTTGGTAACGCTAAAGAACTTCCGTTTAATGTATGAACAAACTGACTTTTACCATCTTTGTTCTTAAAACGTAATTTTAAACGATTTGCTTGGTATGTTTCAAAATTTGAAGCCGAACTAATTTCTAACCAACGCTCTTGCGCTGTTGAATATAATTCGAAATCAAAAGTTAAAGCTGATGTAAAACCAGTATCACCACCACACAAACGTAAAATACGGTATGGTAATTTTAAATCACGTAAAATATCTTTAATATGTTCTACCATTCCGCTTAAAGCGTGGTACGAATTATCAGGATGCTCTACACGAACAATTTCTACTTTATCAAATTGATGTAAACGATTTAAACCACGTACATGTGCACCATAACTACCCGCTTCTCTACGAAAACAAGGGGTATAGCCAGTGTATTTAATTGGTAAATCAGCTTCCTTAACCAAATCATTTCTGTGAATGTTGGTAATTGGCACTTCACCAGTAGGAATTAAATATAAATCATCTACTGTAGAATGATACATTTGTCCTTCTTTATCTGGTAGCTGCCCTGTCGCAATTCCTGAAGCTTCATTTACCAAATGCGGAACTTGTACTTCTTTATAACCCGCATCTGTATTTTTATCTAAAAAATAGTTGATTAATGCGCGTTGTAAGCGAGCACCTTTTCCCTTATAAACAGGAAAACCAGCGCCAGCAATTTTGGTCCCTAACTCAAAATCGATAATATCATATTTTTTTGCTAATTCCCAATGCGGTAATGCGTTTTCACCTAATTCAGGAATTATTCCTTCACTGAAAATTTTCTCATTATCTTCTTCACTTTTTCCTGCCTTTACAGAAGCATGAGGAATATTGGGAATTTGGTATAGTAATTCTTGTAAAGAGTTTACTGTAGTGTTTAACGCTTCCGTTAATTGCTTAGATTGCTCTTTTAATTGACCTGTTTTTTCTTTTAGCAGGTTCGCTTTCTGAACTTCACCAGATTTAAAAAGACTTCCAATTTCTTTGGATATTTTGTTAGATTCAGCTAGTATATTGTCTAATGAAGTCTGAGTTTCTCTACGGGTTTCATCAGAAGCTAATACTTCGTTAATAATTGCTTCGGCATTGGCAAAATTACGTTTTGCTAATCCGTCTAAAACAGCTTGTTTGTTTTCTCTAATAAACTGAATCTGTAACATCTTTTTAAATTTTTAAGAATCGCAAAGATATAAGAAGCGACAGACTTTGGCAATGCTAACGACTAATTGTTTTTAAGGTAATTTAGCGAAGTCTCTTTGTCTTTTTTTAGTTGGATAACTAAATCGTTTACCGAATCGAACTTTTGTTCATCCCTTAAAAAGTAAAGTAAGTCTACAGTAAGATTTTGATTATACAAATCGGCATTAAAATCGAAGAAATGAACTTCAATGGTTTGATGGTCTCCATTAACGGTAGGTCGGTTGCCGATGTTCATCATTCCGAAAACAGTAATATTTTCAATAACAGATTTTACAACATAAACACCTGTTTTAGGTATCAATTTATAATCTTCAGAAATATCAACGTTAGCGGTAGGAAAACCTATTGTACCTCCTAGCTGTTTTCCGTTAACTACTTTTCCTGTTAATGAAAAATTATAGCCTAAATAATTATTTGCCGTTTTTAAATGTCCGTTAGTAAGTGCTTTTCTAATTTTGGTTGAACTTACCGAAACCTCGTCAATATCTTGCGCAGGAATTTCTTGTACCGTAAAATCATAAAAAAGAGAATATTCTGTTAATTGCTCGATATTACCTTCTCTGTTTTTTCCAAAATGATGATCGTAGCCAATAATTAGTTTAGAAGTATTTAATTGATTTACTAAAATATCTCGAACAAAATCTAAAGCAGTAAGTCTCGAAAATTCTCTACTAAAAGGATGAATGATTAAATAATCTAATCCTAATTTTTTAAGATGTGCTGCACGTTCATCAATCGTATTAATTAGTTTTATAGATACGTCTTTTTGTAAAACCATCCGCGGATGCGGAAAAAAAGTTAATAAAACCGATTTTTTATTGGTTGATTTAGCCTCGTCAATTAATTCCTTAATAATTTTTTGATGTCCAATATGAACACCATCAAAAGTACCAATAGTTACTATTGTTTTTTGAGCAGGTGTAAAATCAAAAATAGAATGTATTATTTCCAAGTTAAGTACATGTTTGTGCAAAAATACAATTTGTAAAAGATGTTAAATAATGATTATAGAAAAAATAGTAAAATTAAAGAATGTTTAAGTATTCGGCGATAAACAGTGTAATTTGATAAAAAGAAGGTTAATTATTTCATAAATAAAAAAAAATTGTATTTTCGCTACAGTTAACAAATTATTATACATTATGATGAAAAAACTATTACTTGTTGCATTTGTACTGTTTGGTACAGTGACAATGGTTGCTCAGACTACCATAACTGGTACTGTCAATGACGCATCTCTTGGAGAAGGACTTCCAGGAGCAAACATTAAAGTTTTAAGGAAATCTGTAGGAACATCCACTGATTTTGATGGGAAGTTTACAATGACAGTTTCAGATACACCTCCCTTTACAATAAAGATTTCTTCTATAGGATATCAGCCAAAAAATGTTGAAATAACTAAAAACAACCAAGTTGTTGAAATTAGTTTAACAGAAAATGCTACTTCTTTAGACGAAGTTGTAGTTTCTGCTTCTAGAACTCCAGAACGTATTATGGAATCTCCAGTTACGGTTGAAAGAATGGATGCTAGAGCTATTAGAAACACCTCTTCAGCAACTTTTTATGACGGTTTAGAAAACTTAAAAGGAGTAGATGTTAACTCTGGTAGTTTAACTTTTAAATCGATTAATACACGTGGTTTTGCTACTTTTTCTAATACACGTTTTATGCAGTTAGTTGATGGTATGGACAATGCATCACCTGCATTAAATTTTGCTTTAGGTAATTTGTTAGGAATGTCTGAATTAGATGTGAAAACAGTAGAGTTACTGCCAGGAGCATCTTCTGCATTATATGGTGCAAATGCTTTTAACGGTATTATGTTCATGACAAGTAAAAGCCCTTTTAACGATCAAGGGATTAGTTTTTCTTATAAGCAGGGTCTTACGAGTCAAGAAGCAGCTGGAGATAATAATTTCTATGATACTAACATTCGCATGGCGCATGCTTTTAGTGATAAGTTTGCAGCAAAAGCTACTTTTTCTTATTTAAAAGGAACTGAATGGTACGCTACAGATTATAGAAATACTGATGGTGATGAATATATTGCTGGAGACAGATCTAGACCTGATTATAATGGTGTAAATATATATGGTGATGTTGTTGCTACTAGTTTAGGAGGAACTATCGGTAGAGTTAGTAGAACAGGTTATAGAGATATTGATTTAATGGATAATGAAGCCAAAAGTTTAAAGTTTGGTGGTTCACTTCACTATAGACCTTGGGGTAATGATCGTTTAGAAATTATTTGGAATACTAAATACGGTAATGGTAACACTATTTATCAAGGAGGTCAAAAATATAGCATTAAAAACTTTTTTATGGAACAGCATAAATTAGAATTTAAAGGAAAGAACTTTTTTGTACGTGGTTATATGACGGCTGAAGATGCAGGAGATTCATATAATACATTATTTGCTGCAATTAACGTAAACAGAGCATGGAAGTCAGATCAGGATTGGTTTAGGCAATATGCAGGTGCATTTTTACAAGGTTCGTTAGCAAACTTAACAAGTGAACAAGCACATGCTAATGCAAGAACAGTAGCAGATACTGGTAGATTTGAACCGGGTACTCCTGAGTTTACAAATGCATTTAATAGTGTAACAAATGATCCTAATTTACTTACAGGAGCAAAGTTTAAAGATCAAACAAAATTATACCATGTAGATGGGAATTTAAATTTACAAGATTATATTGATTGGGCAGAAGTACAAGTAGGAGGTTCTTACAGGCAATATGTACTAAACTCATTCGGTAATATTTTTACGGATGCTGATAGTCCTATTGATTATGATGAATTTGGAGTATACACGCAAATTCAAAAGAAGTTTTTAGAAGATGACCGTTTAAAAGTTACAGCATCTGCTCGTTATGATAAAGCAAAAAACTTCGATGGAAATATTTCTCCTAGATTATCTCTTGCATATGCCTTAGGTGAAGATAAAAATCAGAATTTTAGAGCTTCTTTTCAAACAGGTTTTAGAAACCCAACAACACAAGACCAATACATCGGTTTAGATGTTGGTAACGCTATTTTAGTAGGATCTGCACCAGATAACTTAGATAGATATAGCACTACTTTTACTGACCCTAATGATGGAAATACATATACATTAACAGGTAGAGACGCTTATGAAAACTCTTTTACAGTAGCAAGTGGTGGTACAGAAAAAGCTAACGTAGGGTTTGTTCAACCAGAAAAAGTAACTGCTTATGAAGTAGGTTATAGAGGTTTAGTTGGTTCAGAATCATCTAAAATATCTGTAGACTTAAGTGTGTATTATAATGATTACGAGGATTTTATTGCAAACAAAAATGTTATCGTACCATATAATTTAACAGGAGGTTTTAAAGTATTTCAATTATACACAAACTCAGCGGCAGATATTAGTTCATATGGAGCTACAATAGGTTTAGATACAAAGGTTTTTAACAACTTTAATTTAGGGTTAAACTATACGTATGCTAAATTTGATTTTGATCAAGCTTCTGATCCTGACTTTGAAGCAGGATTTAATACGCCAGAACACAAAGTAAAATTACAATTCGGAAACTCAAATTTATTTGAAAACTTTGGATTTAATGTAAATGTTAGATGGCAAGATGAGTACAGATGGGAATCTACTTTTATAGATGGTACATTAGAAGCAAGAACTGTTGTTGATGCTCAAATAAACTATAGAGTTCCTTCTTGGAAGTCTACATTTAAGTTAGGAGGAGCAAATTTAACAGGTAAAGAATACTTAAGTGCGCCAGGTATTGGTGCCGTAGGTTCTCAATATTTTTTATCTTGGTCAATAAACAATTAATATGAAAAACATGAAAAATTATAAATATATAAGTTTATTTGTTTTGTCATTAGGTCTTGTGTCTTGTGATGTAAATAATGAATTAGAAGAAATAGTAGACCCTATTCAACCACAAGTAACATTAACCACAGGAGATTTAGATTTTTCTAAATATATCTCAGTTGGAGCTTCTTTTACAGCAGGTTATACAGACAACGGTCTTTTTATCAAAGGGCAAGAAAACTCATTCCCAAATATTTTAGCTTCTAAATTTGCCATGGCAAATGGAGGTGCTTTTGTTCAGCCTTTAATGAACGATAATTTTGGAGGTTTAGCAATAGGTGGAACAAGAATAGCGGCACCAAGATTAGTTTTTGGAGGAGCAGGACCTGTGCCATTAGAATCTATTATAGGGCCTGTAACCGTTAGTACAGATATAGCTATAAATAACCCAACAGGGCCTTTCAGTAATCTAGGCGTTCCAGGGGCAAAGAGTTTTCATTTAATAGCACCAGGTTATGGTAATATTGCTAATTTTCCAGCAGCGGCAAACCCTTATGCAGTACGTTTAACTGGTGCTACACCAGATAAATCAATTTTAGCATTGGCTGAAGAACAAAATCCAACATTTTTTACCTTATCAGAAATTGGAGGTAACGATGTTTTAGGGTATGCAACATCAGGAGGTGATGGTTCAAATCCAATAACAGACACCCCAACGTTCAATTATGCATTAAATACTTTAGTAGATGGTTTAACCGCAAACGGAGCAAAAGGAGCAATAGCAAACTTGCCAAATATTACAAGTTTGTCTTATTTCACTACTGTTTCACATAATCCTTTACCTTTAGATGCTGCAAACGCAGCAGCATTAAATGCTGGATATGCAACATACAATGCAGGTATAAAAGGAGCTTTTGCTTTTTTGGTAGCTAATACACCAATGACACAAGAAATGGCAGATGCAGAAATTGCAAAAAGAACAATTGTATTTGAAGCAGGAGCAACAAATTCATTAGTTATGATTGATGAGTACTTAACAGATTTAACAGCAATTAACGCTGGTTTAATTAATTTAAGACAAACAACATCAGCTGATTTAATTACATTACCAACTTCTTCTTTAATTCCATTAGGTGCAGGGTCTTCAACGCCTTTATCTGATACTTCTGTATTAACACCAGAAGAGCAGAATGATGTAAAGGTAGCAACAGATTCTTACAATGCTTCTATTGCAGCTGTAGCATCAGCAAAAGGATTGGCACTTGTAGATTTAAATTCGGTTTTAGCTCAGGCAGCTAGTACTGGTATTGCATTTGATGAGTTTACTGCAAATACTAGTTTAGTTACAGGTGGTTTAGTTAGTTTAGACGGTGTGCACTTAACAGCAAGAGGTTATGCCTTAATGGCAAATACTTTCTTAAAAGCAATTGATGTAACCTATGGGTCAAACTTTAGTGTAGCTACAAATGGCTTAGCTAAAGCAAATGACTATAGTGCTATTTACCCAATAAACATTCCATAATTAGATACTTTTTAATAAACTAAAAAGGCTTCATTTTAAATGAAGCCTTTTTTTTATTCGTTACTATTATCAATCCACTCTTTTATTTTTTTATCGTTGATAATGTATTTTTTGTACTTGTTGTCTTTATACCTGTAATAAATAAAAATAGGCATTAATATAAACGACATATACATAACGCCTAGTCCCATTATAATTTGTGCTTTAGGATGTTCTGAGTTTAGTAGATAAGCTCCAACAGCCATCCAACACAAAAAGATAATAAATAATATTCGTATTAAAATTTTCATTATAAATAATTTAATTACTGTAAAAATAAAAATCCTAAACGTATTGTTTAGGATTTTCTTATTGAAATTTTAAAAGAAATAAAGATTACATTTTTTGTAACCAGTTTCTTACATCTACTTCTTTTTTTATAATTGCCGATAATTCAGAAATTTGAACACGTTTTTGCTCCATCGTATCTCTATGGCGAATCGTAACACTATTGTCATTTAACGTATCATGATCAACAGTAATGCAGAATGGTGTACCATTGGCATCTTGACGACGGTAACGGCGTCCTACAGCATCTTTTTCATCATAAGACACATTAAAGTCCCATTTTAAATCCTCCATTATTTTACGTGCAACTTCTGGTAAGCCATCTTTTTTGACTAATGGCAAAATTGCAGCTTTAACAGGCGCTAAAATAGCAGGTAATTTTAATACAGTTCTTGTGGTACCGTTTTCTAATTCTTCCTCTTGTAAAGAGTTTGAGAATACGGCTAAAAACATTCTATCTAATCCTATAGAAGTTTCCACTACGTATGGTGTGTAACTTTTGTTTTCTTCGTGATCGAAATATTGTAATTTTTTTCCAGAATGTTCTTCATGCGCCTTTAAATCGAAATCAGTACGAGAATGAATTCCTTCTAATTCTTTAAAACCGAAAGGGAATTTAAATTCAATATCAGCGGCTGCATCAGCATAATGCGCTAATTTTTCATGGTCATGAAAACGGTAGTTTTCAGCGCCCATACCTAATGATAAGTGCCAATTTAAACGCGTTTCTTTCCATTTTTTATACCATTCTTTTTGAGTTCCTGGTTTTACAAAAAATTGCATTTCCATTTGCTCAAATTCACGCATTCTAAATATAAACTGACGCGCAACAATTTCATTACGAAAAGCTTTACCGGTTTGTGCAATTCCGAAAGGAATTTTCATTCTACCTGTTTTTTGTACGTTTAAGAAGTTCACAAAAATTCCTTGTGCAGTTTCTGGGCGTAAGTATAGATCCATTGCCGTATCAGCAGAGGCTCCTAGTTTTGTGCCAAACATTAAGTTAAACTGCTTAACTTCTGTCCAGTTTTTAGAACCAGTTAGTGGATCAGCAATTTCTAATTCTTCAATTAATAACTTCACATCGGCTAAATCTTCTTTTTCTAAAGAAGCTCCCAAACGAGATAAGATAGTATTTATTTTTTCTTGATACCCTAAAACACGGCCATTGGTAGCGGTAAATTCTTCTTTGTTAAAGGCATCGCCAAAACGTTTGGCAGCTTTTTTAACTTCCTTTTCAATTTTACCTTCAATTTTAAGGCAATAGTCTTCTACTAAAACATCGGCTCTATATCTTTTTTTAGAATCCTTATTATCAATTAAAGGATCATTAAAAGCATCTACGTGACCTGAAGCTTTCCAAGTGGTTGGATGCATTAAGATAGACGCATCAATACCAACAATGTTTTCATGCATTTGTACCATTGCTTTCCACCAATAATCTCTAATATTTTTCTTTAACTCTACTCCGTTTTGAGCATAGTCATAAACCGCACTTAATCCGTCATAAATTTCAGATGATTGAAATACATAACCGTATTCTTTTGCGTGCGATAATACTTTTTTAAATTGATCTTCTTGTTTTGCCATAGTGCAAAAATAAAATAAGGATTTTAACTAATACTATATCTAAAAGAAAAAAGTGAAGAATTTTTATAATTCTTCACTTTTTGGTAATAGGTTGTAAATGTATTTATTTTAACTTCACCGTTGTTGCTCCAGAGTAAACACCATCTACAAAGGCGCTTATGGTGTATTTACCAGTATTTAAATCATTTCTGTCTACTAAAACCAAAGAAACAAGGCTTAAACGATCGTTATTGTAGTTAATTTCTAAAGAGTCGGTGTACTGAATTTTACCACCATCTTTTAATTTTGTAATACCTTTAGGAGAAATAACGTTTTTACTTTCATCTGTAATTTGAATGTAAACAGATTTTTCACCAGCATCGGTAACTAAATTCTCTAATAAATCGAAGTTTATTCTAAATGCGTCTGTTCTATTTGATCTTGAAGTTGAAGTTAATTTTCCACTACTACGTTCTTTCATTGCAACGACTCTAACAGGACTTGTTTTGATAACGCCTCCTATAGCAATTTTATTTTCAAGAACTTTTTTGTTTTCCTCTAATTCTTTATTTTTTACACTTAAAGTAGTGTTAATTGTTTCTTTTTGTAGTAAAATCTCATTAGTAATTATGTTTTCCTGCTCCAATACCTGATTAGCAGTGTTAAGAGAATCTACTCTAATAAATAATTTTCTGTTTTCACGCTCTAAACTGGTTATTTTTCTTCGGTATTTTCTAATTAAATTATAGTTTCCAGCAGGAAGTTTTCTAATAGAGTCACGAAGGTTGTTCATTTTAACAAGTTCGATTCTTAATCTTTTAGAAATACGTTTTTTTCGAACAACAACATCAGTATAGTCTTTTATAATTTCGTCTAATTCTTTTTCTAAATCAGCTTTTTCTTCTTGAAATACTTTTTGAAGATTGTTGTATTGACTCGATTTTTGAAAAGAATAAATGGTTAAAAATAATGTTAAGATTAAAAGGGCAATAATAAGTGAACTTTTTCTTTTTTGAGGGGTCATAATTGGGGGGTTATATTAAATGATTACTTTTTTATCGAAGCTTTATAGATGCATCTCCGGAAAAAATACCGTCGACGAAAATATTTATTTTATACGAGCCTTTGTTTATAGTTTGACGATTTACATTAATGAATAAATTTACTGATAACTGTTTGTTATAGTATTTCGTAGTAAATATATCATTACAAAGTATTTTTGTGTTATTTTTTAGTTTTATTTCTTTTGCCGGCGCAATAACTGTATCATTATTAACTATTTGTATATATATAGGTTTAGTACCTGAGCTTGTAATATTATTTTCTAGTAGGTTAAACTTTATTTTAAAAGCATCTGTTTTATTTGATCTAGAGGTTGAAGCGTGCTTACCATTGCTTTTTTTTCTTACTGCTTCTACTTTTATAGAAGAAATTTCAATCAATTCAGCAACTTCAATTTTTTCCTTTAATTTTTTCTTCTCTATATCTAGTAACTTATTTATGTCTTTTAACCTCGTGTATAAATCTTCTTTTTGAATTAAAATATCTTTTACACTGTCACTTTTTGTTAATAGTTGGTCGTTTATTGTATTAAGAGAGTCTATATGTGCAAAAAGAACTTCATTTTGTTTTGCTAAACCAGAAATACGCTTTCTGTAAAGGCTAAATAAGCTGTAATCAGTTGTTTTTAAGTTTTTAATAGTATCTTTAAGCTTGATTATTTTATAAAGCTTATCTCTTAAATCTAAAGAAACATCATTTTTTTGATATATAGCTTCTTCATAATTTTTAATAACACCATTTAATTCAGCTTCTAGTTCTTTCTTTTCTAATTTAAAAACTTTTTTTAGTTCAGCGTACTCGCTAGCATTTTGATAAGATAATATACCAACAGCTATTACTAATAAAAGTAAAAAAAAAATGAAGCCATTATCCTTTATTTTTGAACTAATAATCATTTAGGTTCATGACGAACAATTTGTTGTGTCCGCGGCTAATATACTATTTTTTATACAGTTATAAATAAATGCTGGTGGAAAATTAAGTGGTTCAAAGCTTAATTGAATATTATTTCCAAAAACATCTTTTAATTTCTTGTAATAGGTAAGGCTGTATTGGTACTGAATGAATACACCTTTATTATTTAAAAGCTCATAGCTTTCTTTTAAGATGCTGTTAGATAGTTTTTTAGGTATAATTGTTAAAGGTAGGCTAGAAATAATGTAGTCTATTTGAGTGAAACCAAGTTTTTTAATTTCTTCACGCATGTTTTCGGCAGAAGCCTTTATAACGATTAGTTGTGGGTGGTTAATTTTTTTTAATTCTGTATAAAAAGCCTCATTAATTTCAAAACAAATTAAAATTGTATTTAATTTAATTTTTTTTAAAATCGTATGAGTTATTACTCCGTTACCAGGGCCTAATTCGATAATAACTTTAGCTGTAGAGAAATTAATTTCTCTTAGCATTTTTTTAGCTAGATATTTAGAGCTAGGAGTAACGGTACCAGATGTTTTGTAGTTTTTAACAGCTTCTTTGAAAAAATTAAATTTTTTACCCAAAATAATATTTTATGATGTTTTTTGTATATTTCTACTAAAAATTGCTTGTAAAGATGCAATATTTAAAAGATATATTCTACTTATTTTATCCTAATTTATGTGTTAATTGCACTGTGAGTCTATTACAGAGCGAACAATATTTATGTATTACTTGTAGTAATGAGTTACCCGTTATAGACGACAACCAGCATGTAAATGTTACATTGTTAGCTGCTTTTTATGGTAAAGTACTAGTTAACAAAGTGCGTTGTTTTATGTATTATCAAAAACATGGAGTTGCACAAAGAATAATTCACGAATTAAAATATAAAAATCAACCAGAAATAGGAGTGTTTATTGCTAGTTGGTTTGGTAATCAATTAAAAGAATCGGGTGTTTTTAAAGATGTTGATTATATAATTCCAGTACCATTGCATAAAAATAAACTAAAAAAAAGAGGGTATAATCAACTTACGAAATTCGGAGAAACGTTAAGTGCTATTTTAAATATTGAATACAAAACAGGAGTTTTAATTAAATCATCTATCGCAAAAACACAAACTTTTAAACATCGTTTTGAGCGGTTTTCAGATACTAAAACTAAGTTTAAATTAACAGATTACAAAGTTTTTGAAAACAAACATGTTCTTTTAATAGATGATGTAATAACTACAGGTGCAACTTTAGTGGCTTGTAGTAAGGAGCTATTAAAAACGGCTAATATTACTATAAGTATAGCAGCTATAGCGTATGCTAAAAAAGGATGATTTTTGTTGCTGTTATTTTAGTACTTTTGATGTTGGAATTTAACAATCAATTTGTGAGAAATAAGTTATTATTTTTAGTCGTTTTAGCATCAATAATCATATTAAGTTGTGCGCGAAAAGGAAGGCCTGAAGGTGGCCCAAAAGATGAAGATGCGCCAATTATGATGACTGCGAATCCGCCATATGAAACGATTAATTTTGATAAAAAAAATATTAAAATTGAGTTTGACGAATATATTGTTTTAAAAGATTTAACGAAGCAGTTGGTGGTTTCTCCTCCTTTAAAATATCCACCGATCATTACACCGCAAGGAACTCCAAGTAAGTCTATCAGTATTGAAATTTTAGATACTTTAAGAACAAACACAACCTATACTTTTAATTTCGGAAATGCTATTCAAGACAATAACGAAAACAATAAGTTAGAAAGTTTTAAATATGTGTTTTCTACAGGGAATTATATAGATTCTTTAAAAATTAATGGAGCAGTTGCGGGCTCGTTTAAGAAAGAGAAATTAAAAAACATATCGGTTTTATTATATCGATTAGATAGTACTTTCAACGATTCAATTATTTACAAGGAAAAACCAAATTACGTTACTAGCACGTTAGATTCTACCAATTTTGAATTCACCAATTTGCGTGACGGAAAGTATTTGTTGTTAGCGTTAAAAGAAGCATCAAACGATTATCTTTTTAATAGCAAAACAGATGAAATAGGCTTTTATACAGATACTATTTCTTTGCCAAAAGATACGTTGATTACGAAACCAATTCGTCTTTTTAAAGAGTTACAACCGTATAAATTTAAACGAGGAAAAGAAGTTGTAAAAGGTAAAATACAATTTGGTTATGAAGGGGAAAGAGAAGAGGTGAAAATTGATTTACTGTCTGCAGTTCCAGAAACATTTAAGTCGTTTTCTGAGTTCGAAAAAGATAAAGACACGCTTAATTATTGGTTTACACCTATAGCACAAGACTCTTTAAACTTTATAGTTAGTAATAAAAATTTTATAGATACTGTTACTGTTCGTTTACGCAAAAACAAGATAGATTCTTTAAGTGTATCATCAACCGTAGGTATAAATTTACATTTAAATGATACCATATTTTTAAACACTAATAATCCTATCGTTGTAATAGATAAATCTAAATTTTCATTAGTCGATAAAGATACAGTGAATGTTGATTTTGAAGTAAAAAAGCAAACGATAAATAAGTTGGCTGTTTTGTTTGAGAAAACTCCTAAAATGAATTATAAGTTTGCTGTTTTACCGAAAGGAATTATCGATTTGTATGAAACAACAAACGACACATTAAAGTATCAATTTAAAACACTTACTGTTGAAGATTATGGAAGCATAATTTTAGAGGTGAAAAAAGAAACAATGCATCCAGTTATAATTCAACTTTTAAATAATAAAAAGGTTGTAAAAACAAGATATATTTCATCTTCTCAGAAAGTCGAATTCAACTTACTAGAGCCAAAAGAATATACAGTTAGAGCAATTGTTGATGAGAACAATAACCGTGTTTGGGACACCGGTAATTTCTTATCAAGAAAGCAACCCGAACAAGTAATTTATTACCCCGTAACCTTGCCGTTAAGAGCCAATTGGATTTTGCCTGTAGTTTTTGAAATTAAAAAATAGTTAAATAATTATTCATCATACCTAGTTGCACTAGGGCAGAATAATAATTCGGTAGGGTTGTCAATATCATATAAATATTGATAACTCCTTGAATCTTTATTACAATAAGGCTCTATCAGTTTTAGCATCGTGTTAAATCCGTTTAAAGTTAATACACAAAAAAAAGTTTCACTGTCTTTCGTAAGTATTCCTTCATCAGATTTAAATAAACCAAAAATTAAATTACAATTACGTGGTTCAATAAAATCAACCTCTGCTAAATTTAATTTTTGTCTTTTTTCAATAACTGTTTCCTTAATTAAATCCCTTAATTTAATCGCCTCGGTTTTGTCGAAATTGTATAAACGAACAACATGTTCATCAAAACCATTTACATTTTCTATATAATCTAACTCCATCTTCTTTCTTAATTAATGTGCTTGTAACCAATTTTCTCCTTCACCAATTTCAACATCTAAAGGAACAGCCATTTTAAAAGCATTTTCCATTTCTTCTTTAATAATTGGCTTAATAATTTCTAACTCGTCCTTATGCGCATCAAAAACTAATTCATCATGCACTTGTAATAGCATCTTCGATTTAAAATTTTCTTTTTCAAATCGATTATAAATATTAATCATCGCTAATTTAATAATATCGGCAGCACTTCCTTGTATAGGCGCGTTTACTGCGTTACGTTCTGCAGCACCACGAACAATGGCATTCTGAGAATTGATGTTTTTTAAATACCTACGACGATTTAAAACGGTTTCTACATAGCCATTTTCACGAGCAAAATCTACTTGTTCTGCCATGTAATTTCGCAGTTTTGGATACGTTTCATAATACGTATCAATCAACGCTTTTGCTTCTTTACGAGATAAATCGGTTTGATTGCTTAGTCCGAAGGCAGAAACACCATATACAATTCCGAAATTTACCGTTTTTGCATTACTACGTTGCTCACGAGTAACTTCACTTAACGGAACGTTAAAAACTTTTGCTGCAGTAGAAGCGTGAATATCTTCGCCATTTTTAAAGGCTTCAATCATGGTTTCTTCTTCACTTAAAGCGGCAATAATTCGCAATTCAATTTGAGAGTAATCCGCAGCAACTAATACATAGTTCTCATCTCTCGGAATAAAAGCTTTACGAACCTCTTGTCCGCGTTTTGTACGAATAGGAATGTTCTGTAAATTAGGGTTGTTAGAACTCAATCTTCCTGTTGCGGCAACTGCTTGCGCATACGAAGTATGAATACGACCGGTTTTGGTATTTATCTCATTTGGTAAAGCATCTACATAAGTGCTTTGTAATTTTTTATATTGACGATATTCTTGAATATCTCTAATAATTTGATGCTCTTTTGCTAAGAAAGATAGCACATCTTCGGCAGTAGAATATTGCCCTGTTTTTGTCTTCTTAGGCTTTTCTACCAGCTGCATATTTTCAAACAATACAATACCTAATTGTTTTGGTGAAGCAATATTAAACTCTTCGCCGGCTTGCTCGTAAATATTTTTTTCTAAACGCTCAATATCGTTCGCTAAATCAACAGAAAGCTCTTTTAAAAAGGGAACATTTAAGTTGATTCCCTCTATTTCCATAGCTGTTAAAACTGAAACTAACGGAGTCTCAATTGTGTTAAATAGTTTGGTAACATTTCCGCTTTCTAATTCTTTGGTAAAATGTTCTTTTAACTGCAAAGTAATATCGGCATCTTCAACGGCATATTCGGTTTGTTTAGCAATATCAACAGTTCGCATAGAAAGTTGATTTTTCCCTTTTTTACCAATCAATTCTGTAATAGGAACTGGCTGATAATTTAAATAGGTTTCTGCTAAAATATCCATTCCGTGTCGCATATCAGGGTTTATCAGATAATGCGCAATCATGGTATCAAATAATTTACCTTTTACAGGAATATTGTAGTTTGATAAAACTTTGATATCATATTTTAAATTATGACCAATTTTTTCAATTGTTGATGTTTCAAAAAACGGACGAAATTCTTCTAAAATTGCGGTTGTTTCTTCTTGATCTTCCGGAAAAGAAACATAATATCCTTTGCCAATTTCCCAAGAAAAAGAAATACCGATTAATTCAACTTCTAGCGCTTTTAAGCCTGTAGTTTCTGTGTCAAAACAAACAGACTCTTGTTGCATTAACTTGTTTAATAATAGCTTTCTTGATAAAGGAGAATTTACATGCTGATAAAGATGCTTGGTATTATTGATGTTTCTGTAACCAGAAGCAATTTCAACTTCGGTAATAGTTCCGGCACCCGGAGCAGCAAATAAATCGAATTGCCCAGCAGTACTTTTTTCAGCTATTTTTTTCGGTTTGGCAGCTGTTTTTTCTTCTTTTTTTACTTCGGATGTATTTTCAGTAACCCCAAAAGCTTTTAAGAAATTGTCAGTTAAACGACGGAACTCTAAATTGGTAAAAATTTCTTTAGTTGCTTCAATATTTGGTTGGCACATTTCAAAATCTTCCTGATGAAACTCAACAGGAACATCTAACATTATCGTTGCCAATTCTTTTGATAAAAGCCCTAATTCTTTATTAGCTTCTATCTTTTCTTTCATTTTTCCTTTTAAATCTGCTGTGTTTGCAAGCAGATTTTCCATAGAGCCATATTGTGCTAAGAATTTTTTGGCAGTTTTTTCACCAACACCAGGTAATCCGGGAATATTATCAACAGAATCGCCCATCATTCCTAAGAAATCAATCACTTGTTCGGGTCTTTCTACACCAAATTTTTCTTGTACTTCAGGGACTCCCCAAGTTTCATATCCACCACCAAAACGAGGTCGATACATAAAAATATTTTCAGAAACTAATTGTGCAAAATCCTTATCAGGCGTTACCATATAGGTTTTATAACCTTCTTTTTCTGCTTTTTTAGCCAGCGTTCCAATAATATCATCGGCTTCATATCCTGTTTTTATAATAGCAGGAATATTCATTGCTTTTAAAATTTCTTCAATATACGGAACGGCAATTTTTATCGCCTCAGGTGTTTCTTGTCTGTTCGCTTTATATTCAGGAAAAGCATCAACTCTGGCAACCGATCCACCACGATCAAAGCATACTGCTAAATGATCTGGGCGCTCCCGTTTTATAACATCTAACAACGAATTTGTAAAACCCAAAATTGCAGAAACGTCCATTCCTTTCGAGTTAATTCGTGGGTTTTTTATAAAAGCGTAATATCCTCTAAATATTAATGCGAAAGCATCTAGTAAAAAAAGTCGTTTTTGATCTGCCATTTTTATGTGTTAAAACTTTATAAATTAATCAATTATAAAGCGATTTTTAATGAAGTTAATCGATAAAATTACGGGAATTAACTTCGCATGTAAAGCTACGAAACTTTAACAAGATGTTAAAAATCATTTTTTAATAATCAACCTATCTTTGTTCGACTTTTAAAAACATATATATGTCTCGTTGGTTGGTGTCAATTATAATTATTTCATTGCTTATTATTGCGTTTGAAGCATATGCTTTTCAGGCAATTAAGACCATTACTAAGAATAAGTTTATCCGTTATGGTTGGCTGTTTTTTGGTTCGTTGGCATACATTAACTTTTTTTATGTAGTGCTTTCATCGGATAGAAGCTCTGGGCAAACTCCGCAATTTCAATGGGCGGTAGGAGCGCTGTTGGTTGTGTTACTGCCTAAGTTATTTATTTTAATATTTATGATTGGTGAAGATGTAGTGCGATTGATAGGAAAAGGAATTTCTTTTTTATCATCAGCCGAAACAAAGCCTTTAGCGGGTAGAAGGGCTTTTGTAGCTAAATTGGCTTTGGGTATTGCTGCAATTCCGTTTGCAAGCATATTGTATGGTATTTTTAGAGGTAAGTATAATTATAAAGTGATAAAATATCAACTGTCATTTAAAGATTTACCAGAAGCTTTTGACGGATTTACAATTACACATATAACAGATATACATTCGGGTAGTTTTACGAATAAAGAAAAAATATCTTACGGTGTTGATTTGATAAACGAGCAAAAATCGGATATGATTTTATTTACAGGAGACCTTGTAAATAACTTTGCTCATGAGATGGATGAATGGATTGATGTTTTTAAGAAAATAGATGCGCCCATAGGTAAATATGCTGTTTTAGGAAATCATGATTATGGAGATTATTCTAAATGGAAAACAGAGGAAGATAAAGCTGCGAATTTTAAGGCGATAAAGGAATTGCACCCGAAAATTGGCTTTGATTTATTATTGAATGAAAATAAATATATAGAAAAAGACGGGCAAAAAATAGCCTTGGTTGGTGTAGAGAATTGGGGGAAAGGTTTCAATCAAGCTGGTGATCTTAAAAAAGCATCCGAAGGAATAAAAAAAGATGATTTTAAAATATTGATGAGTCATGATCCAAGCCATTGGGAATATAAAATAAAGAAAGATGATTTTAATTATCAGTTAACTCTAAGTGGTCATACCCATGGTTTGCAGTTTGGAATTGAAATACCTGGGTGGATTAAATGGAGTCCGTCGCAATATGTTTACAAACAATGGGCTGGTTTATATAATGAGTTTGGGCGCTATATTAACGTGAACAGAGGTTTTGGTTACCATGCTTTTCCTGGTAGAGTTGGTATTTGGCCAGAAATTACTGTAATTGAATTGAAAAAAGGTTGATTTTCAGGGTTTTTAACAAATGTTAATATCTAATCAGAAAAAAAACAGTAATTTTGATCGATATTACATATAAAAATTATATAGGATGACAAAGTTTGGTGAAATTATAAGTATAAATAAGCCAGTTTTAATTGATTTTTACACTGATTGGAGTGAGTTAGAACCTAGTTTAGATACGCTTCGTGATGTTGCTGCTGCTTTAGGTGATAAAGCAAAAGTAATAAAGATTGATATAAGACAGAACGAAATTTTAGCAGAAGCTTTGCGCGTTAAAGGAAATCCTACTTTTATGATTTATAAACAAGGAGAGATGAAATGGCGCCAAACAGGAGAGCAAGATGCTAATACTTTAATCGGTTTAGTACAACAGTACATTTAAGCTATTCGTTTAAACTTAGTATATTCTTTAAAAGAATAACTTTTTTTAATTATCGTGGGAACGATATGGTTTTTATTGCCATAACCTTATTAGAAATACATTTTACATATTTATAAAAAAATCAGCGCGACTAAATTTAGTCGCGCTGATTTTTTTATAAAGTATACCTTGCGATTAAGGCTTAATAGTGTCTAGTTCTTGCGGAAATTGTTCTTGCTCCTCTTCGTCGGACATTAAGTGTTTAAATAAACGCGCATGATTTAAATATCCTTCAAAAGCTTTTTTACCATAGTCCATATCTTTATCATACCTTGTAACTTGTTGAATGATATTTTGATACATGTATAAGTTCGTTTCTAGATTATCAAGAATTAAATCAACATCACTATCTTTAAAAGTGCTGTAATATTTTAATTTTTGTTGAAAAACATTTATTAATGTTTCTGCAGTTTCACGTGCTTTGTCTTTATCTCCTATGCGATAGTATAATTCAGGATATCCTAAAGAAATACTATAATGCCCAAAATCGTTGATTGGCATTTTGTATAATGATAAATCTAATACATCTTTTGCGTTAACAGAATCACCTTCTTTTAAGAACTCTTCAGATAAACGCATTAGGTTGTTACGAATAGATATTGCGTTACGTTTGCTTTGTTCATCTAAATAAATTTCACCGTTGTTTATGGTTTTCCAGTCCCATTTTTTAACGTTTTCGTACATTTTTTTAGGATCGATACGTCCCATATCAAATATAGATTTCCCTCTGTTAGATGTTTTAATCGGTACTAATTTGTACGACATTCCATCTAGTTGTAAATAATCTTTCAACCAAATATATTCTTCATCAGCATTGGCACCACCAGTAAAATAAATTGGGCGTTTCCAATCGAAATTATTTAAAATATCGAGCATTAAGATTCGGTTTTTCGTTAAGCCTTGCTCATCAACAGTAATATCTATGTAGTCTAAAATTTTATCAGCATCTTTTTGTGCTACCAATCCGGTTTTTAAAACATTTTCTTTGTTTACAGGAATTCTAATTCTGTTTGTTGGATAAAATTTCTCTCTTACATCAATTTCTTCATCAATATAATAAGTGGCGTCGTTATCACTTTCAATCCAACGCATAAAATTATTAATAGAAATAATAGAATCTTTAAATCTTGGATGCGCAATATGATAAGCGATGTCTAAAGTTCCGTATTTATATTGATCGTGTGTTAACTGCGATGGAATAGGATCTGCCTCATAGGTTTTCTTTTTCATCTGGTCGATATACCAAGCAGTTTGAAAAAGACTGGTATTTACAATCTTAATATCTTGTCGTACACCTTCTACCTGTTGCATATACCAAAGCGGAAAAGTATCATTATCTCCAATGGTAAAAATTATAGCATTTGGGTCGCAACTTTCTAAATACGTTTGTGCGTTTAGTTGAGATACATAACGATCACCTCTATCATGATCATCCCAATTCTGAACTCCCATTAAAACAGGTACAGCTAATAGTGAAATGGCAGAAACGGCAATGGCAACAGTTCTTTTGTTCGCATAGCTTTTAAGGTAATCATACAATGCGAATACTCCGAAACCTATCCAAATAGCAAATACATAAAACGAACCTACTACGGCATAATCACGTTCTCGGGGCTCAAAAGGTTTTGGGTTGGTGTAAAATATAATAGCAAAACCAGTAAAAGCAAAGAATAGGGCAAGGGTGTATAAATTCTTTTTATCTTTTTTAGATTGATAAAACAATCCGATTAATCCTAAAATTAAAGGTAAGAAGAAGTATTTGTTGCGTCCTTTGTTGTTTTTAATGTCATCGGGTAGGTTTTGTTGCGATCCTAAGCGCATTTCGTCAATAAAATCGATTCCGCTTAACCAATTACCATTTTCAATATCTAAATGTCCTTGTGCATCGTTTTGTCGCCCTACAAAGTTCCACATAAAGTAACGCCCGTACATGTATCCGAATTGATAATCAATCATGAATTTCATGTTTTCTACAAACGTAGGTCGCCTTTTACTTCGCGCAGGAATTCCGGCAATTCTTTTGTATTCTTTTTCTGAAGCAGGGTTTACCATACGAGGTATAAAGCCCTTGTGTTTACTAGAGTAATTTGGTAATACGTTCTTGTACTTATTTACGATAACATATTTTCCGTCTTTCTTTTCGTATTTAGGTTTGTCATCTTTATACGGTTGATCTGCGTCTTGTGTTCTGTCGTAAGAAACAGAATAATATTTGTCATAAAAAACATTAGCATCACCATATTGTTCACGGTTGTAATAGGCTAATAGTTCTCGTGCACTTGACGGATTATTTTCATTAATAACAGTATCGGCATTTGCACGAATTGGTAGCATTAACCAAGACGAAAAACCAATCATAATAAATAGTACAGACAGCACTAAAGTGTTTGCCATTACTAAGTTTTTTGTGCGCGTATATTTTAATCCGAAGAAAAACAAGGCAATTAAAACAATACCAGCAACAATGGTACCTGTGTTATATGGTAACCCTATTTGATTGATGAAAAATAATTCAGAAACACTAAAGAATTTAAGTGTAAATGGAAATAAAAATTTAAAAACAAAAGCTAAAACAAGTATTGAAATAAGTGTTGCGATTGCAGTTGTTTTTATATTTATGTCTTTGTAGGTTTTAAAGAAATATAATAAAACAATAGATGGAATTACTAAAAGTGATAAAATATGCACTCCGAATGAAAGCCCTACCACAAAACTAATTACTACTAACCATTTGTTTCCCCTAGGCGTGTTGATTTCACTTTCCCATCTTAATCCTAGCCAAAATAATAAGGCCATTAAAAAAGATGACATCGCATACACTTCACCTTCTACTGCGCTAAACCAAAAACTATCAGAAAAGGTATAGGCTAAAGCACCAACTAATCCGCTTCCTAAAACGGCAATAGCTTCGCTTTTACTGAACTTACCATTTTTAATAGCCATTTTCTTAGCTAAGTTGGTAATTGTCCAAAACATAAATAAAATTGTAAATGCACTGGCTAAGCCAGACATGAAGTTAACCATTTTTGCCCACTGACCTGGGTCGTTGCTAAACATAGCAAAGAAAGCGCCTAGCATTTGAAATAACGGTGCTCCTGGTGGGTGCCCAACTTCTAGTTTTACTGCGGTAGAAATGTATTCTCCACAATCCCAAGAACTAACTGTAGGTTCTAGGGTTAGTGTATATGTGATTAGTGCCACGGCAAATGAAAACCATCCTAAAAGGACATTCCATTTTTTGTAGTTAAATTCGTTCATAGTTTTTTGTATAATAAAGTACGAAAGTATTAATAACTGTTGGTTTTTTACTGAAAACAAAAATATAATTTTGAGGCAGTTAACGAATCAAAAGTCTATATAAAATTGTGTTAAATGAAAAAAAGCAGAAAAAATTTGCCGAAATAAAACTTTGTATTATATTTGCACCCGCAATAAGTTATTGGCCTATGGTGTAATTGGTAACACACCGGTTTTTGGTACCGACATTCAAGGTTCGAGTCCTTGTAGGCCAACTTAATCCTTACGAAGTTCGTGAGGATTTCTTATAAAAACTGATTATTGTTTTTTAGTTTTAAAACATTGTTTCTATATTTGTAATAACTTATTGGCCTATGGTGTAATTGGTAACACACCGGTTTTTGGTACCGACATTCAAGGTTCGAGTCCTTGTAGGCCAACAAAAAAGCTTCTTAATCGTTAGATTTTGAAGCTTTTTTACGTTTAGTACTTTATGTGTTATAGGTGTTTTTGAAATGTCAGTCCGAGTGATTTTTGATGGAAAATTGTATTGAGAACTCATTTAGAGGCTAAAAACCTTATTCTCGATACAAATTTTACTTATTTCAATTGTAAAATTCACTTGAGTTTACAGGTTTTTATCAAAATAGATAAGAGCGATTACTTATTTTTTTGGAATGAGTGTTTTTATCTGTAGGATTAAATTCCGAAAACAACTAATTCACCAGTTCTTTTAGCGCTTCGACTACTTTTTTACTGTTTCCAATAAAAATTTTATCATGAACTATAAAAACAGGACGCTTTAAAAAAGTATACTCTTCTAAAATAAACTGTTTGTAATCGTCTTCGGTAATTGTTTTATTCTTTAAATCTCGTTCTTTGTATAATCTAGCTCTTTTGTTAAACAAGCTTTCATAGCTATCTGTTAGTTTTCTCATTTCTTCTAGCTGATTAACAGTTACAGCGTTTGTTTTTATTTCTTGCTTTTCAAATCCGTTAATATTTACTTCTTTTAATATGCGTCGGCAAGTATCACAAGTTTGTAAAAAATATACTTTCTTCATAGTTTAATAATTATCTTTGAGGTACGCTAAAATAAGTAGAATAATGAACAAGCAATTTGAAATTTTAAAAAAATCGAGAGAATTAGTTTTAAAAAAAATCGATCATTTATCAATAGAACAGTTACATAAAATACCTGAAGGGTTTAAAAATAACATTGCATGGAATGTTGCCCATTTGGTAGTAACACAGCAATTATTGAATTATAAATTATCAGGTTTAAATTGTTTAGCCTCTGATGAGTTAATAGAGACCTATAAAAAAGGAACATTACCAACAGAAACATTTTCTGAAGAAGAGTTTGAAGAGGTAAAAGAATTATTAGTAGGATTACCAGATACGTTGCAGGAAGATTATGAAGCAGGAATTTTTACTGAATTCAAAGAGTATGAAACAAGTCTTGGTTTTACCTTAGATTCTATTGAAACAGCAATTTCTTTTAACAACTTACATGAGGGAATTCATTTAGGAACTATAATGGCTTTATTAAAGTTAGTGTAGATATTTATTAAGTTAATTAAGAATTTGTTTTTAAATTTTAATAAAGATGAAATTCAACACAAAAACAATACACGGCGGTCAAGAGCATGAAGAGGCTACAGGTGCTGTAATGCCACCTATATTTCAAACCTCTACATATGCGCAATCTAGCCCAGGTGTTCATAAAGGTTATGGATATTCTAGAGGAGGAAATCCGTCACGAACTGCGTTAGAAAAAGCTTTTGCCTCGTTAGAAAACGGAACACACGGTTTTGCTTTTTCATCAGGCTTAGCAGCAATCGATTGTGTTTTAAGAACCTTAAATCCAGGGGATGAAATTATTGCGGGTGATGATTTATATGGGGGAACATATCGGTTATTCACTAGAATGTTTGAGAAATATGGCTTAAAGTTTAAGTTTGTTGATACAGATATTGTTGAAAATATAACAAATGCAATATCTGAAAACACCAAGTTAGTTTGGTTAGAAACCCCTACTAATCCGTTAATGAAAATTGCGGACATAGCATTGATAACCAAAGCTGTAAAAGCTAAAAACCCTACTATTTTAGTAGGTGTTGATAATACATTTGCAACACCGTATTTACAACGTCCTTTAGATTTAGGTGCTGATATAACAATGCATTCTGCAACAAAATACTTAGGAGGGCATTCCGATTTAATAATGGGAGCTTTAATGGTTAAAAATGCTAAGTTGGCAGAGGAATTACATTTTATACAATTTGCTGCTGGTGCTATTGCAGGTCCGATGGATTCATTTTTAGCTTTAAGAGGTATTAAAACGTTGCATTTACGTATGCAGCGTCATTGTGAAAACGGTAAAGCAGTGGCAGCATATTTAGTAGAGCATCCTAAAGTGAGCGATGTTTATTATCCAGGTTTAGCGAATCACCCAAACCACGATATTGCAAAAAAGCAAATGGATGATTTTGGAGGTATGGTTTCTTTTCGTTTAAAAGATGAAAGTAAGCAAGCGGCTTTTACATTTTTAGAAAACACTAAAATATTTACATTGGCAGAATCGTTAGGAGGTGTAGAAAGTTTGGTAAATCATCCCGTAACAATGTCGCATGGGTCTATACCAGAAGAAGCGCGTTTAAAAATAGGAATTACGGATTCTCTTATCCGTTTGAGTGTTGGAGTAGAAGATATAACAGATTTAATTGCAGATTTAGAACAAGCTCTTTTAAAATAATTTCAGCGTTAAATATATAAACAATAAAAAATCCGAAGTTTTTAAACTTCGGATTTTTTTATAAGCGTGAACTGTAAAAAGTAACTGCGTTACTATTTAGCATCAGCATATCTTTTTTCAACCTCGTTCCAGTTAATTACTTTAAAGAAAGCATCAATATAATCAGGACGACGGTTTTGGTAGTTTAAGTAATAAGCATGTTCCCAAACATCTAATCCTAAAATAGGAGTTCCACCACAAGTTACACCTGGCATTAATGGGTTATCTTGATTTGGAGTAGAACAAACCTCTATTTTTCCGCCTTTATGAACACATAGCCAAGCCCATCCTGAACCAAACTGAGTTGCAGCAGCCTTAGAAAAAGCCTCGATAAAAGCATCTTTAGAACCAAACTGAGCTTCGATAGCATCTTTTAATTCTCCAGATAAATAACCTCTATCTTTTGGGTTCATTACTGTCCAGAATAAAGAGTGATTGTAAAATCCACCGCCATTATTACGAACTGCACCATTACTCATATCTAAAGTAGCAAGAATATCTTCAATAGATTTCCCTTCTAGATCAGTACCTGCAATAGCAGCATTTAATTTACTTGTATATCCGTTATGGTGTTTGCTATGGTGAATTTCCATAGTTTTAGCATCTATATTTGGTTCTAATGCATCATATGCATATCCTAATTTTGGTAAGTCAAAAGCCATAATTGTATGTTTTTTAGTAAGTTAATAATTCATTAATATAATTGTAAATTTAATCCAAAAAAATAAGGCAAACAACTGTTTGCCTTATCGATAATTTATTTAGGTATAAATAATTGTTATTCTTTAATAAGTTGGTTTTTCATCTGCAGAAAACTCATTCATAAATCCTTCAGCTTTTTCTACCATTTGTTTACTTCCGCAGAAAAAAGGAACACGTTGGTGTAATTCTGTTGGATCTATATCCATAATTCTTGTAAATCCGTCAGTTGCTTTACCACCTGCTTGCTCACAAATAAAAGCCATAGGGTTACATTCGTATAATAAACGTAATTTTCCGTTAGGCGTAATTTTTGTTGATGGATATATATAAATTCCACCTTTAATCATATTTCTATGAAAATCGGTAACTAATGAGCCAACATAACGAGCAGTATAAGGTCTGTTGTCAGCTTCGTTTAGTTCTTTACAGTGAATTAAAAAGCGTTTCATTCCTTCTTGAAAATAAGTAAAATAGCCTTCACTTACTGAGTATATTTTACCAATTTCTGGAAACTGCATGTTTGGGTGAGATAAGTAAAATGTACCGATTGCCGGGTTTAATGTAAATCCGTTTACTCCATTACCAGTTGTAAAAACTAGCATTGTAGAGGTACCGTAAGCAACATAACCTGCAGCTACTTGTTCGCTTCCTTTTTGTAAAAAATCTTCTTTAGTAACAGGTGTGCCATCTGGAGAAACCCTTCTATATATAGAGAAAATAGTTCCAACAGATACGTTTACATCAATATTCGATGAGCCGTCTAAAGGATCCATCAGTAAAACGTATTTATTTTCGTTAGCTTTGTTTTGACCTTCTACCACCACAAAATCATCTTCTTCTTCACTTGCAATCCCACAAACAATTTCACGGTTAATTAGCGTTTGCTTAAAAAGATCATTTGCTAATACATCTAGCTTTTGTTGTGCTTCTCCTTGAATATTAACATCTCCGGCAGCACCAGTAATATCAACTAATCCTGCTTTTCTAATTTCATGGTTCACTACTTTGGCAGCCAATCGTATAGAGTTTATTAAGCGAGATAATTCCCCCGAAGAATATTTAAAATCTTTTTGATTACCAATAATAAACTCCCCAAGAGTCATGTGCTTGTTATTCATGTCGAATTTTTGTGTTGTGTACAAAGATGCCAACTTTTTTACGTTTCTACAACGATTTCGTATTTTAAAATTTTCAACAAAAACATACGATGTGTTTTAATTTTCTATTTGTTTTAAAGGAGTATTATAAAAATTATCTTTACACAAAAATTTTACAATGAGTTTTATAGTTAGATCAGGAGAGAGAAAAGACGCATCATCAATATTTAGCTTAATTATTGAATTAGCAGTTTTTGAAAAAGAACCTAATGCAGTGAAAATTACTGTTGATGATATAATTCGTGACGGGTTTTCAAATAAGCCTAAGTTTAAAACGTTTGTAGCAGAAGAGTTAGATGGTACGATTGTAGGAATGGCACTTTTTTATGAGCGTTATTCTACGTGGAAAGGAAAAACACTTCATTTAGAGGATTTAATGGTAACCGAAACTAAAAGAGGAATTGGGGCAGGAAAAAAATTATATACTTCAATTATGAAATATGCACAAGAAAATAATTTTAAAAGAGTTGCATGGGAGGTGTTAGATTGGAATGTAAATGCCATAGATTTTTATAAGAGTACAGGCGCTACGGTTTATGATCAATGGAGAGTTTGCCATATGAATGAACTAAGCTTAATACAATTTTGCAATGAGAATATTTAAGTTTGGTGGCGCATCGGTAAAAGATGCTAATGGTGTACAGAATGTAGCCCGAGTTTTAAAAGAAGAAGGTATCGAGAATGTATTGATTGTTATTTCTGCTATGGGAAAAATGACAAACGCTTTTGAGAAAATTATAGAAGCGTATTTTTATAAGAAAGAAAATTTAAAAGACACTATAGGTTTTGTGGAGAGTTTCCATAAAAAAATAATTGACGATTTGTTTTCAAAAAATCATCAAGTTTATAATAAAGTAGATTCTTTACTAGGTGATTTAAGTGGTTTTATGGCGAGTAATAAATCACAAGAATATAATTATGTATACGATCAAATGATTGGGTATGGCGAGTTGTTATCAACCAATATTGTAAGTGCATATTTATTAGAAATTGGCATAAATAATAAATTATTAGATGTAAGAGATTATATAAAAACAGATGTTAATTATAGAGATGCAAAAGTTAATTGGGAGTTAACAGAAAAAACGATTAAAGAAAATATAGATACTACCCAATTAAATATAACTCAAGGTTTTTTGGGAGGTGTTGGTGTAGAAACAACAACATTAGGAAGAGAAGGTTCTGATTATACTGCAGGTGTTTTTGCGTATTGTTTAAATGCAGATAGTGTTACTATATGGAAAGACGTTGAAGGTGTTTTAAATGCAGACCCTCGTGTGTTTGCTAAAACAGAATTGTTACATGAGATATCATATACCGAAGCTATTGAAATGGCTTTTTACGGAGCATCTGTAATTCACCCAAAAACAATTCAGCCATTAGAACAAAAAAACATTCCGTTATTTGTTCGTTCTTTTGATGATCTTTCTAATAAAGGAACCTGTGTTGGTCGCGGAAATAAAATAACACCTGAAGTTCCTTGTTTTATTGTGAAAAAAAATCAAATTTTGGTTTCAATTTCAGCAAAAGACTTCTCTTTTATGGTGGAGAGTAATATCAGTGATATTTTTAAAAAACTAGATGATTATAAGTTAAAAGTAAATCTGATTCAGAACTCAGCAATTAGTTTTTCGGTTTGTATTGATGATAAATATAATAACTTCGATGCCTTTTACAACGAATTAAAAACAAAATTTAATATAAAACCATATAAAGAGGTAACCCTTTATACTATTCGTCATTTTAATGAGCAAGCGATAAAGGAAATAAGAAAAAAAGGAAAATCGATTATCAGTCAGATTAATACTGAAACAGCGCAGTTGGTTATACAATAAAAAATGAAAGTGTCGCAAAATTCAGTTATATTTGCATTTATGCCAAATTTGAATTAATGGGATTAGTTACATCAAAAGAAATTGCTAAAGTTATTGGAGTTGATAAGTTCGGTGCTGCCGGAACTTTTATGGGTTGGTTGTTGATGAAAGTTTTACGTATTTCTGCGGTTAACAGATTGTATGATAATAATAAAGATAAATCTGATTTAGATTTTTTAAATGGTCTTTTAGATGATTGTAAAATTGAATTTGAAATACCAGAAGAAGACTTTAAGAGAATACCAAAAACAGGCCCTTTTATAACAATATCAAATCATCCTTTAGGAGGAATTGATGGTATTTTATTGTTGAAATTATTGGTTGAAAAAAGAGCGGATTATAAAATTATAGCAAACTTTTTATTACACAGAGCAGAGCCTTTAAAGCCTTACATAATGCCTGTGAATCCTTTCGAAAGCCGAAAAGATGCTAAGTCGAGTATGGCAGGTATTAAAGGAGCTTTATTGCATTTACGTGAAGGAAAACCATTAGGTATTTTTCCAGCAGGTGAGGTTTCTACTTATCGAGATGGCAAATTAATGGTTGATAAACCATGGGAAGACGGAGCTGTTCGTTTGATTAAAAAAGCAAAAGTACCCGTAATACCAATTTACTTTCATGCTAAAAACAGTCCGTTATTCTATATTTTATCTAAAATAAGCGATACGTTACGAACGGCTAAATTGCCATCAGAAGTAATTTCAAGTAAAAAGAGAATAATAAAAGTAAGAATAGGAAAACCTATTTCGGTAAAAGACCAAGAGCAATATAAAGATGTACCTTCTTTTTATGAATTTATAAGAAGAAAAACATACATGCTGGCAAATCCGTTTGAGAAAGCTTCTCAGAAAATTTTATCTAGCAAGAACTTAAAAATTCCGAAAAGAGTAAGCAAAATAACTTCTCAAAGAGCTCCTGATTTATTTATTAAAGAAGTAAATGATTTAAGAGAAAAAGGAAGTAGATTGTTGCAAAGTAAAAATTACGAAGTATTTTTTGCAAGTGCAAAAGAAATACCGAATCTTTTACATGAAATAGGTCGATTAAGAGAAATTACTTTCAGAGAAGTAGGTGAAGGAACCAATAAAGCAATTGATTTAGATAAATTTGACAGGTATTATCACCACCTTTTCTTGTGGGATAATGTGCAAAATGAATTGGTAGGCTCTTATAGAATGGGCTTAGGAAAAGATATTTATAAAAAACATGGAATCCATGGTTTTTATATTCATACTTTATTTAGAATAGAGCCAGAGTTGTATCCGATGATGCAAAACACTATTGAATTAGGTAGGGCTTTTATCGCTAAAAGCTATCAACAAAAACCAATGCCTTTGTTTTTATTATGGAAAGGAATTGTGCATACAACATTAAGATATCCAGAGTATAAATACTTAATGGGCGGAGTAAGTATTAGTAATCAGTTTTCTGACTTTTCTAAATCGTTAATGATCGAGTTTATGAAATCTCATTACTACGATCCGTATGTTGCACAGTACATTCACCCTAAAAAAGAATATAAAGTAAAGTTAAAGGATGCCGATAAAGACTTTGTATTTGATTCTACAGAAGCAGATATGCAGAAATTTGATAAAATTATTGATGAAATTGAACCAGGAGCATTGCGTATGCCTGTTTTAATTAAGAAATATGTGAAGCAAAATGCACGTTTGGTTGCTTTTAATGTAGATCCGAAATTTAACAACGCAATAGATGGTTTAATGTATATTAAGGTAGCAGAAATACCAGAAAGCACCGTAAAACCGGTAATGGAAGAGTTTCAGGCCGAGTTAGAAAAACGCGCTACAGAAAACATGAATAAATAGTAGATCAATTATTAAAATTTGATTGTTCGTAATTTATAAGAACTCACTTTACATCAACCTGAACTTGTTTCAGGTTTTCATCATAACAGATATTATTTATTATAAACATGTGATTCTGAAATGTATTCAGAATGATGCTATGATACTTGATTGTAAATAAAGATTATAGCTTAACTACTCGAATAAAAAAAGAAGCATCCTATTTAATAGGATGCTTCTTTTTTTAGCTTGAACACTTATTTTCTTATAGGAGAAAATAAGATTATAATATAATAGTATTTAATTCTTACTACTGATTTATAAACAGAAAAAGCATCGTAAAAATTACGATGCTTTTGTTATATGTAGTTTAGTATTTTTATTTGAATAGCCTAAAAATATCGTTACCGTTAGCAAATAGTAATAGAATAATAAGTAAAACAAAACCTGTTAACTGCGCATACTCTAAAAACTTGTCGCCAGGTTTTTTACCGGTAATCATTTCCCATAAGGTAAATACTACGTGTCCACCATCTAAAGCAGGTATCGGTAATAAATTCATAAAACCTAACATAATAGATAAGAAAGCGGTGATGTTCCAAAAAGATTGCCAGCTAAATTCAGCAGGAAAAACGCTACCGATAGAAATAAATCCACCTAAACCTTTATAAGCACCTGTACTCGGGTTAAAAACCTTTTTCATTTGCTTAATATAGTTTGTTAAGGTAGTCCATGCTTTTGTTGTTCCGGCAGGGATTGCCTCTCCAAAAGAATATGACTTTTCTGCCAATTCGTAATACCCTAATTTTTCTAAATCAGGTAAAGATACAGCTCCCCAAGAAACTCCCAGGTTTCCGTATTCAGAAACTTTAACAGGAACGTTTAAAATCTCTTTATTTCTTTTTAAAGTAACTGTAATGTCTTGTCCTTTTAAGCTTTGTAAAATAGGTTTTGCTTGATCGTAATATTTTATTTTTTGTCCGTTAATAGCAGTAATAATATCTTTTTTAAGAATATTTGCACTTGCGTTTAAGGAGTCTTTTTGTAAGCCTGCAATTATGAAAGGTTTTCTGTAACTGATAAAAGAGCCAGCATTTTTTCCGCGATCAATTAATTTAGAAATAAAATCAATAGGAATTACTTTTTCTACTTTTACACCGTTTCTTTCAACGGTATAATTGTTTCCATTAATAAACTCTAAAGGAAGTTCTCCAAATTTCTGAATCTGTTGCCCGTCTACAGAAAGTATTTTATCACCTGTTTGTAAACCTAAATCTTTACCTAACTGATCTTGTACCCAAATACCATCTTTTAAACTTTCGTTTGGTAAAAATTTTTCACCATAAGCATACATTAAACAGATGTATATAACGATACCTAAAACAAAATTTACAATTACACCACCTAACATAATTATTAAACGTTGCCATGCTGGTTTAGAACGAAATTCCCATGGCTGTGGCGGTAATGCCATTTGTTCAGTATCCATACTTTCATCAATCATTCCCGATATTTTTACGTATCCTCCTAACGGAATCCAGCCAATACCGTAAACAGTATCACCTATTTTCTTTTTGAATAATGAAAACTTATAATCGAAAAACAAATAGAATTTTTCTACTTTGGTTTTAAATATTTTAGCAGGAATAAAATGCCCTAATTCGTGTAAAACGATTAAAAGCGATAAGCTTAAAATAAATTGTGTTGCTTTTATTAAAATTTCCATAAAGGTGTATATCTAAATTTAAAATCGGACAAATGTACGTTTTTCATAAGAGCTGTAAAAGTTTGTAGTATAGATGAGGTTTGGTTTTAACAAATCTTTTATGATATAAGATATATAAGCCTTGTTTTTAGTCGTATTTTTGTGAAAAAGACTAAGATGGATTTAAAATTCTTTAAAAAATCAAAAATCACCATACTTTTTTTAATCGGTTTTTGTGCGGTAGGGATCCCTGTTTTTTATCATTTAGTAAAAGTTGAAGAAAAATTACCTATTTATAATCCAGCAGATATTAATCCAAGATTGGTAGATGTTTCTGTTAGAAAAAAGTCAAAAAATCATAAAATTGGTGATTTTAAATTGATCAATCAAAACGGAGAAACAATTACAAATGCCGATTATAAAGATAAAATTTATATAGCTGATTTCTTTTTTACGCGTTGCCAAACAATTTGTATTGTAATGGCTTATAATATGAGTGAATTACAAACGCATTATAAAAATGATGATGATATTATGTTTTTATCACATTCGGTAACTCCGGTGATGGATAGTGTGCCTCAATTAAGAAAATATGCGGATGCTAAAGGTGTAATTGACGGAAAATGGAATGTTACTACAGGCGATAAAAAGCACATTTATAATTTAGCTCGAAAACATTATTTTGCTGTTCTAGATGAAGGTGACGGTGGAGATAGTGATTGGGTGCATACTGAAAACTTTGTTTTAATTGATAAAAAAGGACAAATTAGAGGTTCGTATGATGGAACCAAGAAAGATAATATGCAAAAAATTATCGACGATATTACTTTATTAAAAGAAGAGTATGTTAAGTAAATTTATCAATAAGAAAGAATAACAATAATGCCAACCTGAAACAAGTTCAGGTTAGCATTTACTTTTTTCCATTAAAATTATGCATTAACGTCATTCTGAAATAAATTCAGAATCACATATAGTAAAAGCACTTAATCGCTATTAAAATTATTTTATCTTATTCCCTTCTTCGTCAAAATTCTTATTAATTTCTTGTTCTGTTTTAATCACAGATACCGCTAAAGACAATAACATAATTGCCATAGGTTGCCACGTTAATTCTTTAGCTATATATGCCAATATTAATGAAGCAATAAGTGAAATGGCAGAATAAATTAAGAATTGTTTATTAAAATAAGTATTAGCAAACTGCCAAACAACCTCATTTTTCATGGCTTTATTGGTTCGGTAACCATAAATAGCATTTATTTTTTTAGGCGGAAAGAAGTAAAAAAGAATACTGAATACTAAAAGGATTCCGTTTACAGAAAGTACGTAATAATATGGGTTCATTCGTTAGTTTTTAATTGAAGTAATAATTCCTTTTAATAGCGTATTCATATCGGCATTTTTGGTAAGACCTGTACGAACGACTACTAAATTTTCGTTTGGCAAGATAAAAACATTTTGCCCTTTATAACCATTAAAAGAATACATGTTTTTTGGCACATCAGGATATCTATTACCAGCATTTAACCAAATTTGAGCACCATACCAACCATCTGAACCAGGAGTTGGAGTTGTAGCGTAATCTACCCAATCTTTATCAAAAAGATGTTCACCATTCCATTCTCCGTTATGTAAATATAAAAGTCCAAGTTTGGCCCAATCTCTTGCTGTTGCCCAACCATAAGAAGAACCTACGTAGTTACCGCTCATATCAGTTTCTATAAGCATAGAGTTCATGCCAATTTTGTCGATTAACGCAGTATACCAATAATCTAAATACTCTTGGTGTGTTTTAAATTGTTTACGGATAAGCCCTGAAATTAAATTGGTGGTTCCAGAAGAGTAGTTCCATGTTTCGTTTGGTTTTCCCACAAGAGGTTTGTTTATTTGACTTTTAGTCATGTTTTCTTCAAGAAAAAGCATTTTAGTAACATCAGAGATTGTATTATAATCTTCCAACCATTCTAAACCAGAATTCATTTGTAGTAAATTATGAAGCGTAATGTTTTTTCGTTCATCATTTTTCCATTCATCAAATAAATTATCAGAATTCACATATAATTTTCGTTCACATTGTAAAATTCCAACAATAGTACTCGCAATACTTTTGGTCATAGACCAACCTAGTTGTTTAGAATTTTTATCAAATCCGTCGCTATATTTTTCAGCAATAATTTGATCTTTATAGATTACTAAAACCGAACGAGTTTGATTTATATCGTTAAAAATAGTATCAATAGTTTCGTTAAGTTTTTTATAATCAATATTTGAAAAAAGCGTATTTTTTTGATCAGCATTTCCATACGGAAACGGCGTAGAATTATCAGGTTTACTACGTTTAGGAACTAACGTTTTTTTAGAAGCATCATATGTGTCATTTATTAAAACAGCCCCTAAACCTTCTCTATAAATAGCCTTTCTTTTTAAAAGGCCAAAAGCAGAACCTGTAGCCGATTTTTCTTCTTTATTTATGGCATCAGAAGTTAAGTTAATAGGAGAAAAATTATTGTCGTTTTCATCAGTAAATGCTAAACCACGTTCCGCTAAAAAAACTGAGGAAGCGGTGTTTTTTGCAGAGTAACCCGCAAGAATATTTAACTTCGGATAATTAAAATAAACAGTAATAACCAATATAATAATAACCAGTAAGAGTACTCTTTTTAAATTCTTCATACAAAACAATTTTAGCAAATGTAAGAATTTAATTGTTTGATGTTTGTATTTGAAAAAGCAAGCAGTACCTTTGTTTAAAATAATGATTTTTATATGTTTAATGTAGACGAAATTAGAGCTGATTTTCCTATTCTGAATAGAGAAGTACATGGAAAAAAATTAGTGTATTTTGATAATGGAGCAACTTCACAAACGCCACAAGTGGTTATTGATGCTATTGTTGATTATTACTCTAACTACAATGCGAATATTCATAGAGGCGTACATACTTTAAGTCAGGAAGCAACTGATAAATATGAAGAAGCACGTCTTAAAGTTCAAAAGCACTTTAACGCAAAACAGTCGTATGAGATTATTTTAACAGCAGGTACAACACACAGTATTAATATTGTTGCTTCAGGATTTGCAGCTATTTTAAAAACAGGCGATGAAGTTATAGTTTCTGCTTTAGAACATCACTCGAATATTGTTCCTTGGCAAATGCTTTGTGAAAAAACAGGTGCGGTTTTAAAAGTGATTCCGATGGATGAAGACGGTTCATTACGAATGGATGTGTATCACGAGCTACTAAATGCAAAAACGAAATTGGTTTTTTGTAATCATGTATCAAATGCATTAGGAACCATAAACCCAATAAAAGAAATTATTCATGCAGCTCATAAATTCGGAGCTTATGTTTTAATCGATGGAGCACAAGCAGTACCACATATAAAACCGGATGTTCAGGAGTTAGATGCTGATTTTTATGTAGCTTCTGCTCATAAAATGTGTGGACCAACTGGTGTTGGTTTATTATATGGTAAAGAAGAGTTGTTAAACTTACTGCCGCCATATCAAGGAGGAGGAGAGATGATTGAAACCGTAACTTTCGAAAAAACTACTTACGCAGGGTTACCTCATAAATTTGAAGCTGGAACACCTAATATTTGCGGAGGAATTGCTTTCGGAGCAGCCATAGATTATATGAATGCTATTGGTTTTGAAAACATAGCAAAACAAGAAAGTGAACTGTTAGCATACGGAACTGAAGAATTAGAGAAAATTGAAAATTTAAAAATATACGGAACCACGAATAAAGCATCTGTAATATCATTTAATATCGAAGGAATTCATCCTTATGATATTGGAAGTATATTAGATAAATTGGGTGTTGCCGTTCGTACAGGGCATCATTGTGCACAGCCTATTATGAATTTTTATTGTATTCCAGGTACAGTGAGAGCATCATTTGCTTTTTATAATACCAAAGAAGAAATAGATATTTTGGTAACGGCTTTAAAAAGAGCACAAATGATGTTGAGTTAAAACTTTCTTTTAGCTAATAGCGTTTTGTATCAAACAAAAAGACCTCACAGATTTTATACTGTGAGGTCTTTTTAATTTAGAGCCTGTTTAAATTTTATCTAAAAAAAAATATAACAAAAAAATAATAAATCGAATTCGTCAACCTGAATTTACTTCAGGTTCACAACCTGATTTGGCATAACTCTACTTTTGATGCGATGCTGAACTAAATTCAGCATGACGATAATTTAATCTTATTTAAATATAAAATTGTGTAGAAATACCTAGCCCCGATTGAAGCATTTGTTTGAGCTCTTTTTTATTTTTCTTAAAAAAAGCGAGTGCTGAAAGCGGGAAATAGCTTCAAATTAATTTTAGAGTGTTTTAAATTTACAGACTCTTAATCTCTCGACATAAAAATTTGTAAAACATACCAAAACAACAACATTAAAGAAGCAAATAAGCCTAATGCAGCCGGTATATAATCGTCGGTAGAAAATTTGTTAACTAAGTTAGAAGTTTGGTATAAGATAGAACCTGCGGCTAAAACACACATTCCTACAGAAAACCATAAACCTAAATTAAAACCGAATAAAGTACCCGCAATAATAAGTCCGATTGCGATAAAGAAACCAACACTTAAGCCTGCTTTTATAAAAGAGAAATCTTTTTTGGTGATAAATACAATTGATGATATTCCCACAAACAACCCTAAAGTTACGATTCCGGCTTGTTTAATAACTTCAAAATTATTGGTGTAAGAAATAGCCATGTAAATAAGCGGAATAAAAATAAATGCTTCTGCAAATACATAACCCGAGTATGCTAAATATTGTAAGTTTTTATCTGATGTTTTTAAAGCCGTACTCTCAGCATAATTGGTAATCAACATAAAGCCACCTAATAATAATAGCCATTTATAACCTTGGGTCATCGATAAAGCAAACTCAACTATTGTAGCGTTTTGCAATAGTAAATATTCAAATACGATAAATAAAAGCACACCAAAACCAACATGCGCATAGGTTTTTTTGTAAAAAGCAACTCTATCTGTTTCTGATACTTGAGCTACAAGAACTTTATTGTTAAATGAGTTTTCCATAAATGTTTTTTAGAGTATAAAGATAGTTTTTATTAAGAATTAAATTACGTTTTTAGAAATTGTAATTAACGTATTCTTAATGTGTTTAAATTTAATGGTTTATGATTGTTTGTGTTTGAATTTGATGTTTTTTTAGATTTTTGTATAAAAATTAAACAATTTAATGTCGTTTGAAATAAGCCTTTAGAAGTGATTTTTAAAGAGAAAAGCGGTTGTATTAACTTTTATTTAACATTTAAAATAAAAGTGTATATTGCTCATCGTTAACAAACTCATTAAATTATTGATTAATTGATAATAAATTAACAAGTTTATCTGTTATAATTAAATAAGTGAGGTTTTAACAAGGTTATTGTCCAAAGGGGATGATTATTAATTAACTTATTTTAAATTTTTTACAAAATGAAAAGAATTTTTTTAACATTAGCAGTAGCTGCTTCGATTTTGGTAGGATGTCAAGACAATGCTAACGATTCGGGATTACCAACTCAAGAGGCAATTGACATGAGTGACTTCTATTTAGTTACTGAAGACAATCAAGCAAGAGGTGGTGCAAATGATAAGTGTCATTCAATGAAGGTTTTAAACCGACAATTAAAAGAAAACAAAGGATTGCATAAAAAAATGTATGATGTAGAATATGCTACACGTAAATTTGTAGCAGCCAAAGGAAAGCCTACCAACGGTGGAGGTGGAGGTACTCCTCCTGAGCCAGATAACTTAGGGATAGTTAATATTCCTGTATATGTACATGTTATATACAGTAATTCAAACGAAAACATTAGTAATGCACAAATTGCTTCTCAAATATCAGTATTAAATGCTGATTTTAGAAAGCAAAATTCGGATGCAAATAGTACACCAGCTGAATTTGCTGCTGTCGCTGCAGATTCTGAAGTTTCATTCACATTAGCAGGTACTTTTAGACATGCTAGTTCTCAGTCATCTTGGGGAACAAATAATTCAGTAAAATCTGCTTATCCACCTGTAACTCCTGAAACTCACTTAAATATTTGGGTTTGTGAAATAGGCGGTGGAATTTTAGGATATGCACAATTTCCAGGTGGTAGTTTAGCTACTGATGGTGTGGTATGTGGTCCTCAGTATTTTGGAACAACAGGTTATGTGTCTGCTCCGTTTGATGGTGGTAGAACGATGACTCACGAAGTTGGTCACTATTTAAACTTACGTCATATTTGGGGTGATGGTAGATGTCGTCAAGATGATTTCGTAGCTGATACTCCATCTTCAGATGGTCCTAACTATGGTTGTCCTACTTATCCAACAGTAAATTGTAAGTCTACTGATATGACTATGAATTATATGGATTATACAAATGATGATTGTATGACTATGTTCTCTGAAGGTCAAAAATTAAGAATGAGAGCTATTTTTGCAGCAGGAGGTTCAAGAGAATCTATGTTAAACTAGAAAACGTAAAAATCTTTTTTAAAAGATTTGATAATAAATTAAAAGTCAAGAGAATTTTCTCTTGACTTTTTTTATTTTTATAAAATGAACAATGGTGAAATAATTGCTAAAAAAGTACTGTTTATTGCAATGCTATTTATACTAATAAGCTGTATTAAAACCAAGAAAGAAAATAAAATGAATTCAAAAAAAATAGTAATTGCACATCGTGGAGCATCTGCATATTTGCCAGAACATACTATGGAAGCAAAAGCAATGGCCTATGCTATGAGTCCAGATTATATTGAGCAAGATTTGGTGTTAAGTAAAGACAATGTTCCTGTGGTGATTCATGATATTTATTTAGATGATGTTACCAATGTTGCTGAGGTTTTTGCTGATAAAAAACGAAAAGACAATCGTTTTTATGTAATTGATTTTACTTTTAATGAGTTGCAGCAATTACAAGTAACCGAACGTTTTGACCAAAAAACGGGAGAACAGTTTTATCCGACGCGCTTTCCTAAAAACAAAGGGAATTTTAAACTACATTCTTTTGAGCAAGAGATAGAATTGATTCAGGGATTAAATTATAGTACCGGGAAAAATATCGGAATTTATCCAGAGATTAAAAATCCTGAATTTCATCATGAAAACGGAAAAGATATTGCTAAAATCACTTTAGCTATTTTATCAGATTATGGTTATAAAACAAAAAAAGACAACTGTATTTTTCAATGTTTTGATGCCAAAGAGTTGGAAAGAGTTAGAACAGAATTACAATCTGATTTGTTTTTAGTGCAATTGATGGAGTTTACTGAAGAAACAAAACAATTAAAATATTTTGCAACGTATGCAGACGGAATTGGACCTTGGTACAAGCAAATTATTGATAAAAAAGAAAGCGGAAAATGGTTGTTTACTTCTTTGGTTACTGATGCTCATAAACTCGGGTTAAAAGTGCATCCATATACTTTTAGAGCCGATAAATTAGATGAGTTTTCTTCTTTTGATGAAATGTTACAAGTATTATTTTTTGAAGCAAATATTGACGGTGGTTTTACCGATTTTCCTGATAAAATGGTTACGTTTTTAGCTAAGAAGTAACCTCAATTAGTTTTGATCGATAAGCGGATAGTAATTTAGATTTAGAGATAAAGCCAAGGTATTTTCCGTTTTTGATAACAGGTAAATTCCAAGCGCCACTTTCTTTAAATTTTTGCATTACTTTTTCAACAGAATCAGTATGCTGAATAATCGATGGCGCACTTCTCATAAAAGTTTCTACAGTAACTTTGTCGTACATTTCGGTATCAAACATAATAGGTCTAATATCATCTAGCAAAACAATTCCTAAAAACTGTTTATCTTTTTCAATTACAGGGAAAATATTTCTATTAGAATTAGATACTGCCTTTTTAAGCATATTACCTAAAAGCATTTCAGGATGAACGGCTTTAAAATTTGTTTCTATCAATTTGTTAATCTTCATCATCATTAGCACATTTTTATCTTTGTTATGTGTAATGAGTTCGCCCCGTTCAGCTAATTCTACCGTGTAAATAGAGTTTGATATAAAGTATTTTGTAACTGCAAAAGAAATTGCAGCAACTAACATTAAAGGAACAAATAAATTATAACCACCAGTAATTTCTGCAATTAAAAAAATAGCGGTTAAAGGAGCATGTAATACTCCGGCCATTAAGCCAGTCATGCCTATTAAAGTAAAGTTAGATTCAGATACGCTACCGCCTAATTGATTAATTATTTTTGCTGATACATTACCTAAAGCACTTCCCATAACTAAGGTAGGAATAAAGATTCCTCCAACACCACCAGCAGCAAATGTGGTAGTCATGGCTATGGCTTTAAATAGCGTAATTAGTAATAAAAAACCGATAACAATCCAAACATTTTCGAAATCTACATTATACGGAATGTCTTTTAGGGCAGCCAAGGAGTTTCCTTCTAATAAATTATTAATTAGTCCGTAACCTTCACCATATAAAGGCGGAATTAAATACAGCATTATTCCAATTGCAATTCCGCCAATAATAAATTTATGGATTGGTTTTTTAATACGCTTAAAGAAATTGGTAATACTAAAATAAATTTTCGAAAAATATACAGAAGCCAATCCGGTAACAAAGCCCAGCAAAACATAATAAAAAATATCTTTTATTTTAAAGGCATCTATCAATTTGAAACCTAATAAAGCATCTTTTTCAAAAAAGAAATAAGAAGTTATAACAGCAGAAACTGAAGCCAATAATAAAGGAACCAATGAAGCAAAAGCTAAATCTAAACTAAAAATTTCGATAGCAAATATTATCGCAGCAACAGGCGCTTTAAACATAGATGACATTGCACCGGCCGTTGCACAGCCAATTAAAAGCATTCTTGTTTTTTGATTCATATGAAACAACTGAGAAACCGTTGATCCTAATGCGGCACCAGTACTTACAGCAGGGCCTTGCAAACCAACAGAACCACCAAAACCAACAGTAATTGGTGCGGTAATTAGAGAGGCATAAATTTTATATCTCTCTATGATTCCGCTACGTTTAGAAATAGCATGAAGTGTTGTAGAGATACCATGACCAATTTCCTTTTTTATAAACCTTTTTTTAATATAATACACTAAAGCGAGCCCTATAATTGGAAAAATAAAATAAAGAGAATGATGAATATCTTTAATAAACCTTCCTTCTAAAATAGTTTGAAAAAAAGAAGTCATATTCTTTAAAATAAGCGTTCCAATTCCTGCTAAAAACCCAACAAAAACACTTAATACATAAACAAATTGCCTTTCAGAAATATGTTTGTATCTCCAAATTAATATTTTTTTAAATATGTTTTTAGACTTAGGCATTCATCAATTATAATAAAAACAAGTGCGTTATGTTAAATTACGATTTTTCTTGAGCACTTATATCTTTTATCAAACCAAAAGCAAAATAAACAACTAAAAATCCGCCAAAAACAATACAAAGCCACATAAAAATTTTAGTTTCCCAAAAAGGGGTGTTTTTTAATTTTACTTTTTCAGGTTTAACTTTCGAGAAATTTAACACACTTGCCTCTTTTAAAGCAACCGTTTTATTAGAAATGAAATTACCTAGGTCGTACGAAGGTTTAATAAGTGTCGTGTCAATTACTATTGTATAATTTTGTTGTTGCTTTAAATTCGCAATAATATATATCGGTTTTTGTAATAATTGTACATTTTCTATTGCCAAAGGTGGATTGTCTTTATTTTCGATTTCGATACTGAATTCTTTTTCATTTAAGTTGCTGATAACAAAAGTATTATTGTTTTTAGAATTCAATTGAAATCTAGCAATTACTTGATCATAAGTTTCAATACGTTTTTTAATTTTACGAGTTTTCTTGACAATTACCTTTGCGTTACGTAGAAAAAAATTTGAAGTAATATTAAACGAAATAGTATTTATTTTATGAGCGTTTAAGGCAGAGAATTTAAGTTGAGTTACTTTTTTACCTTTTAGAGTAACTATTTCTTGTTTGTAATTGGCAACCTCAATAGGTTCTTGCGAAAAAAACTTACTTTCATAAATTCCAGCTTCTAAGACATTAATAGGTAACGAATTTTTGTCATTAAAATTTATACGTAAAAATGCATAAGTGTTTAATGGAAAATCAATTGTTTTTTCCAAAAACACTTTTCCTGATGCTGTTTCATTAGGATTGTTTATATAAGACAGTTTTTTATCGGAAACCAAACCAAACCAGTCTTTTCCGTTATCACTACCATATACATTATAGCTTTTTCTAATTTTAGTATTTGCTATTTTAAGTATAACATAATCTTGCTTTTTACCGCTTTCATTTTCGATAATAATAGAAGTAACAGAATCTTTAATTACTTTTTTAGACGCTATTTTAATGGTCTTAAAAGTAGAAAATCCTCTGTCATTATTATAAATTAAAACATACGGAACTTCATTTTTTTTGGCATCTTTAATTCGTAAAAAATCAAAATTATCACTACTTGAAGAACGTATTTTTTGAGATAGCATTATCTTATGTAAACCATCTTTTTTAATGGTAGTTACCGATCCTTTATAGTTTTGGCTAAAACTACAAAGTGTAATAAAAAAGGCAACTAAAAAACTATACTTCTTCATTGTTATTTTCTTTTTCTGAGGTTTCATCAACTACTAATTTTTTAATTTTTTGATATACAAATGAAATTACCAATATTAAAATTCCTAATAATATAAAAGCAACTATTTTTCCGGTTTCCGATACGTTTTTAATATCATACATAAACAATTTAACAATCGTTAAACCTAACAACGAAAGTGCAATTACTCGCAATGTTTTCCATTGTCTTCGTATTCCTATAATTAAAAATATAAAAGAGAAAACACCCCAAAGTATCGGATAGCCAATTTTTATAATTTGTGTTTTAGCTTCTTGTACTTGGGTGTTTACAAAATTGCTTTTTAAATATTGATTATCTTCAGTATTAGGAAATTTTTCGGCTAACTCAACTGTATCAACCGTATTAGAAATATATAAACCGTGGGTCATTATCTCATTACTTAACACATATACAATAGCAAAAGTAAATAACCATGGTAACCATTTGCTTTTGGTTGCTTTAATATTAAAAAGAGCTGGTATTTTTTGAAATAGTTGATATCCGAAATAAACCAAACACGTTAAAACTATATAATGAAAGTAAAACGCATATTGAGTATTGGTGTTACCAATGAAATTTTGAGCCATTTCGCTTGCCGGAAACTTATAAAAAGAAAGAATATATAATAAGATAGAAAAACCACTTATTAATAATACGAACTTCGAAAATGCTTTGTTTTTGAATATTACTATTAAGTATAATAAAACAGCAACAAAAACAAAATGATAAACTAGTGGGAAAGATAATACTGAAAAAGTGTTTTCTAAGAACTGATCTGCTTGATAACTGATTTCTAAAATCCCCGTGAAATAACTTACAAGAATCGCAAGTATTAAAACCAATTTTTTGTAAAAATTAATATTCAACACAAAAACTTTAGCAACAATTTCCTTTTCTTTTTGTAATAACCAATACGTTAAAAACAACGAAATACTTACCGTAAAACCAGCAATAAATAACGGATTAAAAACTACTGATAATTCTTCGGATGAACCATAACGATCCCAATCTATTAATAAGCTAAAAAGCGTTAGAGTTTGTACAATTACAGCGCCTATTTTAAAAGAGTTAATTTTCGATTTTTGAGACAACCAAAATAATAACACCGCTTCTGCAGCCCAAAATAAGGTAATATGATTTCCTTCAAATTGAATTGGTATTGTAAGTGTAACAAAAGTAAGCGTTAAGCCAATTAAGAGATATATTGCGTTTTTATCTAATCCGAATTTTTTATATAAAACAGAGGCGTAACCTAAATTATAAACCGCTAATAACAATGTAAATAACCCAGTAAGGTTAGAGTCTAAATCATTTAGTATTAACATTCCCGTTCCGAAAAATACAAACGTATTCGCAACCAAAATAAGATATTCTATTGCAGAGAAAACGCCTTTATTTTTAAGGTTGTTTAAAACAATGGTAATACTAAATATAAAATAAAAGATAGTTGCAAAAGTTAAAGCACCTGTATGTGAAAATGATGGTTCTCCTATTTTTAAGGCGCACCAGCTAGTAAATAATATGGCAGTAAAAATGTAGGCTAAAATGGTAGAAATCTTCCATTTTTTAAAATAAGAAATCCCTAATATACCAATGTTTAAAATGGCAATATAAGTGAATAATATAATGTAATTACCTTCACCAGTACTTACCATAAAAGGTGCAGCAAAACCACCAATTAACGATAAAACAGCTAATTCTTGAAGGTTGTAAGAAACAGAAACTAAACTGCTAAAGGCAGTAATCACTGCCATTATACTAAAAGCAACGGTTTGACTAAACAATTGATATTCGTTAAATGCAATATAAATAGTAAAATAAAAGATACTAATTGCTCCTGCTACCAAAACGGAGCTAAAAGAAGCATAGTTTTTCTTTAGTTTATGAGCAATAGCCATTACAAGCGAACCGCATAAAATACCAATACCTACTCTTGCAGGTTCGTTTATCCAATCTTTATCAATCGCATACTTAACAAAGAAACTAATCCCTAATACTAAAATTAAAATTCCGAGTTTATTAATTAAGTTTTCACCGATAAATTTCTCTAAATCAGGGTTTTTATCTTTGAATGATTTTAACCAAGATTTTTTTGGAGCTGTTTTAATTTTTTGTTTTACAACTTGTTTTTGAGTTATGGCTGATGTAGGTTTTTGTGGAGTATCAACAATTGGTTGTATTGTTTTTTCGACGCTTTTTTCGGGAACAATAATAGTAGGTGTTGCTACTTTAATAGGTTCATCCTTTACAGTTTTTTTGGTAGCAACAACTGTTTCTTTTGTTTCGGAAGCTGTTCTTTTTGAAAGAATTTCATTTTGAAGAAAACGAAGTCTGTTTTTTAAATCTTCAATAGTTAGGTTTTGCTCTTTAAACTTGCTGTTTATATTTCTGTTAAGAAAAAAGAAACACAAAATGAGTGTTATAAATAAAAAACCTTCCATAGAATTTTTTTTTTGAATTTTAATATCAAATGTAAACTTTTAAAACGATAACGATAGCTGTAATAATTAAAATGAAAAATCCCTTTCTAAATTTAGAACGGGATTTATATATTTTCTGTCATTGCTAATATTAATGAAGCAATCTGAATATAGATTGATAGATTACTTCGTCATTCTTTCTCGTAATAACATTTACTCTTTTAAATCTAATTTTATACTTAATTCTGATAATTGCGCATCGTTTAAAGCAGCAGGTGCATCAATCATAACATCACGACCAGAGTTGTTTTTAGGGAATGCAATAAAATCACGAATTGTTTCTTGTCCGCCTAAAATAGCAACCAATCTATCTAATCCGAAAGCTAAACCTCCGTGTGGTGGCGCACCGTATTCAAAAGCATCCATTAAGAAACCAAATTGTTCTTTAGCTTCAGCTTCTGTAAAACCTAAATGCTTAAACATGATAGCTTGTGTTTCTTTGTCATGAATTCTGATAGAACCTCCGCCAATTTCATTTCCATTCAACACTAAATCGTATGCGTTTGCTTTTACATCGCCAGGATTTGTATCTAATAATTCTAACTGACCTGGTTTTGGTGAGGTAAATGGGTGGTGCATTGCGTGGTAATGACCAGTTTCTTCGTCTAATTCTAATAAAGGAAAATCAATTACCCATAACGGAGCAAATACCTTCGGATCTCTTAAACCTAAACGTTCTGCCATTTCCATACGTAAAGCAGATAATTGTGCACGTACTTTAGTGGTGTTTCCCGATAAAATACAGATTAAGTCACCAGCTTTTGCGCCAGTTTTTTCTGCCCATTTTGCTAAATCTTCTTGGTCGTAAAATTTATCTACAGATGATTTAAAAGTACCATCTTCGTTACATTTTACATATACCATTCCTAAAGCACCAACTTGAGGACGACGTACCCAATCTATTAACTTATCTATTTCTTTTCTTGTATAAGAAGCTGCGCCAGGAACTGCAATTCCTACAACTAGTTCAGCATCGTTAAATACTTTAAATTCTTTTTGTTGTGCAACGTCATTTAATTCTCCAAACTCCATTCCGAAACGGATATCTGGTTTGTCATTTCCATATAAACGCATTGCGTCATCAAACAACATTCTTGGAAACTTATCTACTTTAACATTGTTGATTTCTTTTAATAAGTGACGTGTTAAACCTTCAAAAATATTTAAAATATCTTCTTGATCTACAAAAGCCATTTCACAGTCAATTTGTGTGAATTCCGGCTGACGATCGGCACGTAAATCTTCATCTCTAAAACACTTTACAATCTGAAAGTATTTATCCATTCCGCCAACCATTAATAGTTGTTTGAAAGTTTGAGGAGATTGTGGTAATGCGTAAAACTGACCTGCATTCATTCTTGAAGGCACTAAGAAATCACGTGCTCCTTCTGGAGTTGACTTGATTAAATAAGGCGTTTCAACTTCTATAAATTCTTGGTCAGATAAATATTTACGTACTTCCATAGATACTTTCGATCTAAAGATCAAACTATCTTTTACAGGATTACGACGAATATCTAAATAACGATATTTCATTCTGATATCTTCACCACCATCCGTTTTATCTTCAATAGTAAAAGGCGGAGTTTTAGCTTCGTTTAATATCTCTAAACTAGTTACTAATAATTCAACCTCACCAGTAGGAATGTTTTTGTTTTTAGATTCTCTTTCGATAACAGTACCGGTAACTTGAACAACAAATTCACGTCCTAAAGTTTTGGCTTTTTCCATTAAATCTTTAGAAGTACGGCCTTCGTCAAAAATTAACTGTGTAATTCCGTAACGATCACGTAAATCTACCCAAATCATAAAACCTTTATCACGAGATTTTTGTACCCAACCAGATAAGGTAACTTCAGTATTTATGTGTGAGGCTCTTAATTCGCCACAAGTTTGCGTTCTGTACATTTCTTGAATTTTAAAAGTGCAAAATTACGTAAATAAAAAGGAGGATTAAAAGTAGTTAGAATAAAAATGAACACTAAATGACTAGCTTTATAACTTTATAGTTAAATATGTTTCTCAACATAAAAAAATAGTACTTTTAAACTTCAAAAAATTATCATGTTTAAAAATATACTTTTTGTAATAGTACTTGTTGTAACTTTTGTTAGTTGTAAGAAGGAAAAAGAGATTCAAGTTTTAAATTCTTCAAATTATTTTGATGTTCTTAATAAAGAATTTACAGGAGATTTAGCTTTCGAAACAACTTCGTTTGTTGAAAAATATTGGAGAGTTGTAGGTAATACAGGTTTTAATAAAAGCGTGTACAGAATTGCTGATGAGCTTGAGAAATCAGGATTTGTAAAAGAAGATCTTGCTACGAATACTGACTTTTTAACTTACAGAATTGAAAAAAGACCACTTGAAAAACCAACTTGGGAATCTGTTAATGCTGAGGTGAAAATAGTTGGTGAAGAAACACCTTTGTTGCAACATAGTAGCAATAGAAACATGATTGCTTTAAATTCGTACAGTACACCCAAAGAAGGTATTACTGCCGAAGTAGTTTATGTAAAGGATTTAAAAAAATTAAAAACTATAGATATAAAAGGGAAGATTGTTTTTGCAGAAACAAGCCCAAGTAGAATATTTAAGCAAGCAATTGTAAAAAGTGGAGCAGTAGGTTTGGTTACTTATAGCAATCCGAAATACTTACAGCCTAAAAAAAATAAGACTTCAATTCAGTTTAGATCTATTCCTTTAAATGAAGAAGTAAAAGCATGGGCAATCGCGATGTCTTACGAAGCGAAAGAAAAATTAAAAGCAAAACTTTTAAAAGGAAAGGTTGTTTTAAATGTGAATGTAGAAACGAATATTTATCCGTCAGAAGAACTAACAATTATTGCTGATATTAAGGGAGAAAAATTACCTAAAGAGCGATTAATTTTTAGTGCTCATATACAAGAGCCTGGTGCAAATGATAATGCAACAGGAGTAGGAGTCGCTTTAGAAATGGCAACTCTTACTGCGAAATTTATAAAAGAGAAGAGATTTACACCAAACAGAACAGTAACTTTTTTATGGGGAGATGAAATTATTTCAACAAACCGATATGTTAAAGAAGATAGTATTAGAGCTAAAGATATAAAGTGGGGAATTTCACTAGACATGGTTGGTGAAGATACCAAAAAAACAGGGGGTACTTTTTTAATAGAAAAGATGCCAGACCCAAGTGCTATTTGGACACGCGGAAAAGACAAGCATACAGAATGGGGAGGTAGAAAAATGAAATTAAGCGAAATGAAACCTCATTATTTAAATGATTTTTTAATTGATAAATTTAAAGAGCAAGGTGAACGTGCAAATTGGGTAGTTGCTACAAATCCGTTTGAAGGAGGAAGTGATCATGTTCCGTTTTTAAAAGCCGATATTCCGAGTGTTTTATTTTGGCATTTTACAGATCAGTTTTACCATACTGATAATGATAGAATAGATAAAGTATCTAAAACTACTTTAAAAAATGTAGGTGTCACTTCGTTAACATCAGCTTACACGTTATTAAACGCTGATAAAAAAACCGCTAAATCAATTTTAATGAATATCGAAAAAGCGGCTATTTCTAGACTGAAAGAAGAGCAGTACCAAAGTGAATTGGCTCTAGCCAAAGGAGATTCTTTAAAAACTCAAGTAGCGATTATTTCTGCATGGAATAATTGGTATGCTAAAACAGCAATAACGACAATAGATATTGTAAAAGATAGCACAGCATTTAAAAAGGAGATTAAAAAATCTCAGAAATTAATTGATTCAATATCTTTAAAGATTGTCAAAGAGCTTGTTATAAAGGATAGATTTATAACTTCAGAAAAATTATAATAATGACGGTAGATAATTTTAAAAATAAATTAAGAAATACTCCAAAAGACATTCGTTTTTCTGAAACGATTAACGTTATTGAAGCACACTATATTTTTACAGCGGCTGCTTTTAAAAACGGAAACCTAGAAAATAGTAGTACTCAAAATTTAGGTTCGTGTAAAATATTTTCTTTTGCTTTAAAACAACAATTAACCAAAGAAGAAACCTTGGCTTGTTTTGGACAATATTATTTTATTGATGTTTTAGAGAATCCGAATGGAACCGATCATCAGAATATTAGAAACTTTATGAATACGGGTTTTAAAGGATTGATTTTTGAGAAGGAAACCTTAGTAGAAAAAGTGTAGTTTCACAATATAATTTTCGAGAACTCTTAGTTTTTGCGATGCTAATTTCAAACAGTATCGAATCCGTCAACCTGAATTTATTTCAGGTTCTCATCCTGATTCATATAAGTGATGCGATGCTGAAATAAGTTCAGCATGACGTTTTTTATAGTTGATTTAACAAGTGAAAAAACTACAAATTACCAAATTCGGTAAATAAGCCTAGCCCCGATTGCAGCATTTGTTTGAGCTCTTTTTTACTGTAAGTTTGAGTGAATTTTGAAGTATGAAAAATTTGTATCGAAAATGGCAGTGAAAAAAGCGAGTGCGAAAAGCGGGAAATAGCTTCAAAATAAAAACACCTATGGTAACTATAAATTACAATAAGTGTTTTGTTTATGTTGAAAAAAGAATACTTAGTTAAAAGCACCTGATTTTAATTTCTGAAAATATATACTAGCCGCTTTTTTAACTTTCGGTGCTAAAATAAGCGTAGAAAGTACAGTTGGAATTGCCATTAAAGCATAAGCACTATCCATTAAATTAATTACAAAATCTAATTTAATAATAGAAGCGACTATAATTACTAAAACATAAAAATGATTGTAGTATTTACCCGTTTTAACACTTGTTAAATAACTTAAACAGCTAAACCCGTAAAAAGAATAGGTGAATAGGGTAGAGAAGGCGAAAATTAACACACAGATGGTTAAAATAATGCTTCCTGAGTGAAAAGGTAATACCGAATCGAAGGCAGCTAAAGTCATTGATATACCGTTGCCATCGAAACCTTGCCAAACACCTGATGATAAAATTGCCAATGCCGTTAATGTACACACTAACAAGGTATCTATTGCTGGGCCTAACATAGCAACTAAACCTTCTCTAATTGGTTCGTCTGTCTTTGCGGTTCCGTGCATCATTGGTGCGGTTCCTAAACCTGCTTCGTTAGAAAAAGCAGCACGTTTTACACCTGTAATTATTAAAGCACCTAAGGCACCACCTAAAACAGCATTACCAGAAAAGGCATCAGTAAAGATTAAAGAAATTATTGAAGGGATTTCATCTATTTTTATAAACAAAATTGTTAAAACGGTTAGTAAGTAGATAACTACCATTAAAGGAACTAATTTACCTGCAACTTTTCCTATTCGTTGAATTCCGCCAAAAATAACAGTAGAAACAATGGCTGCAATGGTTATTCCTATTAATAGTTTTGCAGAAAACTCATTTGCTTCGTTCACGTTAAAAACATCAATCATTGTTTGTGTTAATTGATTGGCTTGAAAAGCAGGTAAAGTTCCTACTAAACCAGCAGTAGCGAAAAACATGGCTAAAGGTTTCCATTTTTTACCTAAACCTTCTGTAATTACATACATTGGGCCTCCTTTTGCGTTTCCTTCTTCATCTTCTCCTCTATACATAATAGCTAAAGTACAGGTGAAAAACTTAGTAGCCATACCTACAAAGGCACTTACCCACATCCAAAAAATTGCACCAGGACCACCCATGGCAATAGCAATTGCAACACCACTGATGTTTCCCATTCCTACCGTTGCAGCAATTGCAGATGATAATGCTTCGTAATGCGATAAATCTCCCGGAGAATCTTTTTTGTCGTATTTACCTCTTAGAATTGCAATGGCATGTCCCATGTATTTAAAAGGAACTAGGCCGGAGTATACAAACAAGTACAGACCGCCACCTATTAGTAATATTAATAGTGGCATTCCCCAAATCCATGAAGAAAAATTGGCGACTAAATCTTGAATATCTGTAAACATATGAGTTTTTTATTTTAAGTGAACTAAATACTATTAATTTAATATATATTCAGTTTATTGTGTATGAGTTGTTGATTGTGTTGTTATTGGTTTGTGAAATAATGATTACCAATCTTCCCCTTTAAAATTTTTTGATTTTGCGTAGGTAATAGTATTCTCTAAATAATCTTCGGTATTATATTTAGGTATTGGAAGTATTGATTCTAATAAATCGGTATTGTATTCGTATGGTTTAGAGGTTAGGTATTCATTTAAATGCAAACCAATAGTTTTGTAATAGATATTTTCTAATCTGTTTTTATCTTTTAATAATACATTTTCTGTAGAAGTATTTAAAATAGTAAAATTATTAAAATCTACTGTTCTTAAAATCCTTTCCATGCCTTTTAGAACATTTGTGCTCTTAGAGTGTACAATATTAAGTTGGTCTATTTTTTTTTGGTATACATTGGCTATTACTTTGGCAACATAATCTACTGGAATGATATTTAGGCCTGTTTTAAAATTTACAGCAAGTCTGATAGAATTATTTGCTAATGGGTTTTTATAAAAAAACTTACCTAAAAGATAATAAACCATGTAATTTGAAATAAAATAAGGAGCGTTGTTAAATATATTACCACCTAAAACACTTGGTCTTAATATTTGGATAGCAACATTATTTTCTTTTCCTTTTTTTAATAAATACTTTTCGGTAGTGTGTTTTGCTTCTTCGTAAAAATTACGGTATTTAGGTTTTTTAGTAGTGTGGTAATCATTATCAATTAAGCCTCCAACATTACCAATGCTAAATGCAGTACTTATATAAGTAAATTTTGTAATGTAAGAAGAGTAGGTGTTAAAAACCTCTTTTGTAAATTGATAAACGCCCGTAAAAATAGTATCTCGTTGCGATTTATCTGTAGATAAATTTACACTCCCTGCGGAATGAATAAAAAAATTGGTTTCTTCTTTTGATAAAAAAGTTGCTGGTTTAAGAAAAGTAACCATCTTTAAAACTTTTATTTTTTTAGAAATTAAACTTTTATTTTCAGAAATAAATGCAGGAACGGCATCATTATTTAATATTTTTTGAATTCTCTGTAATGCAGATTTTCCGTTTTTTTCTCTTACTGGAAGAAATATATGTTTAATGTTGTTTTGTTGTAATAATTCAAAAAAAACCTGAGAACCTAATGTCCCAGTAATACCAGTAAGAATAACATTTATTTGATTCTGTTCCATTTCAATATATAATTAATCTTCTTGATTAGCGGTGTAAATTTACTTTAGTTAGAAGTGTGTTAATAATTATTTACAAACAACTCCTTTTTTATTTAAGAGATCAATATCTCTAAAAAAACCTTCTTGAATAGTGCCTTCTTGAAAAATAAATGTTTTATCGTGTAATACATTATTTTCAAAAAAAGTAATCTGAAATTGGTTGTCTAATGCAAATAATTCTGGTTGCATTATTTCGAATTTAGAAAATGAATTAGCAGGCAATAAATCTATTTTTCTACGAAACAATGATGTTTTTTTTGTTTCAGAAAATCCTTGAGAAACAATTACAACCATCTCTAAAGCAACTTCTTTTTTATTGATAATATATACGCACCATTCATTTGCATCGTCTTGCTCATTTTTTTCTAAAGTAATGGCTATTTCAACATTTTCTACTTTAGGAATTTTAATGTCTTTCTTCATTTTATATAAGTGTTAAATGCAAAAAGTTGAAAAGTAGAACTGAATCTATGCTTTTCAACTTTTGCTTTATTTTTTATAGTAATTAAATCACTGATTTAAATTGCTCTAAGAAACGTTTATCATTTTCATAAAACATACGAATATCTGGTATTTGATATAATAGCATGGCTATACGTTCAATTCCCATTCCGAATGCATATCCAGAATATACTGTAGGATCTATATTAGCGTTCTTTAATACATTAGGGTCTACCATTCCGCATCCCATAATTTCTAACCAACCGGTTCCTTTTGTAATTCTGTAATCGGTCTCAGTTTCTAATCCCCAATAAATATCTACTTCTGCGCTTGGCTCTGTAAATGGAAAGTAAGAAGGTCTTAAACGAATTTTAGATTTACCGAACATTTCTTTGGTAAAGTATAATAAGGTTTGCTTTAAATCGGCAAACGAAACATCAGTATCAATATATAAACCTTCTACTTGATGAAAAATACAGTGCGATCTTGATGAAATATCTTCATTACGAAAAACACGACCTGGAGAAATAGTTCTAATAGGCGGTGTGTTGTTTTCCATATAACGAACTTGTACCGATGAGGTATGTGTTCTTAGTAAAGTATCCGGATTTTTATCAATAAAAAAAGTATCCTGCATATCACGTGCTGGGTGATATTCCGGTAAATTTAATGCAGTAAAATTATGCCAATCGTCTTCAATTTCAGGACCTTCAGAAACTGTAAATCCAATTCGATTAAAAACTTCGATGATTTTATTTTTAACTAAAGATATTGGATGGCGAGAACCTAAGTTTATTGCTTCAGACGGACGCGTTAAATCGCCATAAATACCATTTTCTTCAACAGCACTTTCTAAAGTGTCATTCAATTCGGTTACCTTTTCTTCAGCAGATTTTTTTAAATTGTTTAATGCCTGACCAAAGTCTTTACGCATTGCAGCATCTACATTTTTGAATTCAGCAAATAAATCTTTTAACAAGCCTTTGCTCCCCAAATATTTTATTCTGAAAGCCTCAACTTCATCTTTAGAAGTTGCTTGAAAAGCCTTTACATCACCAATCAATTCTTTAACCTTGTCTAACATCTTATTTTTTCGGAATATTTAGATTGCAAATTTATGCTTTTTAAATGAAAAAAAGTGTTGGTTTTTAGAAGAGTTGCCGACTATTGAACTCAATAGAACAAAAACTATTATTATTTTTAAGGAAATAGACAAATAATTGGTTTTTTTAAATTTAACAAATTGTAAATTAATTATATTTGCCTAATAAAATTGTTTAAATCATAATACAACATAATTAAAATTATGGAATCTAAAATAAATGCATTTATAGAATACGTTAAAGAACGTAATTCTAATGAGCCAGAATTTTTACAAGCTGTACATGAAGTTGCAGAAACTGTAATTCCATTTATAGAAAACAATCCTAAGTATCAGGACAAGAAATTGTTAGAAAGAATGGTTGAGCCAGAGAGAACTTTATTGTTTAGGGTTGCTTGGGTTGATGATAAAGGAGAAACACAAGTAAATAGAGGTTATAGAGTTGAGTTTAACTCGGCAATTGGACCTTATAAAGGAGGTTTACGTTTTCACCCGTCTGTAAACTTATCAATTTTAAAATTCTTAGGATTCGAGCAGGTATTCAAAAACTCATTAACTACTTTGCCAATGGGTGGAGGAAAAGGAGGTTCTGACTTTAATCCAAAAGGGAAATCTGATCGTGAAGTAATGGCATTCTGTCAAGCTTTTATGTCTGAGTTATTCCGCCATATTGGAGCTAATACTGATGTTCCTGCAGGAGATATTGGAGTTGGAGGTAGAGAAATCGGATTTATGTTCGGTCAATATAAAAAATTACGTAACGAATTCGTTGGTGTTTTAACGGGTAAAGGCCGTTCTTGGGGTGGATCTTTAATAAGACCAGAAGCTACAGGTTATGGTGATGTGTATTTTGCACAAAACATGTTAAAAACGAAAAACGATTCTTTTAATGGTAAAACAGTTGTTGTTTCAGGTTCTGGAAATGTTGCTCAATATGCAACGGAAAAGGCGACTGAATTAGGAGCTAAAGTGGTTACTATGTCAGATTCTTCAGGTTATATTTATGATGCTGATGGAATAGATGCTGATAAGTTAGCCTTTGTTATGGAAATTAAAAATGTTCGCAGAGGTAGAATTAGCGAATATGTAGATAAATACCCTAATGCTAAATTCTTTGGAGGTGAAAGACCTTGGGGAGTTAAATGTGATGTAGCTTTACCATGTGCAACTCAAAATGAGTTAAATGGTGAAGAGGCTAAAACATTATTAGCAAACGGATGTATTTGTGTTGCAGAAGGAGCAAATATGCCTTCTACACCTGAAGCTGTTGAGGCATTTCAAGAAGCAAAGATTTTATTCGCTCCAGGAAAAGCATCAAATGCTGGTGGAGTTGCAACTTCTGGTTTAGAAATGAGTCAAAATTCATTACGTTATAACTGGACGAGAGAAGAGGTTGATGCTAAATTAAATCAAATCATGAATGATATTCATGCTTCTTGTGTTGAGTATGGTACAGATGAAAATGGTTTTGTAGATTACGTAAAAGGAGCAAATATTGCAGGTTTTGTAAAAGTGGCAGACGCAATGTTAGATCAAGGAGTAGTTTAATTATTACTTTTTTATAATATTTTAAAGCACGCTATAAATAGCGTGCTTTTTTATTTAGTACATTCGATTAAAATTTTATAATGAGTAGATCTAAAAGAAAAAATACATTTACCGTTGCTTTTTATAACGCAGAAAATTTATTTGATACCGTTAATAATCCTTTAACAGCAGATGATGATTTTACTCCTAAAAGTAAGCGAAATTGGAATCATCAAAAGTACCTTCATAAAATAAAAAAGCTAACCTCAGTTATAGGTAAAATAGGAAGTAATCAATCCGCTTTTGCGCCGGTTATAGTTGGTTTAGCAGAGGTTGAAAATGCTAAAGTTGTTAAGGATTTAATTCGACATAAAAATTTATCAAAATATAATTATAGTTATGTTCATCACGACTCTCCTGATGAAAGAGGCATCGATGTTGCTCTTTTGTATAATAAAGATTTCTTTGAGGTTATTTCGACAGATACACATTCCCTTTATTTAACCGATGAAGTAGGAGAGGTTGATTATACACGCGATTTATTAGTTGTAAAAGGGAGGTTAAACAGTGAAATAGTACATGTTTTGGTGAATCATTGGCCATCGAGAAGAGATGGAGATGAGGAAACAAGTTTAAAACGTATTAAAGCAGCTAAACAAGCGCAAGAAGTAATAAAGGGTATAAAATTAAAAGAAAAAAACGCTAAGTTTATTATTATGGGCGACTTTAATGATGACCCTACAAGTGAAAGTGTTAATGATTTTTTGGTTACTGATGATTTATACAATCCTATGAAATCTTTATTTAAAAAGGGTAAAGGAACATCTACTTTTTATAAAGAATGGCATTTATTCGATCAAATTATCTTTTCAAGAGATTTTTTCGATTTAAGTAAGAGCGCATTTACTTTTGAAAAGGCAGGTATTTTCAATAAAGAATGGTTGCGATTTTATAAGGGTAAGTTTAAAAACAGTCCCTTTAGAACTTATATTGGTCCATGGTATCAAGGAGGTTATTCTGATCACTTTCCTGTATATCTTACTTTTGAAAAAGATACATAAAAAAATCCCGAGATACTATCTCGGGATTTTTTTATGTATATAATGATAACTATTTATTCAACAGTTACAGATTTAGCTAAATTTCTTGGCTGATCTACGTTCTTTTCTAACATTACAGCGATATGATATGATAGTAATTGAAAAGGAATTGTAGTTAATAAAGGAGTAAAAGCTTCTTCAGTATCAGGAACTTCAATTACATGATCTGCAATTTCTTTTACAGTCGTGTCACCTTCCGTTACGATGGCTATTATTTTACCGCTTCTAGATTTTATTTCCTGAATATTACTAACCACTTTTTCATAATGCCCTCTACTTGTTGCTATTACGAAAATTGGCATATTTTCATCAATTAAAGCAATAGGGCCATGTTTCATTTCTGCAGCAGGATAGCCTTCTGCATGAATGTATGAAATTTCTTTCAATTTTAATGCGCCTTCTAATGCAACAGGAAAGTTAAAGCCTCTGCCTAAGTATAAACAGTTTTTTGCATCCTTGTAAACCTTTGCTATTTCTTTAATTTGTGCATCAGCTTTTAACAACTTCTCTATTTGAGAAGGAATTTGTTGTAACGACTGTAAATAGCTATTCACAGCAGATGTAGATAAAGTACCTTTTGCTTTAGCTAATTTTAAAGCAATTAAAGAAAGCACTGTTATTTGTGTTGTAAATGCTTTTGTTGATGCTACTCCAATTTCAGGGCCTGCATGCGTGTAAGCACCCGCATGTGTTTCTCTGGCGATAGAAGAACCAACAACATTACATATTCCGAAAACAAAAGCACCTTTAGACTTAGCTAATTTAATAGCAGCTAACGTATCCGCAGTTTCTCCTGATTGAGAAATAGCAATAACCACATCATTTTCATTAATAATCGGATTACGATACCTAAATTCAGATGCATACTCCACTTCAACAGGTATACGAGCCATATCTTCAAAAAGATATTCTCCTACTAATCCGGCATGCCAAGAAGTACCACAAGCAACAATTATAATTCGGCTTGCATTGGTGAATTTTGAAATATTATCATCAATACCGGCCATACGAATTATACCTTCATTAGGTAGCATTCTTCCTCTGTAGGTATCAATGATTGCTTTAGGTTGCTCATAAATTTCTTTTAGCATAAAGTGATCATAACCTCCTTTTTCAATTTGCTCTAGGCTTAATTGAAGTTTTTGGATGTTTGCATCGATTTCTTTATCTGTTTCAATTTTGCGAATTTTTATCTCTTTATTTTTTTTAATAATAGCTAATTCACCATCTTCTAAATAAATAGCGTCTTTAGTATACTCAATAAAAGGGGAAGCATCTGAAGCAACAAAAAATTCTTCGTTGTTTTTCCCTACACCAATGGCAATAGGGCTCCCTAAACGAGCTACAATTAGTTCATTAGGTTTGTTTTTATCGAAAACAGCAATAGCATACGCACCAATTACACTTGTAAGGGCTAATTGTACTGCTTTTCCTAATTTACAGCCTTCATTTTTTTTAACTTCTTCAATAAGGTTTATTAAAACCTCGGTATCAGTATCACTTTTAAAGGTATAACCTCTAGAGGTTAATTCTTTTTTAATGGTGTCATAATTCTCTATAATTCCATTATGAACAATAACTAAGTCTTCTGATTCAGAAAAATGGGGATGTGAATTTGTGTCATTAGGTACTCCGTGAGTAGCCCAACGTGTATGACCAATTCCAATAGTCCCTTTTTTTCTTTTTTCATCATTATTCGTGATGATTTCTAGGTCAGAAACTTTTCCTTTTGTTTTAGATAAGTGAATTTTTTCGCCATCGTACATCATTATTCCAGCGCTATCATAGCCTCTGTATTCTAGACGTTTTAATCCGTTTATTACAATTGGATAAGCATCTCTATGTCCTATGTATCCTGTGATTCCGCACATAATATTTTACTTTTCTTTTGAATATGATATTTTTAAAACAGCTCTTTTTGTTCCGTTAGCAGTTTCGTTTCCGTCTAATAAGGTAACCCCTCTAGGATTCCAGTTGTATGTGCTAACATTTGTATTTAAAATACCATTAATTACAGGATTGTCTGTAGTGTTATTGTATGTTTTTAAAACCAAAGGAGAAATATCACTTGTTGTACCATCTAATAAGTCAGATAGATAATCTGTTAATCTGAAAGAATATTTTTCAGGAACTCCATCATCAGATAAACCTAAATTACCGTTAAAACTTGCAGCTTCCTTATAAGCATCAGAAAGTTGCGTAGGTGAAACACCGCCACTTCCGTTATCTTTTTCTTGATAAATAAATAATCGTTGTGGAATTATATTTTTATCAGCGTTAATTGTATTGTTAATATAAAAAGCTAATGAAACATCGTTAATTAACCAGTTATTAGCTCTTAATTCTTGAAGTTTTAAATCATCTATTATTTTAATTCTGGCCATATTTCCTGCGGTTCCTTGTACTGTAAAGTTATTTGCAGGAGGAGTAATTGTAGCAGGATTCATTTTATAAATACTGTTTCTTACACCAGATAATGGATACGAAATTGTTTTAGGTAAAGTATCTTTTAATACTAAATCAGTAATACCTTCTTTTTTCTCGAATGTAGTAATCGTGTAATGAATATCTAACGTAGCGGAAGCACTATTACCGCTTAGTTCTAAAGGAATCATTGCGCCGTCACTTCCTTCAGTTTTAACGATTAATCCTCTAAAGTAAGAGTTAAAAGCATCTGCTGTTTTAAATTCATCACTATCAAATTTATCCCAGAAAACTCTTTTCATTTCTACCATATCTAAAGGAATGGTTAAGAAAGGAGCTTTGTTAGCAAGTCTTATAGTGTCTTGATAGGTGTTACCGTTGCTAATATTTCTTGTTAACACTAGCATAGTGTCTGTAGGATTCGGTTTAAATGTAAACCCAAGATCCTCATTTAATAATTCAAGCTCATCGTAGTTATGATTAGACTGGAAACTATTAGTCTTTGCAGGGTTACTAGGATCCAATCTATTTAGAAAAGTGCCATTTCTATACACTTTTAAAGAGGTGGGAATGTCTTTGTTTCCTAAGACAGAATCTAGCCTGAAAATTGGTCTTTCAGTAGTACCTGTGCCTGTGTTTGTTGCTTTATAAGGTAATTTAAGAATAACTTTATCAAGAGTAAAAACAGAATCTATTTCGCCATCTTCGGCGGCAGGTTTTAAGTCTTTTATCTTAGGGCTAGTTGCTAGCGATAATTGACTAACAAAAGATGCTTCTATTGTTTTGTAATTATCATCACTGTACACACCAAGCCAATAGTCACCCAAAGTACCAATACTTATATTATCAGCTCTAACGGATTTGTATATAGAAATAGGATTCGAGTCAGAGATGTCAATTGTTTCAATTTCTACATCTAATAATATTTCTCCTGTTTCAAATTTAGTATTGTTAACAACACTACTTCCTACGTCACTAAAATCTTTTTCACACGATACTAAAGTTGCTAAACATAGCAAGCTAATACCTAAAACACCAATTTTTCTAATCATTTGTATTATTATTCGCTTATTTCTAAAACGTTTCCTTTATAAAATTCTAAGTAAGCTTCTGCTAAAACTTCTTCAGACTGGTACTCTAAAACTTTTATGTCTTTTCCATCAATAAAAGCATTAATTTCATCTGGTAGAACCTCACTACCTTTTACGATAGCATCAGAGTTTTCTATAGCACTTTTTAAAATATTGATTTCATTTGGAGTAGCTAAAGTTGCTATTTTAGATTCATCAACTTTATCAAAACGAACCTTTTTTGCTAGATCACCTTCTAATTCACCTTCAAAATTATTATTGTAGATCGAAGTTACAATCTTACTTTCGGTAAATAATGGTTCTTCTTTATAAAATTCTCTTAAATATAATGGAAGTAAAGAGGCCATCCATCCATGAACATGAATAATATCTGGCGCCCAGTTTAATTTTTTAACGGTTTCTACGACTCCTTTAGCAAAGAAAATCATACGTTCGTCGTTATCACTAAACATTTTATCATCTTCATCAGAATATACAGCTTTACGCTTAAAATACTCGTCGTTATCAATGAAATACACTTGCATTCTTTCTTTCGGAATTGAAGCAACTTTAATAATTAATGGCATATCCATATCATTAATTATTAAATTCATACCAGATAAACGAATTACTTCATGTAATTGATGTCTTCGCTCATTTATTACCCCATAACGAGGCATGAAAATACGGGTTTGAACTCCTTTAGAATGTGCGTTTTTAGCAACATTAAATGCAGTAGATGATAATTCTGTTTCAGGTAAATAAGGTATTACCTCTGATGAAACATATAATATTCTCTTATCCTTCATTAAATTCGTCTATTTTATTGAAGATGCAAAAATACGAAAATTTATGCTAAAATGATGTTAAATTGCTAATTTTGCACGCATTTCAACTATAATAGAATGAAAGTTTATAAAACTAAATCAGAATTAAAAGAATTTTTATTAAAAGTAAAAATTAAGAATAAATCTATCGGATTCGTTCCTACTATGGGAGCTTTACATGAAGGGCATTTGTCTCTTGTTGAAAAGGCAAAACAAAAGAACGACATAACTGTTGTGAGTATTTTTGTGAACCCGACTCAATTTGATAATAAAGAGGATTTAGTTAAGTATCCAAAAACATTTGATAACGACGTTGTGCTTTTAGAAAGTGTTGCTTGTGATGTTCTATTTTTCCCGTCTGTAGAAGAAATTTATAGTAAAAGCATTGAATCAGAGCATTTTAGTTTCGATGGGCTAGAGCATCAAATGGAAGGGAAATTTCGAGAAGGTCATTTTAACGGAGTAGGAACTATCGTAAAAACGTTGCTTGAAATTGTTGAGCCTAATGTTGCTTATTTTGGGAAAAAAGATTTCCAGCAATTGCAAATCATCAAAAAAATGGTTGAAAAACATGCGCTTCCTGTACAGATAAAAGGATGTGATATTTATAGAGAAAAAGATGGTTTAGCAATGAGTTCTCGTAATATTAGGTTAACAAAAGAATACCGCCAATTAGCTCCTTTTATATATAAAACACTTAAAAAAGCAAAGAATAAATTTGGCATAAAAAATGCAGTAGAAGTTACTGAGTGGGTACAAAAACAGTTTCTTAAACATCCTTTATTAAAGTTAGAGTATTTTACAATTGCTAATGAAAAAACGTTAGAGACCATCATAAAAAAAGAGCCTGAACATAAATATCGTGCTTTTATTGCTGTTTTTGCAGGAGAAATTAGATTGATAGACAATATCCGTTTAAAATAAAATCATTCAAAAAAAACTTATTAATCATTAAAAAACTATTTTTGCACTATGTTAGTACAAGTAGTAAAATCTAAAATCCACCGCGTAAAAGTTACGGGTGCCGATTTAAATTATATAGGAAGCATTACCATTGATGAAGATTTAATGGATGCGGCAGGAATTATTGAAGGAGAACGTGTTCAGATTGTGAATAACAATAATGGCGAACGTTTAGAAACCTATGCAATTCCTGGTCCAAGAAAAAGTGGAGAAATTACCTTAAATGGTGCCGCTGCAAGAAAAGTAGCAAAAGGCGATGTGTTAATACTAATCGTATACGCTTTTATGGAGTTAGAAGAGGCTAAAAACTTTAAACCTTCTTTGGTTTTTCCTAACGAAGAAGATAATACCCTTACATAGTTTTGAATATTAAAAAAGCATTAAAAATTATATTACCTCTCGTTTTGGGAGGTTTTTTAGTTTGGTACTCTTTATCAAAAGTGTCAATAGCAACTTTGTTAGATTATTTTAAAGAGGCAAATTATTGGTGGATAGCTTTAGGACTGTTTTTCGGACTTTTAAGTCACTTGTCTAGAGCATATCGTTGGAAGTTTTTACTAGAACCAATGGGGTATAAGCCAGATTTCGGCAATAGTACTATGGCTGTTTTAGTTGCCTATCTGGTTAATTATGCAGTGCCAAGGGCAGGAGAGGTTTCTCGTGCTGCGGTTATGACAAATTATGAAAACATTCCCTTCGAAAAAGGTTTTGGAACCATTGTAGCCGAAAGAATGGCTGATTTAATTATGATGTTAAGCATCATCGCGATTACATTATTTGTACAATTCGATTTTATATATGAGCTATTAACAAAGAATTTTAATCCACTTAAAATAGGGGCGATATTAGCGGCGCTTATCGTAGTCGGATTCATCTTTTCTAGATATGTAAAAAAAGCAACATCAGGAATTGGATTAAAAATAAAAAACTTCATTTCAGGTTTACTTGAAGGGGTTATGAGTATTTTTAAAATGAAGAATAAATGGGCATTTATTTTTCATACCGTATTTATTTGGTTAATGTATGTACTAATGTTCTGGGCAACAATACCTGCTATTGATGGCTTAAGTGTTCCTTTAGGCGGTGTTTTAATTGGTTTTATTGCAGGCGGATTTAGCATTGCTGCAACTAATGGAGGTATTGGTTTATATCCGGTAGCAGTCGCAGGTGCCTTAGCTTTATTTGGCATTGCAGAAGAACCAGCAACTGCTTTTGGTTGGATTATGTGGACAGCCCAAACAGCAATGATTATTATTTTTGGCGGATTAGCATTTTTGTTGCTTCCTATTTATAATAAAAATAAAAAGTAATAAGGCGTTACCTTTCAGGTCGCGCTTTCTCTACTCGCTTTTTTTGAAAAAACAAAAAAGAGCTCAAACAAACCTTTCAATCGCTAACGCAGTTTCTTTATAAATTTCAGTTATAAACTATTTTTGTTCGGCAGTGTTTAAGAATCTGTTTTTGTGATTATGAAAATCTTACTACTGTCATGCTGAATTTATTTCAGCATTGTATAACTCAGGTAAATTGGAAACTTAAACTGAAATAAATTCTGTTTTAAGGATCAATATTTTTTAGAATAAAATTTATACAGAGGCTAAAAATAATCAATAGTATTAGATATTAGTTTGTAACTTTGAATATTACTATTGAGTATTTTAAAACTTCCAATCTATTTTAAATGGCCAAAACCAAAACTACTTTTTTCTGTCAAAACTGCGGAGCGCAACACGCGCAATGGGCAGGACAATGCAATACTTGTAAAGAATGGAATACCATTGTTGAAGAGGTAATTCAGAAAGAAGAAAAAAGAGTTTGGAAAAGTCCTGAAAACAATAAAAAAAGAGTTTCTACGCCTTTAAGAGTGCAAGATATTCAGTTAAACCCTGAAGAACGTGTTGAAACAAAAAATAACGAATTAGACACTGTTTTAGGTGGCGGAATTGTAAAAGGAGCCGTTGTTTTATTAGGTGGTGAACCCGGAATTGGTAAATCGACGTTGTTATTGCAAATAGCTTTAAAAATTCCGCAAAAAGTATTGTACGTTTCGGGTGAAGAAAGTCAGTCGCAAATTAAAATGCGTGCGGAGCGTTTAGAAGCTACAAATTCTAATTGCTTAATTCTTACTGAAACAAATACACAGCAAATATTTAAAAATATAGAGGAAGTTAAACCAGATGTTTTGGTGATTGATTCTATTCAAACCTTACATACAAACTCTATTGAAGCTTCACCAGGAAGTATTTCTCAAATCCGTGAAACTTCAGCAGAACTAATAAAATTCGCCAAAGAAACAGGAACTCCGGTGTTATTAATTGGTCATATTAATAAAGAAGGACACATTGCAGGGCCTAAAATTTTAGAACACATGGTAGATGTTGTTTTACAGTTTGAAGGCGACAGAAATCATACCTATAGAATATTACGTTCTCAGAAAAACCGATTTGGCTCTACTGCCGAACTCGGAATTTATGAAATGCTATCAACCGGATTACGAGAAGTATCTAATCCGTCTGAAATATTAATTTCAAAAAAAGATGCTGATTTAAGCGGAACCGCAATTGCATCAACTTTAGAAGGTATTCGTCCTTTAATGATCGAAATTCAGGCGTTGGTTTCTACCGCAGTTTACGGTACGCCACAACGCTCTACCACAGGTTATAATTTAAAAAGATTGCACATGATTTTAGCTGTTCTAGAAAAAAGAGCAGGTTTTAAATTAGGTGCAAAAGATGTGTTTTTAAATGTTACAGGCGGAATTCATGTAGATGATCCTGCGATAGATTTAGCGGTTGTTGCAGCAATTTTATCTTCTAATCAAGATTTAGCGATTAATCCGAATGTTTGCTTTGCAGCTGAAGTTGGTTTGGCAGGAGAAATACGACCGGTTTCTAAAATTGATCAACGTATTCTAGAGGCTGAAAAGCTAGGGTATAAAACTTTAGTAGCCTCGAAATACAATAAAATATCTTCTAAAAACCACGGTATAAAACTAGTTTTAGTAGGTAAAATAGAAGAGGCTTTCGCTACGTTGTTTGCTTAAGTTTTGTTAAGGCGATTGTATATAAAAATAAATATTTATATTGGTTACTCCATTACAATTGGAACATCACTTACAATTTTCCATTGATTGCTTTCATTTTTAATTAGAACAAGGTATTTGTGCATACTCGAAGTCGTGTTCGATAAGTAAAGAATATCTACGATTGCTGTGTGCTCTGAAATTTTTATGTCATTAAATTTGATATCATAACTTATGCCTCCTATTTTTTTATCTTTCATCATCTGCAAATAAGTTTCTTTTGAGATGATTACTGTGTTTTCACTTCCTTTAAATCGATTCGCTATTACTCGATAGTCTTTATGTAAGAGACTAGTAAGTTGTTCTATATTTCTATTTGCAGCCGCTTTTTCTATAGCTATTATTACCTCTTTGATTTGAATTTTCATTTGATTTTACGTCTTGTAGTTTTGAAGATTGATTGAACTTAAAAAGCTCATTTATTTGAGTTCTTATTAATACACAAAACTATTAAGAAATTTAATCTTTTCTTTTGACGAAAGTCACAAAATAAATTATTTAATCCTTTTTCGAATCCTGCTCAATGATTCTCTACTGATCCCTATGTATGAAGCTAAATATTGAAGAGGAATCCGCTCTATTAATTCGGGACGGTTTTCGAGAATATATAAATACCTTTCTTTAGGAGAGTTAGATGTTAAAAAAGAAGAATATTTTTGCTCTCTTATTATTAGTTTTTCTAATATCATTCTTCCTAATTTTTGATAGAAATTTGATTTTTCGTACAGAGTTGTTAGTTTAACTTTATCAATATAAAAAACTATACTATTTTCAATTGCTTGGATATTTTTTTGAGAAGGAATACTGTTAGTCATACTTTCAATTTCTCGAAGAAAATCATTTTGAAAGTAGAATGCAGTATTTATTTCTTTACCATCATTATTTATATGAAAGGTCCTAACTATTCCTTTTGATAAGAAGTAAATCCCTCGACAGATTTGCCCTTGTTTAAACAGGTATTCATTCTTCTTGACTTTTTTTATTTCTAGAATAGATTCAAAAGCACACCAGTCTTCTTTTTTTATTTTTAAAACCTTGTCAAATGTATTTTTTAAAGGTAAGTACATTATATTGTTTAATTAATGCCAACAGAAGTTAACAAAATTGTTAGAAAATAAGTTTAAAATGAAATCAAATTCATAGAGTGAAAAACAGCTTCAATTTGATTGATTTTATATTTAATAATTAAATCACTCCTTCTTTTTCTTCTTTCCAAAAAGTCTATTAAAAAAACCTTTAATTCCTTTTTGTCTGTAAGCAGGGCATTTTATTGATTCGTAAACATCTTCCGGAATATCAAAATCGGTCAAGTATTTTTTGCTTAGCTCGGCGTCTTTCTCTATTTCTTTAATAATATTGGCAACAATAGGTAAAGCCAATGACGAACCTGAACCTTTTCCGCTTTTAAAATGTATGGTATTTTTTGAGGTTCCTACCCAAGTACCAAAAACAATATTAGGTGTATAGGCAAGAAACCAAGCATCGGTATAATTTTGTGCGGTACCTGTTTTTGCAGCAAGCTGACTTTTAATTTTATAAGTGTTTCTAATCTTAGCTCCCGTTCCTTGGTCAACAGCTTTTTGTAAAATGGCTGTTAGTGTTTCAGTAGTTTCTTTTTTAAAGACTTCTTCGGCTTTTTGCTCTTTACTTTCATAAATAATAGCACCTTCTTTATCGGTAATTTTAGTAATCATGTACAAGTCGTTCATGGCACCATTATTAGCAAAGCTACCGTACGCTTTTGCTATTTCAGACAATGATAAATCTAAGGTTCCTAAAGCAATAGAAGGAGCGTTATTGGTAATTTTAGGAAACTGCAGTTTTTCACATGAATTGATTAACAATTCTCTTTCGAGCTTAAAATAAAGATCGATAGTTGGTAAATTCATAGAATGAATTAAAGCATTCCATAACGCAACTTTACTATCGGGGGTAGATTTATAATCGGCATTTTGAGGTTTCCAGTTATTAAATTCTGGATACGTTTTTTCTTCATTTTTAAAATAATCACATGGCGAAATACCATTTTCTAACGCGGTAGCATATAAAATGGGTTTAAAGGCAGAAGCTATTTGACGATGCGATAAAACCATATCAAAAGGAAGCATTTTAAAATTATTTCCACCAACCCAACTGATTACTGCTCCGTTTTTAGGATTCGTAACCAGCACAGACGCATTAAGCATTTTTGCATAATGCCATAAACTATCAATTTTAGTACCTTTTATCGTTTTAGTGCTATCCCAATTGAACAATTTAAAGGTTTTGTTTTGTTTGTCTTTTTCAGAAGAAAAACGATTCTTTTTTAACCAGTTGTTTTTTAAAATATTCGATCGTAGTTCTTCATCTAATTCCTTTTGTTTAACTATAAGTTGCTCTTTGGCGGCTTTCTCTGCAATTTTTTGAACTTTGTAATTTAACGTAGTGTATATTTTTAAGCCGTCGGCTTCTAAATTGTGTTTTTTACGACTCGTTTCATTAATGCTATCTATTATTTTGGTAGCTTTTTTCTTTACTTGATAAGAAAAATAACCAGCTGTTGTTTTTAAATCAAGGTTTTTATAGCTTAGTGTAAGCGGTAATTTTTGTAAGCTGTCTGTAGTTTTGGTATTTAAATACTGCTCGTTCTTCATGAGCTGAAGAACGGTGTTTCTTCTGCGTAATGAATTGTTGGGGTTTAATCTTGGGTTGTAAAAAGAGTTTGCTTTTAAGATACCTATGAGCACAGCAGATTCTTCGATATTTAACTCATTAACCGATTTGTTAAAAAATCGATTAGCGGCCGATTCTATTCCGAAAATATTCTCACCAAAAGGAACGGAATTAAAATACAGTTGAAGTATCTCGTTTTTAGAATATATACGCTCCATTCTACTGGCAATAATAAGTTCTTTAATCTTATTTATAGGCATGCTTAAAAAACCGTGATACTTTCTTCCGTATAAGTTTTTAATTAGTTGTTGTGTAATGGTACTTCCACCACCACCAGAAGCATTTTGCATTAAAATACTTTTAAATAGTACTCTTGCATAGCTTTGGCCGTCATAACCATTGTGAGTATAAAAACGCTTATCTTCAGTAGCAACTAAAGCTTCCTTTAAATGATTGGGTATTTGTGATATCTTGACGTTCGTGCGGTTTTCTGTAAAAACTTTACCGATAATTACGTCGTCTGAAGAATATAGTAAAGAGGCTTCTTCATTTATTACAGATGATAGCTTTTCATTACTAGGCAAAGAGCCAAATACTTCAAAATAGACCAAAGAGAATAGTAGCATTATTGATAGCAATATAAAAATAACCAAACCCGTTGCGTATTTTAATAAACGGATTAAAGTTTTCTTTTCTATAAGCTTATGGTATATTTCTTTAAGTGTTTTCATTGGGCTATTAATCAAATTCTGTTTTTCAAGCTTTTTATTACTTAGAGTTTTAAAGAACTCTTAATTTATTTTTTAAAGTCAGCAATTTTTATACCGTTGTTAAACTTTATGTTCGTCCAGTTTACAAATATCCAAGGTTCATCGGTTACTTCTGCATTCCAATTAGAGTTTTTGTACTTTCTTTTAGTTGGTATAAGTATGCCTTCAATATTTTCGTACTGCATTTTCATTAAAAAAGGATCAGTTTTACCAAAATCAACAACAGTAAAAAGAAACTGGTCTATTAACTTAGTGTTTTTATTAATGTATAATTGGTAAATATCTTTTGGTTTATTGTCACTAGAATCAAAAGTAACTTTAACAATATCGTATTTTATAGTATCGATATTTTCTTCTTTTATATATTCATAATTTACACCCGGGTCTAGTAATTTCTGAATCATCGTGAACCAATAAAAGTTGGTAGGTCTGTTAAAAGCGACTCTTTTTAAAGCAATAGAATCTAAGATAATTTTTCCGTTATTTTTTAACCAAAATTCCTTACCATCATAACCTTGTTCGATATTACCAGCCAAGTGCATAAGCGTTCTTTCGTGTTTAGTATATAAACCATAAGACAACTCATTATTAAATATATATTTTTCGGTTGAGGTATCAGCTTTGCCATCGGGAGTAGTATAGGTGTACGTATAAACTACATCTTTTTTAGTTGAAAGTTTATTGTAATTACCCGTTTTTTCTACTGTTTGATATACCAATTGATGTGCTTTGTTTTTAAATGAAATATTGCTTGTTGCTGCATCTTTTGTGTCTTTTTTGATGTTTTGTTTACAAGAAGATAAAGTAAATATTGCAGTGATGCAAAGTGTTAAAAGTATTCTCATTTTTTTGTTTTTAATATTAAAATCTAACAGCATAATTTTTATGCAAAGCTATTAGAAAAGGACTGAAGGTTAAAACTATTTTTGTTAAACAAAAAAACCTCATAATTATATGAGGTTCTTTATAGGTTTTGCTGTTTTTAACAACATCCACCACCATCATAATGATAGGTAGATTCTGAGAAGAAAATATCATCTCTTCCCAACGCCTTTAATGCGGCGGCTGTTTTATCACAAATAGCTAATGGCTGATTTTTTAATAAAGTATGTCCTAATCCGTCATCAAAATAATCTTCATCACCGTAATAAATTGCAGCTTTTCCTGTAAAAATACAAGGTCCATCTGCTGGCATTGGATCTTTAATTGCGGCAACTTCAATAGATTCTATATAAATTAATTCATCTGTTGGGTAATTCTTTGGGTCTAAAATACGGTATGGTTTACGGGCTCTAATTTCTATGGTTCCGAAACCAGCATCTGTTAGTGCTTTTACATAATCGGCAATTGTTAAACTACCACTTAAACATAAGGCACGTAAACGTTCGTCGTTACGTAATTCTTCATTCATCTCTTGCTCACAAGTAGGGTCGCTCATCACTAATTTTCCGTGAGGCTTTATTACTCGGTACATTTCTGCAATTGCCTTTTTTAAATCATCCGACTTAAAAATGTTAAATAAACAGTTTTGGGCGGCAACATCAATCGAGTTATCATCAACAGGTAAGTTCATTGCATCACCTTTACGTAAATCAACAAAATCGCTTTTAAACCAGTCGTTTTGTTCTTCGGCAACGATAAAGTTTTTTCGAGATGCTTCTAACATTTCATCAACTACATCTAAACCAATAACACCACCTTTATTTCTGTTAAAATAGGCAAATTGTAATAATTCCATTCCGCCACCAACACCAACATATAACATTTTTGGATTGTTGGTTAAATCGCGTGCATGTACTGTAGAACCACAACCGTAGTTCATTTCTTGCATGATTTTAGGAATTTTTAAACCTGGTAATTCCCAAATAGGATTTGTGGTACAGCACAAGCCAACATCTGGCGTTAAAGCTGCTTCTTTATATACGTTGTGTGTGGTTTCTAAATAACTCATTTGTTTTGTGTTTATATTATTGCGAGGAAGTATAATAAGGGAATAGATTCCTTCACTTCGTTCGGAATGACGTTATAGTTTATTAATTAGTTCTTTAAATAAAGTAATCATTTTTGGTTCTGCTTTACCAGCAACCGCAATAATTTCGGCAATATCTACAGGTTGTAAATTCTTTGGATCACATTCATCTGTTAACACTGAAATTGCAGCACATGGTAAATTTAATTGTTTCGCTACGATAACTTCAGGTACAGTACTCATACCAACAGCATCTGCTTCTAAAATTTGCAACATTCTGTATTCGGCTCTTGTTTCTAATTGCGGCCCTACCACACTTGCATACATCCCTTCGTGTAATTGAATGTCGTTTGCTATTGCAATTTCTTTCAGTAAACCATTAATTTTTTCCGAATAAGGTGCTAACATATCGGCAAAAATGTTTCCGAAATCATTGGCTCCTTTAAAAGCTAATGGCGAACCTCCTTGTAAATTTAAATGATCTTCTAATAACATTAAATCTCCTTTTTTATAAGTAAGATTAATAGCACCTGCAGCATTAGAAATTAATAGAGTATTGATCCCTAAACTATGCATTGTTCTAATTCCGTAGGTAACTTCCCAAAGATTATAACCTTCGTATACATGAAAACGCCCAGACATAACTAGTACTTTTTTTCCTGATAAAGTTCCGTAAATTAATTTACCTGAATGAAATTCGACTGTTGCTTGCGGGAAATTCGGAATATCGGCATACGCGATTTCTTTTTCGATATTTATCTCGTTAACTAGTTTTCCTAAACCTGTTCCTAAAACAATTCCGATTTCAGGATTTATAATTCCGTTAGATTTTAAAAAATCTGTTGTTTCTTGTAGTTGTTTTTTTTTCATAAATATGATACTGTTATTGTAAACGTAAAGTTCTTTTTAATTAAAGATTGCTTCATGCCTCACAATGACGTTTATTTTAAAAAGTGTTGAAACGCTTTGTGGTTTTTAATGTCATCAAAAACATCAACATCATTAAGTTCTTCTAATAAATGTACGCTTATTTTATGTAAGTCGTTAAGTGTGTCTTTTCTTACTGTTGCTGTGCCCCATTTTTTATTTTTAAAAATAGCGGGTTGTAGCGTTTTCATTCCTAAAAGATAGTAACCACCATCTTCTGCTGGGCCAATTACTACATCGTTAGTATCTAGTTTAGAAAAGGCATCGTTGATGTGATTTGGAGTTAAATCGTATAAATCGCTACCAATAATCATTACTTTTTCATAGCCTCTTTCAAATCCGTCTTTGAAGGCATTTAACATTCTAATGCCTAAATCTTCGCCTTCTTGTTGCTGTTTTTGAAATACATCGCTATTCCAAATATCATTTTCACGAACTTTAACCGAATAATAAACCGCTTTATCACAAGATAAATTGCTTGTAACTTCTTTGGTTTTATCGAGCAGGAATTTGTAAATTTCTAAAGCAGTTTTATCACCAACAGTTTTGGCTAAGCGTGTTTTTGCTTTTCCTAATTCAGGATTTCTTGTGAAGATTAATAATAAGTTTTTAGTCATAAACTTTTTCTCCTTTTAAGAGCCACTTGCTCCATCGTTTGTTAAAAGTATGTATTTTTTCTGTATTATTCCCTAAAGTATCTTGTACTTTAAAGTTTGCATTTTTCCATTCAAAAATTCCTCCATAAAGATTATAAACATTTGTATACCCTTCTTTTATTAATTTATGAGCAATCGTTTCAGAGCGAATTCCTAAAGAGCAATAAACTACAATTTTAGCGTCTTTATCGTCAGGTAATTTTTGTGTAATTTCTGAGAGCTTAAAATTATTATAACCAACTAAAATAGCATCTTTTAAATGACTAACCTTAAATTCATCGGTTTCTCTAGCGTCTAATAAAATGGTTTTTGTGTTGGGTAGCGCTAAAGTTTCTACAGATATATAAGGAACGTTTTTAGTATTGTGTTTTTTTAATAACTGATTTAAATCCTTTTGAGAAAAAGAATTTAAGGATATCAACAAAAAAATAAAAATAAGTTTCTTCATTTCACTATACATAATTAGAAGCTGTTTCCTGCTTTCTGCACTCGCTCTCTGCGAGGAGCTCAAACAAATGCTTCAATCAGGGCTAGGCTTATTTACAAAGTAACTATAATTTATTAAAAGTAGTTTTCATCCTTTTAAAGCCTGTTTAAAAATTAACGAAAGTATTTTCGTAAACAGAATTTCATCATGCTGAATTTATTTCAGTATCGCAAAACTGTGACAAATTATGATGAGAAACTGAAATAAATTCAGTTTGACGGATTCAGTGTTATTTTTAATAGGAGTGTTTAATCCTTTTATCATGCTGTTTGTATTACTATAAAATTTAATCTAACACTTAAAAAAATAGAATTAAGCAACAACACCTTGGCAACTACTACCAGCACCGGCAGTACAACCATAACAATGTTGATTGATAATTATATCTCTATCTTGTAATAACTCTTCGTTATATTCTGAAATGTGTTTTACTTTCGAGTTTACTTTTAAGTTTAACATTTGATTAAAATCACAATCATATAAATAGCCTTCCCAACTTATCGATAATGTATTTGTACACATTACGTTTTCAACAGCCATCGGATTATAAGCCTCTACTAAAGAATGCATATATTCTTCATAATTTTCTGAAGCAATTAAATAGTCTAAAAACCTACTTATAGGTAAGTTTGTGATGGCAAATAAATTGTGAAAATCAATATTAAAATCATCTTTCAAAGCTTTTTTAAAGTCGTTCTCTAAAGCTGCTTGATCTCCAGGTAAAAAAGCTCCTGACGGATTGTACACTAAATCTAATTTTAAATCAGATCCTTCAGTTCCGTATCCAACTTCATTCAGCATTTGAAGCGCTTTAATAGATTTATCAAAAACACCATCACCACGTTGCTTGTCAGTTTTTCCACGTGTCCAGTGCGGCATTGAAGAAACTACGTGTACATTGTGTTTTTTAAAGAACTCAGGTAAATCGTAGTATTTCTTATTAGCTCTTATAATAGTTAAGTTAGAGCGCACAATAAAATCTTTAATTCCTGCTTTTGATGCTTCTTCAACAAACCATCTAAAATTAGGATTCATTTCTGGTGCACCACCTGTTAAATCTAACGTATGTGCTTCTGTTTTTTTAATAACATCTAAGCATTGCTGCATTGTTTCGGTTGTCATGATCTCTTTACGATCAGGGCCAGCATCTACATGGCAGTGCGCACAAACCTGATTGCACATGTAACCTAAATTAATTTGAAGTATCTCTAGCTTTTTAGGGCGCAGCGGAAACTGATTTGTTTCCTTTATTTTTTTAGCAAACGTTGGCAATTCTCCATTAGCGAAAATTCCGTTTGATAAAATTTCTAATTGGCGTTGTGTATTTGCCAAGTCGTTGTTTCTTGCTTGAAGGGACTTTTTCATCTTATATTTTAGTTTCTGTAAGGTCGAGCGCAGTCGAGACCTAAATACTACCTCTCGATAAACTACGTTCACTACTTTCAATAAAGCTAACTTTATTTCAGTAATGCTCGAGGAGACATTTTGAAGATAGGATAATTACATTTCTAACTTATTCACTTTATTCATCATCTGAACTCCGTGAACTAGTGTTGCACCGCTTTTAATTGCAGCACCAACATGTAATGCTTCCATCATTTCTTCTTTGGTAATTCCGCGCTCTAAACCATCTTTTGTATAAGCATCTATACAGTAAGGGCATTGTTCTGTATGTGCAACAGCTAGGGCGATTAAACTTTTTTCACGAGCTGTTAAAGCACCTTCTTCAAATACTTTTCCGTAGTAATCAAAAAACTTAGTACCAAGCTCTTCATTCCATTCTGATATTTTTCCGAACTTACGTAAGTCCGCTGGGTCGTAATATGTTTTTGACATGTGTTTTTTTTAGATTGAAAAGTAAAAATACAAATTGTTTAAAGGTTTCCTTGTTAAAAAGATATGATCTTATTTATTTTCCATTTAAACTCCAGTCATATTTTAAAAAACTAACTGTTGCCTTTGCATCTATTTTTGTATTAGAATATTTGTTAATAAAATCGATTAAAGAACTATCTTTCGTAAAATCTCCTTTAAACCATTCGAAAATTTTTGAAAGTTGTATGTCGTTTTCTGATATTTTATTTCTTGAAGAATCATTTATAAAATTTTTCATTAAGCTATTGGTTTTGCTTTCGTAATTTGCTTCCGTAAAAGCAAAATTACCTAATTGCGGGCAAGAACCAGAAGCACAATTTACACCAACATGAATTTTAGGGTCGTTAAATTTTTTACGTAAAATTTGATGCTCAATATGATTTAAAGTATACGTTTTACCTCCAACTTTAGCAAATGGAATATTCCAAGCATCCTTTCCTTCTTTTTTTATATTTAAAATACTTTTTAAAGGGTAGTTGTCTAAGATTATTTTTAAAGTGTAAGCATTATAAGCGTTTACCCAAAAGGCTTTGGTTTTTGCTGCAGACCAACTTCTTTGAGGTGTTGTTTTATTTAAATAGCTTAAATAAGAATCAAGTTTAGCTTCATCTTTTTGTAGGTTTTTATAATCTATAAATCCAGTGCTATTAACATGTTTTTTTAATAATGTATTAAAAATACTTGTTTGACCAAATGAGTTTATAAAAAAAGTTAAGCTTAGTAATAAAAATATTTTACGCATAATTTTTTGTTTTAATCTAATAATATAGACGTTGATATGCCTAATTAATTACAAATTATACGCCGTTTTAAATAAAAAATAATTTAGTTGCAAGTAACAGGTTCATCTTTAAGCTGTATAATTTATGTATTATACTTGAGTTAACTTGTAAAATGGAGCAAAAAGTAGAGGAATATTATTTTAAGAAGGAAAGAAGAGAGGTTTATAAAATAAAAAAACCTTAACAAATAAATGTTAAGGTTTAGTACTGAAGGCGGGACTTGAACCCGCACGACCCAAGGGTCATTGGATTTTAAGTCCAACGTGTCTACCAATTCCACCACTTCAGCTGGTATATGTATATGTTTTTGACTGCTTTCTTAAAATAAACCTCGCTAATAAAAGCGAGGTTTAGTACTGAAGGCGGGACTTGAACCCGCACGACCCAAGGGTCATTGGATTTTAAGTCCAACGTGTCTACCAATTCCACCACTTCAGCGTGATTTGATTGTAGTACAATCAAACTTGGTATATTTTCAAGAAAGTCTCAGAGCGAAAGACGGGATTTGAACCCGCGACCCCCACCTTGGCAAGGTGATGCTCTACCCCTGAGCTACTTTCGCGTAGTCAAAATTTATTTTAAAGAACGTTGCATTGCTTTCAATGCGGGTGCAAATATAACACCTTTTTTTAAACCGCAAAATAGTTTTTTGTTTTTTTTATATTTCGATTAACATTTTTTTTTATGGTCATTAAAGAAGAAAGAAATATCTTTGCAAAAAATAAAATTAGAAGTGGATTCTATCTCACCAGTACATATTAAACCCTCCTTAAAATCAGTATTTAACGATTTTAAACAATTAACCAAAGTTGGTTTATCTATAAGTGTTGTTTTTACTTCTGTTACAGGATACTTATTAGGGGCTGAGACAATTGATTATACCGTAGTTTTATTATTGTCAATAGGAGGTTACTTAATGGTAGGTGCATCTAATGCATTTAATCAGGTTATAGAGAAAGATATTGATTCTGTAATGCAGCGTACTAAAAACCGTCCTTTGCCAGCAGGTAGAATGAGTGTAACGGTAGCATTAACAATTGCAATTGTTTTTACGATTGCAGGTATTGGTATATTATATGCAATAAATCCTAAATGTGCTTTGTTTGGTGCAATTTCTATTTTTTTATACACTAGTGCTTACACGCCCTTAAAAGCCGTAACACCTTTAGCTGTTTTTGTAGGTGCCATTCCAGGGGCGATACCCTTTATGTTAGGATGGGTTGCTGCAACAGGCGAGTTTGGTGTTGAAGCTGGTTTTTTATTTTTGATTCAGTTTTTTTGGCAATTTCCACATTTTTGGGCAATAGGTTGGTTACAGTTTGAAGAATATAATAAAGCAGGTCTTCATATGCTTCCTATGGATAAAAAAGACAAAGGAGCTATTGTGCAAATAATTTTTTATACCTGTATTATGATTTTAATGTCGGTTGCTCCGGTTTTAAAAATAACAGGTAACTTTTATATTTACCCATTAACAGCTGTAATAGTATTATTGCTAGGTATGTTAATGTTGTATTACGCTTTTCAATTATACAAATCAGAAGAAAACACGGATGCTAGGAAATTAATGCTAGCCAGTGTTTTTTATATTACAATCGTACCCATAATTTATGTGGTAGATAAATTTTTACACTAATGAGTAAACAAACGTTACAAGAAGAATTAAAAGCAGGTAAGAGAAAATCAGCAAAACCAATGTTGTGGGTTTCTATGATTAGTATGGTAATGTTTTTTGCAGGACTAACAAGTGCATACGTTATTAGTATGAAACGAGAAGATTGGGTTAGTTTCGATTTGCCACAAGCATTTTATATTAGTACTGTTTTAATTGTTTTAAGTAGTATCACCTTAATATTCTCTCAGAAATTTTTAAAGAAAGATAATTTAAAAGCATCATTAATACTTTTATTAGTGACTTTGGCTCTAGGTTTAGGCTTTGTATGGTACCAATATGTAGGTTTTAACGAGCTAAAATCTGTTGGGTTATATTTTACAGGACCAGAGAGTACTGTGTCTACATCTTTTATATTGGGAATAACATTTATGCACGTTTTACACCTATTAGCAGGTGTAATTGTACTGCTGGTAGTAATTTATAATCATTTTAAAAAGAAATATTCAGCATCGGATATGCTTGGGTTTGAGCTAGGTGGAATCTTTTGGCATTTCGTAGATGTTTTATGGATTTATCTATTTTTCTTTTTCTATTTCATAAGATGATGAAAAATGCGTAATTTTGGCACACTGTTTTAACAAAAATTAACAAAAAGAGATTTATGGAAGCAAATAATGCTGTAAATTCTGATAACAAAGAAACTTGGAGCGGAGGTGGTGAAAAACCATTTGGCGCTAGTTATGGTAAAATGATGATGTGGTTTTTCATCGTCTCTGATGCATTAACTTTCTCAGGTTTTTTAGCAGCGTATGGTTTAACACGATTTAAATTTATTGATTCATGGCCAATTGCCGATGAAGTGTTTACTCACTTTCCGGGGTTACATGGTGTACATGCACCAATGTATTATGTTGCGCTAATGACATTTATTTTAATTATATCATCGGTAACAATGGTATTAGCTGTTGATGCTGGTCATCAAATGAAAAAGAAGAAAGTAGCTTGGTACATGTTTGCTACCATTATTTTTGGAATTATTTTCGTGGGGTCTCAAGCATGGGAATGGAAAAATTTTATCAACGGTTCTTATGGAGCTGTTAAAACTTCTAACAACCATATATTACAGTTTGTAAAAGATGGTCATCAAATTGCTTTAGCTGATTTTGTTCATGCTGAAAGAAAAGATGATAGAGTAGAACACACTCGTGAAAACGGATTGTGGTTTGAAAAGGAAGAAACAATTTCTCAATATTCAGTGGCACAAGTTCAGGAGGCTTTTAAAGCAGATCCTTCTTTGTTAATTAGAACAGAGCAATTAAACCCTGAAACGAAGCAAAAGATAATTTTATCAAGAGCAGAAAGTTTAGCCAAATTAGCTTTAGCAAATCAAGTTGTTGAAGGAGCAAACTTAGAGGTAAATGAATATGGTAATCCAATTTTTGCAGATTTCTTTTTCTTTATTACAGGTTTTCATGGTTTTCACGTATTATCAGGAATCATCATTAATATCATTATTTTCTTTAACGTAGTATTAGGTACTTATGAGCGTAGAGGGCATTATGAAATGGTAGAAAAAGTAGGTTTATATTGGCACTTTGTAGATTTAGTTTGGGTATTTGTATTTACCTTCTTCTACTTAGTATAATTTAAAAGCGATATTAAAAATGGGTCACGCACACGAATCAAATAAAAAAAGAATTTGGATTGTTTTAGCAATCTTAACAATTATAACCACTGTAGAAGTTGCTTTTGGTATTGTTAAACCAGATGCAATGCATTTACATGGATGGGGAACGAGTTGGTTAAACTGGTTTTTTATCATCTTAACATTAGTAAAAGCATACTATATTGCTTGGGCATTTATGCACTTAGAGGGTGAGAAAAAATGGTTTAGAAGAGCAATCGTTTGGATATTAGTATTTTTAATTTCTTATCTATTATTTATAGTTTTAATAGAAGGAGGTTATTTACATGAAACATTAGCGCCATTAGTAAAATGGTAATGAAATAATATTTTTTAAAAAAAAGGTGGTTTTAACCACCTTTTTTTGACTTTAATTAGAACTGAAATGGGTAAAGCTAAAAAATTTATTGTCTTGTTTGCACTGTTTATAGTGCCTTTGTTATTCTATGTATTACTACAATTAGGAACACATAATTTCGGGAAATTACCAATAGTATCTAAAGATGTTATAGATATTTCTTTAATTGATAAGAGTTTTACTTTTGAGAAAAGAGTTACCGTAGTTACTTTTTTAGGAAACGATATCGACTTAGTAAAAGGAGAAGTTTATAATTTAAAAGAAAAAATTTACAAGAATTTTTCTAATTATGTAAGTTTTCAAATGATTTCTTTAGTTGATGAAAGTCAAAAAGAAGCTGTAGAGGACTTAAAAAATATGTTAAGTGTTAATACTGATTTAACTCGATGGAACTTTGTATTTGCTTCTTCTGAAGAGATGCAAGCGTTACATGAAAGTTTTAAAACTAAAAATACTTTAGATGAAAATTTTCATTCACCAAAGGCCTATATTATTGATAAAGAATTTAATTTAAGAAGAGGTAAATCTACAATTAATACTCAAAAAGATACAAATTTATTCGGATACACAATGAAATCTGTAGCAGAACTTAAAAACGACATGATTGACGATATCAGCGTTGTTTTGGTAGAATACAAATTAGCATTGAAGAAGAATAACAGAAGTGAAGACCGAAGAACAAATAGCATTTCAAATGAAAAAAAATAAGTACTCATACGTAGGTATTTCTTTTATTATTTTATTGTTTGGTATTTATGCCGTACCAAAAATTATAAAACATTTTCAAACTGCCGACTTACATAAATTCAATAAAGTTCCTGCTTTTGAATTTATAAATCAGGATGGTAAAACAATTAGTAATAAGCATTTTGATGACAAGGTTTATGTAGTAGAATTTTTCTTTGCTACTTGTCCAACAATTTGTCCTTTAATGAATGCCGAAATGGTTACCATTCAAAACGAATTTATGGGAAACCCTAACTTCGGTGTCGCCTCTTTTTCTATTACTCCAGAAATTGATACACCTAGTCAATTAAAAATGTACGCCCAAAAAAATGGAATTAACCATAAAAACTGGCACTTATTAACGGGTAAGTCAGAAGAAACAGTATACAATTTGTCTAACAAAGGGTTTAAATTATTTGCAGGTAAAGGTGAGGTTTCTCATGGTGGATTTGAGCATTCAGGTTTGTTTGCCTTGGTTGATAAAGACGGATATATACGCTCTCGTTACGACGAACATGGAAATCCTATTATGTATTATCGTGCGTTAGATGAACATGGTTTTGGAAATCAAATTAAAGAACTGAAACAAGATATTAAACTATTATTAAAAGAGTAATATGAGTACTGACGAAAAAAAATATAAAAGGTTAATAACGATAGTTTCCATTGTAATTCCATTAGCTGTTGCAGCTTTATTCGGAGTTAAAATACCAAACGTTGAACCGTTGTCATTTTTACCGCCAATATATGCAAGTATAAACGGATTAACAGCAATATTGTTAATAGCAGCTGTTATAGCTATTAAAAAAGGAAACAGAAAACTCCACGAACAATTAAACACTACCGCTATTGTTTGTTCAGCATTGTTTTTAGTGATGTATGTGGCGTATCATATGACATCAGACTCTACTAGTTTTGGTGGTGAAGGAGCTGTAAAGTATATTTATTTTTTTATTTTAATAACGCATATCATATTGTCAATCATAGTAATACCTTTTGTATTAATAACATTTATGAGAGCGCGTTTAGGAAATTTCCCTGAGCATAAAAAAATAGCAAAAATTACTTTCCCTTTATGGTTGTATGTTGCTGTAACTGGTGTAATAGTGTATTTAATGATATCTCCATATTATGTATAAAAAACTGTTATTATTTATTTTGTTAATTGTATCTGCTAATGCATCTGCACAATGTGCTATGTGTAAAGCAGTAGTTGAAGGAGGGAGTGAAAATATTGCTGAAGGGGTTAATAACGGAATTACCTATTTAATGGTTTTTCCTTATATTTTAGTAGGTGTTTTATTTTACTTTATTTACAGACATAATAAAAGTTCAAAAAATAACCTTTCAAATTAATTGTTTTTTTGTAACAAATTATCTTTTTAGTCGTCATATAAAAAAAACTAAAAATAACTGTTCGGTTTTGTAGCTCTTAATGTTCATAATCAAACGGTTAAAAAAGGTTTTAATTCTCATAACAACCTATTAAACAAGTTGTTATGTTTTTTTTCTTTTTGGAACATAAATTGACTAACTATAATGAACAAAAAAATATTCGTCTTGAAAACAAAACTTTTATTAGTAGCAACTTTATTTATATCGTTAGCTGGTTTTTCTCAAAAACAATGGACACTTAAAGAGTGTGTTACTCACGCACTAGAAAATAACATTACCATAAAGCAGAATCAGCTTAATGTTGATATTGCAGAAACAGATGTTAAAAATTCTAAAGGAAATAAATTACCATCTTTAAGTGCTTCTACTGGAGGTAATTTAAGATTTGGTTCTGGTTTTGATCCTGTTACAAACAACAGGGTTTCTACAAGTAATTTTGGAGGGTCTTTTGGTTTGTCTTCGGGTATTACTGTTTTTAATGGTTACAGAGTTTTAAATAGTTATAAACAAGCGCAGTTAGGGGTAGAAGGAAGTAAGTTAGATTTACAAGTAATCGAGAATGATATTGCTTTACGAGTTGTTAATTCATATTTAAATGCTTTGTTTGCTAAAGAAAATTTGCTTGTAGCAACAACTCAGGCAACTATTAGTCAGAAACAAATAGAGAGAGCAAAAGCACAATTTGATGCTGGTGCAGTTCCAAAAAGTGATTTATTAAATGTACAATCTACAGCATTAAATGATGCTCAGAGTGTCGTTGCGCAGGAGAATGCTTTGAATTTAGCATTACTTAACATTTCTCAGTTATTACAAGTTTCTTTTAATAATTTTGACGTAGCAAAAATTGAAATAGATTCACCATCAGCAGCTTTGTTATATAGTACTTCAGAAGAGGTATACAATAAGGCTTTAACTAATAGACCAGAAATTGCTAGAGCAAAATTAAATATTAAAAATGCAGATTTATCTATTGCAATCGCAAGATCAGCTTATATGCCATCTGTAACAGCTTCTGCTTCTGCAGGAACCAATTATGGATATAATTTAGATTTACCAACTGGTTTTTCGAATACAGATTTCTTAACTCAATTAGATAATAATTTAGGTTATGGAGTTGGTTTTAATGTAAATATTCCGATTTTTAATGGATTTAAAACGGATGCTAGTGTGCAGCGTTCTAAAATTAACAAACTAATTACTGAAACAAGATTAGATAGCCAAAAATTACAGTTACAACAAACTATAGAGCAATCTTATCAAGATGCAAAAGCAGCAGCAAAATCATTTGAGGCATCAGAGCTTTCACTTAAAGCACAGAAAGAAGCTTTTAAAAATGCACAGGTAAGTTACGATTATGGTTCGATGACACAATTCGATTACGATCAGGTACGTAACCGTTTAGTAAATGCAGAGGGAACAATGATTAGAGCAAAATATAACTACGTGTTTACAACTAAAGTATTAAAGTTTTACTATGGAGAAGATATACTGTTAGATTAAAAAAACAATCTATATTTTAATAAAACTCATCTCTTTCTAGCGGATGAGTTTTTTGTTTTTTAAGACTATCTTTGTTCAAAATTTTACAACTTGGCATTGATACTTAACATAGAAACTGCAACCAAAAACTGTTCTGTTTGTTTAGCAGAAAACGGAGAGGTTTTAGCGATTAGAGAATTAAATGATGGTAATTATTCTCATGCAGAAAAATTACATCCTTTTATTCAAGAACTATTGAATGAGGCTAAGGTGACATCAAATGATATTGACGCAGTAGCTGTTAGTAAAGGGCCAGGCTCTTATACAGGGCTTCGCATAGGTGTTTCAGCAGCGAAAGGAATGTGTTTTGCTATTGATAAGCCACTAATATCTTTAGAGACTTTAAAATCACTTGCACACAGTATTTCTATTGAAGAAGGGTTGATTGTAGCTATGTTAGATGCTCGACGAATGGAAGTGTATGCCGCTGTTTATAATTCAGCATACGAACAGCAACGAGAAATTAAAGCAGAAATAATTAATGAAGATTCTTTTAAAGAAGAATTATCAAAAGGGAAAGTTTACTTTTTAGGTGATGGTGCAGCTAAATGCAAAGATGTAATTATTCATGATAATGCTGTGTTTGTTGAAGATAAATTTCCATCAGCAAAAGAAATGGCAATTTTGAGCTATGATAAATACAAAAAAAACGACATCGAAGATGTCGCTTATTTTGAGCCTTTTTACTTAAAAGATTTTATTGCTATTCCAGAAAAAAAGAAAGTCTAACCTTGTTTTTGAATTTCAACAGTATGTGGATAAGGAATTTCTATTCCAGCATCATCTAAAGCAAGTTTTACACTTTCGATAGTTTCAAAATGAACGTCCCAATAATCCTTAGTATCTACCCAAGGTCTAACCGCAAAGTTTACAGAACTATCTGCTAGTTCAGATACTTTTACAGTAGGCGCAGGGTCTTGCAATACTTTAGGGTTTGAAGTTAGAACTTTCATGAAAACCTCTTTAGATTGTTTAATATCTGCATCGTAAGAAACACCAAAAGTTAAGTCTACTCTTAATTTTCCTTCCGCTGTGTAGTTAATAATATTTCCGTTAGATAACGATCCATTAGGAATAATAGCTAATTTATTACCCGGAGTATTTACATGAGTAGTAAAAATTTGAATTTGTTTTACAACACCTGTAATTCCTTGGGCTTCTATTAAATCACCAATTTTAAAGGGTTTAAACATCATAATTAAAGCGCCACCAGCAAAATTAGCAAGCGAACCTTGAAGTGCTAAACCAACAGCTAAACCGGCAGCACCAATAATGGCAGCAAAAGATGTCGTTGCAACACCTAGCTGAGATATAACGGTAACAAATAATAATGCTTTTAGTGACCAACTAACCAAATCACCCAAAAATTTCTGAAGCGTTAAATCAACATTTTGCTTGGTCATTACTTTTTTAGAAAGCTTAACAATCATTTTAATCATAAACAAACCGATGATTAAAATAGCAATAGCTGTTAAAATTTTCGGAGTGAATTCTATCAATAAAATTTGAAGTTCATCTAAATATTCTTTCATGTATTTGATTTAAAATTAATAACTAAAGTTAGTAATAAGTACTATTTCTTTTCTGTGACTGCAATTTACAGCATCAATAAGAGAATACCAATTAAAGCAGGTACAGATTGAATAATAAAAATCCTAGGTTTTCTTGTAGAGTAAGAACCATAAAGTCCAGCAATAAAAACACATAATAAAAAGAAAATAGCGACATCTATTTTTTGTGAGCCTATAGCCCAAATTAAACCAGCAGCTAAAAAACCATTGTATAAACCTTGATTTGCAGCGAGTATTTTTGTTTGAATAGCAAACTCTTTACTTTGTAATCCAAACGTTTTTATTCCTTTAGGTTTTGTCCATAAAACCATTTCTAAAATCATAATGTATATATGAATTAAAGCAACCAACCCTGTTAAAATATATTGTGAAATATTCATTTTATAAATAAAGTTATAAGATTAAGTCATTAAATATCAAAGGTAAAAATTAATATCTTTAACCAATGTTTTTTAATATAAGAAAAAACTCAATGTTAAATTAATGTTACGTAAACGTTTGCATTATGTAAATTTTTTTCATATATTTGGATTATAAGTGTTAATTATAAAAATTTATATATGAAAAAATTAATAATAGCAGCTTGTATTTTATCAATATCATTATTACAAGCTCAAGATATAGTACCAAAATTTGAAAAGTCAGGTGATTTAGTAAAAGCAACCTATTTTTATAAAGATGGTAAGGTGAAAGAGCAAGGGTTTTTTAAGGATAAAAAATTATCAGGAACCTGGACGTCTTTTGATGCGAATGGAAATAAAAAAACAATTGCACATTATAATGCTGGTAAAAAAGTAGGGAAGTGGTTTATGTGGAAAGAAGATGGATTAAAAGAAATTGATTACTCAAACAATGTTATAGCAAGTGTCCAAACTTGGAAAGAAGAAACAAAAATAGCTATTAAATAGTATTAAATACTCTATAGGCTTTTTGATTTATATAAATAACCGAGTATTTTACTCGGTTATTTTATTTTCTACCAAAATCTGCAGGAATCTCTCCCCAGGCCTTTGTTTCCCATTTTAATATTGGGTTTGTAAACGTATTTTCTTTGAGCCATTTTTCGGCGCGTTTTATTAAATCTAAAATTTCTTTATTACTAGCGTCAAAAATTACGTTAGTTCTACATTGTTTTTTTTTAACCCAACTCATCGCTGTTCTAGAATCAGAATAAATGGGGTAATTATCCATTTTTTTATTCTTTAAGAGCGCAATTCCGTGCACCAAAGCTAAAAACTCACCAATATTATTAGTTCCTTTTTTATAAGGTCCCATTTTAAATATCTCTTTTTTGCTTTTTGTTAAAACTCCTCTGTATTCCATTACTCCGGGATTCCCAGAACAAGCAGCATCAACAGAGATACTTTCTAAATTAGGAATTCCGCATTTTGCTTTTTCTTCCGCAGATAAAACAACTTTTTTAGTATCTTTACCTTTATAGTCATTATAGCTTTTTGTATAAGCAGTTTCAGCAGCAGTTTTGTCTATGAAAGCTTTGTATTGCGCGTTTTCAAAACCTGTAATTTGTTTTTTGCAAACATCCCATGAGGTAAAAACGCCTGTTTTTTTACCTTTCCAAACAACGTAGTATTTTTTCTTTTTAGACATTTTTTAAAATTATATTTTCTATAACTTTAGGGAAATGTTCTTGTTCTAATAGATGAATTTTACTTGCAATATCATCAGAAGTATCATTACTTGTAAGTGGAGTTTTAGCTTGAAAAATAATAGCGCCTTCGTCATAATTCTCGTTTACATAATGAATTGTAATACCTGTTTCCGCCTCGTTATTTTCTTTTACAGCCTTGTGAACATTCATGCCATACATTCCTTTTCCACCATATTTTGGTAATAATGCAGGATGAATATTAATTATTTTATTAGGAAAAGCAGTAACTATCTTAGCAGGTATGCGCCATAGAAAACCAGCAAGTATAATTATGTCAGCTTCAACTTGTAAAAAATTTAAAACAGTATCTTCTTTTTCAAAGTTATTTTTGTCAAATAAAGACGCATCTATATTTAAACGTTCACATCTTTCAAAAACCTTGGCATGTTCATTGTTAGACAGCACGTGTGTAACAACAGCAATATTGGAGTTTTGAAAGTATTTAATAATGTTTTCAGCATTAGAACCAGAACCAGAAGCAATAATTACGATACGTTTCATGTTAAATTGAAGTATTTTGGTGTTACAAAAAAAGGAATAATTATTAACAACGGTGGTGTTTGTAGCAAAATATTCAATATTTTTTTTATATTAGACCACACATTTTTGAGCAAAAGTTAGAATTAATAGTTAAGATTTGTATTTTTGCCCAGACTTTAAATTTTAAAACAAACAAATTATGTCAGACATAGCATCAAGAGTAAAAGCGATTATCGTAGACAAATTAGGAGTAGACGATAACGAAGTAACAAACGAAGCAAGCTTCACAAATGATTTAGGAGCAGATTCTTTAGATACTGTTGAATTAATTATGGAATTCGAAAAAGAATTTGATATCCAAATTCCAGATGATCAAGCAGAAAACATTGGTACAGTAGGTCAAGCAGTAAGCTATATCGAAGAAGCTAAAAAATAATATTTATATGCAATTAAAACGAGTTGTAGTAACTGGACTTGGCGCATTAACGCCAATAGGAAACAATATAGAAGAGTATTGGGAAAACTTAGTTAACGGAGTTAGCGGAGCGGCGCCTATAACGTATTTCGATGCTGCCAAGTTCAAGACTCGTTTTGCTTGTGAATTAAAAAATTTCAACGCGACAGATTTCATCAACAGAAAAGATGCGCGTAAAATGGATAGGTTTACACAATATGCTATGGTAGCTTCTGATGAAGCAATAGTAGATTCGAAACTAAACCTAGACGAAATTAACAAGTTTAGAGTAGGAGTAATTTGGGGAGCTGGTATTGGAGGTTTAGAAACTTTTCAAAATGAAGCTATGGAGTTTGGTGCTGGAGACGGTACACCAAGATTTAACCCATTTTTTATTCCTAAAATGATTGCTGATATCGCACCGGGTCATATTTCTATTAAAAATGGATTTATGGGGCCTAATTATACAACGGTATCTGCATGTGCATCATCAGCAAACGCGATGATCGATGCATTAAATTATATTAGACTTGGACATTGTGATGTAATTGTAACAGGTGGTAGTGAAGCCGCAATTACTTTTGCAGGTGTTGGAGGTTTTAATGCAATGCACGCACTTTCTACAAATAACGAAAACCCTAAATCTGCCTCAAAACCTTTTGATGGAGAACGTGACGGTTTTGTTTTAGGAGAAGGAGCAGGCGCACTTGTATTAGAAGAATACGAACATGCTAAGGCGCGTGGAGCAAAAATTTATGCTGAAGTTATTGGTGGAGGTATGTCATCTGACGCTTACCATATGACAGCACCACATCCTGACGGAATTGGTGTAATAGCTGTAATGAAAAACTGTCTTGAAAATGCAGGTTTAAAACCAGAAGATGTAGACCATATTAATACACATGGTACTTCTACACCTTTAGGTGATGTTGCAGAATTAAAAGCGATATCTGAAGTTTTTGGTGAACACGCTAAAAACATCAACATTAACTCAACAAAATCTATGACAGGGCACTTACTTGGTGCTGCTGGAGCCGTAGAGTCGATTGCTTCTATATTAGCAATGGAACACGGAATTATTCCCCCAACAATTAATCATGTAAATGTTGATGAAAATATCAATCCAGAATTAAACTTAACGTTAAATAAACCTCAAAAAAGAGAGGTTAAAGTAGCAATGAGTAATACCTTTGGTTTTGGTGGTCATAATGCTTGTGTTGTCTTTAGAAAATTAGATTAATATCTTATGAATTTTCTTCGTAGAATTGTTAAGCCCCAAAATAAAGAGGATGAAAACCTTTACTACGAATTAAAAGAACTGCTTAATTTTAAGCCGATAACACTTTCACATTATAAGAAAGCCTTTACACATAGGTCATTAAAATTAGTTGACGAAAAAGGGCACCCTATTAATTATGAACGATTAGAGTTTTTAGGTGATGCTATTTTAGGCTCGGTTATGGCGTCGTACCTTTATAAAAAAGTTCCTGAAGGAGATGAAGGATATTTAACCCAAATGCGATCTAAGGTTGTAAGTAGGTCACACTTAAATACGCTGGGAAAAGATTTAGATTTACTGCGTTTTGTAAAAAGTAACATACCACCAGCGAATATTAGTAATAATATTTATGGTAATATTTTTGAAGCATTAATAGGTGCTATTTATTTAGATAGAGGTTATAATTATTGTAATCAATTTATTTATGATCAAGTAGTGTTACCTTATGTGGATATTGAAAGGTTAGAAGGTAAAATATCTAGCTATAAAGGATTTGTTATTGAATGGTGTCAGAAGAATAAGAAGAAATACAAATTCGAATCATACGAAGATTCTGGTAACCAAAGTAGAAGGCATTTTAGTGTACGCGTTAGTATTGATGGAAACATTATAGGTAAAGGAAGGGCTACTTCTAAGAAAAAAGCCGAAGAAATTGCTGCAAAAAGAGTGTATTTTGCCATGCAAAGTCAAATGGAAAATTCTTAACATTAGGAAGAAAACCTTTTCATAAATTTCACACTGTATTTTAGATACATTCAGTAATTTAGCTAAAAGCAAATAGTTGTTTTTATGGCTACTTATACATTGAATATTAATGAGTTTTGTGCAAGTGATTATGTATTAATAGGTATTCATACGGTACTTAATGATTATAAATTAGCGTATTTACTAAATAAATATTTACATACAAGTTTTAGTAAAGCGAGTTATGATTTAGATTTCACCAAAAAAAACACGCAATCTTTTTATTCGGTATATGAATATACGAATACAGAGTTAGATAATGATTGGTTTTTAATAGCCAATGTTTATAAGTCAACCCAAAAAACAATAGCAACAAGTTTTTTTTCAGAGAGCGACTCAATAACACATCTTGTTCCTGAGAAAAAAAAAGTTGATTTCTTTTTAAAAATAGAAGGTGATTTTGATTTAGAATATATTGTGAAAGCAATTGATATGATAAACAGAATACCGCAAATTATTACTTCTTATAAAGTAGAAGTAGAATCCCTAAAGTCGAAAGATTTTTTAATATTTTAAACTATGCCACACAACAAAAAAACAAAAATTGTAGCAACCCTAGGACCTGCAACAAATACTAAAGAAATTTTAGCTGAAATGGCAGCTTCTGGAGTAAATGTTTTTAGAGTTAATTTTTCTCATGCCGATTACGATGATGTAAAAGAACGTATTCGACAAATACGAGAAATTAATGAGGAGAGAGGGTATAATATAGCTATTTTGGCTGATTTACAAGGGCCTAAGCTTAGAGTTGGTGTAATGAATGACGGAGTAGAATTAAAAGCAGGAGATACTTTTACTTTTACAACAGAAGAATGTACAGGAACAAAAGAAAAAGCTTTTATGACCTATCAGCGTTTTCCGAAAGATGTAAAAGCAGGAGAGCAAATTTTAGTTGATGATGGTAAGTTATTATTCGAAGTAGTTTCTACAGATAAGAAAACAGAAGTTGTTACCAAGGTTATTGTAGGTGGTGCTTTAAAATCAAAAAAGGGAGTTAATTTACCAAACACCAATATATCATTACCAGCATTAACAGAAAAAGATAAAAAAGATGCTGTTTTTGCTTTAGAGCAAGAAGTAGATTGGATTGCATTATCATTTGTTAGAAATCCGGAGGATTTAAGAATGTTACGCGATTTAATTAAGCAAAAATCTAGATACAGAGTTCCGGTAATTGCCAAAATTGAAAAACCAGAAGCTGTTGAAAACATAGATGCTTTAATTCCGTATTGTGATGGATTAATGGTGGCTCGTGGAGATTTAGGTGTAGAAGTACCTATGCAAGACGTTCCGTTAATTCAAAAAATGTTGGTAAGAAGAGCTAAGCAAGCAAGAATTCCTGTAATTATTGCTACGCAAATGATGGAAACGATGATTGAAAACGCGGTGCCAACAAGAGCAGAGGTAAATGATGTTGCAAATTCAATTATGGATGGAGCAGATGCAGTAATGCTTTCTGGAGAAACATCTGTAGGAAAACACCCAATACGTGTTATTAAAAAGATGACAGAAATTATTGGCAGTGTTGAGTTTTCTGATTTAATTAAAGTGCCACAAGAAGCGCCACATATTCGTACCAATCGATTTATTACAAAATCGGTTTGTCATCACGCAGCTTTAATGGCTGATGATATTAATGCAGCAGCAATTACCACACTAACAAATAGTGGATATACCGCTTTTCAGGTTTCTGCCTGGAGGCCAAAATCGCACGTATTAGCCTTTTCTTCAGAAAAAAGAATACTAGGTAAGTTAAACCTATTGTGGGGCGTTAGAGCTTATTATTATGATCGTGAATTAAGTACTGATGATACTTTGGAAGATATTAATGAAATATGTAAAGAAAAAGGTTTTGTTAAAACCGGTGATTTTATGATTAACTTATCATCGATGCCTGTAAAAGCAAAAGGAATGGTAAACACTTTGCGTGTTTCTCATATAGATTAATAAACTATTAAAATCATAAAAAAGCGCTCAACCAATTTTAGTTGAGCGCTTTTTTATTTTATAACATTATTTTTTTAGAAACAACAATCGCATCATTTACTACAAATGGCATTGGCATCATAATTTCGCTTCGCGGCTTTAAATTCATTTTTTTATTAGATAACAAATCGTATGATATTTCATTTAATATTATGTTAGGTTTTACGTTTTTATCAATTGTAAAAGACATTGTAATATTTTTATCTGAATTTGCCATTTGATAAATTAAAAGTGTGCCTTGGTTAGCAATAAACTCTTTTCCATTATCATAAAAAGCACCATTTACTTTCAGGTTTTTTATACGAATAGTCTCATTGTTGTTAAACTCGTATCTATTTATTTTTCTAGTAGGCGTTATCGTAAAACTTAATTTTCTTTCATTACCAATAACAACATCTTCGTTTATGGTTATAATAGAAGTGCTAAAGTTTTTGTTTGCTGTTTTTTTATGAAAACTAAAGTTCGTATTGTATTTGCTTTTTCCTTTTATAGAAGGTAGGTTTCCTTCTGTAAAATTATCTTTAAAAACTTGTTTTATAAAACCATCTAAGGTTTTGTTGTAGGTTGCCCAATAAGAAGTATCGGTGTCAGAGTTTTGTATAAAAACAATACTGTTGGGTTTTTTATTGTCAATTGAAAACCCGCTGTTAAAAGTTGCTAATCCGAAGAGAAAAATAGTAGCTAATCCTGTAATTTTTTGCCAGTTGTTTTCCTTTTTTTGTTGATGAAAAACAGGTAAAATAAATCCGAATATTAGTACCAATAAAAAAGCAGATACAAATAGTATTTTTAAACCTAATGCAACAGGAAATAACTGTAACATAGGTGCAATTATATATATTGTAGGTATTGCTATAATGGCAAATAAAGTAGCACTTGTTCTGGTATTAACATTCAGAAAAATTAAAATAGCGAGCATTAATAAAGAAGCATAAACAGGAATGATAAAAAATCCTGCGCCTGGTAAGTATTGTGTTATAAAATAATTTAAAACAAGCCCCGTAAAAATCGGAGCGATAAATAAATCGGTAGTTTTAGCTTCTTTACAAGTGTTATATATTTTAAACAATATCCAACTGTTTAAACATATAAATGCCATTATGTATTGATATCCGTTATAGGTAAAACCATGTAGCATATCGGCATATTGGGGATGTATCATTAAAATTAATGACCATAATCCGTATGATAAACCAATACAAAGAACTAGTGCTATGGTATAGGGAATAAAACCTTTTAATAATCCGTTAATAGTTATTTTTCCTTTTTTTAATCCGAAGAAAATTAAAGCTATAAAAATTAATAAAGCGATTATAAACATAGGTAAAACCCAAGAAAACGGATAGGTTAAAAGCTTTGTAAAAGGAAAATTTACATATATATAATCTTCATCACTATTGGTATTTGTTAAATCAGAATTCGAAAAATAATTTAACGATGTTGTAAAGTATTCTGCTTGATGCTGTAGTGTTTCCCTATCGAGTCTTTCATAAGAATCTTGTGCGGTATGATAATCAAAATGATCATCAATAAAGGCAAAATTAAAGCCGTTTATGTTTCCGTTTTCTCTAAAAACCGTTAAATCGGTATCGTTTGGTAATTTTTTATAGATGCTGTACATTAAAGAGTTTGCAGCTGGATAATTGGGATTAGAGTTTAAAAATTCAGTTAATATTTTTTTATTCTTACCGTTTGTTTCCATCAGCATATAACTGGCGCCACCACTTCCTCTGGCTTCAAAATTTAAAACCAAACCAATATTTTTTGCAAAAGGATGATTTTCAACAAAAGCCTGAGCACCTAGTAATCCTAATTCTTCAGCATCAGAAAAAAGAATAATAATATCATTTTTTGGCTGCTCGTTTTTAGCTAAAAAAGCCCGAAGACCTTCTAAAATGGTTACAACCCCAGATCCAGCATCGCTGGCACCTAAAGAAGAGTGCGGATTCGAATCGTAATGTGTTAAAAGTAATAGTGATTTTCCGTTTTCGGTACCTTTAATTTTGGTAATAATATTTTGGGGAGTTGTACTTGCTCTCCATTTTTTATTAATTACTGTTTTTTGCTGAATTTCAGTTTCTAACCCTAATTTATGAAGTTCGTTTACAATATAATCTTGTACAACTTTGTGTTCGGGAGAACCTGTATGATGTGTTTTTTGAGATATGTTTTTTAGATGATAAAGCGCATTAACTAATGAGAAATCAGTTGTTTTTAATTCTTCATCTGCAGTTGTAACTGTAGGTGTTATGTCGCTAAAACTCCAATAAACGGTTAGAATGATAATTAAAACAGCTAAAAAATTATTTGATGATTTCATAGTGGAATTTAAATGAGTATAAAAATAAGAAAATTATCTTTTAAATTGTTGAATAATTAACTAGTTAAAAATCAGTATATTTAAAGTGTTAAAAATGAAATTTATGGCAATTAAAAACTTTCAAGGAAAACGAACAAACCAATCAGAAAATAAAACAGAACCATTTTTGGTTTCAGATTATATGACCAAAGATTTAATAACATTTAAAGAAAATGAATCTATAGAGCAAGTTATTGATTTATTAATTAAAAATAAAATTTCTGGTGGTCCGGTAGTAAATGAAAAAAATGAACTGGTTGGTATTATATCTGAAGGCGATTGTTTAAAACAAATATCAGATAGTAGATATCATAATTTACCTATAGATAAAAACAATACTGTTGAAAAAGCAATGGTTAAAAAAGTAGAAACTATTGATGGTAACATGAATATATTTGACGCTGCAAATAAGTTTTTAGAATCAAAGAGAAGACGCTTTCCTATTGTTGAAAACGGAAAATTAGTAGGTCAAATTAGCCAAAAAGATGTATTAAAAGCAGCTGTAAGGTTAAAAGGAAATACTTGGAAATAATTAGTCTTGTTTTACTAATAAAAACAATTCACTTTCTAGCTCCAAATAACCTTGGTCATACACGTAATAATAAGTATTACCTGTTTTTGTTTGATAAAGTGAGGTAATAAATTTAAAGTCGAAACCTTTATCAAACAACTTGCGTCTGCTAATTTTTGTTTTACCAGAAGTATTTAAATCTGTAAGAATTTTATAGTTTTTACGTAAGCGATTATTGGTGTTTCTAATAAGGTTTTTACTATCTTTATTAACTTTGTTATTGTAGGAATTTCGGCAATAATCTGAGCAGAATTTTTTATCAATTCTCCCAATTACTTTTTCGTTGCACTCTAAACATATTTTATTTTCCATAGTTAGCTTTTTTAAGTTCGTACCAATTTACTTTTACTTCTTTGTAATTAAATTGATTTACAAACTGCAATCCGATTTTGTTTAAAATTTTATTTGAACCAACATTATCGGTGTCTGCAGCACCGTAAATAATATCATAATTCATTTTTTTAAAACCGAATTCTAAACAAGCAAAGGCAGTTTCAGAAGCATATCCTTTTCCCCAAAAACGCGGAATAAAACGATAGCCGATATCCACAAAATCTTGATAACCGTTTAATGCTTCTTTTATACCTGTATTTAATTTTAAGCCAGACCAGCCTATAAATTCTCCAGTTTCTTTTTCAATACAGGCAAATCGCCCGATGCCTAACTCTCGATATTGCTGATGAATAAACTGAATATTCTCCTCGGCTTGTAAAATTGTTTGTATCGGATTTTTACCTAAGTATTCGTGTACTTTTTCATCTGAATCTAATTCGAACATTCCGTTAACATCTGTTTTTTGTATTTCTCTTAAAATTAATCGATCAGTTTCTAAATGAAATTTCATGTGCTAAGTGTTTGATAAACAAAGGTATTGAATTTAATTAAACATTTACATTCATTTACAAACGAAAACAAATGATTACTAACCGTTTTTAATTGGCATGGTGTTTCATCTTTGCAGTGTCAAAACGAATTGGCGAATAATAATCATTTAAAACTTATCTTATGAATACGTTAAGAAACAAAGTACAGTTAATTGGAAACTTAGGTAATGACCCAGAAATTATTACTTTAGAAAGCGGGAAAAAAGTAGCAAAGCTATCAATAGCAACTAATGAAACTTATAAAAATTCTGCAGGAGAAAAAATTACAGATACACAGTGGCATAATTTAGTTGCTTGGAATAAAACAGCAGATATTATAGAAAAGTATTTAACCAAAGGAAAGGAAATAATGATTGAAGGTAAATTAACATCAAGATCTTATGAAACTTCAACAGGTGAAAAACGTTATATAACCGAAGTTGTGGTAAGCGAATTGTTGTTATTAGGTGTTAAATAGGTGTTTATAAATAAGTGTAAATCTTAATCCTTTGTTTTGCAGTGTGTTATTTTGTTTTTTATAATTTTTTTTATATGTAAATTTGCGCCCTTATTTAATTGATGGGTAATATTACAAATATAAAAATGAAAAAACAATTTTCGTCAATAGTGCTTTTTTTCTTTATTTTAAATTTTTATGGCCAACAAGAGGTTTGTTTATCGACAGATGAATCTTCTTTGGATATGAATAGTATATCTATAACTAAATGTACTATTGAGCCTATAAAAAATTCAAAGAAAAAAGAAGATAGGCAAATAAAAGTTAAGATATCAGCAAGTAGACGATTTTTAAAGAAAAGAAAGGTTGTAGAGGTCGCACAAATTATAAAACCAGTAGAGCTATTAGGAAATGAAAAAAAACCTGACGATTCTTTTAAGCCTACTGAATTAATAGAAACTGAAAAAATAGCAGTAAATATTTCTGAAAACGCCAAAGAAAATAATAACCAAAATGATATCTCTATATTAAAAAAAGGAATCAATACCTTAAAAGAGAAGTTGTCGAAAGAAGAGGTTATGAAAGCATCAAAACTTTATCTTGTTGATAATATACCTGCATTTAAAGGATGTTCAAATACTAAAAAAAGTGATAGATTGGATTGTTTTAATTTAGAAATGATTAAACATATTAATAAGTATTTTGTCTATCCTAATGAGGCAATTAAAAACCAAATACAAGGAGAAGTTTGGGTTCGTTTTATAATAGATAAAAACGGTTATGTAAGAAACGTAAAAGCTATTGGTCCAAATAATGGAGAGATACTAAATGAAGAAGCAAAAAGAGTTGTGTTTAAATTACCTAATTTTAAACCAGCCAAAAATAATGGAGAAACAGTATCTGTTAAATATGGTTTTCCTATAAACTTTTCACTAGAAGAATAATTTTCAAAACTTTATAATAATTTTCAAATGTTAAAAAAACAATTAATAATGATTGTTTTTACTTTATGCGTTGCAACAATGTATTCACAAGTAAAAATAAAAGGAATAGTATATGATGAGTATTTAGAGCCATTTTACAGTGCAGAAATTGTAGGAGGTAATAAAATTACAACATCAAATGAAGAGGGTGTCTTTACAATTTTATTAAAGGGTAAATTTCCTCAAACAATAAATGTTTCAGCCTTTGGTTATAGAACAGAGACCATTGTAGTTACATCAGAAAATAGTGTCAACGTAATTCTTAAAGAAAATCTCTTGTTAGATCAAGTAGTTATATCTGCTTCAAGAGTGCCAGAGAGAATTATAGAATCTCCAGTTACTATTGAACGATTAGGCTTAACAGATATCAAAAAAAGTAGTTCAAATTCGTTTTATGATGGATTAGCCAATTTAAAAGGAGTCGATGCTAGAGAAATTAGTTATGGATACAAATCTATAAATACCAGAGGCTTCGCAGATTTTGGTAACTCAAGATTTGTGCAATTGGTTGATGGTATGGATACGGCTGCACCTGCTTTAAACTTTAGTGCAGGTAACTTATCAGGTGTTTCAGAGCTAGATATTAAAAGTGTAGAGATATTACCAGGAGCATCTTCAGCATTATATGGAGCAAATGCTTATAATGGTATTATGTTAATGAATACCAAAAACCCGTTTGATTATTCAGGAGTAAGTTTCTTATTAAAAAGTGGTACTACTAGTCAGAAAGCAGCAGGAAACAATCCTTTTTATGACGCTACAGTACGTATGGCTTATAAATTTAGCGAAACTTTTGCTGCTAAGGTGAATTTTTCATATTATGAAGCTGAAGAATGGCATGCTACGGACTCTAGAAATAAGAAGATTGACACTAATGAAATAATCGATGGAAGTTTTGATACTCCAGTAGATTATGATGGAATTAATACATATGGTGATGAAGATTTTGCTGATTTAAGCAGTTCGACTCCAATACTTGTTTTTTTAGGTTATTTACCAGCTTCATCTAATGATGATGGATCAACGTTTAAATTCCCTGTAGGAACGCATGTAAGTAGAAAAGGATACACCGAGAGTGAGTTATTAAAAGATTACAAGTCTAAGAATTTGAAATTTTCAACATCTTTACATTATCGCCCTTTTAAAGATGAATCATTAGAGGTTATTTTAGCAACTAGATTGGCTAAGGGTGATAATATGTTTCAAGGAATAACATCAAGGTTTGCACAGCGTAATTATTATATAGGTCAATCTAAGTTAGAAGTAAAAGGAGATAATTTTTTTGTTAGAGGGTATTACACTCGTAATGATGCCGGAGATACTTATGATTTAACAAGAACAGCTCAAGGATTAAATAGATTGGCAGATGCTAAAGTGCCAGTTTTAGCAGGTACAACAGGTTACATACCAACTTGGGGTGATTATTATGCTGTTAACTATATAGATGCTTTAGTTTCTAATTACTCAGCGCTTATTGGGCCTTCAGGTAATCCATTTAACGCGAGTGATGTTGACGAGAGTGTAAGGACATTAGCTAGAGCATCGGCAGATCAATTTAGATTAAATCCAGGTACACAAGAATTTAATAATGGGTTTAATTCAATTACCTCAAGATTGGTAACCGAAGGAGGAAGTAAGATTTATGACAGAAGTTCTTATTCACATGTTGATGGTAATTATAACCTTAAAAGTTTCTTAGATAACTGGGCTGATGTTCAAATAGGAGGATCTTATAGAAATTACAATCCTGATTCTAAAGGAACTATTTTTAATGATGCTATAGAAGAAATAAGTATTGAAGAATATGGTTTTTACACGCAAATTCAAAAGAAATTTTTAGATGATAAATTGAAGTTTACGGGGTCTATACGTTATGATAAATCTGAAAACTTTAAATCAAACTATTCACCAAGAGTTGCGCTTAACTATTCATTAGGAGAAGATAATGATCAAATTGTAAGAGCTTCTTTTCAGACAGGGTTTAGAAATCCCACTATTCAAGAGCAATATATGTTCGCTCCTTCAGCAAGGAAAACGACTGTTGGTTCTGTTTATGATAATTTAAGAAGAATTGATGGAGCTACAACAGCTGTAACAGGAGGTGATTTAATTAATAACTCACTATTAACAAGGTCAATTTATGATCCAGAATTCATAACAAATAATGAGTTTTTAATTAAGTCAGATTACAATAGTATAGTGGCAGAAGAAGTTAAAACTTTTGAACTAGGTTATAGAGGGCTTTTAAGTGTTGCAGGGTCAAACTTATATTTAGATTTTAATACTTATTATAGTTTTCATAACGATTTTGTATTTTATCAAGATATTACTGTGCCTAATATTGGTGAGGTTATAGCAACAGGACAATTAGATGCTGATGCAACTACTGCAGTACAAATTGGTAATGTAAGTGAGTTTAATTTAATCACAAATGCTAAATCACAAGTGCATTCATATGGTTTAGGTTTAGGTGTGCATGCAAAAATGTTTAAAAACTATAGTTTAGGTTTCAACTATAATTTCGCAAATTATGAAATGAAAGAAGATTTAGATTATGGGTCATTTGAACCAAATTTTAATACACCTAAGCACACAGTAAAAGCTCAATTTGGAAATGAGAAACTTTTTAAAAATTTTGGATTTAATGTAAATGCAAGATGGCAAGACGAATTTAGATGGGTTTCAACTTTTGTAAAAGGTCAAGTAGATGCAAGAACAGTTATAGATGCACAATTAAATTATAGAATACCATCAATAAAATCTAAATTTAAAATAGGTGGAACGAACTTGTTTGGTAAAGAATACTTTGTTGCTCCAGGAACTGGACAAATTGGTAAATTATATTATTTTTCATGGATAATTAATAACTAAGGCAACAAGAAAGTAATATTTTTAGATGAATAAGCTCAGCGTTAATTTTAATGCTGAGCTTATTTTTTATAATAAAATGACGGGTTAAGGTTATTTAGAGAGATAAAACAGTTTTTAAGAATGGTTGTAACTCATAGAAAGTTGAATTCTTTTTCTTTGCACATCAACTTCTAACACTTTTACTTCTACATGTTGTTGCAGGCTTACATGCTCACTAACATCTTTAACAAACGTATTAGAAAGGTTAGAAACATGTACTAAGCCACTTTCTTTAACGCCAATATCAACAAAACAACCAAAGTTTGTGATGTTGTTTACGATTCCCGGAAGTATCATTCCAGATCTTACATCATCGATGGTTTTAATATGTTCGTTAAAACTAAAAGCTTTTGCTTTTTCACGCGGATCGAGTCCGGGTTTTTCCAATTCTTTTACAATATCTTGTAACGTAGGTAAACCAAAAGAATCAGTAATATACTGTTGTAGTTTTAGTTGTTTTAAAGCTGTTGTATTGCCTATTAAATCTGCTAATTTACAACCAGTATCTTTTGCCATTTGTTTTATTAAAGAATAACGTTCTGGGTGTACGGCAGAATTATCTAAAGGATTGTCGCTATTTTTAATACGTAAAAATCCGGCAGATTGCTCAAATGCTTTTCCGCCTAAACGTGGCACTTTTTTAATAGCAATTCTATTTTTAAATGCGCCATTCTCGTTTCGGTAATTCACAATGTTTTCTGCTAATTTCGGACCAATACCAGAAACATAACTTAGCAACGAAGCACTTGCTGTATTTATATTTACACCTACTTTATTTACACAATGTGCTACAACGGTATCTAACGATTTATTTAATTTCGATTGTTCTACATCGTGTTGATATTGCCCAACTCCGATAGATTTTGCATCAATCTTAACCAATTCAGCTAAAGGATCTGCTAATCTTCTTCCAATAGAAATAGCGCCACGAACGGTAACATCATAGTCAGGAAATTCATCTCTTGCAATTTTAGAGGCTGAATAAATAGAGGCTCCGGCTTCACTTATCACAAAAACATCAATGTTGTTTTTAAACGGAATACTTTTTATTAATTGTTCAGTTTCTCTTGATGCGGTTCCGTTACCAATAGCAATGGCTTCTATTTGATGTTTGTCAACTAGTGAATTAATTTTATTTTTAGCTTCAGTAGATTGATGTTGAGGTGCATGCGGATAAATATTTTCGTTGTGCAATAAATCACCTTGCTTATTTAAGCAAACTACTTTACAACCCGATCTAAAACCAGGATCGATAGCCAAAATACGTTTTTCACCTAAAGGAGAGCCTAATAACAATTGTTGTAAATTTTTTGCGAATACGGTTATTGCGTTCTCATCCGCTTTATCCTTTGCAAGCGTCATTGCTTCGTTGGTTAAAGAAGGTAATAGTAATCGCTTATAAGCATCAGCAACTGCTAACTCAATTTGAGTAGTACAATCGTTTTGAGAGTTGATAATTCTATCTTCAATTTTTTGAAGGGTTCTTTCATTATCAATTGATATTTTTACACGGATAAAACCTTCTTTTTCGGCACGAAGAATTGCTAATAATCGGTGAGATGGAATGCGATTTAGATTTTCTTCCCACTCAAAATAATCCTTGAATTTCTGTGCTTTCTCGTCAGCTATTTTAGTTTTAATAATTTTTGTAGAAATAGTAGCATAACGCTCTAATTGGTGACGGATATTATTACGAACATCAGTACGTTCATTTATCCATTCAGCAATAATATGACGAGTACCTTCTAAGACCTTGTCTTCCGAATCTACTGCATCATTTATATATTTCGAAGCGGTAAAACTTAAATCATTTACGCGCTGACTCATAATCATCTTCGCCAACGGTTCTAACCCGTTTTTACGTGCAGTTTCGGCTTTGGTTTTACGTTTCTTTTTATATGGAAGATAAATATCTTCTAACGCAGTAAGATCGATAGTTTTTTCGATTTTAACTTTTAACTCATTGGTTAAAACATCTTGTTCTTCCAGCGCTTTAAGAATTGTAGCTTTTCTTTTTTCTAAAGCTTCAAATTGTTCTTTTAACTGCACTATTTGTCCGATTTCAACTTCATCTAAATCCCCTGTTTTTTCTTTTCGGTAACGCGCAATAAACGGAATGGTACAATCTTCATTTAACAACTCAATGGTGCTTTGAATTGATTTTTGAGAAATAGTTGTACGAGAAATTATATAATTGAGGAGTTGCATAGCGTAATGTTTAAAATAAAAAACCTCGCAATAATTTGCGAGGTTACGAATATACTAAAATGTTGTTTTTTATGTATAGTATTAGTTTGTGAACTTTTTTAAGGTATACGTTTTGCCAAATGAATTATTATCTCCCTTAATAAAATAATCTTTATATCTAAAAACTGTTTCAGCAGCTTTGTATGGAGTTGGAAACTTTTTAATTTTATCAAAAACATTTTTTTGAACTTTAGCATCTTTTATATGCTCAAGTTTCTGATTAAAAACACATTCGATTCTTGTTGATTTTGTGTTTTCAAATGAATTATACGCTAGCATTGTTGGATTAAAAAATAGTTTAGCACCACCAAAACTTGCCATTGCTACACCACCAAAACCGCCCATCATCATTCCTCCTCCTGAGGCTTGCTTTGCGTAACCACCTATGGTAAACTGATAGTTATTATCTTTATTTTTAATAATTGAAATACCAATTTTTTGTGAAGTAATTTTTCGTAAAAACTTTTTAGTTTTTTCAAGTTCTCGATGACTATTATAATAACCTCCTTTTTGTATGATAGGAGAATTCTTAAAGCCTATTTTTTCATCCTTTGAAACGGAATATTCTTTTATAAATTTACCAGTATTATAATCTAAAAGATACATAGAAAAAACATCTTTAGTTCCAGCAATAACAGCAATATAGTCATCATATAAAAAAGAATTTGTTTTCTTTTTTATAGACTTTATATTTTTTAAAGGTTTATTAAATATTTTTGTGATAAGTTCTTTTGTCTCAATATTGATTGATATTACTTGAGTAAATTTTTTATGATTATCAAATGTAATTACAATATCACTACCTCTGGTATACATTTTTTTTGACTCAGACACAGATTCAATTGAGTTAGGAGTATCTTTTTCAATTTTTCTTAAAGAGGATTCATTTACAGTTGCAAATCCAGTATTAGATTTTAACAATAAATCTGTTATTTTGGTTAGGTTATTTTTTTTATCAACAAGCATATTTCCATTTAAATTAATCTCATTTTTTTTTGGATTACCTTGTTGATCAAAACTATATAAGTATAATTTTCCAATGATGTTTGAAGCAGTGAATAAATAAAATTTATTTAAATGAGTAATAGTTTGAATAAATACTTCATCTTTTGGAAATACAAATTCATTCATTACTGTTTTTTTATCCGTAAAAGAAAAATTTACTGAAGCGTATTTATTTTTTTCTTTATTGCTTAAAAAAATACGATAATCATTTTCATTGATTGAACTACCTAAAAGAATTTTATATTTTCTTTTTTTAGTTCCTGAAGATAATTCTCCGGTAACTTTAAATTTATTATTTAATTTATAAGCATATACTTTTTTTGCATCTACAATAAACATTGCTAGTTCATCATTTTCTTTATTAACAATGGGTATAACATCTTTAATATTTGTATCGTTTGTTTTTAGATGATTTTTAAAACTAGCAATTTTTTCTTGTGAGAATATTGAAGAAAAAAATAAGCAGAGAATAAGTGATAAATAAATTCTTTTCATAAAATTAATTAAAATAAAAAACCTCGCAATAATTTGCGAGGTTACGAATATACTAAAATGGTGTTTTTATCTAAGAAATAAATTCACCGTTAGTTACCTTTTCTGAAGGTTGTACAAAGGCTAATTTACCATCAGGAGTATCGGTCATTAAAATCATTCCTTGACTTTCTATACCTTTTAATTTACGTGGCGCTAAATTACAAACTACACTAACTTGTTGTCCAATAATATCGGCAGGTTTAAAGCTTTCGGCAATACCAGAAACGATGGTTCTTGTATCTAAACCAACATTAACAGTAAGCTTTAAAAGCTTTTTAGTTTTAGCTACTTTTTCAGCTTCGATAATTGTACCAACACGAATGTCTATTTTAGTAAAGTCATCAAATTCAATGGTTTCCTTTTGAGGCTCTAAAACTCTGTTTTCAGCTTCATTTGCTTTTTTTGTAGCTTCTAATTTATCTAATTGCGCCTGAATTTCGGCATCTTCAATTTTAGCGAATAGTAATTCAGCTTCATTTATTTGATGATTATCAACAATTAAAATATTTTTTTCAGAAACAGCTGACCAAGTTAAATTCTCGTCTGCGCTCGAATTGATGTTTAATATGTTTTTCAATTTTGTAGAAGTAAAAGGTAAAAAAGGTTCAGATAAAACAGCTAATCCTGTAGCAATTTGTAAGGCAACATTCATAATTGTTTTAGTACGTTCTGCATCGACCTTAATCATTTTCCAAGGCTCTTCATCAGCTAAATACTTGTTTCCTAAACGCGCTAAATTCATTAACTCTTGAGATGCTTCTCTAAAACGGTAGCGCTCAATAGATTTTGCAATTACATTCGGGAATTCTTTTAAGCTAGCTAAAGTATCTTCATCAACTTCAGAAAATTCTCCTGCAGCAGGAACTTGCCCTTTGTAATATTTATTGGTTAAAACAACTACACGGTTTATAAAGTTACCGAAAATTGCTACTAACTCATTGTTGTTTTTTGCTTGAAAATCTTTCCAAGTAAAATCGTTGTCTTTACTTTCGGGTGCGTTTGCTGTTAAAGTATAACGCAATACATCTTGCTGATTCGGGAAATCTTCTAAATATTCGTGTAACCAAACCGCCCAGTTTTTAGACGTTGATAATTTATTTCCTTCTAAATTTAAAAACTCGTTTGCTGGTACATTTTCTGGTAAAATAAAATCGCCATGTGCTTTTAACATCGATGGAAAAATTAAACAATGAAATACAATATTATCTTTACCAATAAAGTGTACTAATTTAGTGTCGTCTTTTTTCCAATAATCTTCCCAGTTTTTACCTTCACGAGTAGCCCATTCTTTAGTAGAAGAAATGTAACCGATAGGCGCATCGAACCAAACATATAATACTTTTCCGTCCGCTCCTTCAATAGGTACAGGAATTCCCCAATCTAAATCGCGTGTTACGGCTCTTGGGCGTAATCCGTCATCAATCCAAGATTTACATTGCCCTAAAACATTAGGCTTCCAATCGTGTTTATGACCTTCAACGATCCATTTACGTAAAAAATCTTCGTGTTTATCTAATGGTAAAAACCAATGTTTTGTTTCTTTTAAAGAAGGTGCATTACCGGTAATTGCTGATTTCGGATTGATTAAATCTGTTGCATTATGACTTGTACCACATTTTTCACATTGATCTCCGTAGCTTTCTTCATTTCCACATTTAGGACAAGTACCAACGACAAAACGATCTGCTAAATATTGATTTGCTTCGGCGTCGTATAACTGCTCTGTAACTTCTTCTATAAACTCGCCATCATTGTACATTTTTATAAAAAAATCAGAGGCTGTTTTATGATGGACTTCAGATGATGTACGTGAATAATTATCAAATGAAATTCCGAAATCAATAAAAGATTTTTTGATGATTCCATGGTATTTATCTATAATATTTTGCGGAGTAACACCTTCTTTTTTTGCACGCATTGGTATCGCTACACCGTGCTCATCAGAACCACAAATGTAAATTACATCTTTACCTTTTTGACGTAAAAAACGTGTGTAAATATCTCCAGGAACATACACACCTGCTAAATGACCAATATGAATTGGCCCGTTTGTATAAGGTAATGCTGCTGTAATTGTATATCTTTTTGGTGTAGTCATTTTCTTCTGCTAAAATTAAAGTGCAAAAGTACGAAAAAGCAATTTTTTAAACTGTTATAAAATAGGTACATTTGATAGATTAGACTTTATATATTAATAGCATAAAAAAATAAGACACTATTTTGAAGAGAAGTGTACTAGTATTATCTTTTTTCTTAACAGCTTTAATAGCTTTTTCGCAAACAAAAACTATGAAATTAATAACGCCGCCTTTTTTACAAAAAGGAGATACAATTGCAATTGTAGCGCCTGCTGGAATATTAAAAAACAGGAAACATGTTATAGATAAAGCAAAGCAATTAGCGGAAAGTTGGGGCTTAGAAGTTGTGTACGGAAAACACTTATTTAACCAAGCGCATCATTTTGCAGGAACTGATGAAGAGCGTTGTGAAGATTTTCAAGAAGCTTTAGATAACCCGAATATAAAAGCAATTTGGGCGGCTCGAGGTGGTTATGGCTCAGTAAGAATATTAGATAAATTAGATTTCACGAAGTTTAAAGAAAATCCGAAATGGGTAATTGGTTACTCTGATATAACAGCTTTTCATAACCATATTCATAATGTAGGTGTAGAAACCGTTCACGGAATTATGGGGACAAGTATGCAAGACGCGCCTGAAGTAATAGCAAAAAGTGTTGAATCGCTTAAAAAAGCATTGTTTGGTGAAGATTTAGAGTATGAAATTGCGAGTTCGAAACACAATCGATTAGGAAAAGTAAATGGAGAATTAGTAGGAGGAAATATTGCCATTTTAGCATCTATGCTAGGTTCTGAAAGCCAGATTTCAACAGAAGGTAAAATTTTATTTATTGAAGAAATAGGAGAATATAAATATTCGATAGATCGCATGCTGCAAAGCTTAAAGCGTGCGGGATATTTTACAAAAATAAAAGGAGTTATTGTTGGTGATATGACTAAGGTTAAGAAAAATACTACGCCTTGGGGAAGCACAATTGAGCAATTAATCTTAGAGGTGATTCCAAAAAACACACCAGTATTATTTAATTTCCCAGCAGGTCACGAACCAGATAATAGAGCTTTAATTATGGGGAGAAATATTACGTTAAATATCAAAGAAAAAGTAGCAACGGTAAATTTTAAATAGTGGCACAACATAATGATCTTGGTAAAAAAGGGGAGGGGTTAGCAATTGATTATTTGCAGGATAATGACTATGTAATTATTGAAAAAAACTACCGTTTTAAAAAAGCTGAAGTTGATATTATTGCACAAAAAGAAAATGTTTTAGTAGCAGTAGAAGTTAAAACACGATCGAGTACTTATTTCGGAAATCCGCAAGATTTTGTAAATACAAAGAAAATAAAATTACTAGTTATGGCAATAGATAATTATGTAATCGAAAAAGATTTAGACCTAGAAGTACGATTTGATATTATTGCGGTATTAAAAAATAAAAACAATTATAAGATACATCATATAGAAGATGCTTTCTTATATTTTTAAAAACAAAACCCCAACAATTTAATTGTTGGGGTTTTGTTTTTAAAAATAGTATTCTTTATCCTTTTTTGAAATAGTCTTTTACATTTTCTAACAGGTTAGGCATTGCTATAATTTTTTTGTTAGCATCTAATATAAAATACGATGGTGTGCCTAGTAAATTGTATTTCTGTACCGTTTCGTTATCAAATTTATACTCTGGGTGCGTTCCAATTGCATTATGTGAATAAGGAAGTTTTTTAACAAACTCTGTCCAAGCTATTTCATCATTTTCAATTCCGAATGTAATTACTGAAACGTTTTCATGATTTTCATTCATATATTTATCTAATTCAGGAACTTCATCAACACAATGAGGGCAACCTGTACTCCAAAATACTAATAAATATTTTTCACCATCATTTAAAGTAGATAACTTCATTTCTTTATCACCTTCTTTCCAAGAAAAATCAGGGGCAATTCTACCAACGGTAGCACTTAATAATTGTAGTTTTTCTTTTTTAAATTCAGCATCTTGTTGGTCATCTGGTAATACATCATAGTAAGTAGAGAAGACCCAATCTACAGCTTCGCCATTACGTTTGTTAGTTAAAGAATTGATAAGAAATTCGACAACAGCTTTTCTTAATTTTCCGTTAGGAACTTCTTCCATAACTCTAACAACAGAGCGTCTTAGTAGTTTTCTTTGTATCTGGCTATCTTCAGATGAGTTTAAGTAAAAAACATAATCAGAAATACGATCAACTAAAAAAGAAGAATTATATAAAACATCACTTTTAAAATCGATGTACTCAAAAAACTTATCATTTGTAGAGGCCAAATACTCTTCCATATTATCGAAAGGATTAGACTCGTTGTATCTTTGAGAAGCTTTAATAAAATGATTTACCAACATGCCTTCCGATTTATTCTCGTACATATCTTGCAAATCTTCAAGCTCATTTAATGCTTTTTTGTAAGCTTTTTTTGCATCTTTATTTTCTTCAGTAATAAAAGTAGCTTGGTTTAAATCAACTTTATTTTGAATTTCTGCATAAGCTAGTGAGTATTCGTTTAATAATTTATTTTCTCTAGAAGCAGTAAATACAACAGATTGATCTGGATATTTAGGATTGAATATAAATTCTACATTCTCTTTGTTAAAATAAAAATCTACAAAACCAGCGCCTTTATTTCTATAAGTAGCTCTATATGCACCAGGTTTAGTATCATCTTTTAAGTCGAATTGAAATCTACCTAACACTTGATTTGCCCCGCCAACAAGAATTGTATCAAATTTAATAGTTGTGTTTGCTACAAATTTTTGCTTCGCTCCTTCTATTTTATAAAGAATTACCCAGTCAGTTTTTTCAGGAGGAGTCAAGGTTCCTTTAACTGTATATTGAGCGTTAGCTATAGAAGTGGCAAGTATTAATAAAGCCAGTAATTTTTTCATCATTATAATTTAAAGGTTTGTAAATAATATTTAAAACTAATCATTTGCTAACTTCTTTCCAAGAAGTGTACCATTTTTATTTTTTCTTGCTTATTTTTAGAGAAGTTTATTTATAATATAAAAATATGCAGCTGAAAAACAACGTGTTTTGGATTACCGGAGCCTCGTCGGGTATTGGTAAATCATTAGCAATAGAATTATCTAACTATGGTGTAAATTTAATTTTATCATCAAGAAATAAAAATGCGTTAGAAGAGGTTAAAAGTAAGTGTAAAAATACATCGAAAGTAAAAATAGTCACACTTGACTTAGAAAAGCATGAAAATATGAGTTCTAAAGTTAAAGAGGCAATGTTATGCTTTGGAACGATAGATGTTTTGGTAAATAATGGAGGTTTAAGTCAGCGTTCATTGGTTATAAACACGGATATTTCTGTTGATAAACGCTTAATGGATGTTAATTATATAGGAACCGTGGCGTTAACAAAAGCATTATTGCCACATTTTATTAAAAACAAATCTGGTTATTTTGTGGTAACTACTAGTATTGTTGGTAAAATTGGTACTCCGTTACGATCATCTTACGCAGCAACAAAACATGCGTTGCATGGTTTTTTTGATAGTTTGCGTGCCGAACATTACAACGATAATATTTCGGTAACTTTAGTTTGCCCGGGTTTTGTAACTACCAATGTTTCTAAGAATGCATTAACAGGGGATGGAACACCGCAAAATAAAATGGACAGTGCAACTGCCAACGGAATAGACCCTGATCGTTTTGCTAAACTAATGATAAAGGCAATAAAAAATAAACGCGAGGAAGTATATATCGGCGGAGCCAAAGAACGTTTAGCCGTGTATGTAAAACGTTTTTTCCCTAATATCTTATCAAAAATGATTCGAAAACTAAGTGTTACTTAAGTTAAAAATTTATAGGTGATTGTGAATAAAATGAAGTAATTTTTTTAATTGAAAGTAAAATTACTTTGTTATTCTTTCTCGTAATGACGGGATTTATAAAAAATTACTTAAAAAAATCAATCAATTCAAAATAATTAATAATTGCTTCTTTTATTAAGACAGATTGTTCACCAGGTTTTAAACTTGGTAATTCGGTTAACGTTTTATAATGAGGCCAACCATCTTCATCAAAAAAATCGAATTCGTAATATCCGTAAGGCTCTAAAAGCTTACAAATAGCAATATGCATTAAGTTTACTTTTTCGTCTTTTTTAAACTTTCGCTGTCCTTGTCCTAATTCTTGTACGCCAATTAAATAAATAACGGCATCTACATTTAACTCATCACCATCGGCAAATTGATCTGATAAATTTTTTATCAGAAAATTCCATTTTTCCTTTAAGTTAATTTCTTTCTCCATCTGTGTTTTTTAAGAGTGCAAAGATACAAATGAGTTGTGTATATTTGGTGCACAATCGGCACACATAATTACTTTATGCGTGTATTTTACTTAAAAAGTTATTATTTTACATCTATGAATACGTTTGATATTATTATTGCGGCCTTACTTCTTTTTGGTTTTATACGAGGATTGATGAAAGGTTTGTTTGTAGAGGTTGCTTCTTTGGTAGCCTTGATTGCTGGAGTTTATGGCGCAATACACTTTTCTTATTTTATTGCCGATTGGTTAAAAGGCAGTGTTTCTTGGGATGAAAAATATATTTCATTAGCAGCCTTTGCAGCAACATTTATTGTTATTATAATTACGATTTCTTTATTGGGTAAGGTATTAACTAAAATAGCAGATTTTGCTTCATTAGGAATTATAAATAAAATTTTAGGAGGTGTTTTTGGTGCTTTAAAAATCGGATTAATTTTAAGTGTTGTTTTTATTTTTTTCGGAAAAATGAATGATACGATTCCGTTTGTAAACAAAGAAAATTTAGAAAAATCTATTTTATATGCTCCAGTAAAAAAAATAGCGCCAACAATTTTTCCATCAATAATTAAAGATGATGGCGAAGTAACAATTCCCGAAATTAAAGAAAATTTAGAAGTTGATATATAAAAAAACCCGAAGTTATTAACTTCGGGTTTTTAGCTTTTAAAAGAAATTATAGAATTACAACATGGTTACTTTACCAGTATGTAAAGAGTATACACCACCAACGATGGTAATTTCTCCGTTATCTTCCATTTCTTGTAAAATTTTACTCTTTTCGCGGATACGCTCAATGGTTAATTTCACATTGTTTTCAACAGTTTTAGCAACAAACGTAGTGTTTGTAGAGTTTGCTTCTCCGTCAACTTGTTCTGCAGCTAATTTAGCAGCAGGAGCAATATTATCTAACATTGCTGTAATATTACCAAGCTCTACACCGTCGCAAGCAGCTTTTACCGCTCCACAACTTTCGTGACCTAAAACAAATACCAATTTACTTCCTGCAACTGCACAAGAGTATTCCATTGAACCTAAAATATCAACATTTTCGAAGTTTCCTGCTACACGAGCAACAAAAATATCACCAATTGTTTGGTCGAAAACTAATTCTACAGGCACGCGAGAATCTATACAAGATAAAATTACTGCTTTTGGGAATTGCCCATCTATAGTTTGTTTTACCAATTCTGTTACATTAGTTGCAGTTAAGTTATTTGCAACATAACGCTCATTTCCTTCTAGTAAGTTTTGTAAAACTCCTTTAGGTGTTAATGCACTTTGTACATTTTTGGTTATCGCTGTATTTCTCATTTTTTTATTTTTTAAATTCGTCTTTTACGTTTTGTTTTATCCATAGAACACAAGAATTAAAGTTTTTAAAGATGTGGTCTTTCGGAATAAATTCGGGAATGATACCTATTCGTTCCATCATATATCTTGGTTGTTTTAATAAGTTTACAAACAAGACATCAATATTTTTTTTCTTTAAATCTTGCAGCATATCTTCCATTGCATATAAACCAGATTGATCCATATATTGCATTCTACCTAAACGCATAATTACTGTAGATGCAGTATTGGGTATTTGCTGAGAAAGTGCCTGAAAATCGCTTGTAGACCCAAAAAATAATGGTCCTTTTATATGCTTTATAAAAATCTCTTGTTTTAATTCTTGAGGAAAACTAACTTCATCAGGCCAAGCTTCTTCGTCTAGTGATTTTACATCAGAACGATCGGCAGTTAAATCTCCAATTTTCTTCATAAACATTAAAGAGGCAATTATTAAACCAATACCTACAGCGTATACTAAATTCCAAAAAGTAGATAAAAGCATTACAACTAGCATAATAATAACTTCAGAGCTTATTTTGAAAGGTCCGATTTTAGCATCACGAGGTAAATTCGGTATTGCTTTTAAACCTTTATAATCCATAACACCAATACCAACAGTAATTAAAATACCTGCTAATACTGCTGCAGGAATTTTAGAAGCAATAGGTCCTAACCCTAATAAAATAACTAATAACATAATACCAGCCACCATACCAGATAATTTGGTTTTACCACCAGAATTAATGTTTACAACCGTACGAATTGTTGCACCTGCACCAGGAATACCACCAAAAATTGCAGCAATACTGTTTCCAATACCCTGACCAATTAATTCTTTATTTGGTTTGTGCTTTGTTTTTGTCATATTATCAGCAACTACCGATGTTAATAAAGAGTCAATGGCTCCTAATAACGATAAGGTTAAGGCAGTGAAAATATACGGAGTAATACCGGAAAAACTAAAGCTGGTAAAAATATCCATATTCGGAATTGGAAATCCTCCAGGGATTTCTTGAATTGCACGATAAGGCAATGAAAAACCAATGGCAATACTTGTCATCACAACTAAAGCAACTAATGTGCTAGGTACTGCGGTTGTAATACGTTTAAATCCATAGATAATAAAAATAGTTCCTAATGCTAATATTAATTCAAGCCAATTAATATTTTTTAATGCTCTTGGCAATACCTTAAAAGTTCCTAAAACACCTGAAGCTTCTTTACCAGCTAATGTTTCGCTCTCTTTTAAAATATCTGCCTGCGTTATTTTTTGTGCCCTAGAAACTGTTTCTTCAAAGTTTTCTAACACTAAAATTTTTTCTCCAGCTTCATCTTTTAAAATATTTTCTAAGATTAACTCTTCTGCTAAAGGTTTAAACTGTTCTACAAATTGAGCATCTTCTTTTGCATAATAACCAACAGATGGTAAAATTTGTGTAACTAAGATAATCACACCAATAGCGGTCATAAATCCAGAGACTACAGGGTATGGGATATATCGTATGTACTTTCCCATACCTAAAACGCCTAAAGCAACCTGGAATAAACCAGCAAGTAAAAATACTGTTAGAATAGCAGGTAACGCTTTTGATACATCACCTTCATTCGCAGCTATAATACCAGCGATAACCACCATACTTACAGCGGTCATAGGTGCGGTAGGTCCAGATATTTGAGTATCTGTACCACCGAAAAGCGCTGCAAAGAATGAAATAAAAATAGCACCGTATAAACCAGCACTTGGGCCCAAACCAGAACTAACACCAAAGGCTAATGCTAAGGGTAGGGCTACAATTCCGGCAGTAATACCACCAAATAAATCTCCTTTGAAATTTGAGAATAATTTTTTCATAAATTAAATATAATCGATTGTTTGATCTTTTTTTCTTTTAAGAAAAAAGATAGTAAAATGTGTTTGTAATCTCAAAAAAAAGAGAGTTACTTTAAAAAAATGTAGTAAGCTATGTTAACTCGGGAGGTGGAGTTAATATTTTAGGGTGTTGAGAAATGTAGTCTTTTGATTTAAAACGAACATTTTTCTTTTTTTGAACATCATTAAAGAAAACAGAAGTATTGTTTGCCAATAAAGAGGTTTTTAATTCTAAAACTTTTAGTACTTTATGGTTCTTATTTTCTTCTTCTTCATTTAATTCTAAAAAAACAGTAATGTCTTGATTTTTATCAATCAACGATATAACCGTAGGTGTAATAATAATACCTGCGAATAAAATAATAAAGAAAAATGCTATTCTAGATTTCAAATAAAACTTAGTTTTTAAATAGAAAAACAAAAATAACTAAATTTATAGACTTAAAATGTTATAATTTCTTTAAATTTTTAGAGAGCAACCATCCTATTTTACCATCTACTAGTTTAATTTTATTCCATTTATCAACTGTATCTATTACTTTTACCTTGGTACCTTCATGAAGTGTGAATATTTCACTACTGTCATTTGTGGGCGCATTTGTTATTTCAACCTCTTCAGAAAAAACAATCGCTTCTATTGTTTTTTTTGCTTGATTATACTGTGAATACGTAATTGCGAAAGTTGCAATTAATAGTAAAAAAGATAAAATACTAGTTGTAAAAAAGAATCTTTTCTTATTTGGAGTATCCGAAAAGTAAAAAAACAAGTACAAAACAGCAGCCGAAAAAGAAAATAAAAGAACAATTATAGCCCAAGTATTATGGGACATTTTTTGTAAAAAGTTATCATTTATTTTTTGGAAAATAGATTTAGGAAGCTCTTCTATTCTATCTAAAGTTAACTTTTTAGCTATAACTAAATTATTTTTAGCATCATCCTTTAAAGGGTTTAACAGAATTGCTTTTTCGTAATTGTAAATAGAGGGTGCTACTTTATTTAATTTATAATAGGCATTTCCTAAATTATAATACAATTCAGATGAAACCTTTTTAGAAGCTTCTATTGTTTCATATAATTTAATAGCTTCTTGGTATTTACCGTTTTTATACAAAGTATTTGCGTTGGTAAATAAACTATCAGCTGTTTGGGCTAACAGAACTGTTGATGTAAAAAACAATATTAATACAATAACCTGTCTCATTATAATTGTCTATCTAATTGTGTTATTACTTCTTTTGCCTTTTCGTACTCTTGCTCCATTTGCAGGTTTGTAATTGGTGTATACCTAGCAAAATCGCAATCGTTTAAAACCTCTATAAAACTATTTATAGTTGTATTATCTACTTGTTTATCTTCTAATAATAGGGTGATTTTTTCACTGCTAATATCCAACGTTTCTATACCTAGTTTGGCCTTTAAATAATTATGCAATGCTCTTTCTAAAGATTCATAAAACGCTTCTTTATTTCCTAATTTTTTTTGTGCTTCAGATAAATATTTTTTAGCCAATCGATCTGCTTTTCGTTTTTTATTTCCAACAATATCACCATTTCGTTCTTCTTTTTTCTTGTTGATAAAAATAACAAAAGGAATCGAAATTATTGGTAGGAATAATAATAGGTAAAACAAGATAGAATTAAAAAAGCTGGTTGTTTTTACAGGCTCAAAACTTGTAGTCGTCTGTAGGTATTTAAAATCATCTCCAGTAATTTTTACATCTTGTTTTACAACAATATCTGACTGATTTTTTGGTAGTGGTTTACCTTCTAAAACATCGACATATAAATCATCTGTAACTATGGTTTTATACGTTTTTTTCTTCGGATCAAAATAAGAAAAGCTCGTTTTCGGAATTTTGTATTTTCCTTTAAATTCAGGAACAACAGTATAAGTGTCGCTAACAGATCCATTTATTCCGCTAGAAGTAACGCTAACTCTTTCTTTTCTTTCTGGCTGGTAAATTTCAAGTTCTTCAGGTGTTTCTATTTTAGGAAGCTCAAATAGTTTTAAGTTTCCTTTTCCGTTAACTTCTACTTTTATTAACGAAGATTCGTTTGCTTTTAAAGAACCCTTGTTAAGTGAAACATCAAAAGAAAAATCACCAACTGCGCCTGTAAAATTTTCAGGTTTATTAGTTAGCGGTAAGGCTTTTGCGCGAACTACTTTTTTAGCAGATGAAAACTCTCTTCGAACTTGTTTTGTTATTACATTTCCAAAAAAATCAGCTCGACCTGTAGGTACCGCAACAATAATATCCATCTTCATAGGGTCTATTGTTAGTTTACCGTTTTTGGTAGGCACTAATAAAGCTTTATGGAGTACAGCGTACCGATAACGTTCACCATTATACATTCCTGTTTTTACAGGGGTTCCGTTTCTTTTTATTTCTTGATTCCAAAAGCCGTTATATTGCGGAGCCTCTGTAATAGCATTGTCATAAATACCTACATTATCACTAAAATAAAGGCGATATTCAACATAAACACTTTCACCAACATAAGGTTGCGATTTAGAAAGCTCTGCAACTAAATGAATGTTTTGTTGTGCTATATAATTTGGGTCGTTAGGGTTTTTAGGAATATCAACAGCGCTTAAAACAATAACTTTTACGGTATTTGATTTTATAGTTTTTCCTCCAATTTCTATAGTTGCTGGTGGAATATTAAATTCACCTTTTTGTTTAGGCTGAATAATATAGGTGTAAGATTTAGAGAAGGTAACTTTTCCGTTTATCCAAGATTGACTAACGGATTGGCTTGGACCTCCAACTATTTTGAAGTTTTTAAAGTTAGGCGCTTTAAAATTATCTGCTCCTTGTTTATTGGTCGAAAACTCAACACGTAAACGTTGGTTAACACCTAGTTTGTTTTTACTAACAGTTGCTTTTAATGCTGATTCTTGCGCATTAATAGTTAAGGTTATAAAAAGGAGTAATAATGATGTATATAGTTTAAACTTCATATTCATTTTCAAAAAAACATTAAAAAGAGTTAAGTGTAAAAAAAGATAAGATTACCAATCTTTTTCTTGTTTCACCTTTTTTCCTTTCGATTTTTTAACATTCATTTTCTTTTGTGTCTTCTTTTCCTCGTTATTCAAACTCTCTAGCAATTGCTTCATTTGCTCAGGAGACATTTGTGCTTGTTTTGGTTGCGGTTTTTGATCTTTCTTTTCAGGCTTTTTTTGATCTTGTTTGTCTTTATTTTCTTGATCTTTTTTATCGTCCTTCTTATCCTTGTCGTCGCCTTTTTTATCTTTATTCTGATCCTTCTTCTTGTCCTTGTCGTCTTTCTGATTCTTTTTATCTTTCTCGTCTTTTTTATCCTTGTCTTTATCTTTCTTGTCTTGCTCTTGTTGCTTTTTTAAATCTTTTTGAGCAGCAGCCAAGTTATAACGGGTTTCATCGTCATTCGGATTCCTTCTTAACGCATTTTTATAAGCATTTACAGCTTGCTGATATTGTTTTTGCTCCATTTGTGCATTTCCAATATTATGATACGCTTCTGCTTTATCAAATTTATCTTTCGATGTTTTTGCGGTTACTTCAAATTGCGCAACAGCTTCTTTATATTTTTTTTCTTGATACAGCGTATTTCCGAAATTGTAGCTCGCCTTGTCGTATGTGCTGTTTTTCCCAAGCGCCTTTCGGTAAGAAATTGCGGCATCACTAAATTTTTGTTTATTATATAACTTATTACCCTCACGCAATAAACCCCTCGCTTCACGCTGCAGTTTTAAGGTGTCTAGCTGTGCTGATACATTTATAGTAATCAACATTAAAAATAATAATAGTATGTTTTGTAGTTGTTTCATTTCTTATAAAATAAGTTCTATGAACCTTCTTCGTTAAATAAATCTGCTTTTTTAACCCATTTCGTCTTCTTTTCGAAAAAGAATAAATCAATAATTAAAAATAGCAATCCGATTCCTAAAAACCACTGAAATTGATCTTTATAATCAGAAAATTGTTTTGTTTCAAACTCACTTTTTTGAGCATTGGTAATAATGTTTTCAATAATATCAACAGGATTATCAGTTCTATTACCGTCAATATATTTTCCTTCGGATGCTTCCGCAATATCTTGTAAAACAGTTGTTGTTCTTTTGGTAATTACGGTTTCTCCTTTTCTATCTTTTTTATAACCAATAAGTGCGCCATTTAATTTTATAGGAATCGGCCCTCCTTTTTCAGTACCAACGCCAATTGTATATACTTTTACGCCTTCGTTAGAAATATTTTGAGCAACTTGTTTTGTTTCCTCTTGATGATCTTCACCATCAGAAATAATAATTAAAAAACGATTGGTTTGTTCGTCATTATTATAATAGGTTTTTGCTAAGTTTAAGGCTTCATTAATTGCTGTTCCTTGGCTCGAAACCATATCTGGATTTGCATTTTGCAAAAACATTTTAGCAGCAGCATGATCGGTTGTAATTGGTAACAACGGATACGCATTACCTGCATAAATAATTATTCCAACTCTATCGCTTCCTAGTTTATCAATAATTTTAGAAATAATTTGCTTTGATTTTTCTAATCTATTTGGCGCAATATCTTCAGCCAACATACTTTTAGAAACATCTAAAGCAAAAACTACATCAACACCTTCTCTTTTTACGGTTTTTAATTTGGTTCCCATTTTTGGATTTACCAAGGAGATAATTAAAAATGACAGCCCGATTAATAAGAAAATCAATTTTACAACCGATTTAAATGTAGATGAATTCGGAGCAATTTTTGCTAATAGTTTTGCACTTGCAAATTTTTTCTGAGTGCGTTTTTTCCACCATAAAACCAACAAGAAAATAACAATTATTATTGGAATAATTGCAAACAGATAAAAATATATTGGTTCTTCTATACGATACATTGTTTATATAAAGCTTTTAAATAAAGTGTTTTTTAATGTGAATTCTAGTAATAAAAAGATACCGGCTAAAAATACTAGTAATCTGTATTTCTCAGTATAATTATAGTATTTAAATTCTTCTATTTTTGTTTTTTCAAGCTTGTCAATTTCATCATAAATGGCTTTTAATTTAGAATTATCGGTAGCTCTAAAGTATTTACCATCTGTTTCTTTTGCAATATGTTTTAATAAATCTTCATCTATTTCAACTTGTTGCTTTCTAAAAGAAATTTTACCTGTTCTAGGATCTTTTGCCCAAGGGAAATCTGCTATTCCGTTAGTTCCAATTCCTATAGTATATACCTTAATGCCCTTTCCTTTTGCTAGTTCGGTTGCTGTTTTCGGATCTACAAAACCTGCGGTGTTTACACCATCTGTTAAAAGAATAATAACTTTACTTTTTGCTTTGCTTTCTTTTAACCTGTTTACAGCAGATCCTAATCCCATACCAATAGCAGTTCCACCCTCTAATTGTCCCCATTTAATTTCAGAAATGGTTCTTTTAATGATAGATTTATCGCTTGTAATTGGTGTTTGGGTAAAACTTTCACCAGCATATACTACAATACCGATTCTATCATTTGGTCGACGATTTACAAAATCAACCGCCACTTTTTTAAGGGCTTCTAGTCGATTTGGCTTTAAATCTTTAGCCAACATACTTGCAGATACATCAATTGCCATAACAATATCAATACCCTTATTTGTTTTCGTTTTTTTACTTACCGCTACGTTTCTTGGTCTTGCTAAAGCAATAACCAAACATGTTAAAGCTGCTAGTCGTAATAAGTACAATAAAGGCTTTAATTTCGATAAAATTGAACCTTGCACTTTAAAACCTTTAACACTAGATATTGTTAATTGTGCGCTATCTTTTTTTCTAGAATAGTAATTCCAGAAAGCTAATAACGGAATTAAGACTAGCAACCATAAAAATTCGGGACTATGAAATTCAAAATTATTCCACTTCATCTTCTATTACTTCTTTTTTAGGTTTCAAATTATCTAAGACACTCTTGGCATCTTTTCGGTCAGCTTCAATTTGATGTGCCATAGGTTTAGATTTAGCAAACTTTACTAAATCAGATTCTTGTAATAATTTTCGTAACTTATAAATCGTTTCTTTATCTGTTTCAATAGATTTTATTTCGTTTAAATCGTCTAAAATAGCTACCAATTCATCCGTCGTAATTTCTAGTGCAGGTATGTTTAATTCCCTTTCTATATAACCTCTTACAATTTCGGTTAACTCACTATAATATTTTTTAATTTTATTGTTTTGCCACAATAGTTTTTTATCTAGCTCTTGCAGTTTTTCAATAGCCTCTTCATAAGGTGGTAATAACGGAACAATAATTTCTTCTTCTGCTTCTTTTTTCTTTTTGATAACAAAGAAATAAAGTAATAACCCTATTACAATAAGGATAGCAAATGCCCACCAGAAATAGTTTTTAAAATCATCAAATTGATATGCTTCTCCTTTTATTCCTTTAATAGGGAATTTTTTAATTTTAGTGGTATCAATAGCAACTGTTGCTACATTAATTAATAAACTATCTGTTAAATAAGGTTGATTTTTAATGAAAACCTGTTGCTGCGGAATATAAAAAGCACCACTATCAAAACCTGTTAAAATATATTTTTGAATTAATTTATTTTTAACAGTATCAATTTTTAAAGTATCAATTATCTCTAGTCCTTTTAAATTATTTAATTTAGGTAGGATAACGTTTTCAGTTTCATCTACCGAAATTTTGTATTGAAATTGCTCTCCAATTCGAATGTTGGTAGTGTCAATTTCAACCTTTATTTTGTTAGACTGTGCAAATCCAACGCCATAAATAAGTAAGAATATGTAGAGTAATGTAGTCTTCATTTTTATCTTGTCGATTAAAATAGGTAGTTTTTATTTTCGTTTAAAATAACCTAATAATTTTGTTACATAGCTTTCATCTACGCGTGTATTTATGGTTCCTGAACCACTTTTCTTAAAAGTGGTTTCGAAATAATCAACCAATTTTAAAGCATTTACTTTGTATTGATTTCTTACAGATGACGAACTTGTGTTTACTAGATGTGTATTTCCTGTTTCGGCATCAACCATTGGAACCATTCCTAAATTCGGTATTTCCTCATCATGTTTATCATACACTCTAATACCAGTAACATCGTGTTTGTTACCAACTAGTTTTAGTGTGCGCTCATAACTGTCATCCATAAAATCAGAAAGCATAAAAACAATGGCTTTCTTTTTCATGATGTTTGATAAAAACTTTAAAGCCTCACTAATATCTGTCTGTTTGCTTTTAGGTTTAAATTCGATTAATTCTCGAATAATACGCAATACATGACTTTTTCCTTTTTTAGGAGGGATATAAAGCTCTACTTGATCAGAAAACAAGATCAATCCGACCTTATCATTATTTTGTGTTGCAGAAAAGGCCAATGTTGCAGCAATCTCGGTAACGGTATCTTTTTTAAATTGGTTAGAAGTACCAAAAGATTCAGAGCCAGAAATATCCACCACCAACATCATGGTAAGTTCGCGTTCTTCTTCAAAAACTTTTATATAAGGTTCGTTATAACGCGCAGTTACATTCCAATCAATCGCTCTAATATCATCTCCGTATTGATATTGGCGTACTTCAGAAAAAGTCATACCACGTCCTTTAAAGGTTGAGTGGTATTCTCCTCCAAAAATATGATTAGACAAACGACGTGTCTTAATTTCTATTTTACGAACTTTTTTTAGTAATTCTTTTGTGTCCATTTCTTTTCAATAGTCAGTTAACAGGTTTAATAATCAGTAATATACTTTATACTGATAGTCGTTTTTTGATAATTGATTATGGTACTTGTACTTCGTTAATTATTGAGTTTATAATATCTAAAGAAGTAATGTTTTCAGCTTCTGCTTCGTACGTAATTCCAATTCTGTGACGTAAAACATCGTTTACAATTGCGCGAACATCTTCAGGTATTACATAACCTCTTCGTTTAATAAAAGCGTAACATTTTGCTGCTTTTGCTAAATTGATACTTCCACGAGGAGAAGCTCCGAAACTGATTAAAGGTTTTAATTTTTCTAAATTATAACGTTCAGGATAACGAGTAGCAAATACAATATCTAAAATATATTTTTCTATTTTCTCATCCATATATACCTCGTTTACAACCTCACGAGCTTTTATAATCTGATCTACTGAAATAACCGGATTTACTTTTTCGAATTTCCCGCTTAGGTTGGCACGCATAATCATTTGCTCATCTTCTAACTTCGGATAATCAATCACTGTTTTTAACATAAAACGGTCAACCTGAGCTTCAGGAAGTGGATATGTTCCTTCTTGTTCAACAGGATTTTGAGTTGCCATTACTAAAAAAGGTTCTTGTAACTTAAAAGTTTCATCACCAATGGTAATCTGACGCTCTTGCATTGCTTCTAATAAAGCAGATTGGACTTTAGCAGGCGCACGGTTAATCTCATCAGCTAAAACAAAATTGGCGAAGATTGGACCTTTTTTAATCATGAAGTCATTTTCTTTCATGTTGTAAATCATGGTTCCAACAATATCTGCAGGTAATAAATCTGGCGTAAATTGAACGCGACTAAAACTAGCTTGTACTGCTTTAGACAATGTGTTAATGGCAAGAGTCTTTGCTAAACCAGGTACACCTTCTAGTAAAATGTGTCCGTTACCAAGAAGTCCTATTAGTAATCGCTCAATCATATATTTTTGACCAACGATAACTTTACTCATTTCATTTGTTAATAAATCAACAAAAGCACTTTCTCTTTCTATCTTTTCATTAATAGCTCTTACATCTACATCCATAGTAATTAAAGTATATTATAATTTTGTGAAACAAAGCTACAATAATACGTCTTTTTTAGATGTTAAAAGTTGGTTAAAGGTATAGTGTTAACAAAATTTTAATTATAAGTAGTTAAGCGAATAGTATCATCTTCAAAAACACCATAGGTAAAGTATTGCACCCAATCGCCAGTGTTTATATATGTGCTGTTTTCTTTTAGTTTAATTTCTAAAGGAAGATGACGGTGACCAAAAATAAAATAATGGTAATGTTTGGTTTCTAATTTACGCCTGCAATATTGAACAAGCCATTCGTTTTCTTCGCCTAAAAAATTAGCATCATCATCACCTGAAATCATTTTATTTTTAACCGACATGTATTGTCCTAATCGAACTCCTAAATCTGGATGTAACCAACGAAACAACCATTTAAAAGGCTTAAATGTAAACACTTTTTTCATGCGCTTATAGCCTTTGTCTTCAGGGCCTAAACCATCACCATGACCAATTAAGAGTATTTTTCCGTTTATAGAAAACTCTTGTGGACTATGAAATACAGGAATGTTTAATTCCTTTTCAAAATAATCTGCCATCCATAAATCGTGATTTCCAACAAAAAAATAAATAGGGATTCCGCTATCTTTAATTTCGGCTAACTTCCCTAAAACACGTACAAATCCTTTAGGGACCACGGTTTTATATTCAAACCAAAAATCGAACAGATCACCTAATAAAAAAATAGCTTCAGCATCTTCTTTAATTTCGTTTAACCAACGAACAAACTTTTGTTCTCGAGGAAAACTAGCTTCGGCAGTTGGCGCGCCTAAATGTTGATCAGAAGCGAAATAAACTTTTTTATTTTGGGTGGTGTTGATAGAAATCAAAATTGTAATTTTTGGTAAAAATAACTAATTTGAGGTACTTTTGTAGAAAACACTACCAATACCATGGAAATAAATCCGTTTGACGATACTTATTTTATGAAAAAAGCACTGCAAGAAGCTGAAACTGCTTTTGATAAAGGAGAGGTTCCTGTAGGTGCCGTGGTGGTTTTTAAAGATCAAATAATAGCAAGAGCTCACAACTTAACAGAAATGCTAAACGATGTAACTGCGCACGCCGAAATGCAAGCTTTTACTGCAGCTGCAGATTTTTTAGGCGGTAAATATTTAAAAGACTGTGTGCTATATGTTACGTTAGAACCTTGCCAAATGTGTGCAGGCGCAAGTTATTGGGCACAAATAGGTAAGATAGTATACGGTGCTAGTGAGCCAAAATTAGGTTTTAGTGTATTGCAAACAAAACTACATCCAAAAACGAAAGTAGTAACAGGAATTTTAGAAGAAGAGTGTGGTTTTTTATTGAAGAAATTTTTTGCTGAGAAGCGTAATTTGAATTAGGTTGTCATTGCGAGGATAGAAATGACGAAGCAACCTTTTTGAAAAAGGGAGATTACTTCACTGCGTTCGTAATGACGACGTTTACTGCTGTTGTAGATTTACTGAAAACACTGAGATTACAAGATGATTTCTGTTTTATAGCCCCGATTGTAGCATTTGTTTGAGCTCCTCGCAGAGAGCGAGTGCGAAAAGCGGGAAATAGCTTCGAATAATTATGTTGATTTTTAAAATAGGCTTTGCTGTTTACAACCGCTTTCATGTTCTAATAACCATTTTTTTCGCCATATTCCGCCAGCATACCCTGTTAAAGAACCATCTGATCCAATAACGCGGTGACAGGGAATGATAATCCAAATAGGGTTTTTTCCATTGGCAGATGCTACGGCTCTAATCGCTTTCGGGTCACCAATTTGTTTGGTTTGCTTTAAATAAGTGCTGCTTTTATTAAAAGGAATGTTTAATAATTCATTCCAAACCTTTTGTTGAAACTCTGTGCCTTGCGGATTCAATTTTAGATTAAACTCAGTTCTTGCTCCTGCAAAATATTCTCCTAATTGTGTTACGCAATTTTGCAAACAAGTTGGGGTGTTTTTAGTTTCTGTCATTTCGAGCGGAGTCGAGAATTCATTATCTAAAACAGAAACACTTTGAATCCCGTTTTCGTTTCCCACAATTTTTGCGGTTCCTATAGGTGTTTTATAATATGTGGTTTGTAAATCAGACACCAAAAATATCTTTTGAATTCTGAGTGGTAATTTCAGCAATTTCATTGAAAGTTAATCCGTAAATATCAACCAACTTATCAACTACATTTGTAATGTATGAAGTTTCGTTACGTTTTCCTCGGTAGGGAGTTGGCGCTAAATACGGTGAGTCGGTTTCTAAAACAATATGTTTAATGTCAATTTCATTTAAGAATTTATCTATTTTTCCGTTTTTAAAAGTAGCAACACCTCCAATACCTAATTTCATATTGTAAGAAATGGCTTTTTTTGCTTGATCTATGTTTCCTGTAAAACAATGAAAAACACCGAATAAATCAGCACCTTTTTCACTTTCTAATACTTCGAAAATTTCATCAAAAGCATCACGACAATGAATTACAATAGGTAATTTTTTTTCTTTTGCCCATTGAATTTGAGTTCTAAAAACATCTTGTTGTTGGGTTAAAAAAGTTTTATCCCAATATAAATCGATTCCGATTTCACCAATGGCATAAAAATTACGTTTGTCAATCCATTCTCTTACATGTGCCAGTTCCTCTTTATGATTTTCTTTAACAGAAGTAGGGTGCAAGCCCATCATTAAAAACACGTCTTTCGGGTAGTTTTTTTCTAAATCGAGCATTCGCTCTGTATAAGAACTATCTATGGCAGGAATAAAAAAGCGAAAAACACCAGCTTCTTTAGCGCGCTGCATCATTTCGTTTCTGTCTTCGTCGAACTGTTCTGAATATAAGTGAGTGTGAGTATCGGTAATCATTTTTGTTTTTATTTGTTATTGCGATTAAAACGAAGCAATCTGAATATTGAGATTACTTCACTTTGTTCGTAATGACGTATGTTTGTATATACGTTACAAAAGTACAAGAAATGGCAAGTCTGAAAAAAATATTAAAGAAAAAGAAATATATTAAAATAAAACTGAAAAAAATAGTCACCAATCATTTAGAGCTAAAGGCAGAAATAAATGGTGTAAAGGGGAGGTTTATATTAGATACAGGAGCTTCAAATTCATGTGTTGGACTAGATTTAATTGAACGTTTTAAGTTGATATCCGAAGAAAGTGAAGTGAAAGCTGCAGGAGCTGGAGCAACTGATATGGAAACAAGAAAATCGGAAAATAACTCGTTGAAAATAGGAAAGTGGAAAACGACGCAATGTAACTTGGTGTTGTTTGATTTAATACATGTAAATACAGCTTTAACATTACATAAAGCTAAAAAAGTAGACGGAATTATTGGTGCAGATATTTTAGAAAGTGGAAAAGCTTTTATTGATTATGATAAGAAAGTACTGTACTTAAAAAAGTTAAAGAAATCGAAAAAAGAGGCGTTATTTAAGATTCCTTTTTAGAAATAATTTAGTTAAAAAGTGTTAAATTTTAAAAACATAATTTGAATATTTAAAATTGCATTTATTGGTTTATGTAAACCATTATTATTGATTTTTTGTTCAGAAAAGTGGTTTTTTAAGTGTTGTTTTTATGAGTTGGATGAAACTGTAGCTGTAACATTTTATCCTGACTTCCGTCGAATTAGTGTAGTCAATTAAAATGAACAACCATGAAATCAACAGCAAGTAATTTATTCGTAGAAAGAGGAATCTTAACATCAGCTTATAAACAAGAAATAAGAGCTAATATAAATTCTATGAAGATTGAATCTTTATTTAGAATTAAAAATAAATTAAGAAGTAGTAGTGCTAACTTGTATAGTGAAACGGCTACTATTTTAAAGGTTGCAATGTTTGTAGTAGCTTTAGCTGTAATTGTATTTTAAAAGTAAAAATCTCACAACATGATGTTATGAGATTTTTAAAATTTATAGCATACTATAAAGAAATTACGTCACTTTGTTCGTAATGATGTTACGATAATACTTCTTTAATTCTCTTTACAGCTTCGCGTAATTGTAATTCAGAAGCAGCATATGATAAACGAATACAGTTTGGTGCGCCAAAAGCTTCACCAGTAACTGTAGCTACGTTTGCTTCTTCTAATAATAACATAGAAAAATCGTTCGCGTTTTTAATTTCAGTTCCTTTAATGGTTTTACCAAAGAAAGCAGAGATGTCTGGAAAAACATAAAAAGCACCTTCTGGTACGTTTAGTTTAAATCCGTCAATTTCTCCTAATAAACCTAAAATCATATCTCTACGGGTTTTAAATTCATCTACCATATATTGTACTTTTACAGGTTCAGCTAAAACAGCTGTAATAGCAGCGCGTTGCGCAATACAGTTAGTTCCTGATGTAATTTGACCTTGCATTTTTGTACACGCCTTAGCAATCCACTCAGGAGCCCCGATAAAACCAATTCTCCATCCTGTCATAGCAAATGCTTTTGCTAATCCGTTTACGGTAATAGTTCGATCGTACATACTTTCGATAGCAGCAAAACTAAACGGTTTTGTTCCGTAGTTAATATGTTCGTAAATTTCGTCTGATAATATATATATATTCGGATGTTTTTCTAATACCAATGCTAAAGCACGGTATTCTGCCTCACTATAAATAGTTCCACTTGGATTGTTTGGCGAGTTAAAGAAAATCATTTTTGTTTTAGGTGTAATTGCTGCTTCTAATTGTGTTGGAGTAATTTTAAAATCACTTTCAATAGAAGAAGGAATTTCAACAAATTTAGCTTCACATAAAGTTGCAATTGCAGAATAACTTACCCAGTACGGAGCTGGTAATAAAACTTCGTCACCCGGATTTAATAATACCTGTGCAATATTTGCAATAGATTGTTTTGCACCTGTTGATACTACAATCTGATTTGGAGTATAGTTTAAGTCATTATCTCGCTTAAATTTTACGCAAATAGCTTCTTTTAATTCTACATATCCATCAACCGGAGTGTATGAATTATAATCTTGATTAATAGCCTCAATAGCGGCATTTTTAATAAAATCGGGCGTATTAAAATCAGGTTCTCCTAAGCTTAAACTAATAATATCCCTACCGGCTGCTTTCAGCTCTCTTGCTTTAGCAGCCATTGCTAAAGTTTCTGATATCGGTAAGCTGTTAATTCTGTTTGATAATGCGTTTGACATTGTGTGTTGTTATGTTGTGTGTTGTTTATGCTAGTTGAGGTTCTTTACCTAAAGAGCTTAATTGTTTAAAGTGCTCGGCAAGGGCTCTTGTCATTGTTTTGTATTCGTTATATGGCAAGTTAAACTCTTGTGCTGTATCCTTTACAATTTTAGCTAATTTGTTATAGTGAACATGCGAAATGTGTGGAAAAATATGATGTTCAACCTGGTGATTTAATCCGCCAGTATAAAAGTTAACTAACCAGTTTTTAGGAGCAAAGTTAGACGTTGTATATAACTGATGCACTGCCCAAGTATGTTCTAAGTTTCCTTCTTTATCAGGTAAAGGCATTTTTGTATTTGGTACTACGTGTGCTAATTGAAAAACAACACTTAAAATCATACCAGCTGTATAATGCATAATAAAAAAACCTAGTAAAACTTTCCACCAAGCAATATTTACGACCAATAAAGGCAATACAACCCATAGAGAGTAATATACTACTTTAGATATTACTAACTTTGTCCACTCTACTTTAGGGTTCGGAAATTTACCGTACGATAATTTACGTTTTAAATAACTACTCATTTGTTTAAAATCGGTAGTTATAGCCCAGTTAATAGTTAATAATCCATATAAAAATATAGAATAAAACTTTTGAAACTTGTGTATTGGTAACCAAGTAGAATGTTTAGAGAAACGGATAATTCTACCTGCATCAATATCTTCATCATGTCCTTTAACATTGGTAAATGTATGGTGTAATACATTGTGTTGTACTTTCCAATTATACACATTACCTGCTAAAATGTAAATACTACTTCCCATTAACTTATTCAACCATTTTTTACTCGAAAATGATTCGTGGTTCGCATCGTGCATTACATTCATACCAACACCAGCCATACCAATACCGGTAATTGTTATAAGTAATAGCATTACCCATTGCGGCATTGTTACGGTTAAAATTAAAATAAAAGGGATTAAAAAAGTTGCAAACATAATAATTGCTTTAGAATATAGCTTCCAATTACCTGTACGCTTAATGTTATTTTCTTTAAAATACGAGTTAACACGTTTGTTTAGAGTTCGAAAGAACTTAGCGTTGTCTATTCTCGAGAAGTTTACTGTCTTCATTTATTGTATATTAGGGATCGCAAAAATAAACGTTTTTACTCGATGGTTATTGCTTAGAGGCAAATTTTTAACAATAAACATATCTTTTGATAGATAAATGACTATTACCAATTAGTTTTTTACTTTTGCAACGAAAAAAATAATCAATGGAACTTATAAAAAAATACTTTACCAATTTAACTGAAACACAGTTAGAACAGTTCTCTAAACTACAAGAATTGTACGAAGATTGGAACTTAAAAATTAACGTGGTTTCGCGTAAAGATATTGATGAATTGTACTTACGACACGTATTACATTCATTAGCAATAGCGAAAGTGGTAAGCTTTAAGCCAGGTTCTAAAGTGCTAGATGTTGGTACAGGTGGTGGTTTTCCTGGAATTCCGTTGGCAATTTTATTTCCTGAAACGCATTTTCATTTAGTAGATTCTATTGGTAAAAAAATAAAAGTAGTAAACGAAGTTGCTGAAGGTTTAGGTTTACAAAACGTTAAAACTACGAATGGTCGTGTTGAAGAAGTAAAAGATACCTATGATTTTATTGTAAGTAGAGCAGTAGCGCAAATGGAAACTTTTGTGGGATGGACAAAAGGAAAAATTGCCAAAAAACAAAACCACAATTTAAAAAACGGTATTCTGTATTTAAAAGGTGGTGATTTAACTGAAGAGTTAGAGAAATATACTTCTGCAACTATTTATGATTTACCTGATTTCTATGAAGAAGACTTTTTTGAAGCTAAAAAAGTAGTGCATTTAGGAATGAAATTTAAAGCATAATTATTTTATAGCAGAAAAAACATAGTGCATTTCTGCTGCAATTTGTAAACTACGCTCTAAATATTTTTCTTTTTCTTGCGGAGTGTTATCATATATTTTAGGGTCTTCAAAAGTTATTGGGACCCTTTTTTCTGCTCCAGAAATAAACGGGCAACCATCATCTGCTTGTGAGCACGTCATAACTGCACAAAATTCTGAGATAGGATTAAAATCATCATCATATTTCTTAGAAAAACCTATTGTAGCAGGTTGATTTTCGCTATATTTAATAGCATAAACAGGATTTTTATTTGTTGATAATTGCTGAATTTTAAACCCGTTATCTCTTAATGTTGCTACAATTGTACTATTCATATTTGTGGCTTCGGTGCCGCCAGAATAACTATTCACAAAAGAAATAGTATAATAATACGCCATAGTTTGCACCCAAACTTGTGCTAAATGACTTCGCCTTGAGTTATGAGTACAAATAAAATTAAGATTTATAGGCTCTTTTTTAGTTGCTTTTTCTTGAATGTATTGTAGTAAAGGATTCAATATTTCTTTTCTTTCTGCGGAAACAAAAGGTAAATCCAAGATTGTTTTATTTATAGCTGGATACATTTTTACTGATTTTTGAATATTAACAACAACCTGATTCTGGGGAGCAAGCATTTTGTGTTTGTATCTCTGCTAACTTCATTTTAGGTTTTTCTTGCGGAATACCACAGTTATCTTTTGCTAAGCAATCCGTTTTAGTAGCCGTTAATACGAAATTTGTTCCGTTAAAATCTAATCCGTATTTACCAATTGTAGCTCCTTGATATTCTACTTCAATATCTAAATCGGCGATGTTTAATACTTTTTCAGATAGCTCAATAATATGCGTTAGTTTTTCTGGATGCAATCTATGATCATAATCATCAGCTTCCCATAACTGAAAGTTTGCTACTTCTTCGTTTCTTACAGTTCCGCCACAATCGATAAAATTTTTAGTTACACGCCCAACTTCTGTTACGTGAAAATGGTTTGGTACTAAATCGCCATTTGGTAATTGAAAAGCAATTTTTTTTAAGGATGCTAAATGTTTTTTAATTTCTGATAATTTCATGTCTTTCTATTTTAATTGTAATATTACGATGGATAATTGTAAATTTTTTTAACAGCAATTATTCGATTCGCTGTCGAGGTTTAAAAAGTTATTTAATAAAGATTTTATGGTTGTCCAATTCTCTTGATCAATACAATAACAAACACTGGTTCCTTCTATGTTACCTTTTATCAATTTTAAATTTTTCAATTCTTTTAAATGCTGAGAAATGGTAGGTTGCGCCAAACCGATTTCATTTACTAAATCTCCACAAACACACGAATTAATTTTAAATAAATGTTGCAAAATAGCTATGCGAGCAGGGTGTCCTAACACTTTTGCTATTTTAGCAAGATCGTTTTGCTGTGGTGTAAATTTTTCTGATTTGGTAACTCCCATTGTTTAATTATTATATTGCAATATTACGATTAATAATTGATTTAAAACAAAATGCTCCGATATTATTTTGTTATCGGAGCATTTTGTTAGTTTATAAACAGCAATTATTAGCAAACAATTACTGCTAAATATTTAGTTAATCTTATTAATTAGAGGGGCATATAGAGCGTATCGGTTTTGAGAAAAGTTCTCGACTTCGCTCGAACAGACATCGTAATATAAAACTATAGCTGTTTAGCGTAATGTGTTTTTCTATTCCTTAAGATATTAATACCAACGTTTTTTCTTCTTTTTAGAAGCGTCAGACTTTCGTCCTTTTTTATTTTTACTGATGGTATTCGGCTGTTTTATGTGTTTTGGTTTTACCAAAAGAAACGGATGATCTTCAATGATTTTTACCGGTCTCTTTAAAAATTCTTGAATTTCTTTTATGTAGCTAGTCTCGTCTGCACTACAAAATGAAAAAGCAATACCCGATTTTCCTGCTCTACCAGTTCTACCAATTCGGTGAACATACGTTTCAGGCACATTTGGTATATCTACATTAATAACGGCATCGATTTTATGAATATCAATACCACGAGCGGCAACATCTGTAGCAATTAAAATATTTACTTTATTGCTTTTAAAATCTTCAATAGATTGGTTACGTAAAATTTGTGTTTTATCTCCGTGAACACTTGTTACTTTGTATCCGTTTTTTATAAGTGTTTGCTCTAACTTGTCAACACCAAACTTTGTACGTCTAAAAATAAGAATACGACCTTGTATTGTATTACGTAGTAAGTGTAAACATAAATCTACTTTATGTTTTTTAGGAGTGTAGTATAATAGTTGACCAATTTTGTTTACTGTGTTGTCTGTAGGAATCACGTTAACTGTTTCTGGCTTGTACAACATTTGCTTTGCCAAATCACTCACTTTTTCTGGCATGGTTGCCGAGCATAAAAGCGTTTGTTTTTTACGCGGACATAAGGCTTCAATCTTTTTAACATCTTGAATAAAACCCATGTCTAACATTAAATCAGCTTCATCTAAAACAAATGTTTTTAATAAACTTAAATCGATGCTTCCTTGTTCATTAAGATCTATTAAACGACCAGGAGTTGCTACTAAAACATCTACTCCTTTTGCTAAAATTTCTTTTTGTGCTTTTGTTGATATTCCTCCGTATACAACGCCGGTAAGTATATTTGTGTGTTTCGCGTAGGTGTTAAAGCTTTCTTCAATTTGTATGGCCAATTCTCTGGTAGGACTTACAATTAAAGCTTTAATTTTTTTAGGTCCTCTTTCAGGAACTAATGCTAATTCTTGCACTAAATTATGGATAATAGGCAATGCAAAAGCAGCGGTTTTACCCGACCCTGTTTGCGAACCAACAATTACATCTTTTTTATCTAGCACTAACGGAATCACTTGTTGCTGTACTAAGGTAGCTGTGTGATATTTTTCTTCGCTTAATGCTTTTAAAATAGATGGATTAAGATGTAAGTCTGAAAATTGCATTGATTATTTTTTTTGCAAAGATACTCTAAATCAAACAATATAAGTTCGATTAAAGTATTAGCAAAAATCTAAATATAAGTCAATGCATAACCCAGCATAGACCCTCCTAAAACGATAAAAGCACTATTCAGCTTTTTAAAGCCAAAAACAACAATTAAACTTACAATAGCAATAACAATCGTTCGCCAATCTACTAAAGCATCTTTTGCCATATTTATACAAACGGCTATAATTAAAGCTACGGCAGCAACATTTACTGCATCTAAAACCGAACGGATAATTTTAGAATTCTTCATTTTGGGGATTAACGGATTCAATACCAAGACAAAAACGAATGAAGGTAGAAATATACCTAAAGTTGCTACAATTGCACCAGTTATTCCGTTTAGTTGCCACCCAATAAAAGTTGCGGTAGATAAAACAGGACCTGGTGTGATTTGTCCCACAGCAACAGCATCGATTAATACTTGGCGAGTTAACCAGCCATTTGCAACTAATTCGGAGTCTAAAAAGGCAAATAATACATAACCACTACCGTATAATATGGCTCCGATTTTTAAGAAAGTTAAAAGAATTTTTATGTTACTTAAGTTTACAAATTCACTTGCCTGAAAGGCTAATAGCGGAATAAAATTGTGTAAATTGTTTTTGTTCTGCTTAAAAAAGTACAAGCCTAAACCTAAAAGACCACAACCAAAAAGTGTTAGAATTTCATTAATACCTAATAAACAAGCCACTAATGCAATGGCTCCTAAAATGGCCAATTCGGTATTTTTAATTGCTTTTTTACCAAGCCTGTAGGCTGCCATAACTATAATAGCAATTACTGCTGGTTTTATACCGTAAATAAAAGGTTCAACCTTTGGTAATTGCCCATATTCTTGATACAGCCAAGCAAATACAGAAGTGATAATCACCGCAGGAAAAATAAAACAGAAGCCTGCAACGACTAACCCTTTCCAACCTGCTCTTTCATGACCGCAATGCATGGTCATTTCTGTAGAGTTTGGCCCAGGAATTAAATTAGTAGCTCCAATAAGATCTAAAAAATGCTCTTGGGTCATCCATTTTCTCTTTTTCACCACTTCATCTTCCATCATAGCAATATGAGCTGCCGGACCACCAAAACCAATACTTCCTAGTTTAAAAAAGAGTTTTGCTATTTCTTTTAAGTTGTTTTTTTGAGGCATTTGGGTTGGAGTAAGTATTTTATTTATTCTTGATAGCCAATCATGTTATGTTATATCAGGTCGTTAACGTCATCTTGAAAAACATTATTTCTGTGGTATGCTAAATACGATTCTCTATCCTCTGGAAATATTCTCATTTTGTTTTTAGCATTGGGGTTAATCTTTAATTTTTCCCATGTATAAGAACTCAATTGAGTTCCGCAAACCAATTCTCCATTATCAGTAAAAGTGATATATCCTTGGTCAAATAATTTATCATAAGTTGGTGATAATGCTAATCCATTCAAGTAATCTAAAGCCTGATCATTTTCATTATTTTTAATGCAAATACTATAAGGCTTTATATGACTTGCAATTAATAGGCGTTCGTCTGTTATTTTTGTAAATGGGCATTGGGGCATGTGATTAATAACCTCACGTCTATATTTTTCAGCACCTTTTCTATAATTTCTTTTTTTTGCGATATCTACTTGAATATCCTCTTGTTTTACAGCCTGTTCGGCTTCTAAAGATTTTGGATGTACAAATGACCTAAATTGATAATCTAATAAAATTCGGAAGTAGAATAATGGTTCTGAGTTTACATCATTAACAGGAACTAATTTTAGAATAGATAAATAACTAATATTTGGTAAAATTAATTCTCTCCACACTTTCCAGATAGAATCATCAGAACGAATATAACCTCTATTTTGTTTTTGCGAAAGATTATCAGATGCATCATAAATACTGAAAAATATTTGATTAGTTTCCAAATTATTTATTTCTTCTAATCTTTCATTGTAATATTCATTTATGTTATTGTGGTAGTGTTGTTCTTGCGCATAGTATTCAGTCTTAGCATCATTCAAGTATTTTAGGAAATTAGATTTATTAAAGAAGCATTTGTTTTCACTAATTAGTGCGCCACTTTCTTTTGCACTACCAAAAGTTTTTCGCTTTTTATTTTTATCATAGTGCTCTAAACCCCAAGTTGAATAATTGAAAAAATTAGACATTTTATCTCCTTTTTCACCTTTGTATGTTCCAACGTGTTTTTTAGATTCGCCATTTCCTCTAAATTGTGCTAATTTGTTTTTTCTGTGAATAAAGCTATCTTCTGCTCTAAAATCTTGAATAGAATCTATAATTAAATATTCTTTTCCTTCAATTTTAATTTTTTGTAAATTATCCATAAATTAATTATTGATTTTGTCTTTCTAATTCATTAAATTTTTCTCTATGGAAATTAAAATAGATTCTATTACTGTCATTTATTTTAATCATGTTTTCTTCACTAGGTAGAATACTTGATTTTAGTTTTACAATAATATCTTTCGTTAGCCTATTAGATGTCCATATTAAAGTTCCTTCTTCATTAAAAGTGATTAGGAATTTGTCAAATAATTTGTCAAATGTAGGAGTCAATAATAATCCGTTATGTAAATCTCTTCTTTCAGTATTGTTAGAATTTTTCCAAGGTTTAATGTGACTAGCAATTAATAGTTTAGGGGCGTTAATGCCTGTGAAAACACAAGTGTTGAAATCTGAGTTTAAAATATCGTTTCTAAATTGTGATTGACCAATCCTAATTTTTGTAATTGCTTCTCTAATTGTTTCTTTTTCTTCTTCGTCTGTTATTAATTTTTCTACAGAATTAGAAATAATGTCCTCAATACTATCTGAAGAATACATCACAACTGGAGCGTATGTAAGTTCCCATAAAACTGTAAATACATTGTCTTCGTATTTTTCAAATTCAAAATTTAAAAAAGATAATTTAGGGATTAAAAATTCTTGAATTAATCTCCATTCTTCATGAGACCCCTTTTGAGTAAACCACTTAAAATAAGGCTTAACAGAATTGTTGTCGTGTATGTACACTAAATCTGAATTAAAAAGTAAGTATTCACCTTCAATTTGATTTAGCTTAGTTGTAATTGAATTGTAATTTAGGTTTGGATTGTGGTAAGACTCACCGTATTCTTCAAGAAATGATCTTAAGAATGATAATAGTAAAACTAAGCTTTTTTTACTGATTTTATGCTGAACTAAAACTCCTTCATTGTTTTGAATAGCAATTGGAGTTCTTGTTTTGTCATTTAATAGATTTTTAACACTTAGAAGGTCATCCAATAATTGAGTGTTTTTTCGAAGTTTAACTCTAAGAGCATTATCACTTCCTAAGTAAAATATATTATTTCCTCCACTTTTGCCTTGCTCTCTAAGTCTTCGGTTGTCAGTGGAATTTCTTTTAACAACTTCATTAGCAGTCTCAAAAGGTAAATCAAAAATCTTCATTTATTTTGCAAATTTGGTTATATCCATTTGTTTTAATAGAGCTATTAGAACATCAACTACAATGCTATTCCCTGCTTGTCTGTACATTTGTGTATCGCTTACTTCTTGTTTAAAGTCGTCTCTAAACCCCATTAGTCTTAAGCATTCTTTAGGTGTAAGTTTCCTTATTCTTCCTTTATTATGTGTTACGTAATTATCAACACCAGCTCTATGCATTTTATGCATTGATTGTAATAAGGGTCTAGCAACTTCTAAATCTGTTTTAATAGATGTTTTAAAATTTTTAGTACCCTCAGTTAAAACATATTTTTTTGTTTTTTCAAGAAGGTAGTATTTTTCTTCTACTTCATTTACATCAAAAATTAGTTCATTAAACTCAGGGTTTTCTTGACTTTCAAAAATAAAATCTCCATGCCAATTAAATTGTTGATTGGCTTTTTGGCAAATTGCAATATCACCATTTATCTGAGTATATCTTTTTTTTCTATTTTTTGAGCTGGTTACGAATTTAACTCCCTTTTCTTTTAGATAATATTTACTATCAGTATAATCTTCAAGAAAATCTTGCATTTTATATTCTAATTTAATTGGTTTTGGAAACTCAAATTTTACTTTTTTATCTTTGAATCCAATCACAAAAATTCGTTCTCTATGCTGTGGAACTCCATAGTTTTTAGAGTTTAAAACTTGATGAAAATATTTATATCCTAGCTCATCAAATGTAGCTTTTATTGTTTCAAATGTATTTCCGCTATCATGATTAATTAAACCTTTAACATTTTCAAAAATAAAAATTTTAGGCTGACTTTCTTTTACAACTCTAGCGAACTCATAGAAAAGGGTACCTCTAGTGTCTTTAAAACCTTTTCTTTTCCCAACCATTGAAAATGATTGACATGGGCTACCACCAACTAATAAATCAACTTTACCTTTGTATTTTTTTCCGTTAATTTTCTGAACATCATCATACCAATTTTCTTCTTCTATTTTATAGTTAGTGAAATAACTTTGTTTGGCAAATTTATCAATGTCACTTGCAAATATAATTTCGGAATCTAATTTAAGTCTTTTAAAAGAATATTCTATCGCTCCAATTCCAGAAAACATTGTTGCAACTCTAATCTTTGCTTTAGGATTAGAGAATTCCATTTCAGTCCAATTTTGTTTTTGTTTAGTATTTGCATAATGTAACTTTAATTGTTCTTCAACAATATTAAGTACATCTTTATAATGAGGATAGTCCTTTATTTCTTGAGTCACTTTTGAAGAATAATATTGATTAAGGATTTTTTTTTGTTCAGTTTCAAGTATTTCAGAAAGAGGACTCAGTAGGTTTTCTGATAAATTTCGCTCTTCTCGTTCTATTTTTCCAAGTGTAGAAGTGTCAATATCTAAGTGAGAAGCTACTTTTTTTAACGTAAATCCAAGTTCAGTTCTACGTTGTTTAATATATTCACCAAAAGTATTTGTCATCTTTAATCTTTAATTTAGGACAAAAATAGTCCAAAAATATGGAATATTTTATCTGAAAAATATTTTTTTTTAACTGTTGTAAGTTATGTTAAAAAACTTATGGTATTAAATTTATTATAGTCAAATATAGGAGGCTTGAAAAAAGTTTATAATCAAACTAAAAAATAGACTGCTCCGTCAATGTAGTAAAGTTTTCTAAAAATTTCATTCCTTTATAAGAATTCCCTTTGTCATTTAATTTGGGGCTCCAAACGGCAATACTATATTCGTTTGGTAGTATGGCAACAATACCGCCGCCAACACCACTTTTACCTGCTAAACCTACTTTAAAAGCAAATTCGCCAGATTCGTCGTAGAAGCCACAAGTTTGCATCAATGCATTAACTCTTTGAGATTGTGCCTTTGTTAATATTTGTTTATTATTATGAGGAGCTTTACCGTTGTTAGCTAAAAACAAGAAGAGATCAGAAAGATGTTCACAACTTAACTCTAAAGAACATAAATCGAAATAAAAATCGAGCACCTCATTGGGGTCGTTTTTAATGTTGCCAAAAGATTTAATGAAATTACAAAGTGCAACGTTTCTGTAACCAACAGATTTTTCTGAAGCAGCTATTTTTGATGAATAATTAATGTCGTTATTACCAGAAAGGCTTTTAATAAAGGCAAGTAAATCTTCTTTAGGGCTTTTTAAATTACTAATAAGAATATCGCAAATAACCATAGCGCCAGAATTTATAAACGGATTTCTAGGTATACCGTTATCACTTTCTAATTGCACTAACGAATTAAATCCGGTTCCAGAAGGTTCAACACCTAATCGTTCCCAGATATTGCCATCAAATGTTTTAAAAGCTAAACAAAGTGATAACACTTTAGCAATACTTTGAATGGAAAACTTTTCTTTATAATCTCCTAAACCATATTTTAAAGAAGATGTTGTAGAGATATGAACGCCAAATTTATCAGGATTTAAATTGGCTAATTCTGGTATATAAGAAGCAAGGTTCCCTTTGCTTTCTAACGTATTAACTTTATAGAATACTTCTTGTATTATTTTTTGATGATTCATTTTATTGAGTTCACTTTGGATAGGCAATAATAAAAACAAAATTAATAGAAATTGCTTTTGAAGTCATAAAAAAAACAACCTCAAGTGAGGTTGTTTTTTTATAAAATAAGTAAAACTTGTTTTATAGTTTAATTTCTTCTTTGGTATTGTTTAATAAAACAGGTTTGCCAAAACCTAATTCATTTAAACGCTCTAATTGTGTTTCTGCATCACCAACAAATAACCAAATCATTTTATTAGGATTCACATATTTCTTTGCCAATTCTTGTACTTTTTCAACCGTCATTTCATTTACAATTTTCTCTCTGTCTTTAACATAGTCAGCATTTAAATTGTAAGTACTAATATTTTCTAACATATTTAATTTAGCACCCATAGTTTCAAATTGCCTCGCATTACTTTTAATTAAAAAACCTTTGGTTGTTGCCAAGTCTTTTTCAGAGTAATTGATAGGGTAATTTGTAATGATGTCTTTTACTAACTGAGCAGATTCTAACGTAACGTTACTTCTTACTCTACTAGAAATAGTAAAAGTACCTTTCGCTTTTGTACCGGTGAAACGAGAGCCAATACCATAAGTATATCCTTTTCCTTCTCTTAACTCTTGCGTTAATTGAGAAGCAAAACCACCACCACCAAGAATGTAATTCATTACCGTTGCCGAATAAAAATCTTTATCTGTTGCAGCTAAAGCAGGTGCACCAAAACTAATTACCGATTGTTTTGATTTAGGTACATCGTAAAAATAAATTGTTGGCTTAGTAGGAGCTTCTGGAGTTTTAAAAACCGGAATAGTTACTTCTTTAGCAGCCCATTTAGTGGTTAAGTTTGTTAAAGAAGCCAAAACTTTCTCTTGATTTACATCACCAACAATATGCATTTTTGCAACAGATGGAGAGATGTAATTAGTATAGTATGCTTTTAAATCGTCTAAAGATATTTTTTCTACAGATGCAATGGTACCTAAGGTGTTTTTAGATCTGATATTATCTTTTCCGTAAATTAATTCATTATACACATTTCTTGTTACTGTTGTAGGACTTGCTTCTTGTTGACGTAAATTACCAACAACTGATTTTTTTATTAATTCAAATTCAGTAGCATCCCAACGTGGCTCTAATAACATTTCTTCAACCAGGGCAACTGTTTTTGCGTAATTCTTAGCCAAAGTAGTACCACTTATGGTAATATTCTCTTTAGAAGCGGAAACTGTAATTGAGGCTCCTAATTCTTGAATAGCTTCTTCTAACTGTGCCACGGTTTTGTTTTTCGTACCACGGTTCATTAAACGAGCAGTTAAGTTAGCAACACCTAATTTGTCCATTTTTTCTAATAGTTGGCCACCATCCATAACCAAGTTGAAACGTACTAAAGGAACCTCACTGTTTTCGATACCGAAAACTTTAATTCCGTTTGCCAATTCATCATTCCAAACATTAGGCACACTTAAAGCAGGAGCTTTACTGTAAGCAGGCTCTGTAGCTCTTGTTATTTTAGATGGAGTTTTAGTGTATTCGGCAGCAGTTTTAGCATCGAATTTTTCTTCAGCACCAATAACAATTTTTTCTTCTTTTATAATTGCTTCTTTAGCATCTTTTAAAGCAAGGTTTTTCATCCCTTTAGGAACAAAACTAGTAGCAATAAATTTTTCACCTTTAATGTAGGTGTTGTAAACACGCATTACATCTTCTTTGGTAACATTTAAGGTTAAATCAATTTCTTTATTGATAAAACCAGGATCTCCTGCATACGTATTATACGAAGCTAAATTGGTTCCTTTTCCTAATACACTAGATAAACTGTTATAAAAATTAGTTTCCAATCCGGCTTTAATTCTGTTTAAGTCTTTGTCAGAAATACCTTCTTTTTCAAATTTGTTAAAAGCGGTAGTAATACCGTCGTTAATTTCATTTAAATCAACATTATTAAATCCGCGAATACCAAGTTGAATTTGACCTGCTAGTTCAGAAGACCAGTTCCACATACTCGTGTAAGATGTAAGCTTTAAATCATCAACTAAAACAGTATTTAAAGGCGCTTTTTTTCCTTGAGATAAATATTCTGTTAAGATATCTAAAGCATATGAATCTTTATGGTACAATTCAACTGTTGGCCAAGCAAGTGTTAGCATTGGTAATCTTGCAAAGTTGTCTTCAAAATACAAAGATTTCGATTCATCAACCTTTCCTGATCTTTTAACCAAAGGCGTAATTTCTTCTCCTCTAGGAATTTCATTAAAGTATTTACGAACCCATTCTTTTGCTTTCGCAGGATCAAAATCTCCTGATAAAACTAAGGTTGCATTGTTAGGAACATACCATTTTTTAAAGAATGCTTTTACATCGCTTAAAGTAGCGTTTTGTAAATGTTCTAACGAGCCAATTACTTGCCAGTTGTATGGGTGGTCTTTTGGATATAAATTACGATCGATGATTTGCTGATTGAATCCATACGGACGATTGTCAACACTTTGTCTTTTTTCGTTTTTAACTACTTGTTTCTCTTTAGCTAAAACCGGTTCGGTTACTGTATTAATAAACCAACCTAATTTATCTGCTTCAGCCCAAATCATTTTCTCTAAGGCATCATTCGGTACTGTTTGTAAGTAGTTTGTTCTGTCTCTTGATGTTGATCCGTTAGCACCAGAACCCCCAATTCGTGCACTCATTTTGTCTAATCCACCTTTACCAAGGTTTTCAGATTCTAAGAACAGCAAATGTTCAAATAAATGAGCAAAACCAGTTCTTCCTTCAATTTCTCTAGCAGAACCTACATGAACCATCAATTCTACAGCAACCACAGGGTCCGATTTATCAGTATGTAAAACAACTTGAAGTCCGTTTTCTAATTCAAATTTTTCAAAAGGAACATTCAAGGAAGTTTTTTTTTCTTTTTTCTCAGTATTACAGGCAGTAAATAATATTACAGCTGTAAATAGTAGCACTTTTTTTATCATTGTTTGGTTATTTATAGGTGTTGTTTTTTGATGCTGATAAAGATACATAATATTGAAAATGAATATTGTTAAATAAATGCTAGAATTTCGTGTAAAGAAAAACCTCACCAGAAGCTGATGAGGTTTTAAAAGAATGCTATTTTTTAAATAGGTTTTTTATAATTCCTTTTATTGAAATAATATTTAAGGGAAATTCAAGAAAAACATGCATGTAGCTAAGAAAGAAAAGAAAAATTAATCCTTTTCTATAATCATAAAAATAAAGTGTCAATGATAATAACCAAATGGCGGCTAAAATAAATAGTTGTTTTGTGGTTGTATTTTTATACCAACCGATAAGGGTGGTTTTTGAAAACCAGTTAAGATAGTGATAAGTATATGCAAAAGAAATGAACATTTGTATTTTAAGGACTAATGCATTTGAAAAATCAAAACTTTTCCCATCAGAAAGATTAAGGAATTCCGATATTTTTATATTCAGTACGTAAAAATTATTATCTATATATGTTTTAAATATATAGTTAGAGAAACCATAAGGTTTTACCTCTATAAAGCAAATTATTAAAGGAGTTAACACGAGAAGAAATATATTAACATAACCTATATTATCCTTGTCTTTAAGGTTGCCATAGAGCATGAACAAAATAGTGAAAATGTATACGTGAATAACAGTTGGTAAAAACAAGCCTACCCATAAGTTGAAATAATCGAAATATGTTAATAACAGACCTAATAGAAGGCCTAAAAAGCTATATATAAAAAAGTTTTTATAGCTTGTTTTGAATGATAGTATAAGCGCAATAAAAAGTGATAAAAAAATGGCGATATTAGTATACCGACTTAACCAATTTATTAAGTTTTCAGTAAAAGAGTGTTTAAAAAAGGTTTTAATTAATGGGATTTTAAAAAACAAGGGAATAGCAATAATACTAGCTAAAATAATACAAGAAGTTAACCAGAGCTTCTTCTTATCTGTAAAAAAGTTTTTGTTTTTTAACCAGTTTATTTCTGTTAGGTAATGTAGTGGGCCTAATACTGCGTAAGAGAACAAAAACAATTTAAAAGGCAGAAAAAAAGCTAAGAAAAAAGACAATGCTATTAGCAGGGTGTTGAATAGGTTTATTTTTTTCATAAAAAACAAAGCACTACTAATTAGTAGTGCTTTTAATTTTTTTATTTGTTAGATAATAACATTTTTTTCGTGTCAACCTTTATATTGTCGGCAAATAAAGAATAGTAGTACATACCCGATGAAAAAGTTTCATTGTCGTAAGTTATACTGCCTTCACCTCTTTGGGTTATAGTGATTTTCTGCAGTGTTTTTCCAAGACTATCATAAATTTTAATATATGCTTTTTTAATTTGTTCAGGTATCTGAAAATCTATTATAGTTTCTCCATTAAATGGATTTGGTTTGTTTTGGAATAACTTTAGGTTAAAGTCATCTGTTTGACCGTCTCCAACAACTATTTTTCCATCACAAGCACATGCTTCAACATTTTCTAATCTTGTTATCAATTCTGTTATCATTGCAGACTGTGTATTAATTTCTGCTTGTAAAGAAGATAAAATTGGTGATAAATCTACTGACACAGAATTTCCATTTTCTATTTCTATTTGTAAAACATCTCCAGAAAGTGTTGCTGATGTTAAATCTTGGGTATCCGTTCCTGCCCCGTCTTGTAAACTTGATAGATCTATACTGTTTCCGTTAGATATTGCTAAGGTTGTTCCTGTTAACGAAACTGTTTGTGCATCTGTATTGTCTAAATAACCTGATAAATCTACGCTTGTAGCATCGTTGGTTAAGCTCAATATATTTGCATTTAAACTTAAGTTTTGTGAATCTGTACCGCTAGCTCCCGCAATACCTGATAAATCTACACTATTTCCGTTAGATATTGCTAAAGTCGTTCCTGTTAACGAAACTGTTTGCGCATCTGTATTGTCTAAATAACCCGATAAGTCTACACTTGTTCCGTCATTAGTTAAACTTAAAGTATTAGAGCTTAGGCTTAAGTCTTGTGCATCAGTATTGTCTAAATAGCCTGATAAGTCTATGGCACCAGCGGCACCTGAAATACTTAGGTTATTGGCAGAGATACTTAAAGCTTGTTCATCGGTATTATCTAAATAACCCGATAAGTCTACACTTGTTCCGTCATTGGTTAAACTTAAAGTATTAGAGCTTAGGCTTAAGTCTTGTGCATCAGTATTGTCTAAATAGCCTGATAAGTCTATGGCACCAGCGGCACCTGAAATACTTAGGTTATTGGCAGAGATACTTAAAGCTTGTTCATCGGTATTATCTAAATAACCAGATAAGTCTACACTTGTTCCGTCATTGGTTAAACTTAAAGTATTAGAGCTTAAACTTAAGTCTTGTGCATCAGTATTTGTATCTGGCGTAAGCCATTGTGCCCCATCCCATGTAAAAACTGCATTTAGTTCTGTGTCATACACCAATAATCCTTCATCTGTAGTTGCTAAACCTGCAGCTAAACTTGTTTTTTGTGCCGTGGTTAAACGGTTTAATAACAATCCTTTTGTGGTTCCTGTTAAATCTAATGAAGCTTTTGCGTTTGGTGTGTCTGTACCAATACCTACACTTAAAGGATTTGTAGCTCCTCCTAAAACCATAGTATTATCGTTGGCAGCTGTTGCAGCAGAACCCAATGCATACGAATGTATTCCTGATGCTACGGCTGATTTACCGATGGCAACAGATTCATTATCTGTGGCTTGTGCTTGGTATCCTAATGCCATGTTATAAAAAACAGCACCTGTAGTACCTCCTGTTTCATTTACTTGTGCACCATAACCTAATGCGATTCCACCATCTGTTTGACCCTTTGTATTTGCGCCAATAGCTATTGTGTGTATATTATCTAAATCTACCTGATCACCAATACCCACAGAATAATCTGCCGCCGCTATAGCATTACTTAAATTACCAATTATAGTAGTGTTTCTTCCTCTTACATCATGGTTTTGCCCAATAGAAATACTGAACTGACCATCGTTAAAACCACTATACCCCATCATAATAACATCATTTTGACTTGGCACATTGTAGGCCCCAATAAAGGTGGTTCTAGATCTTATATTATTATCGTAATTAGCATAGGCTCCCATACCCACATTGTCTTCTCCTTCACGATTTGAGTAACCAGTATAAAAACCCACATAGGTATTTCTATTGGCATTGTTAGTCCTATTAGTACGGTTATTATCCCAACCAGCTCTAGCGCCTATAAATGTATTGTAATCTGCATGCTCGGTAGCAGCTCCTGCTGCCTGACCTATCATTGTATTATTATGGCCAGCACCAATATCTATACCAGCCGAGTCCCCAAAGGCTGAATTATGAAATCCTGTCTGAATATCACTTAAAGACGCACTACCAACAGCTGTGTTTTTAGAACCGGTTCCATTACCCCAGCTTGATCCCCCAGAAGAATCTCCTATAAAAGTATTGTCACGACCTGTAGTGTTGTTATATCCAGAGTCTTCACCAACAAAAGTGTTCTCACGTCCTGTAGTATTTTTTGCCCCAGACTCTTCACCTATAAATGTATTGTCAGATCCTGTTGTGTTAAGCTCACCTGCCTCTGTTCCAATAAAAGTATTATCCCCTCCTGTTGTATTACTCATACCAGCTTCGGTTCCTATAAAAACATTATCAAATCCTGATGTATTACTTGCACCAGCCATATAACCAATAAATATAGCTTCTACTCCTGTGGTCATGGCTTTTCCTGTTAAAAAGCCTAAAAATACATTACGACTTCCAGATGTAAGCGCCGAGCCGGTACTATCACCATACATGGTATTATAATCTCCTGTTGTTATACTAACTCCTGATCCAACACCTTGTGTTTCGTTAAGCGTTTGTGCTTGTAACATAGTGCTAACACCAAAAAATAGTAGTAATATAATTTGTAATTTTATATTCATAATTGTTTGTATTAGTTAAAGTTATGCCAAAAATAAGAAATAATTAAACTTTATAGCAGAAGCAAAGTAAAAAAAGACTTATAAATATTCTGCTTATATTTCCTTATGAGTATGTTTTAACAGTATAGGCGTACTAAAAGGTTGTCTAATACATTGTGTTTAGAAAAAAAATATATTATGTATTGTTATGCCTGTTTTAAATAATTAAAGGTGTTTTTAAAGTTTAGTTAGTGAAACAAAATATGTATTAATTCATATTTTTTTGTTACTTGCCAATGGTTAAGTAAAATTACAAAAAGTTACCCCTTTATTTTTTATGAAAAAACTAACAATAGAAACAAAATACAGCTGGTTAATTAGTTGTTTATCATTAGTTGTTTATCTGATATGTTTGCCTAAAAGTATTACTTTTTGGGACAGTTCTGAATTTGTTATTTCTAGTTTTACTTTACAAAATACACATGCTCCAGGTGCACCTTTTTACACTCTAGTAAATGCTATTGTAACAGGTTTTTTTAACAATGTAAATGCGGCTTATATAACAAATTTGATGGCTGCTACTTTTGGAGCCTTAACAGTTAAATACCTTTTTAATGTTATTTATTTTATAGCGGATAAAATTACCAATTCACCACAAAATAAAGAGCTCTCGATACTGCCAGCTATTATAGGTTCTCTGTCTTTTGCTTTTTGTAGTAGTTTTTGGAGGGTTTCAACAGAAACAGAAGTTTATACCCTTTCTTATTTTTTACTAATCTTTATTTTTTGGCTATCCTTAAAGTGGCATGAAGCAGTAGATCGAAATAAAGAAACACAATTTTTATTTTTAATCTTTTTATTTTTAGGTATTTCTGTAGGAGTACATTTAATAAATATCGCCATTGTTTTTCCGTTAACACTACTTTATTTTCATAAAAAAATAGGTTTTACTTTACGGTATGTTTCTATGGCTTTAGTAGCAGGAATTTTGGTGTTTGTTCTTTTGTTTACTGTTTTTTTTAAAGGGATAATTTTCATGGTTTTTAAAATAGATTTCTTTACCGTAAATAGCCTTCATTTCCCTGTTAACCTTGGGGCTCTTTTGGGTTTTGTAGCTATCATATTATTACTTTTATATACAGCTTATAGTAGTCAAAAAAATAACTACATAAAGTTGCATTGTTTATGTATTAGTTTGGTATTATTTTTAATAGGAAGTTCAACTTATATAACTAGTATTGTTAGGTCGCAAATAAAAACACCAACAGCAACCGTTGTAAAAACGCCGTTAGCACTTCAAAGCTATATTAATGCAGAACAATTTGGGGTTAATAACATTCCGTTAATTAACGGGCATGCTTTTAACGCTCCTCTAAATAATGAAATTCCTTTTTTAAATGGGCCTGTTAAGTATGCTTATAACGAAAGCTTTAAAAATTATGAGAGTATTGATGATGGCAACTACAGTATAGAGAATTATAATGAAAATTTTAAATTATTTTTTCCAAGAATGCACCATCAAAGTGCTATTAATATAGAAGGGTATAAAACATGGACTACGATAAAAGGAGAGCCTACTCAAGCTAAAATAGGTAATAAATTTATTACGATAAACAAACCTACACTTAATGAAAATATGTCTTTTTTTGTTAGTTATCAAATAAACTGGCTGTATTTAAGATATTTTTTTAAAAATTTTATTGGAAGCCAGAATAATTTAAGAGGTGCTGGGAATATAATTCATGGAAATTGGAAGTCAGGGTTTAATTCTATAGATAAGCATGTTATTGGTGATGAAAGTATTACCCCTGTATTTTATAAAACGATTAATAGTAATGATAATTACTATTTTTTACCTTTTTTATTGGGTCTATGGGGCTTGTTTTTTTTACGTAAAAACAAAGTTTATTTTTATACAACGATAGCGTTATTTATAACTTTTGGTGTTGGTATAATTATATATACGAACCCGGTTCCTAAAAGTATTTTAATACGAGAAAGAGATTATATTGTAATAGGATCATTCTTGTTTTTTTCTGTTTGGATTGGTCTATCAGTCATTGGAGTGTGTAATTTATTTAAAAAAATAACAACTTATAAAATAAGTGTTTTGGCGGCAGTAATATTATGTTTTTTTGTTGTTCCATTTCAATTTTTAGTGAAAGGTTTTGATAACCACAATAGAGCTAAAGATGTTTTTGCCCTCGAGTTAGGAAAAGCATATTTAAAAGATTGCCCTAAGCAGGCTGTGTTAATTACCAATGGAGATAATTTAACGTTTCCATTGTGGTATTTACAAGAGGTGGAGAAATTTAGAACAGACGTTAGGGTTGTAAATTACGATCAGTTAGCATTAGATTGGTACGTTGCTAAACTTAAAACAAAAACCAATAAATCAGCCCCTCTTCATTTAAAGGTATCAGACGAGTTTACCAAGTCTAAAAAAAATGAAATAATTACCTATAAAAAACAAACAGAGAAGTATTTGAATATAAAAAATATAGCCACTTTTTTTAATAGTTCTTTGAGTAAAACAATATGGAAAGGGAAAGAGTATTATACGATTCCTACGAATAAATTTTTAATGCCAGTAAAACCAAGGTATACTGTAAATAGGTTTAAAGCTGTTGAGTTAGATACTATTAAATGGGTGTTTTCTAAACAAGCTTACGCCAAAAAAGATATTATTTTATTAGATATTATAGGAAATAATATAAATGATAGACCAATTTTGTTTACAGAAACGGGAAACAACAATCATAAAGCAGGGCTTTCACCTTACCTAGTCATTAAGGGCATGTATCATCAATTACTCCCTTTAAAAAGAGTAGGCCTTGCAGAGAATTCAAAAATTGTTGATACTGAATTGTCATATAAAAATATGATTTTAACATCTCCTTTTACAAAGTTAAATGCGATTGATTCTAAAATAAATGATGAGAATAGTAATATTTCAAAGCAAGTTTTAAGGCGTAATTTTTATTTTTTAGCCCAGGCTTTATTAGAAGAAAAAGATACGCTAAAAGCAGTTAAAACTATTGATTTTTCTGTTAAATTAATACCAAATAAAACAATACCTTTTAATGAATTTGCATTTTCTTTAGGTAAGTTATATTACCGTTCTAATAAAAAAGAAAAAGGAAATGAGGTGTGCACCATTGCTATTAATAATATTGAAGATAAAATAAAATGGATACTTTCTTTTAATCCACCAAGGCCAATAATAAATGTAAGGTATTTAAACAGGTTAATGAAAAATTACGAACAAATGATTTACCAAATTAAGGAGTATGATTTAGAATGTTATACTCAAAAAAAAACAAATTTAGATCAGTTAAAAAAGCAATCAAAAAATTGGCAACAAAGAAATTGGCCATATTAATTAAAATATATGTTCTTTTTAAGTGGAGTGTTTCGTAATGAGTTTTTAAAGGGTTTCTGTTTTGCTTAAATTAAATGCACATGCCTTGTTTAATACGAAAAGTAAGGTGATTGAAAAATGAATTAAAAACTAAAAAAGCAACCTCAATTGAGGTTGCTTTTTGCTATAGGTTTAAAAGATTACTCTTATCCTAAGAAAGGGTATTTATAATCTGTAGGCGATACTAATGTTTCTTTTATTAAACGAACAGATGTCCAGCGTAATAAGTTTTGTGCAGAACCTGCTTTGTCATTTGTACCTGAAGCTCTTGCGCCACCAAATGGTTGTTGACCAACAACTGCACCCGAAGGCTTGTCGTTAATGTAAAAGTTTCCTGCAGCGTTTTCTAAAGCTTTAGATGCTTTTTCAACAATATATCTATCTGTAGAAAAGATAGCACCCGTTAATGCGTATTCAGAAGTTTCATCAACTAATTTTAATGAAGCTTCCCACTCAGCATCTTCGTATACATAAACTGTCATTACAGGGCCAAATAACTCTGTATGCATAGTTGCATATTTAGGCGATGTAGTAACGATTACAGTTGGCTCTATAAAGTAACCTACAGATTTATCATGGTTTCCACCAATAATAACTTCTGCATCTTTATCAGTTTTAGCTGCATCTATATAGCTTGCAATTTTATCAAAAGAACCTTCGTGAATAACTGCATTTACAAAGTTAGAGGTATCTTCTGGAGAACCCATTTTTAATTCACCTACTTGTGCCGTTAAATGTTTTTTAACTTCTGGCCAAAGTGAAGCAGGAATGTAAGAACGAGAAGCGGCAGAACATTTTTGACCTTGGTATTCGAAAGCACCTCTTGTCATTGCTGTTGCAACTTGTAATGGGTTAGAAGAGTTGTGAACCCAAATGAAATCTTTTCCGCCAGTTTCTCCAACAATTCTTGGGTATGTTTTATAGGTATGAATATTGTTACCAATTTGTTTCCATAATTCTTTAAAAACATGTGTAGATCCTGTAAAGTGTAATCCAGAGAAATCTGGAGACGCTAAAACAGTATCAGAAATCATAACAGGATCTCCGTAAACTACGTTAATTACACCATCAGGTAAACCAGCTTCTTTAAATAAATCTACAATTACTTGTGCAGAATATGCTTGATGATCAGATGGTTTCCAAACAACAACGTTACCCATTAAGGCAGCTGATGCTGGTAGGTTTGCAGCAATAGAAGTAAAGTTAAAAGGAGAAATTGCATAGATAAAACCTTCTAAAGGTCTGTATTCAACTCTGTTCCAAACTCCTGGTGAAGATGTTGGCTGATCTTTAAAAATATCAGTCATATATTCTACGTTAAAACGGAAGAAATCAATCATTTCACAAGCAGCATCAATTTCTGCTTGAAATACGTTTTTAGATTGTGCAATCATTGTTGCAGCATTCATTCTAGCTCTATAAGGTCCTGCTAATAATTCAGCAGCCTTTAAGAAAATAGAAGCTCTTTCCATCCAACTAACGTTAGACCATGCTTCTCTTGCAGCTAATGCAGTTGAAATAGCAGTATCTACATGCGATTTATCTGCGGTATGATATTGACCAACTACATGTTTGTGATCATGTGGTGGTGTGATGTTTTTTGTATTACCGGTTCTAACTTCTTCTCCGTTAATGTACATAGGCACATCAAGGTTACTGTTAAACATCGATTTGTATGTTGCTAATAATTCTTCTCTTTCTGGAGATCCAGGAGCATACCCTTTTACAGGTTCGTTTACTGCTTTTGGAACATTAAAAAATCCTCTTGTCATTTTAGTATGTTGTTTGTATGTTTAAAAAAATATTTTTAATTAAAAACGAATAAACAAAATCTAATGCTATTAATTTGCAATGATTATGTTGTTGCTTTAATCAAAAAAGCTATAATTGTTATAAGGAACAAAGTTAGCATTTATTTTAAGAATTACTAAGTTGTTTTTATATCTCATTTATCAAAAAATAATACAATATGTGTACGGTAACTTATTTGCCTTTAGGTGGTCAGGATTTTATACTAACATCAAATAGAGACGAAGACCCAAAAAGAAAAACGATTGCCCCAAAAGAATATGATGAAGAGGGAGTAAAATTAACATATCCAAAAGATGAACTTGCTGGGGGAACGTGGATTGGCTTATCTGATAAAAAGCGATTAATTTGTTTGCTAAATGGTGGTTTTAAAAAGCATAAACGAGCAGATAGTTATAGGTTAAGTAGAGGTGTAATCGTAAAACAACTATTAAAGGTTGATAATCCAGTTGAAATTATAACTGATTTTAATTTTGAAGGAATAGAGCCTTTTACGATTGTTTTAGTTGATTGGAACAACAACTTAACTGCTTATGAATTGGTTTGGGATGGAGAAAAAAAGCATTTTCAGAAATTAGATAGTACACCAAAAATATGGTCGTCATCAACATTATATACTCAGCATATGAAGCAATTACGACGTAATTGGTTTTCTGAGTGGGTACTTGAGAATCCTAGTTTTCTTCCAAAAGAAAAAATAATAGCATTTCATGAAGATGAAACGAAAGGGAATAAAGAAATTTCATTAAAAATGAAACGTCTTCAGGTAGAAACTGTAAGTGTTACTTCAGTTTTTAAAAATGAAAATGAAGTAGTTATGGACTATAGACCAATGGTGTCTTACCATTGATTTATGGCTAGATATAGGGATAATCGAACAAAGTATTTTTGCTATTATTGCATAAAAAAGTTATGCTTAGAAAACGTTTATTGTTCTTCTCAATAATTTCCCTCCTTTTATTTACAAGTTGTTTTGAATTTGTTGAAGAAATATCTTTCAATAAAGACGGTTCAGGAACCGCTACGTTAACAATAAACTTTAGTAAAAGTAAAACTAAAATAGCATCAATATTATTGTTAGATAGCATTAATGGTTATAAGATACCATCAAGAACAACGATTAAAAATAAAGTATCAGAAATTGTTAATAAAATAAAAACAACTAAAGGTATTCATAATGTGAAAAACAGTTTGAACTTTGAGGAGTTTATTGTTGTTGTTTCTTGTGATTTTGATACTGCGGATGCCCTTAATACTGTCTTGTCTACCTTTAGCTCTAAAGAGGATGCTTTAGCGATGAAAAAGGATAAACATTTTGTGTATGATAAAATGAATAAGACATTTATTCGTAGCCATCACTTTAATATTGGTAAAAAATTTCAAAGCACAAAAATTTCAGACCGCAAGGTTTTTGAAACTGCAACTTATACAGGGGTGTATCGTTTTGAGGTTCCAGTGAAATCTTGTACAAATCAACTAGCCAAAATATCAAAAAACAAAAAAGCAGTGATGTTACGAGTGAAAGCGCAAGATATTGTAACAAACAAACAAACAATAAAAAATAAAATCCAATTTAATAATTAAAATCACCATGAAAAAGATTATTGCTACGCTATTACTAGTAAACACTTTTGTTGTTTTACAAGCCCAGAAATTAGAAAATAAAATACCGAACAACGCAGATGTTGTTATTGTTGCAAATGCAGATAACTTGTTTGAGCTAATAGATGTTTCTGACATAGATAATAATATGCTGGGAAAAGAAATATTAAAGAACGTTAACAGAAGAAGAGATAACAAAATAACTTCGGTAAGCAAGGCTGGAGTTAATATAAAATCAAATGCATATTACTTTTTTCAGAAAACAGATAGTATTTCATATCATACTGTTTTAGTAGAACTTAATGATAAAAAATTGTTTGAGTCTACGCTGAATAAAAGCAATTTTAAAATAATAAAAAGAGAAAAAGGATATAATTATATAGAAGGGTATAGAGACATAAAAATCTGGAATGATGAACTTCTTTTGATTGTTAACGGGAGTAAGTCTGATGCTTATTTTAAGGAGCATGAAAAACGTTTCGATGCACTTAAAAAAGAAAATGAATCTAATTATACTTTAAGAAGAAGGTTTTATGAATTATGGACTAAGAAGAAGGCTTTTTCAATATTAAAGAATCATTCTTCTAATTCTATTGCTGCTAATTCAAGTTTTCAACAAGGAAAAAAGAAAGGTGCTTCTGCGACACTTTGGATTCGTAATTACGGAATGTTAATGTCTGACCTTATTGGTTCTTTAGGAAAAGGTATGTATTCAACGATGTCTTATTTAATGCCTCAAAAAGGGGCTAATATTTATGGTATTGAAGAGGTTGCCGCTAGTCTGTTTTTTGAAAAAAACAATGCAAGAATTTTGTTAGACATGTCAATTAGTGGAGATATGGAAAAATCTTTTAAAAAGATTTATAATAAAAAAATGAATAGCACTTTAATAAATAGTTTTGATCATAATAAAGCGATCGCTTTTTGGAGTGTTTCAATGAATACTGAACAGTTACTTGTACAATATCCAGATATGATTAGTAGCATGTATGGTGGAATGTTACCGAAATTTAAGGAAGAGATAGATGTAGTTGGTGATATGTTATCATTGGTAATAGATGAAAAAGCGATTGCTAAATTAGTAACAGGAGATGCATTGTTTGTCTTAAATGATTTTGCTGAAAAGGATGTTACTTATACGACTTATGAGTATGATGAAGATTATAAACGTAAAGCAGTATCTAAAACGAAAAAAACATTAGTACCTGATTTTACACTAATGATTGGGTCAGAAGAAAAAGAGTTATTGAATAAAATGTTTAGATTAGGACAAAAACATAAGGTTGTAAATACAACTAATAATGTTTTTGAATTTGTTAGCAAGAAAGGAGAGTTACCATTTAACTTATATTCAGTAATTAAAAATGAGGTTTTATATATAACCACATCAAAAACAAGAGCTGTAAATATAGAGGCAGGAAGAGTTAGCTATAAAGGGTCTAAGTTTAGTAAATTGATTAAAAGAAATTCAAGTGCGCTGTATTTAAATGTAAATGCTTTGATTGATAATTTACCTAAAAAAATGTTTGGTAGAGATGAAAGAAAAATGGCAAGCTTTTCTAATGAAAACATTAATGATGTTCAATTTAAAGTTTCAAGAATAAAACGAGGGAAAATGTCTTCTGAATTACAATTGAATACAAAAGGGAAAGAAGAAAACACCCTGAAGTTATTATTAAAGTTGATTAATGATGTAGCTAAGTAAACAGATGATTAAAAAGGTAGTATATATTGTTTTAATTATACTTGGTATACTATTTACGGTTGGGTATTTTAGGTATAACCCAGCCGTAAATATTGTAAATGTAGTGCCAGTTTCCGCAGATGCAGTTGTTCGTTTTAATTTAAGAGAAATTGAATACAACATAATAAAAGATGCTATAAAGCACCCTTTTTCGTTTTTTAAATCGACAAACAAAACAATTAAAAAATCAACAAATACTGAAAGTGAATTTTCTTTACTTGATGAAGTGGTAATTCCTGCAAATCTCTTTTTTTATACAAATCATAGTAATTTAAAAAATACATGGATTAGTAGTGCTGTTAAAATAAAAAACAAAGACAACTTACAAGCGTTTTTTAAACAAGAGAAATTTATTAAAAAAAATATAAACGATATTGACTATTTTACGCGTAAAAACAGTGTTTATGTTGTAAAAAATGATGAGTTAAGTATGCTATTTAGTTTTGGTAAAACAATTAAAATTGAAGAGAAATTAAACTTTGTTTTTCAAGCAAGAACATATCTAACAGAAAAAGATAATGCGCTTTGTAAATTAATAAATAGCAATCAACTTATTGCTATAGCAACAAAAAAAGATGATTTTTTTGAACTTGGTATCGGCAGTAAAAAGTTACAGATAAATGGTGAATTAGGTAAGAAGTATAATCCTTTTTTGCCTTACAAAGCTGGGAATAAGACTAATTCCACGGCATTTATTTCGGGAAAAATTAATAAGCAACTGTTATTTAGTTTTGTGAATAAGGACCAAAAAGATAAGTTTAAAAAGGCAACGAACTTATCATTAGAGGCGATTAAAAAATATTGGAATGGGGAGCTTCAGGTTAATTTAGAGTCTTTCATTAGTAAAAACGACACTATAACAACTTATGAGTATGATGATGATTTTAATAAAGTTGAAAAAACAATAATTAAAAGCAACATAATTCCTGATGTGAGCCTAAGGTTAGGAGGTGGTATTTTTGCAGATTACTTATGTTCTAAAGGAGCTATCAAAAACATAAATGGCGATAGCTTGCTAGTCATGAATCCCTTTTTTAAAACCTATAGTAGTAGGCGCAAAAACAGCTTGTTTTTGTCTTCAAAAAATCCAGTTATTGATGATTTCGAAATAAGTCAAAAGAACAAATTTTTTCTTTTTTTTGATATAGAAAAATACATAAAGGTTCAAGAAAACTCTTATTCAATTCCTCATAAATATCTAACTTTAATAAAAAAAGTTAAAGTGGCTGTGACAAATGAAAACAAAGTAGTGCTAAGGGTTGATTTAAAGGATACACCACAATCTCTTTTATATCAACTATTAAAATAATTTAATACAATGCAAAAGCAATAAACGAAATTATAAAGGAACCTAGTAAAGCGAGCATAAAAAATACAAAATTTGCCATTAGGTACTTCATAAAGGTTTTAAGATAACCTTGGCCATAAAATTTCTTCATTGCCATAAATAAATAGATGGTAAATAGTAATAAGAAAATAGCCAGTAAAAATTCGGCATCTTTAAAATAACCGATTAAATAAAATACAGAGAAAAGTAAAAAGAAGACAGTTTGAGTATGAAAAACAAAAACCAAATGTTCTACATATGTAAACTTTCTTCGGATGTAAACTATTCGTAAAAACAGTGTAAAAAGCGGTAGCAAGATAAAAAGAGCTATTGATGCATAGGATAATAATTGGCGATAAAATTTTTCAGTTTCTCCTCTTTTTGATATAAAAGAATTTAAAACCTCAGTACGTGAGTAGAGAAACCTGTTGGTAAAGGTTTTTTTCATTTGTAAACTATCCAGCGCATTGTTGATGTAAATTTCTGGATGTTTTTTTTGAAATTCAATAATTTTTGAAAGTCCATTAGAATTGTCAAACCCAATATTTAGTAAGGAATGCTTCGAGTTTCCACCAATTTTTAAGGAATCAATTTTTTGCGTAATTAAATTAATTTTTACTGAATCTTGCTTGTCAATTTCTTCAAATATTTTTTTTTGAATAGAGTCTAAATCTACTTCTAGAACTTTTATACCGTTTTTATCAAATTTTATTTGTGATGTAGTATTTTTTGAAATGTTACCGTCTTGTAATTCGTTAAATTTATCATAGCTTTCAGTAATTCCTATAATTAAAAAAAACAAAATAGAAACGGTTAAATAAAACCGAAAAGGATTTGAGTATCTATCTCTTTTTCCATTAATATAATCTTTAGATATTTTCCCAGGTTTTATTAAAAGAGGAATTAATGTTCTCCAAAATTTAGCATCCCAAGAAAAGAAACCCGCAAACACTTCGCGAATAAAACTAGCTAATGTAATTTTTTTACCTTTATTTTTTTGGCCACATTCTGGGCAGAATTTCTCATTTTGACAAAATGGGTATCCGCAATTTAAGCAATTAGGTTCTCTTATAATTGCAACATTGGTTTTCTTGGCCATTAGTTTAAAGTAGGGATAGTAGTTAATTGAAATGTTGGTATGGTTACCAAGAATTCTTCTAAAGTATCTGGGTTAATCATTTTATAGTTTCCTTTCATGGCGCCTACTGTAGAAAGTAAAAAACAGTTAGATCGGTAGTTGTAGGTTTCATTAGGTTTAAGAATAGGAGTTTCTCCAATAACACCTTCGCCCTCTACATATTCGGTGCCGTTAAGGGAGTCAAAAATTGTCCAGAAACGTTCTAAGAGTTTTACAGTATCTTTTGAGTTGTTTTCAATAAAAACATAATAGCTAAAAGAATAATATTGTTGATGTCCACGGTAAATTAGACCATTAAATGTGGTCTTGATAGATATTTTTATGCCTTTTGTTATTTGTTGAAACATTGTATAAATATAAACTTTTTTCGGTTTTCAGTCAATTATTTTAAAAGTAAATTACTTGTTTTGATTTAAGTAGCCGTTTCCTACACCTACAACTCTGTCGTAAATTCCGCCAAAAGGTTTGTAATAAACGATTACAGTATATTTATTTTCAGTTTGATAAAAAGAGCCATCTACTTCATTTAAATCAAGCCTATTATTTTTATCTAAGGTAGCATAACTGTAATTATAAAATCCTTGTTTAAATTTAATTTCGGCGTAATATCTTTCGTCAACAGCATTGTATTTCATTTTGTTTTCATCTGATAGTTTGTAGTTGTTATAAGCGCCGTATACAAATACTTCTTTATTATCGAAAGGCTCAAAAGCATCTAAAGAAAAATGAAGCATTGAGTAGTCAGCTTCAGTATTCGCGTCATTTGCTTCTAAAGTTCGAACAACAAACTGTCCGTTAATATCAGGATTGTAAGTGTAAATTTTATCAACTCTTTGTTCATCAGTATATAAATAACTGTGATAGATTTTTTTTCTTTCGGTTTTTGCAATGTTTAAACTTGTGCTTCGTATGTGTTTACTATCAAAATTTAAAAATTCATTTCCTCCCCAAAAATCTGTTTTAAGAGTGTGGTTGTATAATAATTGTTGAGGTTTTATAAATTGAGGTTGAATATTGTTAATAATGGTTGCCCAATTATGGTTTTGAAGTAATGAAACATTAATTTCTTGGTTTGGATTGTTAATTACCAATCCCGGATGATTTATAGAGAATTGAACTGTTTGTTTTTGTATGTTGTGCTTGGTATCTCTACTTCTAAAAACTGCCACGCCAACAGTAGTAATATCTTCATAAAAAATGCAGCGTCTCGAAAACACTACTTCATAATCATCATTTAAAACAGAAAGTAAATAGTTACCACTTTTTGTAATAACGGTATTCTGATTCGGTATATCAACCGAATAATGTGTGTAAGGTTGTAGGGTGTTAAAAGAGTTAGATATATTAATGATTTCGTTCTCATTAAATCCGTTTATATACTGATTAGAAGTTAAATTGCTTGGTTTCCAATCATGTGTCATATGCTCAATTTTATACTTGTATTCTTTGTTGTCGGCATCTAAATCATCAAAAGACAGTTCCAATACCTCTCCTAGCTTTACAATTGCCGAATATTGATTTGTATTGTGCTTGGGTTGTAATTGAATTGTTTTTATGTTCTGCGCATTTACAGTTATGCATAATGTGCTAAATAGGAAGATTATAAGATGTTTCATCATAAATGCAAAGGTATCAAAATGTAGACCAAAGATAAAAATTTATTTAGAACAGATATAAATAATGAGCTATCGAAAAGATAAAAATGTAAATACTTACCCGAAAAAATGAAAATCTGTAAATTTGCGTGTTTTTAGAAAATCAATTTAATCAGTTCCTATGTCAAAAGACATCCGTATTAAGAAAGGCTTGGACATCAAGCTCGTTGGCGACGCAGAGCAAATCACTACTGAACTTTCGTTGGGTAGCGTGTTTGCAATTAAGCCTAGCGATTTTCATGGCGTTATTCCAAAGATTTTAGCAAAAGAAGGTACCGAAGTAAAAGCAGGTGAAGCACTTTTTTATTCAAAAAGTGACGAGCGTATTTTATTTCCTAGTCCGGTAAGTGGTAAAGTTACAGAAATCGTTCGTGGAGACAGAAGAAAAGTTTTAGCATTTAAAATCACTGCTGATGCACAGCAGCAATACAAAGATTTTGGTAAAAAAGATATTGATGCAATGTCTGGTGAAGAAGTGAAAAATCACTTATTTGCTTCAGGTTGTTGGCCATTTGTAAAGCAACGTCCTTACGATGTTGTTGCAAATCCGAATCAAGCACCAAAAGCAATTTTTGTATCTGCTTATGCAAGTGCACCTCTGGCAGCAGATTATGATTATGCATTAAAAGGTAAAGAAGCTGAATTACAAGCTGCTTTAACTGCGTTAACAAAGTTAACGGCAGGTAAAGTACATGTTTCAGTTGCAAAAGACTCAATGTTATCTCCGTTTAAAGAGATGAAAGGAGTTGAATTGCACAAGGTTTCTGGTCCGCATCCTGTTGGTAATGTAAGTACTCAGATAGCACAAATTAATCCTATTAATAAAGGAGAAGTTGTGTGGGTGGTTACTCCGCAAGATTTAGTGGTAATCGGTGAATTATTGTTAACAGGTAAGTTTAACGCAAAGCGTACAATTGCTTTAGCAGGAGCTAAATTTAACAAGCCACAATACGTTACTGCCCTGGCAGGAGCAAGTATTGTTGATTTGGTAAAAGGAAATTTAGATGCTGATAACGCGCGTGTAATTAGCGGTAACGTGTTAAGCGGAACGCAGGTTGGCGAAGAAGGATATTTAGGGTACTACGAAAATATAGTAACTGCAATCCCTGAAGGAGACGATTATGAATTATTTGGTTGGAATAAGCCAGTTTTTGATAAGGTTTCTACTTCTAGAGCATTTACGTTCTCTTGGTTAACACCAAAGAAAAAATACGACTTAAATACGAATACAAACGGTGAGCACAGAGCATTTGTGGTTACAGGATCGTATGAAGAAGTGTTTCCGTTAGATATCTATCCGATGCAATTATTAAAAGCGAGTATGTACAAAGATCTTGACGAAATGGAAGGATTAGGAGCTTACGAAGTTGCACCAGAAGATTTCGCTTTAACAGAATTTATTTGTGTATCTAAACAACCTCACCAGAAGATAATTCGTGAAGGATTAGATTTAATGAGAGAAGAACTAGGATAAGATATGGGCTTAAAACAAAACTTACATAATTTAAAAGAAAAATATAAAGGTACTAAGATGGCACCTGCGTTTAACGCAATCCACACCTTTTTATATTTACCTAATGAGACGACTCACGGAGGAACTCATATAAAGGCGGCCGATGATTTAAAACGTACAATGAACATAGTTATTATGGCATTAGTACCATGTTTAATCTTCGGGATGTTCAATGCAGGTTATCAACATAACGCTGCTATTAACGGATTTACAGAAGGAATGTCTTTCTTTAGTGGAGATTTCTGGAATATGGATAATTTCTTAATCGGTTTAGTTAAAATTTTACCATTAGTAATTGTATCGTATGTGGTTGGTTTAGCTGTTGAATTTGTTTTCGCAGTAATCAAAGGCCACGAAGTAGAAGAAGGATACTTAGTAACAGGTATGCTAGTACCGTTAATTGTACCAATCGATTTACCTTTATGGATGCTAAGTGTAGCCGTAATTTTCGGTGTAGTAATCGGTAAAGAAGTTTTTGGTGGTACAGGGATGAATATCTTAAACCCAGCATTAACTATACGTGCATTTTTATTCTTCGCATATCCAACTTGGATGTCGGGAGATAAAGTATGGGTAGAAGGCGCAAGAGAATTGGCAGGAACTGCTGATGCTATTTCTGGTGAAACAGTTTTAGGAAGCTTAGCGCAATCACAACCATTAACACATTCAGTTTCTGATATGTTCTTCGGATTTATTCCGGGATCAGTAGGCGAAACATCAACATTATTAATTTTATTAGGAGGGCTTTTCTTAATCTTTGCAAAGATAGGTAGCTGGAGAATTATGTTATCTGCAGTGATCGGAGCCTTAGTAATGGGATTCATCTTTAATCAAGTAGTTGATTTAGGATGGATTGGTGAAACAAGTAAGTTTTACGGATTAATGAGCTTAGATTTTTGGAAACATTTATTAATTGGAGGTTTTGCTTTTGGTGCCGTTTATATGGCAACTGATCCGGTATCAGCATCGCAAACCAACAAAGGAAAATGGATTTACGGTTTCTTTATCGGTTTTATTTCGATTATGATTCGTGTATTCAATCCAGCGTATCCAGAAGGAGTAATGTTAGCTATTTTATTAATGAACGTTTTTGCTCCAACAATCGACCATTATGTGGTTCAAGGAAATGTAAAGAGAAGATTAAAACGTGCTAAAGTTAAAACTGCCTAATTATGAGTAAGAAAACAGACAGTAATGGATATACGCTACTTTTTGCCATAGGTATGGTATTAATAGTAGGTGCGTTGTTAGCTTTTACAGCTTCATCGCTTCGGCCAATGATAGATGCTAATAAGCGTATCGAAAAGCAACAAAATATTTTGTATGCAATGGGTGTAAATGACAATGATGAGAGCAGTGCCGTTTTTGTAGCAAAAGACAAAGTAGCAGGTGAGTTTTCAAAATATATCAAAAAGCAATTAGTTATCGAAGGTGATAAAACTACTGAAGATGCTGAAGCGTATTTAATTGATGTAAAAAAGCAACAAACAGCTGCAAAAGCAGGAAAAGTAAGAAAATTACCATTATTTGTTGGCGAAAAAGACGGTAAAGCGTTTTATATCGCACCAATTAGAGGTAAAGGATTATGGGATGCTATTTGGGCATACGTTGCAATGGATGAAAACATGGTAGTTCAGGGTGCTTTTTTCGATCATAAAGGAGAAACGCCAGGTTTAGGAGCAAATATTAAGCAACGCTATTTTATGGATGATTTCATTGGAGAAGATTTAATGAACAATGGTTCTTTTAAAGGAATCACAGTTTCTAAATCAAATAATGACCCGAAGAACGAAGATAAAAATGATAACGAGGTAGATGCAATTGCAGGAGCAACCATTACAGGTGATGGTGTTGCAGCAATGATTAAATCTGAATTAGGTTTATACGTGCCTTACTTTAAAACATTGAAATAAATATGGGACTTTTATCAAAAAAAGACGCAGTATTAATTACAGATCCGTTATTGGATAACAACCCAATTACGATTCAAGTATTAGGTATCTGTTCAGCATTAGCAATTACAGCAGAGCTTAAAGCTTCTATAGTAATGGCTGTTTCTGTATTATTTGTATTAGGTATAGGAAACGTAGTAATCTCTTTAATGAGAAACATCATTCCATCAAAAATTAGAATTATCGTACAGTTAATCGTAGTTGCTGCTTTAGTAATTATTGTTGATCAAGTATTAAAAGCATTTGCTTACGAGTTAAGTAAAACACTATCGGTATTTGTAGGGTTAATTATTACCAACTGTATTATTATGGGGCGTTTTGAGGCTTTTGCTTTAGGAAACGGACCATGGAGAGCTTTCTTAGACGGAATAGGTAATGCTTTAGGTTACGGTGCTATTTTAATAGCTGTTGGTTTCTTTAGAGAGTTGTTAGGTTCTGGTACTTTATTAGGATTTAAAGTATTAGGAGATCCAATTGAATTAACAGGATTGTATGCTTTCGGATATGAAAACAACGGATTCATGTTATTATCACCAATGGCATTAATTGTTGTGGGTATTATTATTTGGATACAGCGTAGTAAAAACAAAGCATTAATTGAAGACTAACACCGTTAGGAATCATTAAAAATATAGAAAAATGGAACATTTAGAATTATTTTTCAAGTCGATATTTATTGATAATATGGTATTTGCAACCTTCTTAGGAATGTGTTCTTACCTAGCAGTATCTAAAAAAGTAGCAACAGCCGTAGGTTTAGGGGCTGCCGTTATTTTTGTATTAGCTGTAACAGTACCTATCAACTGGTTATTAGATCAATATTTATTACAACCAGGAGCATTAACTTGGTTAGGAGAAGAATATGCAGATTACGATTTAAGTTTCTTATCATTTATCATGTTTATTGCAACTATTGCAACCATGGTACAATTAGTAGAAATTATTGTAGAGAAGTTTGCACCAGCATTGTATAACTCTTTAGGTATTTTCTTACCATTAATTGCAGTAAACTGTGCAATTTTAGGAGGGTCATTATTTATGCAATCTCGTGAAATTCCTACTTTAGGTTTATCATTAACCTATGGTATTGGTTCAGGAATCGGATGGTTTTTAGCAATTGTTGCCATTGCAGCAATTCGTGAAAAAATTAGATATTCATCTGTACCACCAGCTTTAAGAGGATTAGGAATAACTTTTATCATTACAGGTTTAATGGCAATCGGATTCATGAGCTTTGGAGGTATGTTAACAGGAGGTGATGATGAAGCAAAGAAAGAGGAAGCGCCTAAAACATCAGTTGTCAGTTCGAGCGCAGTCGAGAACAAAACAACAAAGAAGGTAGTAGCAGAAAAAGAAGAAGCTGAAAAATTAGCTGATAACCCTAAAAAAATTATAGAATAATGGTATTTTTAGAAGTAAGTACAGGAGGTACAGTAGCTGTAACAGTGATATCTTTTTTAATAATCTTATTAATTTTAGTAGGATTGTTATTATTTGTAAAACAAAAACTAGCACCATCAGGACCCGTAAAAATTACAATTAACGGCGATAAGATAATCGAAGTTGCATCAGGAGGTACGTTGTTATCTACTTTAGGGGCAGAGAAAATTTTCTTACCATCAGCTTGTGGTGGAGGTGGATCATGTGTGCAGTGTGAATGTCACGTAAATTCTGGTGGAGGTGAAGCTTTACCAACAGAAACACCACACTTTACACGTAAAGAATTAGCCAGTGGAGTACGTTTATCTTGTCAGGTAAAAGTAAAACAAGACATGGATATTTCTATTCCAGAAGAAATTTTCGGAATTAAGAAATGGGAAGCAGTAGTTGTAAGAAACTATAACGTAGCAACATTTATTAAAGAATTTGTAGTTGAAATCCCTGAAGATATGGGCTACAAAGCAGGTGGTTATATTCAAATTGAAATTCCAAACTGTGAAATAAAGTATGCTGATATGGATATTACTGCGCATCCAGAAGAGCATGATACACCAGATAAGTTTGAAGCTGAATGGGATAAATTTGGTTTAAGACCATTGGTAATGAAAAATACAGAAACTGTAGAAAGAGCATATTCTATGGCTTCTTATCCTGCCGAAGGGAGAGAAATTATGTTAAATGTACGTATTGCAACACCACCATTCGATAGAGTAAAAGGTGGATGGATGGATGTAAATCCAGGAGTTGCCTCTTCTTATATTTTTAACTTAAAGAAGGGTGATAAGTGTACTATTTCTGGACCTTATGGTGAATTCTTTATTAATGAATCTGAAGCAGAAATGTTATATGTAGGTGGTGGAGCAGGTATGGCGCCAATGCGTTCACACTTATATCATTTATTCAGAACATTAAAAACAGGAAGAACAGTAACATATTGGTACGGTGGTCGTTCTAAGGCTGAATTATTCTATATAGAACACTTTAGAGCATTAGAAAAAGATTTCCCGAACTTTAAGTTTTACATCGCATTATCTGATCCAACAGAAGCAGATAATTGGAAAGTGAAAAAAGATATCAGTGATGAAGCTGGAGATGGATTTGTAGGATTTATTCACAATTGTGTAATAGAAAATTACTTAAACCATCATGAAGCACCAGAAGACTTAGAATTGTATTTCTGTGGTCCACCATTAATGAACAATGCTGTTCAGAAAATGGGAGAAGATTTTGGTCTTGCTGATGAGAATATCCGTTTTGATGACTTTGGAGGCTAAAAACTCAATGTCATTACGAGGAAGTATGACGAAGTAATCTTTTCAATAAAAAATAGATTATTTTACTTTATTAGCGATGACTATATAATACATAAAAACCGATACAGCAATGTATCGGTTTTTTGCTTTTTATAACTTTTATGCCAGTTTATTTCCTTAATAATGATAAGATGATATTTTACATATTTTGTCAAAGTAATATACTTATGGTTTTTGAGTATAGAAAGCGTACCTTTGCGGCAAATTACTGTAAATGATTACTTTTCAAGATTTAGATTTATCAAATCCACTAAGAAATTCAATAGAAGAATTAGGTTTTGTTAACCCAACACCAATTCAAGAAGAAGCTTTTCCGATTATAAGATCTGGTAAAGACGTTGTGGGTATTGCACAAACAGGTACTGGTAAAACGTTTGCCTATATGTTACCTATACTTCGCGATTTAAAATTTTCGAAGCAAGTACACCCTAGAGTTTTAGTTGTTGTACCAACACGTGAATTAGTAGTGCAGGTGGTTAGCGAAATTGAAAAGCTTTCAGAATTTATGAGCTTACATACCGTTGGTGTCTTTGGAGGAATTCCTTTAAACAGACACAAGGAAGCCGTTGCGCAAGGTGCAGATGTTATTGTAGCAACTCCTGGACGTTTGTATGATTTAGCAGTAAGTAAAATACTAAAGCTTAAATCAATTCAGAAATTAGTGATTGATGAAGTTGATGTAATGCTAGATTTAGGATTTAGATTTCAACTATTAAATATTTTTGATTTATTACCAGAGCGTCGTCAAAATATTATGTTTTCGGCAACAATGACAGAGGATGTAGAGGCATTGATTGATGATTTTTTTACAGCTCCTAAAAAGATTTTCATAGCAGTAAGTGGAACCCCGTTAGATAATATTCAGCAAATCAGTTACGATGTGCCTAACTTTTATACAAAAGTTAATTTATTAAACGAGTTACTATCTAATAAAGAAGAGTATAGTAAAGTACTAGTTTTTGCGCCAAATAAAAGGAATGCAGATCGATTATTTGAATGTGTAAAAGAAGAATTTCCTTCAGAATCTTGTGTAATTCACTCAAATAAAACGCAAAACTACCGTATGCGTTCTATAGAACAATTTAATAATGGTGAAAAGCGGATTTTAATCGCTACTGATGTTATTGCTCGTGGATTAGATTTAGAAGAGGTTACACACGTAATAAACTTTAATACACCACATTTTCCAGAAAATTATATGCACAGAATTGGTCGTACTGGTCGTGCAGAACATGAAGGGAAAACAATTCTTTTCTCAACAAAAGATGAGCAAGAAGCAAAACTAAGAATTGAGGAATTAATGAATTATGTTATTCCGAAATCTGAAATTCCTGAACAAGTTGAAATTACCAAGCAACTAACAGAAGAAGAACGCCCTAAGGAGGAAGGAGAGCGTGATAAAAATAGAACTTCTTTAGAGTATGTTCCTGGTCCTGCTTTTCACGAAAAGAGTGAAAAGAATAGCAAAACAAATCAAGGAGGATCTTATCGTAGAGAAATTGCAAAAAAATATAAGAAACCTAAGACCAAAGGAGATAAAAACTTTAATTTACGACGCAAAAGAAAATAATGCAGGCACTTACAAAGCAAGAATTTCATAATTTAGGTATGAATATTGTAGGTAAAAAACTGCAAGAAAAGGGTTATGAGTTTGTCGCTATTAATAGCGAACTCAAAAAACACCCACAGTTTGTTTTATTTAAAAAAGGTGAACCTACCATTTTCGTTTTAGTAAAAACGACAAATAATATTCAAACGCCAGAAGAATACGATGTCTTGTGGATGGAAACATTTAAAGAACATGCCAAAAAGCAAAATGCAAAAGTTTGGTTTGCAGGTATTGGTATTGCTAATTCAGAAAGCGTAGAGTTGCCAGTATTTAAAGACAAGCCATATTATATAGCCTTTAATGATTTTATTAAAATTTTGTAGCTAGTTAATTCACTATATGTTTTTAAATATTCTTCTTAAGATGTCTTTATTTACTTCATAATATGTTGTTTTTAAGTTGTTTATTTAATTTTTTCGCATGATTACCGTGAGGTTATTGTGAAAAAAGGAAAAGAAATTACCAACTATACATGATAATGTGTAATCTACACATTGTTAGGTTTTTAGGTTTTTTTCGCTTTTATATGTTCGTATATTTGTAGTGGGGAAATTAAAAACTACAATTATGAAAAAACAATTATTTAAGGGGGTTCAAAACTTTTTCAAAAACATTTTAGATCAATTAGCCGAGTTTGGTAAAGCAGCAGGTTATGCAATAAATCATTAAAAAGAATTTAGTTTTGAAGAAAAACACTCGCTTTAAGAAAGGCGAGTGTTTTTTTATGCCTTCGTTTTAATGCTTCAATAAATACAGCCTAGCTTTTTAATATAAAAGAACTATAAATAATTAGTAATAATGACTATAGTTCTAGAGGTCTTAAAGCTATAATTTAGGGCTAACGTTAGTGTAGCAATAATGTAATAACTTTATGAAATTTATAATGTTACGTGCTAAATGATGGTTTTTACCAGCTACAAGAATAACGCTTTTGCAATGATGCGTATTATTATATAAAAAAAGTAAATGTAAAATTGTAGGGTTTAATTGAGTTACAAACACAAAAATAGTATCTTAAAAATTCACTTCAAAGGTATTAATAGGCGCAGTAAATCATTTTGTAAGTATTACTCTTAATACATTACATTATGAGTAATAGGTTTTAGGATGCAAATAGCGCAAGGCCTAAGAAAAGCAACTCTTTATAATAAAAACCAAAAAGTAACAAAGACAATTTAGATTTCCTAACTTGATAAATTTGTACTTTTGCAATCTATGGTAGAAACACGTGAAGCAATATCAGAAAAAGCGGTTTTAATTGGTATTATAACCCAGCATCAAAACGAAAAACAGTCTGATGAATATTTAGACGAGTTAGAATTTTTAACTTTAACAGCAGGAGGTGTTGCCGTAAAACGCTTTGTGCAAAAGATGGAGAAGCCCAATCCTAAAACATTTTTAGGAACCGGTAAATTAGAAGAGGTAAGAGCATATATTGAGTCTAACGGTATAGGTACCGCAATTTTCGATGATGAACTATCACCTGCGCAATTAAGGAATATAGAAAACGAATTAGATTGTAAAGTATTAGATAGAACAAATTTAATTCTTGATATTTTTGCAGGAAGAGCTCAAACCAGTTCTGCGAAAGCACAAGTAGAATTGGCACAATGTCAATATTTATTACCTCGATTAACAAGACTTTGGACACACCTTGATAAACAAAAAGGTGGAATTGGTATGCGTGGGCCTGGTGAAACAGAAATTGAAACAGATCGCCGTATCATTAGAGAGAAGATTACTTTGTTAAAGAAAAAATTGGCAACCATTGATAGGCAAATGGCAGTTCAGAGAAAAAACAGAGGTAAAATGGTACGTATATCATTGGTTGGTTATACGAATGTTGGTAAGTCAACATTAATGAATGTAATTAGTAAAAGTGATGTTTTTGCAGAAAACAAACTATTTGCAACTCTAGATACCACGGTGAGAAAGGTTGTAATAAAAAACATTCCTTTTTTAATGACCGATACTGTTGGGTTTATTAGAAAATTACCAACACAATTAGTAGAGTCATTTAAATCTACTTTAGACGAGGTTCGTGAATCAGACTTGTTATTACATGTCGTAGATATTTGTCACCCAAATTTTGAAGATCATATAGCATCTGTAAATAAAATTTTAGACGAGATAGGTTGTTCAAATAAGCCAGTCCTTATGGTTTTTAATAAGATTGATGCTTATACCCATGATACAATCGAAGAAGATGATTTAATTACTGAGAAATCAAAGATTCATTACACACTTGACGATTGGAAAAAAACTTGGATGAATGATTTGGGTAAAGAGAATCTTTTTATATCTGCTCTAAATAAAGATAATTTAGAAGACTTTAAGGAAACAGTTTATGAAGAGGTAAAAAAGATCCATATTCAACGTTTTCCTTACAATAATTTTTTATACCAAGATGATTTGCAATAAGGTATAGGTTGATTTTAGATAAAAAAGAGCATTAATATTTTCATTAATGCTCTTTTTTTATTATATTTATATTCGCTTAGCGAAAAAAAATAATAATATTTTTAACATTTTACCCCCCTAAAAATGAAAAATAATACACCTACCCACGGCAAATTATCAAAATTTTCTTTTGATAATACTATTCAAAGTAAAGTTTCAACTACATATTCTTATTTAATATTTTAATCAATTCAGTTTGATGGTATTCTATATTTTAAATATAGAATTATTATCACTGATCCCCTAAAAAGAAATGTAATGAAAAATCTAACTATAATAGCATTGTTTGTTTTTGGAATGCAACAAGTTCTCTGTCAAGAAATATGTGCTCCTAAAGAGCAGTTATATATTGATGTTAACACTCTAGATAATAGCAAATGTGTTATATCGGAAGATAAAACTCAAAAAAATACTTCTAAAGATATTTTAATATCACGAAAAAGATATTTAAAAAAACGTGTATATTTAAATAAGATGGTTTTTGCTGCAAGTAATTTAGAAGCTAATTCTGTTTTAAATACAGCGACTGTTAATCAGGTAGACAAAGAATTGTTGTTGGTTTTATTAAATAAAAAAAGAACAGAAGGAGTGCCTTTTGATGTGGTAGAAAAAATACCATCATTCCTGTCTTGCGAAGAAAGTGATTTAGATAGTGTTGACTGTTTTAATTACGAAATGCAAAAACATATAGTTAATAATTTTATTTACCCTAAAAAGGCCTTGAAAAAAGGACTTGAGGGTGATTTTGAAATTCGTTTTACTATTGATACTAACGGTAAGGTAAGTAATATGGATGTAAGCGGTACTAATAATAGTGAAATTTTAAAACAAGAAGCAAGAAGAATTGTGTCTTTATTGCCTCAATTTGTTCCAGGCGAACACAAAGGGCGTAAAACTGCTGTTTCATATAGCTTTCCAATGAGTTTCACTTTAAATTAAAATAGACATTCATAAAATTACATAGGGTTTTTCCTGTTTTTTACATTTTAACATTTATTTATAAAAATAAATAAATATATTTGTAGGCTAATTCAGCTTATACGTATATTTCGTTTAAGTGTTTGGTTTAGACTGTAATACCCCAATTTAATGAAAAAATTATTAATATTAATATTGATTTGTGCTTTTCCTATAAGCATTATGTCACAAGAAGTTTGTGAAACACCTGATGAAGCAGACTTAGATTTAAATAGTATAAGTATAACTAAATGTACTATTAAAGAGAAAGACAAGACAAATAAAAAAACAAGACAAATTTCGGTAAAGGTATCAGCAAGTAGAAGATATCTTAAAAAAAGAGCACCTATTGAAAAGCAAAAAGCAGCTGGTCTTGGGAGTTTAAGTATTGCTAATGTTGAAAAAACAACTGAAAAAATAGCAGTTATAAGCGCTACCACATCATCATTGAAAAATAACATCGAAGATATTAAAAACAAGATGTCTGCAGAGGAATTAAAAAAAGCGGAAAAGTTTAGTGCCGTTGATAAAATTCCATTATTTAACGCTTGTAAAAAAGCTAAAAAAGGTGAAAGAGTAGACTGTTTCAATGAGCAAATGGTTAATCATATATCTAAGCACTTTAGATACCCTAGTACAGCAATTAAGGAATCTATCCAAGGGGAGGTATGGGTTCGTTTTGTAATTGATAAAAACGGAGAAGTTAAGAATATTAAAACGTTAGGACCTAAAAACGGAGGAGTTTTAAATAGAGAGGCAGTAAGAGTGGTTTCAAAATTACCACAATTCATACCTGCGAAAAAAGACGGAGGTCGTACCTCTGTAAAATATGGTTTTCCTATTGCATTTGCATTGGAAGAGTAATTTCCCTAAATTAGAACAATCAATTAAAATCGAATACTATGCTTAAAAAACTACTATTAGGTTTTTTTGTTACATGCAGTATTGCTTTATCAGCACAAGTTGCAGTAACAGGAAAAGTTTATGACGAGTACTTAGAGCCTTTTCCAAGTGCTTTAATAAACTCATTACAAGGTAAAACAACTTCAGATATTGATGGGAATTTTACCTTACAAGTAAAATCAAGTTTTCCTTTTTCTATTCAGGTTTCGGCTTTTGGGTATAAAACTGAAGTTATAGAGGTTACCTCTAAAGATCAAGAGTTAAATATTATTTTAAAAGAAAATACAAGCTTAGATGAAGTTGTAATTTCTGCTTCAAGATCTCCAGAACGAGTTATTGAATCGCCAGTGACCATTGAAAGGTTAGGTATAAACGATATGAAAAAAGGAACTTCGGTTTCTTTTTATGACGGTGTTACTAATTTAAAAGGTATAACCTCTAGAGAAGCAAGTTATGGATTTAAATCTGTAAACTCACGTGGTTTTTCTAGTTTTGATAACACAAGGTTTGTTCAATTAGTAGATGGAGTTGAAACTTCAGTACCAGCATTAAACTTCTCTGCAGGTAACCTTGTAGGTTTATCAGAACTAGATGTAAAAGATGTTGAAATATTACCAGGAGCTTCTTCTGCCTTATATGGTGCAAATGCATTTAATGGTATTTTATTAATGAGAAGTAAGAACCCTTTTACATATGATGGAATTAGCACATATTTTAAAACAGGTTTTATAGAACAAGAACAATCGGGGTCTAATCAGTTTTATGATGTAGGTATTCGAATGGCACATAAGTTCAGCGATTACTTTGCCGCTAAAGTAAATTTAACGGTTTACAAAGCAGAAGAGTGGCATGCAAATGATGCTTCTAATACAACAGGTGTTGGAGGAGAAATTAAAGCGGGTAATAGAAGTGACTCGCCAGATTACGATGGTGTGAATTTTTATGGTGATGAGGCAAATTTCACATTCCCAGGTATAGGTAAAGTTAGTAGAACAGGATATGCTGAAGCCGATTTATATGATTATGATGGTTACGGAGTGAAATTTGACGGATCATTACATTATAGACCAATGGGTAATGATAAACTAGAAATAGTATATAATTCTCGTTTTTCTAAAGGAAATAATTTATATCAAGGAACAAATAGGTTTTCTCAAGAAGACTATTATGTTGAGCAACACAAATTAGAGTTGTTGGGTAAAAACTTTTTCGTTCGTGGATATTTTACGGGTAACGATGGAGGAGATAGAACACACGATTTGCGATTTGCAGGTCTTGCTATAAATAATAAATATAACCCAAACAGAACTTGGTTTGGTGAATATGCAGCTGCTTTTTCAGGAGATGTTCCAGGAGTTACACCAGGTAATGATGCTTCGGCAAGGTCTTTTGCAGATAGAAATAGGTTACAGCCCGGAACAGCCGCTTTTAATAAAGCATTAGATGAAGTAGTTACCACACCAATATCGCAGGGTGGAGCAGGAGTAAAAGATGAAACAAGTTTTTACCATGCAGATGCAAATTATAACTTTAGAGATCTAATTAAATGGGGTGAAATACAAATAGGTGGTTCATACCGTAAATTTAATATTAACTCACAGGGTACTTTGTTTACAGATGAAGACAGCCCTATTGAATTTGATATGTATGGTGTTTATTCACAAATACAAAAGAAATTTTTAGATGATCGTTTAAAGTTTACAGGGTCTGTACGTTATGATAAATCATCTAATTTTGAAGGTGATTTTTCTCCAAGGGTAGCATTAAACTATGCTGTAAAAGAAAATAAAATATTAAGGGTTTCTTACCAAACAGGTTTTAGAACTCCAAGTACAACAGAGCAGTTTTTTGGATTAAGATCAGGACCAAATACATTTCAGTTAGGTACATCATCGGATAATATTGAACGTTTTTCAGGGCAAGTTTTAAATAATGATGGAACTACTAATGTAATTACAGGTGCTGAAGTTTTCGAAAAGGCATTTATATTGGAAAACGGAGTTCCAGTAAGTATTAAACCAGTAGCAATTAAACCAGAGAAAGTATCATCTTATGAATTAGGGTATAGAAGTATTGTAAATATAACGGATACTAATATTTTAGAATTAGATATAAATGGTTATTATAACCAATATGATAACTTTGCAGCAGTAAAGAATGTATTTGTTCCTAATTATGGTGAGTTTGTAAATGGGGTGCCAGATGCAGATGCTTTACAGGCTATTAATAATGAAGATGTAACAGAGTTTGCCTTAAGTACTAATACAACAGCTAATGTACAGTCTTATGGTGTTGGAGTAGGTGTTAACACAAAAGTGTTTAGAACCTTTAATTTTGGTGTAAACTATACGTTAAGTAAATTAATTTTTGATCAAAATGATGATTTAGAGTTTGACGCAGGTTTTAATACACCAGAGCATCAAGTAAAAGTAATGTTTGGAAATGAAAATTTATTTAGCAATTTTGGATTTAATGTAAACGCTAGATGGCAGAATGAATTTTTATGGCAATCTAGTTTCTTAAATGGGAACGTTGATAGTAGAACAGTATTAGACGCGCAAATAAATTACAGAATTCCATCTTTAAAATCAAGAGTTAAAGTCGGTGGAACTAATTTAACCAAAAAAGAATATGTTGTTGCACCAGGATCAGGGTTAATAGGTTCTATGTATTACATATCTTGGACAATTAATAACTAATTGCAAATACAATTATAAAAAAAGGGAGTGATTTAAATCACTCCCTTTTTTTTGCTTTTTACTCAGGTTTATTATTGCAGGAAAACATATTCAATTTATATAATCTATTAGCTAAAAAATTGATTACCGTCTCTTGTAATCAACTATAAATTTATAAATGACATCCACGTAACTATAGGTAATTTGATTAAGTTAAAGGTAAAGTAACTGATGCATAAATATAGTATATGTGCATTTCAGTTTTTTAAAATTGCACTTGTTTTTGCATAACAAAAAACCAGAGATTTATATCTCTGGTTTAATTATTTATAATTATCTGTATTATTGACTTAACTTATTCTTAGGATTACTTCTTTTCTAAATCATTTATAATACCTAAGCGTTTTTTCCAATTCTTTTTAGCTAAGCTTTGTAAGTTTGCTACATTATCACTCTCATCCATAATTTCATAGCCTAATAACGTTTCAATTACGTCTTCTTGAGTTACTAATCCACTTACAGAGCCATATTCATCAACAATTAAAGCTAGGTGCTCTCGCTGCTCAATTAGCTTCTTAAATAGGCCAGGAATAGACAAATCTCTATCTGCAATAATAATATCTCTTTTAATTGACTTTAAGGGTTCATTTCCTTTTTTATCAATTAAAGCTAATAAGAGTTGATCTTTTAATATGTATCCAGTTATGTTGTCAGGGTTTTTAGAAAATACAGGGATTCTAGAGAAATTTAGAAGTTTATTTTTTTCAAAAAAAGATTCAATAGATTCGTTTTCATCAGCAATTTTAATAACCGTACGAGGTGTCATAATATGCTTTGCTTGAATATCTTTAAAATTAAGCATGTTTCTTATTACGTTACTTTCATTTTGTTGAAAAACACCTTCTTGTTCAGCAATATCAGTCATGGCAGAGAAATCTTCTCTACTTAAAATGCTTTCACCATGACCACCTTTGCCTCCAATTAATTTAGTAGTTAATTGTAATACCCATAAAATACCCGTCCATTTTAATGGAAATATCATTATTTTTAATGCAGTTGTAGTAAAGCTAGCAAGTTGTTTCCAGTAAGTTGCTCCTATTGTTTTTGGAATAATTTCTGAAGCCACTAAAATTAATATTGTCATGGCTGCAGAAACAATAAAAACACCGTAACCTTCGTCATTAAATAGCTTCTTAGCTTCAGTACCAACCAATATAGCACCTACTGTGTGGGCAAGAGTATTTAATGTAAGAATGGCAATTAAAGGCTTGTCTACGTCTTTCTTTAATGCTTCTAGCTGCGTAGCAAAACTTACACCTTCTTTCTTTTTTACATTAACGAAAGTTGGTGTTACACTTAGTAAAACAGCCTCTAATATGGAGCATATGAAAGAGAAAAATATAGATACTGTTGCGTATATTAGTAATAAAGTCATTCTTTTTAAATTTTAAGCAAAAGTAAGCAAAAAAGAAAACCTTAAAGAGATGACTCTTTAAGGTTTTCTTTTTTTTGAATAGTTATTTGTTAGAAACTGTAATTTACACCTAAACCAAATACTTCTTTTGTTTGAAATCCTTCAAAAGCATTATCGTCATAAATAGCTTGCATAGATAAATTGGCAGATAAATATTTATTTACCTTCATCACTACGTTTAAGGTGTAATCAATATCAACATTTTGAGCATCTTCTAGGTAGTTGCTGTATAAATTTAAAATATTTTCAACACTTACGTTTTTCATTACCTCAACCTTGTAGTACCCACTAATAGAAGCACCTAATTCGTATCTTGTGCTTTCACCTTGTTCTACGCCAAATGCTGGTCCAAGATCAGTTAAATGAGAATGCACTACAATAAGTTTAGAAGTTGCAGGAGCGAAGTTAACCTTTAGCCTGTCCGATTTTTTCCATAACATACCAGGACCTAATTGAAAATAAGCTGGAGAGAAAAAATGTGAAGTTTGTACGCCGTCAACATCTGTTGATGACATTTGTGTTTTAAAGTTTAAAAATGCTGAGTAATACCAGTATTCAGACGCCTTTTTACCAACAAGAGAATTTAATTCTAAACGATCATCTGTTTTTTGAATGTCTTCTTTTTTTATTTTTGTTAATCCGTAAGAAGCAATTAATTTGTTATCCCAAGTCCAATCATTTTTTGTATAGTTGAAGTCGTAATTCAAACTTAAAGTTCCTGAAATGTTATTTACACCACCAGCTAACCAGTTATTAAATGCAGATTGATTAAATAAGAAAGAAATATTACCTTCCTTTTTCCATCCATCTTTGTTTTCTTCCTTCTTTTCTTCTTGGGCACTCATTGATAATGCTCCTAGTAAAATAGCTACTGCTAATATTTTTTTCATTGATTTTGTGTTTTGTAGATAAATTGAATTATTTCTTTTTAAATAACGGAACTGTAGAACAAGCTTCGCCAAACATGATGTTTTTTGCTACGGGTTGCAATTTTTGTATTAAAAATGTATAGGCTGATGCAGGTATAGGTTTATTAGTGCAGCCTTTAATTATTACCGGTTTGTCTTGGTACTGCGTGTTATCTAATTTATTAATTAGTTCTTGGTAAATAACGGTTTCTAATAATTCTAAATTACCAACAATTATTTTTTCAGCAAATTCAGCTAAATGTGCTGTTAATAATAAATAAGCCCAAGAAGGAATAATCGCATCCGAAGAACATGTTAAGGCAATATAAGCGCCTTTGTATTGCGACCAATCATGATTTTTAACTTGTGCCCTAAAATCTTTCTCACGAAGAATTAATTCTTCATATAACCAACTTTTAATATCAAAAACAATACGTTGCCCTTTCGGATAATAATCTTCAAGGTCTATAGTGATTAACTTACTGGTTGCAATTTTGTTTATAATTTCTTCAGCCATATATTTTGAAACGTCATTGCGAATAAAAATGAAGCAATCTTTTTAACAGACTGTTTTGTTCTTGTTCGTAATGACAAATTTATTTAAAGCATTCCTAATTCTAATTTTGCCTCTTCGCTCATCATTTCTTGAGTCCATGTAGGATCGAAAGTAATTTCTACTTCACAAGCGTTAATTTCCTTTAACGATTTTACTTTCTCTTCAATATCAACAGGTAAACTTTCTGCTACTGGGCAGTTAGGTGAAGTTAAAGTCATTAAAATTTTAGCATTGTATTCTTCAGAAACAAATACATCATAAATTAATCCTAGTTCATATATGTCTACAGGAATTTCAGGATCGTAAATTGTTTTTAAAACACCAACAATTTTATCTCCTAATACTTCTAATTCTTTATCGTTCATAATCTACTTCTTTATTTTGTTAGTTTAGATTGCTGTGCAATCGCATACATTTTTATTTGCTTTACCATAGAAACTAAACCATTTGCTCTCGTTGGACTTAAGTGTTCTTTTAAGCCAATTTCATCAATAAAATCAGTTTTAGCTTCAATAATTGCTTGCGGAGTTTGGTTAGAATACACTCTTAATAATAATGCGACAATCCCTTTTGTTAAAATGGCGTCACTATCGGCAGTAAAAATAATAGTATCTGATTTTAATTCAGAATACAACCATACTTTCGATTGACAGCCTTTAATTAAATTTTCATCTAATTTATACGTGTCATTTATTAAAGGTAAAGATTTTCCTAAGTCAATTATATATTCATAACGTCCCATCCAGTCATCAAACATAGAAAACTCGTCAATAATTTCTTCTTGTATTTCTTTGATAGTCATTTTTTAAAACTATTTTTGCAGCGTCTAAAGACACTTTATTTAAAAGAGCAAAATTACAGTAAAAAAATAAGAAATGAGTAAATTATTAGCAGTTGGTACCGTAGCTTTTGATGCTATTGAAACACCTTTTGGTAAAACAGATAAAATATTAGGAGGTTCAGGAACTTTTGTAGGTTTAGCAGCTTCTCAATTTGGTGTTAAAACAGGCGTTGTTTCTGTTGTTGGTGGAGATTTCCCGAAGTCATATTTAGATATGATGAACAATAAAGGAATTAATACTGATGGTATTGAAGTTGTTAAAGAAGGTAAAACTTTCTTTTGGAGCGGTAAATATCATAATGACATGAATTCTCGTGATACTTTAATTACAGAATTAAATGTATTAGAACACTTTCAGCCAGTTGTGCCAGAAGCGTTTAAAGATGCAGGTATTGTTATGTTAGGTAATTTACACCCATTAACACAAGCTTCAGTTTTAGATCAAATGACTGAAAGACCTAAATTAGTAGTATTAGATACTATGAATTTTTGGATGGATATTGCTTTAGCAGATTTGCATACCGTTTTAAAACGTGTAGATGTTATTACAATTAATGATGAAGAAGCACGTCAATTAAGTGGTGAGTATTCGTTAGTTAATGCAGCGAAGAAAATTCATGAAATGGGGCCAAAATATGTTGTGATTAAAAAAGGAGAGCACGGAGCTTTACTATTTAATGAGGGTAAAATGTTCTTTGCGCCAGCATTGCCATTGGCAGAGGTTTTTGATCCAACAGGTGCAGGAGATACTTTTGCAGGAGGTTTTTGTGGGTATTTAGCAAAAACAGAAGATGTTTCGTTTGAGAATATGAAAAACGGAATTATCTACGGATCCAATTTAGCTTCGTTCTGTGTAGAGAAATTTGGGACACAACGAATGGAAGAATTAACAAAAGACGAAGTGCAAACACGTTTGCAGTCTTTTAAAGAATTAACACAATTTGATATAGAGTTATCATAAATACAAATCCGCGCTTTTTGCTGCGGATTTTTTTTTACAACAAAACAACAACAACACACAATTAAATATTTTTCAAATGAGTGACGCTATAAAACACGAATGCGGTATTGCAATGGTTCGATTATTAAAACCATTACAGTATTATAAAGATAAATACGGAACGGCATTTTATGGTGTAAATAAAATGTACCTGTTAATGGAGAAACAACACAATCGTGGGCAAGATGGCGCAGGTTTGGCAAGTATTAAATTTAATGTAGAACCAGGAACAAGGTATATTAGTAGAATACGATCTAATCAATCACAGCCTATTCAGGATATTTTTGGAAAGATAAACGAAAGAATTGCAGGTGTTTTAGAAGAAAACCCTGATAAAACAAGTGATATTAAGTGGCAAGAAGAGAATGTGCCATACCTTGGAAATCTTTTTTTAGGACACGTTCGTTATGGTACTTTTGGTAAGAACTCTATAGAAAGTGTACATCCTTTTTTACGTCAAAGAAACTGGAAACATCAAAACTTAATTGTTGCAGGTAATTTTAACATGACTAACTCTAAACAGTTGTTAAACGATTTGGTAGATTTAGGTCAGCATCCAAAAGAGTTTACGGATACTGTTACTGTTATGGAAAAAATCGGACATTTTTTAGAAGATGAAGTTTCTGAATTATATATAAAAGCCAAAGAAGAAGGTTACAGTAAAAAAGATGCTTCTGGTTATATAGAAGAGAATTTAAATATTCAAAATATATTACAGCGTTCAGCAAAAAACTGGGATGGTGGTTATGCTATGGCTGGTTTATTAGGTCATGGAGATGCGTTTGTTTTAAGAGATCCATCAGCAATCAGGCCCGCCTTTTATTATCAAGATGATGAAGTCGTTGTTGTGGCATCCGAGCGTCCGGCAATTCAAACAGTATTTAATGTGCCTATTGATAAAATTAAAGAGATAGACAGAGGTCATGCATTAATTATAAAAAAGAACGGTGAAACAGCAATGTCACCAGTTTTAGAGCAACGCCCAAAGAAATCTTGTTCTTTCGAACGTATCTATTTTTCTAGAGGAAGTGACGCTTCAATTTATGAAGAGCGTAAAAACTTAGGGAAGTATGTTTTTCCTGAAGTTTTAAAATCTATCGACAACGATATAGAAAATGCCGTTTTTTCATACATACCTAATACAGCCGAAACATCTTTTTTCGGAATGATGGAAGCAGCAGAAGATGTTTTAAATCAACAAAAAACAGCCGCTATTTTAGCAGGTGACGGTAAACTATCTAAAGAAGTAGTTGTAGAGATTTTATCAAAAAGACCCCGTTTCGAGAAAATTGCAATTAAAGACGCAAAGCTTAGAACATTTATTACTGATGATAGTAGTCGTAATGATTTGGTGGCGCATGTATACGATGTTACTTACGGTGTTGTTAAGCCAACCGATAATTTGGTGATTATTGATGATAGTATTGTGCGTGGTACAACTTTAAAGAAAAGTATCATAAAAATATTAGACCGTTTAAATCCGAAGAAAATAGTAGTAGTTTCTTCAGCTCCCCAAATTCGTTATCCAGACTGTTATGGTATCGATATGGCAAAAATCAATGATTTTATAGCTTTTAAAGCTACATTAGAGTTGTTGAAAGAAACAAATCAATATCATATTATAGATACGGTATATGCTAAGTGTAAAAAGCAAGAGATTAGTGAAGATAAAGATGTTGTAAATTATGTAAAAGAAATTTATGCGCCTTTTACTGATGAGCAAATCTCAGCTAAAATTGCACAAATGTTAAAAACACCTGAAATAAAATCTGAGGTAGAAGTTATTTTTCAACCTGTTAGTGGTTTGCATAAAGCATGTCCTGATAATTTAGGAGATTGGTATTTTACAGGAGATTATCCAACAGATGGTGGTAACCGCGTAGTAAATCAAGCTTTTATTAACTTTTATGAAGGGAGTGATAAGCGCGCTTATTAAAAACTGCCTAAATTATAGAAATAAAAAAAGCGAAATCATTTGATTTCGCTTTTTTTATGCTTTGTTGTTTGATTTATAGTGGAATAATGATAGCTCCGTTAAATTTTTCTCTTATTTCATTCAAAGATCTGTCTGCTTCTAGTTTTGTTTTGTAGTTGCCTATCTGCACTTTCCATTCAGGAGATTTATAAACTAATTTGGTGTAAACGCCTGGGTATTCAACCTGAAACCTATTACGTAAACTTTTAGCCTTTCTTTCTAGTCCATTATATAACTGAATCCTGTATCCTGTTCCGTTATATTTGTTGTAGTGTCTTTTTTTTTCGATTAGTTCAGTAATGTCTTTATTATCAGTGATGTTATCTTGAGCGTTGATGTTAAAAACACCAATTACCACACCTAAAATTAAACTTAGTATAATGCTTCTTTTTTTCATTTTATTAAAACTTTTTACAAAAGTAACGACTTGCAATTTAATAGATTGTCTGTGCAAGTTATTTAGAATAACTATAAATTATAAATTAGCAATCTCTTAACATTTCACAATTTAGACAGAAGTAGTACTTTTGTCTAACTTTCTATCTGCTATTTTTAGAATAGTATTATAGAAAAAAATGTGCCAAAACAGATACAAAACTTATATTTAACAGTATGAAAAGTGTGAAACATCACAGTAAATTAACCCAGAAACTCGTAAAGAGTTTAGCTTTCTTTTTAGTTTTATTTATAAGCTTTTCAGCGTTTTCTCAAGATATTGATGAAGTTCGCCAGAAAGAAGGGAAAAAATTATTTAAATCTTTATGTGCTTCATGTCACAAGTTAGACAAGAAACTTGTTGGGCCTAAATTAGCAGGTATTGAAGAAAGAAGAGAAAACGATTGGTTAAAGTCTTGGATTAAAGACAACGCTGCGTTAAGAGCTTCTGGAGATAAAGATGCAATTGCTATCTTTGAAGAGTATAAAGGTTCTAACATGACTGCTTTTCCTCAATTAACAGATCAGAATATCGATGATATTCTTTATTACACAACTGTTGGAGAGGTTGCTAAACCAGGTCAAGTAGTAGTAGCCGCTGGTGGTACAGAAAAAGGAGATTCGCCAAGATGGTTGTTGTATGTTTTAGCAGCAGCTATTATTGTAGCTTTTTTAATTATTGCTAATTTATTAAAAACAATTAGTGAGTTAAAAGGAGCTCCTAAAACACCTGGTATGCTTGGTCAATCGGCTGAGTTATGGGCAGGTATTAAAAAGAATACTTTTTTACATGTTTTAGCTGTTGTTTTTGGAGCTTTAATTGGAATCTACATCTTATTCGGAACCTTATTCCAAGTAGGTGTTGATGAAGGTTATCAACCAATACAGCCTATAGCATTCTCTCATAAAATTCACGCAGGTGATAATAAGATAGATTGTCAATATTGTCATTCATCGGCAAAACATAGTAAGACATCAGGTATTCCTTCTGTAAATGTTTGTATGAATTGTCATAAAAATATTTCTGAAGTAGCAGATGATACTAAAGTTGTTATGGATGATCATACTTTAGTAAAGTCAGACTTAGATAAAGAAATAGCTAAGATTTATGAAGCAGCTGGTTGGGATGCTGACAACTTAGAATATACTGGTAATACTAAACCTGTAAAATGGGTTAGAGTACATAATTTACCAGATTTTGCATACTTTAATCACTCACAACACGTAACCGTAGGAGGAGTCGCTTGTCAGAAATGTCACGGTCCTGTAGAAGAAATGGAAGAAGTATATCAATACTCTCCATTAACAATGGGTTGGTGTATAGATTGTCATAAAACAACGAAGGTTGATTTAAAGGGCAATGAGTATTATGCTAAAATTCATAAAGAATTAGCGGCAAAGTATGGTGTTGATCAAGTTACAATTGCTCAACTAGGAGGAAAAGAGTGTGGTAAGTGCCACTATTAATCAATTAGAAAGTAGAAAAACACGTATATAAATGGCTTCAAACAAAAAATACTGGCAAAGTGTTGAAGAACTTAAAGGTAGTTCTGTTGTTGAAACGCTGCGTAATAATGAGTTTGTACAAGATATTCCTACAGATGAGTTTTTAGGTGATAAAGAAACATTAGAAACATCATCTACATCACGTAGAGATTTCTTAAAATACGTTGGATTTACAACGGCAGCTGCATCATTAGCTGCTTGTGAAGGTCCCGTAAGAAAATCAATCCCTTATGTAGTGCAACCAAATGATATCGTTGTAGGTGTTGCTGATTGGTATGCAACTACAATTGCAGATGGTTTTGATTTTGCAAACGTATTAGTAAAAACACGCGAAGGTCGTCCTATTCTTGTAATGCCTAATAAGCAAGCAGGAGGAGAAACAAATGCACGTACTCAAGCATCTGTTTTATCTTTATATGATAGCGAATTACGTTTAAAAGAACCTAAAAAAGGAGAAGCTGAAATTTCTTGGGCTGATGCCGATAAAGAAATTGTAGCTAAACTTAATGAATTAAAAGAAGCAAACGAATCAGTAGTTTTATTAACAGGTACTTTAGCGAGTCCTTCTACTGAAAAAGTAATTGCTGATTTTACGGCAGTATACCCAAACGTTAAGCACGTTGTTTATGATGCGATTTCAGAAAGTGCAACTGCCGATGCTTTTGAAGCAATGTACGGTAAACGCGCTGTTCCTAATTACGATTTTAGTAAAGCAGAAGTTATTGTTTCTGTAGGTGCTGATTTTATTGGTGACTGGCAAGGTGGATATGAGAAGTCTTATGCAGATGGGCGTAGAGCCGAGTCTGGTAAAATGTCTTACCATGTTCAAATAGAAAGTAATATGTCTTTAGCAGGAGCAAACGCTGATAAAAGAATGGTTGTAAAGCCTTCTGATCAAGTATATGCTTTGGTTAATTTATATAATGCTGTAGCAGGAGAATCACTTCCATCTAAGGCAACAAAATTTGATGCTGAAATTAAAAAGCTGGCTAGCGATTTAAAGAAAGCGGGTTCAAAAGGAGTAGTAGTTACAGGTTTAAATGATAAAAACGCTCAGTTAATTGCTTTTGCAATTAATGAGAAATTAAATAGTGAGATTTTCGATACTAAAGCAGTTAATTTAACGCGCCAAGGTAACGATACTCAAGTAGCTGAATTAGTTGCGGATATTAAAAGTGGTAAGGTTAAAGGTTTAGTAACTTATAACACAAACCCTTTATATACACTAGCAAATGCATTTGAATTAGCAGAAGGAATTAAAAAGTTAAAATTATCTGTTGCAATAGCTACTCAGAATGATGTAACAGCTAAGGCAACACAATATACATTACCAGCGCCTCATAACTTAGAAAGTTGGGGAGATGTTACGGTAACAGCAGGTACTTATAGTTTAATGCAGCCTACTATTTCTCCGTTATTTAATACACGTCAGTTACAAGATGTGTTATTAAAATGGTCTTGTAGTTCTGTAAACTATTACGATACTTTAAAAGAATTTTGGAGCACTACTGTTTTAGCAGGCGCATCTTGGAATCAAGCATTACATGATGGTTTCTTTAAGTCAGAAATGATGTTAGATGAAGAAGCTTTCAAATCTACAGTAGATATAAACACTAGTGCAGCTGAATTAGTTAAAGATGCAAAGGCATCTTCAGGATTCGAATTAAACTTATATTCATCAACTGCATTAGGTGATGGTAAACAAGCAAATAACCCTTGGTTACAAGAACTACCAGATCCTATTACGCGTGCAGCTTGGGATAACTACTTAACCGTTTCTATGGCTGATGCTAGAGAATTAGGTTTTGAAAATCCAGTGAAAGATAACGGAGCAATTAATGGTAACTACGCTAGCGTAACAGTAAACGGGGTAACAATTAAGAATGTTCCTGTGATGATTCAGCCAGGTCAAGCAAAAGGATCGGTTGGCTTAGCATTAGGTTACGGTAGAACTGAAGGGTTAAAAGAAGAGATGCAAGTTGGTATCAACGCATATCCTTTCTTAAAAGATGGAAACAATGTACAATACAATGTTACTATCGAGAAAACTTCAGGATGGCATAAGTTTGCTTGTACTCAGGTACAAAGTACACTTGCAGGTCGTCATGATATCTTAAAAGAAGCTACTTTACAGCAAGTAAATAATAAGAATTTAGACCCAAAACATACTTGGAACAAGCCAGCAATGGTTTCTTATGACCACCAAGAAACAGCGGCTAGTAAAATAGACTTATGGGATGATCATAATCGTGAAGTTGGTCACCACTTTAATTTATCTATCGATTTAACATCTTGTACAGGATGTGGGGCATGTGTAGTAGCATGTCATGCAGAAAATAATGTACCAGTTGTAGGTAAAGATGAAGTAAGAGTAGGTAGAGATATGCATTGGTTGCGTATCGACCGTTATTATTCTTCTACGGTTGCAGATAAGCAACATGAAGCTTCAATGACTATTGAAGAATTCAAAGCGGAGAATCCTAGCTTAGCGAACAAAGACGTTGAAAGAAAGTATACAGAAAGAGTTTTAGAATTAAGTAAAGGTGATTTATTTGACGCTTTAGAAAATTCTGCTGAAAACCCAGAAGTAGCTTTCCAACCAATGATGTGTCAGCACTGTAATCACGCACCATGTGAAACAGTTTGTCCGGTTGCAGCAACCTCTCACGGTCGTCAAGGTCAAAATCAAATGGCATACAACAGATGTGTTGGTACAAGATATTGTGCAAACAACTGTCCATATAGAGTTCGTCGTTTCAACTGGTTTAACTATGCTGAAAACAATGAATTCGATTTCAACATGAACAACGAATACGGTAAGATGGTATTAAATCCAGATGTAGTAGTTCGTTCTCGTGGAGTTATGGAAAAATGTTCTATGTGTATTCAAATGACTCAAGCAACTATCTTAAAAGCTAAAAAAGAAGGTAGAGCTGTAAATAAAGACGAATTTGAAACAGCATGTTCATCAGCTTGTTCTACAGGAGCAATGGTGTTTGGAGATGTAAACAATTCTGAAGATGCAGTAGCAGCATTAAAAGAAGATAATAGAGCTTTCCACGTGTTAGACTATATTGGTACAAAGCCAAACGTAGTATACCAAGTGAAAGTAAGAAATACAAACGAAGCTTAATAATATAATTAATAAGTATATAGATTTATGTCGTCTCATTACGAATCATCTTATAGAGAACCTTTAGTGTTGGGTAACAAAAGTTACCACGATATCACTGAAGACATTGCAAAACCTATTGAAGGTAAAGCAAATCAAAATTGGTATATCGCATTTTATATTTCTTTGGCAGCAATGCTATGGGGATTTGGATGTATTTTCTACACAGTCGGTACTGGTATCGGTGTGTGGGGATTAAACAAAAACATCGGTTGGGCTTGGGATATTACCAACTTCGTATGGTGGGTAGGTATTGGTCACGCAGGAACTTTAATTTCGGCTGTACTGTTACTATTCCGTCAAAAATGGAGAATGGCAATTAACCGTTCGGCAGAAGCGATGACAATCTTTGCGGTTTTTCAAGCAGGGTTATTTCCAATTATTCACATGGGACGTCCATGGAACGGATACTGGGTATTACCAATGCCAAACCAATTTGGTTCGTTATGGGTAAACTTTAACTCACCGTTATTATGGGATGTATTTGCAATATCAACCTATTTATCTGTATCGTTAGTTTTCTGGTGGACAGGTTTATTACCAGATTTTGCAATGATTCGTGATAGAGCAGTAAAGCCTTTTCAAAAGAAAATATATGCTTTATTATCTTTCGGATGGTCAGGTAGAGCAAAAGATTGGCAACGTTTTGAAGAAGTATCTTTAGTGTTAGCAGGTTTAGCAACACCATTAGTACTTTCTGTGCACACAATTGTATCGATGGATTTTGCTACTTCTATTAACCCAGGATGGCACTCAACAATATTTCCACCTTACTTCGTAGCTGGAGCAATCTTTTCAGGATTCGCAATGGTACAAACTTTATTAGGTATAATGCGTAAGGTTACGAATATGGAAGCTTATATTACACGTTTACACGTAGAGTATATGAATATCGTAATCCTTTTAACAGGTGGTATTGTAACTGTAGCGTATGCAACAGAATTCTTTATCGCATGGTATACAGGATCCCCTTATGAAAATTATACATACTTATCATTTGGAGCTGAAGCAGGACCTTATGGTTGGGCATTCTGGGCACTTTTATGGTGTAACATTATCTTACCACAATTATTATGGATTAAGAAATTAAGAAGAAGTTTTATCTTCTCTTTCATTATCTCAATCGTAATTAACATTGGTATGTGGTTTGAGCGTTTTGATATTATCGCAATTGTATTAAGTAAAGGACATTTACCATCTACATGGTGGCGTTTTGAACCAACATTTGTTGATGTAGGTATTTTTGTAGGAACTATCGGGTTCTTCTTTGTATTATTCTTATTATATGCAAGAACATTCCCAGTAATAGCACAAGCAGAAGTTAAGACAATCTTGAAATCTTCAGGAGAGAATTTTAAAAAACTAAGAGAAGAGAACAATGAGCACTAATAAAGTAATTCACGCATTTTATAATGATGATGATATCTTAATGGATGCCGTTAAGAAAATCAAAGGAGAACATCATCATCACATCGAAGAAGTATTTTGTCCTTTTCCTGTTCACGGATTAGACAAAGCATTAGGATTAGCGCCAACGCGTTTAGCAATTACTGCATTCTTTTACGGAATTACAGGTTTATGCTTTGCTGTTTGGATGACTAATTACATGATGATTCAAGATTGGCCACAAGATATTGGAGGTAAGCCTAACTTTAGTTGGTTTGCAAACATGCCAGCGTTTGTGCCGATTATGTTTGAATTAACAGTGTTTTTTGCAGCTCACTTAATGGTAATTACTTTTTATATGAGAAGTAGAATATGGCCATTTAAAGAAGCAGAAAATCCTGATCCAAGAACGACCGATGATCATTTCTTAATGGAGATTCCTGTTCATGGTAATGAAGACGAGTTAAAAGCATTGGTTGAATCAACTGGGGCTGTAGAAATTAACATAGTAGAAAAGCACTAATAAAGAGATATGAAAAGTTTTGTAAAAATAATCGTCGCTTTAGTTGTAATAACAAGTGTTATTTCATGTGGTGATAAACGTACACCTCAATTACAATATATGCCAGATATGTATGTCTCTGTTCCTTACGATGCAAACGGAGCTGAAGGCTTAAATGGTAAAATGGTAGATAGATTACCAGTTGCAGGTACTGTAAGTAGAAATGGTATAGTAGCTTATGATATTCCCGACACAAATGAAGGATATGAAAAAGCAAAAACTGAATTAAAAAATCCATTAGCTGCTTCAGAGAAGAACTTATCAAAAGGTAAAGAGCTATATACAATTTATTGTGCTACGTGTCATGGTAAGAAAGGAGATGGTAACGGAGTTTTATCTCAAAGAGATAAATTTAACGGTATACCAAACTATAAGGATAGAGATTTAACTCCAGGTAATATTTATCATGTAATTATGTATGGTAAAAATTTAATGGGATCTCATGCAGCACAATTACAGTACAAGGAGCGTTGGCAAGTTGTACAGTATGTAGAGAAATTAAGAAGCGAATTAAAATAAGTATATAATAGATAGTTAAGATATGTACAAGTTTTCAGGAAAATTAAAAATGCTTGCTATTATTTTAATGGCTTTGGGACTTTTAGGAACTGTTTATAGTTTTTATAGTGCACCTAACACATTAGAAGAGGCAAAAGAAATTTTAGCAAAACAGCACGATGCTCATCATGGAGATCATGCTACTGCAAATTCTCATGATTCAGCAACACATGCTACAACAGATAAACATGATAAAAAAGTATTGGACGTACACGCTACGGATAGTACAGCTACTCATGCTGATGTTGCACATGCAGCAGATTCAACACATATAGAACATAAAGAAGAAGTAAAAGAACAGCATGCTGAAGCTGCTGTAAAACATACAGATGCTACACAAGTACATGGAGAGAACCATGAAGATGCCCATGCACAACATGCTTTTCATCAAATGCAAAACCGCCCTTGGGCAGCCTTTTTTGTTGCTTTAATGTTCTTTTTAGGAGTTACATTATTAGTATTAGCTTTTTATGCAATACAAAGAGTAGCACAAGCAGGTTGGTCTATCGTATTGTTTAGAGTAATGGAAGCTATTACAGCAAACTTACACTATGTAAGTGCTATTATGTTAGTGTTTTTAATCGCTACCTTTATGCATATGAATCATTTATTCCCTTGGATGGCTGAAGGTGTTTTCGATCCTCAAAGTCCAAACTACGATGCAGTTGTAGACGGAAAAAAATGGTTTTTAAATACACCAGGTTGGTTAATGAGAAGTATCTTTTATTTAACTGTGTGGAATGTATATCGTTTCTTTATTAGAAAAGGTTCGATAGCACAAGATAATGGAGATTTAAAATTACACAAGAGAAATTATAACATCTCTGTAATTTTCTTATTCTTATTTATGATTACTGAATCTATGATGTCTTGGGATTGGATTATGGGTATCGACCCACACTGGTTCTCTACATTATTCGGTTGGTATGTGTTAGCTACTTTCTTAGTATCTGCATTAACAGTAATTGCTTTTGTAACAATCTACTTAAGAGCAAAAGGTCACTTACCATTTGTTAATGATAGTCATATTCATGATTTAGCAAAGTATATGTTTGGTTTTTCAGTATTTTGGACATATTTATGGTTTGCACAATTTATGTTAATCTGGTATGCAGATATTCCTGAAGAGACTACTTATTTCTTATTGCGTTTCAATGAATATAAAGTTCCATTTTTAGCCATGGTAGTTATGAATTTCATCTTTCCAATATTATTATTAATCAATAGCGATTTTAAAAGCGTTCCTTGGTTTGTAACAATAGGAGGGGTTGTAATTTTAGCAGGTCATTATTTAGATTTATTTGTAATGATTATGCCAGGAACAGTTGGTGCACAATACGGTTTTGGAATTGGAGAAATAAGCGGAATTTTATTCTTCCTAGGTTTATTTATATATGCTACCTTTAGTGCGTTTGCAAAAGCAAATACATTGGCAAAAGGAAATCCATTCCTACACGAAAGTGAAACACACCATTACTATAACATCGAACACAGAGGTGAAGACAGTAACGACCATTAATAATTATAATTAATAAACAAATAGTTTAGATAATATGCTCGCTTTATTTTATATTTTCATAGCAATTGCAATAGGAGTTAGTTTCTGGCAAATTACTCGTATAATGAATTTTCGTTCTGTAATAGCTACAGATAAAGACAATGAAACACAAGGTAAATTAGCTATCGGATTTTTAGTAATCCTGTATGCAATGATGGTTTATTGTTTAATAGCAATGAATGTAATAATGTTACCAGAATCTGCTTCTATCGAAGGAGAACATGACGATAACTTATTTGACATTACGTTTTGGTTAATTGGTGTTGTACAATTTGCAATGCAATTCTTAATTTTCTTCTTTACTTATAAGTATAGGGGGAAAAAAGGAAACAAAGCATTATTTTATGCAGACAGCCATAAGTTAGAATTAATATGGACCGTTATTCCAGCAGTAACAATCGTTATCTTAATTGGTTATGGTTTATGGGCTTGGAATAATATTATGTATGTTGGTGATGACGAAAACCCAATTGAAATTGAAGTATATTCAAGACAATTTGATTGGCAAGCACGTTATGCCGGAGCCGATAATGAATTAGGTTTAGGAAATGTAAACTTTATTAAAGGTATCAATTCTATGGGGGTTGATATGTCAGACCCAAAAGCACAAGATGATAAAAAAGTAACAGAATTAGTTTTACCAAAAGGGAAAAAGATCTTGTTTAAGTTCCGTTCTCAAGACGTATTACACTCTGCCTATATGCCTCACTTTAGAGCGCAAATGAACTGTGTACCTGGTATGGTTACCCAATTTGCGTTTACACCTAAATTTACTACCGAAGAAATGCGTAAAAGCTCTGAGGTAATTGCTAAAACAAACGGAATTAACAAGATTAGAAAAGTAAAAGGTGAAGACCCTTACGAGTTTGATTATTTGTTATTGTGTAATAAAATTTGTGGTGCATCTCACTACAATATGCAAATGAAAATTACAGTTGTTGAAGAAGTAGAATACAACAAGTGGTTATCAGAACAAAAAACGTTAGCTCAAGTTATTAAATAAGATATTTTTTAAAAGTATATATATAGATTATGTCAGATCATCATCACAAAGAAACATTTGTAACCAAATACATCTTCAGTCAAGATCATAAAATGATCTCGAAACAATTTCTTGTTACGGGTATATTTATGGGTGTTATAGGAGGTTTTATGTCTATGTTATTTCGTTTGCAAATTGCATGGCCAGAAACATCATTTTCAATTATTGAAGCATTCTTAGGAAACCATCAAACAGATGGAATTATGAATGCAGATATGTACTTAGCATTGGTTACAATTCACGGTACAATAATGGTGTTTTTTGTTTTAACTGCTGGTTTAAGTGGTACGTTTTCAAATTTATTAATTCCATTGCAAATTGGTGCCCGTGATATGGCTTCTGGTTTTTTAAACATGGTTTCTTACTGGTTATTTTTCTTATCATCAGTAGTTATGATAATCTCATTATTTGTTGAAGCAGGACCTGCATCAGCAGGATGGACAATTTATCCACCTTTATCTGCATTGCCACAAGCAATTCCAGGTTCAGGAATGGGAATGACGTTATGGTTAGTTTCTATGGCAATTTTCGTAGCATCTTCTTTAATTGGGTCATTAAACTATATCGTAACAATTTTAAACTTACGTACAAAAGGAATGAAAATGACAAGATTGCCACTAACAATGTGGGCATTCTTCATCACTGCTATTATTGGTGTTATTTCGTTTCCTGTATTATTATCTGCAGCTTTATTATTAATTTTTGATAGAAGTTTCGGAACCTCATTTTTCTTATCAGATATTTTTATCTCAGGAGAAGTATTACATTACCAAGGAGGATCGCCTGTATTATTTGAACACTTATTCTGGTTCTTAGGGCACCCTGAAGTATATATTATTTTATTACCAGCACTAGGTCTTACTTCTGAAGTAATATCAACAAATGCTCGTAAGCCAATTTTCGGATACCGTGCAATGATTGGATCAATCATCGCGATTGCATTCTTATCAACAATTGTATGGGGTCACCATATGTTTATTACAGGAATGAATCCTTTCTTAGGATCTGTTTTTACTTTTACAACGGTATTAATTGCAATTCCATCTGCAGTAAAAGCATTTAACTATGTTACAACATTATGGAAAGGTAACTTACAATTAAATCCTGCCATGTTATTCTCTATCGGATTAGTTTCTACATTCGTAACAGGAGGTTTAACAGGATTAGTTTTAGGAGATTCAGCATTAGATATTAACGTACATGATACTTATTTCGTAGTAGCGCATTTCCACTTAGTAATGGGTGTATCTGCTTTATTAGGAATGTTTGCGGGTGTATATCACTGGTTCCCTAAAATGTATGGTAGAATGATGAATAAAACATTAGGTTACTGGCACTTTTGGTTAACAATTATCTCTGCTTACGGAGTGTTTTTTCCGATGCACTTTGTTGGATTAGCAGGTTTACCTCGTCGTTATTATACAAATTCAAACTTTCCAATGTTTGATGATTTAATTGAAATCAACGTATTTATGACTTTAATGGCATTCTTAGGAGGTGCTGCTCAGTTAATATTCTTAGCCAATTTCTTTATCTCAATATACAGAGGTAATAAAGCAGAACAAAACCCTTGGAAGTCGAATACTTTAGAGTGGACTACTCCTGTTGAACATATTCACGGAAACTGGCCAGGTGCTATTCCTGAAGTTCATAGATGGGCGTACGATTATAGTAAAGTTTGGGATGATGAAAATGACCCTAGATTTGGCGAGTATGTTCACGGAAAAGATTTCGTATTACAAACAACACCATTGTTAGATGGAGAAGAACCATCTTAATAGATAAAATAATTTAAAAAAGCCTTCCAATTTTGGAAGGCTTTTTTGTTTTACAATTCTAAATGCTATTATGTACCTTAGCATTGGTAATGTTACTAAGTAACAATTATTACAAATCAAAAATTATATTTCAAGTATATTTGTACCTATATGAACGAAAACTTAAATCCTGAAAACACAAACCTATCAAATGACGATTTAGATGTAGAAAAAAAACTACGTCCGCTTTCTTTTGATGACTTTTCAGGGCAAGATCAAGCAATTGATAACTTAAAGATATTTGTTGAAGCTGCCAATCAACGTGATGAAGCTTTAGATCATACGTTGTTTCATGGTCCTCCAGGATTGGGAAAAACAACATTAGCGCATATTTTGGCTAATGAGTTGGGTGTAGGTATTAAAGTTACCTCAGGGCCTGTTTTAGATAAGCCAGGAGATTTAGCAGGTTTGTTAACAAATCTTGATGAACGCGATGTGTTATTTATAGATGAGATTCATCGATTAAGCCCTATTGTAGAAGAGTATTTATATTCAGCAATGGAAGACTATAAAATCGATATTATGATTGAGTCTGGACCTAACGCACGTACTGTTCAAATTAATTTAGAACCTTTTACTTTAATCGGAGCAACGACTCGATCGGGATTGTTAACAGCACCAATGAGAGCTCGTTTTGGTATTAGTAGTCGTTTGCATTATTATTCAACAGAATTACTTACTACTATTATACAACGAAGTTCACAAATACTTGGCGTACCAATTTCTATGGAAGCAGCAATAGAAATTGCTGGTAGAAGTAGAGGAACGCCAAGAATTGCAAATGCATTACTACGAAGAGTTAGAGATTTTGCACAAATAAAGGGAAACGGAAGTATTACTATTGAAATCGCAGTATATGCCTTAAAAGCATTAAATGTAGATGCTCATGGATTAGATGAAATGGATAATAAAATTCTAGTAACCATTATTGATAAGTTTAAAGGTGGCCCTGTAGGAATTAGTACAATTGCAACAGCAGTTAGCGAGAATACTGAAACTATAGAAGAAGTATATGAACCTTTTTTAATTCAGCAAGGTTTTATAATGCGTACGCCAAGAGGTAGAGAAGTAACCGATTTAGCCTACAAACATTTAGGTAGAATTAAGGGTAAAAATCAAAGTGAATTATTTTAAATGAAATTACTAAAAAAACTAATACCTATATTAGAGTGGTTACCGAGCTACAAGAAATCACAACTTAGAGGTGATGTTGTAGCAGGTATAACTGTAGCAACGGTTTTAATTCCGCAAGGAATTGCGTATGCATTAATTGCAGGATTACCACCTATTTATGGTTTGTATGCAGCCCTAGTACCACAAGTAATGTATGCAATTTTTGGTTCGTCCCGTCAAGTAGCAATTGGCCCTGTAGCAATGGATTCTTTAATTGTAGCAACAGGAGTTTCAACATTAGCATTAATGGGTTCAGAAAGTTATATAGCGATTGCTATTCTATTAGCATTAATGGTAGGTAGTATTCAACTTTTAATGGGGTTGTTTCGTTTAGGTTTTATTGTTAATTTTTTATCAAGGCCTGTAATTGTTGGGTTTACATCTGCAGTAGCATTGATTATAGGGTTAAATCAATTTAGAAATTTATTAGGAGTAGATTTTTTACAGAGCGATCAAGTTCATATACTTATTGAAGATATTTTTAAAAGAATTTCATATTTCAATACCAATACAGCTCTTATCGGAATTATTGCATGTATTGTAATTATGATTTTCAGAAAAATAAATAAAAAAATCCCCAATGCTCTAATTGTGGTGATTATCGGGATATTGGTCATACGTTTTTTTGAAGATTACTTTATAGATGTAGCAATTGTAAAGGGTATTCCTTCGGGTTTACCCAAATTTAATATCCCGGTTATAGATGTCGCTTTAATAAGAGAATTGCTACCAATAGCAATAACTTTAGTAATGGTAGGGTATTTAGAAATTATATCAATTGGAAAAACATTAGAAGCAAAACAGGATGAATACAGAATAAGGCCTAATCAAGAATTAGTAGCATTAGGTTTAAGTAACGTTGTTGGTTCGTTGTTTCAATCATATCCATCAACATCTAGTTTTTCTCGTTCGGCAATTAATGAAGAAGCAGGAGGTAAAACAGGTATATCGGCAATTGTATCAGTGTTAATTGTTATTCTTACATTGCTTTTTTTAACGCCAGTATTTTATCACTTGCCAAAAACAATATTAGCTGCCATTATTATAGTGGCTGTATTTAATTTAATAAACCTAAAAGAAGCTAAACGACTTTGGACAGCCAATAATTTAGATTTTTGGTTGTTGGTAGCAACATTTTTAGCGACTATATTTTTGGGTATAGAGTATGGTATATTATTAGGTGTAAGCATGTCTTTAGTAATTTTAATTTTTAGAACATCCCGACCTTATGTAGTTGAGTTAGGAAAGGTGCCAAATTCTGATTTTTATCGAAATAAAAACAGATTTAAGGATGTAATTATTGATGAAAAAGTATTAGTATTTCGTTTTGACGCACAATTGTTTTATGCCAACTCAAACTATTTTCGTGAAAAATTAGATGAGATGGTGGAGGAAAAAGGAAAATTATTAAAGCTAATTGTTTTAGACGCCGAAAGTATTAATAGAGTTGATAGTACCGGAGTAGAAATGCTTAAAGAGCGCATAAAATATTACAATAAAAGAAACATCGCGTTTTATTTTGCAGGAGTAAAAGGTCCGGTTAGAGATGCTTTTTTTAGAGGAGGTGTATTAGAAGTGGTAAGTATAGATTACTTTTTTATGCGTGCCAATGGAGCAGTAAATTTTTTTAAGACAGGAGATAATAAAAATCAAAAAAAATACGCACAGTATATACACCAAGCGTATGAATAATTAAGATTATGAATATAGAGCAAATTTATACAGGTTGTTTAGCACAAGGAGCATATTATATAGAAAGTAATGGAGAAGTAGCAATTATAGATCCCTTACGTGAAGTGCAATCCTATATAAAAAAGGCAGCAGAAGCTAAGGGAAATATTAAATATATTTTTGAAACTCATTTTCATGCAGATTTTGTTAGTGGCCATGTAACGTTAGCAGAAAAAACAGGAGCAACAATTGTATACGGACCAACAGCTAAAACAAATTATAAATCTCATGTAGCAACCGACGGTGAAGTTTTTAAAGTAGGGAATATTACAATTACAGCAATGCATACACCAGGACATACGATGGAAAGTACTTCGTATTTGTTAAAAGACGAAAACGGAAAGAATCATGCCGTTTTTAGTGGAGACACCTTGTTTTTAGGAGATGTTGGACGCCCTGATTTAGCGCAGAAAGGAGCGCTTACTCAAGAAGATTTAGCAGGACTCTTATATGATAGCTTACGTACTAAAATAATGACTTTAGAAGATGATGTTATTGTGTATCCGGCACACGGAGCAGGTTCTGCTTGCGGAAAAAACTTAAGCAAAGAAACGGTAGGCTCAATTGGAGATCAAAAGAAAACCAATTATGCTTTAAGAGCAGATATGACTAAGACAGAATTCATAAAAGAAGTAACAGATGGTTTAGCACCACCACCAGCTTACTTTCCTTTAAATGTAAAGATGAATAAAGAAGGATATCAATCAATAGATGATGTTATTAAAAAAGGAGCAATAGCATTATCTGCTACTGATTTCGAGAAAATTAGTAATTCAACAGACGCGATAATTTTAGATGTACGCCATCAATTCGACTTTATAAAAGGATTTATACCGCAATCGATTTTTATTGGTTTAGGGGGGACATTTGCGCCATGGGTTGGTGCTTTAATAAAAGATGTAACACAGCCAATCTTACTAATAACTCCTTTAGGAGAAGAAAAAACTGCAATTACACGTTTATCTCGTGTAGGTTTTGACAATGTTTTAGGATACTTAGAAGGTGGTTTTGATACTTGGCAAAAATCAGGGAAAGAAATAGATACCTTACGTTCAGTTTCTGCAAATGATTTAGAAGAAGCGATAAACAATAACGCAAAAGTTTTTGATGCTCGAAAACCAGGGGAATACGCAAACGAACATATTATTGATGTGACAAGTACACCGTTAGATTTTTTAAATGATCATATACAGGAGTTTCCTAAAAAGGAAGACTTTTATATTCATTGTGCAGGAGGATATCGTTCGGTAATAGCGGCTTCTATTTTAAAATCGAGAGGATATCATAATGTAATTGATGTAGCTGGTGGTTATGGAGCTATCAAAAAAACAACGATCAATAGAACAGCCAATGTTTGTCCGTCAACATTAAAATAAAATAACATGAAAAAAAATATTCTTTACTTAGGATTAATTTTAACGATAATAACATCTTGTACTTCAGTAGAAAACGGAGTAAAAGACATCACGGTTAAAGATTTACAAGTTGTATTAAAAAACAATAAAAATGTTCAGTTAGTAGATGTTCGTACACCAGCCGAATGGGTAGAAGGTACTATTAAAAATGCCATAGAAATAAATGTAACAGGGAATGATTTTGAAAAAAAAGCATTGGCTAAATTAGATAAAACAAAACCTGTGTATATTTATTGCCGATCAGGAGGTAGATCTAAAATAGCATCTGAGCTTTTATTAAAAAAAGGTTTTCAACCATATAATGTTTTAGGCGGATATAAAGCGTGGGAAGAAGAAGCAAGTAAAAAATAATAATTTAGATAGTATTCAAAAAGTATATGAGAAACGAGCTTCTAGCTCGTTTTTTTGTTTTAATAGCTTTGTTTAATAACTATAAAATAAGTAAAAGACTTGTAGTATATAGTTTAAGAAACTAAGATCTCTTTTTATTCTTTTGCTTCTGTTCGGTTTGTATTGGTGAATTTAATGTTAACATAAGATATTATATGAACATTAAATTATTGCAGCTGAATATATCTAATTTTTTAGGTACTATTCAAATAGTTCAGAAGATAAATAACGATCACCACGATCACAAATTATTGTCACAATTACACCTTCCTTTAGTTCTTTGGCAAGTCTTAGGGCTACAGTTGTGGCTCCACCGCTACTCATACCTGCAAGAATACCTTCTTCTTTAGCTAATCTTCTTGACATTAAAATTGCTTCTTCTCGACTTACCTCATAAATACTATCAACTTTAGAAGCATTGAAAATTTTCGGTAAATACTTTGTTGGCCACTTACGTATACCTGGAATTTTTGATCCTTCCGTAGGTTGCACACCAACAATTTGAATAGCTTCTTTTTTTTCTTTTAAATAGGTAGAAGTACCCATAATGGTTCCTGTAGTTCCCATTGAAGATACAAAGTGAGTTACTTCTCCGTTAGTATCTCTCCATATCTCTGGTCCAGTAGTTTTATAATGAGCCTTCCAATTATCTTCATTAGCAAATTGGTTGAAAGAATAAAAACCTTCATCTTTCACCTTGTTTTCTGCATAATCACGAGCACCTTCAATACCATCGGGATGTAAGGTAACCTTTGCGCCATAGGCCTTCATGGTTTGAACTCGCTCTTTGGTAGCTGTTTCGGGCATTACCAATTCAATATCTAGCTTAAATATACCTGCAATCATGGCTAAGGCAATGCCTGTGTTGCCACTAGTAGCTTCTATTAATTTTGTAGATGTATTTATTTTTTTAGAATCTAAAGCTGTTTTAATCATGTTGTAGGCAGCGCGATCTTTTACACTTCCTCCAGGATTATTACCTTCTAGTTTAAAATATAGTTTTACATTCGGATTAGAATTTAAAGCTATAGATTTTACAATTGGTGTATTACCAATTTGATTTAATAGTGTTCTGCTCATTATTTCATAGGAATTATTTCAATTTGAGGATTATGTGTCACAATAGAATTTTTTGCTACTGAATTTGTAACCCATGCGTTACCTCCTATAATACTATTTTTTCCAATAACGGTATTCCCTCCCAGTATGGTAGCGTTAGCGTAAATAATCACGTTGTCTTCAATTGTTGGATGTCTCTTGCTATTTATAAGGTTCTTTTTAACCTTAAGTGCACCAAGCGTAACTCCTTGAAATATTTTTACATTATTATGTATGATTACAGTTTCACCAATAACCACTCCAGTACCATGATCTATAAAAAATGACTCACCTATAGATGCACCTGGATGAATATCAATTCCAGTTAGTTGATGAGCATATTCCGTCATAAGTCTAGGTATTAATGGGAGGCCTAAACGGTTAAATTCTTTAGCCATTCTAAAGATAGAAATGGCAAAAAAACCAGGATATGCTAAATATACTTCGTTAAGAGATTTAGCAGCAGGATCATTATTAAAAATAGCTTCTGCATCTTTCTTTAAGTTACAAAACAAGTTAGGAACGCCTTTAATAAAATCATCCCAAGTCTTACAAGGCTTGCCTTTAATTTCTGGGCAAGCAATATCTCTTATTTTTATAAATAAAGCTTTTAGGTCAACTAAAGATTTTTCGGTATCAGTTTCACTATCAAAAAACGTATTAAACATTAATTGTGTAAAGCGTTGTGACTCTGCTTTTAGGGTAGATAATATTTTAATAGCTGCTTTTTGGCTGTTAATAACTTCAATTAAATGTTTATGATCCATGATTTTCAAAACTTTATTACAAAGTTGAGTCATTATTTTAATATTTATGATATAAAAGCAAAAATTTTATTGTGAGAATATATAAGAAAAACAAATCAGATTTAGCAGCTAGGTTCTTTTGTTCGTTTTTTATGTTTATTTTGAATAAGCGCCAGATGAATATGTTAATTCATAACTGTGAGTGTAAATCTCAAAAACAATTCCGAAAGGGTCTTCAACGTAGCACATTTTAAAAGGCTTGTCTTTTGGGTAATACTCTCTTATTGGCATTCTTTGTTTTCCTCCATAAGACAAAATTTTATCAATAAGTTCTTCAATATTTGGATCTTGTATACAAAAATGAAATAAACCAGTATTAAAAGGATTAAATTCTGGAGCCTCTTTAATTCCATTCGGAAAAGAAAATAATTCTATACCAATTCCGTCTGAAGTTGCCAAATGAGCAATTTCAAATTCGGTCCAATCACCACCAAAAACATCAATGCACATTTGACCAATAGCTGTTTCAGTTTCCTTTTTAACTGTTGATGGTTCCATTATTATGTACCAGCCCATTACTTCTGAATAAAATTTTACAGCTTTTTTTATATTAGGAACTGTTAACCCGATATGTGAAAACGATTTAGGGTAATTCTTGTTATTTGTCATTTTGTTATGTTTTAGATTACAAAATTAATTTATATTTGTGTATTCGGCAATAACTTACTAAAAAGTGATATAGTTACTTAAAAGAGTAAAATACTGATTATAAATGATTTAAAATTTTTAATTTGAATAAAAAGATTAGTTGTCCTTTAAATTATACAATGAATTTGATAGGGACAAAATGGAAACCTTTAATTTTATTTCACTTATTAGAAGGGGGTTTGCGTTCGGGGGTATTACAAAAGAAAATTACAGGTATTTCAAACAAAATGTTTACGCAAACTGTAAGAGAACTAGAGAAAGATGGACTTATTTCTAGAAAAATTTATCCGGTAGTTCCTCCTAAAGTTGAGTATAAATTGAGTAAAAGAGGTAAATCACTAGAGGGTGTTTTAATAAGTTTGGATAAATGGGGTTCTGAAGACAGTCAAAGTTAATTAAAGCTTATTTAAAATACCCATAAAACAAAAAAACCTGAGTTATAACTCAGGTTTTTTTGTTTCAATAAATTTAAGTTCCTTAAAACTTAAAAGTAACACCTACTAAAAAGTTAATAGTTGCCTGCGGATAATATCCTTGTGCTTCTTGTGTAGTTCCGGGAGTAGACCAATCATCTAAATAAATATAACCTCTATCTACATATTCTTTGTTAAAAACATTGTTTACCAAACCGGTAAATACAATCGATTTAAAAATTGATGCTGTTTTTAATTCATACATCACGTTTAAATCACTTGTGTAATAGCTATCTAATTTTGATGCTTTTGTATCCGTATTACTTAAGTATTGCTCACCAACAAATTTTGTTAAAAAGGCTATCTGAAAATTGTCAGAAGGTTGATAGGTAAATGCGTTACCAGCAACAATATTTGGTGAATTAGCAATGGTGGTATTCCCTAATTCTTGTACTGCTCCATCTCTATTAGTAAAGAAATCTACATTTTTGTTTTTACTTACAGCAATGTTTTGGCGTACAGAAAACTGCTCTGTTAAACGAATGTCGGCATCAATTTCTAAACCTAATCTATAACTGTTACCGCTTGTACCACGCAAAGGATCTCCAGTATCATCAATTTCACCAGTTAATACTAACTGATTCTGATAATCCATAAAGTAAACATTCGTGTTTAATTTAACGATGTCATTTTTTAAACGATAACCTAATTCGTAATCATTTAAACTTTCCGAAGTATTTACACCAGCTTTAAAATCGCTTCTATTTGGTTCTCTATTTGCTTTTGCAAACGATGCGTAAAAACTATTTTTGTCGTTTGATTTATAAGTTAAACCTATTTTCGGATTAAAGAATTTAAAGTTTTTATCAACATTTAAAGGCTTTCTTTTAGAGGTTAATCCGTTTGTTTTATAAGTGATAAATCTACCTTGAACATCAACAAAAGCTCTTAAATGATTCGTAATATTAAAAGAAACTTTAGAGAAGACACTAAAGTCGTTTTTAGTTGATTTTCCGTCATAATAACGATCTCTAATATTTCCTTTATCAGAAAATTCTTTAGCCCAAATAACTTCCCCAAAATGGTTATTTGTGTAATGGCTATAAGAACCTCCCGATATAATTTCTAATCCTTCATTTTTATAAGTAGCATTAAAGTTACCTACATAAAAATGATTATCTAACCAACGACGAACAATTAAATCGGTAGCAGGGTCTCCGTACCAATCTGTAGTTGTAGCTTTAACAATATCATTGTATTTAGATACAGCGCTTTCGCTTTTAAACTGCTCGAAATACCCTTTACCTCGCGTGTAGTTTAAACCAAGATTGCTAGTCCAATTGCTATTTAATTTTTCGTTCCAATGTAATTGGTAATGATCTTGCTGATAATTATCTACTTCATTTTCGTAGGTTAACGGATTTTGTCGTCTGTCTTCTTTTAATTGTTGTGCAGAAATTCCGTCCCAAGCTTGGTACGTTTCTTCTTTCCCTCCAAAAGCTACCGCTTTAATTAACGTATTTTGATCCGTATAACTACCTTGTAAAAAGTACGATTTTAAATCGGTAGAAGCTCTATCTATGTATCCATCAGAATAAATGTTAGATACACGTCCTGCAAATTCAAAGTGCTTATTCAGTTTTCCTGTCGTAAATTTTACAGTGTGCTTTCTTGTGTTAAAAGAACCAAAAGAATTAGAAATTTCTCCACCAGCTTTTTCGGCACTAGCATCTGTAAGAATATTTAAACTTGCACCAAAAGCACCCGCACCATTTGTTGAGGTACCAACACCACGTTGTAATTGTAAACTTTGTGTAGATGAAGCAAAATCTCCTAAATTAACCCAAAAAGTTCCTTGACTCTCTGCATCGTTATACGGAATTCCGTTTATCGTAACATTTACTCTCGTAGCGTCAGAACCACGAACACTCATATACGTATAGCCAACACCAGCACCAGCATCTGAAGAAGAAACGACGTTAGGTAAGTAATTTAATAAAACAGGAATGTCTTGTGCTAAATTACGTTTCGCTATTTCTTTTTTAGATAAGTTAGAGTGTGTTACAGGTGCATCAGCTTGCACACGTACTGCAGAAACTAATACTTCTTCTAAAACAGTAGCATCTGATGTTAATTGAATTGTAATATTTTGATCTTTTAAAACAGCTATGTTTTTAACTAAAGTTTTAAAACCTACAAAAGAAATTTCAACATCGTATGTTCCTTTTTCTAGTTTTAATTTAAAGTTTCCGTCAAAATCAGTAGCGGTTCCTTTTTTTAATTCTTCTACAGCAATGGTAGCACCTACAAGTGGTTCTTGATTATTGTTAACTACTTTACCCGTTATGATAAAGTTTTGTGCATTTACTGTTATAGCAGTAAATAATACGATTAAAAAAGCTACAGCTTTCATTTGTTTAAGAAAAGACATCGGTCTCATTTTTTATAAAATAAAATCGAATAAAAAGAGGTAATTATTCCTTGTTATTGTTGAATAATTAGTTACTTACGTTATTGTGAGGGGAACGAAAATATCTTTTATATAAAGATTACGTTACCTGGTTCACAACAGTTTGTTTTACAAAATGGCGATTATCGCCTCCCTAAACAGCATTACCTGTTCTAGGTTCATTGGGTATGATCTCAGCCGATATAGGCACCCCTTTATGAGAACGCGACAAAGGTAAAGCGAATTTTATAATTGAAAACAAAAGAACAGATAATTTTAAGTGTAATGTTGAGGTTGGTGAAAAGCAATTAACATAATGCACCAAAAGGTGTGGGGATATTTAAGAGAAATGAATTTTCATGAGCTATTTCCTGCTTTCACTACTCGCTTTTTTCGTCCCTCAAAAGAGCTCAAAACAAACCGTTCAATCAGGGCTAAGTTTGTTTGTGAAGTATTGGATTATTTAATCGATTTTTGGTTTCTTTCTCAAGTTTTTTTTAACTGAGGTTCTTTTTTTGTTTTCAGCTTTTCTTAAAACAGAGCCTCTACTAGGTTTAGTGGTTCTTCTTATTTTAGGTCTTTTTAAACCTTGGGTAATTAGCTCTAAAAAACGTTTTATAGCAAGGTCTTTATTTCTGTGTTGAGAACGTGTTTCATCTGAAAATAATATTAAAACATATTCTTTAGTAAGTCGAGAAGTTAGTTTTTTAAAGAGTATTTCTTTTTGTCTTTCAGATAATTGGTTAGAGTTCGCAAGATCAAAAGTTAATTCTATTTTAGACGATACTTTATTTACATGTTGCCCGCCGGCACCAGAACTTCTTATGGCTTTAAATTTTAGTTCTTTAACAAGTTCGTGCGTATTCATAATTATAATGAAGGCTTGTTTAAAGTAGTAGAAAAAGAATACAGATTTTCTTTTTTAGAAAGTAATCCATCAATAATTTCAATTGCTTTTTTCAATCGGGTTTCTTTATCTCCTTTTAATAAAACATATGGGCGATTGTACTTTTTTAACGTGTTTTCAAAGGCAGTAAACATTTCTAAACGTTCGCCTGGTTTATCACGTAAATCGTCAGCTTCCCACGGAGTATCAATATAAGTTAAAAAATAAATATCGTACGAGTTTTCAATAGCTGCTTTATCGAGTGTAGGATCTACAAAACCACCATAATACTCTTCAGAATATACTTTTGTTTCAAGTAAGTCGGTGTCGCAAATTAAAACGTTATCCGCTTTTAGCGATAAATCATTTTCTAGTTTTATTTGTCCTTCGGCAATAGGTATTATGTCTTTTTGTTCACAAATTTTACGCTCGTTATTCCATTTGTCTTGCAAATACTCACGTGCAAATTCTGGCGTCCAAACGGTATTGTAATAACGTGCTAATTGTCCAGAAAGTGTAGTTTTACCAGTGCTTTCGGGTCCGAATAAAACAACCTTTACAAGGTTGCTGTTTTTTTGTTTAAGCTTTTTTTCCATGCTAAATAACCGCTAACGGCAATAAAGGTAAAAATTAAATATTGAAAACTTGTAAACGTAAAGCCTTTGTAAAAATAAAGAGGCACAGAAATAATATCTCCGATAATCCAATAAATCCAATTTTCAATTTTACGCTTTGCCATTAACCACATTCCTACAAAGAAAATAGCGGTAGTAAACGTATCTACATAGGCTGTCCAACTATTCCATTTATCAAAATAAGTATATACAGCAAACACAAAAATTAGAGTTGCAAAAAAGATAAAAACACTTGTTTTTTTTTCCTTTAAAGATGTACTAGAAATAGGAGTAACGTGTGTTGCATCTATATTGCGAGTCCAAATATACCAACCGTAAATACTCATGATAAAATAGTAACCATTTATCATCATATCGCCCAATAGCTGCCATTTTAACAACAGATACACAAAAATAGCGGTGCTAATCATTCCGGTAGGAAATACCCATATTTTATTTTGTTTAGAAAACCAAACAGATAAAAAACCAAAAAATACGGCAATAATTTCTAACCAAATATCTAAAATAGAATAGGTTGCGTACTGATTAAAAAGAAAATCAAAAACTTGGTTCATAGTCACTACGGTCAGATTTTACAATTTTCATAAATAAAATCCCTTTATCAATTAGCTCGAAGGAGTTTTTTAACTCTGCAGTAACCACTTGCATTACGGTATCGTAATCGCCATACACTTGTGTGCTTAATGGATTTTCAAGCACAGTTAAGCCAGAAGCTCTTAGTTTTTTAATAAAATGAATAATTGGTTCTTCAAAATTATTTTGAAGTGGTGTTAGGGTAAGTTCTACGGATATTTTCATAAAATATGTTTCAAAGCAGCAAAGTTACAAAGTTTGTAAGTGCCATTTTTATGAAGAGCGTAAACTTTTAGGTCCAGCTTTTATTAACTTGCATACACACAAGTAAATCCTTCGGTTTCTAAGAAGTAAATTTTATATTCATCGGTAACCCCTTCATATAAAATTTTACCAGAAGTTTCGTTCGTTTCAAAAGAGAAATCTTCAATATAAATATTATCTAAAAAGAGTAATTTTTTCTTTCCGTAAATTTTATATAAACTCTCTTTGGCTCCCCAAACAATGGTTAGTTTACTCACTAAAGCTTCGTGGTTCGCGATCGATTTATATTCTTCAATGGGTGTGAATTTATGTGCTATTTTTAAAATCTTATCACGCTGTTTTTCAATATCGATACCTACAGGTTTGTCATCAGAAATTATAATGCCCGAAAAAGTAAAAGAATGTGTTATAGAAATAAATTTACCATCTTTTAAATGTGGTTTTCCGTATTCATCATACACTAAATCGGCATCAGTGTAACCAAATCTATTTAGTAAGTGGCGAACGCTTAAGAAGCCTCTCCGATGTAAATCCGATTTCATGTTGTTAACTCGGTCTTTACTACTCTGAGTAAGTTCAATGCCTTCAGATAAATTCTCAAAAGATTCTTCAATCTTCCAAATCAATACTTTAGTGGTTTTGTTTACCGTTAATGTTTTGTGAACAGGCATATTTTAGAAAGTTATTTCGTAATTTTGCGACTTAGAAATTTAGATATATAAATATACATAAATATGAGCACAAAAAACGCTACATACGTTCCTTTTAAAGTTAAAGATATCTCTTTAGCTGATTGGGGAAGAAAAGAAATTTTATTGGCAGAAGCTGAGATGCCAGGATTAATGAGCTTACGTGAAGAATATAAAGATGAGCAACCATTAAAAGGAGCAAGAATTGCAGGGTGTTTACACATGACAATTCAAACAGCTGTTTTAATAGAAACTTTACAAGCTTTAGGTGCTGAGGTAACTTGGAGTTCTTGTAATATTTTTTCTACACAAGATCAGGCTGCTGCTGCAATCGCTGCTACAGGAACACCTGTATATGCTTGGAAAGATATGACAGAAGAAGAATTTGACTGGTGTATCGAACAAACATTATTCTTTGGTGAAGATAAAAAACCATTAAACTTAATTTTAGATGATGGTGGAGATTTAACAAATATGGTATTAGATCGTTACCCTGAATTAGCTGCGGGAATTAACGGGTTATCAGAAGAAACTACTACAGGAGTTCACAGGTTGTATGACAGAGTAAAGGCAGGAACTTTACCAATGCCAGCAATTAATGTAAACGATTCTGTAACTAAATCTAAATTTGATAACAAATACGGATGTAAAGAATCTGCAGTTGATGCAATTCGTCGTGCAACCGATATTATGTTAGCTGGTAAACGTGTTACAGTTTGTGGTTATGGTGATGTAGGTAAAGGTACAGCGGCTTCTTTTAAAGGAGCAGGTTCTATCGTTACAGTTACAGAAATTGACCCTATTTGTGCTTTACAAGCAGCAATGGACGGTTTTGAAGTTAAGCGTTTAGAAACTGTTGTTGGTAATTCTGATATTATTATTACAACTACTGGTAACAAAGACATTATTCAAGGGCGTCATTTCGAAGCAATGAAAGACAAAGTTATTGTTTGTAATATTGGACATTTCGATAACGAAATTGACATGGCTTGGTTAAATAAAAACCATGGTAACACAAAAGATACTATCAAACCTCAGGTTGATAAATATAACATCAACGGAAACGACATTATTCTTTTAGCTGAAGGACGTTTAGTAAATTTAGGTTGTGCAACAGGTCACCCAAGTTTTGTAATGAGTAACTCATTTACAAACCAAACTTTAGCGCAAATTGAGCTATGGAAAAATAAAGCTGCTTACGGAAACGATGTTTATATGCTACCAAAGCACTTAGATGAAAAAGTAGCATTTTTACATTTAGCAAAAATAGGAGTAGAGCTTACAGAATTACGTTCTGACCAAGCATCATATATCGGTGTAACTGTTGACGGTCCATTTAAGCCAGAGCACTATAGATACTAAATTTTGTTATTCTGAAGTAGTCACCTTGAGCGCAGTCGAAAGGTTGTTTTAGAATTTTATCATAAAGAAACCTAAAGCCCTTGCATTAATTTGTAAGGGTTTTTTTGTATGTCATTACGATGAAGAATGACGTGGTAATCTTTTACTAGTACTTTGATTATTTTTTTAAGTGTTTTAACAGGCTATCCGTTATATCTTTTTTAAAGTTATTCTCGATACAATTTTTTTCATTCTTCAAAAAATAACTCGAACAGACATTAAAAAAGGATGTCGCTGCTATACTTAACGCAGCTGTATGCTCTCAACAATAAGTAATTATAACTCCATTTTTGCTTCATGTCACCTTGAGCACAGTCGAAAGGTTGTGTTTTTAATTGTTTTGGTTTTGAAAATAACAATGTTAAATATTCTACGGCAATCTCTTTTTAAGAAGAAGATTACTTCGTTTCTCTCGTAATGACGTTTGTTTAAGAGGTATAAATAGGTTTTGTAGCCAGACTTAACATAAATTTACATTTTCAGAGATATTACTATTTTATAACCGTCATTGCGAAGTTTTTTTTTCAAACTGTGGCAATCTATCTTTAAGAACAAGATTACTTCGTTTCTCTCGTAATGACGTTTATTTAAGAATTATAAATAGGTTTTGTGGCCAGACTTAACATAAATTTGGATTGTAGAAAATGCTGGTGTTTTATAATTGTCATTGCGAAGTTTATTTTTTTAAACTGTGGTAATCTCTTTTAAGAACAAGATTACTTCGTTTCTCTCGTAATGACGTTTAATTAAGAGTTATAAATGGGTTTTGCTGCTATACTTAACGGAAATATAGATTTTCAGAAATATTACTGTTTTATAACAGTCATTACGAAGTTTGTTTTTTAAACTGTAGCAATCTCTTTTTAAGAAGAAGGTTACTTCGTTTCTCTCGTAATGACGTCTATTTAAGAATAATAAATAGGTTTTGTAGTGAGTCTTAGCATAAATTTACATTTTCAGAGATTTTGCTATTTTGTAATCGTCATTGCGAAGTTTATTTTTTTAAACTGTGGCAATCTCTTTTTAAGAAGAAGGTTACTTTGTTTCTCTCGTAATGACGTTTGTTTAAGAAGTATAAATAAGTTTTTGCTTCTAGCCTTAGTATAAATTTGGATTATAGAAAATGCTGGTGTTTTATAATTGTCATTGCGAAGTTTATTTTTTTAAACTGTCGCAATCTATCTTTAAGAATAGGATTACTTCGTTTCTCTCGTAATGACGGTTTTATTAAAAATTATAAATAGGTTTTGTATCCAGCCTTAACATAAATATGTTTTTATAGCTTCATTCTGAATTTATTTCAGAATGACATCTAATAAGTTATCTTATTATTAAAAAAAAACTAGAGTAACAGTAATCAATTATTTTAAAACTAAACACATTAAAATACTTAGCCCCGACTGAAGCATTTGTTTTAGCTCTTCGCAGAGAGCGAGTGCGGAAAGCGGGAATTAGCTTCAAAAAAAAATCCTACAACTAAGTTGCAGGATTCATTATATAAGTTTTAAACTTGAATTATATATTTAAAGAATTAAATAACTCAACTAACCTTGGGCTAGAAGGTCTAGGAGCATTTGCATCTACAATATTACCTTGTGGATCAATTAAGATAAAACGAGGAATGCTATTTACTTTATAAGCACCAGCAAAGTTTTTATCTCTTTTAGAATACAATTGAATTCCGGTTAATTCTTTGTCAGCTACCATTTTTTTCCAAGTTTCGTAATCTCTTTCGCTATCAACAGAAATACTTACAAACTCGATGTTTTTGCCGTGGTATTTTTTTTCTACTTTTTGTAAAAAAGGAATTTCTTGTTTACAAGGGTTACACCAAGTTGCCCACATATCAATATACACATATTTTCCTTTAAGATCATCTAAAGAAGTCGTTCCTCCTTTAAAATTTTCGTAATCTACAAACTTTGGTGACTGAACCCCTTTTGCTAATTTAGTAGCTAAATAAAGTTTTTCAGTATGTGTTTTGTTTAAATAGTTTTTTAAACCAGTGATGTTTTGTTTTTGAAAAGCAACAAAAGCAGAATCTAACTTTGTATCAGCTATTCTTTTATTAATATCAGTAATATAACCATTTACTTTTGTGTCAAATTTTTCTTTTGATAATGTAAATAGATCTTTATCATTAAGAAGATTTCCTTGTAGTAAAGATGTTTTTGCTAAGAAACTACTTTCATTAGAGCCTTCACCTGTATAGGTAATAGTTTCATCAAATTTAGTAGCATCAACAGAGATGTTAATATTAGCTCCGTTTTTTAAATATAATGAAGTCGCTTTTTGTCCGTCAAAAAGACGATAAAAGCCACCTTTAATATTCATGGTATCCTTAAAAGTTCCCTGATCATCAAGTTTAATAACTCTGCTGAATTTTAATTGAGGATTAGAAATAACGATAGAATCGGAATTTTTATTAGTTATTTTCCCTGAAAAAGAAACAAAATTATTTTTCTCTTTTTTACAAGAAACTATGGCAATGGCAATTGCCAATATGCAAACTATTTTTTTCATCGAATGATCAATTTAATGATTGTTTTTAAGCCACTAAATTACTCATTTTTCTATAAAAAAAATGGTTGTTTTTATTTTTATCCTAACCAACCTTCTCTATCTAAACTTCGGTATTGAATTGCTTCTGTTAAGTGTTCTGATTTTATATTTTTTGCCCCATCAATATCTGCAATAGTGCGCGATACTTTTAGTATTCTATCATAAGCTCTGGCAGAGAGGTTGAGCTTTTCCATGGCCATTTTTAGTAAACTTTTACTTTCGTTAGATAGTTTACAAAACTCACGAATTTGTTTTACGTTCATTTGGGCATTGTAATGTACACTATCTGAGTTGCTAAAACGTGCTGTTTGTATTTCACGTGTTTCTGTTACTCGTTTTCTTATTTCTGCACTAGGTTCTCCTTTTCTTTCTTCTGATAATTTATCAAACGGAACCGGAGTTACTTCTATATGTATATCAATTCTATCTAGTAAAGGCCCGGATATTTTACTTAAATACCGTTGCATTTCTGCAGGCGAAGATGTCATTGGCGAATTAGGGTCATTAAAAAAACCAGATGGACTAGGGTTCATACTTGCAACCAGCATGAAACTACTTGGGTAGTTTACCGTGAATTTAGCTCGTGAAATAGTTACTTCTCTATCCTCTAAAGGTTGTCTCATTACTTCTAAAACTCCGCGTTTAAACTCTGGTAATTCATCTAAAAATAATACACCATTGTGGGCTAATGAAATTTCACCAGGTTGCGGTAAATTATTTCCGCCACCAATAAGTGCAATGTCAGAACAACTATGATGAGGAGATCTAAATGGGCGATTAAATTGTAGTCCGGTGTTTTTTATTTTACCTACAACAGAGTGTATTTTGGTTGTTTCTAATGCTTCTTGTAATGTCATTGGAGGTAATATAGACGGAAGCCTTTTTGCTAACATTGTTTTTCCTGCTCCAGGCGGACCGATTAAAATTATATTGTGTCCGCCGGAAGCGGCAATTTCCATACAACGCTTTATGCTTTCTTGCCCCTTTACATCAGAAAAGTCAAACTCAGGAAAATCAACATGCTTATTAAATTCTGCACGTGTATCGACTATTGTTGGCGTTATTAATTCTTTATTTTCCAAGTGATTAATAACTTGCATAATATTATCAACCGCTAGTACATTTAAATCATTAACGATTGCTGCTTCTTTTGCGTTTTCTTTTGGTAGTATAAAATGTTTGTAACCTTCTTCTCTAGCTTTAATTGCTATTGGTAACGCTCCTTTAATAGGCTGGAGGCTTCCGTCTAAAGAAAGCTCTCCCATTATAATGTACTCGTTAATGTTTGTGGTTTTAATTTGATTTGAAGCAGCAAGAATACCAACAGCTAAAGTTAAATCGTAAGCGGCGCCTTCTTTGCGAATATCAGCAGGAGCCATATTAATAATTATTTTTTTGCCTGGAAGTTTGAACCCGTTGTTATTTAATGCAGCAGAAATACGATAAGAGCTTTCTCGCACAGCATTGTCTGGTAAGCCAACCAAGTGATATCCAACTCCTTTATCTATGTTTACCTCTACTGTAATAGTTGTAGCTTCAATGCCAAATACAGCAGAACCATAGGTTTTTATAAGCATAACTTTCTCTTTCTGTTAAAGATAGCTAAAATTATTGGGTTTGTTTATTAAGTGTTAATACTCAGTAGTTTATTTTAAATTTAAGCAATAAAAAAAGCCTCTTAAATAAAGAGGCTTTTTTAAATGTATTTTATAATAGGTTAGTTATTGTTAAAATTATCTAACCCTGTTTTTAACCAATCGTAATATGCTGTATGATCAGTGTATTGTTGAGGTGAATTTAGAAGCTCTAAATTTGGGCTCATCAATATATAAAATGGTTGAGACGCTGTTTTAAAGTTAGCAACTTGTAAAGTAGCCCATTTATCACCATAAGTTCTAATTCTTTTTACCTTACCGTTAGGTTTAATAAAGTCGAATTGTTGTTCTTCAGGTAATTGTCTTTCATGATCATCTACGTATAATGAAATTAAAACATAATCATCATTAATTAAAGAATAAATCTCTGGTTTAACCCAAATGTTTTCTTCCATTTTACGACAGTTAACACATGCCCATCCTGTAAAATCTAATAATACTGGTTTGTTAACCGATTTCGCATAAGCAATACCTTCTTCGAAATCTTTAAAACAATTTAATCCTAAAGGACATTTATTATCTTTTTTGTAGATACTATGAAATTGTGGTGGAGCAAATCCACTTAATAGTGCATTTTGATTCCAAACAGGTTTTTCCATCACACCAGGTGCTAAAAACACAGCCAATGCAAGAGTAGCTAAACCTAATAGAACTCTAAAGAATGATATTTTCCCATATTTTTTCCCGATAAATCCAAATAGATATAATGCAGTTAGTAAAGAAATTACTGTCCATATACCAATAAATACCTCTCTCTTTAATAAATCCCAATGACCTACTAAATCGGCATTTGATAAAAATTTAAAAGCAAAAGCTAATTCTAAGAAACCTAAAACCACTTTAACTGTATTTAACCATCCACCTGATTTTGGTAAAGAATTTAACCAACCAGGAAACAGCGCAAATAAAGCAAAAGGTAAGGCTAAGGCAGATCCAAAACCAATCATACCTGCAGATAATTGCATAGCACCTCCGCTAGATCCTAAAGAACCTGCTAATAAAGATCCTAAAATAGGTCCTGTACAAGAAAAAGATACAATTGCTAGAGTTAGAGCCATAAAGAATGTACCTATAATACCTCCAATATTAGAAGCACTATCAGCTTTATTACTCCAAGAGCTTGGTAAGGTTAATTCATAAAAACCAAAGAAAGAACCTGCAAAGAAAATTAAGACAGTGAAGAAAAAGATATTTAACCAGATATTGGTTGAAATACTATTTAAAATTTCAGGGTCTAACGTGTCTAAATAATGGAAAGGTAAACTTAACAACCCGTAAATTAATACAATAAAGAAACCATATAATAAGGCACTACCAATCCCTTTTCCTTTTTTCTCGGTACGTTTTGTAAAAAAAGATACTGTTAAAGGCACCATTGGAAAAACACAAGGAGTTAGAAATGCTAATAAACCTCCAACAAAACCTAGTAAGAAAATGTTTAATAAAGTATCTCCGCCTTCTTCAGAAGATTTTTGTGTTGTGCTTTTTAATAAAGCAGTATTTTTTAAGTTTAAGTTTAAAGATTGAGATAAAGATTGACTTTTATCATCAACTTCAACAACAGTTTGTGAAACTTCTTCCCCTATTAATGAAAAAGTAAAGTCTTCATCAAAAGGTAAACAATATTCTTTACAAACTTGTGCGTCTAAATTAAGTGTTATTTGAGTTAAGCTAGCATCAGAAATAGTTATTCTCTGTACTAATCTTCCTTCATCTACAAAGAAAATTTCGTCTTTCCCCCAAATTTCACTGAATTCTGTTTCAGTATCACCTTCTTTTGCTTTTCCATTAAGAGTGTAACCTGTTTGTCCTTCAGCAGGAGAAATTGACATAGGTAAAGAAGCATCTTCAGGATTGTACTGTGAGTACAAATGCCAGTCTTCTGCAATTTCAATTTCGAAAATTAAATCGTATTCCGTATCCGAAATTTTTTCAACGGTAGGTGTCACCACAATAGGATTATCATCAGATTGGGAAAATACCGTTAAACCGATGAATAATAAAAATAGAGTAAAGAATTTTTTCATTCGAGTTAGTTTATAAAGGGGTTGTTTTTAATTAGTTATTCTTAATAATTGAGTTGTTTTACTTGAAGGTAAAAAGCGTTTATCTTGTCGCCTTCCAATAATCCATATAATTTCACCATCATTTGAACAAAGCAACCATGTGTTGTTTTTTTCAAAAAGCGACATTTTTTCATCTTTATAGTACTTGCTAATTTTTTTCTTGCCTAGCATCCCTGTCGGATAAAAATGGTCACCAGATTTTTGTTTTCTAATGATGAGGGGGTAATTTAACAAATTTTTATCAACAAAAATACAATTTACATTAATATTTGTTTTTTTGAGAACGTTTTCGAATAACAGGTTAATCGGTTTTGTTATTTTTATCTTATCATTATGAATGATAATCTCTTCATCTTCAGTAATTTTATCTGCACTGGTGCGTAAAAGTAGTAAAAAATCTCTATCTTTTAATAAAGTATATGAATTTGTTGAGACTTTCTTGCCTGATTGTGCATAAATTAAACTGTAAACATCATTCCATTCAGTGAATTTATACGCTTTTAAAAGTTGATATAAGTAAGGCTTAGGATCAGATAGTTTTAATAACTCTAAAAGGCTTAATTTTAATATTGCACCTTCCTTAACAAGTATTTTAGGTGATACTTCTTCCATTCGGTCAGCAATAATTTGCTGAGATTGTTTAAGAAAATCGGTAGTCTTATAGTGTGTTTTTAATAAACTAGGGTTTAATTCTTTTAAAAGCGGAACAATTTGATGCCTTATTTTATTTCGGACATATTTTATTTCAGAATTACTAGCATCTTCTCGCCATTGAATATTATTATCTGTGGCGTAAGTTTCTATTTGTTCTCGTGAAAAATTTAATAAAGGACGCACGATTTTTCCGTTTACGGCAGGGATGCCTGTTAAGCCATCTAAACCTGTACCGCGGGTTAAATTAATAATAAAAGTTTCTAGATTATCATCAGCATGGTGACCTGTTAAAATATAGTCGAAATTATTTTGTTTTATCAACTCATCAAACCAGTTATATCGAAGTTTTCTGGCAGCTATTTGAGTTGATAATTTGTGTTTTTTAGCATATTTGGATGTTTCAAATAGTATTGAAAAAACAGGGACATGTAATTTATTTGCAAGTTCTTTAATAGAAACTTCATCTAAGTCACTTTCTTCATCTCTTAGCTGAAAATTACAATGTGCTAATGAAATAGTAAAGTTTAATTGATGTAATAAATATGTTAAAACAACGCTGTCAACTCCTCCAGAAATTGCAATTAGGAGTTTTTTTTCTTTTAAAAACGAAAAATGGGTGTCAATATGTTCCGATAATTGTTGCAGCATTTTTAGAACTATCTTTATTTATAGTTGATTATTTAACCAGTTAACAATGTCTTGCATCATTTCTTCTTTACATAAATCATGTTGTAGCTCATGGTAACCGCCTTCATAAAGTTTTAGACTTGCTTTTTTTGTTGCATTGGCAAAAGTTTCTGTTGCTTTATAATCGATAATTTTATCGCCTGTACCATGTAATAATAACATAGGTTTTTTTAAGCTTGCTGCATTTTGAATCGCCCATTCACCGGAATCAATAAAAGATAAAGAAAAATTCGGACTAATTTTATCATGCACTAACGGATCGTTAATATATTTTGCTACTTCAGTTTTGTCACGAGAAATATCATTAGCATCTAACTCATTTCCTAAAGTTATTGACGGTGCAATTTTTTGCATCATTTTACCTAAAGAAAGTTTCCATGCTGGCGGATCAAAAGCTAATTTTAGCATTGGGCTAGTGGCAATGATTCCTGTTAAGTTATTTTCTTTACGAAGTGCGTAGTTTATAACTGCGTTACCCCCCATAGAATGTCCGTATAAAAATAATGGTTTCTCTCCGAACACATTTTTTGCTTTTGCGATTAACTTCGATATGCTTTCTAATACAGTATCAAAACCAGGATTATGACCTCTTTTACCTGTGGTTTTACCGTGGCCGAAATGATCAAAAGCAATAACGCCAAAATTATTGTCATTTAATTTTTTAGCAACATGTTCATAGCGGCCAGAATGTTCTCCCATTCCGTGAATAATAACCACCACTGCTTTTACTGCTTTGGGTTGCCAAAATTGACCAAAAAAAGTAGTTTTATGATAATCGAAATTAAATTCTTGATGTGTCATAATTTATTTTTTTGTAGCCATTGCCTTATCTCTTTTCTTAAAGAAACTTCGGGTTTAGGTAGCGGAATTGTTTTACCAAACTGTTTTCCTCTCTTAAATTTAGAGAAGGTGATTTTATGTTGTTTCCAAGCTTCAGGATACAATTCTAAAAATTTATTGAAAAAACTTTGCTCATTTACAGTTCCTTCTATTTTAGGTAATACTTCTTTAAATTTTTCTTCTTGATCTATAATCATTACTTCTGATTTTTTTGAGCGATAAGTTTTCGCATCTCTTTAACACTAATCGTACTTCCGTTATGACTCCATCCCGGAGGACCAAAAATATACATAAATTTATGAACCCAATTACTAGATTTTTTGGTGTCGTTAAAAATATCTTTGTATTCATGGGTTAAAATTATCCAAGGATTATAAGAGTTCGGTGCATGTGTTACGCCGTATTTAATATCAATTTCTTCATCTAATTCTTTCCATGTACCAAATAACCTATCAAAAACATTTAGAAATCCCCCATGGTTTTTATCCATGTATTCAATATTCTTTGCATGATGTACTTGATGCATTGTATGCGTGTTAAAGATTATATCAATATACTTAATTTTAGAGATATATACCGAATGTAGTTGAAATTGCCATAAGGCTTCAATTCCTAAACAAACAACCACCATTTCTGGAGAAAAACCAATTGCAGGTAACCACATGTAAAAAAAAGGTTTGTATAAAATGGTAAACCAACCGTTGCGAACAGCGGTTCCTAGATTAAAATTATTTGATGAATGGTGTACGATATGTGCGGCCCATAAAAAACGAACCATGTGATTTTGTCTGTGAAACCAGTAGTAACTAAAATCATCTAATAGCTGGCAAGCAATCCAAACATACCAAGCATATCCAAAAGATTCCCAACCCATAATGTTCATGCGAATACCATTTACAAACGGATTAAAAACTTCATACACATAATTAAAAATAAGAATTGCAGAAACTGTTTTAATTAAAGGCGCTATAATAACAGATCCGATACCCATTGTTAGGCTAGATACTAAATCCTTCCAGTTATATAAATCTTTTTTATTGTGCGTTTTACTATACGTAAGTTCTAATAAAATAAGACCCAAAAAACAAGGAATACCATATACTAATGGATTGGTAAAATTCATGTAATTTTTAAATATTTAGGGTTCAATATAGTGAACTACTTTGAGTTTAAGAGCACATATTTCATTGCTTTTGCTTTTAGTAAGCACTCTTCATATTCTTTCTCGGGAGTTGACTTGGCTGTAATTGCTCCGCCAACTGAATATGAAACGTAATTTTCATCAGCATTGTATAAAATACTTCTAATAATTACATTAAAATCAAAGTCGCTATTAGGCGTAAAATAACCAATAGTTCCTGAATACAAACCGCGTTTGGTTTCCTCTAATTCTTCAATAATTTTCATGGCTGATACTTTTGGTGCTCCCGTCATGCTTCCCATCGGAAAAGTGTCTTTAATAACATCAACAGGATCTGTAGTTGTTGCTATTTCTGAAATTATTGTAGATATCATTTGATGCACTTGTTTAAAAGAATGCACTTTGCAAAGTTCTTCAACAATTACACTTCCTTTTTTTGCAGTTTTTGATAAGTCATTGCGAACTAGATCTACAATCATCACATTTTCTGCTCGTTCTTTTTCGTCGCGTGATAAATCGAAAGCTATTTTATCATCTTCAATAACATCAATTAAACGTTTTGCGGTTCCTTTAATAGGTTGTGATATAATTTTTGTTCCTTCTTTTTTTAAATACCTTTCAGGTGTTGCCGATAATAAATATAAATTTTCGTGCCTGAAAAAAGTAGCGAAAGGCGGTTCAGAAATGTCGTTTAATTGCGTATATATTTTATAAGGATTGATATTGGTGTTTTCGGCATAAAACTCTTGGCAGAAATTAGCTTCATAAATATCGCCTCTATGAATATGTTTTAAAACTTTCGATACTTTTTGATGGTATTCATCTTTGTGAATGCGAAGTTTTATTTTGATTTTTTCTTGTTCTGATGATTTTTCGACATCACTCAAAGTAACATTTGGATTCGTTTCTAAGATGTCATTAAAATCTTCTTCTAGCTCATCATCTATCATTTGTAAATAATGAAACTCAACCGTATTGCCTTTAATGAAAATTAATTTTTGAGGTTGAAAAAAATACAAGTCAGGAAAATGAAGTCCGTCAAAATTAGTTGACTCTAGTTTTTCAACATCATTTTTTACATCATAAGAAATATAGCCAAAAAGATAATCTTTAGTATATGATTGATATTCTTTTAGTTTATCAAAAGCATTTTGAGCATCAGTTTTTATAGATGTAAATTCATCTGCAGCCAAACAACAATCGAACGAAGAATATTTTTGCTCGTAATTATTAGAATCCAACCAAATAGCAGTTTCAAACTGTTTAGACCAAGCAAATAGTTTTTGCTTAAACTCTTTAGGGTTATCTATTTTAAAATCAGATTGGGTTCTTTTAGACATCTTACAAAAATAAGAAACCCGATAGAATATAGCTATCGGGTTTCTATAAAATATAGTTGTTAAATTATTTTATTTCTTCAATATCAACTTTTATTTCTTTGAGGGTTTTATTGCCTTCTTCTGTGGCGTTGATATTAATTTTATCTCCGCTATCTTCAAAAGCTTTTATTTTCTTTTTTACTTTTTCTAAAGTTCCTTCTATAACTTCTTCTTCTTTTCTAATTTCTTCTCCGTTTCCAGTAGTAGTTGTAATTATTGTAGCTTTTGCAGTTCCGTCAGCATTTTTGCTAATAGCTACTTTAATAATTTTATTGATTTTATTTTTAATGACGGTTGTTTTGCCGTCGTCATTAGTATAAATACCATTATTGAGTTCAACTCTAACCGTTTCACCATTTTTTGTCATGGTAATGTTTTCAGAAAGAGAATTTGCATCAATATTATGGCCGCCTAAAATAGGAGCAATTACCAATCCAATTAAACAGGTAAGTTTGATTAAAATATTCATTGATGGACCAGAAGTATCTTTAAAAGGATCACCCACCGTATCTCCGGTTACAGCGGCCTTGTGAGCATCAGAACCTTTGTAAGTCATTTCTCCGTTGATTTCTACACCAGCTTCAAAAGATTTCTTAGCATTGTCCCAAGCGCCACCAGCATTGTTCTGAAAGATTGCCCAGAGCACACCAGAAACTGTAACACCCGCCATATAGCCACCTAGCATTTCGGCAATTGCTAAATTATTCATTCCGAATAGCATTGGGACAAAGGCAATAATTAAAGGAAATCCGATTGTTAACAATCCTGGTAACATCATTTCTCTTAAAGAAGCTTCTGTCGAAATCGCGACACATTTATCGTATTCTGGTTTCCCAGTACCTTCCATTATCCCTGGAATATCTTTAAACTGACGCCTTACTTCTTGTACCATTTCCATGGCTGCTTTACCAACAGCATTCATCGCTAAAGCAGAAAAAACTACAGGAACCATTCCTCCCACAAATAACATAGCTAAAACAGGTGCTTTAAAAATATTAATTCCGTCTATTCCTGTAAACGTTACATAGGCAGCAAATAAAGCTAATGATGTTAATGCCGCAGAAGCAATTGCGAAACCTTTACCTGTTGCGGCAGTTGTATTACCTACGGCATCTAAAATATCTGTGCGTTCTCTAACGATCGGTTCTTGTTCGCTCATTTCTGCAATTCCACCTGCATTGTCTGCAATTGGTCCGAAAGCATCAATGGCTAATTGCATAGCGGTAGTTGCCATCATTGCAGATGCCGCTAATGCTACTCCGTAAAATCCTGCTAAAGCATACGATGACCAAATTGCGGCAGCAAATAATAAAACAGAAGGAAATGTAGAAATCATACCAGTTGCTAAACCGGCAATAATATTTGTTCCGGCGCCCGTAGAAGATTGTTGTACTATTTTTAAAATAGGAGATTTTCCTAAGCCTGTATAATATTCGGTTACTGAAGAAATAACAGCACCAACAACCAAACCAACCAATGTTGCGTAAAATACTCTCATTGATGAGATATTTTGTAAACCTTCACCAAAGAATTCCATTTGCATGTTTTCAGGAAGCATCCATTTACATAAAACAAAACAAGCGATTGCTACTAGAGCAATAGAAACCCAGTTACCTAAGTTTAAGGCGCTCATTACTTGAGATTCTTTAGCATCATTACTTTTAATTTTTACCAACATGGTTCCGATCATCGAAATTATAATTCCGATACCCGCAATTGCCATTGGTAATAATATAGGTCCAATTCCGCCAAAGGCATCAGAAATACTTCCGCCCATATCTTTAATAACATAATTTCCTAAAACCATTGCTGCTAAAACAGTTGCAACATATGAACCGAATAAATCTGCTCCCATACCGGCAACATCACCTACATTATCACCTACATTATCAGCTATTGTAGCAGGGTTACGTGGGTCATCTTCAGGAATACCAGCTTCAACTTTACCTACTAAATCGGCACCAACATCGGCAGCTTTTGTATAGATTCCTCCACCAACACGGGCAAATAGTGCAATGCTTTCTGCACCTAAAGAGAATCCAGCTAGGGTTTCAAGAACAATAGTCATATCCATCGTGTTTGTCCAAACACCTCCCATAAAGAAATAGAAGAAAGCAATAAAAAATGTGGTTAATCCTAAAACAGCTAATCCGGCAACGCCGAGTCCCATTACAGTTCCACCTCCAAAAGATACTCTTAAAGCATTAGGTAAACTTGTTTTTGCAGCTTGCGTAGTTCTTACATTTGTTTTGGTTGCTATTTTCATTCCCATGTTTCCTGCGAAAGCAGAAAAAATAGCACCACAGATAAATGCGATTACAATTAAATAACTTGTTGTTGGAACAAAGTAGGCTACAATCGCCAGTAAAACACTAACGATAATTACAAAAATTGTTAATAGCTTGTATTCTGCATTTAAGAAAGCTAAAGCGCCTTCATAAATATGGTCAGAAATTTCTTTCATTTTTCCATCTCCAGCATCTTGTGTCATTACCCATTTTTTCTTAATGAGCATGTAAAGTAATCCTATTACAGCAGCTGCAATTGGCATCCAAATCATTATTGATTCCATATAATTTATGTTTTGATTAGTTAATTGATGTTCGTAAATATAACTAAATCAGCGACTAAACAAAAAACCTCTCAGAATATTCTGAGAGGTTTTTGATAATTTATATAGAAATTTACTGATTAAATAGTAAAATCTCCGTTTGCTTTATGCTCGCTGTTTTCGTAACGTTCAATACACTTATCTAAGATTTCATAAGCTTCGTTTGCGTCTCCCCAACCACCTACATCTACTTTTTTCTTTTCTAAATCTTTATAAACTTGAAAAAAGTGAGTAATTTCTTTAACTTGGTGAGGGTTCATATCTTTTAAGTCGTTTAATTGACTCCAGATAGGATCAGAAACAGGAACACAAATAATTTTTTCATCTTGTCCTTTTTCATCTGCCATATGGAAAACACCGATTGGTTTTACTTCCATAACACACATAGGAAAAGTTGGCTCAGCTCCTAAAACTAATACATCTAATGGATCGTTATCTAAAGCTAAAGTTTCTGGAATGAAACCGTAATCTCCAGGGTACATCATTGATGAAAATAACATTCTATCGAAACGAATCTTTCCTAAGTCAAAATCGTATTCGTATTTATTTCTACTTCCTTTTGGTATTTCAATTAAAACATCTACTGTTTTTCTTTCTTTTGCAGTCATATTATCTTGCTTTTCTTTGTTTCTAAAAATCGGTTTGCAAAAGTAATAATTTATTAGTGTTTTTTAACAAAAAAGAACTATTATTTTATTGTTAAACTAATGATTATAAGCCCGGTTTAACTCCTATGCGTATTGCAAACTTCGGTGTTGGTGGTGCAAATGAGCCTGTAGGAGGTTTGTAGTTGCTCCTCCAAATAGCATCTATACGAAAAAAACGCAAGTTACCATACCCAATATTTTCAAGACCAACACTGTATTCGTAATACAGTTTATTAGGAGTGTTGTAGTTAATGTTTGCAGCACCACTACTATTTACTAAACCATCATTAATAGCTCTATTTTCTTTTGAGATTGTTCCATATGCAGCTCGAAATGTAACCAAACTACGTAGCTTGAGTTTTTTTAGTAAAGGAACTCTGTTTAAGATAAAGCCATTAAAATGTTGCTCGAAATGTGTAGCTAAATAAGAATCAGTAACAAAATCATAATAATTCAATAAAGCAAATGTGTTTTTTGTTAATGATAATGTTTGGTTTGCTGGTATTACGTTTAATAAACCTATTGGTAATGTACCAAATGTTTTTCCTGCTTCTAGAGTGGCATCTAAAATACCAAATTTACTTAAAAGAATAGGGTGGTTGTATTTAAATTGTAATTTATCGTAGGTATGTGACCCGTTAAAAACTCCTTTATATCCTCTGCGGTAATTTAAGACTAAAGTCGGAAAAATATTACGCCCGAAACGTCTTTCAACTCCAAGGCCATATACAAATCTACCAGGGGTATAAGAAATATAAAGGTCAGAAGCAACATCAGTTATTCTAGATTTAATGTTTCCGCTTTCATCACGATAGTCCATCGAGAAATCTTTAGGAGATGCAGATTTTATAGTTGCGTGTGAAAAATTAACACCTATATGTAAGTTGGTTTTAATTTGATAATCGAAATTAGTAGCAATTTTTTCAACTTTAGATAAAAAGAAGTTGTCACCTCTAGAAAATAAAGCATCGGTACCAAAAGAAGAACCTAAGAGTTGGGTGGTGTTCAATAAAACGCTTCCTAATTGTTCTATGTCTTTTTGATATGCTAATCCAACTGCTATTCTTGGCTTGTATGATAATAAATAACGACCTTCTAAACCGTATTTAAATCCTTTGTCTTTAAAGCCATAAGCTAAGTGACCACTCAAACGAAAACGATCGTCTTTAGATTTAAAGGTTCTAAAGCCGACTTTGGTCCTGAAGCCTTCTACTTGATTGTTAGCGAAAATTGTCCAAAATGGACCTAATTGAATTCCTGCAGGGGTATTTATAAACCCACTAGCCACAGTGTTTATTAAACCAGTTATGTTTTTAATTTGTTTTTTTTCTTTTACTACTTTTATGAAGTTATATGTTGAATTACTCTCTTCATTTTGTTTTCCTTTCCAATAAGAGTCTTCTTTTTTGTATTGATCTGGCCTTATTTTTACAATCTCTTGTGTGTAAAAATCTTTAGCAAGTGGTTTGTCTAATATATAGTTGTTATAAAGAATTGTTTTTTTGATTGTTAATCCTTTATTGTTTTCATTTTTGTCAATAAACGTAAAATCACCTACATAGGCATTTTTGGTAGGTATGTATATACTATCGTTTCTTAGTTCAAATTCTTTTTCAAATGATAAGTCCCTAACAAAATTTAAGTTGATACTTTTATGGACCTTCATTTTTATTTTTTCGATAGAAAATGTTTTGTCTGACACCCAAAAGTTTCCTTGAAAGGCTAGGTCACCATCTCTGATAGGAAAAAAGTATATGTTGTACGTTTTTTTGTTGTTTTTAACGATACTGTCATAAAGTACATAATCATAGGTTGCAAAACCATCGCTAGATAAAGGGCTAATAAAAGACTTTGTTAATAAAGTAATGTTGTTTTTAAACACATCAACATCTTGAAATGTATTTGACATTTTATCAAAAACAAAACCTTTGGTTCCTATTCCTTCAGCCTTTTCAGCTTCAATATCTTCTCTAACATTATCGTTTTTATTATCTCCGTATATATTTGCTATTTCTTCGTTTAGGTAAATAGGTACGTAGTAGTTAACTCCATCGCTATCATACTTTACGTTGTCTATTGTTTCTTTATATTGATCTTTAAAAATGTTTTTTAAGAAAACAGTATCTAGGTTATTAAGCCCTAATTCAATAGTAGATTGTCTTTTGTATTGATAATAATTAACTAAATCAAGTCCATTTTTCCTCTTTCTTTTCCAAATTTCTTTTAAAACTCTATATGCCGGATTCTCTTTCTTTTTTAAGCGTTTTTTTGGTTTTGAAACAATTACCACTTCTTCTAATTCATTACCTTCTTCTTTTAGAACAATTTTTAAAAACTTAGTTTTTTTATTAACTTTTAAAATTTGCGTTTGAAAACCGATAAAAGAAACGTTTAAGGTGCCTCTAAATTTTTTTGTTTTTAAAAAAAATGTACCATCATCATTTGTTACAGTTCCGTATGCTGTATTTTTTAAAAACACATTAACAAAAGGCATCGGGTTATTAAATTCATCGACAACTTTACCCTTTAATGTGAGTTGAGCATATAAGGAGCTGGTAATGAGTAATAGTAGAATTAGTAGCGAATTTTTCATTTTTTTATTACTGCAAAATCCTTTTGACATTTGTCAAAAGGATTTTTTGTTTCTTTTCAATTTTCTATTTTTCTATTACTTGTTAAGATATAAAACATCTTTAACTGCTTTTACAACATCACTAGCATTAGGTAGCCACTCAGCTAATAAAACTGGTGAATACGGTGCTGGTGTATCAGCAGTTGTAATTCTTTTTATAGGAGCATCTAAATAATCAAAAGCTTCATCTTGTACTCTAAAAGTAATTTCTGAAGAGACACTACCAAATGGCCATGCTTCTTCAAGTATTACTAATCTGTTTGTTTTCTTTACGGATTTTAAAATTGTATTATGATCCATAGGACGAACAGTACGTAAGTCGATAATTTCAACAGAAATTCCTTCTTTAGCTAATTCATCAGCAGCTTTGTATGCTTCTTTAATAATTTTACCAAAAGAAACGACCGTTACATCTGTACCTTCTCTTTTAATATCTGCCACTCCAATAGGAATTATATATTCACCTTCTGGAACTTCCATTTTGTCACCATACATTTGTTCAGATTCCATAAAAATTACAGGGTCATCATCACGAATTGCTGCTTTTAATAAACCTTTTGCATCATAAGGATTAGAAGGTACAATAACCTTTAAACCAGGTGTGTTGGCAAACCAGTTTTCAAAAGCTTGTGAGTGTGTAGCTCCTAATTGACCAGCAGAGCCTGTTGGGCCACGAAAAACAATAGGACAATTAAGTTGTCCACCACTCATTTGACGAATTTTGGCAGCATTGTTAATAATTTGATCAATACCAACTAAAGAGAAATTAAAAGTCATGTATTCAACAATAGGGCGATTTCCATTCATTGCAGATCCAACCGCAATACCACCAAAACCTAATTCAGCAATAGGAGTGTCAATAACTCTTTTCTCACCAAACTCATCTAGCATCCCTTTTGAAGCCTTATAAGCTCCATTATATTCAGCTACTTCTTCACCCATTAAGTAAATGCTTTCATCTCTTCGCATTTCTTCACTCATAGCTTCGCAAATAGCCTCTCTAAATTGTATTGTTTTCATACGTTATATTAGTAGTTGTTTATCAAGATTGCAAAAATAATAAAAATACAAATAAGAAATAGGTTTTTAACTTAAACAAATGATTGCTTACATTTATAGGGTTCTATTGTTAATTAAGAGAGGTAAGCTAAAATATTTATTATGCATGCATAGTAAATTGCAAAAAAAGATGTAACTTCGTGGTTCAAAATTAAGTTTCTTAAAAACAACAATATATGAAAATATTAGTTTGTATCAGTCACGTTCCTGATACTACTTCGAAAATCAACTTTACAGACAACGATACAAAGTTTGATACTAATGGAGTTCAATATGTTATAAATCCTTATGATGAGTTTAGCTTAACTCGCGCAATGTGGTTTAAAGAAAAGCAAGGAGCTACCGTAACTGTTGTAAATGTTGGAGGAGCTTCAACAGAGCCAACTTTGCGTAAAGCCTTAGCTATTGGTGCAGATGATGCAATTCGTATAAACGCAGAGCCAACCGATGGCTTTATGGTGGCTAAAGAATTAGCAGCTGTTGTTAAAAGCGGTGGTTACGATTTAGTATTAGCAGGTAAAGAGTCAGCAGATTATAATGGTCAAATGGTGCCAGGAATGTTAGCCTCATTGGTAGATTTTAACTTTGTGAATGCTTGTGTTGGTGCTGAAGTAGATGGAATAAATGTGTCTTTAAGCAGAGAGATTGATGGAGGTGAAGAGAAAGTGTCTTCAACTTTACCAATAGTAATTGCGGGGCAAAAAGGGTTAGTAGAAGAAAAAGATTTACGTATACCAAATATGCGTGGAATTATGATGGCTCGTAAAAAGCCTTTAGCTGTATTAGAATCAACAGGTGTTGCTGCAAGTACTGCGACTCAAAATTTCGAGAAGCCTTTAGCAAAAGGAGCTGTAAAGTTAGTTGATACTGTTGATGAATTAATCGACTTGTTACACAACGAAGCAAAAGCAATTTAAAAGTAAGATTTAAAACCACGTTGTTGCGAATAAAGTGAGGTAGTTTGTTTTGAAAATTACTTTTCTCGTGAGAATATAAAAAAAACATAAAAATATGTCTGTATTAGTTTTTGCCGATTCATCGGAAGGAAAATTTAAAAAAACTGCTTTTGAAGTAGTTTCATACGGAAAAAAAGTAGCAGAACAATTAGGAAGCGATATGTTGGTGTTAACGATCAACGGAGGAGATGCTTCTGAATTATATGCATACGGAGCAGAAAAAGTAATTGAAGTAAAGAATGACTTAGCATCTTTTAATGCAAAAGCATACGCTTCAGTTATTAAGCAAGTAGCAGAATCAAAATCAGCAAATACAGTAATCATAGATTCTAGTATTGATGGTTTTACAGTTGCGCCTTTAGTAGCTGTTGCTTTGGAGGCAGGTTATGCCTCTAACGTTGTAGCTTTACCAAGTAGTGTGAGTCCGTTTGTAGTAAAAAGAAAAGCTTTTTCAAATAAAGGATTTAACAATACTGAAATTTCAACAGAGAACAAAGTAGTTGGAGTAGCAAAGAACTCATACGGAGCTCACGAAAATGCAGTAAGTGGATCAACAGAAAGTTTTGACGCTACTTTGCCAGAACTAGGAGTGAAATCAGAAAGTATTAGTAAAGCTAGTGGTACAGTAACTATTGCAGATGCTGATATCGTAGTTTCTGCTGGTCGTGGTATGAAAGGACCTGAGAACTGGGGAATGATTGAAGAGTTAGCTACTGTTTTAGGTGCTGCAACAGCATGTTCTAAGCCAGTATCTGATTTAGGATGGCGCCCTCACAGTGAACACGTAGGGCAAACTGGTAAGCCAGTAGCCTCAAACTTATATATTGCCATTGGTATTTCTGGTGCAATTCAGCATTTAGCAGGTATTAATGCATCAAAAGTAAAAGTGGTTATTAATACAGACCCAGAAGCTCCTTTCTTTAAGGCCGCAGATTACGGTATTGTAGGTGATGCTTTTGAGGTTGTACCTCAGTTGGTGGAAAAGTTAAAAGCGTTTAAACAAGCATAATTTTGTTGGGCAAATTTTCTTTTTGTAGAAATTAGAGGTCAACTCATAATTTTTAGTAAATTGTGCCCACTTAAGAAGGCTGTCTAAATTTGAAGCGTAGAGCCTAAAATTAGACAGCTTTTTGTTATTTTATAATTGTACATGAGTTTAATAAAACTAACTATTAAAGGGATTTCGTATAGCCAAACTCAAAGTGGAGCTTATGCATTAGTGTTAAGTGAAATGGATGGTACAAGAACCCTACCTATTATTATTGGAGCATTTGAAGCGCAATCTATAGCAATCGCTTTAGAGAAAGAAATACGCCCACCAAGACCACTTACGCACGATTTATTTAAGACATTCTCAGATAAATTTTCGATCAAAGTAACCCAGGTTATTATACATAAATTGATTGATGGTGTTTTTTATTCTAGTTTGATATGTGAAAGAGAAGGTATAGAAGAAGTTATAGATACCCGTACTTCTGATGCAATAGCATTAGCAGTACGTTTTCAAGCGCCTATTTTTACGTACGAGAATATTTTAGATAAAGCAGGTGTTTATTTAAAATTAGATGAAGAGTTAATTATTGAAGAAGATTTAGAGTCTGACGGAATAGAGTTCTCTTTAGAAGAAGAGTTTGAAGAGGAAAAGGGATATACGCATTTATCATTACAAGAATTACACGAACAACTTAATGAAGCTGTTGCAAATGAAGACTATGAGTTGGCAGCAGAAATTCGCGACGAAATAAGCAAGCGTTCTTAATAAAATATATAAAATGAAGAAATTATGTACTCTCATAATGCTTTGTGCATCAATACTAACTTTTGGTCAAAGCATAGAGAAAAAGTGGAATTTTTCATCGATTACTACTACTGATGGTAATTCGGTAGTAGCCATAAATCCATCAGATGTATTAAATCTAACTAGAGGTAATTTCAATTACTCTATAGTAGCTAAAGATAGCTTACAAACAGCAGGAAACTATATTCATCAGAATAATTTATTAATCCTTAATCATAAACAGCCTATTGATACAGTTCGCTACTATAATGTAGTTGAATTAACAGAAGAATCATTAGTGTTAGCAGAAAAGGATGTGTTATATAATTTTACATCTGGCCAAAACACGGTTTTTATAGCAAGTAAAGTTCAAGAAGATGCCGAGATATCTGAAGCGATTATACCTAGTAAAGGTTTTTCTGCTCAAAGTTTACTGCGTGGTGCTCTGGGAATGATTTCATTGTTAATTATTGCATTTTTATTTAGCGCGAATAGAAAAGGAATCGATTGGAAAACAGTAGGTTTAGGTTTGGCCTTTCAGTTGGTTATAGCTGTAGGTGTTTTAAAAATACCTATTGTACAAAGTGCCTTTGAAATAGTTGGAGGTTTATTTGTAAGTGTGTTAGATTTTACGCGAGCAGGAAGTGAATTTCTATTTAGCGGGTTGGTATCAGATATGAGTTCGTTTGGATTTATATTTGCTTTTCAAGTATTACCAACCATTATTTTCTTTTCAGCATTAACATCATTGTTATTTTACCTTGGTTTAATTCAAAAAGTAGTAAAAGCCTTAGCTTGGCTTTTAACTAAAACGTTAAAAATATCTGGAGCAGAAAGTTTGTCTGTTGCAGGAAATATATTTTTAGGTCAAACAGAAGCTCCTTTATTAATTAAGGCATATTTAGAAAAAATGAACCGATCAGAAATACTGTTAGTAATGATTGGGGGTATGGCAACGGTAGCCGGAGCTGTTTTAGCAGCTTATATTGGATTTTTAGGGGGAGAAGATGAAGGGTTGCGATTGTTGTATGCAAAACATTTGTTAGCAGCATCGGTAATGGCAGCACCAGGTGCTATAATTATTTCTAAAATTTTGTACCCACAAACAGAAAAAGTAAATACAGAAGTACAGGTATCATCAGATAAGATAGGTTCAAATATATTAGATGCTATAGCCAATGGAACAACTGAAGGTTTACAATTAGCAATGAATGTAGCAGCGATGTTATTAGTATTTATTGCTTTTATTGCAATGATAAACGGGATTTTAGGTTGGGTAGGAGATGTTACAGCCCTAAACACTTGGATGGCAGAAAACACAAGTTATGCTAAGTTTTCTTTAGAAGCAATTTTAGGATATGTTTTTGCGCCTTTAATGTGGTTGATAGGGGTAGCAAAAGAAGATATGGCTTTAATGGGGCAGTTGTTAGGAATTAAATTAGCAGCAAGTGAATTTGTTGGCTACATTCAGTTAGCTGAACTTAAAAATATAGCAAACGCAACACATTTAACGTATAATAAATCAATTATTATGGCAACTTATATGCTTTGCGGATTTGCAAATTTTGCATCAATCGGTATTCAAATTGGGGGTATTGGTTCATTAGCACCAGGACAACGTAAAACATTATCAGAATTTGGAATGAAAGCTTTAATTGGAGGAACAATAGCTTCTTTAATGTCAGCAACAATTGCAGGTATGATTATTGGGTAGCGAGTCGCTACTAACAATTTAAAAAGTTAATAACTTATTAATATAAATTTGAAAAGCTTCAGCATTAAATGTTGAAGCTTTTTTATTTTTACAGAAATCAAAAGTAGAAGATGAAGCAATATCTAGATTTAGTAAAACACGTTTTAGAAAACGGTAACGAGAAAGGTGATAGAACAGGAACAGGAACAAAAAGTGTTTTTGGTCATCAAATGAGATTTGATTTAAATGAAGGTTTTCCGATGGTAACCACTAAGAAGTTACATTTAAAATCGATTATATATGAGTTGCTTTGGTTTATAAAAGGAGATACAAATATTAAGTATTTACAAGAAAACGGCGTTAAAATATGGAATTCGTGGGCTGATGAAAACGGCGATTTAGGACCTGTTTATGGTCATCAATGGCGTAATTGGAATAGTGATGAAATAGATCAATTAAAAGATGTTATTGAGACACTAAAAACGAATCCAAACAGTCGCAGAATGTTAGTTTCTGCTTGGAATCCTTCTGTAATGCCAGATACATCAAAATCATTTTCTGAAAACGTTGCTAACGATAAAGCAGCTTTACCACCGTGTCATGCATTTTTTCAGTTTTATGTAGCAGACGGAAAATTATCTTGTCAGTTATACCAACGAAGTGCCGATATATTTTTAGGTGTTCCGTTTAACATCGCTTCATATGCTTTATTTACGATGATGATAGCTCAGGTTTGTGGTTATGAAGCAGGGGAGTTTATTCATACTTTTGGTGATGCACATATTTATAACAATCATATAGCGCAATTAGAATTGCAATTGTCTCGTGATACACGTACACTACCAAAGATGAAAATGAATCCAGAAATTAAAAATATTGAAGATTTTACTTTTGAAGATTTTGAGTTGGTAGATTATAATCCGCATCCACATATTAAAGGTGTTGTAGCAGTGTAATTTAACATTATTTTATGTAAATTCTTTACTAGCTTTGTAATAAGAACCTAAAAAGAAATAAAATGACTACAAATGTTGATGTTTTAAAAGATTCCCTCTATGATAAAATAGCTGATATTAATGATGAAAAAGTTTTAGAAGCAATTAAAACCTTAGTAGATAATATAAAAACAGATGTTTTAGGTGAAGCTATTACAAGAAAAAGAGACTTAACAAGTTATATTAAAGAATGGGTAAAAAGTGTATAGCCATTCATTAAATACTATTTATGATTACAATAATTGCTGCAATAGCCAATAATAATGCTTTAGGAAAAGATAACGATTTAATTTGGCACCTTCCTGCTGATTTAAAACGGTTTAAAAAAATTACCTCAGGACATCATATTTTAATGGGACGTAATACTTTTGAAAGTATTGGAAAACCATTGCCAAATCGCACATCAGTAATCATAACTAGAAATAATGACTATTTTAAAGATGGATGTTTGGTGGCGAATTCAATTGAAGAAGCGATTGATATGTCAAAAGCAGCTTCGGATGTTTTTATAATTGGTGGAGCCCAAATTTATAAACAAGCAATCGAAAAAGGGTTGGTTGATCAATTAGATATTACCATTGTTCATCACGATTTTGAAGCGGATGTTTTCTTTCCAATAATTGACTTAGACGTTTGGAAAGAAGTATCTCGAGAGGATTGTAAAGCAGATGAGAAAAATAAATACGATTATAGTTTCGTTTCTTATAAGAGAGTGTAATTAATCCCGTCATTGCGAGGAACGAAGCAATCTGTTAGCTATAAGATTACTTCAGCTTTTTCGCAGCAACATTTTTTTAAAAGATCAACCAAAATATGTCAATACAACTTACTTCTATATCTAAAGTTTACGGAACACAAAAAGCAGTCAATGACATTTCTTTTGAAGCCGAAAAAGGAGAAATAGTTGGGTTTTTAGGTCCAAACGGAGCCGGAAAATCTACCACTATGAAAATCTTAACCGGATTTATTCAGCCAAGTGAAGGAGCTGTTTTTGTAAGCGGAATAGACGTTGTTAAAAATCCAATTGAAGCACAGAAAAAAATAGGATACTTACCCGAACATAATCCGTTGTATTTAGATATGTATGTACGCGAGTATTTACAATTTCAAGCAGCAATTTATAAAGTTGAAAAAACAAGTATCGCTGAGGTAATCGAGAAAGTAGGATTAACGATTGAATCACATAAAAAAATAGGGCAACTCTCAAAAGGATACCGTCAAAGAGTGGGTTTAGCTGCAGCTATTTTACACGACCCAGAAGTGTTAATTTTAGATGAGCCAACCACAGGATTAGATCCGAATCAATTAGTAGAAATTCGTGAGTTGATTAAAGAATTGGGGAAGAATAAAACAGTTTTATTATCTACTCACATTATGCAAGAGGTAGAGGCAGTTTGCGATCGTGTAATTATTATAAATAAAGGAGAGTTGGTTATTGATAAACCAATTACTGAACTTAAAACAAGCAAGGAACAAACAATTAAAGTAACGTTTGATTATAAGTTAGAAGAGCAATTTATACAGCGTTTACCGAATCTTACTCACTATAAAAATACGGTAGAAAATAACTGGATACTTACTTTTGAAACGACGGAAGATATGCGTCCAGTAATTTTTGATTTTGCGCAAGAAAACGGTTTAAAGATACTTGGCTTAAATACTGAAAACAAAAATTTAGAAAGTTTATTTAGAGAGTTGACTAATTAGAATAATTAGCTCGAAACCATACTTTTTTCCAAACTCTTTTTAATATTAAAAAGACAATACTTTCGGTATAGGTGTCAATATTTGATGCTTCTTTTTTATAAGTCATTACTTCAGGAATATCAACAATATATAAAAGGTTTTTATAGCTGTTTAAATCCGTCAGAATTAAATGTTTTATTACTTTTCTTAACTCATCTTTTAATGTAGCTGGAGTGCTGTTTTTAGTTAAAATAATTGCTAAATTAGCTAAGCTAAAATCTTTATTTAGCTGAGTAATTAAGTTTGCGTACAATTTTTCATTAACTGCGTTTACTAATAAAGCATCACTGTTAAGATGTTTAGGAAACATTTTTAATTTAATTTATAATTAATATGTTGCTCATCCAATAACTTTAAAAATTCATTAGAAATTTTAATTTTAGTATTTCTGCTTGGTAAATTCAGCTCTATTTTTTCTTCGGTGTCCCAAATAGTAAAATGTAAATTTTGGGTTCCTCTATTAGTCGCAAATAAATGTTGTAAATCTTTAATTCTGTTCTCTTTTACATCCTGTAAAGGCATCTTTATGGTTATTTTTTTACACATTTTATCCATAATGTCATGAAGTAACAAGAACTCGTTAAAACTAACTCTAGGTTCTCCTTTTACACCTTCTTTATTTGTCCAGCCTGGTTTTACCATTGTTTTTACAAACAAGAAAGAGTTGGGTACCAAAAAGTGTTTAAATCGAAGGTATTCTTCGCCAAAAATTCTAAACTCGAAATTCTCACTATAATCCTCAATAAAAAATGTAGCCCAACCTTTTCCTGCTTTTGATATACGGTGTTGTACGTCGGTTACAATACCACCGAAAGACAATGCCATACCTTCGTATTTAGGTAAATCGTTGTAATGCGATAGTGCAGCGTTGCAAAATTTTAATTCGTTTTTAAAATCATCTAACGGATGCGCAGAAATATAAATACCGACCACTTCTTTTTCTTTACCTAGTAGTTCCATAGTTGCCCAAGTATCACAAGTAGGAATAATTGGTTCTGGCATTTCTTCTTCAGAAGCTCCACCAAATAAGGAAACTTGAGAAGAATTCTGATTTTCTTGGTATTTGTTACCAAAACGCAATGCTTTTTCTATAAATTTTTGATTCTTTTCATCCTCTACAAAATATTGAGCTCTGTGGGTATTTGTAAAAGAATCAAAACCACCAGCTAAAATTAAACCTTCAAAAGCTTTTTTATTTGCTACACGTAAATCAACTCGTTTAGCAAGGTCGAAAACAGAAGAAAAGTGACCATTCTCTTCACGTTCATTAATAATTGATTTTACGGCAAGGCCACCAACACCTTTAATTGCTGCCATTCCGAAACGGATTGCTCCTTCTTTATTTACTGAGAATTTAGAAAAAGATTCATTTACATCAGGACCTAAAACGGTAATTCCGGCACGTTTACATTCTTCCATAAAAAACGAAACCGATTTAATATCGTTCATGTTATTCGAAAGCACAGCCGCCATATATTCTGCAGGATAATGCGCTTTTAAATACGCAGTTTGATAAGCAATCCAAGCATAACAAGTAGAGTGTGACTTGTTAAAGGCGTAGGATGCGAATGCTTCCCAATCTGTCCAAATTTTCTCTAATTTTTTAGCATCATGGCCGTTTGCACTTGCTTGTGCAACAAACTTAGGTTTCATTTTATCAAGAACCGCAATTTGTTTTTTACCCATTGCCTTACGTAAAACATCGGCTTCACCTTTGGTAAAATCAGCTAATTTTTGCGACAGTAACATTACCTGCTCTTGGTATACTGTAATTCCGTATGTTTCGGATAGGTATTCTTCCATCGCTGGTAAATCGTATTCAATTTCTTCATCCCCGTGTTTTCTTCGGATAAAAGAAGGAATATATTCCATTGGTCCTGGACGATACAAGGCATTCATGGCAATTAAATCTTCAAAAACGGTAGGTTTTAAAGATCTCATGTGTTTTTGCATTCCCGGAGATTCATATTGAAAAATACCAACAGTTTCTCCTCTTTGGAAAAGCTCATAGGTTTTTACATCATCTAACGGAAAATTTTCAGGGTCTAAAAGAATGTCATGTCGTGCTTTTACAATTTTAACGGTATCCTTAATTAAGGTTAGCGTTTTTAATCCCAAGAAATCCATTTTTAGTAAACCAGCATCTTCAACAACCGAGTTGTCGAACTGAGTTACGTACATGTCTGAATCTTTGGCAAGCGCAACGGGCACGAATTTGGTAATATCATCAGGTGTAATAATTACACCACAGGCGTGAATACCAGTGTTACGAACAGAACCTTCTAGAATTCGAGCTTTATTAATGGTTTCTGCCATTAAATCAGATCCGTTAGAAAGTCTTTTTAGTTCGTTTACCAACTCTATTTCTTCGGTTCTAAGTTTCTCTTTTAGTTGTTTTTCATCCAAAGAAAATATTTTCTTCAGTTTCATTCCGGGAATTAGCTTGGCAATTCTATCGGCCTCAAAAAGTGGTAAATCTAATACACGCGCGGTATCCCTAATCGAGGATTTTGCCGCCATGGTTCCGTAGGTAATAATTTGTGCTACTTGATTAGCACCGTATTTATTAATTACATAATCCATTACACGACCACGCCCTTCATCATCAAAATCAATATCAATATCGGGCATTGATACACGTTCGGGATTTAAGAAACGCTCAAAAAGCAAATCGTATTTAATAGGGTCTATATTGGTAATCCATAAACAGTAGGCAACTACCGATCCAGCTGCAGAACCACGTCCTGGCCCTACGGCAACATCCATGTTTCTCGCTTCGCGGATAAAATCTTCAACAATTAAGAAATATCCAGGATATCCTGTTTTCTCAATAACTGATAATTCAAAATCTAAACGTTCTTTAATGCTTTCGGTAATTTCACCGTATCGTTTTTTGGCACCTACATAGGTTAGGTGACGTAAAAAATTATTTTCACCTCTTTTTCCTTTGTCTTCCTCATCTTTAGTGTCTTTAAATTCATCAGGAATATCAAAAGCAGGTAATAAAACATCACGCGCTAAAGTATAAGGTTCTATTTTATCTACAATTTCCTGAATGTTTATAATTGCTTCTGGAAGATCAGCAAATAAAGTTTTCATCTCTTCGGATGATTTAAAGTAGTACTCGTCGTTTGGTAAACCATAACGATAACCACGTCCTCTTCCTTTAGGAGTTGCTTGTTTTTCTCCATCTTTTACACACAGTAAAATATCGTGTGCATTTGCATCTTCTTTACTTAAATAAAAAGTGTTGTTTGAGGCAACTATTTTTACGTTATGCTTTTTAGAAAACTTTAAAAGTGTTTCATTAACAACTTTTTCATCTTCTTGATTATGGCGCATTAATTCAATATACAAATCCTCGCCAAATTGCTCTTTCCACCAAAGTAATGCTTCTTCAGCTTGTGCTTCACCAACGTTTAATATTTTACTTGGTACCTCACCATACAAACTACCTGTAAGTACAATAATGTCTTCTTTATATTGTTCTACTACTTTTTTATCAATTCTTGGGATGTAATAAAAACCATCAACAAAAGCAATAGATGACATTTTTGCTAAGTTGTGATATCCTTTTTTATTTTTAGCTAATAAAACAACTTGATAACCGTTATCTTTCTGGCTTTTATTAGTGTGATCATTACAAATATTAAATTCACAACCAACAATTGGTTTTAAAGGTTGTTGCGTAGGTTCTTCTCCTTTTTCTATTGCTTCAATATTAGCCGAATCAACAGCCTTGTTGTGATTTAAAACGGCTTGTACAAAATGAAAAGCAGCCATCATATTACCAGTATCGGTCATTGCTACTGCCGACATGTTGTCTTTTGCAGCAGCATTTACAATAGCACCAATTTGTATGGTAGATTGTAAAACAGAATATTGTGTGTGATTATGAAGGTGTGCAAATTGGCTGTCTTTTAACTCAGCTAAGCCTTCATTGGTACTTATTGTTGTTGTTTCGCCTTTAGCTTTTTCAATTCTAGCGCGAATTTTTTCACTTTCTCTTTTAAGATTTAAGTGATTTAATCCTATGATTTGAGTAACGCTCGGGTTGTTTTGAGTGTAACGATCAAAAAAATCATCAGTAACCTGAAGTTGTTCTTTGGTAAATTGGCGTAAGCGAATTAATTCTAAAAAACATCGTGTTGTTGCTTCTACATCGGCAGTTGCGTTGTGGGCATCTCCGAAACCATCACCAAATAAATGCTGGTGTAATTCGGTTAATGTTGGTAATTTAAATTTACCACCACGGCCACCAGGTATCTGGCACATTTTTGCAGTGTGCTCTGTACAGGTATCTAATATTGGCAGTTTTGTTAAATTATTATCAACACCTAAACGATGGAATTCACATCCCATAATATTAATGTCGAAAGCAAGATTTTGCCCAACTATAAATTTTGTTTTACTTAAAGCTTCATTAAATAAAGCTAAACCTTCAGAAAGTTCAATTCCTTGTTCTTGCGCTAAATCGGTAGAAATACCATGAATTCTCTCAGCATCATACGGAATATTAAATCCGTCAGGTTTGATAAGGAAATCATTATGCTCAATTAAATTACCTAATTCATCATGTAATTGCCAAGCAATTTGTGTCGCTCTAGGCCAATTATTTGTATCGGTAATAGGAGCGTTCCAACTTTTAGGTAATCCGGTAGTTTCAGTATCAAAAATTAAATACATCTAGAGTGTTTTATTGAAGCGTTTAGGCATTATCAAAGTGTAAAAATACGAAGAAATTGTGGTGTTTTTAGGAGAAGTTATTAACGGGTTTATAGTGTGTTTTTAAGTTTTCTAATCAATAGAAACACATAATCTATTGTTATGTAGATGTTAAGTTTTAGTAATGTTGAAATAAAATTATTTAAGAATCGAATTATAAAAGTATCTTTGCACTTTATTAAATATAATATTTTTTTACAATGAAAGAAGGAACAGTAAAGTTCTTTAACGAATCTAAAGGTTTTGGATTTGTTACTGAGTCAGGATCAAACACAGAGTATTTTGTACATGTATCAGGTTTAATCGATGAGATTAGAGAAGGTGATACAGTAGAGTTTGACCTTAAAGAAGGAAAAAAAGGTTTAAACGCAGTTGATGTTAGAGTATTATAATATCTAAACGCACCAAAATTTTCTTAAGAGCTTGTTTTTCAGGCTCTTTTTTATTGCAATAATGTTACGTTTTTAGTTTTTAGTGAAAAAAAAATTATACATTTGCGCCCACTTATCACGAGATGATAAGATTTGTTAATAATCAAGGTCGCGTACCTTAAAAATTAAAAATTATGCCTGTAAAAATTAGATTACAAAGACACGGTAAAAAAGGAAAACCTTTTTACTGGGTAGTAGCTGCTGATTCAAGATCAAAAAGAGATGGTCGTTATTTAGAAAAAATCGGAACGTACAACCCTAACACTAACCCTGCAATAATCGACTTAGATGTTGATACAGCTGTAGAATGGTTACAAAAAGGAGCTCAACCAACTGATACTGCAAGAAACATTTTATCTTATAAAGGTGTTTTATTAAAGAATCATTTAGCTGGTGGAGTTAAAAAAGGAGCTTTAACACAAGAACAAGCAGATACTAAATTTGCTGCTTGGTTAGAGGAAAAAACTGGTTTAGTAGCTGGTAAAGTTGATGGTTTAGCAAAGGCAGATGCTGATGCAAAAGCAAAAGCTTTAGAAGCTGAAAAAGCTGTAAACGCTGCACGTATTGCTGCTAACACTCCTGCTGCACCTGTTGCAGATAGTGAAGAAGTAGCTGCAGATAACGGAGCAGATAGCGAAGAATAAAAAACTGTACTACAATGATGATGCAAAAAGAAGAGTGTTTTTATCTTGGCAAAATCGTTAAAAAACATAGTTTTAAGGGTGAAGTGGTTATTAAGTTAGACACTGATGAACCCGATCTTTACGAAAATTTGGAATCAGTTTTTGTCGATTTAGGCAATAATCTGGTTCCTTTTTTTATTGAAAAATCTTCGTTAAGTAAAAGCACTATGTTTCGTGTAAAATTTGAAGATGTAGATACCGAGCAAGATGCTGATGCTATCATGAGAGCAGGAATTTATTTGCCTTTAAATTTACTGCCAAAACTTACTGGAAATAAATTTTATTACCACGAAGTTATAGGTTTTACGATTATTGATAAAAACTACGGAGAGGTAGGTACTTTAGCATATATAAATGATAAAGCAGCGCAACCTCTTTTTGAAATTGAAAACGGAGATACCGAGATTTTTATTCCTATGATTGATGACTTTATTAAAAAAGTTGATCGAGATAATAAAACAATTGAAGTAGAAACGCCAAAAGGATTAATCGAATTGTATTTTGAAGATTAACTTTTCCTTTTAGAAAATAAATTAATAAAAAAAGCCTAGAAGATTTAATCTTCTAGGCTTTTTTTAATTAGAGAAAACTTTAACAAAGAAGTATCAATTTTTAAAAATATATTCGAAAACGCTATCCTCGCTATCATCAAAAACACGCTGTAAACCAATGTATTTAAAGCCTAACTTTTTTAAAAGTTTCTGAGAGGCTTCGTTTTTAGGCATCGTAAAAGCTAATACCTTTTCTTGCAGAAACTTAGCTCGAACATATTCAATAATTAACTTGGTAGCTTCTGCGGCATATCCTTTACCTCTTCCTTTGGGTAAAAAGCCGTACCCGACATCAACAAATTCTAATTTATCTCTTTGTAAGGCTGTTGAAGCACCAATAGGTTTGTTCGTTTCTTTTAAGATTACGGTAAAAAAACCTAATCCACCTAATTTAGAGTTTTTAAGTAAAACATCTTTTAAATAGTTTTCAGTTTCTTTAACAGATTTTAAACCTTTGTCGTTTATAAAATTTAACCAATCTGGGTCATTAAATAATTCGAAATAAAAAGGAGCATCACTCACTTTTGCTTCTCGTATAATTAATCTTTCACTTTCTAAATGCATCCGATAAAGATAAAATAAAAATGTATTTTTACAGACCTTAATTTATAGATTAAAAGAATGAGTTTATTAGAAGAATTACAAGATAGAAGTGGAAATCAATGTGAGTTATGTGCTTCAAAAGATAATTTATCAATTTATGAAGTTAAACCAATGCCTATCGGTGGCGTAGATGGTAGCTTGTTAGCTTGTGATACTTGTGTTGAACAAATCGATGATGTTGAAAAAACAGAAGTGAATCACTGGCGTTGTTTAAATGATAGTATGTGGAGTGAGTATAGAGCTGTAAAGGTTGTTGCTTGGAGAATGTTATCTAGACTTCGTAAAGAAGGTTGGCCTCAAGATTTGTTAGATATGTTATATTTAGAAGACGACGATTTGCGTTTTGCTAAAGAAAGTGGAGATCATTTAGATGAGAGTGAAAAAATAATTCATAGAGATGCTAATGGAGCAATTTTACAAGCAGGAGATTCTGTAGTATTGATTAAAGATTTAAAAGTAAAAGGTTCTAGTATGGTTGCCAAGCAAGGTACTGCTGTTCGTAGAATTTCTTTAGATCATGAAAATGCTAATTATATTGAAGGTAAAGTAGGGCCTACTCAAATCGTTATTATTACCGATTACGTTAAGAAAATGGCAGAGAAGGAGTAAGAATCGAACGATGAGATTCTGAAACAAGTTCAGAATGACGTTAAAAAATAACAATTAAAAAAGGGAACGTTTTAAAACATTCCCTTTTTTAATTCTTATTTTTCAGTATTGTAAAATACTTTGTAATATTTCATTTTTTTCTCTTCATCATAACCTTGTTCTAGATATTCTGAAGAAGCATCAGGTGCATCTACATCAATTTTAATTAGAATGTTAGTGTCGAGTTTAAATTCAGTTTTAAACTTACTTTTTTCTTTTTTTAATACTGCATCTGAAACTTCAAAGTTATTACGGATTAAAACATCATTTAAGCCTTCAAAGTGTTTTTTGTAGTCTTCAAACATATCTTTATGTTTTTCATCCTCAAAAATTTCTTCTTTAAAACCATGATAATCTACATTTTCATGTTCTTTAAAATAATCAACTGTACTTGCTAAGAAATTACTTTGTTCTTGTTTTCCGAATTCAGGTTTTATAATTTCTTCAGAAAAATCTTTACACATCTCTAAATAATTCTGAGTATGTAAATTACGGTCATCTGCAAATTTGGCGTTTAAGAAATTTTTAATCCAATATTGGGCATCATAATTATTGTTATCTACTGATAAAATTACGGTTCCTTCAGTATCCGAAGAATTTATGATTAAGCATCCTTTGTCTAGTTTTTTTGTTGAAATTCCTTTCTGAACGACAACATCAAAACTATCCTCATCTAAATAGGTTTGCAAAAAATCTACTTTGCTTTCAATTTTAAAAACACCAACAGCTTCAGTTAAGATGTCTTTATATTCAATGCCTTCAAAATAAACCACTAAAACATCTCCTGTTTTAATATTGGCAGAATTTGATTGTTCATATAAATGATTTACAATGTTTTTAGAATGTTCGATGAAGGTGTTTTCATCTTCAAAAATATCAGAAGTGTATTTGTTAATCTCGTTCAAACGAACATCAGCATGATGGTTAAAACGATAACTTTGTGTTACTGTACCAAAGTTTTTTAATAAAAAAGGCATCAGTAATTCGTAGCTTTCTTCATCGAAACGAACTAAGCTTTCTGAAAAAGCATTTTGGCCACTATTGTATTTATTAGCAACTTTATGAATAATACATTTGCTAATTTCTGCACGCGTTCTTTTAATCATCTTCTAAAATATTGAAAGACAAAAATAGAGAAACTAAAGTTTTAATTTAAATTGTTCGGGAAGTAATTTAAAAGTCATTCTGTGATAAGGAGTTGGTCCAAACTCACGAATAGCGTTTCGATGTTCTTTTGTTGGGTAGCCCTTATTTTTTCTCCAGTTATACTGCGGATATTCTTGATGGATTTTTTCCATATATTCATCTCTATAGGTTTTTGCTAATACAGATGCTGCTGCAATACTCATAAATTTAGCATCACCTTTTACAATTGTTTCGTGCGGAATTTCCTTATAGGGCTTAAACTTATTACCATCAACAATAATAAATGCTGGTTGCGGAGAAAGTTGTTCTATAGAGCGTTGCATACCAGTTATAGACGCTTGTAAAACATTTATGTCATCTACTTCTTTATGGTCAACAAAAGCAACTCCAAAGGCCAATGCGTGTTCTTCGATATAGGGACGCAGTTCTTGACGCTTTTTTTCTGAAATTTGCTTAGAATCATTCAGTAAATCATGATGAAAATCTTCAGGCAAAATAACAGCTGCTGCAACAACGGGTCCTGACAAGCAGCCTCTACCGGCTTCATCTGTTCCTGCTTCTAAAATATGTCCGCTATAATTTAATTTCAACATATTACAAATTAACAGTTTTCAAAGAAATTATTCACAATTTTTGTCGTTTAATTATTTTACTTTTGTCATTATGAAGAAATTTTTTATAATCATCATTTTATTAGGGATAAGTACTCAGTTGTATTCTCAGAAAAGAGACCTTCCGAGAGGTTTAAATGTAGGGAGTAGAGGTGGTTTTAATCAGAATAATGATTCTATATATGAAGGAGAAGTTAACGTAAAACTTAGCGGTAAAACAAAGTACACCGATTATAAGATAATCTCTTTTAAAAACGATACTACGATTGTAGATACAACACTAACGTTAAAAAAGCATTATAAGTTTAATTTTTTAAGAAAGGATAATTTCGAGTTATTACCGTTTCATAACCAAGGGCAAACATTTAATAATTTAGGATATAATTTTAAAGATATCTCTCAGTTTCCGGATATTGGTTTTCGTGCAAAACAGTTTAATTATTTCGAAAAAGAAGATGTAGATTATTACCATGTGCCAACGCCAACAACCGAAGTTTTATACAGAACAGGATTAGAGCAAGGGCAAGTACTAGATATTTTATTTACAACGAATTTTTCGAAACGATTTAACGTAGCATTGTCTTACAAAGGTCTTCGCTCATTAGGTAATTATAGGCGGGCATTAGCTAGTTCAGGTAATTTTAGAATGAGTTTTAAATACGAATCTCCTAAAGGGCAATATGCTATAAAGGGGCAGGCAGTTAATCAAGATTTTTTTAATCAAGAAAACGGAGGTTTAACAGAAACTTCTATGGATGCTTTTTTAAATGATGATCCTAATTTCAGTAGTAATAGAGGTAGGTTAGATGTTAACTTAAATGATGCGGAAAATACGCTTGAAGGAAAGCGATTGTACTTTGAGCATACTTTTAAATTAGTGTCTGCAAAAGATAGTCTACATGAAAATGATTTTTCTAACCTAAAAATAGGACATTCTTTTACAAGAGATTCTAAATACTATCGTTTTAGCCAGACAACTGCAACGCCGTCTTATTTCGGAGACGCAAACACATCAGGAAGTATAAACGATAAAGCCACTTATTTACTATATAACAATCAAGTTTTTTTAGATTTCAACTCTAAATATGTATTAGGTAAATTTAGAGTGAAAACAGGGTATGCATCTTATAGTTATGGTTACGAAAACCTGCAAAATAATTTAGTTGGAATTACTAAGAATAAATTAACAGGAAAAGCGGTTTCTTTTGGGGCAAATTGGAATGGGAAAATTAAAAATTTCTATGTAAATGCATCTGGTAATTTAACACCTGGTAGTGCAAGACTTTCGGGAAACGATTTAAAAGCAGAAGCTTTTTATAAAAAAGATAGTTTATTTACAATAAAAGCCCACTTAGAAATAAGTAATAAATCACCAAATTTTAACTTTTTACTACACCAAAGTAGTTATAATGACTATAACTGGGAAAACGATTTTGAGCCTACAGGAACTAGAACATTAGGTGGTGTATTTGAATCTAAATGGGGAAATGCATCTGTAGATATTACCAATATTAATAATTATACTTATTTTGATGAAACGAGTTCTCCGAGACAGTTTTTAGATAATGTTAATTATTTAAAAGCGAAAGTATCAAAAGAATTTACTTTCGGAAAATTTGCCCTAGATAATACAGTAATGTATCAAAAGGTCGCAAATGGTAATGCGGTATTTAGAGTTCCGGAAATTGTAACAAGAAACACCTTATATTATTCTGACAACTGGTTTAAAGGAGATCCTTTATATGTGCAAATAGGAGCAACGTTAAATTATTTTTCAGAGTATAAAGCAAATATTTATAATCCATTATTAGCCGAGTTTAGGTTGCAAAACGATACAGAGATTGGTTACCCTACGGTTGATTTGTTTTTTAATGCAAGAGTACGTAGAACACGTATTTACTTTAAGGCTGATAATGCGAGTTCTTTTTTCTTGAAAAAGAATTATTTATCCGATTCTAACAACCCATACAGAGATTTTGTAATCCGTTTTGGAATTGTTTGGAATTGGTTTATATAACTATAATGTATAGTTTATTGATAAGTATGAAACAACAAATAAAACAAAACTGGAAATTATTTTTAATAGCGAGTTTAACCTTAGGGTTGGCGCCTTTTAACCCGCCACATATTGTTGGTAAACTAAATTGGATTTTAGGTGGTAACGCATTTTCTGGAGCACAAGCAATGCAGTTTAAAGATTGGTTTGATGTTTTATTACACGGCTCACCTTGGGTGCTTTTAGTAATTTCTATTGTGTTAAATCTTTTTGCATTACTGGCAAAAAACGATTCGGAATAGTACTTTCTTTTTTATCGATTATTATAAATCCTTGGCTTTTATAAAAAGCTACCGCGTTTGGGTCAGCCAGTAAGTTTAATGTGTTAGCGTTCTGTTTTCGTGCTTTCTCAAAAGTATGAAGTAATAATTGTTTGCCAATTCCTTTTCCAATAAATTCAGGAAGTACAAATAACATTTCTAGTTCAATCTTATTTCCTTTTGGTTGATTTAAAATATAAAAACCTATAATTTTATTATTTTGAATGAATTTATAAACGAATACATTTTCAATCATTTTAGAAGTAACAGTTAAATCGCTTTGCCAACTTTCAATTAATTCATCAGTATATCCCCAATATGCTTTAGAGGTTAAAGCGATATCGGTTAATAAATCCGTGTCTTCTATTGTGGCTTTTTGTACCATATAAAAAAGATTCCGTCATTCTGAACAAAGTGACGGAATCTATAAAAAATAGGTTTTTAATTATAAGATTACTTCGGAATAAAAATTCCTCGTAATGGCGTATTTATTTTTTAGCGATTTCTCTAATTTTAATTCTAAAGGCAGCAAAAAGTAAAGTCATAAACGGACTTAAGTAATTAAATATGGCATATAAAGCGTATTCGCCAACACCAACACCTAAAACACCGGCTTGGTAAGCACCACAGGTATTCCAAGGAATTAATACAGAAGTTACGGTTCCAGAATCTTCTAAAGTTCTACTTAAATTCTCTGGGGCCAAACCTTTGTCTTCATAAGCTTGTTTAAACATTTTACCAGGGATTACTAAAGCCAAATATTGATCTGAAGCAATAATATTTAATCCTAAACAGCTAATAACAGTACTAGCAAATAACCCGAATACAGAAGTTGCAATCGCTAATAATTCTTTTGTAAGTTTTGCTAAGGCACCAATAGCATCCATAACACCACCAAAAACCATAGCACATATAATTAGTAAGATTGTCCAAAGCATTCCTACAACACCTCCAGCACTAAATAATTCGGTTAATTTTTCATTATCAGTTTGTACTTGAGTATCTGTTATAACAGCATTTAAAACGGATTGATATCTAGATTCAGATAAAGCATCTAACACATCACCTTGAAAAATAAAAGCAAAAACAGCCGCTAAAATAACTCCGGTACCTAAAGCAACTAATGGTTTTGTTTTTAATAAAATCATAGCAATAACTACTGCAGGAACGACAAATAATACTGGTGAAATATGAAATGTATTTTTAATGCTCGCTAATAAATTGCTTATATCTGTGCTTCCTGTAGTGTTAATTGTAGCGCTTAAAATAGCAAAAACAATAAGTGTAATTATAATTGTTGGCACTGTGGTTAATGCCATGTATTTTATGTGTGTAAATAAATCGGTACCAGCCATTGCAGGTGCTAAATTTGTAGTGTCAGAAAGTGGCGACATTTTATCACCAAAATAAGCTCCAGAAATTACAGCACCAGCAATCATTCCCGTAGGAATTCCTAATGCACTACCAATTCCTACCAACGCAATACCTACCGTTGCTGAGGTGGTCCAAGAACTTCCTGTGGCTACCGATATAATGGCTGCAATTATTACCGATGCAGGTAAAAATATTTCAGGACTCAATACTTGTAATCCGTAATATACCATGGCAGGTATAATTCCACTTACTAACCAAGTTCCTGCTAAAGCCCCAACTAAAAATAAAATCATAATGGGTACAAAAACACTTTTCCAGTTTTCTAAAACTTCAGAAACCATTGTTTTTAATGGCACTTTATTGAAAAAACCAACACCAGCCGCAACGAATCCTCCTATTAATAAAATATATTGATTAGAATAATCTCCTAGCCAAGCTCCGTCTGCATAAAAAATATTATATGCCAACAAGCTCATTAAAATAATTACAGGAATTAAAGCTTCCCAAATATTTAGCTCTTTATTATCAATAATTTTTTGACCTTCTATATTAATTTCAGATAAGTTTTTATCGTCTTGCATTGTATCCTATTTTTCGGTTTGTAATGTTACGATTTTGTATAGAATTATACAAGTAGAATTCGTTTACTACATTTGCTTTATATGGATTCATTAACTCAAATTGTTTTAGGTGCTGCTTGCGGTGAACTGGTACTTGGTAAAAAGATAGGAAATAAAGCATTATTGTTTGGCGCAATAGGTGGTACAATACCCGATTTAGATGTTTTTATTGGTGGATGGTTGTATGGAAATGAAATTGATGCTATGGCTTTTCACCGAGGGTTTATGCATTCAATGTTATTTGCTGTTTTAGGGTCTTTTCTCTTCGGGTGGATAACTTTTAAATTATACAATAAAGGTAAACGTAGCGAGACAACGACATTGAGAAATTGGATTTGGCTTTATTTTTTAGCGATTTTCACACATCCTATATTAGATAGTTTTACACCCTACGGAACACAATTGTTTTTACCATTTTCTGATTATAGAGTCGCTTTTAATAATATTTCGGTGGTAGACCCTTTATACACATTGCCGTTTTTAATATGTTTAGTTGTTGCGATGTTTTATAATCGAAAAAGAACAAGAAGAACAGCTTGGCTAAAAGCAGGTATTTATATTAGTTCGGCCTATATGTTATTTACTTTAGGGAACAAAATTTATATAGATGGGGTGTTTAAAAAATCATTCGATAAAGCTGGTATTTCTTATAGTCGATTTTCTACACAACCAACAATATTTAATAATGTTTTGTGGTACGGAGTTGCAGAAACAGAGAAGAATTATAAAATAGGGTTCTACTCATTATTTGACACCAAAGCAACAGTAGATACAATACTAACGATTCCTAAAAACAGAAAATTGTTAGATGTAAATCATCCCGATATTAAAACCTTAACCTGGTTTAGTAAAGGTTATTACAATTTAGTGCCAATAGATTCGTCAGAAAATGTACAATATTTAGATTTACGTTACCCTTTATTAAACCCTAAAGATTCTACAACATCAGTCTTTCGATTTGAGCTAAAAGAAGATGGAAATCGCTGGGATATGGTTCCGTTTTCAGGAAACCCACCTTCTAAAAAAGATTTAAACGAGTTTTTAAAACGATTTTGGGGAGTTTAAAGAGCGCTAAAAATATCTAATAATATTGGTTTTAATCCGCTAAAGAAAAACTCTACAGCAATAACCATAACAATTAACCCCATTAAACGCATCATAACATTAATACCAGTTTGACCAATAACTTTTATAATTTTAGATGAGCTATATAGTATTATATAAGTTAGTAAAATTACTAAGAAAGCAGTAAAAATTAAAGCTATTTTTTTCTCAATAGAATCAGCATCTTCCATCATAACAATTGCGTTTGTTAAAGCTCCAGGACCACAAATCATAGGGATTGCCAGTGGTGTTACAGAGATGTCGTTTACATAGTTTTTTACTTCAGGATCTTTCAATTTTACTTTTCCTAATCTTGCGTGTAGCATATCCATTCCCATTAAAAAGAAAATTACTCCACCAACAATTCTAAAACTATTAACTGAAATTCCAAAAAAGTTGAATAATAATTGACCAGAAAAAGCAAAAATTAAAATAGTAATGAAACTAACTATCGATGCTTTTTTTGCAGTTTTTGTTCTATGATTTTGATCTAAATCGGCCGTCATAGTCATAAAAATAGGCATGGTGCCAAAAGGATTTATCAACGTAAAAAAAGACGTAAATGATAAAATACCAAAAGCAATTACTTCATTCATGATTTATCTGTTTATTTATAAAATATTAGTTTTTAACATACAAGATTTTATGTTTTTATATGTTCTTTCAATATCGTTATCTAAACCAATAGAAAAACGAATTAAGCCGTCAGATAAACCCATTTCTTTTTGTTCATCTTCTGGTATTTCTGAAGAAGTTGAGGTTCCTGGAGCAGAAAATAATGTTTTGTAAAAACCTAAACTTACGGCTAAATAACCGATGTTTTTTTCTTGCATTAACTCCATTAAAGCATTCGCTTTTTCTAACGATCCTGCATCAATAGTCAACATTCCACCAAAACCGTATTCTTCATTCATCATTGCTTTATATATTTCATGAGACGGATGTGATTTTAACCCAGGATACACTGTCTTTAATCCGTCTTTTTCAAATTTATCAGCTAAATAAGCAGCGTTTTTACTATGTTGTTTCATACGGATATGAAGTGTTCTCATGTTCTTTAAGATTGATGAAGAGCGTAAAGAGTCCATCGAAGAACCAAGCAACATACTGGCACCATCAATTACACTTTTTTGTGCGTTTATAAAATCTGTTGAGGCACAAACAACGCCACCCATAGTGTCAGAAGAACCATTTATAAACTTTGTTAAACTGTGTATTACTGCATCAGCACCTAATTGAGCAGGCGAAATAGACAATGGCGAAAAAGTATTATCAACCACTAATTTTAAATGGTGCTTTTTTGCTAAAGCAACTAATTTTTTAATGTCAGCAACTTCTAATAGCGGGTTACTTACAGATTCGCAATAAATCATTTTTGTTTTTTCGGTAATGGCCGCTTCTACGATTGCTAAATTTGTAATATCAACAAACGATGTTTTTATGCCCATTCTAGGGGTGAAATTTTTTAAGAAAGCATATGTTCCACCATAAATAGTTCTACTAGAAACAATATGGTCATCAACACCGCAAATTTGTAGAATTGTAGGTGTAATTGCTCCCATACCAGAACCAGCAACATTTGCAGATTCAGTACCTTCCATAGCAGCCAAAGCTTCACTTAAATATAAGTTTGAAGGAGATGTGTGACGAGAATATAAATAACATCCATCAGTATTGCCTTCAAAAGTATCAAGCATTGTTTTTGCCTCTAAAAATGTATAGGTAGAAGAATCGGAAATAGAAGGGTTTATGCCTCCATATTCTCCAAAATATTGTAAGTCTTGAATATTATCAGCAGGTTTAAAATCCATAATACAAGTTTTTAGTTGTTTTTATCGCTGTAAATCACTTGTTTTTTTGATTATAAATCAATGTAAATATTAAATTATAGATTATTTTTCTTTAAATTTGAAGCTAAGTAGTTTTAAAAGGTGGTTTTTAGCTTTTTAATGCTTAAAAACAATTAAAATTTTCAGATGAAATTAGATGCAATTGATAAAAAACTTTTAAGGTTACTTCAAGAAGATAGTAAACAAACAACAAAGCAGTTGTCTTTACAATTAAATTTATCGGTAACGGCTGTTTACGAGCGAATTAAAAAGCTAGAAAGAGAAGGGGTTATAACTCAGTATGTAGCCCTCTTAAATAAGAATAAGGTAGCAAAGTCATTTTTAGTTTTTTGTCATTTAAAACTAGAAAAACACACCAAAGAAAACATTGTTGATTTTGAGAGTGAAATAACTAAGCTAGAAGAAGTAACTGAATGTTACCATTTGAGTGGCGATTACGATTATATCTTAAAAGTTTATGTAAAAGATATGGATGAATACCGTGATTTTATGGTAAACAAATTAACTACTTTAAGGCATATAGCTAGTACTTATAGTACTTTTACTATCGGAAAAGTTAAGAGTTCTAATGTGATAGTATTATAAAATATTCTGTTGATTTTTATAAAAAGTATCGGCTTGAAGTTTCATGAGGTTACGTGCCATTTTTTGTTTGTAATTGTATAATTCCTCCTCGGTTTTTAAATCGGAATATACTTTGTTGTTGATGTCAATGTCTGTTTTTAAAATAGCTTCTCGTTGCTGTACTTGTTGCTTAATCCACGTTTTTATAATGGATTCTTGATTCTCTAATTTAAAATCATATTCTCCTTTAGAACTGATAAGTTTCGAGAAGATAGGCGCGGTTTCAATAGCTAAGAACAATAAGAAAATAAAGAAGGACGGTAGCCAAGGAAGTTTATTTAAAGCTTCTATCCGAGCCATTAATCCGTCGAAATTAGAAATTATGGGTTGTGTTTTCGTTTCTGTTAATTTCTGATTTTCTTGTAAGTTTACAATTGCTAATTCTTTCGCTTTAATTTTTTCGTTATTACTTTCCTTTAATAATTGTAGCTCAGCTAAAGCAGCATCGTGTTTGGCTCGTTTTTCTTTGTATACAGGGCCTTTTCCTAAACGCTTCGTTCCTTTTGTGCCTTCAGCTTCTGCAATATAAGTTTCATACAAGGTATTTGTTTCGTTCTCTTTTACAATGTTTTCGTTTTTTAAAGCTTCAATTTCTAAATTAATATTGTTTATTTCGGGTGTAAACTGTTGTGCAATTTGAATTTTGTTATCTAAAGTCATTTGGTTTTTATCTGTCAATAACACTTGATTAATTTCTTTCTCGAATATTTTTAACTCTAGTGGTTTAGAAATTACCACAGCAATAATAAAAGCTAAAAGCAAACGCGGAATTACCTGTGCTATTTCTTGACGTTTTGATTCTCTTTTTTTGATGGTTGAAACAATAAAACGATCTAAATTAAAGATTAGCAACCCCCAAATAAATCCAAAAAAGATAGCTGAGTATAAGTTATCGAAAACTGTAAATAAAGCATAGCTACAAGCAATGGTTGCCATTAGTGCTGTAAAAAAAACAGTAGCACCAATACCTGCGTATTTATTTTGCTCTCCGTTAGAGCAATCTTTAATTAAAAGTAAGTCTACTCCCGAACAAATTAAGAAAAATTGTTTTAACATATAATCGATTATATATAGTAAGAACGATGCTTTTAGAAGAATGTTACAAAAAAAGCCTCAATTAAGAGGCTTTTAACAGAATATGGACTAATAAGACTATTTTTTATGAGATATGATGTATACAGAACCATTGCCATCTTTACTCTTTTTAACATTTACTGATTTAATTTTTTCAGGATTAATTTTGTCTATTTCTTTTTTACTGACAAGTTTTCCATCCAAATAATATTTAGTATTTGCATGACGCGAATTGTTTTTATTTATCTCTTTTCCATTTTCATCAACAGATCTTCCCCATCGGTTAAAATAGATAGTTTCTCCTTCTTTTTTTACATAATATAAAGTTTGATTATTAACCTGTTTCCAACCTTTTTCTTGATTGTCTTTGCTTGTAAATAGAATTACTTTTTTAGTATCAATATTTTGAGTTGATACATTTAGTCCTTTTTTATTTTTTACTAATCCAAGGATTTCTTTATAAGGAACTTTCTTACCATCAAAATAAAAAGTAGCATTAGGATGTTTAAACACCAATTCTTTAGCACTCACTGGCGGAGGTGGTGGAGGAATATTAGAAACCTCACCTTTTTTAACCTTAGGAAAATTCACTTTAGGCGGCGGTGGAATGTTTCCTGTCCTTATCTCCCATGCAGTATAGGCTTTTTTTGCATTTAAGATTTCTTCTTTACTCGCGTTAGGAATAGGAGGTGGAGGAGGAAGTAATAATTTGTCTTCTGCCGTTAACTTATTTTTTAATTTATAAAATATCTTATTATTTTTCCTTAACTTAACATAAGGATGTTGAGGGAAAACAGGTCTTTTAACTTTCTCTTTCTCTAAGCTTGAAAGTTTAAAATACATGCCACTTAGTTCAGAAAATAAATTCTTTATTTCACTTTGTCTTTTTTCTGAGCTTTTTATAAAATGAGGGTTCTTAGTTCTTACTTTTTCATAAGTACCGTTTAATGCAATATATTTTTTAACATCATCATAAGGGAGCTTTTTTGTTAAAACCTCTTGATTTTCTTCAATACTGAATTTAAGAGCATCTACATTTTCTAACTTCAGATTAATATCATCTAAAACTTGTTCAGAAGAAATACTTTGTTTTGACGATTCTCTTTTAATAGGTGCGTCTAAATATTTTTTCTTCGGAGCTTCTTTAATTGTTATCTCTTCAATTTTATACTTGCTTTTTAAAGGAACTTCTTCGGAAATTGTTTCTTGCGCTTCAACTCTTTCAGCAAACAAGAATACGAATCCTACCATAACTGGTAGTACAGCCAGTTTTTTTAATAAGACTTTGGTTGGTGAACTTTGTTTTGTCATCATTAGTAATCTTTTTTTAGTTAATAAATAATTCAAATTACTGGCCAAGTAATATTCGTTGTTCCAAGCAGTTTTATTCAATAATAAATATTGATACTCAGAAATATTTTTATGATTAGAAATCACTTTTGTGTCTGCTAAAAACTCATGATTTAATTGTATTGTTTTTTTTAAGAAGTAAAAAATAGGGTTAAACCAAAAAACAATTTTTAAAACCTCAATAAGCAACACATCAAAAGTGTGTTTTTGTGTAGCATGTGTAAGTTCGTGGGTAAATAATTCTTCTTCAATTTTTTGTGAATTATATGCTGCTTTATTGATGAAAATATAATTCCAAAATGTATGCGGACTTATTTTATCATCAACTAAAACCAACGTCGCTTTTTGATGTTTTATTGTAGTGTTTTTTCGTGCTTTCTGATAAATAGCAACTACGTTTTTTATAAACCGAATTAATAAGATACTCGATATAATAATGGAGAAGCATATTAAGTAATTAAAATAATTAACAGGTGTTTCAATGACTTCTGCAGTTTCAAAAACAATAGGTTCTTGTGTTGTTAGTTGCGCAGTTTCTATAATTTGAAAAGGAGCAACTTTTGTGTAAATTATAAATAACGGCGCTAAAAATGAAAATAACACACTACCTAACAAATAAAAACGATTGAATTTGTGCATTTTTTCTTGCTCTAATACCAAATGATAAAAAAGTAGCAGTAGCGTTAAGCAAATTCCAGATTTTATGAAATAACTAATCATTATTGTTGTTTTTTAATTTGACTATCGATAATTTTTTTTAAGCTTTCTAATTCAGATACGGACAAATCAGTTTCTTTGGTAAAGAAAGAAGCAAACTGACTAGCAGAATCATTAAAGAAATTTTTTATCAATCCGTTTACGTGCTTCGAGAAATAATCTGTTTTTTTAACTAGCGGATAATATTCTCTAGACTTTCCGAATAAATTATATGCAATAAAACCCTTATCATTCATTCTTTTTAACAAAGTTGCTACTGTTGTTGTTGCTGGCTTAGGTTCTGGGAACTCCGCTAATAAATCTTTCATAAAAGCTTTTTCTAGCTTCCATAATAATTGCATTACTTGTTCTTCGGTTTTTGATAATTGCATAGTAATTTGCTTTTATTGCTCTACAAACATAGAGCAAATATTTTAATTCTACAAACGTAGAGTTAGTTTTTATTTGAATTAGATAGTAATGTTAGCGTTAAGGATTGCAGAGAAAATCCTTTTACTGTTGTTTCTAGTTATTTTGAGGAACGAAAAATTATAGGAAAAACAGTAAAAGATTGTAACGGAAAGCCTGCCGTAATTATTCTTAAAATAATTACGGAACGCCCAACTTCTGAATGTAATTTTATGCTTATGTAAAATCAATAAAAGTGACAGGTATAAAAAAAACCGCTCATTGCTGAACGGATTTTTGTTTGTAATTATTAGATAAATTAATGTCTATTGCAGCACTGTCGAGAACTTTTAAAATCGTTCGACTGCACTCAAAGTGATATTATTTAGATAATTCAGTAAAATACTTATAAAAATATGGAATTGTTTCAATACCTTTTAGGTAATTCCAAATACCGAAATGCTCGTTTGGTGAGTGAATTGCATCCGAATCTAATCCGAATCCCATTAAAATAGTTTTACTTTTTAATTCTTGCTCAAATAAAGCCACAATAGGAATACTTCCTCCACTACGTTGCGGAATAGGAGTTTTACCAAAAGTTTTGGTATAGGCTTTGCTAGCTGCTTTATAGGCGATGTTATCGATAGGTGTAACATAACCTTGGCCACCGTGATGCGGTGTAACTTTTACGTTTACTGATTTCGGAGCAATGCTTTCGAAATGATTTTTAAACAATTCGGTAATTGCTCTCCATTCTTGATTTGGCACTAAACGCATTGATATTTTAGCATAAGCTTTACTTGCAATTACTGTTTTTGCACCTTCACCAGTATAACCACCCCAAATTCCGTTTACATCTAAAGTAGGGCGAATAGAGTTGCGTTCGTTGGTTGTGTAACCAGCTTCACCATGCACATCTTCAATTTTTAAAGCATCTTTATATTTGTCTAATGAAAAAGGTGCTTTTGCCATTTCATCACGCTCTTCACGAGATAATTCTTCTACATTGTCGTAAAAACCAGGAATAGTGATATGATTGTTTTCATCATGTAACGAAGCAATCATTTTTGTTAAAACATTGATTGGATTTGCTACTGCACCACCATATAAGCCTGAGTGTAAATCACGATTTGGCCCAGTAACTTCAACTTCAACATAACTTAAACCTCGTAAACCTGTAGTAATTGATGGAATATCGTTAGCGATCATTCCTGTATCAGAAATTAAGATAACATCGTTGGCTAATTTTTCTTTATTTCTTGGTACAAACCAAGCTAAACTTTCAGAACCAACTTCTTCTTCACCTTCAATCATGAATTTTACATTACAAGGTAAGTTTCCTGTACTTGTCATGTATTCCATTGCTTTTACGTGCATATACATTTGGCCTTTATCATCACAAGCACCACGCGCAAAAATTGCACCTTCAGGGTGGATGTCTGTTTTTTTAATTACAGGCTCAAAAGGAGGTGAAGTCCATAAATCAATAGGATCCGCAGGTTGTACATCATAATGACCATACACCAAAACGGTTGGTAAATTTGGGTCAATTATTTTTTCACCATAAATAATAGGGTATCCAGGGGTTTCGCAAATTTCTACTTTATCACATCCCGCTTTTTCTAAACTGTTTTTAACAACATCAGCAGTGTTTAACACATCTTTGCTAAAGGCAGGATCTGCACTTACTGAAGGGATTTTTAATAAATCGATAAGCTCGTTTATAAATCTATCTTTATGTTGAACAATATAATCTTGTACGTTTTTCATGTGTTGTAATTTAGTAAGCATCAAAAATAATAAAAATTTAGTGCTTCTCCTTTGTAGTTTACAAGTATTGTTTATATTTGCAGCCACAATTCAATATGTATGCGGGTGTGGTGGAATTGGTAGACACGCTAGACTTAGGATCTAGTGCCGCAAGGTGTGAGAGTTCGAGTCTCTTTGCCCGTACAGATTTAAAAAAAGCTTCTCATTTACTAGAAGCTTTTTTGTTGTTTTAAAAGTTTGTTGTAATTACCTAAAACTCCAGTTTTTATAATTACTAGAAGCTTCTAGCTTCGCTTCAATAGCATCCGGCAGTTCAGGAAAAAAATCGATTCCCGTTTTTTCCTCTAAGGCATCAATAGAAACTACAAAATCATATAAAGGTTTTTTACTTTCTTTATGAGGAAATAAAAAAGCAATAGCCTTTATTTCTGGCTGTGTATAATCTAAGAGTATCTTATAAAATTCAGTAGGAATACTTACTTTATCTTTTCCAATAGTTTTTAAACCCGGTTTTAAAACACCACCGGTTACTACATATAAATGTTGATTCTTTTTAGCCCAATACCGTGTTTTTTGCTCTAATCTGTTCCAAATACCAGCATTAAAATCATGCTTTTGTGGCGAAATATTAGAGGTGTAAAAAGTTTCATCGTGGGCTTCTTTAGAATAACGTTTATCGGCAGCAGGACATAAATGCCCTTTGTCATACCCAGATTTCTTATAACTCCGCCAATTGGCAGATTTTGTCTTTACTTTCGGGTCGTTAATAAAATAAGGACGCTTAAAATCATTATAAACAATATCATTTTTACTTAAAGAATACGCAACCCATTCCGCTTGTTCATTTTCCTCATTATAAGATAACTGATATCCATCGTGTTTTATAATAACACCCGTTGTTGAGCTTGGTAAATAATTAAAACCATTTACATCTTCAATTACTATATCCGCAGGAAAATCAATAGCATTTTCTTGAGGTTTTAAATAATAAGCAACGATTAAAACGATAATAGCAACTACTAATTTTATTTTTTTAGAACTACTCATTAACTAAACACTTTTTCTGTTAGGGCCTTCTTTTACGTTATTCTGAATTTATTTCGGAATTTCATCTAAAAGAAAGCTAATCATTTGTGATGGGAATCTGAAACAAGTTCAGATTGACGAAATCAATTCATTGCTGAGAAAGAAATTAACTTTTTAGTAGAATCTCTTTAAAATCTTCAGTTTTTTCTACTTGATCAAAAATTGTTTGAAATTTGGTTGGAGGCACCGATAGTTTTCTCTTTACCAGATCTAACCAAGCTCCGTACACGGTAATTACTGCTGATAATTTTCCTGCTTCATTAAAAACTTCATGTTGAATTTTCCAACGTTCTCCTTTACTCGATAACCCAATCACTTTAAGATTCACAGAAATATCGGTTCCCATATGAACTTCACGTAAAAACTTGGTGTTCTCCTCAAATAAAATCGGACCTGTTTTTTCTTTTGTAAAATCCTGAATAGTAATATCATGTTCTTTAAAAAAACGCAATCTTACCTCTGCAGCATAATCGTTGTATGCTGTGTGTCGCATATGTATATTGGCATCAAAATCTGACCATCTTGTTTTAAAATCTACACTAAAACTCATTTTGTATTTTTTTGAAAAGCGAAGATACAAATTTTCATTTTTTTAGCGTTACCACAAGGGTCGGGCTTTTCGCACTCGCTTTTTGTTCGTGCCTAACAAAAGAGCTTAAACAAATGCTACAATCCCTAACGCAAGTATAATTATTAACTTTCAGTGAAGTATTAAAGTTAAGACTTAACATCTAAAGCATCACGAAGCGTGTTACCTATTAACATAAAGGCCATTACTAAACTCATAATTGCCAATCCAGGAATTAATGCTAAAAAGGGCTTTCCTAAAATAATATAGTTATAATGATTTTTAATCATTGCTCCCCAAGACGGAGTAGGAGGTTGTGCACCGATTCCTAAAAAACTCAAGCCACTTTCTATTAAAATTGCCGCTGCAAAATTAGCCGCAGATATTACAATTATAGGTGCTAAAATATTCGGTAAAATATGTTTAAAAATAATTCTGAAATCAGAAAAACCCAAGGCTTTCGCTGCTTCAACATATTGTTGTTGCTTTGTAGTAATTACTTGACCGCGTACCACACGAGCAACTTCTACCCACATTGTTAAACCAACGGAAATAAACACTTGCCAAAATCCTTTTCCTAATGCTAAAGTAATTGCGATTACTAATAATAACGTAGGTATAGACCAGGTGATATTAATAATCCACATAATAAAATCATCAACCTTTCCACCAAAATAACCTGCAATTGCTCCAATCGGAATTCCGATTAAAAGCGAAATAAACACAGCTATAAATCCGATGAAAAAAGAAATTCTTGCTCCGATTAATAACCTGCTTAATAAATCGCGCCCGTATTTATCGGTACCAAACCAAAAGGTTTTTTGCTGAATATATTCTTTAGGTTGATTTTTAAACAAAGACAGCGGATAGGTTTTCGCTAAACCGTCGGAATATTTTAAAATTTCTAACTGATTATCTGTTAAGGTATATGATTTTATGGGTATTTCGGTAGGCAAATGCTGTTTTCCATCCATAAAAACAGAAAACCATGATTGTTGTTCTTTTGATTTTGACGGAATACTAAGCATCATAACAGAAAACCCTGGAGATTTAGAGTGAATTTCTAAATGCATCTGGTTTGCAGCGTTGCTATTGTCTGGCGCAATCACGTAACAAAAAACAGCTGTTAATCCGCAAAAAACTATAAACAAAAAGCTAAAAACACCAATTTTACTTTGCTTAAATTTTTTGATAGCTAATTGCCATAAAGAGTTGCTTAGATTATTTTTCACGTACAGTATTTTCTTTTTTAGTAACAGAAATGTCTCTTAGATTTTGGATATCAATACTTGATGGATTTTGAAAAATTTCTAAATCGAAATATTTAACAGAAGCCAAAATATGATCAAAAATATTAGCCATAACACGCTCGTAATCTTCCCATACTTTTTCTTTACTAAAAGCATAAATCTCTAAAGGAATTCCGTTTGGTGTTGGCTCTAATTGACGAGACATTAATAGCATATCTTGATTTATTTGTGGGTGATTTTGAATGTAATGATCTAAATACACCCTAAAAGAACCAAAATTAGTTAGGTTTCTACCGTTTAATAAAACTGTTTTGTCAACGTTGTGTTCGGTATTGTAATCATTTACCTTACCACTAGCTTCATTGATATAATCAGTAATTAAATCAATCTTTTTAAAATTTTCAATATCCGATTCCGTTAAAAAACGGATACTATTTATCTTAATTAATATAGCGCGTTTAATTCTTCTTCCGCCAGAGTTACTCATTGTTCTCCAGTTTTTAAAAGAATCTGATGTTAAATAATAGGTTGGAATACTAGAGATAGTATTATCAAAATTTCTAATAATAACTGAAGTTAAATTAATTTCAACTACATCACCATCTGCGCCATATTTATCCATTGTAATCCAATCACCAATTCTAACAGTATCATTTACGGCTACCTGAATACTTGCTACAAAGCCAAGAATAGTGTCTTTAAAAATAAGTAGTAACACTGCAGAAAATGCTCCTAATGCAGTTAAGAACTTAATAAGAGGTTTTCCTGTTAATACAGAGAAAGATAGTATGATACTTATTAGCCACAATGCAATCATAAAAATTTGCACATAACTATCTAAAGGTTTGTCTTTAAAAGCATCCATAGTTCTTAAAAAGTCTTTTATACTATTCAGTACACTTTTTAAAAACCAAACAACAGAAAATATAATAGCAATACTAAGAATACGCTCGGCGCTCGATAAAATATTAGGGAAATCTGCTAAAAGTTCTTTTATGAAGTTAAATACAATGATAAGAATTACACTTCTAGATAGATTTAAGAACACCTTGTTTTTAATAAGCATATCATCTAACTGAGTGCCTGTTTTATCTGCTATTTTATGAATGGTTTTCCTACCAACATATCTAATTATTCTAAAAAGAATAAAACCTAAAAAAAGAAAAATAATAAAGTTTACTATAAGGTTTAGATAGGTTGCTAATGTTTCAGAAAGTGATAATTGCTCTTTAAAGATGTTGTAAAAAAATTTATCAGACATAATTTAATTTAAGAGTCAAAAGTAGGTATTTCTTGGCCAACTTTTAAATTGAATTTTTTTCTAAACCAAAAAACAATAAGATATAAAATAGGAGTATCTAGCGCAGCTACAATAACTTTAAATAAAAATCCGCTAATTAATAAGCTTGTAAAAATATTCCAAGGAAGTACTTTAAAAGAGCACAATAAAAATACTACGGTAAAAGTGTCTATAAACTGAGAAAGAAAAGTTGAGAAGTTGTTACGCAACCATAAATGTTTTCCGTTGGTTAAGTTTTTCCAATAATGAAAAATTCGAATATCAACAAACTGAGCAAATAAATAGGCAAGCATGGATGCTAAAACAGCTAATGGAGATAAACCAAATACTGTAGAAAAGGTTTTGTTATCAATAGGAGAGCTATTAATTGCAGGAGCATAATCGGCAATTAAAATAATTAGCATAGAAAAGAACGAGGCAAAAATACCAGCGATTACAACCTGATTGGCTTTCTTTTTTCCGTAAATTTCAGATAAAATATCGGTAATTAAAAAAGTAATTTGGTACGGTAAAATTCCTGCAGAAATTTCAAAACGATATAAATTAAATGGTTCCCAGTAAAAAAATTTCTGAAAAATTAAGTTAGAAGTCACCAAAGAAGCAATAAATAATGCTGCTAAAATTAAATATATAAGTTGAGCTTTGCTTTTTAAATGTTCAGTCATAGAACGAAATTACTAATTAATAATGATTTTAAAAATGTGTATGTTTGCAACTTATATTAAACGATAATTAAAAGACAAAATCTTCTTTATCGATTATATCAAAAAATAATAACAAATTAGAGAAAAACAGATGAAAGCATATATTTTTCCGGGTCAAGGAGCGCAATTTACAGGTATGGGATTAGATTTATATGAAAAATCTCCATTAGCTCAAGAACTTTTTGAAAAGGCAAACGATATACTAGGTTTTAGTATTACTGATGTAATGTTTGAAGGTACGCCAGAATCTTTAAAAGAAACAAAAGTAACCCAGCCAGCCATATTTTTACATTCAGTAATCTTAGCAAAAGTATTAGGTGACGATTTTAAACCAGAAATGGTTGCGGGTCATTCGCTAGGAGAATTATCAGCTTTGGTGGCAAACGGAGTTTTATCTTTTGAAGACGGATTAACATTAGTGTCTAAACGAGCTTTAGCTATGCAAAAAGCGTGTGAAATTAAGCCGTCTACTATGGCAGCTGTTTTAGGTTTAGATGATAAAATAGTTGAAGATACTTGTGCAGAGATTGACGGAGTTGTAGTTGCTGCAAATTATAACTGCCCAGGGCAATTGGTAATTTCGGGAGAGGTAGAAGCAATAGAAAGAGCTTGTGCGGTGTTAACTGAAAAAGGAGCACGTAGAGCTTTGGTTTTGCCAGTTGGAGGCGCATTTCATTCGCCAATGATGGAGCCTGCTCGTGAAGAGTTAGCAAAGGCAATTGAAGAAACTATTTTTAGTGAACCAACGTGTCCGGTATATCAAAATGTAGTTGCAAGAGCAGTTACAAATCCTACAGAAATAAAAGAAAATTTAATGGCGCAATTAACGGCTCCAGTAAAATGGACACAGTGTATTCAAGCAATGATTGCTGATGGAGGAACTGAGTTTGTAGAGGTTGGTCCTGGTAAAGTATTACAAGGTCTTATGCGTAAAATAGATAGAAGTGTAGCGGCTAGTGGTGCTAGTATTGAAGCTTAGATAAATTATTTATAAAGTATAAAAAAAGCGAACTCAATTTTGAGTTCGCTTTTTTTATATCTATAGTTCAGGGTTTTTAATTTTTAAAAGTTTATATATTTTATCTTCTTTAGGTGCTAAAAGAATCATATAAAATAAAAGAATAACTCCAAAAAGAATAAAATCTGGTTTTAATAATAGGATTATAAAACACGCAGCTTCTATAATGGCCCACTTAAAAATAGAGGCACTTTGATAAATCACGAACTTTTCATCATCACTATCACCTTCTTTTATTTTGTTTAAAGTATTTTTAAATATAAAATTACTCAGTACGTATGCAGCAGCAGGAATAAAAGAATAGATTAATGAAGCATTGTCTATTTCTAAATTTAAAATATTTTTAAAATCACCAATTAAAAAATAAGCTAAAGTAACTCCAGATATTAATGCGAGGTGAATTATTTTAAGTGTTTTTATTTTCTTATTCATAGTTATTTATTAAATAAAGGCATTGATTTTTTTTGTAATAAAAGCCAATTGTTCTTCATCCAATTCGGTATGCATTGGTAATGAAATTACTTCATCAATTAACTGATTGGTAACTGTAAAATCAGCTTCATTATAACGTTCATCTTTATACGCTTTTTGAGCATGTAAAGGAACAGGGTAATAAATCGCATTCGGAATATTATTATCTAATAAATATTGATGTAATTCATCACGTTTTCCATTCGTAATTCTTAAAGTATATTGATGAAAAACATGGCAGTTGCAGGTATCACATATATTGTTACCACAAGAACTAGTTGAAGGTGTTATTATATTAGTATTACTAGCAAAAGCATTGTTGTAAAACATGGCAGCTTTTCTACGCGCATCACAAAAACTATCTAATAAAGGTAGTTTTATTTGTAAAACAGCAGCTTGTAAACTATCTAAACGAGAATTTACACCAACAACATCGTGGTAATAACGCTTGTACATTCCGTGATTTACAATTCCTCTAATAGTATGTGCTAAATCATCATCGTTGGTGAAAATTGCACCACCATCACCATAACAACCTAAGTTTTTAGAAGGGAAAAATGACGTTGTTCCTACGTTTCCAATAGTTCCAGATTTCTTTTTTGTTCCGTCAGAAAAGGTGTAATCTGCACCAATTGCTTGTGCATTGTCTTCAATAACAAATAAGTTATGCTCTTTGGCAATTTCCATAACCGCTTCCATATTTGCACACTGCCCGAATAAATGAACAGGAACGATAGCTTTGGTTTTTGGAGTAATAGCCTTTTTTAAAGCATCAATATTAATGTTAAAAGTATCAGCATCAACATCAACTAAAACCGGCGTTAATTTTAATAATGCAATCACTTCTACAGTAGCGGCAAAAGTAAAATCGGCAGTAATAACTTCATCACCTTGCTCTAAGCCTAATCCCATCATTGCAATTTGCAATGCATCGGTTCCGTTAGCACATGGTATTACGTGTTTTACATCTAAATATTTTTCTAAATCAGTTCCGAAGCCTTTAACTTCAGGTCCACCAATATAATAGGCTGTGTCTAAAACACTTTCGAAAGCCTTATTTACCTGTGGTTTTATTTTTGCATACTGACCCTGTAGGTCAACCATTTGAATTTTTTTCATCTTAAAAATGAATTTATTGAATTTCAAAAATACGAATTAAATTTCTGTTATCTTTGAAGAAAATCCTTAGTAAATGAAGTTATTTAAAAAGCTTTTTAAAATTATAGTAGTATTACTAATTTTAATATTAGCTGCTGTTTGGCTGTTTTCTAGAACCTTACATCCTACCTATGACGGAGAGTTAGAGTTGTCGACTATTTCAGATAAAGTTACTGTGTATTATGATGAGGTTGGTGTACCGCATATAGATGCTAAAAATCAACAGGATGCTTATACAACTTTAGGTTATGTGCATGCGCAAGATAGGTTGTGGCAAATGGAGTTGATTAGAAGAATTGCTGCAGGAAGATTGGCTGAGGTTTTTGGTAAAGAGCTAGTAAGAACAGATACTTTTTTCTCTGGATTAGGAATTGAAGAAGCTGCTGGTAAAACGATTCGTAATTTAGATAGGAATTCTGAAGCATATAAATTAACAGAAGCGTATATAAACGGAATAAATCAATTTATAGATGAGGGAGCTACGCCGTTAGAATTTTATTTAGTCGGACTCGAAAAAGAAAAATATACAATTAAAGATGTGTATAATGTTTTTGGTTATATGGCGTTTAGTTTTGCTGTTGCCCATAAAACAGATCCGTTATTAACAGAAGTAAAAGAAAAATTAGGGGATGCTTATTTTGAAGAATTAAACGGGGCAAACTTCCAAAATCTTACGTTCATTAAAAATGAGAAAAACCCTGAAATGAATGCCAGTTTTGCACAGGCAATGAATGCATTATTAGATAAATTACCAATTTCACCTTTTATAGGAAGTAATTCGTGGGTTTTAGGACCTGAGAAAACGAAAAGCGGAAAAGTAATTTTTGCTAATGATCCACACATAGGGTTTTCACAACCTTCGGTTTGGTATCAATCACATATTAAAACTCCAGATTATGAGATATACGGATTCAATTTAGCGCTAACTCCATTTCCTTTATTAGGTCATAATCGTGATTATGCTTACGGATTAACAATGTTTGAAAACGATGATGTTGATTTTTATTACGAGGAAAACAATCCGAATAATCCGATGGAATATAAAACTCCGTTTGGATATGAGAGGTATAAGTTAATTGATAAAAAAATAAAGGTTAAAGGTGATGTTGATACCACTTTTCAAGTAAAAGTAAGTAAGCACGGGCCTGTAATGAATGGTTTAATTGATTTTATTGATGATGAGCGACCAATTGCAATGCAGTGGATTTATACTAAATTAAACAATCAATTATTAAACGTTTCTTATGAAATGTCTCACGCTAAATCGTTGCAAGAGTTTAAAAACGGAGCAAGTAAATTACATGCTCCCGGTTTAAATATAATGTACGGAGATGCCAAAGACAATATTGCTTGGTTTGCTTCTGGTAAATTATACAAATACAGAGATAGCCTAAACACAAAGTTAATTTTAAACGGAGCTTCAGGGAAAGATGAAATTAAAGAATGGTTAGATTTTGAAGAAAACCCGCAAGCCATAAACCCTAGCTTAAATTATGTGTATTCAGCAAATAATCAACCAGATTCTATTGCCGGGATTTTATATCCTGGATATTATTTATCTGAAGATAGAGCAAAAAGAATTGTTGATTTGTTAGCTCCTAAAAACGATTGGACAAAAGAAGATGTCGGCGAAATGATTTATGATGTTACCTCGCCAGTGGTACCTGAGATAATTATGCATTTAACCAGAAGTGTAAATAGATCTCAGCTTACGGCAAGTGAGAAAAAAGCTTTTCATATACTAAAGAACTGGAGAGGGTATTACGGAAAAGAAGAAATAGCTCCTGTAATTTATACCCGTTTATGGTATGAGTTTGTTAAAAACACTTATAAAGATGAAATGGGAGTTGCTTTTAAGCAGTTTGCAAATACACCTTTAGAGGAGAAAGCAGTAGCGAGTCAGGTAAAGAAAGAGCAATCTGTTTGGTGGGACGATATTACTACCAAAAAGATAGAAGATAAAGAAGCCATAGTAACAAAGTCTTTTCAGAATACGGTTACTTTTTTACAAAAACAATTAGGTGAAAACGTTGAAGGTTGGCATTGGAAAAGAGTAACTTCGGTAGAGTATGAGCACCCAATAGGGAAAGCAGGAGGTTTATTGCGTAAATTTTTTAATGTTGGGCCTTTTGAAACAAATGGAGGAGATCAGGTAATTAACAATCAGATTTATACAATTGATAGTACAGGTGTTTATAACATAAAAGCAGGACCTTCTACACGAAGAATTGTAGATTTTTCTGATGTAGAAAATAGTATTGCTATTTTACCGACTGGGCAATCAGGTAATGTATTTAGTGCGCACTATAAGGATCAAGCTAAAAAATATATAGATGGTGAGTTTGTGAAGATGAAATTGAATCAGTCGAGTATTAAAGAAAGTAAAAATAAGTTGATTTTTTCTCCGAAGGATTAACAACTGTTTCAATTAAAACTAAACAAAATACATATAAAAGAGAAACTGTTAATTTACTACAGTTTCTCTTTTTTTATCTAATTTAAGTAAGCTGTCGTTTGTTTTTAAAAAATTTAACTCTGCCCTTATTATAGAATCTCTATGGTTTTTTGTTTTAATAGGAATGGTGTCTGATAAATTTATGGTTTGGTCAATCCATCTTTTTTGTTGCTCAATTATTTCTTCTGTTTTGTTAAATGTAACTTCTTTAAAGCTTGATAAAACATTGTAAGAAAGTATAGAAAATAAAACAAGAACAACCGTAATTATACCAAGTGTAAGTTTCGTTTTTTTTGGATTCATTTATTAAACTTCTTTGTAAACATCATTAAAAGGAATTCTAAAACGCTCTCCATAAACTCCTTTTTCTGTTCTTATGCCACAGCTAACAATCATGTTAATTTTTGCACCTCTTGGTAATTTTAATAAACGCTTTACGCGCCAAGTATCTGATCCTTCCATCGGGCAAGTATCATAACCCTCAGCAGCCATAGATACCATAAAGTTTTGAGCTGCTAATCCTGTAGTTTTTTGGGCTACTGTTTGCATATCACTATTACGAACCTCACGATATGTTGGTCTAAATAAGCCCGTAATTAATGTTACCAAGTATTTTAACCAACCAAAAATCCCTAAAAAATCGAAATAGATGAACGGAATTACTTTTCCGTAATAACTTCTAGCTACTTTTTCTCTACTACTTTGTGTTTTTTTTAGATTATCTTTTCCAAAAGTTTTATCGATAAAAACCAAATTTGCTTTTGCACGTTCGCGCCATAAATCTTTTCGAGTAACAAAAACAACTAATTGTTGTGCGGTTTTTGCGGCGTTTTGATTAAAACACATCGGAGCAATTTTAGTGATAGTTTCTTTAGAAGTGATATGATAAAATTCCCACAATTGCATATTACTACTCGTTGGAGCTAAACTTGCTTGCTCAATACATTTTTTTACGATATGGGTATCAATAGCTTTTTCTGCATCAAATATTCTTACAGAACGACGATAATTAATTGCTTCTGAAACTGTTTTTTCTGTCATTTTTTGATATTGTTTCTTATTTTAAATAAAGAGTAATTAACTTATTTTCATTAAGAATTTTAGTTGTTTTAACTTTCCTTTGTAAGGAGCGTAACGCGTAGGAACATCTAGCCAGTTACCTCTTGTAACCACACCTTTTTTATGAGAAAAAGTATCAAATGTTTTTTTACCGTGATAACCTCCAATTCCGCTTTCACCAACACCTCCGAAAGGTAAACGATGATTTGCAAAGTGAACAGTGGTGTCGTTAATTGTTCCGCCCCCAAAAGAATATTTAGTAATCATTTTTTTAGCGAAACGGTTTCGGGTTGTAAAAACATATAAAGCTAACGGTTTGTCGTATTTAGCAATAATAGCATCAAATTCTTCTTCTGTCTCGTATGAAATTAAAGGAAATATTGGCCCGAATATTTCACCCTTCATTACTTCACTATCTAAACTAGGTTCATCAATAATAGTAGGAGAAATATAGTTGTCATCTCTATTTATTTGCCCTCCAATAGTAATTTTTTCACCTTGTAAAAGCGCAGCAAGTCTATCGAAATTACGAGTATTTACAATACGCGGATAATCTTCAGAAGTTTCTGGGTTTTCACCATAAGCATTTATTATTTCCTTTTTAAAATGATTTATAAACTGCTCCTTTACTGATGTATGAATCAATAAATAATCAGGAGCAATACAAGTCTGTCCTCCGTTAATAAATTTACCCCAAACTAAACGTTTAGCGGCCAATTTTATATTAGCGGTTTCATCCACAATACAAGGGCTTTTTCCTCCTAATTCTAATGTAACAGGTGTAAGATATTCTGCGGCAGCTTTAGCTACAATTTTACCTACGGGCACACTTCCTGTAAAAAATATATAATCCCAACGTTGTGCTAATAATTCTTTAGAAACAGCTACACCACCTTCTATTACCGCAACATGATTTTTATCAAAAACAGCTTCAATAATTTCTTTGGTAACTTTACTTGTGTGAGGTGTTAATTCAGATGGTTTTAAAACAACATTGTTTCCTGCAGCAATTGCTCCTAAAAGAGGAGCGAAAGCGAGTTGGTAAGGGTAATTCCAAGGTGCAATAATTAATACTGTTCCGTATGGTTCGCTATGAATTTTTGCAGAAGAAGGAAAGTTTAATAAAGATGGTAAAACACGTTTTGGTTTGCTCCAAGAATGAATATTTTTTATAGTCATTTTTAGCTCGGCTAAAACAATAGATGTTTCTGTCATCAACGCTTCGTATTCCGATTTCTTAAAATCATTATAGAGTGCTGCAACGATGTCTTTTTCTCGTTTGATAAGTTCTTTCTGAAGTTTTTTTAGTGCATTTTTTCTAAAGGAGACATCTTTAGTTTGTTGTGTTTTAAAAAAACTTTTTTGGGATTTAACCAATTGTGATATATCCATAAAATTAAATTTCTTGTAGTTTTTTATTCATTACTAAAAACCAAAAAGGGGGAATCAAAGAAAGTAGCATCATGCCAGGGTAACCGGTTGGCATTTGCGGACTTTCGGGAATAGTTTTTAATAATTGATAATGTTTAGATCCGTTATAATGATGATCAGAATGTCTTGATAAATTAAATAATAATACTTTGCCAATTACATGGTCAGAGTTCCAGGAGTGTATTCTTTGTACGCGTTCGTATCTTCCGTTTTCATTTTGTTTTCTTAACAAGCCATAATGTTCAATATAGTTTATTGTTTCTAGTAATACTATTCCGAAAACTGCAGCTCCTATAAAGGAGAATAATACAAACAAATTAAAGGAAAAATAGATTAATCCGAGAAGTAATAGGTTACAGATAGTATAAATAATCATTCTGTTTTGGTAATGAAACCAATTTCTATCAGTGCTTTTTAAACGTTGGTTTTCACTTTGCCAAGCTTGGTAATAACTTGTAATGTGTGAGCGTATCCAAAATAAATATAAAACCTCATTTTTTCTAGCAGTTGCTGCATCTTTTGGTGTGGCAACATTTAAGTGATGGCCGGCATTATGATAGGGTAAAAAATGTGTATTTAAAGAAGTAAGCAATAAAACTTCTCCTAAAAACTCATCAAACCTGTTATTGCGATGACCTAATTCATGACCAACATTTATACCTATAACACCGCACATAATTCCTAAGGCAAGAATACGACCTGTAATATCTGTAGTTGTTAAATTTACTTCTTGAATAACATAAAAAAACCATCCAACAAATAGTAGCTGAATAGGTATTGTAGCATATAAAATTAGTGTATATAATTTATTCTCTTTTTCAATAAGGGCTTCCTCTTTGTTTAAGTTTTTTTTATTCGTCTGAAAAAATAGTTCAGCAAAAGGAACTGCTCCAAAGAAAGTTATTATAGGTAAGAAAGTAATCCACCCTTTATTAGTAAAAGCTAAAAATACCGTAATGGGTAAAATAACGATTGATAAATATTTGACGGGTTTCATGCTTGAAATTTCCCTAAAGATACAACTTACAAGCAAGCATCCCAAATGGCTTCTTTTGGGGTTGGAGCGGTAATTTTTACTAGCTCTTTACTTACGGGATGAATAAATTCAATTTTACGAGCATGCAAATGAATACTACCATCTTTATTGCTTCTTTTAGCGCCGTACTTTAAATCTCCTTTAATAGTAGCGCCAATATTTGATAGTTGCACCCGGATTTGATGGTGACGACCCGTTTCTAAATCAATTTCAAGTAAAGAATAATTGTCTAGTTTTTTAAGCGTTTTATAATGAAGAATAGCCTTTTTACTACCGTCAATTTCTTTAGGATATACAGTAGATTTATTGTTTTTAGGGTTTTTCTTTAAAAAATTAATAAGGGTATCTTCACTTTTTTTAGGTGCGTTTTTTACAACGGCCCAATATGTTTTTTTGATGGTTTTTTCGCGAAGCATCTTGTTTAACCGTTCTAAAGCTTTTGAGGTACGCGCATAAATTACAACGCCAGATGTTGGTCTGTCTAAACGATGAACGGTGCCTAAATAAACAGCGCCAGGTTTGTTGTATTTATTTTTAATATATTCTTTAACAACGTCAGAAAGTGGTTTGTCTCCTGTTTTATCTCCTTGAACAATATCACCAGCTCTTTTGTTGATAACAACTATATGATTGTCTTCATGTAAAACTTGTAGATTGTCTTTGTTAGAATGCATTTTTAAAGGATCACTTCGAACTTGGTCGAGAAATTATTTAAAGTCTTTAGCTATAGCCTCATTAGTATCTTCAATGAATTTTAAGAATTCATCGCGTCCTAACCCTGTTTCAGATGAGGTAAGAAATGAGGTTGGAAGAATGTCCCAATGTTGTAATAATTTCTTTTTGTAAGAAGCAATTTGTTGATTTATTTTAGAACTCCCTAATTTATCAGCTTTTGTAAAAGCGATACCAAAAGGAATTTGGTTTTCGCCTAAAAACTGCATAAACTCTAAATCTATTTTTTGTGGGTCATGACGAGAATCTATCAAAACAAAAGTAAAAACTAGTTGTTCTCTTTCTTTAAAGTAGTTTTCAATAAAAAACTGAAAAATAGTTCTTTTCTTTTTAGAAATTTGAGCATAACCGTAACCAGGTAAATCGACTAAAAACCATTCTTCATTTATTTTAAAGTGATTAATAAGCTGTGTTTTACCGGGCTTACCAGATGTTTTAGCTAAGTCTTTACGTTTCATCAACATGTTGATTAACGAAGATTTACCAACATTAGAGCGTCCTATAAAAGCATACTCAGGTATTCTGTCTTTAGGAGCTTTCATAACATTACTGTTACTCATCACAAAATCGGCAGATTTTATTTTCATAAATACTAAGTTATACTATTATATATTTCGTTTAGAAAGCCAGTTTTCTAAAATTTTATTAAATTCTTCAGGAGTTTCCATCATTGCTGCATGACCACATTTATCAATCCAATATAAATCAGAATCTGGCAGTAGTTTATGAAAATCTTGTGCTACTTCAGGTGGCGTTACACCATCGTACTTCCCCCAGATAAGACAAGTTGGTTGCTGCATGTTTGGTAAGTCATCTGCCATGTTGTGGCGAATGGCACTTTTAGCAATTGATAGTGTTTTTAAAGCTTTAACTCGGTCGTTAACAATACTGTATATATCGTCAACTAATTCTTTTGTAGCTACTTTTGGGTCGTAAAAAACCTCTCGAGCTTTTGTTTCTATGTATTCGTAATTCCCCCTTTTAGGGTAGCTGTCTCCCATAGACTTCTCATACAAACCAGAGCTACCAGTTAAAACAAGTGCACTAATGTCTTTAGGGTAGTGTTTAGTGTAGTATAAAGCTATATGGCCACCTAAAGAATTTCCTAAAAGAACAACGTCTTTAAGTTGTTTGTATTCAATAAAATCATGTAAGTAACTAGCTAAATTTTTTACATTTGTTTTAAGTAGAGGTAGGGTATATAAGGGCAATTCAGGGATTAAAACTCGATACCCTTTTTTAGAGAAATATTTAAAAGTTTCATCAAAATTACTAAGAGCCCCCATTAATCCGTGTAATACGATTAACGCCCTTCCTTCTCCTGCTTCAGCATATGTAAAATCACCTTCTTTCTTTAAAAATTCAGTCATTGATATTGTTGGTTTGACTTAACGACAAATGTAGTCCTTTTTTGTTAAAATTTCATTTTTATTATTTGATGCTTTTTTGCTGAGTTAACAGCTCTTACTATCAGTTTTTTAGCTGAAAAATCAAAACTTATTAACAAAGTGGTAAAAAGTGGTAAAAAGTGGTAAAATTTCTTTATTTTTGATGCAAACTATGAGCGCTTAACATGGTAAATTTAATTGGAACATATGAATGTAAAGTAGATGCTAAGGGGAGGTTGATGATGTCATCGGCTTTCAAGAAGCAGTTGTCCGCTGTGTTGCAAGATGGGTTTGTGGTTAAACGATCTGTTTTTCAGCCTTGTTTGGAGTTGTACCCTATAAAGGAGTGGAATTTGATGATGCAAAAGATTAATAAGTTAAATCGATTTGTTAAGAAAAATAATGATTTTATTAGAAGGTTTACAGCGGGTGTAAAAACTGTTGATATAGATGCTTCTGGTAGAATTTTGGTACCGAAAGACCTTTGTCAGTTTGCAGGTATAGGAAAGCAAGTGGTGCTTTCTTCGGCTGTTAATATTATTGAGATTTGGGATAAGGATAAGTACGAGAAAGTAATAGATGATGCTGTTGTTGATTTTGCTGATTTAGCAGAAGAGGTAATGGGAAATACAAATGTAGATGAATTATCATAGTCCAGTTTTGTTGAAAGAAAGTGTAGATGCACTTAATATTAAAGAGGATGGAGTGTATGTTGATGTGACTTTTGGTGGTGGTGGTCATTCAAGAGAAATATTAAGTAGGTTAGGTAAAGACGGAAAGTTATTTGCTTTTGATCAAGATCCGGATGCGCAGCAAAATATAATTGATGATGAGCGTTTTGTTTTGATAGGGGAAAATTTTCGATTTATATCGAGGTTTCTTCGTTTCTACGGAATTAGAAAGGTAGATGGTGTTTTAGCTGATTTGGGAGTTTCTTCTCATCAATTTGATGAGGCAGAAAGAGGTTTTTCTACCCGGTTTGATGCTGATTTAGATATGAGAATGGATCAGAAATCAGATTTATCAGCAAAAAAAATCATCAATAAATATAGTGAAGAAAGATTGGCTGATGTGTTGTTTTTGTATGGTGAGTTAAGAAATGCGCGAACATTGGCAAAGAAAATTATAGAGGCTAGGCAAGAAGAGGAAATAGCTACAAGTTTTCAGTTAAAAGAAGTTTTGAAAGAGTTTCTTCCGCAAGCTAAAGAGCATAAAATATTGGCGCAAATATTTCAGGCAGTAAGAATAGAGGTGAATCAAGAGCTTGAGGTTTTAAAGGAGTTTTTACAGCAAATGCCAGATATGTTGAAGGAAGATGGACGATTAAGTGTTATCTCTTATCATTCCTTAGAAGATAGGTTGGTGAAGAGGTTCATAAGAACAGGTTTGTTTAGTGGTGAGCCTGAAAAAGATTTTTACGGGAACATAAGTGTTCCTTTAAAGAAGGTTGGTAAAATGATCATACCAGCGAGGGAAGAGATAAAAGCGAATAATAGAGCTAGAAGTGCGAAGTTAAGAGTAGCAACACTTAAGTAATGTCTAGAGTAAGAGAAGGTATTTACGGTATTTTACGAGGGCGTTTTTTAACAGATGATAGTTCTTTTAATAATTGGCGGATATTAATTTTTGTAGTCGCGTTATTATTAATAATGATATCGAGTTCACATAGTTTAGATGCCAAGGTGGTGAAAATTGCGGAGCTAAATAAGTTAAAAAGAGAATTCCGAGCAGAAGATTTTGATACGAGTACGGAGTTAACAAAAATGAGGTTAGAAAGTAGTGTTCGGAAGAGGGTAAAAGAAATAGGGTTGTTTCCGGCAGAGAAACCTCCTCAGAAAATAAAGGTAACAACTAAAAAAGAATAGATAAAAATGGTAGAAAAGAAAGGTATTTTAAACAAGCTCTATGTAGTAGTTGTTTTAATGACACTTTTCTTTGTGGTTATTGTTTTTAGAGTATTTAATCTTCAGTATGTAGATGGCGATAGGTATAGAAAGCTGTCTCAAGAAAAAACAGTAAAAAACGATACGATATTTGCAAACCGAGGTAATGTGTACGCTGCAGACGGAAATTTGTTGGCAACCTCAATGTCAAAATATACCATACGCATGGATGTTGTTGCGGTAAAGTCAGAGATATTTGAGAAGAATATTCGAGCATTATCTGAATCGTTGTCTGGAATGTTAGGAAAGTCTTCAAATTACTATCAGAAAATAATAAGACAAGCAAAAAAACAAAAAAACCGCTATTTATTAATTGCTCGTAACGTGGGTTACAATGATTATATGAAAATGAGGAAATTCCCAATTTTTAAAGAAGGGATTTATAGAGGTGGTTTTATAGCAGAGCAAAGCACGGTAAGAGTGCATCCGATAGGTAAAATTGCCGAAAGAACAATAGGCTATGATAATAAAAGAGGTGGTGCTGGGATAGAAGGTGCTTTTGCGGATTATATGCAAGGTGAAAACGGTTGGCGTTTAAAGCAAAAAATAGCAAAAGGACAATGGAGGCCTATTAACGATGTTAATGAAAAAGAGCCAATTGATGGTAGTGATGTGATAACTACTATCGATGTAAATATTCAAGATATAACGCATCATGCGTTACTTCGTCAGTTAGAATATTTTGAGGCAGATCATGGTTGTGCTGTTGTAATGGAAGTGGCAACAGGCGAGATAAAAGCAATTTCTAATTTAGGAAGAACTTCTAAAGGAAAATATTACGAAAAAAGAAATTACGCAGTTTGGGAAAGTCATGAGCCAGGCTCTACTTTTAAGTTGGCGAGTTTAATGGCAGCCTTAGAGGATAAAGTTGCGGATACATCAGATATTGTAGATTGTGAGAAGGGTAAAATATTTATTAATAACAGAAAAGTAGAAGATAGTAAAATCGATGGTTATGGTAAGATTTCCTTATCTCGTGTTTTTGAGGTTTCCTCTAATGTAGGAATTGTAAAAACAATTAAAAAACATTACGATAAAAATCCAGACAAGTTTATAAAACGTATTAAATCTTTTGGTTTAGATCAATTAACGGGTGTTAAAATTAAGGGAGAAGGAAAGCCATATATTCCAAGTTCTTCAGAAAAAAGTTGGAGCCCCATTTCATTAGAGTGGATGGCTTGGGGGTATGGGGTTTCTCTTACGCCTCTACAAACATTGGCTTTTTATAATGCAGTGGCGAATAACGGAAAACTAGTGAAACCATATTTTGTTAAAGAGTTAAGGGTTGGGGGAAAGATAGAAAAACGTTTTGGTACTGAGGTTTTGAAAGAAAAAATAGCTTCTCAAACAACCTTAAATAAGGTGCGGAAAGTTATGGAAAATGTAGTTAAAAAAGGTACAGCAATGAATGTGTATTCTTCAAATTTTTCTATGGCAGGAAAAACAGGAACGGCTAAAAAATGGATTCCAAAGCATAAGGATGAAAATGGCAAAACGATATATGGTCATTATTCTAGCAAAGAGTATGTAGCATCCTTTGCTGGTTTTTTTCCAGCTGATGCTCCTAAATATTCATGTATTGTGGTTGTTCATAGTCCGAAGAAAGAAAAAGGGTATTACGGCGCTATAGTGGCTGCACCTGTATTTAAAGACATAGCGCAAAAAATTTACACTACAACTCCTGTTAACAATCAATTAGTGTCTGACGAAATTTCATCAGCAAGTATTGATAGTGAATATCAGGATTATTATAAAAAATTAAGAAAATATAAAACAATTATGCCTAGAGTTTTAGGTATGAGCGGAATGGATGCAGTTGCTTTATTAGAAAATATGGGGTTGAAAGTTAGATTCTCAGGAATGGGAAAGGTAACAGAGCAATCTATAGATAAAGGGCTAAAAGTATCAAAAGGAGCAACAGTTTATTTAAAGTTATCATAATTGAGAAAGTTAAAAGACATATTATATAAAGTAGCTGTAAATAAAATTTATGGAGATACTGATGTTGCAATCAACAACATTCAGTTTGATAGTAGATTGGTGCAAAAAAACGATCTGTTTGTAGCGCAAAAAGGAGTTACTGTTGACGGGCATCAGTTTATAGAAAAAGCATTGAGTTTGGGTGCTACTGTTATTGTTTGTAAAAGTATTCCTGCGGATAAAAAAGAAGGAGTAACCTATGTTGAGGTTGATGATTCTAATGTTGCATTAGCAATTATGGCAGCGAATTTTTATGGGAATCCGTCAAGTAAATTACAATTGGTAGGTGTTACAGGTACAAACGGAAAAACAACGATTGCTACCTTATTGTATCAGCTATTTAAAAACGCAGGTTATAAAGTTGGTTTGTTATCAACAGTTAAAATAATGGTTGCAGATGAAACACATAAGGCAACACATACAACACCAAATTCTTTAGCGATTAATAAATACTTATCGCTGATGATTGATGCAGGTGTGGAATATTGCTTTATGGAAGTTAGCTCTCACGGAATTCATCAAAAAAGAACAGAAGGGCTTGTTTTTGCAGGTGGTGTTTTCACCAACTTATCTCACGATCATTTAGATTATCATGAAACATTTGCAGAGTATAGAGATGTAAAAAAATCATTTTTTGATTCGTTACCAAAATCAGCATTTGCATTGGTGAATATTGACGATAAGAACGGGCAGATAATGCTACAAAATACCAAAGCAAACAAGCAAACATATGCGTTAAAAACACTTGGTAATTTTAAAGCTAAAGTGTTAGAAAAAAGTTTTTCGGGAAGTTTATTAACGATCAATAATATTGAGGTTTGGACTAAGTTAATTGGTGAGTTTAATGTATCTAATTTATTAGCAATTTTTGGAGTTGCAAATTTACTAGGTTTAGAGGAGTTAGAAATTTTAAGACTTATAAGTGAGTTAGAAAGTGTAGATGGGCGTTTTCAATACACAGTTTCAAATAACGGAGTAACTGCTGTTGTTGATTATGCACACACGCCAGATGCACTTAAAAATGTATTACAAACTATAAACGATATCCGTACTGGTAACGAAAACGTAATAACCGTTGTTGGTTGTGGAGGTGACAGGGATAAAACAAAGCGTCCAAAAATGGCGTTGATTGCTTCTCAATTAAGTGGTCAAGCGATTTTTACTTCTGATAATCCAAGAACAGAAGATGCTCAGGTTATTATTGATGAGATGGAAGCCGGCGTACCATCAGAAAATTATAAAAAAACATTGTCAATTTTAAATAGAAAGCAAGCGATTAAAACAGCATGTAAATTGGCAGTAAAAGGAGATATAATATTGATTGCAGGAAAAGGACATGAAAATTATCAAGATATAAATGGAGTAAAACATCATTTTGATGATTTAGAGGAGGTAGAGAACTGTTTCAATCAACTAAAAAACACATAGCATGCTGTATTATATATTTCAATATTTAGAAAGTGAATTTAATTTAACAGGAGCAAGTGTGTTTCAGTTTATTACGTTTCGTGCAGCAATCGCATTTATTTTGTCTTTGTTGATATCAACCATATTCGGGAAAAAAATAATTAATTTTTTAAGAAAACAACAAATTGGTGAAACAGTAAGAGATTTAGGTTTAATGGGACAAGTGCAAAAAGCAGGTACGCCAACTATGGGTGGACTTATTATAATTCTTGCCACTTTAGTTCCGGTATTGTTATTAGCAAAATTAGAAAACATTTACATTATTATCTTATTAATTACCACGGTTTGGATGGGAGTAATAGGTTTTACTGATGATTATATAAAAGTATTCAAAAAAGATAAGGCGGGTTTAAAAGGGAAATTTAAAGTTTTGGGCCAAGTTGGTTTGGGTATCATTGTAGGGTCTATGTTATATTTTCATCCTAATGTAACTATAAAAGAACAGTTGCCAAAAGCTGAACAGGTGGTTCAGGTAAACGGAAAAGTGAAGGTTTTTGGAGAGGCTCATAAATCAACAAAAACAACAGTTCCGTTTTTAAAGAACAATGAATTAGACTATGCAAAAGCATTAAACTTTTTAGGTGAGGGCTATGAAAAATACGGATGGATTGTTTTCATATTCGTAGTTGTTTTTATTGTAACCGGAATATCAAATGGCGCAAACCTAACAGACGGTATTGATGGCTTAGCAGCCGGGACATCGGCAATTATGGTGATCGCATTGGCGATATTTGCTTGGGTATCAGGGAATATCATTTTTGCAGATTATCTCGATGTGATGTATATCCCAAATTCTGGTGAAATGACGGTGTTTATATTTGCCTTTGCAGGAGCTTTAATAGGGTTTCTTTGGTACAATACATATCCTGCACAAGTGTTTATGGGAGATACGGGTAGTTTAACAATCGGAGGAATAATAGCGGTTATTGCAATTGCAATTCGTAAAGAATTATTGTTGCCAATTTTAGCAGGAATTTTTGTAGTTGAAAATTTATCTGTAATCCTTCAGGTGTTTTACTTTAAATATACCAAAAAGAGATTTGGCGTAGGAAAAAGAATTTTTAAAATGGCTCCATTACATCATCATTATCAAAAATTAAATTACCACGAAAGTAAAATAGTTACCCGTTTTTGGATTGTAGGAATTTTATTAGCGGTATTAACCATTATAACCTTGAAATTAAGATAAAATGAAAAGGTTGGTGGTTCTTGGAGGAGGAGAAAGTGGTGTTGGTACAGCATTATTAGGAAAACAAAAAGGATTTGAAGTTTTTGTTTCTGATAAAGGGAGTATTGCGGAGAAGTACCAAAAAGTTCTTTTACATAATTCAATTGATTTTGAAGAAAATCAGCACACAGAAAATAAAATTTTTAATGCTGATGTTGTAATGAAAAGTCCGGGTATTCCTGATAAAGTGAGGTTGGTTCAAGAATTAATTTCAAAAGGGATAAAAGTAATTTCTGAAATTGAATTTGCAGCTGAATTTACAAATGCAAAAATAATAGGAATTACAGGTTCAAACGGAAAAACAACGACCACTTTGTTGGCAGGTCATGTACTTAAAAAAGCAGGATTAAATGTTGGTGTAGGGGGTAATATAGGTGATAGTTTTGCGCAGCAAGTAGCTGAGAGAAATTACAGTGAATATGTGTTGGAATTAAGTAGTTTTCAGTTAGATGGAATTATAGAGTTTAAACCACATATTGCAATTATAACAAATATATCCGCAGATCATTTAGATAGATATGAGTATAGTTTTGATAAGTATATAGCATCAAAGTTTCTAATTACAAAAAATCAAACGTCAGATGATTTTTTAATTTATGATGCAGATGATGAAGCAATACAAAATTGGCTAAATAAAAATAATGTTAACGCAAAAAAGGTTCCATTTTCTATTGAAAGAGAATTAGAATACGGAGCTTTTTTAAGACAAGATAAAATTATAATGAAATTAACAACAGAAGAAATATTGATGAACGTTTCTGAATTAGCATTAAAAGGAAAGCACAATACTAAAAACGCAATGGCAGCATCTATGGCTGCAAGATTGTTAAAGGTAAGAAAAGAAACAATAGCCGAAAGTTTATTGGATTTTGAAGGGGTAGAGCACCGTTTAGAATACGTGCAAAAAATTAATGGGGTACAATTTATAAACGATAGTAAAGCTACAAATATAAATGCTGTTTTTTATGCGTTAGAATGTATGGATAGTCCTACTGTTTGGATAGTTGGTGGAGTTGATAAAGGAAACGATTATACTGATTTATTACCATTGGTAAGAGAGAAGGTGAAAGCAATTGTTTGTTTAGGTTTAGATAATCAAAAAATTATTGAAACATTTGGTAATGTTGTAGATGTTTTGGTGGAGACTGCTGGGGCAGAAGAAGCTGTTAAGGTTGCAAACAAAGTTGCAAAAGCAGGCGATGTTGTTTTGTTGTCTCCAGCATGTGCTAGTTTCGATTTGTTTGAAAACTACGAAGACAGAGGTAGAAAATTTAAAGAAGCAATTAAAAATTTATAAAAATAAAATAGATTAATGAAAACCATTTTTCAACATATAAAAGGAGACAGGGCTATTTGGGCTATTGTTGCTGTGTTGGCAATATTTTCATTCATGCCAATTTATAGCGCAAGTACTAATTTAGTATATGTGGTTGGCAATGGCTCTACATTAGGGCATTTAATAAAGCACGTTGTGTTGTTAATTACCGGTTTTGCTGTAATTTATGGAGTACATAAAATTCCGTATAGATATTTCAGTGGAGGAGCTGTTTTAATGTTGCCAATAGTTGTGTTGTTGTTAATATTTACCCTATCTCAAGGAACAACAATTGGTGGGGCAAATGCAAGTAGGTGGATTCATATACCGTTTGTAGGTATTGGTTTTCAAACGTCTACACTGGCAGGTTTAGTGCTAATGGTGTATGTGTCTAGATATTTGGCAAAAAATAAAGAAAAAGCAATAAGCTTTAAAGATAGTTTATTGCAATTGTGGCTACCTGTAGGTTTTGTGTTGTTATTAGTGCTTCCTGCAAATTTTTCTACAACAGCCATCGTTTTTTTTATGATTTTATTATTAGCCTTTATAGGAGGTTATCCATTAAAATATATAGGTTATATATTAGGAATTGGACTTTTTTCTTTGCTTTTTTTTATACTTGTAGCAAAAGCTTTTCCTGATGCAATGCCAAACAGAATAAGTACTTGGCAAAGTAGATTAGAAGGGTTTTCTAGTTCAGACGGAAAAGAGAATTATCAAGTAGAAAAAGCAAAAATAGCAATTGCTACTGGCGGAATGTTAGGGAAAGGGCCTGGGAAAAGCGTTCAAAAGAATTTTTTACCACAGTCGTCTTCCGATTTTATATATGCAATTATTGTTGAGGAATATGGTTTAGCAGGAGCTATTGTTGTAGTGTTTATCTATTTTTTACTACTGTTTAGAATTTTAATAACAGCTAAAAAGGCTACTACAATATTTGCAACACTAATGGTGCTGGGTGTAGGGATACCAATTGTTTTTCAGGCAATGATTAATATGGCTGTTGCCGTAAATATATTACCAGTAACAGGACAAACATTGCCATTAATTAGTAGTGGAGGTACTTCTATTTGGATGACCTGTTTTGCATTGGGAATGATATTAAGTGTTAGTGCTTCTAAAAATGAAACAGAAGAAACGATTTTAGATGATAATCCTTTAGATATTTTACATGAAACAATCGATTAACGTTATTATAAGCGGCGGTGGTACAGGTGGGCATATTTATCCGGCCATTGCAATTGCAAACGAAATAAAAGTCCGTTACCCTGCTGCCAATATTTTGTTTGTTGGCGCGAAGGATAAAATGGAGATGGAAAAAGTTCCGCAAGCGGGTTATGATATAAAAGGATTGTGGATTTCAGGTATTCAAAGAAAGTTAACTGTTAATAATTTATTATTTCCTTTTAAGTTATTGAGTAGTTTATGGAAAGCGCATAAAATTATTAGAAAATTCAAACCAAATATAGTAATTGGAACAGGTGGTTTTGCAAGTGGCCCAACGTTAATGGTTGCCAATAAAAAAGGTATTCCTACGGTAATACAAGAGCAAAATTCATATCCAGGAATCACAAATAAATTACTCAGTAAAAAAGCAGGTAAAATATGCGTTGCTTATGATAATTTAGAGCGTTTTTTTCCGAAAGATAAAATTATAAAAACAGGAAATCCTGTTCGTCAAGATTTGTTAAGTATTCATACAAAAGTTAACGAAGGGAAAGATTTTTTTGAGTTAGATGTCACCAAAAAAACAATCCTAGTTTTAGGAGGGAGTTTGGGGGCGAGAAAAATAAATGAATTAATAGCGTCTAATTTAACTTTTTTTAAAAATCAGAATGTTCAATTAATTTGGCAATGTGGTAAATTATATTTTGAGGATTATAAAAAATATAATGAAGTTGAAAATGTGCAAGTACATCAGTTTTTAAATAGAATGGATTTAGCCTATGCGGCGGCAGATTTTGTGGTTTCAAGGGCAGGAGCAAGTTCGGTTTCTGAATTGTGTATTGTAGGTAAACCAACTGTTTTTATTCCGTCACCAAATGTTGCGGAAGATCATCAAACAAAAAACGCGAAATCTATTGTAGATAAACATGGTGCTATTTTAGTAAAAGAAAGCGATCTAGATACTTTTCCAATAGTAATAGAAACATTATTAAAAGATAAAGGAAAACAGCAGAGTTTAAGCGAAAATATAAATGAGTTAGCATTGCCTAATGCAACGAGTGATATCGTTAACGAGGTAGAAAAATTAATAAATAGGTGAATTTAAAAACAATACATAACGTTTATTTTATAGGTATCGGAGGAATCGGTATGAGTGCTATTGCTCGTTATTTTGCTGTGAACGGAAAACAAGTGTTTGGCTATGATAAAACACCAAGTTCGATTACTAAGAAGTTGGAGGAGATTGGTGTGAAAATCCATTTTGAAGATGCTGTTAAAAATATCGATATTTCTTGTTTAGATAAAAAACAAACGTTGGTGGTTTATACACCTGCGATTCCGAGTGAACATCAAGAATTAAACTATTTTATTAATAACGGATTTGAGATTTTAAAAAGAGCTGAGATTTTAGGGGAAATAACAAAAAATACTTTTTGTTTAGGTGTTGCTGGTACGCATGGTAAAACCACAACGTCTTCAATCTTAGGTCATATAATGCAGCCTGAAAAGGCAACGTCTTTTTTAGGCGGAATTGCAGAGAACTACAACTCGAATTTAATTTTAGGAGAAGACAAAATAACGGTGGTAGAGGCAGACGAGTTTGATCGTTCGTTTTTAAAATTGTCTCCAAATATTGCATGTGTTACCTCTATGGATGCTGATCATTTAGATATTTATGGAGAAAACGAAATGTTGCAACAATCGTTTAGAGAATTTGCAAATAAAGTTTCTGATACATTAATTGTTGCAAAAGGATTACTGTTAAAAGGATTGACATATGCTGTAAATGAAACTGCAGACTACAAGGCTTATAACGTAAAGGTTGAAACAGGAAAATATGTTTTTGATGTACAAACACCAACATCAGAAATAAAAAATATAGAATTCCATTTGCCAGGAAAACACAATATGATGAATGCTCTGGCTGCTTTAGCAATGGCTGATGTGTATGGTGTTTCTTTAGATAAGATTAAAGAACAACTAAAAACGTTTAAAGGAGTTCAGCGTAGGTTTTCATATAAAATAAAAACAGAAAGCGTAGTATTGATTGATGATTATGCACATCATCCAACAGAAATAAATGCAGTAGAACATTCGATACGAGAAATGTATTCGAAAGAAAAAGTATTGGCTGTTTTTCAACCACATTTATATACGAGAACAAAAGACTTTGTAGAAGATTTTGCTACAGCACTTTCTAAGTTTGATGAAGTGTTGTTATTAGATATTTATCCGGCAAGAGAATTGCCTATAAAAGGAGTTACTTCTTTGTGGTTATTAGATAAAATAAATTCAGCTAATAAGGCGTTGGTTTCTAAAGAAAATTTAGAAAGAGAAATTTTAAAATCTGAGGCGAAAATTATTGTAATGCTAGGCGCAGGAGATATTGGTTTGTTAGTTGATGAAGTAAAGAATAGTTTGGAGAAAAAATATAATATTTAAGTATGAAAAAAGTAGCAACATATCTTTCTTTTTTCTTGTTACTGGTGTTTCTAGGCTTTTTATATGGGTTTACAGCAAGTAAAAATGGGGTTAAAAAAATAGAAAAGACTGTGATTGAATTTGAAGCAGGCGACAATAACTTTTTGACACACAGTATGGTTGATAAATTGTTAATACAAAATAAGAAATTTGTTAAAAATCAACCAAAAAGAGTAGTAAATTTACATCTTTTAGAAACAAATGTTTTGGAGAATTCTTATGTTGAAAAAGCGGCTGTTTTTTTAACAATTAATGGCGTCTTAAAAACACTGATTAAACAACGTACACCAATAGTTCGCATTGTTAATAAAGATGCTTCATATTATGTTGATAAGTACGGAGTGAAAATTCCCTTATCGGTTAATTTTTCAGCAAGAGTTCCATTGGTTTCGGGGGTAGAGAATGGTAAAGATATAAGTGAGTTAATAAGCTTAGTAAAAGTAATTGAAAAAAATGATTTTTTAAGTAAAGAAATTATTGCAATTCAGAAAAACACTCAAAATGAATATGTTTTTACAGTTCGAAGTGGCGACTACCAAATAATTTTTGGGGAGCTAGAAAATATAAATGTAAAATTTAAAAAGCTAATAGCCTTTTATAACAAAGCATTGATTGATAAAACAATTAAAAATTATAAGACAATAAATGTAAAATACCACAACCAAGTTGTGTGCACAAAACAAAAGCAAGATGGAGAATAATAAAATTGCAGTTGGTTTAGATATTGGTACTACGAAAATTGTTGCTATGATTGGTCGTAAGAACGAATACGACAAATTAGAAGTTTTGGGTATTGGTAAGGCTAAAAGTTTAGGTGTAAAACGAGGAGTGGTAAATAATATTACTCAAACTATTCACTCTATTCAACAAGCAGTAGAAGAGGCACAAAGTGTTTCTGGGCAAATGATTGAAAGTGTAGTTGTGGGTATTGCAGGACAACATATTAGAAGTTTACATCATAGCGATTATATTACTCGTGAAAAATCAGACGAGGTAATAAATGAAGGTGATATTGAAAGTCTTGTTAGCCAAGTGCATAAATTAGTAATGCTTCCTGGAGAAGAAATTATTCATGTTTTGCCTCAGGATTTTAAGGTTGATAGCCAAGCAGAAATTAAAGAACCAATTGGGATGTATGGTGGAAGATTAGAAGCTAATTTTCATGTAGTTGTTGGTCAGGTTTCTTCTATCAGAAACATAGGAAGATGTGTTAAAAGTGCAGGTTTAAGTTTATCAGATATTACACTAGAGCCTTTAGCATCAGCCTCAGCGGTTTTAAGTCAAGAAGAAAAAGAAGCAGGGGTTGCTTTGATTGATATAGGTGGTGGTTCTACAGATTTAGCCATTTTTAAAGATGGTATTATTCGCCATACAGCTGTAATCCCTTTTGGAGGAAATGTTATTACTGAAGATATAAAAGAAGGTTGCTCGATAATTGAAAAGCAAGCAGAATTATTAAAAGTAAAATTTGGTTCGGCATGGCCGGGAGAAAATAAAGAAACAGAAATTGTTTCTATACCAGGATTACGAGGAAGAGATCCTAAAGAGATTACGCTTAAAAATTTATCTAAAATAATTCATGCACGAGTTCAAGAGATTATAGAGCATGTGTATTTAGAAATAAAAAATTACGGGCACGAAACTCAGAAAGGAAAATTAATTGCAGGAATCGTATTAACCGGAGGAGGATCGGAATTAAAGCATTTGCGTCAGCTGGTAGAATATATTACAGGAATGGACGTTCGTATTGGGTATCCGAATGAGCATTTAGCAGGCGATTCTGATGAGATTTTATCAAGTCCTTCATACGCAACAGCAGTAGGTTTGTTAATGGAAGGGTTACGTAAAGATTCTTATAAACCTACAGAAGAAGTTGTTAAAGAGTCAGTGGTTGCTGAAACACAGGACACTGCAAATATTGTAGAAGAATTTGGAGAAAAAAAGGAAGTAGTTAGAGAGAAAACAAAATCTATTTTTGATAAATTCAGAGAAAGGTTTACCGAGTTTTTAGATAACGCAGAGTAGTAATTATATAAAGTAAGTATTCTTTTTTACCCCTTAAAAAAGAATGCAAATGAATAAAAAATTAAAAAGAAAAGTTATTATGAGTACAGAATTCAATAACATTTCATTCGACATGCCAAAAACACAATCGAATGCTATTAAAGTAATTGGTGTTGGTGGGGGAGGAAGCAATGCTGTAGACCACATGTTTAATAAGCAAATTCACGGTGTAGATTTCGTGATTTGTAACACAGATGCGCAAGCACTAGAAAGCAGTCCGATTCCGAATAAAATTCAATTAGGAGCACACCTAACTTCTGGTTTAGGGGCAGGAGCAAACCCTGATGTTGGTGCGCAAGCAGCGGCAGAAAGTATTCAAGAGATTCAGCAAATGTTAAGCACACATACTAAAATGGTATTTATTACCGCAGGTATGGGTGGAGGTACAGGTACAGGAGCAGCGCCTATTATAGCTAAGATAGCAAAAGATATGGATATTTTAACGGTAGGTATCGTTACAATGCCATTTCAGTTTGAAGGGAGAATGCGTACCAAACAAGCTCAGAAAGGAATAGATGAATTACGTAAAAACGTAGATTCACTTATTGTAATAAATAACAATAAATTACGAGAAGTTTACGGGAATTTAGGTTTTAAGGCTGGTTTCTCTAAAGCTGATGAAGTTTTAGCAACTGCGGCTAAAGGTATTGCTGAAGTAATTACGCATCATTATAAGCAAAACATTGATTTACATGACGCTAAAACAGTTCTTTCTAACAGTGGAACGGCAATTATGGGGTCAGCTAAAGAAACAGGTGATAACCGTGCTAAAAACGCAATAATAAAAGCATTAGATTCTCCGTTGTTAAACGATAATAAAATTACCGGTGCTAAAAACGTATTATTATTAATTGTATCAGGCGCTAATGAGGTTACTTTAGATGAAATCGGAGAAATTAATGATTATATTCAGGATGAAGCTGGTTATGATGCAAATATTATCATGGGAGTTGGTGAAGATGAGTCTTTAGAAGATGGCATTGCTGTAACTATTGTTGCAACAGGTTTTACAGCTGATCAACAAGGAACGATTACAGATACAGAAGTAAAAAAAATTGTTCATACTCTAGAGGATGAACAAAAAGCTACCTATAATTTTGGAGAACAAAAAGTACAAGTAGCACCAAGTATTAACCAACCTTTTTCGGGCGGAGCGCCAAGTAAAGTTGTTCATGTTTTAGAAGAGGAAAAAGAAGAGTCAAGGCTAAATTTAATTCCAACTACGGATGTAATAAAAAATATTAACGTTGTTTATGAAGAAGTTGCATTAGAAACAATTTCTGAAGACGATTTTATTATTACCAATATAGCTGAGCAAGAAATTGTAAAAAAAGAGGTACAACAGCAACCTATTCAACAGGATTTATTGTTTGATTTACCGGTAAATTCATATGAAGAAATAACGCCAGTAGCACCAATTATAGCAACTACAAATGAAATTAAAAACATAAAAGTTGTAGCTCAAGAGATAAAACCACAGGTACATCAAGTAGAGAAACGTTATGTTTTAGATGATTTTAATGTGCAGCCAACGATTGGCAAAAGTTCTACTCCGGTTGTTAAAGAAGAAGTTGAAGAGTCTTTGCAGTTTAAAGTAAAAACTAAAACTTTAGAAGAAATTAACAATATAGAAACTACAAGTGAAGAAATATCTCCTTTAGAAATTACGATATCCGAATTGCAAAAAAGAACGCAAGAAAGACGTGATAAAATGAAAGGATTTAATTATAAATTCAACGATCAAGTAAATAAAAACATTGATGAAATTGAGCGTCAGCCTGCATATAAAAGGTTTGGTGTAGATATTAATACCGGATCTGATATCAGTAAATCAGATACTGCATTAAATACAGAAAATAACGATTTGTTACGTTCAAATAATTCATTTTTACATGATAATGTAGATTAATAAAAGAAAAATATAATTATAAATTCCCGCTTTGTCGGGAATTTTTTTTAAAAATAAAACAAATAACTATGAGTTTTCAAAAACAAGTAATAGAAAAGATGAAAGAAGCTATGAAGTCGAAAAATACAGTAGCTTTAACGGCTCTTAGGGCGTTGAAATCGGCTTTTATGTTAGCGAATACCGAAACAGGAACTGGAGAAGTTTCAGAAGCAGAAGAATTAAAAATTATCCAAAAACAAGTAAAACAACGAAAAGATAGCGCTGTTATTTTTTCGGAACAAGGAAGAGATGACCTGGCAGAGCCAGAATTAGCGGAAGCGGCTATTTTAGAGCAGTTTTTACCAGAAGCTTTATCAATAGAGGAGATTGAGAAAGTAGTAAAAGAAACTATTGCTAAAGTTGGTGCGGAAGGAATGAAAGATATGGGTAAAGTTATGGGAATGGTGTCAAAACAATTAGCAGGTAAAGCTGATGGTAAAGCAATTTCAATGATTGTGAAAGAAAATTTAGCATAAAAAAATGGCTGCGTAGTTCAATTGGATAGAATATCAGATTTCGGCTCTGAGGGTTGGGGGTTCGAATCCCTTCGCGGTCACAAAGAAAAAAGCAGTAGATTATCTACTGCTTTTTTAGGGGAATAAAAAAAACGGGGACTTTTTTAAAGAAAGAGCTAATGTATACAAGAATTACTTCGCACTGTGTAACATAGGTTACACAGTGCGAAAATTCATTTAATTTATATTAATGAAACAGGTATTCATCATTAAGTATTTGGCTATTTTTATTAGCTTTTTTGGGATTGTAATAAATATAGCAGAATCTATTTACGTTTATATATTTAATAAACCAATTTTTGTTCATTTCTATTTGGTTAAAAAAAAATTACCACGAAATAAGAAAGATTTTTTAATTAATAATATTACTTTTTATCAAAAATTAAATGATAAAAACAAAAGTTATTTTGAGCATAGATTAACTCGTTCTATACGAAATTATGAGTTTATTGAAAGAGAAAATTTTACATTAACTCCAGAGGTTAAGGTTTTAATAGCAGCGACTTATGTTAAGTTAACATTTGGTATGAGAAAGTATTTAACAAGTACTTTTGATAAGGTTGTAGTTTATCCAGGTACCTTTTATTCAGTTATTACAAAGAAATACCATAAAGGAGAGTTTAATCCTGGTTTTAAAATGATAGTGTTCTCATGGGAAGATTTTTTAATAGGAAACATTGTATTAAATGATAATTTAAATCTTGGAATTCATGAGTTTACACATGCTTTAACTTTTCATGGAAAAAGGTCTAAAGATGTTAGTGCAAGAATATTTTACAAAGTATTTGAAGAGATCACAGCATTTATAGACAATAAAAATAATATTGAAGTAATAAAAAAATCTAATTATTTTAGAGAGTATGCATTCACAAATAAGTTAGAGTATGTAGCTGTTATTATGGAGCATTTCTTTGAAACCCCAGAAGATTTGCATAATAAATTTCCAGAGCTTTATAGAAAAATTAAGGTTATGCTTAATTATAACTCAATAAAGTTAAAGTGCTAATATTTTTATTTGATTTCTTCGTAACTCGATTTTTGATTGTTTCTCTAAAGCTTTTAGTAATCTAGAAACAACGACTCTAGAGGTGTGTAAGTCGTTTGCTACCTGTAAATGAGTAACGTTTAAAGTGTCGTTACCAACAACCATTGCTTTATCTTTTAAATACTTGTATAAGCGCTCATCCATATTTAAAAAAGCAATAGAATCTACAGCTTCAATAAACTCATTAAGCCTAGCGTGGTAGCTTAATAAAATATACTCTTGCCAAGTTTTATACTTACTTAACCATTCGGACATTTTACTTTTAGGTATCATTAATAGTGAAACATCAGTCTCAGCAATTGCTTTAATTTTGCTTTTTGTTTCTCCCATGCAGCAAGAAAGTGTCATAGCACAAGTATCGCCTTTTTCTATATAGTATAAAACTAATTCTTCACCCTCTTTATCTTCTCTTAGTATTTTAATAGCGCCACTTATTATTAAAGGAATAGAAGTCATATTGCTATCAATATCAATAATGATAGCATCTTCATCAAATTCCTTATAAGTAGCAACGTTAGCGATTTCATTAATTAAATCGTCTTCAAATAAATAACCATAATGTTGTTTAAGTTTGTCTATCAATTTATTTGTATTTTAATTTACTAATTCTTTTAAGTTTTTAATAGTCTCGGTTGGGTTGTCACTTTTAAAAACATAGCTACCAGCTACTAAAACATCAGCGCCAGCTTCAATAAGTTTATTGGCATTTTTATCGGTTACACCTCCGTCAATTTCTATTTGACATTCAGAATTAGAAAACTCGATTAAGTGTTTTAACTGATTTACTTTTTTATAAGTATTTTCTATGAAAGATTGCCCGCCAAAACCAGGGTTTACACTCATGATACAGACTAAATCTAAATCAGCAATTACGTCTTCTATAACAGCAATTGGTGTGTGCGGATTCAAGGCAACTCCGGCTTTCATTCCTGCCGCTTTTATAGCTTGAATAGTTCTGTGTAAATGTGTACAAGCTTCGAAGTGTACCGTTAAAATATCGGCTCCTAAGTCAGCAAATGTTTGAATGTATTGATCAGGATTAACAATCATTAAATGTACATCGATTGTTTTTTTTGCATGTTTTGTAATTGCTTTTAAAACAGGCATTCCGAAAGATATATTTGGTACAAAAACACCATCCATAATATCAATATGAAACCAATCGGCATCACTACTGTTTACCATTTCGATGTCTCTTTGAAGGTTCGCGAAATCTGCTGCTAAAATTGATGGTGCAATTAATTTACTCATTTGTTTGTTGTTGTGTTGTTATTTTGTGTAAAGGTAATTAATTAGATTTTGCGAGAAACAATGGATCGCTAATAAAATTGTTAAATATAGTTGGTCCTGATTGAACTATTTGTTTGAGCTCTTTTTTACTGTCAATTTGAGTGAATTTTAAGCATGAAAAATTTATATCAAAAAAGCAGTGAAAAAAGCGAGTAATGAAAGCAGGAAATGGCTTCAAATAAAAAACTCTCGAAAATTAATTCGAGAGTTTTTTATTTGTTTCATGCTTTTCTAAAGCATGAGTGAGATACCAAAAGAGGGCTTCGACCTTCTAACCTAGGTATGTCATTAATATTTTAGATCTAGAGGTGTGTTTTAATCTACGAATTGCTTTTTCTTTAATCTGACGAACACGCTCACGAGTTAAATCGAAAGTTTCACCAATTTCTTCTAAAGTCATTGGTTGGTGTTCTCCTAAACCGAAGTATAATTTTACAACATCAGCTTCACGAGGCGTTAATGTTTCTAACGCACGGTTAATTTCAATACGTAAAGACTCGTGTAATAATGTTTTATCTGGATTTGGTGATTCACCTGAGTTTAATACATCGTATAGATTAGAATCTTCACCTTCAATTAAAGGAGCATCCATGGATACGTGACGACCAGAGTTTTTCATAGACTCTTTTACGTCATTTACAGTCATGTCTAGCTTCTTCGCAATTTCTTCAGGACTTGGGGGTCTTTCATTTTCTTGCTCTAAGAAAGCATACATTTTGTTAATCTTGTTGATAGATCCAATCTTGTTTAACGGCAAACGTACAATACGAGATTGTTCTGCTAATGCTTGTAATATAGATTGACGAATCCACCATACAGCATACGAGATAAATTTAAAACCACGAGTTTCATCAAAACGTTTTGCTGCTTTAATTAAACCTAAATTACCTTCATTAATTAAATCTGGCAATGTTAATCCTTGATTTTGATATTGCTTTGCTACCGAAACAACGAAACGTAAGTTAGCTTTAGTTAATTTTTCTAAGGCTCTTTGGTCACCAGCTTTAATTCTTTGTGCTAATTCAACTTCTTCATCGGCAGTAATTAAATCTACCTTTCCTATTTCTTGTAAATATTTATCTAATGAAGCGGTTTCTCTGTTAGTAACCTGTTTGGTAATCTTTAGTTGTCTCATCTAATTAAGTAATATTTTTAATTCATCAATCCGTCTACATTAGTTTATACGTATGATGTTTCAATAATGTTACAAAAAAATAAATTTTTTTCATTTATTTCGCCAAAGAGTTAAATAATTGTTAAATTGTAAGTGATAAAGAAATGGTAGAGGTTATTCTCTTTACAAGAACCTAAAATAATTACAGGTTGAATTATACATCTAGAATTATATTTAATTATTGAAAGCTCTTGAAGATATAAAATTAAGTGATGAGGAGTTAGTTAGTAAAATAGTAGAAAAAAATGACACTCATTTATTTGCTATTTTATATGACCGTTATGCAGGTGTTGTATATAACAAATGTTATGGTTTTTCTAAAAGCAAAGAAGAGTCTCAGGATTTAACACATGATGTATTTATTAGGTTATTTGTTAAATTAAGAACCTTTAAAGGAAAATCTAAGTTTTCTACATGGTTATATTCCTTCACCTATAATTTCTGTGTAAATTATGTGCAAAGAAATAAAGAGAAGAAAAAAGAAAAAGTAACTGTTGTAACAGATAATATTAAGGAAGAAACTAATGAAAACGAAATAGATGACGCTACTTTATTTAAATTAAAAGCAACTAAATTAGCAAAAGCACTGGATAGAATAGGAGTTTCTGAAAAGATGATTTTATTGATGAAATATCAAGATGATATGAGTATTAAAGAAATTTCAGAGGCATTAGAAATAGGAGCCAGCGCAGTGAAAATGCGTTTAAAACGAGCAAAAGAAAAAGTTGTAAAAGCATACAATGCACTTTAATAATTATGGAGAATCCATTTAAGATAATATTACATAATGAAGAGTTGCCCGAAAAACTTAAAGAGAGGGTGCTAGATGATGTAGCAATGATAAAGCTATCGATAGATATGGCAGATTTATTTGTGGTAAAATACCCACGTACAATCATTGATCTATTGGGAGGCGGTATTTTTAAAAGCGAAGCTAACGATAATGAATAATTGAACTAATACGATTATTATGAATATATTAAAAATTGATATTATAAAGCCTTTTAAAAATATTTTTCAAAATATCATCGACTCATTACCTACAGTTCTAGGTTTTATTGGTTTTGTCTTGCTATCCTGGTTGATAATTAAACTTTTATTGTTTGTTGTTAAAAAAACATTAACAAAAACAAAGATTGATGAATTGTCTAAAAAGCTAATTGAAAATCAAATATTCGGTAGTTCTTCTACAAATATTGTGTTAACAAGCGTAATACTTACAGTGTTAAAATGGTTTTTAATTTTAACGTTTGTAATGGCTGGTGCAAATATTTTTGGTATAAATGTGGTTTCTGAGGGTATTACAAGCTTTTTTGCTTATTTGCCTAAATTATTAACAGCTTTAGGTATTTTTATTGCTGGTGTTTATTTAGGGGGGGTGTTTAAAAAAACAATACAAGCAATGTTTAAATCTTTAGAAATATCTGGAGGAAACTTGGTAGGGAATATTATTTTTTATTTGGTAGTAGTTTTTTTATCAATAACAGCATTAGATCAAGCAGGTGTAGATACTTCAATAATAAAAAGCAATCTAACGCTTTTAATAGGTTCTGTCCTTTTAGCATTTACTTTGGCTTTTGGCTTGGGGGCTAAAGAAGTTGTTGTAAGGTTACTTTATGGCTATTATTCAAGAAAAAATATTGGGGTAGGGCAAAAAGTTGTTATAGGAGATGTTGAAGGTGTTGTCGTAGCGATAGATAATATTTGTTTAACAGTTTCAACAAGTAAAGGAAAAATTGTTTTTCCGATTAAAGAGGTGGTAAACAGTAAAATAGTTGTTAAAAACTAACGATTTTCGTGTTTTTATTTTATCTTTGTTGAAGGCTATAAAGAATAAATTAAAAAAATGATAGATTTCGGGGGACTTCTATCTTATCAGTAAAGATTTTATCTTTACTGATTGACCATCGAAAGATGGTCATTTTTTTTACTCAAAAGATAAGTGTAGAAAAACACCTCTTGTACCTAAGAAGTCAATAGGATCTGTCCATTGACTTGGGTTTGTATTGTCGTAAACGGCTTCGTTATTAATGGCGAAAATACCTCTAATAGAAGGAGAGAATTTAAAATAACTTAAATAGATATCTATCCCAATACCTACTTCGTACATTATATTACTAGAAGTAGTTCTAAATTCACCACCAAAATTATCATCACTATTATTTTCGTTACTAGAAAAATTATAATCGAATGACATACCTCCTAATACATAAGGCCTAACATTATTAAGTCTGTTAGTGCTAAACTTTAAGATAAAAGGGAGGTGTAAATAAGTAGCAGCTACTTCTCTTTCTTTCTGGTTCTCTGTGCCAACAATATGTTTAAAACGTAATGTTTTAGTGTTAGACATTAAACCTGGTTCAAAACGTAGGTTAATGTTGTTGTGAAGTCTTAAATCAGCAATTAAACCAACGTTAAACCCAATAGATGAACTCACTTCTATTTCAGCATTATTAAATGAGCTAGGTTTATAAGCAACTTTATATCCATTATTGTTTAAACCTAGGTAAAATCCATAATGAAATATAGGTTTGTCAAAACTAGGAAGGTTTAATATCTTTTCACTTTGCGCTTGAGAGCTAATTGTGATAAATGCGAAAAATCCGAAGAATAAAAGTTTTTTTAACATACTATTTTAAAGCGGTATAAATTGATGCAACACCAAAAGTTACAGGTAAATTCTTTGCATTGTTAAACCCATTTTTTTGTAAAATATTGTTAAAGGCTTCACCGAAAGGAAAAGAATTAGCACTTTCTGATAAATAAGAGTATGCAACTTTATCTTTTGAAAAAAGTTTACCAATAATTGGTAAGATAAAATTAGTGTAAAACTTATATCCTTGTTTAAAGGGGAACTTAGTAGGGTTAGAGGTTTCTAACACTACAAATTTACCTCCAGGTTTTAAAACACGAAATATTTCAGTTAAACCTTTGTCGAGGTTTTCAAAGTTACGTACCCCAAAAGAAACGGTTATAGCATCAAAAGTATTGTCATCAAAAGGCATGTTTTCACTATCGCCAACAATCATTTCAATCTTATCACTTAAGTTTGCTTTTGCAATTTTTTGCTTACCAACGGCTAGCATTCCTGCAGATATATCTAAACCTACAATTCTTTGCGGATTTAATTTCGCCATCATTAAAGCCAAATCACCTGTTCCGGTAGCGATGTCTAAAATGTGTTGCGGATTATTTTCACCAACTAATTTCACCACTTTTTTTCGCCAACTTACATCAATTCCTAAAGAGATAACGCGATTTAAGCCGTCGTAATCTTCAGAAATATTGTCGAACATTTTTGCAACTTGCTCTTTTTTTCCTAATTCAGAATCTTTGTATGGTTTGATGGTTTTAGACATGTAATTTAAAAATTATCCGTTAATAGCAACTACTTCATTAATCTGATTTGGCAGCATATCTTTAAGCATGGTTTCAATACCATTTTTTAAAGTTACGGTTGATGAAGGGCAGCCACTACATGCTCCTTGAAGAACTACACTCACTGTTTTTGTTTCTTTGTCGTATGATTGAAACGCAATGTTTCCTCCATCTGAAGCTACAGCTGGTTTAATGTATTCATCTAAAATATCAACTATTTTAGCTTCTGTTTCTGTTAAATCTTCCTTCGGAATTTCAACATTTTGTTTTGTTTGTTGTTTTGGAAGCTCTTGTATAATTGTTTTTCCGTCTTGAATATAGGTTCTAATAAATGAACGAATTTCTTGATGAACTTCATTCCACTCTATCATATCGTATTTTGTAATAGACACGTAGTTCTCAGAAATAAAAATTTCTTTAACAAAAGAGAAACCAAATAATTCTGTTGCTAAAGGTGAAGATTTACTAGCTTCTTCAATGTTTTTAAACTCAACATCAGTTTGCGTAAGTGCTTTGTTTGAGCCGAATTTCATTACAGCCGGATTCGGTGTAACTTCAGCATATACTTCAACAGCATCTTTTTTAGTTGTTTCTTCCTGTACAAGCGTATTACCTTCTTGTAAATAATTTTCTATTTGTTGGCGAACTTCTTCTTCAACATCATCCCATTGAACAATATCAAAACGCTGAATAGCAATGAAGTTAGCAGTTATTAGTATTTTTTTTACAAAAGGAAGGTAAAAAAGTTGTTGTGCTAAAGGTGAGTTTTTAGCATCGTCTATATTGTTAAACTCGTAACTACCACCGTTTACTAAAATTGTGTTACTCACAAATTTAAGAATGGTTTCGTTATTAGTTTCTTGTAATGTTATTTTTAGTGTGCTCATAGGTTGTAAAATAAAGTGCAAAATTACGGTAAAAAAGTGAGATATGTATATATAAAACATCCTGCAAAAGCAGGATGTTTTATATATATTGTTTATGATAGAATTATAGGCTAAAAGTAATGGTTCCTGAAACTCTACTAGTATTGTTATCTATGTTTAAATCACCATGATTATATATGGTGTAATATTGCCTGTTTTCGTATTTACTGTATGATAAATCAAATTTCATGTTTCCGAAATTATAACCTAAACCAGCTGAATATCCTTTGATATTATCTTTGTTTGTATTGCCTCCTAAAAGTAAGTTAGGGTCTTTTTCATAATGATACCCACCTCTAATACTCATTTTGTCGAAACGCCATTCTGTACCAATATTTAAAGCATGTGTGTTGCGGTAATTATTGGTGAAGTTTGCGTTTTCTTGATTAAAATCACCATTATTAAATTTAATGTTTTTATAATTTTTATAAGTATAATCAACACTAATTAAACCTTGTTTGCCAAAAATATAGGCACCACTGGCAGTTAGTCTTCCTGGAGATTTAAATTTGTAAGCGTAAGAATCTGGACCAATAACATCAAAATCTGCATCAATATTTAAATCTTCAACTTCATTCATTATCAATTCATCATAATAGTCTTCAATAACTTCTTGATACCAAGTTGGTGTTTCATAAGCTAAACCAACTCTTATATTTTGATTTATTTTATAGATAAAACCTAGGCTAAGAGAAAATCCGCTTCCGTGAATATAAGTTTCGGTATAACTTTCTACATCTAAAATATTTCCGTCAACATCGTCATTAACTTCGTTAAAATAAGCTTCTCTATAAAATTCTAAATCATGAAAGTTTAAAGACGCTCCTACAAATAATTTATTTTGATGTACTGCAGAGAAGCCTATATTAAATACACTTGCCTCACCTTCTGTTCTGCTAGAATTATATTGATCTATACTTGCATCAAACTGTGTTTTTACTGGTTTTGTATCAGCAACATGTTCGTTGTAAAATAAGCGATCACTATTACCTTCAGCTGAATAAAAAGCATTAAAATCTTTTTTCATTCTGTAATTAAAACTCAAAGCAAAACGATTCCACTCTGAATTGTAAGCGGTATCAAAAGTTAAAATACCACCAGCCTGACTAACATCAAAATAATTGTCTTGTGTGTTTGTTGTGTTGCCGTAATACATAGACGAATACTCGGTGTTTCTATTATTTAGGGTTACCGAAAATACACTTTTTTGTGCAACAGCAGCTCCCGCTGGGTTAACACTAAAGGCGGAAATATCACCTCCTAAAGCACCAAAAGCGCCGCTCATAGCTTCAAAACGAGCTGTTCCGTAATGATCATCTTTAGAAAACAATATGCCTAAATCATTATAGTCTAATGATTGCGAGAAGGCACTATAAGTACTAGCGACGAGTATCGCGAAAATTAAAATTCGTTTCATGTTTTTTCGTTAATTAGTTTAAAAACCTATTTAGAAAAGTTAGTTTAAATTATCTCCTACCACCTCTAGAGCTTCTACTGCTAGAAGAACTTCTTGAGCTTCTGTTAGAGCTACTTCTAGATGAAGAGCTACGTGAACTCCTAGATGGAGCAGAATAACTTCTTGAACTTTTGCTTTGCGAAGAATAGTTACTATTGCTCTTAGGTTGTTTACTTTTTCTATAATTAGAAGCACTTCTTTTGTTTGATTCTCTCGATTTAGAAGCGCTTTTAGAAGAAGAGCTGTTGTTTCTTGTGCTTCTACCTCTCGTTGAGCTGCTACGACTACTTCGCTTCCCTCTTGTTCCTTTTGCAGACCTGTTTCCGTTAGGATTATATCCTTTTGTGTATCTGCTATTAGAATTACCTCTTGTTGCATTTCTGCCTCGTGTGCTTCTTCTTGATTTTATACCTTTTGTAGAGCGTGTAGCATTGGTGTTACTTCTTCTGTAGGTTTTTGATGATCTTCTAGATGTAGAGTATTTTCGGTTGTTATTTGTGTAGCCTCTGCTATAACCACTTGTTCCTCTTCTTGAGTTTGATGCTGTTCTATGTCCTCTATAATAATTTGCCCCTCTATAAGGTCTGTAGTAACGATTGTTTCCATAATAACTGTTTCTGTAGTACGGGTTGTAGAAACCACCTAATCCAACATAAAAGCCTCGGTTATTAAACCTTCTGTAATCGTAAGGACTCCAGTAATTGTTATATCCCCAACCATAACCGTAAGGTCTCGGCCCCCACCAAGGGTTATTAAAGTTATTATATCCATAAAAATTATCCCACTCATTATAATAGCCCCATCTCGGAGAAGTGTTTATGTTTATTACAATATCACTGTTATTATCATTATAACCCCAAGGTTCATTGTTATTATAGTTGATATTGCTTTCTTCTTCATATATAATATCCTCATCTTCATTGTAATCACCATCATCAGAAGTGTAGTTTTCTATATCAGTAAAAATATCGGTTCCGTTTAAAGCACCTAAGCGCTCAATTTCTTTGGTAAAATAGTTTTCTTCATATTCCTGATATTCATTTTCATCTGCAATAATAACTCTTCTTTGAGGCTGTTCTTGTTGATCATCAGCATAAATACCATCACCACTGTCAGCAACCGTTTGCATTGTTCCGCAAGAAACAAGTGTTGCTACCATAAATAATGATAGAATATAAATAGGTAGCTTAGTGTTGGCGTAATGTAACTTCATCGCTTAAATTTTTAGGTTATTAAAAACTAATTCGAAAACCGGAGTGCAAAATATTATTTCTTTGTTGGGCTTGTACCCTTTTTAATGTAGTTTTGCATAGACAATTTACGCATAAAAAATAACAATATTTATGCCAAACTTTTGAATATGGGCAAACATTTAACAAAAAGAGAAGAAGATTACTCTAAATGGTATAACGAATTAGTTGTAAAGGCTGATTTAGCTGAGAACTCGGCAGTAAGAGGATGTATGGTTATAAAACCTTACGGATTTGCTATTTGGGAAAAAATGCAGGCAGAATTAGACAGAATGTTTAAGGAAACAGGTCATGAAAATGCCTATTTCCCGCTTTTTGTACCTAAAAGTTTATTTGAAGCTGAAGAGAAAAATGCAGAAGGATTTGCAAAAGAATGTGCTGTTGTAACACATTATCGTTTACAAAGCGACCCTGATAAACCAGGGAAGTTAAGAGTAGATCCTGAAGCAAAGTTAGAAGAAGAATTGGTGGTTCGTCCTACTTCTGAAGCTATTATATGGAATACTTATAAAGGTTGGATACAATCATACCGTGATTTGCCTTTGTTAATAAATCAATGGGCAAATGTAGTTCGTTGGGAAATGCGTACACGTTTGTTTTTACGTACGGCTGAATTTTTATGGCAGGAGGGGCATACCGCACATGCTACAAAAGCAGAGGCTATTTCTGAAGCAAAACAAATGCAAGAAGTGTATGCAACATTTGCTGAAGAGTTTATGGCAATGCCAGTAGTAAAAGGAGCTAAATCTGAAAGTGAACGTTTTGCAGGTGCCGATGATACCTTAACTATTGAAGCATTAATGCAAGATGGTAAAGCTTTACAAGCTGGTACATCTCACTTTTTAGGACAGAATTTTGCAAAAGCTTTTGATGTTAAATACACGTCTAAAGAAGGAAAGAAAGAATATGTTTGGGCAACTTCTTGGGGAGTTTCAACACGTTTAATCGGTGGATTAATTATGACGCATTCTGATGATGCAGGATTAGTTTTACCTCCAAAATTAGCGCCAATTCAAGTTGTTATTGTTCCTATATACAAAGGAGAAGAGCAATTAGCAGCTATTGCGGATAAAGTAGATGTGATCGTTAAAGAATTGCGTAAAAAAGGAGTTTCTGTTAAGTTTGATGATAGAGATACTTATAGGCCAGGAGCTAAATTTGCCGAATACGAGTTAAAAGGTGTGCCGGTTAGAATTGCAATGGGTAACCGCGATTTAGAAAACGGTACTGTTGAGGTTGCACGTCGTGACACTTTCGAGAAACAAACGATTGCTATTGATGAAGTAGTGAATGTTGTTGCTAATCTATTAGAAGAAATTCAAGAAAACTTATTTAAAAAGGCTTTAGATTATAGAGCAGCTCATACTACTGAGGTTACAACTTTTGAAGAGTTTAAAGAAGTAATAGAAAATAAAGGAGGTTTCGTATCCGCTCACTGGGACGGAACGACTGATACAGAAGATAAGATTCAGGAATTAACAAAAGCAACCATTAGGTGTATTCCTAACGATGCTAAAGAGGAAGTTGGTAAGTGTATATTTACAGGAAATCCATCCTCAAAAAAAGTTCTTTTTGCGAAAGCATATTAATAAAAATAAAAAACCCTGCAAGTGCAGGGTTTTTTATTTTTATTACCTGTGTAAAACTTCCGTTAAAAAATTTATACCAGGTATTTTTTAAGATTAAAAACGAATGTTTTTAAAAAAAATTATAAGGTTTTAAAATCTATATATAGATAAGTAAGACGATCTAATTGAAGTTAAATGGAGGTCTTTTTTAATATGTGTATTTTCTTAAAGGATATTGTTTCTGATCGTAATTAGCCTTGAGTATTGAAATAGTACTGAAAACTATTGTGTTAGGTTTTGCTTTTTTTAGTTTTTAAGATTGTGTGTTTTAATGTGAAATAAAAAATAATTAAAAAAAACAAAAAAGCTTTGTGTGAATAAAAAACTGTTACTATATTTGCACCCGCAATCAGGAAAATTGATTGTTTTGGTCCGTTCGTCTAGGGGTTAGGACGCATGGTTTTCATCCATGTAACACGGGTTCGATTCCCGTACGGACTACAGAGTTTAGTTAGTTTTTTTTAAATTTTAAAATGTTTATAAAACTTCTAATTAAAAAATAAAATTATTGCAAATATCAAAAAGTATTGTATATTTGCACCCGCAATCAGAATGATTGTTTTGGTCCGTTCGTCTAGGGGTTAGGACGCATGGTTTTCATCCATGTAACACGGGTTCGATTCCCGTACGGACTACAAAGTTTTTTATAAACAATTAAGAATCTAGTATAATGGCAAATCACAAGTCAGCAATAAAAAGAATTAGAAGTAACGACGCAAAGCGTTTAAGAAACAAATATCAGCATAAAACAACTCGTAATGCTGTTAGGAGATTAAAAGCGTCTGAAGACAAGAAGGAAGCAGAAGGTATGTTTTCTACAGTTGTATCTATGTTAGATAAATTAGCTAAAAACAACATTATTCATAAGAATAAGGCAGCTAACTTAAAATCTAAATTAGCTAAGCACGTTGCATCTTTATAAGACAATTTAAAGGTTACAAAAAATAAAAAAACGCTTCGATTATATCGAAGCGTTTTTTTGTGCGCTTTTGTTTCATGTAAATAAGGGTTTAGTTTATGTAGTAAGAAATAAATATTTGTCTAAAAATAAGTTAGTGTGATAGTCTTGCGTAGACAATGTATTCTAATGACTATTATTTACCAATCGTATTTTTTATGAGCATCTAATCTTATGAAAATAAATAGAAGTAAAGTAAATCCCCATAAAGAAGAGCCTCCGTAGCTAAAGAAAGGTAAAGGGATTCCGATAGTAGGCAGTAAGCCTATAACCATACCTATATTTACAATTAAATGAAAGAATATAATAGAAGCTATGCCGTAACCATAAATCCGACCAAATTTATTGGTTTGTTTTTCTGATAAGTATATAATACGATATAGAAGCAGCATAAATAATATTATTACTAGTGAACTTCCTATAAAACCCCATTCTTCACCTACGGTACTGTATATATAATCTGTATGTTGTTCAGGAACAAAATCTCCTTGTGTTCGATCTCCTTGTAAGAACCCTTTACCAAAGAAACCACCAGAACTGATTGTTAATTCTGATTGATAAGAATTATACCCAATACCTTTTGTATCAGTAACCTTTCCTAATAAAATATCAAACCTGTTTTTTTGATGTTGTTCTAGTATATTATCGTAAGTATATCCAATTCCAAAAACAAATAAGCTTGTAAAAAGATACATTCCTATAACTTTAAATATATTAAACCGAAGAAAACGTTTGTTTTTATAAATAGCATATATTGTTACCAGGGTGATAATTGATAAACAGATGATAAGAATAAGTTTAGCGCCAAAATAAATAGTTAATATAAATAGCACTATAGATAGTGCTCCAAATACTAAATAAACCAAACTTAATCCTTCTCTATTTAAAACAAAAAAGAAGGCGAAATAAATTAATACCGACCCCATATCTGGTTGTAGCGAAATAAAAAAGGCAGGAAGAAATATTATAACAAATGTTTTTATTTGGTTTTTTATTAATTTTAAGTTGTATTTACGGTCACTCATTAGCTTAGCAAGGGCTAAGGCAGTAAATGCTTTGGCAAACTCTGAAGGTTGTAAACCAATGCCTCCGAAATTATACCAGGATGTTGCTCCGTTAATTGTTTTTCCGAAGATAAAAACTCCTACAAGAAGAATTAAAGAGAGTATATATAAAACACTAGCGAATTGCTCATAAAACTTCGAATTAAAGAAAAGAATAAGAATAATAACAGGAATGGTTAAGGATATAAAGATTAATTGTTTTCCGTATTTTGTAGAAAAGTCAAAAACTTCTCTAGTTTCATCTGTTGATGCGGATGCGTAAATATTCATCCACCCGAAACCAACAAGTATAATATAAATAAAAACTAGCAACCAATCGATGCCTTCAAATATGTTATTTCGTTCCTGACGCAAGGGTATCTTTCTTTTTAATTAATTTATCATATTCTTTTTGAAGACTCATATTAATCATACGATCTTCTAAATGTTTTTTTGTAACACTACCTTTAATATATTTTTCAATCATTAAGCTAGTAATAGGTGCTGCAATGGTAGATCCGTAACCACCATTTTCAATATAAACAGCCATTGCTATTTTGGGATCATCTTTTGGTGCAAATGCAATTAATATCGAATGATCTTGAGCTTGTACCTTTTCACCATCAATAATTTTAATTTTATTTTCAGCGGTACCAGTTTTACCACAAATTTCAATTCCTTTTATTTGGTACCACTTGGCAGTTCCGTATGTAAAAACTTCGTGCATTGCTTCAATAGCAATAGGAAAATGTTTAGGGTCTATAGTGGTATTTCTACGGGTAGAATATGCAGAATCAACAATTACTTGATTGTCGATTTTTTTTACAATATGTGGTGTGTAAAAGTAACCTTTATTAGCAATTGCGGCAGTCATATTGGCTAGCTGCATAGGAGTTGCTAATATTTCTCCTTGACCAATTGAGTTTGAAATAGTGTAGGTTGATTGCCAGTTGTTTTTATACCATTTATTATAGAATTTGGCATCGGGTATCAATCCTTTTCTTCCCGCAGGTAAATCATAGCCAAGATAATTTCCGAGGCCAAAACTTTCAACGTGTTTGTTCCAGTTTTCCATTCCTTCTTTCGGATCACCAGTTTTATCTATAATTTTCTTATAAGTCGTAGCAAAATAACTGTTACATGATTTAGCAATAGCTGTTTTTAAACGGATAGGTCGACCTGTAATACCACAATGACATTTCATAAATTCATTTTTTCGAGCTCCGTATCTATATCCGTGATGGCAATAAACACCAAATTTTTTATCAATAACTTCTTCTTGTAAACCAATTAAACCATTGAGGATTTTAAAAGGAGAACCAGGAGGGTACATTGCCTGCAAGCCTCGGTCGAAGGTTGGCATATTGATGGTGTCATTAAATAATTTTACTGAGTTAGGAGATCTTTTTCTGCCAACCAATAAATTAGGGTCATATGAAGGAGCAGTTATTAAAGCTAAAATCTCACCCGTTTTTGGTTCTATAGCTACAATACCACCTCTTTTACCCTTCATTAGTAATTCTCCGTATTGCTGTAGTTCGCTATCGATAGTAAGTGTTAAGTCTTTACCTGTAACCGCAAGGGTATCGTATTTCCCGTCTTTATAAGAACCTGTAATTTTATTTAAATTATTTCTTTTAAAACGTTTTTTACCCTTAATACCTCTAAGAACTCTTTCATATTCTTTTTCTACGCCAAGTTTTCCTATTAGTTCTCCTTGTTCGTAATAATCATTCGTTCTTGCTTTTCTTTCATTTACCTCCGCAATAAACCCTAAAATATTCGCGCCAGTATTAATAGGGTAATTTCTAATAATACGTTTTTGAATATAAAAACCTTTGTATTTAGGTAATTTTTCTTGCAGGTAAGCAAAGTCTTCTTTAGCCAACTGTTTAAGAAATTTTGAAGGTAGCCAACGTGCAAAATTCTCAGCTTTTTGATATCTTCTTTTAAAGTCCTCTTTCGTTATTTTTAAAAGAGAACAAAATTCTAAAGTATCTAAAGGTTCTACATCTTTAGGAACCACCATTACATCATATGACAATTGATTTGCTACTAGTAGTTTGTTGTTACGGTCATATATATAGCCACGTTCAGGATAGTCATATTCAATCTTTATGGCAGAACTTTGTATAGGATTTTGATCTGCTCCACGAATAATTTGTAATTGAAATAACCTAACAATATAAATTAGTCCAATAAGGGTGATTAAAAATATAAGTAAGAAACTGCGTTTCATTTATTATTTGTTGTTTTACTCGTTTAAAGAAACAGTTTTTTTAGTTTAAGATGCCTTATATTAGTTTTTTTCTAAATATAAAACTACCTAAAAAATACAATACTAACGTAAATATACTCGAGTAAATTGTGTTGATAAGTACTTCGGATACGTTATATAAGCTAAAGTTAACCAAACTAAATAAAATGAAGTGATGGATTAGTGTTAAAATTACGGCGTAATTAAAAACTTTACCAAATGTTTCAAGCCTTAAGTTGAATAATAAATAATCAGGTTCGTGTTTTTTGAAAATTGTTTTGATAAAAAAAAGCCTCATATATGCTATGCATAAAATAGAAAAAGCATGTATTCCTCCTGAGTTTGAAAAGGCATCAACAGATAATCCTAAAATAAAAGCTAAAGTTAAGAAAGGGACTCTATTAGAGTTTAAAGGATATAAAAAAACAAAAACAATGTATAGGTAAGGATTTACATAGCCTAAAAACAAAATATTGTTTAGCACAAGAACTTGTAGTAACAAAAGGAAAAAAAATAAAAATATGATATAAACAGTTCTATTCATTTTCGATTTTTTTAACTTCTTCCTTGTTAAGACTTGTAATTATATAAATATGGCCTAAGTTAGCCATGTCGTTGAACAGTTTAACATCAATAGTATTTGAAGCAGAAAGATTTTCTGGAACTTCACTAATAGTCCCAACAAGAATACCTTTAGGGAAAATAGTAGATTTACCGCCTGTTATGATGGTATCGCCTATTTTAAAAATTGCCTGACGAGGTATGTCTGTTATTTGCACACTATTATAATCTAATCCATTCCACTTTAAAGTACCATAGTAATTGTTGTTTTTAAAGCCAACGTTTATCCGGCTATTAGAGTTTAAAATAGATTGAACTCTTGCAAATTTGGCTCCTGTATTATCTGTAATACCAATAATTCCCTTACTATTTACAACAGCCATTTCTACAGCAACTCCATGTGTAGAACCTCTGTTTATAGTGATGAAATTATTAGGTTTACTATAAGTGTTATTTGTTATTTTTCCGTTAATATATACAAAGTTTCTATCATCATCTATCGCTTTAGTAATAGTGTCTGTAATAGCAGCAAGTTGATCTAACTTATTTTTAAGACGCGTGTTTTCTTCTGCTAATTCTTCGTTTCTACTTTTTAAGCTAAGATATTCTGATAGTTCTGATGATTTTTGATAAATAGCACCAGTTATGAAATTAGTAGAGCTGATAAATTTACTTTTATGAAAAGAATGGTTATTAATGATTAATGCAACAGCAATAATTTCTAGAAATAGAAAAAACAAGAAGTTTTTATACCTCTGAAAGAAATAGATAAGCTGTTGCATATATAATAATCATTCAATATTTATTTGATCAATACAGATTTGTATTTTTCAAGGTTTTTTAAAGCAATACCAGTCCCTCTTACTACTGCACGAAGTGGATCTTCAGCAATATATACAGGTAAGTCTGTTTTTCTAGATAAACGTTTATCTAATCCTCTTAGCATAGAGCCACCACCAGCTAAATAAATACCCGTATTATAAATATCAGCAGCTAATTCAGGCGGAGTTTTAGATAAGGTTTCCATTACAGCATCTTCAATACGTAATATAGATTTGTCTAAAGCTTTTGCAATTTCTCTATAAGATACTTGCACTTGTTTTGGTTTACCACTTAATAAATCACGCCCTTGCACCATCATGTCTTCTGGGGGGCTATCTAAATCTTCCGTAGCAGAACCTATTTGTATTTTTATTTTTTCGGCAGTAGTTTCTCCAACATGTAAATTATGTTGTGTACGCATGTAATACATAATATCACTCGTAAATAAATCACCAGCAACTTTTACAGATTGATCACATACAATACCGGCAAGGGCAATTACAGCAATTTCTGTAGTACCTCCACCTATATCTATAATCATGTTTCCTTTCGGCTCCATAATATCTATACCAACACCAATTGCGGCAGCCATTGGTTCGAAAATTAAATAAATCTCCTTCGCATTCATATGGCGACCAGAATCAATAACTGCTCGTTTTTCTACTTCAGTAATTCCTGAAGGAATACAAATAACCATTCGTAATGAAGGTGGAAAAAACTTCTTTTTAATCGCAGGAATTTGCTTTACGAATTCTTTAATCATCTCTTCAGATGCTTGAAAATCTGCAATTACTCCATCTTTTAAAGGACGAATAGTCTTTATATTTTCATGAGTTTTTCCTTGCATTCTATTTGCTTCATGACCAGTTGCAATTATTTTACCAGTCAATCGGTTACGTGCAACAATGGATGGATTGTCGATAACAACTTTACCATTGTGAATGATAAGCGTGTTTGCAGTACCTAAATCGACTGCAATATCTTCTGTCATAAAATCGAAAAATCCCATATAAACTCCTTTGTTTTTACCTGTTTCTAATGTATTCTCACAAATCTAATAAAAATCTGCGGGTATTTTACATTGAATCTTACTTAATGTTTAAAATGTCTTGTGCCTGTAAAAACCATAGAAACATTATTGTTATTACAATAATCTATACTTAATTGGTCTTTAATAGAACCTCCTGGCTGAATTACGCTTTGTATTCCTGCATTATTAGCAATCTCTACACAATCAGGAAAAGGAAAAAAGGCATCACTAGCCATAACAGCACCTTTTAAATCAAAATTAAAACTATTAGCTTTGTCAATTGCTTGTCTTAAAGCATCAACTCTGCTGGTTTGACCTGTTCCTCCAGCAAGTAGTTGTTTGTTTTTTACTAAAATAATCGTATTCGATTTTGTGTTTTTACACAGTTTTGAAGCAAATAACAAATCATCTAACTCACTTTCTGATGGTTTCGTATTTGTAGGGTAAGATAAATCTTCTAATTTATCAGTAATATTATCTTTGTCTTGTATTAAAACTCCGTTTAATGCTGTTCTAACAGTTTGGGTAGGTAATGCTACTTCTTTCTGAATTAATAAAATCCTGTTTTTCTTTCCCTTTAAAACTTCTAAAGCATCAGCATCGTATGAAGGAGCAATTACTACCTCACAAAATAATTTATGAATTTCTTCTGCGGTAGCTTTATCTATTTTAGTATTTGATATTAAAACGCCTCCAAAAGCAGAAGTAGGATCACCTGCTAGGGCATCTACATAAGCTTGGTGAATTGTTTTTCTTTGTGCAAAACCACAAGCGTTGTTATGTTTTAAAATAGCAAAAGTTGGTGCTTCACCCGAAAATTCGTTCATTAAATTAACAGCGGCGTCAACATCTAAAAGATTGTTGTAGCTTAATTCTTTACCATGTAATTTATCGAACATAGCCTCTAAGTCGCCAAAGAAATATCCTTTTTGATGTGGGTTTTCACCATATCTTAAGGTTTTAGAATTGGTTTCACTAGCTTTGTATACAACTTCATCTTCATTAAAATAATTAAAGATAGCCGTGTCATAGTGAGAAGAAATATTAAAAGCTTTTGAAGCTAATTTTTTTCTATCACTAATTGTTGTGGTTCCGTTATTCTCTGTAATAAGGTTTAAGAAATCAGTGTATTGCTCCATTGAAGAAACAAGTACAGTGTCTTTAAAGTTTTTTGCAGCTGCACGAATTAATGAGATTCCTCCGATATCAATTTTCTCAATAATATCTTGCTCAGGAGCACCTGAGGCAACTGTTTTTTCAAAAGGATATAAATCTACAATTACTAAGTCTAATTGAGGAATGTTGTATTCTTGCATTTCAGCAGCATCACCTTCATGATCCTGGCGGTTTAAAATACCTCCAAATACTTTAGGATGTAATGTTTTTACGCGACCTCCTAAAATTGAAGGATAAGAAGTTACTTCTTCAACAGGTACTACGTTAATTCCTAAATCTTTTATGAATTTCTCAGTTCCTCCGGTAGAGTATATAGTAACACCTAAATCATTAAGTTTTTTTACTATTGGCTCTAATCCGTCTTTATGAAATACCGAAATTAGGGCAGATTTAATAGTTTTTGTATTGTTCATTGTTGTTGTGTTGTTAAGCGAACAAAGCTACTAAAACAGTAAACCTTACACAATAATTATTTTGGCTTATTATAAAATGAAAACACCACCAAAACTACATGAGCTTTGGTGGTGTTTTTTGCAAAAAAAATAAAAGTATTATTCAGCGTTTTCTAAGAAATCGTGAAACCATACTGTAATTTTTTCGAAAAAAGATTGTTGTGTTTTTGTACGAGCATTAGGATTGCCTAACGCAGCGTAAGAGGGATATTCTTTGGTATTCATAATATAGGGGATTATGTGGGGTTAGTAAGACCACAAATGTAAGAATAAAAAACCTAACAATCAAGGGTTTATGTAAAATTTATATAAAAGAAGCTACTTTTTTACAAATATACTCTAATAATTCTTCATCATTAGCTGTAAATGGGTTAACGGTATGAGAGTCAATATCTATCTGGCCAATGTTCTCGTTGTTAACAAAAATAGGGATTACAATTTCAGATTTTACCTTCCAACCACAAGAAATATAATTATCTTGATCTTGAACATCTTGTACAATAAAATTTTCATTACTCACCGCAACCTGTCCGCATATTCCTTTTCCAAAAGGAATAATAGTATGGTCGGTAGGTTCACCATTAAATTCTGCTAATTTAAGTTCTTCTTTATCGCCATTTTTAAAGTAAAAACCTACCCAATCGTAATATGAAACTTCAGCTGCTAAGTAATCGCAAATTTGCTGTAACTTTTCTCCTTTAGTATGATGACTATCAGTTATTTTATCAATATTACTTTTTAATTCTTGTAAATTCATCTTTAATGAGTTTTATTATCTTATTCGTATTTTGAATTAAGAACTTACAAAAATAGTTTTAACAATTGTTTTAAAAAACAAATTTTTAATTTTTTGTATCTTTGCATTCAATGAAACAAGTAATTACTAAAATATTAACCATAACATTAGCCTTATTAGTGTTGTTTTCTACCTTTTCTTTTACGGTAGCTAAACATTATTGTGGCGATTTTTTAGTTGATGTTTCTTATGTAGGAGAAACTGGTAGTTGTAATGAAGGCGAGAAAGACGATTGCGCAACCGTAATTAAAAAGAAATGCTGTAAAGACGAAGTACATCAGATAGATGGACAGGATAAAATACAAAAAGCATCTTCAAAAAAAATAAGCTTTCAGCAAGTTAAATTATTTGTAGCTTTTTATAGTTCTTACGATCTATTATTTGAAAATAATGAAAGTCAACCCGATTTTCATCAATATTATTCTCCGCCTGATTTAGTTTATGATTTTCAGGTACTTCACGAAGTGTATATTATATGATTTTACAATTCTTAAAAACAAGAATTATAAAACTTAATATAATATAAAATAATGAAAATAAATATATTCAGTATTTTAATACTGATATCTAGCATTACCTTTTCACAAGAGAAGTTTAAAGGTATGATTATGGATAAAAACGGACCTAAAGATAATTTAGGGGTTTACGGAGTAAGTGTTCATTGGTTGAATACTAATGTAGGCGTAATTACGGATGAGAAAGGATGGTTTACGATACCATACCAGAAAGAGTATAAAAAAATAGTAATTAGTTTTGTTGGTTATAAAACGGATACCATCACAATAAATTCGTTAAAACCAATCCATCATTTTTTAACAGAAAACAATACTTTAAAAGAGATAACTGTTAAATCTAAAAAAAGCGCTACTCAAAAATCATATTTGCAAGCTCAAAATGTAATGATGATTAACAGTGCCGAATTATTGAAAGCGGCTTGTTGTAATTTGGCAGAAAGTTTTGAAACCAATCCATCAATTGATGTTAATTACTCGGATGCATTAACAGGAACAAAGCAAATTCAAATGTTAGGTTTAACGAGTCCGTATTTGTTAATTACTCAAGAAAATATTCCATCTATACGAGGTGCATCACAGGCATTCGGACTTTCTTTTACGCCAGGTACTTGGGTAGAAAGTATTCAGATAACAAAAGGAGCAGGTAGTGTTGTAAATGGTTATGAAAGTATTTCAGGGCAAATAAACGCCGAATTGGTAAAACCATATACGAATCATCGTTTTTTTGTAAATGCCTACGGATCAGCTGGAGGAAGAATGGAATTTAATACACATTTAAACCAAAAGGTAAGTGATAAGTGGCAAACAGGATTGTATGTTCATGGAAATTATAGGGGAGAGAAGTTTGATAAAAATGATGATAATTTTTTAGATAACCCGTTAGCAAAACAAATTAATATCATGAACCGTTGGCAGTATGTAGATGCTCAAAAAGGATGGGTGAGTTTTATTAATTTTAGATATTTAAATGATGAAAAACAAGTAGGCGAAGTTAATTTTAATCCTGATTTAGATAAAGGATCTACTACTGTTTGGGGAAGTGAAATTAAAACAAAGCGTTTTGATACCTCGGCTAAATTAGGCTATGTTTTTCCTGATTTGCCTTTTCAGAGTATGGGATTACAAGCGGCGTATAGTAATCATAAACAAGATTCGTATTTTGGACTAAGCGATTATAATATTCAGCATCAAAGTTTTTTTAGCAGCTTTATTTTTAATTCAATTATTAGCGATACAAGAAATAAGTTTAAAACAGGACTTAGTTTTACTTATGATAAATATGACGAGTTTGTAAACGTTACTACGGCAAACAATTATGATCGTAAAGAAAACTCTGTTGGTGCTTTTTTCGAATACGCTTATGATAATGCCGATGATATAAGTATTACTGCAGGATTAAGAATTGATACACATAATATATTAGGAACTTTTGTAACACCTCGTTTACATATTCGTTATGCGCCTTGGGAACAAGGAGTTTTTAGAACATCGATAGGAAAAGGAAGAAGAAGTGCTAATGTTTTTGCAGAAAACCAACAGTTTTTTGCGTCTTCAAGACAAGTTAATATTGATGATGTAGGAGGGAAGGTTTATGGTTTAAGTCCGGAAACAGCATGGAATTACGGGATATCTTTTTTACAAGGTTATAAATTGTTTGGCAAAAAGGGAGATATTACTTTTGATTTTTACAGAACAGATTTCGAAAATCAAGTTGTGGTAGATTGGGAAAATCCGCAGGAAATATCTTTTTATAATTTAGACGGAAAAAGTGTTGCAAATAGTTTTCAGTTAGAGGTAAATCAAAATATAGTGCCATATTTTAACACCCGTTTTTCTTATAAATATTACGATGTAAATACCGATTTTAAATCAGGGAATTTAGATAAAGCATTACAGGCAAAACATCGGTTTTTCGCAAATGTATCATTTGAAACAGAAAAGAAAGAAAACGAGGCACATTGGAAATTTGATGTAACTTATAATTGGATAGGTAAACAGCGATTGCCAAATACACAGTCAAATCCAGCTCAATACAGATTGCCAGAGTTTTCAAAAAGTTATAATTTGTTAAACACTCAGGTAACAAAAGTGTTTTCTAAAAAGTTTGAATTGTATGCAGGAGCAGAAAACATAACAAACTATAAACAAAAAAATCCGATATTGGGAAGCGATAATCCTTTTGGTTCAAGTTTTGATACCACAATTATATATGCGCCCGTATTTGGAAGTAATTATTACGCAGGTTTAAGATTTAAAATAGATTAAGATGAAAAAAATAGTATTAGTAATAACGGTTTTGTTGATGAGTATATCTTTATCAGCACAAGGAAAGAAGAAAAATGCCAAACTATCTATTGATGTAGATGGTGTTTGTATGATGTGTAAAGGACGTATTGAAAAGGCAGCTTTAAATAGTAAAGGTGTAAAATATGCGCAGTGGAATGTACAAACACATGAGCTAAAATTAATTATTGATGAACGTAAGACGGATGTTAAAACGATTCAGCAAAATGTAGCAAATGTTGGTCATGATACGAAAGCGGTAAAAGCAACAAAAGAAGCTTACGATAGCTTACACGGTTGTTGTAAGTATCGAAATGAAGAAGTACAAGACGATCATAAAAAAGAAAAGAAGTAAATAAAAAAAATCCCGAGTTTTAAACTCGGGATTTTTTATTTATAACATTTTTAAAGAGTTAACTTCTAAATCGGTTAACTCACGCCATCTACCACGAGGTAAATTACGTTTAGTCATACCTGCAAAAACAACACGGTCTAGTTTTGTTACTGCATATCCGAAGTTTTCAAATATTTTACGAACAATTCTGTTTCTTCCAGAGTGTATTTCAATACCAACTTCTGTTTTTCTTTCACCTTCTACATAAGAAACGGCATCAATAAAAACTTTTTTACCTTCAATAACAACATCACCACGTAATTTATCTAAATCAGATATTGACAATTTTTTGTCTAATGAAGCATGATAAAGTTTACGTACATCATGTTTTGGGTGTGTTAATTTCTTAGCTAACTCACCATCGTTTGTAAACAATAACAAACCAGTAGTGTTTCTATCTAATCTTCCAACAGGATAAATACGTTCTTTGGTAGCGTTATCTACAAGTTCCATAACTGTTTTACGACCACGATCATCCTCCATGGTAGTAATATAGTTTTTGGGCTTGTTTAATAAGATGTAACGTTTCTTTTCGATTGAAATTAAAGTACCATCAAAACGAACTTCATCGGTAGGTTGCACCTTGTAGCCCATTTGTGTCATTAATTTTCCGTTTACAAAAACACTTCCGTGTTCAATATAAGTATCGGCTTCTCTACGAGAACAAATTCCTGAATTAGAAATATACTTGTTTAAGCGAATTCCTGCAGTATCATCATTGCTTACTTGCTCAACAGCTGGTTTTCTAGCATCACTTCTAAACTGTTTTTTATTATCCGAAGAACTAGTTGCAAACCTTGGTTTTTCCGATGATTTTCTAACAGGCCTATCTGTTCTTTCAGTTCTCTCAGGTTTTTCAGTTCTGTCTGATCTATTTCTGTCAGAAGATGATCTATTTCTGTCAGATCTATCTGAAGAGCTTCTATCGGATCTAGAAGATGTTCTATTTCTGTCAGATGATTTTTTTTCACGAGGATTGCTGTTCTTGTCAGCCTGTCGTCCTCTCGACGAGTTTTTTGAATTCATAATTAAATTTTAAAAAGGGTGCAAATGTACGGTAATTATTTGATTTCTAATCTAAAGCGATAACTACTTTGTCTAGAATTAAAGACTTGTCAATAAAAAGCAAACTAAATACTCCTATTAATAATAATATCTTTAAAATGTTGTGTAGTAAGCGGTATTGATTGGTTTTTGTTGCTTTCCAGGTGTAAAAACCAATAAAAAATAAAACAAGAGCTGCTAAGTAAAAATAATATTTCATGTACTCGATTGCAGGGTAGTAAAATAAAATACCTATTGGTATTAGCGTTAAAATCATTAATAAAATGATTAATTTTTTGGTGTTTTTTTCTCCGTATTTAACAGGGAAAGTATTGTAGCTATTAATTATAGCGCCTTTAATATTTTCTAGGTTTTTGATTAATTCGCGAATCATTATAATTAGAAAGAGGAAGATTGCATGTACAAAAATTACTTTCGAAAAATTTTTAAAATGTACAAAAACCACAAAAAAAGGAAGTATCGTTAAAACAGTAACGCTTAGTAAACCTATAAAAGGGTGTTTTTTTAGTTTGTGCGAATAAAACCAAATTCCGAAAATATACACAGCAAAAAAGAAAGCCGCTCTCCAAGATACTAACCAGCCAAAGCCAAAACCTATAAAGTTTAAGGTGAAGTATAGTGATAATTTAGTTTCTTGTTTTATGTAAGAGTCTAAGTTAGATTTTATGGGCCTGTTTATTTGGTCAGATTTTTTGTCGTAAAAATTATTGATGATATATCCTGCAGCTACAGTAGCTACTGTGGCTATAACTAAGTAGAGTAAATGCCAATCGAAAAGTACTGGTTTTATAGCTTTTTGATCTGAGAAAATAAAAATAGCAGCCAAGTATTGGGCTGCTATTAGTACTAAAATGTTGTAGCCTCTAACGACTGATAGAAGGCTTAGTATTTTTTTTATAAACGTATTAATTTTTAATATACTCATTGTAGTATTTTAAAATCGATACACCAATTCTAATTTATAATCTTTTAAGCTTGTTCGCGCTTTTTCGTAATCTTCAGTAAAACCCAAAATATAACCACCACCACCAGAACCACAAAGTTTTAAGTAGTATTCGTTAGTTTGAATTCCTTTTTCCCAAACTTTATGAAAAGCTGAAGGAATCATTGGTTTGAAGTTAGTTAAAACTACTTTCGATAATTTTTTCACATTACCAAATAATGATTTTATATCTCCTTGTAAGAAATCATCAATACAAGCATCGGTATGTAAAGAAAATTCTTCACTTAACATTTTACGGAATCCTTCGTTTTTCATCTTATTCATAAAGATGTTTACCATTGGTTCAGTTTCACCAACTTGCTCAGAATCTAATAAGAAAACAGCACCTTTCCCTTCTTTTTGAGATGGAATTCCTGCTGGTTCAATATGTTCTTTCGAGTTGATTAAAATAGGTAAGCTTAAATATGAATTTAAGGGATCTAGTCCAGAGCTTTTTCCATGAAAAAAAGACTCCATTAAAGAAAAAACTTGTTTTAAAATTAACAGTTTATCACGTGTTAAGTTTTCTAAAACAGTAATTTTATTATTTGCATACTTGTCGTAAATAGCAGCAACTAAAGCGCCAGAACTTCCTACACCATATCCTTGAGGTATAGATGAATCGAAGTACATGCCGTTGTCAATATCATTTTTAAATGAAAGTAAATCAAAAGAAACTAAATCAGAATTTAAGCTATTTAAGTACTTGTAAAACTTAATTAAATTATCATTCGATTTTTTAGCTTCACCAGTTAAGTTACTAGCAGATTTTAACACACCTTTATATGAGTTAAAAGGAATCGCCAATCCTTTAGAATCTTTTATGATTCCATATTCTCCGAAGAGTAGTATTTTTGCGTAAAATAAAGGTCCTTTCATAAAATTTTAATTGCTAAGCAAAAGTACAAGTAAAAGTGCTAGTTTACAAACTAGTATACGTTTTTGTAAAAAGTTTTCCAAACACCAACTTTTTCATTGTCACGGTATTTTCCTTTGGTTTCTATTTTTCCGTTTTTATAAAAGGTTTTCCAAATGCCATCTCTTTGTCCGTTTGTGTATTTTCCTTGCTCTTTAAGTTCGCCTGTTTCGTAAAAAACTTTACGATCACCGTCTAGCTTTCCGTTTACATAATTTGCTTTGTGAAAAAGTTTACCATTAGCATGATAGTACATCACTAAGCCATCAAACATTTCTTTGTTAAGTTCTTTGCTAGTGCTGTATCCTTCCATTTGAACTTGACCATTTTTATAATAATCAACAATCCAAAATCCTTTTTTTATTTCTTTAGGAGCTGGCCTATAGTATTGGTAATTTTCTTTTGATGTTTCTTGCCAGTTTTCATCAAGCCACGTGGTGTTTTGTGCTGTTACTGTAGTTGATAAAAACCCAATTAACATAACTATTAGTGATATAGAAGTTCTCATAATTATAGGGAGTTTAGGGTTAAAGGCTTTTTGCCCCAAAACCGGTGTTATCACAAATATACTGATTTTTTTGGCAGTAAATAGCTAAGTTGTTTTCAATAAAAGACTCTATTTCAGCTTTTTCACTGTTAGGGTATAATATATGAACATTAGCACCTGCGTCAAGTGTAAAGCAAATGTTGCTGTTATTTTGCGCTCTGTATTCCCAAATTTTATTAATCACCTCTAAAGTGTTCGGTTTCATTAATATAAAATACGGATTACTTGTAAGCATCATTGCATGCAAGGTTAATGCTTCACTTTCAACTAAATTAATAAACTCTCTTATGTCTCCGTTTTGAAGAATAGTAGAAATTTTAGATAAGTTTTCGTTTGCCTGTGTAAAGCGTTGTTCGGCATACGGATGATTATGCATTAAATTATGACCAATTGTAGATGAAACTTGTTTTTCTCCTTTATCAACTAATAAGATAGTGTCGCAATAGTTTTCGAAAATCGGGTGTATTTTATAAGGAAATTTTACTCCGAATAAATCTGAACTTCCTTCAATTTCTGGATGTTCTCCCCAAACTACTAACGGACCTTCAATACTTCTGCTGGCACTACCAGAACCTAAACGCGCTAAAAAAGAAGCTTTTTTATTAATAAATTCTTTTGTTAAATCAGGATTTAATTCTTTTTCAAGATTTAATAAACACATTGCAATAGCACTCATTCCGCTTGCTGAAGAAGCAATTCCGCTACTGTGAGGAAAAGAGTTTTCAGAAGAAATAACCATTTTGTAATCTAAAATATAAGGGCAGTATTTTTCTATTCTCTTAAAAAATTCAGCAATTTTTGGTTTAAAATCATCTTTCTTCTTTCCTTCAAAAAACAATTCGAATTTTGCTTCGTTTGATTTCTCAATTTTTAAAAATTCAATCGTAGTAATTGTATGGCAGTTGTTAAGTGTAAAACTTATCGATGCGTTTTTGGGAATTTGCGGATTGCTTTTTCCCCAATATTTTACTAAAGCGATATTACTTGGTGTTTGCCATGTATAAGAAGCTTTTTCAATTGTTTTATTTGATTCTTTTGAAATGAAAAGTGCTGTATTCAAAGGTTTAAATTTTGCAGTAAAGATAAAATTTAGACTAGACTTCTGCTAATTTTTGTAAAACGGATTCTTTATAGCTTCTACTTATCGGTATTGCTTTTTTATCAATTTCAATAAACTCGTTTGTATAAGAGGTTATTTTTTGAATTGAAACTATATACGATCTGTGAATTCGAATAAATTTATTTGAGGGTAGTTTTAATTCTAAATTACTAATGGTTTCTCTTGTTACAACAGTATTGGCTTCAGTAAATATTTTTACATAATCTCCTAAACTTTCTATATAAAGAACATGACTAAAGTTTATTTTAACCATCTTTCTATCTGCTCTTACGAATATAAAATCTGTTTCAACCTCTATAAATTCTTTACCAGTTTTATTAGTGTTTGCATCAAATACTTTTTGAGTTGCTTGCAAGAAACGATCAAAAGCAATCGGTTTTAATAAATAATCTACCACGTTTAAATTAAATCCGTCAATGGCATAATCTCTATAGGCGGTTGTGAAAATTATTTTAGATTTTTTATTGATAATTTTAGCTAAACTTAAACCAGTAATTTCTGGCATATTAATGTCTAGAAAGTATAAGTCAACCTCTTTATTTTGCATAAAAACAATTGCCTCAGCAGCATTTTTACACATTTTAATTAGCTCTAAGTTTGGTGTTTTTTCAACAAATGAAGCTATTATTTCTCTAGCCATAGGTTCATCATCAACAATAACACAGCGTAATTTATTATTCATTTTTTAAAGGTGTTTTTAATTCAACTTTATAGCTGTTTTTTGTTTGTGAAATATTTAGTTGACACGATTTTCCGTACAGCATTTCTAATCGTTTTTTAATATTTTCTAAACCGATGCCTTTTTTTGAATCTAAACTATCTTTTGTTGAGTTTTTGATATCAAAAAATAGCGAGTTATCGGTTGTTTTTAAATTGATGTCAACTCTTAAAATTCCGTTAATTTGGGTTCCGTGTTTAAAAGAATTCTCTACAAAAGGCAATAATAACATTGGCGCAATTAGAATGTTATCTTGATGTATTTCTTTATTGAAATTTACGTGTAGGCTATCGTGAAAGCGCATTTTTTCTAACGAAATGTAATCTTCAATGTGGTTAACTTCATCATTTAAAAACACTAAAGGCTTTTCTACCTGATATAAAATATAATCTAATAAGTTAGAAAGTTTTAAAATCATATCAGGAGCTTCATCAGACTTTTTTAAAGCAAAACCATATAAAGTATTAAGCGTGTTGAATAAGAAATGCGGGTGGATTTGCATTTTTAAAAACTTTAGTTCTTGTTCTTTTAATTGCAATTGTGTTGCTAAGAATTTGTTCTCTATATTTTTTTTCTCTTCATTAGATTTGTAATTGTGTTTTAATATTTTAAAGCTTGTAAACAATACTATTATTAAAATAACGCAAACAAATATTACGTAGGTGTTTTTTGTTAAATCGGGCATTTGTTTATATTCTAGATTAAAAAAGAACATAAATCCAAAAAGAACAGTTACTAAAACACTAAAAAGTATAAAAATTATTAGATAGGCTACATAAAGAGAGAATTTCCAATATTTTTCTAATATCAAAAGTTCTGGAACTAATTTATAACCTATAACATACGAGCCACTTATTGCGATTGCCGAAAGTGTTATTGAAAAGTAAAGTAAAAAATTAATATTTGCAGAGCCAATGCTAAAAAAAGAATAAAAGAAAAAATATACAATGAGCCAAAAAAGTAGATGCAATATCGTTTTTTTTAAAAGCCACAGTATTTTTTCTTTCATTTTACAAATGAACATTTTTTTTACTAATAAAAAAATAATAAGCGATGAATTGCGTTTTTAATGAGTTGTTTTACTCAATTTAGTGTTTAAGTGCTATTCTTGTTATCTGTGTGCTTAAATTGTTGATCTATCTATTTAAATAAAAAGAAGTATAAGTTGAATATACTTTTACCGTAAAATAATTTAAAATATAATATTATGAGATTTATTACAGATGGTGCTTTGGAATTTATGATTCCATTATTAATTTTACTAATACTGGTAGCGTTTTTTGTTTTTAAAGGAATTAAAAACAATACAGAGAAAAACTCGAACTTAATAAAAGAGATTAGTTTATTCACTTTGTTCTTTGGAGTTCTATGTTTTGTTATTGGTTGGTTAGAGGCGTTAGATACGATTGCAAGGGCAACAGAGATAGCGCCACAGGTTTTAGCAGGAGGTATGAGAGTTAGTTTATACGCTCCAACCTTTGGTTTAATGATTTTTTTAATAGGGAGATTAACAGCTTTTTTATTATTATTGAATAGAAAAGAATAATCGTTTTCTGGTTAGTTAGTTTTAGTACCCATTTTTAGCACAAAAATGGGTATTTTTGCGTTTGTAAATAAGTATTGATATGAGTAGAAAAATAAAATTAATATGGGATTTTAAAGGTCCGGACGGCTTAGCGACAGCAAAGCACCATTGTATTCATTTAAAAGAATTTGCTCAAATAGATAGTTTATCGTATCATGAGGTTAATTATACAGAGCTAAACCCAATGCATACCATTGCTTTTATTATAGTTGATGAAACTATTATGAAAGTTTTTAGAGACGCTTTAAAACCTCATAGAGGAGAATTAGCTTAATTAATTTAAAAAAATAAAATTATGTTTTTAATAAACGCCTTAGCAAAACCAAAAAAATCATCTGAACATTATAATGAAGTTGTAGGAGCTTATGTAAGTTTATATATCGACTATAAAGACATAGAAGGAGCTCTTAAATTAGCAAAGCATTATATAAAAGATGAAGGTTGGAAAGTATCAGAAATAGAAGAAGAGTATTTTACTTTAGATTCTGCAGATGATGTTGATGAAGATCAAAAAGAATTATACGAAGAAGCAATAGAATACGGTTACACCATTGTTTTTAATTGTTACGAAGAGGAATAATCTTCGTTTTTAAAAAGATGCTATAAAATTGACTATCTTTCACTAAAAAAAAATGTTATGAAAGGTAGTCTTCTTTTTTTTACGACACTTTTAATGTCTTTTGTTGGGTTTTCACAGCACAAATTCTCTACATATACAGCACACAAATCTATAACAGAAGCAATTCGAATAAACAACGAATTAATAGCTGGTAGAACTTCTTTTTTTGAGAAACAAGCGTTGGCAAAACCGTTAATGTTTCAGAATACAAAAATAAAAATTGCTGAGTTTAATAGATTATCAAACAATGTTTCAAAATATATAGAAGCGATTCAGAATGAAGTAAATACAGAGCAAGTTTTGTATGACATGCTAACGCGCGATTTTTATAAAAACATCCTGTTTAAAAATGACAAAGATTTAAGTTTTAAAGGAGAGAGGTTAAAAACTAAAATAGATAGTTTATATAATCATTCTGTTAAAATTAATGTACACAAACTGTCTCAGCTTGATAATTTTTATAATGGTCATTTTAAAACAAACGATGTTTTTTATGATTTTGATGAAAATGAATTAGATTATTTTGAATATCGTTTTTATGATAAATCTAATTACGGAATTATGATGGCAATGAACTGTTTGCTTTTAGATGTAAAAACATTTCAGTTGTTGTATTTTGGTACTGTTATGAGTTATTAAATATTTTTTAGAAATTTAAATAGCTTTCTGTCTCATATTCAGATATTTTGAGTAATTTCGCGGGCTAAATTATTTCATACAAATGAAACGTATTAAAGAATATAAAAAGCTTTTTAGTGTTGAAGGAGCTATCGATTTAAAGGACTTGAAAAAAACGTACCGAGGATTGGTAAAAGAATGGCACCCAGATAAATTTCAGGAAGAAGAAAAGAGGTTAGAGGCAGAAGATGTAAGTACTAAAATTATTGATGGTTATCATTTTTTAGTAAGTATCGCTCCTGAAACTAAAGAGGCACATGCAGCAGCATATCATACAACTATTACAGAGTTTAAAGTTGCTGATTATCACCATAAAAGCATGTTGTTAGAAGTTACTTTTACGGACGGAAATACCTACGAGTATTTTGGAGTTACTAAAAAATTGTTTTTAAAATTTTTAAACGCCAAATCGATAAATAACTTCGGAAAAAGAAATATTTTCAATTCTTTTACCTACAGAAAATCAATGAAAGCGTCAGCTACAGTTTAATATAAAATTAAACTATATTATAAAAAAAGACCATTTGCTAAACATAGTAAATGGTCTTTTTATGTGTAAAATATTTTATTCAGCAATACTTTTAGCACAAATATATCCGCCTGTCCACGCGTTTTGAAAATTGAACCCGCCAGTAACGGCATCAATATTTAAAACTTCGCCTACAAAAAAGAGGTTTTTATGTAATCTACTTTCAAAACGTTTAAAGTTTATTTCTTTTAAATCTACACCGCCAGCTGTTACAAATTCATCTTTAAAAGTTGTACGGCCGTTTGCATTAAATAAACCTTTTGTTAATTGAACAGCTAAATTATTTAACTGTTTATTGCTTAAATCACCCCAATTCTGAGTCGTTTTAATTTCTGCAGCTGCAACAAAACGTTCCCATAAACGACGGGGAATGTCTGCAAAAGGTGATTTTAAATTTACTTGTTTTCTGGCTTGTGCGTTTTTAAGCTCTGATAATTCATCTAAAACACTATCAAAATCTTGTCCTAGCCAATTTACTTCAACATTGTATTGATAATTTTTATCAGCTAAAATTCGTGCTCCAAAAGCAGAGAGTTTTAAAATTGCGGGTCCGCTTAATCCCCAATGTGTAATTAATAAAGGACCTGAGTTTTCTAAACTTGTTCCAACTAATTTTACCGCGGCATTTGGCACTGATATTCCGCCTAAATCTATAATTCGTTTATCCTTTATATTAAAAGTAAACAGAGAAGGTACAGGTTCGATAATAGCATGATCTAGTGTTTTACATAAATCCCAAACTTTCTTAGAGCTACCAGCAGCGATAACTAAAGAGTCAGCTTCAAATTGCTGTTCTTTTGTGTTGATAATCCACTTGTTTTCTTGTTGATAAACTGAATTTACACCGTGATTTTTTAACACTTTAATGCCAAGGTTATCAACAGCGTTTTGAAAACAATCTATAATGGCTTGTGAGGTATTTGCTTCAGGAAATACACGATTGTCAGCTTCAATTTTTAAAGGAATTCCTCTGTCATCAAACCATTCAAAAGTATCACCTGTCATAAATTGATGAAAAGGCCCTAGTAATTCTTTTTCTCCTCTTGGATAAAATTTCACAAGTTCCTTAGGTTCAAAACAAGCATGAGTAACATTACAACGACCACCGCCAGAAATTTTTACTTTCTGTAAAACTTCTTTTCCTTTTTCAAGAATTGTAATATCTAAATCAGGATTGTTTTCTTTGGCGTTTATAGCCGTGAAAAAACCTGCTGCACCACCACCAATTATAATTATTTTTTTCATTTGTAGAAAAACCTCTCGACTGCGCTCGAGGAGACATTTTAAAATTAACTTGTCAGGTCGAGCGCAGTCGAGACCTGTTTTTATTTATAAAATCATTTCTTTATAAGGCATAACTGTAGTGTAGCCTTTTTCTTTAAAATATGTTGAGGTATTTTCATTACCTGTTGCTAAAACAAAATCACCACCCCAAGCACCTAAGCTTTTTATTTCGCCGAAATAATCAGGGAAAAGTCTTTTTTTTACTGGTGTTTGTTTAATAATTGAGCTAATTATTTGCTCATGATCAATTATTATTTTAGCTAAATTTATAGAGGAATTAGCCTTTAAAAACTCTTGAGTTAGCTCATTTATTTCCGGAATTAGCTTTTTAGCTTCTTCTCGATATTCTTTATACTGCGCGATTCCTTCTCTGCTATTTTGTTTTTGATTTAAATACACAAAAAACAATTCATCTTTAAAATCGGGGTTGAATTTTACCTCGCTAACAATAGGTGTTACCTCGAGCGTAGTTGAGAGGTTCTTTTTTAATTGATATAAAATAGGATTGTTATTACTTGCGCAAGCAATATCATATCCACTACCAGAAAAGGCATTCCATAATAAGGTAAACGGATTCACATTAGCCCAATTAGCAATGTTGTTTATTAATGTAGATGAACTTCCTAATCCCCAATTTTGAGGAAAAGTTAAGTTCGTTTTTACAATAAAACCACCATCAGAATTTAAAAAATTAGGATTTAACTTTTTAGCTTCGTGTAAAATATCAGATAAGGTTTCTGCAATAACTTCCGCATTTCCTTCTTTATCAGCATTAAAAGTAGCTGAGGTTAAACGCAATTTTGGTAAATCAAAACTAGCTTCAAACCAGCATTCGCCAGTATTGGTAAAACTAGCCCAAATAAGTTGTGGTTCTTTTATCGTTTCGATAATTAAATCTTGCCCAAACTTAGTAGGTACAGCTAATGAGGTTGCTCCGTCAAGAACAACATATTCACCTGTTAGTAATAATTTTCCGTTAGAATAAAAATTCATTTAAATATTTGGTCGAGCACAGTCGAAACCTTATTAAAATTAAAACTGCTCGACTGCGCTCGAGGAGACAATTAATATTATTTTCTTAACTCTTTAAATTTATCAATTACAGCGCTATGAGAAACGGTTCTTTTTTCAAAATAAGCAGTTATAGCATCTCTTTCTTTGTTGGTTGCTTCTAATTGATTTAAAATATTTTGCAAGTGCATTTTCATGTGTCCGTGCTGAATTCCTTTAGTTGTTAAAGCTCGTAATGCAGCAAAATTTTGAGCTAAACCAGCAGCAGCAACAATTTGCATTAGTTCTCTTGCGGATGGTTTTTGCATCATGTCTAACGATAATTTAGCCATCGGATGTAAAGCTGTTAGGCCACCAACTGTTCCGAGCGCTAAAGGAATTTCAATCCAAAATTTAAAAATACCCTCTTTAATTTCACAATGCGTTAAACTTTTGTACAGTCCGTCTTTAGAAGCGTAGGCATGTGCACCAGCTTCAATCGCTCTAAAATCATTACCTGTAGCTAAAACAACGGCGTCTATACCGTTCATAATTCCTTTGTTGTGAGTAACTGCTCGATAAGGTTCTATTTCAGCTATTTTTACCGCTTGTTCGAATTTTTGAGCAAATTTATGAGGGTCTTTACCACCTAAATCTTCAATTTTACAGGAAACTTCTGCTTTCACTACACAGTCTGTAACGTAGTTAGATAAGATGCTCATGACAATTTCAATATCATCTCGTCTAAACTGATTTGCCATTGCCTCTAAACACGAATTAATAAAATTCGCGCCCATGCTGTCTATTGTTTCAAAAGTTACATGTAATTGGTAATAATTGGCAAGTTTATTAGTTTTATCAACTAATTGAATATCTAAAATGCCACCACCACGTTTTTCCATATTCTTAGTTATGGAAGCCGTAGCTTTATATAATTCGTCTTTTTGCTTGTCAAAATAGTTTTCTAATTCCTTCTTGTCACCTTCGTACATAAAATGTACTTGACCAATTTTGGTAGTCGAAATAACTTCAGTTTTAAAGCCGCCACGAGTACTCCAGTATTTTGCAACTAAAGAGGCTGCTGCTACAACAGAGCTTTCTTCAACAACCATTGGTATTACATAATGGCGATTGTTTATAACAAAATTAGGTGCAATACCATACGGCATATAAAAATTAGAAAGCGTATTTTCTATAAAATCGTCATGTAGTTGTTGTAGTTTTTCATCTACATTCCAATATTGTTTTAGTGTTTGTGTAATTTTTGGTTGTTCGTTAAAATAAGTTTTAGTCAACCAATTTATTTTTTCCTCTTTAGTAAGTTTAGAAAATCCAGTAATAATTTTAGACATTGTCTATAAAATTTAGATAGCTCAAAGATAAATGAATCCTGTTAAAATAGCATTCATATTTAGTATTTCTAACTTTTTTGATGCATTTTATGGCGATTTTTCCGTAAACTTGGCAAACTTTTTAGATAAACAATAACATAAGATGAAAAAAATATTACTACTTTTCATAGGATTATCTTCGCTATTACAAGCACAGAAAAAAGATATTTCTTTAGAAGATATTTGGAAAAAAGGCACGTTTAGAGCCGATTACATGAATTCATTAAACTCAATGAATGGTGATTTTTATTCTTTATTAAATTCCGAAAACGGAAATTCGTCGGTAGATAAATACAATTATAAAACTTTAGAAAAAGTTGAAACAATTGTTAATAGTAAAGATTTAAAAGGCTTAAATGCATTTAGATCATATAGTTTTAATAGTGATGAAACAAAACTGATTTTAGGAACTAATTTTAAGCCAATATTTCGTCGTTCTTTCTTGGGTACGTTTTATATATATGATATCGCTTCAAAAAAATTAAAATTAATAGGGGAAGATATTCAGCGACCAACTTTTTCGCCAGATAGTAAAAGAGTTGCTTATGCAAAAGACAACAACTTATTTATTAGGGATTTTTCTAGCAATACAATTGTTCAGGTTACAAATGATGGTGAGAAAAATAAAATTATAAACGGTATTACCGATTGGGTGTACGAAGAAGAATTTGGATTTGTACGTGCTTTTGAGTGGAGTGCAGATGGTAGCAATCTTGCTTTTTTACGTTTTGATGAAAGTGCTGTAAAAACATTTTCTATGGATGTTTATGGTAAAGGAAAATATCCAACTCAAGAGGTGTTTAAATATCCAAAGGCAGGAGAAGATAATGCGAAAGTTACCTTACATGTGTATTCTTTAGATACTAACGGAACAGCTAAAATTATTTTCGGAGAGTATGAATATATTCCAAGAATTAATTGGACAAAAGATGGTAACATTTTAGCGGTACGTACTTTAAATCGTCATCAAAATGATTTAAAAATGTATTTTATCAATGCTAAAACCTATGATACTACATTAATATTAACTGAAACTGATGAAGCTTATGTGGATGTAACGGACGATTTAACGTTTTTAGATGATAATAGTTTTATCTGGACAAGTGAAAAAGATGGTTTTAATCATATTTATCACTACAACAATAAAGGTGAATTAATAAATCAGGTAACAAAAGGAAATTGGGAGGTAACTTCTTATTATGGTTTTGATGCTGATAAAAAAACAATTTACTATCAATCAGTAGAAAATGGATCGATAAATAGAGGTATTTATAGCGTCTCTTTAACGGGTGAAAATAAAAATTTAATAAGTAACCCATCAGGAACAAATAACGCATCGTTTAGTAAGAACATGCATTATTTTATAAATACATTTTCTGATGCTAATACCCCAAATGTATATTCTTTAAGAAATGATGCGGGTAAAGTATTAAAAATAGTAAAAGATAATGCAGCTTTAAAAGAAGTTATTGCAGGATATAATTTAAGTAAAAAAGAGTTTTCTACAATTAATGTAAACGGAAACGACTTAAACATGTACACAATTAAGCCTGTTAATTTCGATTCAAACAAAAAATATCCAGTGTTGATGTATCAGTATTCTGGACCAGGATCTCAAAATGTATCAAATAGCTGGAACGGATCTAACGATTATTGGCACCAAATGTTAGCTCAAAACGGATACATGATTGTTTGTGTAGACGGCAGGGGAACAGGTTTAAAGGGTAGAGAATTTAAAAAAATTACGCAAAAGCAATTAGGTAAATACGAGGTTGAAGATCAAATAGCAGTCGCTAAAGAATTAGCAAACTTATCATATGTAGATGCAAAGAGAATTGGAATTTGGGGTTGGTCTTATGGTGGTTTTATGAGTACTAATTGTATCTTAAAAGGAAACGATGTGTTTGCTGCGGCAATAGCGGTTGCTCCTGTAACTACTTGGCGTTTTTATGATAGTATTTATACTGAGCGTTACATGCAAACACCTGAAGAGAATCCAACAGGTTATGATGAGAATTCTCCATTAAATTACCCGGAATTATTAAAAGGAAAGTACTTGTTAATTCACGGTACAGCTGATGATAACGTACATGTACAAAACGCATTTAGAATGGCAGAAGCTTTAATACAAGCCAACAAGCAATTCGAATGGGGAATGTATCCAGATAAAAATCACGGAATTTACGGTGGTAATACGCGTATACACTTGTATACAAAAATGACGAATTTCATTAAAAACAACTTATAAAATATGAACACAGTAAAACAAGAGGATTTCTTGGGACATCCTAAAGGACTATATGTATTATTTTTTGTAGAAATGTGGGAGCGTTTTTCATATTACGGTATGAGAGCCATCTTAACATTGTATTTAGCGGCTCCTATATTATTAGGAAGTCCACAGTCAGGTTTTGGATGGACGAATTCGGAAACAATATCTTTCTACGGTACATATACGATGCTTGTATATTTAACATCAATACCTGGTGGTTGGATTGCAGATAAATACATTGGTCAGAAAAAAGCAGTAATGCTAGGAGGTGTGTTATTATGTATAGGGCATGGTATTCTTGCAGTTGATGCTCAATGGGCATTCTTTACCGGGTTACTGTTTATTGTAATAGGTGTTGGGTTTTTAAAACCAAATATTTCTACAATGGTTGGTGGATTATACTCAAAAGGAGATGACAGAAGAGATAAAGGTTTTTATGTATTTTATATAGGAATTAATTTAGGAGCTTTTTTAGGGGCTTTAGCAGTTGGTATCGTTGCAGCAGAATATGGATGGCATTATGGTTTTGGTCTTGCTGGTATCGGTATGGCTTTAGGACAAGTTGTATACATGTACGGTTTAAAATATTTAGAAGGAGTTGGTGATTTTATTGGTCAACAAGATTCTCCGAATAAAGAGTTAATGAACAAACCATTAAATGCTGTTGAAAAAGACAGAATGTTGGTAATGTTTTTATCATTCTTAATTATTATTGTTTTCTGGGGAGCTTTTGAGCAAGCTGGTGGATTAATGAGTTTATATACCGAGCAAAAAACAGATAGATTACTTGCTTTTATTGGTTATGAAGTTCCTGCAGCCACATTTCAATCAATTAATGCTTTTTTTATCATTGTATTTGGTACAGCAGTTGGTGCATTTTGGCATAAATGGGGAAGAAAAGGAAAAGAATCTTCATCATTATTTAAAATGGCTATCGGTGTAATTATTATGGCTTTTGGTTTTTTCTTTATGAGTAAAGCAAGTACAGAAGTTGTTATGGAGGGTGATAATGTAATTGAAAAATCAGCAATGATATGGTTAGTATTGGCATATTTATTTCACACAATTGGTGAGTTATGTGCTTCGCCAGTAGCATTATCATTCATTACAAAATTAGCACCAGTAAAATATGCATCTTTTATGATGGGTGCATACTTTGCTGCTACAGGATTAGGAAATAAAGTAGCAGGAATGGTAGGAGCCATGTCTGAAGGCGCAGGGGAATTTCAAGTGTTTACAGGAATTGCAGTTTTCTGTACTATTTTTGGAGTGTTGATTATTTTAATATTAAAACCTCTTAAACGTTTAACACACGGAGCTGAAGATATCAAAGGAACTCATAACGAAGAAGCTGAAGGATTTGAATTAGCGGACAATAATTAGAAATAAAAATAAAACCTTGTAATATTTGATATTGCAAGGTTTTTTTCATTCATAAATTATATATTAAAAAAATGAGTACAAACACTGTTAGATTTGAAGGTTCAGAAATGAATCGTAAGTTACTGATGGGACACCCATCAGGTTTATTTGTTCTTTTCTTTACTGAAATGTGGGAACGTTTTTCTTATTATGGAATGAGAGCAATTTTAGTATTGTTTCTAACTTCTGCAGTTACAGGAGATAATCCTGGTTGGGGATGGTCTAGAGAAGATGCATTAGGTTTATACGGAACATATACAATGCTAGTTTACTTTTCTCCAATTATTGGAGGGTATTTAGCGGATAAGTTTTTAGGATATCGATTTTCGGTAGCAATCGGTGCATTTATAATGACATTTGGGCACGCAGCGATGGCTTTAAATACACCTTGGAGTTTGTATTTAGGTATTGGTTTGTTAGTTGCAGGAAACGGTTTGTTTAAGCCTAATATTACATCTATTATTAATGGTGTTTATAAAAATGCCCAAGATAAAAAAGATGGCGCTTTTACTATATTTTACATGGGAGTAAATGCAGGTGCCTTTGTTGGTATTTTACTTTGTGGTTATGTTGGTGAAACAGCAGGATGGCATTATGGATTCGGATTAGCAGGTATATTTATGTTTTTAGGAATGTTGCAGTTTTGGTTTGCTCAAGGAATTTTTGGAAGCATAGGGTTGTCTCCATCTAAAACAATTGAATATAATGACGCTATTGAAAATGTTGATGAAAAGACAACAATTGTAGAAGAGAAAGTACCAGCAAATGTTCAGAGAGATCGTTATATTGTTGTAGGTATTCTTGCCTTTTTCACCATTTTCTTTTGGGCTGCTTTTGAACAAGCGGGTGGTTCTATGACAATTTTTGCAGGTGATTACACAAATAGGGTTTTAGAAGGAAGTTCTGCTGATATATTTAGAATAGCAAATACATTATTAACAGTAATACCTTTATTAATAATAACATATGTTTTAATTCAATTATTTAAAATAACTTTTAAAAAATATGCATTATCTAATTTTTTCTTAGGTACAAGTTTTGCTATTATTTGGTGTGTTGTTATTTGGATGTTGAAAAACCAATTTAGTGATGTTAAAACAGAAGTGCCAGCATCATGGTTCTCTATTTTAAATTCATTTTATATCATTGCTTTTGCACCATTAATTTCAAAAATATGGGAAAGTAAATTTAACCCACCAGCAACTGTGAAATTCGGAATGGGATTAGTGCTTTTAGGATTAGGTTTTGGAGTGTTAGCTTATGGTTCTGCTGAAATACCGCAAGGAGCACAAACAGCTTCGGTAAGTATGATTTGGTTAATATTAGCTTATTTATTACATACTTTAGGTGAATTATGTTTGTCACCTGTTGGTTTATCATATGTTTCAAAACTAGTTCCAGCATCTACAATTGGTGTAATGTTCGGGCTTTGGTATATTGCAATTGGTATGGGGAATAAAGCTGCAGGATCTATGGGAGGTATGATTGATAAAATTACTACAGCTTATGATATGAGCACATTCTTTTTAATATTTACGATTGTACCAATTCTTGCTGGGTTTATTTTAATGAGTCTAACACCCTTGGTTAAAAAATTAATGCACGGAGTTAAGTAGCATGAAAATCTTATAAAAAAGTTAAAAAAATTTTACAACCTGTCAATATATTAATAATTGACAGGTTTTTTTGTAAATTTGGAATACTTATTGAGACCTAAAAGATATGAAGAAATTAATTTTAGTAGCCGTATTCGCATTTATTTCAGTTGGAGTAAAAGCACAACAAGAAGTTAATTGGTTAACTTTTGAAGAAGCGATAGAAAAAAACAAAGAAACACCAAAACCTATTTTAGTCGATTTATATACAGATTGGTGTGGTTGGTGTAAAAAGATGGATAAAACTACGTACAAAAACGATGTAATAGTAAAGTTTATAAATGATAATTTTTATGCCGTAAAAATGGATGGTGAAGGCAAAGAAGATATTAACTTTAAAGGAAAAACATATAAGTTTGTTCAGCAAGGAAGAAGTAAATATCATGAATTGGCAGCAACAATTATGAAAGGAAAAATGAGTTATCCTTCTACTGCCTTTTTTAGTGCTGAAGAACAATTAATCCAAACAGTTCCTGGGTATTTAGATGAAAAAAAGTTTGAAAAAGTTTTAGCGTATTTTACAAAAGATAATTATAAGAATACCAAATGGTCAAAATTCTCAAAGAATTTTAAAGGTTCAATCTAAATAATAGTAGTTTGTCATTGCGAGGAACGATACAATCTGCTTATAGTTCTTTTAATAAATTCTTTATTTTAATATATAAGCTCCGTTTTGCCCAGTATGGTGAAACGGAGTTTTTTGCTTTTTACAAGTCAATTGCCACCTGTTTATATAACTTCTGTAATTACTTCCGTCAGCAATTATTTGGGTAGGTTTTAAGGTGTTTATGAGTCGAGTTAAATTAATTTTAGGAGAATGTTGTAGTATTACAATAGGGTTAGTAGCAGCGATATTGTAAACACCTAAACTATCAATTATTAAAATTTTATCAGAATTAAACTTAAAATAATTAGGTGTTTTGTTGGTAGAATAACTTTTTATATTCTCATTTATCCGATAATCTATAATTGCTTTATCAGTAATTATTTTAAGACTATCCAAGTTGTGAAAAACATGTAATTGTTTTCCGTTTCTTATGCCTAGTAGTTTTTTTCTACTTTTATTAAAAACTATAACTTCTTGTTTTTGTTGTCGATTCTTTTTTTCGAAAATGAAAACAGTTTGTAGCATAGCTATGGATGCAAGTAAAAATAATAATTGTTTTGTTCTTTTGACAATGATGAACTGATAAGCAAATACGATTATAAAATACCAACCAAGCATCTCGAAGAAGGACATCGATATTTCTTGCCATAAAAACCCTTCTTGATTTGAAACCCAATCAACTATTTTATTCATTAAAGAAATAACGAATCCGTAAATATCAACAAGAAATTGTGGAAGTAAATTTAACAACGCAAGCAGTATAATTAAGATTCCGCCAATTAAGATTCCACCTAAAAACGGAATAATCAATATATTCGATATTATAAAAAGTCCAGGAAATTGATGAAAATAATACAAGCTAATAGGTAATATTCCTACTTGAGCAGCAACAGAAACTGTAAGTAAACTCCAAATTTTATCGAGCAACCAAATTTTAGGTTTCCATAGTTTGTAGAGTAGGGGTTGTACCCAAATAATTCCGAAAACAGCGAGGTAACTTAACTGAAATCCTACATCAAACAAAAAAAGTGGTTTTATTATAAGTAAGAAAAACATCGAACTGATTAACGAGTATTCCACTATCCTTTTCTTTTTAAATGATGCACCAACAGCAATAAAAGTAAACATAGTAACCGCTCTTACAACTGAGGCCGATAAGCCTGCGATAAAAGCAAACATCCATAGTAGAATAACGATTAGAACAGCTTTTATGATTACGCCATGTTTTAATCGCTCTAAAGGTTTAAATAACGATGATAATACGAGTAAGATAATTCCGATATGCAAACCTGAAATGGCCAAAATATGTACGGCACCGGCATTGATATAGCTTTCAAGAAGGTTTTTAGAAATATCTTGTCGTTGCCCTAATAACAAAGCATTAATTACTGAAAGTTCGTCTTTATTAAAAGAATATTTTTTTAAAGAAGTTTGAATCTTATTTCTGAACTGAGCTGATAACCCGTAAATAGAAATAGTTTCTTTTTCGAACCTTTTATATTCTTTCTGATTAATAAAAACTTGTTGATAGATGTATTGCTTTGCTAAATAATCTTTGTAATTAAATTGATGTGGGTTTAAAGGATTCGTTAAGTTTTTAAATTCTGATTTCAAAAAAAGACGATCATCAACATTCAAAGTTCTTGCTATGCTGTCTTTTTTTAGATTTAATAAAATAGTTCCACTTGTTATTTTAGTATCAACCTGAATCACATCAGCAATAAATTTGTGACTGTAATTACTCGATTTTAGAACTTTACTAATATTTAGGATTATTCCTGAATTATTAGAGGTATGATGTTGGTAATAGTCTGCGTAATTTCTTGGATTGTGTATAAATGAGATTGAAACACCAATAACGATAAAAAATAAAAGTGTAGCTATAGAAAATACTTTACGTGCGTTATTTCTTTTTAATAGATATAAAAGAAGTAAAAATAAGGACATGAAAGCTGTTAAGTAAATAAACTTATAGCACCATATATCCGTGTAAAACTGTAAAATAATTCCGATTATTAAACAACTTAAAAGATGAAAAGGAGAGTATTGAAGTAAATTTTTCATAACTCATTAAAGTTAATAAAAAATAATTAGCTAGGTTTTTGATTCCTTTTTGACACTTTTTTACATTTCATTTTCAATTACTTAGCAGTTGAAGAGTATATTTGTAGTACAGAATATAAAAACCAAAAATGAAAACAAAAATAACCGTTTCTGCAATTTTAGTAATGATAATAAGTTTTGTTGTTTTTGGCTTTGTAAATAAAATGGAAACAAAAAAAGAAATTACATCAGTAATATCTGTTAATGTTGTTTCTACAGATTTTGAGAATTCTATTTTAAAATCAACACCTGTAAGAAAACTGACTTACTTTGTAAGAGGGGCAAATAACAAAACAATTACAGAAGGTGAATTAAGTAACGTAAAAAATTTAAAAGAAGTATTTGAACATTACCCAACCAGTTGGATTGAAGAATACGTATTCATAGAAATTACTCGAGTAACAAACAACAAAGAGATTAAAGAAGTATGTAAGAGTATTACTTTAAATACAAAGCAACAAGTATTTTTTAGAAACGCTAAAGTTGGAGATGATATACGGATTAAAATTGTTTATAAAACCAAGAACGCAGCTAAGAATTCTTTAAATACAAGTGAAATAAAAAAGACTCTAACTATTGTTCCAGATATCTCGGCTCGTTTTGAAGGCGCAGAAAACGCTTTAGAATCTTATTTAACAAACAAAAGTTCCGTAGAAATTAAGAATTGGAAGTTTAATCCAACACAAAGTGCTACTGCTAGTTTTATTGTTGATGAAAATGGATCGGCAATTAATGTAAATATTGTAGAATCTTCAGGTATCATATCAATTGATAAAGCAATAGAACAATTGCTAGAGCAAATGCCCAAATGGATACCAGCAAAAAATAGTGCAGGAATATCGGTACAACAAAAATTTGAATTAACAATTGGTGATACAGGTTGTTAATTGAGATGTATTATTACAAGAAATATTTTGAACTTATTCCGATAGCTCAAAAAACCCAAAAAGCAACCTTATTTAGGTTGCTTTTTTTAGTATATTTAAAAGGATATTATGCTATTTCAACAAATAAACCTTCGTCAGTTTTTTCAACTTTAGCTAATTTATTTTTGGTTAAACCTTTAATAGTTTTGTCCCATTTCTTATTAGATAAACCTGATTGTATTTTTAAGTCATTTAAAGTAATCTTTTCAGCTTTTTCAATCAAAGCTAACACTGCTTTTTCATCGTCGTTTAATTCAACAGAAGGAGCTTTTTTCTCAGGTCTCATTTGAGGGAAAAATAACACTTCTTGTATCGATGCATTGTTGGTTAAATACATAATCAAACGATCCATACCAATTCCTAAACCAGACGTTGGAGGCATTCCGTATTCTAAAGCACGTAAAAAATCATGATCTATAAACTCACTCGCTTCATCGTCTCCACGTGCTGCTAACTTAAGCTGTGCTTCAAAACGCTCACGTTGATCAATTGGGTCGTTTAATTCAGAATATGCATTGGCAATTTCTTTACCACAAACCATTAACTCAAAACGCTCTGTTAATTCAGGGTTGTCTCTGTGCTCTTTACATAAAGGAGACATTTCCTTCGGATAATCAGTAATAAACGTTGGCTGAATGTAGTTTCCTTCACATTTTTCACCAAACATTTCATCAATTAACTTTCCTTTTCCCATGGTAGCATCAACTTCAATACCCATTCCTCTAGCAGCTTCAAAAAGTTCACTTTCAGATTTTCCATTAATATCAAAGCCAGTAAAGTGCTTTATAGAATCAGCCATAGTAACTCTTGCATACGGCGCTTTAAAATCAACTTCATGTTCACCAAAAGTTGTTTTACTTGTTCCGTTTACGGCAATAGCACAATGTTCTAATAACTTTTCAGTAAAGTCCATCATCCAGTTGTAGTCTTTATAAGCTACGTAAATTTCCATTGCTGTAAATTCAGGATTGTGAGTTCTGTCCATTCCTTCATTTCTAAAGTTCTTAGAAAACTCATATACACCATCAAAACCACCAACAATTAATCTTTTAAGATATAATTCGTTAGCAATACGCATATATAAAGGTACATCTAACGCATTATGGTGTGTCATAAAAGGTCTTGCAGATGCTCCACCAGCAATAGGTTGTAAAATTGGCGTTTCAACTTCAAAATAACCAGCGTCGTTAAAAAAGTTACGCATTGCCGTAAATAACTTGGTACGTTTTACGAAAACTTCTTTTACATGCGGGTTAACCACTAAATCGGCATAACGCTGACGGTAACGCATCTCAGGATCTGTAAATCCGTCAAATGTATTTCCTTCGGCATCAACCTTTGGTAAAGGCAATGGTTTTAAAGATTTACTTAACAATTTAAATCCTTTTACCATTACGGTTTTTTCACCAACTTGAGTCGTAAATAATTCACCCTCAATACCAATAAAATCACCAATATCTAATAATTTTTTATATACCTCGTTGTATAAAGTTTTGTCTTCTCCAGCACAAATTTCGTCTCGATTAAAGTAAACCTGAATACGACCTTCGCTATCTTGTAGTTCAGCAAAAGAAGCTTTTCCTTGAATACGACGACTCATTAATCTACCAGCAATTACCACCTTTTTTCCTTCTTCAAACTCGTTTTTAATAACTTTCGAATTCGAATCTAATGGAAATAAATCAGCAGGGTACGGATTAATACCTAATTCACGTAGTTTTCCTAACTTTTCTCTACGTACAACTTCTTGTTCTGATAATTGCATGGGTTGTTTTTTATAATTTTTAATGAAGCCGCAAAGATACAATCAATTGCAGAATTAAACAACGCTAAACAAATTCGTATTTTTTGTAAAAAAATTAAAAAAGTTTGGTAGAGTTAAAAAAGGTTGTATATTTGCAGGCTGCTTTTTTTTAAAGGTAGCATTTAGTTGTGTTGTTAGGCACTTTAAATAGTGTCATGGTTTTGTTAACCAATGGAAAGCTTCCCTGAGATGGGACGCTTTTTTTTTGCTCTAAATTTAAGGTATTTACTTTTTTTGAAGCTGTTTCCCGCTTTCCGCACTCGCTCTCTGCGAGGAGCTCAAACAAATGCTACAATCGGGGCTAAACTTATTTACTAAGGATACAGCATTATAAAAATGAACTTTTGTATTCCCAAAGTGTTGTAAAGAACAATATAAAATAAACAAAAGCTATTGAGAATTTAATAGTGGCAGAGGTAAGAAACCCCAATAAAGAACCGAACGAAGCTTTAATAGCTCTATTGGTATCTTTACTATCATAGATTAATTCCCCAATAAGAGCACCGAAAAAGGCACCAATTATAATTCCGAAAGGAATAGGAGACAGTAAGCCTACAATAAGTCCAATCGTAGTACCGTACACTCCGTATTTAGTTCCTCCAAAGCGTTTTGTTCCCATAGCAGGAATAAAATAATCAAGAATAAAAATAATGATAGCAATCACTAAGGTAATTCCAAGGAAAGTCCAGTTTTGCGGAACAGCGCTTGTTAAATGTAATAACAACAAGCCAATCCAACTTGTAATTGGCCCTGGCAGAATAGGTAGGAAGGATCCTATAATACCTAAACAAACAAAAAGGAATCCGAGAATTACTAAAAAGATATCCATGTTTCTAAATTAATATTTATATATAAACCTCTAGGGTTTATGCTTATAAGACGAATATAATAATTGTTTGTTACATTTATTTATAACTAAAAAATTAGTTTAAACTAATTTTTTAGTTATATTTGTAAGGTATTAATGTTAAATCATTGAAAATGAACAAGCAACTAACAAAAGCAGAAGAACAGATAATGCAAGTGTTATGGACTTTGAAAACAGCTTCGGTAAAAGAAGTGATTTTAGAATTACCAGAACCAAAACCAGCCTATAATACCGTATCTACAATTATCAGAATTTTAGAAACGAAAGAATTTGTAGGACACGAACCAAAAGGAAGAGGGTTTGTATACCATCCGTTAGTAGAAAAAGCTGATTATAGCAACCAAAGTTTACATAAGTTAATGGACGGTTATTTTGGAGGCTCATTTAAAAGTATGGTATCTTTTTTTATGAAAGAAAACGAAATGAGTATTAATGAGCTTGAAAGCATTTTAAAAGAAGCTAATAAAAATAAAAAGTAACTGTTAGTTCGAGAAAATTTTACAAGTTTATATATAAATAACACTCGAAGTGATAACATAAAATTAAGACTCATGATAAACTATATAATTCAAGTCATCTTATTTCAAGTATTATTTGTAGCTGTGTATGATTTCTTTTTTAGTAAAGAAACGTTCTTTACTAAAAACAGGTGGTATTTATTAAGTACGTCGGTTATTTCATTTTTATTACCAATTTTTAAAATACCAACAATACAAAAAGTAGTTCCATTAGAGTACACCATTTTGTTACCAGAAGTAGTTTTGTCGCCACAAAGCGTACTAGAAAAAGCAGCTTGGTACCAATCTGTAAATTATTTAGATGTGTTGTTTGTAATTGGTAGTCTATTTTTTTTAACCATTTTTATTATAAAACTACAACGAATAGTCCATTTAATTTATAAATACGGAAGTGAGAATAAACAAAACTACAAATTGGTATTGCTACCTAAAAATGCCAAAGCATTTTCTTTTTTCAATTATATTTTTTTAGGAAAAGGAATTCCAGCAGAGAAACAAGAAAAGATAATACAGCACGAGTTAGTACACAGTACACAAAAACACACCTTCGATTTATTGTTTTTCGAATTTTTAAGAATATTCATGTGGTTTAATCCGATGGTGTATGTATATCAAAACCGAATTTCGTTGGTACACGAATATATTTCAGACGATGTAGTAACGAAATCAACCGAAAAAGAAAATTACATTAATAATTTATTAGCTGATATTTTTCAAGTAGAAAACATCTCATTTGTAAATCAATTTTATAAGCATTCATTAATTAAAAAAAGAGTTATTATGATGACAAAAGGAAAATCAAAACAAGTAAAGCAATTAAAGTATTTATTATTAATTCCGTTATTGGCAAGTATGGTGTTGTATACGGGATGTAGTGAGAATGAAGGAAATGATATTACTACAAAGAAGCAGTTGCAAAAAATTTATTTAGGTAAAAAGGAAAATGTCCAAGAAACAAGTAAAGAAACATATTTAGATTTTTTCATGACATTTGATAATGTTTCATTAGGAAGAGAAATTGGTTTAAATGAATTAAATAAAGAGGAAAAGAAGGAGTTTTTAGAATTGAAAGCATCTTATGCGGAGAGCAAAGAAGATAAGGATGTTTTTTATTTTAAAATTTATGATTTTGGTGATAGAAAAGTAGTAGGGTTACATAGGAAACCAATGGTGGTAAAAAAAGAAAGTGAAGAGGTTTATCATGAAGACGTTCCGTTTTCAATCATAGAAAAAGCACCAACTTTTCCTGGTTGTGAAGAAGGAGATAAAAGTTGTTTGAATAAAAGCATGATGAAATTTGTAAAAGAAAATTTTGATGTCAAATTAGCAAATACTTTAGGATTGAAATCAGGGAAAAAAAGAATTTATGTACAGTTTAAAATAGATAAAGATGGTAGCATTACAGATGTAAAAGCAAGAGCACCACATCCGAAGTTAAAAGAAGCTGCAATGGAAATGATTAAGAAACTACCACAAATGAAACCGGGAGAACAAAGAGGTAAAAAGGTAAGAGTAGGATATACATTGCCAATAACATTTGTGATAGAATAATTTTAACTATGAAAAAGAAAATTTTAACTATTGTTCTTATTATTTCATTTTTAAAAGTCGGGGCGCAAACCTCGACTTTTATTTCAGTAGATAGTTTGGTGCATATTGGGCGTTATCAAAAAGCATTAGTGCAACTTAAAAAATTACCAGAAAGTTATCAATCAACTAAAAGAATGGCAACTATTTATAGTTCGATAGATAATTACAAAGAAGCATCTAAATATTACGAAAAAGCACTGTTGCTAAACAACGAGTATTCGGTTAAAGTAGCATTAGGAAAAAGTTATCAGAAAGAAAAAAAGTTACAAAAAGCAATTACAGTTTTTGAAGAAATTACAATAGCCGATTCAGATAATTTATTAATAAGTTATCAATTAGGAAAACTGTACTTACAAACAAAACAGCCTGTAAAAGCAAAGCTTATTTTTGAGGAGCTCCTAAAAAAGGATGAGAATAATGCATATTATCATTACCAAATGGCAATTGTATATGCGTTATTAAAAAAGAGAGATTTAAAAATTAATAGTTTTTTAGCAACCTATAAGAACGATAATGAACATATAAAAGCAATTCATCAGTTAGCGGTTGCTTACACGCTTTTAAGAGATAAAGATTCGGCAAGTATTTTTATAGATAGAGGCTTAAAAGTAAATTCGAAACATATTGCTTTAAATAAATTAAAAATTAATAAATTATATACAAGTAAAAAGTATGAAGAAGCAATTGCTTTGTTGGTTAAGATTGATTCCTTAGAACCGAACGAACATTATACGAAAAAGATGTTAGGACGCAGTTTTTTAAAATTAAAAGATTACCCAAAAGCAAGAAACAATTTTAAGAAAGCATTAAAAATTGATAGAGCAGATTTTAAATCATACACGTATTTAGGGGATACTGATTTTGCTGAAAAAGACTATAAAAGTGCTCGTTTTAATTATTGGTACGGAACTATTGTAGGTAAAGAAAGGCGAGATAACGAATATTATCAATTAGCAAGAGCTTATAAAGAATTAGGTAAGCCAAAAGAAGAAATGAATGCTTACCGAGATGCTTATGAAGAAAATTTTAAGAATTACAGAGCATTATTTCAGTTAGCAAATACATCAGAAAATTTTTATAAGGATAAAAAAATAGGGTACAAGCATTATAAAAATTACCTAAAGAGGTTTGAAACTAAGGATTCTTTACTAACGAGTCAGGTAAAAGTGCGGCTTAAAGAAATTAAAAAGTTTTATTTCTTAAAAGGAGAACTGTTAGAGTAAATCATTTTTTGTATTTTCATCTCAAAATCAAGGAGATGAGGTTTTTTTATGCCGTAATTTTTATAGTAATTTTTACGAGTTTAAGTTGTGGTTTTTTATCAGAAGATGATAAAAACCACAACTTAAATACTGTTATTGATTATACGAAAGTAGATGTTTCTCCGACTTTTAAAAACTGTAAAAATTTATCGATTAAAAAAAATAGCGTTTGTTTTAGTGAAGAGATACATAAAAGAATGCAAGCTTCTTTAATAACGTATAACTTTGTAACCGAACAAGCTATTAATGAGACTGTTTTAATTGATTTATTAATTGATAACAAAGGAAAGTTTAAGCTTAAAAAAATTACAACATCTATAGCTATTAAAAATCAACTGCCTAATTTAGATAGTGTTATAAGGAATGCTATTAAGAAATTACCCAGAATTACACCTGCTTTTAAAAGAGGCATTCCGGTGACTACACAATATCAATTGCCTTTAAAAGTTGAAGTTTATTAAACTTATAAGTTTAACAATTCTTCCACAAAATCACGTTTGTTAGATAAGCGAGGTACTTTATGTTGGCCACCAAGTTTTCCTTTTTCTCGTAGCCAATCGTAAAATAAATTTTCACGAGCTTCATGTATAATCGGCATTGCCAATGTTAAATTGTTATAACGTTTAGCCTCATAATCTGAATTGATAGTTTTTAAAGAATTATCTAACAATTCGGTAAAATATTTAAGGTTTTTAGGCGCTTTACTAAATTCGATAATCCACTCATGTCCGCCGCTTTTTTTACCATCCATAAAAATAGGACCAACGGTATAATCTTTAATATTTGCATCGGTTTTTTCGCTAGCAGCCTTTAATGCTTTTTCAGCATTTTCGATAATTAGTTCTTCACCAAAAACATTAATGTGATGTTTGGTTCGGCCGGTAATTTTAATACGATACGGATCTGTTGATGTAAACTTAATAGTATCACCAATTAAATAACGCCACAAACCACCATTTGTAGTGATTACAATGGCATAATTCACGCCTTTTTTAACTTCGGAGAGTGAAATAGCAGTTGAGTTTTCTCCGTCATAAGTATTCATCGGAATAAACTCATAAAAAATACCATAATCTAACATTAATAGCATTTCGTCAGAATTATTTCTGTCCTGAATACCAAAAAAACCTTCTGACGCATTGTAGGTTTCGTAGTATTTAAAATCTTTTTTAGGAATCAATTTTTTGTATTGTTCTCGGTATGGATTAAAGTTTACGCCACCATGAAAATACACTTCTAAATTTGGCCAAACTTCTAAAATGTTATTCTTTCCTGTTTTTTCTAAAACACGATTTAATAAAACCAACATCCAACTAGGTACGCCAACTAAACTCGTAATGTTTTCATCGATAGTTTCATCAATAATAGCTTCCATTTTAGTTTCCCATTCCGCCATTAAAGAAACTTCCTGACTAGGAGCAGAGCTAAAATCGGCCCAAAAAGGTAAGTTTTCGGTTATAATTGCAGATAAATCTCCGAAATAGGAATTGTTGTCTTCGTAAATAGCCGTACTACCGCCTAGTTTTAATCCTTTGCCAGTAAACATCTGCGTGTCTTCATTATTATTAATGTATAAACACAACATATCTTTTCCGGCTTTTAAATGGCAGCCTTCTAGCGCTTCATTACTAACAGGTATAAACTTACTTTTAGCGTTGGTGGTTCCGCTACTTTTTGCAAACCAATGAATAGGTGTGGGCCAAAATAGGTTTTGCTCACCTTTTCTACAACGTTCAATAAGAGGTTCTATACTTTCGTATTTCTGAATGGGAACATTGGTAGAAAAATCGGTGTAATTATGTATTGATGTAAAAGAATGTTGTTTTCCGAATTCGGTATTTTTGGCTGTATTTAGTAATTTTTGTAGGAGTTCGTTTTGTACATCAACAGGATATTTTAAAAACAGCTCTACTTGATGTTTACGCTTTTTTAAAAACCAAGAAATGATAGAATTTATAAATGGAAACGACATATATTACCTCTTAATTTAATTTTTTACTGTAAGTTTGTGAAGCTAAAAGTAATAAAATTTAAGACATGCATTACCAAGGAGTTTTAAAAAAAATGACAACTGAAAATTTAGAGACAGTTCAGTATTATTTAGATATGAAATCTGATTTTATAAATATGAATCAGTTGCTGAATAAAAACATAACATTAAGTTTTGTTAAATATGAATGTTTAAACTGTCATTTAGAAAAAGAGGTATACCGTCAAGGGTTTTGTAAAAGTTGCTTTTTTGAAACACCAAACGCTGGAGATTGGATTATGCGACCTGAATTAAGTAAAGCGCATTTAGGAATTGAAGATCGCGATTTAGAATATGAGAAAAAAGTGCAATTAAAACCGCATATTGTCTATTTAGCAAACTCTAGTAATGTAAAAGTAGGTGTTACTAGAAAACAGCAAGTACCAACACGTTGGATAGATCAAGGAGCGCATGAAGCAATTGAAATTGTTGAGGTTCCTAATCGTTATTTAGCAGGAATTACAGAAGTTGCTTTAAAAGAGCATGTAGCTGATAAAACCAATTGGCGAAAAATGCTTAAGAATGATGTTGTAGATGAAAGCCTAGTGTCTTGGCAAGAAAAACTACGAGAATTTATACCTGCAGAGGCGCAAGAGTACATTATAGAAAATAATAAAGAGACTATTATTAATTTCCCTGTTGCTAAATATCCATTAAAGCCGAAAAGTTTAAATATTGTTAAAGAACAAACTTATACTGGTATTTTAGTTGGTGTTAAAGGGCAATATTTAATTTTTGAAGATGAAACTGTTTTTAACGTTAGAGCTAACGAAGGTTTGGTGGTGAAAATGGAGTTGATGTAAATTATCAATTATATAATTTTTTAAAAAAACTATATAAAAAATTGAATGTTCACTATTATGAACTTGATTTAAGGTATCATAAATTTGATAATAAAAAACTCCGTCAAGCTAAATTTATATTAGTTTGACGGAATTTTCAGTTTTCATAAAAAGATTTTTATTACTGTTTTACTATTGTGTAATTTTTATTCATTTTTAATTCACTTAACACATTAAGAGCTTCATTTAAATAAATATCTTTTTTCAAGTTCTTGTGCCATACCACACGTTTGTCTTTCAAAACAGTATCTTTTGTAAATAGGTTAAGCTCGTATTTTGGTGAGTTAAAAGTTAAGTTAGAATCAAATTTATAGAGGTCTTTAAATTGTTCAGCTTCTTTCACTTTACTCTCGTTTTCTTTTTTGTAAGTACTATATTTTAAAGAATATATTCTTTCTTCTTGATTTTTCTTTAACCATTTAGCGTATTCATTAATTTTTTTGAATTTATCATCACCAAGTACACGTTGTTGACTTTTAAAAACAACATCACCAAAGTTACTGTACGAGTCTGTTGTACTATACTTAGCTTGTTCTACCTTATCCCACGGTAAAGCACCGTCTAAATCACGCTCACCAAACTTCATGTAGCTATACCTTGTAGGTAATGATATATCAGAATACACACCTTCAATTTGAGTAGACCCACCATTGATTCGGTAAAATTTTTGAATGGTCATTTTTAAAGCACCTAAATCACTGGGGTATTTTTCATAAAAACGATTAATAGGCAATACATTTTGCACGGTTCCTTTACCATAAGTTTGTTTACCACCTATAATTACACCACGCTTATAATCTTGCATTGCGGCAGCAAAAATTTCAGAAGCCGAGGCAGAAAATTCGTTTACCATTACAACTAATGGACCATCCCATTGAGTTTTAGGGTTGGTGTCATTTTTTACTAAAGGCTCTTCTTCTCTATATTTTACTTGTACAATAGGGCCTTTTTCAATGAATAATCCACCAATTTCAATAGCTGTTTTTAAAGAACCCCCACCGTTATCACGCAAATCAACAATTAATCCTTTTACGTTTTCACTTTTTAAGCGTTCAATCTCTTTCTCCATGTCCTTGGCAGCATCTCTGCGGCTTAAGTCATTAAAATCGATATAAAACCTTGGTAGATCTATAACTCCGTATTTCTCGCCATCTTTTTCAACAATACTCGATTTAACAAATGTCTCATCTAACTCAACAACATCTCTAATAATAGGAATTATTTTAGTTGAACCATCAATTTTTTTCTTCACAGTTAATCGAACTTCTGTTCCTTTTTTTCCTTTTATAAATTTAATGGCATCATCTAAACGCATACCTACAATATCTAAAGGTTCTGCATCACCTTGTGCTACCTTTAAAATAATATCTTCAGGTTCTAAATCACCTTGTTTCCAAGCTGGCCCTCCAGAAATTAGCTCAACAATATGTGTATAAATCCCTTTTTTCTGTAAACGAGCTCCAATACCTTCTAATTTACCTGACATTTCTTGATCGAAACGAGATTTTATACGAGGAGACATATAGGTTGTATGTGGACCAAAACCACTAACAACACTATTTAAGAAGGTAGAATACCAGTCAGAATTTTCAAGTTCATCAATCCGTTGGTATAATTCATTCATGTTTTTTAAAACACCTTTTCTAGCTTCTGTTTCTAGCTCAGAGAATGTTTTCTTTTTAAAATTCTTATCTTTTTTAGCTTTATTATTTTGTAAATTTTCAGCATCTTCAATGCTACTTAAAATAGAAAATTTTAACTGTTTTCTCCAATAATCAACTAATTCACTTTCGTTTTTAGCAAACGGTACTTTATCATAATCAACATCAATAACTTCGTTTTTTTTATAATTAAAAGACTGTGTTAATAATGAACGGTAATTGCTTTTTGCAGTGCCTAGTTTTGTTAAAAACCGATTGTATACCAATTTGTAAAAATCAATTTTAGTATCTTTTAATTGATTATCTATTTGATATTTAAATTGAGAAAATTCTTTTAAATCTTCTTGTGTAAAATATCTTTTATTAGGGTCTAAGCCATCAATGAATGTATTGTATACATGTTCAGAAAAATCATCATTTAATTCTTTTTGAACATAATGATATCTACTTAAAATGTTTTTTAAAACATATACAATTACTCTGTCTTTATCAGGATCTGGTTCAGAAACAGTATTCGAATAAGTTGCGTTTGAAAATAATAGCGTAATTGCTAAAAAAGGAATTATAAATTTCGTCTTCATATATCTTCTGTCTTTTAATTATGTGCTTAGGGATACTAAACTACTAAAATAATGCCAATTTTTAATTGAAGCATTTTTTATAAGATTATTTTTAAATAATTTATTGATAACAATAATAACTATGTTTTGCGTGAAGATATTCATTAAAAATATAATTATTACAATCGTTTTCTAGCTGTTTTAGGTAATTATTATCGAAAAAAATATAGAAATGATAAAAACAGTTAAATAAACAATAAATTGTACCATGTTGTTTGTATTTGATTACTACAATTTTACGCATAATATAAAGGATTCTGTCTTTAGAAAATGTTAAAAATAATAATGCTTTTTTTATGTTACATTTGTTGTAAAACTAACAGACTATGCAAGAAAGACCCTTAATCTTGGTAACAAATGACGACGGAATTACCGCACCAGGTATTCGCATGTTGATAGAAATAATGAATAAAATTGGTGACGTTGTTGTTGTTGCTCCCGATAGACCACAAAGCGGAATGGGACATGCAATTACGGTAGATAATGTTTTGCATTGCAATCCTATTACAATTGATGATGGTCCACAAATTGAGTATAGTTGTTCTGGTACACCAGCCGATTGTGTAAAGATGGCGAAAAATGAAATTTTAAATCGCACGCCAGATTTATGTGTTTCAGGAATTAATCATGGTGCAAATTCATCGATAAATGTTCTTTATTCAGGTACAATGAGTGCTGCGGTTGAAGCAGGAATTGAAGGAATTCCTGCAATTGGTTTTTCATTGTTAGATTTTGATTGGCACGCCGATTTTAGAGCCGCTAAAAAATATATAGAAAAAATAGTATTGAATGTTTTATTAAACGGTTTGCCAGAAGGTGTGGTGTTAAATGTAAATATTCCGAAGTTAAAAGAAAAAGAAATAAAAGGAGTGCGTGTTTGTCGCCAAGCAAATGGGTATTGGAAAGAAAATTTCGATAAACGTAAGAGTCCGTATGGTAAAGAATATTACTGGTTGTCTGGAGAATTTGTAAACAGAGATAAAGGACAAGACACAGATATTTGGGCCTTAGAAAACGGGTTTATTTCAATGGTTCCAGTTCATTTTGATATGACAGCGCATCATGCAATTCAAAAATTAAACTCATGGGACATATAAGTAAAGAAATAGTAATAGGGGTTTTAATGTCGATAGTAGCTACTTCATGTGGACTTTTTATTTATTTAGAATTTATATCGCATGATACAATGTCCGAAACATTTAAAAAAGTTATAGAAGGTGGAGTTTTAGGGCCTGTTTTGGCGTTGGCAGCGATTCCTAATTTATTTGTTTTTTGGGTGTTTTTAAAAAAGAATCAAGATTACAGAGCAAGAGGAGTTTTAATAACAACAGTAGTGATTGCTTTAACAACCCTTGTTTTAAAATTTATATAACAATTATTATTCATGAAATATTACATTCTTGTAGGAGAGGCTTCAGGTGATTTGCATGGCGCTAACTTGATGAAAGCTTTATTGAAAGAAGACCCAACCGCAGAAATTCGTTTTTGGGGAGGTGATTTAATGCAAGAAGTAGGAGGTACGCTTGTAAAGCACTATAAAGAACGTGCTTTTATGGGTTTTTTGGAAGTGTTATTAAATTTACGAAAGATAGTAGGAATGATGTCTTTCTGTAAAAAAGACATTGCTAATTTTAAGCCAGATGTATTAATTTTAATTGATAATTCAGGTTTTAATCTTCGGATAGCTAAATGGGCAAAAAAACAAGGTTTTAAAACCAATTATTATATTTCACCACAAGTTTGGGCAAGTAGAGCTGGTAGGGTAAAGGATATAAAGCGAGATGTAGATGCAATGTTTGTGATACTTCCGTTTGAAAAGGAGTTTTATCAGAAATATAACTACGATGTACATTTTGTAGGACATCCTTTAATAGATGGAATTGCAGGTAGAAAGCAAGTAAACGTAAAAGGTTTTAGAGAGCAACACAATTTAGGAAACAAAGATATTATTGTTTTGTTACCCGGAAGTAGAAAACAAGAAATAACAAAAATGTTATCAGTAATGCTTTCTTTAGTGGACGATTTTTCTAATTACCAGTTTGTGGTTGCCGGAGCGCCGAGTCAGCCTTATGAGTTCTATAAAGAGTTTATTGGGAATTCTAACGTTAAGTTTGTTAACAATAAAACATACGACTTATTAAGTATTTCGCATGCAGCTTTAGTCGCTTCAGGAACGGCAACTTTAGAAACAGCATTGTTTAAAGTGCCGCAAGTAGTTTGTTATAAAGGAAGCAATATTTCATATCAAATAGCAAAACGAATTATTACTTTAAAATACATTTCGTTGGTGAATTTAATTATGGATAAAGAGGTGGTGACTGAATTGATTCAGAATGATTTTACCAAAAAGAATCTAGCAAAGGAACTAAAGCATGTTTTAGAACCTAAACACCGAGAAGAATTGTTTTTGTCGTATTTCGATTTAGAACAAAAACTAGGAGGTAAAGGAGCCTCTGAAAAAACAGCGAAATTAATTGTAGGCGGATTGCAATAAAACTGGCACGAATAAAATAAAGTAAATCTAAGACCGTTAAAAATAGATTACTTCGTCATACGTCCTCGTAATGACGTGTTTTTTATTAAAAAAAACCAAGTAATCTTTTAGCTTATAAATTAATATATATGATAAAAAAATCAATCTATATTATACTACTTTCTTTTTTAATGGTTTCATGCGGATCATCAAAAAATATAAGTACTTATAAAAAACCTAAAAAAGTAAAGAATAAATCAGCTAGTTCAATAAACAACCCAACAATTGCAGATAAAGTAGTTTGGACAGCGGTAACATATAAAGGGGTTCGTTATAAGTATGGAGGAATGACCAGAAGAGGTATGGATTGTTCTGGTTTAATCTATACGTCTTTCAAACAACGTAATGTTACTGTACCAAGAACATCTCGTGAAATGTACACTAAAAGCCGTGATATTTCTTTACGTAATGTAAAACGAGGAGATTTATTATTCTTTAAAACCTCTAGGAAAAGAGGAAAAGTTAATCACGTTGGTTTGGTAACATCTATAGATAACGGCAATATTAAGTTTATACACTCAACAACTTCTCGTGGAGTTCTTGTTACTTCGTTGTATAGTGATTATTGGAAAAAAGCATTTATAAAGGCTAAAAGAATTTTATAAGAAATGAAAAAAAACCTGCTTTTATTTATTGTAATTATAGTGTTTATTGTTTTTAGGTTTTCGATTCAAGGAAACGATAAAAAAGCAAACACTAAAGTAGATCAGTTACTTGAAATAGCAAACTCGTATGCAGGAGCTCCATATAAATTTGGGGGAACAACTAAAAACGGAATGGATTGCTCGGGGCTTGTAAGTGTATCGTTTAAAGAAGTTGGTATTCAATTACCACGTTCATCAAAAGCTATGAGTGCAACAGGAATAGAAATTCCTTTTGATGATGTTAAAGTAGGGGATTTACTTTTTTTTGATATAGCTCGTTTAAAAGGCGAAATAAACCATGTTGGTTTGGTAACTTCAATATTGAATAATGAATTTTTTTTTATGCATTCTACCACTTCAAAAGGTGTAATTACTTCTTCTATGGATGAAACTTATTGGAAAAATGAGTTTGTAAAAGCGACACGAGTACTGTAGTTTATATTATTTAGAAATCGTTAGGTATTTTTATTATAAAAGTCTTTGTAATAAGCTAAGCCTTCAATGATTCTTTTCACTTCCCAAGGTAATGTTTTTTCAAATTTAACTTCAATGTGGTGCAAATTTTTATATATCTCATCATAACATTTTGCAGCTAATATTACTAATAATTCTAATTCACTCCAATATACGTCTTCAAGTGCCTTTTTTGGTTGATTATGGGCATATACCTCGTCCCTTAAGTCTACCACTTTAGTTATAGTTACTTCTGATTTTTGTATTTCTTTTTCTAAAAAATTAATAGACTTTATAATATCTTGTTTGTGTTTATATCCATTGTTAGAGTTCAAGTTCTTTAAAAGTAGATTGTTTAAATCTGTATCATACCCTTCGTTTTTCAGTTTATTTAAAAGTTTGTTTATGTTCGTTTTTTGATTTTTACTCTTCCCAAAAAATTTAGAAAGTTGAATAATAGTTATAAACTTTAATTGATAAGTATAGTGCTTAAAAAAGCTGAGTTCTTTAATAGATTCTATAGTTTTAGTGCCTTCTTCTTTAATTAAATATTTAGAGTTATTAATTGAGATGTTTAAATCAATAATTATAAATTTTAGTTCTTTCAACCAATTATTTAATTCTTGTAGTTTCATTTATTAGCTCGTGAAAAATCGTTTAGGATATGGATAGCCAAGTTATCGAAAACCAGCTATAGGACCAAAACAAAAAAGCAACCTCATTTGAGGTTGCTTTTTATAAAGTTATTTTATAGAAAATATTAATTCAATACATCCCATAATTTATCTTTCAATTCTTGTAATCCTAATTGGGCTACAGACGAAATAAATAAGGTATCGATACCTTCTGGTAAATCTTGTTTAATTTCTTTTTCGGCATAATTGTTATTCATTCTACAACTTCAAAGGGTGTTATTGTTTCTTCAATGAAAGAAACTTATTTTAAAAATGAGTTTGTAAAAGCAAAACGAGTGTTGTAAGAAGTTTTTTTAATTCCTTTCAAATTTTATTTCTATTTTTTTAGCCTCAACTTGAGGCTTCCAAAAAAGTAAAGAACTAAGAATTGTTCTATTTAAAATTAGATTATTTTCATTATCAAATTTAATAGAGAATTTACCATTTATAATAACTAGAGAAAATATTTTTTTTCTGAAATTATATTAAACTCTCAAAGAAGTTGCTTTTGGCTTAATAATTTCACCATTTTTTAAACGCTTTAGCCGAAAATTAAAGTTAACAAGTGTTTGTTAAGGGACATGGTTTACAGAAGTTAAAGATTAGGGTTTCTAACCTTATATCGAACTCATGTTAAATTAACAATATTTGTTGTGTTAAGGTCTTGAATACACCAGGTGTATAATCGCAATTACGGCGGATTCTACTATGTCCGAGTACACTCGGAATTGCTAAAGTTTTTTAAAAACAGAATATATATATATATTTGACCATAATTGATATTTATATGTTGACGCTATGTATTATATAAATATAAATTAAAAAGAAAAAGAAAAAGAAAAAGAAAAAGAAAAAGAAAAAGAAAAATTATTATGAGTATAATCACGTAGACGATTCCAGTCATAATTGAATGGAGTATGTCTCTTACATCACCGCACGCAGAGGCTCACTGCGATTACCAAATAGTATACTGGTTTTTCTTTATGGCTTCTGACATAGGTTGGTGTCATCTGTGTTGTTCTTTTCTAAATTTTATAAGTCTGAAGATATAAAACATTTTATAAAACCCATCATAGACCTTGAAAATCAAAACAAGTTATGCATGATAGATGTATTAATTCTATTTTAAAAGAAAACATGAGTCATTTATTATAAATAATTTAAAATCAAAAACAGTAACCCGCTGAGAATATATTAAAATAGCTATTGAAAAAAAATATTAATTAAAAAAAATCAAAGGAATTGGAATTTCTAAAAAAAATACAAGTTATAGAGAGAGTAGATAAATTGATTATACGAAAATCAACAGGTACAGCAGATGATTTATCGAACCGTTTATGCATTTCTAGACGAAGTGTATATAATATTCTCGAATTAATGAGAAGCATGGGCGCACCTATAGAATATTGCCAAATAAGAAGAACATATTATTACTCGTATCAATGTGATTTCGTACTTGGATTTGTTAAGAGCAAGTAATTATAAGTTAACAAAGGTATAATTTCTCCCTGAATGCAAAATATTTGCACTAATACACTTTAAATTAGCGTTGTTATGATAAGCTGCAGATTATCATAAGAGGGAATACTCTTCACCCTTTAAAAGAAGAGTTAATTTATAAATTATTTAAAATGTTAAAATTAGAAGACTTCAAAATTAAAGAAATTGAGACTTTAGGTACAATCACAGGTGGTCAAGAAGATCGTGCAAACTGGCCTAAACCTAAACGTCAATGTGCTGAAATGACCCATGAGTATGTGAATTTTTTAGGCTGGATCATTGAATCTGGTTCACATGGTGATATACATGACGATTAAGACATCCCTCAATAAGTATTGAGTAAGAGTCAAATTTACAATTAATTACCTCTATTAGTAAATTATTATTTGAAAGTAGGGGTAATTTTATTTTAAAATAAAAATCAATGGAAAAACATTTAATTGTAACTCAAGATAGAGATGGATCTTCAGATGAAGTTTGTAGCTGGTTTTATAGATATGGTGTGCATTTTAAAAGATTAAATCTTGATTCATATAAAATAATAGATCGTAATAACGATCTATATTCAGACTATTTTAATTTCGATAGTATTGACATAAGTATTCCCGGTAAAAAAAAAGTTAACGATGAAAACTTTACGGAAAAATATACTTCGATTTGGTATAGAAGACCAAGAGCTGATCTTGAAAACATGGTAATAGACCAGAATGAGTCAGGTCTCTCTAGGTTTCTTCTCGATAAAATAAGATCAAATCAAAAATCGGAATTAAAAGAACTTTACAGCTACATTTTCAATTCTTCTATACAAAGTTCGGTCATATTAGGAAATAGATTAAAAACTAGAGTGAACAAATTAGAAATTCTATCTCTAGCAAACAGATTAGGCATTTGCATTCCTAGGACCAAAGTAGTTTCTAAAAAGAGTCAAATATTAGAATTTCAAAAAGAGGTTAATAATTCCCTAATAACTAAATCGATTTTTGAGCCAATATTAGCTATGGACGATGACTTAAAACAAAGATACATATCTTACACGAATGAATTGACTGACTCTATACTAGAGAAAATACCAAATTATTTCTCTCCGAGTTTGGTGCAAGAAAAGATAGAAAAAGATTTTGAAATCAGAACTTTTGTTATGGGAGAAAACTACTACAGCATGGCTATATTCTCGCAGAATAACGAAAAAACCGCTGTAGATTTCAGAAGATACGATCGAAAAAAACCAAATAGAAATATTCCTTTTACTTTACCTGAAGAATTGACTATTAAAATAAAAGAACTGTTAAAAATCATAGGGTTTAATACTGGGTCAATTGATATTATTAAAAGTAAAAATGGAAAATACTATTTTTTAGAAATCAACTCAGTCGGACAATTTGGAATGGTTAGCAAGCCTTGTAATTATAATATAGAGTATCACATATATAAATATTTAACCAGAGATGAAGAACAAACTTCTTAATTCGGACATTTCACTTGAAAAGTTATCCCTTAACAATATTTTAATTGATTCATTTGAATATTCAGATGAGAATAACACTAGTAAGCTTTTTTTAGGTCGAAATTCATTGATAAATACTAATCAATATCATGTCAGAGAAAACTATAAATTAAACACAACAGTAATTTTGAATTATGGATAAAAGCAAATTTTTGAGAATTTTTACAGACTGTTATTTAGTTGATGGAGATAATGGCTATTTAATATATGATTTATCAAGGTATAAACTTCTTTCTATCAGTCAAACAGCATACAACGTACTAAAAGAAATTGACGGAAAAAACATTGATTCTATAATCTCAAAATTTGGAAATAATATAATTAAGATAATTGATTATTTCCTCATAGAGGATGTATGTTTTTTAACTGACAGTCCCACAAGTTTTCCTAAAATTAGTGAAGATATTTTTTTTGAGAATGAATGCTATTCAGCTATCTTAGAAATAGGCGCTTCTACTAATTATGATTATATCAAAGTAATAAATGAACTTAATCAATTAGGATGTCAAATATTGATGCTTTCCATTAAATCAGATAGTGATATAACGTCAGAAGAAATTTTAAATATTTTTAATACTACAACAAACTCTTTTTTGAGATGTATTGATGTTGTTATTCCGAGTTCTTTTGAAGACATATTTTCTATGGATTTTTTCAACCAAAACATTAGAATAACCTCTGTAACTTATTTAGGTTCAGGTAAATATTCGACTGAGGAAAATAAAAATTACGTTCAGATAAATAGAATAAAAGATGAAAAGTTAAATTGGACTGAAAAAATTGTTCGTGAAAATTTTACTTTTACTTTGAAAAGTTTTATGGAATCAAAGAAGTATAACACTGCTCTTAATCGTAAAATTTGTATAGATGAATTTGGTTTTATTAGAAATTATATAAATCATCAAGAGCATTTTGGAAATTTATCGGATACTTCTACTTCAATAAGCCAAGTGTTTAGAAGCACTGAATTTCAGAAGAAATGGGAAATTAGTAATGATTTAATTGAAAAATGTAAATCGTGTAAATTCCGCTATTGCTGTTTTTCCAATACAGATCTTCACTATTCCAATGAGAAATGGTATAAAGTAAATTCTTGCCAAGATTTTGAACCTGTAAAAGAAAATGCAAATTGATTTTTATTAATTTCTAACTAGTAAAGTTATAATTAGTCTAATGCAAAAAACAATTAAATACCATAGAATTAAAGATTTGATAGAAAAGAATGATTAAATCATTTCCTCATTACAAACAACCCGATCAGAAAGATTGTGGTTCAACCTGTGTCAAAATAATTGCCGAGTATTATGGAAAAACAATCTCTATACAGTACCTTCGTACGTTAAGCGAAACTACGAGAGTGGGAAGTAGTTTATTGGGTTTAAGTAATGCTTCAGAAAAAATAGGTTTAAGAAGTTTAGGAGTAAAAATTAACACTCAAGATTTATTAGAAGCTCCTTTACCTTGCATTCTTCATTGGAATAATAACCATTATGTGGTTCTCTATAAAATAAGAAAGAATTCCTTTTATATTTCTGACCCAGCCCATGGTTTACTTAAATACAATAAAGAAGAACTCTTAAAATATTGGATCGGTGATAATGCAACAGAGCAAACAGAAGAGGGTATAGCATTATTATTAGAACCAGCTCCAAAATTCTACAATTCAGATTTTGAAAAGGACAAACAGGAATTTGGTTTTAACTTTTTATCTAAATACCTATTTAAATACAAGCGCTTTTTATGGCAATTAGTTATTGGGTTAATTACAGCGAGTATACTACAACTCATTTTTCCATTTTTAACCCAAAGTATTGTCGATATTGGTATTAAAAACCAAGATATACATTTTATAAACTTAGTTCTATTTGCCCAGTTAGCGCTATTTATTGGTAGAACAGCCATTGAGGTCATAAGAAGTTGGATATTGTTACATCTAAGTACAAGGATTAATATATCCTTGGTTTCAGATTTCTTTATAAAACTAATGAATTTGCCTATCGCGTTTTTTGATACTCGCATGACTGGAGATATTCTACAGCGGATTAATGATCATAAACGCATAGAACGGATTCTAACTACATCGTCATTAAATGTGTTATTTTCAATGGTAAATTTGTTGGTGTTCAGTTTTGTACTAGCATATTATAACTTATTGCTGTTTTGGATATTCTTAACAGGTAGCTTTCTATACTTTTTATGGGTTATTATTTTCCTTAAAAAGCGACGAGATTTAGACTATAAACTTTTTTCTGTAGTGAGCCAAGAACAGAGTAAAGTGATTGAGCTTATTAATGGCATGCAAGAAATAAAATTGCACAATGCAGAAAAGCGAAAGCGTTGGTCTTGGGAATTTATACAAGCGCGTTTGTTTAAAGTCTCTATTGAAACTTTGGCTTTAGAACAATACCAAAGTGTAGGGTCAAATTTTATTAATGAGGTAAAGAATATTTTAATTACTGTACTATCTGCAAAATTGGTTATTGATGGTGATATAACTTTAGGTATGATGTTATCCATTAGCTATATCGTTGGGCAGTTAAACTCGCCAATAGCACAACTCATTAGCTTTATAAGAGAAGTCCAAGATGCTAAAATCTCATTAGAACGTTTATCCGAGATTCACAATAAAGAAGATGAAGAGCAACAAGATATTGAGAAAATTACAGATATTACCTTGAATGTCGATTTAGAATTATCTAAAGTGTCATTTCGGTATATTGGGTCAAATCAAATGGTATTACAGGATTTGGATTTAATCATTCCTGCAAAAAAAGTAACTGCAATAGTTGGAGTCAGTGGAAGCGGTAAAACTACATTAATGAAATTGCTCTTAAAGTTCTATGACCCTAATAGTGGTCAAATAAAAATTGGCAATCACGATTTACAAAATGTATCACAACAAACATGGAGGCATCAATGTGGGGTAGTAATGCAAGAGGGCTATATTTTTAATGATACCATTGCTAATAATATTGCAGTTGGTGAAGATTATGTGGACAAAAAAAAACTCGCACATGCGGTTGATGTTGCCAACATAAAAGAGTTTATAGAATCTTTACCACTTTCCTATAATACAAAAATAGGTATGGAAGGTGTTGGTGTTAGTACAGGGCAGAAACAACGTTTATTGATTGCAAGAGCAGTATACAAAAATCCAAATTTTTTGTTTTTTGATGAAGCTACAAGTGCATTAGATGCCAATAATGAAAAAGTGATTATGGAAAAACTCAATACTTTTTTTGAAAATAAAACGGTTGTTGTTATTGCTCATAGATTAAGCACCGTAAAAAAGGCCCATCAAATAGTAGTTTTAGATAAAGGCAAAATTGTAGAAATAGGCAATCATCAAGAACTCGTTAGTCAAAAAGGAAATTATTATAATTTAGTTAAAAATCAGTTGGAATTAGGAAAATAGATGACAAATAATAATTTAGATCATATCGAGCTTCGTAGTGAAGAAGTACAAAAAATACTAACTAAGGTGCCACATTGGATGATACGTTGGGGTAACGCGTTGTTTTTAGCTATAGTTCTTATGCTTTTGCTTATTTCTTGGTTTGTAAAATACCCCGATATAATTATTTCACAAGCGATAATCACTACTCAAATACCACCACAAAAAGAATATGCCCAGACCGCAGGTAATTTTGATGCTATTCTAGTTGAAGAGAATCAAGAGGTAAATAAAAATCAAGTATTAGCTATATTAGAAAATACAGCGAATTATAAAGATGTTTATAAACTCAAATCTGTAATTGATACGATAACTGTAAATAGTAAATTGTTTAGTTTTCCAACAGATAGCTTACCTATTTTATTTTTAGGCAATATTGAATCGCAATTCGCACTATTTGAAAACAGTTACATTAAGTATAAATTAAATAAAGATTTACAGCCCTTTTCCAATGAAGCCATAGCGAACCGTTATTCTATATTTGAACTTAACAGACGTTTGCAAAATTTAAAATCACAACGCAACATCAATAAAACCGAATTAGATTTTATAAAGAAGGATTTAAACCGACAAAAAATATTGTTTGAAAAAGGTGTCATTTCTCCACGGGATTATGAAAAAAAACAATTGCAATATGCCCAAGCGAAACGAAACTACAAAAGCTTTGAAGCCTCTATATCACAAATTCTAGAAGCGATAAGTACTGCTCGTATGACCTCTAAAGGTACAGAAATAAATCGTATTAGAGAAGAAATGACATTCCTTAAAGATGTCATTCATTCTTTTAATCAACTCAAAAAAGCCATTAAAGACTGGGAACGTAGTTATGTACTCAAATCAAACATAAATGGCAATGTTTCGTTTTTAAACTATTGGAACACCAACCAAACCGTAAATCAAGGCGATTTGGTGTTTACCATTATTCCAAGTAAAAATTCGTCCTTTGTTGCTAAGTTAAAAACACCTGCTCAAAATTCAGGTAAAATAAGAATTGGTCAAAAGGTAAACATCAAACTAGAAAATTATCCAGACACAGAATTTGGCATACTGAATGGAAACGTTAAAAATATATCATTAATTCCAGATAAGGAAGGTTTATATTTTATTGATGTTAAATTACCTAAAAAGCTTATCACCTCTTACAAAAAGGAAATAGACTTCAAACAAGAAATGCGGGGTACGGCAGAAATTATTACCGAAGATTTAAGGCTTATTGAGCGTTTCTTTTATCAGTTTAGGCAAGTTTTAAATAGAACTTAATAAAATAATGAGAGCGTTGCAAGGAGTTGTATATTTTTTGAATATTTCGGATCTTTCTTTTATAGAATTAATTAAGCACTCCACCTTAGCAGATAGTATATACGTTAACGAAAAATAAAAAGCACTTTTTTCACAGAAATCAACACACTATTAAATTGAAATCCAATCATAAAAGTTTTAAATATACACTATACAAAAGGTAATATAGCTACAGGAAAACCTATTTATAACGGTTTATTACTTTTCAAAATGAGTTTACTTCAAAATTGTTATGGTTTAAGTGATTATGAAGTAGAAAACCGAGTTAATGATAGTATTTCTTTTAGTTGTTTTGCGAATTAAATATAGATAAAATAGCTCCAGACCCCACACAGTACTTTATCCCGTTTTCGTAGTATGTTGACCACAAAGGTTTACTAACATTTATTCAAATAAATCAACAGACAGATAGAAGCTCATTAAATTATTGTCAAAACAGGAGCTATTATAGATGCGAGTACTATAGATACCTCATTAGACCCTTAATGAAAAACTAGTTATAAAGTAACAGAACACAGAAAAGATCTAAAATAAATTGATGTTATTAAAGAGTATGCAGCTAGTGTAGATAAAGAAGAAGGGGGTAAATATCGCTTTGGTTATAAAAAAGACCATGTTACAGATAATGAAGGTTTAGTTTTAGGCATCTTAACCATAAAAGCAAGTGCTAATGAAATAGCTAATCTTGAACAAGTATTGGATACTGCTGATTTTCCTGAAAACATTCCTTTGAAAGCAGATAAAGACTACCAATCAAAGAAAAAAGAAGTCCTATTAAAATAGAGAAATTAAAGAATCGTATCCTAAAAAAAGCATATAAGAATGAGCCTTTAAAAGAATCAGAGAAGAGATTTAACAAACTAATTGGAAAAGTAAGATTTAATCAGTAGAACATATTTCTGGAGGGATTAAAAGATGGTTTTCTCGTAGTACTGCAAGATATAGAGGAATCAAAAAGATGCATATTCATAATATTATGGAAGCGATGTGTTATAGTTTGTATCGAAGTCCTAGGATAATTACGTCTAATTCTAAAAAAAACAAAGAAAAATGAACCTTAAAACAGCGTTACCTAACTCTTAAATCAACTTAAAAACTAGAAACCACTAAATCGTAATCGAAAACCTCTTTTTTGAAATTTAAATTAAAATAATTTTGGCTTTTGCAACGCTCTCATATGGAGCTATCTTACAATTCCATTAAACTTTGTTGGGCTGCAAAAGAAATGAATATTGTTTATATACTACAATAAGGTAGGTCAGTCTTATTCAATCTCTTCTTGTAGTTCATCATCCGATATATTTAACTTAGAAATACACGTATAACATTCTATTAAGTTTGATCATTTACCTCTTGTTTTTCATTGATACAACTTTCTCATGCATTGTCAACATGTAGTAGAGAAAAGGAAAAGAAAGTTAATCATTAAATAAAAAGCAACCTCATTTGAGGTTGCTTTTTATAATATTATTTTATAGAAATTATTAATTCAACACATCCCATAATTTATCTTTCAATTCTTGTAAACCTAATTGGGCTACAGACGAGATAAATAAGGTGTCAATACCTTCTGGTAAGTCTTGTTTAATTTCTTCTTTTAGTTCTTCGTCTAACATATCTGATTTAGAAATGGCTAACAAACGATCTTTATCTAACAATTCAGGATTGTGCTTACGTAATTCGTTTAATAGAATTTCATATTCCTTCTTAATATCGTCACTATCTGCAGGAATTAAAAATAATAAAGCAGAGTTACGCTCGATATGACGTAAAAAATAATGACCTAATCCTTTTCCTTCAGCAGCACCTTCAATAATACCAGGGATATCTGCCATCACAAAACTCTTATGATTACGATGTTCTACAATACCTAAGTTAGGCTTTAAAGTAGTAAAAGCATAATCAGCAATTTTTGGTTTTGCAGCTGTTAATACAGAGAGTAAAGTAGATTTACCTGCATTAGGGAAACCAACTAAACCAACATCAGCTAACAATTTAAGCTCTATACGAAACCATCCATCTACACCGTCAATACCTGGTTGGGCATAACGTGGTGCTTGATTGGTTGGCGATTTAAAGTGCCAGTTACCAAGACCACCTTTACCACCTTGTAATAACGTGATTTCTTGTTCGTGATGCGAAACTTCATATAAAATTTCATCGGTATCTGCATCACGAATAATTGTTCCTAGTGGTACAGGTACAATAATGTCTTTTGCATCGTGGCCAGTACTACGACTTGCACTTCCGTCTCCTCCTGGTTCAGCTCTAAAATGACGTTTAAACTTTAAATGGAAAAGTGTCCACATACTTTTATCGCCACGTAAAATTACGTGACCTCCACGACCACCGTCACCTCCATCGGGTCCACCTTTAGTAATAAATTTCTCACGATGTAAGTGTACTGATCCTCGACCTCCTTTACCAGAAGATGCGTAGATTTTTATATAGTCAACAAAATTTCCTTCAGTCATTGTTTCTAAGTTGTTTTCTGTTTTTATTTAAAACAGCACTAAGTTAATTAACGTCATTACGAGAAATGCTAATTTCGAAATAATCTGTTTAGAGATTCCTTCATTTCATTCGGAATGGCGTTTGTCTTATAATGTATCAAATACGTCTGATAAGCGTTGTGTAATCTCATCTATAGATCCTACACCGTTTACCCCGTAATAATTACCTTGTTCTTGGTAATAGTCTTTTAAAATAGCTGTTTTGGTATTGTATTCGTTAAAACGATTTCTAATTTTACTTTCATCAGTATCATCAGTTCTTCCACTTGTTTTACCTCTTTCCAATAAACGGTCAACTAATAAATCTTCAGAAACCTCTAAAGCAACCATTCCGTTAATTCGTTCGTTCTTTTCTCCTAAAAATGCATCTAAAGCTTCTGCTTGCGATTCTGTTCTAGGAAAGCCATCAAAAATAAAGCCATTTGCATCTGCATTTCTGTCTACTTCGGCTTTTAACATACTAATAGTAACTTCATCAGGTACTAAATTACCATCATCCATATACGTTTTAGCAAGTAAACCTAATTTTGTTTTATTTTTGATGTTGAAACGGAAAACATCACCAGTAGAAATATGAACTAAATTATATTTTTCTTTTAATAAATCTGCTTGTGTTCCTTTTCCGGCACCTGGAGGGCCAAATAATACGATGTTTTTCATTTTAGGTTGTGTTGTTAATTGGTAAATAGCAGGCAAATTTCTACCGTAACCTTTGTAATCTAAACCGTAACCTACAATAAATTTATCTTCAATACTTTTTCCGATATAATTTATAGGCAACTCTTTTCGGTATACATCTGGCTTGTAAAAAAGTGTTACTATTTTTAATTCTTTTATGTTTTTTGTTTTGAAGATTTCGTAAATCTCCTGTAATGTAGTACCAGTATCAATAATATCTTCTAATATAATAACTGTACGATTAGTTAGATCTTCATTAATACCGATTAGTTTTTTTACATCGTCTGTTGAAGTTGTTCCTTCATACGAAGCTAATTTTACAAAACTAATTTCACAATCGCCTTTATATGCACGTAAAAAATCGGCAGTAAAAACAAAGCATCCGTTTAAAATACCAATAAATAAAGGGACTTCATTTTTGGGTAAATCTGCTCTTACTTGTTGTGCTAATTTTTTAGCAATCGTTGAGATTTCATTTGAAGAAATGAATTCTTTAAAGTATAAATCGTGGAGTTTTGTAATTTTCATCAGACTGCAAAGATAGTTGCTTGATTGTAAATGAAAAAACCGTTTTGAATATTATTCAAAACGGTTTTTGTAATCTATATAAGAATGTTACTCTTTGTCTTCTTTTTTAGAAGCATCAAACATAATTGGCGTTGCTACGAATAATGATGAATACGTACCTACAACTACACCTACGATTAATGCGAACATAAATCCTTTAATAGAATCTCCTCCGAAGAAAAAGATTGCTAACATTACTAATAATGTAGTTAAAGAGGTATTTATTGTTCTTCCTAAAGTACTGCTTAAAGCTTTGTCTACTAAACCAGCAGTAAATGTTTTGCTTTCGCCTGCATATTCTCTAATTCTATCGAAAATTACTACGGTATCATTTAATGAGTATCCAACAACTGTTAAAATAGCTGCGATAAATGATTGTCCGATTTCCATATCAAAAGGCATGAATTTGTAACAGATAGAAAATACTCCTAATACCACTAATACATCGTGAAATACTGCTGCTACTGCACCAATAGAGTAAGACATTTTTCTAAAACGTAATAAGATATATAAGAATACTACAAGTAATGAACCGATTACCGCCCATAATGCAGATTTTTTAATATCATCAGCAATGGTTGGCTCTACTTTCATGTAGCTCATAATTCCGCTACCAGCTTTTTCAAATCCAGGTTTAAATTCTTCGTAAGAAGTAGTACCTAAATAAGATTTTAATCCGGTGAATAAAGCATTCTGAACTTGTTCATCAACTTCAGTACCTTCTTCATCAATTTTAAAAGCTGTAGTTATTTTTAACTGATTGTCAGAACCGTAAGTTTTAACTTCAGGAGCAGCTTCAAAAGCACCTTGTAAAGACGAAGCAACTTCAGTAGCGTTCATTGGCTGATCGAAACGAACAACATAAGAACGACCTCCTTTAAAATCTACTCCTTGCTTTAATCCTAAAGTAAAGATAGAAACTAAACCAGTAAGAATAAAGAATCCAGAAATGATGTAAGCTAACTTACGTTTCTTTAAGAATTCGATATTGATATTGTTAAACCAGTTTTTAGAAATATTTGTATTAAAAGTTAAGTTTGCTTTTTTATTTACTGATCCGTCTATTAATAAACGAGTAATAAAAATTGCAGTAAATAATGAAGTTGCAATACCTAACATTAAAGTATAAGCAAAACCTTTAATTGGTCCTGTACCAAATATAAATAAGATAAGACCTGTTAAGAAAGTTGTAATGTTTGCATCGATAATTGCAGATAAAGCTCCTTTAAAACTAAATCCTTCGCTAACTGCTGTATCTAAACTTTTGCCACCTCTTAAGGCTTCTTTAATTCTTTCGAAAATAATTACGTTTGCATCTACCGACATACCTATGGTTAAGATAATACCAGCAATACCAGGTAATGTTAATACCGCATTATATGAAACTAACCATCCGAAGATAAATAAGATGTTTACTAATAAAGCAATGTTTGCATATAAACCAGCTTTACCATAGTATAAAACCATCCAAATTAAGATTAATAAAATAGCTAATCCGAATGACCAGATACTTGCATCAATAGATTCTTGACCTAATGACGGTCCTACAACTTCCATTTGAATAATTCTTGCAGGAGCAGGTAATTTACCAGCTTTTAATACTGTAGAAATATCTTGCGCTTCTTCAACTGTCATCGTTCCTCCAGAAATCTGAGTGCTTCCTCCAGTAATTGCCCCAGGAACAGATGGTGCAGTATATACATAATCATCTAATACAACAGCTACAAAACGGCCAGTATTATCACCAGTTAATTTAGCCCATTTTTTAGATCCTACACCATTCATAGTCATAGAAACAACAGGTTTACTTAACTCGTCATAATCTTGTTTTGCGTCAGCTATTACATCACCATCAATAGCTGGTTTGTCGTTTCTGTTAGATTTTATGGCATATAAACCAATAATCTCAGAAGTTCCATCAGCACCAGGTTTTGCCTTGTAATCCCATAAAAACTTAACATACTTTAAATTTGCAGGTAATAAAGCTCTTACACTCTTATTAGCAAGTAAACTGTTTACTTTAGCTGTATCTTGTATTCTAGCTTCTGCAACTAAAGAGCTGATTTGTTGTTGGTTTTGAGCTACACGAGGATATAAGTATGTAAATAAGTTTTTTTGATTTTCAACCTTAGTTGAATCTGAAGATGCACCTAATAAATCATCGATATCATCAGTTTTTGTAGAATCTTTAACTTTCTCAGTAGTTGAATCATCTTTTAATAATTCAGCAACCTTTGCATTTGCAGCAAAGAAAAAGTTTTGAACTTCAGCATTGGTATATACTTCCCAAAACTGTAATTCAGCAGTACTTGTAATTAATTTAGTAACACGTTCTATATCTCTAGCTCCTGCTAATTCAATTTGAATTCTACCAGAGTTACCAATACGTTGAATATTTGGTTGTGTTACACCAAATTTATCAATACGGCTACGTAATACTTCAAAAGAAGTGTTGATAGAAGTATTAATTTCTTGTTGAAGAACTTCCTTTACTTCTGCATTCGTTTTATTAAAGTCGATTTTTTCACGTAAAGACTTCGTTCCGAATATTGCAGGATCACTTAATTTAACGGTTCCGTTACTTAATGTTTCGAATTCGCTAAAAAATAAATCTAAGTAATTATCTTGACTTGCTTTCTGAGCTTCGCTAGCCTTTGCTAAAGCACTTCTAAAAACAGTATTATTAGAGTTATTTGCCAAAGCAACTAAAATATCTTTTACAGATACTTGTAAAATTGCATTTATACCACCTTTTAAGTCTAAACCAAGGTTCATTTCACGCTCCTTGATGTCGTTATAAGTGTACTTAGCAACGCCTAAATTTACAACTTCATCGTTTGCTACGCTGTCAAGATATTTCCTCTCAAATCTAGCTAACTCTCTACCGTTGTTATCTTTAACGTTTTCCTTTGCATATACCTTAGCGCTATCTTCTACTTTATTAGCAAAAAATGTAAACGACAGTTGGTACAAGCTTACTAATCCGAAAAGGACAGCAAATAATTTAATAAGACCTTTGTTTTGCATCTATAATAGTTTAATTCGAGTTCTTTTTTAAAACGTGCAAATATAGTATTTCAAAAAAGATTTGCCAATTCTTTTACCATATTTATCTGAATCTACTAAGTTTAGTTATATAAAGCTAATAAATGTCAGTTTTTGTAGGGATTATATTATGTACATTTACTTTTACGTTTTTATATAAATGATTAACTTAAAATTATACAATTCGCTATGGCGCATTTAACAGATATTGAGATAGCTCAAGCAAAAGATTTACAGCATATTAAGTACATCGCTAACAAACTAAATGTAAAAGAAGATGATTTAGAAATGTATGGTAAATACAAAGCTAAATTGCCTTTACATCTTATTGATGAAGACAAAATAAAAGAAAATAATTTAGTTTTGGTTACAGCATTAACACCAACACCTGCAGGAGAAGGTAAAACCACAGTTTCTATCGGATTAACCGAAGGTTTAAATAAAATAGGCAAACAAGCTACTGTAGTTTTAAGAGAGCCATCACTAGGGCCTGTATTCGGAATAAAAGGTGGAGCTGCCGGAGGTGGTTATTCACAAGTAGTGCCAATGGAAGATATTAATCTTCATTTTACGGGTGATTTTAACGCCATTGAAAAAGCAAATAATTTATTAGCGGCTTTAATTGATAATAATTTACAAAGCCAAACAAATAACCTAAATATAGATCCACGTACTATTTTATGGAAACGAGTTATTGATATGAACGATCGTGCACTGCGTCAAATAACTATTGGGTTAGGCGGAACAGGAAACGGGATTCCTCGTGAAGATGGTTTTAACATTACGCCAGCATCCGAAGTAATGGCTATACTTTGTATGGCAATGAATTTTGATGATTTAAAAAAGCGATTGGGAAATATATTTATCGGATTTACTTTTGATAAAAAACCTGTTTTTGCCGCTGATTTAAAAGCTCAAGACGCAATGGCTATTTTACTAAAAGATGCAATAAAACCAAATTTAGTACAGACTTTGGAGGAAAACCCCGCAATTATTCATGGCGGCCCTTTTGCAAACATCGCACAAGGAACCAATACGATTATTGCTACTAAAATGGGATTATCATTATCTAATTACGTAGTTACCGAAGCAGGTTTCGGAGCAGATTTAGGTGCCGAAAAGTTTTTGAATATTAAATCTCAATATGCAGGTTTAAACCCCAAGTGTGTAGTTTTAGTAGCAACGATTAGAGCATTACGCCATCATGGTGGAGCGGCAAAAGAAGAATATAATACACCTAGTTTACAAAAGGTTCAAGACGGATTTAAAAATCTAGAAAAGCATATTGAGAATATTCGTAAATTTAATATCGAACCAGTGGTTGCAATTAACTCATTTATTTCTGATTCTGATAAAGAAGTAAGTTTTGTAATTAGTGCTTGTAAGAAACTAGGTGTTGAAGCTGTAGTTTCAGAAGGCTGGGCAAAAGGAGGAGAAGGAACAAAAAACTTAGCAAAAGCAGTGGTAAATGTTGTTGAAAATAAAGCAACACAATTTAAGCCTTTATATGATTGGAAAAGCCCTGTAAAAGATAAGATTGAAAAGATAGCAAAAGAAATTTACGGTGCCGATGCGGTTACTTATGATAAAAAGGCAGAATTAAATTTAAGAAGAATCGATAGATTAGGGTTTAATGAATTTGCAGTTTGCATGGCAAAAACACAAAAATCCTTTTCTGATGATGATAAACTAATAGGAAGACCAGAAGGTTTTACCATTAATGTTCGTGAAATAGAGATTGCAGCAGGAGCACAATTTGTAATTCCTATTTTAGGAAAAATGATGCGAATGCCAGGCTTACCAGCAACACCAGCTTCAGAACATATGAGTATTGATAGTGATGGAGTAATTTCAGGATTGTCATAAAACAAGCCTCAATTAAAAACAATAAACCCCGAGTTTTTAACTCGTGGTTTGTTAATCCTTTTGTCTCGTGCTAATATATTGTTACGTTCAGTTTATGTATTTAGATAGCTGCTCTTTAGAATTGCTAAAAATAAAGTTGTTTGAGCCCTGATATATTTTTGCATTTAAATACTTAACTCTAGATTCATCAATGCTTATGGATTCAAATGCTGAATTACTAATTTCATAATCTATTTGAATAGAAAGGGCAGGACTTATAGGGTAATAATAGAGTAGGTTATCTACAGATCCATCTTCTTTTTCATCAATTAGATTTATTATTGGCTGATCACTTGTAATAAAATCAATGTCAGATTTATTTATTAAGAGTTTAAAGTTTAATTTTTTCTCGAATACTAATTTATTAGCCATTTGTATTGCGAAAATCATTGAAATTACATTGCTGTATTTATTAGGTAAAGAAGTTTTTTTCAAAACGATTTTTCATCTCTTTTGTTCTGCTATGTTGGATGTACAAGTAAATCATTACTTTTAAAAGCTCTTTTTTGTTTTTTAAAAAGAACAAATCCTTCAACCTTTTAACATTAATTATTTTTTTTCCATAATTTTCAAAGTCTGAGTGAATGTCTTCAATAAAGTTGTTTTTAATAACTTTTAGTTCTTCTTCTTTTACATTAGTGTTACTTCTTTTAATGTCTGAATAGATATTAAAAGCTGAAAGAATACTAATATTAGCTTCTAAAGAATATTCATCTGATATTTGATGTGTAATTCTTATTAAGTCATTTTTTTCTTTTTTAGTAAATTCTTCTGAAGAATAGTAGTAAAGCTCTTGAGCTATTTTTTTTAAATTTGGTTTAGCAACTTTATTATTTTTTTTAAAATAAGTATAAATTAAATCATCTTTCGTTGCCCAGGCTCTTAAATACTCTTTCCAAACATAATGATGTTTTCTTTTTATATCTGTCATTTGTATTACTTTAAAATAGTTTTACAAAATACATGTTTTAATGTAATTTTAGCTAGATGGAAATATAAACAACAAACCCCGAGTTATTTAACTCGGGGTTTGTTGTTTATATCGGACTGAAAAATTAATTCACACCACGTTGTTTGTTAATTTCGTCCTGAAGTTGGCGTCTTAACTTTTGCTCTTTGTTAATAGCGTTTCTTTTATATTGTTCAAGTTCATGTTCAACATCAACTAGTAAGTCTTTTGTCTCTTTAGTAATACTGTGGCTATTATTAAATTTAAAAATAAAGAAAGCTAAGCCAATCAGTAAGCCAATAATAATAGCCCAAAGAATAGTATTGTATGAAGCTTTACTTAAAGGTATTCCTATAAAAGAAATAGCATCTTCTTTTTGGATGGAAACTGATAAATTATTTTTTAAATCAGTAATTTCAGCTTCTAGAATTTTTATATTTTTCTGCTGCTCGTTTATTTTAAACTGTTTTGCAGTTGCATCTTTTTTTATGACAGAAATACTGTCAAGTATGTTTTTTTGAAAACCTACAAAACGAACACGCTTAATCATCTTATAATCTTGCCAGTTATTAGATAGTCGATAAATTTTTGTAAACTGATTTTCTATAGTGTTAGGCAATGAATCTACTTGATTTTTAGATAAACGCCCTTGTGCAGTAATATTTTGCGTTATAATAATAAAAAGTAGAATTCTTAAAGTTTTCATGGATGAGAATTTTATGTAAATATTGAATGTAATAGGTTTAAAAAAACCCAAACGTTTAAGTTTGGGTTTTTAGTATAAGCAAGTATATGAAACTTATTTTACTTTTTCTACAATGGCCTTAAAAGCTTCTGGGTTGTTCATAGCTAAATCGGCTAAAACCTTACGGTTCAATTCGATGTTATTAGCTTTAACTTTCCCCATAAACTGAGAGTAAGACATTCCAAACTGACGAGCTCCAGCGTTAATACGTTGAATCCATAATGAACGGAAGTTTCTCTTATTGTTTTTACGGTCACGATAAGCATATGTCATCGCTTTTTCTACCGCATTCTTTGCTACTGTGTAAACGTTTTTACGTCTTCCAAAGTAACCTTTTGCTGCCTTCAAGATTTTTTTTCTTCTTTTTCTTGAGGCTACTGAATTTACTGATCTTGGCATAATTCAAATGGTTTTTTGTAGTAGGCGATCGAATATCGATGCTTAATTGAGCCTAACTCCATGGTTAATAATTAAATTCCCTGGCTAACAGATTAGTTTTAAAATATTATTTTAAAACTAATTGTTGCTTAATGTTTGCTACATCAGACTTGTGTACTAATGTTGCGTGTCTTAAAGCAAGCTTACGTTTTTTAGACTTCTTTGTTAAGATATGACTTTTAAACGCGTGCTTTCTTTTGATCTTCCCAGAACCAGTTATCTTGAAACGTTTCTTGGCACTAGACTTTGTTTTAATTTTAGGCATCTTTGTTTTTTAGTTTATCTTGCTTATATATTATAAACGATTTTAGTTTACTTACTCTTTTTAGGAGCAAGAAACATAATCATACGTTTTCCTTCTAACTTAGGCATTTGCTCTACCTTACCGTAATCTTCTAATTCTTGAGCTAATTTTAATAATAAAATTTGCCCTTGTTCTTTAAAAACAATCGAACGTCCTTTGAAGAAAACAAATGCTTTCAACTTAGCACCTTCTTGTAAAAACTTAATAGCATGTTTCTTTTTAAACTCATAATCATGCTCATCAGTTTGAGGTCCGAAACGAATCTCTTTTACAATAACTTTAGTTGCTTTTGATTTTAAAGCTTTATCACGTTTTTTCTGTTCGTATAAAAACTTTTTATAATCAATAACTTTACAAACAGGAGGAACAGCTTTAGGTGAAATCTCAACTAAATCTAACTCTTGCTCGCGTGCTATTTCTTTGGCTTTTTCCAAAGCATAAACACCTACTTCGATGTTTTCGCCAACAAGACGAACTTCCTCAACATATTTAATTTTATCATTAATTCTATGTTGATCTTCTTTGATTACTCTGAGCGGCCTACGTCCGCCTCTTCTTCTAATTGCTATGACCTATATATTTAAATTATTATCTATTTTTTTAGTTTCCAAAAGGAACCAATACTTCACTAACTTCTTTTTGTATTAGAGATATAAACTCTTCTATTGTAAATGTTCCTATATCTCCTTCTCCGTGTTTCCTTACAGATACTGTGCCATCTTGTTCTTCCTTCTCACCAACAATTACCATAAAAGGTATTTTGCCTACTTCAGCGTCACGAATCTTCCTTCCAGTTTTTTCACTTCGGTTATCCACGAGGGCGCGAATTTCGGAATTTTCTAACAAAGTTAAAACTTTTTTAGTATATTTTTGATATTTCTCACTGATTGGCAGTATAATAACCTGCTCTGGCGTTAACCAAAGAGGAAAATTACCCCCTGTATGCTCTAATAACACGGCAATAAATCGTTCCATCGACCCAAAAGGTGCGCGGTGAATCATCACAGGACGATGTAATTCGTTGTCACTTCCTTTGTAATTTAAATCAAAACGCTCAGGTAAATTGTAATCAACCTGAATAGTTCCAAGCTGCCAACTTCTACCTAAAGCATCTTTAACCATAAAGTCTAATTTCGGACCGTAAAAGGCAGCTTCCCCTTCTTCAATAACAAAATCTAAACCTTTATCTGTTGCGGCATTTATAATTGCTTGTTCAGCAAGTTCCCATGTTTTAACATCACCTATGTATTTATCAGGATTCGCCATGTCTCTAATAGAAACCTGCGCGGTAAAGTCTTCAAAACCTAAAGATTTAAATACATACAGTACTAAATCAATTACGTCTTTAAATTCTTGATCTAATTGTTCTGGCGTACAAAAAATATGAGCATCATCTTGTGTAAAACCTCTTACACGAGTTAGCCCATGTAATTCTCCACTTTGTTCGTACCTGTATACGGTCCCGAATTCAGCAAAACGCTTTGGTAAATCTTTATAAGAATGTGGTTTAAAGTTGTAAACCTCACAGTGGTGCGGGCAGTTCATAGGCTTTAATAAAAACTCTTCATCCATTTTAGGAGTCTTTATTGGTTGAAAACTGTCAGCTCCATATTTCTCATAATGTCCAGAAGTAACATATAGTTCCTTTTGCCCGATATGTGGAGTCATCACCATTTCATAACCAGCCTTTTTTTGCGCTTTTTTTAAGAAATCTTCTAAACGACCTCTTAAGGCAGCCCCTTTAGGTAACCATAAAGGTAAACCTGCACCTACTTTTTGTGAAAACGTAAAAAGCTCTAACTCTTTACCTAATTTTCTATGATCACGTTTTTTAGCCTCTTCCAATAACTCTAAATACTCAGTAAGCATTTTTTGTTTCGGAAAACTAACTCCGTATATACGTGTTAATTGCTTATTCTTTTCATCACCTCTCCAATAAGCACCAGCAACACTCATCACTTTAATAGCTTTTAGGATTCCAGTATTAGGAACATGCCCACCTCTACATAAATCAGTAAAGTCACTATGGTCACAAAAAGTAATATCTCCGTCAGTTAAATTCTCAATCAATTCAACTTTGTATTGATTTCCTTCTTCTTTATAGTAAGCTAAGGCATCAGCTTTAGAAATAGAACGTAATTTAAACTCATGCTTTCCTCTTGCGAATTCCAAAAACTTCTTTTCAATCGCAGAGAAATCTTTATCAGAAATGGTTCCATCTCCCAAATCAATGTCATAATAGAAACCATTGTCAATAGCAGGTCCAATTGTCAATTTTGCATTTGGGTGAAAAGTTAAAATAGCTTGCGCTAATACGTGCGCAGAAGAATGCCAGAAAGCTTTTTTACCACCTTCGTCATTAAACGTATATAGTATTAAAGAACCATCGCTGGTAAGTGGGGTAGTGGTTTCGATTGTCGTACCATTAAAATTTGCAGAAATAACATTTCTTGCAAACCCTTCACTTATACTTTTAGCAACATCCATTGATGTGCTGTTTGTTTCAAATTCTTTGACGCTTCCGTCTGGCAATGTAATTTTAATCATTATATATAGGTTATGTTTAATTCCCTTACAAGTGAGAATTTTCAAAAGGCAAAGGTATTGTAAAACCATTTTTAATACAATATATATGAGTGCTATTTTTATGGCGTGTCAATTTCTTTGAAATTGTCGGGCTTTCACTGCTCGCTTTTTCACCAAAAAAGGTCAAAAGAGCTCAAACAAAGAGCTTGTATTGAGCGTAGTCGAAATATTCAATCCCTCACGCGAAGAGCATTTAAAGTCAAAGTTAATAATTTACAAGATTAAAACAGGTGTTAAGTAGTTGTATAACAGGGTTGCATAAAATACTTTAAAAAAAGGTTCATAAAGTTAGTTGTTATGTTAGAAAAGGAATCTATATTTGCACCCGCTAAGAGGAAAACGAATGCTTTAGGGCATGAGTGATATACTCTAAAAGTTCTTGAAAATGCTGGTTAAGATAAGTTCAACAAAGTGTAAAAAATAAGTTAATTTTTTCTTGTTTGATACAAATTAAAGGGAGTATCTTTGCAGTCCGATTTAGGGCAAATAGTTCATTAAAATGTTGTAAAAATAAACTCAAAAAAAACTTCAAAAAGTTTTGTCAGTTTTAGAAAAGTTTATAGATTTGCAACCGCTTTAAGAAAGCGATACGATCAGAGAAATTTTGGAATGGTTTTGTAATAAGAATCAGTTAGTTCGAATCTAGCATTTCTACAAAAAGTCTGAGAAGATAATCAAGTTGAAAATACTTGTGAGTGTCGACTCGACACGTTCATTGAAAATATTGAAATTGACAGCGTAAACAAAGAGTAGAATAACCACGTTCTATTAATTTAGAACAAATTCTTTTGAAACTTATTCATTAATATTATTTAAAATATACAATGAAGAGTTTGATCCTGGCTCAGGATGAACGCTAGCGGCAGGCTTAACACATGCAAGTCGAGGGGTAACATTGTGCTTGCACAGATGACGACCGGCGGACGGGTGCGTAACGCGTATAGAATCTGCCTTGTACAGGAGGATAGCCTTTAGAAATGAAGATTAACACTCCATAATGTATAGAAGAGGCATCTCTTTTATATTAAACATTTATGGGTACAAGATGACTATGCGTCCTATTAGCTAGATGGTAAGGTAACGGCTTACCATGGCAACGATAGGTAGGGGGTCTGAGAGGATTATCCCCCACACTGGTACTGAGACACGGACCAGACTCCTACGGGAGGCAGCAGTGAGGAATATTGGTCAATGGAGGCAACTCTGAACCAGCCATGCCGCGTGCAGGATGACTGCCCTATGGGTTGTAAACTGCTTTTATACAGGAAGAAACAGTGGTACGTGTACCACCTTGACGGTACTGTAAGAATAAGGACCGGCTAACTCCGTGCCAGCAGCCGCGGTAATACGGAGGGTCCAAGCGTTATCCGGAATCATTGGGTTTAAAGGGTCCGCAGGCGGTCAATTAAGTCAGAGGTGAAAGCCCATCGCTCAACGATGGAACTGCCTTTGATACTGGTTGACTTGAGTTATACGGAAGTAGATAGAATAAGTAGTGTAGCGGTGAAATGCATAGATATTACTTAGAATACCGATTGCGAAGGCAGTCTACTACGTATATACTGACGCTCATGGACGAAAGCGTGGGGAGCGAACAGGATTAGATACCCTGGTAGTCCACGCCGTAAACGATGGATACTAGTTGTTGGACTTCGGTTCAGTGACTAAGCGAAAGTGATAAGTATCCCACCTGGGGAGTACGGTCGCAAGACTGAAACTCAAAGGAATTGACGGGGGCCCGCACAAGCGGTGGAGCATGTGGTTTAATTCGATGATACGCGAGGAACCTTACCAGGGCTTAAATGTAGATTGACAGGACTAGAGATAGTTTTTCCTTCGGGCAATTTACAAGGTGCTGCATGGTTGTCGTCAGCTCGTGCCGTGAGGTGTCAGGTTAAGTCCTATAACGAGCGCAACCCCTATTGTTAGTTGCTAACAGGTAATGCTGAGGACTCTAGCGAGACTGCCGGTGCAAACCGTGAGGAAGGTGGGGATGACGTCAAATCATCACGGCCCTTACGTCCTGGGCTACACACGTGCTACAATGGTATGGACAATGAGCAGCCACTGGGCGACCAGGAGCGAATCTATAAACCATATCACAGTTCGGATCGGAGTCTGCAACTCGACTCCGTGAAGCTGGAATCGCTAGTAATCGGATATCAGCCATGATCCGGTGAATACGTTCCCGGGCCTTGTACACACCGCCCGTCAAGCCATGGAAGCTGGGGGTGCCTGAAGTTCGTTACCGCAAGGAGCGACCTAGGGTAAAACTGGTAACTAGGGCTAAGTCGTAACAAGGTAGCCGTACCGGAAGGTGCGGCTGGAACACCTCCTTTCTAGAGAAAGATGGTGAGTTACAAAAGGAAATTTTACTCTTTGCTGTTAATTTTAAAAAAACACTAATAATAAGCTATTATAGTCTCGTAGCTCAGCTGGTTAGAGCGCTACACTGATAATGTAGAGGTCGGCAGTTCGAGTCTGCCCGAGACTACTATAAGGCGATTTATTAGAAAGGAAATTCTAGAAATTAGAGGATTCGACATTCAAATCTCTGAATAGTATTCTAGGATTTTATAATGGGGGATTAGCTCAGTTGGCTAGAGCGCTTGCCTTGCACGCAAGAGGTCATCGGTTCGACTCCGATATTCTCCACTAGGCAATGCCTAGGGATAATTAAATTTATTCCAAGAGTATTGCAGAATTTAAGTTGATAAAATACTTATCAATGGCGATTCGCCATGTTCATTGACATATTGGTAAAATGATATCGTAAAGAAATCAAGATAGAGAGTTAGAGTTAAATCTAACAACAATATTTTTTATAATAAATTATAAAGAGCTCGTTCTAAACATTTATGTTTAGAGCAAAAAGTACAATAAGCTAAATAAGGGCGTATGGCGGATGCCTAGGCTTTCAGAGGCGATGAAGGACGCGATAAGCTGCGATAAGTAACGGGGAGAAGCACATATTTTATGATCCGTTAATTTCCGAATGGGGCAACCCGGTAT
>NZ_CP192703.1:2365000-2367500 GCF_057002845.1 Tenacibaculum sp. SM2510
TGAGTGGATTTGACTTTAGTACGAGAGGACCGAGTTGAACTAACCTCTGGTGTATCTGTTGTTCCGCCAGGAGCATTGCAGAGTAGCTACGTTGGGAAGGGATAAGCGCTGAAAGCATATAAGCGCGAAACCCACCACAAGATGAGATTTCTTTAAAGGGTCGTGGAAGATTACCACGTTGATAGGATACAGGTGTAAAGGCAGTAATGTCATAGCCGAGTATTACTAATAACCCATAGGCTTATGTATAGTTCCCGGTCTTCGGACCGGGACGCAAACTCTTTTGATAATTTACGATATGATTTTACTAATATGTTAACTTATACAGTTGCAATATACTGAAACAATTTAAGGTGATTATCGCAATGGGGCTCACCTCTTTCCATCCCGAACAGAGAAGTTAAGCCCATTTGCGCCGATGGTACTGCCAATGGTGGGAGAGTAGGTCGTTGCCTTTCTTTTAAACCTCAATCTAGTTATAGATTGAGGTTTTTTTTTGCCCTAAACTCAAATGAAAAATAGTGCTTTTAACATAATTACCCCTCTTCTTATATTATAAATAAAGCTTATATAATTTTAAATTACTCATAGCTTTCTATTTTTTCTAATAATTCATTTCCTTTTTTCTCTAAATGATGGTTAACTATAGCACTATAATGACTGATTGTAAATTTATTAATTGGGTATTCTGCGAGTTCAAATTATTATAGCAGTCAATATGTTTAGACGCTGATTAAAACCACAGTATTTATAGTCATAAATTCAAGATATTTCTTAGAAAATAAAAAGAATGAAGTACTATTAAGTAACCCAAACTGATACAGTACAATTATGTACAAAAAAAAAGGATTACAAATAGCTTTATAGTCTCCAGAGAAGGAAAATGAAAATTGATTAGTAGAAAGGAGTGACTAAAAAGCACTGATTGTAATTTATACAGAGAAATATCGAATAAAAGCTGTTTTAGAGCATGTAATTATCGAGATGAAATTAGGGTATAAACTTATAAAAAGATAAAAAACAAGTTCTTAGTGTTCTCTAAAAAGTAAAATAAACAAAAAGTGATATTTTATAATAATGTTTCAAGCAATTTTAAAAGAGTAGATAGGTGAAAACGAATAAAAAGAGGATTAAAAATTTACGATCAAGGGCTTTATTGATGTCAAAACAAACTTTTTTAAATAGGATATAAGAGTACTGCTATCATAATTAAGTCAATCTTCAGAAAAAGCAACATGATTTGACTACAATTTTTAAGCACCATCGAGGTAAAAATTGCAAAATAGTCGTTGATATAGCATGCAAACAAATCGCTAAATATTTTTTAGAGAGGCAATATGAAAGGGTTTAATGAAAGATTTAAAGTCAAAGTTAATAATTTACAAGATTAAAACAGGTGTTAAGTAGTTGTATAACAGGGCTGCATAAAATACTTTAAAAAAAGGTTCATAAAGGTAGTTGTTATGTTAGAAAAGGAATCTATATTTGCACCCGCTAAGAGGAAAACGAATGCTTTAGGGCATGAGTGATATACTCTAAAAGTTCTTGAAAATGCTGGTTAAGATAAGTTCAATAAAGTGTAAAAAATAAGTTAATTTTTTCTTGTTTGATACAAATTAAAGGGAGTATCTTTGCAGTCCGATTTAGGGCAAATAGTTCATTAAAATGTTGTAAAAATAAACTCAAAAAAAACTTCAAAAAGTTTTGTCAGTTTTAGAAAAGTTTATAGATTTGCAACCGCTTTAAGAAAGCGATACGATCAGAGAAATTTTGGAATGGTTTTGTAATAAGAATCAGTTAGTTCGAATCTAGCATTTCTACAAAAAGTCTGAGAAGATAATCAAGTTGAAAATACTTGTGAGTGTCGACTCGACACGTTCATTGAAAATATTGAAATTGACAGCGTAAACAAAGAGTAGAATAACCACGTTCTATTAATTTAGAACAAATTCTTTTGAAACTTATTCATTAATATTATTTAAAATATACAATGAAGAGTTTGATCCTGGCTCAGGATGAACGCTAGCGGCAGGCTTAACACATGCAAGTCGAGGGGTAACATTGTGCTTGCACAGATGACGACCGGCGGACGGGTGCGTAACGCGTATAGAATCTGCCTTGTACAGGAGGATAGCCTTTAGAAATGAAGATTAACACTCCATAATGTATAGAAGAGGCATCTCTTTTATATTAAACATTTATGGGTACAAGATGACTATGCGTCCTATTAGCTAGATGGTAAGGTAACGGCTTACCATGGCAACGATAGGTAGGGGGTCTGAGAGGATTATCCCCCACACTGGTACTGAGACACGGACCAGACTCCTACGGGAGGCAGCAGTGAGGAATATTGGTCAATGGAGGCAACTCTGAACCAGCCATGCCGCGTGCAGGATGACTGCCCTATGGGTTGTAAACTGCTTTTATACAGGAAGAAACAGTGGTACGTGTACCACCTTGACGGTACTGTAAGAATAAGGACCGGCTAACTCCGTGCCAG
>NZ_CP192703.1:2370000-2372500 GCF_057002845.1 Tenacibaculum sp. SM2510
ATGTTACTCAGCAGTGAGGGCATGGGTGCTAAGGTCCATGTCCGAGAGGGAAAGAACCCAGACCATCAGCTAAGGTCCCCAAATATATGTTAAGTTGAACTAACGAGGTGAAACTGCTTAGACAGCTAGGATGTTGGCTTGGAAGCAGCCATTCATTTAAAGAGTGCGTAACAGCTCACTAGTCGAGCGGTTTTGCATGGATAATAATCGGGCATAAACATATTACCGAAGCTATGGATTTACGTTGAAAGACACGTAAGTGGTAGGGGAGCATTCTATTTGCGCCGAAGGTGTACTGTAAGGTATGCTGGAGCGGATAGAAAAGAAAATGTAGGCATAAGTAACGATAAAGGGGGCGAGAAACCCCCTCACCGAAAGACTAAGGTTTCCTCAGCGATGCTAATCAGCTGAGGGTTAGTCGGGTCCTAAGGCGAATCCGAAGGGAGTAGTCGATGGATAACAGGTTAATATTCCTGTACTTCTTATAATTGCGATGGGGTGACGGAGTAATGAAAGCACCGCGAACTGACGGAATAGTTCGTTGAAACATGTAGCTATTGGAACTGTAGGTAAATCCGCAGATCTAGGTGAAGTGTGATAGTACAACAAATCTTCGGATGCGTTGATAGTGTGCCTAAAGGCTTCCAAGAAAAACCTCTAAGCTTCAGATTATGAGAACCCGTACCGTAAACCGACACAGGTAGTTGGGATGAGAATTCTAAGGTGCTCGAGTGATTCATGGCTAAGGAACTAGGCAAAATCGACCCGTAACTTCGGGAGAAGGGTCGCCCATCTTCGGATGGGCCGCAGTGAAAAGGTCCAGGCGACTGTTTATCAAAAACACAGGGCTTTGCTAAATTGAAAGATGATGTATAAGGCCTGACACCTGCCCGGTGCTGGAAGGTTAAGTGGAGTTGTTAGCCTCGGCGAAGCAATGAAATGAAGCCCCAGTAAACGGCGGCCGTAACTATAACGGTCCTAAGGTAGCGAAATTCCTTGTCGGGTAAGTTCCGACCTGCACGAATGGTGCAACGATCTGGACACTGTCTCAGCCATGAGCTCGGTGAAATTGTAGTATCGGTGAAGATGCCGATTACCCGCAGCGGGACGAAAAGACCCCGTGAACCTTTACTATAGCTTCGTATTGGTTTTGGATAAGTAATGTGTAGGATAGGTGGGAGACTATGAAGCGGCGTCGCTAGGCGTTGTGGAGTTGTCCTTGAAATACCACCCTTTGCTTATCTAGAGTCTAACTCAGCAATGAGAACAGTGCGTGGTGGGTAGTTTGACTGGGGTGGTCGCCTCCAAAAGAGTAACGGAGGCTTCTAAAGGTTCCCTCAGCACGTTTGGTAACCGTGCGTAGAGTGCAATGGCATAAGGGAGCTTGACTGAGAGACATACAGGTCGATCAGGTACGAAAGTAGAGCATAGTGATCCGGTGGTTCCGCATGGAAGGGCCATCGCTCAAAGGATAAAAGGTACTCCGGGGATAACAGGCTGATCTCCCCCAAGAGCTCACATCGACGGGGGGGTTTGGCACCTCGATGTCGGCTCGTCACATCCTGGGGCTGGAGAAGGTCCCAAGGGTTGGGCTGTTCGCCCATTAAAGTGGCACGCGAGCTGGGTTCAGAACGTCGTGAGACAGTTCGGTCTCTATCTGCTGTGGGCGTTAGAAATTTGAGTGGATTTGACTTTAGTACGAGAGGACCGAGTTGAACTAACCTCTGGTGTATCTGTTGTTCCGCCAGGAGCATTGCAGAGTAGCTACGTTGGGAAGGGATAAGCGCTGAAAGCATATAAGCGCGAAACCCACCACAAGATGAGATTTCTTTAAAGGGTCGTGGAAGATTACCACGTTGATAGGATACAGGTGTAAAGGCAGTAATGTCATAGCCGAGTATTACTAATAACCCATAGGCTTATGTATAGTTCCCGGTCTTCGGACCGGGACGCAAACTCTTTTGATAATTTACGATATGATTTTACTAATATGTTAACTTATACAGTTGCAATATACTGAAACAATTTAAGGTGATTATCGCAATGGGGCTCACCTCTTTCCATCCCGAACAGAGAAGTTAAGCCCATTTGCGCCGATGGTACTGCCAATGGTGGGAGAGTAGGTCGTTGCCTTTCTTTTAAACCTCAATCTTTATAGATTGAGGTTTTTTTTTACGCGAAATTTAACTGAAATACATCGCTTTTAGCATAATTACCCCTCTTCTTATATTATAAATAAAGCTTATATAATTTTAAATTACTCATAGCTTTCTATTTTTTCTAATAGTTCGTTTCCCTTTTTCTCTAAATTAAGGTTAACTATAGCACTATAATGACTGATTGTAAATTTATTAATTGGGTGTTCTGCGAGTTCAAATTATTATAGCAGCCAATATGTTCAGACGCTGATTAAAACCACAGTATTTATAATCCTAAATTCAAGATATTTCTTAGAAAATAAAAAGAATAAAGTACTATTAAGTAACCCAAACTTATACAG
>NZ_CP192703.1:2377500-2904982 GCF_057002845.1 Tenacibaculum sp. SM2510
CGACTGTTTATCAAAAACACAGGGCTTTGCTAAATTGAAAGATGATGTATAAGGCCTGACACCTGCCCGGTGCTGGAAGGTTAAGTGGAGTTGTTAGCCTCGGCGAAGCAATGAAATGAAGCCCCAGTAAACGGCGGCCGTAACTATAACGGTCCTAAGGTAGCGAAATTCCTTGTCGGGTAAGTTCCGACCTGCACGAATGGTGCAACGATCTGGACACTGTCTCAGCCATGAGCTCGGTGAAATTGTAGTATCGGTGAAGATGCCGATTACCCGCAGCGGGACGAAAAGACCCCGTGAACCTTTACTATAGCTTCGTATTGGTTTTGGATAAGTAATGTGTAGGATAGGTGGGAGACTATGAAGCGGCGTCGCTAGGCGTTGTGGAGTTGTCCTTGAAATACCACCCTTTGCTTATCTAGAGTCTAACTCAGCAATGAGAACAGTGCGTGGTGGGTAGTTTGACTGGGGTGGTCGCCTCCAAAAGAGTAACGGAGGCTTCTAAAGGTTCCCTCAGCACGTTTGGTAACCGTGCGTAGAGTGCAATGGCATAAGGGAGCTTGACTGAGAGACATACAGGTCGATCAGGTACGAAAGTAGAGCATAGTGATCCGGTGGTTCCGCATGGAAGGGCCATCGCTCAAAGGATAAAAGGTACTCCGGGGATAACAGGCTGATCTCCCCCAAGAGCTCACATCGACGGGGGGGTTTGGCACCTCGATGTCGGCTCGTCACATCCTGGGGCTGGAGAAGGTCCCAAGGGTTGGGCTGTTCGCCCATTAAAGTGGCACGCGAGCTGGGTTCAGAACGTCGTGAGACAGTTCGGTCTCTATCTGCTGTGGGCGTTAGAAATTTGAGTGGATTTGACTTTAGTACGAGAGGACCGAGTTGAACTAACCTCTGGTGTATCTGTTGTTCCGCCAGGAGCATTGCAGAGTAGCTACGTTGGGAAGGGATAAGCGCTGAAAGCATATAAGCGCGAAACCCACCACAAGATGAGATTTCTTTAAAGGGTCGTGGAAGATTACCACGTTGATAGGATACAGGTGTAAAGGCAGTAATGTCATAGCCGAGTATTACTAATAACCCATAGGCTTATGTATAGTTCCCGGTCTTCGGACCGGGACGCAAACTCTTTTGATAATTTACGATATGATTTTACTAATATGTTAACTTATACAGTTGCAATATACTGAAACAATTTAAGGTGATTATCGCAATGGGGCTCACCTCTTTCCATCCCGAACAGAGAAGTTAAGCCCATTTGCGCCGATGGTACTGCCAATGGTGGGAGAGTAGGTCGTTGCCTTTCTTTTAAACCTCAATCTAGTTATAGATTGAGGTTTTTTTTTACGCGAAATTTAACTACTTTAGTTATGATGAATTATAAATACACCTACTTAGTTACCTTACAATATTTGGGGTTTCGTTTTCATGGTTGGCAAAAGCAGCCAAACTTAAAAACAGGGCATCTTTTTTTGGATAAAACACTCAAATTTATCTATAAGGGTATTCGTCTTAAAAGTTTAGGTGTTGGAAGAACTGATGCAAGAGTTTCTGCAACTCATTTTGCTTTTCAATTATTTATTGATGAGAAAGTAGATTTTGACCAATTTATGGTTGACTTTAATGCGAATGCGCCAGGAGATATGTGCGCTTTGAAGATTGAAGATATTGATAAAAATTTTAATATTATTCAACATCCGAAGTTAAAGGAATATCGTTATTATTTTTCATACGGAGAAAAAAACCATCCTTATGCTGCGCCATTCTTAACTCGTTTTAGAGAACAATTGGATGTTGATTTGATGAAAGAAGGAGCCTTGTTATTTGAAGGTTTTCATAATTATAAACGTTTTTGTACAAAACCAACTGAAGAAACAAAAGTTGAAAGAGAGATTGTGTTTTGTAGAATTGAAAAAAACACAGAATTAACAGCTTCTTTTTTTCCAAAAGAAAGTTTTGTGTTAATAGTTAGAGGGCAAGGTTTTTTAAGAAATCAAATCCGTTTAATAATGGGAGCTTTACATGATTTAGGAAAAGGAGAATTTGATTTAGATTTTATTAAAGAAAGTTTAAACCCTACTTCTGATATTGAGTTTATTAAAAATATTGCTCCTGCTTCTGGTTTGCATTTACACAAATTAGAATTTAAAGATTTGTAATAATAATTACACGCGTTAGCGATTGCAGTTTTGTTTGAGCTCTTTTGTGAAGGATGAACAGAAAGCGAGTACGGAAAGCGCGACCCTTGTGGTAACGCCCTTATGTTGATTACGCTTAATACAAGAAAAGTCCATCAAACTAATGATGGACTTTTAATATATAGTTCTGGACTTACTTTGTAAGCTATCTTCAAACAAGATATATTTTGTTTTCAATAATACTTAAATAGACAAGTTTTATCCTTTGATAATACCTCTTGAAATAACAATTTTCTGAATTTCAGAAGTTCCTTCGTAAATTTGAGTAATTTTTGCATCACGCATTAAACGCTCTACATGATAATCTTTTACGAAACCGTTACCACCGTGAATTTGCACCGCTTCAACAGATTGTTCCATAGCAACTTTAGAAGCATATAGTTTTGCCATTGCACCAGACATATCGTAATTATTACCTTGATCTTTATCCCAGGCAGCTTTCATTACTAACATTCTTGCAGCTTCAACTTCTGTATGCATATCAGCTAATTTAAATGCGATTGCTTGATGGTTGCAAATTTCGGTTCCGAATGCTTTACGCTCTTTAGAGTATTTTAAAGCTAATTCGTAAGACCCTGAAGCGATACCTAATGCTTGTGCAGCAATACCGATACGACCACCTGATAATGTTTTCATAGCGAATTTAAAACCGAATCCGTCTTCACCAATTCTGTTTTCTTTCGGTACTTTTACGTCGTTAAACTGTAAAGTATGCGTGTCAGAACCACGAATTCCTAATTTATCTTCTTTAGGACCTACATGAAAACCTTCCATCCCTGCTTCTACAATAAAAGCATTGATACCTCTATGTTTTTTACTACGATCGGTTTGTGCGATTACTAAGTAAACACCTGCACGACCACCATTGGTAATCCAGTTTTTGGTACCATTTAATAAATAGTGATCTCCTTTATCTTCGGCAGTTGTAGCTTGAGAAGTTGCATCAGATCCTGCTTCAGGTTCACTTAAACAAAACGCTCCGATTTGCTCACCAGTAGCTAATTTTGTTAAATATTTTTGTTTTTGTACTTCAGTTCCATATGCTTCTAGTCCATAACATACTAATGAGTTATTTACAGAAACCATAACAGAGGCAGAAGCATCAATTTTAGAAAGTTCTTCCATAATTAATACGTAAGAAATAGCGTCCATTCCGCTTCCTCCATATTTAGGATCTACCATGATACCTAAAAAACCAACTTCACCCATTTTACGAACTAATTCGTCTGGAAAGGTTTGTGCATTATCTCTTTCAATTACTCCTGGTAATAATTCGTTTTGTGCAAAATCACGGGCTGCATCACGAATCATTATGTGTTCTTCTGTTAAACTAAAATCCATTATATATGATTATTATATTCGTAAAAATTGATTCCAAAGATACTTTTTTCATAGCATATTTTCAACAGAGTTTTATTATTTTTACAGATATGAATAGCGATTTTTACTTTATTATAGGTTTGATGTCTGGAACATCATTAGATGGAATAGATTTAGTGTATGTTCAGTTTGATAAAAAGGATTATAAAAACTTTAAAATACTAGCTACAGATACTATTTCTTATAAGGATGATTGGAAAGAAAAGTTGCAAAAAGCCATTCATTTTTCTGAAGAAAAATTATTAAAATTAGACATTGAATACGGTGAATTGTTAGGAGCCGAGATTAATGTTTTTACTAAAAAAAATAAGATAAAAAATATTGACTTTGTTGCCTCTCACGGACATACAGTTTTGCATGAACCAGATAAAGGCATTACACTTCAAATTGGTAATGGAAAGAAGATATCTGAACTTACTAAACAAAAAGTGATTTGTGATTTTAGAACTCAAGATGTTAATTTAGGTGGACAAGGAGCTCCATTAGTACCTGTAGGAGATAAGTTATTATTTGCTAATTATGATTACTGTGTAAATCTTGGAGGCTTTGCAAATGTGTCGTTTAAAGAAAATGAAAACAGAATAGCTTTTGATATTTGTGCTGTAAATATCGTGTTAAATTACTATGTGCAAAAACTAGGATTTGAATATGATGATAAAGGGCAAATAGCAGAGACAGGTGAAATAAATTTTGGATTATTAGAAAAACTAAACGCTTTAGAGTTTTATAAAAAAACGCCACCAAAATCATTAGGATTAGAATGGGTGCAGACAAATATTTTGCCTTTGATTGATGAATTAGAAAGAGATATTCCAACAATTTTAAGAACATTTATAGAGCATTCAGCAATTCAAATAGGGAGAGTTATTCATGAAAATGAATCGGTTTTAATAACTGGAGGCGGTGTTTTTAACTCTTTTTTAATGCAGAGAATCGAATTTTATGCTGGAAATAAAATAGCAATTCAATCTAATGAACTTATCAATTATAAAGAAGCCATAATTTTTGCTTTTTTAGGATTGTTACGTGTTGAAAATCAGGTGAATTGTTTGCGGAGTGTAACGGGTGCAAAAAAAGACCATTCTTCAGGAGTGATTTTTAATCCCTCGTATTTTTAAATCAAAATATTTGAGCTATCATTTTTTTATGGTAAGTTTGTGACTGTCTGTTTTTAACAGCAATAATAACAATCAAAAACCTTTTTAAATGACACAACTTTAACTTCTCTTTAAGAGACTGTTTAAAAAATAATATTATAGATTATAACGAATTGAAGTTGAAAATTTATTAGAAGATATTTATGAAAGATTTACTTAAAATATACGAACAAAAAGAACCAGAAATTGTTTTTCATTGGAGAGATCAAGAAACTGATGCTGAAGGGTGGACAGTAATTAATTCATTACGAGGAGGTGCTGCCGGTGGAGGAACAAGAATGCGTAAAGGATTAAACAAGAATGAAGTTTTATCTTTAGCAAAAACAATGGAGGTGAAGTTTACTGTTTCTGGACCAGCAATTGGAGGTGCAAAATCAGGAATTAACTTCGATCCAAATGACCCAAGAAAAAGAGGTGTTTTAGAACGTTGGTATAAAGCGGTTACTCCGTTATTAAAACATTATTATGGTACAGGAGGAGATTTAAATGTAGATGCAGATAAAGATGTAATTCCGATTACAGAAAGCTGCGGAGTTTGGCATCCACAAGAAGGTATTTTTAATGGGCATTTTAAACCTACTGAGGCCGATAAAATCAACCGAATTGGACAATTACGTCAAGGAGTAATTAAAGTAATTGAAGACAAAAAATTCTCACCAGATTTATCAAAAAAATATACAGTTGCAGATATGTTAACTGGTTACGGTGTTGCAGAAGCAGTTAAGCATTACTATAATATTTATGGAGGAAATATTGAAGGCAAAAGAGCCATTGTTCAGGGTTTTGGAAATGTAGGTTCTGCAGCAGCTTATTATTTAACACAGTTAGGGGCTAAAGTTGTAGGTATTATAGATAGGGAAGGAGGAGTTATAAATGAAGCAGGATTTTCTATGGAAGAAATGAAGGATTTATTTTTAGCTAAAGATGGTAACAAATTAGTTACTGATAAGATGATTCCTTTTGATGAAATCAACAGTAAAATTTGGAGCTTGCCTGCAGAGATATTTGTTCCAGCAGCAGCTTCAAGATTGGTTTCTCAAGATCAAGTACAAAAAATGATTGATACAGGTTTAGAAGTAATTTCTCCAGGGGCAAATGTTCCTTTTGCGGATAAAGAAATTTTCTTCGGACCAATTATGGAATATACAGACAATCATTTAAGTTTATTACCAGATTTTATTTCTAATTGTGGTATCGCAAGAGTTTTTGCATACTTAATGGAAGCAAAAGTAGCGTTACCTATGGAAGATAAGGCTATTTTTGATGATACATCAAACATTATAAAGAAAGCATTACAAAGAGCATTCACAAAAAGTGCGTCGAAAACAAAAATTTGTTCAACAGCATTTGAAATTGCATTAAAAGAATTGATATAAATTTAAACAATGGAAGCAGCGATTATTTTAGTATTTGTAATGGGGTATTTAGCCATTACTTTAGAACATAATATAAAATTAGATAAATTAATTCCAGCTTTAGTAATGATGGCCATTTGTTGGGCATTAGTGGCATTAGGGGTTGATGGTTTTACAAATTGGTTTGATTCATCACAGCATGCTTTAGTAGAAGGTTTTGCAGGTTTGCCTCATAATGATAAGTTACATTTAGTTGAAGAAACTTTATTACATCATTTAGGAAAGACAGCGGAAATATTAGTATTTCTTTTAGGAGCAATGACAATTGTTGAAATTATAGATTATTTCGATGGATTTTCAACAATTAAAGATTACGTAAAAACAAAAAGCAAGAAGAAAATTCTGTGGATGTTTGGTGTGCTAGCATTTATTTTATCAGCAATTATAGATAACCTTACTGCAACAATCGTATTAATTTCTATTTTACAGAAAATAGTAAAAAGAAGAGAAGATAGAATTTGGTTTGCGGGTTTAATTATTATTGCTGCAAACGCAGGTGGAGCATGGTCTCCTATTGGAGATGTAACAACAACTATGTTATGGATTGGTAAAAAAGTAAGCACACAAATGTTAGTAGCGTACTTATTTATACCATCATTATTATGTATGATTGTACCAACCGTTATAGCTTCATTTTTACCTGCTTTTCAAGGTAATATTGAATCTGATGAAAAAGAAGAAGAAAGTAAAAAAAGCCCTCATAGTGCTAGAATGTTATATTTAGGTTTAGGAGCAATTGTGTTTGTACCTTTCTTTAAAACAGTTACACACTTACCACCTTATGTTGGTATGATGTTGTCTTTAGCAGTGGTAGCTACTTTTGCTGAAATTTATAGTAGATCTAAGTTCTCATTAACAGATTATAATAGTGAAGAGTCAGATGCTCACGCACACCACAGCCCTGTACATGCTTCATTATCTAAAATTGAGATGCCTAGTATTTTATTTTTCTTAGGTATTTTAATGGCTGTTGCTGCATTAGAATCATTAGGTATTTTATTTAATTTTGCGGATAGTTTAAAGCAAAGTATTCCGTTAATGGGAACAGAAGTAGCGGGTACAAATGTATCTGATTTAGTAGTAATATTATTAGGTATTGGATCAGCAATAATAGATAATGTACCATTAGTAGCTGCGTCATTAGGAATGTTTTCTGAACCAATAGATAATCCGTTATGGCATTTTATCGCCTTTTCTGCAGGAACAGGAGGATCAATGTTAATTATCGGTTCTGCAGCAGGAGTTGTAGCAATGGGTATGGAGAAAATTGATTTCTTTTGGTACTTAAAAAAAATATCTTGGTTAGCGTTTATTGGCTTTTTGGTAGGGTCTATAGCTTTCGTTATCATGAGAAGTATCATTTTATAATAATACAGTAAAATAAAAAATCATTTTGAAAAAAGGAAAGTACATTATATTGTGCTTTGTGGAATTCAAAATGATTTTTTTTGAACAATTAAAGTAGCAAAGAGTCGTTAGTATTAAAAGCACTTAAAAAATAAGTAGATGTTATTATTTATTCAAGAAAATTTACAAGAAACAATATCCGAAGAAAAAACATTGTCTGTAATTCAGTTAATTAAAGATGGTGGTTTAGGTGGTCAAATTATTATAGGTCTACTTTTTGTATTGTTAGCCGTAGCATTGTACATTTATTTCGAACGTTTTTTTGCTATTAAAGCAGCTTCTGAAGTAGATAAAAACTTCATGAATCAGATTAGAGATCATATTACAAGCGGAAAGTTGGAAAGTGCTAAAGCATTATGTGAGAATACTAATTCTCCTACAGCACGCTTAATCGGAAAAGGAATTTCTAGAATAGGAAAACCATTAGATGATATTAACAAAGCAATAGAAAATGCCGGAAAATTAGAAGTGTATCAATTAGAAAGAAACGTTTCTGTAGTAGCAACGATTGCTGGAGCTGCACCAATGATTGGTTTTTTAGGTACGGTAATAGGAATGATTGTTGCAATACATGAAATAGCAAATTCAGGTGGTCAGATTGATATTAAACTGCTTTCTGACGGATTATATACGGCAATGACAACAACAGTAGGCGGATTAATTGTAGGTATTATCGCCTACATATCATATAACCATTTAGTTGTTCGTACTGATAAAGTGGTACATCAAATGGAGGCAAAATCAGTGGAGTTTTTAGATTTATTAAACGAACCAGCCTAATGAATTTAAAAGGAAGAAATAAAGTTGATCCAAGTTTTAATATGTCGTCTATGACGGATATTGTTTTCTTGTTATTAATATTTTTCATGCTAACATCAACATTAGTTACGGTAAGTGCCATTGATGTATTATTACCAAAGGCAGGCGGTAAAACAGAAAGTAGCAAAGTAGTTGCAGTTACCATAACTGATAAAGCTGCTTTTTACATTGATAAAACTAAGGTGAATTCAGCTAACTTAGAACGAACAATTCTAACAAAAGTAGGGGCAGAAAAAAAGAAAACCATCGTTATTAGAGGTGATCAAAATGCTCCTTATAAAAGCGTAATGAAAGTTATTGATATTGCGAATAAGAATAAATTAAAAATGATTTTAGCTGTTAAAGCTAAATAAATTGATTCATACTTCGAGTTATTTTCGAAGGATGCTAAAACAGTATTGAGGAGTTAGTAATATGAAAATATTTGAAACCGAACATAAACGTAAATCAGCAATTATTACTGCTGTTATTCTGATGCTTTTAATTGTTGGAGTATTCAATTTCGGAATGAAATATTTAGATCCACCAATAGAATACGGATTGGCTATTAATTTCGGTAATTCAGAAGTTGGTAGTGGTGAACCTGTCGAGAAGATAAAATCCCAATCGGCACCAGAAAAACCACAAGAAGAAGTTGTTGAAGAACCTGTAAAAGAAATACCGCAAGAAACTGTGCAGGAAGAAGTAATTACGAGTGAAACTTTAAAAGAGGTTCCTGTTATAGAAAAGTCAAAAGAAAAAAAGGAAGTAGTAAAAGAAACGCCTAAAAAAGTAACACCAAAAAAGAAGCCGAAACCTAAACCATCAAAAGAAACAACGGATGCGTTAAATAGTTTGTTAAACGGAACATCGAAAGATGGGGAAGCAAAAGGAGAGGGAGATGATGACAAATCGGGCGTAAAAGGAAACGAAAAAGGCGATCCAAATTTTAGTAAATATTATGGGAATTCAGGAAGTGGTTCTGGAGGAAATTATAATTTAGAAGGAAGAACAGCACTCTCTAAGCCGATACGAAAACCAGATTGCCAGGAAGAAGGTACGGTGGTCGTTAGTATTGAGGTTGATCAAAACGGAAAAGTTATCAAAGCTATTCCGGGAGTAAAAGGATCAACAAATACAGCAGCGTGTTTGTTAAAACCAGCTAAAGAAGCTGCTTTAAGAACAAAATGGAATGCAACGGTAAATGCGCCGTCAAAACAAAGAGGAACCATTATCTACAAGTTTTCTTTGTCTAAATAATTGGCTTTTAATAAAATTTCATCTCAATTAATATTGAGAGGTTATAAAATAGATATATGACATATCAAGAAACCCTAGTTTGGATGTTTGCGCAACTGCCAATGTACCAAAATCATGGTAAAACAGCTTTTAAAAAAGATCTAACCAATAGTATTGCTTTAAGTAACGAGTTGGGGGGTCCAGAAAAGAAATTTAAAACGATTCACGTAGGTGGAACTAATGGAAAAGGCTCTACAAGTCACATGATAGCTTCTATATTACAAGATTCAGGCTATAAAGTAGGGTTATATACTTCGCCACATCTTAAAAATTTTACTGAACGTATTCGAATAAACGGAGAAGAAATAGGTAAAGAGAGTGTCGTTGCATTTATATCAGAAAATAAATTCTTTTTAGAAACACAACGCTTGTCATTTTTTGAAATGACAGTAGGAATGGCATTCGATTATTTTGCAAAGCAACAAGTTGATATTGCTATTATAGAAGTAGGTTTAGGGGGGCGATTGGACTCTACAAATATTATTACGCCAGAAGTGTCGGTAATTACAAATATTGGTTTAGATCATACACAGTTTTTGGGAGAGACATTGCCAGAAATTGCTTTTGAAAAAGCGGGAATTATTAAAAACGGAGTTCCAGTAGTTATTGGTGAACGACAAAAAGAAGTTGAAAGTGTTTTTATAGCTAAAGCAGATGCTTGTAATGCTAAAATTCTTTTTGCTTCGGATGAAGCGTTTAGTTATGAAACCGATTTATTAGGCGATTATCAATCTAATAATATAAAAACAGCTGTAAAGGCTATTCAGCAGTTAAAAGTATTTAAAATATCAGAAGAAAATATAAAAAAGGGTTTGTTAAACGTTGTTAAAAACACCAATTTAAAAGGGCGTTGGCAAATTTTACAAACTGCACCAAAAATAATTTGTGATACAGCACACAATAAAGAAGGTTTGAGCTATACCTTAAAACAACTTGCAAAAGAAAAGTTTAAAGCATTACATATTGTTTTAGGAGTGGTTTCTGACAAGAGTTTAAAGGATATTTTACCAATGTTTCCTGAAAAAGCAATTTATTATTTTTGTAAACCGGCTATTCCAAGAGGGATGTTAGAAAAAATATTAAAAGAAGCAGCAAGTGAATTCAATTTGATTGGTGATTCGTTTAATTCTGTAAATCAAGCTTTTGAAGCAGCGAAGCTAAGAGCAAGTAAAGACGATGTAGTTTACGTTGGAGGAAGTACATTTGTTGTTGCAGAAATTTTATAAAATAAAGTAGAATATTATTGTTTTTTTCTAAAACAATACTATATTTGCACCCGCAATTGAGGGCAATTAGCTCAGTTGGTTCAGAGCACCTCGTTTACACCGAGGGGGTCGGGGGTTCGAATCCCTCATTGCCCACAGAATTCCAAGCCGAAACGGAATTAAAAAAATATCGGGGCAATTAGCTCAGTTGGTTCAGAGCACCTCGTTTACACCGAGGGGGTCGGGGGTTCGAATCCCTCATTGCCCACAGGATTCCACACCGAAACGGAATTAAAAAAATATCGGGGCAATTAGCTCAGTTGGTTCAGAGCACCTCGTTTACACCGAGGGGGTCGGGGGTTCGAATCCCTCATTGCCCACAGAAAGTCTCATCAGAAATGATGAGACTTTTTTTTGTTTAACATATTACTTCCTATAGTTTTTTTGTAATTTCGTAAATTAATTTAATAGATAGATTAAGTGTAGGCTTAATCTTATAAGTTGCTAAATCATAATTAATGAATAAGTCGAAAATTGCAATCATAGGATTGGGTTATGTAGGGTTGCCTTTAGCAAGGTTATTTGCAACTAAATATTCGGTTGTTGGTTTCGATATAAAATCTAAAAGAGTTGAAGAGTTAAAGTCAGGTTTAGATTTAACGTTAGAGGTAGGTGACGATTTATTAAAAGCTGTTTTAGTAGACAGCGATTCTGATAAAAAAGGCTTATTTGTAACAAGTAATGCTGATGATATAAAAAACTGTAATTATTATATTGTTACAGTGCCAACATCTGTAGATAAAAACAACCAACCTATTTTAGCACCTTTATTAAGTGCTAGTAAAACAATAGGAACTGTTTTACAGAAAAACGATATCGTTATTTACGAATCTACCGTATATCCAGGGGCAACAGAAGAAGATTGCGTACCTGTGTTAGAAGAAGAATCAGTGTTAAAATTGAATCAAGATTTTTATGTAGGGTATTCACCAGAAAGAATAAGTCCGGGAGATAAAATTCGTACTGTAGAAAATATTTTAAAAGTTACTTCAGGATCTACAAAAGAAACGGCTCAAAAGGTTGATGATTTATATAAGTCGGTAATTGCTGCAGGAACTCACATGGCACCCTCTATTAAAGTAGCCGAGGCTTCAAAAATTATAGAAAATTGCCAGAGAGATATTAATATCGCTTTTGTGAATGAGTTGGCTAAAATTTTCAACCTAATGAATATTAATACGAGCGAAGTTTTAGAGGCAGCAGGGACAAAATGGAACTTCTTACCTTTCAAACCAGGTTTAGTTGGTGGGCATTGTATTGGAGTAGATCCATTTTACTTAGCGCAAAAAGCACAGCAATTTGGGTATTATCCCGAAATAATTTTATCAGGAAGGCGTTTGAATGACAGTATGGGTAATCATATTGCATCAGAAGTGGTGAAATTGATGATATCTGAAGATGTGAAAGTTAAAAATGCTGAGATTTTAATTTTAGGAATAACGTTTAAAGAAAACTGTCCGGATATTAGAAATACAAAAGTAATTGATGTGTATCACGCTTTAAAAAGCTACGGAGTTAATGTTGATATTCACGACCCGTGGGCTAAAGAAAAAGAGGTTTCAGATACATACGGCATAAGTTTAAATGATACTCTTTATAAGAAAAAATATGATGCTGTTGTTTTAGCGGTATCACACAATAAATTTAAACAAGTAGATTTATTGAGGTTGAAAAAGGAGAATGGGGTTGTATATGATGTAAAAAATTTTCTACCTCAAGAATTAACAGATAAAACATTATAATGAAAAATTTCGCTTTAATTGGTGCCGCCGGATATATAGCTCCACGTCATTTAAGAGCTATAAAAGACACTAATAATAATTTAATAGCTGCGCTCGATAAATTTGATAGTGTGGGAGTGATGGACAGTTATTTTCCAAAGGCAGATTTTTTTGTGGAGTTCGAGCGATTCGATCGTCATATAGAAAAAATTAAACGCCAGCAAAATATTCAGCTCGATTATGTGAGTATTTGTACGCCAAATTATTTACACGATTCACATATAAGAATGGCTTTGCGCAGAGGAGCAGATGCTATTTGTGAGAAACCATTAGTTTTAAATCCGTGGAATGTAGATGCTTTACAAGCAATAGAAAAAGAATCTGGAAATAAAATTAATACGATTTTGCAATTAAGATTGCACCCAAGTATTATTGCGCTAAAAAAGAAAGTAGAATCAGAGAGTAAAAAAGGAAAATACGATATCGATTTAACCTATATAACTTCTCGTGGTAATTGGTACGATGCTTCATGGAAAGGAGATGAAAGTAAATCGGGAGGAATAGCAACAAATATCGGAGTGCATTTTTACGATATGCTTTCTTGGATTTTTGGTGAGGTACAAGAGAATTTGGTGCATTTAAGAGAAAAAGATAAATCGGCAGGCTATCTAGAGTTTGAAAATGCAAGAGTGCGTTGGTTTTTATCTATAGATGAAAATTCATTACCAAAGCAAATTCAAGAAAACGGACAAAGAACCTATCGCTCTATAACGGTGGATGGAGAAGAAATAGAGTTTAGTGGCGGATTTACAGAGTTGCATACCGAAAGTTATAAAGGCATTTTAAAAGGAAAAGGTTTCGGATTGATAGATGCCAAGCAATCTATAGAAATTGTACATGATATTAGAAATACCGAATTGGTTAATATAGGAGAGAAACATTTGTTTTTAAGTAGATAAAAGTATATTTGCAAAAAAGAAAAAGGAATGAAAATAGGAATAACCTTTAGTGCTTTCGATTTATTGCATGCAGGTCATGTAAAAATGCTTGAAGACGCAAAAGAACAATGCGATTACCTTATTTGCGGTCTTCAAACAGATCCTACTGTTGATAGACCCGAAAAAAACAAACTAATTCAATCTGTAGTAAGAAAGATATATTCAGTTAAAAGAATGTAAGTACGTTGATGAAATAGTGCCTTATGCTACGGAACAGGGCTTAGAAGATGTATTGCAATCTTTTAAAACATATATACGTGTTTTAGGAGATGAATATGCAGATAAAAACTTTATAGTGAGGTCGTATTATGAAGGAAAAAATATAGTATTATTTTATAATAAAAGAGAACATCGTTTTTCAAGTAGTGAACTTCGAAAAGAAGTTGCTCAAAAAGAAAGTATAAAAAAAAATAGAATGAATATAGCTGTAATAGGTTCTGGGTATGTAGGTTTGGTTTCAGGGGCATGTTTTTCAGAGATGGGGAATAAGGTTACTTGTGTAGATATTGATCAGCATAAAATAGACAAGCTACATGAAGGGATTATCCCTATTTATGAACCAGGTTTAGAAAAAATGGTGTTGAAAAATATAGCTAATAAAAATCTATTTTTCACAACCAAGCTAGAAGAAGCTATAAGAGATGCTTCTATTGTTTTTATAGCTGTAGGAACGCCCATGGGAGATGACGGTTCTGCTGATTTACAATATGTGTTGGCGGTAGCTAAAGAAATTGGTAGCAAGATGAATAAAAGACTTGTGGTGGTTGATAAATCGACTGTACCTGTTGGTACAGCAGACAAAGTTAAGGCAACGATTCAACAAGAATTAGATAATAGAGGGGAAGATATAGATTTTGATGTAGTTTCAAATCCTGAGTTTTTAAAGGAAGGAGCTGCCATCGATGATTTTATGAAGCCTGATAGAGTTGTTATTGGCGCTGAATCTGATTATGCTTTTGATAAGATGAAAGAATTATATAGTTCTTTTTTTAGATCACACGATCGTTTTATAACCATGGATATTCGCTCTGCAGAAATGACAAAATATGCAGCAAATGCAATGTTAGCTACTAAAATTTCTTTTATGAATGAGATCGCTAATATTTGTGAAAAAGTAGGCGCAGATGCGAATCAAGTTCGTATTGGTATCGGTTCAGATAGTAGAATAGGATATAGCTTTATTTATCCAGGAGCAGGGTATGGAGGTTCATGTTTTCCTAAAGATGTAAAGGCGTTAAATAAAATAGCAGAAGAAAACGGATACAACGCGCAATTAATTCAGTCTGTAGAAGAGGTTAACAATCGTCAGAAGTTTGTTGTTGCAGAGAAAATTGTAAAAAGATTTGGTGAAGATTTATCAGGAAAAAATTTTGCACTTTGGGGCTTGGCATTTAAGCCAGGAACTGATGATATGCGCGAAGCACCTGCAATTTATGTCGTAAAAGAATTGTTAAAACGAGGAGCAAAAATAAAAGCATACGATCCGAAAGCTATGGATGAGGCTCAACATTTTTATTTAAAAGGTATTGAGGGTATTTCGTATTTCGAATCAAAATATGAAGTATTAAAAGAGGCAGATGCTTTAATTATGCTAACAGAATGGAAAGAGTTTCGTTCTCCTGATTTTTCAGAAATAAAACAACAACTAAGCACTCCTATAATTTTTGATGGAAGAAATCAGTATAATGTATTTAATTTAGAAGATAAAGGTTTTGAATACCATCAAATAGGAAAAGCCTAAAAAAAATCGTTAGTAAAGAATTCATTAATTGGTTTAAAAATTATGCAGTTGAAAAATAAAACAGGAAAAAAAGAATTATTAAAACGTGTTTTCATAGTTCTTTTCATATTAGCTAGTTTTACAAATTATGCTCAGAATATTCAACAACAAATGAATACTATTGAGGTAGATAATTTGTCAGATAAACAAGTTGCTAATTATTGGGACAAAGCTAAAAAAGAAGGGTATACTTTAGAACAGGCATTAGCTATTGCTAAAACTAGAGGGATGTCTGAAATTCAAGCTCAAAAATTACAAACTAGGATTCGAAATTTAAATACTTCAACAAATAGTAAAAGCAAAGTAGAAGATTCATCACAAAACTCGGACAGTTCGGGTAATTCGGAAAATGAACTGTTTTTTGGATTAACAGGGGAAGAAGATATAACGCCTGAAAAAACATTGCTTTTCGGGTACGACTTTTTTAACAATCCAAATATTTCATTTACACCGAATTTAAATGTGGCAACACCTGAAAATTATGTAATTGGTAGCGGAGATGTTATTTCAATTGATTTATGGGGTGCTGCTGAGGCTAATTACGAAAAGAAAATAAATAGGCAAGGAGCAATTAATGTTCAAGGGGTTGGATATATTCAATTGGTAGGTTTGCCAATAAAAGCAGCTAAATCTAAAATAAAAAATTATTTAAAAAGAATTTATGCAGGAATCGGTGCTTCGTCTAACAGTTATAATAAAGTAAATATAGCTGTTTCTATAAAAGAAGTTAGAAATGTTCAAGTAAGTATTGTTGGTGAAGTAAAAGTGCCAGGTTCTTATTCATTAAGTGGTTTTTCAACAGTTTTAAACTCCTTATATGCAGCCGGTGGGCCAACCGAAAACGGAACTTTTAGAAATATAAGATTATTTAGAGGTGGTGAAAAAGTAGCTGATTTTGATTTTTATGATTTTTTAACAAATGGGTCTGAAGAAGGAAATATAACGGTTCAAGACCAAGATGTAATTATCGTAAAACCTTATGAGAAGTTAGTAACTATTGAAGGGGCGGTTAAAAGACCTGGTTTGTATGAAGTAAAGGATTCAGAAACGGTTTCAGATTTATTAAAATATTGTAGCGGTTTTGTATCAAATGCATATAAACAAAACATCATCATAGAAAGAGTAAACGGAAAACAAAAAGAAATAGTGGAAATTCCGTTTAAAAACATAGCTATAGAAAAATTAAAAGATGGAGATTTTATAACAATAAATGAAATTACTGATGATTTTTCAAATAGAATAAGCATAGCAGGTGCTGTTTTTCAACCTGGTAATTATGAATATAAAGAAAATTTATCCGTAGCAGCTTTGTTAAATAAGGCAGAAGGGCTTACCAGAGAGGCTTTTTTAGATAGGGGAATTATTGTAAGAACTTATGATAAAACTAACAAAGAGACAATATCATTTTCATTGAGAGACGTAAATAAAAATTTATTTTTGAAAGAAAACGATAGTATTTATATTTTCAACAAAGAAGAGTTAAAAGAAAAAGAATTTATTACTATTAATGGAGCGGTTAATAAGGCAGATAAATTTGATTTCATGAAAGGGATGCAAGTTGAAGATTTAATTGCCCTTGGAGGAGGATTAAAGGATGGCGCTGACGCTAATACTATTGATGTTTCAAGAAGGTTAAAAGATGGTAGTTTTGAAACAATAAGTAAAAATTTTAATCTTAGTGCAAGCGAAAGTTTAGAAGGTACGGCTAGTGATAGTTTTATACTACAGCCTTTTGATATTGTTTCAGTTCGTTATTTAAAAGGATATACAGAACAAAAAACAGTATTTATAAAAGGAGAAGCTAACTTTGAAGGAGAATATTCTTTAGGAGGTAAGAATGAAAGAATTTCAGACTTAATAGTACAAGCAGGAGGGTTAACAAAATACGCATATATAGAAGGCGCTTTTTTAACAAGAAAAAACAATAAGGTAGAAGATGTTAAACAATTAGAAATGATAGCAGACTTTGCTAAAAAAGACAGTTTAACAGCCGACACATCAAAAGAAATAAAACAGAAAAATACTTTTAAGATTGGTATTAAATTAAATGAAATTTTAGCCGAAGATGGTAAAGATTCAAAATTCGATTTAATATTAGAAGAAGGTGATGAGCTTTTTATACCTTCAGAAAGGCAAACCGTAAAAGTTGAAGGAGAAGTATTATCCCCATCATTAGTAAGGTACGAGAAAAGCAAGAGTTTTAAACATTATATAGAAAATTCGGGTGGTTTTTCTGCAAATGCAAAAAAGAGTAGGGCCTATGTTATTCATGCAAATGGAGATATAAAGACAACTAAACGGTTTTTGTTTTTTAAATCATATCCTAATGTAAAGCCAGGTTCAGTAATTTTAATACCTAATAAACCCGAAAATAAAGATAAGATGTCAACGCAAGAAGTAATTGCGATTACTTCTGGTTTGGCTACTTTAGGAGTGTTGATTAAGAGTTTAACAGACAAGTAATAGGATATGGAAAATAAAAAGAACCATAATGCTGAAGACGAAATAGATTTACTAGCATTGTTTAAAACTATTTGGCAAGGAAAGAGAACAATTATCCGTTACGTTATTGTATTTGGATTCATAGGTTTGTTTATCGCTGTTTTTTCAGAAAAAGAATATACCGCCTCAACAACAGTTATTCCACAAACTAAAGGTAGCAATGTTGGCGCAAATTTAGGCGGACTAGCCGCTATGGCTGGAATAAATTTAGGAGCATCAAGTAATACAGAGAGTATACCACCTAGTTTGTACCCTCAAATAGTGAGTAGTATACCTTTTAAAAGAGAGTTGTTAAAGGTTTCTGTAAAATTTTCACACATCACAGAAGAGGTTACTTACAAAGAATATTATGAAAAGTATAAAAAAAGGAATGTTCTTTCTGTTATAAAAGACTACACTATCGGTTTGCCTAATAAAGTATTTAATTTGGTTAAAAGTGAATCGAATAATATCAAACAGAAGAACAAAGATGCTATTTATAGAATATCAGTTAATGAGAATAAGCTATTTAACCAACTAGAGGGGCAATTAGTAATAGATAATAACAGCAAAGATGGTTTTATTAAAATTTATTTTTCAATGCCAGAAGCATTTCCTGCTGCGCAAATGACGAAGAAAATCCAAGAACTATTACAAACAGCGATTACTAAATTTAAGACACAAAAAACTAAAGAAGAGTTTGAATTTATAGAAGAACGATATGCTGAATTAAAAAAAGATTTTAAAAAAAAACAAGCTGTTTTAGCAAGTTATAGAGACCGTAATCAGGGCTTAATTACCTCGCGCTCACAATCGCGTTTAGAAAGTTTGCAATCTGAATACAATTTAGCATTTAGTATTTATTCTGAATTAGCGAAGCAATTAGAAACTCAAAAAATAAAGCTAAAAGAAGATACGCCTGTTTTTACGGTGATAGATCCTGTAAGCGTTCCTGTTGTAAAATCAAAGCCTAAAAGAGCAATAATTTTTATAATTTGGCTGTTTTTGGGGATAGTAATTGGAACAGGAGTTGTTTTTGGTAAAGATTGGATTAAAAAATTAAGATGAGTATGGCTATTTTAGAGAGAGTTATTTTAAAACTTCATAGACTAAGGTTTCGGTTGTTATACCCTAAAACATACAAAAAAGGAATTGTTTATGGACCTTTTTCAATAATACATCCTTAAAAATTACAATTTGGAGAAAGATTTTCATTAAATGACTATTCTTATTGGAATGCAACAAATGGAATTAGAGCGGGAAATAATGTAGCTATTTCTGCTGAAGCAAAAATAATATCACTCAAATTAAATTTCACAAAAGATAGTAATACTAAATTAGTGCATGTTGGTTTTGAAATAATAATAGGAAAAAATGTGTAAATAGGGGCAAATGCAATAATATTACCAAATGCTTCTATCTGTGATAATGTAATTATTGGAGCAGGAGCAGTCGTATTTAAAAGTATTTTAGAACCAGTTATTTATGTTGGAATACCAGTGAAAAAAATACATACGTAAATTATTGGAGAATATTAATTTTTTGACCATCGTAAAAATATTAGATTTTTTAATTCCGTTAGTTGTATTATCAATTGTAATTTTAAGAATAGGATTAGGGCTTTTTTGCATTGTATTTATCTGTTATTGTTTATGTATTAATAATAGTTTGCTTGGAACAGAAAAAGCATGAGTGATATTTGCAGTTCTGTTAGGAGCGTGTATAGATATTGTGTAGGTATTGGTTAATATTAAAAAAAGAAGGGAATTAATTTGATGTTTAGTATTTATTATTTAGCACTATTTTTTATACTTTTATTGACTGTTATTGTTACAGACATTCTTAAAAGTAAACAAGCGCTATCAGTATTTGTTGTTATTTTAGTTTTATTTTCAGGTTTTCGTTATGATGCGGGAATAGATTATTTTAATTATGAAAATATGGTATATGGAACATACCCACTTGTTTACATAGAGCCTTTAAGTCGCATATTGTTATTGGTTGCGAGAGCATATAATGAGGCTTTTGTTTTTTTTTCAATAACGTCTTTAATTTATATAGTTACAACATTAATAGCCGCTTTTAGATTCAAATCTTATGGTATGTTATTTGTTTTCTTATTTACAACTTTTACAACTTCTTATTTAACTTCTTTTGGTTTTGTAAGACAATATGTTGCAATGGGAATAGTTTTTTTAAGCTTCAGCTACTTATATGATAGAAAAAAAAAGAAATTTTTATTTTTTATAGTTTTAGCAACGATGTTTCATTTATCAGGTATATTTTTTATATTTTTTATGTTTTTCAATAAAATATTAAAGAAAAAATATAATCTATTAATATTTATTAGTGGTATGATTTTATCTTTCTTTTCTACTAAAATTTTTATTTTTTTAGTTAGTAGGTTAGGCCTTTTTGCTAATTATTTCCAAAGAGATTTTAATAGTGTTTCTGGAAAAAAAATTTTTTATAGTTTCGTTTTGATTTTCTTTTTTGCATCTTTAATACAATATTTTTTTGTTAAAAAAAGTAAGAATAAATTAATGATTTATGCCCAAAATATGACTTTTGTAGGGTTATTTCTTTACGGAACATTCTTTCAGTTCGGTGAGCATATAGCAAGAATTAGTTACTATTTTACTCCTTTTTATTTTGTATGGTTTTACCATTTGTATAAAGAGTTAAAAGGAAGGGATATAAAAATAGTTTTTTTGTTTTTTTTGTTTTTGGTTTGCACTTTTTACTATTTCAGTACATTGTATTTTGCCCAGTTCTCTGAAAGAGGAGATATTTTAAATAATTATGAACTATTCTTTTTGAAGTAATTTATATTATAAATTTTAATTGAAACCTTAGTTATTAACATAAGTAAATATAATATGACAATTGATATATTGATATCAACAATTAGTTCAAATATTAGTAATGTACCTTTTGTTTTATTAAAGCAAAGAGAGGATGTTTCTTATATTATTTCTATTCAGGTAATAAATAACGTAGCGTATGAAATACCAGATGTTTTAAAACAAAGAAAAGATGTAAGTATCTTTTTCTGTAAAGAAAAAGGTTTATCAATGAATCGTAATAATTGTATCAAACATGCAACTTCAGATATTTGTATAATAGCAGATGATGATGTTAGGTATAAAGATTCCTATATAGATAAAATAAAAAATGAATTTATCAAAGACTCTAGTTTAGATATTTTAATAGGCAAAATTAAGACAAATATAGGAGAGAAAGAGTATAAAAATTATAAACAAAAGGTGCAAAAAATTACTTTTTTAAACTTCAAAAATATTAGTAGTATTGAAATAGGTTTTAGAAGAAGAAGCATTATTAATAGTGATTTAGTTTTTGATAAAAATTTTGGGTTAGGTTCAACTAAGTTTTCAAAAGGAGGAGAAGAAAGTATTTTTATAAGAGATGCTATATTAAAAAAAATGAAAATTTTTTACTATCCTTTTTACATAGTAAATCACCCTTATGAGAGTTCTGGTAAAACAACTGATTTTAATCAACAATATATGGTTTTTTTAGGCGGGTACTCTAGAAGGGTGTCAGGTGTATTTGGCTACTTATTGTTCGTGTATTTTTTATATAAGCACAGAAGGAGGTTGAAAACTTTTAAAAAGGTGACAATGTTTTTTAGTTTTTTTTATAAAGGGTTTAATATGTGAATGAAAAAAGTTTAAATTAAAGTAGTGATGAGAGATAATATAAATATCAATAAAGTATCTATAATAACGCCATCGTATAATTCTGAAGATTTTATTTCAGAAACAATTGAGGGTGTATTAAATCAAACATATACTAATTGGGAACTATTAATAACAGACGATGGATCTACCGACAAAACAATTGATATTATAAAAGAATATCAGCAAAAAACAACTAAGATAAAATTATTTCAACTTAAAAAAAACGGAGGGGCAGGAATAGCTAGAAATAACTCTATTAAAAATGCTTCAGGTAGATTTATAGCTTTTTGTGATAGTGACGATGTGTGGAAAAGTGATAAATTAGAGAAGCAAATTAAGTTTATGCTAAAAAAGAACCTGTCTTTTACCTATTCGGCATATCAAAAAATGGATGAACAAGGTAATAAAGGAGCCATTATTTACCCACCTTTAAAAACTACTTTTATAGGTTTATTAAAAGCTAATACAATAGGATGCTTAACAGCAATCTATGATACAAATATATTAGGTAAAAGGTATATGCCTACTATTAGAAAAAGACAGGACTATGGCTTATGGCTGACCATTTTTAAAGATATAAAACAAACAGAGGGTATATATAATGAAGTTTTAGCTTATTATAGAGTACGATCAAATTCTATTTCAAGAAATAAATTTAAAGCAGCAGTATATCATTATAAGGTGTTAAGAGAGTGTGGAGAGGTAAGTTTATTTAATTCAATTTATCTTTTTTTACACTATTCTATTAAAGGGTTGTTCAAATATTTGAAATAAGTTAGATTTACTAGTATTGTTTTATAATTAAAAGAAAATAATTTTTCCTTAATTTAGCAAAAAAGCTAGAAAAGAAAGAAAATGAATTTGATTACCTTAAAGGAAAATGAAATTGTAAGAAGTGTGGTGATGATTAAAAAAGAAAAATGTTTATTTGTTAACCTTAATAAATCATTAGATAAGCTATTGACGAGTAGTAAAATATCTGATAAGTATGAAATTGTTTTTCATAAAGATTTAAATTTACAAGACAAAGCTATTACCTGTTATATAAGAGAAAACAACATAAAAGTTGTTGTTTTCGAGAAAACACAATTAAACCAATTATCTAATAATGAAGTTAATGAATTGGTTAATTTGCGTTTGTTGGGTATTGAAATATATGATTCAGAAAATTTTTATGAAACGGTAAATAAAAGAATTCCAATTATAAAAATTCAAGACAACCAGTATTTTTCAGACGAAATCTTTAGCCTGAAAAGAAAAAGAAGACTTACCTTTTTTAAACGAGGTTTTGATGTTCTATTTTCTGTGGTAATGTTTCCCTTTGTCTTTCCTTTAATAAGCTTGGGGTGTTTTTTAACCAAAATAAGTTCAAAAGGAAACATGTTTTATTCACAATTACGAATTGGTAGAGAGGGGAAAAAATTTAAAATCTACAAAATACGTACAATGGAAAATAATGATGGAGGTTTTACAGTGAAAAATGACAACCGAATTACACCTGTTGGTAAGTTTTTAAGATTATCTAAAATAGATGAATTACCACAGTTCTATAATATTCTTATGGGCGATATGAGTTTGATTGGCCCGAGACCTGAACAACCTAAATACGTAAAAGAATATAGCGAAGAGAATCCTTTTTTCAATTTAAGGCACATGATTAGACCAGGAGTATCAGGCTGGGCGCAAATACACATGCCAAAAGCTACACCTGAAGAAAATTTAAAGAAGTTAGAGTATGATTTATATTATATAAAAAAGTACTCATGGAAATTAGATGTTAAAATACTACTGAAGACAGTTCAGATTGTTTTTACTATGAATAGTAATTAAAACAGTATTTTTGTTTTTAAAAATAGCAAAAGAAAATGAAAAATATTTTAGTTACTGGAGGTTTGGGTTTTATAGGTTCGCATGTTGTGGTAGACTTACAAAAATCAGGATACGAAGTTTTAATTATAGATAATTTATCTAATAGTAAAATAGAAGTATTAGAACAGATAACAGCAATAACAGGCGTTAAACCAGCATTTTTTCAAATAGATTTACGAAATAAAAAAGAAGTAGCAAACTTTTTTTTACAAAATACAGTTGATGGTGTAATACATTTTGCGGCATCTAAAGCTGTTGGCGAGAGTGTAAGTGATCCTTTAAAGTATTATGAAAATAATATAAATAGCTTAGTATATTTATTGCAAGAAATGAAGGCGTTAAAAGTAAATAACTTAATATTCAGTTCTTCATGCACTGTATATGGCCAGGCAGATGGCTTACCTATAACAGAAAATGAACCAGTAAAAAAAGCAGAATCGCCATATGGTAATACAAAAAAAGTTGGAGAAGAAATAATAGAAGAATGCTCTAGGGCATATGATATTAAAGCTATTGCATTGCGTTATTTTAATCCAATAGGCGCACACGAGTCTATAAAAATAGGAGAGTTACCAATTGGTGTTCCTCAAAACCTTATTCCTTTTGTAACCCAAACAGCAGCAGGAATTCGTGAAGAATTGGCTGTTTTTGGAGGTGACTATCCTACAAAAGATGGTACAGCTGTTAGAGATTATATACATGTGGTAGATTTGGCTAAAGCCCATGTTACTGCATTACAACGTTTGCTTAAAAATAAAAGTGACTTAAAGTACGAAGTATTTAATATAGGTACGGGTAAAGGAACTTCTGTAATGGAAGTTATTAATATTTTTGAAGGCGTAACCAATATAAAACTAAAATACAAAATTGTTTCACGAAGAGAAGGAGATATCACTGCAGCCTATGCGGATACTACAAAAGCAAATGAAGTTTTAGGGTGGGCAGCCGAAAAAAACCTAGAAGAAGGATTGCTTTCTGCGTGGAAATGGCAAGAAAAAAAGTAATTAGTAACCCTATGAAAGGAATCATACTAGCAGGCGGATCGGGAACATGTTTATACCCGATAACCAAAGGGGTGTAGAAACAATTATTACCGGTTTATGATAAACCTATGATTTATTATCAGTTATCGGTATTGATGTTGGCAGGGATTAAAGAGATTTTAATTATTTTGACCCCAGAGGATTTACCGAATTTCGAGAAATTGTTAGTTGATGGAGCTGATTTGGGTATTCAAATCAGGTATGCTGAACAGCCTTCGCCAGACGGATTGACACAGGCCTTTCCGAATTTGATAACTTAACACAACAAATCAAATTTTTAGAATTGTTGTATGAATACGAAAAAACATAAACGATTATCACTTAAATAACATGTCATTATTCAGACGCTTTTGGAAGAAAATAAATCCAATTTTTTTATTGCGAAGTAACACAATCGTTCACGTTCAACTATCACTATAAAAGTCAATAAGTGGGTGTCAAATCCTAATGAAAAATACGATGCTGCACTTGCCGATTGGTGTGCTAAAGATGACTATCTAAATAAAAGAAATTTAGACAAAATTAGAACACATTCTATACTGTGTCTTTATGTCTATAATAGAGTTTTAAAAAACTGGTCGCCTGAACTAATTTCTGATCTAATTAAAATCGATTTCCCAAACAATTCTATGATGACAATATTATACGAAGCTACCTATATGCATATCTATACGCACCCACAAGCTAGCCTGAAAAAAAAACTAATAAAGCTTCTTTTTTATCAAAATCTAGGCGTAGAAAACCTAAAAATAGATGTAAGAAAGGCTCTAAAATCAAAAGTCAAGTAAATATATTTCAAAGACCTGAACATATTGAAAACAGACAGGAAATAGGGCATTGGGAAGGAGGGCGGTTCATTGGTGAAACTCAAAAATTTGTGATAGGAACTATAGTAGAACGTAAATCTAGATACACTATAATTATTGATCTTGAAAACAGAACTACAAAAGCATTAACTAGAGCTTTTGTCAAGGAATTGAATCGTTTTGATAACCAACTAACAAAAACAATGACATACGATAATGGAACTTAAATGGCAGGCCATAAAAGGTTATCCAAGAACGTTAAAATGGACATGTATTTAGCCAATCCTTATGCATTATGGTAACGTGGAACTAGTGAAAATACAAATGGATTTATTAGACGACATCTTCTTAAAAAAACAGATTTTAGAAGTGTAGATAATAGACAACTAAAAAGCATACAAAGGAAACACAATTACAGACCTAGAAAAATATTAGGTTATAAAACACCTCTTGAAGTCTTAGAACAAAAACTCTGTCTAATTTTTTCTTTCTAAAAAGCCTTCATGAAAATCTAGGTTTTTTGGAAACAAAAAATTAAATTGCGGCATTAATAATTAGCAACATTTGTTGCGTTAAGGCCTTGAATGCACCTAAAAAAAGCAGAATAGCCATATGACAATACAAAAAAAGTTGGCAAATGAAGAGGATTTAGTGCATGAAGATAATTTAGAATCTACAAAACACTCACTCAGAAAAAATTTGACGGAATTGTTTTAACAGTAGCGTATAAAGAATTTCAAACATTGGAGTATGCCGCTATGAAAAAAGAGAAGTCAGTAGTGTATGATGTAAAGAATATACTACCTATAGATATTAAAGACAAAGCGCTATAATTGAATAAGTTTTAATTGTAGATTTTATGAAAATGTATATTTCGATCGTTTTGATTCTTAAAGTTACCATATTACACAAGTAGTGTAATATATTTATTGATAGTTAAATAAATTGTTTTTTTATGAAAAAAATATTAATTACTGGAGGGGCTGGTTTTATAGGAAGCCATGTAGTCCGCTTATTTGTAAATAAATATAAAGATTACCAGGTTTTTAACTTAGATTGTCTAACCTATGCAGGAAATCTTGAGAATTTACAAGATATAGAATACGAACCAAATTATCATTTTATTAAAGGCGATATTACAGATGAATCTTTTATAAATGAATTGTTTATAAAACATCAATTTGATAATGTACTCCATTTAGCGGCAGAATCGCACGTAGATCGTTCTATTAAAGATCCCTTAGCATTTGCTAAAACTAATATTCTAGGAACCATGATTTTGTTAAATGCTTTTAAGAATTTATGGACAGATAATTGGCAAGATAAGCGATTTTATCATGTTAGTACCGATGAAGTATATGGCTCACTTGGCGAAACAGGTTTATTTATTGAAACTACTTCTTACGATCCAAACTCACCATATTCAGCTTCAAAAGCAAGTTCTGATCATTTTGTACGTGCTTATGGTGAAACTTACGGAATGCCTTATGTAATTACAAATTGTTCCAATAATTATGGTTCATATCAATTTCCTGAGAAATTAATTCCGTTGTTTATAAATAACATCATGAACAATAAAGCATTACCCGTTTATGGCGATGGTAATTACACCAGAGATTGGTTGTTTGTAGAAGATCATGCAATTGCTATCGATTTGGTATTTCATAAGGGGAATAATCATGAAACCTACAATATTGGAGGGTTTAATGAATGGAAAAATATCGATTTGATTCGTGTATTATGTGCTCAAATGGATGAGAAATTAGGTAGAGAAAAAGGAGTTTCTGAAAAATTGATTACCTATGTGAAAGATAGACCAGGACATGATTTACGATATGCTATTGATGCTACTAAAATTCAAAAAGAATTAAATTGGAATCCGAGTGTTACTTTTGAACAAGGTTTGTCTAAAACTATCGATTGGTATTTAGCAAATACAGATTGGATGGATAACATTACAAGTGGTGCTTATGAAAAATATTATAAAGAGCAATATCAGTAATTTTTTTCAGTTATCAAGTTAAGGAGCTATGAAGTCAACAACATAACAACCTAACTCAGCTTAACATTAAAAATGACAAAAGTGAGTGTCAAAAGCCATAAAGACCTAAATCTTTGGAAAGAAAGCATGAATTTCGTGGAGGACACTTACGCGTTCTTAAAGCGCTCTCCAAAAGAAAAGATATATGGTTTAACCAGACAAATTAGAAGATATACTGTTTCTGTTTCGTCTAATATTACAGAAAGAGCTGGTAGAAAAGGAGAAAGAGAATTTGCTCGTTTTTTATAGATTGTTTTAGGATCGTTATCGGCATTAGAAAAACAATTTGAAATAGGAAGAAGATTAGATTACATTTACAAGGGAGTTGATATATAATCGATATTTGATAAAATTATTTATATTCGAAGAATGCTCTCAAAGTTGATTAAAAGTATAACTGTATAACAACATCACACCATAACACAAAAAAAATGAAAGGAATAATTTTAGCGGGAGGTTCAGGAACACGTTTACACCCACTCACTTTAAGTGTAAGTAAACAATTATTGCCCATTTATGATAAACCGATGATTTATTATCCATTATCAGTTTTAATGTTGGCAGGAATTAAAGAGGTGTTAATTATCTCTACGCCTCACGATTTACCTAATTTCAAAACTTTACTGGGTAGTGGTGAACAATTTGGAATAGATATAACCTATGCCGAACAGCCTTCACCGGATGGTTTAGCGCAAGCCTTTATTATTGGCGAACAATTTATTGGTACAGACGATGTCTGTTTGGTCTTGGGAGATAATATATTTTATGGTGCTGGTTTACAGGGTTTATTAAAACAGGCGATTACTACGGTTGAGAATGAAAAAAAAGCTGTGGTGTTTGGCAATTATGTAAATGATCCAGAGCGTTATGGAGTAGCTGAGTTTGATAACGACCGTAACGTGATTAGTATTGAAGAGAAACCGACAACACCAAAATCTAATTATGCTGTGGTAGGCTTGTATTTTTATCCTAATTCGGTAGTAGAAATAGCAAAAAAAGTAAAGCCTTCAGGTCGTGGTGAATTGGAAATTACAGCTGTAAATCAAGCCTATTTAAATAAAGAGCAACTTAAATTAAATATTTTGAGTCGAGGCTTTGCATGGCTCGATACAGGAACGCATGAAGCCTTAACAGAGGCAACTGAGTTTGTAAAAGCTGTTGAAAAAAGAACGGGTTTAAAAATTGCCTGTTTAGAAGAAATTGCAGTGAACTACGGTTGGGTATCAAAACAGAGCTTAAGCCATAAGATAGAAAATTTAAAAGGCGACTATTATGAGTATTTAAAAAAGATCATTACTACTTAAAATGTCTTTAAAAAAGCAAGCCATACATAGTGTCATCTGGACTTTTGTAGATTCCTTTTTTGTAAAAGGGCTCTCGTTTGTAGCTGGGCTTATACTAGCACGAATTCTTGGCCCTACAGAATTTGGACTTATAGGGATGATTTCAATTTTTATCGCTATCGGAACCTCTTTGGTCGATAGTGGTTTGTCATCGTCCTTAATACGAACAAAAGATGCAGACGATACCGATTATTCAACGGTGTTCTTTACCAATTTAGGGATGAGTATTCTTATTTATGGTCTCTTGTTTATGGCAGCGCCTTATATCGCTGATTTTTATGAACAGCCCATTCTTATCAACCTTATTAGATTGTACTGTATTGGTTTTGTTATCACGGCAATAGCTGCTGTGCAGTTGGCAATATTAAATAGTGAAATGAGGTTTAAACGTATTACGCAATATAATATACCTTCAACAATAATAGGGGTGAGTGTTGGTGTAAGTTTAGGCTATTTAGGATACGGCGTGTGGAGCATTGTTTGGATGTATTTAACGACACAAGCTTGTAATTCTGTATTACTTTGGGTTTTCTCATCATGGAAACCCAGTATGACGCTTTCACGAACCAAATTAAAGTACCACTATAACTTTGGGTATAAACTCATGCTTTCAGGTTTGCTAGATCAGGTTTTTAATAATATATATAATGTTGTGATTGGTAAATATTTTAGCGTGCAATCGCTCGGGTATTATGAGCGTGCAAAAACGTTTAACACCTATCCAAGTACGGTATTGTCTGGTGTTATAGGTAAAGTAACTTACCCCATGTTGGCTAAAATTCAGGACGACCCACAACGTATATCTAGCGTTTATAGAAACATATTAGGTCTTACATTTTTTATCATTGCACCGATAATGATTGGCGGAGCAGCCATAGCAAAGCCTTTATTTTTAATGGTGTTAGGAGATGCTTGGTTGCCAGCAGTGCCTTTCTTTCAAATTTTAACGTTGGGTTTTATGTTGTACCCAATTCATGCTTTTAATATCAATGTTTTAAAAGTTTATGGACGTAGTGATTTGTTTTTAAAGTTAGAAGTGTATAAAAAAATAGTGGTCACTATTAGTATCATAGTAGCTGTACCATTTGGTATTTATGCGCTCGTTTGGAGCAGTGTTTTTATGTCTTTTATAGCGCTAGTTATCAATACCCATTACAGTAGTAAAATGATTAATTACACCTTAAAAGAGCAAGTGTTAGATGTGCTACCTGTATTATTAATTACGACAATTATGTACGTAGTTATGTCATTTGTTGTCAGTCATACAGAACCGGAGCATGATTTAATTCAAATTTTGTTAGCATCGCTTGCTGGCATAACTTTATACTTTGGTTTACATCATGTATTTAAAACGCAAGTCATGCTCTATGCACTTACTTTTATAAAAAACAGAAATCTATGATTCCTATTACAAAACCCTTTATGCCTCCACAAGAGGAATATCAGAAGTACTTAAAAGGTATTTGGCAACGCCAATGGTTAACCAATATGGGGCCTCTTGCGAGTGAATTAGAGATGTCGCTTAAAGCACATTTAAAACTCAAGCACCTATTGTATGTAACTAATGGCACTGTAGCGTTGCAAATGGCTATTAAAGTCTTGGGGTTAAAAGGAGAGGTAATAACGACGCCTTTTTCCTTTATTGCTACGACAAGTAGTATTGTCTGGGAAGGTTGTAAGCCGGTATTTGTAGATGTAGATAAAGCATCTTTAAATATAGACGCTAGTAAAATAGAAGCGGCTATTACCGATAACACAACCGCAATCTTAGCGACGCATGTATATGGAAACCCTTGCGATGTCTTAGCCATTGAAGTCATTGCTGAAAAATACAATTTAAAAGTGATTTACGATGGTGCTCATGCCTTTGGAGTGGAGGTTTTTGGGAAATCTATTTTTGAATATGGCGATATCAGCATCTGTAGTTTACATGCCACCAAATTGTACCACTCTACTGAAGGGGGACTTATAGTAGCCAAAGATCCAGAACTGCTAAAGCGATTATCCTACATGCGCAATTTTGGGTTTTCAGGTCCCGAAAGTTTTGCAGAACTAGGTATTAATGGTAAAAACTCAGAGTTTCATGCTGCCATGGGGTTAGCAAATATTCCTTATATTGAACAGATTCATAATAAACGTAAGGCGCTTACCGAGTTGTATCATTTAAGATTAAAACACTTAAAGGCCGTAGCTCCAATATGGCATAAAGCAGCGACTATAAATTACGCTTATTACCCTATAGTTTTTGACAGTGAGACTTTAATGTTAAAATGTATGGACCAATTAAAAGCGTCTGAGATATTTACACGCCGTTATTTTTATCCGTCATTAGCAAATGCTTTACCTTATTTAGAACCTCAAGATTTTGAAGTTACCGATATGGTTGCAAAACGTGTACTATGTTTACCATTGTTTTATGATTTAACGGTAGAAGAAGTAGAATTGATTTGTAGATTATTATTAAGAATTCAAAATAATTAAAAAGTATGCAATCTTATTTTTTTATTCCAGCATCTCGATTACATAAGCTTTCTGATATAAAGAAATCTCATGTAGATGAGATTATCATTGATTTTGAAGATGCTATTTTAAGTTCTAATATAGATACATATTTTAATCAACTCAATACCGTGACAGATTTTAGTTCCTATTGGTTTAGGGTGCCTTTACGAGCCGATTTTGAAGATGAATTAAATTTAACTTATATAGAACGATTTAAAAATATAGGGGTACAACTTATGGTTTTGCCAAAAATAAAATCAGCTGCAGAACTTATTGATATTATTTCAACATTTAAAACACTCAAATTTATAATACTTATTGAGCACCCAAGATTATTATTGGAGATTCAGCAGGTGTTTATGAATGAGGATTCTTTATTAAAATCTATAGTCGGTATAGGAATGGGGTCACATGATTTAATGACGTTTTTAAAAGCAAAACATACATCAGCTCAATTAGATTATCCTAGAAAAGAATTTTTGTATCTTGCCAAGGCTTATAATTTGCAAGCTATTGATATTGCTTCAATGAATGTTTTTAAAGAAAAGGATTTTACAGAAGAAGTTAAATATGCTCAAGATAACGGTTATGATGGAAAATTTTTAATCCATCCTACGCAATTGATTTGGTTTCAAAATCAAATACAACAAGACAATATATTATTAGATTGGGCTAAAAATGTATTACAACATTTACCAAAAGATTATAACGGAGAAAGCGTTGTTCCTTTTATATTGAACGATGAGGTTATAGAAAAGCCTCATGCGCTAAAAGCTTTAGAAATTATTAGAACACATAACAATGGAAAGTAAATTTGGAAATTATTACGAAGAGTTTGTCGTTGGAGAGACTTTGACTCACGCTTTAACAAAAACAATTTTTGAAAGTGATAATAATCTATTTAGTTTGTTAACAATGAATCATCATCCTGTGCATATTAATTTGGATTATGCACAGCAAAAACAACACGGAAAAATATTAGTTGTAGGTACTCTAGTATTTAGTGTTGTTGTAGGTATTACTGTTGCAGATATTAGTGGTAAAGCGATTGCCAATTTAGAATATGAAGCGGTAAAACATTTAAACCCTGTATATATTAATGATACCTTATATGTGCGTACTACAATCTTAGATAAATGGGAAACCTCAAAAAATGACAGAGGGATTGTATATGTTGAAACTATTGCTGAAAATCAATTAGGCGAAGATGTTTTGTCATTCAGAAGAAAAGTGTTAGTTTCTAAAAAGAATTCATAATTATGATTGATTTATTATTAAGAAGTTTAATGTTTGTGCCTAGTCATAATGAACGATTAATGACAAGTGCCTCAAAATCTGAAGCCGACGTGTTACTTTTAGATGTTGAAGACTCTGTACAACCATATGCAAATAAGCAAGTTGCAAGAGATCTTATAATCTCTTATGTTTCAGCAAAAAAGTTTGGAGGCAAAAAAATATTTCCACGTGTTAATGATCGAGAAAGTGGTGAATTACTTAAAGATGTTATGCAGCTCACTATTGATGGGGTAGACGGTTTTATGTACCCTAAATCTAAACGTGGCAAAGATGTTTATTTCTTTGATAAGCTTTTAGAAACGATTGAATACGAAAAAGGACTTCCTATTGGGACGTATAAAATTATTCCTTTAATTGAAACCGCTTCAGCAGTGATGAATGTTCAGGAAATTTGTTTGGCCTCACCACGAGTTGTAGCTATAGCTTATGGATCGGAAGATTTTGTTACCGATTTAGAAGGTGTACATGATTTAGAACATCAAAGTTTGTTTACACCTAGAGCAATGATTGCTATGGGAGCTAGAGCAGCTGGAGTGATCCCAATAGACACAGTACATGTTAGGGTACATGATTATGAAGATTTAGAAAAGAATTTAAAAATATCAAAAACCTTAGGTTTTGAAGGGATGTTGGTGTTGAATCCTAAAGAAATTCCTTTAGTACACCAGTATTATTCTCCAACAAAAGACGAAATTACAGACGCCAAAGAAATGTTGGTTTTAGCAGAAGAAGCTAAAGCTAATGGAGAAGGTGTGGCTATTATGAATGGGAAGTTTATTGGACCTCCAATGATTAAAGCCGCGAAAAAAATATTATTAAAAAAAGAATTAATTACAAGTAAAGGATGAAAAAATTAGTAATACTTGGAGGTAGAGGTATTGGTATGATTGCAGCTTCAGTTGCACAAGACCTAGGATACTATGAAGTGCTTGGTTTTTTAAATGATGTTGTGCCTATTGGAGACACGGTTGGAGTATATAAAAAGCATAAAGTGATCGGTACTTCAAAAGATGTAGAGCACTATTTGAAAGATGATGATGTTTATTTTTTTATTGGTTACATTGGAATGAAGAATGAAAAAGAAGTTTTTGATAAAATTTCTAATTTAAATATTCCAAGGAGACGTTATGCGACTTTAATACATCCAACAGCAGTTATTCCTAGAGGCTATTGTAAAATAGGTTATGGCGTTTTAATAGCTCCTTTAGTGCAATTATCTCCAGACACAACAATAGAAGACAATTGTATTTTATTGCCAAATTCATTTTTAGGCCATGATAGTACTATGAAACGATTCTCTCATATTACAGCAAATGCAGTGGTTGGAGGGAATGTGATCTTAGGTCGTGGTGCACATGTAGGAACAAATTCGACAATTAGAGAAAATGTTACTATTGGAGAATTTGCTATTGTTGGTTCAGGGGCAGTTGTATTAGGTGACATTCCTGATAACTCTATATATATAGGGAATCCAGCTAAATTTTTAAGACAAAAGTAAATGAGAAAACCTGTTGTTTCCGTATGTTGTTTAGCCTATAATCATGAACCTTATATACGCCAGTGTTTAGATGGTTTTGTAATGCAGCAAACTAACTTTCAGTTTGAAGTTTTAGTACATGATGATGCTTCAACCGATAATACTGCTGCTATTATTAAGGAGTATCAAGAAAAATACCCAACTATTATAAAACCTGTCTATCAAACTGAAAATCAGTACTCAAAAGGGGTGAGGGTTACTATTGTTTATAATTTTTCGAGAGCAGAAGGTAAATATATAGCTATGTGTGAAGGCGATGATTACTGGACAGACCCGTTAAAGTTACAAAAGCAGGTGGATTTTTTGGAAGCAAATCAAGATTGTTCAGTGGTTTTTCATCCAGCGTATTATGTAAATGAAAATAGCCGTGAAGTACTTAAAATTAACCAGCCAAAAGTGATACCACATGATTTTAAGTTAGGAATAAAAGATGCTATTTTGGGAGGAGGAGATCTTATAACGACGAATTCTATGGTTTTTTTAAATAAGTTTGTTGAAGAACTCCCCGCTTGGTTTTTTACAGCTCAAGTTGGAGATCTTACGCTTATGCTAGTTTTAGCGACACATGGTAAAATGGGGTATGTTGACGATGTAATGAGTGCTTATCGTGTAGCCGCGATTGGTTCTTGGAGTGAAACGATGAAAAAAAGTGAATCTAAAAGGATAAAACACCAAAAAGATGTTAAGAAAATGTGGATCCAGTTTGATATATGGACAAATAAAAAACACCATTTTTATATCCTTCTAAAATTAATAAAAGATGACTTGAACATCCGCAAAGTAAACATTATTAAATTGATTAAAAAATCCGTTAAAATAAAACGAGGAAGAATTAATTACAGGTGATTTAGTGCTAAGCGAACGTTATGATGCGGCTAATATTAACCCAGATGTTGTGGCGTTATTTAAGTAGTCTGAGTAGAATGTAATTAACATAGAGGCTACTATTACTAGTTCCAATAAAAAGATTTCAAAAACTGGACCAAATATTAAATCGGATTAAGACAGTACTCTAGGTGTTTTAAATTTATTAAGAATAGGTGCGTTACATTAGCGAATAACCAGGTTTTAAATTAGGGTAAAGAAGGACTGGAGGAGATTTTAAGTTTGTGTAAAAAAAAAACATTATTCAGTCAGTTGGTGCTTTGGTGCTGCTATAAATTTATAAGTAGCCTCCAGAACACTGTTTTTAAAAACTAAAGTAGCAGGATAGCCTTAGTTAATTTTCGGGAATATGAATGGGCCAGTGCAATTGAAAATACAGGAGGAGCAAGTCCTATAGATAATACAAATCATAGAAGTTCACATACATATGAGATAATTAACAATATGCTTATTATTTAAATCTTTTTTTACAAAGATTGAGAAATAACTGCTATTTATTTGAATATGTAAGTTATTTAGGCGGTATCTTGCGTTAATGAAATGATGTAGTTTAAAAAGCAAGAATAATTATGAATTTTATTAAAACAGAAATTCCTGAAGTTGTTATTATAGAGCCTAAAGTGTTTAACGATGAAAGAGGATATTTTTACGAATCGTTTAATAAAAAGAAATTTGAAGAAAATATTGGTGAAATTAATTTCATTCAAGATAACGAGTCAAAATCAACTTTTGGCGTATTAAGAGGCTTACATTTTCAAAAACCTCCATATGCGCAAGCAAAATTAGTTAAGTGTATTCAGGGAGCTGTTTTAGATATTGTTGTAGATTTAAGAAGAAATTCTAAAACTTACGGTAAACATGTTACGGTGGTATTATCTGAAAAAAACAAAAAACAATTATTTATTCCTAAAGAGTTTGCTCACGGTTTTATAGTACTGTCTGAGGAAGCTATTTTTTCTTATAAAGTAGATAATAAATATGCACCAGAATACGAGGATAGAATTTCGTGGAATGATGAAACTTTAAATATTGATTGGACTATTCCTTCAGAAGAAATTATTTTATCAGAAAAAGACAAAATAATCTCTAAGTTCAGCGAATTAGTATCTCCTTTTTAATATTGCGTAATTTAAAGAAGGCATAAAAAAAACAATTGCATGGTATTTAGGTAATCAAGATTGGTTGGATGCTATTGCGATGAAATAGAAAACGTCATTCCGAACATTGTGAAGGAATCTTTCGGTTTTGTACTATAAGATTACTTCGTCTTTTATCCTCGTAATGACGTAAAAGTTGTGTTTTTAATTTAGTTGGGTGTAGTAAACTTCAAAGAGAACGTCATTCCGAACATTGTGAAGGAATCTTTCGGTTTTTTGTACTATAAGATTACTTCGTCTTTTATCCTCGTAATGACGTAAAAGTTGTGTTTTTAATTTAGTTGGGTGTAGTTAACTTAAAAGAAAACGTCATTCCGAACATTGTGAAGGAATCTTTCGGTTTTGTACTATAAGATTACTTCGTCTTTTATCCTCGTAATGACGTAAAAGTTGTGTTTTTAATTTAGTTGGGTGTAGTTAACTTAAAAGAAAACGTCATTCCGAACATTGTGAAGGAATCTTTCGGTTTTGTACTATAAGATTACTTCGTCTTTTATCCTCGTAATGACGTTAAGTTATGTTTTTATTTTAGTAGGATACAATTACTTAAGTCTTGTTAAACTTAAGTCTTTATTATATTTTACAATAAACAAGCCGTTATTATTTGTACTGCTAAATGTTTTTTTACGATAGTCAAACTTGTTTTCTAGGCGCAGTGATACTCCGTCTTTAAAAGTTTCTGACAGCTCTTTTCCAGAGGCCAAACGTATTAAAATATCATACGTAATATCGAAACCTTTAATCGCATAATCAGAAGCTACAGTATTGTTTTTTTTGTAGTATTTTTTATTGAAAATCTTTACATTATCTGAAGATGAATCTTCAAAAGCATTAGAAACATAAGTAAAATCAACACTAGCTAACTTGTTATTTTCTATTTTATCGTAAGATTTATTTCTTTCTACAGCAAAAACCTGGACTGTCATATCATCAGGTATACCAATCATACTGTTTAAAACATCGGCAATAGCTACATTGTTATCAGAAGTGATGATAACCCAGTTTTGTTTATTCACAGCCATTTTATTGGTAAATAACTCTCTTTTAATATAACCGTCTTCTGGTTTTAAAATATGAATTTCGCTAATAGAATCATGCTTTTTTAAACTACTTACAATTTTACTTATTCTATCGTTAGAGTTAGCTTCACCATCACCTACAACAAAAACCTCTTCACCTTTATAAATGTCTTTTAAATATGAACCTAAATATTCAGTGTATTTATTTTTATCTGGTGCAGATTTAATAAGTTTGGTTGCAGAAAAATCATTTTGATTGCTAGAGAAATGAGGGAATACAATAGGCGCACGAACCTTACGAGCAATAAGCTCAGCTTTATCTGAATAAAAAGGACCAATAATAACATCGGTAGAATCTAGTTTTCTTTCTTCTATAATTAAAGGAACATTATCATCTCTGTTTCCGGTGTCAAAAACAGTTGTATTAATAAGTATGCCTTGCTTTTTAATTGAGTCGATTGCTATTTCGGCACCCATGTAAAAATCAGTAACCATATTAGCCAAAGGAGCAGAACTATTTAAATCACTAAATATATCTTTTGCAGAAGCAGATTTATAATCTTTTAATTTAAAAGGAAGTAAAATGGCTACGTCTATTGCTACATTTTCTTGAATGCTATCTTTATAAAATGTATAATTCTCATTAGTATTTACTTCTTCAATAGGTTTTATTTTTATTAATTGATCAATAGATAATTCATTATTTTCTATGCCAGGGTATTCAGGGTTTAAACGAATTAAATCTTCTTTTGAGATGTTATAAAAACGAGTTAAACTATATACGGTTTCTTTGCTTTTAACTGTATGAGTTAAAAATTTTTCTAAAACCTCTTCTCTGTTAATTGTGATTACTTTTTCAACAGATTTAACCTTTAAAACTTGGCCAATACTTAGTATATTATTTTTAATAGTTGGGTACTCAGGGTTCCATTCTATTAAATCGTCTTTAGAGATGTCATATAGTTTGGTTATACGATACACCGTTTCTCCTGCGATTACAGTATGATTTTCATACTCATACACAGTTTGTAGAAAAGAGTTTTTCGCTTTATTTTCTTCGTCAATATTCTTATCAGAAGGGTTTTCGTCTATATTTTCGTTATCAACAACTGTTTCATCAGCTGTGTTTGAAGAAATTCCGGTTTTTACTTCAGGATTCGGAATAATAATAACTGTATTTGCATCTGGTCGTCTGCTAATATCAGGATTTAAACGTAACAAATCTTTTGTTTTCATATCCAGTCTTTTTGCAATGTCACGCATTGTCTCGCCTTCTTGAACCTTATAAGAAATATAACGTTTTTGCTGACCACAAGAAACGGTAAAGGTTAAAATACAAATTAAAAGTAAAAATTGAAATTTCTTCATCTACATTTTTTTTATTATAAGGGGTTTATTCCCATTCAATTGTTGCAGGTGGTTTAGAGCTAATGTCGTAAACAACTCTGTTAACACCTTTTACATTATTAATTATTTTGTTTGATATTTTTTGTAAAAACTCATAAGGTAAATTTACCCAATCTGCAGTCATACCATCTGTGCTTTCAACAGCACGCAAAGCTACTACTTTTTCATAGGTTCTTTCATCGCCCATTACTCCAACAGAGTTTACAGGTAATAAAATTGCACCCGCTTGCCATACTTTGTTATATAAATTGTCTTCTTTTAATCCGTTGATAAAAACAGCATCTACTTCTTGTAAAATACGCACTTTTTCTTCGGTAATATCCCCTAAAATACGAATTGCCAATCCAGGACCAGGAAAAGGGTGACGACCTAATAGGTCTTTGTCAATTCCCATTGATGCTCCTACACGTCTAACTTCATCTTTAAAAATCATTCGTAATGGCTCAACAATCTTCAGTTTCATAAAATCAGGTAAACCACCTACGTTATGATGACTTTTAATCGTTGCTGATGGGCCACCGTTTACCGAAACTGATTCAATTACATCAGGATAAATAGTTCCTTGTGCTAACCATTTTGCGTCTTCAATCTGATTTGCTTCATCATCAAAAACATCAATAAAAACTTTACCAATAGCTTTACGCTTTTCCTCTGGATCACTTAAACCAGCAAGCTCATTCAAGAAACGTGCCGAAGCATCCACTCCTTTTACGTTTAAGCCCATACCTTCGTATTGCTTTAATACATCGGTATATTCATTTTTACGTAACAAACCATTATTAACAAAAATACAATGTAAATTATCGCCAATAGCTTTGTGTAATAATACCGCAGCTACGGTAGAATCTACACCTCCAGACAATCCTAAAACCACTTTATCGGTTCCAACCTTTGCTTTTATGTCAGCAACTGTTTCATCAACAAAAGAATCAGGTGTCCAAGTTTGTGCTACTTCAGCTATATTAACTAAAAAATTTTGTAATAATTGTTTACCATCGGTAGAATGATATACTTCTGGATGAAATTGAATAGCATACGTTGTTTCACCATCAATTTTATAAGCAGCGTTTTCTACATCGTTTGTGCTTGCTAATAAGATACCGTTTGTTGGTAAATCTTTAATGGTGTCTGAGTGACTCATCCAAACCTGACTTCCTTCTGATATGTCTGAAAAGAACGTTTCATCTTCTTTTACAAAAGATAAATTAGCTCTACCATACTCTCTAGTGTTTGATGGAGCTACTAATCCGCCAGAAAAGTGGGCTAAGTATTGAGCGCCATAACAAACAGCTAATAACGGTTTTTTACCTCTAATTTCAGATAAATCTGGATGTAACGCCGCTTCTGAACGAACAGAGTTAGGACTACCAGATAGTATTACTGCTTTAAAGTCGTTTAAGTTTTTTGGAATTTTGTTATAAGGATGAATTTCACAGTAAATGTTCAATTCTCTAACACGGCGCGCAATAAGTTGTGTGTATTGCGATCCGAAATCTAAAATAAGTACGTTGTGTTGTTGCATGTGCAAAAATAGTACTTAGAATTTAGATTTTAAGTATTTGATTTTAGATTTTTTGAAGTTTTTTAATAACGATAAACCACTGCGTTTATATTCATTCCTGCACCAACAGAAGCCAGTATAATTACGTCTCCTTTTTTTACCTCCTGATTTTCGATATTTCCTTTTAAAACCAAGTCTAATAAAGTAGGTACTGTAGCAACAGAGCTGTTCCCTAATTTATGAATACTCATAGGCATTATACCTTGCGGAATCGATTTTTTATACAATCTATAAAACCGCTTGATAATAGCTTCATCCATCTTTTCATTTGCTTGATGGATAAATATTTTTTTTACCTCATTAATTTCAATCTCACTTTTATCTAAAGCTGTTTTCATCGCTTTGGGTACATTGTTTAATGCAAATTCATAAATTTTACGTCCGTGCATTTTTATGTATCGAATATCTTTATCTAAGCTCTCATTATTTGACTTTCCGAAAAATAAAAAATAAGCTTCTTCTTTGGTGAAAGTTTGTGTAGCATGACTCAAAATTCCGCTATTACCGGCTTCTTTAAGTTCTACAATACAAGCGCCTGCTCCGTCGCTATAAATCATAGAATCGCGATCATACTTGTCAACAACTCTCGATAAAGTTTCACCGCCAATAACTAAGCATTTTTTAGCAATACCTGCTTTTATAAATGCTTGTGCTTGAATAACTCCTTCAATCCAACCAGGGCATCCGAATAAAATGTCATAAGCAACACAGTTAGGATTTTCAATTTGAAGTAAATGTTTTACTCTACTAGCCAAACTAGGAAGGATATCAGTTTGAATAGCATCATTTTTTACATCACCAAAATTATGAGCGAATATGATATAATCTATATTTTCAGAATTCACATTGGCATCTTCTATAGCTTTTTTAGCAGCAAAATATCCTAAGTCCGATGCTTTGTAGTCATTTTTAGCATACCTACGTTCTTCAATGCCAGTAATTGATTTGAATTTTTCAATAATTATGGTATTCGTGCTATCAAAAGAAGTTCCGTCTGCATTCAAAAATGAACTTGCTAAAAACTGACTATTTTCTTTTTTTATTGAAGGGATATACGAACCTGTACCTGTAATTACTGCTGATGCCATTCTGATTTATTAGGATTGTAAATACAAATAAAGCATTTTAAATTATATTAAAGTATTAATTAAGAGTCATTTTAAAAGAATTGTAGAATCCTTAAAAAATGGCTTTATAATTAAATATTTTAAAAAAAAGAGTTGTCTTTTTTGAGCTTGTGGTTTTCTAATATTATAAATACGAACTGTCGAAAGAGAAAGGTAACAAAGAAAGTAAAGAATCTGTTTTTACAATTTTACCAACTTCACCCATAAAAAACACTTCTATTGGTTCTTTTTGATTGATTTCATATTCTGATAAAGTTTGTCTGCAAGCACCACAAGGCCCCACAGGTTTATTTACGGTTGTATTTTCAGAAGCAGCTGAAATGGCTAGTTTTTTAATTTTTATTCCAGGAAATTCTGATCCCACTTTCCATACACCAACTCTTTCGGCGCACATACCAGATGGGTATGCCGCATTTTCTTGGTTGTTACCTAAAACTACAGCATCGTTTTCTAGTAAAAACGCAGCACCTACTTTAAATTTAGAGTAGGGGGCATAAGCTTTTGCTCTTGCTTCAATAGCCTTATCCATTAACTTTTTATCTTCTTGTGCTAATTCTGCTAAATCGTTATAAATCGTTGCAGCAGCTTTTAATTCTATTTTTTCCATAAAGAAATAGTGTTGGTCAAAAAAAGCAGCCTGTAAGACTGCTTTATATTATACTACGAATTTATTAAAAAAAAACTACAATCTAATAGTCATCGTAAATTTCTCCTAGATCAAATGATAAAGAAAAGCGTAAAGTGTTTTCTAAAGGGTTATTAACTGCTGATGTATTTACTAAGTATGATAAGTCTAACGTAAATGCTTTCGCAGTAAAACCTGTACCCAATGTTAAGAACTGTCTTTGACCTTTCTCTTCACTTTCGTGAAAGTAACCAGCTCTAAGAGCAAAGGCATTGTTGTATAAATATTCGGCACCTAATGCCCAAGTAGTTTCTTTCATTTCTTCACCAAAACTTCTGTCACCTAAAGAAGTAAACATTCCTTCAAACCAACCTCTGTTATTTCCTTGGCCTTCAGGAGAATTAGTATCACCACTACTAGATGGGACTAATAGTTTTGTGAATTCTAAATTAAGACCTACGATGTTCTGGCTGTCTAATATAAAGTCAAAACCACCACCAATCTTTGCGTTGGTAGGAATAAAGTTTTCTTGTCCTGGAGTGTATTCTACTTTAGGACCAATATTAGCAATGTTAAAACCTAAGCGGTAACGACCATTAAAGCTGCCGTAATTTTGTTCGTCAGATTGATAGTAACCAGAAACATCAACAGCAAATGAATTAACGGCATTAACATTACTATCATTAACATCTAAATTAGAGTTGATGTATTTTAAGCCAATACCCATTGAGAATTTTTCGCTTAACTTCATAGAATAAACACCCGTAATAGAAAATTCACTAGGGTTTTCTGTACCGGTACCGGTACCATTTTCGTTTGTTAATTCAACCTGTCCAAGTGAAAAATACTTAATATCTACACCCCAAGCGGCATTTTCTTTAAACCTATTTACGTAAGAAGCATTTCCTACAAAAATATCATCAGTCAAATTACGTAACCAAGGAGTATAGTTAACACCAACACTTATCTTGTTTTGGTTAAAAACTGTTTTAGCAGGATTGTGAAAAATAGAAAAAGCATCTGCGGAGGTTGCAACCCCTACATCTCCCATACCTCCGGCACGAGCATCAGATGATATTAATAAAAATGGAGTTGCTGTTGTATTTTGAGCTTTGATTTGAAGGGCAAAACATACAAAGAATAAAAAAAATGTTAATTTTTTCATGTAAAATTTTATTATTAGTTGAGCAAATATATGATATTCTTAAAAAAATGCTAATTTTTATTAGTTTTTAATCAGTTGTTTAACGTTTTAATCAGCTGATTATTATATAAAATAATATTTTTTTAGAATAAAGTTAAAATTTGTGCTCATTAAGTTTTTAATAATGTTAGCATAAAACTTTTTTATGTATAAAAATTAAATTTAATGGTAGATATTTAATCTTTTTCTTAGATTCGTAATACTAAACGTAAAAAAAAAACGTTTGTAATCTAGCAAGAGAAACTCTTAGACCCTTTTAATTTATAAATAAATTAGTTGTAAGGAGTCATAAATATTGTAAATTGCGCTACCCTTAAAATAGTTAAAAATACATGAAAAGCACGTTAAAAATATTTAGTTTATTGGCTATCACTGGATTGTTGATTACTTCTTGTAAGAGCAATAGAGGCAGTGGTTCAGGTAAATCTTCACTAACTGGCTGGAACTTTAATGATCCTAATTATGGAGGTTATATAAAAGGAAAAGATAATAATAGTAAAGAAGCTCCTCCTGGTATGGTACATATAGAAGGTGGAAGTTTTACTATGGGGTTAGTACAAGATGATGTAATGTTTGATTGGAATACGACACCTAAAAAGATGCATGTGCGTTCTTTTTATATGGATGAAACTGAGGTTACAAATGCTGAATATGGTTTATTTATGCAATATACCAAAGATATATTTCCACCAGAAGAGCCACAATTTAAAAATATTTACCAATCTATTTTACCAGATACTTTAGTGTGGAGAAAAGGTTTGGGAAATACAAATTTATTATCTGAAAGTTATTTAAGGCACCCATCTTATGCTGAATATCCTGTTGTAGGTGTTAGTTGGTTACAAGCAAATAAATACTGTAAGTGGCGTACAAATGCGGTGAATTTAAAAATATTAATGGATAAAGGTGTTATTAAAAACATTTTTAAAGAAGATTCATTAAGTTTTAAAGGAAAAGATAATTTTGATACAGATACTTATTTAACAAATCCTTATGCTTTGTTTGAAGGAGATTCAACAATTTATAAAAAAGGGATTCCTGTGCCAAGAAAAAAAGGAGATCCTAAACCAGCGAAAGATCAATTCTCGGGAAGACAGGTTACTTCATCAGATGGTATTTTAGCGCAAAAATTTAGACTGCCAACAGAAGTTGAATGGGAATATGCTGCAAAAGCTATTTTTGAAAATCGTGAGTATAATAATATTCGTGGGAGAAAAAAATATTCTTGGAATGGTAAGTATACTAGGGATAGAGATAAGAGAAGAAGAGGTGATCAGTTAGCTAACTTTAAACAAGGTAAAGGAGACTATAGTGGTATTGCTGGTTGGAGTAGTGATGGTTCAGATATTCCAAATGCAGCAAGAAGTTATCCTCCAAATGCTTTTGGTTTATATGATATGTCTGGTAATGTAGCAGAATGGGTTCAAGATGTATATCGACCTATAATTGATTCAGAAGCAAATGATTTTAATTATTTTAGAGGTAATGTTTTTACTAAAAAATTAATAGATCAAAGTGGTAAGGTTGTTATTGTAGGAGATGAAGTAGGTGAGATAGAATATGATACGCTAGAAAACGGAAGAATAGTACCTAAAGATTTACCAGGTAGTGTTAAGTATATTCCTATTACAAAAGAGGATACTTACATGAGAAGAAATTATAATTTAGCAAATAATTCAAGTTTGGGTGATGGAGATCAAGCTTCTTCTAAAAATTATATTTTAGATAAAGATCAGTTAGAAGGGGTGTCTAGAATGTATAATTCACCACAAAAACCTGAAGCTGAAAGAGATTCTTTAGGAAATGCAATAGATAATTACAAGTACGATTCTAAAAGAAGAACTACTTTAGTGAGTGATAAATCTAGAGTTTATAAAGGAGGTTCATGGGCTGATAGAGAGTATTGGTTAGATCCTGCTCAAAGAAGGTATTTTCCAGAGTATATGGCAACTAACTTTATCGGGTTTAGATGTGCTACAGATAAAATGGGACCAATGAGGCTTAATAAAAGGAAAAGAGCCGTGCCTGATAAAATTAACTAATACAATATATAAACCTCATTGAATTTCAATGAGGTTTTTTATTTTTACAGGATGAAAATAGTAGATTTATATTCGTTATTTACTAAACACGGTTTGGTAGATACAGACACAAGAGAAATTAGAAAAAACACCATTTTCTTTGCATTAAAAGGTGATAATTTTAATGGCAACAACTTTGCAGAAGAAGCGCTAACAAAAGGCGCTGATTTTTCGATTATTGACGAAGCTGAATATAAAACGTCAGAAAATATAATTTTAGTAGACGATGTATTAAAAACACTTCAAGAATTAGCAAGTTACCACCGTAGAATATTAAATATACCTATTATTTCATTAACAGGAAGTAATGGGAAAACAACCACCAAAGAGCTTATTAACGCAGTGTTGTCATCTAAATATAATACAACAGCGACAGTAGGTAATTTAAACAATCATATAGGTGTGCCTTTAACACTATTGTCGATGACAACAGCTACAGAAATAGGTATTGTTGAAATGGGAGCAAATCATCCAAAAGAAATTGCTTTTTTATCAAAGATATCAAATCCCGATTTTGGTTTTATAACCAATTTTGGAAGTGCACATTTAGAAGGTTTTGGTTCACTTGATGGTGTGATAAAAGCAAAATCAGAGCTGTATGATTTTCTTATTGATAATAATAAAAAAATATTTGTAAATCCAAAGGATACAATTCAGCTAGAGAAAACAAAAAATGCAAATACTATTTTATTTGATGAGTCGATTGAGTTTGTTGAAGCAAATCCGTTTGTGAAATTATCTTATAGAAGAATTGACATACAAAGTAATTTAATTGGAGCTTATAATTTCTCTAATATTTCGGCAGCTATAACGATCGCTAATTACTTTAAGGTGCCTAAAGAAGAAATAAGAGAGGCTATTGAAAATTATATTCCTTCAAATAATCGATCTCAAATAATAGAGACAAAAAAGAATAAGATTATTTTAGATGCTTATAATGCAAATCCAACAAGTATGAAAGCAGCATTAGATAGCTTTAGGACACTTAAATCAGCACATAAAGTCGTAATTATAGGAGATATGTTTGAGTTGGGTGATTATAGTCTTAAAGAGCATCAGAAGATAGTAGATTTAGCTACAGAATATAAGTTTGGTAATTTGTTTTTTGTTGGTGAAAATTTTAATCGAACCGAAACGGACTATCTAAAGTTTATAAGTTTTGAAGCGTTGAAGAAACATTTAATTAATATCCCAATACAGAAAAGTGTTATTCTAATAAAAGGTTCAAGAGGAATGGCACTAGAGCGAGTGGTGGAACTTTGTTAAATTGTGTTTTCTTGATGAAATTTAACCAGGTTGTTTATAGGTCGTTGAATTACATCGGTAACAGTTAAGTTATTTTTTCTAGCAATTTGCTCTAAAATATCGCTAAAATAATAAGCAATAGAACCTATAAAATAAATGGGGGTATCAATACCTTTTTTATAAGGTAATATATGGTGTTTAAAATATTTTTGAAACCCTTTTTTAATTATTTTTTTAATGTATTTTTCCTCTTTATACTCGAACATAAATTTAGCAAAAGAGGCTAAATACATATTAGGATTTGGTGTTCTATATAAATTTTTTTTAATGAAATCAACATCAACATTAAACTGATTTTTAAATGCTGCTGCTAAATTAATAGGCATTTTTTTATAGAAAAAATCTCTTAATAATTTTTTACCAAAATAGTTGCCACTAGCTTCATCCATTACTGTATAACCTAAGGATGCAGATGATTTTTTTATAGTAGCACCGTCATAATAACAACTATTAGAGCCTGTACCTAAAATAGCAACAATAGAAGGTTCTTTAGGGCTGCAGGCATATACAGCTGCTAGCATGTCTTCAGAAATAATGATGTTAGCATGTTTAAAAACAACCTGTAATACGTCAGTTAATATTTCAATAGGCAAAGTAGATCCACAGCCGGCACCATAAAAATGAATTTCTTGAATATCGTTTTTACAAGCTATTAGTTGTGTTACATTATTTATACGATTTAACAATTCTTCTTTTAAAATAATGGCAGGATTTAATCCTAGCGATTTAACTCTAAATACTTCTTCTTTTTGAGAGTCAAGAGCAATCCAATCTGTTTTTGTTGAGCCAGCATCTGCAATTAAAATCATCTAGATTATTTTGTAATATTAGTCTAGCAAAGAAACGAAACTTATATCTTCTTCATTTGTTGCTTCATCATTTGCATTTGTTCTTTTAGCATGCCATGCTTATCTAATTTTTTAGCTTCTATCATTAAATTAGTAGCTTCACGTTTTCTGCGTTTGGTCATTGCTATTCCTGCTAGTTGTAATTTAGCCATGGCCAAGTCATGATCCATCGCTAAACCTAATTTCACAGCCTTTCGTAAAAACTTTTCAGCTTGCGTTATGTTAGTTTGACTCAACATGATTCCGTGTAAGTAATTATAGTACCCTTCTTGTTTTTGAATTAAGGCTGTTGATGGATTTTTAATATAATCTAACCATTTTTTAGCACCTTCAAAGTTTTGTTTTCGCAATTGCATAAATGCTAGTAAAATAAATTCGTTTTTAAAATAAAAGAAAACGAAAAGACCTGCTAGTAAAAGAATACTAATTCCGTTCATTATATGAACTTGAGAAAATTCATAAATAGACCATAGAGTTATTAATCCTGCTAATCCTAATTTTATATTTTTATTGAACATTTTTTCTTTTTTTAATCAACATACAAAAGTACATTTTTCTGTTATAACATTAATGAGATTTATTTTTTATAAAACTTTTTGTACTTAAACCAAGCAAATAATCCTATAATAAAAACAAATGAAACTGAATAATAAACTGAGGTAGGTGTAATTACCTTATCTCCACTTGCATAGGAATGCAACCCTGATAAATAGAAATTTACTCCAAAATAAGTCATCATGATAGATGCAAAAGCGATAATAGACCAAAGATTAAAAGTATATCGTCCTCTTAACCCCGGAATTAAACGCATGTGCAAAACAAAAGCATATACCATAATAGATATTAACGCCCAAGTTTCTTTTGGGTCCCAACCCCAATAACGTCCCCAACTTTCGTTCGCCCACATTCCGCCTAAAAAAGTACCAATTGTTAATAAAACCAATCCAACCGTTATAGACATTTCATTGATAATGGTTAACTCCTTTATATGAAGATCCATTTTTTTCTTGTTTTTCGAGTTAGTGAAAATCATTAAGAATAAACTAAAAACACCTAAGATCATACCTAAAGAAAAAGGTCCGTAACTAGCAACAATAATAGAAACGTGTACTTTTAACCACCAAGAATTTAATACCGGTTGTAAGTTTGCTATTTCTGGATCTAACCAATTCTGACTTGCAAAAAACAAGGTAATTGCCGTAATAAAAGTTGCAGCAGCAATTGTTAATGTTGATTTTTTACCTAATGATAAACCAAAAAACATCGTTGCCCAAGCAACAAAAATAATAGATTCGTACGCATTACTCCAAGGAGCATTACCGCTAATATACCATCTAGATAATAAGCCTAAAGTATGTAGAATAAAGAAACCAATAATAATTGCGATTAATCCTTTTACCACATAGCTTATCCATTTTTTGTTTGAAAAAACCTGAGCGACTAAAAAGATAATTAAAAGAATACTTGACAATCCGAAGTACTTAATCAAACGATTAAAAACATCAAACTCATTATACATAATCTCTAATTCAATTTTATCTTCTGAAGGATAGACTTCTTTTCCGAATTTTTTCTGAAACTTTTTAATTCCGTCTAAAACCTTGTTAGTTTCTGCGTAGTTTCCAGATTTTCTTGAGTTTTGTAGAAGTTGCATATACACCGGTAGTGATTGACGTACAAATACAGAATCCGTTCCTTTAAAACCAGCATTTAATGTTTCTGGCTGCGATACCCATTTGTTATTCTCGTCATTAGGAATCGGGTAGATGCGTAACATACCGCCACCTAAAGTTTGTGATAATAACCAAACTCTTTGCTCTATTTTAATAGCATCCGTTTCAAACTTACTCTGAATCTTCTTTTTCTTAGCTTCCGCTACTAATTTACCTATTTTAGATGTTCCTTTAGTATCATAAAAATCAATAAAGCGCGCATATTTTGCATCTTTAGCAACGCCTAAAAGCTCTCTTATTTGTGTATTTCCTTTTTCTAAATAGATAAACGGAATATTTAACCAAAGCATTGGCATTTCTGTAATAGAAAGCAAAACCTGCGTTGGGTTCAGTCCTTTAAAACTATTGGTATGTGCAACTTTTCTTACTAATTCAGAAGCTAAAGTGTGTGCCGGCTTCATTCTACCACCAACATCTTGTATCACTAAAGTACTAAATTGATTGGTATGTTCAGGGCTAGGTTTATTGCTTGTTAAAATAGAATCTATTTGTATTATTGAGAGCTCTTTTGGTTTGTGCACATCACCATGTTCTTGTGCAGTTGAATTAAGAGATAAGAATAAAAGGATTACAGATAAACCAGCTTTTTTTAGCTTGATTTTATCTAGTGAATTCTTTAAGTCGTTAAAACGAGTGTTTTTTATGAATAAAATAAAAGTTAAACCAAAGAATAATAAGGTATAACCAACATAAGTAATCCAAGTACCTACGAAATCATGATTTACAGATAGATGAGTTTGTTCATTGTCGCCTTCGATTTTATAACTAGATTGAAACAGTTTATACCCTTTGTAATCTAAAATATTATTCATAAATATTCTAAAATCAAAAGTTTCTTTGTCGTCTATAACTGTAATTTCACTAGCATAGGCAGCGGCACTTTCTGAACCAGGATACTTTTCTAATTGAAAGTCATTTAGTTTAACTTTAAAGGGAGTTTCTAATTTTTTAGCACCATACCAAGCTCTAAAGTTTAAGTCGCCAATACTAAATTCTTCAACATTATCAACATTAAATTTACCACCATACAGCGCTATTCTTTTAGTTTCGTCATTTGCTGTAATATCAAAAATAACAGTATCGTATTTTTCATTATCTTTTTCTCCGGAAAGGGTTTTCATGATTCCTTTTTCAGGAGATTTCGGAATAACAAACTGTAATCCTTTTATGGTGTGCAATGTTAAAAACTGAAAGTGTTGCGAACTGTCTTTAACAATTTGACCTCTTTTTTGATCAGCCATTCTTAGCCAATCACCGTTGTTTTTAGAGACCATCTTTAAATTATCCCCTTCGTAATAAAAGTTAACAGAGGCATTTTTCTCAGGCACATCAAAACTTACAAGTATGTTGTGAATATTTTGAGTAGTTCCTCTTTTAATATAATGTTCGTGTCTGCTTCCGCTAGAACTTTCTACTAAAAATAAGTGTTCTACTCCGTTTTCGTCTAAAACAAGTTTTTGTTCAGACCAAGGAATGTATTCAACTAAATTATACGATATCTTATGTTGAGCTTTGTCTTTTTCAGGTTGAAAAGTTTCAGTAAATTTTACAGAATTACTTCCCCAAGCAGAAAGTAATAATTTGTTGTTTGTTTCTTTTTGAAACTGATTATTATCAACAACAACGTTTAAATAGTTGGTGTCAGAAAAGAAAGTGTTTGTAGTCTCTCCTTCATCAATAACCATAATTCCTTCATAACTAACATAGCGCGTAACTCCTGCGCCAATTAATATGAGTAAAAATGCTGAATGGAAAAGTAAAACGCCCCATTTTTCTTTTTTATATAAACGATACCTAAAGATGTTTCCAAAAAAATTAATTACAAAAAAGATCATAATTAATTCGAACCACCAAGTATTGTAAACTAAAGCTTTTGAAGTTTGTGTTCCGAAATCGTTTTCTATAAAAGTGGCGATTCCCATGGCCACTGCAAAAACGAAAAATAGTACCGCTGTTAAGCGTGTAGAGTAAAGAATATCTAAGATTTTTTTCATCTGTAAATCAGCTAAGTGTAAAACTTCGCAAATTTACGTATTAATGTCTTAATACCTTTATGAATTCACCCATTTTTAAGGAAATAAAACGTTAAAAAAGAAAGGTTATATCCCTATCTTTTCTCCCATTTTAACAAATGTCTCAATACGGTTCTTTGTGTTTTTTATAATGTCGGCGTCAATCGTTAATTTATTTTTATTAACTAACAGTACAATTGTTGATCCACCGAAGGCAAAATACCCCATTTCATCCCCTTTTTTTATTTTGATATTGGGTTTAAAAGTTTCGATAATAGTTCCTACCATTGTTGCACCAACAGGAGCTACGATAATATCTCCTTTTTCTTCGGACGATAAAATGCAATACTCACGTTTGTTTTCACAAAAAACTTTGGTAAAGTTTGATGCCAATGCGTATGGAGAAACTGAAAAATAGTCACCTTTTATCTTCGTCATTTCAGAAGGTGTACCGTCGTAAGGAAAATGGTAACGGTGATAGTCGTTTGGTGCTAATCGTAAAATAATTAACGAAGAGTTTTTGTGCTTCTCAGCCAATTCATCATTGGCTAAAAATTCTTTTAAAGTGAAATTTCGTCCTTTTATAAAGAAATGACCAATGTCTGTAATGTTTTCAAAAGCAAGCATTTTTCCGTCGCCAGGAGAGGTAAAGCCATTTTGAATAGGTCTGGCAGTTGGTTTTAGTTTTCTGTAAAAGAAATCGTTAAATGAAGTAAATTCAGAAATTGGCTTTTCAGCCTCGTCAATATTAATATCTAACTGTTTTACAAAAACGTTTATTTTTTTTATAGAAGATGATTTATCCATTTTTTTACCATACCAAGCAGATAAAAACTTACGTTTTGCTATTGGTAAAAAAGCCATTTTCCCAAACGGATTATTGTATAATAACTTTAAAAAAACTTCACCAGGCGGAGTTTCAGTAATTATATTGCCAGATGTTCTATCGATGAATTTTATTTTCATAATTTTATTCCTCTACGCTATCAATTAAAATAGTTAACATATCAATTGCTGCTTGTGCAATTTTGGTTCCAGGGCCAAAAACACCTACAGCGCCTGCGTCAAATAAATATTGATAATCTTGCGCCGGAATTACACCTCCAACAATTACCATGATATCTTCTCTTCCGTATTTTTTTAATTCAGCAATTACTTGAGGAACTAATGTTTTATGACCTGCCGCTAATGACGAAATACCTAAAATATGAACATCGTTTTCAATAGCCTGTTTGGTTGCTTCTTGCGGTGTTTGAAATAAAGGACCAATATCTACATCAAAACCTAAATCAGCATAACCAGTGGCAACTACTTTTGCGCCACGATCATGACCGTCTTGGCCTAGTTTGGCAATCATTATTCTTGGTCTTCGTCCTTCTAATTCAGCAAATTTATCGGCAAATTCAATTGCTTTCTTAAATAACTTATCGTCTTTTATTTCTTTACTATACACGCCCGAAATTGTTTTATGAACCGCTTTATGACGTCCGAAAACACTTTCTAAAGCGTCAGAAATTTCACCTAAAGTAGCTCTGTTTTTAGCAGCTTTTACTGCTAAATCTAATAAATTCCCTTCATTGGATTTAGCACAAGCTGTTAAATCGTTTAAAGATTTTGTAACCTTAGCGCTGTCTCTTTTTGATTTTATATCGTTTAACCTCTCGATTTGCGATAAGCGCACTGCTTCATTATTAACTTCTAAAATATGTAAAGGATCTTCTTGTGCCAGTTGGTATTTGTTTACACCTACAATTATATCTTGTCCGCTATCTATCTTTGCTTGTTTTTTTGCAGCAGCTTCTTCAATACGCATTTTCGGAATTCCTTTTTCAATAGCTTTTGTCATTCCGCCTAATTCCTCAACTTCCTTAATTAATTCCCAAGCTTTGTTGGTAATATCTTCAGTTAGTTGTTCTACGTGATAGCTTCCTGCCCAAGGATCAACAGTTTTTGTAATATTTGTTTCTTCTTGTAAATATATTTGCGTGTTACGCGCAATACGTGCAGAAAAATCTGTTGGCAAAGCAATTGCTTCGTCTAAAGCGTTTGTGTGTAAGCTCTGTGTGCCTCCAAAAGCCGCAGCCATAGCTTCAATAGTTGTTCGAGCTACATTGTTAAAAGGATCTTGCTCTGTTAAAGACCAGCCACTTGTTTGGCAATGTGTTCGTAAAGCTAAAGATTTTGGATTTTTAGGGTTGAATTGTTTTACGATTTTTGCCCACAACATTCTAGCTGCTCGCATTTTGGCAATTTCCATAAAGTGATTCATCCCTATTGCCCAGAAAAAAGATAATCTCGGAGCAAAAGTATCAATGTCCATTCCTGCTTCTAGTCCTTTTTTTATGTAGTCTAATCCGTCAGCTAAAGTATATGCTAATTCAATTTCGGCGGTTGCACCTGCTTCTTGCATGTGATAACCAGAAATAGAAATAGAATTGTATTTCGGCATAAAATCCGATGTGTATTTAAAAATATCCGCAATTATTTTCATTGATGGAGTAGGAGGGTAGATATATGTGTTACGCACCATAAACTCTTTTAAAATGTCGTTTTGAATGGTTCCTGATAATAATTCAGGAGCAACGCCTTGTTCTTCGGCGGCTACGATATAAAAGGCCAAAATTGGTAAAACTGCACCGTTCATAGTCATTGAAACCGACATTTTATCTAACGGAATTTGGTCGAATAAAATTTTCATGTCCTCAACAGAATCAATCGCTACACCAGCTTTACCAACATCACCTTGAACACGTTCATGATCTGAATCGTAACCACGGTGTGTTGCTAAATCAAAAGCAACAGAAAGTCCTTTTTGACCAGCAGCTAGGTTTCTTCTATAAAAAGCATTACTTTCTTCGGCTGTTGAAAATCCGGCGTACTGACGAATAGTCCATGGTCTTCTAACATACATTGTTGAGTATGGGCCACGTAAATTCGGAGCTATACCAGCAACGAAATCTTCATGTTGTTTGCTTTCAACTTGTGATTTTTGACTTTGGTCTAATTGTATGTTTGATACGTTTTTTCTACTCATCTTGTAAACGTTCTTGTTCTAGCTTTTCAGCTAATCTTTTTTGAATAATAGGTTGGATGAGTGTTTTTTCGTTTCTAATTTTCATAAACGGAAAAAGCTCCAAATCATTCTTCATTTTATCGTTGTTGTTCTGTATTTTATTAGTTCCTAATAAAACTAATTTACCAGTATCGAATTTTGTTTGTTCTTTCTCAGCAGAATCTTTAATTTTTCGTTGTATGATCCCTTCTTTAAGTTGTTTTAAGAATCCACCACCTTTTTCAATAGTTTTAAAAACTTCTAAAGAATTATGAGCCAATTGTTGCGTGATAGCTTCTATATAATAAGCCCCGTCTGCAAAGTTCTGAGCATCTGAAAGTTCGCTTTCTTGTTGTAAAATCAATAATTGATTTCTTGAAATTCGTTCACCAAATTCATTCGAATGATGAAAAATATCATCGTAAGAAATATTACATACCGTGTCAGCTCCGCCTAAAACAGCACTCATACATTCTGATGTTGTACGAAGCATATTTACATTATAATCGTACAATGTTTTGTTACGTAAGCTGGGTTGCACAAATAAATGCGTTTTATTGTTTTTAATAGCATACTCTTTTAAAAGTGATGCCCATAAAATTCTAAAAGCTCTTAGTTTCGCTATTTCAAAAAAGTAGTTACTGCCTACAGAGAAATTGAAATGTATGTTACTCGCTATTTTACTTCCGAAGTGATTTAAATATTCATTTGCGTGTGCAAGTGCGTAGGCAAGTTGTTGTGTGTTATTTGCTCCGGCATTTTGATATGTAGAAGCGTTAATACATATAGCGTTATTAACATTATTAATGATCTTTTCGAATTCTTTATGATCATTATTTAAGTTGGTAAACCAATTACCTGTACTCGTTAAATTGCCAATAATATCAATATTAAAATAACAATTATCAGAAGCGATAAAGTTTGATAATTCAATAATAAATTTAGCATCTAAAAATTTTACTTTAAAATAAAGCACAGTATTTTTAAGGTCTAAATCCTGAAGTAGTGTTTTGTAATCAAATTTATTTTTCGCTTTAAACTCAATAGACTTAGCGCCTCTTTTTAAAGAGTCGATAGCAAAGGAATTTGCTTTTTTTTCGTCTTCAATATAAATAGACTGACAAATATTGAATCCCTTTTCTGGGGTTGCTATTTTTGTTTTTGTTTGGTCTTCTTTTGTATAAAAAGGCTTAACGGTAATTCCTTCGTCAGTTTTCCAAAGAAGCGTGTCATTATAATCAGCACCTTTAAGGTCTACCTGTATTTTTTGTTTCCATTCGGCAGCACTAATTTCCTTGAAGTCGTTAAATAAATAAGTACTCATTATTTTTGTATGGTATCAAATTCGATAATATAAATATCTTCATCTTCTTTCTTCATCAAATATTTTTCACGCGCATAGCGTTCCAGTTGAAGAGAGTCTTGAAGTTTTTTTATAGTTTTTTTGTCTTTATCAATTTTGTTCTTGTGATAATCTATCCAGATTTCTAGTTCTTCAATTTCTTTATTAAATTCTCTATGGGTAAGATAAGAATTTTCATCAAAAAAAAGCATCCAAATAACAAATACGGTTAAAATAACAACATAAATATTTGTTGCTATTTTAAAAGAGGGTTTATTTTTTATTGATTTTAAATTCATATTATAAGCGATCGCTAATTACGGTTCTAACAATATCTATAGCTACAGTGTTATATCTATCATTCGGAATTATAATATCAGCGTAGTTTTTTGTTGGTTCAATAAATTGTTGATGCATTGGTTTTAGGGTACTTTGGTATCTGCTTAAAACTTCATCAATATCTCTTCCTCTTTCTTTAATATCTCTACGAACTCTTCTTATAAGGCGCTCATCAGCATCGGCATGTACAAAAACTTTTATATCACAAAGGTTTCTTAGTTCTTTGCTGTTAAAAATTAAAATACCTTCTACTATAATCACTTTTCTTGGGTGTGTTTTTATCGTGTCCTTGGTTCTGTTATGAGCTACAAACGAATAAATAGGTTGTTCTATTATTTTACCACTCTTTAAATCGCTTAAATGTTTTACAAGTAAATCGAAATCTATAGCCCTAGGATGGTCAAAGTTTATCTTTGTGCGTTCTTCATAGCTTAAATTATCGGTTTGAGCATAATATGAGTCTTGTGATATGATGCATACTTCATCTTGAGGAAGCTCATTAATTATTTGATTTACTACGGTTGTTTTTCCACTTCCAGTTCCGCCAGCAATACCGATTACAAATATGTTTTTCATTGAGTTTTATTAAGATGAGTTGTTAAAGCAAATTTAATGAAATATGTGCATAAAAAAAGCGCTAACTTAAGTTAGCGCTTTTTATTTTTATTGAGCCGATGGAGGGACTCGAACCCACGACCTGCTGATTACAAATCAGCTGCTCTAGCCAGCTGAGCTACATCGGCTTGTTGCCTTTAAAAGCGATGCAAATATATAATGTTTTTTGAATCTGCCAAAAGTTTTTTTTGATTTTTTTAAGAGATTTTTTAGGCTTTTTTTTTGTAGTTAATTAACCGTCTGATTAACATAAAAATACGATTTTTTTATTACTCAAAATAAATAAATATTTTATTTAAAATAATAACAGAAAGTAATTTTTTTCTTTCTTAGAGTGAGAAAATTGTTTTTTCGAGAGAGAAATGAAGTTTCTATTAAAACTTAGAGCGTAAAAATAAAAAAAAGCTCTAGTTTTAACTAGAGCTTTTATCAAGAATAAATATTATTAAGAATAGTAAATTATGAAAAATACTATTCTACCTATAGTAATAAACGAATAATAACGTTGTTTATTGTTGTAATAAGTTTATGCAGTTAAAGGTTTTCCTTTTAATCTTTTTTCAATTCGTTGCTTTACAACTGTTAATCGCTTCATAGCATCCATTAGGGCGCTATCTTTTGTTTCTTTATATACTTCGTTTATCTCTAGTATTAAAGATTTTACCTCTCTTGAAGCTAATATTCTATCACTAGTAGTAATAAATTTGAATTTTCTGTGCTCAAATTCGTCTGCTTTACTAATTAATTCTGAATTCATAAAATACTTACTTATATTTAATTATATTATCTTTTAGATTTTAGTCTGGTAATTGATTTTGTTTTACACAAAATTGTAAAATCATAAAGTAAAATGGGCGACAAATATATATTAATCTTTTTGTTAACCTATAATAAAACAATCAAATTGTTTTATTTATTTATAATTTTTCTTTATATAGTTCATTAAAGCTTAATTCTTGCTTTTATTTCAATCATAGACGGTATCTGTTGAGTTAAATATAATAATTTTTAATTGATAAATCAAATTTATTAGTAAAGTTTTAACAGATTAGGCCTATTTGGCTGATGATATCATAGTTTTTATATATGTTTTGTGTAATGAAATATTTATAAAGAACTAAAGTTGCTTATTTTTGTTAAAGAATGTTTTCTGTTGGTCTCAGAGTTGTAAAAAATTGTAGATATTTTGATTTCATATGTTTTGTACAATGCTACTAATAGAAAACATATATTAGGTAATAAAATTATAAATTAAATGAGAAAAAATTTATTAATAATTCTTGTAGTTATTATATATTCATGTAATAGTCAAGAGAAAAGAAAATTGTTAGGAGTTTCTGATTTTCAAAAAGAAATGAATGTTAAATTTAAAGATGCTTCTAAGTCGCCACTAACAAAAAGAGATTTAAAAAAATTTGAAGGACTAGATTTTTTTAAAATAGAAGATAAATATAAGGTGGTAGCCAAATTAACAAAAACACCAGATGCGCCTAGTTTTAGTTTTTCAACAACAACAGATAGGGTAGCGGTATATGAAAAATACGGTATAGTTTCTTTTTCGATTGATGGAGAGAATTTCGAGTTAGCTATTTATAAAGATGAAAACCCAGAGCCAATATATAAAGACAATTTATTTTTGCCTTTTTTAGATAATACAAATGGAAAAACATCGTATGAAGGAGGTCGATTTATAGATGTTTTAATTACTGATGAAAAAAATGATGGTACAATTAGATTAGATTTTAACAGAGCATACAACCCATATTGTGCTTACAGTAATCGATATTCGTGTCCTATTACTCCAAGAGATAATTACTTAAATACAGAAATAAAAGCCGGAGTTATGGCGTATAAGAAGTAAAACAAGAAAGCCTGCTAAATGCAGGATTTCTTTTATTTTGTAGGTGGATGCAATCCGTCTTTAATGTCTTGTTCAATAGCTTTTTCTAATGAAGCTAAATAATTTTTTCTAACTTTTAATTTAGTAGCTGCATGTGCTTTCGGGTTTAATGAAGCAAACATTTCGGCAACTTTAATAGCTGTTGGTAATAAATGAGTTTCAGGAACAACTTTATCTAAAAACCCAGCTGTAACAGCATCTTTAGGATTGTAAATTTCAGAATTATTTACACTGCGTTCAAAATAAACAGGCGCTAAACGACCTTTGGCTATTTCAATACCAGCATTGTGCATGGTCATTCCTATCATTACTTCGTTTAAACCTATTTTAAAATCACCTTCGGTACCAAGTCTATAATCCGCAGAAAGTAGTAAAAAAGCGCCTTTGGCAATTGCATGCCCTGTGCAAGCTACAATTATAGGGAAGGGAAAAGATAACATTCTATGTGATAGTTTAGATCCTTTAGTGACTAATTCTAAAGCCGATTCAGGAGAAGCGGTCATGCTTTTTAAATCATAACCAGCAGAAAACATTCCTTGTTGGCCAGTTAAGATTATGATCTTTTTTTCTTGCTCAGCTTTATCTAGTAGCGTGTTTAAAGAGTTGATTACTTCATGTGATATCGCATTTACTTTACCGTTAGAAAGGGTAATGATTGCATAGTTGTCTTTTGATGTATATTGTACTAATTCGCTCATGTTTAAATAAATTTGATAAGGTAGATTCCGGCAAAAACAGCTAAAAAACCTACAACAAAACTTGCAATTGTGTATAAGGCAAAAGAGGTGAAATCTCCAGATTTTAAAAATATATGATTCTCATATACAAAGGTAGAGAAGGTGGTGAAACCTCCACAAAAACCTGTTGCTAGTAATAACGTGCTGTTTTGAGACAGGGCTTCATTTTTAGCAGCTAAACCTAAAATAAAACCGATAAGTAAGCTTCCAATAATATTTGCGGTAAAGGTTCCGTAAGGAATTCCTGTTTGTGTGTTGTTTAAAGTTTTTCCTATTAAGAATCTTAAAACACTTCCAAAGCCACCTCCAATAAAAACCAATAATAGTTGTTTCATGTCTTTGCTAAAATAATAAAACCTCACATAATTGCGAGGTTTTATTGTATGAATATTATGAGGTATTGTTATTTTAAAGTAACATCATCTGCGTCGGTCCAATTCCATTTTCCTACTATGGTACCTTTTTCAACTGTAACAATTCCTGGATTTGCTCTTATAACTGTTTTTAAAGCGGTTTCATCACAAAACCCAAAAGTGTATGGTAAGTTAAATTCTTTTTGTGTAGCAGCTAAGTCTTCAATATAAGAGGCTGTTAAAACATAAACTTCATAGCCTTTAGCTTTAGCTTTAGCTGCAGTTTTTGAAATAGCGCTAATACCTTCTTTTTCTGTTTTTTCAAAATTATACATAATGATAAGCATTGCCTTTTCTTTGGCTAACATATTTTCTAATTGATCACCATTTTCATCGGTTTCAATCATAAAGTCATGAATAGGCGGTACTTCGTCACTGTCTTCCTGGTATTTCATGCCTTCAGCAATATCTGTACCTATTGAATATGCTCTGAAATCGATAATTGGCAAATGATTTAACACATAATAAGTAATAAATAATGAGATTAATATTGTTCCGTAAGTTTTTATAGCGCTAAGTTTCTCAGAAAGTAAAGGTTTAATATGTTTTAATCCGAAAATTAAAATCACAATGAAAACCATAAACACAACATTCTTGTAAAAAGTTTCTTTAGGCGTAAGCTTTAAAGCATCACCAAAACATCCACAGTCTGTAACCTTGTTGTAAGTGTAAGAATACCATGTTAAGAATAAGAAGATTAAGTTAAGGCCAAAGATACTCCATACTGTAATTTTTGGTTTGTAGCCAACAATAAGCATTACCCCTAAAACCAATTCAGAAATAATTAAAAGAATGGCAAAAGGCAAGGTGTAGGGAATTAAGAACTCCATATTTAAAACACCTTCACTAAAGTATTCTTGAAATTTATATTGAGAGCCAATCGGGTCTACTAACTTTACAAATCCTGAGTAAATGAATAAAAGCCCTACTAATACTCTTGAAATGTGTGTAAAAATTTTTAAAATCATTTTTTGGGGTTTAAGGTTAACTGTCTAATTCTGAATGATGAATCAATGCAAAAATAGCATAATTAATCATATCTTGATAATTTGCATCAATTCCTTCAGAAACTAAGGTTTTTCCTTTGTTATCTTCAATTTGTTTAACGCGGAGTAATTTTTGAAGAATTAAATCGGTTAAAGATGAAATTCTCATATCTCGCCATGCTTCACCGTAATCATGGTTTTTATTTTCCATTAATTCTTTGGTGATTTGTATATGTTTATTATATAAAGAAGTGGCTTGGATAGTATTTAAATCTGGTTGTTCAGCAACTCCCAACTCTAATTGAATAAGTGCCATTATAGCGTAATTAATTATTCCTATAAATTCCGATTTTTCTCCTTCATCAACCATACGCTTAGTGTTTTCTTGTAACTGTCGTATGCGTTGTGCTTTTATAAATATCTGATCAGTTAATGAAGGAAGTCTTAATATTCTCCATGCACTACCATAATCGCTCATTTTTTTTGTAAACAAATTACTACATTCCTCTACTACTACATCATATTGTTTGGATGTGTTTTGCATCTTTTTTATTTAAAAGTAATCCATCAAAAATAGTAAATATTAAAAGCTTTTCATTTATTTTTACTTAGAAATTTATTATGATGACAATTAATTGCAAAGAAACATTAATCGATCTTACTTTTCCAAAAGTAATGGGAATTTTAAATATTACTCCAGATTCTTTTTTTGACGGCGGAAAATACAAAGATAAACATGCAATTCTTAGTCAAACAGAGAAAATGTTACGAGAAGGAGCTACGTTTATTGATGTTGGAGCATACTCGTCTAGACCAGGCGCAAAGCATGTTTCTGAGGCAGAAGAGCTGCAAAGAATAGTGCCGGTAATAAAATTATTGGAGAAGAATTTTCCTGATATTCTTATTTCGGTAGATTCTTTTAGAAGTACTGTTGTAAGAGAATCTATAAATGCGGGAGCATCAATAGTAAATGATATTTCAGGAGGTAAATTAGATGATAACATGTTTGCTACAGTTGCAAGTTTACAGGTGCCTTATATTATGATGCATATGCAAGGAACCCCTCAGAGCATGCAGTTAAATCCTGTTTATGAAAATGTAGTAACCGATATAATTTTATTTTTTGCAGAGCAGTTGCGTAAACTTCGCAAATTAAAAGTAAATGATGTTATTATTGATGTGGGTTTTGGTTTTGGAAAAACAACTGAACATAATTACGAGCTGTTAAAAAAGCTATCGTTGTTTACGAATTTAGAAGTGCCAATTTTAACAGGTATTTCTAGAAAATCAATGCTTTATAAGCTATTGGATGTTTTACCAGAAAAAGCATTAAATGCAACTACAGTAGCTAATACAATTGCTTTATTAAATGGAACTAATATTTTAAGAGTTCACGATGTAAAAGAAGCTGTTGAGGCAGTAAAGATTGTAGAACAATTACGATAAAATGATTACATTTACTAAAACTTCAAAATAATTAATGAATTTGGATTTTATCGATTTTTCGTTTCTCGATGTACTTGATATTATTTTAGTAGCTGTGCTGCTTTATTATATTTATAAACTACTAAAAGGAACCGTAGCCATTAATATTGTTATAGGAATTGCCTTGATATTTTTAATTTGGAAAATAACACAAGCCCTTAATATGGAAATGTTAAGTGGTATTCTCGGTTATTTATTGTCAGGAGGTGTTATTGCATTGCTTATTGTATTTCAGCAAGAAATTAGAAAATTTTTATTGATGATAGGAACTACTAATTTTTCAACAAAGCGAGGTTTTTTAAATCAATTAAAATTTTTAAAGACTGAAATAAATTCAGAAACTGATGTGGAAACAATTTTAAAGGCATGTAAAAGTATGTCTAAAACACGAACAGGCGCTTTATTGGTTATTGAAAAAACAAACAACCTTGATTTTTTAATAAATACAGGCGATAAAATGAATGCCTTGGTAAACGAAGCTATTTTAGAAAGTATTTTTTATAAAAATAGTCCATTACATGATGGGGCAACTGTAATTCGTGATAATTTTATTATTGCAACTCGTGTGGTTTTACCTGTTTCTGGTAGTACAAGAATACCATCTCGGTTTGGGTTAAGGCACAGGGCAGCTATTGGTGTTACCGAAAAAACGGATGCTATATGTTTATTGGTTTCAGAAGAAACAGGAGAAATATCATATATAAATAATGGTGAATTTATATTTTATAAAACAGCTGAAGATTTATTTTTAAGATTGCAAAAAGACTTGGCATCATAAAAAAAGCTCGCAATTGCGAGCTTTTTAATTCTTATAAAAATCTAAAATTATTTAGCCGGAGCCATTTTAGATTGTATAGCAGTCATAACAGAGTTAAATTTCTTTGTTCCTTCAGCATCTAAAGTAGCAACTATTTCTTTCCCTTTTTTAGCTAATTCAACACTTTTTTTAGCTAATTCAGTATTTTTTAATACATCCCCTTTAGCGTCAATATAGTTTTTAGCGTATTCAGAATATGACTTTAAGTATTCGCCTACTTTAGGGTCTTTAAATTCAGGAATAGTTATTCCTTCAAAAGCAGATTTTACAGCTTCAGTAGTCTCTTCAGCTACAGCTTCAACTTCTTCTACAGTCTTAGTTGCAGCGTCTGTGGTTTTTTCGGCAGCAGTATCTAAAGCCTCAATAGTGTTTTCTTTTGCGTCTTTTACTTCTTTTTTACAAGAGGTTACTAGCAAAGCACCAGCAACACACATAGTTAAAATTACTTTTTTCATCGTTTTACTTTTTTAATCGGGTTAGTTTAAGCAAATGTATTCTTTTAACAAATCTAAACAAACTAATTACGAGATATTTTCAGCACTAAATTGCTTTTCGTATAAGTTTTTGTAGTAGCCATTATTTTTTTGAAGTAACTGATTATGATCGCCTTGCTCAACAATTATGCCTTTATCCATAACAATAATAGTATCTGCTTTTTTTATAGTTGCTAACCGGTGTGCAATTACTATAGAAGTTCTACCTTTTGTGATTTCATCGGTAGCATGTTGAATCATTTGTTCTGAATGCGTATCTACTGATGATGTAGCTTCGTCTAAAATTAAAATACTTGGTTTGCTAACATAAGCACGTAAAAAAGCGATTAATTGACGCTGACCAGAAGAGAGCATTCCGCCACGTTCTTTAACATTATACGAGTAATTGTTAGGTAAGGTCATGATGAAGTCATGAATGCCAATTTGCTTGGCTGCTTTTTTTACATCTTCTAGAGAAATGTCTTTATTTTTTAAAGAAATATTATTAAAAATAGTATCAGAAAATAAAAACACATCTTGTAAAACTACGGCAACTTTTTCACGTAAAGCATTAATTTCATAATCTTCAATAAGAACATTATCTAGATAAATAGCACCGCTATCTATTTCATAAAAACGATTTATTAAATTTATAATAGTCGATTTTCCTGCTCCTGTGGCGCCAACAATAGCAATAGTTTCTCCTTTTTTAGCATTAAAACTAACGCCTTTTAAAACTTCTTCGTCCTTAATGTAACTAAAACGGACGTCTTTAAAGCGAATGTTACCTTGTAATGATTCAGTAGTAATTGTTCCGCTTTTAGTAATAGAACTTTCTGTATCAATCACATTAAAAACTCTTTCTCCAGCTACAATTCCCATTTGTAGCTGATTAAATTTATCTGCAATTTGACGAAGCGGCCTAAATAACATTTGAGACATTTTAATGAATCCGATAATTGCACCTACAGAAACAGCGCTGTCTTCAATAACTTGAAGACCTCCATACCAAACAATTAATCCGATGGCAATAGATGATAGTATTTCGGCTATTGGAAAAAATATTGAATAATACCAAACCGTTTTTACATGTGCTTTTTTATGCTTCTCGTTAATACCAACAAAATTTTGATATTCAATATTCTCACGGTTAAAGAGTTGCACAATTTTCATTCCCGTTACTCTTTCTTGCACAAATCCGTTAAGATTTGCTACTTGATTGCGTACATCTTGAAAAGTGGATTTTATGGCTATTTGAAAAATCTTTGTAGCATAAATTAAAACAGGTAAGGTTGCTAATGCTATAATGGCTAATTTCCAGTTGGTATATAACATTACCATTATAACAATAATCATTTTTAAAACATCACTTATAATCATAAAAACACCTTGCGTAAAAAAATTAGCAATTGTTTCAATATCAGAAACAACTCTGGTTACTAATTTACCCACAGATGAATTATTAAAATAACTCATTTTAAAAGATAATATCTTCCTGAATGTTTTGGTTCTAATATCTCTAATAATATGTTGACCAACCCAGTTAGCATTATAAATAAAACTAAATTGAAACAATACTTGTACTAATAGTACGGCAAGCATTGCTATAGTATAGTATAGTAATCTTGTTAAATCTTTATTCGCTACAAAATCATCAATAGCTGCCATTAAAATAACCGGACTCATTACGGCAAAAATAGCTAAGAGTATTGTTGATGTTGCTGCTACAATAAATCGTGTACGGTAAAGTTTTGCAAAACTCATAAGCCTTACAAAAATTTTAATATCAAATGCTTTTCCTGTTGTTTTACTCACTATATATAATCGTATTCTACTTTTGTTAAAAATAATCCTTTTGCAGGTACAGATGTTCCTGCGTTACTTCTGTTTTTGCTTTCTATAATTTTTTTAAAATCCTCAATAGTAGTTTTACCTATTCCAATATCTATTAACGTGCCTACAATTGCTCTTACCATGTTTCTTAAAAAACGATTTGCGCTAATATGAAACGTTAATTCGCTACCGTTTAAAACCCAAAAAGCCTTTGTAACATTACAATTAAAAGTGTAAACTCCTGTTTTTACTTTCGAAAAACATTCAAAATCTTCATATTCATATAATATTTCAGCAGCTAGGTTCATTAAATCAATGTTTAATTTTTGATTGTATAATTGCCAAGATGTGTCTAACGAAAACGGATTTCGACCAAGCCAAATTTTATATTCATAACTTCTGCTACTTGCATCAAAACGGACATGTGCATCATCATGAACTAATTTAGTATTGTAAATTACAATATCATCCGGTAAAATAGCATTTAATCTAAATGCAAAGTTTTCTGATAAAACAATATCGGTATCAAAATGAGCAAACATTTGCGATGCATGTACACCTGCATCTGTTCTGCCAGCACCCGTAATTACTGTGTTTTTTCTTAAAACGGTGCTAATAGCATTGTTTATTTTTTCTTGTACAGAAATTGCATCAGGTTGTATTTGCCAACCATGATAATTTTTTCCTTTATAAGCGAGTTCAATAAAATACCTCAAAAAACAATGAAATTTAAAAGGGCTAAATTATGAAATATTAGACTGAGTTGTTATGGCTATTTAAAGAAATATATATTACATATATTTTAAAATATTAAGAGTTGTTTTATAGGGCCTATTTAGTAGTTTTGTGGTAATGAAAAAAATACTATTACTTTCTGATACCCATAGTTATATTGATGAGCAAATATTAAAGTTTGTAAAGCAAGCTGATGAGGTTTGGCATGCTGGTGATATAGGTGATTTAAAAGTTACTGATACTTTAAAAAAGTACAAGCCCTTACGGGCAGTTTATGGTAATATAGATGATAATGATGCTAGGGCAGAGTTTCCTTTAGATAATAAATTTATAGTTGAGGGCGTTTCTGTTTGGATTACTCATATAGGTGGATACCCAAATGCATACAAACCAAGAGTAAGAGAAGCATTGAAAATAAGTTCACCCAAAATATTTATAAGTGGGCATTCGCATATTTTAAAGGTGCAATACGACCAGAAATTTAATTTACTACACTTAAATCCTGGTGCGGCAGGAAAACACGGATTTCATAAAGTAAGAACAATGCTTCGTTTTGAGCTAAGTGCAGGCGATATTACAAATATGGAGGTTGTAGAGTTAGCTCACCGATGATAACTTAAATGATTTTTTTTCCTGAACGGGAATAGTGATAGATATTTTGGTTCCTTTATTTTTTTCTGAATCAATACTAAATCTACCGTTCATCATTTCAATTCTTGCTTCTATTTGGTTTAACCCGATGCCACTATTTTTAAAAGAAGAAGATGAGGTTGAAAATCCAACCCCATCATCATTAACAAGAATAGTTAGTTGATTCTTCTCTTGTTTTATAATTATTTGTGCATAATTAGCTTTACTATGTTTTAAAATATTGTTAGCAAGCTCTTGAATGATATTAAATACTTTTATTTCGAATTCTTGATTGTATCTGTAGATGTTAAGGGCGGTAACTTCAAATTTTAATTCACTGTTAGAAAATTTTTTAGCCACATCTTTTAAGGCGTATTCTAATCCGAATTTTAGTAATATAGAAGAGATAAGGTTATGTGATAAATCCCTAACCTTTTGTGATGCTTCTAATATAATGGATTGTGTTTTTTCTATTTCTAAAGGAGTAACACCTTTAAATTGTTTTTTGGTAGCGCTTAAATGCATATTTGCAGATGATAGTAAAGCGCTAACATTATCGTGCAGCGTTTCAGCGATTAGCTTTCGTTCAGATTCCTTACCGTCTATAGTTGCATTTAGTATTTTTGTTTGAGCATCGGATTTAATCTTTTCAATACGTTGTTGTTGTTTTAAGTTGTTTTCAGATAATTTTAACTGCAGGTTTTTTTGACGCAACTTATAATTATATACCACTACACCAGAAATAATAATAACTAATAAACTTAAGGCACCAAAAAGTAAAGTAGTTTTGTTGTCTTTAGCTTTAATTAACTCAGTCTGATGTTTAACTAACAAAGCTTTTTGCTGTTCTAGGTTTTCTTTATGTTTATTTTCTGTCTTTAGAAGGATGTTTTTTATTTCAGTCTTCCTAAGACTATCTCTAATATTGAATGATTTGTCAAGGTAATTATATGCTTTGTAATTTTTTTGATTATACATAGCCCATGAAATATTGTCATAAAATACTTCTTTGTATTTTAAAGACTTATTGTCTTCGTGGTTTTTAATAAGGTATATAGCTTTTAAATATTGTTTTCGAGCCTTTTCATATTGTTTCTGTTCTAAGTAAACATTTGCCAAGCTGGCTATAGAAGCAGCTTCTGAAGCTTTATTCCCAATTTTTTTTTTAATTTTTATAGCTTTGAGGGCATACTCTTCTGCTTTATTAAAATCATCATAATAAAGGTTAGATAAGTTATTAAAAGCTTTAGCTTTAACAAGTAATTGATTCTTCTTTAGAGAGTTTAAATTAATTATTCTATGATAATAATATTTAGCACTGTCATTATTATTCAAATTATGAAAAGCAGACCCTATTTTAAAGAGTAGGTTGATTTTAATTGAGTCTACTCTAGAGGATAAAAAAATTCCTTTACTCTCTATAGTCTTATCTGAATAGCAAAGAGCAAGGGATTCTTTATAATAACTTAATGCTTTTTTATAATTACTATTTTCTTTAAAAATATCTCCAATTAAATCATTTGTCAGTAAAGGCAGTCCATATACATCTTTTTCATTACAATAATTTATAAAAAGTAAAGCTTTCTTTAGTGATTTAGAGTATTCTTTGCTTTCATAGAGAGTTTTTATTAGGTTGAATCGAGCTATGTCAATTTTATTAATACTTTCATGTTCTTCACTATTTTTTTCACCGACTTGAGCATAAGTAGTTTTAAAACAGCTGAAAATTGCAAAGGTAAATAGAAAGAAAAGTTTATATTTATAATACATATTTTAATTAAAGTATTCCCTCAATTATAGGTCTAGGTCTTTTTTCAACTATGGTTTCTTCCGATTTAGCATAGTATTTATGATTAACAAAGTCAATCTTTAGTAAATTAGATATATTCATCTCTAATTGTCTCGAAAACTCCTTTTGTTTTGCTTTTCCATTAGCTAAATGTACTTCATATGTTTCAATATCTTCGTTGTAAATAAATTCTGTAGTAACATTGTCATTAACTTTAAAGTTAAGTGTAAATGTGTCATCTTCATTTTTTGTTATGCTATAAGAATTTAAAAATTCTGTAACACGGCCTTTGTAAAACTTAATATTTTCATCTTCAACTGATATTTGTATACGCTTCCCTTTTTCAGCTTCTAAAAAACCTATTTTCAATTGATTTTCTTCAATATTAAAATTATTGCTGTATTTGCTTGCTGTTTTGTGTTCTGCTTCGGATAAAATAATCTCATTAGAATTGTCAATGTTTTTAACAGTAGCTACATCTGTGTTTTCTTTAGTATTAAAATCTATAGAATAAGCACCGCTAGCATCTCTTTTTAATGTATATGATTGTAATAAGTTTTCTGGAGTAGTAGTTGCTAAATCTTCATTTGTTGAACACGAAACTAATATTAAGCTAAAAACTAATAGGTAGGGGGTTAATTTGTTCATGATTTATGATTTTAAATTATTTTTTAAGGTTTAAAATAAGCGATGTACTTTAAATAAATGAATTCCAATTAGCATTTAATTTTATAAGGTAAAGAGAACAATATAAAAGGTTTTCTATTTTATGTTATTGCTAACACATACATCGCTAAAAATTAGTTTAATTAGTAGTTGTTAGCGATGTACTATTAATAAGGTATAGATTTCGGGGGACATTTTCTTCATTACGGGGGATTAAAGAAAACATTTTGAAGGGTTTCTATACTATATTGTTTCTAACAGCGTACATCGCTAAACCTACTATATTTTTTACTTTTAATTTTTTATATAAACTTCTACGATATGTTTCAACCGTTTTAATACTAACCAATAGATGTTCTGCTATTTCAGTAGAGCTTTTTTCTAAGGCTATTAATTTTAATACTTCAACTTCTCTTTCAGTTAGGTTGTCATGTTTTAAACCTGTTTCTTCTATTTTAGCTTCAGCTACATATAGCTCTAGCAGGTTGGTTTTTATATCATCACTAAAGTACTGTTCTCCTTTATAAACACTTCTAACAGCATTAATAATATGCTCACTGGCACAAGTTTTATCTATATAGCCATTAGCTCCTAGCTGTATCATTTCTTGCACTAGTTTTGTGTCGCTTAAGCCAGATAGAATTATTGTTTTTATTTTTACATTACGTTGTTTAAACGTTTTTAAAACTTCAATTCCATCCATTTCAGGCATGTTAATGTCTAAAATGAGAACATCAGCTACGTTTTTTGTAGACCAATCTACTACTTGCTTTCCTGTTAAAGAATAACCTTCTATTTCAAAGTCATCTTCAGTATTTAATAAGGCGATAACTCCATCTATTAAGATTTTATGGTCATCGGCTATATGAACTTTAATCTTGTAATTCATTGTTGTTGCGTTTACAAATCTATAGTATAAAAATAGTGCGTACAATACCCAATAACCCTATTTGTTGTCTAAGGGTTAACCCTAGCGAAATAGGGTTAACCCTATTTTCTTTAACGTTTCTTTAACATTTTAAGTGTGGGGCGAGTAAGTTTGATATTAGACAAAAATAGAAAACCGAGATATAAATCTCGGTTTTTTTCGCACTAAATATACTAAGATGTTAGGTTTATCGTAATCTATCTACAGATTTTACAAGATCTTCATCCTTCTTAATGGCTTTATTTGCTAAAACTAACAGCAAAATAACAATGACAGGAAAAAACATCCCAATACCCTTCTCAGAAACTAAAGCTTCTCCAGATAATGTTTGTGACAGATATATCAATATGCCTAATAAAAAAAGGTTTATCAATATGTTTAAGCGCCCTAAAACAAATTGTAATTGTCGGTTTTTAAATAAAAACAAAGTTACAATAGATAATAAGGCTGAAGTAAAAAATAATACCGGAGTTGTTTTCTCTAAAAAAGAAGCCCCTGAAAATAAATCTATTATATATATAGGTAAATCGGTTTGAGACATAGTCCAAAGACTAAATGTAAATGTTAAACCTGCAGAAATAATTCCTGCAATTAATAAATATATAGATTGTTTTCTTTGTATCATGTTTTTTATTCGATAACAAATGTAATATTTCTTTTTTTAAAAAGAAATATTACAAGTTAAAATATTTGCATATATTTGTCCTGTAACTACACATGCCGATAATTATATAGTTCCTATATAATTACAATCAAATAAAACTTAAATACATTACATCCTTTTTTCTTAAAGGATTATATATAACTTAATTATTTTACGAATGTTCGAGATTTCGGAATTAAAAACTAAAAAACTAATAGATTTACAAGCAATTGCAAAAACCATCGGTTTAACAAAAGTAAGTCAATTAAAGAAATTAGATTTAGTTTATAAAATTTTAGATGCACAAGCTGAAACTAGTGCAAATGAAGCTAAACCTATAGAGGAGAAGCCAAAAAGAAGAAGAATAGAAAAGTCTGAAGAAGCTCCAAAACAACCAAAAGAAAAAGTTGTTAAAAAGGTAGAGGTCAAAGCGGAAAAAAAAGAAACTCCAGTTGTTCATAAAACTGAAGAAATTAAAGCTGAAACGGAAGAGCAAGTATCTGAAGAAAAAGAAGTTGTTGAGGTTAAAAAACAAGCTCCAAGACCAAGGCCAAGGCCAAGGGCAGAGGTAGAAGCAAAGAAAAAAGCTTCAAGTCCTGAGCAGCAAGCAGAACCTAAAAAGCAAACTACACCAAGACCAAGAGCACAGGTAGAAGCAGGTAAGAAGCCGCAGCATAAAAATCAGAATACTAAAAAATCACATAATAAAAGTAGTAATAAGTATAGAGATCCTGATTTTGAGTTTGATGGAATCATAGAAAGTGAAGGGGTATTAGAGATGATGCCTGATGGATATGGTTTCTTGCGTTCATCTGATTATAATTATTTATCATCACCTGATGATATTTATGTATCTCAATCACAAATAAAATTATTCGGATTAAAAACAGGAGATACCGTTTTAGGTAATGTACGTCCGCCAAAAGAAGGGGAGAAGTATTTTCCTTTAATTAGAGTATCAAAAATAAATGGATTAAATCCTAATATCGTTCGTGATCGTGTATCTTTTGAGCACTTAACGCCGTTATTTTCTGAAGAGAAATTCAACTTAGCAGAAAGAGGAAGTTCTTTATCTACAAGAATTATTGATATATTTTCTCCGATAGGTAAAGGGCAGCGTGGTATGATTGTATCGCAACCAAAAACAGGTAAAACAATGTTATTAAAGGATGTTGCCAATGCAATTGCAGCAAATCATCCAGAAGTCTATCAAATTGTTTTATTAATCGATGAAAGACCAGAAGAGGTTACCGATATGAAGCGTAATGTTCGTGGAGAGGTAGTTGCTTCTACTTTTGATGAACCTGCAGATAAGCATGTTCGTGTTGCAAATATCGTTTTAGAAAAAGCAAAACGTTTGGTGGAATGTGGGCACGATGTGGTAATTTTATTAGATTCAATTACGCGTTTAGCAAGAGCTTATAATACTGTTGCACCTGCTTCAGGTAAAATATTATCTGGTGGTATTGATGCCAATGCATTACATAAGCCAAAACGTTTCTTTGGTGCGGCTCGTAATATTGAAAACGGAGGGTCGTTAACAATTATAGCTACAGCACTTACGGAAACTGGTTCGAAAATGGATGAGGTTATCTTTGAGGAATTTAAAGGTACTGGTAACATGGAGTTACAGTTAGATCGTAATATTTCTAATCGTAGAATTTATCCGGCTATTGATTTAATTAAATCAAGTACGCGTCGTGATGATTTATTATTAGACGAGAAAACAGTACAACGTATGTGGGTGTTGCGTAAATACTTAGCAGATATGAATCCTGTTGAAGCAATGACATTTATTAATGATAGAATTAGAGTTTCTAAAAATAATGAAGAGTTTTTAATTTCTATGAACGGATAGTTCACTGAAATATAATTTATAAAAAATCCCGCTGCAAAGCGGGATTTTTCTATTTAGGAACAATAATTTGATGTAAAGGAACGTCAAATTTATGCGTATCTTCTATTGTTTGTATTGGAGGAAAAAAATTAAGACCAATTGTTTTGGTATCTTTTCTGCAAGCCGCTAAAAATCGATCATAAAATCCTTTTCCGTAGCCAACTCGGTATTTTTGTTTATCAGAAATTAGCATAGGAACAAATACTAAGTCGATTTTTGTTACCGCAACTTCTTCTGCATTTATAGGCTCTGGAACGCCAAATTTATTTAGAGCAATTTTAGTGTCTTCTTTTAGATAAAAATGAGAAAGTGAATCATCCTTAAAATTACATCGGCTAACAATAATTTTTTTATCCTTTTTTCTAAGAAAATTGATAATCGGTTGCGTGTCTATTTCATTAAATTTTCGCATCGATAAAAACAAATGAACATTATTAATACCATTGAAATCTAAATCGAAAATTTGCTGATATAGACTTTCTTGAAATTTTGTTTTTTCAACTACAGTTAACTCTTTTCTCTTTTGTTTGTATAATTTTCTAAGATCGGATTTTAGCATTTTTACATCGCTTTTAATTTTTCTTGCAGTTTTTTTGTTAAGCCTTTTACAATTAAATCATAAGAATGATCGATTAATTGAAAAACAAACTCGTCTGAAACATCGTTATTTAAAGTAACGGTATTCCAGTGTTTTTTATTCATGTGCCAACCAGGGTTTATACTTTCATATTCAGCTCTTAATTCTAAAGCACGCTCAGGGTTACATTTTAAGTTGATTTTGGCATCATTTTGTTCCCAACTATTCAATCCGCTTAAAGCAAACATTTTATCCATTACTTTAAAAACGAGTGTAACCTGATCAAAAGGAAAGTGTTCAGTAACTCCTTTTTTAGTAATGCAATAATCTCTAAGCTGTTCTATATGCATTATTTTGATATGTTTTTAGTTGACTCAGGTATTTCTAGCGTAGAGAAATCTAGTTTCCATCCAATAGTTTCTACAAGATTTTGCATTAAAGAAATAGCTTCTAAAGCTTCTTTATTTGCCGTTTGCATTAAGTTGCTTTCAGGTATTTTTTGTAAAATATGTTCTTTAGCTTCTTTGTTTACTGTTGTTAAGTCATCTGAGCTAAACTTGTTTAATAGTCCGTTTTGAATATCATAAAAACGTAAATTAGGTTCTACAGAAAAAACTTCAGGTTGCGGAAACTCCGATAAGATTAATATTTTTTTTTGAGTATCAGTATGCATTTTAATTTTTCTGAAATCAAAACCAATATGAACTTTAGCATTAATTATAATAATAGCTTTTTTCTTACTAGTAAATAAACCTAAAAACTTTTCTTTAGAGTTTTCATGGTGATAAATCTCGGCGAACTCACCTTCGATAGTAATTAATTTAGATACTTTTTTTATTTTATCGAGTAAGATAACAGATTGCTTTTCTGTTAAGTTTCTTTTACTTCTTGAAGAAAACTTATGAAAAATAAAATAAGAGATAATCGTTCCGCCTATTAAGCCTAAAAAAAGTAGTTCCATAGATACGAATTTACGTAAAATACTTTAATTTTATTTGTAATTACAGTGAAATAGTATTGAATAATACAGGTTTAGCTAGCGTTTTGTTCTTTAAAAATAAGAATAATTAGTTGTGTTAATTATTGTAATAGAATGTATGCTTTAGGCTTTAGTATTTTAAATAAATTTAGAATCATTATTTAGATAAAAAATAAAGTTAATATTGCTATATTAGAATAGAAAGTAGTTTTATGAATTGTTTATTTATTTAAAGGGTCCCTCACTTCTTTTATTTAGAGATAAATTAATTTTTGTTGCATAGAGTGTTTATTTTCATTGAGTTAGTTTTAGAAAAAATAATAAGTTAAGTGTTTTCAGTTTTAAATAATTATCTTTGGTTAAAGTGCCCAGTCAGTTGAAAGTATATTAGTTTGATGCTATTGGTTATTATTTTATATTGTAGGTAGAATTATTTTTTTTCCTCCCCTAAAAGAGAATATTTACCATCTTTTTAGTATTATTTATTTCGGTAACTGAATGTATATTATTGTGTTTATAATAAATTATTATGGTTAGGTAGGTTTATTAATTACAGTACCTTTTTTTTTGAAAACCTTCTTTCTTTCAGTTTTATATAACAATAGTAATTGTTCTTTTATCTGTCTAAATAGTGTTTAATATAATTTTTTTATGAAGAATATATAATTATAAATTTAAAATTTATGAATAAGAAAAGCACAAAATCTATCTATTTTATTTTAATGATTTTATTATTGTTTTTAACAAGTTTTAGCAGTTGTAGTAAGGAGAAAATAAAAGAGATAAATATTGGCTATATAGGCCCTTTGTCGGTAAGAGCAACAGATTTAGGTATTGAGCCTTCTAATGCGATGTTATTAGCAATAGAAATATATAATATAAGTAGATCTAAAGACGAACCTAAAATTAATTTATTTATCGAGGATGATAAATGGGAAGAAGAAAATGCAGTTATTGCGTATCAAAATTTGCGAAAAAAGCACAATGTAGATGTGGTGTTTATCAGTAACACAGATGGTACTATAGCTGTTAGTGATAAGGTGTTGAAAGATAAGGTGGTACTTGTAAACCCATTAAATAATGGTGAGTTATTCGGGGCGTTAAATAAAAATACATTCAACATTGCAAAATCTACAGAAGAAGCAAATGGATTAATAGCTATAAGACTTATTGAGTTAGCACATAAGAAAGTGGTGCTTTTCCAATATCCTAATAGTTTCATGGCTATAGCAGCCAAAGAGGTAAAGCGTATTTTAGAAGAGTCAAATATAGAGATTGAAATTATTGTTACCGAAAAAGGGAACACTAATTTTAAGGAAGAATTAAAGAGACTTCAGAAAGAGAACTATGACGGGTATGTGTTTTTTGGTTACAAAGAATTAGGTTTTGCTATGAAACAAGCCAGAGATATGGGGATTACAGCTCCATTTTTTGGATCAACAGTCTTACTTGATCCTCAATTCTATGAAAACTCAGAAGGCGAAATTGTTAATACGGAGTTCACTTACTTTACACCAGCGGATGGTAACTATGTTCTTGCAAGTGAGTTTTTAAAAGCATATGAGAATAAATTTAATAAAAAGCCCTATTCTGTTTGGCCAGCTATGCAAGCTTATGATGCTATGAATATTTTATTGAGTCAGTTGCGAACTATAAATAAAAGCAAGAAAGAAGAAGAGTCTTTTGATGATTGGTTAAGAAAAGCACTTTACGAAGTAAATTATTACCAGGGAGTTTGCGGTAATATTGCTATCACAAAAAATGGAACATCAAAAGGGATTTATTTTTCGTTATACAATTATGAATCAAAAGATAGACCTTTTGTTAAAGTTAAACGATAATGATATTTTAACATGAAAATTAGACAAAAATTAATAATAGCCTTTAGTATATTGATAATTATTGTGTTAGCGGAAGTTGTTCTTAATCAGATAGTTGCTAATCGTGCAAAAGAAACATATCAAGCACTTCATGATAAAATTAATCCAGCAATAATTGTTTTAACCAAATTTGAATCTGTTAATAAAGAATTATATTTATTAACAACTAATAGAATAAAAGGAGATAGTAAAACACAAACGATTAATAGATTTAAAGCAATCATAGAGGTTGAGCTACCATACATTAAAAAAGAATTGCTTCAGTTAAAAGAATATCCGCCAAAAATTATCACAGATAAATCTAATTTAGAAAAACTAATAAAAGATACTGATTACTTAATATATTTATCAACTAAAGTTAATAATTTACTTATAAATCAAAAAAATGATGAAGTGAGGATTAAACTAGTAAAAAATATATGGAGTAATGAAATGGAAGAGTTGTATTTAGTTTTAGATAGAGGTATAAAGGAAATTGGCTTAAATTTTAATCGCTCTTTTAAAACGTATAATATGGAGCTTTCAGATAGTTTAGAAGCGGTGTCTAAAATTATTTTAATTGTGGGTGTTATAGGTGTTTTATTAGGGATAGTTATAACGATGAATATAACTTATACTATTTCAAAGCCTATATATCAACTTAAAAAAGCTGCATTAATGATTAGTAAGGGAAGATTGGATGAGCAAATTGTAATTAAAGGTAAAAATGAATTGGCAGAGTTAGGTAACTTGTTTAACGACATGAGTTCTTCTTTGAATAAGAGTTTTAATAATCAAGAAAACCAAATTAATCAAATTAAGTCAGTAAACAAGGAGTTAGAGCAGTTTGTATACGTGGCTTCTCATGATTTACAGGAGCCTTTAAGAACAATATCTAGCTATATTGGTTTAATAGGTGAATTATACCAAGATCAGTTAGACGATGATGCTTTAAAATATATGAAATTTATTGAGGAAGCATCTGAAAGAATGAAAACCTTAATTAGTGATTTGTTAGATTACTCTAGGTTAGGTAAAGAGAAGGTAATAACAAAAGTGAACTGTAATACAATTGTAAAAAATATTACATTAGATTTTGGATTGTATATAAACGAAAACAATGCTTTAATTAAATATGATAAATTACCTACAATTATAGGGTTTGAGCTTGAGTTAAAACAATTATTTCAAAATTTAATAAGTAACGGTTTAAAGTTTAGAAAAAATGATGTTTTTCCTCAAATAGAAATAAAAGCTATAGATAAACCAGATCATTGGTTATTCTCAGTAAGAGATAATGGTATTGGTATGGATGCAAAGTATTTTGAAAGAGTGTTTGTTATATTTCAGAAATTACATAATATAAGTGAATATAAAGGTACAGGAATAGGGCTTTCTGTGTGTAAAAAAATTGTTGAAATACATGATGGAAAAATATGGGTAGAATCTGAATTAGGAAAAGGAACAACTTTTTATTTTACGATAACTAAAAAATTAATAAAAACAATAAAAAATGAAAAAATTTAATTCTATCTTATTGATTGATGATGATGTAACAACGAATATTTTCCATAAAATAATAATTAAACAAGCTGATATTACACACAATATTCATGCTGTAGAAAGTGGTCAAGGAGGATTAGATTATTTAGCTTCTAGGGGGGATTTTCATTCACAAAAAAATGTGCATCCAAGACCATGTTTAATATTTCTTGATATTAATATGCCTGCAATGAATGGTTTTGAGTTTTTAGAAGAATATAAAAAAATACCAGAAGATCAAAAAGGATTGTATCTAATTGTTATGCTAACTTCTTCTTTAAACCCTGATGATAAAGAAAAAGCAGAAAAATTATTTAATATTAAAGAGTATTTAAGTAAGCCTCTTACAAAAGAAAGTGTGTTGAAAATAAGAGATCAATATCTTTCTTAAGTTTTAGTTGTCGATCTTAAAAATTACAATAATTACTAGCTGACTCAATAATTAACAAGGTTTTAGTTGTGATTGGCATTACATTTAGTCGGGGTGGCAGGATTCGATCCATGCCACTATAGTACAGTGATATCAAGGGTTGCTGTACTTTACTAAAACGGTGTTAACCGAATTGTGAACCTATCTGTTAGGTTGAAATAGTATGTTTTACGTGAACGTTTTTAACAAATTAACGAAATTAATCTTCTTAAAACTAGCTGAATAGCATCATTATTTATGGCTAGTCTACTAAGTAATTTTTCTAAAAATAAAAAACAATATACACTTTCGCATTAATTAAAATAATAGCTTTTTTCTAGCTAGTAAATAAACATAAAAACTTTTCTTTAGCGTTTTCGTGATGATAAATTTCAGCGAATTCTCCTTCGATAGTGATTAACTTTGAGACCTTTTAAATTTTATCAAGTAAGATAACCGATTGCTTTTCTGTTAAACTTTTTTTATTTACTGATGAGAATTTTTGAAAAATAAAATAAGCGCCAATTACTCCGCTTATTAAGCCTAAAAAAAGTAATTCCATAAATACGAATTTACTTAAAATATGGTAGAGAATAAAAATGATTTTATGAATGAAACAAAAGGCTTAAGAAAAGTCTTAAGCCTTTTGTTGGGGGGGAGCAAAGTTTTTTAATTAATAGATACCTATATAAAATGAATCTGCTCCATTATCAAGTTCGGCACCTTTTGTATAGCCATCAGGCGAAGTGCTTTTAGGATCGAAACTATATATGTTCCCTTTTTCACCAAGAGGAGCAATAGCCATATGAAACTTACCGTCTTTACCTAAAACACCAGATTGGTAATACCACATCCATAGGTTAGTAGGAACGTTTAGTTTAACAGCAGTTTTGTTGTATAAATCAATTCTTGTAACTCCCCAAGGTGTTGTTTTATCGCTACCACTTCCTACCGAAGCATCATAATATGGCGCATAAGCAATACCGTTACCAACATAATACCATCCGTTAGCACCAACTTGTGTCATTCCTAATGCAGTAGATAGGTCTAATTGATATGCATCATCATAGGTTCCGTTTTTAATACGAACTAATTTTGCAGGGTTAGAAGTTAAATGATAAATATCTCCTTTTTCATCTACATGATATACAGGAGCTCTGTAGCCATAAGTAGATCCTTTGGCAACTTCAGATTCTAGTAATACAGGGTTTTTTAAAGAAGGATAATCTACAACTAATGTAGTTGCTTTATATTCATCTGTTCTAATATTTTCATCAGTATTTGGATCGTAACCTCTTTTTGCTACACCGTAATAAGCTTTTCCGTTTTGAATTGTTGGGTTGTCGATTCTCCAAATATGTAAATCATCAGCTGTTTGTGGTATTGCTACTTCTTCTTTTTCAGCTAAAGACAAATCTGCAAGTTCAATTCTCTGTAAAATTGCTTTCGCATCTGTATGTGTGTATACGCCATCTTTATATATTTTTTCGGTATTAATGGCGTGTACTAATGCATCATTTTCGTTAAGAACTTTCCATCGAGGGTAAGCGGTTCCCATTGCTACTTGAACACTTGTTTCTTCTAGCTGAGTGTAATTTGAAGCTCCGTTTATTTCATATTTATAAAGTATACCACCACCATAACTAAGGTTGTATAAAAATTTTCCAGAAGGAGTACCGTAAATTCTTGCCGTACGTACAGAAGGAACCTCAAAACCTTCGCCTTTAAAAGAAATAGAGCCTTCTTTTAAATCAGTAAAAGCCTGAACGAAAGTAGCAGAGTTACCTGTAGATCCTACCCCAAAAGCTACATTGTAAAATTCTTGAGTGCCTGTAGGTGTTTTGTCTTCGATAGCATCATTTGATTCGCAACTTGTAAATAAGGTACTTACAAAGGCAGCTGTTAATAGCAATGATTTGCTTATTGATATTAAATTTGTTTTCATAATTGTAATGTATATTTAGATTTAAAATGTGATTAAAATATTGGTCTATACGTAAGTTTTAAATAAAATGACCTGCCTGGTTTTTGCATAGCCCAGTTATCAAAAACTTGCTTATCGGTGATGTTTTTAGCATTAAAACTTACAGCTATTTTGTTGTTAGGAGCTGTGTATGAAAGACCTAAATCATGTAGTGTTTGTGTTGGAATGTAGGCTTTTCCTTTGCTAGCTAAGCTTTCCCAGTTTCTATAGAATTGATGTGTATATCCGAAATTGTAATTGATAGATAGTTTTGAGTTTTTCTTTATAAAGTCATTGAATTTATATTCTACATAAGTATTTGCTGTTAAATACGGAGCATTTCTTAATCGGTCTTTATAATAAATATATTCTGATCCAAATTCATCATACCTTAAGTTATAACGGGCATTAAAATTAGAAAAATTAGAAGTTATAAATAAGCGATTGTTATAGTTGTACTTTAATTCAACATCATAACCAGTACTTTTTACTTTACCTAAATTTTCAAAGCCATAGGTGTCTGAAATACTTCCGCTAATTCCTCTTGTAATCAGGTTTTTTATATCTCTTATAAAGAAATTAGTTTCAATATTAAAATGATGTTTTTTTGCAGTATAAGTTCCTAAAAGAAACCCTAGATTAAAATTCGTACTTGTTTCTGGCAAAAGAGTATAAGTCGGTTGGATGTTATCACTAGTATTTCCTAATAATTCTGAAATACCAGGCATTCGCAATGCTTTTTCAGCAGAAGTTAATATGAGTATTTTTGGAGTTATTGCAAACGAAATAGCTGCTCCATAACCATTGTGACTAATGTCTTTTTTATAAGTAGTAGTAGCAATTTCTTGTCCTACCTTTTTAGGGTCAGATAATTTTACATGTTGCTTGTACTGTTTATAGAAGAGGTTTGTTTTTAGCTTTTTTGCAAAAAAATTACTTTCATAAGAGTAGCTAATTATTTGTTTGGTAAGATATCTTGTATCTGTTAAATCTCTTTCTGCTTGTGGATGTAGTGGATCGTCAATATCTCTTGTAAACCTGTTATAGAAATAATGTAACCCTATTTTATGTTGTGGGTGTAATTGGTAGTAAATACCTGTTCTATTGGCGATATTAATTTCTTTGTTTTTAGCTAATGTAGCATCACCTGCTTCTCCGCCATTACTTTGCCAATTAACGGGATCGCCATTATTGTCTCTTATGATTTTTCCCAGCCAACTATACATATAAGGAACGGTGTCAATTACGGTACGGTTTGTATGAGAAAAAGAGGTAAAGGTGTTAAGAGATAAACCATTGGTTATTATATCTTTTTTTCGGTATTTAAAAGAGAGCATTTTACTAGTACGTTTGCTTTTTCTATTACCATATACAATATCCATAACAGGACCTGTTTGTATATCATTCTCCATGTCAGAGATTATAAAACCTAAGGTAATTTCATCGGCCCATTTTATTGAAGTATAGCCAATGTTTGTTTTTATTCCCTTAGATTTATATTTATCATGAAAACGCTCTGCTCTCACGTATTTTATTTTCCCTGTATTTGGGTTTATAACATAAACGTTATCGCCCCAAACCTCATAATTATTATCTGTACTATTTAAAAAAGTTGAAACATCTATATTAAAGTTTGTTATAGGATTTCTATAGCCACCATCAATATTAACTTGATGTGTATTAAAAGATCCATATGAATATGATGCACTAAGATGTGTACCAATACTTTTTTTAAGAATAATATTAATACCGCCACCCAAAGCATCCTCTGTTAACTCGGCAGGCAAAACACCTTTGTAGGTTTCAATGCGTTCTATCATTGTCGGAGGAATACTTGACAAAGAAAATGACTCACCGTAATTTCGAATCGGAATTCCATCAATAAAAACTCGAACAGAATTGCCGCTTAATCCATTAAGATTAAAGTGTGTGTGTGAGCCAAGTCCTCCACTTTGTCTTATTTTAACGCCTGCTGTTCTACCTAAAATTTCGGTTGATTGTAGGTTTTGAATAGCTAACTTTTGAGTGTTAGCTATAGCAATCGAAAACCCTTTTTCTTTAATGATTTTCCCTTTAGATTTACTAGTTATAGTAACATTATCTAACGTGGCGCTTTCGTTGCTTTCTAAAACAATAGTTAAATGATCTGACTTTTTAGTTAAATCTACTTTTACTGTAATTCCACTTGTTTCGTAGGCTTTAATAAAAACAGTGTATTTTCCAGCAGGAATATCAGAGAAAATAAAATTTCCTTTCTCATCTGTATAGGTGCTTTTACTTATTTGTTTAATATAAACCAAAGCTAATTCAGCAGGGGTGCCATTTTTATAGGCTACTTTACCAGATAAGCTTTTTAACGAAGTCTCTTTTGGTGTTTTACTGTAACAGTTAAAACTTATTAATAAGGATATTGATAGTAAATATAAAGCTCTCAAAATTTATTTAGATTAGATTTAAATAACGAGGCAAATATAATTATTGTTTTTATTTAGATTGGTTAAAAATTAAATATTTTTTGAGTAAATTTTACAAGGGTGTAATTGTTTGTTAATAAGTTGTGTAGTAGGAGTTATTTGTATAAAGGTAGGTTTAAGTTAAGGGGGTGTTTAGTTGTTATATTCAAGTTTAAAGTGTTTTTTAATCTCAATACCTGAAGAATTTCCTATTTTAAGTGCTAATGTAACTGCATCTGAAATTTGTTTTGAAAATAAACTTTACTTAAAAAGATCACTTGCTAAATGCACCATTTGTAAACTGTAGTAAAAATCCATAAAATTACGTATAGGATTAGTTGTATCATACTCTTTGGCATATATGGTTAGTTCCTTAATGATTATTTTTATATATAGTTTATTTATTTACGGTTTGTGCTTCTCTTAAAAATTGTAATTTCTTGAAGAAGTCTTCTTCTTCACTTGTAATGCTTCTTTGGAAGATTTACAAGTAGTTTCACTAATAAATCTCTATATTGTAAAGCCTTTCCTTATATCGGCATTCCTTTACCTTTTAGTTTAAATTTTTTTCCTGTTTCAATTTCTTTAAGTGCTGTAATTTTTATGATTTCTGTAAGTGGTGGAATATCAATTTTTCTACCAAGAATAGCCGTGTGTGTATCTATGTATTTTGTGTATAGTAGATTATCTTCTTTTCTTTGAAATCGAGCATCTGGTTTCACTTTCAAAATAATGTGTAAATCACCTATGTTTCCTCCTTTAAAATCTGGTTGTCCTTTTCCTTTAATTTTCAATTACTGTCTATCATAAGAACCCGGTTTTATGCTAATTCTTAAATTATCATTATTAATTTTAAACGTGAGTTTACTTCCTTGATAGGCTTCTAGAAGTGTGATTGGCACTACTGCCTGAATATCCCCTCCAGATTGTGTAGTTTGTTGGCCTATTGCGGACTTCCCATTAAAAAAAACTCAAAAAAGTTTGAAAATTGTTCTTCAGTAGCTTCCTTACCATAAAAATTGGGTTCGTTTTGATTATGACGTTTTTGCTGACTTTTTTGTTTTACATACTCTTTCTAATCATCTCCTGTGTACTGATATGCCTCCCTATCTGAACCTAAAGCATCGTGCTTTTTGCGTTTTTTCACATCACTTAAAACACTATTTGTCTCGTTAATTTCGTTAAATTTTTCTTCGGATTTTTGGTCATCAGGCTTTTATCTGGAAGATGTTTCGCAGCCAATTTTCTGTATGCTTTTTTAATCTTTTTTACTGAAGCGTTCTTACTGATTTCTTATATTTTATAGTAAAACTTATAGTTCATTGTTAGGAAATTTAGTCGATAGAGAATTTATTAAACAAACTTCTTTTAAGTGATTTACTAGCATCATTTAAAAGCACTTTAACATTTTGAAATAGGCATATTTTATACTTTGAGATTTCTACTATTTTAAGATAGTGCTTTGTATATAATTCAAACACATTTTGCGTTTGCAATGGTAAATTGAGTAACACAAATTATACGTGTTTATAGGGTTTCTTGATGTGAATTTTAATCTATTTTTTACAAGTTCACTTTCCGTATTCTCTAGAAAAACATCTTTTATTGTGAAAGGATTTTTATAATATAAAATATCTGATAATTATTATTTCATAATGAGATTCCCATCAATTTCTGCTGCAAATTGTTCTTCCATTTGATCCCATTCATGTTTAGAATAGTCATCAATATTTTTAAAGAATAAATCATTAAGCTCTTCTTCGTTAATAGCACCTTCTAGTAGATCATTGGTCTTTTTATAGAGCCAAAGATAAAACTCATTTTCATTAGAGACATTTTCAATATGATCGTAGGTTTCAATAAATAGTTGATCTATAAAATCGTTAGGCACATATTTGTTCTTGAGAAAATGATTCTTTAGTATCGCAGTTTTAATCCGTTTAATGATATAGCTTCTTATATCTGGCATTACATCTAATAGTAATATATTAAATGTAACTCTGTTTTTTTCTTTCTTAAACTAAAGTGATTTAGGAAGTTTATGCTTTATAGGTATGCGAAGTTTTTTTTGAATTTTATAATAACTGGTTTGATTTTCCATAGATTTATTATTTAGGCATTAAAAGTCATAATAGGTAATTTTGCATGGATTGAAAGATCTTCAGAAATTCTGTTATTAAAAAAATAACTTAAACCTTTTCGAGAGCTTGCGTTTATAGCAATAAGATCGGCATTAATATCCTCAGCATAATGAATTAAACCATCTTCAAGCGTATGATCAGCTATAAATGCTACTTCTTCTGATTCGCCTGCAGCAGCAAATACACTAACTTTTTTACGAAATTCTCTCGAACTGATAAAGTTCCCGTAAGGTAGATTTAAATAAACAGGACAAATGGTGCTACCTAATTTAGATAGCATTGCTGTTTTCTGTAGATATAAAGATCTACTCTCTGGACTTAAATCTGTAGCTATTATTACCTTTTCTAATTGAAAGTCTTCAGGGTCATTATTTATAATTAAAACAGGGGCTTCACTGTTATGAATCATTCTTTCTGTATTCGTTCCGGCAAATATGCCATTTCGAGCTGTTACACCGTGCGACCCCATAATAATTAAATCTGCCTTTATCTCTTCTGCTAAAACAGCAACTTCTTTATACACTTTATGATGTTTAATTATAGGAATAACCTTTATATCTTTCAGATATTCTTTCTCTAAAAAAGGCTCAAATTGTTTATAGGCAAAAGCAATCATAAATTGCACTTTATTTTCAGTTTCAGTATTAAAAAAAATACCATCAGATAATTCTAAAGTATGTATAACGTGTAGCACTGCTTTGTGTTTCTTAGCTAAAACTGCGCCTGCCTTTAAAGCAAATTCCGATTTCTCTGAAAAATCTACAGGTATGATTATGTTTTTCATCTTTTATATTTTCTTTAGGTTACTAATTTTATTTCGGATAAAGGTGCTAATAAATTGAGCATACTGAAATGACTTGGGTCAGTGCTTTTTTTTTAGTTTTAAGCAACTACTTAATCATTAAACCTTTTAAGATTAAAACAGAATTAATAAAAGTTTTTTAACTATGACTGATACAGGTCATAACTTAAATTGACTTATATAAGTTTCTTTGTCATTAAATAGCAAAACTATGACAGCAAATTTTAAACTAAAACTAGATCAGAATCAAATAAATAATAACCAATTATATAAATGACAAATTATGAAAGTGTTGCTATAAATGATTGCAAACATATTTAATACTATGTTTTATAAGTAGATTTTACATATTTATTATTTAACAGGTTTAACTTAATATCTTATTAGTATTAATAACCTTGTTCCCTATACTTTATATGGGTAAACGTTTGTAGTTTTTATATCTATAAAAAAATAACAAAATGTTAATTCGTGAAAAAAAAGGTATTTACTGTTAGTCTGATGTTTATTTTTTTAAAACTCTTAAATAAAAGAAAAGTATAGGGTATTCTAAACAGGATAGATAAAATGAAATACTATTTATATATAAAAAAAGCAAAAATGAATAAAACAAAATTAAATTTACCTTCGGAATTAGGAAACATACTTAAATACTGGCAGATTATTGTTGTAATACTATTTTTAGCAATCATTTCATGGTCATCAATTTTTCAGATAAGCACTGAGGAAGTAGGTGTTATCACTAGATTTGGGAAGTATGTACGACAAGTAGAATCTGGATTGAATTTTAAAATACCCATAATTGAAGATGTTTATAAAGTTCCGGTAGAAAGACAACAAAAGTTAGAGTTTGGTTTTCGAACCACCAAAGCTGGAATAAATACACAATATAACGAATCATCAAGTACAAAAGATGAATCATTGATGCTTACAGGTGACCTTAACCTAGCAGAAGTACAGTGGGTTGTACAATACAGAGTAGATGATGCTTACAAGAACCTGTTCAAAGTCAGAAACCCTCAGAGTACGCTTCGTATTATTTCTGAAGCAGCTATGAGGCAAATTGTGGGAGATCGCACCGTAAATGAAGTACTGACTGTTGGTCGTACAGAAATAGCAAGCGAGTTAGAGAAACTCATTCAGCAAATATGTAGAGAATATTCAATGGGTATAAAAATAGAACAAGTAGTCCTTCAGGATGTAAATCCACCAGAACCTGTAAAAGCAGCTTTCAATGCAGTTAATGAAGCACAACAAGAAAAAGAAACGTTAATTAACGAAGCTAAATCAGAATACAATAAAGTAATACCCAAAGCAAGAGGTCAAGCAGAAGAAACCATTCAACAGGCAAAAGGATATGCCGCCGAGCGTGTAAATAACGCAGATGGGGAAGCAACTCGGTTTAGGGCCTTGTATAATGAGTTTATTAAGGCTCCTGAGGTAACAAAAAGAAGAATCTACCTTGAAACAATGTCAGTTGTGATACCTAATATCGGGAACGTAGTCATAACTGACCAAAAAGGCAACAATGTTTTGCCTTTATTACAAATGCAGATGAACAAAAAAATAAAAAAAAATGAAAACTAAATCAATATTAATCACAACATTAAGTATTATTATTCTGATAGTTTTAAATAGTAGTGCTTTTGTTGTACAAGAAAAGGACCAGGTGGTAATCACCCAGTTTGGAAAGCCAGTTGGAGAAGCAATTATTGAACCTGGGATATACTTCAAGATGCCATTTATACAAGTTGCTAATTATTTCGAAAAACGTTATATGGAATGGAATGGTGCCCCAAACCAAGTACCAACCAAGGACAAAAAGTTTATTTTCGTCGACACTTATGCAAGGTGGCAAATTACAGATCCTCTTCAATTTTTTAAACGGTTAACGAACGAACGTGGCGCACAATCTCGTATAGATGATATTCTGGATGGAGACACAAGAAATTTTATAGCAAATAACGACATAGAAGAGACTGTTCGTACAAGTAACAGAATACCTGAATCATCCGATACTGAAATTATTGGTGATTCCTTGGCAATGATTTATGTAGGTCGGGATAAGATTCAACAAATGATATTAGAATCTGCTAATAAACAAACTGAGGATCTCGGAATTAAGATACTCGATTTTCGATTTAAACGCATCAATTATGTACAGGAAGTACAGAATCAAGTATTTAAAAGAATGAAAAGTGAACGTTTCCGCATCGCAGATAAATTCCGTTCAGAAGGCCAAGGTGAAGCTTCACGAATTAATGGAGAGAAGGAACGAGAACTTAAAAATATACAATCTCTTGCTTTCAGGGATGCTGAGATGATTAAGGGGGAGGCAGATGCCATTGCAGCTTCAATTTATGCAAAAGCATATAATAAATCGAATCAATCAAGAAATCTTTATGGTTTTCTGAAATCAATGGAAACATTTGAGAAAACTTTTGATGTAAAAACATCCGTTTTCATTTCAACGGATAGCGAATTGTATAAGTACCTAAAAAGGATAGATTAACGTTTTAGAGGGTGCTATTAATTTTTAAATAAGAATTAAATAATGACAACTGACCCAGGTCAGTTATCATTTTAAAAAGTGAGCGTACATTGCAGTATTATTAAGAAATAAGTTCTTTAAAATATAAATTTGAGGATTATAATATCCTATGAATTTTGGAGTTATTAAGTTTTTTTTAAGTCTTTTTTTTATGTTTCTAGAGATATAGATGCTAAAAATTTAAAGTAGCCTTAAACCATATTTAATACCTTCAAGAAAATCGAGATGATGAAAAATCTCGATTTTCTTAAAAAAATGACCTTGGATTACTGTTAAGTAGAAAAGGCATTATGAAGTAACTGATGTTTTTCTTTAAAAACCATTTTTAAAAACTCTCTAGACATAGAGGTTTTTGCTTTTAGGAATTAACAGAGAAAATAATAATATCTTCATAGAAAACGGGAAGCCTTCTTGGCTTCCCGTTTTTATTTTCAATCAATATTAACTTAAATAAGAAAAAGCTATAAATTATCTGTTAATAGATTTAATTCATTTTTAAAACCTCTAAGTATTAGTAAATAGTTGCCTAGCTGTAGAGATTTTAAATAAAAGGTTGTTCTTTCACTATCTATTCCTAAACCTCTTAAAATACCATAAGGACCTGTAGACATAGAACCTATAGTTCTTTTTTCTACTTTTTGTAAAAACGTATTTACTAAGAAACCAGAGATGAAAATGTTTCCAATTTCTGGGTTTAAAAATATACCAAAGTCTGCAGGGAATTCAAATAATTTTTTACATCGTGCCTCTATAGTGTCTTTTACTATAACAAGTTTTTCCTCATTATCGCTACTTTCTTTATTAAACAGACCAATGATAGATATTTGTAGATCACTACTTTTATACTGGTTAATAATTTTCATAGCTCTTTCAACAAGTAAAAAATCAGAATATGACTTTACATAAACATACTTTTCATTCGTACCTTGTATTTTAGATTTCATAATAGTTTAATTATGGCAATATTTTACCTAATGTGTTTCTATTACAAATTTAGAGCTACTACAACCTAATTACAATGACCTATATCACACCTAAAAAACTTAATAATATATATTAAGTCTAAAAGTTTTATATAACACTATTTATTAAAAAGTACTACCTGTTTTAACTTACTCCTATCCAATAAAACTAATCTTTTATCTGATTCTATATTGATTAGTTTTTCTACTTTAAATTCAGAAAGCATTCTAATAGCTGTTTCTGTTGCAGTACCTATTAAACCAGCAAAATCCTCTCTGGGTATATTAATTCCTAAATGATTTTTATCTTTAATCATTCCTTTTGCATCTAACTCTAATAATGCTTTAGCCGTTTTTTGTCTTACAGTTGCAAATGCCATATTTATCAGTTTTTTTTGCAAATCAATCATATTATTAGAAATCATACTGATAAATTTGTTAGAAACAGCTTTGTTTTGATATAGTAGTGTTGTAAAATTTGCTTTAGGTATTTCGCAAATTTCTGCTTTTTCCAATACAGTAGCAGTTTCTGTATATTTTCCAGAATCTCCAAGAAGTGATAGCTGGCCAATAAAATCTCCAGCACCATATAAACCTGTTACAAACTGCTTGCCTGTTTCTGTTGTTTTAAATGTTTTTACATTTCCACTTTGGATAAAGTATAATCTTTGAGCAGCACTTCCTTCTCTAAAAATTTCTTCTTTGTTTTTGTAGTCTTGTAATTCACGGTCTTTAGATAATTCTTTAAGATTTAAGTATTTTGATGCTTCATTCAAAAACGTACTAATCCCTTGGAAGTTTTTGGAGAATTCTTTTTTTAAAAATTTATTTTTTTTAAAACGGCACTCTATAACTTGCAATAGTTCAAATTCTTCAAAAGGCTTTGTTAAATAATCATCTACACCAAGATTCATCCCTTTTCGTATTTCAGATTTTTCAGATTTTGCAGTAAGATATATAAAAGGGATACTTGCTGTTTTTGGGTCTTTATTTAAACCTTTAAATACTTCATAGCCATCTAATTTTGGCATCATAATATCGCATATGATAATATCAGGAATATACTTCATAGCCACCTCTAGACCTATTTTGCCATCTTCTGCAGTGTAAACCTTGTAGTTTGCTAATTCTAAGATTTCTGCAGTGTTTTCTCGTACATCTTGATTATCTTCTATTAAAAGTATTTTTGTCATTATTTTTTTATTTACTATGTTTTGGCCATTGTATTAAAAAAGTTGTGCCTTTATTTATTTCACTCTTAAAATCTATAGTACCATCCATAAGGTCTACGTATTGTTTTACAATATTAAGACCTAGACCGGTTCCTTGAATATTGTTTGCGTTTTTTGCTCTAAAGAAACGTTCAAATAGTTTACTCTGTTCAGCCTTAGGAATTCCAATACCTTGGTCTTGAATTTGAAGAGAGACAAACTGTTTACTTTCTTCAATTGTAATATGTATATCTGTATTTTTTGGAGAATATTTAATTGCATTAGATAATAAATTCATTAAGATAGTACGCACTAGTTTAGAATCTAGATTTAGTAATAGAGGATAATCTGGCGATGCAAAAATTATTTTTTTTCCTATTTTTTTAGTTGTTGACACTTCTTTAATAAGTGCCTTAGAAAAGGTAACTAAATCAAACAGCTCCTTATTCGCTTCAACTTTTCCTTCCTCTAACTTGCCGAGAGATAAGAAATCATTTAAGATAACAACCATATGTTTAACATTTTTCTTTATTTGCATTACGTATTTCTCTCTTTTTTGTTCCTTCCCAGCTTCATTTTGTCTTCCAATAAGGATTGCTGAAGTCTGTATGGCGCTTAAAGGCGTTCTAAATTCATGTGATGCCATAGAAACAAAACGTGATCTCAATTCATTTAATTCCTGTTCTTTTTTTAATGCATTTTTAGCAACGCTTTCAATCTTCTTTTGTATAGTAATATCGCTGTAAACGAATAATGCACTAAATATAATAGAGTCTTTATCAAGTAATGGAATGGTGTTAACAGAAAAATATTGATTTCTGTACATTATTTCGAAACCAAGATGTGCTCCGGCAATGGTTTTTAAAATATCTTTTTTTAGTTTTGTTTTTTGCCCTTCAGAAAAGATGGCGATGTCATCAATAGTTGTATTATCAAAAACCATTTTGTCTAAACCTAATTGTATTATAGCTTCGCCTTCTATAAGTAACATTTCAAAATTTCGATTAAAAACAATAATAAAACCATTTGGGAAATTTTTAGCAATTGCCGAGGATAAAGATTTATTGGCAATAGCACTTTGTTCTGCTTCTCGCGTTTCCTGTATTTGGTCCTCAAGACTCAAATTTGAGGCTACCAATTTTTGAACTGTAGCTGTTAGTTCTTTAGTTCTACAGGCTACTTTATTTTCTAATTCTTCAGAATGAATTTTTAGTTTGGCTTGGCTAACTTTTAGTTTTTTTTCTATTTTATTACGTTCTGAAACATCTCTAACAAAAGCTATTATAACTTGTTTTTGGTCTATTATTGTTGGACTTAAACTTATTTCTAATGGGAATTGAGAACCATCTTTTTTTAACCCCCATAATTCTAGGTTCTGTCCCATTCGTCGTGCTTTTGGTTTTACTATATATCCTTTTCTATGACTTTTATGTTTGCTTTTGAACTTCTTTGGAATAAGAATTTCTATTTTTTTAGCTATAAGTTCTCCTTCTTTATAGCCAAACAATTGTTCACTGGTTAGGTTAGCTTTAATAATGACACCATCGGTGCCAACTACTAAAATACCCTCCACAGATGATTGAAAAATACCTTGAAAAAGGGCTATATCTTGTAATTCTTTACTCATAAGTAGTATGTAGTTATACAGATTAGAATGTATAACAATGTAACCTATTTAAACATGACCTAGGTCATGTTTAAATTATTTGATTTTCAATCATTTAGCAGCCTATATTCTTGTCTTTTCAATTTATAGATAGAATACTTTTACAAGACTAAGTTTTCGTATATAAATCATCCAAACTGATACAGGTCATTCTTTACAACGCCACCTTCTTGTAAATTTACTGCAGTTATAGTATTAATAATCAAATAATTATAAAACATAATAGTAATGCCAAAAACAAAAAAAAATATTCCTATAATAGAAGCCTATTCAAATGGTGCTTCGTCTAAAAATTTATCTATAATGAAAGGTTTAGTTTACGATGGGCCAGGAAATATTGTATACAAGGATGTGCCAAAACCACAAATTAAAAAGCAAACAGATGCTCTTGTGAAAATTGTAAAAACTACAATTTGCGGAACAGACTTAGGCATACTGCATGGTAAAACACCTTCTGTAAAACCAGGAACTATACTCGGTCATGAAGGTGTTGGGACAGTAGAGGAAGTGGGTACTGGCGTTGGTAATTTTAAAAAAGGTGATCGCGTGATTATTTCGTGTATAACAGCAGATGGTACTTGTGAGTATTGTAAAAAGCAAATGTATGGGCATTGTAAAGATGGTGGATGGATTTTAGGCAACCTTATTAATGGTACACAAGCAGAATATGTTCGTATTCCACATGCAGATAATAGTCTTTATATGGCACCGGAAGGAATGGATGATGAAGCACTCGTTATGCTAAGCGATATTCTACCAACAGGTCATGAAATAGGTGTTATAAATGGTTGTGTAAAACCAGGAGATACCATAGCCATTGTAGGTGCGGGACCTATTGGGATGTCTGCTCTTCTTACGGCAAAATTCTATTCTCCTGCCAAAATATATATGATTGATTTAGATGAAAATCGTCTAGAATTGGCAAAAAAATGGGGAGCGACAGATACCATTAATTCAGGTACAGATGAAGCCGTCAAAAAGATACTGTCTGAAACTGTAGATGGCGTAGATGTTGCGATTGAAGCCGTTGGGATTCCTAGTACTTTCGATATTTGCCAACAAATTGTACGTCCTGGCGGTCACGTAGCCAATATTGGTGTACACGGAAAAAGTGTAGCCCTTAAAATTCAGGATTTATGGATTAAGAATATTACCATCACTATGGGCCTAGTTAACACCAATACAACACCTATGCTTCTTAAAACAGTCACCTCTGGTAAAATTCAACCAGAAAAATTAATCACGCACCACTTTAAGTTAAATGAGATTATCAAAGCTTATGAAGTGTTTGGAAATGCAGCAAAAGAAAAGGCATTAAAGATAATTCTGACTAATTAAAATTAAGATATAAAATGATACATATGAAGAAAGCATTAAATCCTATGAAAATAGAAAGTATAGATGAACTTATTTTAGTTCTAAATAAATGCGAAATAGATAAAACAAAAGATTGTTATTTAAATGCCATGAGACGAGTAAGCATAACTTTTACTAAATGGGAAGAACATTTTAAATTTAGCGATGAAAAACCTAGAAGGGTTCGTTTATCCAAGACAGAAGAATATGATTTGTTTTTATCATGTTGGGAAAAAGGCCAAGAAGGACCAATTCATGACATTGATTCTGAAGAAGCTTGGATACATCCAATCTGTGGGAAATTTATAGAAGAAAGATATAAGCTTTCTCATAACAAACTAGAACAAGTAAGCTCTGTTTTGTTAACTACTCAAAGCTATTCTTATATGCAAAAATCAAAGACAATATATAAATACATTAACGCCTATGAGTCTCGATCTGTATGTATCCACTTATACTCTAGACCTGTAACAGTTTGGAGGGAGTATGATAAACTAACAGGACAGACAAGTAAGGTAGAGCATAAATACTATTAAATTTATAAATAAAGAACTAGATACGAAACGACTAAGATGTATTTGAAAATGAAGTAGAAAAAACATTGAAATAATTCCGATGAATTAATCTTAATAATTAAAATAAAAACTTCAAAAATGAAAATACATCTTAAACTTCTAGTGCTTATTATCATAATAGTATTTACCAACATTGGGTTTGCACAGTCTATATACAAAATTCAGAAGAATAATACCATAGATATAAAACTTAAAGGTACATCAACCATGCATGATTGGGAAATGGCTGCCAACACTGCTACAGGAGAAGCACAATTTATCTTTAAATCTACAGATATACAAGAACTTACGTCACTAAAATCACTTACGTTTAATTTGATAGTAAAGGATTTAAAAAGTGACAGTAAAGGGCTTGATAAAAATGCTTATAAAGCATTAAAAACAGACGAGTTTAAAAATATCCATTACATACTATCTACATCAATATTATTCCCTCAAAAAAATGGATATCTTTTTAAAACCAAAGGTAGATTAACCGTTGCAGGAGTTACAAAAGGTATAACAATGGATATGCACGTTGTAGTAAATACAAATAACACTATAACCTGTAAAGGATCATGCACATTAAAGATGACAGACTATGATGTTGAACCACCATCGTTTATGCTGGGAATAATGAAAACCGGTGATGATACCACGCTTGATTTTGCAGTAACATATATAAACTAATATGAAAGGAGGGTCTTTCTTAATCAATAAACAGAACTAATGAAAAAAATCACAATAATATTGCTTTGCCTTTTCTCAATTGGAATAAAAGCACAACAAAAAAAGTTACAGTATTTTCGATCTAATGACAAACACGGTATAAATGTTTTTGAAATCTCTAAAACAGATACCATAACATTTGAAGATGTTAGAGTTAGAGTGGGGGGAGATTTCGCTATGCAGTTTCAAGGTATTAATCATAGCAATGATGCTAATAATCTAGTAGAGCTTGGTTCTGACTTTAATCTACCAAATGCTAATCTTAATTTAGACGTTCAGCTAATGGACGGTGTTAGAATGCACTTGAAAACCTATTTGTCCTCACACCATCATGAAGAAACATGGGTAAAAGGTGGGCATATCCAAATAGACAAACTATCATTCATCAATTCGGTCTTTTTAGAAGGGCTTATGCGCTATACTACTATTACAATTGGTTTGGATGAATTTAATTATGGTGATGCGCATTTCCGTAGAACCGATAATGCTAGAGCTGTTTTCAACCCCTTTGTCGGGAATTACATTATGGATTCTTTTTCTACAGAAACTTTTGGAGAGGTAACCTTTCAAAACAAGGGTTTATTGGCAGTGGTAGGAATCACCAATGGTAAACTCAATCAAAATGTAGTGGTTAACGAGCAAAGTGATAACAAGCCATCGTTTTATGGTAAATTAGGTTTTGATGAACAATTAAAAGACGATTTAAGAGTACGTTTAACTGGGTCTGTCTATTCTAATCAAGGAACTTCAACTGGTGCTTGGTTATATGGCGGAGATCGCTCGGGTTCTAGGTATTACAATGTATTGCACACGTTACCAGATGTTAATGGTAATACTCAAGGAGGTGAATTTGAAGGGAGATATAATCCTCGCTTCAGAAAATTAACAGCCATACAAATTAATCCTTTTATAAAATTTAAAGGACTTGAATTCTTCGGTATTTATGAATTGGCATCAGGATCTAATGAAACCACTACAATAGTAACGGATAAAGAAGGAGATTTTACCCAGTTAGCGGCAGAATTAGTATATCGTTTTGGACAACAGGAACAATTCTACATAGCGGGAAGGTATAATACCGTAGAAGGCCAATCTTTAGAAAGTGCAACAGAAGACCTAAAAATAAATAGGTTAAATGTTGGCGGAGGCTGGTTCATGTCAAAAAATATTGTGATGAAGTTAGAATACGTTAATCAACAATATGAGGGGAGTGCTTGGAATGGAAGATTTGCAGGTGCAGAATTTGACGGAATTAATATTGAAGCATCAATAAGTTTTTAAGTACAAAAAGCATTACAGCGGGATGTATAAGTGTTCATCCACAACAGCAAAAAAATAAAAAAGATGGAAACAATACATGAAAAAGAACAAATTATCGCAATGCCTAGAGTAGGAGATGAAGCTCCAAAATTTAAAGCAGTAATACCCCAAGGACCTATTAACTTTTCAGATGACTATGTAGGAAAATGGGTGGTTTTATTTAGCCATCCAGCAGATTTCACACCAGTTTGTACTTCAGAGTTCATAACATTCGCCAGTCTTGAAGATAAATTCAATAAAGCAAATTGTAAGCTCGTTGGACTATCTATAGATGGACTTTACAGTCACATAGCTTGGTTACGCACCATTAAAGATAAGATAGAATTTAATGGTATGAAAAACGTAGCCGTCAAATTTCCTTTAATTGAAGACATCACTATGGAAATTTCCAAAAAAATATGGAATGGTACAGCTTAATGAAAGTAAAACGCAAGCAGTTAGAGCTGTATTTTTTATTGATAGACAAGGTATCGTTAGAACCATTATTTATTACCCATTGAGTTTGGGTAGAAATTTTGATGAGATTTACAGAGCACTTATTGCTATGCAAACTGCCGATGCATGTAACGAAGCCACTCCTACAGATTGAAATCCTGGTGACGATGTTATTGTTTCACCAGCTAGATCTTGTGGTGTTGCAGAAGAAAGAAAGACTTCTACTGATGAATTAGATTGCAAAGACTGGTTTTTTTGCACTAAAAAATTAGATAAAGACGAAGTATTAAAAGCTACTTAAATAAATAACAAAGGCAGTAATGCTGAAATTCACTTAAAATGAAACAAACAACTTATATCATATTAACAATTATCATACTTATATTTATTGTTGTATTCACGCTTCAAAACACGAGCGAAGTAAGTATTTCTCTATTGTTTTGGGACATTAAAACATCATTAGCTTTGTTGATTTTCTCTTTATTCTCTTTAGGAGTGTTAATTGCAATTTTTATTTTAACACCAATAATTATTGCTCTTAAATCTACATTAAGAAAAGATAGAAAAATTATTTCTGAATTAGAGGAAACCAATGCCTTAAATCCTGATAGGAAAGTAGAATGAATAATAATTTGCTAAAAGACGTTGATATATTTAATTGCCTAGATAAGTGAGTGAATGTATTATTATGCGATTGCCAATTAAAGTTTAAGAGCAGAATCTAAAATGAGTACATACCCAAAAATTATAAACTAAAGAAAATATGGATTATTACTTTAAAACCACAATAAGCAACACCACGTTTGATAAAGCAATTGAAAAAACAATTACCGAGCTTCAAAAGGAAGGATTTGGCGTGCTTACAAAAGTTGACATAAAATCTACTTTGAAGAAAAAACTAGACGTAGATTTCTATAATTATACAATTTTGGGAGCCTGTAATGCTCTATCTGCTTATAGGGCGTTACAAGCTGAGGATAAAATAGGTACTATGCTTCCTTGCAATGTAATAATACAAGAAAAAGAACCCGAAAACATTGAGGTTTCTGCCGTAGATCCTTTATTTTCAATGATTTCAGTTGAAAACAAATCTTTAGGAGGTATAGCTCTTGAAGTAAGAGATAAGTTAAAAAGGGTTATTGAAAATCTATAAATATTAATTCTTTTAAGAAGTATATCGAATGAAACAATTCATCACTATGATTTTTACTTGTATATCAGAATGGAAAAAATAAATGAAATTTTAGAACCTGAAATCTTCACTTTTGGCACTTATACACTAAAGGTTTTTCAATTAGTTAGTGTTTTAGTCATCATAATCGTTACTAAAGCACTGCTTTGGGGTATTAAGAAAGCATTTTTTTAGAATTGGAAAAACAAAAAGTGATATTCGAAGAATAATCAAAACAAATCTTACTAAAAACAATATAGTAATTGCCTTTTATCAAATGGAGCTGAATCTTAAGTCTAACTAGCAACAAAATGGACTAACGTTGAGTGTTTATTAACATAGGTTTGGCAGTATCAAATCGATAGCCAAGGAATGAAGGGTTATATTAAATATGAACTTTAAAACAAAAAACCATGGGGATTACTCAAGATAGAAGAAAATTTAAAATAAAAAAGAAACAAACTTTCCCTACAAACCCAACTCTTAATTTAAAAAGGGATATTAAAGAATTTGACATTAATAGAGGAACTATTAAAGAAAGTAAAACAAAGGAATAATTAGGTGAAATAAAACTAAATAAGTTCTAAAATTTTAAAGACCACCTTGCATTAAATTACTTGGTGGTTTATTTTTTCCATAAAATTTATTAAATATAATACAGGCAGTTAAATTTCCTGTTACATTCACTGCAGTTCTAAACATTCCTAAAACACAATCTATCCCGATAATAATGATTAGTCCATCAATTGGGGTACCTGCGCTTTGTAAAACGGTTGCGAGAATAATAATTCCACCTCCAGGAATCGCTGGTGTAGCAACCACTGTAAATGTTATTAACAGAAGATTCACTATATATAATTCAATTCTATAAACTTGTGCCATTAACAAAGTAGTTACACATTGAAATAATGCGGTACTATCCATATTAATGGTAGTCCCTACAGGAATTACAAAGTCACTAATATTAGAGGATACTCCTAATTTTTTGTCTGCTTTTTTTTGACGAAGTTGTGTAATTACAACACCAATAATAATGGTAAAAATAACCACGCCTAACATTTCTGTTGTTAAAATAGATTCCATCGGGTTATTAGGAATAAAATTAGATATCGCATTGGGAATATTCCCTACAATATCAGCTTGTTCTTCAGATACTATTTGAGGTTTACCACTATTTGGAAACCCTCTTAACTCAAAAATATACTGCCCAGGTTTTAAAATTAAAGTGACTATTAAACCAGTTGTTATAGCAATTGTGGTTGTAAAAACGAAACACAACAACAATCTTAAACCAAAATTTTTAAAATTTTCTGATGTGTTTCCTATAATTCCTGTGATAATTGATGTAAATATCAATGGAGTCATAATCATTTGTACCAATCGCATAAAAATTTGTCCTGGCAGATTCATTCATTTTGCAATTCGAAAACTACTATTTTCAGAAATTATTCCTGTAGATGGATTTAGCAAGACTCCTATTCCAGCACTTAATAAAAGTCCAATAATTACTTTAAGCTACAAACACCCCTTTATAAGATGATCTAAATGAAAGGATAATCTATTAAGTGATTTAAGCCACATCATAATATTATACACTTGTTTATCCTACATTTAATTTAAAAAGATAACCAACTAAAGCAGTTAATCCCATTGCAACTGTTCCCCAAAAGGTAATTCTTAAAACAGCTTTTCTAATACTTGATCCTCCAGCTTTGGCTGATAAGGTACCTAATAGTATCAAAAAGAATAATGCAAAACCATAAAGGATATATTCCATGCTGTGTAAAGGAAGAAAAAGCACCACTAAAAAAGGAAGCAACCCGCCAACTGTAAACGCTGTTCCAGAAGTCATTGCAGCTTGTATAGGTTTTGCTTTGCTTATTTCATTGATGCCTAATTCATCTCGAATATGTGCTGCTAAAGCATCTTTTTTAGTTAATTCTTTAGCTACAATTAATGCGGTTTCTTTTTTTAAGCCTCTTTTTTCGTAAATATTGGCTAGCATTTGTAATTCAATTTCTGGCATATTTGTTAATTCAATTTTCTCTCTTTCAATATCTGCATTTTCAACATCAGTTTGAGAACTTACCGAAACGTATTCTCCAGCTGCCATAGATAGTGCTCCTGCAACCAACCCCGCCATAGTAGCTAAAATAATAGGCTCTCTAAAATTGCTTGCTGTAGCAACACCAATTGCAATACTTGCTGTTGATAAGATGCCATCATTTGCACCTAAAACTGCAGCTCTTAACCAATTGCTTCTATGTATGTAATGATTGTTTAAATAATCATTTGAAATATCATTCATTTTTATATTGATATTAAAAAACCGAACATCTATGCATGCTCAAAATGTTTTTTCACAAAAGCAATCTGTTGGTTATCAGTCATTTTGTCGGCAGATGCTATGTAAATTTTAATATTCTTAAAATGTAAATCTTTATTCAAATAATTATGCATTTCTACATTTGCGTTCGTTGGTCCAAATAATAGCACATTTTTATAGTTTAAAATTTCATCTGCTATTTCTTTATAAAAAGCTTGATTCATTTGCTGTCTTTTATTATGCATCAAACTTTCGCTTCTGTTTAAAGCCTCTTCTTTTGTGTTAGATGTAAAATTTGATACAATAGATTTTGAGTTTTTCTTTGAATTTAAATCAATTAAATTGGCGATTGAATGATCCATCCAAATACCCAAGTTTTTCTGTTTTGTCATTTTTATAAATTTTAATGTTTTTGAATTTTTCCAAGAATGGTTTTTACAGCCGTTTCTATTTTATCAATAGCGCCAGTTAATGCAAAGTCTATCGTATTTGCTTTGTTAGTAATTGCGATAGGTTTTTTGCCTTCAAGCCTGGCTTCTAAAAGACAAGAAATGTTATTGAAACCGTCTTTGTTGCCATTCTCATCTTTTAAGTGAACTTCTATTCTGGTAATATGAGATTCGAATTTTTGTAGTGCTTCATCAATTTGAGCAGTAAAAAAATCAGTTCTTCTTTTTTCTCCAGAAAGCGTTTTATCAGTATTTATTTGAATTATCATATTTTATAATTTGGAGTTTACTTTTTCTAACTTTTTATTGATGATCTTTTCTTTATCTAAAACCAACAACACAAGATTTGCATAATCGTTTACGGTTTCTTCTATGGATTGTGGGTTGACAATATCTATGTATCCTTGCCAAATTAATTCGGAATCTTCTGTAGAACAAATAAAATATAAAGACGTTTCTACATGGTAAACAGTATATTCATCATAGTATTCTGGATTATAATAAATGTCTTGATACATAAAATAATCATCATCAAAACTTCTATTTGTTTTTTTATAATCGAGATACGATTTTTTGTAAGCAATTTTATCTTCTATGCCAATAACTTTTGATAGTAAAACCGAATCAAAACCATCGTTTGTAAGTTTATTTTTCAATATAGTTAATTCTTCTTTAGTCATTTTTTCTGTTCTTAAAGAAGCATCAAAAAGATCTATACTCATAATTGCATTTATGCCACGTAATTCTAAATCACTTTTTATTTGTTGTTCAAATTTTAATCTGGCCTCTGTGTTTGGCGTCATTCCAACAATTAAAACTTTGCTTGGTGAAAAGGTTTCCATATCTGGACTCTTCCAGCTATCTATTAACTCTGTAGTTGAGCAATTCATGAAAATTAATGCAATCATCAAAAAATAGAAATGTCTCATATCTTTAGGCTTTACTTGATGTGTTAATTGATTAGACGTTTTTGTTTTTGAGTTTTTTTTATTTTTTTAATCATATCAAACAACTCTTTTTTAAGTACTTTATATTCTTTTAAAAACTTGTAAATTATTACAGTAATATTCCTGTGTTCATCTTTGTAGGCTTCTTCTTCTTCTTCTTCTTTTGGTTGATTAATACCATCAATTATAATTTTAAGATCGTTTTCGTGTTTACGAATCACTTTAATTAATTTTTCGTTTTCTTTCGTAGAGTTATTGATTGCTTCAATAACTTTTTTACTATCAGAAAAATAGGTTTTATCAATTAGCTGAAGGGCAAATGAGTTTATAATATCATCTAAAAAAAGATGCTCCGTTTTTATAAATTCTAATTCAGATAACCATTCTTTTGAGTTGTTGTGCATGTCTTCTGCACTTAACCATTTAATAAATTTAATACTACTTGTATGTGTTGTTTTCATAATTTTTAATTTTATTAAAAAAAACAGAAAATAGCCCCCCAACTACTTTCTGATAATAGAGAAGAATTGTAAAGACTCTATTTTTTTTAATTTCTTAAATCGTGCATTACCAAAATTGGTACTTGTGAGTTAAAACCAATATCTTTTACTAAAGCTTGCGCTAAAATACTTCCAAAAAACCAATGTTTTTTGTTGATAAACGCAATCATATTACTACCTCTACTTTGGGTAAAAATATTTAATGCAGCTTCTATAGAATGATGTTTTAGTTCGTGAAAATCATAAGAGATTTTTTCAAAAATTTCTTCGAGTAATTGTTTATTTTTAATTTGTTCTTTATCTAAATTATCATCTTTAGAAACGTGCAAGATTGCCACTTTTGCATCACATTTTTTAACAATATTTATTAAATTATTTAGTTCTTGTCTTTTATAATGTGTCTTGTAACTGGTTGGAAATACAATTTCTTTAGGCAAACCGACTTTCGAATTTGCTGGAACCACAATTACTGGGCAATTTCTAATTTTTTCCATCACATAAATAGAAGTACTTCCATACACTATTTGTTTGGAGTTTGTTACTCCTTTAGTGCCCATTACAATCATTTCTATATCTTCTTTTTCAACAATATTTTTAATAGCATCTAACGGATTATTAAAAATTGAAATGGTTTTAAAATGATGATTTGGATTTTTACATCCTTGAACCTCTAATAAATCCATCAGCTTTTTTAAACCAGCTTCAGATTTCGATTTAGCTATTGTAAACAACTCACTACCGGGTTCTAAATTGGTTAAACTATCCATAATGTTACCCGTAGAAGAATATACATTTAGAATATAAAAATCGCAGACATTTTCTTTATATAGCTTTAAAGCATACTTTATTGCGTTCCAAGAATTGTCTGAAAAATCTGTAGGTAGTAGTATCTTATGTCTCATATTAGATTCATTTAAATATTTGATGTAAAACTACTTGAATACTATAAATACTGCTATGACGTGCGTCAGTTTAGGTTTAAAAAAATTATGTTTTAGAAGGAATTACCAAGAAAGGAATATTCAAGTGAAAAGCTATTTCATTAATTTTTGATTTTAAAAACAGGTTTTCAAAAAATGAATGCTTATTATTAACCATAACCAAAAAATTAACACGAGCTCTTAATTGAAAATTGACAATCGCTTCTGATATATTTTTATTGATAACATTATGAAATAAATAGCTAGTATTTTTTAATAAAACTTCTAGTTTTTTCTTATTATCTTTTTGTTTTTCTGATAAATCATGACCATAGGAAGCATTTAAGACAGCTATTCTTGCATTGGTTAATGAAGCTATATCTACCATTGGCTGCAATAATTTTTTTTGAAAATCTATCTCATAATCTGAGGGAAATAAAATTTCTCGAGGAGATTCAAAGGAAAAACTATTAGGAATCGCTAATACTGGGCATTTTGCATTTTTTATAACATCTACTGTATTAGAGCCAAACAATACTTCTGTAATACCGCTTGCACCTTTTGTACCCATTGCTATAAAATCAATTATATATTTTTTGCAAAGTGTTTTTATTTCATTCTCTAAAGTATTAAATGATGAAATTTTACAAAATGTATGATATTCATTTTCGAATTCGCTGTTAATTTTAGCAAGCTGCATGTCTAATTGTTTCATAGAAGATTCTTTAATTTCATCAATTAAATCTATCTGTACATTACGTACCTCTATATATTGTGCTTGATATATAATTGGCTTGTAAACATTTAATAAATGAAAAGTGCATTCTCGATCTTTAAATAATTGAAGCGCATATTGTATGGCGTTCCAAGAATTGTCAGAAAAATCTGTTGGTAAAAGTATGTTATACATTTATTTAGTGCTTTTAAAATTAGACTTAAAACTCTTCTAAGAAATAGTATTTTACTTATAAGTTCTTTTAATAAAGTATAATTCCATACCCTTTATTTAATAAGAAAACACCAATAAAAAATAGAAACATATATATAACTTGTATAAATTTAATATTGATAATGTCTAACCATTTTACAGTAAGTTTTGGTAAAATAAATAAAGATAAACCCTTGAATAAAGAAATCCAACCAATAAATGTAATGATGATTTTCCAATTTGGCTTCCAAATATTATGAAACATAATATTTAACAATCCAATAATAATTGCTATAAAAGATAGCAGAATTAGAAATTTATCATCTTTTAAATCTTTAATTATTTGTTTGGTTCTTTTTGGGTTGAAACTTAATATTAAAAAGAAAATAATAAAGTACCACCCCCAAAATTTGGCTAAAAAAATTGAAATATCCATTGTATATTATTTTTATTCGTGAATTACTAAGAAAGGAATCTGTGTATGAAAACTAATTTTTTTTGCTTTAGAGTCAAAAAATAATTGTTGCAAATAATTTTCGTTTTTAGCAACCATTACAATCATATCTATATCTCTATCTTCTGCAAAAAAAAGTATAGCTTCTTCAACTTTTTTGTCACTTAAATTATGAAAGCTATGGTTATAATTTTTAATTAAATTTTTTAATTTATTCTTATTGTTTTGTTGTTTTGTACTTAAAAATTTGTGTGTTTTAGTTATGTGAACCATTCGTAATGAGGCCTTCTCTTTCTTAATAATTTTAATGATTGGTTCTAATAAATCAATGGTAAAATTTTGTATAAAATCTGTTGGAAATAAAATTTCTTTTAGAGATTTAAATTTTGCATTCCTTGGTACTACTAAAGTTGTACAAGGTATTTTTGCGATAACATTGCCAGTATTACTACCAATTAAAGTTTCTTTTATGCCAGAAGCTCCTTTGGTGCCCATAACAATTGTATCTATATATTTTTCTTTGACGTGTTTTTTAACAGAATCAATTAAATAATTATATTCTGCCAATGGGTAAAAATTATGATTTTCATTAGAAGAGAATTCTTGAGAAATACGTTTTAAAATTTTTCTCAATTTTATTTTCGCAGAATTCATAAACACCCCTTCAAAAATATCAGCTTCAGAAACATAAGACTCATCTGTAACCATACTACCAAAACCCTCTACATGTAACAAATAAAATGAGCACTTGTAATTTTTATAAAAGTTAATAGCATAGGTTATAGCGTTCCACGAGTTTTTCGAAAAGTCTGTTGGAAGTAAAATATTTTTCATAAATATTAGTTTATGTGCAAATGTAAAAGGAAGTTCTCCTCTATAAAATGATGTACGTCATATCTAATATTTCTAAATTCAATATATTGATAAATTTAGAGCCTATAATTATCAGCCATTTTGGTATTGCCATGTGAACAGGAACAGATGTTGCTATAGAAAGTGCCTCAATAACATTGGCGAAAGGCATTTTACAGGGTATTTAAAAAATTAAGCCATAAGGTGTAAAAAATATTCAACAAAATCTCTTTTTTGTATTCGTTTATAATGTTTTAGGAGTTCCAATTGCAACGGGTTTATTATATCCTATATTTTGATTATTACTTTCGCCAATGATTGCAGCTTTTGCTATGAGTTTTAGTTCGGTGTCGGTAATAACAATCGAATTACGATTACGATATATAAAAATTTAGAATGATAAAAATTATAATTTTTACTTTCTTACTGGAAATTTTTTCTTCAGGAACTTCCAATGTTTCTTAAAAGAATTTTTGTATGATGAGCGTCATTTTACAGTAACACAAACCTTTTTATTTTTGTAGTAAATTTTTTTAAATAATGTTGTTATTTAAAGAATCAACATACTATTTATTTTAATATTTCTAATTTCCATTTTGGGATTTTCTCAAACAACAGAAACTTTCGATTATATTTCTCCTTTCAACGAAGGTTTTTATGAGGTTAAAAAAGACGATCAATGGGGTTTATAAATACAGAAGGCAACCTTGTAACTGATTTTAGGGCAGATTTATTTATTACAAAAATGAAAGAAGCATCCTTTCCTGTTTTTAGCAATAACAGATGTATCATTATAAAAAAGAAGAGATTATTTCTTATTTTGGATACATAAATACTTCTGGGAAAACATATTGTATATTATACTTATAAAGAGATAATCATTAATGTTGATGGCAAAATGAAAGAGAAATTAACTTCTCCGAAAAATGTAGTTTTAACTGAAAGGTTTCTAACAGAACCTCCAGAAATAACTTCAAAAGTTATTTTAGAAAATATGGTTATAATTATAGTTGAACATAAAAAATGGGCTATTAAAAAGTTTTATACATTATTAATTAAAAAGAAGCAAGAATTATTTGAAAACGACCTGTATAAATTAATTACAAAACACTATGAAAACTTTCCAAAACAAAGTTACTCAAATACTAAAAATAATAAGTAATATAGAGGCTAATTACCCAGAATTGTATGCTGTTTTAGATGAAACTCCACTTACAATACCTACAGTAGAAAACCCAAATATGACTATAGATCTTATGGAAGAATATTTAGACAGTTTAAAACAAATACTAAAGAAATACAAAGAGTCATTATAAAAATAGCTTATAAAATAAATTACCAATAAAACTTTTTTACAACTAAAATATAGTATTGTAGATTGGTTTTCATTTTATAGAATTTTCATAACCTCTTTTTTACTGTTACTAATATGGTTAGAATCTCGTTTAATTTTCACCTCATGTTTATTAGTAAGTTATCTAACAAATAATATAGATACTTATCTTAACTATCAAGATTTAATAGCTTGAGAAGTTATAGGTATATTCTCAAGTGTTAGTTCATTTTTAGATTGAATAATTCCTTTATGAACCTGATTTAAATATTCATTAATTGTTCTTGTCTCTTCCTTGGTACCTTTTACTTTGTTAGAATCCCATTCTGAAATTCTTAATTTTTCACTTTAAACTGATGTTAGCGCGTTTACCGTTTACTGTTATTCTGGCGTAAACAGCAAAATACTCATTTTTAGCTCTAGTGACATTTATCCAAAAGGATAGGGTAAATGTGGTCTTTGATTGCATAATTGTCGTCTTTGAATTAAACATTTAATTAAAATGAAAGTCAATTCAACTGTCTTAAAAACAGGTATTTAGGTATTTGTTCGGTTAGCACTTTTTCGAATTTAAAAGTGTTAACCGAATTGTGAACCGAATTAGTTCATATAATATCAATTTATATGGTTGCCTAAAAACCAAAAAACCTTGTTAATCATGTGATTAACAAGGTTTTAGTTGTAATTGATGTTACATTTAGTCGGGGTGGCAGGATTCGAACCTGCGACCTCCTCGTCCCAAACGAGGCGCGATGACCGGGCTACGCTACACCCCGAATAGTTATCGGGGTGCAAATATATGTAATATATATGTACTTGAAACAAAAAACAATAAAAATTTTCAGAAAAGAATATAGCTTTAGTTTATCGCCTAATAATCAAAATATATATTAAAAAAAGATAATAGCGCTAAAAAAAAATTACATTTGTAATTCCAAAAAAATTAAAACGATGGCAGAAAAAATTAAATGTTTGATTATTGGTTCAGGACCAGCAGGATATAGTGCTGCAATATACGCTGCAAGAGCAGATATGAAACCTATTATGTATACAGGTATGCAAATGGGAGGGCAGTTAACAACAACTACCGAAGTAGATAATTACCCAGGATATCCAAACGGAACTGACGGAACAGCAATGATGAACGATTTACAAAAACAAGCTGAACGTTTTGGTACAGATGTTCGTTTTGGAATGGTTACTAAAGTTGATTTAAGTACTAAAGTAGGAGGTATTCATAAAGTTATTGTTGATGAAACTATTGAGATAGAAGCTGAAACAATAATTATTTCAACAGGAGCAACAGCTAAATATTTAGGATTAGAAAGTGAACAACGTTTAATAGGTGGTGGAGTTTCGGCTTGTGCTACTTGTGATGGTTTTTTCTATAAAGGACAAGATGTTGTGGTTGTTGGGGCCGGAGATACCGCTGCTGAAGAAGCAACGTATTTGGCTAATATTTGTAAAAAAGTTACGATGTTAGTGCGTAAAGATTTTATGAGAGCTTCTAAAGCAATGCAACATCGTGTAGACAAGACAGCAAATATTGAAGTATTATACAATACTGAATTAGATGAGGTTTTAGGAAAAGATGTTGTAGAAGGTGTTCGTGTTGTAAACAATCAAACAAAAGATAAAAAAGAAATAGCTGTTACAGGAGCTTTTATAGCGATTGGACACAAACCAAATTCTGATTTATTTAAAGGTGTTTTAGATATGGATGAGGTTGGGTATTTAATAACTAAAGGAAAATCTACGAAGACAAATTTACCAGGAGTTTTTGCAGCAGGTGACATTCAAGATAAAGAATACCGTCAGGCAGTTACAGCAGCAGGATCAGGTTGTATGGCAGCTTTAGATGCTGAGCGTTATTTAGGTGCTTTAAAATAAGTAACTAAGTTACTATTGAATAAATAAAAAAGCTTCCAAATTTGGAAGCTTTTTTTTATGATTAATATTTTTGTTCTTCTATTGATTTTGTAATAGTCGACTCTGTAGTTCCTGTATGTTTGGTTGTTTTACTTTCAATAAGCATAATCAAACATTCTTTTTTTGCTGAAACTCGATGATTTACACCTTTTTTAACAACAAATAAATCTCCTTTGTTCATTGTAAAACTAGGCTCATTCTCAATTTCCATTAACAAAGAACCTTCAGAAATATAAAAAAGTTCATCTTCGTTCTTATGATTATGCCAAGGAATATCTTCTCCTTTAATCTTCGCTAATTTTACATATTGATCATTAACTTCAGATATTATTTTAGGAGAAAAATAATTTTCTATAGTTTTAAATTCGGCATTTATATTCATGGCAAGAAGTTTTTAACTAGATGTTTTTTACAAAATCTAAAAACACTTTTTTATGACGATCAAGATCCATGTCAGGAGAAAGAGATACACGAGCAATGTAATCTTTGTCACCTTCTTTAGTGGTTCCTTGCGTAGATGTTGCAGGTATTGTCCAATAACAACCTTTTAATTGTCCGTAACTTACACAGTATTTACTTTCATGCGGAATCTCAGTAATCATTAAACTGATTAACTTTAAATTTAAAGCTCTCTTGTAGGTTTCTCTTTCTTCATCAGAATTTCCTTTTGTAGGAAGATCTAAAGAAAAAACAGAAGGAGTAAAGCCTTGTTCAGCTAATTCTTCTGATACAAAATTAATTTTAGCAGCAGGTAAAACCTTCTGAATAAAGGTTACAAATTCACGGGTGTTTTTATAAGCATCTATAATTCGTTGATTCATAGAAGGCATTTGCTTTGCTAATATTTCATACTGAAACTCTGTAGCTTCATTATCGCAAAGATTTAAATGCATTTCTATTTTATCGATCAATGCAGTTGTTTTTTGGTTACCAATACAATAGCCAGCAGTACATTGACCTCCGCTAGGAAATTTAGATCCACTAGCAAAAGAAATTGTTCTTACAGTTGATAGAATTTCATTTTCACCTAAAAAATGAACATTCGGACAAAATGTTTGATCTAAAATAAAAACAGGATCAATGGCTGTTTCTCCAGAAGAAGTTGTACGTTTTTTGCTTAAAACTTCTTTTAACTGTATAAGGTTAGGAACTTCAACTCTAGGGTTTGTAGGTATTTCAGCAATAATATACGGAATAGCATCTTGACTAGCGATTTTAGCTAATACGATTTCAATACTCTGTACCATATCATTATCACCATCTACCGGTAAATCTACAATTTCAACATTTTTAATACAAGTAGCAACACGCCTTGCTTGGTCGTTTGTTCCTCCATAACAATTAGGTGGTACAATTATTTTTATATCTTTTCCGCTATGTTTCTCTAAAGCATCATGTATCAGTCCCATTAAAATAGCATACTGAATAGATAATCCACTTGATGCTACTAAAGGTTTTGTATTTGCTCCAGTAATTTTTTTAATAGAATTTAAGACACTCGTTTTATTTGAACTATCAATTTTTTCATTTTCAATGGATGTTTTGTTAGTTAAAGCTTTTAAGGCCATAAGAGAATTACTAGGTGTCATAGCAACAGTTTCTCTTCTTCTTACATGCTGGATATCTGAAGTATAACTTTCGTTCTTCTCACCGTTTATAACTAAAACACTTCCTATTTGAGAATGAATATTGATGAAAAAATCAATAGCAGTATTTAAGTTAAGTAAACCAATTTCATCTTGTTGAGAAATGAATATTGTACTACCATTAAATTCAGAAATTTCTACTATTTCTTTAACTTGCTTTAATTCAAATTTATAGCCATAAACATGCTGAATAGTTTCAATATCAAAACAGTCAGGTAATTCACCTTTATAAACTATTTGAGTGTTTTTATTTTCTAATAAATTTTTTCTTAAGATTGCTAGAACAGGAACAGTTTTAGAATCAAAACTAATCACGTTTTCTGATTTAAGGTTGTTCAAATTGGCAATTCCCCATTCTAAAACACAAGATAACGGGTGTCCTAAGCGAATATAATCATATGCAGTAGGTAAATGATCAAGTGCTTTTGATTCAGAATTATTATTAACATATAAAGTTTCAAATTTCTCTAAAAAATCTGTTTTAGCTAGTTCTTCATTGTAAATATCTAATCGATGTGTAGTAATATTTAACCAACCTGTTGGCATATTTTTAAGCACATCTTTAATATAGTTTAATATTTTATTCTCTTGCATAATGTTCACTTTTAAATAGGTTGCAATATACGTTAATTAGATTTTTTTAAAAATATTGCAACGCGTTTTGTTGGGCTTTGTTTACTGCTAATTAACGTAGTTATTCTTAAGTAGTCAAATAAGAATAGTTTACTTACAATTATCATAGTTATATAATGATAAGTTCTTTTAAGACTTTTATTGCTATGTAAGAGGTTAGTAACTAAAAATTTATTGGATTACATTATTAAGTGTTTTAGAATTGAGTGTGGTATAGTTTTTTGATATATAATATTTAAAAAAAAAAGACCGTCAAAAATTAATTTGACGATCTTTAAACAAACAACTAAATTCTAAAACCTATAAAGTTATAGAAGATTTTAAATCAGTAATTAGCTTTTATAACTAGAAAACAAATTGTTAATCTAATAATTTTTGTTAATCACTAAATATATTATTACCTAATTCCTCTTAGAGGATTAGAAGCAGTACTTGTTTTCTGCTTTTAATTTTTCTGCAATTGTTTTACGCAACTCAACTACGTTAGGGTAGTTTGCGTATTTTGTAAAACGCTTAAGACCCATTAACATCATGCGTTGCTCATCACCTTCAGCAAAAGATATAATACCTTCTTTTGCATTTTTAATAATGATTTCTACAGCGTTGTATAAATATAACTGAGACATAGCAATTTGTTCTTTTTGAGAAGCTTCACCAGAACGTTTTACATTCTTTTCAGTTCTTAAAATAGCAGATTCAGCCATGTAAACTTCAATTAAAATATTTGAAGCTGCAGTTAACAATTGCTGGTGTTCCTCTAATTCAGGGCCGTATTTTTGAATGGCACCACCGGCAACCATTAAGAATACTTTTTTAAGTTTAGCGATGATTTCTTTTTCTTCAGCAAATAACTCTGAGTAATCTGGAGTATCAAAAGAAGGAATACCTAATAATTCGTTACCAACAGCTGTTGCTGGCCCTAATAAATCAACATGACCTTTCATTGCCTTTTTAACTAACATACCAACAGAAAGTAGTCTGTTAATTTCGTTAGTTCCTTCGTAAATACGAGCAATACGAGCATCTCTCCAAGCAGACTCCATTGGAGTTTCTTCTGAGAATCCCATTCCTCCAAAAATCTGAATTCCTTCATCAGCACAAGCTTGTACATCTTCAGAAACAGCAACTTTTAAGATAGAACATTCAATAGCGTACTCTTCAACACCTTTTAATTCAGCTTCTTGATGACTGCTTCCTTCTGCTTCACGCATAGAAATTCTGTCTTCAATATTTTTAGCCGCTCTGTATGATGCAGATTCACCTACGTAAGCATTTGTTGCCATTTCAGCTAACTTTAACTTAATCGCGCCGAAATCTGCAATAGGAGTTTTAAATTGTTTACGTTCTGTAGCATATTGTGTAGCGTAAGTGATTACTCTTCTTTGAGAATCTAAACAAGCCGCAGCTAATTTAATACGACCTACATTTAATGCATTCATTGCTATTTTAAATCCACCACCACGAACAGATAACATGTTTTCAACTGGTACTAAAGTATCACTAAAGAATACTTGACGCGTAGAAGATGCACGAATACCTAATTTGTGTTCTTCTTCACCTAAAGTTACTCCGTTAGGGTTTGCTTTATCATATTCTAAAATGAATCCAGTAATATTTTTATCATCACCGATACGAGCAAAAACAATAAAAATCTCAGCAAAACCTGCATTCGAAATCCACATTTTTTGACCGTTAATCTTATAGTTTTTTCCGTCTTCAGTTAACTCAGCAGTAGTTTTACCAGAGTTAGCATCCGATCCAGCACCTGGCTCCGTTAAACAATAAGCACCAAAACGCTCACCCATTGCTAAAGCAGGAACAAATTTTTGTTTTTGTTCTTCGGTACCGTATAAAGTAATTGGCATAGTACCAATACCTGTATGCGCACCAAAAGCAGTACTAAAAGAACCTGTACCACTTGAGATATAATCACAAGTTAACATGGTAGAAACAAATCCCATTCCTAATCCGCCATAAGCTTCAGGAACAGATACACCTAAGAAACCTAATTCACCAGCTTTACGCATAGTTTCTTCGGTTAAAGCATAATCTTTCTTTTCGAAACGTTCTTTATGAGGAATAATCTCACGGTCGTTAAATTCTTTAACCGCTTCTTTCATCATTACTTGCTCTTCAGAAAAATCTTCTGGTGTGAATATATCTTCACATTTTGTTTCTTTTACAAGGAATTGACCTCCTCTTAATAAATCTGCCATTTTTTGTTTTTTTTGTTGTTAGTTTAAGAATTCGAAAATACCTGCAGCACCTTGACCGGTACCTACACACATTGTTACCATTCCGTATTTTCCTTGCATGTTACGCTTACGCATTTCATCGAATAATTGAACAGATAGTTTTGCTCCAGTACATCCTAATGGGTGTCCTAATGCAATCGCTCCACCATTTACATTAATGATGTCTGCATCTAATCCTAATTCTCTTATTACAGCTAATGATTGTGAAGCAAATGCTTCGTTCAATTCAATTAAGCTAATATCTTCTTGTTTTAACCCTGCTTGCTTTAATGCTTTTGGAATTGCAGCAACTGGTCCGATTCCCATAATTCGAGGAGGTACTCCTGCAACAGCATAACTTACCATACGAGCAATTGGTTTTAAGTTTAATTCCTTCACCATATCTTCACTCATAACCATTAAAAATGCAGCACCATCACTAGTTTGAGATGAGTTACCAGCAGTAACGCTTCCGTTAGTAGCAAATACTGGCTTTAAACGTTCTAAACCTGCAATGTTAGATCCTTTACGAGGCCCTTCATCTTTAGTTACTGTATATTCTCTTGTGGCACGTTTTCCGTTTGCATCTACATACGTTTCTTCAACTTTAATAGGAACAATTTGATCTTGAAAACGATTCTCTTCTTGTGCCTTTAATGCTTTTAAATGAGATTGTAAAGCAAACTCATCTTGGTCTTTACGAGAAACGTTGTACTTCTTAGCAACTTCTTCTGCAGTATTTCCCATACCCCAGTAATAATCCGCATGACCAGCCGCAACTGTATCGTAGTTTAATTCTGGTTTAAATCCTGTCATTGGTACAGAACTCATACTTTCAGCCCCACCTGCAATAATACATTCAGCCATTCCTGATTGAATTTTTGCAACCGCCATACTAATAGTTTCTATTCCTGAAGAACAAAAACGGTTAACGGTTACTCCAGGAACATCCTCAATTTTTAATCCCATTAAAGAGATTAAACGTGCCATGTTTAAGCCTTGAGAACCTTCTGGCATTGCATTACCAACAATAACATCGTCAATACGACTTTTGTCAAAATCAGGTAACTGCTCCATCATATATTCGATAGTTTCAGCGGCTAATTCATCAGCTCTTTTAAATCTGAACGCACCTCTTTTAGACTTTGCTATGGCAGTTCTATATCCTTTTACTATATATGCTGTTTTCATATTTCTTAGTTTCTTAATGGTTTACCAGTTTTTAACATGTGTTGAATGCGCTCTAATGTTTTGCGCTCTGAACATAAACTTAAGAAAGCTTCGCGTTCTAGGTTTAATAAATACTGTTCAGAAACTTTTGTTGGTTCTGATAAATCTCCACCAGCCATTACGTAGGCTAATTTATTTGCAATTTTTTGATCGTGTTCTGATATAAAATTACTTGCTTGCATAGAATCTGTTGCTACCATAAATGCACCCAATGCTTGTTTACCAAGAACTAATACATCTTTACGAGCAGCAGGTTGTGTATAACCAGCTTCTGCCATTAATACTGCATGCTTTTTAGCTTCAGCAATCTGACGTTCTCTGTTTACAACCACAACATCTTTTCCTTTTTCTAATAATCCTAAATCGAAAGCTTCATAAGCAGAAGTACTTACTTTAGCCATACCAATAGTTAAGAAATACTCTTGTAATACGTTTAACTGAACGTCTCCTGTACGGAAAGTATCTGAAGCACGTAATGCCATTTCTTTAGAACCACCACCACCAGGGATAACTCCAACACCAAATTCTACTAATCCCATATAGGTTTCAGCAGCGGCAACTACTTTATCTGAGTGTAATGATAATTCACATCCACCACCTAAAGACATACCGTGAGGTGCAGCAATTGTTGGAATAGAAGAATAACGCATACGCATCATAGTATCTTGAAAATACTTGATAGCCATATTTAACTCATCATATTCTTGCTCTACAGCCATCATAAAAATCATTCCGATATTTGCTCCAACCGAGAAATTTGCTCCTTGGTTACCAACAACTAATCCTTGAAAATCTTTTTCAGCTAAGTCAATCGCTTTATTTAATCCAGCTAAAACATCGCCACCAATGGTGTTCATTTTAGATTGGAATTCACAGTTTAAGATACCATTTCCTATATCTTCAATAACAACTCCCGAGTTTTTAAATACTTCGGTAGTTTTACGAATGTTGTCTAAGATGATAAATGAATCCTGACCTGGTTTTTTAGTTTGTGTTTTAGAAGTAACATCATAAAAGTAAGTAGCTCCTTCTTTAACTGTATAGAAAGAAGTTTCTCCTTTTGCTACCATTTCGGTAACCCAAGCAGCTGGCTCTTTTCCTTCAGCTTTCATTAATTCGATACCTTTTTCTACACCAACAGCATCCCAAATTTCGAAAGGTCCATTTTCCCATCCGAAACCAGCTTTCATAGCATCGTCAATCTTATATAATTCGTCAGAAATTTCTGGAATTCTATTTTGAACATACGCAAACATTGCTGCGAAGTTTTTGCGGTAAAATTCACCCGCTTTATCTTTTCCGCCAACTAATACTTTAAAACGATCAATTGGTTTATCTATAGTTTTTGTTAGTTCTAAAGTTGCAAAAGAAGCACGTTTTTTAGAACGATATTCCATCGTATCTAAATCTAACGTTAAAATTTCTTTTTTTCCTTCAGCGTTTACTGATTTCTTATAAAAACCTTGTCCTGTTTTACTTCCTAACCATTTATTGTCCATCATAGTGTTGATGAAACCAGGAAGTTTAAATAATTCGTGCGCTTCGTCGTTAGGACAGTTTTCATAAATACCGTTAGCCACATGTACTAAAGTATCTAAACCTACAACATCAACAGTTCTAAAAGTTGCTGATTTTGGGCGGCCGATTACCGGACCGGTTAATTTATCAACTTCTTCAACAGTTAATCCTAATTCTTTTACTTGATGAAATAAAGATTGAATTCCGAAGATTCCAATTCTGTTACCAATAAAAGCAGGTGTATCTTTAGCTAATACTGAAGTTTTTCCTAAAAATTTAGAACCATAATCCATTAAGAAGTCAGTAACTTCTGGCTTACAGTTTGGACCAGGAACAACTTCAAATAATTTTAAATAACGAGGAGGGTTAAAAAAGTGAGTAACCGCAAAATGCTTTTGAAAATCTTCACTTCTTCCTTCATTCATAAATTTGATAGGAATTCCAGAAGTATTAGAAGTAATTAAAGTGCCAGGAGTACGATATTTTTCTAATTTATCAAAAACGATTTTTTTAATATCTAATCGCTCAACAACAACTTCCATAATCCAATCTACATCGGCAACTTTAGCAATGTCATCTTCTAAATTTCCAGTAGTAATTCTACTTGCAAATTCTTTTTTATAAATAGGAGATGGCTTCGATTTTAAAGAAGCAGTTAAAGCGTCATTAACCAAACGATTACGAACAGCTTTGTCTTCTAACGTAAGTCCTTTTGCTTTTTCTTTGTCGTTAAGTTCTCTAGGAACGATGTCTAATAGTAAGACTTCAACGCCAATGTTAGCAAAATGACAAGCAATACCGCTTCCCATAATTCCAGAACCGACGATTGCTACTTTTTTAATTCTTCTTGTCATTTGTTTATAGGTTTGTTTTTATACAGCTTTTTTATCGGCATCACTATATACCGTCTTTTCTGTAATAAGTTTGTTTATAGTTGTTGTTACTTTAAAAAATAAATTCAATTCTTCTTCAGTAATATGTTTTCGTACTTCGTTGTTAAATTGATAGACATGACCTTTTGAAATCTGGCGCATTTCCTTACCGTAATCTGTCAGTTTTATAATAACACTTCTTCCATCGGTTGCACTTTTTTCTCTGCAAACAACTCCTTTATCTTCCATTGTTTTTAATAAACGAGAAAGACTTGTAGGTTCCATTCCCATTAAAGGGCCAAGAGCGGTAGAAGGTGTACCGTTTTCAAAATCTATATTCAATAAAACAAAAGCAGTTGCCATCGTACTGTCATGCTTTGCAGCCTGCTCATTGTACATTTTTGCAACAGCCTGCCATGTGGCTCTTAATTGATGATCTATCGATTTGTTTTTATCCATGTGAAGCCAAAGATACAGAAATTTATTATGCATGCATAGTATTTTTAAAAAAAGTTATGCATGCATAGTAAATTTAACACTGAGTTAATGTGTAACGTTTGCTTTAAAGATGTTACTAATCAGTATAAAAATATGTAAGTTTGTCATTGCTGGTTTTCGACAAACAGCAGTTAATCAACTATAAAATCGATGAATAATTTATTAGAAATTAATAATGTAGTAAAGCGTTACGGTGATTATACGGCGTTGAATAATGTGTCATTGAAAATTCCTAAAGGAAGCGTTTTCGGACTTTTAGGGCCAAACGGAGCAGGGAAAACGTCTTTGATTAGAATAATTAATCAAATTACGATGCCTGATAGTGGTGAAATTATTTTAGATGGAGAAAAACTAGCTCCCAATCATATAGAATACATTGGTTATTTGCCAGAAGAACGTGGTTTATATAAGTCGATGAAAGTTGGTGAGCAAGCTTTGTATTTAGCACAGTTAAAAGGATTGAGTAAAACCGAAGCAAAAAAGCGATTGAAATATTGGTTTGATAAATTCGATATTGGTGCTTGGTGGAATAAAAAAATTGAAGAGCTTTCTAAAGGAATGGCGCAAAAAATACAGTTTATAGTAACCGTATTGCACCAACCTAAATTATTAATTTTTGACGAGCCTTTTTCTGGTTTCGACCCGATTAATGCACAATTAATAGCAAAAGAAATTTTACAACTTCGCGATGAAGGAGCAACCATAATATTTTCTACACACAGAATGGAGTCTGTAGAAGAAATGTGTGATTATATTGCTTTAATAGATAAATCTAACAAGATTTTAGACGGTAAGTTAGATGATATTAAAAAAGAGTTTAGAACAAATACTTTTCAAGTAGGAGTAAATACGGCAAACCCCAAAGAGGTTGAAACGAAGCTAAAAGAGAGTTTTAATGTGTTGCCAGCTGACTTTAAGTTGTTAAACGACGGTTTAAAATTAAATGTGCAGTTAACCAATGGTAATTCAGCAAATGATTTATTATCATTTTTAACAACCCAAGGACAAGTGCAGCATTTTGTTGAATTAATACCAAGTGCCAACGATATTTTTATTCAGGCAGTAAATAAAAACAGTTAAAAGAGATGAGCAGATTACGATTAATTATAGAACGTGAGTTCATTGCCAAGGTTAGAAATAAATCATTTATAATAATGACTTTCTTAAGTCCGTTATTAATGATTGGTATGGGAGCGTTGGTTTTTTTCTTGATGAAAAAAAATGACGAAAAAGTTAAGAAAATAGTATATGTAGATGAATCTGGATTATTTTCTAAAGATATCTTTAAAGATTCGAAAACAGTTAAATATGAAGATTTTACAGCTTTAGGAATTGAAGCGTCTAAAAAGAAGGTAGAAGATGGCGATTATTATGGTGCGCTATATATTCCCGAACAAGATAGTTTAGAAGTGTTGGCAAATTCAATTGAATTTTTCTCAAAAGATTCACCTAGTATGTCAATCATGGGGAATTTAGAAAGCAAGGTTGATAAAACATTGCAAAACGAAAAATTAACAAGATTCGGAATTGATTTAGCACAAATTAAAGCATCAAAAATGTCGACAGACATAAAAATGTTTAATTTCTCAGGCGAAAAATCATCTAAATTAATAAACGGATTAAAAATTGCAATGGGTGGCTTAGCAGGTTATTTATTGATGATGTTTGTAATGATTTATGGTACTTCGGTAATGCGAAGTGTTATTGAAGAAAAAACAAGCAGAATTATAGAAATTATAGTTTCGTCAGTAAAACCTTTTCAGCTAATGTTAGGTAAAATTATAGGTAATGCATCTGCAGGTTTGTTGCAGTTTTTCATTTGGGGAATTTTATTGTTGATATTTAGTTTAGTAGCTTCATCAGTTTTTGGAGTTGATATGGTAGAAATGCAAACAGCAAAAGTGCCAGCAGAACAAATGGAGGCTATGCAGAAAGCAGCAGGAAGTAAAGGAGAAATGATTATTCAGGAAATACTTAGGTTGCCTTTGTTAAAAATGTTTTTCTTATTTATTTTCTATTTCTTAGGAGGTTATATGTTATATAGCTCATTATTTGCCGCAGTAGGAGCAGCAGTTGATAATGAAACCGATACTCAGCAATTTATGATGCCAATAATGTTACCTTTAGTTTTAGGAGTATATGTTGGTTTTGCAACAGTTATGAACGATCCTCACGGGCCTGTATCCGTAATTTTCTCATACATTCCTTTTACATCACCAATTGTAATGTTAATGCGTATTCCGTTTGGAGTAGCTTGGTGGGAAATAGCAATATCAATGTTAATTCTAATCCTTACATTTATGGTAATTGTATGGTTTGCTGCTAAAATTTACCGTGTGGGTATTTTAATGTATGGTAAGAAGCCAACGTATAGAGATTTATGGAAATGGATTCGTTATAACGGCTAAATAATTTTTTAAAATGAAAGATATATTAAAAGAGATTACAAGTTTTTTAAACCTTAAAGTTCCTTTAGGAGGAAAACAAATAGATATAACAGTAAAAACAATTTTATTGTTAATTATAGCTTTTATAATAGTAAGGTTTATACTTAAGTCTTTTAAAAAGTTTGTAAAGAATAGGTTAGAGAAGGAGGATGAAAATAAGTTTGATACAATCTTTTCTTTTGCAAGTTGGCTTCTTTATCTGATTGTTTTTTCAATAAGTTTATCTTCTGCAGGAGTTAATTTAAGTGCAATACTAGTAGCATCATCAGCATTGTTAATAGGTATTGGTTTAGCATTGCAAACCTTTTTTCAAGACATCATATCAGGTGTTTTTATCATTCTTGATAAAAGTGTTCATGTGGGTGATATTATAGAGTTAGATGACAAAGTTGGTAGGGTAGAAGAAATAAAATTACGTACCACAAGAGCAGTAACGATTGATAATAAAGTATTGGTAATACCTAATCATAAATACTTAACAAATAGTTTATATAATTGGACACAAAACGGAACCACAACTCGTGAAAGCGTAAAAGTAGGTGTAGCTTATGGAAGCGATGTACAGTTGGTTAAAAAATTATTATTAACAGCAGCAACTTCTCATCCAAAAGTTTTTAGTCATCCAGAGCCAGTAGTGTTTTTTGAGAATTTTGGAGACAGTTCTTTAGACTTTAAACTTGTTTTTACATTAAATGATAGTTTTCAGGCACAAATACCGAAGAGTGAAATGCGTTTTAAGATAGATGAATTGTTTAGAGAAAACAATATTTCAATTCCGTTTCCTCAAAGAGATATTCATATTATTGAAAAGAAAGCATAGTGGCTTGGTTCTTGCATTTTAATAATTATTAAAAAGATAATACATACATATGTCGAAAATATTAATAATAGAAGATGAAGCTGCAATTCGCAGGGTATTAAAAAAAATTATTTCAGAAGAGAATGATGCTTATCAGGTTGAAGAAGCTGAAGACGGATTATCAGGATTTGAAATGATTAAAAACAATGATTACGATTTAGTCTTATGTGATATTAAAATGCCAAAAATGGATGGTGTTGAGGTGTTAGAAAAAGCTAAAAAAATAAAACCAGAAACTTCTATAGTAATGATTTCTGGACATGGAGATTTAGATACCGCTGTAAATACGATGCGTTTAGGAGCTTTTGATTATATTTCTAAGCCACCAGATTTAAATCGTTTATTAAATACGGTTCGTAATGCTTTAGATAAAAAAGAATTGGTTGTAGAAAACAAGCGATTAAAAAAGAAAGTAAGCAAGAATTACGAAATGATTGGTGAGAGTGATGCTATTACTCACATTAAAGAAATCATTGAAAAAGTAGCAGCTACTGATGCACGCGTTTTAATTACTGGACCAAACGGAACAGGAAAAGAGTTGGTGGCACATTGGTTACACGAAAAATCAGACAGAGTAAAAGGGGCAATGATTGAGGTTAACTGTGCTGCGATTCCGTCTGAATTAATAGAAAGTGAGTTGTTTGGTCATGTAAAAGGATCTTTTACGGGAGCAAATAAAGATAGAGCAGGGAAGTTTGAAGCGGCAAATGGCGGAACTATTTTCTTAGATGAAATTGGTGATATGAGCTTATCAGCGCAAGCAAAAGTATTGCGTGCTTTACAAGAAAATAAGATTCAGCGTGTAGGTTCTGATAAAGATATAAAAGTAAATGTACGTATTGTAGCAGCTACCAATAAAGATTTAAAAGACGAAATTGCTGAAGGAAGATTTCGAGAAGATTTATACCACCGTTTAGCTGTAATTTTAATAAAAGTACCCGCATTAAACGATCGAAGAAATGACATTCCTTTATTGGTAGATTTCTTTTCTGAAAAAATATCAACAGAACAAGGAATGCCAAGAAAAAGGTTTTCGAAAAGCGCCATTAAACTGTTACAAGAATATGATTGGACAGGTAATATTAGAGAATTACGCAATGTAGTAGAGCGTTTAATAATTCTTGGAGAGAAAGAAGTGTCAGAAAATGATATAAAATTATTTGCAAGTAAATAAGTATATTAAAACTACGGTTAAATATAAATACCTAGAAAGATGTTTTAAAACATTTTCTAGGTATTTTTTCGTTAAAGAAAATTCCTATATACATATAATATGTTATTTCATTATTTTTTTAGCAAAATTATATACACCTAATTTACCAAGATTAATCGCTATTGTTTTTATCCAGTTAGCAATTGATAAATCTTCTTTTAACTGCTCTTTTATCAGCTTAATTTCTTCAATAGAAATATCACGTTTAAGACGTAGTTTTTTTAATTCGGTAGTTATTTCCTGACTGTTTTTATAATGCTTCTTCATCATCAAAATATTTTTCAGATAAACTTTTAATAACAAAGTTATCTATACGGTTTCTTAGCCAATAGGCAATAAGCCCAAAAGCAAAAAAAAGTAATGCGACTAAAATATATCCTAAAAAAGGATTGTTTAAATAATTACCGATAACAGCAGACATTGCAACGGCTAAAAAGATAAAGGCAATTAGTATAAAAATTCCTATAATAGCAAAATTAAAAATCATGCTAAGAGAAGAGGTTAAAACCTGAAAAATTTTTAGTTTATAATATTTTTCAGAATTTTTTATAAACTCTTCACCTTTTTCGATCGCTTTTTCTGAATTGGTATGTAAAGATTTTAAAACAGACATTATTTTGTTTGTAGTTTTTTATTCTTAGCTTTTAATACTTTAAGACGCTGCTCTAGATTTGAAATTACGTCCTCAGCCTTATAGCTAGCGTCTGTAATAATAGTATCTAGTTTTTCTTCTAACGTATTGCTTTTGGTATTTAAAGTATCAGAAACATTGTTTTTTAAAGATTCGGTCTTGGTAATAACTTCATCCTTAATATGGGTAGCTTCACTAACAATAGTGTCTTTTGCAGAAACAGCGCCGTCTGCTATTTTTTGCCTTGTTTTACTTCCTTTATCTGGTGCAAATAACACACCGATTCCGGCACCAACTGCCATTCCTACTAATACTCCAAAAATATTTTTATTATCACTCATTTTTTCTTTTTTTAGGTTAATAATTATTGATGTTACAAAGGTAATTGAGAGATTAAGTGAAGTTTAACTCATAAAAGATTAATGTTAACTCAATAGCTATTTTTATACTGTTTAATACTTTTTCTTGCTTATTTTTGATTAAAATTAAGGTTTATGGCAGTTTTAGGAGGTATTATAAAAGGAATTATTGATGTAGCAAACGTATTAGTAAAGAGTGATAATCATATAGAAAATCAAGAAAAGGTTTTAAATGACTTATTAACTACAGCTAAAAACACACAGTTTGGTAAGCAATATAAATTTGAAGATATTTTAAAAATACCACAATTAGCAATTCCGTTTGCTAAAGAAGTTCCTTATTTTGATTATGACACTATGAATAATAAGTGGTGGTGTAAGTTGCATGAAGGACAAGAAAATGTAACATGGCCGAATAGTCCCGATTATTTTGCGTTAAGTTCAGGTACAACAGGATCAGAAAGTAAAAGGATACCTGTTACTAACGAAATGTTAGAAGCGATAAAACAATCTGGAATTAAACAAGTGTTGGCCCTTAAAAATTTCGATTTACCTTCTGATTTTTTTGAGAAAGAAATTATGATGTTGGGTAGTTCTACCGATTTAAATCAGCGAAAAGATGATAAAGAAGAGGGTGAAATAAGCGGGATAACTGCAAGTAATATTCCTTTTTGGTTTAAGAGTTATTATAAACCAGGTGAAGATATTGCTAAAATAGGTGACTGGGATACACGTGTGCAAAAAATTGCTGAAGATGCCGAAAAATGGGATATCGGTGCTTTAAGCGGAATACCTTCTTGGATAGAATTAATGTTGCAAAAAGTAATAACATATCACAACCTTAATAATATACACGAAATATGGCCAAACCTTAAGGTATATACTTCAGGAGGTGTAGCGTTTGGCCCTTATGAAAAAAGCTTTAGAGCTTTATTAGGAAAAGAAGTTACGGTAATAGATACTTATTTAGCATCCGAAGGGTATATAGCAACGCAAGTAAGACCCGGAACTGATGCAATGCAGTTAAACACCAATGAAGGTATTTATTTTGAGTTTGTTCCTTTTAAACCTGAATATATACTTTCGGACGGATCATTAAAAAATGATGCTCCTTCTGTTACTTTAAAAGATGTAGAATTAAATCAAGACTATGTTTTAATTATAAGTACCGTAAGTGGTTTATGGAGGTACCTTATAGGTGATACAATTGAATTTACTGATATTAAGAGAGCAGAAATAAAAATTACAGGAAGAACTAAATTTTTCTTAAACACGGTTGGCTCGCAATTATCTGTTAATAAAATGGATGCAGGAATGAGACATTTAGAAGAACAGTTTAATACACAAATAACAGAATATACTATTTGTGCAAAACGCCATAAGGATGATGAGTTTTATCATACTTGGTATATCGGAACAGACTTAAAAGAAGATGAAACGCTAGTTGCCGAGAAATTAGATACGTTCTTAAAAGAAGCAAATAAAAATTATAAAGTGGCACGAAGTAAAGCCCTAGAAGGTGTAAAAGTAAACATAATACCTGCTGCTATTTTTCATAATTGGAGCGAGAGAAATAAGAAAAAAGGAGGTCAGGTAAAAATGGAAAGAGTTATGGGAAGCGAAAAATTTGCAGAATGGGAAGCCTTTGTAAAAGAGGAGCTAAAAGCTTAAGGTTTTAATGTAATCTTATTACGATCATTAACCAATTGCATAATTTCTTCAGGAGATAAATAATAGCGCTTTATTCTGTTTTTATATGTTTGTGTTATATCGGCGTGATTTAAAATGAAGTTTTTAGTTTTCATAATATAGTCCTCCATTCCTTGTTGAACAGCAAAATGATCCGCTTTTCTTTCGGCATTAATAATGTGTTTTTCAAGTAAAATATATTTAAAACCAAACCATATTAATTGAGAATTACTCATTTCTTCATAATCCATAATATGGCCAAGTTCATGACCAATCCAACCAACAAATACATCATAAGGAATATCTCTTGTTTTTAATTCTGCGCCAGATATTTTAATTTTTTCGCTGATATAAATAACATAATGCCTAGGTTTTTTATCGAATAAAACTTTTAAAAACTCAGGTTGCGCTTGCATGGTTGATTTTTTAATGTCTTTTTTAAATTTAAAAGTAATAGGTATGTTCTCTAATGAAGGAAAGTAAGAAAGAGCTTTTGCTACTTTTGTTAAAATTTCTTCAGGAATTGTTTTGTTTTTTAAGTTGCTCATAGGTATAATTAAGTTACTCCAAAAATAGTCGAATAAGGGTTGTTAAATTAACGTATTTAAAACGATGATTAACTCTTTTAAGTTTTTTTGTGTTAAAAGTGAAGTAGAATTATAAATAAAACGAATCAATAGTTAGGTTGATTAAGTATAAATAAAATTGATACAAAAATAAATAATTAGCATTAAATTTTTTCTGTTCTACTTGTTTTGCTTGGTATATTTGCACTCGTAAAAAACGAATAATAATTAATAAAAAATATAAAAATGGCAACAGCAGTAGGTAAAAAATTTCCAGATTTAAATGTAGATGCAATGAACGAAATGGGAGATACGTTCAAAATAAATGTTTTAGAAGAAGCAGTAAATAATAAGAAAAAAGTATTGTTATTCTGGTATCCAAAAGACTTTACTTTTGTTTGTCCTACCGAATTACACGCTTTTCAAGCTGCATTGGGAGAATTTGAAAAAAGAAATACAATTGTAATTGGTGCCTCTTGTGATACTCCAGAAGTTCACTTTGCATGGTTAAATCAATCTAAAGATAACGGAGGAATTGAAGGTGTAACTTACCCAATTTTAGCAGATAGCAACCGTAATTTATCATCAATCTTAGGAATTTTAGATATTTCTGATGAGGTTTTTGATGAAGCAACTCAAACAGTACAAGTTGTTGGAGATAATGTAACGTACAGAGCTACTTATTTAATTGATGAAGAAGGAACTGTTTTTCATGAAGGAATTAACCATATGCCAGTAGGTCGTAATGTAAATGAATTTTTACGTTTAATTGATGCATATACTCACGTTCAAAAAAATGGTGAAGTATGTCCTGCAAACTGGGAAGAAGGTAAAACAGCAATGAAGCCAAATGCAAAAGGAACTGCTGAATATTTAGCAGCAAACTAGTAATACTATGAAAGGAACAAGTTCGTGTACTAATTGGGGGATGAAATACACGAACCTCCTTTCTAATAAAATAAAAATATGATACAAGAATTAAATCAAGATAATTTAGCAGATTTAGTAGCAAGCAATAAAAAAGTAGCGGTACAATTTTCGGCAACTTGGTGTGGTAATTGTCGCATAATGAAACCAAAATTTAAGAAGTTAGCTTCTGAAAATGAAGTAATTACCTTTGTGATTGTTGATGCAGAAAAATTTCCTGAAAGCAGGCAATTGGCAGATGTAAGTAATTTACCAACCTTTGCTACATTTGTAGATGGTAAGTTTGTAAATCAAGCACAAACCAATAAGTTTGACGTGTTAAAGGATTTAGTAAACGAAGTAATATAATTTCTTTATCAGCTTGCACAAAGTATTGGTATTATAAAAAAGGTATCGACTTTGCTCGACCTGAAAAAACAGAAAAGCTTATGAAATTACCAGTTATAAAACACCTAACTTCTTTTATTGAAGAAAACGACCAAGACTATATATTAGAAACGATTGAAACATTAGAGGCCTTAACTGAAGTATCGTCATTAAAGGATGAAGAATTAGATGTTATTGGCGAGTTAATATCTAATATGTATGGTGCTATTGAAGTTGATAAAATGATTAAAGAAGGCATCCCTAAAAAAGAAGCGTTAAATAATTTTATGAAACGTGTTTTAGGATCAATAGATAAATAGGTTATAGAAATTTTAAACAAAAACTCCCGAGTATTAATACTCGGGAGTTTTTGTTTTTTAAGGTTTTGCTAACGGAATTTAAAACTCAAATATTTCTAGCTAGCATTAAAAATGAGTTGAATCACTAAATCATTATCACGCTTATATTTTGTTAATCCCTTTTTGGTACTCCCAATCACCTTTCTTATGAATTAAAACCTAAGCTTTATTACATTTTCTCAAAACTAAGTTTAATGTTTTCTCACTTTTGTGTTGTAATTAAAAATAAATTATTCGATTGAGTAGCTACTATCTTTTTTTGATTATAAAGGCGTAATCTGAAAAGCCAATTTTAAATAGAGTAAGAAATTAAATTATAAAATATGTCATTATTATCGACTACCTATTGTGGTTCCCAAAACAACGAAGTGAATCTTGCTATTAGATTTAATGCAAGTAATAAAAACGGACAAACTAAGATTAATGCATTGGTGTATAAAGCAGATCCAAATGATGGGGCATCGCCATTAATAACATGGGAATACGAATTTCCAAGTGGTATAATTAGTATTCCAGTAGATAATGCTCATGAAAACATTAACCTTAAGGGAACCCTTAGATTAGAGGGGAATGTAGTTTCTTTTGAAGGTGATATTGTTCTACCTAGAAAGGTTCGTATTTGTTTTCAATATGGAATTGTAGCTTCATTTTAATTGGATAAGAAAAAACTATTTAGAATGAAAGAATGTAGGCGGAAATGATTTTCGGCTACATTCTTGTTTGTATCTTTACTCTTTTTAACGTCTTTAAGAAGTCGAGTTAATGCAACTAACCGAAAGGTTTTTTTGTTTTAAGAAGCTTCTAAACCTTACATTTATAATTTTCTACTGTATACGTTTTTAGGTAATTGCATCAAGAGCTAGCGAAATTATTTAAAAATTAATTAGGGTAAACTTAGCATTATTCTACTCCATTTAGGGGGTTCATTTTTAAATGGTATTTATTGTGCTGTTTTGAAATTTCACTTTTTTTATACATTATTAAACGTATATTTTGTTTCCCTTTTTAGGTACTATCGCATTGTTATTATTGCTAATGATTCTTAGGAAGGTCTTAGTTTCTTAATAACTAAGCTGAAAAATTAAACTTACTAATAGTTATTTAATTCGTTTGGCACGTGTTGTAAAAGACAAGCCTTGTTGTCCCATAGTTGAATTCATTATTCCTTCAAATAAAGGTTCAGGAGAATTCTTTGGGGTTTTCCATTCAAATATAAAATTAGAGCCTGTTCCTCCAGATACATCAACTTCATCAATTATAATTTCTATGGTTTCCATTGGTGCTAAATAAATAGCATTATCAAAATAGCTTCTAATTGATTTTCCGTGTGTATCATAATATTCGGCTCTTAAAAGATAAATAGTGTCTAAATCACTTGTATTTCTTAAACTTACCATTGCTGTTAAGTTATGAGTTTTATGTTCTGAGCTACTGTAAATTTGAGAGTAAATAGAAAGGTATGATTTACCAAAATTAAGAGAATCTTTTGTGTTTAAATTGGCTGTTCGTTTTGACCAATTTTCAGAATTTATAGAACTAATCTCTTTTTTTTGATTACAGCTACAAATTAGAAACAATAGTACTATAGATAAATATTTTGTTTTCATTTTAGTAAGATGTTTTAAAAGAGTAATATAAGGTTAATATGATTAGGGTGGTTAAGGTATTAAAAACAATAAGAAGCATAATGAAATAATGAAGCTACTCTGTTTCTTTTTGTTCGTTCATTTTTTTTACAAGGGCTTTTAAACGCTCTTTGTTTTGTTGTTTTTCGAGCTTTATCTTATTTTCTTTCTGCTTCATTAAGCGGGTATGCTTCGCTTTGTTAGCTGTGTTTTTTGCTTTTCCTTTTTTAGGCATTTTTAGATTTTTTTATAGCTAATAATCCGAAGAAAGTAATGAATCCGTTTAATACTAATACAAAGAATCCGAAGTCGAAATTTAACTGCGACTTGCTAAAAATACTTATCAAATAAGTAAGGATTGGCGATGCAATACAAATTGCAGGAACCAATTTATCTTTTACATTTAGTTTGGTGAATAACCCGAAGGCATATAAACCTAATAACGGACCATAAGTATAACCAGCAAACTGAAATATTTTAGCGATTACACTAGCATCTGCAATAAAATATTTAAAAACTAAAATGGTAGCTATTAATATGAATGAAAATAGGATGTGTATTTTTTTTCGTGTTTTTATATTTTCTTGCTCATCTCCTTTTTTATCAATTTCTAAAATATCAATACTAAAAGAAGTTGTTAACGAGGTTAGTGCACTATCTGCACTTGAATATGCAGCTGCAATTAATCCTAGTAAAAAGAATAAAGAAGTTGCTAGGCCTAACTCACCACTCATAGCAATCGTTGGGAATAATTGATCTTTGTGCGCGTTAATTTCGTTTGTAGTGGCATAATCAGTTAATAAAACACCCAATGCTAAAAAGAAAAAGTTTACAATTACTAACACAAGCGTAAACCAAAACATATTTTTTTGTGCGTCTTTTAAGTTACGACACGTTAAGTTTTTCTGCATCATATCTTGATCTAAACCTGTCATTACAATAGCTATAAATGCTCCAGAGAAGAATCGATTCCAAAAATAATTTCCAGATTTCCAATCATCAAAAAAGAACATTTTAGATAATTTATTGTCAGATATGTAAGAAGTTAAGCTTTCTATTTGCATTTCATCTTTAATGGTAACAATACAAACTCCTACGGCGATTAGCATAAATAAAGTTTGCAAGGTATCTGTCCAAACAATCGTTTTTATTCCTCCTTTAAAAGTGTACAGCCAAATTAATAAAATAGTAATAGTTACGGTTACCCAAAACGGAATTCCGTAAGCATCAAACAAAATTAATTGCAATACATTGGCTACTAAAAATAATCGAAAAGCAGCGCCTACAGTTCTTGATAGTAAGAAAAAAGAGGCTCCGGTTTTATAGGAATAGCGACCAAAACGATCTTCTAAATAAGTGTAAATAGAAGTAAGGTTTAATCTATAATATAACGGAAGTAATATCAAGCCAATAACTGCATACCCAACAACATAGCCTAATACCATTTGCATATAGCTCATTTGTTGTCCTTCAATCCAACCAGGTACAGAAATAAAAGTAACACCCGATAAAGAAGCGCCAATCATACCAAAGGCAACTAAATACCAAGGAGAAGAGTTATCTGCTTTAAAAAATGTGTTATTGTTTGCCGATTTACCTGTGATGTAAGAGATAAGAATTAGTACCCCAAAATAGGCAAGAATAAGGAGTATTATGTGTAGTGGTTGCATACAGTTTAATTATGAATAACGAATGTACTAAATTGTAATTATAAATTAAATGCAAAGAGTTTAATAAATGTAAAATGAGCGGAATTGAAAGATTTCAATCCCGCTCATTTAATTTAAGATTACATTTCTATAATTACGTCTTCTATATTTTTACGAACCTTTTTTAGATCTTTCATATAATCGTCTTCAGCTCTAAAACCAACTGGTAATACTAAAACAGATGTTAAATTATGTTTGTCTAAACCTAAAATTTCATCGTATTTTTCAGGAATAAAACCTTCCATTGGGCAAGAGTCTATTTTTTCGTTTGCTGCAACAGTCATTAAATTACCCAAGGCAATATATGCTTGGTTTTTGTTCCAAATAGTTAATTCATCTTGCTTTTTGTTAGCTATTGAAGAACTAAGCATTTCTTTAAACGGGTTTAAAATTTTATCAGGAGTATTTCTGATGTTTTTTACCAATGAAAAATAAGAATCAATATCTTTAGTAGTGTATTCTTTCGGAATACATAAAACCAATACATGTGATGCATGTAATACTTGTGGCTGATTCCAAGAATGAGCTACAAGTTGCTCTTGAATTTCTTTATTTTGAATTACCACCATCTTAATAGGCTGTAATCCGTATGAAGTAGCAGTTAAGTTAAAAGCTTCTTTTAAAATGTTTATTTGTACTTCTGAAAGTGATTTATTTTCGTCGAATTTTTTAACAGCATAACGCCATTTTAAATTTTCTATGCTATTCATTTTAATTTATTTAGAATGCAAAATTACAATTGCTTTTAACAAAAATTACTATTTGATTATTATAAAAATTGATGCGCCAATAAATTTAATCTTTTATGCTATTTTATTAGAAGATTGTTAAAGTATGATAAATAGTTTTTTTCTGATTCGTACTTGTAATTTAGCGTGTAAGTTATTGATGAAAAGTTGTTTAGTAATATTTTTATATCTTAATGGTCAAAAAATAATTGCTAACTCCGGATTATGAAAGAAGATTTTCTGCATTTTTTATGGCAAAACAAGTTGTTTCCTTCAAGTAACTTAAAATCTGTAGCTAACGAAACGATTCAAATTGTTAAATCTGGAACCCATAATTTAAATGCTGGACCCGATTTTTTAAACGCACATCTTAAAATAAACAATCAATTATGGATTGGGAATGTTGAAATTCACATCAACTCATCTGATTGGTATTTACACAAACACGAAGAAGATAAAAACTATGATGCCGTAATTTTACATGTAGTTTGGCAACATGATTCAGCTGTTTTTATGAAAAATAATAAGCCATTGCCAACTCTTGAGTTACATGGATTAATTGATAAAAACTTACTTAATAATTATCAATCTTTATTTTCTAAACAACTTCGTTGGATTCCGTGTGAGCAACAAATTAAAGAAGTAGATTCCTTTTTGATGAGTAATTGGTTAGAGCGATTGTATTTTGAGCGATTAGAAAACAAGGCCTTGTTAATAAAAGAGTTATTAGCGAAATCAAATAATAATTTCGAGAGTGTTTTATTTCAGCTATTGGCTAAAAATTTTGGATTGAAAATTAATGGTGAAGCTTTTTTACAGTTAGCGCAATCATTTGAGTTTTCAATTTTAAAAAAAGTCTGTTTTAATGAATTTCAATTGTCAGCTTTATTATTCGGGCAAGCAGGATTTTTAGAAAATGAAGTTGAAGATTCTTATTTTATTCAATTAAAAAAAGAATATGCTTATTTAAAGCATAAATATAAATTACTACCAATTTCTAATGGTTTATTTCATTTTTTTAGAATGCGACCAACAAATTTTCCTACCATTCGAATAGCACAGTTAGTAGCGTTGTTTTTTAAACATCAAAATTTGTTTTCTAAATTGATGGAGTTAAATAAACTAGAAGATTTTTATGATTTGTTTTCAGTAACAATATCTGATTTTTGGAGGACACATTATACATTTGAAACCGAATCAAAAAAATCAGCTAAAAAACTCACAAAATCATTTATAGATCTACTGTTGATAAACACTATTTTACCATTAAAATTTGTGCATGAACAAAGTAGAGGAGGAGTAAATAATGAAGTTTTTTTTAAATTGATGCAACAAATTAAATCAGAGAAAAACTCAATAATAACTAAATTTTCAGATTTAAAAATCACTGCTAAAAATGCCTTTGAAAGTCAGGCTTTATTAGAACTTAAAAACAACTATTGCGTAAAGAAACGTTGTTTACAATGCGCAATAGGTACTAGTTTGTTAAGAAAGTAATAATGTTATATCGAGCGGAATCGATAATTAAAGATTACTCTAGATGCTATTATTTTTTAGGATTTAGAATTGCATCAATTTTAGCGACACAATCTTTGTAATGGTATTTTGTAATACTATTTACAGCTCTTTTACTAGCATTGTTTGTTAAATACTTTAAAGAAGCTAACTCGCCGCGAGAAATTGAAGAAATATCAGAGTTTTTAGCGCTCTTGCTATTCAGTAAAATACCTAGTCTGTCAATAAAATTCTTTTGTAAATTTCTTCTGTAAACAGTTACGTTTTTAGTTGAATTAGCTTCAGAGAAAATACCTTTTCTAAGGTCTTTAACCATATCCGCAGCAGCATAAAAATCATCACTAGTAACTTCAGAATTTGTCATTCTTTGTAAGCGAGATTCACTCAATAAACTACTTAAATGACGGTTTTGATAACGCCCCATTCTTTCAACATAGCCCGTGTGATTAATGTTTGCTAAAATATTTTTATCTAATAACCAATTTGGTGTAGTGAAGGTATTTTTTAATAACCAATTTAACGATTCTTTTTGTTTTCTTTTTGCTAATACAGAATATACATTACCTTGTTGATTAGGTTTTTTGTTATCTTCAAAAACACCACCAATATTACCAACTACATGATTTATATAACGATTCCAAACACTTAATAATTCTCCGTATAATTCATTTAAATCGGCATAATCATTGGTTTGGTCAGAAGTCCATTCAGGTAAATTTTCAGCAACGATTTTTAGGTTTTTAATTCCGTAAGTACTTGCTTTTATTAAATCGTTTCCAATACCTTCAGTTTGAGAAGCTGGATCAAACCCTCCTCTACGTTGATACCCAAATTTATAGATTGGGTTACCCGCTTTTTCATCAATCCATTTATCTAAGGTTTTTACTTCGTCTTTGGGAGTAGTAGCAGTAGGAATTACACGATATCCCCAATTGATAGAGTAGTGGTCATAAGGGCCTAATTGACGAATAAAACGAATATTTTTATCTTCAGGTTGTGCTACGTAATTATAACGAGCATAATCCATAATGGTTGCTGCTATTCCGTTTTTTTGAGTAAAATCACCATCTCGTAAAGATTCTGTTGGGTATGCATAACTTGCAGCCATATTATGAGGTAAACCTAATGCGTGGCCGATTTCATGAGCAATCACCATTCGCATCATTTCTCCAATTTCTTCGGCAGGAGTATCTAAGGTTCTGGCAGAAGGATTTGCGGCACCTGTTTCTAATAAATACCTGTTTCTATATGAACGTAAATGATTGTGATACCAAATAATATCACTTTCAATAATTTCACCAGAACGAGGATCAGAAACACTTGGTCCAACGGCATTTCTTGTAGTACTTGCGACATACCTAATAGAAGAGTATCTAATATCTTCCATGCTAAATTCTGGGTCTTCTTCCTTGCTCGGTGGCATCTTTGCCATAATAGCATTTTTAAATCCAGCAGTTTCAAAAACTCCAGCCCAATCATCTACACCTTGTTTTATGTATTTGCGTAATTTTTTTGGCGTTGCCGGATCTAAATAGTAAACAATTGGCTTAATAGGTTCAACTAATTCACCTCTTGCGTAAGCTTCTTTATCTTTTGGTTCTAACCTCCAGCGACTAATATACCTTTTGCTATCTGCTTTTAATTTTTCTGAATTATAATCTACAGTTCCAACAGTAAAATACCCAACACGTTTGTCAAATAAACGAGGTGTCATAGGTTTTTCTGGTAGTAAAATCATTGATTGATTCATTCTGATACTAATGGTACCTGCGTTTCTACTTGAAGGTGGTTTGCTGGCATCGAAAGTAAAATCTTGTATAACTTCAATATTTTTAGGATAACTTTTTATGGTATTAATAAAGCTTCTTTTACTATCCAATTTTTTTACTTTGTATTCGGTTCTTGACCTACTTCCGATTCCGCTAAGCGCTTTAATATCCGAAGAGAAAAATTTAGTAACGTCAATTAAAACAGCAGAAGAATCTTTGCTTTCTGTTTTGATATCAAACGCATATAAAATGGGTTCTAAATTATTTGATTTCACTGATTTGTAAATTGGTAAAGAATCGTTTGCAATGGCATTATAAGATTTTATTTTTAGGAGGATTTTCTTTTTAAATTGCTCCCAAACGACAACTTGTTCGTTTGTTTTTGAACCCGCATTTATATAACCTCCTCCAAAATTTGAAGGCAATTCTTTAATTCTGCTCACTAATAACATTTCTTTTCCAAACAAACTTTTCGGAATTTCATAAAAATATTCTCCGTCATTTTCATGAACTTTAAATAAACCTTCGTCAGATTTTGTGCCTTTTTTTACAAAATCCGAGTATTTTTTTGTCTTATTTTTAGGTTTTGATTTCTCGGTTGAAGTTTCTTTTTTATTCTTTGATTTTCGTCTTTGCGCATTTATTTCTGAAGGAAAAATAAAAGCAAATAATAAAGACAGTATAAATAATTTTTTCATTGTTTATGTTGAGTTTTTAATATAAAATGCACTAAAATACCAAAAAGGTAGAACTTTTAAACTTATTGTTTTGTTAAAAAAAAATCCCAAACATTTAAGTTTGGGATTTTTAATTATTATCGTAATATTATGCTTAATACAAGCTTTTAAATTTAGCAGGATTTGCTTCGTTCATAATCTCGTATACTTTTTCAAAAATATCTTCAGCAGATGGTTTAGAGAAGTAATCTCCGTCTGTACCATAAGCAGGTCTATGTGCTTTTGCTGTTAAGGTTTGTGGTTTGCTATCTAAGTGTTTGTACCCATTTTGATTTTCTACAATTTCTTGTAATAAGTAAGCAGAAGCTCCACCTGGTACATCCTCATCAACTACTAATAAACGATTTGTTTTAGCAACCGATTTTACCGTATCGTGATTTAAATCAAAAGGTAATAAACTTTGCGCATCTACAATTTCGATATCAATACCTACTTGTGCTAATTCTTTAGCAGCCTCTTCTACAATTCTAAGAGTAGAACCGTAAGATATTACAGTAATATCTGTTCCTTCTTTTATTGTTTCAACAACACCAATTGGCGTTTTAAATTCTCCTAAATTGGTAGGTAATTCTTCTTTTAAACGGTATCCGTTTAAACATTCTACAACTAAAGCAGGATCATCACCTTCTAATAAAGTGTTATAAAAACCGGCAGCTTTAGTCATGTTTCTTGGTACCAAAACATGAATTCCACGAATGTTATTTATAATTCCACCCATTGGTGAACCAGAATGCCAAATACCTTCTAGTCGGTGCCCACGAGTACGAATAATTAACGGTGCTTTTTGTTTACCAAAAGTACGGTAACGAAGTGTTGCTAAATCGTCGCTCATAATTTGTAAAGCATATAATAGGTAATCTAAATATTGAATTTCAGCAATTGGGCGTAAACCACGCATTGCCATTCCGATACCTTGCCCTAAAATAGTTGCTTCACGAATACCTGTATCAGAAACTCTTAATTCACCATATTTTTCTTGTAAACCTTCTAAGCCTTGGTTTACATCACCAATATACCCAGCATCTTCTCCGAAAATTAAAGCTTCAGGGTATTTATTAAAGATGGCATCAAAATTATCACGCATAATAACACGTGCATCTACTAAGTTTTCCTCAGCAGCATATGTTGGTGCTTCAACTGAAATTTTCTCAGTAGCCAATGCTGTTTCACTTAATAGGTGAGCAGAAAATTTTACAGCAGCATTATCTATAGATGATTTAATAAAGTTTTGAAGTGTTGTTTTTTCTGTAAAATCCTCACCCTTTAAATAACGTAATGTCTTACGCGCAGCAACTAAAATATCTTTTCTGATAGGTTCAGAGATAGCAGCTAAATCGTTTTTATATTTATTGATAAACGAAGCGTTGTTACTTTTTTGAGCTACTTTTTCTAGTAAATCTACAGCAGCAGCAACTTCTTCTTTTATTTCATTTGTGTAAGCACTCCAAGCATCACGTTTTGCTTTACTAACTTCTTTTTTAGTTTCTTTTTCTATTTTTATTAAATCCTCTTCAGAATCAATAAATTTTAAAACAGTTCCGTCTTCATTTTGTAATTCGAATTCTAAAATCCATTTACGCATCTGAGCAAGACAATCAAATTCTTGTTCCCATTTTAAACGCTCTGCAGATTTATATCTTTCATGAGAACCAGAAGTAGAATGCCCTTGTGGTTGTGTTAATTCTTTTACATGAATTAAAACAGGTATGTGTTGTTCTCTTGCAATTTTTGATGCTTTATTATAAACATCAATTAATTGCACATAATCCCATCCGTTTACGACAAAAATCTCGTAACCGTTTGTATCTTTTTCTTTTTGAAACCCTTTTAAAATTTCAGAAATACTTTCTTTTGTTGTTTGATGCTTTGCATGTACTGAGATTCCGTATTCATCATCCCAAACATTCATTACCATTGGTACTTGCAACACACCTGCAGCATTAATAGTTTCGAAGAATAAACCTTCAGAAGTACTTGCGTTACCAATTGTACCCCAAGCAACTTCGTTACCTTTATTAGAAAAATCAGTAAAATTCTCTAAACCATCTACATTACGATAAATTTTAGAAGCTTGTGCTAAACCTAATAAACGAGGCATTTGACCTGCGGTTGGAGAAATATCTGCAGAAGAATTTTTCTGAGCAGTTAAGTTTTTCCAATCTCCATTTTCATCTAAAGAATGTGTAGCAAAATGCCCTCCCATTTGACGACCGGCAGACATTGGCTCGGCATCAATATTTGTATGACCATATAATCCTGCAAAAAATTGTTGAGGAGTTAATTGGTTAATTGCCATCATAAAGGTTTGATCACGGTAATAACCAGATCTAAAATCACCATTCTGAAAGGCTTTAGCCATTGCTAATTGTGGTACTTCTTTACCGTCCCCAAAAATTCCGAATTTTGCTTTACCAGTTAAAACTTCTCTACGACCTAACAAACTACATTCTCTACTTAAGCGAGCAATTCGATAGTCGTTTAAAACTTCATTTTTAAAATCTTGAAAAGAAAGTTGTTGAGTATTAGCTATTTCGGTGTTTTGCTTCATTATCTTCTAGTTTTGGTGTGCTTACAAAGATAGTTTTTTTAGTTGAAATTTAAAAATTTCAATTTTTACTGAATATTCTTCAAAAAAATGAAGAAATAAGAAGATTTGTTGAAGTATCTATAATAATCCTCTTCTAATAAAATTGTAAATCCTATCAATACTTGTAGTAATTACAAATCGAACCTTTGTAGGGTAAGCTTCTTTTGTAATGTCAAAACCTTCGTTGGTGTATATAGGAAAGTAAAATTCAAAAATATTAGGTATAAAGTTTAAACGTACTCCGTTTTCGTAAAAATAATTAGGAGAGTTGTCTCGGTTTTTTAACATGGCAAAATCGTTGTAAACTTCTGCCCATTTATATACACTAACACTTGTATTTATAGATGTTATTAATTGATTTGAAAATTGAGGTTTACTATATTTAGATTTAAAACCAGCTTGATCAATTACAAATTGCTGACTAAATATACCTTCGTTTTCAGAACGACCAAATAAGTTTTGTTCAAATAAATAATCAGAACCACGATTTAATCCGAAGCTAAAATAATCTCCTTCAGATTTATTGTGTAAAAAAACTCCTCCAAAAAAACGAACATCAAAACTGTTATCAGCAGAAAAGAACTTACGGTAACGAAAATCGGTTGTAATTTTACTAAAGTTTGAGTTTAACTCTGCATTGATAGCATATTGGGTTCTGTTAATTGCATTGAAGTTAGAATTAATATATCGTAAGTTAATGATATTATACTTGTCACTTTCTTCTTTAGGTTTGTCAATTCCAACTTCTTTATTAACACTAATTAATCTGGCAATTAATAATTTTATTCCATTTTTACGTAACGTATTTCTTCTAAATTGAATGCCAACAGAAGGAGCAAATGTATTGTACTCTAACTCCGGTGCATAATGAAAGCTGCTTCCGCTAAAACCATAACGTACTTTATATATTTTAGTTTTTTTAAAAAAATGATTGTAAGAAAACGCATAAGACCCTGTAAAATTATTGCTTTTTGTACTGTAATTAGGAGTTAAGCTAAATTGGAAATTATGGTTTATAAGAGATTGGTTATTAATATTTACGCCCAAAATTACACCGTCATATAAATTATACTTAAAATCGGGATAATAAAATAGTTGGCTGTAATACGGGTTTTCAACATCTGTAAAAAATCGGAGCTGAAGAGGTTTGTTAATTAGCGTATTATTAATCTTTCTAAAATTATCAAGAGAATTGTATTCGGGATAAATATTTTCGTAATTTAAAGCAAGTTTGTCAAAGCCTCCTTTTTTAATCTTAATCGTTTTTATAGAATCGGTTCCAGTAATCCATTTTTTGAAGATTACGTTCTTTTTTTGTATACCATACAAGGCAATAGGAGAAGAAAAATTTCTTTTATTTTTTATAGTTACCTCTAAAGAATCTTTCTTTTTAGAAGTTTTTATTTTAGATATTTTATAATCTATTTTTTTACTACTCTTTAAATAATCATTAAAAAACCACTCTAAATCTTTAGACGTGTTTTTTTTAAGTAGTGTTTTAAAATATTGACTATTGGTTTCTTTTAGCTGGTTTTTTGAGTAGAATTCTTTTAATGATTGGGCTAAGGTATCACCTCCAATATAGTCTTGAAGATAAAGTAGCCCTAAGCCAGCTTTATATTCACTAACAACTTTTCGATTAAAATTAGAAAGGGAGTCAGAAGGAGTTGTTAATGGTTGATCATAAAATTTCCGAGCACTAAATTGATATACAAAAGAATATTTATCATTCTGTTTTAGTTTGGATAGATTATAAGTTTTAATAGGCCAGTATTTAGAATATTTACCTAAAACAGTTATGTTTGGATAATATTCATTGATATATTTCATCATTAAAAAGGCTTCTAAACCATTTGTAAGCCAATAATCTGTTCGTTGATTTAAAACTAATGCATCATTAATATATCTTTTAGAAAGAGCTTTAAAAAAGTTGATTTCCCATCTAAAATTATCAGGAAAAGGTTTCAACCATCGAGGAAGTCCGTAAATTTCATGTAACGAGTTTTTATTAATAGTAGCAGCATCAATAAAAATTTCATTATGTGGATGTTTTCCTAAAAAACGCTCAATAAAATTAATTTGTTTATTTATTATTTTATTGGTGGTGTCTTTAGGTATACTTTTTAAATGAGTATCTGTTTTTATTTCGTTGTTTTTTGTTTTAAAAGATGTAAACCTACTTAATGAATCAATATGAATAATTATATCTTTTCTTTTTTTACCTTCTAAATAATAATGAGCGTATTTTTTTTGTTTTATTTTCTTTTGATGCAAATTACTTTCTAGAGTATATTTTCTAGGAATAGAGATGCTTATAGTATAATTTGTTAGGCTCTCGTATAAATCATCAATATTTAGATTACTCATTAATTGCCATTTGTCTTTGTAAACGGCAGGTGTAATGTGCCAAAACCGTAAATGATATCCGTTTTTTATTTTTCCGTATCCAGTGAATCTCGCATTTGGAATTTTTACCGTATAATTAATAGATATTGTTAAACTGTCTTTTGGTTTTAGAGCTTTATTGAATGAAATTTCAATTATATCAGGTTGATTTTCTTTTTCTTTAAAAGTAACTTTTTGAAAATCAGCTGTAACTTTATGTATTTTGGTAAAACCTTTTTCTTTTTCGTTAGAGAAGTAGAAGTCCTTTTTATAATCTTCAATAAGGCGTTTTCCTAAAGGAGTGTTTTTGTTCTTATAGCTATTAGACCAATTATGTAAAAAAAATGTATTTATAGTGTCAGAAGAATTGTTATAAAAAACAGTTTTTTGATCGATATGAAGTAAATCATTTTCATCATCTAATTTTGCATCTATTTCAATAGTATTCGTTTGCGCTGTTACTATATAACAGCACATGAATAGTGAAGCAAAAAAAAGGAGTAATTGATGTTTCAAATTAAAGGTAAAAGCTCGTTGAAGAATCAACGAGCTTTTTTGAGAATTATTTTTAAAAGTTTGGTTTTAATTCGTTTTTCTTATAAAATTTATTAAAGTGATCTACCGCTTCATCAGCAGTATCAACAACTCTAAATAAGTCTAAATCTTTTTCACTAATATTACCTTCTTCTAGTAAGGTGTTTTTTATCCAGTCTAATAAACCTGCCCAAAATTTTGTACCTACTAAAACAATAGGAAAACGACCAATTTTGTTAGTTTGAATTAATGTAATTGCCTCAAAAAGTTCATCCATAGTGCCAAAACCACCTGGCATCACAACAAAACCTTGAGAGTATTTTACGAACATAACTTTACGAACGAAGAAATAATCGAAGTTTAAGTTTTTATCACGATCAACCCAAGGATTGTCGTGTTGTTCGAAAGGTAGCTCGATATTTAATCCAACCGAAGTTCCTTTTCCTCTATGAGCTCCTTTATTACCGGCTTCCATTATTCCTGGTCCACCACCAGTGATAACACCAAATCCGTTTTCAGTTAATTTAAAACCAACTTCTTCAGCTAATTTATAATAAGGATCGTCTGTTTTTGTTCTTGCAGAACCAAAGATAGACACGCAAGGGCCAATTTTACTTAATTTTTCGTAACCTTCAACAAACTCAGCCATAATTTTAAAAATAGCCCAAGAATCGTTTGTTTTTATTTCATTCCAAGTTTTTGGTTGTAATTTTTCTTTTATTCTTCTATCATCATTCGGACTCATACTTGTATTTTTTATATTTAATGTAACAATTTATGTTGCTAATTTACATTTTTAGCAAGCTTGCTAATTTAGTTCTTTTTTTAATATAAAAAATAATTTATAGAGGTATTTGTCCAAACAAAATATGCTAATAAAGTATTTATTAAATAATAAGTAACGCTTAATTTTTTTGTGCTCTTTTAAGTATCTTTTTAAAATACAAACAACTAAAAAATAATTTTTTAATTGTTTGTATTTCTGCTTAAAAGTTACCTTTTACAATTTCTATCCCACTCGTAACAATGTCTCTCAATAGGATTCCAGTCGATACAGCATTTAGGAGCTCTACCTCCATTAACTTGTCTTTGTTGAGTTTTGTTTAAAACTTCACCTAGGTTTAAAATTGATTTTTTCATGATTAAAAATTTACTATTTATTAATCCTTGATCATTTAAAGACATTCAAGGTTTATGTCTATTCTTCGCGAAAGAATGTTTATTTAATAATATTTCGTAGTTGATAGAAAAAACGTTCTATTAAACGTAAGTCTTCTGTTATAATATCGGCAGTTCCTTTCATTTCTTGTCTGAAAGAAATTGTTTTACTGTAAGTGGTTTTTAAGTCTTGAGGCAATTCAACATCTATTAAGTAATTACCTTCTTCATCAGGTATTTGCGAGATAGATTTTATTTTTCCGTTTAGCTCGCCAAATTCATCAGCAGGATAATTTGATAACTTTATTTGAACCTTTTGGCCTTTTTTTATTTTACCTGAGTTTGCAGCCGGAGCCTTTATTTTACCAATAAAAGAATTATCTTTAGTAGGGATAACTATAAATATTAAATCACCTGTTTTTACTGTTTGGTTTTTGTTCCAGAATGATAAAAACGAAATTTCACCATCTATAGACGAACTTAAAGCATATTGCTTCTCCCAGTCTTTAATTGATTTTTTTAAGTATAAAAATGATTGAATGGCTTTCTTTTTTAAGCGCATATCATTTTGAGTTTTTTTGATAGAAGTACCTTCTAAATTTTTAGTAGAGTTGTTAATTAACTCTCTAATTTGTGAAATAGAAGATTCTAAGCTTTTATAAGACCTTTTAGATTGTAAAAATTCTATTTCTTTTTGTTCTTTTTCTTTAGCGGAAATAACACCTTGTTGAAACATTTTTTTGCTTCGATCAAGATCTATTTGTTTAAATTCTAATTCTTTTTTGTTAAGTTCTTTTTGTGAGATTAAAATTTGTAATCGCCCTTTAGCTTCAATTACCGACATTCTGTTGGCGAAACTTTCAGATTTATAAGGGGTTAGTTTTTTATTTAAAATATATTCAGAATAGTCGTTTTCAAATTGAGAGAAACTAGTTGTAATATCTCCTAAAACAAGTGGAGGTAATTTATCAATAGGAAAAGAAAACGTTTTTTGATTTCTATCAATAGTATCTACAATGCTTTTTAATAGTAAAACATCTTTATAAGAGGCGCTGTTTTCTATAACAGCCAATATATCATTTTCAGAAACATTTTTACCTTCATTTGTTAAAAACACCTCAAATTGCCCTGTAGATTTTGCATATATTTTTTCAGGAGGAAAAGAGGTTGTTACCATTACTTGTGAAGAAATAACATCTGGGTATTTTACAAACCAAGTTATAAACAACAACATAATAATTAATGTTAAAAGCAAGGTGTTACCCCAACGGATCATCCAATTAGGTACATAGCTCAATATTTCTTGAACTTCTTCGCTTCGTATTTCTATGTTTTGATTATTGTTTGGCATATGTATTTTTAAACTTAAAACAACGAGAGAGAATTTCTCTCTCATTGTAATTTATGATTTACTTATTATTAATTCTCACAAGGAGGCATCAGAACTTCTTCTGTTACACACTTTCCACGATTGTCTATCCAGCAATTACAAGGGCACCCTCCAAAATCTGAATTACACTCAACTATTCTTCTTCCACCATTAATTTGTTTTTGTTCTGCTTTGTTTAAAGCCTTTCCTAAGTTTAAAATTGATTTTTTCATAATTAAAAATTTAAAAATTTAGATTAAACCCTTGATCATTTAAAGACACTCAAGGTTTGTGTCTATTCCTCGCGAGAGATTTTTTTGTTATAAGGAGTGGAGTGAAGCAAGCTAAAGGTTACATACAATTACAACGCCATTCATAAGTTATAGCATCTTACCCTCCTCCCCTAAAAAAACAACAACAAGTTGCATCACAGCTTTCTCTTGTTTTGTGCCTTCCACCATTATTTTTTTCTGCAGAGCTTTAACTAAAGCTTTCCTAAGTTTAAAATTGATTTTTATAATTTAATTTTAATCTTAGTTTTATTTCTTTAGTCTAAAAAGTATTCAAAAGGTTATTTTATGAACAGATAGGTTGTGAACCATCTGGACATGTAGAGCTGCAAAGAACTGTTGTTGTTCCAAAAGCAGTGAAACAAGTACCTGTAGATTCACCACCTCCAGTACCACTACCTATACAAGGGTGTCCTGGGCTAACGTGACAAGGGCATGCTGGAGGAGCAATATCGCATCCACCACGACCACCATTAATAGTTTTTTGTTCTGTTTTGTTTAGAGCTTTCCCTAGTTTTAAAATTGATTTTTTCATAATTAAAGTATTTATTAAGTCCTTAATATTTTTATATACTAAGGCGTTTACTTATTGTAAAAGTTAAAATTTTTATGATCTACAACAAACAGCAGCGCCATATATAGGGTGAGGATAATAGCCACTTTTACAGGTTTCTTGATCGTTAAAATATCCTGCTCGACATGTAGATCCACTTCCTCCACTAATAGTTTTTTGTTCTGTTTTGTTTAGAGCTTCCCCTAGATTTAAAATTGATTTTTTCATAGTTAAAATATTTAAAAATTTTGATTAAATCCTTGATCATTTAAAGATATTCAAGGTTTGTATTTATTCCTCGCGAGTGATTTTTTTGATATTCATACCTTTTTGAAGAAGTATTTTGCTTTAAGTAGAAGAAAAGTTCTATTATCTTTTCTCCTACTTTTAAATAAAAAGCACTTTGTACTTTAGTTGGTTTTTATTGAATTCCAACTGAACATGCCTGACCGTAAACTTCTGACCCATGACTGCTACAATCTCTACTAGATCCAGTGACACATTTACCGCATCCCCAAGCATTACAGCATTGATATCCGCTTTCACCTTCTTGAGCTAAGACTCTTCCTCCATTAACTAATTTTTGTTCTACTTTATTTAAAGCTTTTCCCAAGTTTAAAATTGATTTTTTCATAATTAAAATATTTAATAATTTAGATTAAACCCTTGATCATTTAAAGACACTCAAGGTTTGCGTCTATTCTTCGCGAGAGAATGTTTTTAGTTATTGTTAGTGGAATGAAGCAATTTTGCTCTTATTAATAAGATTACTTCGTCACAAACTCCGTTTGAGTATTTTCAATTAAAAAACATTTTAATTTCAATAATCCTCGTAATGACAGTTTTTATATTTTATTTACCCAAGTCTAATTGATTCTTCACCAAATGGTAATAACTTCCATTTAGTTTAATTAGCTCTTCATGGGTTCCTTTTTCGATGATTTTACCTTTATCTAATACCACTATTTGGTGTGCGTTTTTTACCGTACTTAATCTGTGAGCAATCACTACAGCTGTTTTGTCAGAGAAAAACTCATTTAATTTTCCCATAATTACTTTTTCATTATTAGCGTCTAGTGCAGAGGTTGCTTCATCAAAAAACAAGAATTTAGGATTTTTATACACAGAACGAGCAATTAATAATCGTTGTTTTTGTCCGGTGCTTAATCCGTTTCCTTCACTTCCTATTTTGGTATTATAACCTAACGGAAGTCCTTCAATATAATCAGAAATGTTAGCGACGTTAATAGCATGTGCTAGTTTTTCTTTATCTACATAATCTTCACCGACAGCGATGTTTTTAGCAATAGAATCATTAAAAATATAGCCTTCTTGCATTACTACTCCGCAGTTTCTTCGCCATTCTTTTGGTGAAATATTTTTCAGATTAAAATTGTTAATCATAATATCACCTTTGTCAACTTGATAAAAACCAAGTAATAGTTTCATTAAAGTTGTTTTTCCGCTTCCACTAACACCAACTATTGCAGTGGTTTTGTTGGCAGGTATTTCTAAAGATAGATCGTTTAGTACGGGTTCTAATCCGCCAGTATATCTAAAAGAGATGTTGTTTAATTTTATGGCAGCGTTTTCAGGAATGTGCGTAATTTTTTCATCACCAGGTTTTTCTTCATCTTCCATATTATGAATTTCACCAAGTCTGTCAATAGATATTTGGGCGTCTTGTACATCGCGCATAAAATTAATTAGCTGGGTAATTGGGCCATTTAATTGCCCAACGATATAACTAATGGCCATCATCATACCTAAAGTAATATCTCCATCAATAACTAATTTAGCTGATAGTATGGTAATGAACATATTCTTTAGCTCATTAATGAAATTAGAACCTACACTTTGGGTTTGTTCTAAGGCTAAGCTTTTTGTGGCTACTTTAAATAAACGAGCCTGTACATATTCCCAGTTCCAACGCATGCGTCTTTCAGCATTGTGGAGTTTAATTTCTTGCATTCCGTTAATAAGTTCAATAACTTTACTTTGCTCTTGACTTACTTGCGAGAATCGTTTATAATCTAATTCCTTTCGTTTTTTGAAGAAGAATAATACCCATCCGAAGTATAAAACACTTCCTATAACAAATACTCCAAAGATTTGTAAACTATAAAACCCTAATACTAAACTGAAAATAATTAGGTTGAAAAAAGAGAATAAAACCGTTAATGAAGAGGTGGTTAAAATTCGTTCAATACGCTTGTGATCATTAATTCTTTGTAATAAATCTCCCGTCATACGAACATCAAAATAGGAGATAGGAAGTTTCATTAATTTGATAAAAAAATCAGAGATTAACGAAATATTTATTCGAGTACTTAAGTGTAGTAAAATCCAACTTCTAATAATTTCTAAAGCAGCTTTTCCTATAAATAGGAATAATTGTGCGAAAAGAATGAGGTACACAAAGTTTAGATCTTGATTTTTAATACCAACATCCACAATGCTTTGTGTTAAGAAAGGAAGGATTAGTTGCAATAAGCTACCTGCAAGTAGTCCGATAATTAGTTGGACTATAAATTTTTTGTATTTGAATAAGTACTTGAATATAAATGAGAATCCAAATTTTTCGTCTTCTTCAAATTCTTCACTATAAAAGCGAGGAGTAGGTTCTACCAATAAAGCAATACCTTCTTCTGTGTTTTCATCGGCATTGTTACCAATCCAAGATTGAATAAATTCTTTTTTAGTAAAAGTAATTAACCCGTGTGCAGGATCAGAAATGTAAACAGTATCTTTTTTTATTTTATAAAGTACTACATAATGATTTTTATTCCAATGGAGTATGCATGGCAGTGGTGCTTCTTTAAGTTTGTTATATGATAATTTTATACCTAAAGATTTAAACCCCATAGACTCTACAGCGTCGCTTAAACCAAGTAAACTACTTCCTTCACGAGTGGTTTCACTTAAACTTCGTAACTGTTGTGTATTAATGGTTTTACCATAGTGTTTGGCTATGATTTTTATACAGGTAGGGCCACAGTCTTTGGCTTCTGTTTGTTGGTAATTTGGAAATTTCTTCAAGATTTTTATTTAAAAAAGAGGCTATTTTAAGATAGCCTCTTATTATTCTGCTTTTATAGCAATTCTATTGTTCGCAATATAGTCTACATCTTGGAATTACATAACCGTTGCAATTTAAACCTTTATATAAATCTGCGCAAGAAGCTAACATTGCTCCTCCATTAATAACCTTTTGTTCTGAGTTATTCAAAGCTTTACCTAAATTTAAAATTGTTTTTTTCATAATTAAAGTATATTAATTTTTATAATACTTAGTTCTTACCAAAAAAAACATCTTCCGTTTACACAGCCAACATCACCAGGGCCTAAATATTCTGTATAACAATCTTTGTTTGTTCTACAGTATCCACCACGACCACCGTTAATAGTTTTCTGTTCTACTTTATTTAAAGTTTTACCTAAATTTAAAATTGATTTTTTCATGTTGATATTTTTAATTGTTTTTATAAAGTGTGTTTTTGTTATATCGCTTCCATAGGAACTAATTGACAATAAAATTCAGCACATTGTCTACCTACTTCCTCACATACGCGATCACGGTTTTTGTCACACTGTTTTCTACCACCATTAATTGTTTGTTGTTCCGCTCTGTTTAAAGCTTTTCCAAAATTTAAAATTGATTTCTTCATAATTAAAATATTAAAGTTACTTTTGCGGCGAACATTTAAAGACACTCACCGTATGTGTCTATTCTTCGCGAGAGAATATTGTTCAAAACGCAAAGCCCTTTTGGGCTTTGCTATTTTTATAAAGTTAAGCCAATACTAATGGCTGAGTACTTTCTTCTAGTTCTTCGATAAAAAAGATTAAATCTGTTCTGTTATATTCTTTTGGAAATGATTTTCCGTTTATTAAAATTTCAGGAGTAAAGTTAATACCATTCTCTTTACACCAATTACTTCCTTTTTCTAATTCTGAAACATAATAATTTATATCATTGCAGTTACCCCATTTTTTTAGCCAAACCTCTGTGTTTCCATCTTCGTAAATTTCAGACATTGCTTCTAAGCATGTTGCTTGACTTTTTTTATCGTGTATCTCTAATAATCTACTTGTTATCTTTACCAAATCATCTTCTTTATCATCTGTATTAACAGTAAAACGAATAATTATTTTTACATTTTGATGGTATCTATGTAGTATTTCATCAATATGCTTATGAACGGGTTTACAATGTCCACAAAAAGGATTGGTTACTATTACAATTTCTAAGTTTGAATTTGAATTACCGAAAACGATTTCTTTGCCGCTTGCTAACTGAGTATCTAGTTTTGGTGATTTTTGTAGTAAACTTTCAAATAAAGTATAGTTTCTCTTAAACTTCACGTTTTCAATTTTTTCTTTTTTTAATTGATTAATGGCCGTAAACAATGGTTTTAGGTACGACCAAAATAACCAAGTAGCTAGTGTAATTATACCAAAAATAACAAAGTCAGTAATTATATAATCATTGATGTAAGTAGCTGTAATTATAGGGATTAAAGCTTGCGTCCATAAGACACCAACAATACTTAAACAAAGGAAACACCATTTTTTTACAACTGCATATTGATAGTATAAAGAGTATAAAGTAATAGGAATAGCGATTAAACTTATGGTGTATGGTATTACTGGATTAGAAGATTGAAAAAAAGTTAAAATTGTCAGTCCAACAAAGTACATGATACTAAAATCACTTAATTTATAACCTTTAAAGATTTCCGCTCCTTTTGATGTTAAAACAGCATCACAGTCTTTTTTATCGTCTGTACCTGAGCAAAAAGCATCTCCTATAGCTGTTTTTAATCCTAATTCTTGTTTAACAATTGCAATACTAGCTACAACGCCAATGATAGATAATGCTAAAAAGCTAAGGGTGTACCAAGATGTAGAATTTTTATAAACCAAAAATGCGGTTAAAAAAGCAAAAGAACTTAGAGCAATAATTGTTGATATATTCGATTTTTTTTGTACAGGTGTACTTTCTTCTGATTGTTCTACGGCGACAATAATACCTGTAAATTTTTTAAGAAAATTACTTTCAGAAATTTTTTCTTTCTTGTTCTCTGTATTGTATATGATATAGGTGAGCTTCTTTCTCTCTACAACTACTAAATCTTTGCCTTCTTTAGTAGTAACTTGCGCAATAAAGCAGTTTGGCAACTGTAAGAGCGTTTCTGTATTTATAGGAACATCAGCGGCTACGTTTTCTATATTAAAATGATCCAATACTCCTGTTATAGCATGTAAGCTAGGATATGACGGATGACTTTGTATTTGAAAAGAGAGTTCTTCTTTATCGAATACAATTAGATTTTTCTTTAAAAGTCTTTGAACTAAATTGATTAAGGTATCTTTCAAAAGGTGTTTTTTTAAGGGTAAGTATTTTTTTACTTTTTCAAAGCTATTTTTTTAATTTTTAAAAAGAGGATTAAAAACCGTAAAAATAGTAAGGTAAAACCGTAGATTATATAAAGCCTTTTTCTTTGGCTATTAAAATAAGCTCTCTGTCACCTTTATCTTTTACATTGAAAATTTTTTTTAAATGCCGTTTCCTTTTCTCTATACTGGCTACAGATAAAGGAATGTAATTAGGCATATCTTTCATTCGAGCGCCTATTGAGAGCTCGTAGAGTATTTTTCGGTCCATACCGTCAACTAATAAATTAGAAGAAACTTCCTTTCTTAATAGTTTTAAAATAGATTTACTATAGTAAAGATCATTGTCAATTACAGAATAAATAGCTCTTTTGAATTCGCCAGAGGTTAAATCTCTTTTTAAAATAAACCCTTCAGGATTTATCGTTTTAAAAAGAGAGTGAATTCTAAAATTATCATCTGATCTAGTTGAAAGAATAATTTTTGTTTTAGGTAGTTTTTTTCTTGTGATATTAGCAATGTCTTCTCCAGAAATATTTTTTTTATTGTTGTTTAGGTAGAATTTTAATTCTAAAATTAGTAGATCTAACGTAATTTCTTTTTTTACAATTTCATTAATTATGTCATGACCTTCATCTGGGCAGTTAGTTAAATTTACATCTAAAAGATAATCATTTTTTTTGTTTATCGAGTTGATTATACTTTTATAAGCCTCTACTATTAAAGGGCAGCTATCAATAATTAAAATTGTTTTTTTTTCTTTTCCCATGAGTTATACAACTTGTATGAAAGCAATTTTTACTTGTAAACATAAGTTAAAAAAAATGTCTTGTCAATACCCAATACCCCTAATTGATCGCTAGGGTTAACCCTTAGGTAAATAGGGTTAACCCTATTTTTGTTAACGTTTTGTTAACATTTCTATAGTTTTTATGTTTTTTTTTGTTGGTGATATATAATAGGGTATTGGTATAAAAGTTTATTATATGTAAAATCGAACCAATTAAAAGGGGCTAAGGAGCAATTAGAATTTATTGTTAGGAATAAATATTTTAAATATAAAGAGGCCGAAGAATTATTAGATAAGTTAGATAATTAGTCGTTGCAAAAAAAGACAAATGAACCTGACACTTATTACATGTCTTTATTATTTCAAAAGGCATGTAATAAGTATAAACTAGAGTTCCTTCTTTAAAAACTTAGCGGTATAACTTGTTTTATGTTTCGCTACTTTTTCAGGAGATCCCGTGGCTAAAACGTTTCCTCCATTTCTCCCACCTTCCATACCGATATCAATAATATAATCGGCAAGTTTAATTACATCCATATTATGTTCAATAATTAACACGGTATTTCCTTTGTTCGCTAATTCATTTAAAACATTCATTAAAACACGAATGTCTTCAAAATGCAAACCTGTGGTAGGTTCATCTAAAATATAAAAAGTGTTTCCGGTATCTCTTTTAGATAGTTCTGACGCTAATTTTATACGTTGTGCTTCTCCACCAGAAAGTGTGGTTGATTGTTGTCCTAAAGTAATGTAACCTAAGCCAACATCTTTAATAGTTTTTAGCTTACGATATATTTTAGGTACCAGTTCAAAGAAGTTGGTAGCTTCATTAATCGTCATGTCTAAAATATCAGAAATCGATTTTCCTTTATAACGGATCTCTAAAGTTTCTCTATTGAAACGTTTTCCTTGGCAGGTTTCACATTCTACTTGAACATCGGGTAAAAAATTCATTTCAATAACGCGAACTCCGCCTCCTTGACAAGTTTCACAGCGTCCTCCTTTAACATTAAAACTAAAACGACCAGGTTTGTATCCACGAATGGCAGCTTCTGGAGTTTTAGCAAATAAACTACGAATTTCTCCGAAAGTACCTGTGTATGTTGCAGGATTTGAACGTGGAGTTCTACCAATAGGAGATTGATCGATATCAATTACTTTATCGATATGTTCTAAACCTTCAATCTTCTTATAAGGCATTGGTTTTTTAACGCCACGATAAATATGGGCATTTAAAATAGGATATAATGTTTCGTTTATTAAGGTAGATTTTCCGCTACCAGAAACTCCGGTAACACAAATCATTTGTCCTAAAGGAAATTTCACAGATACATTTTTTAAATTGTTTCCTGTAGCTCCAGAAAGTTTAATGAAATTTCCGTTTCCTGCTCTTCTTTCCTGCGGAACAGCAATTTCTTTTCTTCCTGTTAAGTAATCAGCAGTTAAAGTGTCGTGTGATTTTAAATCTTCAAAAGTTCCTGCACTTACAATTTCACCTCCGTGTACACCTGCGCCAGGGCCAATATCGAAAACAAAATCGGCTTGTTCAATCATGTCCTTGTCGTGCTCTACAACTAAAACTGAATTACCAACATCACGTAATTTAATAAGTGATTTTATTAGTTTTTCGTTGTCTCGTTGATGTAAACCAATACTTGGCTCATCTAAAATATATAAAACGCCAACTAATTGTGAACCAATTTGAGTAGCCAATCGAATTCGTTGCGCTTCTCCACCAGAAAGTGATTTAGAGGTTCTGTCTAAGGTTAAATAATCTAAACCAACATCTAATAAAAACTGAATTCTAGTTCGAATTTCTTTTAATATTTCAGATGCAATTATTAATTGTTTTTCTGAAAGACTACTTTCAATATCTTTAAACCAAGCGGCTAGCTCGGTAACATCCATTTGTGCTAAATCACTAATGTTTTTATCAACAACTTTAAAATGAAGCGCTTCTTTTTTTAGTCTTTTTCCTTCACAAACAGAACAGCTAACTTCATCCATAAAGTCTTTTGCCCAGCGTTTTATAGAAGTGCTTTCTGCATTTTTATATTGATTGTCGATAAAAGCAATAATCCCTTCAAAATCTATTTCGTAGTTTCTAGTTACACCAAGATCTTTAGAATTGATTTCAAATTTATCATTACCACCATGCAAAATAATATGCATCGCATCTTGCGGAATTTTATTTATTGGGTCGGTAAGTTTAAAGTTGTGTCTATCGGCAATGGTTTGTAATTGTTTAAATATCCAACTACTTTTTTGTTCTCCTAAAGGAATAATTCCGCCTTTTTTAATAGAAATAGTATGATCTGGAATTACCTTTTTCTCATTAATTTCATTGGTAATGCCTAGTCCGTTACAATTAGAACAGGCACCTCTTGGTGAATTAAATGAAAATGTATTTGGTTCTGGATTTGGATACGCAATTCCGGTTGTAGGACACATTAATTCGCGACTAAAATAACGAGGCTTTTCATCGTCAACATCAACTACCATCAAAATATTATTCCCGGTATATAAAGCTGTTTTTATAGTTTCTTCTAAGCGTTTTTCTGATTTTTCGTTTACAATTAAACGATCGATAACCACTTCAATATCGTGAGTTTTATATCGATCAAGTTTCATTCCTTTTACAATCTCTTTTATTTCTCCGTCTACACGAACGCGTACAAAACCTTGTTTAGAAATTTGTTCGAAAAGCTCGCGATAATGTCCTTTTCTGGCTCTAATTAAAGGCGCAAGAACTGCGATACGTTTTTCGTTAAAATCTTTTAAAATTAGTTGCCTGATTTGTTCATCAGAATAACTCACCATTTTCTCATTTGTATTGTAAGAATATGCATCCGAGGCACGAGAAAAGAGTAAACGAAGAAAATCGTAAATTTCGGTAATGGTACCCACGGTAGAACGCGGACTTTTATTAGTTGTCTTTTGTTCGATAGAAATTACGGGCGATAATCCATCAATTTTATCAACATCAGGTCTTTCTAATCCGCCTAAAAACTGACGAGCATATGCCGAAAAAGTTTCAATATATCTACGCTGTCCCTCAGCATAAATAGTATCGAAAGCTAACGATGATTTTCCACTACCACTTAAACCAGTAATAACAACTAGTTTTTCGCGAGGTATTTTTACATCAATGTTTTTTAAATTGTGAGCGCGTGCTCCGTATACTTCTATGTACTCTTGTTCTTTCAAAGTGAGATTTTTACGAAAAGCAAAGTTACAGAAACCAAATTTATTTTAAAGCCGATGTTATAAACAAATGATTGTAAATTGGTACCTTGCAATGAAAATAGGTTAATTATGAAATTTATTCATTCTGTGCGTCATTTTTTTGAACGTCATGGTTTTGCGGTATCTTCTAGGTTTGCAGATCGTTTAGGTATGCGAGCCACCAATGTGCGATTGTTTTTTATTTACATATCGTTTGTAACCGTTGGTTTGTCGTTTGGTTTGTATTTAACAATGGCATTTGTATTAAAATTAAAAGATATGATTTACACTAAAAGAACTTCTGTTTTCGATTTATGATAAATACCGTATTAAAATCAAGATTATATAAAGCAATCTTATTTTCAGTATTAATTTTATCAATAGGAGTAGGAGGGTATTTAATGTTATTCAATTATTCTTTTATTGATGCTTTATATATGACCATTATAACCATAACAACTATTGGTTTTGGAGAGGTTCATCCGTTTGGTACAGGAGAAAAAATATTTACAATAGGTTTAATCTTATCAAGTTTATTTATTTTCGGTTATGCAGTATCCTCATTTTCTGAATATTTAATAAGTGGACAATTTTTTCGTCAATTAAAAATAAAAAGAGTGCAAAAAAAAATAGAAAAGTTAAAAGGGCATACTATTGTTTGCGGCTATGGTAGAAACGGAAAGCAAGCAATATCTAAATTAAATAGTTATAAAAAAGACGTTGTTGTTATAGAAATTCATGAAGACATTATTAAGCAATTAGACGAAAAAGGAATATTAAATATAGAAGGTGATGCAACAACAGATGAAGCGCTACTAAAAGCAGGTATTTTAAATGCGGCTAATTTAATTACCGTTTTACCTTCGGATGCTGATAATTTATTTGTGGTGTTAACGGCAAACCAATTAAATAAAAAATGTAAAATAATAAGTAGGGCATCTAAAGAAACTTCTTATAGTAAACTTAAAATAGCAGGAGCAGATAATGTAATTATGCCTGATAAATTAGGTGGTGCGCATATGGCATCTTTAGTGGTTACACCAGATGTTATAGAGTTTGTAGATAGACTAACGATAGAGGGCGATACGACAGCGAATTTAGAAGAAATAGCGATTGATAACTTGCCTAAAGAGTATTTAAATAGCACAATTTTAGATTTAGATTTGCGTAAAAAAACAGGATGTACTGTAATTGGTTATCGAACTACGGATAAAGAATACATTATAAATCCGGATGCTTCGGTAAAATTAACCGCTGGTGCAAATTTAATTGTTTTAGGGCGTCCAGAGCAGATAATTAAATTAAGAGAATTGTTTTAATGAAGAATATAGTTGTTACCGGAAGTAATGGTTTACTAGGCCAAACTTTAGTGAATCTTTTGTTAAAGGATAAAGAAAAATATACTGTAATTGGATTTTCTAGAGGAGAAAACAGAAGTGGTAGAAGTGATTTTAAATATGTTTCTGTAGACCTTACTGATAAAAAAATACTTCTTAAAAAGTTAACAGCATGCAAACCTGATGTTATTGTTAACACGGCAGCAATGACAAATGTTGATGCCTGTGAAGATGATAAAAAAGCTTGCGATCAATTAAATATTGATGTTGTAGAGTCGTTAAAAGAGTATTCAGAAGTAAATAATACACATTTAATACATATATCTACCGATTTTATATTTGATGGAGAAGTTGGGTCTTATAAAGAAACTGACACCCCAAATCCCCTAAATTATTACGGAGTATCTAAATTGAAATCAGAAAATATTTTAACAGCCTCTAAAATAGATTTTACTATTCTTAGAACTATTTTGGTATACGGTAAAGTGTTTGATATGACACGAAGCAATATTGTGTTATGGGTAAAGAAAAGTTTAGAAGAGAAAAAGGAAATTACAATTGTTAAAGATCAGTTTCGTATGCCAACCTACGTTGAAGATTTGGCGAAAGCATGTAAGTTATCTATTGATAAAAAAGCTATAGGAATTTTTAATATTTCATCAAACACGTTATTAAGTATTTATGAAATAGCCCAGCAAATAGCGGATGTTTTTAAATTAGATAAAAGTTTGATTAAGTCAATATCAACAAAAAATTTAAATCAAAAAGCAATTAGACCACCTAAAACAGGCTTTAATTTATCTAAAACAAATAAGGAATTAAATTTTTATCCAAAATCATTTAAAGAAGATTTACAAAAATTTAAAGAAAAACTAACTTAAAAGGTACATTTAACGCTTAAAACTTGTTGAAAGTACATTTTTTTAAGATATTGCGGGTTACAAATCTTAAAAATAATATATTAATTATGAAGAAAAGACTACTAACGTTGTTATTACTAATAGCACCGATGTTAACATTTGCACAAGAAAAAGGTTTAGCTGAAAAGATAAATGAAGGATTTAAACCTGTTGCAGATGCTTGGGGAAGTATTGTCTTTTATCCTATTAATTTAGGAGGTGGAGTGAAAATGCCATTAGTAATCATAATGTTATTATTAGCAGGCTTAATATTTACAATTTTATTCAAGTTTGTAAATATTAGAAAGTTTCCTGTTTCGATAAATATTGTAAGAGGTAAATACGATGATGTAGATCATGCAACATCAGGAGTAATGGCAGGAGATCCTACACCAGGAGGAGATGCTATAGAAACAATAAGAATAGAAGGGGCAGAAGGAGAGGTTTCTCACTTTCAGGCTTTAACTGCAGCGCTTTCAGGTACTGTAGGTTTAGGTAATATTGCAGGTGTCGCGGTTGCTTTATCTTTAGGAGGGCCAGGAGCTACTTTTTGGATGATCGTTGCGGGTTTATTAGGAATGTCATCGAAATTTGTAGAATGTACATTAGGTGTTAAGTATAGAGATGTGGGTGAAGATGGTACCATTTACGGAGGGCCAATGTATTATTTAAGAAAAGGTTTAGCTGATGTTGGTAAAACAGGATTAGGAAAAGTATTAGCCGTTGTTTTTGCTATTATGGTTGTAGGAGGTTCTTTTGGTGGTGGAAACATGTTTCAAGCAAATCAAGCAGCTCAGCAATTTGGAAGTATGATTGGTTCTAATGATTTATCAACAGCCTTAATTTTTGGTGTAGTTGTAGCTGTTTTAGTAGGTATTGTAATTATTGGAGGAATTAAAAGAATTGGTACTATAACAGAAAAGGTTGTGCCTTTTATGGTAGGTATTTATTTTGTAGCTGCTGTTATTATTTTAGCTGCAAATTTCTCTCAAATAGGTAACGCATTTGTTCAGATTTGGGACGGTGCATTTAATGCCAAAGGTATTTCAGGAGGAATATTAGGTGTTTTAATTATTGGATTTCAAAGAGCCGCATTTTCTAATGAAGCAGGTGTTGGTTCTGCCGCAATCGCGCATTCAGCTGTAAGAACAAATTACCCAGCATCTGAAGGTTTGGTTGCTTTATTAGAACCATTTATTGATACTGTTGTAGTTTGTACAATGACAGCTTTAGTTATTATTATAGCAAATGGTGATGGAAGTATTATGACATATGGTGTAAAATCACCAGATGGAGTTTTAGCAACATCAAAAGCTTTTGGATCTGTATTACCTTGGTTTCCTTATGTTTTAACAGTAGCAGTAGTATTGTTTGCTTTTTCAACAATGTTATCTTGGTCTTATTATGGTTTACAAGGATGGATGTTTTTATTCGGTCGTTCAAAAGCATCTGACTATGCATATAAAATCTTATTTTGTTTATTTGTAGTTATTGGTTCAGCAGCAAGTTTAGGTGCTGTAACAGATTTCTCTGATGCGATGATTTTTGCAATGGCAGTACCAAACGTTATAGGTTTATTCTTCTTGTATCCTAAAGTGAAAGAAGAATTATCTAGATATTTAAAGGCGATTAAAGCTAAAAACGCGTAAATAATAAATAATGAAAATATTTAAATCCCATTTCTGGTACAACAAACGCCAAAGAAATGGGATTTTCTTTTTGATACTTATTATAGTTATTCTACAGTTTGTTTATTTCTTTTCAGATTTTTCTTCGGATACACTAACTGACACAAATTCAAAAGAATTACTAGCTTTTCAGAAACAAATAGATAGTTTAAAGAATGTTGAGCTAGAAAAAAGAAAGCCCAAGATTAATTCTTTAAATCCTAATTATATTACAGATTTTAAAGGTGAGCAATTAGGAATGTCTCTTCAAGAAATTGATAGATTACATGCTTACCGAGCACAACGTAAATTCGTAAACTCAGTACAAGAGTTTCAACAAATCACAAAAGTATCAGACAGCTTATTAAATAATATTTCATCTTATTTTAAATTTCCAGATTGGGTTGTAAAAAGAAATAAGTTAGCAGCAAATAATAAATCAAAAGTTAATTCAGTGTATAAAGGGACACCGAGTGAAAGAACTGCAGTAAGAACTGATGATGTAAATAAAGCCACACAGCAAGATTTTGAAACTATTAATGGTATTGGTGAAGTGATTTCAGAGCGAATCATAAAATATCGAATAAAACTACAAGGTTTTTCATTTGCATCGCAACTCTATGAGGTTTGGGGAATTGATAAGTCAACTGCAACTAAGGTTTTACAAAACTTTAAAATTCATCAGAAGCCAAGTATTCAACAAACAAATATAAATACGGCTACTTTTAAGGAGGTTTTGAAAAACCCATATATCGATTACGATCTCTGTAAAAAAATTTTTGAGTATAAAGATGAAATGGCTGAACTTCAAAATATAGTAGAAATAAAAAACATTGACGGTTTCCCTATTGAAAAATACGACAGAATAGTTTTATATTTGAAGGCAGAATAAACAAACAACAAACAGAATATATAATTATGAATAGTATGTACTTTACTGAAGAACATGACTTTTTTCGACAAAGTTTTAAAGACTTTTTGCAAAAAGAAGTTGTTCCTCATATAAATAAGTGGGAAAAAGACGGAACTGTTGAGCGTTTCATCTGGAAGAAATTTGGAGAAATGGGGTATTTCGGATTAAATCAACCAGAAGAATATGGTGGTTTAGGATTAGATCTTTTTTACACAGTAATTTTTTTAGAAGAATTACAAAAAGTAAACTCAGGTGGTTTTGCAGCAAATATGTGGGCACACGCTTACTTAGCAATGACACACTTAAATAAAGAAGGAGACGACAGAATCAAAAAAGAATATTTAACTCCGAGTATTAACGGAGATATGATAGGATGTTTATGTATTTCTGAACCTTTCGGAGGTAGTGATGTTGCAGGTATGAGAACTACTGCAATTAAAAAAGGAGATACCTATGTAATTAACGGGTCTAAGACTTTTATTACAAACGGTATTTATTCTGATTACTTAGTAGTTGCAGCAAAGACAAATCCGGAAGATAAACATAAAGGGATGAGTATTCTTTTGGTAGATAGAAATACACCAGGAATTTCATCAACAAAGTTAGATAAGTTAGGATGGAGAGCTTCAGATACAGCAGAAATTGCATTTGACAATGTAGTAATTCCAGCTGAAAACTTAATGGGTGAAGAGGGGAAAGGTTTTCCGTATATAATGCAACATTTTGCTTTAGAGCGTTTAATAATGGCTATCAATGCCCATGCACGAGCAGAATATGCGGTAGATTATGTGATAACATATATGAGTGAAAGAGAAGCTTTTGGTAAAACATTAGATAAGTTTCAGGCGTTACGTCACAAAGTAGCAGAAATGGCTTCTAAAGTAGATATGTGTAGAGAATATAACTATTCGATTACAAAGAGGTTAAACGAAGGTGTTTATGTGGTAAAAGAAGCGAGTATGAGTAAAATGTTGTCTACCAAAATGGCAGATGAGGTTATATACGATGCGTTACAATTACTAGGAGGTTATGGTTATATGGAAGAGTATCCGTTAGCGCGTTTATTAAGAGATAGCCGTTTAGGGCCAATTGGTGGAGGAACTTCGGAAATCTTGAAAGAAATTATCGCAAAAATGATAATCGATAAAAAAGAATACAAGCCAGCAACCTAATTTTTTAATTACGATATAAAAGATATTTTGGGCATTCCCTTTCAGGTCGCGCTTTACACTATATCTTTTTTATAAAAAAATAAAAAAGGATGCCGTTTCAATCGCTAATGCGGTAATTAACTTTAAAATAAGTGAAAAATTAATTGTTAATTAAAAAAGACTCAGTACATTTGCAGTCCTAAAAATAAAATTTAGAGACTACAATGAAGGGAGGTGCTAACACATGTTAATTATTCCAATTAAAGAAGGAGAGAATATCGATAGAGCGTTAAAACGTTATAAGCGAAAGTTCAGAGACGTAAAAATCTTAAGACAATTACGCGACAAAAAACAGTTTAACAAACCATCTGTCGTTAAACGTGCTCAAATGAAAAAAGCGTCTTACGTTCAAGGATTAAGAACGAAAGAAGAAGTAAGCTAGAAATAGTTTATAAAGAGTAATATAAAACCTGTATTGATTTATCAATACAGGTTTTTTTGTATATTTATTTCAGCAAAAATAAAACCAATGCTTGTAGCAGCTTTCTTAAGATATTTAGAGCACGAAAAAAACTACTCTATAAACACCATAAGTGCCTATCGAACCGATATTATAGCATTTAAAGATTTTTGTGTGATTGAGTTTGAGCAAGAAGAGTTAACGACGATTCATTACAATCAAATTAGAACATGGATAGTTAGTCTTGTAAATAAGGAAATATCAAATAGGACTATAAACAGAAAGATTAGTTCTTTAAAAACGTTTTATACCTTTCTTCAGAAGGTAAAAGAAGTTGAAGTTAATCCGTTAGCAAAACACAAGGCCTTAAAAGTTCAAAAAAAAATACAATCGCCTTTTGATCAAAATGAAATACAACAAGTATTAGGTATTTTAAATAAAGAGGTAGATTTTGAATCGGTAAGAAATAAGTTAATTGTAGAGTTATTGTATTCTACAGGTATGAGAAGAATAGAGCTGATTAATATCAAAGAAAAAGACATCGATTTTACTAGGCAATTAATAAAAGTTTTAGGAAAACGAAATAAAGAAAGGTTTGTGGTGTTGTTACCATCTGTCTTAATTACTTTAAATCAGTATTTAGCGTTAAAAAGAGAAAAAGAATTTAAAGATGTAGAGGTGCTTTTGGTGACCAAAAAAGGGGTTAAAATTTATGAAACTCTTGTGTACCGAATAATAAATTTGTACTTTAGTAGAGTGTCTACAAAAGCTAAAAAAAGCCCTCATATTTTAAGGCATGCTTTCGCAACACATTTATTAAATAACGGTGCGTCGTTAAATTCGGTTAAAGAATTACTAGGACATTCAAGTTTAGCCGCTACTCAAGTATATACGCACAATAGCTTGGAGCAAATAAAAAAAGTGTTTAACAAGGCTCATCCTAGAGAGTCAAAATAAAGATTTTAAAAATTATGAAAGTATTCACGCAGTCAGTAAACTTTACAGCAGATAAAAGTTTGATAGATTACATTGAAAAGAAGATCGAAGGTTTAGAGAAGTTTCATGATAAGATAGTTGATGTTGAAGTTTTTTTAAAAGTTCAAAAAACAAGTGAGAAAGAAAATAAAATTACAGAAATAAAAATAAATATTCCAGGTAGTGAATTGATGGTTAAAAAACAGAATAAAACCTTTGAAGAGGGGGTGAATATTGCTGTTGACTCACTAAAAAGAAGTTTAAAAAAATCAAAAGAAAAGCATAGAGATTCTTTAGTATCATAAAAAGATAAAAAATAATCTAAAAAAGCTTTAAAATATAAAAATTACTTTATACATTTGCAGTCCGTTAGAAATAGCGGATTGTTTTTTTATGACAATAAAAGCCGATGTAGCTCAGTTGGCTAGAGCAGCTGATTTGTAATCAGCAGGTCGGAGGTTCGAGTCCTCTCATCGGCTCAAAATAAAGAAAGTTCTTTAACATAGTTTTAAATTACCAAAGGGGAGATACCAAAGCGGCCAACTGGGACGGACTGTAACTCCGTTGTCTTACGACTTCGCAGGTTCGAATCCTGCTCTCCCCACTTTTTTAAAACCGATTAGTTAATATATCAAGCTTCAACTTTTGATTATTAATGAAAGGTTTTAAAAATACGCGAAAGTAGCTCAGTTGGTAGAGCGTCAGCCTTCCAAGCTGAATGTCGCCAGTTCGAACCTGGTCTTTCGCTCTAAAATTATCCACGCCGGTGTAGCTCAGTTGGTAGAGCGCATCCTTGGTAGGGATGAGGTCACCGGTTCAAATCCGGTCATTGGCTCTTTTTTAGAGTTTATTTAAAAAAGAATTTTAAAGTAACACTAAATATATTTAACTAAGAATTAAAATTAATAATCATGGCAAAAGAAACTTACGATCGTTCGAAGCCCCACTTAAACGTTGGTACAATTGGTCACGTAGATCACGGTAAAACTACATTAACTGCTGCTATCACTAAAGTATTAGCTGATGCAGGATTCTCTGAAGCTAGAGATTTTGATCAAATCGATAACGCACCAGAAGAAAAAGAAAGAGGTATTACAATTAACTCTTCTCACGTTGAATATGCAACAGCAAACCGTCACTACGCGCACGTAGACTGTCCAGGTCACGCCGATTACGTAAAGAACATGGTAACTGGTGCTGCTCAAATGGATGGAGCTATATTAGTAGTAGCTGCAACAGATGGTCCTATGCCACAAACTCGTGAGCATATATTATTAGGTCGTCAGGTAGGTATTCCACGTATGGTTGTTTTCTTAAACAAGGTGGATATGGTTGATGATGAAGAGTTACTTGAGTTAGTTGAAATGGAAGTAAGAGAATTATTATCTTTCTATGAGTATGATGGAGATAATGGTCCTGTAATTTCAGGTTCTGCTTTAGGAGCTTTAAATGGTGAGGAAAAATGGGTTAATACTGTTTTAGAATTAATGGCAGCTGTAGATTCTTGGATCGAAGAGCCTTTAAGAGAAACTGAAAAGCCTTTCTTAATGCCTATTGAAGATGTATTCTCAATTACAGGTCGTGGTACAGTAGCTACTGGTCGTATTGAAACTGGTATCATCAACTCTGGAGAGTCTGTAGATATTATCGGTATGGGTACTGAGAAGTTAACTTCTACAGTAACTGGTATTGAAATGTTCCGTCAAATCTTAGATAGAGGTGAGGCAGGAGATAACGCTGGTATCTTATTAAGAGGTATTGCAAAAGAAGATATTAAAAGAGGAATGGTAATCTGTAAGCCAGGTTCTGTAACTCCACACGCTAAGTTTAAGGCTGAGGTGTATGTATTGAAAAAAGAAGAAGGTGGACGTCACACTCCATTCCATAACAACTATCGTCCACAGTTTTACGTTCGTACAACTGATGTAACTGGAAACATTATGCTTCCTGATGGTGTTGAAATGGTTATGCCTGGAGATAACTTAACTATTACAGTTGATTTAATCCAACCAATTGCATTAAACTTAGGTTTACAGTTCGCTATCCGTGAAGGAGGTAGAACGGTAGGTGCAGGTCAGGTAACTGAAATTTTAGACTAATCAATTAGTTTACACTATAAAAAGGAGTCTCTTAAATGAGAGGCTCCTTTTAAAATACGGGCGTAGTTCAGCGGTAGAGCACTGGTCTCCAAAACCAGGTGTCGGGAGTTCGAATCTCTCCGTCCGTGCATAATCAAAACGAGTTGCGATTAATATTGCAACTCGTTAAAAGGATAAGAAAATGAATAACTTTATACAATATATTAAAGGTTCTTTTGAAGAACTAAATACAAATATGACCTGGGCTTCTCGTGAAGAGGCGCAAAAGTCTACTGTAGTTGTTGCTGCATTTACAATTGTTTTTGCTTTAGTAGTAGCAGGAGTAGATAAAGTTTTTCAAACAGGATTAGATAATTTCTTTAAAATGTTTTAATGATGGCTGATTCAGTAATGAAATGGTATGTAGTTAGAGCAGTAGGAGGACAGGAAAATAAGGTGAAAACCTATATTGAAACTGAAATAGCTCGTTTTGGTTTATCAGACTATGTAAGTCAGGTAATCGTTCCTACAGAGAAAGTTATTCAAGTAAGAAACGGAAAGAAAGTTAACAGAGAAAGAGTTTATTTCCCTGGTTATGTAATGGTAGAAGCTAATTTAGCTGGTGAAGTTCCTCACGTAATAAAATCGGTAACAGGAGTTATTGGTTTTTTAGGTGAAACTAAAGGAGGAGAACCTGTACCAATGCGTAAATCAGAAGTAAACAGAATGTTAGGTAAAGTTGATGAGCTTTCTGTTAGAGATGAAAATATTGCGATTCCTTTTAATGTAGGAGAAACAGTAAAAGTAATCGATGGTCCTTTTAATGGTTTCGACGGAGCAGTTGAAAATATTAATGAGGAGAAGCGTAAATTAGAAGTAATGGTTAAGATTTTCGGAAGAAAAACTCCATTAGAATTAAATTATACGCAAGTAGAAAAAATATAATCGTTACACCTATATTTAGATGTGTTTGAAGCTTCCATTTTAAACATATCATTAAATCTTAAACAATGGCAAAAGAAGTAAGTAAATTAGTTAAACTACAAGTAAGGGGAGGTGCTGCGAATCCGTCGCCACCAGTTGGACCCGCTTTAGGTGCTGCCGGTGTTAATATCATGGAGTTCTGTAAGCAATTTAATGCGCGTACACAGGACAAACAAGGTAAAGTTTTACCTGTCGTGATTACTGTTTATAAAGACAAATCTTTCGAGTTTGTTGTAAAAACACCACCAGCTGCAGTACAATTATTAGAAGCGGCCAAAATTAAGAAGGGTTCAGGAGAACCAAATAGGAAAAAAGTAGCAAGTGTTTCTTGGGATCAAATTCGAGGAATTGCAGAAGACAAAATGGTTGATATGAATGCCTTTAGAGTCGAATCTGCAATGAAGATGATTGCCGGAACTGCTCGTTCTATGGGATTAACAGTAACAGGTGATGCACCTGCTTAAACTTTAAAAGATATTTAGAAATGGCAATTACTAGAAAGCAAAAAGAAGCTCGTTCTAAGGTAGATAGCTCTAAAGTTTACAGCTTAAAAGATGCATCAGCTTTAGTTAAAGAAATTACAACAGTAAAGTTTGACGCGTCAGTTGATTTAGCAGTACGTTTAGGAGTAGATCCTCGTAAAGCAAATCAAATGGTACGTGGTGTTGTAACATTACCACACGGAACAGGTAAAGATGTTAAAGTATTAGCATTAGTTACTCCAGATAAAGAAGCAGAAGCTAAAGAAGCTGGTGCAGATTATGTTGGATTAGATGAATACCTTCAGAAGATTAAAGGAGGTTGGACTGATGTTGATGTTATTATTACTATGCCTAGTGTTATGGGTAAGTTAGGTCCTTTAGGTCGTGTATTAGGACCAAGAGGTTTAATGCCTAACCCAAAGACAGGTACAGTAACTATGAACGTTGCAAAAGCAGTACAAGAAGTTAAAGCTGGTAAAATTGACTTTAAAGTTGATAAAACTGGTATTGTACATGCTGCGATCGGAAAAGTATCATTTGATGCTCAGAAGATTCAGGAAAATGCAAATGAGTTATTACAAACGTTAATTAAATTAAAGCCAACAGCGGCTAAAGGAGACTATATTAAGAGTATTTTTATGTCTTCAACTATGAGTCCTAGTGTTGCTGTAGATGAAAAATCTGTATCATAAGGCAGTTAAAACTTTTTAATTATGACAAGAGAAGACAAATCACAAGTAATACAAGATTTAACAGCAAGATTAGCAGATACAAGTATCATTTATTTAGCAGATATTTCTGCTTTAGATGCAGTAACTACATCTAATTTACGTAGAGCATGTTTTAAAGCTGGCGTAGAATTAGCTGTTGTTAAAAACACGTTGCTTTCAAAAGCAATGGAAGCTTCTGATAAAGATTTCGGAGATTTACAAGATGTTTTAAAAGGTAATACTTCAATGATGATTGCTGAAGTTGCAAATGCACCAGCAAAAGTTATTAAAGAGTTCAGAAAAAAATCAGACAAACCTTTATTAAAAGGAGCATTTGTTGAAGAGGGAGTTTATGTTGGAGATGACCAACTAGACGCACTTGTTAACATTAAGTCTAAAGAAGAACTTATTGGAGATATTATTTCATTATTACAATCACCTGCTAAGAATGTTGTTTCAGCATTACAATCAGGAGGTAATAAATTATCAGGTATCTTAAAGACGTTATCAGAAAAATAATTTCGCGCACTAATAAACTAAATAATAAAAATTTCAAAAAACAATTAAAATGGCAGATTTAAAAGATTTCGCAGAGCAATTAGTTAACTTAACAGTAAAAGAAGTTAATGAATTAGCTGATATTTTAAAAGACGAGTACGGTATTGAGCCAGCAGCAGCAGCAGTAGCAGTAGCAGGTCCAGCAGCAGGAGGTGATGCAGCAGAAGAGAAAACTGAATTTGATGTGATCTTAAAAGCAGCAGGTGGTTCTAAATTAGCTGTAGTAAAGTTAGTTAAAGAATTAACTGGATTAGGTTTAAAAGAAGCTAAAGCAATCGTTGATAGTGCACCAGCACCAGTAAAAGAAGGAGTATCTAAAGATGAGGCAGAAGGTCTTGTAAAGTCTTTAGAAGAAGCAGGAGCAGAAGTAGAGCTTAAGTAAGCTATACTCCCGATTTAAAACGGGATAAAACAATTAAGGTTTAGGTACTAGGAACACATGTTTCTAGTCCTAAACCATTTTGTGTATATATTCGTTCTTTATTTTATTACTGTTTTAAACTAGTGATAATACGACTATAAAGAGCTGATTTTAAGTCAGCAAAGCAATTAAAATTGCATTATTGAAACGAAATAGTTTCAAAAAATAATATTTTTAATTTAAAAATAGCATCTCTTTTGGCAACGATAAACACTACTGAAAGAATTAACTTCGCATCATCGCAATTAGGTACCGACTATCCAGATTTTCTGGATATACAGGTAAAGTCATTCCAAGACTTTTTCCAATTGCAAACTAAAGCAGATGAGCGTGGTGAAGAAGGTTTGTACAAAACCTTCATGGATAACTTTCCGATTACAGATACACGTAATCAATTTGTATTAGAATTTTTAGACTACTTTGTAGATCCACCTAGATATAGCATTCAAGAATGTATCGAAAGAGGATTAACACATAGTGTACCTTTAAAAGCAAGATTAAAGCTTTATTGTACAGATCCTGAACACGAAGATTTCGAAACAATTGTTCAAGATGTGTATTTAGGTACAATTCCTTACATGACTAATTCTGGTACCTTTATTATTAATGGTGCAGAAAGAGTTGTGGTTTCTCAGTTACACCGTTCACCTGGTGTATTCTTTGGACAATCTTTCCACGCAAACGGAACCAAGTTATACTCTGCAAGAGTTATTCCTTTTAAAGGATCTTGGATAGAATTTGCAACAGATATCAATCAAGTAATGTATGCTTATATTGATAGAAAGAAAAAATTACCAGTAACTACGTTATTCAGAGCCATCGGTTTTGAAAGAGATAAAGATATATTAGAAATCTTTGATCTAGCTGAAGAAGTAAAAGTTTCTAAAGCAGGATTAAAGAAAGTATTAGGGCGTAAACTAGCAGCAAGAGTTTTAAAAACTTGGCATGAAGATTTCGTAGATGAGGATACAGGAGAAGTTGTATCTATTGAGCGTAACGAAATAGTTTTTGACCGTGATACAATCATAGAAAAAGAACATATTGATGAAATAATCGATGCAGGTGCTAAAACTATCTTATTACATAAGATAGATAATGACATGGCAGATTATGCAATCATTCACAATACATTACAAAAAGATCCTACGAATTCTGAAAAAGAAGCAGTAGAGCATGTTTATAGACAACTGCGTAATGCTGAGCCGCCAGATGAGGAAACAGCAAGAGGAATTATTGAAAAATTATTCTTCTCTGAACAACGTTATAGTTTAGGTGAAGTTGGTCGTTTTAGAATGAACACCAAATTACAGTTAAACGAGCCGATTGATCAGAAGGTATTAACAAAGAATGATATTATTACGATTATCAAATACTTAATTGAGTTAATTAACTCGAAAGCAGAAGTAGATGATATCGATCACTTATCTAACCGTCGTGTAAGAACTGTTGGTGAGCAATTAGCAGGTCAGTTTGGTGTAGGTTTAGCTCGTATGGCTCGTACTATTCGTGAAAGAATGAATGTACGTGATAACGAAGTATTTACTCCGATTGATTTAATTAATGCGAAGACATTGTCTTCAGTAATTAATTCGTTTTTTGGTACCAACCAGTTATCTCAATTTATGGATCAAACCAATCCATTAGCAGAGATTACCCACAAACGTCGTTTATCTGCACTAGGACCTGGAGGTTTATCTAGAGAAAGAGCAGGTTTTGAGGTTCGTGATGTTCACTATACACATTACGGTCGTTTATGTCCGATTGAAACGCCAGAAGGGCCGAATATTGGATTAATTTCATCTTTAGCGGTATTTGCAAAAGTGAATAATTTAGGTTTCATCGAAACTCCTTATAAAAAGGTAATTGAAGGAAATATTGAATTAGATCAAGAGCATATATATTTAAGTGCAGAAGAAGAAGAAGGAATGAAATTTGCACAATCAAACTTAGAGATTAATGCAAATGGAGATTTCGTTGGAGATAAATTAATTTCACGTGAAGGGGGAGATTTCCCTGTAGTTACACCTAGTGAAATTGATTATATGGATGTTGCTCCTAACCAGATAGCATCTATCTCTGCATCGTTAATTCCTTTCTTAGAGCATGATGATGCCAACCGTGCATTAATGGGATCTAACATGATGCGTCAAGCAGTTCCATTATTACGCCCAGAATCACCAATTGTAGGTACAGGATTAGAGCGTAGAGTCGCAAAAGATTCTCGTATCTTAATCAATGCTGAAGGACCTGGAGTTGTTGAGTATGTTGATGCAAATAAGATTAAAATTAAGTACGATAGAACTGATGAAGAGCGTTTAGTAAGCTTCGAATCTGATGATATATCATATAACTTAATTAAGTTTAGAAAAACGAATCAAGGTACAAACATCAACCTTAAACCAATTGTAAAAGTTGGTGATAGAGTTGAAGAAGGTCAAGTACTTTGTGAAGGTTATGCAACACAAAAAGGAGAATTAGCTTTAGGAAGAAACATGAAAGTAGCCTTTATGCCTTGGAAAGGGTATAACTTTGAGGATGCGATTGTAATTTCTGAAAAAGTTGTTCGTGAAGATATTTTCACTTCTATACATATTGACGAATATTCATTAGATGTTCGTGATACAAAATTAGGAGCTGAAGAATTAACAAACGATATTCCAAATGTTTCAGAAGAGGCTACAAAAGACTTAGATGAAAACGGAATGATTCGTATTGGAGCAGAAGTAAATCCTGGTGATATCTTAATTGGTAAGATTACACCAAAAGGAGAATCTGATCCAACTCCTGAAGAAAAATTATTAAGAGCTATCTTTGGTGATAAAGCAGGTGATGTAAAAGATGCATCATTAAAAGCTTCGCCATCATTAAGAGGAGTAGTAATTAATAAAAAATTATTCAAACGTGCTGTAAAGGATAAAACAAAACGTGCTCGTGATAAAGAAGCAATTGCAACTTTAGAAGCGGCTTATGTACACAAGTTTGAAGATTTAAAAGATGTATTAATTGAAAAATTATTCAATTTAATTACAGGAAAAACTTCTCAAGGAGTATTTAATGATTTAGGTGAAGAAGTATTACCAAAAGGTAAGAAATTTACACAGAAAATGTTAAACTCTGTAGGTGATTTTACACACTTACACGGAACTTGGACTACAGATAAAGACTTAAATAAATTAGTTGTTGAATTAGTTCACAATTATAAAATTAAAGTTAATGATTTACAAGGGTCTTTACGTCGTGAGAAATTTACTATTTCAGTAGGAGATGAATTACCAGCAGGAATCTTAAAACTTGCCAAAATTTATGTTGCTAAAAAACGTAAATTAAAAGTAGGAGATAAGATGGCAGGACGTCACGGAAACAAAGGTATTATTGCTCGTATTGTAAGAGCAGAAGATATGCCTTTCTTAGAAGACGGAACTCCAGTTGATATTGTGTTAAATCCATTAGGGGTACCATCTCGTATGAATATTGGTCAGATTTATGAAACAGTTCTTGGATGGGCAGGTCAAAAATTAGATCAGAAGTATGCTACACCAATTTTTGATGGAGCAAACATCGACCAGATTAACGCCTTAACAGATGAAGCAGGAATTCCACGTTACGGACATACATATTTATATGATGGAGGTACAGGAAAACGTTTCGATCAACCAGCAACGGTAGGTATAATTTATATGATTAAGTTAGGTCACATGATTGAAGATAAAATGCATGCGCGTTCTATCGGACCTTATTCATTAATTACACAACAACCATTAGGAGGTAAAGCTCAGTTTGGTGGACAGCGTTTTGGAGAGATGGAAGTTTGGGCACTTGAAGCATATGGTGCATCAAGTATCTTACGAGAAATCTTAACAGTGAAATCTGATGATGTATTAGGTAGAGCCAAAACTTACGAGGCAATCGTAAAAGGTGAAACTATGCCAGAACCAGGTTTACCAGAATCTTTTAATGTATTAATGCACGAACTTAAAGGTTTAGGATTAGACGTTAAATTAGAGGAATAACAAACAGTGAAATATTAGTAGGTAATTATTGTAATTACCTACTAATAAATCATTTTAAATATACGTCTCATTAGAGGCAAATTTTTAATTCGAATCCATTACTCATTATGGCAAGAAAGAACGAAAAATACACTGTTAAAAAGTTTAACAAAATTTCAATTGGTTTGGCATCACCAGAGTCTATTTTAGGCGCATCAAGAGGTGAGGTTTTAAAACCAGAAACTATAAACTACCGTACACATAAACCAGAAAGAGATGGTTTATTTTGTGAACGTATCTTCGGTCCTGTAAAGGATTATGAATGTGCATGTGGTAAATACAAACGAATCCGTTATAAAGGAATTATTTGTGACCGATGTGGTGTAGAAGTTACTGAGAAAAAAGTACGTAGAGATAGAGTAGGTCACATTAATTTAGTGGTACCTGTAGCTCACATTTGGTATTTTAGATCATTACCTAACAAAATGGGATACCTTTTAGGTTTACCATCTAAAAAGTTAGACATGATTATTTACTACGAACGTTATGTAGTAATTCAGCCAGGTGACGCTAAAACTGTTGACGGAGAGCCATTACAAAAAATGGACTTCTTAACAGAAGAAGAGTATTTAGATATTTTAGATACACTTCCACAAGAAAATATGTATTTAGATGATACAGATCCTACAAAGTTTATCGCTAAGATGGGAGCTGAGTGTTTAATCGATTTATTAGAAAGAATCGATTTAGAATCATTATCATTTGAATTACGTCATAAAGCAAATACTGAAACTTCTAAGCAACGTAAAAACGAAGCATTAAAGCGTTTGAATGTTGTTGAAGCTTTTAGAGATTCGCAAAAAAATAGAGAAAACAATCCAGAGTGGATGATTATGAAAGCGGTGCCAGTTATACCGCCAGAATTACGTCCATTAGTGCCATTAGATGGTGGTCGTTTTGCTACTTCAGATTTAAATGATTTATATCGTCGTGTAATTATCCGTAACAATCGTTTAAAGCGATTAATGGAAATTAAAGCCCCTGAGGTTATTTTACGTAATGAAAAACGTATGTTACAAGAATCAGTAGATTCATTGTTTGATAACACACGTAAATCATCTGCAGTAAAAACAGAATCTAACAGACCCTTAAAATCTTTATCTGATAGTTTAAAAGGTAAACAAGGTCGTTTCCGTCAAAACTTATTAGGTAAGCGTGTTGATTATTCTGCACGTTCGGTAATTGTTGTAGGACCAGAATTAAAATTATTTGAATGTGGATTGCCAAAAGATATGGCAGCAGAATTATACAAGCCTTTTGTTATTCGTAAGTTAATCGAAAGAGGTATTGTAAAAACTGTAAAATCTGCAAAGAAAATTATAGATAGAAAAGAACCAGTTGTTTGGGATATCTTAGAAAATGTAATTAAAGGGCACCCAGTTTTATTAAACCGTGCACCTACATTACACAGACTTGGTATACAAGCATTCCAACCAAAATTAATTGAAGGTAAAGCAATTCGTTTACACCCATTAGTGTGTACAGCCTTTAATGCCGATTTTGATGGGGATCAGATGGCTGTTCACTTGCCATTAGGACCAGAAGCTATTTTAGAAGCACAAATTTTAATGTTAGCTTCTCATAGTATTTTAAATCCTGCAAACGGTGCTCCAATTACGGTACCATCTCAGGATATGGTATTAGGTCTTTACTATATGACAAAAGAAAGAAAGTCTACTCCAGAAGTGCCTATTAAAGGTGAAGGATTAACTTTCTATTCTCCAGAAGAGGTAATTATTGCCTTAAATGAGGAAAAAGTAGATTTAAATGCAGGTATTAAAGTTCGTACTCACGATGTTGAAGACGGGCAAGATGTTACTAAAATTATAGCAACTACGGTTGGTAGAGTTTTATTTAACGAAAAAGTACCTAAAGCTGCTGGATATATTAATGAGGTTTTAACCAAAAAATCATTAAGAGGTATTATTGGTGACATTTTAAAAGTTACAAATATTCCTGCAGTAGGAGATTTCTTAGATGAAATTAAAAACATGGGATATAAATATGCCTTTGAAGGTGGTTTATCATTCTCATTAGGGGATATTATTATTCCACCAGAAAAGCATACAATGATTGCTGAAGCGAATAAAGAAGTAGATGCAATTGTAGGAAACTATAACATGGGTATGTTAACGCAAAAAGAGCGTTATAATCAGGTAATTGATATTTGGGGAAGAACCAATAATCAATTAACAGAATTATCTATGAAGCGTTTACGTGAGGATCAACAAGGGTTTAACTCTGTATATATGATGTTAGATTCTGGAGCACGTGGATCTAAAGAACAGATTCGTCAGTTAACAGGTATGCGTGGATTAATGGCAAAACCTAAAAAATCTACAGCTGGTGGTGGAGAAATTATTGAGAACCCAATTCTTTCTAACTTTAAGGAAGGATTATCAATTCTTGAATACTTTATCTCAACACACGGTGCACGTAAAGGATTAGCCGATACCGCATTAAAAACTGCCGATGCAGGTTACTTAACACGTCGTTTAGTAGATGTTTCTCAAGATGTAATTGTAAACGAAGTTGATTGTGGAACTTTAAGAGGGTTAGAAGTAGCTCCATTAAAGAAAAATGATGAAATCGTTGAATCTTTAAGTGATAGAATTACAGGTCGTACTGCATTGCATAATGTACACGTTCCTAATTCAGATGAACTTTTAGTAGCATCAGGAGAATTAATTACTTTTAAATTAGCAGATGCTATACAAGCAGCTGGAATAGATAAAGTAGAAGTTCGTTCAGCATTAACATGTGAATCTCAAAGAGGTATTTGTGAAAAATGTTACGGACAATCTTTATCAACAGGTAAAAAAGTTCAAAGAGGTGAAGCAGTTGGTGTAATTGCAGCACAATCTATTGGAGAACCTGGTACACAGTTAACATTACGTACATTCCACGTTGGTGGGGTTGCAGGAAATATTTCTGAAGAGAATAAGTTAATTGCAAAATTTGACGGTAAAGTTAAGATTGAAGATTTACGTACAGTAAGTGGTAAAGACAACGATGGTAAAGAGATTGAAATCGTTATTTCACGTACAGCGGAAATCAAAATCATAGATAAAAAGACTGATATCGTATTAAGTACTAACATTATTCCTTACGGATCGATTATCTTTAGTAAAGATATGAAAACCATTAAAAAAGGAGATGCAGTATGTCAATGGGATCCATTTAACGGTGTTATCGTTTCAGAATTTGGAGGTAAAGTGAAGTTTGACAATTTAGAACAGGGTATCAATTATTCTGTTGAAGTTGATGAGCAAACAGGTTTCCAAGAAAAGGTAATGATCGATTCTAAAAATAAGAAAATCATTGCTTCATTAATTATTGAAGATGCTGATGGTAATGCTTTACGTTCGTATAGTTTACCAGTAGGTGCTCACTTAATGGTTAGTGATGGTGATAAAGTAGCGTCTGGTCATACGTTAGTTAAGATTCCACGTAAGTCTGGTAAAGCAGGGGATATTACAGGAGGTTTACCACGTGTAACAGAATTATTTGAAGCACGTAACCCATCTAACCCAGCAGTAATTGCTCAGATTGATGGTGTAGTATCTTTCGGTAAAATTAAGCGTGGTAATCGTGAAATTATTATTGAATCTAAAACAGGAGATATTACTAAGTATTTAGTAAAATTATCAAATCAGATTTTAGTTCAAGAGAATGATTTCATTAAAGCAGGTATGCCGTTATCTGACGGAGCAACAACTCCGATAGATATTTTAAATATTAAAGGACCTTCTGCAGTACAAGAATACTTAGTAAACGAAATTCAAGAAGTATATCGTTTACAGGGTGTGAAAATTAATGACAAACATTTCGAAGTAGTAGTACGTCAAATGATGCGTAAAGTTAGAATTATTGACTCTGGAGATACTTTATTCTTAGAGAATCAATTAATTCATAAGAATGACTTTATTATAGATAATGATGCTATCTACGGAATGAAAGTTGTTGAAGATGCTGGAGATTCTGAGAATTTAAAACCAGGGCAAATGGTTTCAGCTCGTCAATTAAGAGATGAAAACTCAATTTTACGTAGAGCAGATAAAAACTTAGTAGCAGCTCGTGATGCAAAACCAGCAACAGCTGAACAAGTATTACAAGGTATTACAAGAGCTTCGTTACAAACGAAGTCGTTTATATCAGCAGCGTCATTCCAGGAAACTACTAAAGTATTAAACGAAGCCGCAGTAAACGGTAAGATAGATACCTTAGAAGGATTAAAAGAAAATGTAATTGTTGGTAAGCGTATACCAGCAGGAACAGGAATGAGATCTTACGATCGTCAGATTGTAGGACCTAGAGATGAAATGGAGAAAAATTTATAATTTCTAATACAAAAGGCCTCTAAATTTTTAGAGGCCTTTTTTTTAAATTTTTATTATGGAAGAAAATAAAGATCCACAATTAAATATTGAATTAGATCAAGATGTTGCTGAAGGGACTTATAGTAACCTAGCAATTATTAATCATTCAGTATCTGAATTTATAGTAGATTTTATCAATATAATGCCAGGTGTACCTAAGGCAAAAGTAAAATCGAGAATTATTTTAACACCACAACATGCTAAAAGACTTACAAAGGCTTTAGCTGAAAATGTTCGAAAATTTGAACAAGCACATGGTGAAATAAAAGATTATGAGCAAGTGCCAATTCCAATGAATTTCGGAGGAACAACAGGTGAAGCTTAAAAATTTAAAACGTCTATTATTAGGCGTTTTTTTTGTTTTAAATCGGAATTTAAAAACCTGTAGAAATATCTTTTAAAGCTTGAGAATCAAGAATAAAAACCTCTTTACCTTTTAAATTAATTATTTTTTTCTTTTTAAATTCAGAAAGTAATCGAATTGCAGATTCGGTAGCTGTGCCAATAATATTAGCAATATCTTCTCGAGATAAAAGTATATCTAAAGCTCCATTTTCATTTTTAGCAAATCTATCATCAAGGCTTAATAAAGTTGCTGCTAAACGCTGTTTAACTGTTTTTTGAGCCATATCAACAATAAAATTATCAGCTGATTTAAGTGTTAAAGCCATATTTTTAAGAATATCCATTGTAAACTTAGGGTTGCCTTCTAAATCTCTAACGATTTCATCTTTAGGAATAAAGCAAACTTCCATATCATTTATAGCAATAGCTTTTAAGTTAGAAGCTTCATTGTTTATTAAACTTCGTTCACCAAGTATGTCTCCTTTTCTAACCAAATTTACAATTTGGTCTCTACCGTTATCACTCATTTTAGAGACTTTACAAACGCCGTCTTTAATACAAAAAACCCCATTTATATGTTCACCTTCTTGAAATAGAACAGCACCTTTTTTTATAGTTTTAGAAGTTTTACAACCAGCAATTCTAACCAATTCATCTTTTGTAAGAGATTTTAAAGAATTGAATTGACGAATAATGCATTGTTCACATTTGCTCATGGCGGTAGTCTGTTTTGGCTGATTCAAATATACTCAAAAGCTGATAAATATCATATTTTTATAAGTGATGATAGTAGATATTTGTACTAGGCAAAAGAGTAAATATGGAAAACACACTATGTTTTCATTGTGGTAACGAATGTGACACTAAAACGTTCTCTGTAAATGAGAAGTTTTTTTGTTGTAATGGATGTAAAACGGTTTTTGAAATTTTTTCAGAAAGCGATTTAACCTGTTATTATGATTTTCAAAACAATCCAGGAGCTATTCCTGAAGAAATTAAAGAAAAATACGATTTTCTAGATAACGTAGTTATTGTTGATAAACTGTTAGAGTTTAATGATGGTAACATACATGTTGTAAATTTATATATTCCTTATATACATTGTAGTTCGTGTATTTGGGTATTAGAAAACTTACATAAAATACAAAAAAATGTTAGTGCTTCACAAGTTGATTTTCCTAAAAAGACAGTACGGATTACGTATAATTCTGAGATCATCTCATTAAAAGAAATTGTAATATTATTAAGTTCCATAGGCTACGAACCTTATATAAGTTTAGAAGATTACGAAGTCGGTAAAAAGAAAGTAGATCGAAGCTTAATTTATAAATTAGGCATCGCTGGTTTTTCTTTCGGTAACGTAATGTTTTTATCATTTCCAGAATATTTTGAGGTATCAGGTTTTTGGCTAGAACATTATAAAGGAATATTCCGTTGGTTAATGTTTGTATTCTCATTGCCTGTAGTTTTTTATGCTGCGCAGGATTATTTTATTTCGGCTTATAAAGGGTGGCGTTCTAAAATATTAAATATAGATGTTCCGATTGCTTTAGGTGTTGCTGTTTTATTTATTAGAAGTTCAGTAGAGATTATTTTGGATATAGGAACGGGTTTTTTTGATTCTTTAACTGGTTTGGTTTTCTTTTTGTTACTAGGTAAGTTTTTTCAACAAAAAACCTACAATTTCTTGTCTTTCGAACGCGATTATAAATCGTATTTTCCGATTGCTGTAACAAGAATTTCATCGGAAGGAAAAGAAGAAAATGTACAAATCTATGATATCAAAAAAGGTGATAGACTGTTAATTAGAAATCAAGAATTAATTCCCGTAGACGGAATATTAATTAACGGGAATGCAAAAATAGATTATAGTTTTGTTACAGGAGAAGCGATTCCTGTATTAAAGAAATCAGGGGATAAATTATTCGCAGGTGGAAAGCAATTATCCGGAATTATAGAAATGGAAGTTTTAACGTCGGTTTCACAAAGTTATTTAACACAATTATGGAGTAACGATGTGTTTAAAAAAGATAAAAACTCGTCTTTTAAAACATTAACAGATCGTATTAGTCAGCATTTTACAATTACAATATTATTAGTCGCTTTTATTGCTACTGCATTTTGGTTGTATTATGATGCAAGTAAAGCGCTAAATGTATTTACGGCAGTGTTAATTATTGCGTGTCCGTGTGCCATTGCATTGGCTGCTCCGTTTACTTTAGGAAATATGTTACGTATTTTAGGTAAGAAGAAATTTTATTTAAAAAACGCTACTGTGGTAGAGCAATTAGCAGCGATTGATAGCGTAATTTTTGATAAAACAGGAACTTTAACAACTAGTAAAGAGAATCAAATTGATTATAAAGGTGTTGAGTTGTCATCCGAAGAAAAAGGGCTATTAAAAAGTACGTTGCGAGCGTCAAATCATCCGTTAAGTAGAATGCTATACGGTTCTTTAACAGAAAAAATGATTTCGGTGACCAATTTTAAAGAGTTTACAGGAAAAGGAATTGAAGCTATCTTAAAAAAAACTATAATAAGAGTAGGGTCTTCATCTTTTGTGAAAAACACGAAAGAGCAAATTAATTTAGATACGTCTGTTCATATTAGTATGAATGATGAATATAAAGGAAAGTATATTTTTAAAAATGCCTATCGAAATGGTGTAGAAGAATTGTTTTCTGAATTAAATTCCAACTATAATTTAGCTGTTGTTTCTGGTGATAATGAAGGAGAAAAAAAGTTTTTAGAAACATTGTTGCCAAAAAATACGTCATTTTTATTCAATCAAAAGCCAGAAGATAAATTGCACTATGTGGAAAAATTACAAAATAAAGGAGCGAATGTAATTATGATTGGTGATGGATTGAATGATGCAGGAGCATTGGCGCAGAGTAATGTTGGTATTTCGTTATCAGAAAATATTAATGTGTTTTCTCCTGCTTGCGATGCTATTTTAGATGCCTGTAAATTCGATCAAATAGGAAGTTATATTAAAGCTTCAAAAAAAGCAATCAAAATAATTAAGTATAGCTTTATACTTTCTTTATGTTATAATATAATTGGATTATATTTTGCAACAACAGGTCAGTTAAAACCTGTAATCGCAGCAGTTTTAATGCCTTTGAGCTCCATTAGTATTGTCGTATTTACAACTGTTGCAACAAATTTATTAGGAAGGAAAATAAAATAGTAATTACGAAGCCTGTAATAGACATTTAATAAAAACATATATGAAGATAGCCTCATTTTTAGAAGATATTAAGTTTAATGAGAATAAACCAGCAGTATCATTATTGTTAGATACCGATTTCTCGAAAGAAATACGTGTTGTATTTAAAAAAGGACAAGTGATGGAAGATCACCAAGCGCCATTTGCAATTATTGTTCAGGTACTAAAAGGTTGTATTGATTTTGGTGTAGAAGGAGAAATTAAACAATTAAATACAGGTGATTTAATTTCATTAGAACCAAAAATAATTCATAATCTTACAGCTATAGAAGAAAGTGTTGTGCGATTAACTTTATCGAAATTAGACACTATAAAGAGAGTTAAAAACGTATAAAATTATGGAAATTAATAAATATATAGATCATACACTACTAAAAGCAACAGCTAGAAGAAGTGAAATTATTCAATTGTGCCGTGAAGCAAAAGAATATGCTTTTTATGCTGTTTGTGTAAACGGATCGTATGTTAAATTAGCAAAAGAAGAGTTGCAAAATACGAATGTAAAAATTGCGGCTGTAATCGGGTTTCCGTTAGGAGCGATGACTACAGAAGTAAAAGTTTTTGAAGCACAAAACTGTATTGAAAACGGAGCATCAGAAATTGATATGGTTATTAATATAGGTAAATTACTAGATGGCGAAATTGCGTATATTGAAAATGAGATTAGATTGATAAAAGAAGCGATTGGTGAAAATGTTTTAAAAGTAATTTTTGAGAATTGCTATTTATCAAAAGAACAAATCAAAGAGGTATCGCAATTAGCGGTTAATGCAGGAGCAGATTTTATAAAAACATCTACAGGATTTGGAACAAGCGGAGCAATAACAGAAGATGTTCTAATCATGAAAGGAGTTACGAATGGTAACGTGCAAATTAAAGTAGCAGGCGGAGTGAGAGACAAAGAAACAGCTGAGAAATATATTACTATGGGTGTAACACGTTTAGGAACATCATCGGGGGTGTCTTTAATTACAAAAGGAGTTTCAGATAAATATTAATGAATTCACTTATACAAAAATATAATATTCCGGGACCAAGATATACCAGTTATCCAACGGTACCGTATTGGGATAACGATACGTTTTCGAAAGAAAATTGGATTAAAACATTTAAAAAGTCATTTATAGAAAGTAACTCCACAGAAGGAATTAGTATTTATATCCATTTACCATTTTGCGAAAGTTTATGTACTTTTTGTGCTTGTCATAAGCATATAACAAAACGTCATGAAGTAGAAGAAGATTATATAGATACTGTTTTAAAAGAATGGCATTTATATACCGACTTAGTAGATGAAACGCCTATTATAAAAGAGATTCATTTAGGAGGCGGAACACCTACTTTTTTTTCAAAAGAGCAATTAAAAAAACTTATAGACGGATTATTTTTAAACGCTAAAAAACATGTAAATCACGAATTTAGCTTTGAAGGACATCCTAATAATACAACAAAAGAACAACTGCAAACCTTGTTTGATGTTGGCTTTACACGTGTAAGTTTCGGCGTACAAGATTATAATGAAAAAGTGCAAGAAGCAATTCATAGAATACAGCCTTTTGAAAATGTAGTAAAAGCAACCCGTTGGGCAAGAGAGATAGGTTATACATCTATTAGTCACGATTTAATTTTCGGCTTACCATTTCAAACCAAAGAGAATGTAATTCATACGATTAATAAAACGAAAGAATTACAGCCCGATAGAATTTCTTTTTATAGTTATGCGCATGTGCCATGGGTTAAAGGAGTTGGTCAACGAGGTTTTAATGATAAAAATTTACCTAAAAATGAGGAGAAGCGTAAACTGTATGAAATAGGTAAAGAATTGTTTGCTGAAATGGGCTATGTTGAAATAGGAATGGATCATTTTTCCTTAAAAACAGATTCTTTATATAAAGCAACCCAAGAAAAAACATTGCACAGAAATTTTATGGGCTACACAGCAAATAAAACACAATTAATGATCGGTTTAGGAATGTCGTCAATTTCTGACTCTTGGTATGGATTCGCACAGAATGTAAAAACGGTAAAAGAATATCAAAAAATAGTAAATGAAGGAGAAATACCAGTTTTTAGAGGGCATATTTTATCTGAAGAAGATTTAATTATCCGAAAGCATATTTTAAATATTATGTGTCATTTTTCCACTTCGTGGGATGCTGAGCATTTACAGGTTAAGAATATTGAAATCGTTTTAGGAAAATTACAAGAAATGCAATCAGATGGCTTGGTTTCTATTGAAGAGAATAGCTTGTCAGTACCCGAAAAAGCAAGACCTTATGTACGTAATATATGTATGGCGTTTGATAAACGATTGTACAAGAATAAGCCAGAAACGAAGTTGTTTTCAATGACTATTTAAGAAATAAATAGAGAATTAAAACTAAGATATGAATACTCATATCTTAGTTTTTTTACTTAAAAGAATACTTCAAAATGACATAATATATTTAAATAAAACATATGATTTACATTTAAAACTAATACTTAGTGATATCCCCCCGGAAAACACATGTTTTAAATACTCTAAAAAGTAATTTATCTATATTTATTTTTTTAAATAAAGAAGTTAACCTTACATGAAAAGGAATGATGCAACAATCATCCAACCACCTACAGCAAGACCGAATACACCTAGTTTACCTAATTTTGGAGCTAATTTTTCTCTTAATACTGCTGCTTTTTGTTGGGCAGCTTCATTTTTACTTAATAATAACTTATTAATCATACCAAAACCTAGCATAAAACCTAAAACTGCCTGAACTAAGCTTCCTGCTAAAAGAGTAATCCACCAAATAGGAGATGAAGTTAACCAGCCAATGTTTAAAAATGCTGAAATGATACCCCAAACACCAGCTAAACAAAAAATTAAACCGATCCAACCTTGATAAGGTTCAATTTTATCTAATAATTCTTGTGCATTTGGTTTTTTTGCTAATATTAGAGATGGTACTGCGATAATGCTTAGAAGTATTAATGTAATTCCGTAAATCATTTTTTTTTTAAGATTAAATAATATGCTGCAAAGTTGCACGAATTTATACATCTAGTTTAGACTAGATGTAGTGAAATTCAATTACCTACTTTCAGGGATAAGGATGTTTAATTTAATCTAAAAGTCCTTCTTCCATTGCATAACGGGTTAATCCTGCTATATTACGTACACTTAATTTTGAAATTAAATTTTTACGGTACGTCTCTATGGTATGTGTACTTAAAAACAATTGAGATGCAATTTCTTTAGTCGTATACTCTTTGGCTATTAGTTTTAATACTTCTTTTTCTCTTTTAGTTAAAGAAATTTGAGATTTAGACTTTGCTTCAAATAGCGCTTCCATTAAGATATTTTTTATTCTTGGTGAAAAATAATTATCTCCTTTTAAGATGGTTTTAATAGCTTTTAAAAGTTCTGATTTTTCAGAATTTTTCGATAAATAACCATTCACTTCAGCTTCAATTAATTGCTGAATTTTTTTTGGTTCTTCTAACATGCTAACTACTAGTGTTTTTACAGCCGGAAACTGTTCTTTTATGGCCTTGTTCAAGGCAATGCCATCCATTTCTGGCATATTAATATCTGTTATTACTAAGTCTATTTTAGGAGTTGAATTAACCTGTAAATATTTAATAACTTGTGTTCCTTTTGTAGCAGCTAATACAATAGTTATATTGTTTTCTTCGGAAAGAATACTTCGCAGTCCGTCTAAAAAAATACTATGATCGTCTGCTATTATTATAGAATATTGTATTGTCATAATTTATTTTGTTGTGGAATATTTATAATTATTACGGTACCTCTATTTAATGCAGAATCAATTGAAAATGTTCCATTAAAAGTTTTAACTCTATGTTCTATATTTTGTATTCCTATTCCTTTACTAGTAATATTTAAATCAAAACCAATACCATCATCCTCATACAAAAGTTGAATACTGTTATCTTCTATATTTATACTTATTTGTAAATCTATTTCAGTTGCACTAGCATGTTTAAAAGCATTCGTAATAAGTTCTTTGATAATATTCAATAAATTAGACTGTAATGTATAATTAAAAGTATTAACAATATTTTCAGGATAAGCTTCAAAATTAATAGTTACGGTTTTATTTTGATTTAATGTAGCTATATAATTCTTAACTAAAATAGTAAAATGATTTTCTTTAAATTCACTAGGAATTAAACTGTGTGAAATATCTCTAACATGTTGATATGTTTTTTCTAATTGCTCAAGTAGCGAATTTGCTTTAGGATTATTAACTATTAAATTATTCATTTGAAGTTTTATACCTGCAATGTTTGCTCCAATACTGTCATGTAATTCCCTGGCAATACGATCACGTTCTTTATTCTGAACGATAATAGTATTTTTAGCAAGCTCTAATTCTTGAGTTTGTAATACCGAAGTCATCTCTTTTTGGTTTAATTTTTCTTGTTGTTTATTAAGTAAACTTTGTGTTTGAATCTTTTGGTAATAAACAATTAATAATAAAATTATTGGTATAAGAATAATAAAGAAACCTATAAGAAATACATATTTCATTGTTTTTTGATATTCTATTTCTGTTTGTTTATTTATTTGATCTTCTTGAAGCGTATTTATCTTTTTTTCTTTTTGTAATGTTTCATATTTAAACTCTAAATCTTTAATATAACGTTGATTTTGGTTCGTTATAATTTTACGGTTTATAGCCTCTAATTGTGTTTTTAAACTATAAGCATTTTTAAAATCTTTTTTCGAAACATAAACTTGCGTTAAAAGTCTAATTACTTTTTGCTGTAAATTTAATTGATTCCATTGTACAGCATTAACATATGCTGCGGATAGTATCATTTCTGCTACTTGATAATTTTTATTTATACTATAAATTCTGCCAAGATTTAAAATTGAAGATATATAAATATCGTAATAGCCTTTTTTTAATGATTGATTTTTAATTTCTGAAAAAATTGAAATAGCTTTATCAAATTTATTTTGTAATAATTTTAACCTGCCTAAAGCTATTCTTAATTTTAAATAAGATTTAAAGTTTTTCTCTTTATTTATTTTTTCTATCGTAATCTTAATTAATTCCTCAGCCTTATTAAATTGATTATTTAAGATGTAATAATTGGATGTTACTATTTCATAACGAAGTAACATTAATGGAGTAGTACAAATAGATGCTAATTCATCTAAAATAGATTTTACTTTTAAGGTATCCCGTTTTAAAATGTAGGTATCAGCTAAAGCTAATTGAAAACGCTGAAATATTAATTTATTATTCTCTGCTAACGTAATTCCTTCTATAAAATAACGAATAGACTCGTCTAAAAACCCCATGTTTTGTGAACCTAAACCTTTATATAACAAAGATTTTAATAAATATTTCTTTTTAAGTTTTTGTTTATCTTTTAAATAAACAATTTCATTTTTAAGAGCAGTTCCATAATGAAAAAGAGAATCAGCATTGTTTGAACGTAAAAATTGGGTTGCAATATTATCTAAAATAATAAGTCGATTACTAGGTTTTGTAGCATTTTGTAAAGATTTATATAATTGAAAATCTACTTTTTCAGGATTATTACCAAAGTATATAAAACCATCTCTATCTTGAGCGTATATTATAGATGATACAATAAAAAAGAAGAGCACTAAAGCTTTAGGTAAGGGATTGATAAATTGATTCATTTAAAACAAAAGTAGTACAAAATATACTCAAAAAAAATATGATTTTTAATTCTTATGATTACTCTATTTAATTAACATTGCGACCTATTAGAAAACAAGCATTTTTTAAGCTAGTAGCACCTCATTTTATTTAATCATTTTAAGAGTATTTTTTTAAACATGACAAATATCATATTTTAAGAAAAGCTTCACAATTACCTTTGACGTATAATTATCAGGCAAGATATGAGCGTTATTTACTTACTACTTACACTAAGTATTTTAGTGGCACTAATTTTTTTTATTGCATTTATTGTTTCAGTAAAAAATGGGCAGTACGATGATTCGTACACGCCATCTGTTCGTATGCTTTTTGATGACGAATTGGTCAAAGATGAAACAAAAAAGTCTTAGACTGTTTTTGTGAAAAATGAGATAACAAAAACTAACAATAAATATTAAATTCAATTAAATTATGGAAATGCAACAATTTTATTACGATAATAAGATCGTAAAAAAATTCATTTACGCCACACTACTATGGGGAATTGTAGGTTTCTCAGTAGGTTTACTATTGGCATTAATGTTTTTATTCCCAAATATTACAGACGGAATTTCGTGGTTAAGTTTTGGTCGTTTACGTCCGTTACACACCAATGCGGTAATTTTTGCATTTGTAGGAAATGCAATTTACGCAGGAGTTTATTATTCGTTACAACGGTTGCTAAAAGCACGTATGGCAAGTGATTTTTTAAGTAATTTTAATTTCTGGGGATGGCAATTAATTATTGTAGCAGCAGCCATAACGCTTCCTTTAGGGTATACAAGTTCTAAAGAATATGCAGAGTTAGAATGGCCTATAGATATTGCAATCGCATTAGTTTGGGTAGCTTTTGGTGTAAACATGATTTGGACAATCTTACAAAGAAGACAGCGCCATTTATATGTAGCCATTTGGTTTTACTTAGGAACTTTTGTAACCGTTGCAGTATTACATATCTTTAATAGTTTGGCATTACCTGTTAGTTTCTTCAAAAGTTATTCAGTGTATGCAGGTGTACAAGATGCCTTGGTGCAATGGTGGTACGGGCATAACGCCGTAGCATTTTTCTTAACAACACCGTTTTTAGGATTGATGTATTACTTCGTGCCGAAAGCAGCAAACCGTCCGGTATATTCGTATAGATTATCAATCGTACACTTTTGGTCGTTAATATTTATTTATATCTGGGCAGGGCCTCACCATTTATTATATACAGCATTACCAACGTGGGCGCAAAATTTAGGAGTGGCATTTTCAATCATGTTACTAGCACCTTCTTGGGGAGGAATGATAAACGGATTGTTAACACTTCGTGGTGCTTGGGATAAAGTGCGTACAGATCCTGTTTTAAAATTCTTTGTAGTTGCAATTACCGGTTATGGTATGGCAACTTTTGAAGGACCAATGTTATCGTTAAAAAATGTAAATGCAATAGCGCATTTTAGTGATTGGATTATTGCTCACGTGCACGTTGGCGCATTAGCATGGAACGGTTTTTTTACCTTCGGAATGATTTACTGGATGGTACCAAGATTATTTAAAACAAAATTATATTCTACAGCCCTAGCAAACTTCCATTTTTGGATAGGTACTTTAGGAATCATCATGTATACATTACCAATGTATGTGGCAGGTTTTGTACAAGCATCTATGTGGAAACAATTCAATCCAGACGGTACATTAGCGTATGGTAATTTTTTAGAAACGGTAGCTGAAATCATCCCAATGTATTGGATGCGTGCTATTGGAGGTAGTTTATTTATTGTTGGAGCATTTGTAATGTTGTACAACATGATAAGAACTGTAAAAGCAGGTAGCGATGTTACTGATGATTTAGCAGAAGCAGCTCCATTAACAAAAGTGTCTAAAAACAGAACTAAAGGGGAAGGATGGCACACTTGGTTAGAAAGAAAACCAATAAAATTAACGATTTACGCAACTATAGCAATTTTAATAGGAGGTGCTGTTCAGATTGTACCAACGTTGTTAGTGAAATCGAACATACCAACCATATCAAGTGTAAAACCATATTCACCTTTAGAATTAGAAGGACGTGATATTTATATTCGTGAAGGATGTGTAGGATGTCACTCTCAAATGGTACGCCCTTTTAGAAGTGAAGTAGAGCGATATGGAGAATATTCTAAAGCAGGTGAATTTGTATACGATCATCCATTTTTGTGGGGAAGTAAACGTACAGGACCAGATTTACATCGAATCGGAAGTAAATACTCAGATAGTTGGCATTTAAATCACATGTATGATCCGCAAAGCACCTCACCAGGTTCTATTATGCCTGCATATCAATGGTTGGTCAGAGATAAATTAGATAAGAGTAATACGGAAGGAAAGATGAAAGCAATGGTTTCTCTTGGGGTTCCTTATTCAGATGAAGAAATAGCAAATGCACAAGCCAATATGGATGCACAAGGAGCTAAAATTCAAGAAAACTTACATCAAGATCCTGATTTTGCTAAGAGTTATGCTTCAGATAAAAAGTATGCAGCCGAAAATGGCCAAGTTTTCATAGAAATGAAAGATCGTGAAATTGTCGCTTTAATTTCTTACCTACAAAGATTAGGTACTGATATAAAAGTAAAAGATGTTCAAAAACAATTGAGTAGACAATAGTTTAATAAATTATTAAATAACATTTAAGAACAAGTGTCAAAATATTAAAAATTCACTAAGCGAGTAAAAATTAGAAATTATGTTAAAATTCGTAAAAAACCATATGGAGAGCATTACAGGTATAGAAATATACCCGATGATCTCATTAACAATATTCTTTACCTTTTTTATGGTGTTATTTTGGTGGGTCTTTACTGCCAAAAAAGAATATATAAGTAAGGTAAGTGATTTGCCTTTAAATGACTAAAATAAAATAGTATGAAAAAATATATTCAATCAATAGTATCTTTTCTTTTTGTTTTTTCAATGCCATTTATTTTAGCAGCGGCATTTAAGGCATATGAAGAGCCTTTTAATTTTTTAGAAAATTCGTTAGTCTGGTTTATTGCAATTGGTTTTGGTTTGGTGGTGCTTTTAAAAGAGGTTTTATCGAACACCGTTGTAAATAAAGCAAATGAGTTAATGCCAAAGAATTACACAAGAGTACAATCTGTAACATCATTTTTATTTACATTTTTAACACCTTTTGTGTTAGCAAAGGCTATAAGTTCTTATGAAAATCCATATAACTTCATAGAAAACCCTTTAGTTTGGTTAGGCCTTATTGCTTTTGGTTTTGTTTGTCTCGCTAAAGAAATACTTACTATTACTGGAGTTAAGAAAATAGAGGAGGTTGCTATGATTAAAGCAGGAGTAAACTCTGATGAAGTAGATCATTGGGCTTGGGCTAGAAAGTTAATTGCTAAATGGACAGAAGCTAAAGCAGTAGAGCAAGAAGAAGAAATTATCTTAGATCATAATTATGACGGAATTAAAGAATTAGATAATAATTTACCGCCATGGTGGGTATATATGTTTTATGCAACGATAATTTTTGCAGTAGTGTATTTAGTAAGATTTGAAGTCTTAGATGGTTATACGCAAGAGATGGAATATGTAGAGTCTGTAGCAGTTGCTAAAAGAGAATTAGCAGCTTATAAGTCAACATCAAAAGATGCAATTATCGATGCTGAAACAGTAATAGTTTTAACATCAGAAAGTGATTTAAAAAGAGGTAAAGCTGTATATAACTTAAACTGTGCTGCTTGTCATATTGGCGATGGAGGTGGAGGAATTGGCCCTAATTTAACCGATGAATATTGGTTGTTGGGCGGCGGAATTAAAAACGTTTTTGCAACGATTACTAATGGTGGTAGAGACGGAAAAGGAATGGTTGCCTGGGGCAAAACATTAAAACCTGTAGATATTCAAAAAGTAGCAAGTTATATAATGTCCATGCAAGGTACAACATCGGCAAATCCTAAACCAGCACAAGGTGATTTGTATAAAGACGAGTCGCAACAAGTAACAGAAGAAGTTACAGCAATAGTAAAAGATAGTGTACAATAATAGTATTTGGTTTTAATAGTTAACAATGGAGACACCCAAGAACGAACAATTTAGAGATAGTATTGGTACCATCAATAATGAAGGTAAACGTGCTTGGGTATATCCTAAAAAACCAAGCGGACGTTTTTATAAGTACAGATCGTACGTTAGTTATTTTTTATTGCTGATTTTATTAGCTGCGCCATTCATCAAAATTAATGGAAACCAGTTTTTATTATTTAATGTAATAGAAAGAAAATTTAATATTTTCGGATTTCCTTTTTGGCCACAAGATTTTCACTTATTAGTAGTTTCAATGATTGTAGGTGTTGTTTTTGTAATACTATTTACGGTTGTTTTCGGACGTATTTTCTGCGGATGGATTTGTCCGCAAACCATATTTTTAGAGATGGTTTTTCGAAAAATAGAATATTGGATTGATGGAGATAGAGGAAAACAAATCCGTTTGGAAAAACAACCTTGGAATGCCGAAAAAATTAAGAAGCGACTACTAAAGTGGTTCCTGTTTTTTATCATTTCATTTTTAATAGCTAATGTGTTTTTAGCCTATTTAATAGGTGGAGATACGGTTATTGATTACGTAACCGGTAACCCGTTAGATAATACAAATACCTTAGTTTCTTTATTAATATTCACGGCAGTTTTCTACTTTATTTTCGCTTGGTTTAGAGAGCAAGTATGCATTATAGCTTGTCCGTATGGTCGGTTACAAGGTGTTTTATTAGATAATAAAACAATTAATGTTGCTTATGATCATGTTCGTGGAGAAGGAGAAACAGGAAGAGCAAAATTCAATAAAAAAGAAGATAGAGCAACAAGTGGTAAAGGAGATTGTATTGATTGCTTTCAATGTGTAAATGTATGTCCTACAGGAATTGATATTCGTAATGGTACGCAATTAGAATGTGTAAATTGTACTGCTTGTATTGATGAATGTGATCATATGATGGAAAATGTAGGTTTGCCAAAAGGATTAATTCGTTTTGCGAGCGAAGAAAATATTGAAAAGAAAACACCTTTTCAATTTACGGCTAGAATGAAAGGTTATACTGCCGTTTTAGGAATTTTAATAGCCGTTTTAATAGGGATGTTGTTTTTAAGAAATGATGTTGAAGCTACAATTTTGCGATTACCAGGGCAATTATATCAACATAAAGAAAACGGAATTATCAGTAATATTTATACCTATAAAGTAATTAACAAAACAACAAAACAGATTGATGATGTAACTTATAAACTGCTTTCTCATAAAGGAAAAATAGAAACAGTAACACATCAAAGTTTTGAGGTACCGAAACAAGGATTGGCTGAAGGAACGTTGTTTATAGAATTACATCAATCAGAAATGAAAAAAGAAAAAGTAAATCTTAAAATCGGAGTGTATAGTGGTAATAAGTTAATAGAAACGACTAAAACTAATTTTTTAGGACCAAGAAGTTATCGATAATAAATTGTCATTACGAGAAAGTATAACGAAGTAATCTTATAGTTGATAAACAGATTATTTTATTTGAATAGTATAAAAAACAACAAGCATGAAACTAAACTGGGGCACGGGTATCGTAATCGCAATTATTGCATTTATGAGTTTTATAATGTACTTCGTTATATCAATGACGGTAAAAATAAATAACAGTCATTACGAGGAAGGATGACGAAGTAATCTCATTATAAAGAACAGATTGCTTCATTTTATTTGCAATGACGGTAAAAATAAATAACTGTCATTACGAGAAAGTATAACGAAGTAATCTTATAGTTGATAAAAAGATTATTTTATTTGAATAGTATAAAAAACAACAAACATGAAACTAAACTGGGGCACGGGTATCGTAATCGCAATTATTGCATTTATGAGTTTTATAATGTACTTCGTTATATCAATGAGTACAGGTAAAAATTACAATCACGATTTGGTAACTGAAAAGTATTATCAAAAAGAATTAGAGTTTCAAAAAAATATAAACGCAACAAAAAATGCAAAATATTTAAAAGAAAACATTAAAATTAATAGAGTACCAGAAGGGTTAAAAATCTATTTTCCAACAGAATTTAATCCTATTGATATTAAAGGAAAAGTGTTCCTATATAGACCATCTAATAAGCAATTAGATTTTGAAATACCTATTTCAATTTCTAATACATATTTGCTCGTGCCTGAGAAACGCTTGTTAGGTGGTCGTTGGAACATTACAGTTTCTTGGAATTATAAAAACAAGGCATATTTATATCAAAAAGAATTAATTTATTAATGTTTATATCAGCACTCATATTTGGTTTGGTTGGTAGTTTTCATTGTATTGGTATGTGCGGACCGATTGCTTTTATGTTGCCCGTTGATAGAAATAATCAAGTAAAACAATTTTTCCAGATTATCAGTTATCATTTAGGTCGCTTATTTACTTATAGTTTAATTGGTTTATTGTTTGGTTTTTTAGGAAAAGGATTTTATTTCTTCGGGTTTCAACAACAACTCTCAATTATAGTTGGCGGTTTAATGATTTTGACTATTGTTTTACCAAAGACTTTTCAAAAATATAATTTTTCAAAACAGCTGAATAGATTTATCATGAAAGTTAAATCAGTTCTTGGAAAAGAATTAAAAAAGAAAGGGAATGACACCTTTTTTACAATCGGTTTTTTAAATGGATTTCTTCCTTGCGGATTGGTATATATGGCTGTTTTCGGCGCGCTAGCAACAACTAATGCTTTGTCGGGAAGTTTATATATGTTTATTTTCGGATTAGGAACAATTCCGTTAATGACCATTATTGTTTATGTAGGTAATTTTGCTAACAGATTGGTGCGAAAAAGAATTCAACAAATCATTCCGCTTGTAGTCGTTATTATAGGTGTTTTATTTGTGTTGAGAGGGCTAGGTTTAGGAATACCATATATTTCGCCATTGCCAGTAACCAATTTGGGGAATACTTTACAAGGTTGTCATTAAGGTAATTACATGATGTAAATCATTCTTTTTCTGATATAAATTTAGTAACTTTATACGAGTAGTTAAACTTAAAAAATCATATTATGAAAAAAATAATAGTCCCTGTCGATTTTTCGATTCATTCAGAAAACGCATTACAAACAGCCGCTTTTTTGGCAAAAGAGAATAATGCAGAAGTTGTAGTAGTTCATATGCTAGAACTTTCAAATTCATTAGTTAACCAATCAGATAAATCAACGAATCAAGAAACATTTTATTATTTAAAGTTAGCAGAAAAAAAGTTTAAAGAGTTTTTACAAAAAGAATATTTATCAGAGCTTAAAGTAACTCCGATAATTAAGCATTTTAAAATTTTTAGTGAGCTAGACCAATTAGCGAGAGAAGAAAATGTAGATTTAATTGTAATGGGGTCTAAAGGAGTCGATGGATTAAAGGAAATGTTTATTGGTTCTAATACAGAAAAAGTAATTCGTCATGCAGATATACCTGTAATGGTTATTAAAGAAAAACCAATTACTAAAAAAATAAAAAAAGTAGTTTTTGCATGTGATTTTACAAATGACGACGTGGCTCCTTACCTAGAAGCTAAAGCTTTTTTTAAAAAACAAGAATCTAGCTTGCAATTGGTATATATAAACACGCCTACAACTAAATTTAAAAGTAGTAAAGAAGTAGAAGAAGAAATGAAACTATTTTTCGAAAAGGTAAATGAAAATGAGAGTAGTATTAATGATGTTAAAATAATTTCTGATTATACCGTTGAAAAAGGAATTTTATATTTTGCAGACGCTAGCAATGCAGACATTATTGCGGTAGCAACTCACGGAAGAAAAGGTGTCTCTCATTTCTTTGAAGGTAGTATTTCTGAAGATATTGCTAATCATAGTAAATTACCAATAGTTTCATTTAAGATATAGTACCAATCTAATTTTGTATCTTTTCCTGTATTAAATTACTAAAAAGATGAAACTAAGATTAATTACAATTACAGCTTTAGTTTTTACTTCTTTTTTACAATCTTGTAAAGAGGAAGTAAAAACTAAAGTTATTTCTAAAGAAGAAATTACACAACATTCCAAAAAAGCAAACAGTTTTTTTGATGAACAATTTAAAGAGAATTTAGATCGTCACCCAATGTATCAAACCTATTTAGGTATTAAAAAAGATGCTGATAAATGGAATGATATTTCTGATGCGTTTGCTAAAGAAGAGTTAGCGCATACCAAAAATGCATTAACTTGGTTAAATGATTCTTTAAACGTAAAAAAATTAGATGCAAATACTAAATTAAGTTACGACTTATTTAAACAGCAATTAGAAAATAAAATAGCAGATTTTAAATACCGTTTTCATACATATCCAGTAAATCAAATGCACGGAATGCAATCTGAAATTCCTGCTTTTTTAATTAATATGCATCAGGTAGCATCAACTAAAGATGCTGAAAATTATATAGCCAGGTTGTATAATTTAAAACCTTTATTTAGTCAATTAGTTATCAGCTTAAAAGAGCGAGAAAGCAAGGGTATTATGCCCCCTAAATTTGTTTTTGCAAAAGTATTAGAAGACTCTAAAAACTTAATAAAAGGAAAGCCGTTTGATAGCTCAGGCAAAACAAGCACATTCTTAAACGACTTTACAAATAAAGTGAATAAATTAACTATTGATACCGAAGAAAAAAAAGCATTGATAGGAAAAGGAGTTGTAGCTTTAAAAGAAAGTGTTCTACCTGCATATAAAAACTTAATATCAACTTTAGAAGCTCAAGAAAAAACAGCAACTACAGATGCAGGTTCATGGAAGTTCCCCGAAGGAGAAGCTTTTTTTAACAATGCTTTAAAAAGAACTACAACAACTAACTTAACATCAGAAGAAATTCATGAAATAGGTTTAAAAGAAGTGACTCGTATTCATGATGAAATGCGTGTTATAATGAAGAGCACAGGTTTTGATGGATCTTTAAAAGAGTTTTTCGAATTTATGAAAAAGGATAAGCAATTTTATTATGCCGATTCTAAAGAAGGAAGACAGGTTTATATGAAAGAAGCAACTCATATTATTGATAGTATGAAAACTAGACTAGACGAGTTGTTTATAACAAAGCCAAAAGCTAAGTTAGTGGTAAAAGCGGTGGAGTCTTTCAGAGAAAAATCAGCAGGAAAAGCATTTTATCAGCAACCAGCATTAGATGGATCAAGACCTGGTACTTATTATGCTAATATGTATGATATGGAAAGCATGCCATCTTATCAAATGGAAGCTTTAGCTTATCATGAAGGAATTCCTGGTCATCATATGCAAATAGCAATTGCGCAAGAATTAAAAGAAGTACCTATGTTTAGAAAGTTTAGTAGCTATACTGCCTATATAGAAGGTTGGGGATTATATTCTGAATACATTCCGAAAGAAATGGGTTTTTATGCGGATCCATATTCTGATTTTGGGCGTTTAGCAATGGAGTTGTGGAGAGCTTGTCGATTAGTTGTTGACACAGGTATTCATGCTAAAAAATGGACACGCGAAGAGGGAATTAAATATTATACTGATAACACACCAAATGCTGAATTAGATGCCGTAAAAATGGTAGAACGTCATATTGTAATGCCAAGTCAGGCAACGGCTTATAAAATAGGAATGTTAAAAATACTAGAACTCCGTAAAAAGGCAAAAGAAGCTTTAGGAGATTTGTTTAACATTCGCGAATTTCATGACGTAGTTTTAACCAATGGTCCGTTACCTTTAAATGTTTTAGAGAACTTGGTTGATGTGTATATCAATAATAAAAAAAGTAAGTAAAGAGTGGTTGTAACATAATTATTAAACTAAAAAACTCGATACAATTTGTATCGAGTTTTTTAAGTTTATAAAAAGGAGCTTTTATTATTTAGCGCCTTCTTCAGCTTTTATGCGATTGATAAACTTGTTTAAGCGTTTACCATAATTAGAGTTCTTAACTTTATCGGTTAAATTATTATTAATAGTATCTAATAAAATAATATTAGCATCAAATAATTCAGTTAAAGCAATATAAGGAGCCGCTTCACTATCGGCATTGTTTTTAGCAAATTGAGTAGTAAATAAAAAACGCTTACGTACCATTTTTTTATAATCTAAGTCTAGTTTTTCAACCAACTCTTCATCATTAGCCTGACGAGCTTCTAGGTCTTTTTTGATAAAGTCTAAACGTTGATCTTTAAATCTACGGTCAAAATCACGATATTTATCCATTACATCTTGATTTTTAGATCCCTTTATTTCTGGATTAAAACCAAATTCTTCTAATTTATCATTGATGGTAATTTCTCCTTTTTCACCAAAAAACATCAATCTTTTTTCATTGGTATTTCCATCAAAAGTTAAGTAATACATTTCAGAAGATTCAACATTATCTGTTAAAATAAATTTATCATCACCTAATAATGTAACAGAATCTACAGAAAATAATGAAGTATCATTCATTTTTTGAAGATATAAAGTACCTTTTTTTAATCCTTTAATTTGACCTTTAACAATCATGTTTCCTTCTTTTTTAGAAGAACAAGCGAAAGCTAATATTGAAAACGCACAAATGGCGATAAGTTTTTTCATGTTATTTAAAATTTTGAGTTACAAATATGCAGATTTCTCTTATAAAGTTGCTGATAATTCCATTAAAATTGTACATATAATTGCACCTACTGTACCAATAGCATATCCAAACACAGCAAGTAATACTCCTACAGAAGCAAGAGACGGGTGAAATGCCTGAGCAACGATAGGAGCAGAGGCTGCACCACCAACATTTGCTTGACTACCTACAGCTAAGAAGAAATAGGGCGCTTTTATTAATTTGGCAACAAATATTAATAATCCGGCATGAATACCCATCCAAACTAAACCGATAACGATTAATCCTAAATTATCAAAAATCATGGCTAAATCCATTTTCATACCAATAGTTGCTACTAAAATGTAAATAAACACACTACCAATTTTACTAGCACCAGCACCTTCGTAATTTTTAGCTTTTGTAAATGATAAAGCAATAGCGATAATGGTTGAAATACTAATTAACCAGAAGAAACCAGAACCTAAAAAGGTAAAGATGTTTTTCCAGGTTTCAGATTCAATACCTGCAACTAAATCATTAAAAAATACACTTAAGTAAGAAGATGCGAAATGACCAAAACCAACGGTTCCGAAAGCGATGGCAAGCATAATCATTATATCCGTTAAAGAAGGATTTCTTTTTATGCCTTGTGTAAATTTAGATACTTTTTCTTTTAGTTCCTCAATTGCTGAGGTATCAGCCTTTAACCATTTATTAATTTTATCTTTTCTACCAATACCTATTAATAAAATAGCCATCCAAATATTGGCAACTACAATATCAACAAACACCATTCCTCCATATTTTTGAGGATTGTATTGATAAATTTCTAACATAGCGGTTTGGTTTGCTCCACCACCAATCCAACTTCCTGCAAGTGTAGAGAGTCCACGCCAAACTGCATCAAAATCTGCACCACCAACTGTTTCTGGAGAGAATAATGATATTAATAAAATAGCAATTGGTCCACCAATAATAATTCCAACTGTTCCTGTAAAAAACATAATTAATGCCTTAGAACCTAAGTTGAAAATTGCTTTTAAATCGATACTTAATGTCATTAAAACTAAAGCTGCAGGCAGTAAAAAACGACTAGCAACATAATATAATTCAGATTTTCCTTTTACAACTTCACCGTTTACAGTTACAGTTTCCCATTCGGGAGAAATCACGCCAAAAGTGGTGAAAATAGCAGGTATAAAATAAGCCATAAAAAGACCTGGTACTATTTTATAAAATTTAGGCCAAAAGCCATCAGTTTTAGATTCTGTATAAAATACAAACCCTAAAGAAATCATTAGGACTCCAAATACAATTGCATCGTTTGTAAAAGTTGGTGCGCTCATTTTTAATTAGTTTTTTGCTAAAGTAGCTTTTTATTTCTTTTTACGATGGTCTGTATTAATAGCAACACCTAAAAGAATTCTATTAAAATTACCGGCACCATTTACGTTTATTCTTTGGTAGCCAGCTTTAAATGTTGTTTTTTTAGATAAATAATATTTAAAACCTGCACCCAACCAATTTTGATTGTAAGCTTCATCATCAAAATCAAAAAACACTTCATTATATAAATAAGTACTCCACTTATCATTTAAAGGATGGCTTAACCCGATTTGATAACGTAAAAAATGTGAGGTTATTGAGTTGTAAAAACGTTGTTCAGCTCTTAAACGATGCGCAAAACCAAGTTTGTTTATTTTATGTTTGATATTAAAGTCTTCATAAATACGGTGTTCATTTACATTGCCTCCATCAACACCAAAAGTGCCATCCGTGTTTAAATACGAATACCCTAAAGTAGCGCTCATGTTTTTGTTGATTTTGTAGTTTCCTCCTAATCGGCCAATAAATTGTTGCATATCATCACCAATTTCAAAAAAACGAAAATGAGCCATCGTTTTTAAACTAAACTTATCAGAAATTTGATGAGAACCGTTATACATATACCAAGCTCCTAATTCATTTTGAGGATTGTTTTGAGCCGTATTTTTTAAGGAAAATAAAATAATAAAGATAAAAATTGCTTTTTTCATAATGTTTGTAATATTAAAATCTCCTACGCTAAATGGTAGGAGATTTTTAAATTTATTTAAGTTTCAAAAATAATTAATTTATAGAAAAAGTACTAGTTTTTTTGAAAGGAGAAATTTCAATTTTTTCAACAGTCTCTTTATACTTTTTCCAATCTTTAGAAAAGAAAGTATTTGTTTTTTCTATCCCTTTAACAAAAGATGTTTTAAACTGATTTATTAATTGTTTTTCCGTTGCCGTTTGTTTACCAAATCTACTACCAACATACCAACGAGCTGTACCAAAACGATTGTTTATTGTTACTTCAGGGTTGCGAGTAATTCCTTGTCTTTTATCAATTGTACCTATATATATAGCGATTAAAGTATCAATTTTTTTGATAATTTCTTTTGATGCTTTTATTTCTATCTTGTATTTCTTTTTATCTTCTTTTGTAAATTCCGATTTTAAAGAAGTTGCTGTGTTTTTACTTTCAACCAATTGTTTTACAGCAGTTGCAATTTTCTCTTGATAGGTTTCTAGCTCTTTGCTAGCATTGTATTTTTGATTAATAGCTTCTTCTGAAATTTGTAGTCTAGGATCAAATTCAACTTTAATATCTTGTTCAGAAACAGTATCGCCAAAAGTCATCTTTAACTTATAAACTCCTGGTTTAACAGAAACTCCTCCTGGCTCTCGAGTTTGTTTTCTGATACTTCTAGAAGCTCTAGCAACACCTTTTTCTCTTAAATACCAAGTAGTTTTGTGTAATCCGTTTTCTTTCGGAGTTTTAAACTTTAAGGTTCTTATTTTTCGAGTTCCGTCAAAAATTTCTAGTTTAATAGAATCGTGTTTAATTTTGTCTTCATCTTTTTTAGAGTTATCGACTGCGCTCGAACTGACATCTTTTTTATCTTCTTTTTTCTCAACTTTCGGTTTGTTGATATAATAAGAAATTTGTGCACCACGTTTTCTGTTTTCACCTTGATACATAGCATCGGCACCAAACCTACTTCCTGTTGGTTGTTGGCTAGCTGCCTGATAAGCTGTTGGTGGCGCAAACAAGGTTAATTTTTGATTGGCAATATTACTTTTTGCCATGGCACGTAACGGACGAATATCATCTAAAACCCATGCGGCTCTACCAAATGTACCAATTACTAAATCGTGCTCACGAGGGTGAATTACTAAATCTTTTACAGGAACAGTTGGAAAACCGTTTGTCCATTTAGTCCATTTTTCACCAGCATTTAAAGAAATGTATAATCCGTCATCAGTACCTAAAAACAATAAATTTGCATTTTTTGGATCTTCAATAATTGATAATGTATAGCTTTCTACATCATTCTTATCAACAATACGTTGCCATGTTTTTCCGTAATCTTTAGTTCTATATGCATACGGTTCGTAGTTAAAACGTCTGTAATCGTTGGCAACTAAAAGTGCTTCACCTTTATTTTTATTAGATGCTTTTATTTGTGTTATCCAAGAGTTTTTAGGTAAGTCCTTAATGTTGTTAGCAACGTTTGTCCAAGTTGCACCACCATTTTTTGTAATATGAACTTGTCCGTCGTCAGTGGCAGCCCATAGAACATTTTTCTGTAAAAGTGAAGGTTCAATAACTAAAACGGTACAGTGATTTTCGGCACCAGTAGCATCCATAGTTAAACCACCACTTTCGGCTTGTTTTAATTTTTCTGGATTATTTGTAGATAAATCGGGTGAAATTACTTCCCAAGTTAATCCTTTATCGGTTGATTTATGCACAAATTGACTTCCGAAGTAAATTGTTGAATTATCAAAAGGATCAATATTAATAGCTGAATTCCAGTTGAAACGTAATTTTACATTCGCATCCTTATGTGTTGGTTTTACGTTGTAATTATTTCCTGTTTTATAATCGTAACGAGAAACTGATCCTTGCTGACTCATTGTCCACCCATAACGAGCATCATCTTTATCAGGAACCACATCAAAACCGTCACCAAAACTAATTTCTTGCCAATAACTATTTCTAATTCCTTGTGCTTTCCAAACATAAGCGGGACCGCGCCAAGAACCGTTGTCTTGCATTCCGCCATATACATTATACGGGTATTCATTATCAACATTAATATGATAAAATTGTGCTACAGGAAGATTTCCTATAAAACGCCAAGATTTTCCGCCATCTTTGGTAATATTTAATCCACCATCATTACCATCAATCATAAATTTTCCGTTGTTCGGGTGAATCCACCACGCATGATGATCAGGATGCACTCCGTTATCTACACCGTAAGCAGGCATTAATTGGTTGAATGATTTTCCGCCATCTTGGGAAACATTGATGTAGGTAAAAACAGTGTATAATCTGTTTTCATTTTGTGGATCCACATAAATTTCAGAATAATAAAAAGGACGATTTCCAATACCAGGCTTATCGTTTATTTTTTTCCACTTAAATCCGCCATCTTCACTTTTATATAGTGCATTTTTTTTTGCTTCCACTAAAGCATAAATCACATCTGGATTGTTAGGGGCGATAGCAACACCAATTCTACCTAATTCTCCTTTCGGAAAACCTTCTTTTTCGGTAATTTGCTTCCAGTTTTCACCACCATCGTGTGTAATGTACATTCCACTTCCTTTTCCACCAGACTTAAAAAACCAAGGATCACGTTTGTGTTCCCACATAGAAGCGATTAATTTATTAGGATTAGACGGATCCATAATTAAATCGGCTGTACCCGTTTTTATATTGTTAAATAAAATTTGTTTCCAAGTTTTACCACCATCAGTAGTTTTGTAAACACCACGCTCTTTATGCTCACCCCAAGGCGAACCAATGGCACCAACATACACAATGTCAGGATTTGTAGGATGAATAATTACACGATGAATATGGCGTGTTTTTTCTAAGCCCATGGCTTTCCAAGTTTTACCAGCATCTAAAGATTTGTAAATTCCGAAACCACCATTTAAACTATTTCTAGGGTTTCCTTCACCGGTTCCTGCCCAAATAACACTTGGATTTGATTGCTGAATGGCAAGAGCACCAATAGAAGCAGTTAGTTCTTTTTCGAAAATAGGTTCCCATTTAATTCCCCCAGAAGTAGATTTCCATATTCCTCCCGACGCAGTACCAACGTACATTATTTCAGGATTCGATTCTACAACATCAATGGTTGTTACACGCCCTGACATTCCGCCGGGACCAATGTTTCTAGGTTTCATGTTTTTAACTAAATCCATCGAGAATTCTTGAGAAAACACTAGTGATGTAATAAGTAAAAATAAGATAGAAAATATTCTTTTCATTATAGTTAGTTTGATTTGGAGATCAATTTACAAAATAGAAAACCACTCAATAATTATTGAATAGTTTTTAACGTTTTATTAAGAAATATTTTTTTGTATTTTTTGATAAAAAAGCTTTTTGATAAGTTTTTATTGATGTGATATGAGTTGTAATAATTCACTTTACGTCAACCTGAACTTGTTTCAGGTTCTCATCACAATTTACGTTTTATTATAAAGGTGTGATTCTAAAATAAATTCAAAATGATGTTGCTTTATCTGGACATAAACAAAAGCGAATATTATTTTACTCTTCTTTCTTTTTAGGTTCGCGTTTAGCTTCCTTAAGCGCTTGCATCAGCATCCATTCTATTTGTCCGTTTGTAGAGCGGAATTCGTCAGCAGCCCATTTTTCAATAGCTTTAATCATATCTTCGTTTACGCGAAGCGCAAATGCTTTCTTTTTTGCCATACGTGTTTTTTATAAAAAAAATGATACTACCATTGGAATAAGGGAATTAAAAATATAAAGAACAATAAGCGAGATTATTCTAATCATGACAACTTGTTTTTATAGGTTTCTATAACACGAGTAGCCTCAATTTCTTTTTGAGAACCGATTAAGAATTTTTTGTCATTTTTAAACTCGAATATAATACCCGTATTCCCTTTTACAGTATATGATTTTAGTTTAATTCCCCATCCGCCGTAATCGATAATTGGTTTAAATTTAATCACTTTAACAGATTTAATAGTATCCCATTTAATTTTTTTGAATTTAGATTGAATAGGAGAAAATCGATAGTAAATCCCGGACTCATCTATTCTTTTTTTTAATTTTAAAGAGAAGAAAAACACCGTAACTAATAAAAAAAAACCACTAGTAATTATTAAAAAACTATTTGATGTAGGTTTGCTTCCAAAAGGAGTATCTAAAAATAATTGTTGGTAAATACCATAGAAGAAAAATAAGTTTAGGCTTAAAAATAAAAGCCAAATCCACCATTGTGTAAAACGTTGTTCTTCTTTAAATATTTTCATTATTACCTGTTTTTATCTTTCTCTAATAATGCCTGAACGTACGAATTATTTATAGTATATATGTTTACTACTCGCCAACCTTGTTTAGCATAATTGTTTATTTCGTCTTCAAATTTTTGTGTAGCGTTAGACCAACTAAAGGCTTGCTTTATAATTTTATATTCTTTCATTTTTATCTGTTATTTTTATGCTTTTTGGGTTGATTTAGCAAAGATAACCCAACATCTATAGCTGTTCCTGCTCCACACCCGATTGTAATTCCAATATTATCAATACAACGCCTTAAATAATACCTAAACTAGATCCTAATGTTGTTCCAATAGCTAAAGCAAGTAATTGTTTTTTATTCATTGGTTAAAATTTATCCTTACGATGTTTCTTCTTTATCTTAATTTGTTGTTGGTTTAGCATGAGTCCTAAAACATATCCAACAGCAGCACCAATTGGTAATCCTAATTCTGTACTATTAAAAATTATTCCGATACCTGCACCAAATATCATTCCTATTAAAGCATTTTTATTTTTCATTTTAATGACTTAAAGTTCCTGCGTTTACTACTGGAGACGCTTCTTTATCGCCACATAAAATAACTAATAAATTACTAACCATAGCAGCTTTACGTTCTTCATCTAATTCAACAATTTGTCTTTTATTTAACTCTTCTAAAGCCATTTCAACCATTTCTACAGCTCCTTGTACAATTTTATGACGCGCAGCAACAATCGCTGTTGCTTGCTGGCGTTTTAACATGGCACTTGCAATTTCTTGCGCATATGCTAAATAACCAATGCGGGCTTCTAAGACTTCAATTCCGGCGATAGATAAGCGCTCTTCTAATTCTTTTTCTAAAGCGTCGCTTACTTCATTTACACTAGAACGAAGTGTAATATCTTCATCATGTCCTTCATCAGCAAAATTATCGTAAGGATACATGCTTGCCAGTTTACGCACTGCTGCATCTGTTTGTACACGAACAAAATTTTCGTAATTATCAACATCAAAAGCAGCTCTATAAGTTTCGGTAACTCGCCAAACTAAAATAGTAGAGATCATTACTGGATTTCCTAATTTATCATTTACTTTTAAACGTTCGCTATCAAAATTACTAGCTCTTAAAGAGATTGTTTTCTTTCTGTATAAAGGGTTTGCCCAGTATAAACCATTGTTTTTTATAGTACCCACATATTTACCAAAAAGTAAAATAACTTTAGACGTGTTTGGGTTAACTAATATAAAACCAAACATTCCTATAAAACCAATGATTGCTATTGGTAGAAAAATAGGTGTTTCATTTATTATTGTTGTTATAATTCCGCCGAAGAATAACATTAATACTATTAGTACCATTAAATAACCGTTTGCTGGTTTTATTATTTTTTCTGCTTTCATTCTTTTTGATTTAAGTTGATATCATTATGATATCGTAAAGATATGTTTAATTTTTTGTTAAATCCAAATTTCTAAATGAATATTTTTATATTTTAGCAAAAAATTAAGATGGTTTTATTTATGAAAACGAAAATATTATTAGTGTTATGTGCTTTTTTTATAAGTGCTTCATCTATTGCCAATAATGATGATGTTTGGGGACAAACAGGACATAGAGCAACAGGTAAAATTGCTGAAAATAATTTAACAAAAAAAGCAAAAAGAAAAATAGCTAAGTTATTACAGGGTGAAAGCTTAGCTTTTGTATCTACGTATGCAGACGAAATAAAATCTGATAGAGAAACATATGGCAAGTTTTCTACTTGGCATTATGTAAATATGCCTTTTGATGTTAAATACGAAGCGTCTGAGAAAAACCCTAAAGGAGATTTAGTAACAGGTATAAAAGAATGTGTAAAGGTTCTAAAAGATGAGAATAGTGCGTTAGAAGACAAGCGTTTTTATTTGAAAATGTTAGTTCATTTAGTGGGAGATTTACATCAACCAATGCATATTGGTAGAAAGGAAGATAAAGGAGGTAATAGTTTACAGGTTCAATGGCATGGAAAAGGGTCAAACTTACATAGAGTTTGGGATGGAGATATGATTGAAGGTTGGAAAATGAGTTATGTTGAATTGGCTGATAATGCTAAAGACTTATCAAAAGAACAAATCAAACAGATTCAAAAAGGAAGTGTAGTTGATTGGGTACATGATACACATGGACTAACTAAAAAAGTATACGGATCAGTTAAATCGGGAGATAAATTACGTTACCGTTATTCGTATGACTATTTTCCTGTTGTTAGAGAACAGTTACAAAAAGGAGGTTTACGTTTAGCAAAATTATTGAACGATATTTTTTGCTAAAAAAACAATTTATTAAAACAAATACAAAAGCTCGGAAGTTAATCTTTCGAGCTTTTTAGTTGTTAATGTTTCGTTAATTAGCTTTGTTTAAAAATATAATCGATTAATTTTGAGATAAATAAAAATGAATCATGTATAAATTTCGCTTTTTAATACTTTTTGTTTTGATAATTTCTTCTTGTAAAAAAAATCAAGAAACAAAAGAAGAGTCACCAATTAAAAATAAAATAATCACATTAAATTATAGCGAGTTAAAGCCGTTTCTGCATAAAAATGATGATAAAACACATGTGATTAATTTTTGGGCTACATGGTGTTTGCCTTGCGTAAAAGAACTGCCAGCTTTCGAGAAATTAAACAAAGAATTTAAAGGTAAAAAAGTTGAAGTTATTTTAGTGAGTTTAGATTTCTCAAGACAAATAGAGAGCAACCTAATACCGTTTATAAAAAAGAAAGAAATAAAATCGAAAGTACTTCACTTTGAAGATAAAAACGAACAATTCTGGATTCAAGATATAGCAGATAGCTGGACGGGTTCCATACCTGCAACACTTATTTACAATAAAAATAAGAGAAAATTTTACGAGCAATCGTTTCATTACGAAACCTTGAAAAATGAATTACAAACCTTTTTAAATCAATAAATATGAAAATTTTTAAAATAGTATTAGTGTTTGTTGTAATTGCTGCAATTTCAGCATTTACAATAAATGAAACGAAAGGATATAAAGTAGGAGATATAGCGTCAGACTTTAACCTTAAAAACGTAGATGATAAGATGGTTTCTTTGGCTAGTTTTAAAGATGCTAAAGGATTTATTGTTGTATTTACCTGTAATATGTGTCCGTATTCTGTAGCAAACGAAGATCGTTTAAATGCTTTAGATAAAAAATATAGTAAAAAAGGATATCCAGTAATTGCTATCAACCCAAACGATCCGGAAGTATCTAAAGGAGATAGTTTTAACGATATGAAAATTCGTGCAAAAGAAAAAGGATTTACTTTTCCTTATTTATTTGATGAAGGTCAAAAAGTATACCCAATATACGGAGCAACAAAAACGCCACATGTATATATTTTAAATAAAACGGCAGGTAAACTAATTGTTGAATATATAGGCGCTATTGATGATAGTTCGAGAGACGAAAGCAGTGTGTCTGAACGTTTTGTAGAAGATGCTGTAGATGCGCTGTTAAAAGGTGATAAACCTGCTAAAAAATATACCAGAGCAATAGGTTGTTCAGTTAAAGATAAAAGATCTTTAAAGTAAGAAGAATAAATTTATAAATTCTTTAAGAAAACAAAATACTACCTAGATACTATAATTTAAATTATAGTATCTAGGTAGTATTTTGTTTTTACCTTTGGCGTGTAAAACGATAAAGAAGAACAAATGTTAGATTATGTAATAATTGGAGGAGCACAAGCAGGATTATCGATGGCTTACCATTTAAAAAAAATGGGAAAAAAGTTTGTAGTTATTGATGGTGAAAAAGAGATTGGTGCTTCTTGGTTAAATAGATGGGATTCTTTAAAGTTATTTACACCTACGGAGTACAATCACTTGCCAGGTATGAAATTCAATGCATCAAAAGGGCATTATCCCACTAAATTTGAAGTTAGTAATTACTTTAAATTATATGTAGAAAAATTTGAAATTCCTTTACAATTAGATACATTAATTACATCTGTGAGGAAAAATGAAAAAGGGTTTTACGTTTCTCATAAAGATGGTGAAATTCAAACTAAAAATGTAATTGTTGCCACAGGACCATTTCACATTCCTTATACACCTCCTTGTCACACGAAAATATCAGAAACTGTTTCTCAAATGCATAGTAACTACTATAAAAGAGTAGATCAATTACAAAAAGGAGATGCATTAGTAGTTGGAGCAGGAGATTCTGGATATCAGATTTTAGATGAGATTTCTAAAGATAAAAACAGAACCGTTTATTTTTCAGGAAACACCAACGTAAGGTCACTACCACAGCAATTTTTAGGTAAAACCCTTTGGTGGTGGTTTACTTTAATTGGTTTTTTAAGTTATAGTAAGTATAGTTGGATTGGAAAGCGTATAAATTCATCAATACAGCCAGTTATTGGTACAGATGTTAAAGAAATTTTATCTAGAGAAAATGTAATCGCTGTAGGAAGGACTAAAGATGCTTTAAATACAGAGATGGTGTTTGAAAAAGGTAAAATAACAACCATCAAAAATATTGTTTGGGCAACAGGATATCGTCCGAATTTTAAATGGATCGAAGGTTTGGAGTTAGATGAAGATGCATATCCCAAAAATTATAGAGGCGTAAGTAATATAGATGGCTTGTATTTTATAGGTTTACCTTGGATGTTTACTCGTGGGTCAGCAACTTTAGGAGGCGTTTCAAAAGACGCAAGTTATTTGGTAGATATTATTAGTAAGAAAAAATAAAAATGATACTTTAAGAGCATGCAACAAACCACCAACACTATTTTAATGGTTCGTCCGGCGAGTTTTAGAATGAACGAGCAAACAGCTATAAATAATTATTACCAGCAAGAATTAGCTGGTATGTTACCAACTACGATTAATGCAAAAGCGCAGCAAGAATTTGATGCTTTTGTAATTAAGTTAAGAGCGGTAGGTGTTAATGTTATCGTTATTGAAGATAGTAAAGAGCCCGATACTCCAGACGCCTTGTTTCCAAATAACTGGATATCTTTTCATGAAAATGGAGATGTAGCTATTTATCCAATGTTTGCTGAGAACAGGCGTTTAGAAAAAAGAGAAGACGTATTAGAAATTTTAGAAACAAAAGGTTTTGAAATTAAAAATGTAATTGATTATTCTGAAGCTGAAGAAGAAGGTGTTTTCTTAGAAGGAACTGGAAGTATGATTTTAGATCGTACAAACAACAAAGCATATTGTGCTTTATCGCCGAGGGCGGATGAGGAATTGTTCATTGAGTTTTGTGAAGATTTTGAATACACGCCTGTTATATTTACAGCAAATCAAACTATAAATGAAAAGCGAGAGGCTATTTATCACACAAATGTAATGATGTGTGTTGCAGAAAATTTTGCTGTAATTTGTTTAGAGGCAATTGATGATAAAAAAGAAAAGAAAAATGTTTTAAAACATTTCAAATCTGATAAAAAAGAAATTATAGCTATTACCGAAAAGCAAGTAAATCAATTTGCGGGGAATATGCTACAAGTAAAAGGCGCCAATAACGAACGTTTTTTAATAATGAGCTCATCGGCATATAAGTCATTAACAAAAGAACAGTTGCAAAAAATAGAAAAACACAACGCAATTATTCATTCATCATTAGAGACTATTGAATTTTGTGGAGGAGGTAGTGCACGTTGCATGATGGCAGAGATATTTTTAAAATAAAAAAGGATTCAGTTATAGTATAAGGTTTGTAAAAAAAAAGCCTTCGATTTAATCAGAGGCTTTTTTTTAAATAGATAAGAAAATTTTTAAAAGATTGTTTGTAGGTAAATTAAAGAAGGTTAAATGTTATTAACTACTGGCTTGTAGTTTTTGTAATACTGCATTAAAATAAAAGAACAAATAACCGAAGAAGCAATACCTTCAATAGCTAAAGCAAAAACAATTAAACCGAGGCTTAAATTTTGCCCCCAAAAAGCAGAGTCTTCTAATATGTTTATAAATGCAGGATTTATAAAGTCTACATAAATAATTAAACCAATAATTGTTAAACCAACAGCAACAATAGACGTTCCTATACCTATAGAAAAATTGTTAAAATACAAAGACTCTTTGTTTGTGTTGATATTCGTTTTTATAGCATTGTTTATCCCCCAAACAACAAAGGTAAAGTTTAATAAACGTAGTTCTGAAACCTCGTCTAATCCTAAAATTTTCATTAATAAAAAAAAACCTACAATTCCTGCAAAAATTAGTAAAGCATTGTTAATTATTATTTTAGTACTGCTCATAACATGGTGTTTTAAATTAACAGATGTTTAAAAATACAAAATAAATACATGAAAATCAATTAATTAAGACAATGCTTCTTTTAAAATAGTAATAGGGTGTTTCGCTGTGCGTTTGGTTCCGTCATAAATTTGATGGCGACAACTTGTTCCTGCTGCAGCTATTTCTGTTTCTATAGCACAGTTTCTAATTTTAGGAAATAGTGTGTCTTCGCCAACTTGCATACTTACTTTGTAATGCTCTTTTTCGTACCCAAAACTACCAGCCATACCACAACAACCGGTATTCATAATGGTAACTTTGTAGTTCTTCGGGATATTTAACATCGTAAAACTAGCGTGTGTTGATGATAATGCCTTTTGATGACAGTGCCCGTGAATTTTAAGCTCCTTGGTTTCAGAAGTAAATAAAGACTTGTTAATATTGCCTTTTTTAATTTCAGAAGCTAGAAACTCTTCAATAGTAAAAACATTTTCAGCTATTTTTTCTGCGGATGATTTATCGTCTGCTAAACGAATATATTCATCTCTAAAAGTTAAAATAGCAGAAGGTTCTATTCCTATTAACGGAGTCTCTTCAGAGATTGTATCTTTAAAAATAGCAATATTTTTATTAGCCAATTCTTTAGCTTCTTTTAAAAATCCTTTAGAAATATGACTACGACCGCTTTCTTCGTGGTTATTATATTTTACTTCGTAACCTAATTTTTCTAAGACGATTACAGCATCTTTACCAACTTCGGCATCATAAAAATTGGTAAATTCATCGTTGAATAAATAAACAGTTTTTTTAGAGGTCTTCTCGTCTGCGCTCGAAATGACAATTTGTTTCTTTAACCAGCTATCTAAAGGCTGTTTTCCTAATTTAGGAACCGAGCGTTGTGTGGCCACTCCCATTATTTTTTTAGCCAATAAAGTATTGGTAAAAAAGTTTGTTATTGTAGGAAGCTTGCTCCCTAATTTATTATATTTTGCATTGTTGGCAAATAATTTACTGCGAAAAGAATAGCCGTTAGTTTCTTGGTATTGATACAAAAACTCAGCTTTCATAGAAGCGATATCAACATTACTAGGGCATTCTGTGGCACAAGCTTTACAGCTTAAGCAAAGATCTAAAACCTCTTTTAGTTCTTTAGAATCGAATTTGTTTTTGGCAGTGTTATTAGTTAAAACTTCACGCAACATATTGGCTCTTGCTCGTGTAGTTTCTTTTTCGTTTTTGGTAGCTCTGTAACTCGGACATAATGTTCCGCCTGCTTCAGGAGATTTACGGCAATCACCAGAACCGTTACATTTTTCAGCCAATTTTAAAATGCCTTCGCTTTCAGAAAAATCTTGTAATGTTTTTATAACAGGTTCTTTTCTGTCGATTTCATAACGCAAACTTTTATCCATAGGAAAAGCATCTGTAATTTTTCCTTTGTTAAATACGTTATTCGGGTCGAATGCTTTTTTTATTCGTCTTAACAATTCGTAATTTTTAGTACCAATCATTAATGGAATAAATTCTGCACGTACAATTCCGTCTCCATGCTCACCACTAAAAGAACCTTTATATTTCTTTACAAGTTGAGCAGTTTCTGTCGTTATTTTTCTGAATAAAACAACATCCTCTTGCTTTTTTAAATTCAAAATGGGGCGTAAGTGTAATTCCCCAGCTCCAGCATGTGCATAATACACAGCGTTTTGCTTATATTTATCCATTATTTGGGTAAACTCTTCAATGTATTCAGGTAAGTCGTTTAAAGCAACCGCAGTGTCTTCAATACAAGCAACCGCTTTCATGTCTCCCACAATATTACCTAGTAAACCTAAACCAGCTTTACGCAAGTGATGGACTTTAGCAATGTCTTCTCCGTATACTTTCGGATAATGATATCCGAAGTTATTTATTTTTAAATCTTCTATTAATTTATCTGCTTGTATTTCTGCTTCTTCAAGGGTGTTTGCAGAAACTTCTAGCATTAAAACAGCTTCAGGATCGCCTTGTAAAAAGAAACGATTTTTAGTTTGCTCTCGGTTGTTTTTGGTGCAATCTAAAATTACTTTATCCATCAATTCACAGGCATATAACTTGTGATTCATAGCTGTTACCGTGGCTTTTAAACTCTCGTTTACGTTGGTAAAATGCGGACAAACCATAATGCTATAAGTAGGAGGTAAGTCGTTTAATTGGATTGTGATTTCGGTTGAGAATACTAACGTTCCTTCACTACCTGATAAAAATTTTGCGGTATTAATAGTAGGTTCTTTTCCGCCGAACAAATCAGAGGTTAAGAATTCATCTACTGCATAACCTGTATTTCGTCTGTGAATTTCTGGTTTCGGAAATTCATTTATTATTTCTTGTTGAATTGCTTCTTGAGAAAGTTCTGTATAAATGGTTCTATAAATAGTGCCTTCTAAAGAGTTTTCTATTTTTTTTTGATTGAATTCCTGTGAAGTAATTTCGGTAAAAAGAACATTACTTCCGTCAGATAATAACCCTTCGATAGCTAACACTTTATCGCGTGTAACTCCGTAACGAATAGAGGTGCTCCCTGATGAATTATTTCCTACCATTCCGCCAATCATACAGCGGTTAGAAGTTGAGGTGTTTGGGCCAAAAAATAATCCGAAAGGTTTTAAGAATCTATTTAAATCATCTCGTATAATTCCTGGTTGAACAGTTATGGTTTTTTGCTGCTCATCAAAAGCTAAAATATTAGTAAAATGTTTAGAAACGTCAACTACAATTCCGTCTCCAACACATTGACCTGCTAAAGAAGTTCCTGCGGCTCTCGGAATTAAAGTAGTGTTGTTTTCTGTAGCAAAAGTAATTAAGGTTTTAAGATCTTCACTATCCTTCGGATAAGCTACTGCTAATGGAATTTTACGATAAACAGATGCATCGGTAGCATATAAAGTTTTGTGTAAATTATCAAAAAATAATTCACCTTTTAAACTCTTTTCTAAATCTAGTAATTGTGTTGTTTTTGCCATTATCTAAGCACCTAAAAGGTTTATAGTATTGTTTTTAAATAGTAATATTGATCGTTTTCAGTAACCTTAATTTCATTTACTACTATTTTATGTTTAAAAAAGGGAGTATTTAAAATCGTAGTGTGATATTCTCCGTTTTCTCCACAAATATCAATATTTAATTTCTTTTTTAAATCATTAAAAGTAATTTTATCAAGAGTTCTACCAATCCAATCGCTACTTAAATTTTCTTTTTTCACTAATGAAAATACTATTGTAAAATCATTAATTCGTTTAGTAAATAGGTTCTTTCTTTTACCCCTTGTCTATAAAACTGCTGCTGTTTTAGTAGCCATTATTCTATAGGTATATTCCTTTTAAAACAAGTGTCAAAACAAATAAAAGTATCGGTTCCTGCCACGCCATTTATTAAATGAACTTTGTCGTACAATATTTTTTGTAAATGCTCATTATCTGTAGCGTATACCAATATAAAAATAGCATAAATACCTGACACAAAATTACATTCGGTAATTTCAGGTATTTTTTTTAGTTCATTCATTACGTCTTTTGCAAAACGAGCTTCACGTAAACGAATACCAGTATAAGATTTTGTTTTGTAGCCTAATTTGTTTTCTTCTAAAATAAATTCGGCATTCTTTATAACACCTTCGGCGGTAAGTTTTTTTATACGTTGGTGTACTAAAGAATTGGAAACTTTCAATTCTTTAGCTATCTGAGAATAGGCTTTACGAGCGTCTAACCGTAATTTTAATAATATTTGCTTGTCTATATAATCAAATTGATTTTTCAAAAGAATGATTTTGTTATGTTTTATTAGCGTGAATTCAAATTATAAAGACACCAACTCTTTTTATAAAAACAATGTAGTTGCATATTATTTATGAGACTACATTTTTAATATTACTCATTTATTTGTGTTAAACATTTTTGAATGGTTTCGTCTTGCATATTTTCATACCAGGTTATCAATTGGTAAACAGGTTCTCCTAAGTGTTTTTCAAACAATAATTGATTAGAGGTTTCTTCATATTCTCGTTTTGCATCATCTGTACCTAAGTTTGAAGCGAAAATTCCTGCTGCACTTACAGGTAAGAAATCTTCATAAACCATTGGCTCTATAGTTAAATAACCATCCTTTAATAATTGGTTTACGTCTGATTTTGAATGCGTTTTATCTTGTGATAAACTTTTTATTTTATCAGTAGTAAAGTAATGAAAATAAGCTAACTCTTCTGATTGCATTTCTTCATAGCTATCAGGGAAGTTTTTAAAATTTTCTTTTAATAATAGGTTATACTCTGAAGCATTTTCAGCATTCGGTGATCCGCCAATTGTTTTACGAGTTTTACCTAATAACTCATTATATAAGTCTTGTCCTTTTTTAGTTAATGCCACACCACGCTGCTCAATTTCTCCAAAACGAGCTTTATGTTCTCCTGTTTTTCCATTTCCAACCTTATCCTTAAAAGTTACTTTTTCGGTCAATGCTTTAAAGCTTGTTTGACGTAATAAAATTGGGCACTTTCTTGTAGGAGGTCCTTCTATAGTGTCTTTTGGAGGGATATTACGAACTTCCATATTAGCTTGCACCTTATCAATATCTAAAGTTCTTGGTGTTAGGTGATTGATATGAGGGCCTTTAAAAGCAACAACATCAGCAATTAATCTGTGCTGACCGACTAAGGCTTCGTACATTTCGTGCTCTACCGTAGCGGTTTCATGCCATCGAAAAGTTTCTAGTGCTTCTTGAACAAAAGTTTCGGCATCTTCTTTATTTAAACCGTTTTCTTTTTCAGATTTGTCAATTAATTCCAGCGCTTTTTTAGTGAAAATTTGACGATTTTCTAAAATAGTTTCAATATTGTTACGAAGCTTATCATCATGAATTAAATCTAAGCGTAATAAAGAGGTAAAAACTCTAAAAGGAGCTTGGTTAAGTGCAGTGTTTTCAATAGCTCTAAATGCTGTTGAATGAACAGGGACGCCAGCTGATGCTAAATCATAATATCCAAGCGGGAACATTCCCATAACTTTAAATAGACGTCTCATTGTAAATAACTCATATGGTTTACCTAAACGAATTGCTCCGTGACGCTCCATATTTAGTCGCGTAATTTCTCCAGTACGTTCTAATTGCTCTTTTATTTCTTTAGATTCTGAAATAACATTGTTGTTGATTTCCTGAACCAAATCAAGTAGTTCACCGTAAAGAGGTACTTCGTTCTTATACATGTCAGACATAATCGTAGAGAAGCGATTGCGAATGTATTCTGGAGAGACAAATGTCTTTTCAGAATTTAAACTTTGTACAGTGTTTTTTGATGACATAATTTATTTTTATTACAAAATAAACAAATTTAATCTTTAATTTATGTTTTAAAAGTGAATTTTACTTTAAAGTAATTAATTATATGTTGATTTGGTTTTAAAAATGTGTTTTTTAAAAAAGAAAAATAATTTTACTTAAAAAAGAGATTTTAAAAAATCAATTTGACTTTATTCTCAAGTAATAGCTGTTTATACTATAAATAAATATTTATTATTGAGGTAAATTGTGCTTTTGGCGGTGAATTAAAAAATTATTCTTCTGAATTGTTAGAGGTAACCAAAGAAATTATTTCTAGTTGTTATGAATTTGCTTTTCGTCACCCAATGAAAAATGATGAATTGTATTTTATAACAGGTTGTATAGATGAAATTTTCGAAAGTATAGATTTGAAGTTGTAGAGGTAGAAATTTTCGTAAAAATAAAAACATCCATTTTGTGTAAAATGGATGTTTTTTTATGGTTTATTCTTAATTAATTATTGATAGCATAACTTGCAGCTTTCCCTAATTCTGATAATTGACTCATTGTTGTTTTAAAAACACCTAGTCCCCACTTGTGTAATTGTTTAGCCATGATTTAATAGTTTGTGTTAATATTTCCCTTACACAAATTTACATGTTTAGTTTGTTATTACATGATGTAATTAGCTGTTTTGTATAGTTGGTAATAAATAATGTATAAATGACATTTATGTAATGTTTTTGTGAAATTAGATTGCCAATTAGCCAGTATTTGTAAGAATCAAACTTTAAATTACTTTTTTAATATTAATATAAAAATTGTCATCAACTTTAATTTTGATAGAATTAACGCTAATAGTTTGCCATTTTTCAGTTGGGTTTAACTGTTTGTTTTTATCATCAACTAAAATATTTAAAGGCATATTAAAATTAGTAACAACATTGTTCCATCGATAAGAAAGATTGTTGTTTTCTATTTTATATTCAAAAATCGGAATTTTAACGGTACGTAAATATTGATCAAAAATGGTACTTAAATCAATTCCTGATTGTTGCGAGATGTAGTTTTCAACTTGTTTAGTGTTTACGGTTTTGTGATAAAAAACAGTGTTTAATCCGCGTAAAATTTGGCGCCATTTTTCATCATCATTAATTAAGGTTCTAATATTGTGTAACATGTTAGCTCCTTTATAATACATGTCGCCAGAACCTTCACTGTTTACGTTGTATTGACCAATGATTGGAATATCGTTCTGAACACTTCTACGAGTTCCGATAACATATTCTTTTGATGCTTTTTTACCATAGTAATAATCTAAAAATAAATTTTCAGAATAGGCGGTAAAGCTTTCATGAATCCACATGTCAGCAATATCAATATTGGTAATATTATTAGCAAACCATTCATGACCAGATTCATGAATAATAATAAAATCGAATTTTAAACCCCAACCTGTTCCTGATAAATCTCTACCTAAATATCCGTTCATATATTTATTTCCGTAGGTAACAGAACTTTGGTGTTCCATTCCTAAATACGGAGCTTCTACGAGCTTAAATCCGTCTTCATAAAAAGGGTATTTTCCAAACCAATGCTCAAAAGCTTTCATCATTTTTGGAGCATCTTTAAATTGTTTTTTTGCTTTTTCTAAATTATCACGCAATACATAATAATCCATATCAAGTATTCCGTCTTCACCTTTATATTTTTCAGAAAAATGTACATAGTCACCAATGTTTACATTTACTCCGTAGTTATTAATAGGGTTATTTACAAACCAGTGGTAGGTTGTTGTATTGTCTTTGTGTTGTTCTATTTTACGTAGTTTTCCGTTAGAAACGTTCATTAAGTCTTTAGGAACGCGTACGCTAATTGCCATACTATCTACTTCGTCATACATGTGGTCTTTGTTTGGCCACCAAACACTAGCACCTAAACCTTGGCAAGAAGTAGCAGCAAAATGATTTCCGTTTCCATCTTTTTTCCATGAAAATCCGCCATCCCAAGGAGCGTTTTTTGCAACTTTCGGATGCCCTTCGTAATACACATCTAACGAATTTATACTTCCAATTTTCTGTATATCTTTTAATTGAATAAAATGTGCATTTCTGTTGGTAACTACTTTTAATTTTTTTCCGTTCTGAATTACTTTGGTAATTTTTAAAGGAGCTTGCAAATCAATTTGTAAAACATTGTGAGGTTTTAAAACTTTGTACTGCACCGTATTTTTTCCGTTGATAAATTTCTTGTCAGGATTTACGGTAATATCTAAGTGATAGTAAGTTAAATTCCACCAAGCTCTTTCTGGAGTTATAGATCCACGAAGTGTATCTTGTTTTGTAAATGTTTTAGTGTGTTCGAATAATGATGTTTGTGCTAATAAACTAAAACTAATTAGAAAAAATAAAATACTAAAAATTGATTTTTTACTCATAACGATTGTGTTCTTGCAGCGAGTTGCTAATATAAGTGTTTAAAGTCTTTTTTTATTATAGCTAACTTTAAGATATTTGTATAAAATTAAAAATGAATGTCGAAAGTAATATTAATAACAGGAGCTTCTTCTGGAATAGGAAAAGCAATTGCTACTTATTTACATGCTAAAAATTATACAGTTTACGGTACAAGTAGGAATCCTGCTAAAGTAAACGTACCTTTTAAGATGGTTGCTTTAGATGTTACGGCCCCTGAAACAATAGATTCCGCAGTAAGTACTGTAATTGAAAAAGAAGGCAGAATAGATGTGTTAATTAATAATGCAGGTAAAGGAATAACAGGGGCGATAGAAGACACTCCGACTGATGAAATGCGTGCTAATTTTAATACTAATTTTTTCGGCGTTATAGATGTAGCTAAATCAGTATTGCCACAAATGCGAAAGCAAAAATCGGGAACAATAATAAATGTTACCTCGATAGCGGGGTATATGGGATTGCCTTTTAGAGGGATTTATTCTGCAAGTAAAGGTGCTTTAGAACTGGTAACCGAAGCTTTAAGTATGGAGGTTAAAAGTTTCGGAATAAAGGTGATAAATGTGGCGCCAGGAGATTTTGCAACCAATATTGCATCAGGAAGATTTCATACACCGGTTTATGAAAATTCAGCATATAAAGAAACGTATACAGAGAATTTAGCTTTAATGGATGGTCATGTAAATTCAGGAATGGATCCAAAAATAATGGCAAAAGCAATTCATCAAATTATAGAGAAAAAAAATCCTAATATTCATTACAAAATAGGCGGATTTATGGAGAAATTCTCAGTTGTTTTAAAACGAGTTTTACCAGATAAATTTTATGAAAAGCTGTTAATGAACCATTATAAATTGTAAATTTGCAAGGCTTTAGAAAGCAGGATTTTAAATAAATTAGAACACAATCATATAATATATATAACATGAAATTTTTTATAGATACAGCTAACTTAGATCAGATTAAAGAAGCACAAGCTTTAGGTATTTTAGATGGTGTAACCACTAATCCGTCTTTAATGGCAAAAGAAGGAATTACAGGAGAAGTAAACATTATAAACCACTACAAAGCAATTTGCGAATTAGTAGAAGGTGATGTTTCTGCTGAGGTAATTTCAACAGATTTTGACGGAATGGTAAAAGAAGGTGAAGCTTTAGCTGCTTTAAATCCTCAAATCGTGGTAAAATTACCAATGATAAAAGACGGAATAAAAGCCTGTAAATATTTTTCATCAAAAGGAATTAAAACAAACGTAACGTTAGTGTTTTCTGCAGGGCAAGCTTTATTGGCGGCAAAAGCAGGAGCAACGTATGTTTCTCCGTTTATTGGGCGTTTAGATGATATTTCTACCGACGGATTAAATTTAATCTCAGAAATTCGTCAGATTTATGATAACTATATGTTCGAAACACAAATTTTAGCTGCATCGGTACGTCATACAATGCATATTATTGATTGCGCCAAATTAGGTTCTGATGTAATGACGGGGCCTTTAAGTGCTATTGAAGGTTTGTTAAAACACCCATTAACGGATATTGGTTTAGCAAAGTTTTTAGAAGATTATAAAAAAGGAAATTAATCAACATTGTTGATTTTATTATAAAATGTCATTTTAAAGTTTTTGCTTTAGAATGACATTTTTAAACTATAACAAATGTTCCCGAAAAAAGAACTTGCACAATTAGTTATTTCAGCCTGTCATCAATATAATATTGATACGGTTGTTATTTCGCCTGGCTCAAGAAACGCACCGTTAACTATAGGGTTTTCTAACCACCAAGCTATAGAAACGTTAAGTGTTGTTGATGAGCGAAGTGCTGCTTTTTTTGCTATGGGAATCGCGCAGCAAAAACGCAAACCGGTGGCGATTATTTGTTCATCAGGTTCGGCGTTGTTAAATTATTATCCCGCAATAGCGGAAGCTTTTTATAGTAATATTCCGTTAATAATAATATCGGCAGATAGGCCTAAGCATTTAATTGATATTGGCGACGGACAAACCATTCGTCAAGAAAATGTGTTTGAAAACCATATTTTGTTTTCCGCGAATTTAGTAGAGGAAGAAAATCAATTAGAAAATAATAGCGATTTATTAGCAGAGGCATTGCAAACGGCAATCACTAAAAAAGGGCCAGTGCATATTAATGTTCCTTTTAATGAGCCGTTGTATGAAACGGTTGCTGATTTAAAAGAATTTAATTTTTCGAACGTCATTGCGAACGAAGTAAAGCAATCTGTTAATTATCAAAAACTATCTGAAATTTGGAACGCATCCACTAAAAAAATGCTTTTGGTGGGAAGTAATTTTCCGGATACTGAATTACAAAATATACTTAATAGGTTTGTTGAAGATGAATCGGTATTAATTTTAACAGAAACAACTTCAAACTTATACCATCCAAAATTTATCAATGCGATTGATAAACTTATTTTTCCGCTAACTGAAACTGACTTTTTAGAATTACAGCCAGATCTTTTAGTAACTCTAGGAGGAATGGTAGTTTCTAAAAAAATAAAACAGTTTTTAAGAAAGCATCAACCAAAACAACATTGGCATATTGATGAGTTAACGACAATGGATACCTATCATTGTTTGTCTGAATTTATACAAGAAAAGCCTGTTTATTTTTTACAAAAAATAGAAAGTCGAACAAATATTATAAAGAGCAATTATCAAAAAGATTGGTTAATTATAAATAAAAATAGAAACTCTAAACACGATCATTATTTAGTTGATTGCGAATATTCTGATTTAAAATCTTTTGAAGCTATTTTAAAATTTATTCCTGATAATTACCAGGTGCAAATTAGTAATAGTTCGATAATTAGATATTCTCAATTGTTTAATTTGAATTCAACCTTGCGCGTGTTTTGTAACAGAGGTACAAGCGGAATTGATGGTAGTACAAGTACAGCTGTAGGAGCTGCATTTGCAGATAAAGAACCTACTGTTTTTATAACCGGAGATTTAAGTTTTTTTTACGATAGTAATGGTTTGTGGAATACAAATATTCCGAAAAACTTTAGAATCATTATATTAAACAATGATGGAGGTGGGATTTTTAGAGTAATTCCCGGTCCTTTGTCAACCAATGCGGCAAGGTATTTCGAAACTCCGCATAGCCTAACAGCTGAGCATTTGGCAAAAATGTATAGTTTTAATTATACGGCTGTTTCTAATTTAGAAGAATTAAATATTGGGTTGAAGGATTTTTATAAAACATCAAATCAGCCAAAAATAATGGAGATTTTTACTCCGAAAGAAATAAATGACGTAGTTTTAAAGAACTATTTTAAAAACTTATAAAATGGAATTAGAAGACGGATTACAAGAGGATTCACAAAATAGATTACAAGAAGGAGATCAGGTAAATTTAAAAATTATCGAACAAACTCCGTTAGGATATAATGTTTTAATTGATGATGAATTTGATGGTTTGTTATTTAATAGCGAGGTTTACCAGGATATCGAAGAAGGTATGGAAACTTACGGTTATGTTAAAAACATCAGAGAAGACGGAAAGATAGATGTTTCTTTACGACCTCAAGGTTTTAGAAATGTAATTGATACAGATGCAGATGTAATTCTTAGAAAGTTAGATGAAAAAGGTTTTTTAATGCTTACAGATAAAAGCTCTCCAGAATCAATTAAGTTTCGATTACAAATGAGTAAAAAAGCTTTTAAAAGGGCTATTGGGGGTTTGTATAAAGACAAGAAAATTGTTTTAAAAGAAGATAGAATTGAGTTGTTGAAGTAACAAACGAACACAAAATAAAAAACCGCGACTTAATTACTAAGTCGCGGTTTTTGTTTTAGATATAATACTTTATTTATCGTCTTCTTTTTCCTCTTCATTATCATCCTCTTCAGGAAGATCTTCAATAATTTCCTCTTTTGGTTGACTTTCTTTTAGGCCAGTTACACGCTTAATATTTTCGTAAAAAGCATTTGCATTAGGGTTAGAAGGTTCCATTTTTCCATAAGCAGATTTGTAGTAAAATTCCGCCTTGTCGTAATCTTTTCCTTTTTCGTAATATTTACCCACATAAAAATCACCGATATGAGAATCAGGATATTTTATCATGACAAAATCACCTAAAACACGTAAATAATCACCATCTAATTTATCAATAACGATCCCTTCAATAGCAAAAATGTCATCCAATCTAACGTTTAAATTAGAGCCATATAAATATTGAATATCTAAATATTTTTGTTCAACATATTTTATAGCTTCTAAAGGTCCTAGCTCTTTAATGTTTGTGTCAAATTCGTTTTTAGTTATCTTGGCATATAAGTAAAACATTTTTTCGAAAGCTCTTGGTATGGTCTCACCAATAACTGATAAGTAATTGGGAGCATTCACAAACTTATCAAAGGTAATATGCATGTTTTCAGCAGTGAAAGAAGATAAGTAAGTTTCTATTTCATTAAACCTGTCGTTTTGCTTCTGATTTATAAATTTTTGGTTATTACTGGCATATATAAAATAAGAGTTATCGATAGCTCCTAATCTATCTAAAGAATACGATTGAATTCTGTCAGCGCTAAAATCGGTAAGCTCAGGCGTAATACAAAGATATGAGTTAAAAATAGGTTGTGCATCTTTTAAAAAATAGGTAACAAAATCGGCTCCTTTTCCTTGTCCAACAATGGTCATAAAAGGGGAAGTTCTGTAGTTTAATTCCATATGCGGAATCAATTCATTTTTTATGAAACTCTGAAATTTTTCGGCAGTCGTAGTTAAGGCGTTGTTTGAAGGTATAATAGCAACATCTTCATTATAAGTTTCCTTCATGGTTATTCCAACAACTATTTGTCGCGGAGCTTTATCGGTATTTGCGTATAATTTAGCATTACCTACATACATGTCAAAAAGATATTGGTCACCTAAAACAATTGCTAGAGGATAGCTAACTGTTTCATCTTTATCATAGTTTTCAGGAATGTAAATCTTTACAGACCTTCCCTTGATAAATTCTTTAGAGTTAATTTTTTCGGTAATTATTTTTTGCGAAAAAAGGCTGGTACTTAGTAATAAAGTGACTAAAAAATATAGTTGTTTCATAAGATTCGTATTATATCATTCAAATATAGAAAAGAAAAACAAAGTTATTGTGTTATTTTTGCTCTACTTACTAACGATAATATTTTAAAAATATGATACAGCCTCAATGGAAAGTTGCCAAAGAGTATGAAGATATTACTTATAAAAAGTCGCACAATGTAGCGAGAATAGCATTTAACCGTCCAAATGTACGTAATGCATTTCGTCCACATACAACATCAGAATTGCTAGATGCTTTTCAGGATGCGCATGAAGATACGAATATCGGAGTGGTATTGTTATCTGCGGAAGGGCCTTCAACTAAAGATGGAATTTGGAGTTTCTGCTCTGGTGGAGATCAAAATGCACGTGGTGAAAAAGGATATGTAGGTAAAGACGGTTATCACCGTTTAAATATATTAGAAGTACAGCGATTAATTCGTTTTATGCCAAAAGCAGTAATTTGTGTTGTTCCGGGTTGGGCAGTTGGTGGCGGTCATAGTTTGCATGTTGTTTGTGATTTAACATTAGCAAGTAAAGAACATGCTATTTTTAAGCAAACCGATGCTGATGTAACTTCGTTTGATGCAGGATACGGATCGGCATATTTAGCAAAAATGGTAGGGCAAAAGAAAGCACGTGAAATTTTCTTTTTAGGAAGAAACTATTCAGCGCAAGAAGCTTATGACATGGGAATGGTAAATGCTGTGATACCTCATGATGAATTAGAGCAAACTGCTTTTGATTGGGCGCAAGAGATTTTAGAAAAATCGCCAACATCAATAAAAATGTTAAAGTTTGCAATGAACTTAACAGATGACGGAATGGTAGGGCAGCAAGTATTTGCCGGTGAAGTTACACGTTTAGCATATATGACAGAAGAAGCTAAAGAAGGTAGGGATGCTTTTCTTGAAAAAAGGAAGCCAAACTTTCCTAAAACATGGATTCCATAGATCTGAGTATTTAGTTTGTCATTAGGAGGAAGTATAACGAAGTAATCTCTTGGTTAGATTGCTTCATTTTATTCGCAATGACGTTCTAGTTATAAAATTAACCTTGTCATTACGAGGAAGTATGACGAAGTAATCTTTTAGTTGGGTTATTTTGTTTTATTTGCAATGATGTTATAGTTAAGAATTAACCTTGTCATTAGGGGAAGTATGATGAAGTAATCTCTTGGTTAGATTGCTTCATTTTATTCTCAATGACGTTCTAGTTTAAAAAAATCATTACGAGGAAGTATGACGAAGTGATCTTTTAGTTGGGTTATTTTGTTTTATTTGCAATGATGTTATAGTTATAAATTAACCTTGTCATTACGAGGAAGTATGACGAAGTAATCTTTTGGAAAGATTGCTGTCTTTTATTCGAAGTGACTCCTTTATTTTAAATATGAAAATAATTTGTATTGGGCGTAATTATGCCAAACATATTGAAGAGTTGGCAAATGAAAAGCCAGAAAGTCCTGTTGTTTTTTTAAAGCCAGATTCAGCAATTCTTCCAAAGAAAATGCCTTTTTTTATTCCGCCTTTTTCTAATGATGTACATTATGAAGTTGAGGTGTTGGTAAAGATTAATAAGGTTGGTAAGCATATATCGCCAAAATTCGCACATAAATATTACGATACTGTCGGTTTAGGAATCGATTTTACAGCTCGTGATGTGCAAGCAAAATGTAAAGAAAAAGGGTTGCCATGGGAAAAAGCAAAAGCTTTTGATGGTAGTGCTATTATTGGCGAGTTTTATCCAAAAGAAGATTTTGACTTAGAGAATCTGTCTTTTCAGTTACATAAAAATGATGAAGTTGTTCAAGACGGAAATACTTCTGGGATGTTGTGGAAGATTGATGAGTTAATCAGTTATGTGTCGCAGTATTTTACCTTAAAAAAAGGAGATGTCATTTTTACAGGAACACCTGCAGGAGTTGGTAAAGTAGAAGAAAACGACATTTTAGCAGGTGTTATTGAAGGTAAGCAAGCTTTTGAAATTAAAATAAAATAAATATAAATCCCGCTTTTGCGGGATTCTTTTTTAATGAGCATATGAACGCAGAAATAATTACAATTGGAGATGAAATTTTGATAGGTCAAATTGTGGATACAAATTCACAATGGATTGGTCAGGAATTAAATAAAATAGGCGTTTCAGTATATCAAATAACCTCTATTCAAGATGAAAAACAACATATCTTAAATGCTTTAAAAGAAGCAGAAAGTAGGGTAGATGTCGTAATTATAACAGGTGGGCTAGGTCCAACAAAAGATGATATTACTAAAAAAACAATTGCCGAATATTTTAATGATAAAGGAGTTGTTGAATATCCAGAAGTAATTGAACATATAAAGAGTTTGTTTAAAAAGATAAACCATCCCTTTAAGGAGGTTCAAAGATATCAGGCGCAATTACCATCTAAAGCAACTTTATTGATGAATCATTTCGGAACCGCACCTGGTATGTGGTTTTATGAAAACAATACTGTTTTTGTATCATTGCCAGGTGTACCTTATGAAATGAAAGGGTTAATTACGAATGCGGTATTACCTAAAATTCAAGATAAATTTAAACTACCTTTTATATCACACACAACAATAATGACAGTTGGTGTTGGTGAAAGTATTATTGCAGAAAGAATAGACGCATGGGAGGATAATTTGCCATCATACATTAAATTAGCGTATTTGCCATCTTTTGGTAAGGTAAGATTGCGAATTTCAGCAAAAGGAGCTGATAAAGAATTTATCGAAAAAGAAGTGGCTAAAAGAGTTGTGGAATTAAATGCCTTAATTTCTGATGTTATTGTAGGTTATGATGATGAAGCGTCTATTGAAAAGAGTGTTGGTAGTTTATTAAAAAGATTAAATAAAACAGTAAGTGTTGCAGAGAGTTTAACAGGTGGTAGAATAGGAGCCGATTTAGTTTCGGTAGCAGGATCTTCTGCTTATTTTAAAGGAGGTTTTATTACATATACGGCGGCATTAAAAGAGCAATTACTTGGTGTGCGAAAAGAAGTAATTGATGAATTTACAGTTGTAAGTAAAGAGGTTGCTAAAGAAATGGCAATTGGCTGTTTAGAGCGGTTAAAAACGGATTATGCGATTGCGGTAACAGGAAATGCTGGTCCTGCTACTGATAATAACAATAAGAATGTGGGATTGGTTTATATCGCTATTGCCGAAAAGAATAATGTAGAAGTACATGAGTTTAACTTTGGGCAACCGCGAGAAAAAGTGTTAAACAGAACAGTTACAAAAGCACTTGAGTTGTTGCGTGAAAATATATTAAAAAGTAACTAAAGTTTTGTGTTTAAGACTATTGTTGTTTGTGAAAAGTTCTTTGCTTATAAGTTATTAAATATTTAATAATATAAGTTATTTTTATTAAAATAATTTGTAAATTTGCAAACTGTTACGATTCCGATGGGCTAGATGCTTAGCTTCAGTTAGAATATATAAAAAAAATAAGAATTTAAATGAGTTTTTTTTGCGCAATCAATATAAATGCGTAAATTTGCACCTCGTTTAGAAATAATACTAAAAACTGTCAAGAAGATGTCTAGAGTTTGTGAACTTACAGGAAAAAAAGCTATGGTTGGGAACAATGTTTCTCACGCATTAAATAGAACTAAAAGAAAATTTAACGCTAATTTAATGACTAAGCGTTTTTATATTCCAGAAGAAGATAAATGGATTACTTTAAAAGTATCTGCTTCTGCATTAAAAAATATTAATAAAAAAGGAATCTCTGCAGTAATTAAAGATGCTAGAGTAAACGGTTTCTTAACTAAGTAATTCCTTACTAGATAAAATTTTACAGAGATGGCAAAAAAAGGAAACAGAGTTCAGGTTATTTTAGAATGTACTGAACACAAAGCAACTGGTAAACCAGGAACTTCACGTTATATTACTACAAAGAACAAAAAGAACACTCCAGATAGAATGGAATTAAAGAAATTTAATTCTATCTTGAAGAAGATGACAGTTCATAAAGAAATTAAATAATTAAAAGTTTTTTTAAACTTTAAATAACCCATATAACATGGCAAAGAAATCAGTAGCATCGTTACAAACAGGCGCAAAAAGGTTAACTAAAGCGATTAAAATGGTAAAATCTCCAAAAACAGGAGCTTACACATTTGTTGAAGCTATTATGGATCCTTCAAAAGTAAATGATTTTATCGCGAAAAATTAATACTTTTACTACAAAATAAACAAAAGCTACTTTCGTTAGAGAGTAGCTTTTTTTTTGTGCTAAAAAACTGTATTTTTGGGCATTACGCCTAAGGTCAGGCTTTTGGCAGTCGCTCTCTACGAGGAGCTCCAGCAATGCCGCTATCCTTAACGCGAGAGTAATCGTATAATGACAATTTGGCTATATAATAAATTTGGTATAGTTTTTAACCTATATAAACGACTATAAAATTTAACTATGAGTTTTTTAAAGAAAATCTTCTCAAAAGAGAAAAAAGAAACTTTAGATAAAGGATTAGAAAAAACAAAATCTAGTTTTTTGTCTAAACTATCTAAAGCTGTTGCCGGAAAAACAACAGTAGACGACGATGTTTTAGATAATTTAGAAGAAGTATTAGTATCTTCTGATGTTGGTGTAGATACTACGCTAAAAATTATAGAAAGAATTGAAGCAAGAGTTGCTAAAGATAAATATGTAGGGACAGAAGAATTAAATCAAATTTTAAGAGAAGAAATTGCAGGGTTACTTTCTGAGACAAATACAAAAGATGAGACTGAATTTACAATTCCAGCAAACACAAAGCCATACGTAATAATGGTTGTGGGAGTAAACGGAGCAGGTAAAACAACTACGATTGGTAAATTAGCATCTCAGTTTAAGAAAAAAGGATTAAAAGTTGTTCTTGGAGCAGCTGATACATTTAGGGCTGCTGCAATAGATCAATTACAGGTTTGGGCGGATAGAACAGATGTTCCTATAGTTCGTCAAGAAATGGGCTCTGATCCAGCTTCCGTAGCGTTTGATACTGTTAAATCAGGTGTTACTCAAGATGCCGATGTAATTATTATAGATACCGCAGGTCGCTTACATAATAAAGTTAACTTAATGAATGAGTTAACGAAAATTAAACGTGTAATGCAAAAAGTGATTCCTAATGCTCCACACGATGTGTTATTGGTGCTAGACGGTTCAACAGGTCAGAATGCTTTTGAACAAGCAAAACAATTTACCAAAGCAACAGAAGTAACTTCTTTAGCAGTTACCAAATTAGACGGAACAGCAAAAGGAGGCGTTGTAATTGGTATTTCAGATCAATTTAAAATACCCGTAAAATATATTGGAGTAGGAGAAGGAATAGACGACTTACAAGTATTTAATAAATACGAATTTGTAGATTCTTTTTTTAAATAGATTTTAGAAATATTATAAAAGCATAAAAAAACTCCTTTTAGGGGTTTTTTATGTTTTTATAATATTATATTTTATAGAAGACAGCAATTTTCATACTCACTATTGGTATCTGGATTTCTATTACTTATTATGTTCGAAAATATTATTGCGATTAAAATTTGAAATTACAGTCAACTATAATTAGTATTTAACTTCTGTTTTTTTTACTATTAAAGTTCGTATAAGAATAAATCCAAAGAAAGCCAAAAAAGCCAAGCTGATGTAAAAGAACTGGTTTTTTTTCTCCTGTATAATTTTAGCTGAATATTCATATGATATTAGAATATCCTTTTCATCTTTCAGCTGATAAATTGTATATCTTTCATTAGATAAAGTTTTATCTTTATAAATCATCAGCTCGTAGAATTCTGGACGCTCTTTAATTTGAATAAAAAACTCGTTAATATCATATGTTTTAAAGCCTTCTTTAAAAGTCATATTAATTGTTCTCAGTTTAGCGTTTTTATAGGTTCCAGTAAAGTAGCTAGTGTTTGCTTTTTTGTCATAAGCGAGATTAAGAGAATCTTGAGGAAGCTTTATGGTCTCTAAATCTGACCTGTTAGGAACAGATTTGGGTACAAAGAGTACAAAAAAAACAGATAACGCGAGGTATATTAAAGCTAATAGTAATCCTTTAATTTTGGAATAAGGTGAATTCCTTTTAAGCATATAATTCGTTTTAGTGATTTAAAATCAACGTTAGCTAAACTATTAAAAAAGAGGAAAGAATCAAGCTAACAATATTAGGGAGTAAAATATTTATGATGTATTTTTTATATTTTAAGTTTTTATAAAAAAATGTGGAAATCACCAAAGCGAAACAAAATTACAGTAGTGTACTAAGTTTTCTTTAGCTTTTATTCTATTAAGTTACTTTTATATACGTTATATAGTTTATAGAGAATATATTAGTTTGTGAAACTATATAATAGTGATAAAAAAAAGATGAATGATGTAAATAACATCATTCATCTTATAAAATTTATTCTTTAATAATTAGAATATAAACTATTTCTAGTATAGGTAATTTAATGCAGTTATATCGTTGTTGTTAAATTCTCCGTCTTCACCAGAAGAAAAACAAGCTACCATTATAGAAGAAGCATCATATCCACTAGGTGTTCCTGGTATAGGGTTTGCACCAACTCCAGCTGTACCTTCATTAGTGTTTTGTCCACAACTTTGTCTTGAGAACCAATCTGTATGTCTAAAACCAACTGAATGTCCTATTTCATGCGTAATTACATGTTCTATTACATTGGTGTTGTAGTTGCTTAAACCATAAATTTGTACGAACTTAAAAGGAGCTCCGTTTTCAGGAAAACCTGCAGATCCACCAGCTCCACCTTGGTTAGCAGAATTGTTATAAACAACCATATCCTTGCTGTTATACTCTGTTCCAAAGCTTAGTTTAAATGTAATAGATAAGTTTAATCTGTTGTAATTATTTACAGCCCATTGTAAAGCTGTTTTCTCATTTGAGGTTAAAGCAAAACCAGATCCAGTATAACCAACAATGTCTATTACTGTGTTTTGTGCTACTAAATTGTTAGTGTGGTAGTTTTTAGCAGATAAACCTTGTAAAGATTTTAATGTATTAATTTGTCTTTCAGACATGTGAATGTCTCCTTCCAACTTATACATTGGCATAGTTTCACCATTTGGAAGAACAAAATCTACTTTTTTAACATCATTAGTGTTAATGTCGTGTGCTGTAAGTTTAGCTGCAATTTCTTTAGAAATTTCACTATTTAAATCTTCACCTACCATATCTTTCTCGTTGTTACAAGAGATAAAGCTCATACCAGCTAGTAATACTGATAATTTAATAATTTGTAATTTTCTCATAATTGAAGGGTTTTGTTTGTGTTTAAGTTAATTTTCTTGCCAAATATATACATTTTTATCAATAAATAACTTTTTTTTTAGATAAATTCATTTTCGTGTTTTTATTTATAGCAGGTAAATAATTATAATAGATGTGTTGTCGTAGGAGTATTACTGATGAAAAAGAGATGTGCTGTTCTATAAAATTAGTAGAAAATATCTTGTAGGAAATCGTTAAATATATTTATCAGATTTTTTTTATGCTTTAAAAAAGATTGCCTTTTAATTAATTGTGTATTATTATCAAGAGATAGTTTTGTTTAAAACTGTTTTTGCTTATTACCTGATACTTATGAATAACTAATAATAAGCTTGTCAATATGATAAGAATATTTTTAATTGAATTTCGGTTTTTTTTAAGAGGTTAAAATAGAAGAAAGGTTTAATTAAAAGTGGTACTTTTGCAACCTAAATTTTTATAGTATAATGCGCACAAAATCACCAAAGCAAAATAAAATTAATGTAGTTACCTTAGGATGTTCTAAAAATATTTACGACAGTGAAATTTTAATGGGACAATTAAAAGCCAATGGTAAAAATGTGGTTCATGAAGATCCGGAAGATGATGGTAATATTGTTGTAATTAATACTTGTGGTTTTATAGGTAAGGCCAAAGAAGAAAGTATTGATACTATTTTACATTACGCACAGCGTAAAGAGGCAGGAGAAATAGATAAAGTTTTTGTTTCAGGTTGTTTAAGTGAGCGTTATAAGCCCGATTTAGAGGCTGAAATTAAAAATGTAGACCAGTATTTTGGTACGCACGAGTTACCAGAATTATTAAAAGTATTAGAAGCAGACTATAAACATGAATTGATAGGTGAGCGTTTAACAACGACACCAAAACATTATGCGTATTTAAAAATTGCTGAAGGTTGTGATCGCCCATGTTCTTTCTGTGCAATACCTCTAATGAGAGGAAAACATAAATCGACACCAATTGAAGAAATTATTATCGAAGCTACAAAGTTAGCTGAGAAAGGAATTAAAGAATTGATGTTAATTGCACAAGATTTAACCTATTACGGATTAGATATTTATAAAAAACGTGCTTTAGCAGATTTATTAAAAGAATTGGTGAAAGTAGACGGAATAGAATGGATTCGTTTGCATTATGCATTTCCTACAGGTTTTCCGATGGATGTATTAGACGTAATGAAAAACGAACCGAAGGTTTGTAACTATTTAGATATTCCGTTACAGCATATAAACACCGAGATTTTAAAATCGATGAAGCGTGGTACAACCCACGAAAAAACAACATCGTTGATTCATAAGTTTAGAGAAGCGGTACCGAATATGGCAATCCGTACTACTTTAATTGTTGGGTATCCGGGGGAAACTGAAGAGCAGTTTCAGGAATTAAAAGATTGGGTTGAAGAAATGCGTTTTGAGAGAATGGGAGCTTTTGAATATTCTCATGAAGAAAACACGGGTGCTTTTGTTTTAGAAGATGATGTTCCTGCGGATGTAAAGTTCCGTCGTGTAAACGAAATTATGGAAGTACAATCTCAAATTTCTTGGGAATTGAATCAAGCTAAAATAGGAAAAACGTTCCGTTGTTTATTTGATAGAAAAGACGGAGAATATTTTTACGGTCGTACAGAATTTGATTCGCCAGATGTAGATAACGATGTAATTGTAGATGCTACGAAACATTATATAAAACTAGGGGAATTTATTGATATTGAAATTGATGAAGCTGGTGATTTTGACTTGTACGGAACTCCGTTAGTGAAGCAAGAAAAACCAACGAGCTTAAATCAAAAGAGAAAATAAATCATTAAGAGTCTGTTTAAATTCTAAATAAACTTATTTTTAAAATATAAATCCTGCTTTTAGCGGGATTTTTTACATATTTACAGTTATGAAAAAAGCTTATTTTAATTGGAGTTCAGGAAAAGATTCGGCATTTGCATTGTATAAAGTATTACAGCAAAAAAAATATCATATCGAAAAGTTGATAACGAATGTAAATGAAGATTATCAACGTGTTTCTATGCACGGACTTCATGAAAATTTATTAGAAGCACAAGCAAAAAGCATTGGTATTACGTTAGAGAGAATATATTTTCCTGCGGATGTAACGATGGATTTGTATAATGAGAAAATGCTAGAAAAAACTGCTGAGTTAAAATCATTAGGACTAAATCATGCTGTTTTTGGAGATATATTTTTAGAAGATTTAAAAAAATACAGGGATACAAAATTACAAGAAGTAGGTATTACAGGCGTGTACCCGTTATGGAAAAAAGATACGAAAGAAATACTTAAAGAATTTTTAGCTTTAGGTTTTAAAACTATTACTGTTTGTGTTAATGCTAAGAAATTAGGAGAAGAATTTGTAGGTAGAATTATTGATGAAGATTTTATAAACGAATTGCCCGATGATGTTGATGTTTGTGGCGAAAATGGAGAGTTTCATACTTTTTGTTTTGACGGACCCATTTTTAGTAAACCAATTGAATTTGAAATAGGCGAGAAGTTGCTGAAATCATATACTTTAAATAAAGATGATTCTCAGAACAGTCATAAAGACACGTCAGAAAAAGTTAAAAATTACGATACTAGTTTTTGGTATTGCGATTTAATTTTAAAAGAATAAGCGCCTTTTTAAACTTTAAATAAAGTGTTTTTTTAGATATAAACGTCATGCTGAATTTATTCCAGCAACGCATAAAACTAAGAACTACGGCAAACCGAATCCCTCAAACTGAAATAAATTCAGTTTGAGGGATTCGGTCTTTTAGCGATAAAAGGTTTTTAGCCCCGATAGAAGCATTTGTTTGAGCTCTTTTTTTGTTTTTTCTTAAAAAAAAAGCGAGTGTGTAAAGCGGGAAATAGCTTCAAATAAATTATATAAATCTAACGCTGATTTTGTTTTAAAAGAGGCTTGTTATGAACTTTAAAATCGCTGTTGCTGGAGTGTTTTCGTAACACGTTTTGCAGTTGTTGTACATAAACAAGCAGTCTATTAAATCGGTGAGCATATGTAGTAAAAGACCAATGCCAATTATGCGGTATGGTTTTTTAAAGAATAATAAAATTACGTAGCCAATCATGGCGAAATAAGAATGGAAAAGATGAAAGCCGAAGCTGCATCTGTTCGGCTGAAATATTGGCGTAGATACTAAATGATCTAAATCTACCAACATGGTTGCTATTAAAATAAAGTAGACTTTTTTCCAATCACTTTTAAAAAAAAAATAGGCAATTATAAGCGGAAACCCGAAGTGTAAGAAGTAGTGAACAAATGTTTGCATCTTAATAAAGTTAAGCAACTTCTCTTTCTAAGGCTAAAAAATGAGTGGTTCCTGATTTAGAAAACAACGGGAAAACATTCAATTCACATTTATAAGTAGATTTGTCTTTTCTGTAATTAAGAATAATTTCTTTAAATGGTTTGTTGGCTAATATTTTTTTGCGAATGCTGTTTTTTGTAGCTTCGGATGTTTCTTTGCCTTGTAAAAAGTCAGCAGTTTTTTGCAAAGCATATTCCTTGTTATAGCCTGTCATTTTTTTAAAGCCATCGCTAACCCAAATTATTTTCTTGCTGGTGTTTGTTATTACAAGAGATTCGTATGAATTCTCATTTAAAATTTCAGCAATTTCATTTTTCCAGTTAAAATTATTGGCAAGTACCTGAAGGGTATTTATATCTTCTTTAGTTTTTTTATCGTAAAATAAATCGTGTATTCCCCAGCTTAATAAATTAATATTTTGGGTTAGCGATGGCTTTATTAGCTCCTTAGTTTCTGCATACTTCTCTTCGCTTAAAGAAGATAAATACACATCTAAGCACATCATATCTGTTAAATTATTTTTCATAGAAGTAAAAGTTAAATTGAAAGTTGATTTATATTGTAAAAGTAAGGAATTAAAATTTTTCAAAAACTCCTAACCCGAATAAAGCAAAATCATATTTTACAGGATCGTCTTTATCAAAACTACGTAAAGTTATGTCTAACTCTGTTAACGCTTTCCAATCGTTTTGTTTTCTGGTTAGTATATTCAATTTACGAGCAACATTACCAGAATGTACATCTAAAGGGCAATGCAAGTGGGCAGGAGAGTGGGTTTTCCAAATACCCAAATCTACACCAGTATTATCGTTTCGAACCATCCAACGTAAAAACATGTTTATACGTTTAGATGCAGAGCCTTTTAAAGGGTCAGAAACATGTTTTAATGTTCTTTGCTGATGTTGTATTTCAAAAAAAACTTGTTTGAAATTATGAATAGCTAATTGATAGTTATCTTGGTTTTTAGTAGTTAAAACAGCTTCTAATCCGTTATGGTTTTGGTAAATGTTTTTGAGCGATTTTATAAAAAATTTAAAATCCTCCCCATTAAAAGTACGGTGTACAAATCCGTCAAAATTGGCTAATTCATCGTCGGTATGGCTCATTACAAAGTCATAGGGTGAATAGCCTAGTAACTCAACCATTCTTAATGAATTTTTGATAATCATTTTTCGATTTCCCCAAGCTATTGTTGCCGCTAAAAACCCTGTAATTTCAATATCTTCTTTTAAAGAAAATTGATGTGGAATTTGAATAGGATCGCTCTCAATAAAATCAGGATTGTTATATTTTATAACTTTTTCATCTAGAAACTCTTTAAGTTCGTTTTTTTTCATTTTATACTAAATCAGTAGCAAAAGTAATTAAAACAAAAAAGGCATTGTAACTAGCATGTAAAAGAATACTCCAAATTAATCCGAATCGCACTCTAATAAAACCTAAATAACCACCTAGTATAATTTGCGGAGCTACTAAAATTGGCGCTAATAAAAGTACATTTGTTGTTGTTTCGAAATTAGATAAATGTATGAATCCAAAAATTAAAGCAAAAGCGTAAAAAACTATTTTAAAATATTTTTTGTTTCGGAATAAAGCAATTGGAGCTCTAAAAAGTAATTCTTCCAGTAAAGGGGCAGCAATTACAATAACCGCAAAAAGAGTTATTTTAGACATGCTTTTCATTAACTCCTCCATGGCATGCGTATTCATGTCAACTAAACCTAAGTGCTCTATTAAAGCAAATAAAGGTGTTAAAGCTGCACCTGTAAGTATGCTGATAATAAGTAAATGAAAGAATTTTTTAAATCGATAAGAATTATCTTGATTAGTATCTTTTTCTAAGACCGGATTTTTTAAATACTCAACTAATTCTTTAAACGTATCTTTCATAATAAATTTGATTTACTTGTTAGTAGTAAAAAAGATTAGTTTGTTACATTATCCAACAATTACCCCGTCTTTCATGGTTAAAGTACGATCGGCCATTTTAGCTAATTCTTTGTTGTGGGTAACCAACACAAAAGTTTGCCCGAATTTATCTCGTAATTCAAAAAATAAGTTGTGTAGGTTTTCAGCAGAAGTAGAGTCTAAGTTTCCAGAAGGCTCATCGGCAAAAATAACTGAAGGCTCATTAATTAAAGCTCTAGCAACCGCTACACGCTGTTGCTCACCGCCAGAAAGTTCGTTAGGTTTGTGATTTTCTCTATGTGATAAGCCTAAGAAAGATAATAATTCTTTGGCTTTTTTCTCGGTAGCTATTTTAGGTTTTCCGCCAATAAAAGCAGGAATACAAACGTTTTCTAAAGCAGTGAATTCAGGTAATAATTGATGAAATTGAAAAATAAAACCGATATGCTTGTTTCTAAAAGACGAAACCTCTTTGTCGCTTAAACCTTTTATAGCGCTATTGTTAACCAGCAGCTCATAGTTTTCATTTTCTTGCGGTTTATCTAGGGTTCCTAAAATTTGAAGTAACGTAGTTTTTCCTGCTCCAGAAGGACCAACAATAGCAACAATTTCTCCTTTTTTAATATGAAGATTAACACCTTTTAAAATTTCAACTTCTCCATAATTTTTATGGATGTTTTTAGCAATAATCATAGTTCTATATTCAATATAACGAATGTATAAAAAAGATATCAGATAACGTTTAAAGGCTATCTGATTTCAAGTTATATAAAAAAGAGGTTAAAAAATATTTTTCAAGTGGTTATAGTCGATAAAATATACAAAACGAACAGAGAATGTATGCCTATTAGATTCTTGAAGAAGAGAATTTAAATTTTCAGAGAAATTTTGATTAGCTTTGTCATTAAAGTTAGATATAGAATTTCTATAAAAAGCAATCAATTGGCTACCAGGAGCAAATTGCCATAAGTAGTTTACATCTAAATTCCAGCGATTAAAATTCTTGTCATTGTTATCGTTATAATTACTTTCTATTAGTTCGCCGTTGTTACCTAAAGTATAGTATTGGTTTTCATATGGCACCTTACTCCAGTTATGCCTAAAAGACATAGAAAGTGAGGATTTTGTATCAAAACTATATTTTCCTGTTAAAGAGTTATTGTAAGTGGTCCAATCTCTCTGACCAAATATAATTTCATTTTCAAAAGGGGCAAGAGTAGGATTTTCATCTATATCATTCTGGCTAACTTCAGTAGTATAACCTTGATCGTTATTAGTTTGATTGTATCTAAATGCATAAATTAAAGAAAACTTACTGTTAAAACGATATCTAGGTGATATTCTAAATCCGTAACCTTCTTTAGGATTGTCTTTAAAAAAGTTATAATACCAATCATAATCAATAGCAAATTTATTTCTGTAATCGGTAGATCCCCAGTGGTTAATGTTTATCCTTTGTGGTCTTTTAAAGAAAATACCGCTTGTATTACCTTGTCTTGGTTCATTAAAATCTTTTCTTTCACTATTGTAATTTAAGTTTCCACCAAAACCAAAACGTTTTTTGGTTTGTGCCTGAAAAGAAATATTACCATTAGTACCAGTATAGGTGCCTGGTTTATGTAAAAAATTAATATTATACGAGGTACTTATTCTGTAGCTATTAAATATTCCCTTTGGTTTTAATAGGTGATATGCAGCAAAACCATAAATAGCTTGTTCGTTATTGCTAAATAAAATTCCTAAATCGTTCGGGTTAAAATCTTTGTTTTCAAAATTATAACCTATTTCACCTCTCCAGTTACCAGATTGTTTACCTACACTTGTATCAAAAGTATACCCTGTATTAGGGTTGTCTTCATCGTCATAAATATTACTCATCTTAAAAGAACCATCAACATTATAGGTACTGTTTTTGTCTTCAACATGCCAAAGTAAACCAGAAACATTTGCATCTCTAAAGTTACCATCTCTAGTAACATTGGTGTTAATTAATGTTACTGATGAGTTTTGATTAAACTGTTGATCTAGTACTAAAATATTATAGTTAGAAAACGGATTTATAACTTCCGTTCTGGTTTCTTTTGTCGTGTTATTCTGAATTGTAGCTTCGGCCTTATCTGTAATAGCGTTAAAAAAACCAATCCCTAATCCTTTTTCTGTTCTTCCTGATATTTTTATAGCATTCAGCATTTGAACTTTTCCAGGAGAATCTATTAACGTTTCGGTGTCTTCATCTACAGAGGCTGATCTTATAGGAGAACTTCCAATTCGACGAGAGTAAAATAAACGACCTTTGGTAAACAGCTCAGTTCCTTCTGTAAAAAATTGTCTTTGTTCAGAAAATTGCTGCTCAAAAGGTCCTAAATTTAAGCTAACATCATCAAAACCAACTTGTCCAAAATCGGGAATTAAGGTAGCATCTAATGTAAAGTTTTCGGTAAGACCATATTTAACATCCATACCAACACTCCAGTCAAAATCAGTTTTTCCTTCAAAAGAAGTTGTTGTTGCCGAGGCATACGGATAAAAATTTAAACGAGTAGGTGGAGTAATATTTTTAAAATTTTCAACTAAACCATCATACTGTGTCCAGTTTCCTTGTGTATTATCAATATGATTCCACGTAAAACGGGCATTTAAATTTTTAACCTCTCTATGAAAATTTACTCCCCAAGATTGTATAGGTGTATTTGCAAAACGCAAAGCACGATATGGTATTTTCATTTCTACTGCCCAGTGGTCATCATTTACTTTAATGGCACTTCGCCAAACAGCATTCCAATTATAATCTTCATTACCAGTAGAAACTTTTGAATCTGCCTGAACACCAGATGCGGTTACAATAAACATGGTAGGGTTTTGTCCGTCATCATTAGGGTTGATCATCAGCATAAAAAAATCAGAATTACCAATACGATCTCTATTGTTAAACTCTGCAGGGATTATGGAAGTATCAGGAGTATACATTTTAGCACTCACATAAATAGCCTGATCATCATATACTAATTTAACTTCTGTTTTATGCGTATTTGGTTCTTTTTCGCCGTTAGTTGGGCGCATCATTATAAAATCTTTGGCAATAGGAATGTTAGCCCACAAAGCTTCATTTATAATTCCGTCAATCTTTGGGGAAGAAGATACGCGAGTAGCGTTCATTTTTTTTCTATTCTGATTAATTTCTTGAGCTGTAATTCCGTTAGAAAAAAACACAACAGCAATTAGTAGGGTGATACTTTTATACATAGTAAGTTTATAGCGTAAAATAATTTGCAAAAATATTTATGAATTATGCGTTTATATCACAAATTCATGTTAATTACTCTAAAGACATGTTAAATAAATAATCGTTACAAATAAAAATGTTAAAGAAATGTGAAAATAAAAGTTGTAATAATTATAATAAATAGTAATGTATTATAAATTGAATTTGTATTTTTGTTCGACTTTAAAAATTCATATCTAATGAACTTACACGAATATCAAGGTAAAGAAATATTAAACAGTTTTGGGGTTCGTATTCAACGAGGAATTGTTGCAAATACACCAGAAGGAGCTGTTGAAGCTGCAAAGAAATTAACTGAAGAAACAGGTACAGGTTGGCACGTAATTAAGGCACAGGTACACGCAGGTGGTCGTGGAAAAGGTGGTGGAGTTAAGTTGGCTAAAAACTTAGATGAGGTAAAAAGTATTTCTAATGATATTTTAGGAATGATGTTAATTACTCCTCAAACTTCGGCTGAAGGTAAATTAGTAAACCAAGTTTTAATCTGTGAAGATGTATATTACCCTGGTGCAAGTGAACCAGATGAATATTATATGTCAGTTTTATTAAACCGTGCAACTGGTAGAAACATGGTTATGTATTCTACAGAAGGTGGTATGGATATTGAAACTGTTGCTGAAGAAACGCCACACTTAATTTTTACAGAAGAAATTGATCCTGCTTTAGGATTAATGCCTTTTCAAGCACGTAAAATTGCTTTTAACTTAGGTTTAAGCGGTGCTGCATTAAAAGAAATGACAAAGTTTGTTACTGCTTTATATACTGCGTATGTAAAATCAGATTCGGCAATGTTCGAAATTAACCCAGTGTTAAAAACATCTGATGATAAAATAATGGCTGTTGATGCTAAAGTTACTTTAGATGAAAACGCTTTATATCGTCATAAAGATTATGCAGCAATGCGTGATATTCGTGAAGAAAATCCTATTGAAGTTGAAGCGAAAGCTGCAGGTTTAAACTATGTAGATTTAGATGGTAATGTTGGATGTATGGTAAACGGAGCTGGATTAGCAATGGGAACTATGGATTTAATTAAGCAAGCAGGTGGTGAACCAGCTAACTTTTTAGATGTTGGTGGTACTGCAGATGCTGAGCGTGTTGAAAAAGCTTTCGGAATTATCTTAAAAGATACCAACGTAAAAGCAATTTTAGTAAATATTTTTGGAGGAATCGTTCGTTGTGATCGTGTTGCTCAAGGTGTTGTAGATGCTTACAAAAGTATGGGAGACAAAATTAATGTGCCTATTATTTGTCGTTTACAAGGAACAAATGCTAAAGAAGCAAAAGAATTAATTGACAATAGTGGAATGGAAATTATTTCTGCTACTGAGTTTCAAGAAGCTGCAGATAAAGTTGCAGAAGTTTTAGGAGCTTAAGAATTAGTTTTTAGTTAAATATATAGGAAAACCCTCACTTTTAAAGTGAGGGTTTTTTGTTTTATCTTGTTGCACTATAAATACTACATAATGAGAAAATTATTATTCCTTATTTTACTTCCTTTTCAATTACTAGCACAAGAAAAAACAAATTCAGAATTATTTTGGAATACTTTACAAACTCATTGTGGAAAAGCATTTGAAGGTAAAATAATAGCAGGAGCAAAAGAAGGTGATGGATTTAAAGGAGAAAAATTAGTAATGCATGTTCGTTCTTGTGAAAATAATATAATTAGAATTCCTTTTTTTGTAGGTGATGATAAATCTCGTACTTGGGTTTTTACCATGAATACTGATAAGTTAATACAGTTAAAACACGATCATCGACACAAAGATGGCTCGGAAGATAAAATTACACAATATGGTGGTGTTAACCCGAATAGGGGATTGCCAAATATTCAATTCTTTCCTGCGGATAAACATACTGCGAGTTTGATTTCCTATGCTTCTAATAATGTTTGGTGGGTTACAATAGATGAAACTAGTTTTACCTATAACTTACGTAGAATAGGAACCGATAGGTTTTTCTCTGTAAAGTTTGATTTAACAAAAGAAATAGAGACTCCAAGTGCTCCTTGGGGAAGTGAAGATTAAAGTTTGTTTTTCAAATCAATAATTTTATCACTCAATTATTGCTGTTAATATAAATACAAGAATAGTCTCAGGAACTAATTAATTTTATGGCCTCATCTAAATTTAGATAAGGCCGTTAAATTAAAAGTGTGTTTTATATAGAGCTATCAAACTAATTATCATTTCAAAGTATTCTAATTTAAAAAATTGAATAACCCACTGAAATATTTAACATATTACTTCTCTCGAAGCTCCATGATCCGTTTGTAGAAGGAGAACTTAAAGTTTTTAAATCTCCACTTAAGTTTGGTACATAATTAATTTCTAAATTAAAATCATACAAATTATAACCTACCCCAAAGTTAAAAGCAGCATTGGTACCTTCATATTCAAGTCTAGCTATGTAAGCGTTAGTAGGCTCATAAAAATAATCAATTTTACCTTTTGAATTTTCAAGTGTAAAACCTCCGTTTAAATAAAAATAATGATTTTTTAAAAGCTTAAAATAATGTCTATAACTTGCCCCGTAAGTACTTCTTTGATATTCGTTTGTAATAGTAGAATTCTCAGGATTTCCCTGTCCAAAAGCAAATCTTGATTGAATTTTTGAATTTAAATGATAAGTATAAGAAAAAACTATAGAAGATCTTTTTTGAATTGAATTAATGAAGTATTCAAAATCAAGGCCGAAATTTAAATTTGATTTTTTAGAATCCGAATTATATGATTCATTTTCATTTTTTATTAAGTTGTTAACTTTTGAGTACCCTATTTTTGGTGTAATATCAAATGCGTTTTTAAATGACCTAGAAAAACTATCACTATAATTTTTAAAAGAATAGTTGTTGTTGTTTGCATACAAAGTGAAAAAGGTTATTAAGTTATCTTTACTATATTTTAATTTTCCAATTGTCTTTGATTTATTTATAATTTTCGACGAAAATTTTTTAAATAATTGCCTTCTAAACGCTTTAATTTTTACGCTCTTTTCAGCTTTAATTATTTTTTTAAATTTTAAAAGTTCGATTTTATCATTATGTTCTATAAAAAAATACTCATTTCCTTTTTCATGAAAAGAATAAAAAATGAAATTTTCAAATTTCAAATGAATTTTTAAAAGTAGATTCTTAGTTGTTAGGTTAAAAGTATTGTTATTGTTTTTTTTCTTGGCAAGCATATTTTTGCCTAAAGGCTCATAAGATACTTCTTTTCTAATAAAACTAACATTTCCTAAATTTAATTGATTAAAATCTTTAGTTTTTAATCTTTCAAAGCTTTCTGAATTAAAGTTTTTTTTAAAAATTATTTCTTCCGGAATTATTTCTCCAAAGGTTTTTATATACCCTTCTTTTTTTTGATTATCATTTGTTGTAATTGAAGCTTTTCTGAAGCTATTTTGGGCATTGATGCTTAATGTAAATAAAGCAATTAGTAAAAAAAATTTAATTTTCATAGTTTTTTATAATTTTTAAAAAAATTTTGGCGAAAATAAATAAAAAATTACAAATTCTTTCTTAAAACAGCAATTTCATCACGTAATTGTGCGGCTACCATAAAATCTAAACCTTTGGCAGCTTCTTCCATTTGTTTGCGTTTGGCGCGAATACGTTTTTCTATTTCTTCTTTAGGTAAATATTGTAAATCTTGTTCTGCAGCTTTTTGTATCGCGTTGTCATACTGATATGTCGCTGTGGTTTCTTTAGAAAGTGTATTATCTAATTTCTTATTAATTTGTGTTGGTGTAATTCCGTTTTTAGTATTGTAGTTTATTTGTTTTTCACGCCTGCGATCAGTTTCATCCATGGTACGTTGCATACTATTGGTAACTTTATCAGCATATAAAATTGCACGACCGTTTACATTTCTTGCAGCTCTACCAACAGTTTGCGTAATAGATCGGTGGCTACGTAAAAAACCTTCTTTATCAGCATCTAAAATAGCAACTAGCGATACTTCTGGTAAATCTAAACCTTCACGAAGTAAGTTTACACCAATTAACACATCAAATATACCTTTTCGTAAATCTTGCATTATTTGCACACGCTCTAAGGTATCAACATCCGAATGAATGTAACGACAACGAACTTGAATTCTGGTTAAGTATTTTGCCAATTCTTCAGCCATTCGCTTTGTTAAGGTAGTAACCAAAGTACGCTCATCTTTTTCTACACGAATCTGAATTTCTTCAATTAAATCATCAATCTGATTCAAACTTGGGCGCACTTCTATTATTGGATCTAATAATCCTGTTGGTCTAATTACTTGTTCAACAAATACACCTTCGGTTTTTTGTAATTCATAATCGGCAGGCGTTGCAGAAACATAAATTACTTGGTTTTGTAATAATTCAAATTCATCAAACTTTAACGGACGGTTATCCATTGCGGCGGGCAAACGAAAGCCGTATTCCACCAAATTTTCTTTTCTACTTCTATCGCCACCATACATGGCATGGGTTTGCGGAATGGTAACATGACTTTCGTCAATAACCATTAAATAATCTTCAGGAAAATAATCTAATAAACAGAACGGACGCGTACCAGGATTTCGACCATCTAAATAACGAGAATAGTTTTCGATACCAGAACAATATCCTAATTCACGCATCATTTCTAAGTCGAATTCGGTACGTTCTAATAATCGTTTTGCTTCTAAATGTTTCCCGATTTCTTTAAAATAATCTACTTGTTTTACCATATCATCCTGTATTGTATGAATAGCATTTTGCAACACATCAGGTGAGGTAACAAATAAGTTTGCAGGATAAATGGTTAGTTCGGTTAATTTTTCAATTACTTGATTGTTCTCTATATTAAAAGTTTCAATTTCTTCAATTTCATCACCAAAAAAATGCACACGATAACCGCTATCACCGTACGACGGATAAATAGTAACAACATCACCTTTTACTTTAAAAGTTCCGCTTTTTATCTCTATTTCAGTTCTAGAATACAAACTGGTAACCAATTGATGTAAGAATTTTGTGCGAGAAATTTGCTGATCTACTTCAATCGGAATTACATTTTTCTTAAACTCATTCGGATTTCCGATACCGTATAAACAAGAAACAGATGCAATTACAATAATATCTCTACGCCCCGAAAGTAGGGAAGAGGAAGTGCTAATTCGCAAGCGTTCTATTTCATCATTTATAGATAAATCTTTTTCGATAAAAGTACCTGTAACAGGAATATATGCTTCTGGTTGATAGTAATCATAATAAGAAACAAAATACTCTACAGCATTGTTTGGAAAAAATTGCTTAAACTCAGAATACAATTGGGCTGCTAATGTTTTGTTGTGCGCCAATACCAAGGTAGGTCGGTTTACCTCGGCAACAACATTGGCAACAGTAAAGGTTTTACCAGAACCAGTAACACCCAATAATGTTTGGTGTTTCTCGTTGGTATTTAATCCGTTTACTAATTGTTTTATTGCTGTAGGCTGATCGCCAGTAGGTTTAAAATCTGAGTATAATTCAAAGTCCATACAACAAAAATACGGATAGTTTGTGTGAAAAACTATTGATGATTTAGATGTATTTTACGTGTTAATTATTATTTTCTTAAGAGCAAAAGGTAACTTTTTTCTGTAAATTTTTCTACTCTTATGAAGAAGAACACCATCAGGTCAATAATTTATTGAAGGTAGTTTTTTAGATAAATATTAATGGTGTTTTATATTGTAATAAAAAATATTTTTAGTTAATTTTCACGAAGTGAGAAATGTCCATTTTCTTCGATTTTTTTATCATTCAGGTCGATTAGTTTTACATGGAACCAGTAATCGTTAGGGGGGAGTTTTTTACTATTAAAAGTACCGTCCCAGCCTTTATCAGCATTTTGATTATGGAAAGTATGTACTATTTTACCGAAACGATCAAAAATAATAATGTCAATTTTTTTAAAGAACTCTTGTGTGGCTCCTTTGACAATCCAAACATCATTTATATTGTCATTGTTAGGGGTGAAAAATTTTTGGAAACCAATAACACCAACATTCGTTTGTATAGAAGATTCACAATTATTAATATCTCTAACGTAAATTGTTCTTACACCAGGTTTAACATTCTTAAAAGTGTGGTTTAGCCCATTGTTAAAGAATGTTTCATTATCAAGAGAAAATTCATAGCTACTATTTCCTATAAGACTAACAAAAATAGTATTATTTTCAGTTTCTGTATCAACTATTACTTGGTTAAAAATAGGAGCGTCTAGGTTAGTGACAGAAAACTCTTTATAATTAGAGCACTCAATTTCATTTTCAGTTTTATAAACAGTAAGAGAGAAATTTCCAATTTCTGTAAGCGTAAATTCTCTTTGGCTAGCGATTATATCCCCCGATTGATTTCTCCATTCAAATCGATCGTTTGAAACATCACCATCTAATATTATAGGTGGCTGTGAATTTGGATTAAAGCACAAGTTATAAGTATCCTTTATCGTAATTATTGGTACTGAATTAACAATGAGTTCAACAGGTTTTATTCCACCACATCCCAAATCTGTATCTACTCTCACATAAATTGTTGTAGAAGAAGAGGTAAAAGGTGTTCTTATGTCAATTAGATTAGAAGTAGTTTGAGCTTCAATTATAGATGGGTAAAACCTAATTTCCTCTTTGTTAATTAAATTATATTGATTTTTAATTTCTTTTCTTATCTTTTTTAAATTAAAAGTTCCTTTAGAATCGTCATCTGTTTTATCACTACTATCACAAGTGTAATAATTAGGTATATCCTCAAGTTTAATATATTTAGATTCAATAAAAAAGTTAGTAATATTATAACAGCCCTTATCAGATATGACTTTAACAAAAAGTTCTTGAGGGTTACTTTCGTTTAGAAAACTTTTAGGATTTGAAATTTTATTTTCGTCGTTTTTTGCATCTAAGACGCTTTTATAAAAAAAAAATTCTTTTTTAGAGGTACTTGTAACCACTTTATTATTAATATCATTTAAGTCGAAATAATCTATACCGTCATTATTAACATCACATTGAAGTAGTTCTTGATTAGCAATAACTTCAGGTAGCGGATAAACAATAACTTCTTTATAGAAAGGGGTTGTCGTTCCATTTATTGTAACCTTAGAAGTCACAAGGTATTTTCCTGGTATTGCATATTTATGGTTGGTTGATAGACCAGATGAAGTATTTCCATCCCCAAAATCCCAAGTAGCAGAAGTGATAGTGTTGTATGCGTCCAGGCTAAAATCAAAAGTATCATTAATACATTTATTTTCAGTAACAATTCTATTTCTAAAATAAGATTGAATAAAATTAGGGAAACCTCTCAGGGAGGACCCGTCTCCTAAATTTATTACGTCATGTTTATAATTAGAATCTTCCCCTAGTTTATTAGGTTCGTTAATAACACTAATAGTTTTATTGGGTATTAACTCAAAACCAGTATAATATCCTTCGTCATCATATAAATTTATAGCGCTTGATTGAGCTACATATATCTTACCATTAGAAGCTAATTGTATTGAGTTAGAAATTCTTCTAGATTTACGAATAGGAAATAAAGGAGTACCAAAATAATTTTCATCCGGATGATTAAGTTCTAACTGCATAATATAATAAAAACCACTACTATGCTTAGATGGATAATACAGTAGTTTAGAATTTGGTGAAAAAGAAACACCGTAGCTAGAGAAACCTTCTGTAAAAGAAGTAAGTAAAGTTAAGTATTTGTATCTAGATAAAGAACCTGTTGTGTTATCAAAATTATATAAATATAAATTTAATCCAGTAGATAAAGCTATTTTACTACCATCAGGAGAGGCTTTCATTTCACCTATTAATTTTTTTTCTATTTCATTAAGTTGAGTTTTAATAGGAGCTCTTTCCACGCCATCTTTTGTTACTTTATAGGCGTGAAAAATATTGTTTATACCTTCATATGATTCGCTTCCATAGGTTATTACCCAAATATCATTCCCGTTTTTATGATGTACTGCTGTAATTTTATTAGCTGTTGAGTGTGTTAATCTCATGTTTTTATATTTTACCCTCCCTAAAGGGTATATAGTAGATATTTCTATTTCAGAGAAATAAATACCAGGGTATTGTAAAGGAGAATTTAATTCTGTAGTTCTAGTAGTAAAAATATAATATGTAGTATCGCTATTAGGTTTAGGAATTATTATAACAGGTTGTGTATTTTCTGGTTCGCCAATTAAGTTTTCACCATTAATCATTATTTGATGATTCTTATTCCAAACTGTTTGTCCGTTTGTATATAAAACTAAATTACCATTTTTGTCTGAAATAGATGAAGAGCCAGCATGGGTATCCATTTCACTATTGTTTAAAACATCTAATTTACCCTCGTTAAAATGCAAGCCAGCTTTATCTCCAAAATACCAATTATCAGCTTCTCTTTGAGAGAAGCAAAATAGGTAAGAAAACAATAACAAAATGGTAAAAAACTTATTCATAGCAAATGATAATTTTATACAATTAGCTAAATTACAAAAAAAAACATCTGTTTATTAGTTAATTATCTTCTTAATAAAGAAAAATGTCCTTGATGTTGGTGACTTTTTCCATTTCTATCTACAAGTTGAATTTTAAACCAATAATCGTTAGAGGGCAATAGTTTTCCGTTATAAGTTCCGTCCCAACCGTTGTCATCTATAGAAATAATAGCAACGATTTTACCGAGCCTATCAAAAATAGTAATATTACTTGAAGGATAAAAACTAGAATTAGCTCCTTTTATTTTCCAAGTATCATTTTGTCCGTCTCCGTTAGGGGTTAAGAATTTCGGGTATTCAATAACAGCTATTTCTAATTCAGCATCTGGTTGGCACCCATTTTTATCTTTAACAATAACATTATATAAACCTCCAGTAATATTTTCAAATAACGGTTCGTCTTGAAAACCAGTCATATTATTTTGTTCATCAACAATAGCAAACTCGTAATCACCGATACCTAAATTTTCATTCTCGGTAATTATTTTAATAGCATAATTATCTAATCCACTATTATTTGTATCGTCGATAATAACAACATCATTGCTTGTTAAAGTTGGGTTTATAGATTCGTTTACTATAATTTCTCTGTTTCTTTTACAGCTAGTACCATCTTGCATAGTGGCAGAAATAATATAAGTTCCGCCCACTGTTACATCATAAAAAGCATCAGTACTTAAAATAGCAGGATCTCCTTTCAACGTCCATTCATAATTATATGTTGCAGCAGGGTTAATTGGTTCTAGCCTTGTTTGTGGATTGTTTAAACAAACAATTACTGGCGTATCAACAGTAAATTCTGGTAATGGATTTATTATAATATTAAAAGTTAAATCATCATGAACACATGAAGTGTTGTTATTAACAACCCTAACATATATGGTTTGATTGTTTACTGTATTTTGATATTTGCTATCATTTAAAGCGTTTGTACCAGACTGTACATCTGCTAAGTTTTCGTGAAATGTTACCCTAAAATTACTGTATTCACTAGCTGTATAGTTTGTTAATATTTCGGGTATTTTATTTTTTAGCGTAATGTCTCCGTTAATTCCGTTTGTATCATCAGAATTTGTATCGGTTTCATTATCACAATCTATATAATTTGTAGCTGTATTTAAAGGAATATTAGGTTCAGGGTATATTACTAGCTGCAGAGTTGCAATACCATATCTACAATTTGTTGTAGTATTTAAAATACTAATATAAATAATTTCGGTAGCAGGATCATCGCTTAGTAAATCTGCAGGAAAATTGGTGAAAGCAGGATCATTCGTATAATTTGTTTTGTTAAGAGGTAATATGCCATTAATAGCATCGTCGCGAGTTCTATGGTATGTAATGTCGAATAAACTAGCATCTCTACCGTTAAGAATATCTACATCTCTTTCAGATAAATTAATGTCTTGCGCAAGCCTGTTTCTAGAATCACCATCGCTTGTAGTAGCGATATCACAAATTTCTAGATTAGGAATTGCGTTGGTAATAGTTGGTAGCGGATTTATAATAATATCAAGAGTAGTATGATGATTAAAACAACCCGTAGTATCGTTAACAACACGAATATAAATGGTTTCTTGATCTCTTGTTTGATTTGTGTAGTTTGTGTCGTTTATTATAGGTGCATTCCCTGAGTTAGCATCTGCCGCTGTGGTATGAAAAGTAACAGTGTAATCTGTTGCTGGTTGAGAAACTCCTAAAATATCATTAACGCGATCTCTTAAGTTTATATCAATATTTTGACCATCGTTAAAAGAACCACTATCAAAATCATCACAAAAATTAAAGTCTAAAACTTTATTGGCTGTTGGAGGTTGCTGAGCTAAGATGGTAAAGCTACCTAAACCCTGACAATCATTATTTGTTTTGTCTATTATTTTAACATATAAATATTGTGATGTTAATGCAGGTATATTTTTGTTGCGGTAGTTTGAGGTGTTTGTTATATTATTAATTACCGCATCTCTATCAGTAATTGATTCGAAAATTAACACCTCTAAATTTGGTCTGTTTACTGCTGGAAAAGTAGCTTTAATGTCAGATTCAACAGAACTCAGATCGAAATAAGTAATTCCATCAGTATCACTATTATTAATTGTATTGTTACCATCAGCATCTAAAAAGTCATCACAAACAGCAAATTCTTTAGTGTAAACAACATCAGAAGCAAAGCCAACAATAATATTTATTCTTGAAATTCTATAACAAGCTTTATTAGAAATTGTTCGTGCCCAAACAGTATCACCATTTGTAACAGGGTGTGCTGTTTGATTTGTTATTTCGGTAGTATTATTTATAGCATTATTCTCGGTAGGGTAATATTTAAAAGTTTCGTTTGTGTAGTTTGTTGAAATACTTTTTTCAGCTAAAGTTAGATTCACCGTAGTCATTAAATCTGCATCCGTATCACACTGTCTTAATGTTACACTATTGTTATCAATTACAGGAAGTGGATTCACAACTAAATTAAATGATTTAGAAGTGTCGTTACAAGCGGTGTTATTAATATTTTCAACTCGAACAAAAATTAGTTGAGTATTAGCCGAAGTATTTCTGTAAGGACTGTTTTTATCTATAGCATCAGTGTTTTTATCTATTTGAGCTCCAGCTAAAGTTGTGTGATATGATATTTGATAAACGGTAGAATCTAGAGAGCCTAAAATTTCAGTATCCTTTGTGTTTAAAAGAAAGTTGTTAAAAAAGCCATCAATATCTGTTCCGTTAAAATCATCATCACATTGTTCATAATCTGCAGGGGTTTGCGGAGTAGGATTTCCTGTAACGGCTAAAATGAAACTTTTTACATCATAACAAGCATTTGGTGCGGTTATGTTGTGCATTCTTGCAAACATCGTTTGGTTGCTAAATGCAGTTGGGTTTGTATACGGATTTGTTAACTCATTTATATTAGCGTCGGCATCAGCTTGAGATAAAAAATACTTTACTTCAAAAATAGTAGGATCCTGGCCACTTAAAACCTCGGGAGTTACTTCGTTTTGTAAATCGAAAGTATTAAAACCGTCATTATCAATATCACAAAAGAAAACATTGGTTGGCTGTGTTGCAGAAGTAGCTTCGTATACTTCTAGTTTAAAAACACCTTCTAATGTTGTTGTGTCACCACAAGTGTCTGTAAGTGATACTTTTAATTTATAATCACCTGCATTTGATACTGCTAAATTATTAAGAAGGAGATCTTTTGTTGTAGATATTGGAGTTGTATTAGTATTGTAAAACCACTCATATGTTATTACAGATCCGGCCTGGGCAAGAACATCTTCAGGGGAAACAATTAAGTTTTCTCCAACACAATTTTGCTCTGTTTGGTTATTAAGAACTTTACCTGTTGTAGCGTCTGTAATTTCGATAGGAAGTAATAAAGAAGATAAAAATGGAGGCAAGCCTTGTGTAGCAAAAGCTCCACCTAAATCAACCGATCGATGAGAGTAGTTACAAGCTGCTCCTAATTCTTCAGGATTGTTTACAACACTTATCTTTGTGCTTTTATCACTAGTCCAGTATACTTTACTATCAGGTCCTAATTGTAAAGCCCCTCTTGTATTAAAATATGTATGAACTGTATATCTAGAAGTGTTAACGTCAGCTAATGTTGGTTGCGTTATATCGTATTGAAAAAGATTTTCGTTAGCACCATTAAAATCACCTGTAGAAAGATATAGCCTTCTACTAGATGTTGAAAACTCAACTCCGTATGCATTTTCAAAGTTCGTGTTTAATGATTGTGGAGTTGCTTCATTATTGAAATTGCTAATTTTCCCTGTAACATCATCAAAGTCGAATAAGAAAGCTCCATTTGTCATATTAGCCAATACAAGTTTAGTTCCATCTGGAGATACTTTTAAATATCCTCTAGGATCATTAGTAAATAAACCGCTAATATTTGAAATAACAGGGTTGCTAATATCCACGCCATTTTCATCAACTTTGTATGCGAAAAAGGTACTGCCGGTAGCAAAAGAAATTACCCAATAAGTGTTACAAGCATCTGCCCTAACAGCAGTCACTTTTTCACTCCATTGATCTTTTAAAGCACTTGTATGAAGTTCCGTTGGTCCGTTCGTAATATCACCAAGACCTCCATCTTTTGTCATGTCAATAGTATAATACCAAAAACCATTTTCACCAACACTTCCTATTGTAGCTCCTAGAGTAAAAAGATAATAAACATCATCTTTTTTTGGAGCTGGAATAGTTAGAGCCGATTGCGAACTTGATGAATCTCCTTTTAATGTTTGTCCACCAGAAAGAGTGTTAGAAAAAGGCATCGGGTTATTATCTCTATTCCATATAGTTAAATTTCTTGCATCCGGATTTGGGGCACCAACATAAAATAATAATTCACCTTTTGAATTTGAAAAAGAAGAACATCCTTCTACTGTATTAAGTTGGCTATTTGCTACAGGCATTGGTGAGCCAGAATTAAAATCTAAAGCAGCATTGGTACCGAAATACCAAAAATTGGCTTCTTTTTGGCTAAAAGCAGAAATTGTTATTAAAAAAAATAAAGAGAATAGTAGTTTTTTCATTCTTAGATGTTTTCTTACTGAAAATAGAACAGCTAAACTACTGATTACCCTCTATAAATCTCGATTTTTTAATAATAAATATGAAGCATAGATAAAAATAAGCGTCCAAATTAAAACAATACTAATATTAATATAACTCACTGTATAGTCCTTAGTAAAGCTTTCGCCTATTTGATTGGCAACCGATTTAACAGCTCCTAATCTTGTAAATGGTTCTTTTATTAGGTTAGACATTGCTTCTAAAGGGAAAAATTGCATTACAGAATTAACCGCTTCTTCAGTGCTAGTTTTAAGATCTTTAAAAGTCCAATATAAATACCCTTTAAAAATGCTTTCTATAATTAACCATACCACCATTGCTGCAACAGCGAATGCAGATCGCTTAATTAATATACCTAAGAATAATCCAAAAGAAAAGAAACCTACAAGTTTAATAAAGAAAGCAATAAGGTAGTTTAAATCCGAGAAAATTATAGATAATTCGTTAAAATCAGAATAAATGGCACCTAGTATTAACGAGGTAACAAAAACAAAAATAGTTGATATAAAAGCAAATGCTATAACGGTATAAAACTTAGAAAGAATGAATTCTTTTTTACTTAAGCCATCAATTAAATTTTGCTTTAATGTTTTATAGCTATACTCATTGGCCATCATAGATACAATTACAAGAAGTAAAAAGAATTTAAAAGTGGCTGCCATGTACGTATTAAAATGCCATATGTAAGGAAAGTTAAAAATACCTTGATCCGCTAAATGGAATTTAATGGGACCAATATCAAACTTAATAGCAGCAATTAAAGCAACTGATGTTAATAAGGCAAAATATATAATTGATAGAACTTTACTGGCTCTACTGTATTTAAGTTTATGAAATTCTATATATAAAAGACGTAGCATATTTGTTGAATTAGTTGTTTGTTAAATCTAAAAATTGTTGTTCTAGGCTAAGTTTACGTTTAACTAAGTGGGAAACAATTACACCGTTTTCGTATAAGTATTTATTTAATTGCGAGGCAGGAATTTCGTTTTCTAAACGAGCAGTTACTAAATCACCTTCAACATCAACAGTTGCTATTTCGTAATAATTTTTTAAAACATTTACAAGTTTATCTATGTTATCATCTGTTTTAACCTCTATAACGCCGTTTGAAACAACCATGTTATCAACGCTACCGCTGTATAGTTTTATTCCGTTTCTTATAATAAGAACATGTGTGCAAACTTTTTCAACTTCATCGAGTAGATGAGAGGCGAGTAAAATTGTAGTTCCGTTATTGGCAATATCTTTAATTATTTTACGAATTTCATGGATTCCTTGCGGATCTAAACCGTTTGTAGGTTCATCTAAAATTAATATTTCAGGATCGTTTAACAATGCAGAAGCAATTGCTAAACGTTGTTTCATACCTAATGAATAGGTTTTGAATTTACTGTCTTTTCTTTCGAACAGATTAACTACTTTTAATTTTTCATCAATTTTATCAGCTGAAACTCCTTTTATCTTACAAATTAATTGTAAGTTTTGAACAGCGGTCATGTAAGGATAAAAATTAGGACGCTCAATAATAGCACCTACTTTTTTTAACGCTTCATGGGTAGATAGCTCTCCGTCAAACCAACTAAAACTGCCAGAATTTTTGTTAACTACATTTAAAATAATACCTAAAGTGGTTGATTTTCCACTTCCGTTGGGTCCTAAAATTCCGTAAACATTTCCTTTTTTTATATCGAAAGAGAGATTGTTTACTGCGTGGACTTTCCCGTATTTTTTATCGAGGTTTTTTATTGATAAAATTGTATCCAAGTTTTTCGGTTTTGTTGATTATGTGTATTCGACGACTTACTAAAATTATTGTTACAATTTATAAAAAAGAAAAGACTTCCTGGGAAAAGGAAGTCTTTATTAATTGTGTATAATTAAGTTGTTATATTTTTTCTAATAATCTAAATCCTTCACCATGAATGTTAAGTATTTCAACATTTTCATCACCTTTTAGGTATTTACGAAGTTTAGCAATATAAACATCCATACTACGAGATGTGAAATAATTATCATCTCTCCAAATTTTTGTTAATGCTAATTCACGTGGCATTAAATCATTTTTATGAACAGCTAACATTCTTAAAAGCTTGCTTTCTTTAGGTGAAAGTTTTTGAGCTTCGGCACCGTTAAGTGAAAGGTGACGTAGTTTAGAATTAAACTCAAATCCACCAATTTTGAACTCAAATTCATCTGTATCACTAGATTTTTCGTTTTCCTTACGCTGTAAAATAGCTTTTATTTTATGTAATAAAACTTCAGAATCGAAAGGTTTATTTAAATAATCGTCACCACCTACTTGGTAACCTCTTAAAACATCTTCTTTTAATGTTTTAGCTGTTAAAAAGATAATCGGAATTTCTTTATTTGTAACACGAATGTCTTGTGCTAATGAAAAGCCGTCTTTACGAGGCATCATAACATCTAAAATACATAAATCATATTCTCCGTTTTTAAACATGATTAATCCATCTATCCCATCTTTAGCATGTGTAACGTTGTAATCGTTTAACGCTAAATAATCTTTAAGAACTGTTCCGAAATTCGGATCGTCTTCTACTAATAATATTTTTTTGCTTCCCATTTTTTTGATTTTATATTAACGGTAATTTCACTGTAAATAAGCTTCCTTTACCTTTTTCACTTTCAACATGAACAGTACCTTGATGACTGTCTATAATTTCCTTAACATAAGCAAGCCCTAAGCCATGGCCTTTTACGTTATGTATATTTCCTTTATGCTCTCTATAAAATTTATCGAAAACATATTTCTGAGCATTTCTGCTCATTCCAATACCTTCGTCCTTTATCTTAAAGATAAAGTATTTATTTGTACTCTCTGTATAAACATCAATTTTAGGGCTTTCTTCAGAGTATTTTATCGCGTTTTCTAACATATTTACTATAATATTAGTTAGATGAAATTGATTACCAAGTACTTCTGTTGATATTGCTTTAAAATGTGATGTTACGCTTCCTTTTTTATCGTCTACTAGTAATTGAATGTGTTCAATAGCTTCTTCTATAGTGTCGTGCATATCGGTAGCATCCTTACTAATTTCTATCTGGTTTTTCTCTAGCCTAGAAATTCGCAATACATTTTCTACCTGACCGTGCATACGTTTATTTTCTTCACGTATCATTCGTACGTAGCGTCTTACCTTGATTTCATCAGATATTATTTTCGGATTTTTAATAGCATCTAAAGCTAAGTTTATGGTAGCAATAGGTGTTTTAAACTCGTGGGTCATATTGTTTATGAAGTCTGTTTTTATCTCAGAAATCTTTTTTTGACGAACTAATTGGTATAATGATGTGGAAAAAGCTGCAATAATTATACCGATAAATAATAAAGACAAGCCTAAAATTTTCATCATTCCAGATAATAGGTTTTTACGCTCGTCAGGAAATTTTACATATAATTTATATTTACTACTACCATTATCATCAGCAAATAAAGTGTGATTAGCATCGTTGGGTTGAATATTAAAATAACCAGATTTTAGTTGTGTAGCTAAACCATCTTCATATACACAGTATTTAAATTCTTGGTTAATATTCATTTTACCTAATTCTTCTCTTATCGTATTGTTTAATACTTGATTACTTACACGTTCATTAATAGGGTAAATTTTATTTCGTTGAAGAAGCATGTCTTCAGTTAGTTGCCTATTGAATTTAGGGTATGTTTTTATTGTTGAAAAACTATTTTCCTCAATAAAAGAGTTAAAATCTTTATTGGTCGATTTAATTACTTGCGAAGAATAAAAGTCTTGCTTGCTAGTATAGCGTTTAAAAATAATTGAATCGTTATTTACAAAATCGTTAGGCATTTTTATACTTTCTGCTAAAAGAGTTGTACCAAAGGTAAATTTCCTTTTATTCGTTGTGTCTATCTGTTGAAACAAATAAGTGTCTATTTCTGCTTTGGATACAAATTTTCTGTCGTTAAGAAATTCTTGGTTATTCTGAACAAAATCAGCGTACTCGCTATCCTTAATCCTTTCAGATGTTTTTGCCAATGCAATTTTAATATTATTGTCAAATTGTTGTTGTTTGCTCTTTATTGAATCCTTAATCCAATATACTTGAACAGCGATAATACCTATTAAAGATATACTCATTAACACAACAATAAGAATAAAGATTTTCTTACCCATTATTCAAAAATAAATCAATAAAATGAAGGAGTGTTTGCTTTTAACTTAGATTAACAAAGTTACTGAAAAATTAAGATAATTTTAACAAAAAACATTAAAAAACCGTAGGTTATTTGATGGTTTTTGTTAAAATATTATGAATACTTAATATTTGATCTTCGGTTTTTGTAAGGTTAAGGTTTTCAATTATATAATGCGATTGTAATGTTTTTTTAGATTGATCCCATTGGTTTTTAATTCTATTTTTCACAGCATCTATAGTTGTGTTATCTCTTTCTAAAACACGTTGGATTCTAATTTTTTCTGGGGCGGTAACGGTAATTATTTTATCACAAAAAGTATTGCTGCCATTTTCGAATAAAATAGCATTTTCATATAAAATATAATCCTTGTCGGCATTTTTAAGAATAAAATTTTGTAGGTGGTTATTTACAATAGGGTGTACAATTGTATTTAAAGTACTTAACTTATGCTTGTTTTTAAAAACAATATTAGCCAAATAAGGTCGGTTAAGTTTGTTGTTTAAATAAACTTCTTTTCCAAATTCAGCAATTAATAGTGTTTTAATTTCATCAGAAGAGTTCATTAGTTTTTTAGCTTCATCATCAGCAATATAAATAGCAATATTTTTAAACTTTGAAAACATCTTTACAACGGTCGATTTTCCGCTGCCAATACCACCCGTTATACCTACTACCATTATTTATGTATTAAAAAGTCTATTTTTTCAGGAACTATTCTAACAACAGTAACCGAATCAGGAACCTGTATTAATTTGGGGGTTAAATAGGGAGAGTTATTGTTTTTTACTTGATTGTAATTACATTCTATCTTAAATAAATTAGCATCTATTTTATTAAAGTTTTTCAAACCTACTTTATAAATTATTTTTACTTTTTTAGGGAAAATATTTATCTCTTTAGGTGCGTTTTTTATTGAAATAGGAATTTCTATTTCTCCTTCAGTAAATTTGTCAACAAATATATTTATTTCAGCAGAAGAAATAGCAGCTTTAAGATTTGTAGGGATATTTATTGATGCCTTAATTTTAGTATTTTCAGCAATGTTTTCTAAATTAATTGGTTCTAAATCTAAAAAAGATATTTTTTTTAATAATGACTGCTCCCCAGAGATTAAAACAGTATTTGGTTTTATGCTTATAGGCGAAGATAAATCATGACCCAGTTTAAATTTTATATCTAAATTGGTTCTTAAGGGAACTTCTTTAGAATGTAAAGTCCCTATTTTTAAAGGGATTGTATCTTTTTGAATGCTAACTAATTCGATGCCATTTCTTAACTGATCTTGCACTTCTGAATGTAGTTTTTTAGTGTAAAAATAGTAATCGGTATCTTTCTTTTTGCTTATTTTTTTTAAATCTAGCGCTATTTTATCATTAGAAAAACTCGTAGAAATTAACTTAAACCCGCTTCCTTTTATAAGTAAAGGAATTTTTTTTATAGGAGTATCAATAATTGTCTTTTCGATAGATAAATTAGTGTACACTGTGTCTATTGCTATTTCAACAGTATATTCCTTCGATAAGTTTATCAGTAGCCAAAAAAGTATAGAGGCTATTAAAAAACCAAAGAATGTTTTAGGTATGTTAAGAGTATTTTTCAAAGTTTACGAATATTATGCAATCTACATAAAAAACAAAAAAGAGCGCTAATTAGCGCTCTTTTTTATAATAAACACGTTAAATTATTTCTTAACGTCTGTATTGTATTTTTTACTTAATTCCATTGAAATAGCAGAGCGTTCAAATTTAATTTTTCCAGCACCGGTTTCAATAATAATAGTATTATCATTATCGTTTATTTCAACAATTTTACCATGAATACCACTACTTGTAATAACTTTACTCCCTTTTTGAACTGTCGTTTGAAATTTCTTTTCATTTTTTTGACGCTTCATCTGCGGACGAATAATCAAAAAATAAAAAACACCAATCATTGCAACAAAAGGAAGCATGTTCATAATACTTTCTTGAGTACTTGCTTGTAAAAAAATAGATGTAAACATTATATCGCTTTATTTTTAGGAGTTACCATACCTGAAATTTTTAAAACCTCTCTACCTTTTACCGTGTTGGTAGTTAATGTTATAGATTTAGATTGTTTGTTAGGTTTTCCGCTAGTATTAAAACTAACTTGTATTTCACCGGTTTTACCAGGAGCAATAGCTTCTTTAGGCCAAACAGGTACGGTACAACCACAACTAGCCTGTGCATTTGTAATCACTAAATCTCCTTTACCTGTATTAGTTACTGTAAAAGAAGTTTTAACAACCTCTCCTTCTGTAACAGTTCCGAAATTATATTCTTCTTTGTCAAAAGATATAGAAGCTGCACCTGCGTTAATAGAAATATCTCTTTTCTCAGCGTTTTCTACATTTTCTTTTTTTACTTTAGATGATGCATTTCCTTGTCCACAAGAAACTAACATTCCTGTTGAAAGAACAAATGCAATTGCTACTGCTATTTTCTTCATTTTAATATGTTTTAATTTATTTGTTGTAAAAATAATAATTTTTATAATAATCCCCTACCAATTTTAACCATCTTCTCAGAGGCAAGGTAATCTTTAGATAATTTATCTAAAACACCATTAATAAAATAGCCACTTTTGTTTGTAGAGTAATCTTTGGCAAGCTCTATATACTCATTGATACTAACTCTTGTAGGGATTGACGGGAAATGTAAAAATTCGGTAATCGACATTTTAATAATAATCATATCGATATCAGCAATTCTATCAGCTTCCCAATTCGGAGTTTTCTCAATAATATCTTCTTGATATTTATGTTGATGTAATACCGTTTTAGTAAATAGGTTAGATACAAATTGCTTGTCTTCACTATCTTTATATAAGCTTCCTAAAATAAAAGGGTTCTCTGCTTTTTGTTTGTTTAACGATTTTACAATCCAAGTATTTACAAAAGGAATATCATCTACCCATGAAATCATTTTATCTTCAAAATAATCTGCTAATTTTTCATTAGGCGCAATTATTTCTTTAAAAAATGTGATAATAAAGTTCTTGTCTATAGTATATGAATCATCAACAGTACTCATATACTTTTTATATAAATCACTTTCTAGTAATTCATCTAAAATAATACGTACATATTCATTGTCAAACTCCCAGTAGTTAAGGTTGTTAAGTTCAACGTAGCTCTCTAAACTCACACTTTCGTTAAGTAAGTTGATAACTTTATTGTCGATGAACTTAGTGTTTGGATTTAAGTCTTCTTTGGTAACAAGAATTTTCTTTTTAGAAAGTTCTATTCTTTTATGAGCTAATTTCTGAACTTCAACTAATAACTGAAGATTAAGAACATATAAATCATACATTTTTTGAATACTGTTTTGCAAGAATTTTTCTTCCTTTACAATATTATCACTTTGCGATTGCTGCATTGCATAAACCGACTGCATTACCTTAACTCGAATATGTCTTCTGTTAATCATTTTAAAGAACTTTAAAAAAAAGAGCGATAGAAACTATTTCTAACGCTCTGCAAAAGTAAAACTTTTTTGTTTTTTATCTAGCTATTTTGTTCTTTTTTACGAGCGTCAATTCTTGCTTGTGCAATATTAAAAGCAGCTTGGTGTGTTGTAATGCTTTCTTTATCGGCTAAGTTGAAAATATCTAAAGTAGTATTGTAAATGTTCTCAGTTCTTTTTAAGCTTTCAGCCTTGTCGTAACCTACAACTTCTGCATATACATTTATAATTCCCCCAGCGTTAATTAAGAAATCAGGTGCGTAAGCAATTCCTTTCTCTCTTAATAATTTACCGTGCTTTAATTCGTTTGCTAATTGATTATTTGCAGCACCTGCAATAACTTTCGCTTTTAATTGAGCAATACTTTCGTCGTTTATTGTAGCACCTAAGGCACAAGGAGCATAAATATCTACATCTAATCCGTAAATATCATTTCCTAAAACTACGTTTGCACCGTATTTTTTACTTAATTCCTCTAAACGAGCTTCGTTTATATCATTTAAGATAACCTTTGCGCCTTCATCAGTAATATGTTTTACTAAAGTTTCCCCAACATGACCAACACCTTGTACTAAAACTTTTTTACCTTCTAAATTGTCTGTTCCAAAACGGTATTTTGCAGCAGCTTTCATACCCATGTATACACCATAAGCAGTTACAGGAGATGGATTTCCAGATCCTCCGATCGCTTCAGAAACACCTGTTACATGTGGCGTTACTTCACGAATAACATCCATGTCACGAGTTTCCATACCAATATCTTCGGCAGTAATATATCGTCCGCTTAAAGAGTTTACGTACTCTCCGAATTTACGCATTAAAGCGTCATTCTTCTGAGTTTTTGCATCCCCAATAATTACAGCTTTACCTCCGCCAAGGTTTAATCCTGTAATGGCAGACTTGTAGGTCATACCACGAGACAAACGTAATACATCGTTAAGAGCCTCCCATTCATTATTATATTGCCACATTCTAGTACCACCTAAAGCAGGTCCTAAAGTTGTGTTATGAATACCAATTATTGCTTTTAAACCTGTATCTTCGTCATTACAAAAAACGATTTGTTCGTGATTGTCAAAAGATAACTGACCAAATACTGGGTCATTCTTAAGGTCTTTAGTATCAATGATTTCTGATGTCATTTTTGTGTTTTTTTAATTTGAGGTTGTTTTAATAATCTCTAAAATTCGAGGGCAAAAGTAAGAAATCGTTAAAACATAAGCAAAAAAAGAGACCTAAATTATGTTATCTTTAACGGAAAAGCATTTTGAGCCTTAATTTTTAACAAAAAAACATATTTAAATTGAAATCATTACAATATCTTAATAAGTACTTTATTAAATATAAATGGAGATTATTATTAGGAGTATTAATAACAGTATTAGCAAAAATTTTAACACTTAAAATCCCTGATTTTGTAGGAGACTCTTTAAATATTGTTGAAGATTATCAGTTAGGTAAGATATCAGATCTATCAGAAGTAAAAACCGTTTTACTTAACAATATATTACTTATAATAGGAGTGACTTTATTAGGAGGTTTTTTCACTTTTTTAATGCGACAAACAATTATTGTAATGTCTAGAATGATTGAATTTGACCTAAAAAATGAGATCTATCAACAATACCAACGTTTATCTAATAATTTTTATAAAAAGAATAGAACGGGCGATTTAATGAATCGTATTAGTGAAGATGTATCTAAAGTACGAATGTATTTTGGCCCTGCAATCATGTATTCTTTAAATATGTTGGTGTCTCTAGCAATTGGGTTTTCTCAGATGTATGCCATTTCACCAAAGCTTACATTATATACTATGATACCGTTTCCTATATTGTCGGTTTCTATTTTTGTGTTAAGTAGGCAAATTAATAAGCGTAGCACTGTTGTTCAACAATATTTATCAAAATTAACGACGTTTAATCAAGAGTTTTTCTCGGGAATTAATGTCGTAAAATCCTATGCGATAGAAGAAGAGGTAATTGCGTCGTTTGATGAAATTGCCGACCAGAGCAAGGAAAAAAACATAGAATTGTATAAAATTCAGGCTTTATTTTTTCCACTAATGATCTTATTAATAGGTCTTAGTAATATTATCGTACTGTATATCGGAGGTAAACAATATATTGCTGGCGAAATTCAGTTAGGAGCCATTGGGGCATTTGTAATGTATGTAAATATTCTTACTTGGCCTGTAGCAGTAGTTGGTTGGGTAACCTCTATGGTGCAACAAGCTGAAGCTTCGCAACAAAGAATTAATGAATTTTTAGAAGAAATACCTGAAATTGTAAACACAATAAATATTTCTACCGAGGTTGCAGGAGAAATTGAATTTAAAAATGTTTCGCTAACGTACGACGATACTAATATTACAGCTTTAAACAAAGTAAACCTGGTAATTAAAAAAGGAGAGACTTTAGCTATTTTAGGTAAAACAGGAAGCGGTAAAACAACAATAATTAACCTAATTTCTCGTTTATATGATGTAAGTGAGGGAGCGGTTTTAATTGACGGGATAAATATTAAGGAGTGTAATTTATATGATGTGAGAAGACAAATTGGTTTTGTGCCACAAGATCCGTTTTTGTTTTCTGATACGATTCAGAATAATATTAAGTTCGGAAAAGAAGACGCTACAGAAGAAGAAATTATAGCAGCTGCAAAAAATGCGGTGATTCATGATAATATAGTCGATTTTAAAGAGGGTTATAAAACTATTTTAGGTGAGAGAGGTGTTACTTTGTCGGGAGGACAAAAACAGCGAACATCAATTGCGAGAGCTATTATAAAAAATCCTAAAATTTTAATTTTCGACGATTGTTTATCTGCAGTCGATACAGAAACAGAAGAGCAAATTCTTTCTAATCTAGAAAAAGTATCAAGCGATAAAACTACTATTATTATTAGTCACAGAGTTTCATCAGCAAAAAATGCCGATAAAATTATTATTTTAGATGAAGGTACGATTATTCAGCAAGGTGTTCATAATCAATTAATAGAAACGGAAGGTTATTATAAAGAGCTTTACGAACAGCAACTTTTAGAAAAAGAAATGTAAGGTTTCGTATTGCCAAGTCAATTATTTTGTTAGATTTGTTGAGCAATTTTAAGTAAACAATTATTATTTAAGAAACGAATTATGAGTGAGAGAGAGAGAGTAGAGCAAGAAGAAATTTTTTCACAAGTTTTAAGAGCTGGAAGAAGAACCTATTTTTTTGATGTAAGATCTACAAAAGCAGATGACTATTACTTAACGGTAACAGAGAGTAAAAAATTCACCCATGATGATGGTTCTTTTCATTATCAAAAGCATAAAATTTACTTGTACAAAGAAGATTTTTCTGACTTTAAAGAGATGCTAAATAAAGCGACTGATTTTATTGTAAACGAAAAAGGGTCGGAAGTAATAAGTGAACGTCATCAAAAAGATTACAAAAAGGAAGAAGAAGTAGGAGTAGAGCAAGAATCGGCTTCTGCTGAAAGCTTTACAGATGTTTCTTTCGACGATATTTAAGCAGCGGTTACTGCGTGGTATTTATTTTACTACGAAACAAAATCAATTCAAATTCAATTTACACATAAGAGCACTAACTGTTAAAGGTTGGTGCTTTTTATTTTTATATGATAATATAAAATATAATTGAATATTCGTAATTTAGAATAAACTCACTTTACGTCAACCGGAACTTATTTAAAGTTCTCATTATTACATAGTGTTTATTATAAAAACGTGCTCCTGAAATAAATTCAGGAGCACGCTCGCATATTTAATTATGATTCAATACAGGTATTTGTTATGGGTATAAGTAGTATTGTTATAAAATTTTTTTCATTGTTTTTGTTTTGGCAACAGTTTCTTTCCATTCATTTTCAGGATTACTTTCTTTAGTAATACCGCCGCCTACAAAAATAAAAGCTGAGTTGTTTTTAATTTCCATACACCTAAGGTTTACAAAAAGCTCAGAAGTATTTTTGTTATCAATTTTTAAATTCAATTCGCCTAAAAAACCAGTATAGTAACTTCTGTTATAATTTTCGTTTTTTAAAATGAATTCTTTAGAGGTTTCTAAAGGTAATCCGCAAACAGCCGGAGTAGGATGTAGTTTTTTTATTAAAGTTGAATTTTCCGAATTCATTTCTCCAGAAATTAAAGTTCTTAAGTGTAATAAATTCCCTGCTTTTATGGTTTCTACAGTTCCTTTTGTTGTTTTATTACAAATACTTATAAGTTTATCTGTTATATAATCGGTTACAAATTGTTGTTCTTCAATTTCTTTTGTAGGCCAAGAAACATTAGTTGTGCCATTAAAAACTTGTGTTCCTGCTAAAGACATTGTTTTAAAATTATTGTCTTTAATTTGTACTAAAGTTTCTGGCGTTGCACCTAACCACATTCCAACTTTCGGATGAAACCATATATAAGTGAATGCATTTGGGTAGTTTGCAAGCAACCTTTTAAAGGTTTTAATAGCGTTAAAATCGGTAAGTTTTATTTCTTCTTTTCTTGATAAAACAACTTTTTTAAATTGATTTTTATCAATCGCTTTAACTCCTTTTTCAACTAAATGAATATGTGATTTTTCTGAAGAATAATCAGGGTCAAAATTATTTTCATCAATTAAATCAATCTTAAATAAGGCTTCTTCTTCCTGAAAAAGAGAATGTTCTTTGGGGAGTAAAACAGCAGCATTTTTATCATCAAAAGGCGCAAATATAAATCCGCTTTCGGTATATTCTTTCGAAGTATATAAATTATCGTTTTTTTGAAACCATGCTTTTAATACTATAGTATTTGGTTTTCGATAAACGACAAAAGGAAGCTTGCTTTCGAGAGCTTTTTCTATGCTTAAAAATATAGTCAATCTAATTGATTTAGTAATTGTTGTTTAATTTCTTTAAAGTTGCTCCATATTAATCCATGGCCAGCATTATCAAGAGTAGTTAATTCGAACTGCTCTTTAGGAAGTTGATTTTGTAAGGATAAAGAGTTTTCATAAGGAGCAATCCAATCATTGGTTCCGTGAATACTTAAAATCTTATTAGGAGATGATTTCCAGTTTTTTTCAAAGCGCTGTAAATCTTTTTTATGTGATATTTTCTCTTTAGAAGCCTCTTTCCAAATCGCAGGAATCAACCAACGTGTTAAATTCCATTTGTATAAGTTAATAGCCCAAGGCATCGGTTCTACTTTACTATAAACCGCAGGAGCTAGTAAAATAACTTTCTTTACCTCTTTTTTTACAGCTAAAGCAATTGGTCCGCCATAAGAATAGCCGACTAAAATCGTTTTTTTAAGGTTTAAGTTTTTAATAATATCGTGTAGCATATCACGCTCAAAAGCAATGCTTTCTTGTACTGAGTTTGCATCTTTATAATTGTAACCAATTCTGTCATAAGAAACCATATTCGTTTTAGTTAACAGCAAACTATCAGTCATATACTCAATGAAATCAGTAGATGAACCAATGGTTCCATGAACAAAAACCAATGTAGGCAATGTAGTATCTTTTTGTATGGTTAGTTTTCTGAATTTATAAGAAGCGAAGGTTTGGTGTATTATTGTAGGTTTTATACTACTATTAATAAACTTACTAATTACTTTCTTGTCAGATTTTGGCGCAGAGAGACTAGAGAATAAGAAATATATAATTACAAGCGCTAAAAATAAAAATAGCGCTATAATTTTAAAAATTTTCTTAAATAATCGCATTTATTTCTTGTCTAAAACAATGTTGGTTATTTTACATAAAGAAATTAAATTATCTTCTTCATCTACAATTTTAACTTCCCATAAATGTGTTGTTCTTCCTTGGTGAATTGCTTTCGCAGTGGCAAAAATTTCTCCTTCTCTTTTACTTTTTAGGTGATTAATACTCAGTTCAATCCCTTTTACGATTTTACTTTTATCATTTAAGAAAAAAGCAGAAGCAGAACTACCAACAGTTTCAGCTAAAGCAGCTGTAGCGCCGCCGTGTAAAATTCCATAAGGTTGGTGTACTTTTGAGTTTACAGGCATTTTTGCAGTTAAAAAATCAGCACCAACATTAACGAACTCAATTTTAAGAGTTTCCATTAAAGTATCTTTATTGTAGCCATTAAGTATATCGAGAGATTGTTGCTTATTCATTTTGCTATAATTTTTAGTCAAAAATACGTATTTTTGTAGCGACTAAAAATGATAGAATGTATAAAGTACGTGTAATATTAGATACCAAAAAAGATGTAATTAGAACATTAGTGGTTAATGAAGTAAAATCATTAGAAGATTTACATTTCGATATCGCTAAATCGTTTGGTTTTAACGGACAAGAAATGGCCTCTTTTTATCGTACCGATGAAGATTGGAATCAAGGAGAAGAAATTCCGTTATTCGACATGGCAGAAGCAGGTGAAGAAACATCAATGGCTACTTGTGTTTTAAAAGAAACATTGCCAAGTATGAATGATAAACTGATATATGTGTATGATTTTTTACAAATGTGGACGTTTTATGTGGAAGTTGTAGAGCAATCTGACGAAGTAGTTACCGAATCTAAAATAATCTTAACAGTAGGGGAAATTCCTGATGAGGCTCCAGAAAAAGAATTTAAAGCCGCTATTTCTGATGATTTAGATGATGATCTTGATGATGATTATCCTAGCTTCGAAAATATTGACGATTTCGATTTTGATAAATTTTAAGATATGGCACAATTCATAAAATTGTATAATGACAACCCGAACCCGAAAGAAATAGCTAAAATTGTAAAAGTGTTACAAAATGGCGGTTTGGTAATTTATCCAACAGATACTGTTTATGGATTAGGCTGTGATATCACCAATACAAAAGCATTAGAAAAAATAGCAAAGATAAAAGGCGTGAAGTTAGAGAAATCAAACTTCTCGTTTGTTTGCAATAACCTTAGTCATTTATCAGACTATGTAAAACAAATAGATACGGCTACTTATAAAATTTTAAAAAGAGCGCTACCAGGGCCTTATACCTTTATTTTACCCGGAAGTAACTCCTTGCCAAAAGTATTTAAAAAACGTAAAACCGTAGGTATTCGTGTGCCAGATAACGCAATTGCTATAGCAATTGTAGAAGCTTTAGGTAACCCAATAGTTTCAACATCTATTCACGATGAAGACGAAGTGGTAGAATATACTACTGATCCCGAATTGATTTTCGAGAAGTGGCAAAACATTGTTGATGTTGTGGTAGATGGTGGTTTCGGAGATAATTACGCATCTACAGTTATCGATTTAACAAACGATTTACCAGAAGTAATAAGAGAAGGAAAAGGAAGTTTAGATATTCTGTAAATAACTTTTCAACTATATATAGTAGGTAGTATTTGAAGCTGTTTCCCGTTTTTCGCACTCGCTCTCTACGAGGAGCTCAAACAAATGCTACAATCGTGGCTAAGTCTATTTATGAATTTCCGAGTATTGTCATCGTCATTCCGAATTTATTTAGAAACTAAACGTTCTTATTATGCGAACCTGAAACAAGTTCAGGTTGACGGATTCAAGAGTATAAGAATTGCTAAATAATAAGCAAAAGAATGTTGAGCATACTTTTTCAGTCAGGGTTTTATTTTTTTTACGTCATTCCGAATTTATTTCGGAATCGCATCCAGGAAATCACACCAGTTTATTATATAAGTCTAAAAAATATTCAGGTTGATGAATTGTAATTTTATACAGAAAGATATTTCAAAACTGAACTCTCTTATTATGCGAACCTGAAACAAGTTCAGGTTGACGGATTGTAATTATCTAAAAAGAGAAAATTTAACCTTACGTCATTCCGAATTTATTTTGGAATGACATCCAGTGAATCATAACAGTTTATTAAGTAAATATAAAAGATATTCAGCTTGATGAATTCAAAACTTAAAAATCATTAAAAAAAGCAGTTATTTCAATTCGCTAAACTTTTTTCTACCTAAAGCATAACATTGCCAAACAACAGAAGTGTGTTTGTTGTAATTCGCTTTTTTTTGTAGTTTTTTTCTTTTTCCTAAAAATTTAAAGAAGTTTGCATAAAAATTAATATGTGCTTTTAAAATAGCAAGTGTGTGTTTAGGTTTTAATTCTGCTAAAAATTTTACGCCAGCAATTCCGTCTAAAATCAAACGAGAAAAAATAACGAATAAAAACCATTTTCTAGGTACGTTTTTAACAACGTTTAGTAAGCTGTTTCTAAAGTTTAAGTATGTTTTTTTAGGGTTGATAGCTTCCAATGTTGCTCCACCAACATGATATACTGTTGAATCTCCCACATATTTTATATCAAAACCTTCGTTTTTTGCACGCCAACATAAATCGATTTCTTCTTGATGCGCAAAATAATCCTCGTCAAAACCATTTAGTTTATGATACACTTCAGATCGAATAAATAAACAAGCACCTGAAGCCCAAAAAACATCAGTTGTATCGTTAAACTGTCCGTTGTCGGTTTCCAAATGATTAAAAATACGTCCGCGACAATATGGGTAGCCATATAAATCTATAAATCCTCCACCAGCACCCGCATATTCAAATTTTGATTTGTCTTTAAAATCTAAAATCTTAGGCTGAATAATAGCTGTATTTAGCGCTGCTTTAAAAGTAGTTAAAATAGGTGTTAACCAGTTTTTAGTAACTTCAATATCCGAATTTACTAAGCAGTAAATATCAGCATCAATATCTTGTAAAGCATCGTTGTATCCTTTAGCATAACCGCCGTTAATACTGTTTTTTACAATTTTTACAGTAGGATAGTTTTGCTTGATAAATTCAATAGAAGCATCAGTAGAAGCATTATCGGCTACATAAACTTCGGCTTCTTGCGAGCTAAAATTTACGACCGATGGTAAAAACTGTTCTAACAATTTTTTACCATTCCAATTTAATATAACGATTGCTGTTTTCAAGAGAGCGAATTTAAAGTTTATGTTCTTGTTTTTGTAAGATCGAGTGAAATTATTTTTTATTGAGAATTAATAAATAAGACTTCTCGATACATTTTTCATTCTTCAAAATACTCGAAGTGACAGTTTGTTTATAATTGATGTGTTGTCAGTTCGAGTAAAACTCTTTTTTGAGAGTTTTGTATCGAGAACTAATCGGTGAGGCTTCTCGATACATTTTTTCCATTCTTCAAAAAAGATGTTAAATCACTGTTTATTTATAATCAGGAATATCTTCTAAAAATATATAGGTTTCATTTTCTTTATCAAGCTTGCAAAAATAATGCTGTAATCCGTTGGTAACGACTAAATAATTAGCATCTAACTTTAAGTTATAGCGTGCAATTTGATCGAAAGTATCTTGTGCTATTTTAATTTTCGGAGCCTTGCATTCTACAATAATATTTGGCGTTCCATCCGAAGAGAAAATAACAATATCAGTACGTTTTTTTAAGTTGTTTATAGTTAGTTGTTTTTCAAGAGCAATTAACGAAACAGGATATTTTTTTTCTTCAATTAAAAACTGCACAAAATGTTGACGTACCCATTCTTCTGGTGTTAATACCAAGTATTTTTTTCTCCATTTATCAAAAATAAGCGTCTTATTTTCGTTACTTTTGAGCTTGAATGTATAGTTGGGAAGATTCAATTTTTGCATGTTTCAAATATATGTAAAAATAGAAAGTCATTGCGAGCAAAGCGTGGCAATCTTAAGTTAAAGATTGTATTATTTTCTTCCAAGTAATACCTTACTTAAAGTTATGAACGAAATTAAAAATATTATATCTGATATAAAAGGAGGAAACATAAAGCCTGTTTATTTCTTAATGGGTGAGGAGCCTTATTATATCGATAAAATTTCTGATTATATTGAAAAAAATGTACTTGATGAGTCTGAGAAAGGATTCAATCAGGTAGTAATGTATGGTCGAGATGTTTCGATTGATGAAATTATTTCGTCAGCAAAACGATATCCGATGATGGCAGATCGCCAGGTGATTATTGTAAAAGAAGCACAAGATTTAAGTCGTACTATTGATAAGATTGAGGCGTATGCTGCGAATCCGCAGCCAACTACGGTATTGGTTTTTAATTACAAATACAAAAAGTTAGATAAGCGTAAAAAAGCCTATAAAGCGATTGCTAAAAACGGATTGATTTACGAGAGTAAGAAATTATATGAAAATCAGGTTACAGACTGGATTCGTATAGTTTTAGGTGAAAAAAAATACAATATTGAACCCAAAGCGTCTCAGATGTTAGTAGAGTTTTTGGGAGTTGATTTAAGTAAAATATCAAATGAACTAGATAAGCTAACCTCAGTTTTACCAAAAGACACCATTATAACCGATAAGCATATTGAAGAAAACATCGGTATTTCTAAAGATTTTAATAATTTCGAGCTTCGAAAAGCTATCGGTCAACGAGATGTGGTCAAGGCAAATAGGATTATCAATTATTTTGCGCAGAATCCGAAAAGTAATCCACTAGTAATGACTATTTCGTTGTTAAATAGTTTTTTTACACAGTTGTTAATGTATCACGGATTAAAAGATAAATCGAAAGGTTCGGTAGCTAAAAACTTAGGAGTGAATCCGTTTTTTGTAGACGATTATAGCTCGGCGGCAAAGAATTATCCAATGCGAAAAGTATCACAAGTAATTGCTTTATTACGTGAAGCTGATGTAAAAAGTAAAGGAGTAGGAGCTAACCAGACTCATGCAGATATTTTAAAAGAACTGTTGTTTAAAATTATGCATTAAACAGTGTATCTTAAAACCTCTTTAGGCATCTGAAATAAATTTGTAAGGGTGTTGAAAACTATAATTAATAGCATAACTAACATTTTTCATCGTATATTTAATTTATAATAAACTTTAGTAGAATAAATATATATGTTAAGGTACAGTTGTTAACAATGTGTTTTTTTAGTGTTCTAATAAGTTATAAGAAATTTATTATTCATAATAATAACCTTTTAAAGGTTATGTAAGGACTGCTAAATACAGAAAGCACCCATTTTAGGCATACTATTAGGTTGTTTAATTGTATGAGCTGTAATTTGTGTACATATTTTAGATAGTATTTTACTCGCCAAAAAACATAAAAATGAAGAATATTTTTAAGAAAGAAATAACGAACGAAATAATTAGTAGAATTGATAAATTAGCACCTGATACCCAACCAAATTGGGGAAAAATGTCTGTTGCAAAGATGTTAGCGCATTGTTGTGTTGCCTATGAGATGGTTTATACAGACAAACATCCAAGACCAAATGGTTTTGTAAGGATGATACTTAAAACGTTTGTGAAAAAGGCCGTTGTGAACGAAACTTTTTATGCCAAAAACGGAAGAACCGCTCCGCAATTTATAATTACTGATGAACGTAAATTTGAAACTGAAAAGAAACGTTTGATAGCTTTTATAATTAAAACGCAAGAATTAGGTGAAGGCTATTTTGATGGAAAAGAATCACACTCTTTCGGTAAATTAACAAAACAAGAATGGAATAATTCATTTTACAAACATTTAGAACACCATTTAAAGCAGTTTGGAGTTTAGAAAAGAGTGTTGAACTTAAACGTTAAGATGTAATAAAGCATTCCTGTTGTAACCAATAAATGAATTCCGAAACCAATATAATTCACCCCTCTTACAATGGTTTTAGTGTTAAAATTTTTAATGTAAAACAAAGCTGATATTATAATACAAGCCTCTAAACATATTAAGGCTAATTCTATAAACTCGATATTATATTGTTTTACATTAATACCCCAAAAAAATAAAAAACTAGTTGCAATAGCTAAATTTAAATAAGAAACTATTAAGGTTGTGTTTTGCTTTTTATACCCAATGATAATAGCAGTAATATGACAACTTAAAATAATAATCATTAAAATACTTACGATTATATCACTCATAGTTATTTAGCGATTTTTTTGAAATTGTAATTTGTCTGTCATAGTCAGTATTTTAATACTTTACAGAAGGTTTTCCTGTTTCGAGGTATGAAATAAGGTTAAGATAGGATTGTTCGTTACCTTTAACAAAAAACTGCATTAAGGATTTGTACTTTTCGTTGTTTTTATATCCAATTCCGAAAGATGTCACTTTTGTTTTTGAAACACTTAGTTCTTCAAAAAGAATAACATTATATAAATTTTTTTCATCCTCTTTCATAAATTTTGGAAAATTCTTTGAAATCTCTGCTTGAAGGGTAATCATTCGGTTTGGAACGTAATTTAAGATGTGTAAGGTAATTGTTGTATCGTCTCCTATTTTACCATTTTTATTGTAGTTTGTTTGAATAAGTCCGTTGATTTTAAAATCAATTTCAGCCATTGAAACGGCCCAATTCTCCCAGCCTTCTTTTGTAGAATATGCATTCCAAACAGAATCGATTGGTACGTTTACGATAAATTTCTGAATTAGAGCTAATTCGTTGTTGTAGGTCGAATCTATTTTAGATATTACACGTTTCTGTTCTGTTTTATTTTTCTTTTGGGCGAATGAGAAAGAGCTCAAAAAGATTGAAAAAAGTATAATTAGTATATTTTTCATGTCTGCTTATTTTTAATTGTTACGATATTTCTTCAAATCGTAGCCAACTGTTTGTGCGTTTTAAGCTTGAAAGTTAGCAAATAAAAACCGAATAGAGAATCTGCGAGGTTTTTGTGAGTAGGCTAGAACTGAGTAATTAATAATACACCCTATTACCACCTGCTTTTTATGTGTTATCCAAAATAACTACTTATTCCACTTAAAATACTTTGTACAGCATAAGAAGCTAAAATAAGTCCCATAATTTTACTTATCACCGTAATACCATAATCACCTATTCGTTTTTGTAAATGATTTGCTACTAAAAGAATAAGACAAGTAATTCCGATTACAAGTAAAACTATTACAGTTGTGATAGTTTGTTGTTGAATTGAGTAAATATGATTGTCTGTCATTAAAACAACAGCCATAATTGCTCCTGGTGATGCTATAGAAGGAATTGCAATTGGAAATATAGTAACGTGTTTATAGTCTGTGATTCTGTTTTTTTCTAGTTCAGGTTTTCCATCTCCGAATATCATTGTTAATGCAAATAAAAATAGAATTACACCACCTGAAATTTGAAAAGCATCAAGTGATACAGACATTCCTTCTAAAATTAGTTGTCCAATTATAATGAAAAATAAAAGAATCAAAAAAGCAATTACTGATGCTCTAATAGCAATTTTCTTTTTATGAACTAAATCAAACTCTTTTGTTGCTTCAAGATAAACAGGTATTGAACCAATTGGGTCAATTACGGCAAAAACAAAAAACATTGTGGTTAAAAATTCTACCATTTTATTTTATTTCGGGGTTAACAGAACAAATTTTAAGACACTTATTGCAAGGAGCAAATTTAATGACTAATATAATTGGTAAAGAATTAATTTACGTTTTTATTTGATCTGATAATCGTCAATTATTGTTTTGATTCCTTCCTGATAAGAAGTTACTTTAAATTCGGGAAACTTATTATTAAATTTAGAAGAGTCAAATATATTATCGATGGTGTAACGAGGTAGCAATTCTTGCGTTTCTTTACTATTGGTGTTAAAAAAGGAAGCTGTTTTTAAGATAAACGAATTTAATACATCGTATTTTATGGTACGACCTAATTGCTTGGAGATTTCTGCAATAATTTCTTTGTAAGTAAGTCGGTTATCATCGCAAGGTAGGTGCCAAGTTTGTGTATATGTTTCGGAATGGTTTGCTATTAAAGCCATTGCTTTACTTGCATCTGGTGCATAAATTAAAGTTCGTAACACATTGTCGTTTAATAATACTTTTGGCTTTTTATTGGCTTTTAATTTCTCGAAAACAAGTGTGTTTGTAATTCCTTTTGTTTTACCCGGGCCATAAAATTCAGGCGCTCGACATATAACAGCTTCAATTTCTTTTTCTTCCATCGCTTTCAATAAAAGTTCAGCAGTAATTTTTTTTGCAATCCCTTTTTTGCCTTTTGATTTTAATAAAGTGTCTTCTTTTTGAACTTTACTATTCTGTGCATACGCATAGGTATTGTCAAAATATACGAGTTTACAATTGTTTGCCTTACAGGCACGAATTACGTTCTGCATTATTTTAGGCCAATCGCTTAACCAAATTTCAGATTTATATGGAAGACCAACAGTTAAATACGCAATTTTAGCATTTACTAAAGCTTTATTTACATCTTTAGGGTTAAGTAAATTTCCTTTGAATAAAATATCGTCAGGATTTACTTTTTTAGGATTCCTTCCAACCAGTTTTATTTCATCGGTATAATTGGCTCTTAATTCTTTCGCTAACCCCTCTCCAATTATCCCGTTGGCTCCTAAAATTACTTGCATATTTTTTAATGATTTATACTTTCCTTATTAACTTAGTAATTACAGCTATTCTTGTTCAAAAATAATACTTCTTTCCGTTTTTTTCTTATACATATTCTTAGTTATCATCTCTTTGTTCGCTGTTGAGCAATAGTTTTTACTATTTGGATTTAGTGCATATTCGAGTTGATGTTCTATCATTTTTTCAAAAGGAAGTAGGAAATTCTTTGTGTCACATTTTTCTAAATTACCCTTGTTAAGTAAGTTTATTACTGTATAAACAGATTCAATAGTACTAAGGCAAAGAGATTCTGGTTGCTGTTTAATAATAAATTTAGATTTTATTTTATTATCAAAACTTACTCTTTTTAGTCTTTGTAAGTTCATACTTAGTTTAAGCATTTTACGAGCGCAAGGCCATGTGCCATCAAGAATGAAAATGTGTGGATTATTACCCATAAAAGAATTTATTTCTGAACTTTTTCTTGTAGAGAAGTTGAGATTATCTTTTCCTGGATACAATAAAAAAGAGTCGCTTTTTTCATTTGACAGTATTTCATTTACACGCTTATTATTGGTGAAATCAACACCAACTATAACTTCTGAATTTTCAAGTTGAAGATTCGTAATATGTCCCGTTCCGCTTTTTTCCTTTCGGTACTCTTTCGGGTGCATCAAAATGATAAAACGAGTCTTCGTATGAAAAGGACTAATATATTTACAAATACACGTACTTGAAGGTCTCATACATTTGTAGCACTTAATTCTTGTTTTTTTTATTTCTACCTGCAAGATGAATGTCTTTTTGTTTTTTAATTTGGCTACAATATGTTTAAACAATTACAAACCGAATATAAAATTCGCACTACTTTTGTAAGTAGTCTAAGGTTAGCAATAAATTAGCTATGATGTTAGGGCTAGTTTTATTTCTTTTCTTCTCGTAAAATTTTCTCTATTTTGCGACCTCTTGCCAATTCGTCAATAAGTTTTTCCATACGTCTACATTGTTTATACAACTCAAATTCATCTTCTATTTCTTCAATTCGGTAACCACAAACGACCCCTTTAATTAAGTGTGCGTTAGGATGTATTTTAGCTTTTTGAAAAAATGTTCTAAAAGTCACTTTCTTTTCAATGAGTACTTGTAATTCATCTTCATTAAAGCCAGTTAACCATTGTATTACTTGGTTAAGCTCTTCTTTTGTTCTACCATTCTTCTCTAACCTATTTAAATAAAGCGGATAAATGGATGCAAAGATCATATTAGCAACTTTCTCATTTTTTTCTGCTGTAACTTTCATGTTTATTTGTTTTCGACAGTAGTTTTTATGTCAATTAATTCTTTTTTAATAAGTTTTTTCATTGACTTGTTTAACATTTTTTCAAAAATAAAAGCCATAATTTTTCCTTTAAATGAAATAGCCTCCGAACTAAATTCCATTGTTAAAAAAGTACTGTTTTCTTTTTCAGAAAGTTTTAAAATAGTTTGATAAATAGCGCCGTTACTTTCGGCTCTTGTTTTGTAATAGTTGTTTTCTGTAGCCTCTGTTATCCACATTGTTTCCGTAGCAGATTTACCGAATATTGTTCTTGTTTCCTTCCATTTTAAACCGATTACTGTGTCTTTTGGTTTATTAAGAAGTTGAATTTTATCAATTCCAGATATTGTGTTCATAGAATTTTCAATATCTGTAATTACCTTCCAAACTTTTTCTTTAGATGCTTTTATTTCTATGTCAATAGTTATATTCATATCACTACTTTATAAGCGGATTTATTATTTTCGCATATAATCAAATGCACCTTTACGAAGATTTATTCCATACTCCAAATAGGCTTTTAAACAAGCAAGGAAGTTTGCCCATCCCCCCGAATTTTCTAAAGCCCATTTCAGGTTATTTTCATTAAGTTCCTTACCGCTTTCGTTAACTCTTATTAAGGTACTGTTGTCGGGTAATTTTTCTAATGTAATTTTTACAACAGTTTCTGGGTCCCAAACGAAGCAAATCGAAAGATTGGTTTCAATTTTGATTTCTTTGATAGGGAATTTATCACTAAATTCAGGAAATTCCCAAATTACTTCTTTCCCTGATTCAAGTCGTCCGCTACTTTCCGAAATGAAATATTTAGTCATTTTCGAAGGGTTTACAATTCCTTCAAAAACTTCTTCTATCGGTTTTTGAATCTGTATAGTCGCATTAGATTCTAGCTTCATATTGATTTTTTAGTTTTTGTAAATCTTTTTATAGTCGTTACTAATTGATGTTAGCCATTTTTGTATGGAAAATTACCTAATTAAGCAACTAAGTTAGCAAACAAATCACATATAGAAAATTTCAGCGAAATTTTTGTAAGTAGGCAGTGATCAAGAAATTAATTATACATCATGGTGTTGTTGCATGTTTTTGTTTCCATTTCGAACTAAAATTAGCTGCATTCAAGGTTCTAACGCAACAAACGTTGCAGTTTATTTAATGAGTCTAAGCTACAAATTTTAGTTCAGAATCTATAATTTCTTTAGGCGTTTTATACCCTATAATTTTTCGAGGTCTATTGTTTAATTTTTCTTGAATAATGATGAGTTGCTTTTTGTTAATTAGATTGAAGTCTGTTCCTCTTTTCTTTTTAGGAGATCTCCTTCGTGTTTTTTTACGTACAAGTAGATTGATTAGTTTTTTATTTAAACGAGCTTGAGGTTGCGTATAAATGCATCTATAAATAGATTCATGTGATATTGACATAATTGGGTCATTAGGAAAATTTAGTTTTAATTTTCCTGCAATTTGTTCAGGTATCCATTGTGATAAAAGTCCTTTAAAAACATAAACTCTAAGTTTTTTATGAATAGATATTTTATCAGTATTTCTTTTGTTTAGATAATCGTCTTTAGCATTCCAGTTAGCTAATTCAGTAGCGTATTTATCCTTATCAGTTTGTACCCATTTATTAACTTCTCTAGTGATAGTAGAACGAGATCTATTTAGAGTTTTGGCGATGTAAGATTTAGACTTATTTTCTTTTAAAAGTGTCTCAATTTGAATCCTTTCTTTAAGAGTAAGTCGACTAGTTTTTTTACGTATCATAATAACAAATCTAATAATTTAGATTTGTTGCGTTAAGTTCTTGAGTACGCAGAGTGATTTCTAAATTTTTTACTAACGTGTTTGTGTATGGTTATTTGCGTGTTTCAAGCACTAAAGTTAGCAAATAAAACACAGATAGAAAGTCCGCGAGGACTTTCGTAAATTGGCTAAAACCAGCAATTTTTTTTATACGGCTTAAGTTAGCAATTTAATAAAAAGGTTAAATTTAAGAGTTATAAATCAGAAAGAATAAAAGAGAGAATTAAGGTTAATATATACGGTGAAGCTTTAGACTTCGACAACATTGATAATCCTCTCTCTTTTCTACTAAAAATCACGTTCAGTTCTGTGAGACCTAGATCTCGTTTTCAAGTTGTTGTGAGTCAAGTAGATTATTCTTTCATAAAACAGTTCTTATGAATAAATATAAGGAAATTTTTGGAGTTGACATTAGCAAAGACGTATTTGATGTTTATGGAAGCAAAAAGGGGCATAATCAATTTAAAAATAATGCGTCAGGTTTTAGATCTTTTCTAAAAAGTCTACCTAAAGAATCATTAGTAATAATGGAAGCAACAGGTTATTATCATTACAGGTTAGCGCAGTTTTTATACAAAGAAAAGCAAGTAGTTTCGGTTGTAAATCCTTTATCAGTAAAGCGTTTTATACAGATGAAATTAGCGAAAGTAAAAACGGATAAGAGTGATGCGAAAGCGATTTGTGAGTATGGTAAAATTAATGAAGTTCCTTTATATACAGCTCTGACAGATGTTCAAAGTGAGTGTTTACAGCTTTTCAGATGGTTAGATGCTTTGATAAAGAAAAGAACAGCTACTAAGAATAAGATTCATGGAGAGCAAGTTTTAAGAGTTCCATCAAAGTTTGTTTATCGCTCTTTAAATAGGGTAAAAAAATACTTAGACAAAGAAATTTTGGGTATAGAAGACAAATTACTTTCTTTAGTAAAACAAGATGAACAGCATCAATTAACATTGTTGCAGAGTATTCCAGGAATAGGAATGAAAACAGCTTTGTTTTTAATTGTGGTTACCGATGGCTTTAAGAAATTCGAAAGCGCATCACAACTCTGTAGTTATGTTGGTATCACACCTACAATACGAGAGTCGGGGAGTAGTGTAAGAGGTCGAAGTAGGATTAGTAAAGTAGGTAATAGAAAGTTACGGAATCTTTTGTTTTTATGTTCCTTTAATGCATGCAAACATAATAAAGCATGTAGAGATATTTATGAGCGTATTGTAAACAAAGGAAAGAGTAAAAAACTAGCATTAATAGCAGTTTCTAATAAGTTAATAAAACAAAGTTTTGCAATAGCAAAATCGGGTTTACCTTACGATGAAAAGTACATTTCAGTATTACCTAAATAAGTAGTTATTATACAGGAAATAAAAACTCAAAATACCAAGTAGTAGCATTTTGAGTCTAGAATAATATTGCGTAAAATTAATGAAGAAAAGGTTTGTTTTTTACCTCAGTTCTTTGTTACCTGGCTGGCTTTTTTCCGCAAACTTGCTAGCGTTGGCAAAGACATACTCTTTTACAGTTTTGGTGAAGCTTGGATGGTGCGACTGGAAATGTTTATGGCTTTTAGCGTTGGCTAATATATTACCATATCATTTTTCATATTGAACAATAAATCGGCTAAATTTTTATTTCCTTCTTCAAGAATAGCTTTATTAATTCTTTTGTTCAAGTGTAAGTTTATATAATCTTTTAAAAAGATAAAGTCCTTAGATTCATCTTTAAAGTATTCTAGTAAACTTAATATTACAGTCTCATTTATTGCTTGTTTAAATAGTTCAATAGTATCGAGTGTAATACCTGCAGTAGCCAGCTTTTTATCATTTTTAACTTCTTCCATTTCTGTTGGTAATGGGCCAAAACCAATAGCTTTATTCGTTTTAGCGATTCGAAATGAGCTTTTTATTAAACTTGCAGAATCACACGCGAGTAAAAATAAATTTTGATTTTTGAAAATTCCCATTTCATTTCTTTTAACCAAAGGCTGTTTTGGAAAATCATCAAGTAATTCACCTCCATAAATTTGATTGTCTTGGCCGTGACCTAGGAATAATATTGTATTATTTTCTGGTAGATTCGAAATATTATCAAGACAACTTTTATAGGATTCTTCATTAGGATGAACTTCAATCAATTCAAATTCTATAGAATTAGATTTCATATTTTCTACAATAGAATATAAGAAATTAGTAGAAGGGTCGACAGAAATAATAACCGTTATCATCAATCTTTAAATTTATTTAAGTCAACTAAATGAGCTATTGTTAGTTCGACTAAATTTTTCTGAAAATCAATTCCATTTGGTAAATCCTTATCTATTTCGTGAGCAATTTCGGATAATGTTTTACCTTTAAATTTGGGGTAAACATTATTAAATATTAAGTCTGGGTATTTTTCTAAATAATCAATTAAGTGTTTAGAATAACTGTATTTTTCTTTGGGTTTAATAAATAACGAAAATAGGTCATTAGCTAAATTGTTTCTGTCAATAAAATCATCAATCTTTAGTTTTACTAGTTTTTTTATTTTATCAGGTGAATTTAATTGTTCAACAAGTTTGTCTTGCTCTGCTGAGTATAAGCAAAATTGGGCGAAACGTAATCTGTATTTTTGAGCTTTACTTTGATTCTTTATCCAGGAAAGTAGTTGATAACCATCTAAATTTTCATCTGAATAATCATAATCAGAAGCTACGATATCAAAATTTTCTTGTGAGTAATTTTCTATAATGTATTCTTTAATTTTTTTTAGATCTAGTATTACTTTTTGATTCTCATCTCTTTTTTTAAACTTTTCATCATTTAAATTCAAAAATGTTTCATCAAGGTCAAATCCGGAACGTTTTAGTTTCTTTCTTAGGTTCTCGATTTGCGAATCGATTCTATTGTCGTCTATGTATAATAGTCTAGCTACACTCATATTGTATTGAAAATGATTTTGAAAGATGCACCTTTTAACTTTAAATTATTACCCAGAAAAGATATATCACAATTCATATCATTTAATAGGCTTTTAGTATAAAAAAGACCAATTCCAGAACCACTCATATTAGTTGGCGCAACTTCACGAACTGAAAGTTCGAAAATTCTATTTGGGTCATTTAGAAATTTGTCTGCTAGCCCTTTTCCATCATCCGAAATGACCAAAGCCAATTGCTTTTCGTTAATGTTTTCAAAATCTAATAGAATATTCTTAGCGTTCCACTTTACAGCATTACTAATTATATTGTCCAGAATAATGGATAAATTTAATACACTTATATTTTTATTTAGATAGGATTTATTTGTTTCAAATTTGAATGAGATTTTATCAGAAAACGTTTCTCCATAGAGTGATATATATTCTTGTATATATGAAACTATATCAACATCTTTCTTTTCAATATCTTCTTTAAGGTCTGCTCTTGTTACAAATTCGGCCATTTTTAAAGATCTCTCTGCATTAATTTTTAAAAACCCTAATTTCTTAATCAAGTCCTCAATCTCAAAATCATCTTCAGTTAAATCGTCTATTATATTATCAAGACCATCTCTAATTTCTATATTATTTATTTTAATAGTATGTATTAAGCCATCAGCATCAGGACTTAAAGTCCTTCTCGTTGCAAGTAAGTATAGATTTTTTTCTTTTTCAATTTTGAAATTCTCCTCTGCTTTTTCCGCTTTTTCTTTATAAGTATTTGCTGTTTTGTCGGATTTTTCTTTTTCCCCTTTTAAGTTCTCGAGTTGAAATTGTAATTGTTGTATTAATATTGTTTGTTCTTCAATTGTAGTTTTATAATTCTGTAATTCTAAGACTGCTTTTGAAGTAATTTCATTGGTGTTGTATTTTCCAAATTCCTTTATTTGTTTTTCTAAATCTGCATTTTGCTCTGCTTTCCTTAGTAAAATTCTATTCAATGTTTCAGAGTCAATCTTTTTGTTATCAAAGTCTTCAATTAACTGTTGAAATTCTCTTTCTGATTTTTCTTTTTCTTCCTCTATTTTTTGAGTAATAAGTTTTTCATTAATATAGAGTTCAATTACATCATTTGTTTTAGCAGAAATTATGGAATGTATTGCACTATAGATTCGTCTTTGTTTTGTATTATAATCTTCTCTAAATTCTAAATCATCTTCAAAAATATCGCCAGATACTATTTTGGATTCTATATCTTTTAGAATTTTAGCATCTTCTTTGTCTTGACTGTCATAAATAGAACTATCCCAGTTAAGTCCTTCAACAACATATCTTTCTAGTCTTCTTAACGATTTATAAAAATAGCTATCATTTCTTTCAGAATTAGTTAGGTTTTTAAAGTTATCGTTTCTAACTATTCCTTCACGACTTGACACAATTTGAAAATCATTTTGTTCATCAAGAATTTCTATTTGACCAATAATATCTCGTAATCCAAGATACCTTCTTGTTCCTTGTGCTTTTCTTTGGTCTAATCCTAACCAATCATTACCAACTTCACCATATGGTGGAATTCTAAAACCATTTATAAATAGAAATACTGAGCCATAATTTACAGATTGGATACCAGTTTGTTTTGTGAAAAAAGCTTTTGCATAAGGGTTTAAGTAGTAAAGTGACGTTTTTACGTTTTTAATAAATGGATAGTAAGGATTCTTTTCCTTTATCCAAAAAACAGTTTCTCCTTTGTCTTTTAATTCAGTATAAATAACTTCACCATTTTCTATAGTTTTTGTTTCAATGCTTGTAGATTTAAAATCTAATTTATCAAATATTCTATTTTGAACTTTTCCTATAAATTTTTCGTGAGCTTCTCTATTGTTATTTTCTTTAATAAATTCGGGTGTATCTATAAAAATTCCGAAATCATCATTTTCAAAAGCTTGATTTGGGTTAATTAGTTTTTCAAGATATTTTTTTAAATCAACAAACTTTTCGGTATCCCATTTGATTATTGTTCCTTTTTTATCTCTTATAGGATAAGCCCAAGAGCTTCGTAATTTTATGACTTCTAACAATACACCTTGCTCAAATGGTTCAATTCCAAAATCAATTAACTCAGACTTTGTCAATGATTGATATTGTAAAGGGATAGATTGAATTTCTTTTTTTTCGTCTTCAATTTCAAATAGTTTCCAATCAATTGTCAATTTCACATATTCAGAATCGTTCTTTGTTTTAGCGTATAAATTTAGATATTCACCAAGCCTATCACAGGAAAATCGCCCAACACCTTTGGCACCTGCCATTCTTCTTTTGTGTTGGGTTTTGTTTGTTTTTTTCTCGGAATAAGCAATATTTAACCATTTATCTTGAATCCCATCTAAGTCCATTCCAAGCCCATTGTCTTGAATAATTAATCTTGATGTTTTATCAGAAAAGGTTTTATTTGTTTTGTCGTCATTATCTTTAAGATTAAGATAAGTTACAGTAACATTTTTAGCATCCGCATCAAACGAATTCTTAACTAATTCCAGAATAGCAATATTGTCATCATTGATTAAATCTTTACCAATTATGCTTTTTAATTGAACATTAGTTTTAAAATGTAGTTTTTGAATATCACCCATTAATTAGTTGTTTTAAAACTAAACCTGCTTGTTCTCCAAATAATGGTGGAATTGCATTTCCAATTTGTGAATATCTCGGAACCTCTTGTGTTCTTCTCTTTCCACCAGTAGTGTACTTACCCTTAAATTCATAAGTATCAGGAAAGGATTGGATTCTAGCGTACTCACGAACTGTCATAATTCTTGGTTCGCAGTAGTGAATGTAGTCATCAGGTAATGTCGTAATCGTTGGTGTCGGTTTATTTGCTTCAAGTATTTTAGTACTACTTTTTTTAAGTTGGAATCGTGCTCTATATGCTGAGCTTGTAAGGTTTTCATCCAATGCGATTTTAAACCTAGCTTTTATTGAATCTGTATGTTTTGCGAACCTATGACTATCAACTCTAGCATTTTTCCTTTTATACTTTCGGACAAATTTTTGATAATTTGATAAGGGTTCGCCATAAACTCCTTCTTTAAATTTAGGGGTTTCAGATTCAATTACTCCGTTAGATTGCAGTAAATCAGAAATTGCATTTTCTAAAGTAGGATTCAGAGTAAGATTTTTACTTATTAAAAAATTTTCTTTGTTATTTTGAATTCCATCAAAAAAGCTTTCTTTATTTATTGATGGATGTTCTTTGATAAAATCATTTTGAATACCAACTAAAATAAATCTTGTTCTTTTTTGAGGAATTCCATATTTGGAAAAATCTATCAACTGTCCTTTTACAGAATATCCTAGATTTTCTAGTTGTTCAACCACATATGTTGAATATGCTTTACCTTTTTTGTCATTATTTTTGAAACCAAGGGTGAAACCTTTGACATTTTCAAAGAAAATCAATTTTGGTTTTACATAGTCAATGAATTTTATGTAGGAATTAATTAAGTCATTTCTAGAGTCATTTTCGATTCTTCTTCCAGCCATTGAAAATCCTTGACAAGGCGGTCCACCTGCTACCAAATCGATTTTTCCTCTTAGCTTAATTAGGTCATTCGAATTGTTTTCTAGAATTTCATTTATATCGTGGTGTTTTTGTTCTAACCAATTTGGCCAATCAAAATGCTTTTTCTTTTTGATTAAATTGTGTTCAAGGGTTTTAAAAGCATCTTCGCTTTTTTCAATTGCAAAAGCGCCTTTCCATCCTGCATTATGTAAGCCAAGAGAAAGTCCTCCGCAACCCGAGAACAGGTCTATATATGTTTTAGAGTTGTTCATTTAAGCACTTTCTTTTGTTGAGTATAATAATTCTCTAATGTCAATATTTAAAGCATTAGCAATATTTAATAAATTCTCCAAAGATGGTTGTCTGGCATTAGTACACCATTGTGATATTGTAGATTCATCTTTTTCAAGTTTTTCTGCTAACCATTTATTTTTTCTTCTGGTTTCTGCTAATGCAACTTTGATTCTATTTATCTCCACTTTAGCCAATTTATTTGTGTTTTACGCAAATATATTAACTTATTCCTAATATTATTGACATTTTAGTAGATATTTTCTGTAAGAGTGAGTGGTGGGAAAAGGCAAGCTCTTTTTATTTTTGAGGCACGAAAAAAATAAAATGTGCTTGACTGCGCGTTGGCTTTTCAGCTTGCAGGTAACGTTGTTGTATATGGTTTGTTGCGTATTTTAAGTAGTGAATTTAGTAAATAAAACACAGATATAAAGACTGCGAGGATTTTCGTAAGTAAGCTAAAACTAGCAATAAATTATATACGGTGTTACCTGTCTGGCTTTTCTTTCCGCAAACTTGCTAGCGTTGGCAAAGACATACTCTTTTGCAATTTTTGGCGTAGCGTTGGCTTGAGCAAATTGTAAATGTGTATGGCTTTTAGCGTTGGCAATTTATAAAGCTAAACCTCTGTCAAAATCTACTTGATATTGTTGAGGAACTGTATTTCGAATAATTACTGCATTTTGATTTCCTCCCATAATAAATTGATGATTTGTAACAATGTTCTCTATAAATTCATTACAGTTAACTCGTGTTATAATTTTTCCAACACCAGCAGTATGGTTTAATGTTGCTGAAGTAGGAGGATTGTTTATATAAAACTTAATTCTACCTTCACTTCCCCAAGCACCTTGATTTTCATTATGCTCCCAAGTTAAAGAAGTTGTTCCATCAGATTTTGATAAATATCCAAGTAACTCATAATATTCACTTTCATTAGCAAATTGAATTTGGTTTTGCGTTCCAAAATTTTGTTGATACATAGTTTTATTTTTTTAGGCTACATTATATATCCTTGTTAATTCTCTTTTTATGGTTCTGAAATCAATATCATATTCTAAAGTTTCAGTTAATCCTGTGTTTATTACATATACAAGACTTTCTTTTCTGTAAATAAACTCTCCTTTTCTTAATGAACTTTCAACACTATCTGTTTTTGCTAACAAACAAATTAATTGATAATCTCTATCTATTTGTTGGGTTTTATTACTAGGATGTGCCTTTGTATAATGTTGTGTAGGTGTTAGTTTAATTAAGTTTTCAAGATAATGTGCAAGTAATGGAAATTCTGCTTTTGGGAAAATATGATGGATTTGCGTTGCTTCTCCATTAGCCCATTGGTCATTAATTTCACTTGAAGTGTACATCTTTCTAATCATATTCATTGCTTTTTGCACTTGATAATCTGAATATGCCTCATTTTGTTCAATCATCAAGTTTTCGTGTTCTGAAATGGCTTCATTTCTTGAAGTACTTTTACTTTTATCTACATCTCTCCAATTTGGTCTATTATACATTAAGTCAGTATAATATATTTGGTGTTTTGATAATCGTCCTCTAATTGTTCCTTCAATATTGTTTTGACACGAAAGAACATTTAGAATTTTTGGAAAGATTCTATTTACTTCTGTTGTTCCATTTATTGCTGTGTTACCAATAATAAACCTTTGAAAACGGGTTTTTAAATCTTGAAGTTCATTATTTGTAATTGAACCATTTAAACATTCGTCTTTGAATTTGTCAAAATGTCTTAACATATTACTGTCATCCAATACTTTAGTTAAGTATTGGTACAGAAAGATAAAAGCATTTCGTTCTTTTAGTCCAATAAATTCAAGTAATGCTCTATTCTCTATTTTATACATATTTTTTCTTCCATCTTTTCGCATAGATAGAATACCTGCATATGCTAATGTTCTTAAAGGTTGAGAAGTAAACTTGTCATATTCTAACTTTGTTGTTTCATTTTGTGCATCTGGTTTATTGAAAATACCTTTGACATTTGTATTAAAATAATTATCAGCCCAAATATCATCTTTTGTAAATTCAATATTTTGGTCTGCATCAAAATTCAGAACACAATCGGCAACTATACATAGAACATCAGGTGTTACTTTTTGGTCCATAAATCTTGCATCTTTACTTTTTCTTACGTCATAGTCAAACTTTTGCAAGTGATTGGCAATATTTTCTATCATTCAGTTAATTCTTTTAAAAGTCCGAAGAAAAACACAGAATTATTGTCAATGTTCAAAGAACGTGTTCCGTGATTTCTTGCTACTCGATAATAATTTTCAAATTCTTTTGTACTGTAAAATTCTAAATCTTTTTCAGTTGGTAATCTACTTCCGTTTTTTAAGGTCAGTAAGGCAACAGAACCATCAACAATTGTGTTTTTCGGTAAGAATGTTGCTCTTGGATAATAGGTTAAATTTGGAACCATTACAACATCATTTTCGTTGATGTATTTTGAAACTGCCAAGTTTTCCATATTATCGACATAACGGTCGTAGTTAACAAGGTCTTTAATTTCGTTATTCCCAATGTTTCTAGCTTTTAAAACCCTTATTTCACCATTGTTTTTAGTTAAAGATTTTGTTATTTGTCTATCTCTAAAACTCTGGAATATATCAAGTTTCATTTTTGAAGCAATTTCATCAAATTTATCGCTTCTATAAATTAACCAATAAGGAAAGTCATTAGATAAAATATATTTTTTACTTTTTAGAGAGTATTTTTTATCTATATAACTTTCAAGTTTAATAATATCGCTTTTTTCCTTTTCTATAGTATTTACTAAAAAGCTAATAGTTTCAATTTTTACACCTTTAAAAGCTTTTTCTCCATAATCGCAAATTTTTTCGAGATTATGACTGTTTATTAGTTCTCTAGTTTTATTAAACTCTGGAGAATTTAAAAGGCTTTTAGGAACGATTAAAGAAATATAATTCCCTAGTCTTATTGATTTTTCAATAAAAAAGGAAAATAAGTTATTAGTATCTGTGTTTTGTAAACCAAACTTATATCTTTCTAGCAGTTCTTTGTTTTTCGTTAGCTTTTTGTAAGGAGGGTTTCCAACTACTAAATCATATTTTAATCTAGTATTCCAGAGTAAGAAATCTATGTTTTTTAGATTGATTTTAAAGTTTTTTGGAACTTTAATCTTTTCTAAAATAGTTTTAAGTACTCTTAAAGAATTGTTGTCAATATCACAAACATCAATTACTACTTCTTCCTTTTCTCTATATTTTTCAATTAATTGTGGAATAAAATTACCAACTCCAACTGATGGTTCTAAAATACTAATTTTCTTTTTCTTTTTAAGTTCTGGTAAATCCTTAATTACTGTAAAAGCAATATCTTTTCTTGTGAAATAAGCAGATGTTTTTTGCCTTTCAGAATTCGAGAATTCTGAAATTAAAAAGATGTTTTCTAATGATATTTTGGTAAAATTTTCTTTGATAAAATTTATTAAATTATCTGTAATGTTTAAGTTGTTTTCTGCAACAAGACTGCATATTTCAGAACTTGATATTTTTTCCTTTTTGTAGAAATTTTTAATATTAGAAGCTATACTTTTAAAAACACCTGTTGGAACTGCTTCACCTAGACAATGTCTGATATTTAATTCTTCTTTTTTTAGAAAAAGTTTTTTTTCTAAATGGGTTCTTTCGTTTAAATCTTTCGTTTTTACATTAGACCACTCAAAACTTTCTGGAATTGACATCATTCGCATAAGTTCTCTTATCGAGAAAACTCGGTTGTCTCTTGGATGAACTGTATTTTGACTTGATAAAATATCATTTCTTGTATGAACGCAAGGACCTTCTTTATCCCAATACCATCTAGCGTATTTATCTCCGTTTTTGCTTTTGTTTGGAACTAATTTACCATCAATGACTCTATGAGGAATTCTTAATTCTTCAGTTTGTTCAAATGCAGATTGCCCTTCTGCTAAATTCTCAATCCAAGGGAGCATTCTTTGGTCAAATTCACGATAACCGTGAAAAATATCTTCGGAAATTTCACCCATTTCTTCTAATGCTGGTAAATCTCCAATAAGTTGTCGTAAAGATTTTGCTTTTTGTTTTTTAGGAAAAATATCAAAAGGAGAAACGTCTTGAATATCTTTTCTAATTCCAATTACCAATGTTCTTGTTCTGCTAGAATTTGAACCATATTCTTTAAAGTTTACTATTTTTGAAAGAATATTATATTGTCCACCAAGATTATATTTTATAGCTTCTTTAATTGGTTTATCAACTCCATCAATATCAGTACAAATAGTATTCAGAAACGCTCTTACGTTTTCGTAAATAAAAAATTTAGGAAGTATTTCTTGTGTTACTTTTATAGATTCAATTACTAATGAATTCCTTGATTTTTCATCATTTTTCTTGTGATTTGCAACTGACATTCCTTGGCAAGGTGGAGTTGAAATTAAAACGTCAGGTTCTTTTATTTTGTGTTTATCTTGCCAAAATTTTAGTTCTGTCAGAAGTTTTGCTTTAACATTTGGGTTAGAAATGTCTCCGCCAATATATCCAGTTTCGTATTTACATTTGTTATTGTAAGCTTGTATTTTAAGTCTTTTAGTTAAAAGTTCATTCGTTGCAATACATTCAAAACCATTTAATTTGAAACCATAGCAACCAACACCTGCACTACTGAAAAGACTAATATATGTTAATGGTTTTTTCATAGTTCGAGTTTTCCTTGTGTTGCGTTTATATTTTTCAAATAATTTGAAGTATCTTCTGCTACTGAAAAGACTAAATCAGAGCATTTGTATTTGTTGGCTTCTCTTGCGAATTTGTCTCCAAAAAATAAATCATTTACTTCTTGATTATCAAATTGAAAAATTTTAGCAAGTTTATTCAGCTTGGATATACTAAACTTTTGAGTTCCATTTTCCATTCGGCTAATTGCACTTGAATTGATTCCGATTTTCGCACCGAATTCAGTCTGTGTCCATTCTCTTTTTTCTCTTTCTGTTTTAATGAAATGTCCGAAACTTGCCATTATTATGATTTTACAAATTATGATTTGACTGTATTTCTGCAAATGTAATTATAATTTGTGGATTTAGGGTCAAGTTGATGGCTAAAAAACAGCTCTTTTATTTTTTCGAGCGTTGGCATTTAGCGTTTGAAAAAAAATAAATGTGCTGTTTGCGCGTTGGCTTTCAGCTTGCAGGTAACGTTCAGTATAAGAAATCGTAGGGCAGGTGATAAGCACTATCGTTTCGGTTTATTACTTAGCTAAATATAAATATTTTGCTTTTATCTTTTCTTCTATAAACGCCAAATTTTATATTTAGCGGACTTTATAAATAAACACAGACCTTTCGGTTTAGCACAAACGCCCTATGTTTTTTATACCGTGTTCTACACAGTTTTTTCTTCCTCGTCTATTGGTATATTCTTCTCTTTACAATACTTTTCAATTTCTGAATCTGTTTTGAAATAGTCGTCACAGAAGCTTTCAAATTCCTTTTTTGTTCCTTTCACATATTTTTCAGGAGCGATTAACATAGTTTCAGTCTGTCCGATAAATTTTTCAAATTCAGAATTTATTTCGCATAACTTGTCTATTGTCTTAAAATCGAGTTCTTTATAAGTTGGTTGGAATAAAATTTTACTTTCGTATGGATTTCCATTCAATTCTATAATTCCGATTCCAAAAGATTGATTTAGTCGTTCCATTTCATTCATTAGGTTTTTGCTTATCTCAAATGCAACCAAATAACCATAATTTGCCCAACTAGAATTAGAAACAGCTTGAAAGAAGCATTTTTTCAGTTCGTAATCAGATTTTATTTCTCTTTTTAATTCGTATGATATTAAGTTAAATGCGTCAGCTTTATTTATAACTTTTAATAAGGCATTACTTGATGAGTTTTTAAGGTTCAAAAAGTCAATTCCTAACATATCTGGATGAATCCATTTTTGATGGTCATCTTTACTATTCGCTGATTTTTCGTGAAATATCGTTTTCGAGTATATGTTTTGACTTTTTAAATATGAGCTTAAAAGTTTATGTAAATCTCGTTCTTGATACTTTTTTGAAGCTGGTTTTTTAATTAAAGATTCTTTTTCAACAACTTCAGAAAGGTTTAATTCATTCTCATATTTAGCTAAATAATATTCAAATCCTTTTTTTCCTTTCACACGTTTAACTCTTGAGTCATTTTGTCTAATAAAATGACCTAATTGAGCTCCAATAGTATCAGAAGGAGTTTTTGCATTTCCCCAATCAATATAATTCTTTTCGTCAATCATTTTCAGAACTTCCAAATATGTGAAAGAACCAATGTTGTCTTCTAATACTTTTAAAATAGCTTCTTTTATTGTCATTTATTCGTGTTGTTGGTCAAATTGTGTAGAACGTCTCGTATATGAAAAGTAGCGCTGAAAATAGGCGATAATTTTCGAATTAAACACAAGCCGAATTTTTAGATTTTACTATTTATTTTATTTTTGGTGAATCGTCAAATTTAAAAATTTGGCGACTTTCAAAAAATGCCCAAACCTTCGTGTTAGCAACGACTTGCGCTATTTTTTATATACATTGTTACCCACCGTTTTTATCCGTTCAGTAATTTAGTTTCGAGTAGTGATAATGATTGTTCAATTCCGTCATCAACTATTTTTCCACGTATTTTGACTTTATTCAATTCCTTAATTTTTTGCTCGTCCGATTTGTTAGTAAAATAAGCAATTAAATCTCGTTTCTGTCCGTTGTAATCAACTTTTGCCAATAAGTAATGGTGTCCGCCGTCAGCTCCAGTCGATTGAATTTTAAAGTCCGTTAATTCGACTTCAAAGTCTTCTGTCTTTTCAAATAAACTCCAATAATTTTCAAAACTATCGCGACTAATTTCTGAAGTCTCAAAGTGATTTTTAAAATCAGTCAATAATAAATTGTTATCAGTCCAATAGCCATAGTTATTCTTAAATGGCATTTTCATAATTATTCTCCCGTTTTTATCCATTCCGATTTCACGTTCTGGAATTCCAGTTTCGTTATCCAATTCAACAATCCACGTTTCTACGAGGTCAATTTTATTTTCGAAATCAGGATTTGCTTTTGGAATTATCGTGCTTAAAATTCCAATTATGGCTTTTTTTAAATTCCGTTTTACTATTCCGTCAGCTTGAGCTATTTGCTCGCTTTTCGATATTTTAAATTGTATGTACGTTGTTTTTTTCAAATGGTGGGTAACGTGTTTGTACAAGATTAGTTGCTTTGGTTAAGTAATAAAATTACTAAATAATAACTGACAAAGAAAATTTGGGAGGATTTTCGTAAGCAAGCTAAAAGCAAGCAATTAATTTTGTACGGTGTTACAAACAGTTTATATTTCATATTCAATTCCTAAACTAAAAATTGAAGATTTAATTGAATTATCTCTTTCTATAACTCCAAGAAAATATTTTGTATTAACACGTACATTTTCAAGTATTTTATATCCTAAACCTATATTAAATCCAAAATCAAATTTGTCATAATTTATATTGTTGTTTTCAAAGTTATTCTCTAAAAATTGTTCAAATGGGTTTTTAGTAGTTTCTTCATTACGGTCTATTATGTACCCTAATTGAATTCCTCCTTCTAAATTAAAATTATTATTAATAAAATATTGAAGAATAATAGGTAAAGTAATTACAGATTCATTTATTTTCCCTTCAATATCTCCAGGTCCTATTAGAACTCCATAAGAGTCACTCAATGTTTTGTTTTCATATATTCTTTTAGTTCCTTGGTTAGAAAAAAGTAATTCAGGTTGTATTTTGAACTTATCCGAGATTTCAATATTTGTATATCCACCTATATAAAAACCTATTTTCCCTTGATAATCTGCTGTTTTTGAACCCAGAAAATAAGTTTCAGGGGTATACTTAGACAAATTAACTCCCGATTTAATACCAAATTTTATTTTAGAACTTTGAGCGTTTACTGAAACCTTAAGTATTAAAATTAAAATAATCAAAATATTTTTCTTCAAATGTAATTTTTGTTTTTAATTGTTTGTAACGTGTTTGTATATGGTTTGTTGCGTGGTTAAGCACGTAATTTAGCAAATAAAAACCGAATAGAAAATCCGCGAGGATTTTCGTAAGTAGGCTAGAACTAGCAATAAATTATATACGGTGTTACCAACTGGCTTTATTATAGTTTAATCCAATTTAATTCGTTTTCCTTAATATTCTTTAAAAAATCAGCGTTAATATTTTCCGCTGAATTCGTTTTTCCGTTTTCTATTTTTATTCGTTCGTTTTGTAATTCGCCAGAAAATTGGTGATAAAAAATTCCGATTTCGTTTAGTTTGCTTTTCAATCGTTTGTCAGTCAGAAATTCGGTCCATTTTTTCGCTTCTTTGTTTTCCGCTTTTAATTCGCTTAAGTTTTTTTCTGTAAATTCTTTTCGATTCTGTTCCAGAAGCAATTCAATTCGGCGTTTTGAGAATCGTTTTCTTTCGAGTTTTTTCTGTTCTCTTTTCCAATCAGGTTTAGATGAATCGTCCGAATATTTTTTTCCTAAAACAGAACCACAATCGCAAGCTTTAGTTGTCGTTAAGAAAGTCTGAATTTCATTAGAATTTGGTATGTCTAATTTAAATTCTGCGTAATTCAGTCCGAATTCAGAAGCGATTTTTTTAATTTCTGAATTGTTAGATTTCTCTTTTATAACTAAAAAGTTGAATTGACACATAATTTTTTTTCAGCTTGTTGGTAACTCGTTATATAGAGAACAGAGTTCTCGTTTATCAGTTTTATTATCCGGATAAAAGGAACTTTTGTTCTTGTTTATCGGATTTTAAATACTGACATAACAAATAATTTTATCTCAAATATAACAAAATTAATAAGTAGTAAAGAATAAAGTTTTTAATAAGTTATGCACGGTTTTTGCTAATTTCGCCCTTCAAAAATATATACGCATGATTACTGTAGATCAATTAACGGTTGAGTTTAGTGGAAAATCCTTATTTAAAGATGTTTCGTTTGTTATAAACGAAAATGATAAAATAGCCTTAATGGGTAAAAACGGCGCCGGAAAATCAACCATGATGAAAATTATAGCAGGAGTTTCTAAAGCTAGTAAAGGCGGAGTTAGAAGTCCGAAAGACACAGTAATCGCTTACTTGCCACAGCATTTGTTAATGGAAGATAATTGCACGGTAAGAGTAGAAGCTTCTAAAGCTTTTGATGCTGTTTTTAAGATGAAATCTGAAATGGAATCATTAAATAAGCAGTTAGAAACGCGTACCGATTACGAATCGGAAGAATACATGAAAATTATAGAGCGCGTTACCGATTTAGGTGAAAGTTATTACGCTTTAGAAGAGGTGAATTACGAAGCTGAGGTAGAAAAGGCGCTGAAAGGATTGGGATTTAAGCAAGAAGATTTTGATCGTTTAACAAGTGAGTTTAGTGGTGGTTGGCGTATGCGTATTGAGTTGGCTAAAATTTTATTGCAAAAACCCGATTTAATTTTATTAGATGAACCTACAAATCACGTAGATATCGAATCGGTAATTTGGTTAGAGAATTTCTTATTAAACAAAGCCAAGGCAGTAGTGGTAATTTCGCACGATAAAGCATTTATCGATAATATTACCAACCGAACTATTGAGGTTACCATGGGAACGATTCATGATTATAAAGCCAATTATTCGCATTATTTAGAGCTTAGAAAAGAACGTCGTTCGCACCAAATAAAAGCCTACCAAGAACAACAAAAAACAATTGATGATATTAAAGGTTTTATAGAGCGTTTTAAAGGAACGTATTCTAAAACAAATCAGGTTGCATCGCGTGTGCGTATGTTAGAAAAAATTGTTCCTATAGAAATTGATGAAGTAGATACGACTTCGTTAAAATTACGTTTTTCGCCATCGCCACGTTCGGGAGATTATCCTGTAAAAGTAGAAAATTTAACCAAAAAATACGGTGATTTAACCGTTTTTGAAGAGGCTAGTTTTTCAATTTCTCGTGGTGAAAAAGTGTCGTTTGTTGGGCGTAACGGAGAAGGAAAATCAACCATGATTAAAGCAATTATGGGAGAAATAGATTTTGAAGGTGAATGCGGATTAGGGCACAATGCCAAGGTTGGATATTTTGCACAAAATCAAGCATCATTATTAGATCCTGAATTAACGGTTTTTCAAACGGTAGATGAGGTTGCTGAAGGAGATGTGCGAACGCAAATAAAAAATATTTTAGGTCGTTTTATGTTTGCTGGTGACGATATTGAAAAGAAAGTAAAAGTGCTTTCTGGTGGTGAAAAAACACGTTTGGCAATGGTTAAATTATTGCTAGAACCTGTAAATGTGTTGATTTTAGATGAGCCTACAAATCACTTAGATTTACGATCTAAAGATGTTATAAAAGAAGCGTTATTACATTTCGACGGAACCTTAATTTTAGTATCTCACGATCGTGATTTCTTGCAAGGTTTGTCTGAAAAAGTATTTGAATTTAAAGATCAACGTGTTATTGAGCATTTCGAAAATATCGATGCTTTTTTAGAGCGCAACAATATTAAAGCTTTAAAAGAAATCGATTTATAAGGTTCTTTTAAAACTCACTAAAACTTGTCAATTCGAGAGAATTGAGCTCATTTTTATGAGTGAAATTTGTATCAAGAATAAATTCTATTAATCAAGCTGTTCTCTATACAATTTTTGGTTGAAAATTACTCGAACTGACAGTTCGTTTTTTCTAATTTATCTATGTAAATAATCTTGTTTAATTATCATGTTTGGTATTCATTAAAACTTGTCAATTCGAGTGAATTGAGCTCATTTTTTGAGTGAAATTAGTATCGAGAATAGTAGTTTTTTTAGAGGAAGCTATTTCCCGCTTTCCGCACTCGCTCTTTTTTTGAAGAAGAATCAAAAAAAGGAGCTCAAACAAATCCTACAATCGGGGCTAGTAATTTTTACTACGTTTCGTGATTTTATTTTTTATTTATCAGAAAGCAGAAAAAATATATTTAGAATCTGTTTAAGTTTCATTTAAAAACAGTTTTATAGCATAAAAATAAGAAATCGAATCCGTCAAACTGAATCTATTTCAGTTTCGCATCCTGATTTACCACAATTCTTAACCTTATGTGATACTGAAATACGCTACTATTTTTTTAACAAAAAACACCGCTTAAAAATATCTTTAGCAGTGTTTTTGATGTGTAAATAGCTTATAATGTTATTCGGTAACTTTTAAACGCGCTTTGGCGGTAACAGAAATATCAGAAAAATCGTTGTTTAAATATTTTAAATAACCAGCAATGGCAATCATCGCAGCATTATCGGTAGTATATTCAAACTTGGGAATATAGGTTGTCCACCCCCAATGTTTTTCAGCAAGCTCTAAACGTTTTCTAATTTCTGAATTTGCAGAAACTCCACCAGCAATAGCAATGTGTTTAATATCGGTTTGTTTTACTGTGTTTTTTAATTTATCTATCAATATTTCAACAATTGTATGTTGTATTGATGCACAAATATCATGCAGATTTTCTTCAATAAAATTTGGATTCTCTTTTACGTTTTTTTGAATAAAGCGTAAAATACCTGTTTTTAATCCGCTAAAACTAAATTGTAAATCGCCCACTTTGGGTTTTGTAAATTGATATGCTTTCGGATTTCCTAACTGCGCATATTTATCAATTAATGGTCCGCCAGGATAAGGTAAACCTAATATTTTTGCTGATTTATCAAAAGCTTCCCCCACAGCATCATCAATAGTTTCACCTAAAATTTCCATCTCAAAATGATTGGTAACTTTTACAATTTGCGTATGTCCGCCACTTATGGTTAAACACACAAAAGGAAAAGGCGGTATTTTACAATCTTCTTCTTTAATAAAATGAGCCAAAATATGCGCCTGCATATGGTTTATATCTATTAAAGGGATATTTAAGCCTAGGGCAAAAGATTTTGCAAAAGAAGTACCCACTAACAACGATCCCATTAAGCCAGGGCCACGAGTAAAAGCAATAGCATTTAAATCGTGTTTAGTAATATTTGCTTGTTCAATAGCTTGCTGTACTACCGGAACAATATTTTGTTGATGTGCCCTTGATGCAAGTTCAGGAACAACACCGCCGTATTTAGCGTGTATTTCTTGATTAGCAACCACATTACTTATTACTTTTCCGTTATAAATTACCGAAGCACTTGTATCGTCACAAGAGCTTTCAATACCTAAGATATAGCTGTTTTTTGTACTCAATGTATTTTGTATTAAAAATGCAAAAATATCGATATATCGTTAGAATTTCGTTAAAATTAATATTTCTTTAAAATAAGGCAATGTTTTTGCAGTTAGCTGATTACATTTGTTAGTCATTTATAAAAAATATTCTAATTCAAAAAGCAGGTAAAATATTGTGGAGGTTTTTAAAGTACTGGCTGCTTTTTATAGTCTTGCTTATTATTTTATTATCACTACCTGTTGTTCAAAGTGAACTAGCAAAACAAGCAACTAATTGGCTTAACAAAGAGTATAATACTAACATTGTTGTTAAAAAAGTAGATTTATCATGGCTGGGAAGTATTCAGTTAAAAGGAATTGAAATTAGAGATCATCATAAAGACACGCTTATTTTTGTTGAAAATTTAAGTACCTCATTACAAAATGCTAAACGAATAATAGAAAATAATGTTGATTTAGGTGAAGCTTCTTTAAGTGGTGCTTATTTTAATATGAAAAAATACAAGGGAGAAGAGGACGATAACATGTCTATCTTTATTGAAAGTTTCAATAATGGTGTTCCTAAAGACAGTTTATCAAATCCTTTTGTATTAAAAAGTAAAAAAATTACTCTTGAAAACTTAACGTTTAAATTGCTAGATGAAAACGATAAAAAACCGCTTAAATTTGCTGCTTATAATGCTTACGGAAATATATTAGATTTTTCAATTATAGGGCCCGACGTTTCTTTGAATATGAGAGAAATGAGTTTTACGGAAAATAGAGATGTTAAAGTATCTAATCTATCTACAGATTTTATATATACTAGATCGTATATGTATTTAAGTAAGACGGTATTAGAAACTAATAATAACTCAAAAATACAAGGTGATATAAAATTTACTTACAACCGTAAAGATTTTGTTAATTTTAATGATAAAGTAAATATTAGCGCTAATTTCTCTAAAAGTGCGCTCGCTGTTAAAGATTTAAGTAAGTTATATAACGAGTTAAACGGTAATGATATTTTATATTTTAAAGGAAATATAAATGGTGTATTAAATAATTTTAGCGCTAATAATATTAGGCTTTATTCTAAAAACGGAATGAAGGTTGTTGGAGATATGGGGTTTGTTAATGCTATTAAAACAAGTAGGGGCTTTGTCTTTGATGCAGATTTAGAGAATGTTACTGCTAATTATTTTCAATTAAAAAATGTATTACCTAACTTATTGGGTAAATCATTACCACCAGAGTTTAAAAGACTGGGAAACTTTAAGTTAAAAGGACTTATTAGGGTTACGCCAGAACAAATGGATGCTACGCTTTCTGTAAATTCAGAAATAGGAGCGATAGTTTCTGATCTTCAATTAACAAATATTGATAAAATTAATGAAGCTACTTATATTGGTGAAGTAGAGTTTAGAAATTTAGATATAGGAATATTTGCAAATGATCCGCTATTAGGAAAAATCTCGTTAAAGGCAGATGTTAATGGAAGTGGCTTTAACGTAAATAACATAAATACTGTTATTATAGGAAAAGTAAGTAGCTTGGAGTTTAATGAGTATAAATACAAAGAGTTAAACGTTAACGGACAATTTCAAAATAAAAAATTTGACGGATTGTTAACTTCTAAGGACGATAATTTTAATTTGAGATTTGAAGGATTAGCAGATTTTTCATCAGCAATAAATAAATTTGATTTTATAGCCAATATCGAAAGAATTGATCTGAAAAGAACAAACCTTTTTACACGAGATAGTATTGCTGAGTTAAAAGGAAATATTAATTTAAATATTTCAGGAAATACTTTTGATGATATTATAGGTAAAGCAACTTTTGAAAACTTAGTTTATACAAATCAAAAACAGCAATATCCTTTTAAAATATTTGAGATAAACTCGTTGGTAAAAGACAGTATTAAAACAATAGAGGTAAACTCTGAAGATATTGTTAAAGGAGAATTAAAAGGGAAATTTTCTTTTGAAGAATTAATACCAATAACTCAAAACGCTTTAGGAAGTGTTTATACAAACTACCAACCTTATAAAGTAGCACCAAACCAGTTTTTAGATTTCGATTTTACTATTTATAATCAAATTATAGATATTTTTTTACCAAACATATCTATAGGTAAAAACACAAAATTAAAAGGAAGAATTAATTCAGATAAAAATGCATTAAAACTAACTTTTACTTCCCCTGAAATTGATGCGTATAAAAATGTTATAGAAAATATAGTGTTAAGAATGGATAATAAAAATCCGTTATATAATACCCATCTAACGGCAAGTAAAATTAATACAAAGCATTATAATATAGAGAAATTAAACCTGTTAAACAGAACAGAAAATGATACTTTGTATTTTAAATCTGTTTTTAAAGGGGGTAAAGATTATTCAGAAAGTTTTAGTTTAGATTTTTATTATACAATTAATGAACTGCAAAAATCGGTTGTTGGTATCCAAAAATCAAAACTTAATTATAAAGATTTCGATTGGGTTATAAATCAAAATGAGGATAAAAATCACAAAGTAACATTCGATTTAAAGAAAAATAATTTTAATATTAGCCCATTCATCCTTCAATCAGCAGTACAAAAAATTGAATTTAAAGGAGTTGTTCGCGATAGTACTTATAAAGATTTAAAAGTAACTTTTAATAAGGTTAAATTAAAAAGCTTTTTACCTTTGGTAGATAGTTTACGTTTAGGTGGTAATTTAAGCGGTGATTTAGATTATAAGCAAGAAGGAGATAAAATAGCCCCAAAAGGGAGTTTTTTAATAGATAATTTTAAAATTAATGAGTTTTTACAGGGCGATTTAGCACTAGATGTAAGTGGTGATAATTCTTATGAAAAATACAATGTAAACCTTTCTTTAATAAGTGAAAAAGCAAAGAACATTTCGGCAGTTGGTGAAGTTGATTTATCAAAAAATAGGTCAACAATTGATTTGGATGTGTCTTTAAAAGAATATGAGTTAGCGGCCTTTAGCCCTTTAGGAAAAGAAGTTTTAAGTAAATTAAGAGGAAATGTTACAGGAGATTTTACAGCTAAAGGGTTTTTAAATAATCCCGATTTTCAAGGGGTGTTAAATTTTGAAGATACGGGTTTAACTTTTCCGTATTTAAATATCGATTTCGATTTCAAGGGCAAAACAAGTATTACTTTAGATAAGCAACAGTTTACTTTAAATAATATTTTACTAGAAGATACCAAGCATAAAACACAGGGTGTTTTATCAGGATATATAGCACACCAAAATTTTAAAGATTGGTATTTAAAACTAGATTTAAAAACTAGAAATTTATTAATACTGGACACTAAAGAAACGGAAGAGTCTTCTTATTACGGAACAGGTTTTTTAGATGGAAGTGCAGAAATTAGAGGTCTTACCAGTAACTTAGATATTCTTGTAGAAGGTAAAACGAATAAAGGAACTGTGTTTGTTATTCCTTTAAATAATGTAAAAACAATAGATAATTATAGGCTTATCCGTTTTAAAACAAATAAGCCTGATGATAAAAATACGAGTCAAATAATAAAAGATATAAAAGGACTCGATTTAAAAATAAATCTAGCAGTAACTAAAGATGCTATTGCACAGGTGGTGATAGATAAAGTTTCGGGAAGTGAATTAAAAGGAAGTGGAGAAGGGAATTTACGAATTGATATAAATACGCTTGGTAAATTTAAAATGTATGGAGACTTTGAAATAGATAAAGGGCTATACAACTTTAAATATGCAGGAATAACAAAACCATTTACGGTTCAAAAAGGAGGAACCATTGCTTGGAATGGCAATCCCTATGATGCAGAGTTAGACTTAACAGCAATATATAAAACGAAAGCAAATCCGGCACAATTGTTAGATAATATCAATTCAAACCGAAAAATACCTATTGATTTATACACTAAAATTACAGGGGGGCTGTTTAATTCAAAGCAAGAGTTTGATATTAAAATTCCAAATGCAAACTCAACAGTTGCTTCTGAACTAGAGTTTGTTTTAAATGGAAATGATTTAAATACAAAGATGCAGCACTTCTCCTTTTTATTAGCTTTTGGTACTTTTTATAATGAAGAAACTATTGGTAATAGTGCAGCATCAGGATTAACAGGTACGGCTTCTCAAATAGCTTCAAGTATTTTAACAGATATGTTAAATAGTAAAGATGATAAATTTCAATTAGGTTTAGGATATACTCAAGGAGATAGAGGAGATGTTAATAGTTTACAGTCAGATGACCAGGTAGATGTGTCTATTTCCACTCAATTAAGTGATCGTGTTCTTGTTAATGGTAAGGTAGGTGTGCCAGTAGGTGCAAATACGCAAACAAGTGTTGTTGGTGAAGTAAAAGTAGAAGTTTTATTAAACGAAGAAGGTAATTTAAGAGGTACTGTTTTTAACAGGCAAAACGAAATACAATACTCAACTGAAGAGGAGGGCTATACACAGGGTATTGGTCTCTCGTATCAAGTAAATTTTAATAATCTATCAGACCTAGGTAAAAAATTAGGGCTAAAGAAAAAAATAACAAAAAAAGATAGTTTACAGCCTAAAAAGAAAAAGTTAGTAAGGTTTAAAACAAAAGAGAAAAAAGAATAACCAAATTTATATGAACAGAACTAAAAAAGATTACTTGGTAATCATGTTAAAAGGAATTGCTATGGGTGCAGCAGATGTTGTTCCAGGAGTTTCTGGAGGAACCATTGCCTTTATTTCAGGTATTTATGAAGAATTATTAAGTGCTATTAGTAATATCAATATAGGGTTGTTTAAAACATTAAAAAAAGACGGGTTAAAAGCTGCTTGGAAACAATTAAATGGTAACTTTTTAGCAAGCTTATTTGTTGGGATGTTTATAAGTGTAATTTCATTAGCAAAAGTAATTTCTTGGTTATTAACAAGTCACCCAATTTTATTGTGGTCTTTTTTCTTCGGACTGGTTTTAGCAAGTGTACTTTATATTGCAAAACAAATTACGAAGTGGAACGTTATAGCTGTTTTTTTGGTTGCTTTAGGAGCCGTTTTAGCATACTATATAACAACTTTAAACCCGGTTATTTCTGAAAATTCATCAACTGTTTTTATGTTTTTTGCGGGAGCAATAGCTATTTGTGCTATGATTTTACCTGGTATTTCAGGGTCGTTTATTTTAGTGCTTTTAGGAGCATATAAACCTGTGTTATCCGCGGTAAATAACCGTGATTTTACAACGATAGCAGCTATTGGTGCAGGAGCAATTATAGGGTTGTTATCCTTTTCTAGAGTTTTAAAATACTTGTTTGCAAACTACAAAAACTATACACTAGCTGTTTTAACAGGGTTTATACTAGGCTCATTAAATAAAATTTGGCCTTGGAAAAAAGTATTAACATTTAGAACAAATTCTCACGGAGAACAAGTGCCTTTTAATGAGTTATCAGTTTCGCCTTTTTCATATGATGGAAACCCGCAATTAATATACGCATCAATACTAATTATCATCGGTTTTGCATTAATTTTATTACTGGAAAAACTAGCTGTAAAAGAGCAATAGAAAATAAGTACCTTAGAGCTTTAATAGCATAAAATGTATATACAACGTACACTATTACAAAAAATAAATCTTTTTTTTAAAGGATTAACAATGGGAGGAGCTAATAAAGTTCCTGGTGTTTCGGGAGGTATGGTAGCTTTTGTAATGGGGTTTTATGAAGAGCTTATATTTTCTTTTCAAAGAATAAATGGTAAAGCGTTAAAATTACTTTTTAAAGGAAGGTTTAAAAGTTTTGCCGAATATACCAACTTACAATTCTTAGTATTAGTAATGCTGGGCAGTATGTTTAGCTACTTTAGTGTTTCTTTAATTTTAGATTATTTTTTAAAAAATTACGAGCTCTACGTCTGGGCTTGGTTTTTTGGAATGATTATAGGTTCTATTTATTACATATCAAAAGGTTTTAATGATTGGCGACCAAAAAATTTAATAGCTTTAGCAATAGGAATCTCAATAGGAGTATTTATTAGTTTTATGACACCAGCAAAAGAAAATGACAATCTTTGGTTTGTTTTTATATGCGGAATTATAGGTGTTTCTGGAATGACATTACCAGGGCTTTCGGGTTCATTTATTTTAATTTTATTGGGTAATTATGTGTTGTTATTAGTTGATAGCGTAAATGTTTTGGGAGCTGTAGTAACGAGTGTTTTGTCAGGTGATTTTGAAGTTTTAAAAGATCAAACGAAAATTAGATATTTAAAAATAATTAGTGTTTTTACAGCAGGTTCGGCTTTTGGATTAGTTTCTATGTCTCATATATTAGGCTATGTTTTAAAAAGATGGAATCAAATAGTAACAGCGGTTATTATCGGTTTTATTACAGGGTCTTTAGGGATTGTTTGGCCTTGGAAAAAAACAATATACAAAGTAAATAACGATACTTTTTTGTTGGATCAACAAGGAAGTAAAGTTGTTGAAAATTACGAGCGATTTATACCTGATTTTTCAATACAAGAAACATGGGTTTCAATAGGTTTTATCATTTTTGGTATCGCCTTAATTTTAATTATAGATTTTTATGGAAGGAAAAGAAAATAGAAGTATTTATGCCTTGGTAGGAAAAAATATTTCATATTCATTTTCGAAAGGGTATTTTACTAACAAGTTTAAAGAGTTAGAACTTCATAATAATGAATACATAAACTTTGATATTCAATCAATAAAAGAGCTTCCTTTAAAAATAGAAGACCATAAGCCGTATTTAAAAGGAATGAATGTAACGATTCCTTATAAATTAGATGTTTTTAATTATTTAGATAAAATAGATAGAAAAGCGCAAAAAGTAGGCGCAGTAAATACGATAAAGATATCTAAAAAAGGAAAATTGAAAGGTTTTAATACGGATGTTTATGGATTTAAAAAGTCATTGAAGCCATTATTGAAAAAGCATCATAAAAAAGCATTGATTTTGGGTACAGGTGGTGCCTCTAAAGCAGTTGCGTATGTGCTTAAAAAATTTAACATTAAATATAAGTTCGTTTCAAGAAATCCCGAAGGAAAGAAAGAAATTTCATACCAAGATGTAACTAAGAAAATTATTAAAACTCGTCACTTAATAATTAATTGCACACCTTTAGGAACGCATCCTAATGTTAATGACTGCCCAGATATTCCCTATCAATTTATATCAAAAGAGCATTTGTTATTCGATTTAATATACAATCCAACCGAAACGGCTTTTTTAAAAAAAGGAAAAGAGAAAGGAGCGGCAATAAAAAACGGATTAGAAATGTTAGAGCAACAAGCAGAAAAGGCTTGGGAAATATGGAATGATAACTAACGATAACTACTTGAAAATAAAATTTGGTATTCTATAAGAATCCGTATATTTATAAAATTAATTATTAGGAACTTAAACATTGTAGATATGTTAGAAAATAACGAGGAGAAATTACAACAACCAATTACTGAGGAAAACACTGTAGTGAAGGTAGAAACTGAAAATGCAGTAAACGAAGTAGAGAATGAAGTGGCTAACGATGCTGAAAAAGCAGATGAAAAGCATCAGATACCAATGTTAGAATACACTTCTATGGAGTTGGATATGTTGGTGGTGGAGTTAAGGAAGTTATTAGATAGCTATCAAGTACAGCAGTTAAAATCGAATATTGACTCGCTTAAAAACGCTTTTAACACTAAGTTTGGAGCTTTATTAGCAGAAAAGAAAGAAGCATTTTTAGCAGAAGGAGGAAATTCAATCGATTTTCAATTTTCAAGTCCAGTAAAAGCAGAATACAATAAGTTATTAGGAGCGTATAAAACAAAACGTGATGCTTATTATTCTCAATTAGAAAATCAATTAAAAGAAAACCTTAATAAAAGGAATGTTTTAATAGACGAATTAAAAACGTTGATTGCGAATGCAGATGCAAAAACAATGTACAACGATTTTCAAACAATTCAAAAAAAGTGGAGAACAATTGGACCTGTGCCAAAAACGAAATACAATGATACTTGGAAAATTTACCATCATCATGTAGAGCGCTTTTATGATTTACTTCACTTGAATAAAGATTTTAGAGAACTAGACTTTAAACATAATTTAGAAGAAAAGTTAAAATTAATTTCACGAGCAGAGGCTTTAAATGAAGTCGCAGATGTAAACGTAGCTTTTAAAGATTTACAAGATCTGCACCGTTTGTGGAAAGAAGAAATAGGGCCAGTAGGAAAAGAGCATAGAGAAGATGTTTGGAATAAGTTTAGTGAAGCTACTAAAAAAATACACGACAAACGTCACTTGTATTTTAAAGAATTAAAATCTAAGTATCAAGAAATGATTGATGCTAAATTAGAAGTAGTAGCAGAGATTGATGTATTTGATACCTCTAAGAATAAGTCACATAACGATTGGCAAAAAAGTATTGTAGAGTTAGAAAAATTAAGAAAAAAATATTTCGATATAGGTAAGCTCCCTTACAATAAAAGTGAAGCTGTTTGGCAACAGTTTAAAAATGCAACTAAAAAATTTAACAGTTCTAAAAACGTTTTTTATAAAGCAGAAAAAAGCACTCAAAATGACAATTTAAAAAACAAAATAGCATTAATTGAGCTTGCAGAAAGTATAAAAGATAGTGATGATTGGCAGGAAGCTACCAATACAATGAAACGTATTCAGTCTGATTGGAAGAAGATAGGACATGTACCAAGAAAATTCTCTGATGATATATGGAAACGTTTTAAAAATGCGTGTAATTTCTATTTTGATAGATTACATGCTCAAAAAGACGAACAAAACAAGGAGCAGTTAGCGGTTGTAGAAACTAAAAAAGAATTTTTAGATAAGCTTAAGGCATCAGAAAATTTAACGTTAGAAGCGATTGAAGAAAGTATTGTTAATTGGAGAGATTTAGGTTCTTTACCAAGAAACGCACGTCATTTAGATGAAAAGTTTAATAAAGCGATAGATGCTCATTTAGGAAACCTAAATATGAGTAAAGCTGATATCGAGATGATGAAATTTAAAAACGCTGTAGATACTTACCTATTACAAGAAGATTATAAGAAACTAGATAACGAGCAGTATTTTATTCGTAAAAAAATAGATGAATCTGTTCGCGACATGCAACAGTTAGAAAATAACTTAGGCTTCTTTTCTAATGCAAAGGACGATAACCCTTTAGTTTTAAATGTTCGTAAAGGAATTCAGGAATTTAAAGATCAATTAGATATTTGGAAAGCTAAATTATCATATGTGAAAAAGTTAGATTATTAATTTAATTTTTTTAATAAATACTAATAAAAACTCGAATCTTAAGATTCGAGTTTTTTTATATAACAGCATGATAATTTTTTAACAGTAATTAAATTTCTTATATTAAGAAAATATAAATAATTAATGAGTATTAGGGTTTTGTATATGAATTAATAGTTTATTTAAAGAGAGAAAAAATTAAAGATCTAATTTGTCAACTAGTTTTTTACAATGATTTAGTTTGAAAATTTATTTTTATTTTTTTTACTATTAAGATATAAAATGCTCTATGTTTGTTGTCTCAAAAATTAAATAATTTAATGAAAATGCAAAAATTAAGAATTGCAGTGTTATCAAGGAATCCAGAGTTATATTCAACAAAAAGATTGGTAGCTGCTGGAGAAGCACGTGGCCATGAAATGTTGGTGATAGATCATGGAAAATGTGATTTGTTAATTGAGAAAAAAAAGCCGCAAATATATTATAAAGGTAAACTTTTAGAAGGTATAGATGCAGTAATTCCAAGAATCGGAGCGTCAATTACTTTTTATGGTACTGCAGTTGTTCGTCAATTCGAGATGATGAATGTTTTTTCTACATTAAATTCTCAAGCTTTGGTGTGCTCTAGAGATAAGTTGCAAAGTATGCAAGTACTATCTAAAGCAGGTTTAAATATGCCTAAAACTACTTTTACAAATAATTCGAAAAATGTTAGTGCCGTAATTAATAAAGTAGGAGGAGCTCCTTGTATTATTAAATTGTTAGAAGGTACTCAGGGTGTAGGGGTTGTATTGGCAGAAACAAAAAGTGCAGCAGAATCGGTATTGGAGGCCTTTAATGGTTTACAAGCACGTGTTATTGTTCAGGAGTTTATTGCAGAAGCTAAAGGCGCTGATTTACGTGTTTTTGTTGTTGATGGAAATGTAGTTGGAGCAATGAAAAGACAAGGTAAAGAAGGAGAGTTTAGGTCTAATTTACATAGAGGTGGTACAGCCGAATTATTTGAGTTAACAGAAGAAGAAGAAAACGCTGCGTTAAAAGCTGCAAAAAAATTAGGTTTAAGTGTTTGTGGTGTAGATATGCTACAATCTAATTCAGGACCAATGATCATGGAAGTAAATTCTTCTCCAGGTTTAGAAGGGATAGAACAAGCAACTAAACTAGATATCGCTAAAAACATTATTCGCTATATAGAAAGAAATGTCTAAAGAAATTACCATACTAGGAGAGAAAATTTTACCTGGTAAGTCGTATCAAATAAAAATGGATATTGCACGACTGCATACAAGAACAAAGATAGAAGTAGCTGTTATTGTAAGTAGAGCCAAAAAAGATGGTCCTTGTGTATTAGTAAGTGCTGGTATTCATGGTAATGAGGTAAATGGGGTGGAAATTGTTAGGCAAATAGTTGCTAATAAGTACAATATGCCAGATGCAGGAATGATTATTTGCGTTCCTGTAGTAAATGTATTTGGATTTATCATTAAAACAAGAGAGTTTCCCGATGGTAAAGACCTGAATAGAAGTTTCCCAGGAACAAAAAAAGGCTCTTTAGCAAGTAATTTCGCTTATTCTTTTATGAATGAAATAGTTGAGCATGCAGATTATTGTATTGATTTTCATACAGGAGGTGATGATAGATTTAATTATCCGCAGGTAAGAATTTCAGAAGAAGATGAAGATACTTTTAATTTGGCTAAAATTTTTGGTGCTAAGTTTGTTAAGTATTCTTCTGAGCGCGATAAGTCTTTTAGAGCATCAGCAGTTTCAATAGGAAAAAAAGTGTTGTTGTATGAAGGAGGGAAGTCTTTAGATATAAATAATAAAGTAACACATGTTGGAGTTACGGGGATTTTAAATGTATTAGATTATTTGGGAGTTAAAAAATTTCCAACTTCATATACGCCTTTTGATAAAGATGAAGATCAGGTAGTTTTTAGTAATTCGAAATGGGTTAGAGCTAGTGCTTCTGGAATGTATAGGTCATTGTTGCGTAATGGAGATCCTGTAGAAAAAGGGGCTGTTATAGGGTTAATAACGGATCCTTATGGTTTTTTTGAAAGAAAAATAAAAGCACCAGTATCGGGTTATATTATTTGCTTAAATCATTCACCAATAGTAAACCAAGGCGATGCAATTGCGCATATAGCAATTCATAATAATTAAAATATTAAACACTTAATTATTACATATAAAAAAAGCTCTCGGAAACGAGAGCTTTTTTTATATTTAAAAGTAAAATATTAAACAAATAAGTTGTCAATTTTTTCTTTTTCTTCTTGAGCTAAAGCAGCATCTACTAAGATACGACCACTATGCTCATCGATTGTGATTTTCTTACGGTTCGCAATCTCTAACTGCACCTGAGGCGGTATTGTAAAGAAAGAACCACCAGCAGCACCACGCTCAATAGCAACAACAGCTAAGCCATTTCTTACTTTTGTACGGATTCTGTTATAAGCAGTTAATAAATGATCATCGATAGATTTTGCATATTCTATAGATTTCTCTTTTAGCAATTGCTCTTCTTTCTCTGTTTCCTTTAAAATAGTGTCCAATTCATCTTTCTTGTGAGTTAAATGATTTTCTTGCTTTTTTAATTTCTCTTTGGTAGCCTCAACAACTTCGTTTTTTTGAGCTATTTTAACTTTATATTCTTTAATTCTTTTTTCTGATAATTCAATTTCTAATTCTTGAAATTCAACTTCTTTAGATAAAGAATCAAACTCACGGTTGTTACGAACATTCTTTTGTTGTTCTGCGTATTTTTCAATTAAAGCTTTAGATTCAGTAATAGCCAATTTCTTATTGCTAACATCTGTATCTAAGCTAGTAGCTTCTTCTTTTAACTTAGAAAGTCTTGTGTTTAATCCGGCAACTTCATCTTCTAAATCTTCAACTTCTAAAGGTAATTCACCACGAACATTTCTGATTTCGTCAATTCTAGAATCGATTAACTGTAAATCATATAACGCTCTTAACTTTTCTTCTACCGTTACTTCTTTTTTTGCCATCTGTTATATATAGTGTATTGGATTTGTACTTTTTTCACTTAAAATAATCGCAAAAGTACTAAATTTTTTACGAAGATAATCACTCAAAAGGTTTTTTGTAAACTGTTCACTTTCATAATGTCCAACATCAGCGAGTAATATTCTTTTTTCAGCTTTAAAAAACTCATGATATTTAAAATCAGCACTAATATAAGCATCTGCATTCAATCTCATGGCATTTTTTATGGCAAAGCTTCCTGATCCGCCTAAAACAGCAACTTTTTTAATCGGTTTGTCTAATAATTCAGAATGCCTAACACAATCAGTTTTAAAAGTTTTCTTAACAAAAGTTAGAAATTCTTTTTCATTCATTGGGTTTGCTAATTCACCAAGCATTCCCATACCTATATGTGGATTACTGTTTTCTAAAGTAATTATTTCGTATGCTACTTCTTCATACGAATGAAAATCGAACAAAGTTTTTAATATTTTACCTTCTAAATAACTATCAAAAGTTACCGAAATACAGGTTTCTTCTTCAAACATGAATGTACCTTTTTCGCCAACAGTTGGGTTTGAGTCTTCTCCACCTTTATAACTTCCTTTACCCTCTACATTAAAAGAGCAATTCTCGTAATTACCAATACTTCCTGCACCGGCATTAAAAAGTTTGGTACGTAAGTTTTTAGCTTCAGCAATCGGAACATACGTAGTAAGTTTTTTTATAATTCCTTTTTTAGGAATTAATGTTTTGCAGTTTTGTAAGCCTAAAACTTCACACATTTTAGCTGAAACTCCATTGTTAACATTATCTAAAGCAGTATGTGTAGCATAAATAGCAATGTTGTTTTGAATAGCTTTTAAAACAACACGCTCTACATAATTAGTACCGTTTATTTTTTTCAATCCACTAAAAATAATAGGATGAAAGCTTACAATTAAATTACAGCCATTGGCAATGGCTTCATCAACGGTTTCCTCTAAAGTATCAAGTGTAACTATAACTCCAGTTACTTTTGTATTATAACTACCAATTAGTAAACCAACATTGTCAAAATCTTCAGCATACGAAAGTGGTGCTAGTTTTTCAATATGATCAGTAACGTTTTTTATTTGCATTTTCTTGATTTTAAAGGATGCTGCTAAGTTACTAAAACTTGTTATTACGAGGAAGAATGACGAAGTAATCTAATCTACTACGAAAGATTACTTCACTTTGTTCGTAATGACGAAATAATTTTTACTTTTGATGTAATGATATTACTTCGATTTTTATTATTTCCGTTTGCCGTTTTATACGACGTTGTTACAACGATTCGTAATTGGTTTTTTGAGATAGGTTTATTAAAATCTACCTCTTTTGATATCCCGGTTATTGTAGTCGGAAACTTAAGCGTTGGTGGAACAGGAAAAACACCACAGATAGAATATTTAATACGTTTACTAAAAGATGCCCATAAGGTTGCTGTTTTAAGCAGGGGGTATAAACGAAAAACAACAGGTTTTCAGATTGTAAATACAAAACATTCTGCAATTGATGTTGGAGATGAACCTTTACAGTTTTATAAAAAGTTTAAAAATGAAGTAACCATTGCTGTTGATGCTGATAGAACAAACGGAATTCAACAATTATTAAACTTAAAAACTTCGCCTGAAGTAGTTTTGTTAGATGATGCTTATCAACACCGAAAAGTAAAAGGAAGTAGTTATGTTTTGTTAACGAAATATGACGATTTGTATGTGGATGATTTTATGTTACCTACCGGAAATTTAAGAGAGAGTAGGAGCGGAGCAAAAAGAGCATCGGTAATTATTGTAACTAAATGTCCGCATGATTTAGATCAAAAAACTAAGGATAGTATTATTAAAAAGATAGCGCCTAAAAAAGAACAACAAGTTTTTTTTACAGCGATATCTTACGATGAAAATATTAAAGGAAGTGCAGTTCCGATAACAATATCTGATTTAAAAGAAAAAGAAGTATTGTTGGTAACCGGAATCGCAAACCCAGATTCGTTATTGAGTTTTTTATCAGAAGAGCATATAGAATACAAGCATTTAGCTTATCCTGATCATTATAATTTTACGGATAATGATATTATAAAGATTAAAAGTGAAAGCGAAATCATTTCTTCTGAAACCGTAATATTAACAACAGAAAAAGATTATATGCGCTTAAACGGAAAGATTGATAATCTGTGTTATATAACTATAAAAAGCACTTTTTTATCAGAAGAAGAAAAGTTTAAGCAGTTTGTAATTGATCATATAAAAGGTGGAGAAAACACTAAATAACGCGTTCATCAGCCTTGTAAGCACCACGACGATGTAAAATCCATTGCGCTTCATCTAACGGATTTACACCTTTAAACTTCTTTGTTTTTCCTTCTCCTTCAGGACAAACAGCATATTCATGAAAAACGGTTCTTAAACGAAGCCTACCGCTGCAAATACTATTTAGTTTTATGCTAAGGTCTAAAGATGTAGCAACAGGAATCGTGCCCGATAATACTACTAAATCTTGCTCAAAAGCAGGTGTGTTTATCGTTGCTCTTCTATGAGTAAGTTCAGAAATTAATTTACCTAATAACTCTTCATTGGTTTTTATTTCAAAGCGTAATAAAGGTTCTAATAAGTGCGTACCTCCGTTTTGTAAACCTTTCATTATTCCCATTGGAGTGGCTAAATTAAAATCACCAGGTCTAGAATGCACATTATGATCTTCTCCTTTAATTAACGTAATTTTTACATCGGTAACATTCCAGCCTAAAAGACCTTGCTCTAAAGCTTTTGGAATTGTTCTTGCTATTTCATTTTGATATTTATTATGAACATCATTTTTAGAAACAATTGATTGATATGTAACACCTGAGTTTAACGCTGCAGGTTCAATTAAAAAAGTCATAATTGCCCAACAAGGTTTTGGCATCCAATAACGAATATAACCTTCGGCGGCTTTAGTTATTGTTTCTTTATAAACTATTTGAGGATCTGTAAAATTTACAGCAATATTAAAACGTTCTTGCAGTAAGTGGGTGATTACTTCTATTTGCATGTCTCCCATTAATAAAAGAATCAATTCTTTTTCGGGTTTATGCCATTTAAATTGTAAACTCGGATCTTCTTTATCTATAAGCTGTAATGCCTGCGCAAGGGCATTATAATCTTTATCGTTAATAGCAATTACTTGTACACTTAAAACCGGAATATTTAATTCTGGCAAGGTTGGTATTTCTGAAGGATTACCAAGAATGTCTCCTGCTTTTGTACCTAAAACTCCAGTAATTATACCGATGTCTCCAGTTGTAATATTAGTATCTAAATGTTTTGTATGATGAAATACTTTAGTCTGATTTATTTTAGATTCTATTGCTTGTGTATGGTTGTAAATAGTTGTTTTGGAAGATAAGGTTCCTGAAAAAACTTTTACATGCGCCATGGCTCCGTGTACTGCATGATGCTCTAATTTATAAACATAAGCGGCAACTTCTTCAGAAACATTTCTTTTTTTAGGTTTGATAAAATCCACCAATCCGTTTAATAAAATTTCAACACCAATGTTATTTTTCGCAATTCCAGTAAATACAGGAACTATCATATTGTTAGAAGCACTTTTTGCAATTGTATTTAAGTAGACTTCATCAGAAAAATGAATTCCGTTTAAATATTGAGTAAGCAGCTTTTCATCAGTTTCTATGAGTTCTTCAGTAATCGTTTCTTTTTGCTCCTTACTAATTTTATTATTGTTAAAAATTTCGGTTATATAAGCAGAAGTTAAACCTTCGTCATGACTCGTAGAAATAGCTACCGTTTTATATTGTAGCTCTTTTTTTATTTGTAGTAAAACAGCTTCTGTGTCTGCACCTGGTCTGTCTATTTTATTGATAAAAATTAGCGTAGGTATTTTTAAATCATGCAAAGCGTCTACTATTGTTAAGGTATGTGCTTGCACTCCCTCAACAGCAGAAATTACTAAAATAACAGCATCAACAACACAAAGAGTTCTTGCAACCTCACTAGAAAAATCTACGTGACCAGGAGTATCAATTAAGTTAATTTTAGTGTTTTTCCAATTAAAAGAAGTAGTGGCAGCTTTAATCGAAATTCCGCGTTCTTTTTCTAAAGTTAAATTATCGGTAACCGCAGATCCTTTATCCACACTTCCTATTTCTCTAATAGCACCAGCATGATATAATAAATGTTCTGTTAATGTAGTTTTTCCGGCATCTACATGCGCCAGAATACCAATATTAAGAATGTTAGAATGCTTCATTAATTAGTGTGATACTTGTTGTAGAATTAAAATTTTTTAGTGGCGGCTGCACTTATTTGCTTGATGTCTTGCTCATCTTTTCGCGGACAAATTAAAAGTACCCCATCTTTTTCAACCACAATAAAATCATTTAAACCTTGAATAATTACCTTTTTACCACTTTCGGTGCGAATCATATTTCCGCTTGCATCTCTAAAAATGGTTTCAGCACCTACAACAGCATTTTTTTGATCGTCTTTTTCTAATTTATTATACAAAGAACCCCAAGTACCAAGGTCATTCCAACCAAAATCTACTGGTAAAATATGTACATTATTCGAGCGTTCCATAATTCCGTAATCAATAGAAATGTCTTCACATTTTTCGTAATTACTTTTAATAAAATCAGCTTCTAAATGAGTATTGTAAATAGTATTTGTGCCTTCTAAAATCGTTAACATATTTGGTAAGTGCTTTTTAAAAGAGGCTAAAATGCTTTTTGTAGACCAAATAAAAATTCCTGCATTCCATAAGTAATCACCACTAGCTATAAACTTTTTTGCAGTTGCTAAGTTTGGTTTTTCAGTAAAGTTTTTTACCTTTTTAATATCCGAAGAACTTTCTTCAAACTGAATATATCCATAACCAGTATTTGGTGCATCTGGTTGAATACCCAGCGTCATTAAAGTGTTGTTTTTTGCAGATGCTTCAAAAGAAGTTTTTATGTTATTTAAAAATTCAGTTTCATCCTCAATCCAATGATCAGAAGGTGCAACTAACATAACAGCATCTTTATTTTGAGTATGAATTTTTAAAGCAGCATATAAAATACAAGGAGCTGTGTTGCGCATTGCCGGCTCTAATAAAAGTTGCTTTTTGGTCGTTTTTGGTAATTGCTCTAAAACCAAACTTTCATAACGTTCGTTTGTCGCAATTAAAATATTTTCAGCCGGAATTAAAGCATTAATTCGGTTAAAAGTACGCTGAATTAACGATTCGCCAGTTCCTAACATATCATGAAACTGTTTCGGATATTCTTGCGTGCTTACAGGCCAAAAACGTGAGCCAACACCGCCAGCCATAATTACTGCGTAATAATTTTTATTCATAAAAACGTATTGTCATACCTAAAAAAATAGGTGTTTTGTTTATGTATCTGAAGCAACGAATGTCACTTCTGCATTTTGATTAAAAAGATATACTCTTTTATTCGTTAAATTTAAACATTCATAACGAGTTCTGCGTTTGTTTCCTCTTTTATATAAAGTGTTTTTAAACTGAAAAACACTATTAACAGGAATTTGAAAGATAAAATTCTTTCCGTTTTCAGCTTCTCCACCGCGCAAAGCTAATGACAAATTAACATCAGTATCGGTACTTGCTTTCGGATTTTTAAGATAGTTAGCTAAATAAGGTAATATTTCCTTCGGATAAATATCTGGTTGCAAAAAAGGCAACATTAAATGCTGAAAAACTGTTTTCCAATGTTTGCCATGAGGTTGTACTCGCCCAAACCTTTTATGCGTAACATGATGCGCAATTTCATGAATTAAAGTTAGTAAAAACTGAAATTCATTCAAGTTATTATTAACCGTAATCTGTGTTTGTCCGCTCGGGAAAGTCCTAAAATCACCATGTTTAGTTTGTCGTTGATTTACAATTTTAAGGTTGATTTTATGTTCGTTAATTAAATACTCAACTAACGGAATTGCTTTTTCAGGGATGTATTTTATAAGTGTTTTGTACAAATGATATTAATTCGAATGATTTTTATTCTAGAATATAACAGAGAAATAAAGTTTCTCGAAGAGATATTTCGCTTTTATGGTGTTGAACTAGATACTTCTAGTACTTTTCCGTTGTAAAACTTGTTTCCAGTTAAGGCGAAATCAAAAATATAACTTGCCATTTCTTTTGCTGATAATGGTGCAACATAACCAGGAAAAGCTTCTTCTAACATTTCAGTTTGTACGGCACCTAAAGCCAATACATTAAAAGCAATTTGTTGTTCTTTGTATTCTTCAGCTAATAATTCAGATAAAGTGATTACCGCTCCTTTTGCAGAGCTGTAAGCAGCTAAGCCTGGGAATTTCATACTTCCTTGTACACCGCCCATAGAACTAACTGTAACTACATGACTTCCTTTTTTGAAAAACGGAATCAATAGCTTTGTTAATTCGGCAACAGCAAATACATTTACTTTATAAACTTCCTGGAAATCAGCCGTAGTTAAATCTGTAAAAGGCTTATTCACTAGTTTTCCTGCGTTGTTAATTAAAATATCTACAGTTTTCCATTCTTTTTTAATGAATGATGTTGCTTTGTTTAAATCGTCATTATTAGATAAGTCGACAGCTATCGTAGTAATGTTTTTATGATTTATTTTTTCTAACGGACTTGTATTTCTTGATAAAGCCAACACTTTATGTCCTTCGTTAGCAAACTGTTGCGCGAGTTCAAAACCAATACCTCTACTAGTTCCTGTAATTACAATATTTTTCATTTAATAGGATAAGTTAAACAAGCAAGCTACTTAAAATTTTCATACATTTATAGTTCAAACTAAATTTTTATCATGAAAAAAAATAGCTTTTTACTTTTGTTTTTATTGATTGTAACTTATTCTTTTAGTCAGAACACTTATGTTTTATGTGGGAAGCTAATTGACACAGCTTCAGGAGAAATTCAAACAGAAAAAACAATTGTTGTTAATGGCAATAAAATTACACATGTTAAAAATGGCTATATAATGCCAAGAGATAAAACGTCTAAAACAATTGATTTAAGAGATAAAGTTGTAATGGCTGGTTTGATAGATATGCATGTGCATATTGAAATGGAGTTTGATGCTAAAACACGTTTGAATAAATATACTTTAAATGAAGCAGATGTAGCTTATAACTCTGTTGGTTTTGCAAAATCAACCTTGTTAAACGGATTTACAACGGTAAGAGATTTGGGCGGAACGGGTGTGAATATTTCAATAAAAAGAGCAATCGAAGCGGGGAAAATACCTGGGCCAAGAGTTTTTACAGCGGGTAAATCATTAGCAACTACTGGTGGTCATGCAGATCCTACAAACGGAAGTAGTCGAGTTTTAACCGGTAATCCGGGGCCAAAAGAAGGAGTTGTAAATTCGGTTGAAGATGCTAAAAAAGCGGTACGTCAGCGTTATAAAAATGGAGCAGATTGTATTAAAATTACTGCTACAGGTGGTGTTTTAAGTGTTGCAAAATCGGGAGATAATCCACAATTTACAATTGAAGAGGTAAAAGCAATTTGTGATATGGCTAGAGATTACGGAATGCATGTGGCGGCACATGCACATGGTGATGAAGGAATGCAGCGTGCAATAATTGGCGGTGTAAAAACTATTGAGCACGGAACTTATATGAGTGATGAAACCATGGAGTTGATGAAAAAGCACAATGCTTTTTTAGTGCCAACAATTACAGCAGGAAAAGAGGTAGAAGAGAAAGCTAAAATAAAAGGGTTTTATCCAGATATTGTAGTTCCTAAAGCATTAGCTGTTGGTCCAAAAATTCAAGGAACATTTACAAAAGCATATAAAAAAGGCGTTGGAATTGCATTTGGTACAGATGCAGGTGTTTTTAAACATGGTAACAATGGTAAAGAATTTGGTTATATGGTAGAAGCAGGTATGCCAGCGATAGAAACGATTCAGGCAGCAACTATTACGAATGCTAAAATATTAAAAATGGAGAACGAAATAGGGCAGGTTAAAAAAGGTTTTTTCGCTGATATTATAGCTGTAGACGAAGATCCAACTAAAAATATTAAAACAATGGAAAATGTTGTTTTTGTTATGAAAGGGGGAAAGGTGTATAAGAAAAAATAGTTGTAAGAAAAGTGTAACAAATTAAGATGTTAAACAACTAACTTATAGATGCTAATTGTAAAATTAAAGACTATGAAGCAATTGTTTATTTCTCGTAATTACCTGTTAGTTTTTGGAGTTCCATTACTATTAATGTCAACATTATTTTTAGTAGTAAACTCATCAGTGTTTGTGAAAAATCCAGATGAGCTATCATTAGGTATTACTTTGGATTTATTATTTACAATTCCCCTTGTTTACTTTTTAATTATAAGAAAAAAGGAAGTTTCTAAGATTACCATTGTCTCTTTATTTGTAATCGGAATTGTTATTGCTAGTTTTATTATTCCAAAAGAGCATCAATCGTTTTTATCTCAAATTAAAAATTTCATTTTACCAGTTGTTGAGCTAGGGGTTTTTGGTTTTCTGGTTTTCAAAGGAAGAAGAATCAGGCAAGAATTAAAAAGTAAATCAAGCAATAATTTAGGTTTTTATAACGCTATCCAATTAGCAACTAGTGCTGTTTTTCCAAATAAAATAGGAGAGTTGTTAGCTACCGAAATTTCTGTTATTTATTACGGATTTTTAGCTTGGAAAAAGAAAGAGTTAAAAGAAAATGAATTTTCTTATCATAAAAACAGTACTTCAGTTTCAATTCTTTTAGGTTTAATTTTAGTTATTTTAATTGAAACCATTCCTGTTCATGTATTAGTTGAGAAATGGAGTGTTATTGTAGCTTGGGCATTGACTGTTTTAAGTGCTTATACATGTTTGCAATTATTTTCTCTAATGCGTTCTTTATCTAAGATTCCTACAGAGATTGATAGAGTAAGCAAGGTATTGACTTTAAGATATGGTTTTTTCTGTAAAGCAATGATTCCTTTCGAAAACATAAAAGATGTTGAGTTGACTGAGAAGGATTTACCAACCGATAAAAGTATTGTTGCTTTCTCTGTTTTAGGTAATTTAGATGCTCACAATGTTATTCTTCATTTAAAAGAGAAAGCTGTCTTTAAAAGCTTTTATGGAATACAGAAAACGTATACTTCTTTGGCTTTTTATATAGATGATAAACATCAATTTAAAAATGTTTTAGAAGAAGGCTGTATTAATCAAAAGTAATATGCTGATACGCTCCAATATCGGGGTTTGTTGTTCTATCAATTCCTAAAATATCTTCAGAAATAGCGGATGCTTTTGCTTTGTTAATAGCTTCAGAATTTTCACCAATCATAAAATGATTCAAAGAGGTGTCTTTAAAGTCAGGTTCTCCGTTTAAAATAATATTTTGATAATGAGTAGCATCATCAAAATCCAACTCCGTATTGCTAGCAAATGAAGCATTAAAATCATTAAACTGAATCATCGAGTTTTCAATGTTATAATTAAAATCACTATCGTTATTTTTATCCAAAACAAATTCAATATTATTATTACCTGTAATAATACAGTTGGTGAAATTAGCCGCAATTAAATCTCTTGTAGCTGTTACTTCTTCATTATTTCTATTAAGGAAATTAGTGTAATTAGTTACTAAAACTGTTGGTAACTGGCGAAAGCTATTGCTCCAATAATTAGCAAAAGTTGCATGTGTAAAATTATAAGTCCCTCCAAAAGTACAAGCCAAAGAAGATTGCCCAGTATTACCTATAACGATGTTTTCTCCTTTTATATTTGTATTTCTTCCTAAGATTCCATAATTAGAATTGTTATAAATTTCAGTATTTTTTATAGATAAAGTAGGTGAGCCAACAGTGCTAATACTATCAACAAGTACACCGATAGTTCCGTTTTTAATTAAGGCATGATTAATTTCATTTTCAGCACTACCAGCACGTAACCAAATAGTTCCCCATTGCCCTGGTGTATTGTTAAAGCGTTGTTCTAGTCGGTCACTTTCAAAAATAACTTTATTGTCAAGAGTTCCGTTTACTTTTAAGCTACCTTTTGTATCTACTATTAAACCTGAGTTATTATGAAAGTAAATTTTTGCACCGGCGTTAATTGTTAATACTTTTTCTGATGGTACAGCTGCGTAGCCGTAAATTACATATGGTTTTTCATTAGTAAAGGTTAATTCAGCGTCTGTTAAAAAACGACCTTGAATTTCAGAATCTTTTCCGTCTATAGTTAAGGTTTCAATTCCCGTACTGTTTTTTGAAGGGAAAATAAAAGTAGCATCTTGCACTAAAGTAATTAAATCAACATCTTGTTGGTTATTTCCGTTATCAAATAGTAATTTATCTGTGTATAAAGGATCTGTTGTTGTGTTAAAATTAATTGTAGTTTCTACAAAAACATAGATACTGTCATTTGCTAAAATATCAATGTCATTAAAATTTTTACCAGATATTCCATCAACATTTAAACGGTAGTTAGAATTGTTTCCGTTCTCTAATTTAATTTCCGGAATGGTAATCGATTTACTACTTCGGTTGTATACTTTTAAATTGTAGGTAGCTGAGCCTATATTCGAAAAAACAGTGTCTAAAAATATGGTATCTTTAGAGAATTCAAGCTTACCGAAGTTAGGAACCGTATTAAAATCTTTTCTACACGAGCTTACAGCAATTAAAATAAAGGCAGCTAAAATTTGAAGGGAGTATCTCATATATAAAAGAAAGCAGGTATTTAATAACGGTTAAAAGGTAAAGATATTATTTCTTAATTAATTCGATTTCAAATAATTTACCCCAATGTTTTCCAGTAACAAACAAACGGTTGTTTTCTTTGTCGTACGCAATTCCGTTTAAAACATCATCACTTGGGTCAAGTTTTTGATCTTTAGCAACAATATCTCTTAAGCCGTTTAAATTAGCAACACCTTCAACAACACCTGTTTCTGGATTGATAATTACAATAGAATTTTGCTGCCATTTATTAGCGTAAATTTTGCCATTAATTAATTCTATTTCATTTAAGTTATCTACAGAATATTTGTTGGTATATACTTGAATACTTCTTTTTTCAGTTTGATTTTCGGTATTTAAAAACCAAATTTTATTCGTACCGTCAGATTTTATTAATTCAGTTTCGTTGTGCGTTAATCCCCAACCTTGGTTACTTTGGTTATAATCAAACTCACCAATTTGCTTAAAAGTATCTAGTTTATAAATAAAACCTTTACGAGCTTGCCATGTTAACCAGTACACTTTATTATTATAGATAGTCATTCCTTCACCAAAGTATTTTTTATCTAAATCAATTTTTTGAAGAACGTCACCGGTTTTTAAATCAACCTTCCTTAAAGTAGATTGCCCTTTGCGACCGGTAGTTTCATATAAAAAACCATTATTGTATTCTAGTCCTTGTGTATATGCTTCTTTATCATGAGGAAAAGTATTTATGATGTTATATGAATAAACAGTTGGAGCTTCTTTTGCTAAAATTTCAATAGAATTATTAACTTTTTTAGATTTATTAGGATAAAAAACCAATGCAGTAACAGCATGTTTACCAACACCAAAATCGGTAGTATTAATTGTTAAGCTTGTTTCGCTTTTATTTACACGTTTATTATTAACGAATAAGTGAACAGAATCAATCTTTTCACCTTTAAGTTGTTCGAATTTAATAGCAGCCTTTTGCCCTAAAATGGTTTTTTTAGAAGTGTTTAACTTAAATTTGTATCCAGAATTATTACAAGAAGTAATAAATAGTATTGATAAAGCTAAAGCAAAGTATGTATAAATACGCATATTTTATGGTTTGATTTCTAATTTATTCGATTACACTACAAATTAAAACAATTTATTTGTTTGAAAATTAAAAAATATGGTTAAATTTGCATCCTCAAACAGCTAAAAACATTTTTAGTGTAAAACTTTACCATTTTTACAACGTTTGATAAAAAAACAAAACAATATTTAAAAGTCATTTAAGATGCGTAAAGGAATACATCCAGAAAATTATAGAATGGTAGCTTTTAAAGATATGTCTAACGGAGATGTATTTTTAACACGTTCAACTGCTAACACTAAAGAAACTTTAGAAGTAGAAGGAGCTGAATACCCATTAATCAAATTAGAAATTTCAAGAACTTCTCACCCTTTTTACACAGGTAAGTCTAAATTAATTGATACTGCAGGACGTATTGATAAGTTCAAAAATAAATACTCGAAGTTTAAAAAATAATTTCAAGTATCTAAAATATTTAAAAGCTCTAACTACAGTTAGAGCTTTTTTTATGCTGAAAATCTTGTATTTTAGCTTATAAAATTTTTAACAATGAGAGATACTATTATAGCAATTGTTATTGTGGTTAATGTTTTATGTGGAGTATTGGTTTATTTTATTCAGGATGTAGGTAATTTTATTTTATTAACAATTGCCTCTGCATTAAGTATAGTTGCTTTGTATGATGCATTTATTCAGAAGAAACACTCGTTATTGCGCGCTTTTCCGGTAGTAGCTCGTTTACGATGGTTTTTTGAAGAAGAAAGAGAAAAAATTCAACAATATTTTATTGAAGATGATTTAAGCGGAACACCAATTAATCGTGAAAAAAGAAGTATTGTTTATCAGCGCTCAAAAAAAGAGATAGAAACAGTACCTTTTGGTACGCTGCATAACGTATATAAAAAAGGATACGAATTTGTAAAGCATTCCTTATTTCCAAAAAATCATCATCATATTAAAGGAGAAAGAGTATTGATTGGATCTGACAAGTGTACTCAAAAATACGATGCCTCTATTGTTAACATATCAGCAATGTCTTTTGGTTCGTTGAGTAAAAATGCGATTAAAGCTTTAAATCAAGGTGCTAAAATGGCGAATTTTGCACATAATACGGGTGAAGGCGGAATATCTCCTTATCATTTACAAGGAGGGGATTTAATTTTTCAGGTAGGAACAGGTTATTTCGGAGCAGGAAAAAGTGTAGCTGGTAAGCGCGTTTTTGATGCTGCTATTTTTAAGGAAAATGCAATTCGCCCGGAAGTAAAAATGATTGAAATTAAATTTTCACAAGGAGCAAAACCTGGTCATGGAGGTATTTTACCTGCTAAGAAAAATACCGAAGAAATTGCAAAAATTCGTTCAGTAAAACCTTTTACAGCAGTAAATTCTCCTCCAGGTCATTCTGCTTTCTCTAATTTTGAAGAAATGATTTCTTTTATTGAAGAAGTAAGGAGTTTATCGGAAGGAAAACCTGTTGGAATAAAGTTTTGTGTGGGCGATAATGAAGAAGTAGAGGCAATGATAAAGGCATTTTCAGTGGCTAATAATTATCCGGATTTTATAGCAGTCGATGGAGGAGAAGGAGGTACAGGAGCAGCACCTTTAGAGTTTTCTAATTACATTGGTACTCCGCTACTAGAAGGCTTAGTTTTTGTAAATAAAACATTACAAAAGTATCAGCTAAAAGAGCAAATAAAAATAATAGCGAGTGGTAAAGCAATTGATGCTTTTGATATTATTAAATACAAAGCTTTAGGTGCTGATGTTATTGGTATGGCGCGTAGTTTTATGTTGAGCTTAGGATGTATACAGGCGCGTGAGTGTAATTTAGATACTTGCCCTGTTGGTGTGGCTACACAAGATGAAGATTTAGTTGAAGCTTTGGTTGTTGAGGATAAAAATATACGTGTTAGAAATTACCATATTAAAACCATAGCAGCAGTAAAAGAAGTTGTTGCAGCAATGGGAAAAGAATCGATTTCTGATGTAAAAGCAAAACATATTTTTAGAAGAAATAAAGAAGAATCGATTGCTTCGTTAGATGTTATTTACGGTTTGCAGGAAATAGATAGTTAGAAATATCAGTTCAATAGAGCTAGGAAAAACAAATGTATTGGAAACAACATTAAAATTTAATTCAAAAGAATATCAGTTAGAACGTTATCCGGTGACAACAGATAAAGCTTTACGAGCTTGGAGTAATGCAGAGTTGTTAATGCTTGATTATATTAAGGAAAAAGAAAAAGCAAACATTCATATATATAATGATAGGTTTGGTGTTTTTAACACGCTATTAGGTGATGTAAGTCTAACAACAGTTTGGACATATGCGAGTCAGCAAAAAGCAATTACTCAGAATTTAAAATTAAATAACCTTCCATTAGATGTAAAGTACAAAGAGCCTTTAGATGATTTGGGTAAAGTAGAATTGGCACTTTTAAAAGTTCCGAAATCTCTTGAATTATTTGAGCTGTTTTTAAAGCAAATGCATAAAGCTTCTGATGATGAAACAGTGATTGTTTGCGGATTTATGACCAAGTATTTTTCTGTTTCTTTTCTTAAAATTGCTGAGCAGTATTTTGAAGAGGTTGAGCAGAGTAAAGCTTGGAAAAAAGCACGATTGTTGATTTTAAAAAAGCCTAAGAAATTAACTGAAGAGAAAGAACTGATAAATAAAATTGAATGGAATCAAGAGACACTTCAGCAATATTACGGAGTGTTTTCTGGAGGTAAAGTTGATGTTGGTACTCGTTTTTTATTAGAGAATTTAAAAGTACAGCCGAATGAATTGAAAGTTTTAGATGTGGCTTCTGGTAACGGAATTATAGCTTTTGACATAGCGAATCAAAATACAAAGTCTGAAATTACTTTAGTAGATGACTTCAATTTAGCGATTGCCTCTTCGCAACTTAATTTAAAAGATAAAGAAGCTAAGTTTGTATGCGCTGATGATTTAAGTGATTTAGATAAGGCAAGTTTTGATTTAATTGTGTCTAATCCTCCATTTCATTTTGAACATGAGAATAATATAGAGGTAACTTTATCGCTATTTAAGGATGTGAAAATTTGTTTAAAACCCGATGGACGTTTTGTTTTGGTGGCAAACAAACATTTGAATTATAAAACACATTTAGAAAAGCTTTTTAATGTGGTTGAAATAATGGCAGATAATAAGAAGTTTGTCGTTTATGAATGTATGATGTAGTAAAAATAAAGTTTTTAAAAAAGTAGGTTTAATGGAGTCACATTGTGCCTCGCTTTTTAAATTTAAGTAAAATTAATTAGGTTTGTTAATTGTTGTAACTACAAAATTAAAGTTATTAACAATTTGATCAAATAGTTATCAACATTTGTTGATAAAATACTTATATTTGCAAATTGTTAATAAAATGTGTATTGTTATAATCCCCAATTAATATGTTTTTAGAAGAAACAGCACTTGCAGATAATAAGAAAAATAGAATTTTAGAGTTCCCAAAAATTAATATTCTAGAACATCAAATAGAGCAGGTAAACGAATTTATAAGACAACGAAAAGTTTTCTTTTCAAGGAACTTAAATAGAGAGAAAATTGAAGTGTTTTTTAACGATGATACTGGTTTAAAGAAAGTAAAGACTTCAATTTGGACAGTTTCTGAAAAAGCAATTATTCTTAAGAATACAACAGTAGTTCCGTATAGTGATATTGTTGCCGTAGCTTAAAATAAAAAACCCACTCTTTTAAAGAGTGGGTTTTTTTTAATTATAAATATAGGTTTTCAATTAATCCATATAATCCTCAATAGGATTACAAGAACAAATTAAATTTCTATCTCCAAAAGCATCATCAACTCTGCGTACTGTAGGCCAAAATTTATTATCAGCAATATAATCTAAAGGAAACGCAGCTTGCTTACGAGTATATGGTAAAGTCCATTCGTCAGCAGTCAGCATAGTTTGTGTATGCGGTGCATTTTTTAAAGGATTGTTAGCATTGTCTTTAGTGGCGGTTGAAATTTCTTTTCTAATAGAAATCATTGCATCACAAAAACGATCTAACTCAGTAACACTTTCAGATTCTGTAGGTTCAATCATCATAGTTCCTCCTACAGGAAAAGAAACAGTTGGTGCATGAAAACCATAGTCCATTAAACGCTTAGCGATATCTACAACTTCAATTCCGTTTTGTTTAAAATCTCTACAGTCAATAATCATTTCATGTGCAGCTCTGTTCATTTCTCCAGAGTACAATGTTTCGTAATGACCACGTAAGCGTTCTTTAATATAGTTAGCGTTTAAGATGGCTGATTTTGTAGAATCTGTTAATCCGTCAGCTCCTAACATTGTTATGTATCCGTAAGAAATTAAACAAGCTAAAGCAGATCCCCATGGCGCAGCAGAAATAGCTGTAATTGCTTTTTCACCTCCTGTAGCTACTAAAGGATTTGTTGGTAAAAACGGTACTAATTGAGGGGCAACACAAATTGGGCCAACTCCTGGTCCACCACCACCGTGTGGAATGGCAAAAGTTTTATGTAGGTTTAAGTGACAAACATCCGCACCAATGGTTGCAGGATTTGTTAATCCTACTTGAGCGTTCATATTTGCGCCGTCCATATAAACTTGCCCGCCGTTGTCATGAATAATTTGCGTAATTTCTTTAATTTCTTTTTCGTAAACTCCGTGGGTTGAAGGGTACGTTACCATTAAAGCAGCTAAATTATCTTTGTGTAATACTGCTTTTTCGCGTAAATCATTTACATCAATATTTCCGTTTTCTGCAGTTTTTGTAACTACTACTTTCATGCCCGCCATAACTGCTGACGCAGGGTTTGTTCCGTGAGCAGAAGCAGGAATTAAACAAATGTTTCTGTGTGAGTCGTTATTAGATTTATGGTACGCACGAATAACCATTAATCCTGCAAATTCTCCTTGTGCACCAGAGTTTGGTTGTAAAGAGGTACCTGCAAAACCAGTAATTACATTTAATTGATGTTCAAGATTTTTTAAAACTGTTTGGTATCCTTCAGCTTGATTTAATGGTACAAAAGGGTGGATATTTCCCCATTGAGGATTGCTTAAAGGTAGCATTTCAGAAGCTGCATTTAGCTTCATAGTACATGATCCTAAAGAAATCATTGAGTGATTTAAAGCTAAATCTTTACGTTCTAACCTTTTAATATAACGCATCATTTCAGTTTCTGATTGATACGTGTTAAATACTTCATTATCTAAAAAGGATGTATTTCTTTTTATATTTTCTGTAATTACATCTGAAGAAGTAAATTCAGTTATTGTAATATCTTGAATATTGAAGGCTTGTTCAAAGCAATCAACAATGGCATTGATTTCTTTTAAACTAACTGTTTCGTTAACAGAAATTGAAACATGGTTGTTATCAACATAGTTAAAGTTAATTCCGTTTGCCTCAGCAACAGGACGTAATTTATTAGCTTCAACTTCAATTAAAATAGTATCAAAATACGATTTGTTTTTTTGTTTAAAACCTAAACTATCTAAGGCAGCAGCTACTGTATTTGCAGTAGTATGTACTTTGTTAGCAATATATTGTATTCCGCCTTTTCCGTGATATACAGCATACATACCAGCCATAACAGCTAGTAAAACTTGCGCGGTACAAATGTTTGAAGTTGCTTTTTCGCGCTTTATATGTTGCTCACGAGTTTGTAAAGCCATACGTAAAGCACGACCACCGTCAACATCTTTAGTAACACCAATTACACGACCTGGAAGACTACGTTTGTAAGCTTCTTTAGTAGCGAAATAACCAGCGTGAGGTCCACCATAACCTAAAGGAATTCCGAAACGTTGTGTGGTTCCTACAACAACTGCAGCACCAAATTCACCAGGAGCTTTTAATTTAGCTAATGATAAAATATCAGCAGCAACAGCTACTTTAATGTTCTTATTGTTACAGTTGGCAACAAATGTAGTATAATCAAATACTTCACCATGTTTTCCTGGGTATTGAATAATAGCACCGAAAAATTCATCAGAAAAATTAAACTCTTCATGGTTTCCAATTACTAACTCAATTCCGATAGGAATGGCACGTGTTTGTAAAACAGATAATGTTTGTGGTAAAATCTCTTCAGAAATAAAGAATTTGTTAACGGCAGCTTTTTTCTGAGCACGTTCACGCACATCAAATAATAAAGCCATTGCCTCAGCAGCAGCAGTCCCCTCATCTAATAAAGAAGCGTTTGCTAGTTCCATACCTGTTAAATCACAAACCATTGTTTGGTAATTTAATAACGCTTCTAAACGTCCTTGTGCAATTTCTGCTTGATATGGCGTGTATGCCGTATACCAACCCGGGTTTTCTAATATATTACGTTGAATAACACTGGGTACAATTGCTTCGTGGTATCCTAAACCGATGTAGCTTTTAAAAACTTTATTTTTAGCACCTAACTCATTAATATGATTTAAATATTCATATTCGCTCATTGCAGGCGCTAAATCTAATCCGCTTTGAAGACGAATATCATCAGGAATGGTTTCAAAAATTAATTGATCTAAGCTGTTAGCTTTGATTGTTTTTAACATTTGCTCTTGATCCGCTACGCGTGGACCAATATGTCTTAGTTGAAATGAATTAGTGTTCATTCTGTGTTGTTTGTGTTTAGTGGTTCAAAAATAATGAAATTGTATAATTTTTATAGTATGTTTTTATTTTTAAACAGATATTTTATTAACTAAATAGAAGGGTTATAAACATAAAAACTATTTTTGTGTAATGAGGGTTTTAAAACAAGTGCTTAATTTTTATATAAATGCTAGTATTCATGTAGCTTTAGCAGTGTTTGCTTTTGTTAAGGTTACTGAATTATATTTTGGATTTACCTGTAATGAATCACTAGGTTTTTTTCTTTTTTTCGGAACAATTACTGGGTATAACTTTGTTAAATATGCGGGGGTTGCCAAATTGCATCACAGAAGTTTAACTACGCATTTAAAAATAATTCAAATATTTTCTTTAATTTGTTTCTTGCTGATGTGTTTTTATGCCAGTAAATTAAATACAAAAACATTATTAATTTTTGCTCCTTTCGGATTCTTAACCTTTTTGTATGCAATTCCTTTTTTTAGTGGGTTTCAAAAAAATTTAAGAAGTATTGGATATTTAAAAATTATAATTGTTGCTTTTGTATGGGCAGGGATAACCGTTTTTTTGCCTATTTATGATGCGAATATTGAATTTTCAAATCAATTTTATATAACTATCATGCAGCGGTTTTTATTAGTGATGGTTTTAATTTTACCTTTTGATATTAGAGATGTAAAATATGATGCTGTTTCATTACAAACAATACCAAAAAAAATAGGAATAGAAAAAACAAAAAAACTAGGATATATATTATTAGTTTTTTGCCTGCTATTAGAGTTTATGATAGCACCAAACGCTAGTTTTAGAACTGTTTTTTTATTGGTTTTTATGACTGTTTTAATATTATTGATGAGGTCATCAGAAAAAAAATCTAAATATTACAGTTCCTTTATAGTGGAATCAATTCCGATAGTTTGGTGGTTGCTTTTATCAATCGTTTAAATTAATGTTGATAAAAAATAAAAATCTTCATTCATAATAAGCTTCTTTTTTAATATCATTTGTACTTTTGGTTGCTTACCAGTAATTCAATACAATGGCACCAAAAAGAAGTTTTGTTTTCGATTTCGATAGTACACTTACAAGAGTAGAGGCGTTAGATGTTTTAGCGGAAATCACTTTAATAGGTAATTCTAAAAAGGCAGATATTATTAAAGAGATAGTTAAAATCACGAACCAAGGTATTGACGGAGAGATTTCTTTTCCTGAGTCTTTAGGGAAAAGGATTAAACTACTTAACGCTAAAAAATCTGACTTACCGCTATTAATTAAAGAGTTAAAACAGAAAGTTTCTCGTTCTATTGAAAGCAATAAAGAATTTTTTGAAAAATTCTCAGAAGATATTTATGTGATATCAGCTGGTTTTAAGGAGTTTATAGATCCGATAGTAGCAGCGTATAATATCCCTTCTGAGAGAGTTTTTGCAAATACTTTTAAGTTTAATGAAAATGATTTAATTGTTGGGTTTGATACTGAAAACCCATTATCTAAACACGATGGAAAAATTGAATGCCTTCAAAACATGAATCTTGAAGGTGAGATTCAGGTAATTGGAGACGGATATAGTGATGCAGTTACTAAAAAAGCTGGTGTTGCCGATAAGTTCTTTGCATATACCGAAAATGTTTCCAGAGAAAAAACAATTGCTAATGCCGATTATATTACACCTAATTTAGATGAATTTTTATACCTAAACAATTTGCCAAGAAATATATCATATCCAAAGAATAGAATTAAGATTTTATTATTAGAAAACGTCCATCCAGATGCATTTACTAAGTTGTCAGGAGATGGGTTTTCTGTAGAAACAGTTTCTAAAAGTTTGTCAGAAGATGAATTGATTGAAAAAATTAAAGACGTACATGTTTTAGGTATTCGTTCTAAAACACAAGTAACCAAAAAAGTGATTGTAGCTTCCGAAAAATTAATGGTTGTTTCTGCTTTTTGTATTGGTACAAAACAAATAGATTTAGAAGCTTGTAAAGAAAACGGAGTCGTAGTTTTTAATGCGCCATATAGTAATACGCGTTCTGTAGTTGAATTGGCAATCGGAGAAATTATTATGTTAATGCGTAGTGTATTTCAACGAAGCACAGAGTTACATAATGGTCAATGGAATAAAACAGCAGAAGGGTCAAGAGAGGTTCGTGGTAAAAAATTAGGAATTGTTGGTTACGGAAACATCGGTAAACAATTGTCTGTTTTAGCAGAAGCTTTAGGAATGGATGTTTATTATTATGATGTTGAAGATAAGTTGGCTTTAGGAAATGCAACAAAAATTAGTACTTTAAAAGAGCTGTTAAATATTTCTGATGTTGTTACTTTACATATAGATGATAATGCAGCGAATAAAAATTATATAGGTAAAGAGGAGATAGCTCAAATGAAAGAAGGTGTTCATTTTGTAAATCTTTCTAGAGGGTTTGTGGTAGATGTAGATGCTTTAGTTGAAGCCTTAAAATCAGGTAAAATAGCAGGTTGTGCAGTAGATGTATATCCGGAAGAACCAGCTAAAAATGGTGATTTTTTAACGGAATTAAAAGGGTTAAGTAATGTTATTCTAACGCCACATGTTGGTGGAAGTACAGAGGAAGCACAAAGAGATATAGCTGATTTTGTACCAAGTAAAATTATGGCATATATTAATTCTGGTAATACTGTAGATGCAGTTAATTTTCCGAATATAAGATTGCCACGTCAAACAAATGCACATCGTTTCTTACATATTCATAAAAACGTACCTGGTGTAATGGCAAAAATTAATAAAGAATTGGCGAAGTACGAACTAAATATTACTGGTCAATATTTATCTACAGATTCTAAAGTAGGGTATGTAATTACCGATGTTGATAAAGAATATAATGAAGAAGTAATAGCTAAGCTTCGTGAAATAGACGGTACAATTAAGTTTAGAGTATTATATTAAAAAATAATAATATTCTCATATATAAAAGAGCCTTGTAAAAGATTACAAGGCTCTTTTTTTATAATGAATCGGAATCTTGTAATGATGTTTCAATTAAAGCGGCTCCTTTTTTTAAAATAGAAATGTAACGCTGTACGTTTTCTAATTTAAAGCGACTAGAAGGGCCAGAAGCACTTATACAAGCAATCGCATTTCCTTTTTTATTAAAAATTGGAATCGCTATACATATTAAGCCTAATTCAAACTCTTCTAAATCTAAAGAATAGCCTTGTTTTTTTATGTTTTTAAGTTTTGATTTTAACTCAGATGTTTTGGTAATTGTTTTTTGAGTGTATTTAGCTAAGGGATTGTTTTTAAAATAGGTTTCTTGTTTTTCAATAGAAGAAAAAGCTAATAATAATTTTCCTGAAGCAGTTGCATGAATAGGTTGATAAGAACCAATTGAAGTGCTTATTTTTAACCCTTGTAAGCTATCCGCTTTATTTACGTAAAAAACTCGCTCTTCTTTTAAAATACCAAGAAGTACTGTTTCTTGTATTTCTAAAGCTACGTTTTTTATAGGTTGATTGGTAACTGTAATTAAAGATTGGTATAAAGAAACACGATTTCCTAGTTCAAAAAGTTTACTACCTAAACAATATTTTTCATTCTCATTTTGATGTATAACATTTAAAGAAACCAAGGTGCTTAATAATCTATAGGTTGTACTTTTATTATAGCCTGTTTTATTAGCTAATTCACGAACACCCCATTCCTTTTTATCATTTGTAAAAGCATCTAAAACAGTAAACGCTTTTATAATTGATTGGTTTAAATTTTTGTTGTCAATCATTATTTTTGTTAATCATTTTTGCTAATATAATAAAAAAGTGTAAATTTATAAAACACCGTTTCATTTAGTGAAACACTTTTGTTTTTTGATTTGTTTTAAAATCAAGTATCTTTAGTGTTTAAAAAGAAAGGTTTTTTGAAATAAAAAGAAGCATGTATAAAGCAACTCTCGATTACGCACAACAACAAGATAAAGAAGATAAACTAGCGCATTTACGCAATCAATTTCATATACCTAAAGATAAAGAAGGTAATGAGTGGTTGTATTTTACAGGGAACTCGCTTGGGTTGCAACCTAAAAATACTCAAAAATATATTCAACAAGAATTAGATGACTGGGCTAATTACGGAGTTGAAGGTCATTTTGAAGGAAATACACCTTGGTTGCCTTATCATGAGTTTTTAACAGAGAATATGGCAAAAATAGTGGGAGCGAAACCACTAGAAGTTGTGGTGATGAATACTCTAACGACTAACTTACATTTGTTAATGGTATCTTTTTATCAACCAACAAAAAAGAAATATAAAATTGTAATTGAGTCTGATGCTTTTCCTTCGGATAGGTATGCTGTACAATCTCAATTGAAATTCCATGGTTTTGATGTAGTAGAAGGATTGATTGAGTGGAGACCAAGAGCAGGAGAAGAATTATTAAATATTGAAGATTTAGAAACGATTGTTTCTGAGCAAGGAGATGAAATTGCATTGTTGTTAATAGGAGGCGTTAATTATTACACGGGTCAATATTTAGATTTAAAACGTATTGCTGAAATAGGGCATTCAAAAGAATGTTTTGTTGGAATAGATTTAGCACACGGAGCGGGTAATATTTCTCCAGAATTACATGATTCGGGAGTAGATTTTGCAGCTTGGTGTACTTATAAATATTTAAATTCTGGTCCAGGAAGTTTAGGCGGATTATTTGTGCATGAAAAACATGCAGAGAATAAAGAGTTACCACGTTTTTCAGGATGGTGGAATCATAATAAAGAAACACGATTTAACATGCGCCAACCATTCGATGTAATGGCAGGAGCAGAAGGTTGGCAATTAAGTAACCCGCCAATATTATCTATGGCAGCGATTAAAGCTTCTTTAGATATGTTTGCTGAGGTTGGTATGGAAGCTTTACGAGAGAAATCAGAAAAGCTAACAGGATATTTTGAGTTTTTAATCAATCAAATAGGTTCTGATAGTATTAAGATAATTACACCATCTAATCCAAAAGAAAGAGGTTGTCAATTATCTATTCAAGTAAAAAATGCAGATAAAAGTTTGCATAAAAAGCTAACAGAAAATAATATTATTACCGATTGGAGAGAACCAGATGTTATTCGTTGTGCACCAGTGCCAATGTATAATTCTTTTGAAGATGTCTATAAGATGGTTTCAATATTAAAAGGATTGTTGTAAAACTAAAAAGATTTCCTCGATCGCAGTCGAGAGGTGTTTATTAATTGTAGACAGCGTTTTAATGAGGGAAAAATGGGAATTATTGAAATTCCAGCGTTAATAATTTTTGCTTTTTTAGGAATAAGATTGCTGTATAAAATGTTTAAATAATATATTTTACAATATACATATAATGTCCCCTCGAGCGCAGTCGAGAGGTTTTAACTAGTTCTCGACTGCGCTCGAACTGACACGAATATAAAATGAATAAAAAAGATAACATACTAATTATAGGAGCAGGTTTATGCGGAAGTTTATTGGCTTTGCGTTTAGCTCAAAGAGGCTTTAAAGTCACTGTTTATGAAAGCAGGCCAGATTTAAGAACTACAGATATTTCTGCAGGAAGATCCATAAACTTAGCATTGTCTGATCGGGGATTTAAAGCATTGCGCTTAGCGGGTGTTGAAGATAAAGCCAAAGAAATTTGCATTCCGATGTATGGTCGATTAATGCATGATATCAAAGGAAATACTTTTGCGTCTAATTACTCTGGAAGAGAAGGAGAGTATATCAATTCAATTTCACGTGGCGATTTAAACGGTATTTTATTAACTGAAGCTGAAAAACATGAGAATGTAACCATTCATTTTAATAAGAAATGTAGTTCAATAGACATAGAAAATACCATTGCACATTTTAAAGATTATAAAACAAAAGAAGAGTTTTCTATAAATGCGGATGTGATTTTCGGAACAGATGGAGCTGGTTCTATATTGAGAAAAAGTTATTATTTAGAAAGAAAATTTTTGTTCAGTTATTCTCAAAATTACCTGTCACACGGATATAAAGAATTGGAAATTCCTGCAGATGCGTTAGGAAAGCACAAAATAAGTAAAGAGCATTTACATATTTGGCCTCGAGGAGAGTATATGCTAATAGCATTACCAAATATGGATGGAAGCTTTACAGTAACCTTGTTTTTAAGTTATGATGAAGGGGAATACAATTTTAATAATTTAACTACTGAAGAAAAGATAACAAACTTCTTTGAAACACAGTTTCCGGATGCATTAAAGTTAATTCCGAGTATAAAAGATGAGTTTTTGAATAATCCAACGGGAGCGCTAGGTACAGTAAAGTGTTCGCCATGGCATTATCAAAATAAAACCATTTTATTAGGAGATGCAGCACATGCTATTGTTCCGTTTTACGGACAAGGAATGAATGCGTCTTTTGAAGATGTAACAGTTTTTGATGAAATATTAAATCAAGATTTAGGTGATTGGGAAACAGTTTTTAAAAGGTATGAAAAAGCAAGAAAACAAGACACCGATGCTATTGCAGATTTAGCAATTGATAATTTTCATGAGATGAAAGATCATGTTGCAAATCCGTTATTTAAAGAAAAACAAAAAATAGAAAAGGATTTAGAGAAAAATTTTCCGGATCAATATTTTTCTAAATATTCATTGGTAACTTTTAACGAAGAGATAAGCTATAATGAGGCCATGAAACGCGGAAGAGCGCAAGACAAAGCTTTATTAAATTTAATTGTAGATGATGAAGTTCACACGCATTTAAATATGACAAAAGAAGAGTTAAAGGTTATTTTAGAAAAGGTAAAAGAAGAAACAAACGATATTTTAGAAGAGGATAAAATAGCAGGATTGTAAATGAATTTAAATGTCTCCTCGAGCATTACTGAAATTAAAATATATTTTAGTTGAAAGTAGTAAACGAAGTTTAATGAGAGGTTAATTATGAAAACGTATTATGTTTATATTATTAAATGTGCTGATGGTTTATATTTCGAGAAAAAGATAAAAAAGTGGAGCAGTAAAAAGAAGTTGGCAGTAGCGAATGAAGATTTTGACATGTTAGGGATTCTATCAGAATGTAGAAATGCAACTCATCATAAATATAATCCAGATAATAAATAGTTCTCGACTGCGCTCGAACTGACATTACGGAAAAGGATAAAAATATCGCCTTAAGTGTAGTCGAGAGGTTAATAAAAATAAAAATGAAAAAGTACATTGTTTTACTACGCGGAATAAATGTATCGGGAAAAAATAAACTCCCGATGTTAGATTTACGTGAGTTGTTAAACGATTTACAATTTCAAAATGTACAAACCTATATTCAAAGTGGAAATGTTATTTTAGAATCTGATGAAAGTAAAACAGAAGTTTGTAAAAAAATAAAAGAAGCAATTTTTAATGAATTCGGTTACGATGTTCCTGTGATTATTAGAACAGTTTCTGAATGGAAAAAAGCGATTAAAAATTATCCTTTTTCAGTTGAAAATGAAAAAATAGTAGCCTTTACATTCTTAGATAAAAAAACAGAAATATCTAAAGTTGAAGTTAAGAATATAGGAGAAGATAAGTGCAGGATAGATAATGATGTTGTGTATTTATATTGTCCGACAGGTTTTGGTAAAACAAAATTGACAAATAACCTTATTGAGAAAAAGCTTAATGCAATTGCAACAACAAGGAATTTAAGAACAACACTTAAACTGTTGGAGTTAGCAGAAAAATAACTAAAATATTACCTCGAGCGCAGTCGAGAGGTTTTTAAAAATAAAGAATATAAAGAGGTCTCGACTGCGCTCGACCAGACAAAAGTAAGTATGGAAAAAAAAGTAACACCAAGAGGCGCATATCCACACGTAAAAGTTGTGGGAGATTTTATTTTTGTTTCAGGAACAAGTTCAAGGCGGTCAGACAATACGATAGCAGGTGTGGAGTTGATTGACGAAATGAATACTAAAAAGTTAGATGCAGAAATACAAACACGCGAAGTTTTAAAGAATATCGATAAGACATTACAAACCGTTGGGGCAAGTATTAAAGACGTGGTTGATGTAACTTCTTTTTTGGTAAACATGAATGATTTTGCAGGTTATAATAAAGCCTACGGAGAGTTCTTTGAGAAAGAAACAGGCCCAACGCGCACAACAGTTGCTGTACATCAATTACCACATCCAGATTTAGTGGTGGAGATTAAAGTAATGGCGTATAAAAAGCAATAGATGGCTATATTAAAAAGAAGTATCAATATAAAAAAGATAGTTTTTTGTTTTTTTATTATTGGTTTATCATCATGTAAGCCTAAAACGAAACTGCCAGATCCTTTAGAAGCTGGTTGGAAAGGAGAAAAGGTTTGTGAAGTATTAAAAGATAATGCTGAATTAAGAGTGTTAAAATGTACTTTTCCTCCAGGAGTTGGCCATGAGAAACATTATCATAACAAACATTTTGGTTATACGCTGGCTGGAAGCAGATTTAAAATTAAAGATGCTAAAGGAACTAGAGAGGTTAATGTGGCAACAGGTTCTAGTTTTTCAAAAGATGAGAGATCATCGCATGAAGTCGTAAATATTGGTGATGAAACTGCCGTTTTTTTAATTATTGAATATAAATAGATTAATAAAAAAATAAAGTGAATATACAAAACTACATAAACGGTAAACTCATTTCTCCTGTTGCTGACAGATGGATTGATAATTACAATCCATCAAAAGGAGAAGTATATTCTCAAATTCCGAATTCAACCAAAGAAGATGTTGAGTTAGCTTATAAAGCAGCAGCAGATGCTTTTCCTAGTTGGTCAAATACATCTTTAGACGAGAGAAGTAGCATCTTATCAAAGATTGCAACATTGATAAAAGAAAAGTTATCTTTTTTAGCAGCAGCAGAGTCTAAAGATAACGGAAAACCAGTGAGCTTAGCTACTCAGATAGACATTCCGAGAGCGTCAAGTAATTTTCAGTTTTTTGCAAATGCAATCACACAGTTTTCATCCGAAGCACATGAAAGTGTTGGTTTAAATGCCATGAATTTTACAATGCGTCAGCCAATCGGAGTAGTAGGTTGTATTTCTCCGTGGAATTTACCGTTGTATTTATTTACTTGGAAAATTGCTCCGGCAATTGCTGCAGGAAATTGCGTTGTTGCAAAACCAAGCGAAGTAACACCAATGACTGCTTATTTATTGAGTGAGATTTGTACAGAAGCTGGCCTCCCGAAAGGCGTATTAAATATTGTTCACGGATTGGGAACCACAACAGGACAAGCAATTGTAGAACATCCGAATATTAAAGCAATTTCTTTTACAGGCGGAACAACCACAGGGGCACATATTGCACGAGTGGCGGCACCAATGTTTAAGAAACTATCATTAGAGTTAGGAGGTAAGAATCCGAATTTAATTTTTGCAGATTGCGATTACGATAAAATGTTAGCAACTACTGTTCGTTCTTCATTTGCAAATCAGGGGCAGATTTGTTTATGCGGAAGTAGAATTTTTGTAGAAGAAAAAATATATGAACGATTTAAAAAAGATTTCGTTCAAAAAGTATCTGAATTAAAAGTAGGGAATCCAGCGAATAATGATACAAATATAGGAGCATTAGTTTCTAAACAACATTTAGAAAAAGTGAAATCGTATATTGATATTGCTGAGCAAGAAGGCGGAAAGATTCTTTTTGGAGGTGAAACTGTGACTGTCACAGACAGTGAAAACGGTTATTATCTACAGCCCACAATTATTGAAGTTTCTGATAATAAATGCAGGTTAAATCAAGAAGAAATTTTTGGACCTGTGGTTACCATAATGCCGTTTAAAACGGATACAGAAGCTTTGCAATTGGCAAATGATGTTAAATACGGACTGTCTGCAACGATATGGACAAATAACTTAAACAGAACCATGCAAATTTCTAAACAAGTTCATGCAGGAATTGTTTGGGTGAACACATGGTTGTTACGAGATTTAAGAACGCCTTTTGGCGGACAAAAAGAAAGCGGAGTAGGGCGAGAAGGCGGTTTTGAAGCCTTACGTTTTTTTACAGAACCTAAAAATATTTGTATTAGTTATGAATAAAGAAATGCAACAAAAAATTATTGATGTTTGTGATGAGAAGATTGCAAAAAAAGGAACCAATGTAGGTTTGTCTTTTTACGCGTTTTTTAAAAATAAAAATGACAATCCGAAATTATTGATGGAAGTCGCAAAATGGTGGATTGAAACTCATGAGTTAGATCACTTTGAAAAAGCGGTTAAAATTAAAACAATGATTCAGAATAATAATTAAAAGTTTGGCCGTCAGCTCGAGCGCAGTCGAGAGGTTATTAAAAAATCAACTATAAATGGTTCTCGACTGCGCTCGATCTGACATCTATAATACAATCTAAAAAAATGAATTTAAACATACAGAATAAAAATGCCTTGGTTTGCGGAAGCACGCAAGGAATAGGAAAAGCATCGGCAATTGGTTTGGCATCAGAAGGTGTAAACGTAACGTTGATTGCTCGTAACGAAGAGAAGTTGAAAGCTGTTTTGGCAGAATTACCAAATAACAATCAGCAACATAATTATATTGTTGCTGACTTTTCGAATCCATCAGAATTGAAAGAAAAGATTGAAGCAAGTGATTTAAATTTTCACATTTTGGTAAACAATACAGGTGGCCCAGCAGGAGGACCAGTATTTAATGCGCAATTAGATGAGTTTGAACGTGCATTTACACAACATTTAAAGTGCAATCATGTACTAGTACAAGCCTTGGTTCCGTTTATGAAAGAAGCAGGTTTTGGTAGGGTAATTAATGTGATTTCTACCTCAGTAAAACAACCTTTAGATGGCTTGGGAGTGTCGAATACTATTCGTGGTGCCGTTGCTAGCTGGTCTAAAACATTGGCAAACGAACTGGGGCAGTTTAATATTACAGTAAACAACGTGTTGCCAGGCGCAACAGGAACTGAACGTTTAAAAGAAATTATAAATAATAAAGCAGCTAAAACAGGAATGTCTGTTGAGGTGGTTTCAGAAAACATGATGAATGCTTCACCAGCAAAACGTTTTGCAAAGCCAGAAGAAATTGCCAATGCAATTGTGTTCTTAGCAAGTGAAAAAGCAAGTTTTATTAACGGAATTAACGTTCCGGTTGATGGAGGTAGAACAAAGAGTTTGTAATTTTTTTAGAAGCTATTTCCTGCTTTCGCTACTCGCTTTTTTGCTGCTGTTCCCGATACAAATTTGTTCATACTTTACAAATTTACTCGAACTGACAGCAAAAAAGAGCTCAAACAAACCACTCAATCAGGGCTAAACTTGTTTGTTGAGGTTTGTTATAAAAGCGAATTGGAGGATTATTTATAAAGAGATAAAAAGTTTGTAATTTAGAAACAAATTTCGCGTTAGGGATTGCAGCGGCATCCTTTTTATAAGTTAATAAAATGGCGTCATTACGAGTAAAACGAAGTAATCTCTTTGTAGATTAGGAGATGTCATAGAAAGATAAAAATTTTCTTTATAATGACATAAAAAGATATAGCGAAAAGTCCGACCTTTAGGGAACGCCAAAAAAAAATAGAGATATGAGTTTAGTACAGCCTTTAAATTTTAAAAAGTGGATTGATGAAAACCGTCATTTATTAAAACCGCCAGTTGGTAATAAACAGGTATGGGATAATGGTGAGTATATTGTTATGGTTGTTGGTGGGCCAAACAATAGAAAAGATTATCATTATAATGAAACACCTGAGTTTTTCTATCAGGTTGAAGGAGATATGATTTTAAAAATCATAGATGATAAAGGTACAATGATTGATGTTGAAATTAATGAAGGTGATATTTATTTATTGCCAGGAAAAGTGCCACATTCGCCACAGCGAAAAGAAAACACGGTTGGTTTAGTAATTGAATATCCGCGTTCGGAAGGAATGTTAGATGCTTTAGAATGGTATTGTGAAAACTGTGGAAATCAGTTATACAGAGAAGAGTTTGCATTAGATAATATTGAAACAGATATGCCTATTATTTTTGACACCTATTATTCTGATAAACAAAAATGTACCTGCTCTAATTGCGGAACAATAATGGAAGCGCCAAAGAAGATTAAATAAAAAAGTATCGTCATTACGAATGAGGAACGAATGAAGTAATTTGATTACAAGCATAAAAATTACTTTGTAAAATTGCAATAACAAAATCATGACAAAAAGAAAACTACGTATAAACGGACATTCACATTTATTACCTTACCCAGAGCAGATTCCTGCTTTTATGAGGGAGAAAGAAATTTTTTGGGTAGATGATGAGCGCAAACACATGTTACAAAAAGGTTGGAAACGACCGGTAACAGATTCTAGTTTTTTCTTAGATGAGAAATTACGATGGATGGAAAAAAACAAGCTAGATCATGCAGTAGTTTTAAATTTGTCTCAACTGTATGGAAATGGTTTGCGTTTAGAGGAAATGAAAAAGGCCTTGCGTTTTCAGAATGATTTTAATGCAAAAGTACAGCACGATCATCCGGGTAAATTTACTTGTGGTTTTGTGGTACACCCTGGTTTTATTCAAGGAGCTTTGTGGGAAATGGAGCGTTGTGTTGAAGAGTTGGGATTAAAAGTATTGTGTTTGCCAACGCATTTTATGGATTCTATTGGGCAATGGCGTTGTGTTTTCGATAAAGAAAATGATGCTATTTTCGAATTGGCAAATAAATATAAATTGGCCATTGAAATTCATCCGTATGACGGAGATAAAATGATAAAATTAGAAAATACCAACTGGCGCTTTCATTTAATTTGGATGCTAGCTCAATGTGGTGATGCATATCATTTTTATACATTAAACGGCATGCAAGAACGTTTTCCTAATATCAGAACATGTTTTGCACATGGTGGTCAGTTGGCGCAAATGAATTTAGGACGTCGTATTCAGGGATTTGACGGTAGACCTGATTTATTTGAAGGAAAAACGCATCCTAGAAAAGCAGTTGGGCATCCAAACATCTTTTTTGATACTTTGGTTCATGATACCGATTCGTTAAAATTAATGATCGAGCGCCAAGGATCTAATCAAGTAATAATGGGATTAGATGATCCGTATCCGTTAGGTGAAATGGAAAACGATGCACAATCTTCGTATCCAGGTAAATTATTAGATTTAGCGATAGAACGAAACTTAATTAACGAGAAACAATATGACGAAATTTGGGAAGATAATACGTTACGTTGGTTGTTTGGTGATGATGAAAAAGCGAAACAAGATTTGATTTCGAAAATTTTGAAGTAAGATGTCTGAAGTTACCCAGTTTCATAATATCTCACATATTTTTATCTCCTTTATAGGAGCTATTTTGCTGTTGGCAATTTATTATAATATTAGAAATAGATTTAAACAAGTATTAGAGGAAGGAAACACAATAAAGCGTGTAGATAAAGGCTTATTGTATTTAAGCTTTGGAATGTTGGTTTGGGTAGTTTCTGGTATTTGGGCGTACGTAGCGGGTTATTTTAGTTTTTCAGAAACAAGCAGCTATCAAATAGGAGTAAATATTTTATCTACCGTTAATAATTTATTTTGGTTATTGGCTTTATATTATGTGTACGATGCCCCAAAATTTATTTATCAGAATGAAAAGAATGTAAAAATTATAGGCGTTATAATCGTAGTGGTAGCTTCACTAACAATGTTATTGTCCTTTTTTGTTGGTAATGAGGTTTATTACGGAGTAAAAATTGCGGCAATTCCTGATGTTTTACTCACTACTTTTTTATGTTATTTAATGGGAGTTTCTTTTTTTAGAACTTTTATGCATCGAGATTTAAAGTTGGTGGCACTTATTTCAGTGGTTGTAATTTCATTATTGTTTTTATCACAATTATATGATGTGTTTGTTGGTTTAGATAACGATTTTGTAAACCTTATGATTCGTATTATCGCCAAAACCTCTTTGGTTTCTGTATTTTTAGTATTGGCAACAAGTTGGGTAATTCAATTAGCTCATACACCAAAGCCTAATGAGATTCGAATTAAATTTTTAGATTGGTCTTTAATTCAATTAAGTGTACCGTCTAAAGGTATTTATGAAGAAAAAATCGATTTTGGTTCGAAAACAACACAATATAAAAACTTATTAAATTTTGCCTATCGCAGAAAGTTTGCTGAACCTACAAGCCAATCGATTGTGGTAAATTCAGGAGGAGAAATTAAGAGTCAAACCTATTTAACGAGAATCGTTGATAATATAAATTCGATACTTCAGTTAGAAGAAAATGATCGATTAGAGCGCAAAGATTTAATTACATTTATAGGAGAAAGTAAATATCGTTTGCGAGTTTTACCAGAACATATTTTTATTGACGAAGCTTTGTTAGGGGAATATAAAGAATAACTATAAGGTGTTTAATTGCCCTAGTAACTGAATAAGTGCGCTTTTTGTTTTAGCATATTCATAGTTGTTTTTTACTTCTTTTAAATTACTTTCAATTAATTTTATTTCTCGGTAATTAATTAGAAAAAGCGAACTTTCTCCTAAAGAAAATTTTCTTTCTTCGCTTTTAACAATTTTCTTATAACCGTTAACTAAGTCTTCTAATATATTCTTTTGCTTTTCGTACGAAACTATTTGTTGCCTTGTAGCGTTGATTTTATTTTGTAAACTTGTTTTTGTAGATGATATTTCAAAATTTAAATCTTGTAATTTAAGTTTGGCTAACTTTAATTCTCCTCGAGATTTTCTTAAAAATAAAGGAACACTAACTTGTAGTGAGTTTTTGTAGTTAGACACATTAAAAGCATCTATATTATCCACTTTAGAGCTTAGTAAATTGTATTGAAAATCAATTTTAGGAAGCAAGTTATTTACTTTTAATTGTTTGTTAATTTCTAGGTTTCTTCTCTTTAATTCTAATAATTTTACCTTAGGATGATCGTTTAAATTATTAAGAACAATAGCATTTGCTGTCGATTTTAAAAGTACATCCATCTTGCTAAAAGTTGTAACATCAGGTATCATCTCATCTTTTAACTCCATCGGAATATTAGTATCAATCCATAAATAATTAGAAAACTCTAATTTCGATTTTATGTATTTGATATTGGCTTTTTCTAAATCTAATTTTCTGCTTTTTAAATTAATACTAGCTTCTAAAGTATCTACAGCAGCTTTATCACCAGCTTTAAAACTGGTAATTACGTTTTTTAGTCGAACCTGTGCATTGGTATAATAATCCTTATAAATGATATGTTGTTGGTAATACAAAGTCCAATTTAAATAGGAATCAATAGCGTTAAATAAAATGGTATTTATAAGTAGTTGTTGTTCTAATTCACCTTGTTTGGAGTACAGTTTAGCTTGCTTTAAGGTAGCCATTCTTTTATTAATAAATAAGTTTCTGGCTAACGGAATAGCGACTCCCACATTGTATAAACCATTTTTAGGGGTTTTAGATTGTGGATTTAAAAATTGACCTGAATTGTTTTCATAACTAGCTTTTAATTCAATTCCATACCAGGTTGGTATTTTAAAGGTTGAGGTTAATTTTTTGTAGTAATCCGTATCCTTAAACTCTTTTCTGTCATAGTCAATGGCTATTTTAGGGTCAAAAGCACCACGTGCTTTCATTAATTTAGCTTCGTTTGTATTTGTAATAAGTTTAGCCTGTTTTAAAACAGGGTGGTGTTTTTTTACATAGCCCAAACTCTCCTCTAAAGAAAGTATGTTGATTGGTTTATTTTGAGAAAAAGAAATAAAACTTATGAATAGATATAGAAAGGGTAATTTTTTCATTATTTCTTTTTGTTTGAACTGTTTTTAGTGTCTTCTGGTTGATAAAAATTAGGAGGAAAGCTGTTAATTTGCCTCCATAATTCATACCAAATCGGTACATTTTCTAATAAAGCTATTGTTTTTGCACCCGAACCAATTCTAATCGCTTCTGGCCAAGGTTCTAGTTCGTTATTTGGAGCTATTAAAACTCGATATTTACCATTATTACTAATAAAATTTTCGATAGCAATTATTTTTGCTTCATAAGTTCCGGTAGACATGTTAGGCCAACCACTAAAAACTAATGCAGGCCAACCATCGAACTGAACACGAACTTTTTCATTAACATGTATCAGTGGTAAGTCAATCGGTTTTATATACATTTCTACAGCCAAGTCGTATACGGCAGGCATAATATTTACCAATTGCTCGCCTTCTTTAAAGGTTTCTCCTATACCAGATTTTATAGCTTTGTTTATGTAGCCATCTTGTGGTGCCGTAACGTATAACAAAGAGTTTCTTTTGTTGTAATTCGCTAAACTTGTTTCTAGTTTAGAAACTTGTATAGCTGTTTCATATGCCCCAGACTCAGCTGAATACAAGCTGCTTTCAGCTTTTGAAATCTTATCTATATAAGAAGCTCCTATACTAGAAATAGTAAGGTTTGCATTAATAACATTATTTTTAGAGGTTAAAAATTTATTTTTTTGAGAAATAACCTTAGCAGAAAATTCTTGAAGCTTAGCTTTCTTTTCTTCTACATCTTTTACAGCTTTTAAACCTTCTTGTTGTAGTGTATATGTTCTATCGTATTGTATTTTAGCAATACCTTGTTTTATTATAATAGTCTCTAAATCAATACTATCGCTTTTAACCTTTAAATAAGCTTGTTGCAGTTTGTTTTTGGCTTGCAATAACTTTAATTTTCGTTCATTTTTTAAAGCTAAAGCTTGCCTTTTTAAAGCTTCAATTTTATTAATATAAGACTTACCTGAAAGGTTTTTTGAGTTTAATTGATTACCTGTTCTTTCAGCTAGTTTGATGTCGAAATAATCACTTTTTATTTCAGATATTCTTAAAATAGTATCGCCTTTTTTCACAAAATCACCTTCCTGAATAAACCATTCTTCTATACGGCCTGGTATTTGAGACTGTAAGGTTTGTGGTCTTTGGTTAGGTTTTAAAGTCGTTACGTTACCAGAACTAGTTACGTTTTGTGTCCAAGGTAAAAACATGGTAACAACTAGTATAAGTAAAAATAAAAGAAGAAATTTTCGAAATAATTTATGATGTTCTTTTCTAAATACTTTTTTACCTGATTTAAAATTAGATAAATCTATTTGATTAGAAACCGAATTGTTAGAGATGTTTAGCATTGTATCTTATTTAATTATTAACAATAACACCTTTTTTAAGGGTAATTAGCTTGTTGCATTTTTCTTTCCAATTATCATTACTGCTAACAATAATTAAGCTCCATGTTTGTGATGGTCTTGTTATGAAATCGATAATGTTTTTGGCTTCTTTTTTTTCTAATTGATCTAAAGGATCTTCTAATATTAAAAGTTGAGGTTTTTTAATAATAGCTCTTGCTAAAATTATTTTTTTAGAAATAGTGTATCCAATAAGTTTTCCTTCGGGTTTTAAATAAGTGTCTAAGCCATTAGGTTGATGTTTTAAAAAATCAGTTAAACCAACGATATTAAATATCGAGTAAATTTCATCATCAGTAATTGAAGTATCACCGAAAGTTACATTTTCTCTAATGGTTCCTTTAAAAGGTGTTTCTTCAGATAGCGATAAACCTAAGTTAGACCTGTAGTCATTAATTTGGATACTATCTAATGATAAATCATTCACAAATATATTTCCTGACGTAGGTTTTATAAGTCCGCAAATTAATTGTAATAAACTTGATTTTCCAGAGCCACTTTCACCTTGAATTAATATTCGATCTCTTGGATTAACATTAAATGAGATATCATTTAAAATAGCGAAATCTTTTTTATCAACATTATATGAAAGATTCTGAATTTCAACTTTAAAAGGTGTTGTTTTACTAATCTTACTTCCTTCTAGATTTTCAATTGGTTTATCTATTACCTGGCCTAATTTTTCAATAGAAGTAAGAACATCGTAAAAAGACTCTAAACCAAGAATTAGTTTTTCAACTGATGCAATTACTAATAGTATAATTATTTCTGCAGCAACAAACTGACCAATATTCATTTGTTGATTTAATACTAAAAACCCTCCCATAAGTAATAAGCCAGCTGTAATAATAACTTTAAAACTAATCATTTGAACATATTGAATGATTAATATTTTAAAATGACTTTCTCTTGAGTTTAAATAGTCATTAACCAATACATCACTTCTTTCTAAGGCATGTTTTGTTTTTCCTGATAACTTAAAACTAATAATAGTTCTTGCTATTTCTTGTAACCAATGTGCTACTTTATACTTGTCTTTAGATTCATTTAAACTTGTCTCTAAACCTATTTTTGCGGTATATTTAAATACAATATAGATTAATAACAATAATAGAAAACCAAATAATATAAAAAAAGCATGATAAAATGATAGCAAAAGTAGGGCGAAAATAATCTGTAAAAATGCTGAAGGAACATCAATCAATATCTTTGAAATTCCTTTTTGAATTGTAAGTGTATCAAAAAAACGATTGGCCAATTCAGGCGGGTAATAATTTCTTAACTCACTCATTTTAATTTTAGGAAATCGATAACTAAGTTCTATAGATGCTCTGGTGAAAATACGTTGCTGTATGGTTTCTATAATCCTAATTTGCATTAGTTTTAAAACGCCACTGAAAGCAACTCCTATTGTAACCAATATTACCAAAACAATCCATGAAGCAGAAACCTGAGCACCTTGTAATAAATTTATAATGGCTTGTATTCCTAATGGAAGAGATAAAGCAACGATACCTTCAAAAACAGCATAGTATGATATTTGTAAAACATCTTTTCTCTCTAGTTTTAAAAGGCCTAAAAAACGTTGCCAAGGAGTTAATGGGGTATTATCTGTCATTCGAAAGAGTATTTAATGTTAAATTAAGAAAAAAAGAAGTAGGGGAAATAGTATCATTACAATTTGTTAGTGACTTAAAATGTTGTTTAATAAATTGCTGATGTAAAGCGCCTTCAATAACAGTACTAGCCAATGTTAAAGGATGTTCATAAGAGTTTTTATAATTGATAATTATATTAGCTAAACGTTTAACTACTTCTTTGTAAAGTTTAAAAAAACCTTCTTTGTTTTCTGTATCTACTTCTTTTGTAGAATATGATTTAGAATTTTCGTTAATCACAATTAAATTTAACAAGACCTCATTAATATGCGAATAATTACTGTCTTGTTCAGTTGTCTTCGTTACTATTTCGATAGCCTTAGTTAATTTTTTTTTAGGATCATTTATGCTATATGTTTCTATTACTAATTGATATTGCACCCAACCCCAATACCATGAAGTTAAATAAACTAAAAGTTTATGTTTACTCTCAAAATACCTATATATAGAGCTTTCATTAGAACCAATTAATTTCCCCAACTTTTTAAAAGTAAAGTTCTCAAAACCAATCTCTTCTATTAACTTAATACTGTTCTCTACAATTCTTTTTCCTAAATCAGATGTTTCAGGGTCTTTGATATAAATTCCACAAGGAATTTCAATTTTAATATTAGCTAATAAACTTTTCATAAAATAATAATTACACTTGCAAATATAATAGTAATACTATTACAAAAGAAAGTATAGGTATTGTTTTATTTTGAAATTGATATTATTACCAATAACAAAAACTTACAAACACTTATTTTTTAGTACAATTAACTACAAAGCTTTTTAAATAGTTTGTGTAAAAATACATTTGTAAAAACATATTTATTTTATGAAAACTCACACATCTACATCCGGTTTTATAGGACATCCTAAGGGATTGTTATATTTATTTTTTGCTGAACTATGGGAACGATTTTCGTTTTACGGAATGAGAGCGCTACTTGTTTTGTACATGACAAAACATTTATTGTATTCCGATGAAATGTCATTCGGAGTATACGCGGCATACATGTCACTCGTATACGTAACACCAATGATCGGAGGTATTCTAGCTGATAAAATATTAGGCTTCCGAAAAGCTATTTTATTAGGGGGAGTATTAATGGCGTTGGGCCATTTCTTATTAACCTTCGAACAACCTGTTTTTTTCTATGGATCATTGGCTTTAATTATTGTAGGAAACGGATTCTTTAAGCCAAACATTTCTTCGTTTGTAGGTAATTTATATGAACAAGGAGATATGCGTAGAGATGCAGGATTCACGATTTTTTATATGGGGATAAATATTGGTGGCGCAATTGCTCCGTTAGCTTGTGCATGGTTTGCCGAAACTTATGGTTGGCATTATGGTTTTGTATTGGCAGGAATTGGTATGTTGTTAGGGTTGCTTGTGTTTCAAAGAGGTCTTAAAAACAATACTTTTGAAGATAAAGGTTTGGTTACGAATAAGGAGTTGTATAATGAACCGATCTTCGGAATAAAAAAGGGAAATGTAATTATTATAGCAGCGTTTTTGTCGGTGCCAATTTTTGCTTTAATTATACGATTTCATCAGTTTGAACATTATTTAGTTTGGGTAGTTTCAGTATTTTTAATAATATACATTGCTTATATTTTAAAAAAAGTAAGTAAAACAGAAAAGCATCGCTTATTGGTTGCTGTGTATTTTACAGTTTTATATACGTTATTCGCTGCCATTTTTGAGCAAGCAGGTAGTTCGTTAACGCTTTTTGCAGATAGAAATGTAAATTTAGTGGGTATGAGTGCAGCAGGAACCAATAGTATTAACTCGGGTTTTATAATTTTGTTAGCAATTCCGTTTTCTATTTTATGGACATTTTTGAGTAAAATAAATAAGAATCCTAATTCAGTAATTAAATTCGGCCTTGGATTATTATTTCTTGGACTTGGTTTTGTTATTTTTGGTATGTCGGCAAATCAAGTAGATGAGTTTGCTAAAACACCAATGCTTTATTTGGTTGTTGGCTATTTAGTGTTAACGATCGGTGAGTTATTTTTGTCACCAATAGGTTTGTCTAAAATGACAGAATTATCGCCAATTAAATATGTTTCTTTTATTATGGGGGTTTGGTTTTCGGCGAATTTTTATGGTCACTTCTTTGCAGGGAAAATAGCAAAGTTAACAACTGTTTCAGAAGGAGATTTAGGAGTGTTTTCTACTGGTATGTTTGGTGAAATTACTCAATTTGTTACTGGTTTATCAAATAGTGTAGTTTTAGAAAAAGGTGTTATTTATCAACAATTATACTCGTATGTTTCAGTGTATGCTAGTTTCGGAGTAATGGCATCTTTTGTAGGGGTTTTAGTCATCGTTTTTTCTTCGTCGATAAAAAGAAGAATGCATACTATTCATTAAATCTAAATATTAAACACTTTAACATGGGAAATATTAAATATTTTAACAAGATAGTTTTACTTTTTTTGGGAATATCATTGATTAGTTCTTGTTTTGAAGAGAAAAGAGATATACAATTAAATAGTAACGATAGAACACTAAATATAGAAGCTTTTACTTTATCACTACAAAAACACTTAAAGGCTGTTACAGATAAAGATTTACAAACATTAAAAGAAACTTTACCTCCTAAAGGAAATACCGAGCTAATTCAGCCAAATATGGAGGTTATTTATTCTGCAGAAGGTTTTTTGAAATTTCATGAAGCTTTTTTAAGATTGTTAATACTACTTTGGAATTTAAGATAACCAGTATAAATGTTGGTAATAATATTGGTGTTGCGACTACTGAAGTAATGTATAAAGAACTTGAACGAAACGGAAAACCTTATTTTAATAGATTAATAGTTACTTATGTTTTAGAGAAACTTAACGGTAAATGGTATGTGATTAAAGACCACGCAAGCTCGGTTGAAAAAACGAAAAATTAAAATTTAACTTAAATATATTGATTAAACAGTTTTTAATTTTCAGATTATACTAATATGAACACTAATACTATAAGGTAATCTATTCGAAAAATAATATTAGATATTAAAGGAACTCATATTGTTGATTTTTCTGTAAATTTATTAGGGTTGTAAAAAAGTCAAGTATAAAATACACCTATAGAGAGTTTTTAGAAAGAACACTTAATAGAGCCAAAAAGGATTGTCAGTTTTTTTGAAGAACTTTTTACGAAGTATTCGTTGTTAAATAAGATTCAACAGATTTCTCCTTTTATTTATAAAACAGAAAATTTCAAGAATATTTATAGTTTGAAAAAAACGAAACTCCGTTTGTATACAGAACCAAATGAAGGTTGGTGAAAAGAAGTTTGTAAAACCTCTTGTATGTGTTCACAATTTATTAGAATGGATATTAGCGTAAAAAAGAAAGCCTTAGATTTTATCTAAGGCTTTCTTTTTATAGGTATAAAAATTATTTTTTATTTAAAAGTAGATGTAATGTTAATAGCAACATCGTCCCAAGTTTTAGAAACACCATCAGCTCCTTTATGTAAATCTTTACAAGCTTCGTTTAAAGAGCTTAAGGCTTTATCAGCATTCCAATCCGTAATTTTAAGATTACCATTTAAGGTAAAAACATTACCATCAATACTGTATTTAAAAGCAAGTTTTTTAGTCACACCGTTCATTGTTAAATCAGAATAACCAATAGAATCATTTTCTAAAACTAATTTTCCCGAAAGTAATTCTGTTTTATCCATAATTCCAAAGAAGAACTTTTTTATTTTAAAGTCTCTACTAGAATCTTTAGTAAAAATACTACTTACTGGAATAGAAAATTCAGCGTTGTTAATTGCTTCTTTAGCCGTAGTCCCATCACCGTTAGAGGTTATTGTTACTTTTTTAAAAGAACCGCTTACAGGTATTTTCTCACTTGTTTTGTAGGCTGTAAAGTTTATTTGATTATCTGCATTTTGCAAAGAGAAAGCCGCATTGCTTTCTAGTTTAATTTCTTCTTTTTTTGATGTTTCTTTTTTTGCTTCTGATTTACAAGAAGTAAAGTTTGCTAAAGTAGCAAGTACGAATAAAGAATAAATGATTTTTTTCATGATAATTATTTTATAATTGAATTAACTAAGTTGATGTATTCTTGTTTAGCTTCATCTTCTGTCATGCCTTGTAATTGAATCCATGCATTAAATTTAAATGCGTTTCTTAGATCATGATTACTATTAAAAGTAAATTTATCTCCCTTTACAGCTTGTTTATAATATGCGTAGAATTTAAGCATAACATCTGGAGGTAACTTTTCTTTATAATTAGAAGCTTTTTTGTAAGCTTTATTGAATTCTATATCTAAATCACTTATCATAAACAATAATAAAGTAAGGGGAATTATATTATATAATGTATATACAAATATACGAAAGGAGCAAGGAAAAACAAGCTATCAAGCCTGTCTAACAATCCACCATGCCCAGGCATAATTGTACCACTATCTTTAATCTTTGCTTGTCTTTTAAATTTAGATTCAACTAAATCACCCAAAGATCCAAATACAGCAACAATAACAGCAATGATTATCCAATTAAAAATTGGAAAAGAATTAGAGTATTTACCAATTAAAAACCCTGCAATAACAGCAAATAGTAATCCGCCAATAAAACCTTCGATTGTTTTTTTAGGAGATACAGATTCAAATAATTTATGTTTACCAAAGTTTTTACCAACAATAAAAGCAAAACTGTCGTTTGTCCAAATCATTAAAATAATATAGATAATTATATTTGGATGATAATTATTTTCAATAAAAGGAAGTTTTATTAAGAAGTAAAAAGGTACTATCAAGTAAATTATTTGTAAAAATATTTTTTGAGCTAAGTTATCAGACCTTATCGGTTTTGTACTTATTAATAAATAGAGTAATATAAGTAAGCCTGAGAAAGAAAATCCTATCAAATAATTTGTGAAAATAGCAGGAATTTCAATCGTAGATAAATACATAAATCCTATTAAAAAAACATAGGGTATAACATTTTTAGACTTTAGTATTCTCGAAAATTCAAAAACACATAATGTTGAGAATACAGCCATTAATGCTATGTATGATTCTTTAGAAAAGAGGATAGCTGAAATAAAAATTATAGCATAAACAAGTCCAGAGATACTTCTTGTTATAAGGTTGCGCATAGTTTATAAGTCTTCAAAGAGCACCAAATATAAGTTTTTTGAATTACTATTACCGTAACTTAAAAAACTATCATCTTCAGCATCGATGTTGTAGTTAGTAGTTGAGCTTATGTTGGTAGGTATATTACCACTAAAATGTGTTTTTATACCTGTTAAACCTTCTCCCATATCCTTTACTAATTGACTAGTGGTAGCGTATACGATAAAATGTTCTGAATGAGAATTTAATTTGTTACTTGCTAGTTGGTTGGAAGAGAATAAAATGTTTCCGTTATTAGCAATTAAATGTTCGCACGAGGTAAAAAAGGGGATGGATTTAGAGGGGGTCTTTTGAATGTTGATATCTAATTTTTTAGCAATTTTTAGTAAGTCAAAATCAGAGCAAGTAATTTGGTTCCAATTGTTTTCTTGTAAAATATGTTTTAAATTATTAGATACTTCATCAATAGAGGTACAGTATAAAAATTTACCACCTTTATTTATGAAATTATGAACAAAAGAATCATCTAAAGATAAGTTAACTTCCTGCTCGTTAATTAACTTTTCTTCAGATGATTTTTTATATGATTTGTATAATTTTTTTAAAAAATTCATTAAAATAAAAAACTATTCTTCAATTATTGGATTAGTTTTATTTTCTTTTTTATCAAAAGGTCTTTCTCCAAATATTTTTACTAAATCATCCTTAAACATAACTTCTTTTTCAAGTAATAAGTCAGCAAGCAACTTAAGTTTGTCTTTATGTTCACTTAAAAGATCAATAGCTCTTTGGTACTGAAATTCAATCATTTTAGAAATCTCTTCATCAATAATTTTAGCAGTATCATCACTATATGGTTTTACGAAAGAATCGTTTCCTGATGAATCGTAATAGGTAATGTTACCTACCTTTTCGTTTAATCCATAAACAGTAACCATAGCGCGTGCTTGTTTAGTAACTTTTTCTAAATCACTTAAAGCACCAGTAGAAATTTTATTAAATATTAACTTTTCAGCAGCTCTACCACCCATTGTGGCACACATTTCGTCAAGCATTTGTTCTGTTTGAATAATTTTTCTTTCTTCTGGAAGATACCAAGCAGCTCCTAATGATTGACCACGAGGAACAATGGTTACCTTTACTAACGGAGCAGCATGCTCTAGCATCCAACTAACGGTAGCGTGACCAGCTTCGTGAAAAGCAATAACTTTCTTTTCTTTTGGCGTAATCACTTTATTCTTCTTTTCTAAACCACCAACTATTCTGTCAACAGCATCTAAGAAATCTTGGTGTTCAATAGCTTCCTTGTTGTTTCTTGCAGCTATTAAAGCAGCTTCGTTACATAAGTTAGCAATATCTGCTCCAGAAAACCCTGGGGTTTGTTGCGCTAACAATTCTAAATCAGCATTTTCGGCCAATTTTAAGGGTTTAATATGTACTTCAAAAATTTCTCTACGTTCATGTAAATCTGGTAAATCAACATAAATTTGACGGTCAAAACGACCCGCACGCATTAAAGCTTTGTCTAATACATCAGCACGGTTTGTAGCAGCTAATACAATAACATTTGTATCAGTACCAAAACCATCCATTTCTGTTAAAAGTTGATTTAACGTGTTTTCTCGTTCATCATTACCACCAGTCATACTGTTTTTACCTCTTGCACGACCAATAGCATCAATCTCATCAATAAAAATAATAGAAGGAGATTTCTGTTGTGCTTGTTTAAATAAATCTCTAACACGAGATGCACCAACACCAACAAACATCTCAACGAAATCAGACCCTGATAAAGAGAAAAAAGGAACTCCTGCTTCACCAGCAACAGCTTTAGCTAATAATGTTTTACCTGTTCCTGGAGGTCCTACTAATAAGGCTCCTTTAGGTATTTTACCTCCTAGTTTTGTGTATTTTTCAGGTGTTTTTAAAAAGTCTACAATTTCTTGAATCTCCTCTTTAGCTCCTTCTAAACCAGCAACATTTTTAAAGGTAGTTTTTACCTTAGTGTTTTCATCAAATAATTTAGCTTTTGATTTACCAATGTTAAATATTTGACCACCGCCACCAGCTCCAGATCCGCCACCAGACATTCTTTTCATAAAGAAAAGCCAGATACCGATTAATAAAATAAAAGGAAGAAAGTCGAACAATGTTTTCATCAAACTTGTAGGCTCTACATTAGTTCTGTCAAAATCAAGATTATTTTCTGCTTTCTCTTTTTTAATTTCATTTTCGAAATTTTGTAAATCTCCAAAATTGTAACTGTACAAAGGAGATCCTTTTCTGTAAAAAGGAGAGTCTGTTATTTTCTTGTGCTGTTCTTTTTTCTCAGCTTCGCTTTTTAAGAATATCTGAGCAACATTATTATTTTCAATAACGATTTTTTGAATATCGTTTTCTTGTAAAATTTTATGAAACTCGTTCTTAGAAATGCTTCTAGAACCCAAGTCGTTTGAGTTAAAGAAACTCAATCCTAACAGGACAACTAATATCGGAATGTATATCCAAAATGAATTAAAACTAAATTTTGGAGGATTTTTTTTCTTATCACTCATAAAAATATGTGTAAATTATTAGCAATTAAGCTGGGTTAATTTCAGTGATTTTAGCATCACCCCAAAGACTTTCAATATCGTAATAATCACGCACTTGTTTTTGAAAAATATGAACAACAACATTTACATAATCCATTAAAACCCATTCAGAGTTTCCTTGTCCTTCAATGTGCCAAGGTTTATCTTTAAGTTCTTTGCTCACCATTTTTTGTACAGAACCAGAAATGGCGTTTACTTGAGTGTTTGAATTTCCTGAGCAGATTATAAAATAATCACATACAGTATTTTCTATTTCTCTTAAATCTAGTAATTGGATGTTCTCTCCTTTTACCTCATCAATACCTTTTATAATCACAGCAATTAATTCGTCTGTGCTTGCTTGTTTTTTAGTCATCAAAAAAAATTAAGTTTTTAGCAAAGTTATTATTTTTTTGTGAGTAATTTGCTTAATATTAATACTTGTTTTACTCACGAAAATTATATGAAAATAATCAAACTTGATGCCATTGATTCAACGAATTCTTTTTTAAAGAATATGGCAACAAAAGTAAGTGTTGATAATTTTACTGTTGTTGTTGCTAAAAATCAAACTTCAGGTCGGGGGCAAATGAATGCAAACTGGATTGTTGATGCAGGTAAGAGTCTGACTTTTAGTGTTTTTTGTAAGTTTTCTAATCTTACTATTGCTAATTTTAAGTATTTAAATTATTGTGTTTCTTTAAGTGTTTATGAGGCGGTTAAATATTTGAAACTACCCCGATTAGCTATTAAATGGCCCAACGACATTATGTCAGAAAACAAAAAAGTAGCGGGTATTTTAATTGAAAACATCCTAAGTTTAACTAAAATTAGTTCGTCTGTTATTGGAATAGGTATTAATGTTAATCAAAATAGTTTTTCAAATGATTTACCAAATGCATCTTCAATCAAAATTATTACTGGTAAAGATACAGATTTAGATTTGTTATTTAATAAAGTTTTGTACTGTTTGAAGCAAAAAATTGAGTTGCTGCATAAAAAAGAATATGGTGTTTTAGAGGAGGAATATTTAAATGTGTTATATAAAAAAAATGTTCCAAGTATGTTTAAAACATCTAAAAACATTTTATTTATGGGTAAAATTGTTGGGGTTTCCAATATTGGCAATCTCCAAATCGAATTAGAAAACGAAACAGTTCAAGAATTTGGTATTAAAGAGGTTTCGTTTGCTTAACTTATATTTTAGCAATATTCTCAGTTAAAGTTTCAATAAACTTAGTTAAAGGTTTTTTAACCATCATTGCCATCATAGCGTTAAATTCACCTTCGAACTTTAAAGTAACTTCACTTTCGTTTTCAGAAATTTCATTAATGTCTGCTGATAAAGTAAAAGGTAATTTACTGCTAGCAGCACCTAATGTAATATTAGAGTACTCAGTTTTTTCTTTCATTACTAATCGTATTTCTGGCATTCCTTTTAAACCAAAAATAAAACTATCACCATCTACTTCAAATTTTTGAGTATTCTCTGGCATTAATTGCTCGAAGTTCTCTAATTTGATTAAGAAATCAAACACTTCTTTTGGCGATTTCTTTACAATTACTTTGTTTCCTTCAATATTCATTATTTCTTATTTTCGTTTTGTTTCCACTTACTAGGTTCTAATCTCCAGTCTTCTAATGTTCTTAATTCTTCGCTGGTAATATATTTACTATCTAAGGCTTGCTCAAGTAAATATTCGTAGTTACTCAATGTGGTAAGTTCTACTTGTTCGTTTTTAAAGTTTTCGGTAGCAATGTCAAATCCGTATGAAAAAATAGCAATCATACCTTTAACTGTTGCATTTGCTTCTTTTAAAGCTTTTACGGCATTTAAACTACTTTTTCCAGTGCTAATTAAATCTTCAATAACAACTATGTTTTGACCGCTTTCTAGATGTCCTTCTATTTGGTTTTTACGACCATGTTTTTTAGGTTCTGGTCGTACATATATAAAAGGGACTCCTAATTCTTGAGCAACTAACATACCAATGGCAATTGCACCAGTAGCAACACCTGCAATTACATCAGGTTTGCCGTGTTTTTCTTCAACTAATTTAGCAATTTTTTCTTTTAAGAAATTTCTAACAGATGGGTAAGAAAGTGTTACTCTGTTGTCGCAGTAAATTGGTGATTTCCAGCCAGAAGCCCATGTGAAAGGCTCTTGAGGGTTTAATTTAATAGCTTTTATTTGCAGAAGAAGTTCGGCCGTTTTTTTTCCTGTATCTTTGTTGAAATCCATAGCGCAAATGTATAAAGTTTTTGTGAATGACAAACCAATAATCTTTACAACTTCATTAAAAAATGAAGATGGTTATGTTGTTTATATTTACAAAAATACAATTATAGACGAACTTATATATAAGTTGAAACTAGGCAAGGTAAAAGGAGTTTATCTTTTTACCAGTAATTTAGAAGAAGATTGGGAACTTTTTAAAATGGGGTTTAAGGTTCTTGTTGCCGCAGGCGGACTTGTTTTGAACGAAAAAAAAGAAATTTTATTTATTTACAGAGGTAGTAAATGGGATTTGCCAAAGGGAAGACAAGAAAAAGGAGAAAAAGTAGAAGAAACAGCAATAAGAGAGGTTGAAGAAGAATGCGGTATTATTAATCTTAAAATTGATAAAAAACTAATTAAAACATATCACTTTTTTATCCAGAAAGGAAAACATCGATTAAAAGAAACACATTGGTACTTAATGTCTTCATCTTATAAAGGCATACTAACTCCGCAGTTAGAAGAGGGTATAACCAAAGTAATGTTTAAAGATAGTAGAGCAACTAAAGTTGCTTTGCAGAATACTTTTTACAACATCGTTATGGTCTTTGAATATTACGCGAAATCAATAAAAAATGACACTCTGTCAGAATAGGTAAATAACTTCAATATTTTTACTGCCAAAACAAAAGCAAAAACTAATTGGCATACAGTTTGACTATTACTACTCGTAAAATTGAATTAAAAATTTAAGATAAATAGTTATTAGTTATGAGTAAAATTATAGGAATTGATTTAGGAACCACAAATTCATGTGTTTCTGTAATGGAAGGGAATGAACCAGTTGTTATTCCTAACGCAGAAGGAAAAAGAACTACACCATCTATCGTAGCATTCGTAGAAGGAGGAGAGCGTAAAGTTGGTGATCCAGCAAAACGTCAAGCAGTTACTAACCCAACAAAAACAGTTTATTCTATTAAACGTTTTATGGGTAATAAATTTTCTGACTCTTCAAAAGAAGCAGGAAGAGTACCTTATAAAGTAGTAAAAGGAGATAATGATACACCACGTGTAGATATTGATGGTCGTTTATATACGCCACAGGAAATTTCTGCAATGGTATTACAGAAAATGAAGAAAACAGCTGAAGACTATTTAGGAACAGATGTTACTGAAGCTGTAATTACTGTGCCAGCATATTTTAACGATGCACAACGTCAGGCTACAAAAGAAGCTGGTGAAATTGCAGGTTTAAAAGTTAGAAGAATTATTAATGAACCAACTGCAGCTGCTTTAGCTTATGGTTTAGATAAATCTCATGACGATAAAAAAATAGTTGTTTTTGATTTTGGTGGTGGAACGCATGATGTATCTATCTTAGAATTAGGAGACGGAGTATTTGAGGTATTAGCTACTGATGGAGATACACATTTAGGTGGAGATGATGTTGACGAAAGAATCATTAACTGGTTAGCAGAAGAATTTATGGCTGAAGAAGCTATGGATTTACGTAAAGACCCAATGTCTTTACAACGTTTAAAAGAAGCTGCTGAAAAAGCGAAGATTGAATTATCTAGCACAACTTCATCAGAAATAAACTTACCATATATTACAGCTACTGCTTCAGGACCAAAGCACTTAGTTAGAACATTAACAAGAGCTAAATTTGAAGCTTTAATTGATGATTTAATTAAAAGAACTATTGAGCCTTGTGCAACTGCTTTAAAAAATGCTGATTTAACAATCGATGAAATCGATGAAATCGTATTAGTAGGTGGATCAACTCGTATTCCTGCAATTCAGGAAGCTGTTGAAAATTTCTTTAAAAAATCACCAAGTAAAGGAGTGAATCCTGATGAAGTAGTTTCTTTAGGAGCTGCAATTCAAGGAGGAGTTTTATCTGGAGATGTAAAAGACGTATTATTATTAGATGTTACGCCTTTATCTTTAGGAATTGAAACAATGGGTAACGTATTCACAAAGTTAATCGATGCGAATACTACTATTCCAACAAAAAAATCTCAAGTATTTTCTACTGCTGTAGATAATCAGCCATCTGTAGATATTCACGTGTTACAAGGTGAAAGAGCAATGGCGGCAGATAATAATACAATTGGTCGTTTCCAATTAACAGATATTCCACCAGCACAAAGAGGAGTTCCTCAAATTGAAGTAACTTTTGATATTGATGCAAACGGAATTATTAAAGTATCTGCATCTGATAAAGCTACAGGGAAAACTCAAGATATTAAGATTGAGGCTTCTTCAGGATTATCAGAAGAAGAAATTGAAAAAATGAAAGCTGATGCAGAAGCAAATGCTGATGCAGATGCAAAAGCAAAAGAAACTGCTGAGAAAATCAATGAAGCAGATTCTATGATTTTTCAAACAGAAAAGCAATTAAAAGAATTTGGTGAGAAATTATCTGACGATAAGAAAGCGCCAATTGAAGCTGCTTTAGTTGAATTAGTTGCTGCTCACGAATCTGCAGATACTGCTAGGATTGATAGTGCTTTAACTACTATTAATGATGCATGGAAAGCTGCTTCTGAAGAGATGTATGCTGATAAAGGTGCAGGAGCTCAACAAGCGCAACCAGAAGCAAATACTGCTCAGGAAGACAATGTTGAAGATGTAGATTTCGAAGAAGTGAAGTAATAACATATTACTCTTATATTAAAAACCCATTGCAAGAAATTGCAATGGGTTTTTTGATTAGAATAATTTATAAAACGAGGTTTTCTTTAATTACTTTTGAAAAATGAAATTTCATAAACATAATTTTTTTAGGTATACCTACTGTGAGTTTGAATCGCGGTCTATAACTTTTTTTAAAGGTAAATCGGCACATTATCAAAGTAAATCAGGTAGTTTGTATTTCTATGCAGACGAAGGAGTTTATCGTTACTCTAATCATTGGGGACGTGTAGCTAATTGTCGATGGAAAATAAAAGAAATAGAAGAATATAAAAGTCAAAACTATTACGTAGGTTTTGCTAGTTGGACAGATTTTTACCCATTAAATGATACTGATAAAGTGTTTTACTTAGAGGTGGATTTCTCGCTAAAACAAGTTAAAATTAAACGCTTAAAAGAAGAAGGAAATAAAACTGTTTTTTTAATGACTTCAGAATTTGCTCACCAACGTTTAAAACAAATTCAAACCTTGTTTAAAGAGTATAAATGGGCTGCCTATTATGAGGACGATATAGATGATTTAAGAGAGATATTAATAAATGATTTAATATCAACAACTAAAACCATTCAGCAGTTAAAAAGAGAGCTGTAAGTTTACAGATTTGTGTATATTTTATTAATACCTAAACTAAAACCAAAACGGACTTCATTTTCGCTTCCAAGCCTATGAATGGCAACTTTACCTAAAGCAATTTTACTGAATTCGTTATTTGTAATCTCTTCGTCATTTAATAGAAGTTTGCCCTTAAATTGTTTTTTACTATTATACTCACTTCTATCTTGCTTGTTCTGATATACATTAATAGATAAAATTTCATTCTTATCTGTGTAACCACAGAATATACCAAATTGGTCCCAAATCATATAGTGATTAGTTTTAGAAAGTTCTCTTTCAGGTTTGCCTAAAATAGCAATTAAAGTATCGTAATTAGTAGGGAAAATAATAGGTTTTTCGTTTATAAGAATAGTATCAGTATCACATTTAATAATTAAATCTTTTACTTTTTTCTTTTTTAAAAATTTAAACATGGTAGCTTGTTTTTAGAGGGGAAATAGTTATGTGAACATAAAGTACAAATTTAAAGAATAAATTTCAACTTTTAAGTAAATTTGCTATTGTGAAATAAAATCATTCTAAAATGAATATACCTCAAACAAGTTTTCCTAGAGTAATAATTATTGGAGGAGGTTTTGCCGGCTTAGCTGTAGCAAGAGGATTAGAAGAGCAAGAACTTCAGGTTGTTTTAATAGATAAACATAATTACCATACATTTCAACCATTACTTTATCAAGTTGCAACTGGTGGCTTAGAGCCCGATAGTATTGCTTTTCCGTTGCGAAAACGATTTAACGATGTAGAAAACTTCTTTTTTCGTTTAACAGAAGTCTTAAATATTAATGCAGATAAAAATATAATAGAAACAACTATTGGTAATTTAGAGTATGATGAGTTGATTATAGCCACAGGATCTAAAACTAATTTTTTTGGAAATACCAATATCGAAAAATATGCGATGGAAATGAAGTCTGTTCCACAGGCATTAAATATTCGTAGTTTGGTATTAGAAAATTTTGAAGAAGCACTGCTAGAAACTAATTTAGAGAAACGAAGAGCTTTAATGAATTTCGTAATTGTTGGAGGTGGACCAACCGGAGTTGAGTTAGCCGGAGCTTTAGCCGAAATGAAAAAAGGAATTTTACCTAAAGATTACCCTGATTTAGATATCCGTCAAATGAAAATTAACTTGATTCAAAGTTCAGGCGAGTTGTTAAAGGGAATGAGTAATAAGGCTTCAGAAAAAGCGGAGGATTTCTTAATAAAATTAGGTGTTGATGTTTGGAAAGATCTTCGAGTTTTAAATTATGACGGTACTACGGTAACAACTAACAGTGATGATCATTTTAAAGCAGAAACAGTAATTTGGGCAGCTGGAGTAAAAGGGAGATCTATTAACGGTTTACAGCAAGAGTGCTTGGTAGAAAGAGCTAACCGATTTAAGGTTGATGAATACAATAAAGTTATAGGTTATGACAATGTATATGCTATTGGAGATGTTGCGTGTATGCAAACTGAAAAATATAAATTTGGGCACCCGATGATGGCGCAACCCGCTATTCAACAAGGAACCTTATTGGCTAAAAATATATTAACCAAACTTAAAGGAAAAACATTAAAACCGTTTAAATATAACGATAAAGGATCTATGGCTACCATAGGAAGAAATAAGGCGGTAGTAGATTTGCAAAGATTAAAGTTTCAGGGAGTTTTCGCATGGTTTGTATGGATGTTTGTACACTTGTTTTCTTTAATAGGTTTTAGAAACAAGGTAATTGTATTTATGAATTGGATGTATAATTATATTCGATTTGATAGAGAAACAAGGCTTATTATAAGACCTTATAAGAATAAAAATAAATACAGTTTTAAAGAGTAATAAAATGAGTATTACAAGAAATATAAAATGCCCTAACTGCGGATTGTTTAATACAAACAAAGAGTATTGTGAAAATTGTAATACCTTAATATCTCATAGAAAAAAGAGAGCTTTAAAAGAAGAAGCTTATAAGCAAGTGGAAATAGAAAAGGCAAAGCATAAAATAGCCAACCCTAATTTAGCAGAGCGTTTAAAAAAACATCCTTTCTTTTTATATAAAATTATAGGGTGGATTTTGTACTCTGCTTTTTTATTGGTGAGTGTAATTGGAGGTGCTTTGGCTTGGTTTATAACAATGGTAGCCGCGGGATAAAATGAAAAAAGCACTATATATTTACTTTTTGCTTTCAGTTTTTGTAGGAACTAGTATTTATTTTGCTCAAAAACTTAATATTATACTTCCTAAAGTCGTTCAATTTTATTTAAATGATTTTTTAATTATTCCAATAGTACTTACAATTTGTTTATTTATTTTAAGAAGGAGTAAAAGTGATGGTAATTATCAAATACCTATTTGGGTTGTTTTATATATTTGTAGTATATACGCATTGTTATATGAGTATTTTCTGCCTAAGTATAATTCGAGATACACGGCAGACATAATAGATGTTTTTTTATATTTTATAAGCGGATTAATCTTCTTCTTTCTTCAAAAATCAACTAAAATTTATGAAACCTAGATTGTTAATTTTATCGGACTTATGGGGAAGTGAAAAAATAGAATGGCTTTCATTGTATGTAAACTTGTTATCTGTAAAATATGAAGTGAAAATTTATAGTAGTTGTTTGTTAGCGGGTATCCCAAAATTAAGCATATCAGAAGAAGAAAGACATTTGTTTTTTGTTGAAGGAGGAATTGATAACGCTGTAAATGAATTGTTAAAATTAGAAAAAGAAAAAGTTACGATACTGGCTTTTAGTATTGGTGGTGCCATAGGTTGGAAAGCTATTTTAAAAGGGTTAAGGGTGGTTGAGTTAGTTGCTGTATCTTCTACAAGATTACGTTATGAGGTAGAAAAAGTGCTTTGTAAAACGAAATTGGATTATGGAGAGCTAGATGAGTTTAAACCGAGTGAAATATGGTTTAAAAAGATGAGTGGTATTCGTGTTCAGGTAATACCTGGTAAAGCGCATGATGTGTATAAGGAAATAGAAACAATAAAAAACGTTTGTTTAACATTATTGAGCTAGATGGTAAATACAGAAAAAACAACATCAAAAACAATAATAAGAATAGCCAAAGCAATTACTTATGTTGAAGATAATTTAGATAAAAGATTGATGTTAGAAGAGGTTGCGACCAAAGCTTATTTTTCTAAATTTCATTTCCATCGACTTTTTTTAACAGTAACAGGAGAAACACTAAATAGTTTTATAATAAGAAAACGTATCGAAAAAGCAGCTTCATTTTTATTGCATCAAAAAGAAGTATCAGTAGCTTTAGTTGCAGAAAAAGTAGGGTTTACAAGTTTATCTTCTTTTTCAAGAGCATTTAAAAAATTTTATGGAATAAGTCCTGCGGGTTTTAAAAAGGAAAGTAAATACAACTTTAGCAAGATTTGTAAAACAGAAAGCAAGAACAGGCAAATAATAACGTCATTTGAAAAGTATATTTGTAACATAGATAACTCTTTAAATTGGTTAAAAATGAATGCAATTACCGAAGTTAAAATTGTACCTAAATTAGAACTAGCCTATATAAGTCATCAAGGGAAAATTGATTTAATTGGAGGTGTTTACAATCGATTAATACGCTGGGCTTTACCTAAAGGATTAATGCAGCAAAAAGATTTGCGAATGATAACTATTTACCATGATAGCCCTAAAATTACTGATGAAGATAAAATACGAATGAGTGCTTGTATGACATTAAATAAGTTAGTGAAAACTGAAGGGGAAGTAAATTTAAGAACGTTGCCTAAAACCAAATGTATTGTTTCTCGTTTAGAGATTCATCCTTCAGAATTTCAAAAAGCATGGGAAAACAACTTTGTGTGGATGAGTGAACATGGTTTTAAAAAAGCTGATCATGATCCATTTGGAATTTATTACAACAATCCAGAAGAGCATCCCGAAGGAAAATGTATTGTAGATATTTGTATTCCGATTCAATAAAACCCCCTTTTACTCTTTAAAACAAACATCTAAAGCTATCGATGTTTGTTAAAGCATCTGAATCAATTTCAGAACCATTTTTTGTAAACCAAGTATGTGCATCGCCAAGGTAATTCATGCCTAAATAATTGGCACTTTCTATAAAAGGCATTGTAAATCCGTTCTTTAAATCATTTTCTCCTGAGTTGCTAATCATTGCCATGTTTTTGCCTCTCATTTGTCTCCCTAACTCTTTTTTGTGGTGTAAAAGATCAGACATTCTATCAAAAAATGTTTTTAGAGTTCCACTCATGCTATACCAATAAACAGGTGTTGCAAATATAATAGTATCGTATTTTTTAATAATAGTTTCCATTAAAGGAATAAAATCGTCATTTGCATTGCTAAAATCATATTCAAAAGACCCAATGTTTTTAGTCTTTAAATCGATAATATCAAAATCATTATTTTTATTCAAATAATTAACAATTCTATTTGTATTTCCGTTGCTTTTTGAGCTTCCTTGAATAATAACTGTTGTATTCATGTGTGTTTTTATTTAGAGGCTAAATTTCTTAATTTTAATTTAAACCCTATTTAATCTTCAATCGTAAAAATTGATAATTCTCAAGGAAAAATCAATACTAAAAGAGTATATTTTTTGTATTTTTATGCTATTAATCTACCGTTGTAAATGAATACAGATAGCTACAAGTTTTCGAATGAAGTCATATTAAGCCATATTGCTACGAAAGAAGTAGATGAAAAGGCGAAGAAGAAACTTAAAAAAGTAAGAAAAGAACTCAGTGAGTTACAAGACACCATGTATGCAGAAGGTAAGTACAGTATGCTAATTTGCTTACAGGGAATGGACACTTCTGGTAAAGATAGCTTAATTCGTGAGGTATTTAAAGATGTGAATGCACGTGGAGTTGTGGTGCATAGTTTTAAAGTGCCAACGGAACTAGAGTTGAAGCACGATTTCTTATGGCGCCATTATATTGACTTGCCTGCAAAAGGAAAAATAGGTGTTTTTAATAGAACACATTATGAAAATGTGTTGGTAACAAGAGTGCATCCTGAGTATGTTTTTGGAGAAAATATTCCTACAGTTAAAAGTTTAGAAGATTTAAATGATGCTTTTTATCATGATAGAATGGAAAGAATCAATCAGTTTGAAAAACATATTTCAGCTAACGGAACGATTATTTTAAAATTCTTTTTAAATGTATCTAAAGAAGAACAAAGAAACAGATTGCTACGTCGTTTAAATATTCCTGAGAAAAATTGGAAGTTCTCTTCTGGCGATTTAAAAGAGCGTAAGTTGTGGAGTAAATATCAGGAGTGTTATGAGGATTTATTAAACAGAACAAATACAGATTATGCACCTTGGTATGTAGTGCCTGCAGATGATAAGCCAACGGCAAGATATATTGTAGGGAAAACAATTAGTGAAGAGCTTAAAAAATACGGTTTTAAAGAACCAGCGTTAGCTCAAAAAGATTTAGATAAAATAGACGAGTTTAAAACTCAGTTAAATAACGAATAATTGCAAAAAAAATGGAATTAAACTTAACAAAACCAATTATATTTTTCGATTTAGAAACAACAGGAATCAATATAGCGAAAGATAGAGTGGTAGAGATATCAATATTAAAAGTGTTTCCGAACGGAAATAAAGAAAGTAAAACCTGGTTGGTAAATCCTGAGGTAGCAATACCAAAAGAATCATCAGAAATTCACGGAATTACAGACGAAAAAGTATCCAACGAGCCAACTTTTAAAGAATTAGCTGTGAGTATAAACGAAATGATTGCTGGTTGCGATTTGGCAGGTTTTAATTCAAACAGATTCGACATTCCGGTTTTAGCAGAAGAGTTAATGCGAGCAGGAATCGACTTTGATATGAACGATCGTAAAGCGGTAGATGTTCAAGTAATTTTTCATAAAAAAGAACAACGTACTTTAAGTGCAGGATATCAGTTTTACTGTGGTAAAGAATTAGTTGGCGCGCATGGTGCAGAAGCCGATACCAATGCTACTTACGAAATTTTATTAGCGCAGTTAGATAAATATGAAGATATTGAGAACACTGTTGATGCTTTAAGTGAATATTCAACACATGGTAAAAGAGCAGATTTTGCTGGTTTTATTTTGATGAATGATAAAGATGAAGAAATTTTCTCTTTCGGGAAATACAAAGGAAGAACAGTTGAAGATGTCTTTAAAGAAAACCCAGGATATAACTCATGGATTCAGAATGCAGATTTTCCGTTGTACACCAAAAAAGTATTACGAGAAATTAAAGAGCGAATGGCAATACCTAAAAAGAAAATGACTGACGGAGAGAAGTTAGAAGCTTTACAACAGAAATTTAATTTAAGATAATCTTTAACATAGGTTTAAACGAAGTAACCATAATAATTTTTACTTTAGAGATTATAAAAAAGAATAAAAAATGTTTACAGAATATAACAATTTACCAAAAAACTCAAGAGTTTGGGTGTATCAAGCAGATAGAGAATTTAGCATAGAAGAAGTAGAATATATTTGTGCAAAAGCAATACTTTTTATTGATAGTTGGACGCGACATGGAGATGACTTAAAAGGCTCTTTTACCATAAAATACAATCAGTTTTTAGTGTTGGGTGTAGACGAAGGCTTTAACAATGTATCAGGTTGCTCTATAGATTCTTCGGTTCACTTTGTACAAGAATTAGAAAAAGAACTGAGAATCAATTTAATGAATAAAATGAACGTTTCATTTAAAGACGGTGACAATATTAATGTTGTTAAATTGTCTGATTTTCAGCAATTAGCAAAAGATAAAAAGATAACCTCAAAAACAATTGTGTTTAACAATATGATAGATACAAAAGAGGACTTTGAAACTAGTTGGGAAGTTACTGCCGATAAAAGTTGGCACAAACGATTTTTGGTATAACAATTGATTTCAATTAAGGTACAGATGATTAAGATATGATGAAAAAGAGACTAGTTTTTTTAGGAATTGTTTTTGTTCAGCTTATAAATGCGCAACAAATAGATCCGCTTTTGGCGAAAGATACAGAAGCTCAAAATATTTGGGTAGATAGTATTATGAACTCAATGTCGATTGATGAAAAAATCGGACAATTGTTTATGATACAAGCCTATTCGAATAAAGATAAAAAGCATGAACAATCAATAACCGAAATGATTACTAAATATCATGTAGGGAACTTAATCTTTATGCAAGGAACGCCAGAAAAACAAGTCATTTTAAATAACAAGTATCAAGGAGCATCTAAAGTGCCATTATTAATAGGTTTTGATGGGGAATGGGGTTTAGATATGCGTCTTAAAAATACGTATCGTTTTCCTTGGAATATGGCTTTAGGAGCGATTGAAGATGAAGAGTTGTTAAGAGAAACCGGTAAAAGAATAGGCGAGCATTGTAAAAGAGTTGGAATTCACATAAATTTTGCGCCTGTAGTAGATGTAAATACAAATCCGAATAATCCAATTATTGGAAATCGTTCTTTCGGAGAAAATAAAGAAAATGTTACTAGAAAAGCAATTGCTTTTAGCCAAGGAATGCAAAGTGTTAATGTTTTAGCAAATGCAAAACATTTTCCTGGTCATGGAGATACAGCGACAGATTCACATCATACATTACCAACTATTAATTTTAGCGAACAACGAATAGACTCGATTGAGTTATATCCGTTTAAAAAAATATTTAAAGCAGGTGTTGCAAGTGTTATGACGGCGCACTTAAGTATTCCATCTTTAGAAAAAAACGAAAAATTACCGACTTCATTGTCAAAAAGTGTAGTTACCGATTTGTTACAACAAAAATTAGGTTTTAAGGGCTTGGTTATTACAGATGGATTAAATATGAAAGGTGCTGCCAATTATTCTACTCCGGCAGAAATTGATTTAGCAGCAATTCTTGCAGGAAACGATTTACTGTTAATTCCGCAAGATGTTCCGGGCTCTATAAAATTATTAAAAGCAGCAATTGAAAAAGGCGATTTAACATTAGAACGATTAAATCACTCCGTAAAAAAAATATTAAAAGCAAAATACTTAGTTGGCCTAAATAATTATGGACCTCTTTTTTTAGACAATCTTCAAGAAGATTTAAACAATCCTTATGATGAGGTTTTACATAGAAAGTTGATTAAAAACTCTATAACTGTAGTAAAAAATCAAGCAACTATTTTACCTATTAGAAACTTAAAAGATAAGAAAGTAGCTTATGTTTCTTTGGGAGATTCTAAAGGAGATGATTTTTTAGGAATGCTAAAGAATTACGCAAAGATAGAAGCTGTTTCTGATAAGCACTTGAGTGTTTTGATGCAGAAATTAACAAAATACGATGTAGTTATTGTCGGTTTTCATAAATCGAATGATCATCCATGGAAGAGTTATAAGTTTTCAAATAAAGAGTTGGTTTGGCTACAAGAAATAGCGAGAACAAATAAAGTTATTTTAGATGTATTTGCAAGTCCATATAGTTTATTAAAACTAAAATCATTTACAAATATAGAAGCGATAGTTGTTTCTTATCAAAACAGTAAGTTAGCACAAGAACTTTCGGCACAAGCGTTGTTTGGTGCTTTTGATATAAAAGGGAAATTGCCAGTATCAATTAAAGATGAATTTAAAGCTGGAGACGGAATTCTATTGAATGATAATAATGTTCTAGAATATACGATTCCGGAAGAAGCAGGAATGTCTTCAGAAAAAATATCAATTATAAACAAAAGAATTGATACTATTTTAAATGAAAAAATGACCCCTGGAGGGCAAATTTTAGTAGCTCGAAACGGAAAGGTTTTTATCAATAAAAGTTTTGGATATCATACTTCTTTAAAAAATAGAGAAGTTAAAAATTCTGATATTTATGATTTAGCTTCTTTAACTAAAATATTAGCATCCTTACCTATGATAATGAAAGCTGAGGAAAATAAAAAAATTAGTTTATTTTCTAGTTTAGGAGATGTATTACCAAGGTTTAAGGAGTCTAATAAAGACACCTTATTGTTAAAAGAAATACTATCTCATTATGGTCGACTACCTTCTTGGATTCCTTTTTATAAGCATACAATAGATGAGGCTACGGGAAGAAATTCATTTAAGTATTATAGAAAAAAAAGAACAAGGAAGTATACTATAAAAGTTGCGCAAAAATTATTTTTAAGTAAGTCTTATAGAGATACAATATATAAACATATCGTTGATGCCGATCAAAGAGAAAGAGTAGGGTATAAGTACAGTGATTTAGGGTATTATATATTTAAAGAAATTCTAGAGAAAAATTATAGAATGCCTTTAAATAAACTTGTAGATGAAGAATTTTATAAATCCTTAGGAGCTGATAGAATGACGTATTTACCCCTTCAGAAATTTAGTAAAAAAGAAATAGTACCTACCGAGAAAGATGATTACTATAGAAACCAATTAGTACATGGTTATGTACATGATATGGGTGCGGCAATGTTGGGAGGCGTTGGAGGCCATGCAGGTTTGTTTTCGAATGCCAATGATGTTGCTAAAATAATGCAGATGTATTTGCAAAAAGGAACTTATGGAGGAAATCAATATTTAAAAACTGAAACTCTTGATAAATTTAATAAAAGGTATTATGCCGACAAAGAGGTTCGCAGAGGTTTAGGGTTTGATAAACCTCAATTAAACCCTAAAGTTAAAGCAACTTGTGGATGTGTTTCTGAAAAAAGCTTTGGTCATAGCGGCTTTACCGGAACGTATACTTGGGTCGATCCTGCTTCGGGTATATTATATGTTTTCTTATCAAACAGGGTGTACCCTAATATGAATAATAGAGGTTTAATTAAAAGCAATATGCGTACTAAAATTCAACAAGATATTCAAAATGCTATCCTGCAGTAGCGCGAGTTTTTTTTGTGTATAAGAGAACTATTAAAAACGAACATATAAAGTAAGCTAGGGCTATTTTATAGTTTAAAAATAGGTAAATAATGTAGCTGTTTAGTGCATAGGAAAACGGAAATAAAGTGATGCCTACTGCAAAGCGAAAAGTATCAGTAAATTCAATTTCTTGAATTTTTTTACTTAGTGATTTCCATATTAAATAAGGAATTAAGCTATTTATTATAATTAAGAGTAATAATATTTTTTTATTTTTTTTATGTTTCTCTTTTGTTGGATATTCACCTTTTTTTATAATACTATTGCTATTATTTACGTCTGTAAAATCTATCGTTGTTTTATTTAACGCAGTTGTTATATTGCTATAATTCTCATCATCATCAATATGTACAGTTAGTGTTTTTAATTGATCGCTAATTTGGTTTTTTAATTCTTTTATTAGGCTATTTTTATCTTCTGTAGTATAAAAATCATTAGCGAGAATAGGTTTTCCAAAAATAAGAGCAACTTTTAAAGGGAAGTTAGAGGAGTTTTGATAAGTAATGCCAACCGGAACAATATGAATTTTTAAATCAGGATACTTTTCTAGCGCTCCATATATTATTCGTGTAAAGCCTTTACTTAAAGGTCTAATTGTTCGTTTTCTGTTATGACTTCCTTCAGGAAATATTAACAAAGTTTTTTTGTTTTTTAAAAGCTCTTGGCATTCATTAAAAATGGCGTCGTTTTTAGATAATTGTTTAATACCGTCTCTTATGCGATAGATAGGCATTAAGCCAATTGAATTTAAAATTTTGGCAATCATTTTTTTTTTAAAAACCGCAGCTCTTACTAAAAAATAAATTTTTCTCTTTGTATTTGTGGCTATTAATAAGGGGTCTATTAATGCATTTGGGTGGTTGGCAACAAACAAAATTGCTCCTTTTTTAGGAATATTATTTTCTCCTAATACAGTTATCTTTTTAGCGTAAAAAAATAAACCGATTCTAATATAGATTTTTAAAAAATAGTATAATAAAAATTTCATTCGTTATTGTTTTTTTCTCCCCCAATATGTAGCTAATAGCATTCCAGAGAAAACATCCCAAATACCCCAAAAGGCAGCTAATAAGGCCATTCCACCTAAACCTTCAAAGAATCCAAATATTAATAATAAGCCTAATCCGCCATTCTGAATTCCAGTTTCTATCGCTATAGTTTTAGAGTCGGCTTTGTTTAGACCAAAAATTTTGGCAGTAGTGAAACCAAGTATATATGCTAAAATGTTATGAAAAACAACTAAAAATAATACATGATGAATATACTTCGTAAAAATGGTTAAATTCTGAGAGAAAGCAATTACAATTAAAAGAATAAATACCGTCATAGAAAGAGGTTTTAAGACTTTCTCCATCTTGCTTGCCATTTCATCATGATAGTGCTTTATAAGCATTCCTAATATTAAAGGGATACCCAAAATTAATAAAACAAGCTTAAATAATTCAAACGGATTTAATTCTACCGTTTTTAAAATAGAATGTGTAGGTTCATATAAACTTCCCCAAAAGTGTAAGTTTATAGGAGTCATTACAATACATATAATAGTTGCAAAAGCTGTTAAGCTTACAGATAAAGCAGCGTTACCACCAGCCATTTTACTAAAAAAATTTGAAACATTTCCTCCTGGACAAGCCGCTATCATCATCATTCCTAGAGCAAAACTAGGGTGTGGCTGTATTAAAATAATCGCTAAAAAAGTAGCAGCAGGTAATAGTATAAACTGAGAAAATACACCTACAAAAACAATTTTAGGCTTTTTTAAAAGACGTTTAAAATCTTTAATTTTTATACCTAAGGCAACACCAAACATAATTATGGCAATAGCAATATTTAAAAGCCATAACCCTTCAGTATCAAAGTTTATTTTTATGCTGTCTATTTGTATATCATTAATTTTTAAAAGCATATTCTATAATGTTAGACCCCATTCTTAAAGCTTTTAACCTCGTTTTTTCTGGGTTATTATGAATTTCAGCATCTTCCCAACCATCATTTAAATCACTTTCATAATCGTAAAAAACAATTAATCGACCTTTGTGAAAAAGACCAAAACCTTGAGGTGGTTTTTTATTATGTTCATGAATTTTAGGTAAACCCTTGGGGAAAGAAAATGTTTGATGGTAGATTGGGTGGTTATTGGGAATTTCTTGAAGCTCACTTTTTGGAAAAACTTTAGCCAATTCCCTTCTTATATATATATCTAAACCATAATTGTCTGATATATGTATAAAACCACCTGATGTTAAATAATTTTTAAGATTTATGACTTCATCATTGGTGAAAAAAATATTGCCATGACCTGTCATGAAAATGATAGGGTGGTTATTTAAAGCATCGTCATCTAATGTTACAGTTTTAACTTTGGTATTAATAAGTGTATTTGTGTTAGAATTCGTAAATTGAATTAAATTGGGTATCGAAGTAGGGTTGGCATACCAATCGCCACCACCTTTGTATTTTAAAACAGCAACTTGTTGTGAAAATATAATCGAACAATAAAAAATAGAAATAAAAGCGATTGTCTTTTTCATCTAACAATTTAGTATTTAAACAGCAATATAATAAAAAACACCAATATTGCTATTGGTGTTTCTTTTTCTTTTTCATGTATGAGAATTACCTCAATATGTTTTTGATATGATCATCGTGAAAATAAAACCCCTTCAAAAATTTTAAGTTCTAAAATCACATATCTAAAACAAATATAATTTAATATATAAAAAACGGAGTTCGAAATCATCCAAACTGGATGATTTCGAACTTATTTATATAGGTTTTTATGTTAAATTAATGTTATTTCAGACTCTTTAAACTTAACAGGGGTATAGCCTGTATGTTTTTTAAATACGGTGTAAAATGTTGATTTAGAGTTGAACCCAGATTCTAGTCCTATTGAGGTTATGGTGTATTTCGAATAGTCAGCATCCAATAAAAGTAATTTAGCTTGGTTAACTCTTTTTTTATTGAGATAATCAGTAAAAGACTTGCCAGTAATGTTGTTAATAATTAAAGAAAGAGTACTAGAGCTTAATTTGGTGTCTTTTGATAGGTTCTGTAACGTATATTTTGATAATAAATATTTCTTTTTCTTATCAATAAAAGCATCTATTTCTATAAATTGTTCTTTATGCTTTTCTGAAGATACATCTTCAGAATTTAAATTAATAATTTCAAGAACATCATTGTTCAAGTTAATTAATAATGATTTTCTAATATGTTTGCGTTCTTTTAATATTCTTATTTGTCTAAAACCCTGATATCCTAGCCAGTAAATAAGAATAGTAGTGTATGCTCTAAGCGGGTAGTATGAAAATATAAAACCTGTAAAATTCATATTTACCTTAACAATTAAAGCAAGTATCCATAAGATATAACCAATAGCAGTAAGCTGAAAAAATGTATGTATCCATTTTAAATTATCAAAAGATAATATTTTAGTAAAAAGTTTTTCTTTTTTATAAAGGGTATAAAATGAATATATGAAAATACTTAAAGAAGTAAACAAGCTAAACATTTCTTCAAAAGAAGTGTAACGTTCATAAATATAGTTTAACTTTTCTGGTGAAGGAGATTCGCTATAGTTGATAACAAAAGTAATTTGGGCTGCTATTATTATTAAAAATAATGGCAGCATAATCTTTAATATATTATAAAATTTTTTAGATAAACTTAAATAGTTTATTAAAAACATATATAAAAAAGGCATTGCTAAAAAATGCCAAGGTATTTGTAAGTAGTCTAATGAAAACTTATGTTGAAATAAATTTCTTTCTAAAGCCCAAGATTGAATATTATTTAAAGAAATAGCAAGTATCAATAGGTTTAAATAAAGCATGCTTTTATCTCTTCCGTTTTTTGAGCAGAAAAGAATGACACAAAAAGAAAATCCATGCAAGGCACTAACAATTAAAAAGAGGTTAAATAAATCTGTAATATTCAATAGTAGTAATTTTAAAATTTAAATATACAAAAAAGAATTATTGATTTATAAAAGCCATATTCTGTACTACATTTAAACCTGCTGTTTCGGTACGAAGACGATTTTTGCCTAATGAAATAGGAACAAATTTTAATGACAAGGCTTTTTCTATTTCTTTTGCAGAAAAATCACCTTCAGGGCCAATTAAAACGGTGTATTTAGCGTTTTTAGAAGCAATATCTTTTAATAAATTTTCTTCTTTTTTTTCTTCGCAATGTGCTATGAATAATTGTGCTGTAAAATCTTGTTGTATAAAAGTTGAAAATTTTACAGGGTCGTTAAGTTTTGGTAAAGTAAATTGTAGTGATTGTTTCATGGCTGATTGTACAATTTTAGATAATCGCTCAATCTTAACTATTTTTCTTTCAGAATTATCACAAATAATTGGCGTAATTTCATCAACACCAATTTCAGTAGCTTTTTCTAAAAACCATTCCAAACGGTCATTGTTTTTAGTAGGAGCAATGGCTACATGTAAATAGTAATCTCTATTATTTAGTTTTTCTTCTTTTTTGATAACCGTAGCAAGACACTTCTTGTCACTGGCAATTGTTATTTCTACAGAAAATAAAAAACCATTACCGTTTGTTATGTGTAGTATATCGCCTTCTTTTTTTCTTAATACACGAATAATATGTCTACTTTCTTCTTTTTCGAAAGTAATTTGTTCGGTATCTATAGTTATGTCTGGATTAAAAAATAATTGCATTATAAATCTAGCTTATAAGTTCTTCTTCTTTTATGTGTAGTTGGATTAAAGTCTTTCCATATTTGATGAATGGCAGTATTATCCTCTAACTCTGGAGTTCTAATACAATTTACGATTCCTTTTTTAGAAAAAGTATCACAATATTGTTTAAATATAATAGCAAAAACACCTTTGTTTTGATATTCGGGAGTTACACCTATTAAGTAAAAGGTAACGTCTTTTGAGTTTTTTCTAGCGTTTAATAAATGAAAAAGGCCGAAAGGAAAAAGTTTGCCTTTTGCTTTTTGCAATGCTGTAGAAAAAGAAGGCATTACAATGGCAAAAGCAACTAGTTTATCATCTTTATCTACCACAAATTTTATGTATTCAGGATTGATAAAGCTGATGTATTTTTCTTTAAAATGAGTTACTTGTGCATCAGAAATAGGTACATATGTTGATAGTTTTGAATAGGCTTTGCTAAACAATTCAAACATTTCATCAACATAAGGCATTATAGCTTTGGTTGAAGTAAAGTCTAACGGTTTTAAACCGTATCTTCTTTGAATGATGTTACTTGCTTTTCCGTACTTTACAGCATCTACATTTTTAAAAAGAAATTTATTTTCCAAATATTCCTTTTCTTTCTTTAATCCTAATTGCTCAAAATGTTTCGAATAATAAGGGTGATTATACCAAGTAATCATGGTACCAATATGGTCAAAGCCATCAACAAGTACTCCGGTTTTATCTAAATTGTTAAAACCAACAGGACCTTCCATGTATGTTAGGTTGTTCTCTCGGCCTATTTCTTTAACTTTATTTAGTAAAGCTTCCGTAACTTTTACATCATCAATAACATCAAACCAACCGAATCGTATTTTTTTAATGTGTTGTTTTTCTACTTCATAAGTGTTTATAATAGCAACAACTCTTCCTACAATTTGTTCATCTCTTAAAGCTATATAAAAATTAGCTTTTGCGTTTTCAAAAACAGGATTTTTGTTTGGGTCAAAATTGTCAATCTCATCACTAATAATAGGTGGAACCCAGTTTTTATTATTCTTATAAAGAGAAAAAGGAAATTTAACAAATTGTTTCATTTCCTTTTTTGATGTTATTTCTTTAATTTTAATCATACAGCAAATGTAAGATTTTTAATTGTCCTTCTTTTGCTCTTTTTCTTCTTCCTTCTTTATATCTTCTTCTAGTTTTTTTATTTCCTTTTCTAACTTTAAGCGTTCTTCTTCTTTGCGTTTCGTTTCTTTTATAGCTTCTTTTTCGAGCTTAAGACGCTCTTTCTCTTTATCCTTAGCTTCTTTTTCTTCTAGCTTTTTTATCTCTTTCTCGAGCTTTAAACGTTCTTTTTCTTTGTTTTTAACGTCTTTTTCCGCTTTTTTTACTGCTTTTTTTGCAGTTTTCTTTTCAGCTTTTGTTGTTTTTTTCTTTTGTTTAATATCTTCTTTAACAATAACATCAATTAAAGATTTAGATCGCTCTCTCTTTGGCTTCTCGATAGTTATTTTTTCCTCTTTATCTCCTTCTTTTAAGGTTATAGTCTGTTTGTCTTTCTTTTTAAAGACTCCTTTTATTTTATCAAATAAACGACCAAAGAAACCTTTGTTTTGAGTGTACCTGGTAGATTTTTGTTCTTCAATTTTATTTCCAAACTCATCTACTTCTAGGAAGTTATCACGATGCCTGTCTAACCTATAAGAAACACCTACACTTGTTGAAAAACCTATTTCATCTTGATTAAAATTACTTCTAACAGTCGCGTTAAATTGCATGTTTTTATTAAAAAGGTATGCAGCACCAGCACCAATATTGTTTTTTCGTTCGTATTTTTCGAAAGTATCTTGCCACTCAGCAAATCCAGACCAAAAATCATTAAAATTATAGGTACCCGTAATTATGTAAGACAACTCTGTGAAATCGGTTCCTATATTATCGTAGTAAATATTTGTAACTACATTTAATTTACTAGAAAATTCATTTTGAAGCAGTAATCCAACTTTCGGACTCATACCTCCTTCTTTATAAGGTTGATTTAGTATGCTACCGAAATTTAATCCAACATAAGCTCCGATGTGTGGAATCCATCTTTTGTAATCAAAAGAATGTCTTGCTCTCCAACTTCTAATTTCTTTTTTCTTGTCATTGTATTTTGGCGCATAAATTAAATATTTAGCACCTAATGTTAAGTTTCCGAATCCAACCTCGTTGTAAGAAGATTCAAATAGGTTCTTAAAAGCAATTTTATCTCTTTGCAGACTTGTATTTAAATTGAATTCTAATCTTTCAGTAAAAAAACTCGTTCTAAATAATAGGTTTAAACCAAAAGCATCTGGATTACTAAAAGTAGGAGTTGCGTTCGTTTTTCTAAAAAATAAATTAGTTTCAAACTGATATACGCCAGAACCTACACTGTACGGACTTTCAGAAAACCCAGGGCGGTTAGAGTTTATAACCGTTGTGTATTGGGCATTTACAACCAAGGTTGAAAAAAAAGCAATAAACAAAAGAAGTTTCTTAATCATGTTGTAAATTCAGTTAATACAATTAGTACAAACATACATAAAATACAAATTACTATATAATATAAGTTTTGTAAAGTCTTAACGCTTCGTTTTGCTTCAAATTGTTATTTTTGATTAATTTTTTATTAAAAGTTAAGATGACACATATAAATGAAGCTGGACCTATGAATTTTTTAAGAACCATATTAATAATTATTCTTGTTTATTACGTGCTAAAATTTCTTGTAAAGTTATTTGCCCCTTATTTATTAAAAAAAGCGGTAGATAAAGTTCAGAAAAAAGCAGCACAACAATATAATAATCAGCAAGAAAGTACTGTTGATGAAGGAAAAACTGTTGTAGATAAAAAACCACAAGACACAAAACAAAGCAATAACTCGGTAGGCGAGTATGTTGATTTTGAAGAAATAGACTAAGCATGAATTATAAAAAAATGATTCCGTATGCGATAACAATTGTTGTTTTTGCAATTATATCGCTGCTATATTTTAATCCTGTTTTAAGCGGAAAAAAAATAAAACAGAGTGACATTACGCAGTTTATAGGAATGTCGAAAGAGGTTAAAGACTATAGAATTGCCAATAGCGAAGAACCTTATTGGCTAGGGAATGCTTTTAGCGGTATGCCTGCGTACCAGGTTAGTGCGTATTATCCGAATGATTTTGTGCGTTATATTGATAAAGCGATTCGTTTTTTACCACGGCCAGCAGATTACTTATTTTTATATTTCTTAGGATTTTTCTTGTTACTAACAGCTTTAAAAGTGGATTGGAAACTTGCCATTTTAGGAAGTTTATCCTTTGGGTTTTCTACATATTTGATTATTATTTTCGGAGCAGGTCACAATGCAAAAGCACATGCGATTGGTTATATGCCAATGGTAATAGCCGGAGTTTTATATATTTTTAGAAAACGATATTTGGTCGGTTTTGTAATTACAGCCTTAGCAATGGCTTTAGAAGTATATACAAACCACCCACAGATGACTTATTATTTAGGTTTTTGTTTGTTGATATTGGCAATTGTAGAGTTTATTGAAGCTTTTAAAACCAAAACATTACCAGTATTCGCGAAACAAGCTGCGGTATTATTAGTTGCAATGTTTATTGGTTTGGGAGTAAATTCTACCCGATTATTATCAATGAAAGAATATAGTGATTTTAGTACGCGTGGAAAATCGGAATTAACGATTACTCCTGACGGATCACCAAAAGAAAAATCTAGAGGGTTAGATAAATCATATATTACCGAATATAGTTACGGAATTGCAGAAACATTCAACTTAATAATCCCTCGTTTTATGGGAGGAGGAACAGTTGAGAAGTTAGGGAAAGACTCTAATTTTTATCAAGTTTTAGAAAAAAACGCAGGTAAAAGTGTCGCCAAAGATTATTCAAGTCAGGTTTTAACGTATTGGGGAACGCAACCAATTGTTGAAGCACCCGCATATATTGGTGCTATTTTATTTTTCTTATTCTTTTTAGGAGTTTTCTTAGTAAAAGGACGTTTAAGAAATTGGTTAGTAGCCGCTACTATTTTTTCAATCATGTTAAGTTGGGGGAAAAATTTCTCAGTAATCACAAACTTTTTTATTGATTATGTGCCGTTGTATAATAAATTCAGAGCGGTTTCATCTATTCAGGTAATAGCAGAATTGTGTGTGCCTTTATTGGGAATGATAGCTTTACGAGATTTGTTTTCATCAGAAGTTACATCCGAAGAAAAAGAAAACGCCCTAAAAAAAGCATTTTATGTAATAGGAGGAATTACTTTAGGTTTTGCGGTATTCGGATCTGGTTTATTTGCTTTTGAAGGATTAAGAGATAGCCAATATCAAGAATTACCAACATTAATAGATGCCTTAATTGCTGATAGAAAAGCAATGTTATTTAACGATAGTGTTCGCTCATTTTTATTAGTTTTAGGTGCAGCTGCTTTGTTGTGGTTTTATGTAAAAGGCAAACTAAAACAAGTACCAGTTTTAATTATTTTAGGAAGTTTAATTCTTTTCGATTTAGTTTCGGTGGATATTAAATATGTAAATAAAGAAGATTTCACATCGGCAAGGAGAGTGTTAAAACCATTTACACCAACTCAAGCAGATAAAGATATTTTAAAAGATAAAAGTTATTATCGTGTAGCTAATTTTAGTGGAAACCCGATGCAAGATGGTAGAACATCGTATTTTCATAATTCGATTGGTGGTTATCACGCGGCGAAAATGAAGCGTTATCAAGAATTGTTTGATTATCAAATCGCAAAAAATAATATAAACGTATTAAATATGCTAAATGCAAAATACGTTATTGTTGGTGAAGATAAGTTTCAAGAAAATACCGATGCAAACGGAAATGCATGGTTTGTTAATTTTTTAAAAATAGTTAATTCAGCTAATGAAGAAATACAAGCTTTAGATAGTTTAAATACGAAATCAACGGCTGTAATTAATGCTAAAAGTATTGCAACTGATGCTATTTTAATATTTAAAAAAGACAGCACAGCAAGCATATCTTTAGTAGAGAATAAGATTACAGCATTGGTATATGAAACAAATACAGTAGAAGATCAATTTGCTGTATTTTCAGAAATCTATTATAAAGATGGATGGAATGCCTATGTAGACGGAATTAAAACAAACCATGTTCGTGTAAATTATGTACTTAGAGGTATGAATATACCCAAAGGAAAACACGAAGTTGTATTCAAGTACGAACCAACAGTAATACGAACAGGAAATATCATTACGTTATTTTCATATGCATTATTATTGCTAATCCCAATAGGTTGGTTTGTAATTCGTAAAAAGAAGCAGCAAAAATAAATTTAGAGTTCAATTTTTTTTAAATAAAAATTAATGAAAACATATTATCCTCAAAAGAGATATAACCACACGATAAAATTTTTAGAGAAGGTGTTACCTGCTCCAGCAACTATTTTAGATTTAGGGACTAGAAATAGGTTTACAGAAATTATGGAAAATCATGGGTATACTGTGATTAATACCAAAGGAGAGGATTTAGATTTTATTACGGATATTGTAAAAGAACACGAAGTAGATGCGGTAACATCGTTTGAAATTTTCGAACATATGTTAGCACCCTTAAATATTTTAAAAGCAATAAAAAGTACAAAGCTAATTACTACAATTCCGTTGAAATTATGGTTCGCAAACGCCTACAGAAGTAAAACGGATATATGGGACAGGCATTATCATGAATTTGAAGACTGGCAATTTGATTGGTTGCTAGAAAAATCGGACTGGAATATTGTTGAATCAGAAAAGTGGACAAGCCCTGTTAATAAAATTGGTTTCAGACCTATATTAAGGAAATTTATTCCGAGATATTATGCTGTTTACGCAGAAAGAAAGTAGTTGTAGATGAGAATAGGAATGATATTGGATAAGGTTTTTCCGCCTGATCCTCGTGTAGAAAATGAAGCAATTGAGTTGATAAAAAAAGGACATGAAGTGTTTTTATTTTGTTTGACTTATGAAGGAGAACAGCAGGAAGAAACGATCAACCAAATTAATGTTAAGCGATACCAATCTAATAAGTTGGAGTATAAATTATCTGCTTTAGCATACACCGTTCCTTTCTATTCATTAATTATGAAAAATAAGATTGCTGATTTTTTGTTTAAAAATAAGATTGAAGCCATACATATTCATGATATCCGAATCGCTGAAGCAGTTTTTTCAGCAAATAAAAAACAGCAATTACCTGTCGTTTTAGATTTGCATGACAACATGCCAGAGGTGATGAAGTTTTATCCGCACTTGCAAAATTTTCCAGGAAAATATATCATTTCTCCAAAAAAATGGCAGCAAAAGGAAGAAGTATTTATTAAAAAGGCTGATAAAGTAATTACGGTTTCTCAAGAGTTCGTTAGTGAAGTAATTGAGCGAACTAAAATTGCTGAAAACAAAGTAGTTCTAGTACCAAATACCATTCGTAAATCTTTTTACGAATCCTTTGAGCTGAATACAGAGATCATCAAAAAATATAAAGATAATTTTGTTATTCTTTATCTGGGAGATACACATGTTCGTAGAGGTTTATTAACCGCAATAAGAGCTGTTGTAAAATTAAAAGAACAAATTCCGACTATTAAATTGGTAATTGTAGGTAAAAACACGACCGATTACATTTTGAAAACTGAAGCCGAAAAATTAAATATTACAGCGTTTGTTGATTTTGAAGGTTGGCAAAATGTTTCCTTATTTCCTTCTTACATTCAGGCTAGCGATATTTGTATTTCACCTTTACGACGTAATATTCAACACGATGTGGCCTATGCAAATAAGTTATTTCAATACATGAGTTTGGGAAAACCGTTATTGGTAAGTAACGCTATTGCTCAAAAAAACTTAATTGAAAAAATAAACGGAGGTTTGGTACATGAAGCACAAAATGTAGCAGATTTCGAGGATAAAATTTTAACGTTATATAGCAATCCTACTTTAAGAGAAGAATTGGGTAAAAATGGAGAGAATTTTGTTAAAAATGAATTCACTTGGGATAAAACTTCTGAAGGTTTAATCGATTTATACAATAATTTATAATTTGAAAGTCTTAATTATCACATATTATTGGGTTCCTGCAGGTGGTTCTGGTGTGCAACGTTGGTTAAAATTTGTAAAATATTTACGTGATTTTAATGTAGAACCTGTGGTATATACGGTTGATGAAGCTAAGTATCCTATTATAGATACATCTTTAGCAAACGATGTCCCTGAAGGTATTGAAGTACTTAAAAAAACTATTTGGGAGCCGAATGATTTTTTATCAATCTTTAAAAAGAAAGAAACCAAAACAAGTGCCGGTTTTTTAAATCCGAATCCGACTTTTTTTGGGAAAATATTACAATATGTTCGTGCCAATTATTTTATTCCGGATGCAAGAAAATATTGGATAAAACCATCTGTAAAATACCTCGAAAAATACTTGTCAGAAAATAAGATTGATGCAATTATTACCACCGGTCCGCCACATAGTTTGCATTTAATCGGATTGCATTTAAAGAAAAAAACGAATGTAAAGTGGATTGCAGATTTTCGGGATCCTTGGACGGATATTGATTATTTTCATCAACTGCCATTAACTAAAAAAGCGATAAAAACACACCATCAGCTAGAAAAAGAAGTCCTTAAAAATGCCGATGCAAGTTTGGTGGTTGGTAAAACAATGAAGGCTAATTATGAAGCATTTTCAAAAAACGTACACGTGTTAACAAATGGGTATGATTCTGATGAAAACACCAATAATCAAACAGTTTTAGATTCTAAATTCTCCATTACGCATATCGGGTTGATGAATGCAGATAGAAATCCGAAAACGTTATGGAAAGCATTGGCCGAATTATCCGAAGAAAATACCGACTTTAAAAACGATTTAGAAATAAAACTGATTGGAAAGTTATCTGATGATGTTATAGAAGATTTAAAAAAGTACGATTTTAAAAATGTAACACGAATAAATTATGTGCCGCATAAAGAAGTACAACAGTATCAGCGAGCTTCACAGGTTTTATTATTAGCGGTAAATAAAGTGCCAAGTGCTAAAGGAATTATAACAGGAAAGATTTTTGAATATTTACAAGCAAAACGTCCTATCTTAGCAATTGGTCCAGAAGATGGTGATTTAGCGGAGATTTTAGCAAAAACAAACGCAGGCAGTATAGTCGATTTTAATGACAAAGAGCAATTAAAAAATGCAGTTAGTGATTTGTATAAAAAACACCAACAAAACTCATTGACAGTTTCATCTGTAAATATCGAGCAATACCATCGCAAAGAATTAACCAAACAATTGTCAGTAATACTTAAACAAGTAGTAAATTCTTGAAAAAAATAGTTACCATATTAGGCGCTCGTCCTCAGTTTGTAAAAGGAGCTGTGTTAAGCCGAGTGATACAAAAACATGGCGAAGTTGAAGAAATAATTGTACATACAGGTCAGCATTTTGATGCCAATATGAGTGCCGTTTTTTTTGATGAAATGCAAATACCGAAACCGAAGTATAATTTAAATATAAATGGTTTAAATCACGGTGCCATGACAGGGCAGATGCTAGAAAAAATCGAAGAAATTTTAGTAGTAGAAAAACCAGATGCTGTTGTGGTATATGGTGATACAAATTCTACACTTGCAGGTGCTTTGGCGGCCAAGAAACTACATATAAAAGTAGTGCATATTGAAGCTGGTTTGCGCTCTTTTAACATGCAGATGCCTGAAGAAGTGAATCGTATTGTAACAGATAGAATTGCAGATTTATTAAGTTGCCCTACGCAGGTTGCGGTGGATAATTTGCAAAAAGAAGGTTTTGATAGTTTAGCGATTAAAATTGAGCAGCATGGTGATATCATGAAAGATGCAGTAGAATTTTATGGTCAGTTTTCTGAAGAGAAATCGACTATTATAAGCGACTTAGGTCTAACAGAAAATGAATTTGTTCTGGCGACAATTCACCGTCAGGAAAATACCGATTTTAAAGAGAAATTAACCGAAGTGTTTTCAGCTTTAGAAACAATAAGCAAAACAAAAAAAGTAGTATTGCCATTACACCCTCGCACAAAAAAAATGTTAGCAAAGTATAATTTACAGCCTAGTATTACTTTTATAGATCCTGTTGGTTATTTTGATATGCTAGAGTTGTTAAAAAAATGTAGTTTGGTGGTTACCGATAGTGGCGGACTTCAAAAAGAGGCTTTTTTTAATAAAAAGCACTGCATTATAGCAAGAGAAGAAACAGAATGGACAGAATTGGTAGCCTATAAATACGCTATAATTACAGGAACAGATCCGAAGAAAATAACCAATACTTTTAACGAGTTTTTAAACTCAGAAAAGACATTTGAAGAAGCATTATATGGTAATAATGTTGGTGAAAAAATATATAAATCAATTATAAAATTAATTCAAGAATAAATTGGGAATCGTATTAAGACAGTCGCTAAAAAATACTATTATAATTTACTTAGGTTTTTTAATAGGGGGTATTAACACCATATATTTATATGCTCATTTTTTAAAAGATGAGTATTATGGTTTAGCGATGTATGTATTTGCAGCTTCAAATTTATTAATGCCTGTAATTGCTTTAGGTATTCAGTTTACAATTATTAAATTCTTTGTAGCCTACAAAACTAAAAAAGAAAAAGATAGTTTTTTAAGTTCCGTTTTATTTTTACCGCTTTTAATAGCGTTGCCTGTTGGTTTTGGTTGGGACTTTTTTCATGATTTAATTATGGGGTATGTTGCCCAAAGTAATGTTGAAGGGAATTTAATAATTGAAAATTATACTATTTATATATACGTTATTGCAGTAGCCTGCGCTTATTTTGAAGTTTTTTATTCTTGGGCAAAAGTGCAAATGCAATCAGTTTTTGGTAATGTTCTAAAAGAACTTTATAACAGAGCTGCTATTATGGTTTTATTATTTGCAGTAAGTTTTGAATTGATTACCAAGCAAGAGTTTTTATATTATATGACATTTGCTTACGTTGTAAGAACTTTATTGATGCTATTGTATGCATTTAAATTATACACACCTAAGTTAACATTATCATTACCATCTAATTTTAAAGAAGTCTTGCGCTATACTTTTTATATTGTTTTAGCAGGTAGTGCTGGCGCATTTGTATTGGATATAGATAAAGTAATGATTCCTGGTAAAGACGGACTTGCAACAGCTGCTTATTATGGTGTGGCTTTATTTATAGGTACTTTTATTGAAGCGCCAAGTAGGGCGATGGGACAAATATTGCAGCCACTTACTTCAAAGTCTATTAATGAGAATAACGATAAAGAAACCAAGAGTTTATATGAAAAAAGCTCTATAAATTTATTATTGGTTGGCGGGTTGTTCTTTGTATTGGTAAACTGTAATGTAGATGAGTTATTTAAGATAATGCCAAATAAAAATTATGCAGGTGGCGGATTGGTAGTTTTACTAATATCTATGGCTAAACTATTTTTAATGTCTTTAGGTAACAACGGAGCTATAATTCAAAATTCAAAATTTTATAAAATTACCATGCCTGTTGGAATTGGGATGGCATTTATGGTGTATTATTTAAATATTTTTTTCTATAACTATATAGGAATGGGTACTGAAGGTTTAGCACTAGCAACACTGCTAACTGTTTTATGTTTTAACGCTTTTAAGCTTTGGTTTGTGGATAATAAATTAAAAATGTTTCCTTATACAAAGAAGACTTTTCAAATGATCTTAATAATAATAATACTGTTTTTAGGATTTTATTATTGGAATTTCGCTACACCTGAGTTCTCTATTAATAAGACTCCAATCGATCCGATAATAAATATCATTTTAAAAAGTATTTTAATAATTGTTGTTTATGTATTCGTAGTAATTAAGTTATCTATTTCAGATCAAATGAATAATTTAGTAGCAAGGTTTATTAAATAAAAGTTTTTTATAATAGGAGTAAAGTGAAGTACTTTATTTGAGTAAACTCTTTTTAATTCTACTTAACTGTACTGGTGTAATATTGAGGTACGATGCAATATAACGTTGGGCTATTATATTATCGATGTTTGGAATCCTTTCTTTTAAAATTAAATACCTTTCGGTTGCAGAATGTGTTGAAATATCTAAAATTAAATTTTCTACTTTTAAATAGAAATCTTCCATTGTTTTTATATAGAAGAGGCTAAATTCGTGATTTTTTAGTGCTAAATCTTTAAGCTTTAAAAAACACCCCTTGTAACCTGTAACTTTCGTTAAAGCTTGATAATTTGAATCAAAAGGATTTTGTTTTATTAATGATGATAAGCTACCAGCAAAGCTAACAGGTGTAAAAATGTATTTAGTAACTTCTTTTCCATCCTCAGCCTCTAAATATGACCTCATTAACCCAGATTTCAATATAAAGAAATTAGTAGTATATTCATTTGTTTTAGCAAAGTATTCAAAAGGTTCTAGCTCACAATAGGTAAGAATGTCCTTGAAAATAGAAACGACATTTTTAGGTAAATCAGCATACTGACAAAGAAAATTTTCAATATCATTATTCATATAAAGGCGTAATTAACAGGTTGTCTCTTAAGAAGAGACCTAAATTTAATAAAAAATAATGACAAAAAAAAGATAAACACAAATAATCAAACTTACACAAGGGGAGTAAGTTTGATTATTTTTATAAGTCCATTTAAGGGGGACTTTTTTTTAAAAAATGTAACCTGTTAGTTACGTTACCAAATGTATAATTTTTTCATAACGTGTACATTAACATATGTTTATAAAGCTATGTGTGGTGGTTTTTTCTTATTCTACTTAACTGTACAGGAGTAATATTTAAAAAAGAGGCTATATGATATTGATTAATTAAATTATCAATACCAGGATGACTTTTTCTTAGGTTTTCGTAGCGCTGTGTGGCATTTAACATCGACAAATCTAGCACTTTAGCTTCTTCTCTTAGGTAAATAGCTTCAAGAACTTTATAATGAAAGATGGCTAAATCATGATTTTTTTTTGATAAACCATAAAAAGCTTCATAATTACACTCCAATATATCACATTCTGTAAGGCATTCGTAAATTAAATTTGATGGTTTTTTCTTTATCAAGGCACCTAAATTTCCTGAAGTACTTACTGGGGTGAATATAGTTTTTGTGCGTTCCTTACCTTTATCATCTATTATATAGGATCTAATAATACCTTTTTTTAAAATATAAAAGTTAACAGGTATTTGACCTAGCTTAACTATTTTATGGTTTTTTAAAAGTGTTTTGTTTTTGATTATTTTATAAAATTCTTGAAAAGAGTTTTCAGAAACATTATGAAAATTAAAAACAAAATCCCTGAAAAAATCCATGTTAAAAAGCGTTAATTTAGAGTATTACCCAAATCTACAGTTTTTATTAAAGCAAAAGAAATTTATTTTAAATTCTTTAAAGTCTTGTAAGTGTTAAAGTTAATTGCAATTTACGGGTATGTTTATTTTTAATTATGGGTAAAGAAATGGAAGTTATTATGGTTTTACAATAGTGCTCTCTAAAAAGCTAATCGTATTAGGTCCTTCCATAAAAAGTAAATCTAGTATAGAGAGGTTTGGTATGAAACCATGTTTGTTATCAAACATTTGAATATAAGATTCGGTTTTTACTTCAATTCCTTTTTTAGCAATAGCTAAGTCTCTGTAATCTGTAATAATCGGAGTTACCTCATAGTTTTCAGACTTGGAATATGAGGTGTCTATTTGCAAAGCATCAGTAATAAACAAATGAGTGTCGATATTTACATCGTGTAAGTATTTGTACTCTTTATTAAATATTTTAGCAATATCATCTTCAAAAAATTCAAAGAAAGGTGAAGAGCGATAAGCTGATTGTAACGATTTTAAATGCTGTTGTTGCCATTGAGAATCATTTTCTACTAAAGTGTCTTTTGTTTTTTTTCGGCTTGTTTTAAGCAAATGCTTTACAGGAATGTTTAAACTTAGCTTTCCGTTAGCACCAAAAATATAACACCTGTTTCGGTAGGTTTGTTTTTGATAATTATCATCAAGTTCAAAAACTACCGAATCAGATTTATAAATTACTGCATATTGCGAAATAGGAGCAAAGTATGTGGGAATGAAAAGTGACATTAGGCTTTCTTTTTACCTTTTCTAAAACTATAAACAGTATAACCTGCAATTAAGACAAGTACTAGCCATAAATAAGAGGTAGGTTCTCCGCTACCACCAACAGTGGTAAACATTCTGTCCCATCGAATAGATTTTATTTTTGACATAAAATCTGGAGAATTAGGATCCCAACTTAACCAAATCATAACAGGTTTACCAACTACATGATCAAAGGGTACATAGCCCCAATTCCTGGCATCTAAAGAGCGTTGACGGTTATCACCCATCATCCAATAATAATCTTGCTTAAACGTGTAGTTTTTAGCTTTTTTTCCGTTGATAAAAATATCGTTACCAAAAATTGTTAAATCATTACTTTCATATCTTCGGATGATTTGCTCGTAAAATGAAATTGTATTTTCGTTTAATTCAACAGTAGCTCCTTTTTTAGGAATGTAAAGTGGACCAAAATTATCTGAAGACCAAGCATATTTAGGATTATGAGGAAAAACAGTAGCGTCATAAGTACCTTTTGGGCTTAAATTTTTCTCGATACTTTTTACAAGAGGATTTTTCTTTAAAGAAGCAGCTTCATCGTCAGTAAGGTTTAAATAGTAAAGGCCATCGTTAGACATTCTACCTTCTCTGTTTTTGTTGTATTCTCTTATGACAGTTTGTGATAATTCTTTTCCGTCAGTATCAATTTTAAAGTACCATTGTGGTTTTGCTCTGTCTGGTAATACCGTTTTCTTTCCGTTTATAAACACATAGCCATCACGAACTTCTAAAGTGTCTCCAGCAATACCTGTGGCTCTTTTTACATAGTTAGTTCTTTTATCAATAGGCTTATAAGTGGCTTTGCCAGATTTGTCTCCCCACATTGTTTTTAGGGTGTCAGCTGGCCAGCTAAAAACAACAATATCGTTGCGCTTAATGTTTTGAAAACCAGGTAAACGCATATAGGGTAATGATAATTTATTTAAAAAGCCATCTTTATTTTTGTTGTCAGAAATAAATGATTTGCTTCCTAAAAGAGGAACGGTATCATGTGCCATTGGTGCAGCTATGGTTGTGCTAGGTATACGCGCACCGTAATGGAATTTACTTACAAATAAGTAATCACCTACTAATAAGGTTTTTTCTAAAGATGAAGTAGGAATGGTATACGGTTGCATAAAATAGGTATGTACCAAAGTAGCAGCGATAATAGCAAAAGCGATAGAACTTACCCATTCACCTAAGGCAGATCTTGGTTGTAAACTTCTGTTTTCTACATAAGGTGTTTCGGTAGCGTAGTTTATATGAAAAATATAAAAACCTAAAGTGAAAATCGATAATAACGTATCTTTTCTTTTATTAAAACCAAAACTTCTACACGTTTCTACCCAAATAATAGGAAACATTAATAGATTTACGATGGGTATAAATAATAAAATTACCCACCATTTTGGACGATTTATTATTTGCATTAAAATAACAGCATTGTAAACAGGTATTGCAGCTTCCCAAGCTTTTCTTCCAGCTTTAATGTATAATTTCCAAGTTCCTAAAAAGTGGATGACCTGAACTATTAAAAAGAATAAAAACCATTCGGTAAATGTCATAATATGTATATTTTGTTTTCCAAGAAGGAATGAAATTCAATGTTATTTGTAAGCTGTTTTAACTATTTGTTACGTAATTAACCTAAGTTTAACACGTCTCTCATGGTGTAAACACCGGTTTTATTAACGAGCCATTCGGCAGCTATAACTGCACCTAAAGCAAATCCGTGTCTATTGTGCGCAGTATGTTTAATATCAATAGTATCAATTTTTGATTGATAACTTACAGTATGAGTGCCTGCTACATCAGGTGTTCTAATAGCTGTAATTGGTATATTTTCTTCGGATGTTTTAGCATCTAATTCCCAACTTTTTTTCGATGAGTTTTCAATAATTCCATCAGCTAATGTAATTGCTGTTCCACTTGGAGCGTCTAGTTTTTTAGTGTGATGAATTTCTTCAATAGAAATATTATACTCGCTTAAAGTATTCATCATTTTAGCTAATTGTTTGTTTAGCTCAAAAAATACATTAACACCTAAGCTAAAGTTAGAGGCATAAATAAAAGCTCCTTTTTTCTGGCTGCATAAGTCGGTAATCGATTCGTATTTATCAAGCCAACCTGTGGTTCCTGAAATAACAGGGATTTGATTATTTATGCAATTGCTGATATTGTTAAAAGCTGAATCAGGTACGCTAAAATCTATAGCAATATTTGCTTTTGTAATGTCGTAAGTATCTTTTCCTGAGCTTTTAATAATTATTTCATGGCCTCTTTGTAAAGCAATTTTTTCAATTTCTTTACCCATTCTACCATAACCAAGTAAGGCTATTTTCATTTAAAAAGAGTATTTTAAAGTTAAACCAACTTTGGGAGCTTCTATAAAAAGTGGATCGGGATATACCATTGGTTTTAAAGATAAACTATCATCAGTGTCAAATTGTAGCAAGTGAGCGTTTACACTTGCTTCAACAATTTGTAAAACATATAGTAGTACACCTGTTAAAAGTGATAAATCTCTGTTTTTTCTAAGTACTTTTTGAGCATTCTCAAGTCCGTCAATAGAGATTATAGTATTTCCGTTTTCATCGGTAAATTCATCCTTTAATCCTTGTTTTCGAAGTTTAAAAGCTGTTCGGTAACGATCGTATTCATTACTATTATTAACATAATAATAGGCACTTGTACCCATTGCAGCCCAAACGATTGGCGCTTTCCAGTATTTTTTATTATAAATTTGCCCGCCACCAGGAAAAATAGCAGAATAAAAAGCTGCTTTAGATGGTGATAACGGGTTGTATTTGTCGCTGCCTAATTCTAACCGCTTTGCTCTAACAGCTGTAGAATCTCTTTGGGCAAATAATAGTTGACTCAAAAAAAAGCTAAAAAAAATAAATATGAGAGTACGAGTGTTCAACTTACTTTAACAGTTTTTTGATACGATTAAAATCTTCTTCAGAAGTAAATGGAATAGAAATTTTTCCTTTTCCTTTGTTATTTACACTTACATCTATTTTGTTTCCAAAATAAGCACTCATGTCTTTTACACTTTCAGAAATGAAACTAGGAACTACTTTTTTTGATACAGTTTTACTAAGTGTACCTGCTTTTATATTTTTAACCAGTTCTTCTGTTTGACGAACAGAAAGCTTGTCTCTAACGATTTTTTCATAAATAGTTAATTGATCAGAATTACTATCAATACTTATTAAAGCACGACCATGACCCATCGAAATAAAACCGTCACGCATACCTGTTTGAATGATCGGATCCAACTTTAATAAACGTAAATAATTGGTTACAGTCGATCTTTTTTTACCAACACGAACACTTAATTCTTCTTGAGTTAATTGAATTTCGTCAATTAAACGTTGGTAAGAAAGTGCTACCTCAATAGGATCAAGATTTTTACGTTGAATGTTTTCAACTAACGCCATTTCTAGCATTTCTTGATCGTTTGCTAAACGAATATAAGCAGGTACTGTTTTATTTCCTATTAGTTTAGAGGCTCTGAAACGACGTTCACCTGAAACTAATTGAAATTTATTACTTGATAATTTTCTTACAGTAATAGGTTGTATAACACCTAATTGTTCTATAGAATTAGCTAATTCTCGTAAAGCTTCTTCATCAAAATAGGTTCTAGGCTGAAAAGGATTCATTTCTATCGAGTTTAATTCGATTTCAATGATATTTCCGACTAATTTATCAGCGTTTTTATCTTCAGCAGAGCTTACTTCTGCAGTTTCTTTTAATAAGGCCGATAAACCTCTACCTAAAGCTTGTTTTCTAGTTGCTTTTGCCATTTAGAATAATTATACGTTTTTAGTTAAAATTTCGTTCGCCAAATTTAAGTAATTTACAGCACCTTTACTGGTTGCATCGTATGAAATTATGCTTTCACCATAACTTGGCGCTTCACTTAAACGAATATTTCGGTGAACAATTGTATCAAAAACCATTGAGCTAAAGTGTTTTTTAACTTCTTCAACAACTTGGTTTGAAAGTCGTAAACGAGAATCAAACATGGTTAGTAATAAACCTTCAATATCTAAATCGGGATTGTGAATTTTTTGAACACTTTTAATAGTGTTTAGTAGTTTTCCTAAACCTTCTAAGGCAAAATATTCACATTGTATAGGTATAATTACAGAATCTGCAGCAACTAAAGAATTCAAGGTAATTAAACCAAGAGAAGGTGCACAGTCTATTAAAATATAATCGTATTCGTCTTTTATTTCTGTTAATGCTTTTTTAAGCATGTATTCTCTTTCATGTTTGTCTACTAATTCTATTTCAATAGCAACAAGGTCTATATGAGCAGGGATTAAATCAACATTAGGAGAGCTAGTTTTTAAAATAGTGTCTTTAGCTGATGCAGTATGTTCTAAAACTTGATAAGTTCCTAATTCAACATCTTCAACGTTTAGTCCTAATCCAGAAGTAGCATTGGCTTGCGGATCGGCATCTATTAGTAATACTTTTTTTTCTAAAACACCTAATGATGAGGCTAAATTTATAGAGGTAGTAGTTTTACCTACACCTCCTTTTTGATTTGCAATTGCGATTATTTTACCCATTGTGATTTATAAAAAGTTTGAAAGAGGTAAATTTACAATTATTTATCATTTTTTAAAGCGAAAGATGTTAACAAAAACCATTATTTAATTAATCTAGTTTTCTATTTGTAAAATGCTATTATTTTTTTAGGGGTATTAAACCCTGTGAATAAGGGTTTTTTAAACCCCATTTTAATCTTATACCTGCTGTAATTTTGCTTCAATTCTTTGTAATACTAGTTAAGAGAATTTCTATACTTTATAAATATAGGGCTAATAAAATTACATCGCGGAAACCGAAAAGCGTAAGAGTAGGTAAAAGTTAAAACAAATTATTATGAAAAAGTATTTTTTAGTATTGATGTTAAGTATCATTGCTATAGCATGTCAAAATGAACAGGATCAAGATATTATAGAGAAAGAAAAACAGGAAACTCTAGTGACTAAGAATAATGAGTCTAAAATGTTGCGATTTGAAACCATTAAAGAGCTTAAAAATTTTATTAGTATTCGATTAGAATCAGATTCTGATTTGTTAGAAGAAGCAAAGGAAATGAGTACTTCGGGTAAGTATAACCCTTTGCTGTTAGTTTATAATTTAGAGTCAGATGAAGCAGAAAGCTTAGGGATAAACGAAAAAGAAGTAGCTAATGTTAGCTCTGACGATAATATGTTATTGTTTTTATTAAATCAAAACGGAGAAATAGCAATCCAAGGAAAGATTTTTAGAATTGATGGGGAGTTTGTATACACTTATACTGAGGGTTTTAGTAATAGAATAGGTGAGTTTTTAGAAGAGTTCAACGCAGGGGAAATTAAAATTGAAAAAGGAAAAAGAATAGATTATACGAAAGAGTTAAATGTTTATGCGCATACAAATACTAATAAAAATAGCAATGAAGCAGTAAAGGCAAGAGGAGCAACATCGCATAAGTATTTTGATAGTAATCATAGAATGAGAGCTAGGCAATTTAATGGTTTTTGGGGTTTTTATAGCTCTATAGGGGCAAATACATTGGTTCAAGAGAAAAAGAAGTTTTTATGGTGGTCTTGGTGGAAAACAGTAAGGACAGATAATAGGTTAGAGTATAATATGGCTTTTAGGTCAAGTGTAACTCCTGGTTATCCTGGTTATCCATCGTCACTTAATGTGGCTAAATCAGGACATAAATATTGCAATTGTAATCAAGCGCAAGCAGTTTATAGTTGGTCTGTAGGTTTTCCGTGGGCACCAGAAATTTACACACCTTTAGAGGGAGAGTCTAAACATTGGGCACATTGGTATAGTTCTAATCCTAATACAGTATCAATAACATTGCAATATTAAATTTTAGTAATATTCAGATGCTTATTTAATTATACTGTAAAATAAGAAAAGCCACATATTAAATTATGTGGCTTTTACATTTTTTTATTTTAACGATTCTATGCGTTTAACATTACAGGCATTACCAACATGGTAACTTGTTCTCCTTCGTCAGTTCCGTCAATCGGTGTTAAAATTCCTGCACGGTTAGGCAAAGACATTTCTATTAATACATCGTTAGCACTTAAGTTGTTTAACATCTCGCTTAAAAAACGTGAGTTAAAACCTATCTGCATGTCATCACCTTGATAGTCACAGTGTAAACGTTCATCTGCTTTGTTAGAGTAATCTAAATCTTCAGCAGAAATATTTAATTCTGTTCCAGCCATTTTTAAACGAATCTGATGTGTTGTTTTGCTAGAGAAAATAGAAACACGACGCACAGAGTTTAAAAAAGAAGCTCTATCTACCGTTAATTTATTCGGATTCTCTTTAGGTATTACCGCTTCGTAATTAGGGTACTTTCCATCAATTAAACGACAAACTAAAACAACGTTATCAAACGTAAATTTAGCATTTGTATCGTTGTATTCTATAGTAACATTGTTGTCCGATCCGCTTAAAATTCCTTTTAATAAATTTAAAGGTTTTTTAGGCATAATGAATTCTGCAGATTTATCGGCAGTAACATCGGTACGGGTATATTTTACTAGTTTGTGAGCATCGGTAGCAACAAAAGTTAATTCTTTTGAGTTGAACTGAAAAAACACACCACTCATTACAGGTCTTAAATCATCGTTTCCTGCAGCAAATATTGTTTTTGAAATTGCCGTTGCTAAAATATGAGACGGAATTTCAGTATTGCTAGGAGAAGGAAGTTCAACAGCTTTAGGAAATTCTTCACCGCTAAAATAAGCCATGTCGTATTTACCTTGCTCAGAAATAATTTCTATAGTGCTATCACTTTCTGCTTTAAAAGTAAGTGGTTGCTCAGGAAAAGTTTTTAAAGTGTCTAATAATAAACGCGCATTAATAGCTATTGACCCCGTATCGGTACTTTCTACTTCAACAACCGATGTCATTGTTGTTTCAAGATCTGATGATGAGATTTGAAGTTCATTGTTAGCTAGTTCGAACAAGAAATTGTCTAAAATAGGTAATGTGTTATTGCTGTTTATAACCCCTCCTAAAACTTGTAATTGTTTTAATAACTGAGAGCTAGATACGATAAATTTCATTTAGTATAGTTTCTGTATATTAGATTTACAAATATATCTTAATTTGATGGTTTTAAAAATTATTTTTTCAACCATCGAAAAAGTTAATTGAATTGATAGTTTAAAAGTATAGTTCCGTAAAAATTCCCCTTTGGTACGCGTACACTTTTTAGCTTTTTTGTGTGATAATTTACTGCGTACCCAAAATTAAAACGATTAGTAGTAAAGCGAATGCCTACTTCAGTTGTAAACTTAAAAGGTTCTACACCGAAAGTAATCGGACTGCTGTCATTTAAAAAGCTTCCCTCAATAGTAGCGTCGTAAGCAACATAGCTAAACATTGGTTTTAGGTATAAAAACGATTCAATTTCATTGTTAAAAGCAGTGTTTTTATTGTTTAAGTTTGCATTGAAAGCAATAGAATTTATGATTTTTTGAAGTGGTTTTAATCCGATACGGCCATAAAAACCTGTTGAAAAGTCAGTATAAACAGTTCCAACTCTAGCCTTATTAACCCAGTTAACATCAAGGTAATTGTCGTTTGCTAGTTTTTTTATATACTCTATTTTTAAGTTCACCGCGAAAGCATCAGAAATTTGATCTTCCCATCCTATTGCTTTTTTATAGCCATATATATCATGGATAAAATCCTGAAGAGGTTTACTAAAAGCAGAGGGTCCTAGTACACCAAGTTGTAAAGAAGTTTTTAGAATGGTTTCGTTTTTATAAAAATGTTGTATGCCAAAATTACCAAATAAATAACCTGCAAATGGGCGATCGTGATTACTGCTTTGTTGTACAACAGCCTTAAACGGCGTATACATGTGATGGCCAAGTTGAATCTCGAAAATCTTTTTTTCAATATTTTTAGTCGTTTTACCACTTAAATAGCGGTACGAAAAAAACAAGCCATTGGTGTAATACCTATCTTGATTAGGAGATATATATAAATCATTATCATTTAAAAAACTGAATTCTTTAGCATATTTTTGTTGAGAAAAAAGGCTAATAGAAAACAAGGTAAATAAAAAAAAGATTTTTTGTTTCATAGCAGCTAATATCGTCTTATTTTAGCAGTGTTAGGGTTAAATTAGTAGTAATTCAACGTATTATTTTAAATGGGAAATAAAGAAAAACTTACGATTGATGATTTTGAAAGCGTTTCAACAAACGACCAATTATTGTCTTTAATAAAAGAAAAAGGAGTCTCTGTAGGTAAAGTTAAAGAGAAAATAGCTTACGAAAAGGAGTTGAAAAAACTTCAGATAGAATTAGTGAAACTACAGCAATGGATCGCTAAAAACGACAAACGGGTAGCAGTTATTTTTGAAGGAAGAGATGCTGCAGGAAAAGGAGGGAATATTCGTCGTTTTATGGAGCATTTAAATCCGCGTTCTATGCGTTTGGTGGCTTTAAATAAGCCAACAGTTGTTGAAAAAGGACAATGGTATTTTCAACGATATATTAAAGAACTGCCCAATCCTGGTGAAATTGTTTTTTTTGACCGTAGTTGGTATAATAGAGCAGTTGTAGAACCAGTAATGGGGTTTTGTACAAAAGATGAATACAATAAGTTTTTGGTTCAGGTGCCTGAGTTTGAGCATATGTTGTATGAAGATGGTGTAACGATTATTAAATTTTGGTTATCGATATCTAAAGATGAGCAAATGCGCCGATTTGATGCGCGAAACGATGATCCACTAAAGAGATGGAAATTTAGCCCTGTAGATAAAAAAGGACAGGAATTGTGGAGCGATTATAGTTTTTATAAAGAAGAAATGTTTAGTAAAACTCATACCTCTTATAGCCCATGGATGGTGGTTAAAACAAATGATAAAAAGAAAGCAAGAATAGAGTGTATGAGGCATGTGTTATCTCAATTCGATTATCAAGAAAGAGAAGATGTTAAGATGGCAACAAATCCAGATCCGAATATAGTAATGCGTTATTACCGCTCAGTAAATCATTTAGATTAATATGGAAAAGTTAACACAAAAAGATGTAAATAAGTTGAATACTACTAAAGGGCTAAAAGCACTTTTATCTAAACCTTTTAATATAGAAAGGGCGGTTAGGTATGTAGATTACGAGCGTAGATTAAAAAAACTACAGGTAGAGTTAATTCGTTTGCAAACATGGGCAATTAATAATAACGAGCGTATAATTGTTATTTTTGAAGGTAGAGATGCTGCTGGTAAAGGTGGTGCGATACGTAGAATTACAGAAAGGATAAATCCGCGACACATGCGTATTGTAGCATTGCCAAAGCCAAATGAAGATGAAAAAACACAATGGTATTTTCAGCGATATGTGCGAAAGTTTCCGAAGGCAGGTGAAATTGTTTTTTTTGACCGTAGTTGGTATAATAGGGCAGTAGTTGAGCCTGTAAACGGATTTTGCACCCAAGAAGAATATCAAATATTTATGAATCAAGTAAATGATTTTGAAAGAATGATTTTAGAATCTGGTATTCGTTTGGTAAAGATATATATGTCTATCAATAAAAAAGAGCAAGCAAAGCGTTTTAGTGATATTAAAACAAATCCATTAAAACAATGGAAAATGACTTCGGTAGATAAAAAAGCACAAGATCTTTGGGATGATTATACCGAGTATAAACGGGCAATGTTTTCTAAAACAAACACAACAATATCTCCTTGGAAAGTTATTAGAGCAAACAGGAAAACCTTAGCACGTATTGATGTAATAAATCACGTTTTAAAAAGTATTCCTTATGATAAAGATACGATAGTTTAGAGATGCTTTTATTGAAAGGTGTTTTCTAACGTCATTCCGAATTTATTTAAGGAATCACATCAAATATAAAAGGGTTAATAGTGTTTTTGTAAATAGGTTTACAGGGCGTTAATTATAGTAGAATTAATTTTATTTTTCACACTTTCAAAAATATGAAATAACTCTCCAGCAATTTGTTTGCTAGTATTTAAATAGGTTTCAGAAACTAAATCGGTAGTATCTGCATTTTTAGGGTCTAAGTATGGTAAGTGAAATCTAGAAATAGCATCCGCAATAAAAGGGCAGTTTTCGTCTGCGCTATCGCAAGTTGTAATTGCGATGTACGGATAACAGTTGTGAGAATTATCAAAGGTTTTAGAAAAGCCAATAATTGATTTTTTGCTTTCATCAAAAGAAATTAAATACCTAGGGTTTTGATGAGAAAAATCTATAATATTAAAACTGAATCCTGTTTTTTGTAAGCTTTTTACGGTATTTCTATGAAAGGCCGTAGTTTCTGTTCCGCCAGAATATGTATAAATATTTTTTAAATTAAAATATTCAACAGCAAAAAAACTCCAAACTTGCGCAAATTGGCTTCTTCTTGAGTTATGTGTGCAAATAAAATTTAAATTTATCTTTTCTCTTTCTTGATATTCGCTACTAATTAATTGCGCAATATTGGTAAGTAGCTCTTTACGCTCATTACTAATTGTTATATCTTTGCTAGCTTCTTCAAAGAATGTTTTTGTGCAAATGTTTTTAGTGTTTATCATTTTTTTAAAGTTCTTTTGTATGGTATAGTTACAGCAAAAGTACACTGTAAAACTCTTTTAGTGAATTAAGTAAAGGTTAAGAATGTGTTTGGAAATAGGTAATAAAGTAGCGGTTTTAGATGCTGATATTAGAGGGTTCATAACAAAAAAAGAAAATAATATGTTTTTTGTTAAGGATTCTGATGGTATGGAGTATTCCTTTTTTGAGAATGAGTTGGTTAAAATTCATACAGATCAAAATGAGTTAAGTAGGCATATTGATGTAAATAATTCGTTTTTAAAAGAGAAGATTCAGCAAGTACCAAAAAAGAAAAAATCAATATTTGTAAAAGATAAAAATGAAGTTGTGATGGAGGTTGATTTGCATGCTAGTAAATTAGTGAAATCTACACGTGGTATGGATAATTATGATGTGCTTTCCTTGCAATTGCAAACAGCGAAGCATAAATTAGAATATTGTATTTCTAAAAGCATCTCTAAATTAGTGCTAATTCACGGAGTGGGTGAAGGGGTGTTAAAAAGCGAATTGTATTATTTACTAAATAATTATGAGGTAAAATATTACGATGCTTCTTATCAAAAATACGGTCAGGGAGCTACAGAAGTCTATATTTATCAAAATCCAAATTAATAATATTTTATGAAACCTGTTTATTTAGATAATGCAGCAACAACACCAATGTTACCCGAAGTTATAGAGGTAATGCAGCAGTCAATGTTGGATAATTTTGGGAATCCTTCGTCTACACATCAATTTGGTAGAAAGGCAAAAGCGGCTGTAGAAACGGCAAGGAAAAATATAGCAAAGCACTTTAATGTATCAGCAAGAGAAATTGTTTTCACAGCAGGTGGTACCGAAGCGGATAACTTAATCTTACAGAATGCCGTAGTAAATTTAGGAGTAACCAGAATTATTACTTCTAAAATAGAGCATCATGCAGTTTTGCGTACGGTTGCGTATTTGCAAAAGCAATATAATATAAAGGTAGATTTTGTTGAGCTTGATGAAAACGGAGCGGTTTTATTAAATAGTTTAGAGGGGCTTTTAAAAAAAACGGATGAAACAACATTAGTAAGTCTAATGTATATAAATAACGAAATTGGTAACATTTTACCGATTCATGTAGTTTCTGAAATGTGTAAAAATAACAAAGCTTATTTTCATTCAGATACCGTACAGGCAATTGGGCATTATCAAATAGATTTACAAAAAACACCCATAGATTTTATAGCAGCAAGCGCGCATAAATTTCACGGGCCAAAAGGAATCGGTTTTGTGTATATTAAAAAAGGAATTCCTGTACAGCCAATGTTATATGGCGGTGAGCAAGAAAAAGGAGTAAGGTCTAGCACCGAAAATGTGCATGCTATTTTAGGTATGGAGAAAGCAATAGAGCTTGCCTATGTAAATCTAGAGAAAGATAAGGAGTATATTTTAGGTTTAAAAGAATATTTAATTGCTGAAATAGAAAAAAATAGTAAAGGCATATATTTTAATGGTTTGTCTTCAGATATTAAAAAAAGTAGTTATTTAATAACAAGTTTACGATTACCTTTTAGTAAAAATATGCTACTGTTTGATTTAGATTTACAAGGTGTAGCAGTTTCTGGTGGTAGTGCTTGTCAAAGTGGAAGCAATAAAGGGTCTCATGTTTTGCAAAGTTTTTTAAATAAAGAAGACTCAAAAAAAACATCACTACGAGTTTCTTTAAGTAAGTTAAATACCAAAAAAGAAATAGTATATTTTATAGAGAAATTACTAAGCAGATTTTAGCATGTTAATTCAATGAAAATAAACATTTTAATACTTGTTTTAAGTGATTTTGTTTTTGAGAAATAATCATTAAAAAAATGTTTAAAAAAACACTTTTTTAATGATTATTTTTTTAAATTTGCCATTGTAAGAATTTTAAAACCAACTTGTTCATTATATTTAAATAATAGAATTATATATTGTAAGTGGTTGTTTATTTTACCCCCCGCCCTTTAATAAAACCGCTATCAAAATTTTTGGTAATAAAAAAAGCATGTATAGCTGTTTTATTAAAAAGAGGGTTCTTCTTTTTAAAATGAGAAATATTCTTTTCTCAAGCAATACGATAAGTTTAAAATAATTAATAAAAGTTAAAGCTAAGTTTTAACTTTTTAAACGTAGGTATTTGTTACAATGTTAAATCGTTGTAAAAGAACTGTTAAAGAAGACATTTTTTTATGAGTAAAGTTTACCCCTTATCCTCTCTGAAGATAGCATTTTCTATGCTTTTTTTCTGTTTTTCTGTTTTGTTTTCTTACGGACAAGTTTGTACAACACTTACAAATAATACAAATTATAATATACCTGACAATGCAGGTCCTTTTGATGCGTCAACTATTTCGATAACAAATTCATTCACGATAACAGATATAGATGTTATTGTTGATATCGACCACACCTGGAATGCTGATTTAGATATAAGTTTGGTTCATAGGGTAGGAGGATCAGATGTGCGAACAGTTAATTTATCATTTGATAAAGGAGGTAATGGTAATGGTTTTAATAATGTAACTTTTGATGAAAGTTCTACTAGACCTCTACCTACTGCGAACACAAACCTTGCAGGAACTTATAATCCTGATGGTAACTTAGATGCTTTTATTGGTGATAACTCGGTCGGTAATTGGGTTTTACGAATTCGTGATGATCAGGGAGCAGATACAGGTAGGCTTAATAGTTTTTCTATAAGAATTTGTAGAGCGAGTATATTGCAATGCGATAAAGTATACGCAAGTTCTTCCTCTACAGGAAGAAGAAATCTTTATGAATTAAGTGGTACTACAATGACAGCTGTGTATACCGCACCACAAAATATAGGAGGATTAGCAATCAGTGCTAATGGAAATGCTTATTACGATAATGCTACATTCGGTTCTCCTCCTTTATTACGTTCAAATGGGGGTACACAAATTAATACAGGTGCTACATTACCTGGTTTTTTTGTTGGTCAAGCAGCAGATGCTAGCGGTAACGTTTATTATATAGATAGTTCTTATCATTTAAGAAGGGTTAATAACGGAGCAACAGGAGCTGCAGCAGATTTAGGAGCTTTAGTTTTTGATGCCGGAGATACCATTGGATCAACATTGGCATACGGTGATATGACTTTTGATGGAAATGGAAGATTACATTGGTATGCATCAGTAGGAGGTTCAGGAGCTTCATATCTTTATGTTATAAATACAACAACCTTATCAGCTGATAATTTAGGTAATATTGGTCCAGATGGAGCAACAGGTGTAGCTTTTGATGCTTCAAGTAATTTAATTACAACAACAGATTCTGGAGCAACAGTCGTTTCTGTAGATTTTTCAGCAGCAACTTTAACAGGTACAATAGTGGGAACTGTTTCGCCAAGAGTTTATGATTTAGGTTCATGTTCTACACCTAATTTAAATCCAAACTTATCAGCAGTTAAATCTGTAAGGAATATAACAAGAGGAGAAAACCCTGCTATTACAGCTGTCACAGGAGATGTTTTAGAGTATAGTATTGTTGTTTCAAATTCTGGTAATTTCTTTTCAGAAGATGCAACTTTACAAGATGCAATACCTTCTTTTACAACATATATGGCTAACTCTACCGAGTTAAATAGTGTTTCTGTATCAGATGTGTCTGGCAATATGCCATATTCGGTAGCTTCCGAAATTAATTCACTTTCTAAACCATCAGGTGTTATTTCTGTAGGTGGGCAAGCTACAGTAACTTTTAGGGTTCAAGTTAATTCAGGGGTCTTACCTTCTTCAATTACTAACCAAGCTACAACAGAATATTCTACTTCAAGTGGAGGAGTATCAACAACTCAGGTAGAGAATTCAAATACAGTGTCTACAGCAACAGACCCATGTGTTAATGGCGCTGTATTAGGTACAGTAACAGCCAATGATCCAGATGCAGACGGAATTAATAATAGTTGCGATTTAGATGATGATAATGATGGTATTTTAGATGTGGATGAAGGATTCATAACTTGTTCAAATACTACTTTTGTATCTAATGTACTAGATAGTCGTGTTAATAATGGAGGAGGAGATAGTCGTACTCAAAACATAGATTTATCAAGTTTAGGTGTTAAGATAGGAGACCAAGTTAATGTTTCAAATCTTCTGGTAAGAGGAGATATTGATGGAGGAACTAATGAGTATTTTACATTAACTATAGATGGATCCACAAGTAGTCAAATGTCATTACCTGTTGCTTCAGCAACATGTGAAGCAAATTTATTGTCTCCAGCACCTGCTTTCAATCAGGTGGTAACAGTTAGTGATATTGGAAGTGGTGTTCCAGGTATATCAATACTAGCAATAACAGGTTCAGGTGTCGGATCTTTTTGTGATTTTAATTCATTTGCCTTGGAGTATACTGTAGATATAACATGTAACAGTATAGTTCAACAAGATACGGATAATGATGGTACACCAGATTATTTAGATACAGACTCCGATAATGATGGGTGTTTTGACGCAATAGAGGCAGATGAAAGTGTTGTGATATCTCAATTAAATGCTAACGGTAGTATAAATATAGCTACTGAAGGCGGTGTAAATACAAATGGAGTTCCTAATTTAGTTAATACATCAGGTGCCGCTGATGGTTCAAATAATGATGAAGGACAAGGAACAACTGCGAATGTAACTACAGCAAATAGTGCTAATGCAGGTACTTTAAGTGGAGGAACAGATGTTTGCGTGTCAAGCACTTTATCGTTAACAACTGATGGAAGTTTAGGTGGGTTTTGGAGCAGCTCTAACACATCATTCGCTACTGTAAACTCATCAGGTGTTGTTACAGGGGTTAGTTCAGGTTTAGCAACGATAACATATATAGTTACTTCTCCAGGAGGATGTGAGGATGAATCAACAATTGATATCACAGTAAATTCTTTACCAAATGGGGCAACAGTAAGTTCAAATGGTCCAATATGTCCAGGCTTAGATGCAGTGTTTACTATTAGTGGTGATGCTGGTAATGCTGTAAGTTATAATGTTGAAGGAGGAGCAACAAATTCTGTTATAATTCAACCAGGAGGAACAGTAGAAATAACAGTTCCAGGGGTAACAACAGATACAACAATTAATTTAACAAGTATAAACAATGGTACTTGTAATCGTGTATTAACGGAAAGTGAAACAATCACAGTTAATGACACAACGAATCCAACGGCAAGCAATGTAGCAGCGGTTAATGTTGAGTGTTCAAGTGATGTACCAGCGGTAAATATTGCAGCTGTAACAGACGAGGCAGATAACTGTGGTGTTCCAACAGTTGCGCACGTAAGTGATGTAAGTGATGGAAATACCAATCCAGAGCTAATCACCAGAACGTATAGTGTAACAGATGCGGCAGGAAACAGCATTAGTGTAACCCAAGAAATTACGGTAAATGACACAACGAATCCAACGGCAAGCAATGTAGCAGCGGTTAATGTTGAGTGTTCAAGTGATGTACCAGCGGTAAATATTGCAGCTGTAACAGACGAGGCAGATAACTGTGGTGTTCCAACAGTTGCGCACGTAAGTGATGTAAGTGATGGAAATACCAATCCAGAGCTAATCACCAGAACGTATAGTGTAACAGATGCGGCAGGAAACAGCATTAGTGTAACCCAAGAAATTACGGTAAATGACACAACGAATCCAACGGCAAGCAATGTAGCAGCGGTTAATGTTGAGTGTTCAAGTGATGTACCAGCGGTAAATATTGCAGATGTAACAGACGAGGCAGATAACTGTGGTGTTCCAACGGTTGCGCACGTAAGTGATGTAAGTGATGGAAATACCAATCCAGAGCTAATCACCAGAACGTATAGTGTAACAGATGCGGCAGGAAACAGCATTAGTGTAACCCAAGAAATTACGGTAAATGACACAACGAATCCAACGGCAAGCAATGTAGCGGCAGTGAATGTTGAGTGTTCAAGTGATGTACCAGCGGTAAATATTGCAGATGTAACAGACGAGGCAGATAACTGTGGTGTTCCAACAGTTGCGCACGTAAGTGATGTAAGTGATGGAAATACCAATCCAGAGCTAATCACCAGAACGTATAGTGTAACAGATGCGGCAGGAAACAGCATTAGTGTAGCCCAAGAAATTACGGTAAATGACACAACGAATCCAACGGCAAGCAATGTAGCAGCGGTTAATGTTGAGTGTTCAAGTGATGTACCAGCGGTAAATATTGCAGATGTAACAGACGAGGCAGATAACTGTGGTGTTCCAACAGTTGCGCACGTAAGTGATGTAAGTGATGGAAATACCAATCCAGAGCTAATCACCAGAACGTATAGTGTAACAGATGCGGCAGGAAACAGCATTAGTGTAACCCAAGAAATTACGGTAAATGACACAACGAATCCAACGGCAAGCAATGTAGCAGCGGTTAATGTTGAGTGTTCAAGTGATGTACCAGCGGTAAATATTGCAGCTGTAACAGACGAGGCAGATAACTGTGGCGTTCCAACAGTTGCGCACGTAAGTGATGTAAGTGATGGAAATACCAATCCAGAGCTAATCACCAGAACGTATAGTGTAACAGATGCGGCAGGAAACAGCATTAGTGTAGCCCAAGAAATTACGGTAAATGACACAACGAATCCAACGGCAAGCAATGTAGCAGCGGTTAATGTTGAGTGTTCAAGTGATGTACCAGCGGTAAATATTGCAGCTGTAACAGACGAGGCAGATAACTGTGGTGTTCCAACAGTTGCGCACGTAAGTGATGTAAGTGATGGAAATACCAATCCAGAGCTAATCACCAGAACGTATAGTGTAACAGATGCGGCAGGAAACAGCATTAGTGTAACCCAAGAAATTACGGTAAATGACACAACGAATCCAACGGCAAGCAATGTAGCAGCGGTTAATGTTGAGTGTTCAAGTGATGTACCAGCGGTAAATATTGCAGCTGTAACAGACGAGGCAGATAACTGTGGCGTTCCAACAGTTGCGCATGTAAGTGATGTAAGTGATGGAAATACCAATCCAGAGCTAATCACCAGAACGTATAGTGTAACAGATGCGGCAGGAAACAGCATTAGTGTAACCCAAGAAATTACGGTAAATGACACAACGAATCCAACGGCAAGCAATGTAGCAGCGGTTAATGTTGAGTGTTCAAGTGATGTACCAGCGGTAAATATTGCAGCTGTAACAGACGAGGCAGATAACTGTGGTGTTCCAACAGTTGCGCACGTAAGTGATGTAAGTGATGGAAATACCAATCCAGAGCTAATCACCAGAACGTATAGTGTAACAGATGCGGCAGGAAACAGCATTAGTGTAACCCAAGAAATTACGGTAAATGACACAACGAATCCAACGGCAAGCAATGTAGCAGCGGTTAATGTTGAGTGTTCAAGTGATGTACCAGCGGTAAATATTGCAGCTGTAACAGACGAGGCAGATAACTGTGGTGTTCCAACGGTTGCGCACGTAAGTGATGTAAGTGATGGAAATACCAATCCAGAGCTAATCACCAGAACGTATAGTGTAACAGATGCGGCAGGAAACAGCATTAGTGTAACCCAAGAAATTACGGTAAATGACACAACGAATCCAACGGCAAGCAATGTAGCGGCAGTGAATGTTGAGTGTTCAAGTGATGTACCAGCGGTAAATATTGCAGCTGTAACAGACGAGGCAGATAACTGTGGTGTTCCAACAGTTGCGCACGTAAGTGATGTAAGTGATGGAAATACCAATCCAGAGCTAATCACCAGAACGTATAGTGTAACAGATGCGGCAGGAAACAGCATTAGTGTAACCCAAGAAATTACGGTAAATGACACAACGAATCCAACGGCAAGCAATGTAGCGGCAGTGAATGTTGAGTGTTCAAGTGATGTACCAGCGGTAAATATTGCAGCTGTAACAGACGAGGCAGATAACTGTGGTGTTCCAACGGTTGCGCACGTAAGTGATGTAAGTGATGGAAATACCAATCCAGAGGTAATCACCAGAACGTATAGTGTAACAGATGCGGCAGGAAACAGCATTAGTGTAACCCAAGAAATTACGGTAAATGACACAACGAATCCAACGGCAAGCAATGTAGCAGCGGTTAATGTTGAGTGTTCAAGTGATGTACCAGCGGTAAATATTGCAGCTGTAACAGACGAGGCAGATAACTGTGGCGTTCCAACAGTTGCGCATGTAAGTGATGTAAGTGATGGAAATACCAATCCAGAGCTAATCACCAGAACGTATAGTGTAACAGATGCGGCAGGAAACAGCATTAGTGTAACCCAAGAAATTACGGTAAATGACACAACGAATCCAACGGCAAGCAATGTAGCAGCGGTTAATGTTGAGTGTTCAAGTGATGTACCAGCGGTAAATATTGCAGCTGTAACAGACGAGGCAGATAACTGTGGTGTTCCAACAGTTGCGCACGTAAGTGATGTAAGTGATGGAAATACCAATCCAGAGCTAATCACCAGAACGTATAGTGTAACAGATGCGGCAGGAAACAGCATTAGTGTAACCCAAGAAATTACGGTAAATGACACAACGAATCCAACGGCAAGCAATGTAGCAGCGGTTAATGTTGAGTGTTCAAGTGATGTACCAGCGGTAAATATTGCAGCTGTAACAGACGAGGCAGATAACTGTGGTGTTCCAACGGTTGCGCACGTAAGTGATGTAAGTGATGGAAATACCAATCCAGAGCTAATCACCAGAACGTATAGTGTAACAGATGCGGCAGGAAACAGCATTAGTGTAACCCAAGAAATTACGGTAAATGACACAACGAATCCAACGGCAAGCAATGTAGCGGCAGTGAATGTTGAGTGTTCAAGTGATGTACCAGCGGTAAATATTGCAGCTGTAACAGACGAGGCAGATAACTGTGGTGTTCCAACAGTTGCGCACGTAAGTGATGTAAGTGATGGAAATACCAATCCAGAGCTAATCACCAGAACGTATAGTGTAACAGATGCGGCAGGAAACAGCATTAGTGTAACCCAAGAAATTACGGTAAATGACACAACGAATCCAACGGCAAGCAATGTAGCGGCAGTGAATGTTGAGTGTTCAAGTGATGTACCAGCGGTAAATATTGCAGCTGTAACAGACGAGGCAGATAACTGTGGTGTTCCAACAGTTGCGCACGTAAGTGATGTAAGTGATGGAAATACCAATCCAGAGCTAATCACCAGAACGTATAGTGTAACAGATGCGGCAGGAAACAGCATTAGTGTAACCCAAGAAATTACGGTAAATGACACAACGAATCCAACGGCAAGCAATGTAGCGGCAGTGAATGTTGAGTGTTCAAGTGATGTACCAGCGGTAAATATTGCAGCTGTAACAGACGAGGCAGATAACTGTGGTGTTCCAACAGTTGCGCACGTAAGTGATGTAAGTGATGGAAATACCAATCCAGAGCTAATCACCAGAACGTATAGTGTAACAGATGCGGCAGGAAACAGCATTAGTGTAACCCAAGAAATTACGGTAAATGACACAACGAATCCAACGGCAAGCAATGTAGCAGCGGTTAATGTTGAGTGTTCAAGTGATGTACCAGCGGTAAATATTGCAGATGTAACAGACGAGGCAGATAACTGTGGTGTTCCAACAGTTGCGCACGTAAGTGATGTAAGTGATGGAAATACCAATCCAGAGCTAATCACCAGAACGTATAGTGTAACAGATGCGGCAGGAAACAGCATTAGTGTAACCCAAGAAATTACGGTAAATGACACAACGAATCCAACGGCAAGCAATGTAGCGGCAGTGAATGTTGAGTGTTCAAGTGATGTACCAGCGGTAAATATTGCAGCTGTAACAGACGAGGCAGATAACTGTGGTGTTCCAACAGTTGCGCACGTAAGTGATGTAAGTGATGGAAATACCAATCCAGAGCTAATCACCAGAACGTATAGTGTAACAGATGCGGCAGGAAACAGCATTAGTGTAACCCAAGAAATTACGGTAAATGACACAACGAATCCAACGGCAAGCAATGTAGCGGCAGTGAATGTTGAGTGTTCAAGTGATGTACCAGCGGTAAATATTGCAGATGTAACAGACGAGGCAGATAACTGTGGTGTTCCAACAGTTGCGCACGTAAGTGATGTAAGTGATGGAAATACCAATCCAGAGCTAATCACCAGAACGTATAGTGTAACAGATGCGGCAGGAAACAGCATTAGTGTAACCCAAGAAATTACGGTAAATGACACAACGAATCCAACGGCAAGCAATGTAGCAGCGGTTAATGTTGAGTGTTCAAGTGATGTACCAGCGGTAAATATTGCAGATGTAACAGACGAGGCAGATAACTGTGGTGTTCCAACAGTTGCGCACGTAAGTGATGTAAGTGATGGAAATACCAATCCAGAGCTAATCACCAGAACGTATAGTGTAACAGATGCGGCAGGAAACAGCATTAGTGTAACCCAAGAAATTACGGTAAATGACACAACGAATCCAACGGCAAGCAATGTAGCGGCAGTGAATGTTGAGTGTTCAAGTGATGTACCAGCGGTAAATATTGCAGCTGTAACAGACGAGGCAGATAACTGTGGTGTTCCAACAGTTGCGCACGTAAGTGATGTAAGTGATGGAAATACCAATCCAGAGCTAATCACCAGAACGTATAGTGTAACAGATGCGGCAGGAAACAGCATTAGTGTAGCCCAAGAAATTACGGTAAATGACACAACGAATCCAACGGCAAGCAATGTAGCGGCAGTGAATGTTGAGTGTTCAAGTGATGTACCAGCGGTAAATATTGCAGATGTAACAGACGAGGCAGATAACTGTGGTGTTCCAACAGTTGCGCACGTAAGTGATGTAAGTGATGGAAATACCAATCCAGAGCTAATCACCAGAACGTATAGTGTAACAGATGCGGCAGGAAACAGCATTAGTGTAGCCCAAGAAATTACGGTAAATGACACAACGAATCCAACGGCAAGCAATGTAGCGGCAGTGAATGTTGAGTGTTCAAGTGATGTACCAGCGGTAAATATTGCAGCTGTAACAGACGAGGCAGATAACTGTGGTGTTCCAACAGTTGCGCACGTAAGTGATGTAAGTGATGGAAATACCAATCCAGAGCTAATCACCAGAACGTATAGTGTAACAGATGCGGCAGGAAACAGCATTAGTGTAACCCAAGAAATTACGGTAAATGACACAACGAATCCAACGGCAAGCAATGTAGCAGCGGTTAATGTTGAGTGTTCAAGTGATGTACCAGCGGTAAATATTGCAGCTGTAACAGACGAGGCAGATAACTGTGGCGTTCCAACAGTTGCGCATGTAAGTGATGTAAGTGATGGAAATACCAATCCAGAGCTAATCACCAGAACGTATAGTGTAACAGATGCGGCAGGAAACAGCATTAGTGTAACCCAAGAAATTACGGTAAATGACACAACGAATCCAACGGCAAGCAATGTAGCAGCGGTTAATGTTGAGTGTTCAAGTGATGTACCAGCGGTAAATATTGCAGATGTAACAGACGAGGCAGATAACTGTGGTGTTCCAACAGTTGCGCACGTAAGTGATGTAAGTGATGGAAATACCAATCCAGAGCTAATCACCAGAACGTATAGTGTAACAGATGCGGCAGGAAACAGCATTAGTGTAACCCAAGAAATTACGGTAAATGACACAACGAATCCAACGGCAAGCAATGTAGCAGCGGTTAATGTTGAGTGTTCAAGTGATGTACCAGCGGTAAATATTGCAGATGTAACAGACGAGGCAGATAACTGTGGTGTTCCAACGGTTGCGCACGTAAGTGATGTAAGTGATGGAAATACCAATCCAGAGCTAATCACCAGAACGTATAGTGTAACAGATGCGGCAGGAAACAGCATTAGTGTAACCCAAGAAATTACGGTAAATGACACAACGAATCCAACGGCAAGCAATGTAGCGGCAGTGAATGTTGAGTGTTCAAGTGATGTACCAGCGGTAAATATTGCAGCTGTAACAGACGAGGCAGATAACTGTGGTGTTCCAACAGTTGCGCACGTAAGTGATGTAAGTGATGGAAATACCAATCCAGAGCTAATCACCAGAACGTATAGTGTAACAGATGCGGCAGGAAACAGCATTAGTGTAACCCAAGAAATTACGGTAAATGACACAACGAATCCAACGGCAAGCAATGTAGCGGCAGTGAATGTTGAGTGTTCAAGTGATGTACCAGCGGTAAATATTGCAGCTGTAACAGACGAGGCAGATAACTGTGGTGTTCCAACAGTTGCGCACGTAAGTGATGTAAGTGATGGAAATACCAATCCAGAGCTAATCACCAGAACGTATAGTGTAACAGATGCGGCAGGAAACAGCATTAGTGTAACCCAAGAAATTACGGTAAATGACACAACGAATCCAACGGCAAGCAATGTAGCGGCAGTGAATGTTGAGTGTTCAAGTGATGTACCAGCGGTAAATATTGCAGATGTAACAGACGAGGCAGATAACTGTGGTGTTCCAACAGTTGCGCACGTAAGTGATGTAAGTGATGGAAATACCAATCCAGAGCTAATCACCAGAACGTATAGTGTAACAGATGCGGCAGGAAACAGCATTAGTGTAACCCAAGAAATTACGGTAAATGACACAACGAATCCAACGGCAAGCAATGTAGCAGCGGTTAATGTTGAGTGTTCAAGTGATGTACCAGCGGTAAATATTGCAGATGTAACAGACGAGGCAGATAACTGTGGTGTTCCAACAGTTGCGCACGTAAGTGATGTAAGTGATGGAAATACCAATCCAGAGCTAATCACCAGAACGTATAGTGTAACAGATGCGGCAGGAAACAGCATTAGTGTAACCCAAGAAATTACGGTAAATGACACAACGAATCCAACGGCAAGCAATGTAGCAGCGGTTAATGTTGAGTGTTCAAGTGATGTACCAGCGGTAAATATTGCAGATGTAACAGACGAGGCAGATAACTGTGGTGTTCCAACGGTTGCGCACGTAAGTGATGTAAGTGATGGAAATACCAATCCAGAGCTAATCACCAGAACGTATAGTGTAACAGATGCGGCAGGAAACAGCATTAGTGTAACCCAAGAAATTACGGTAAATGACACAACGAATCCAACGGCAAGCAATGTAGCGGCAGTGAATGTTGAGTGTTCAAGTGATGTACCAGCGGTAAATATTGCAGCTGTAACAGACGAGGCAGATAACTGTGGCGTTCCAACAGTTGCGCATGTAAGTGATGTAAGTGATGGAAATACCAATCCAGAGCTAATCACCAGAACGTATAGTGTAACAGATGCGGCAGGAAACAGCATTAGTGTAACCCAAGAAATTACGGTAAATGACACAACGAATCCAACGGCAAGCAATGTAGCAGCGGTTAATGTTGAGTGTTCAAGTGATGTACCAGCGGTAAATATTGCAGCTGTAACAGACGAGGCAGATAACTGTGGTGTTCCAACAGTTGCGCACGTAAGTGATGTAAGTGATGGAAATACCAATCCAGAGCTAATCACCAGAACGTATAGTGTAACAGATGCGGCAGGAAACAGCATTAGTGTAACCCAAGAAATTACGGTAAATGACACAACGAATCCAACGGCAAGCAATGTAGCAGCGGTTAATGTTGAGTGTTCAAGTGATGTACCAGCGGTAAATATTGCAGCTGTAACAGACGAGGCAGATAACTGTGGTGTTCCAACAGTTGCGCACGTAAGTGATGTAAGTGATGGAAATACCAATCCAGAGGTAATCACCAGAACGTATAGTGTAACAGATGCGGCAGGAAACAGCATTAGTGTAACCCAAGAAATTACGGTAAATGACACAACGAATCCAACGGCAAGCAATGTAGCAGCGGTTAATGTTGAGTGTTCAAGTGATGTACCAGCGGTAAATATTGCAGCTGTAACAGACGAGGCAGATAACTGTGGCGTTCCAACAGTTGCGCATGTAAGTGATGTAAGTGATGGAAATACCAATCCAGAGCTAATCACCAGAACGTATAGTGTAACAGATGCGGCAGGAAACAGCATTAGTGTAACCCAAGAAATTACGGTAAATGACACAACGAATCCAACGGCAAGCAATGTAGCAGCGGTTAATGTTGAGTGTTCAAGTGATGTACCAGCGGTAAATATTGCAGCTGTAACAGACGAGGCAGATAACTGTGGTGTTCCAACAGTTGCGCACGTAAGTGATGTAAGTGATGGAAATACCAATCCAGAGCTAATCACCAGAACGTATAGTGTAACAGATGCGGCAGGAAACAGCATTAGTGTAACCCAAGAAATTACGGTAAATGACACAACGAATCCAACGGCAAGCAATGTAGCAGCGGTTAATGTTGAGTGTTCAAGTGATGTACCAGCGGTAAATATTGCAGCTGTAACAGACGAGGCAGATAACTGTGGTGTTCCAACGGTTGCGCACGTAAGTGATGTAAGTGATGGAAATACCAATCCAGAGCTAATCACCAGAACGTATAGTGTAACAGATGCGGCAGGAAACAGCATTAGTGTAACCCAAGAAATTACGGTAAATGACACAACGAATCCAACGGCAAGCAATGTAGCGGCAGTGAATGTTGAGTGTTCAAGTGATGTACCAGCGGTAAATATTGCAGCTGTAACAGACGAGGCAGATAACTGTGGTGTTCCAACAGTTGCGCACGTAAGTGATGTAAGTGATGGAAATACCAATCCAGAGCTAATCACCAGAACGTATAGTGTAACAGATGCGGCAGGAAACAGCATTAGTGTAACCCAAGAAATTACGGTAAATGACACAACGAATCCAACGGCAAGCAATGTAGCGGCAGTGAATGTTGAGTGTTCAAGTGATGTACCAGCGGTAAATATTGCAGCTGTAACAGACGAGGCAGATAACTGTGGTGTTCCAACAGTTGCGCACGTAAGTGATGTAAGTGATGGAAATACCAATCCAGAGCTAATCACCAGAACGTATAGTGTAACAGATGCGGCAGGAAACAGCATTAGTGTAACCCAAGAAATTACGGTAAATGACACAACGAATCCAACGGCAAGCAATGTAGCGGCAGTGAATGTTGAGTGTTCAAGTGATGTACCAGCGGTAAATATTGCAGCTGTAACAGACGAGGCAGATAACTGTGGTGTTCCAACAGTTGCGCACGTAAGTGATGTAAGTGATGGAAATACCAATCCAGAGCTAATCACCAGAACGTATAGTGTAACAGATGCGGCAGGAAACAGCATTAGTGTAACCCAAGAAATTACGGTAAATGACACAACGAATCCAACGGCAAGCAATGTAGCGGCAGTGAATGTTGAGTGTTCAAGTGATGTACCAGCGGTAAATATTGCAGCTGTAACAGACGAGGCAGATAACTGTGGTGTTCCAACAGTTGCGCACGTAAGTGATGTAAGTGATGGAAATACCAATCCAGAGCTAATCACCAGAACGTATAGTGTAACAGATGCGGCAGGAAACAGCATTAGTGTAACCCAAGAAATTACGGTAAATGACACAACGAATCCAACGGCAAGCAATGTAGCGGCAGTGAATGTTGAGTGTTCAAGTGATGTACCAGCGGTAAATATTGCAGCTGTAACAGACGAGGCAGATAACTGTGGTGTTCCAACAGTTGCGCACGTAAGTGATGTAAGTGATGGAAATACCAATCCAGAGCTAATCACCAGAACGTATAGTGTAACAGATGCGGCAGGAAACAGCATTAGTGTAACCCAAGAAATTACGGTAAATGACACAACGAATCCAACGGCAAGCAATGTAGCAGCGGTTAATGTTGAGTGTTCAAGTGATGTACCAGCGGTAAATATTGCAGATGTAACAGACGAGGCAGATAACTGTGGTGTTCCAACAGTTGCGCACGTAAGTGATGTAAGTGATGGAAATACCAATCCAGAGCTAATCACCAGAACGTATAGTGTAACAGATGCGGCAGGAAACAGCATTAGTGTAACCCAAGAAATTACGGTAAATGACACAACGAATCCAACGGCAAGCAATGTAGCAGCGGTTAATGTTGAGTGTTCAAGTGATGTACCAGCGGTAAATATTGCAGCTGTAACAGACGAGGCAGATAACTGTGGTGTTCCAACGGTTGCGCACGTAAGTGATGTAAGTGATGGAAATACCAATCCAGAGCTAATCACCAGAACGTATAGTGTAACAGATGCGGCAGGAAACAGCATTAGTGTAGCCCAAGAAATTACGGTAAATGACACAACGAATCCAACGGCAAGCAATGTAGCAGCGGTTAATGTTGAGTGTTCAAGTGATGTACCAGCGGTAAATATTGCAGCTGTAACAGACGAGGCAGATAACTGTGGTGTTCCAACAGTTGCGCACGTAAGTGATGTAAGTGATGGAAATACCAATCCAGAGCTAATCACCAGAACGTATAGTGTAACAGATGCGGCAGGAAACAGCATTAGTGTAACCCAAGAAATTACGGTAAATGACACAACGAATCCAACGGCAAGCAATGTAGCAGCGGTTAATGTTGAGTGTTCAAGTGATGTACCAGCGGTAAATATTGCAGCTGTAACAGACGAGGCAGATAACTGTGGTGTTCCAACAGTTGCGCATGTAAGTGATGTAAGTGATGGAAATACCAATCCAGAGCTAATCACCAGAACGTATAGTGTAACAGATGCGGCAGGAAACAGCATTAGTGTAGCCCAAGAAATTACGGTAAATGACACAACGAATCCAACGGCAAGCAATGTAGCGGCAGTGAATGTTGAGTGTTCAAGTGATGTACCAGCGGTAAATATTGCAGCTGTAACAGACGAGGCAGATAACTGTGGTGTTCCAACAGTTGCGCACGTAAGTGATGTAAGTGATGGAAATACCAATCCAGAGCTAATCACCAGAACGTATAGTGTAACAGATGCGGCAGGAAACAGCATTAGTGTAACCCAAGAAATTACGGTAAATGACACAACGAATCCAACGGCAAGCAATGTAGCAGCGGTTAATGTTGAGTGTTCAAGTGATGTACCAGCGGTAAATATTGCAGATGTAACAGACGAGGCAGATAACTGTGGTGTTCCAACAGTTGCGCACGTAAGTGATGTAAGTGATGGAAATACCAATCCAGAGCTAATCACCAGAACGTATAGTGTAACAGATGCGGCAGGAAACAGCATTAGTGTAACCCAAGAAATTACGGTAAATGACACAACGAATCCAACGGCAAGCAATGTAGCAGCGGTTAATGTTGAGTGTTCAAGTGATGTACCAGCGGTAAATATTGCAGCTGTAACAGACGAGGCAGATAACTGTGGTGTTCCAACGGTTGCGCACGTAAGTGATGTAAGTGATGGAAATACCAATCCAGAGCTAATCACCAGAACGTATAGTGTAACAGATGCGGCAGGAAACAGCATTAGTGTAACCCAAGAAATTACGGTAAATGACACAACGAATCCAACGGCAAGCAATGTAGCGGCAGTGAATGTTGAGTGTTCAAGTGATGTACCAGCGGTAAATATTGCAGCTGTAACAGACGAGGCAGATAACTGTGGTGTTCCAACAGTTGCGCACGTAAGTGATGTAAGTGATGGAAATACCAATCCAGAGCTAATCACCAGAACGTATAGTGTAACAGATGCGGCAGGAAACAGCATTAGTGTAGCCCAAGAAATTACGGTAAATGACACAACGAATCCAACGGCAAGCAATGTAGCAGCGGTTAATGTTGAGTGTTCAAGTGATGTACCAGCGGTAAATATTGCAGATGTAACAGACGAGGCAGATAACTGTGGTGTTCCAACAGTTGCGCACGTAAGTGATGTAAGTGATGGAAATACCAATCCAGAGCTAATCACCAGAACGTATAGTGTAACAGATGCGGCAGGAAACAGCATTAGTGTAACCCAAGAAATTACGGTAAATGACACAACGAATCCAACGGCAAGCAATGTAGCAGCGGTTAATGTTGAGTGTTCAAGTGATGTACCAGCGGTAAATATTGCAGCTGTAACAGACGAGGCAGATAACTGTGGTGTTCCAACGGTTGCGCACGTAAGTGATGTAAGTGATGGAAATACCAATCCAGAGGTAATCACCAGAACGTATAGTGTAACAGATGCGGCAGGAAACAGCATTAGTGTAACCCAAGAAATTACGGTAAATGACACAACGAATCCAACGGCAAGCAATGTAGCGGCAGTGAATGTTGAGTGTTCAAGTGATGTACCAGCGGTAAATATTGCAGCTGTAACAGACGAGGCAGATAACTGTGGTGTTCCAACAGTTGCGCACGTAAGTGATGTAAGTGATGGAAATACCAATCCAGAGCTAATCACCAGAACGTATAGTGTAACAGATGCGGCAGGAAACAGCATTAGTGTAACCCAAGAAATTACGGTAAATGACACAACGAATCCAACGGCAAGCAATGTAGCGGCAGTGAATGTTGAGTGTTCAAGTGATGTACCAGCGGTAAATATTGCAGCTGTAACAGACGAGGCAGATAACTGTGGTGTTCCAACAGTTGCGCACGTAAGTGATGTAAGTGATGGAAATACCAATCCAGAGCTAATCACCAGAACGTATAGTGTAACAGATGCGGCAGGAAACAGCATTAGTGTAACCCAAGAAATTACGGTAAATGACACAACGAATCCAACGGCAAGCAATGTAGCGGCAGTGAATGTTGAGTGTTCAAGTGATGTACCAGCGGTAAATATTGCAGCTGTAACAGACGAGGCAGATAACTGTGGTGTTCCAACAGTTGCGCACGTAAGTGATGTAAGTGATGGAAATACCAATCCAGAGCTAATCACCAGAACGTATAGTGTAACAGATGCGGCAGGAAACAGCATTAGTGTAACCCAAGAAATTACGGTAAATGACACAACGAATCCAACGGCAAGCAATGTAGCGGCAGTGAATGTTGAGTGTTCAAGTGATGTACCAGCGGTAAATATTGCAGCTGTAACAGACGAGGCAGATAACTGTGGTGTTCCAACAGTTGCGCACGTAAGTGATGTAAGTGATGGAAATACCAATCCAGAGCTAATCACCAGAACGTATAGTGTAACAGATGCGGCAGGAAACAGCATTAGTGTAACCCAAGAAATTACGGTAAATGACACAACGAATCCAACGGCAAGCAATGTAGCGGCAGTGAATGTTGAGTGTTCAAGTGATGTACCAGCGGTAAATATTGCAGCTGTAACAGACGAGGCAGATAACTGTGGTGTTCCAACAGTTGCGCACGTAAGTGATGTAAGTGATGGAAATACCAATCCAGAGCTAATCACCAGAACGTATAGTGTAACAGATGCGGCAGGAAACAGCATTAGTGTAACCCAAGAAATTACGGTAAATGACACAACGAATCCAACGGCAAGCAATGTAGCAGCGGTTAATGTTGAGTGTTCAAGTGATGTACCAGCGGTAAATATTGCAGCTGTAACAGACGAGGCAGATAACTGTGGTGTTCCAACAGTTGCGCACGTAAGTGATGTAAGTGATGGAAATACCAATCCAGAGCTAATCACCAGAACGTATAGTGTAACAGATGCGGCAGGAAACAGCATTAGTGTAACCCAAGAAATTACGGTAAATGACACAACGAATCCAACGGCAAGCAATGTAGCAGCGGTTAATGTTGAGTGTTCAAGTGATGTACCAGCGGTAAATATTGCAGATGTAACAGACGAGGCAGATAACTGTGGTGTTCCAACGGTTGCGCACGTAAGTGATGTAAGTGATGGAAATACCAATCCAGAGCTAATCACCAGAACGTATAGTGTAACAGATGCGGCAGGAAACAGCATTAGTGTAGCCCAAGAAATTACGGTAAATGACACAACGAATCCAACGGCAAGCAATGTAGCAGCGGTTAATGTTGAGTGTTCAAGTGATGTACCAGCGGTAAATATTGCAGCTGTAACAGACGAGGCAGATAACTGTGGTGTTCCAACAGTTGCGCACGTAAGTGATGTAAGTGATGGAAATACCAATCCAGAGCTAATCACCAGAACGTATAGTGTAACAGATGCGGCAGGAAACAGCATTAGTGTAACCCAAGAAATTACGGTAAATGACACAACGAATCCAACGGCAAGCAATGTAGCAGCGGTTAATGTTGAGTGTTCAAGTGATGTACCAGCGGTAAATATTGCAGCTGTAACAGACGAGGCAGATAACTGTGGTGTTCCAACAGTTGCGCATGTAAGTGATGTAAGTGATGGAAATACCAATCCAGAGCTAATCACCAGAACGTATAGTGTAACAGATGCGGCAGGAAACAGCATTAGTGTAGCCCAAGAAATTACGGTAAATGACACAACGAATCCAACGGCAAGCAATGTAGCGGCAGTGAATGTTGAGTGTTCAAGTGATGTACCAGCGGTAAATATTGCAGCTGTAACAGACGAGGCAGATAACTGTGGTGTTCCAACAGTTGCGCACGTAAGTGATGTAAGTGATGGAAATACCAATCCAGAGCTAATCACCAGAACGTATAGTGTAACAGATGCGGCAGGAAACAGCATTAGTGTAACCCAAGAAATTACGGTAAATGACACAACGAATCCAACGGCAAGCAATGTAGCAGCGGTTAATGTTGAGTGTTCAAGTGATGTACCAGCGGTAAATATTGCAGATGTAACAGACGAGGCAGATAACTGTGGTGTTCCAACAGTTGCGCACGTAAGTGATGTAAGTGATGGAAATACCAATCCAGAGCTAATCACCAGAACGTATAGTGTAACAGATGCGGCAGGAAACAGCATTAGTGTAACCCAAGAAATTACGGTAAATGACACAACGAATCCAACGGCAAGCAATGTAGCGGCAGTGAATGTTGAGTGTTCAAGTGATGTACCAGCGGTAAATATTGCAGCTGTAACAGACGAGGCAGATAACTGTGGTGTTCCAACAGTTGCGCACGTAAGTGATGTAAGTGATGGAAATACCAATCCAGAGCTAATCACCAGAACGTATAGTGTAACAGATGCGGCAGGAAACAGCATTAGTGTAACCCAAGAAATTACGGTAAATGACACAACGAATCCAACGGCAAGCAATGTAGCAGCGGTTAATGTTGAGTGTTCAAGTGATGTACCAGCGGTAAATATTGCAGATGTAACAGACGAGGCAGATAACTGTGGTGTTCCAACAGTTGCGCACGTAAGTGATGTAAGTGATGGAAATACCAATCCAGAGCTAATCACCAGAACGTATAGTGTAACAGATGCGGCAGGAAACAGCATTAGTGTAACCCAAGAAATTACGGTAAATGACACAACGAATCCAACGGCAAGCAATGTAGCAGCGGTTAATGTTGAGTGTTCAAGTGATGTACCAGCGGTAAATATTGCAGCTGTAACAGACGAGGCAGATAACTGTGGTGTTCCAACGGTTGCGCACGTAAGTGATGTAAGTGATGGAAATACCAATCCAGAGCTAATCACCAGAACGTATAGTGTAACAGATGCGGCAGGAAACAGCATTAGTGTAACCCAAGAAATTACGGTAAATGACACAACGAATCCAACGGCAAGCAATGTAGCGGCAGTGAATGTTGAGTGTTCAAGTGATGTACCAGCGGTAAATATTGCAGCTGTAACAGACGAGGCAGATAACTGTGGTGTTCCAACAGTTGCGCACGTAAGTGATGTAAGTGATGGAAATACCAATCCAGAGCTAATCACCAGAACGTATAGTGTAACAGATGCGGCAGGAAACAGCATTAGTGTAGCCCAAGAAATTACGGTAAATGACACAACGAATCCAACGGCAAGCAATGTAGCAGCGGTTAATGTTGAGTGTTCAAGTGATGTACCAGCGGTAAATATTGCAGATGTAACAGACGAGGCAGATAACTGTGGTGTTCCAACAGTTGCGCACGTAAGTGATGTAAGTGATGGAAATACCAATCCAGAGCTAATCACCAGAACGTATAGTGTAACAGATGCGGCAGGAAACAGCATTAGTGTAACCCAAGAAATTACGGTAAATGACACAACGAATCCAACGGCAAGCAATGTAGCAGCAGTGAATGTTGAGTGTTCAAGTGATGTACCAGCGGTAAATATTGCAGCTGTAACAGACGAGGCAGATAACTGTGGCGTTCCAACAGTTGCGCATGTAAGTGATGTAAGTGATGGAAATACCAATCCAGAGCTAATCACCAGAACGTATAGTGTAACAGATGCGGCAGGAAACAGCATTAGTGTAGCCCAAGAAATTACGGTAAATGACACAACGAATCCAACGGCAAGCAATGTAGCAGCGGTTAATGTTGAGTGTTCAAGTGATGTACCAGCGGTAAATATTGCAGATGTAACAGACGAGGCAGATAACTGTGGTGTTCCAACAGTTGCGCATGTAAGTGATGTAAGTGATGGAAATACCAATCCAGAGCTAATCACCAGAACGTATAGTGTAACAGATGCGGCAGGAAACAGCATTAGTGTAACCCAAGAAATTAAGGTAAATGACACAACGAATCCAACGGCAAGCAATGTAGCAGCGGTTAATGTTGAGTGTTCAAGTGATGTACCAGCGGTAAATATTGCAGCTGTAACAGACGAGGCAGATAACTGTGGCGTTCCAACAGTTGCGCATGTAAGTGATGTAAGTGATGGAAATACCAATCCAGAGCTAATCACCAGAACGTATAGTGTAACAGATGCGGCAGGAAACAGCATTAGTGTAACCCAAGAAATTACGGTAAATGACACAACGAATCCAACGGCAAGCAATGTAGCAGCGGTTAATGTTGAGTGTTCAAGTGATGTACCAGCGGTAAATATTGCAGATGTAACAGACGAGGCAGATAACTGTGGTGTTCCAACAGTTGCGCACGTAAGTGATGTAAGTGATGGAAATACCAATCCAGAGCTAATCACCAGAACGTATAGTGTAACAGATGCGGCAGGAAACAGCATTAGTGTAACCCAAGAAATTACGGTAAATGACACAACGAATCCAACGGCAAGCAATGTAGCAGCGGTTAATGTTGAGTGTTCAAGTGATGTACCAGCGGTAAATATTGCAGCTGTAACAGACGAGGCAGATAACTGTGGTGTTCCAACAGTTGCGCACGTAAGTGATGTAAGTGATGGAAATACCAATCCAGAGCTAATCACCAGAACGTATAGTGTAACAGATGCGGCAGGAAACAGCATTAGTGTAACCCAAGAAATTACGGTAAATGACACAACGAATCCAACGGCAAGCAATGTAGCAGCGGTTAATGTTGAGTGTTCAAGTGATGTACCAGCGGTAAATATTGCAGATGTAACAGACGAGGCAGATAACTGTGGTGTTCCAACGGTTGCGCACGTAAGTGATGTAAGTGATGGAAATACCAATCCAGAGCTAATCACCAGAACGTATAGTGTAACAGATGCGGCAGGAAACAGCATTAGTGTAGCCCAAGAAATTACGGTAAATGACACAACGAATCCAACGGCAAGCAATGTAGCGGCAGTGAATGTTGAGTGTTCAAGTGATGTACCAGCGGTAAATATTGCAGCTGTAACAGACGAGGCAGATAACTGTGGTGTTCCAACAGTTGCGCACGTAAGTGATGTAAGTGATGGAAATACCAATCCAGAGCTAATCACCAGAACGTATAGTGTAACAGATGCGGCAGGAAACAGCATTAGTGTAGCCCAAGAAATTACGGTAAATGACACAACGAATCCAACGGCAAGCAATGTAGCAGCAGTGAATGTTGAGTGTTCAAGTGATGTACCAGCGGTAAATATTGCAGCTGTAACAGACGAGGCAGATAACTGTGGTGTTCCAACAGTTGCGCACGTAAGTGATGTAAGTGATGGAAATACCAATCCAGAGCTAATCACCAGAACGTATAGTGTAACAGATGCGGCAGGAAACAGCATTAGTGTAACCCAAGAAATTACGGTAAATGACACAACGAATCCAACGGCAAGCAATGTAGCAGCGGTTAATGTTGAGTGTTCAAGTGATGTACCAGCGGTAAATATTGCAGCTGTAACAGACGAGGCAGATAACTGTGGCGTTCCAACAGTTGCGCATGTAAGTGATGTAAGTGATGGAAATACCAATCCAGAGCTAATCACCAGAACGTATAGTGTAACAGATGCGGCAGGAAACAGCATTAGTGTAGCCCAAGAAATTACGGTAAATGACACAACGAATCCAACGGCAAGCAATGTAGCAGCGGTTAATGTTGAGTGTTCAAGTGATGTACCAGCGGTAAATATTGCAGATGTAACAGACGAGGCAGATAACTGTGGTGTTCCAACAGTTGCGCACGTAAGTGATGTAAGTGATGGAAATACCAATCCAGAGCTAATCACCAGAACGTATAGTGTAACAGATGCGGCAGGAAACAGCATTAGTGTAACCCAAGAAATTACGGTAAATGACACAACGAATCCAACGGCAAGCAATGTAGCAGCGGTTAATGTTGAGTGTTCAAGTGATGTACCAGCGGTAAATATTGCAGCTGTAACAGACGAGGCAGATAACTGTGGCGTTCCAACAGTTGCGCATGTAAGTGATGTAAGTGATGGAAATACCAATCCAGAGCTAATCACCAGAACGTATAGTGTAACAGATGCGGCAGGAAACAGCATTAGTGTAACCCAAGAAATTACGGTAAATGACACAACGAATCCAACGGCAAGCAATGTAGCAGCGGTTAATGTTGAGTGTTCAAGTGATGTACCAGCGGTAAATATTGCAGCTGTAACAGACGAGGCAGATAACTGTGGTGTTCCAACAGTTGCGCACGTAAGTGATGTAAGTGATGGAAATACCAATCCAGAGCTAATCACCAGAACGTATAGTGTAACAGATGCGGCAGGAAACAGCATTAGTGTAACCCAAGAAATTACGGTAAATGACACAACGAATCCAACGGCAAGCAATGTAGCAGCGGTTAATGTTGAGTGTTCAAGTGATGTACCAGCGGTAAATATTGCAGCTGTAACAGACGAGGCAGATAACTGTGGTGTTCCAACGGTTGCGCACGTAAGTGATGTAAGTGATGGAAATACCAATCCAGAGCTAATCACCAGAACGTATAGTGTAACAGATGCGGCAGGAAACAGCATTAGTGTAACCCAAGAAATTACGGTAAATGACACAACGAATCCAACGGCAAGCAATGTAGCGGCAGTGAATGTTGAGTGTTCAAGTGATGTACCAGCGGTAAATATTGCAGCTGTAACAGACGAGGCAGATAACTGTGGTGTTCCAACAGTTGCGCACGTAAGTGATGTAAGTGATGGAAATACCAATCCAGAGGTAATCACCAGAACGTATAGTGTAACAGATGCGGCAGGAAACAGCATTAGTGTAACCCAAGAAATTACGGTAAATGACACAACGAATCCAACGGCAAGCAATGTAGCGGCAGTGAATGTTGAGTGTTCAAGTGATGTACCAGCGGTAAATATTGCAGCTGTAACAGACGAGGCAGATAACTGTGGTGTTCCAACAGTTGCGCACGTAAGTGATGTAAGTGATGGAAATACCAATCCAGAGGTAATCACCAGAACGTATAGTGTAACAGATGCGGCAGGAAACAGCATTAGTGTAACCCAAGAAATTACGGTAAATGACACAACGAATCCAACGGCAAGCAATGTAGCAGCGGTTAATGTTGAGTGTTCAAGTGATGTACCAGCGGTAAATATTGCAGCTGTAACAGACGAGGCAGATAACTGTGGTGTTCCAACAGTTGCGCATGTAAGTGATGTAAGTGATGGAAATACCAATCCAGAGCTAATCACCAGAACGTATAGTGTAACAGATGCGGCAGGAAACAGCATTAGTGTAACCCAAGAAATTACGGTAAATGACACAACGAATCCAACGGCAAGCAATGTAGCAGCGGTTAATGTTGAGTGTTCAAGTGATGTACCAGCGGTAAATATTGCAGCTGTAACAGACGAGGCAGATAACTGTGGTGTTCCAACAGTTGCGCACGTAAGTGATGTAAGTGATGGAAATACCAATCCAGAGCTAATCACCAGAACGTATAGTGTAACAGATGCGGCAGGAAACAGCATTAGTGTAACCCAAGAAATTACGGTAAATGACACAACGAATCCAACGGCAAGCAATGTAGCAGCGGTTAATGTTGAGTGTTCAAGTGATGTACCAGCGGTAAATATTGCAGCTGTAACAGACGAGGCAGATAACTGTGGTGTTCCAACGGTTGCGCACGTAAGTGATGTAAGTGATGGAAATACCAATCCAGAGCTAATCACCAGAACGTATAGTGTAACAGATGCGGCAGGAAACAGCATTAGTGTAACCCAAGAAATTACGGTAAATGACACAACGAATCCAACGGCAAGCAATGTAGCGGCAGTGAATGTTGAGTGTTCAAGTGATGTACCAGCGGTAAATATTGCAGCTGTAACAGACGAGGCAGATAACTGTGGTGTTCCAACAGTTGCGCACGTAAGTGATGTAAGTGATGGAAATACCAATCCAGAGCTAATCACCAGAACGTATAGTGTAACAGATGCGGCAGGAAACAGCATTAGTGTAACCCAAGAAATTACGGTAAATGACACAACGAATCCAACGGCAAGCAATGTAGCGGCAGTGAATGTTGAGTGTTCAAGTGATGTACCAGCGGTAAATATTGCAGCTGTAACAGACGAGGCAGATAACTGTGGTGTTCCAACAGTTGCGCACGTAAGTGATGTAAGTGATGGAAATACCAATCCAGAGCTAATCACCAGAACGTATAGTGTAACAGATGCGGCAGGAAACAGCATTAGTGTAACCCAAGAAATTACGGTAAATGACACAACGAATCCAACGGCAAGCAATGTAGCGGCAGTGAATGTTGAGTGTTCAAGTGATGTACCAGCGGTAAATATTGCAGCTGTAACAGACGAGGCAGATAACTGTGGTGTTCCAACAGTTGCGCACGTAAGTGATGTAAGTGATGGAAATACCAATCCAGAGCTAATCACCAGAACGTATAGTGTAACAGATGCGGCAGGAAACAGCATTAGTGTAACCCAAGAAATTACGGTAAATGACACAACGAATCCAACGGCAAGCAATGTAGCAGCGGTTAATGTTGAGTGTTCAAGTGATGTACCAGCGGTAAATATTGCAGATGTAACAGACGAGGCAGATAACTGTGGTGTTCCAACAGTTGCGCACGTAAGTGATGTAAGTGATGGAAATACCAATCCAGAGCTAATCACCAGAACGTATAGTGTAACAGATGCGGCAGGAAACAGCATTAGTGTAACCCAAGAAATTACGGTAAATGACACAACGAATCCAACGGCAAGCAATGTAGCGGCAGTGAATGTTGAGTGTTCAAGTGATGTACCAGCGGTAAATATTGCAGCTGTAACAGACGAGGCAGATAACTGTGGTGTTCCAACAGTTGCGCACGTAAGTGATGTAAGTGATGGAAATACCAATCCAGAGCTAATCACCAGAACGTATAGTGTAACAGATGCGGCAGGAAACAGCATTAGTGTAACCCAAGAAATTACGGTAAATGACACAACGAATCCAACGGCAAGCAATGTAGCGGCAGTGAATGTTGAGTGTTCAAGTGATGTACCAGCGGTAAATATTGCAGATGTAACAGACGAGGCAGATAACTGTGGTGTTCCAACAGTTGCGCACGTAAGTGATGTAAGTGATGGAAATACCAATCCAGAGCTAATCACCAGAACGTATAGTGTAACAGATGCGGCAGGAAACAGCATTAGTGTAACCCAAGAAATTACGGTAAATGACACAACGAATCCAACGGCAAGCAATGTAGCAGCGGTTAATGTTGAGTGTTCAAGTGATGTACCAGCGGTAAATATTGCAGATGTAACAGACGAGGCAGATAACTGTGGTGTTCCAACAGTTGCGCACGTAAGTGATGTAAGTGATGGAAATACCAATCCAGAGCTAATCACCAGAACGTATAGTGTAACAGATGCGGCAGGAAACAGCATTAGTGTAACCCAAGAAATTACGGTAAATGACACAACGAATCCAACGGCAAGCAATGTAGCGGCAGTGAATGTTGAGTGTTCAAGTGATGTACCAGCGGTAAATATTGCAGATGTAACAGACGAGGCAGATAACTGTGGTGTTCCAACAGTTGCGCACGTAAGTGATGTAAGTGATGGAAATACCAATCCAGAGCTAATCACCAGAACGTATAGTGTAACAGATGCGGCAGGAAACAGCATTAGTGTAGCCCAAGAAATTACGGTAAATGACACAACGAATCCAACGGCAAGCAATGTAGCAGCGGTTAATGTTGAGTGTTCAAGTGATGTACCAGCGGTAAATATTGCAGCTGTAACAGACGAGGCAGATAACTGTGGTGTTCCAACAGTTGCGCACGTAAGTGATGTAAGTGATGGAAATACCAATCCAGAGCTAATCACCAGAACGTATAGTGTAACAGATGCGGCAGGAAACAGCATTAGTGTAACCCAAGAAATTACGGTAAATGACACAACGAATCCAACGGCAAGCAATGTAGCAGCGGTTAATGTTGAGTGTTCAAGTGATGTACCAGCGGTAAATATTGCAGCTGTAACAGACGAGGCAGATAACTGTGGCGTTCCAACAGTTGCGCATGTAAGTGATGTAAGTGATGGAAATACCAATCCAGAGCTAATCACCAGAACGTATAGTGTAACAGATGCGGCAGGAAACAGCATTAGTGTAGCCCAAGAAATTACGGTAAATGACACAACGAATCCAACGGCAAGCAATGTAGCGGCAGTGAATGTTGAGTGTTCAAGTGATGTACCAGCGGTAAATATTGCAGCTGTAACAGACGAGGCAGATAACTGTGGTGTTCCAACAGTTGCGCACGTAAGTGATGTAAGTGATGGAAATACCAATCCAGAGCTAATCACCAGAACGTATAGTGTAACAGATGCGGCAGGAAACAGCATTAGTGTAACCCAAGAAATTACGGTAAATGACACAACGAATCCAACGGCAAGCAATGTAGCAGCGGTTAATGTTGAGTGTTCAAGTGATGTACCAGCGGTAAATATTGCAGCTGTAACAGACGAGGCAGATAACTGTGGCGTTCCAACAGTTGCGCATGTAAGTGATGTAAGTGATGGAAATACCAATCCAGAGCTAATCACCAGAACGTATAGTGTAACAGATGCGGCAGGAAACAGCATTAGTGTAACCCAAGAAATTACGGTAAATGACACAACGAATCCAACGGCAAGCAATGTAGCAGCGGTTAATGTTGAGTGTTCAAGTGATGTACCAGCGGTAAATATTGCAGATGTAACAGACGAGGCAGATAACTGTGGTGTTCCAACAGTTGCGCACGTAAGTGATGTAAGTGATGGAAATACCAATCCAGAGCTAATCACCAGAACGTATAGTGTAACAGATGCGGCAGGAAACAGCATTAGTGTAACCCAAGAAATTACGGTAAATGACACAACGAATCCAACGGCAAGCAATGTAGCAGCGGTTAATGTTGAGTGTTCAAGTGATGTACCAGCGGTAAATATTGCAGATGTAACAGACGAGGCAGATAACTGTGGTGTTCCAACGGTTGCGCACGTAAGTGATGTAAGTGATGGAAATACCAATCCAGAGCTAATCACCAGAACGTATAGTGTAACAGATGCGGCAGGAAACAGCATTAGTGTAACCCAAGAAATTACGGTAAATGACACAACGAATCCAACGGCAAGCAATGTAGCGGCAGTGAATGTTGAGTGTTCAAGTGATGTACCAGCGGTAAATATTGCAGCTGTAACAGACGAGGCAGATAACTGTGGTGTTCCAACAGTTGCGCACGTAAGTGATGTAAGTGATGGAAATACCAATCCAGAGCTAATCACCAGAACGTATAGTGTAACAGATGCGGCAGGAAACAGCATTAGTGTAACCCAAGAAATTACGGTAAATGACACAACGAATCCAACGGCAAGCAATGTAGCGGCAGTGAATGTTGAGTGTTCAAGTGATGTACCAGCGGTAAATATTGCAGCTGTAACAGACGAGGCAGATAACTGTGGTGTTCCAACAGTTGCGCACGTAAGTGATGTAAGTGATGGAAATACCAATCCAGAGCTAATCACCAGAACGTATAGTGTAACAGATGCGGCAGGAAACAGCATTAGTGTAACCCAAGAAATTACGGTAAATGACACAACGAATCCAACGGCAAGCAATGTAGCAGCGGTTAATGTTGAGTGTTCAAGTGATGTACCAGCGGTAAATATTGCAGCTGTAACAGACGAGGCAGATAACTGTGGCGTTCCAACAGTTGCGCATGTAAGTGATGTAAGTGATGGAAATACCAATCCAGAGCTAATCACCAGAACGTATAGTGTAACAGATGCGGCAGGAAACAGCATTAGTGTAACCCAAGAAATTACGGTAAATGACACAACGAATCCAACGGCAAGCAATGTAGCGGCAGTGAATGTTGAGTGTTCAAGTGATGTACCAGCGGTAAATATTGCAGATGTAACAGACGAGGCAGATAACTGTGGTGTTCCAACAGTTGCGCACGTAAGTGATGTAAGTGATGGAAATACCAATCCAGAGCTAATCACCAGAACGTATAGTGTAACAGATGCGGCAGGAAACAGCATTAGTGTAACCCAAGAAATTATTTTGAATTGTTTAGACACCGACGGCGATGGAATTTCAGATGCAGATGACATCGATGATGATAATGATGGTATTCCAGACACAGCAGAAGGAAACGGAGATACCGACGGTGATGGAATTATTGATAGTTTGGATTTAGACAGTGATAATGACGGAATCTTAGATGTTGATGAAGGAGGAAATGGTGATCTAGATACAAATAATGACGGAGTTATCGATGCTAACGATGGTGTATCAGGAGAAGATACGAATGGCGATGGGCAAGCAGATGCATCAGTAGATGCAGATGAAGAACCAGATACAGACGGCGATGGTGTACCAGATTATAAAGATTTAGATAGTGATAATGACGGAATCAACGATGTTATCGAAGATGAGAATATCGATGCAAATAATGATGGAATCGCAGATGGAGTAGATGCTGATGGCGATGGAATTGTAGACAGTGCAGATGCAGACGATGCTAACTTTGGAGAAGGTAATGGAGGAGAACCAGATAATACAGACAGTGATGGCGATGGCGTACCAGACTATCAAGATTTAGATAGTGATGACGACGGCATTAACGATGTTGTAGAAGGCGGAAACGAAGACACAGACGGTAATGGTCAAGTAGACGGGCCGGATACAGATGGTGACGGAATCTTAGATGTTGCAGATGGTTTAGATGGGCATGGAGATGGAAATGATCCAGCAAATGATTCAGATCCAACAGATCCTATTAGTGGGGGAGATGGAGTAGCAACAGATAGTGGAGACGATACAGACGGAGACGGTATACCAGACAGTGAAGATGGATTAGTTGGTTTTGGAGATGCAATCGGAGGTGTTCTAGGAATTGATGATACTTGTATCGTAGTTTACAACTTACTTTCGCCTAATGATGATAATATTAATGATCAATTAATAATTGATTGTATTGAAAATTTTCCTAATAATAGTTTAGAAATATTTAATAGATGGGGGAATACTGTTTACAAAACTAAAGGGTATAATAATAAAAATAATGTATTTAAGGGGGTCTCTAATGGTAGAGCTAACCTTAATGTAAATAGTAAATTACCTGTTGGAACTTATTTTTATGTATTAGACTTAGGAGAAGGATTGCCAATAAGAAAAGGTTGGATTTATATTAATAGATAATAATTAGTATTTTTACTAAGAAATAATTAAAAATTCACATAAAATGAAGTTATTTTTAAGTATAACAATTATATGTATTTGGAGCTTGTGTATGATATCAAATATACAAGCGCAGCAAGATCCTCAATATACTCAGTATATGTATAACACTGCAAGTGTTAACCCTGCTTATGCCGGGTCTAGAGGCCATGGTGTTATAACAGCTATCGGAAGAACTCAGTGGGTTGGATTTGAAGGGGCACCTAACACTCAGAATATAAGTTATGATACACCTATTGGTTATTCTGGATTAGGTTTAGCAATTAATTTAATGAATGATGAAATTGGCCCGTCGAGTGAGGTTTATTTAGATGCAAATTTATCATATACTATTGAAACCGGAGAGGAAGGAAATTTAGCTTTTGGTTTACGTTTAGGAGGAAGATTTTTAAATATAGATTGGACTAAAGGACGAATAAATGAAAATGAAGAAATTTTAGAAGAGAATATTAATAAATTTTTACCAACTATTGGAGCAGGAATTTATTATTATGAGCCAGATTGGTATGTTGGTTTATCGGTGCCAAATATTTTAAGAAAAGAACATTATGATGCAGAAAACCCAGTAGGTGAAACAGCTGTAGAAAGAATGCACTTTTTCTTTATTGCTGGTTATGTATATGATATAAATGAAGATTTAAAATTAAAGCCAGCGGTTTTATTAAAAGCTGTTTCGGGAGCTCCTTTATCTTTAGATGTCTCAGCGAATTTATTATTTAGTGAAAAATTTAGAATTGGTTTAGGTTGGAGATGGAATGATTCTCTAAGTGCTCTTTTAGGTTTTCAAGTTTCAGAAAAATTATTAATAGGATACTCTTACGATTTAACCACTTCAAATTATAATATAACAAATTCAGGTACTCATGAATTAATGTTACGTTATGAATTATTAAAAAACACAAAGTATAGATCTCCTAGGTTCTTTTAAAAACTATATTATATGAATTTAAAAAAAGTATTACTATTATTAATAGTAATGATAGTAGTAAATATTTCAGCGCAAAGTAAAAAAGTAGCAGATCGTTACTTTGATGAATTTTCTTATGTGCAATCAGCAGAATTATATAAAGCTTTAGTAGAGAAAAAAGGAGATACCTCTAAACATATTTTAAGTCGCTTAGCAGCTTCATATTATAATAATTCAGAAACTGAACAAGCTGAAATATGGTATAAAAAATTGGTGTCAACATACAAAGAAGAATTAGAGGATAAAATTTTATTTAAGTACGCTCAAGTATTGCGTAGTAACGGAAAATATAACGAATCAGATTCAATATTTTTAATATTAGCATCTTCAGAAGTAAATAATAGGGAAAAGGAATTAAAAAGGAAAAATTATTTATTAGATTATTCAAATAAGAATATAAGAATAGGAGTAAGAAACTTAGCTATTAATACAGAGCTATCTGATTTTGGAGGTTTCTTATTAAACGGTAAAGCATATTACACTTCAGCAGTGCCAAAAGGAGGTAAAAAAGAACGTATTTATAAATGGAATAATCAACCTTTTTTAAATATATATAAGGCAAATGAAGAAATAAAATCCCTTGATGAAAACGAAAAAGATACCATTTTAACGTTATTAAATCCTCGTTTAATGGAGGTTCCAATCACTTCTGATTTTCATGAATCTAATCCTGTTTTTACTAAAGATGGTAAAACTATTTATTTTACTCGTAATAATGTAAATGGGAAAAAAGTAAGAAGAGATAAGAAAAACACATCGAATTTAAAAATATATACGGCCAATCTTGTAAACGGTTATTGGATAAACGTAAAAGAATTACCTTTTAATGGCGAAGAGTTTTCTGTTGGCCATCCGGCTTTGAGCAAAGATGAAAAAACATTATATTTTGTGTCAACTATGCCAGGGGGGTATGGAGCTACCGATATATATAAAGTTGCTGTTTTAGGAGAAAACAAATATGGTACCCCAATAAATTTAGGTAAAAATATAAATACTTCAGATAAAGAAATGTTTCCTTATATAGGAGATGACAATACATTGTATTTTTCATCAAACGGGCATTTGGGTCTAGGTCTTTTGGATATATTTCAATCAAAAATAGAAAAAGATTCTATATATTCAATAGCTAAAAATTTAGGATATCCATTTAACAGTAAAAGAGATGACTTTTCTTTTTATATAGATAAACAAGGTAAGAAAGGTTTTTTCTCATCCAATAGAGAAGGAGGTAAAGGAGATGATGATATTTATAGTTTTTATATGTATAGTGACCCTGCAATTTGTAAGGATTTTATAGGGGGAATAGTAACTGAAAACAGGAATAATACACCTATTCAAGGAGCATTAATAAAGTTAATTGACAGCCAAGGAAAGGTTATAAAAGAAACATTTTCAAATAGTGAAGGAAAATATGTTTTAAAAGATATTTTATGTGACAATACATATACGGTATTTGCTGAAAAATTAGATCATAGATCAGATGATAAAAATAAAATTACCATTATTAAAGGAAATAATAATAAGGTTGACTTAGAATTGATGCCTTTAATAATAGGAAATCAAATTGTTATTAACCCTATATATTTTGATTACGGTAAATCTATTATTAGAGAAGATGCTGAATATGAATTAGAGAATATAGTGAAAGTAATGACAAATCATCCTGAGTTAATCATTAAGATAGAATCACACACTGATAGTAGAGGAACTAAAGAATATAACAGAAAACTATCAGATAGAAGAGCTAAATCGACAAGAGAATATATTTTGTCTAGAGGTATTGAAGACCGAAGAATTATAAGTGCAATTGGTTATGGAGAAGACCAACTGTTAAATAAATGTAACGATAATAATAAATGTTTAGAAGAACAACATCAAATTAATAGACGTTCTTATTTTTACATAATTAAAGGTATCAAAAGATTAAATAAAAATAATTCTTAAAAACGAATAAAAAATATTTTTATAGGTTTTATACTTTGTTAAAACATGTAATTATTTTACTGATTATAAAATGATTAATGGAGGGGTTGTTGTACTTGTAATCTATTTTAAAATATTATATTATTCTCTCCAATTAGTGTTTTAAAAACAGAGTAATACCTTCTATTTTAAATGTCGATTGTATTTTTGATGTAACATGCTCTATAATTGCATTGATAAGTTACCTATACATCACATTTTTTAATTTCTTATAAGTTCCTTGGTATTGCTAATGAATATATAAATATTTATGTATTCATTTATCATTTAATAATTAAAAAGACATTATTTCTCTTGGTATAAATGGACTCGATATGTTTCATTTTATATCTATTTGGAACTCTTTTAGAGTTTATAGATCCAAACTGCATAGTTTGTAATTGTTTAAAATAAATAGAGAAATACAATAGGAATATTAAGCTTAAACTTTAAAAGTTAAGTTTTATTTTATGGATATTATTTTTTCAATTGATTATAGTTCTGGTACTTTACATATTCACTTTTTTTTATTGACTTATTAAACTATTTATTAGTTAAGTTTATAAATAGTGAAAGCTTAAAAAATTTTAATTAAAAGAACATGATTAGTATTAAGAAATTATTCGCTAATAAAAAACCACTGCAATAATTATTGCAGTGGTTTTTTATATTAATTATATATGATTTCCTGTAAAGTTTATTCAGGAGCCTCTTCTAAAGTAAAGTTGATAGGGATTATATATTCAACATTAGTAGCTTTACCATTTTCTTCTCCAGGTATAAAAGTAGATAGTTTAGAAACCATTCTTTTAGCCTCTTGTTCTAATAATTCTCCTCCTTTAGGACCTCTCATTTTAATGTTACTTACTTTACCATCTTTACCTATTATAAAACCAACCCAAACTTTACCTTCAATTCCTTGTGCAGCCGCAGCAGCAGGGTAATTAAAATTCCTTTGAATATGACTAATCATTCTTTCATTAAAACAATTAATTTTTTGTGTATCTGCAACTTTTAAACACGCATTAAATTGAGGTATACTTTGAACTTTATCAAATTTAACAAAGTCAGTAATTACCTTTTCTTTAGTAACTTTAACGACTTGTTTTTTAATAACTCTTTTAACAACTGTTTTCTTTACAGCTCTAGGATTAGGATGTTTAAAGTAAATAGGTATACCATATTTAACCTTTACGGTTTTTCCGTTATGTTTACCAGGTATAAATGCAGGAAGTTTGTTTACAATTCTACTAGCTTCTTTTTCTAGAGATTCACCACCTTGTGGACCTCTCATTTGAATAGCAGCAACATTACCTTGTTCATTAATAGTGAATTGAACTAAAACTCTACCTTGAATACCAGCATCAAATGCATCTTGCGGGTATTTAAAGTTTTTCATTATATGTTTTGACATTTGAGTTTCAAAACATTTAGGCTGTTTCATTAAAGGCACATTATTACATTTAGAGAATAAAGGAATTTCTTCAACAAGGTTAAATGGAATTCTTTCTATAGTTTCAGAATTATCTTCTAATTCAAGTTTACCAACTAATAAAGTATTTTTTTTAATATTAGCAACTTTTTGAGAAGCACTAGTTCCTCCGATAGCAGAAACAGCTTCATTTTTTTTACGAACAACACGTCGCCTTGTAGAAACTTGAATAGAGAGTTGCTTCTTTTCACCATCTTTTGTTTCTTCAATAGCACATTTAGTAATACTGTTAGGGTCAGCTATAGATTCGTCTGCAGTATCACATACTTCTTGTTGGGCAACAGCCGCTAAAGAAAAAAGCATAGCTGTTACTAGTAGGGTAAATTTCTTCATAATCGCACTCTATTTAAGGGGTTAACAAAATACGTTAACGTGTTTGAATTGTAAAAGTATGTAAAATATAGCACATAATAAAAAAATAGAGCAAATTTAACGTTTATTTAAAGTGCTAGTAATTATGCTTTTACTTATTTTAATTGCAAAATTATTGCATTTGATTAATAATTGAAGTTCTTAAGAATGAGAAAAGATTATTATAAAAATGTATTATATTAATTTTATTTTTTAGGAGTTTTAAAAGTAATAGGTAATGCATATTTTACATTAACAAAGTTATTATTGTGTTTTCCTGGAATAAAATCGGGCAGTTTTTTTATTAATCGAACAGCCTCTTCTTCTAAAAGTTCACCACCCTTAGGTCCTCTTTTTTTAACGTTTACAACTTTACCATATTTATTAATAGTGAATTGTACCATAACTCTACCTTCAATATTTTTAGCTATAGCACTTTTTGGATAGTTAAAATGCTGAACAACATGTTTAATCATTTGTTTTTCAAAACACTTAGTCTGTTGAACTAAAGGAGTGTTTTTACATTTTGAAAATAAAGGTATTTGCTCTACTAAATGAAAAGGTATTCTTTTTAAGGAAGAAACAGCATCTGTTTTAATATTTAATTTTTCAACTAAAATAGTGTTCTTCTTTATTTTTTTAATCTTATTATTAGCTTCTATAGAGATGTTGTTTTTTGATATACGAACATGTTTTCTAACAGAAACTTGTTTGTCGTCAGATTCTAAAGCGTTTTTAACATCATCTATAGAGCATTTTGTAATACTTATAGTGTTAAGATCTTCTATTGTTTCGTTTGGGGTTTCACATTTCTCTTGTGAAATAGCCACAGCAGAAATAAATAAAGCTATAACTATATTGAGGGGGGATTTCATAGTTGTGTAATTAAGGGGTTATCTACAAGCTACTAAAATAGTAATATTTAGTTGGTTTAACAATTTTGAATACATTAAGATAATGTTAACTTAATGTTAAGTGATTGTTTTTTAGTTGTTTGTGATTTAGTCAATAATATATTATCATATCAATTTTATAATGAAGGTTTACTTTAAAAAAAAAAGCCTTCTATTTATGAATAGAAGGCTTTTAAATATTTTAATAAACACAAAACAAATTATTTCACGTGCATTAACTCTACATCAAAAATTAAAGTAGCATCTGGTGGAATTACGCCTCCTGCACCTGCTGAGCCATACGCTAAGTTTGATGGAATAACAAATCTCGCTTTGTCTCCAACTTTTAATAATTGAATACCTTCATCCCAGCCAGCAATAACTTGTCCCATACCGATAGCAAAATCGATTGGTTGCTTACGCTTATAAGAAGAATCAAATACAGTACCGTCTAATAACTGCCCTTTATAATGTACAGATACATTTGCGCCTTTAGTAGCTTGTTTTCCGTCTCCGTTTTGTAATATTTTGTAACGTAATCCAGACGAAGTTTCGTTATAACCTTTAGCAACAGAATCTAATAATTCTTTTTGCTTTGCTAATTCTTCAACCTCACGTTTTTCACGAGATCCTTCAAAAGACCTAAAAGCTTCAATAGCGTTAAATTTTTCAGCAGTTTCACCTACACGAATAATTTCAACATCCATCGTGTCGTTTTGCTGAATAGCATCAACAACATCTTGTCCTTCTACAACGTTTCCAAAAACAGTATGATTACCATCTAAATGAGGCGTTGCTACGTGTGTAATGAAAAACTGAGAACCGTTTGTTCCAGGTCCTGCATTTGCCATAGATAATTTACCAGGAGCATCGTGCTTTAAATCAGGATGAAATTCATCGTCAAATTTATAACCAGGGTTTCCTGTTCCAGTACCTTGTGGACAACCACCTTGTACCATGAAATCAGAAATCACACGGTGAAACTTTAAGCCATTGTAATATGGAGTTCCTTGTGGTTTAGCTTCGTTTTCTAAATTTCCTTCTGCTAAAGCAACAAAGTTACCTACAGTTCCAGGAGTTTTCTCGTATTCTAAATTCACTAAAATATCGCCTTTTGGCGTTGTGAACTTTGCGTAAATTCCGTTATTCATTCTACTATTATTTACTAATTAAACTTTAATTTATTTGGGCGCTCGAGCGGGCTTTCCGTTATATCTTTCATTCTTCATAAAAGGATGTCACTTCAATCCCTAGCGCAAGCATACTATATAATTACTTTTTTACGGATAAGGTGGCTAAGTTAAAACTTAAACCAATATTCATATTCGTCGATTTTACATTTCCGAAAGGCGAATAATATTTTCCAGCTGAAGCTAAAATAGCAACACTGTTTGTAATGTCGTAGCTTACACCTAGTGTTGGACGAACGATAATCCCTTCATCAGTATCTACACCTGCGCCGCCACCTGCGCCTGTCATAAATTCAATAAAACCACGCGCTTTATTATTAAAAAATTGAGGAGAATAAATTCCTCCACCAACTAATCCGTGAGCATAACCACCCGAACGACCATCATAGGCAAAACTCGCTTCACCAGCAATGTAAAGCCATTTGTTAAGGTCGAAATTCACTTTTAAACCAATCAATTGTAAATCGATTGTTGTAGCATCAAAAATATCATCTGTTTTTGCAACATCAAAATACGATTGGTTTTGAATTTCAACGCGCAAACCTTGTGTGTAAAAATAACTGAATTTTTTCTTTTCAGAAGTTGTTCCACCATTTAAGCCGAAGTATTTGAATCCAAAACCAACGGTATATGCCTCTAAATCACCTGCAATAGCGCGATAATAACCTCCGTGACCACTTAATGCTAATTTGTTAGAGAGTTTTAAATCGATTCCTGCAGATGGATAAATCATCAATCCACCTTCAGGAGCCACACGACCACCAGCAGCACCAATTGCTAATTTTGTAAAAATATTAATGTATTTCGATTGATATGGATGGTACCCTGCTCCAAAAAACAAATCCATAAATCCTGCACGTAGTCCTTTGTATATGGCATCTGTATGCGCGAATAAAAAGGTGTTTTCTGATAGGTATTTCTGATATTCAAATCCGATTACATATAATGACTCATCTAAAACGTCTCCATTGTCTTTTTTGGAATTTCCGATTGGTTTAAAGAAATCGAAACGTACTTGTTGTGCGTTTTTCACCACAGGCTTGCTCCAAAAATTATCCGAAGAAAGATTCATTGAAGCAAATTTTTGATGTGCTTTATCATAATCCGTAAAACGTAATACACTCGGAATTTCAACAAAAACCGAAACCGAATTACTTTTTATTTCACCTGAATAAAAATTTAGATGACTGTATTGTACCCCGAAAGAATAGTTGTTCTTTTTATATTGTAAACCAATATTCGGATTTATAAATCCGCCATCGTTTACCAAATTTCGGTATCCGCCACCACCACCAAAATGGAAGTTGGCATCCACATAAATATTTTTATATAGTTGTTTATTTACACCTATCTCTGCTCCTAAGGTAAATAAGCCGCCTTGGTCGCCAGTAATCGCAAAATGAAAACCCGCACCACCATACAACCAATCATTAATTGGTATTTGATAATGTAAACCCGCCAATCCCATAGTTGGTTTTAAATTTGGGAACTTATCAGTAGGCATTTGAACAGGAATAAAATTCAAACGTACTTTAGTGTGTAGTTCTTTTCCCTTTAAAGTTGATAGGTTTTCCTGACTATACAATGTGAAGAATAAAAGACAAAAGATAAAAGATAAAAAAACGTTATTACGAACATAGTGAAGTAATCTATTACTAACTAAGAAGATAGCTTCGTTCCTCGCAATGACATTGTAATTTTTATTATTCATGTTAAATAAATGCTTAAAACCAATTATTACCTATTCAAATTCACTTGTTAAGTGTAGTTTAACGGTTGGATATTTACTTTGTGTCATTTGTAATGTAAAAGAAGAATCTGCTAAGAATACCAATTTACCTTGTTTATCTTTTGCTAAATAACGCTGCTTAACACGTTTAAACTCTTTAAATTCGTCGTTTTTTTCGTCTTCAGCTTGTACCCAACATGCTTTGTGTACAGAAATATTTTCATACGTACACTTTGCACCATATTCATGCTCTAAACGGTACTGAATAACTTCGTATTGTAACGCACCAACAGTACCCACAATTTTACGTCCGTTCATATCCATTGTAAATAACTGTGCAACACCTTCATCCATTAATTGATCTAAACCTTTGTAGAGTTGTTTAGACTTCATAGGGTCGGCATTGTTTACATAACGGAAATGCTCTGGAGAAAAACTCGGAATTCCTTTAAAGTTTAATTCTTCTCCTTCGGTTAATGTGTCACCAATTTTAAAGTTACCGGTGTCATGTACACCAACAATATCACCAGGAAAAGATTCGTCTACAATTTGTTTCTTCTCTGCAAAAAATGCATTCGGACTCGAGAATTTCATTTTCTTACCGTTACGAACGTGTAAATACGGAGAATTTCTTTTAAATATTCCTGAAACAATTTTTATAAAAGCAAGCCTGTCTCTGTGTTTAGGATCCATGTTGGCATGAATTTTAAAAACGAATCCAGTTAATTTTTCTTCTTTAGAATCAACTAAACGCTCTTCAGCTTTTTTAGGTTGTGGTTGTGGTGCTATTTCAATAAAAGCATCTAATAATTCTTTTACTCCAAAATTATTTAAAGCCGAACCAAAGAAAACAGGTTGTAAATCACCCGCTAAATATTCTTGCTGATTAAACTCAGGATATACTTCGTATACTAATTCCGACTCTTCTCGTAAGGTTTCTGCAGCAGCTTTTCCTATAATTTCATCTAACTTAGGGTTTGAAAGATCATCAAACTGAACACCATCAGAAATTTTTGTTTTATTATCCCCCGAAAAAAGATTTAATTTCTTTTCCCAAATATTATAAATTCCTTTAAAATCATACCCCATTCCGATAGGGAAACTCATAGGAGTAACACGTAAACCTAGTTTTTGCTCAACTTCATCTAATAAATCGAAAGCATCTTTACCTTCTCTATCTAATTTATTTATAAATACAAGCATCGGTATTTTACGCATTCTACAAACTTCAACCAATTTTTCGGTTTGAGGCTCTACACCTTTGGCAACATCAATTACTACAATAACACTATCTACTGCAGTTAAAGTTCTAAAAGTATCTTCCGCAAAATCTTTGTGACCCGGGGTATCTAAAATGTTTATCTTTTTGTCTTTATAGATAAAAGCCAGTACCGAAGTAGCAACTGAAATTCCACGCTGACGCTCAATTTCCATAAAATCGGAAGTAGCTCCCTTCTTTATTTTATTGTTCTTAACAGCACCAGCCTCCTGAATTGCTCCACCAAATAATAATAACTTTTCAGTTAAAGTAGTTTTACCTGCATCGGGGTGTGATATAATTCCGAATGTACGTCGTTTTTGTATTTCTTTTAAAAAACTCATCTATAAATTTTAAGGCTGCAAAGATACGGTTTAATGCTTAACTGTTCAAAGGTTTAATTGTTGAACTGATATCATTTTTGTAAGTTTGTTTTTCGTAAATTAAATAGATGAAAGAACAAGTAATATTAGTAGACGAGCAAGACAATCAAATAGGGTTGATGGAGAAAATTGAAGCTCATGAAAAAGCATTATTACACAGGGCATTTTCGGTTTTTGTTTTTAACGAAAAAAAGGAATTGATGTTGCAACAACGTGCAGCAGAAAAATACCATTCCCCGTTATTATGGACAAATACTTGCTGTTCGCATCAAAGAGAAGGGGAAACAAATTTAGCGGCAGGAAAACGCCGTCTTCAGGAAGAAATGGGGTTTGTTTGTGAGTTAAAAGAAGTGTTTTCTTTTATTTACAAAGCGCCTTTTGATAACGGGTTAACAGAACATGAATTAGATCATGTAATGGTAGGAGACTTTAATGAGCAGCCAAACATCAATAAAGAAGAAGTGGAGTCTTATAAATGGATGACTTTAGAAGCTGTGAAAAAGGATATTGAAAGTAAACCAGAAATATATACAGCTTGGTTTAAAATTATATTTAAAAAATCTTACGATACCTTAAAAAATGCCTAGAGTAACCGTACATAGAAAAGCACATTTTAATGCAGCTCATAGATTGTTTAATCCGAAATGGTCTGATGAAAAAAACTTGGAGGTTTTCGGAAAATGTAGCAATCCAAATTACCATGGCCATAATTACGAGTTAATTGTTTCTTTAACAGGCGAAATAGATAAAGATACGGGCTATGTATATGATTTAGGTAAATTAAGTGAGTTGATTAAAAAGGAAGTAGAAGATGATTTTGATCACAAAAATTTGAATATAGAAGTAGAAGAGTTTAAAAACATGATTCCTACAGCCGAAAATATATCGGTAGTAATATTTAACAAATTACGTGTAAGTATTCCTGAAAAATTAGCCTTAGAAATAACGTTATACGAAACCCCAAGAAACTTTGTAACCTATAGCGGTAACTAATTATGATAAGTCAATTATTACGATTTGAACCTATTTTAAAATCTAAAATTTGGGGAGGAGAAAAACTACATACTGTACTCAATAAAAGAACAGATAGAAAAGATATTGGAGAGAGTTGGGAGATTTCTGATGTAGAAAACGATGTTTCTATTGTTAGTAATGGGAGCCTAAAAGGACGAAGTTTAAATGAGTTGATAAGAGAGTTTAAACAAGATGTTTTAGGAGATAAAGTGTATCGAATATTTCAAGATAAATTCCCATTACTTATTAAATTTATAGATGCTAAGAAAAAATTAAGTTTACAAGTGCACCCAAATGATATTTTAGCGCAAAAAAGGCATAACTCTTTGGGTAAAACTGAGATGTGGTATGTTGTGAATGCAGATAAAAAAGCAAAAATTATAGTGGGTTTCTCTGAAGAGTCTGATAAAAATTCTTTTGTAAAAACGATAGCATCAGGTAATGAAACAGCATTGCTAAATGTAGATTTTGTAAAAAAAGGGGATACTTTTTTAGTGCCTGCAGGAAGAATACATGCAATAGGTAAAGGTGTTTTGTTAGCTGAAATTCAAGAAACATCTGACGTTACGTATCGTATTTCTGACTGGAACAGAAAAGATGCAAAGGGTGAACAGCGAGATTTACACTTAGATTTAGCATTAGATGCTATAGATTATTCAGCCAAATCAAATTATAAAGCAGAGTATCTTAAGAAAAAAAATAAACCTTCAAATATTGTAGATTGCAAGTATTTTACAACAAATTTTTTGCATTTAACAAAAAAATATACCATAAATCACGAAGATAAAGACAGCTTTGTAATTTATATGTGTGTGGAAGGAACTGCTATTTTCGTATATGAAGAACAGCAAGAAAGGTTACAAATAGGAGAGACTATTTTAGTGCCTGCTTGTATTAAAAAAGTAAATATTTTAGCTAAAAACACAAAGCTCTTAGAGGTTTATATAAAATAAAACAGACTCAAAATTTACATTGAGTCTGTAACTAATCTCAAATTTAGGAGCCATTCAAAAAGTTGTAACCAAATACAGCTTTACAGATAATACTGCCATCTTTTGCTGCTTTTTTAGATACTGTAATGTGTAAAATAATTTCGGTGACACTCAGTTTTTTAATATAATTATGAATAATAAGTTTATCGTTTAAATAAGCGTTTTCTAGAATGTCAAACTCTATGCTTTTAAAACTTATACTAGAGGAGTGCTGATGAAGGTTAAGAGATGAAGTTACGTTAGATTCGATTTTATGGTATAAAATTGAATTTTTCAGTGTTTTGTTTTTGTTAACTTGTTTTTTGTTAACAGTAAATTGAAAAGAGTTGTCTTTGTGTAGGTTATAAGTATTCATGATGTAGCGGATTTATTGGTGGGAAATTCGGTTTTCTAAAAAAAATGTTTTTTACTGAACACATTATGCTGGTTAAATACATGCTAATTCGTTTGCTGTTTTTTGCTGTTTTCATGATGATTAAAGTTTAAATATTAGTAAATAAAAAAAGGTGCTTTTTATAAAAAAGCACCTTTTGTAGTTTGTATTAAATATCGGTTTTTAAAACCGTTGTTTAAAGCTGTTCTTTAAAGTACTTTTCTTAATAGACACATATTGTTTGCGCATACACATTTTACACATAATCATGCCGATTGTGTTTGAAATAAATATATATGTGTTTAAAAGTACTTTCATAAGAATCAAATGTAGCAAAAGTTTTTGCAACACAACGCCAAAGAGAAAATATTAATGTTAAATAATTAATAAGCTGGTGTAAGTAAAAGATAAAAGTTGTTTAAATATGTATCTTTGATTTGTGTAAATAAAGATGTTATAATGATTTTAAGTGGCATGATGCACTTGGCTATTTAAAGTAGTTAATATAAAATTTTTAAAGATATAAATATAGCAAATGAATAATATTAAGGTAATTGCTTTTGATGCTGATGATACTTTGTGGGTAAACGAAACCTACTTTAGAGATGCAGAAAATGAGTTTGCAAAGTTGTTATCTGGTTATGAAACAGAAAACAAGATTCATCAAGAGTTGTATAAAAAAGAAATCGACAATCTTAAAATCTATGGTTACGGTATAAAAGGTTTTGTACTGTCGATGTTAGAATGTGCGTTGGAATTATCAAATTATAAAATCAATCAAAAAACGATAGATAGAATTCTAGAGATTGGTAAAGAAATGCTCGAACAGCCAATTGACTTATTAGAAGGAGTAGAAGAGGTGTTGCAAAAAATACAAGGAAAGTATAAATTAATAGTAGCTACTAAAGGTGATTTATTAGATCAGGAACGTAAGCTTGAAAAATCAGGAATTTTAAAATATTTTCATCACACAGAGGTGATGAGTGATAAAAAAGAAACAGATTATTTAAGGTTGATAAAACATTTAGATATTAACCCTTCTGAGTTATTAATGATTGGTAATTCATTAAAATCTGATGTTTTACCATTAGTAGCACTAGGCGCTTCAGCGGTACATATTCCTTTTCATACGACTTGGGCGCATGAAGAGGTAAGAGATGAACAAAAATCTGATTGTTACAAAACAGTTTCTAAAATTACAGAAGTATTAACTTTTTTATAGATGAAATATTTAGATATTGAAAACTGGAATAGAAAGCAACATTTTAGTCATTTTAGAACTTTAGCTGACCCAACTTTTGGAATTGTAGCAGATGTTGATGTTTCTAAATGTTATGAATCAGCAAAACAAAAAAAACAATCTTTTTTTATACGTTATTTGCACGCATGTATGAAGGCTATAAATGCCGTTGAAAATTTTAAATATAGAATAGAAGAAGATAAAATAGCTATTTATGAGCATATAAATGCATCAGCAACCATAGCAAGACCCAATCATACTTTCGGATTTTCATACATAGATTTCTCAGTTGATTTTGAGGTGTTTAATATAAATTTCCAAAAAGAAAAAGAGCGTATTATCAACTCAGTCGATTTGTTTCCTCCAAGGTATTCTCTAGGCTGTATACATTGTTCGGCTTTACCATGGGTTTCTTTTACAGGTCATAAAGAACCAAGTTCGGGTAACAAAAATGATAGTGTTCCGCAAGTTGCTTTTGGTAAAATAAAGTTAGATAATAATAAAAAAATGATGCCTGTAGCAGTGAATGTAAATCATGCTTTAGTTGATGGATATCATGTTGGACAATTTTTTGATAAATTTCAGGCTGAATTAGATAAAATCGACTAATTTTGCAAAAAAATAATAATTATGGCAAGTATTAAAAACTTAAAAAAAGATATCGATTATACTTTAGGAGATATTATTGATATATGTAGATTATCTGCACAATTAAACCCAGAGGCAGATCAAGAAAAATCAGAAGCGCTTGTTGATGAGGTTTTTGAAACTTATGATGGTTTAATAGCAAAGATAAATGCTAAGAAAGTTGAAGATAAAAAAGCACATTTCAAAGCAATAAGTACTGAATTAGAAGAGAAAGCAAATGCTTTAATCGAAAAAGTAAATAACTTATAATAAACTATAAGTTAGTGGTTTAAATCCGATTCATTATAATGGGTCGGATTTTTTTTGCAAAAATTTAACATGTATAAAGAGAATTTTTTTCGTAAATTACGTTCAGTAATAATTAACAATTAATTCCCCCTTTAGCAACATGGCAAGAGCAATGTACGAATACACTAAGACTGTATTAAAGAAAGTAAGTTTTAACACTGATTTGTTTTGTAGAGAATTAGAAAAAGCATTAAGTAGGTTATTACCATATGAAGTAGATGAGTTAACAATATGGTTAAAACAATTTACAGCAAACAAACCAGATTTATATGTTTGTTTAGCTTTAGTAAAAAAATAAGAATAAAAAAGAAGCTAATTAGCTTCTTTTTTATTCTTATTTTTTTTGCCTCTATATTTTTGCATGAGTTTACGGTTAAATTCATGCTCAGATATTTGTAGTGTAAGTATTTTTTTAAAAGATAATACTTTTGAAACCTTATGGTAAAAAGATGTTTTTATTTCATATTCCTGCTTGTTTATTGCTTGAATTTTCTCTAAAATTTCTTTAGAATCATTTTCTGATAAACCATCAATCCCTCCATTTTTAAGAATTCTATTTTTAATATTATAGCGCTTCTCTATATGAAGTTTTATCTTCTTGTTATCGTATTTGTTATAAATAGGCCAAAATTTTTGAGCTTCTTCTTCTGTTAAGCTTAATTTTTCTGTTAAGTATGCAATTTTATAGGTACGAATTTTTTCTACACTTCCTTTTTTTGACTGAGCATGGCTAGATAAGATGCTTAAAAAAAATATGAATACTAGCGTGAATGTGTATTTTTTCATTTTTTATTGAATTTCATTTAAAATAGTAGTATTGTCAATTGTGTTTAAGTAGTCTTCTAAATTTTCATCATCCATAGAAGGTAAAATGTTTTCTTCAAAATCAGAAGGGTCTAAAATAATTGCTAATTCATTGTTGTCAGTATTTCCATATCCATTTTCATACCAAGATGTTATATCAGCTTGTGTTATATTATTAAAATTGTCTTTACTACCAGTATTAGAGTAATTTAAACCAATAAACAACAAAACAGAGGCTGCAGCGGCGATAGGAATAAATTCAAGTGCTTTTTTATATAAAGAAATGATTTTCATTTCTTTAGGTGTTTTTATTAGAAGCTTTGTTAAAATGTTTTCTTCAACAGTATCAAAATAATTAGCAGGAGTTTTAAAAGTGTTTTCTTTAGATATCTGTACAGTAGTTTCAGAAGAAAAGAAATTTCTTTCCATTTCTTTAAAATAATTTTTAGGTAAAGAAAATCCTGTTTCCTTAGCTACCTTATTATTTATAAAATCTATTGTATTTTTTAATTCTTTATCCATCTCTCTTCTAAGACTATATTTTTTATAAAAGGTTTAATTATGGTTTTTAATAAAGTGTTCTATTTTTTTAACAGCAATATGATAGGATGCTTTTAAAGCGCCAACAGATGTTTCTAATATTTCAGAAATTTGGTTGTACTTCATTTCATCAAAATACTTCATGTTAAATACTAATTGTTGTTTTTGCGGCAAAGTAGCAATAGCTTTTTGTAAAATAAGTTGAATTTCATTTCCCGTAAACCAATTATCACTATCCAAACTAGAAACTAATTGTTGCTGGTACTCAGTAATATCAATTTTGTTGTCTTTAGCTCTTTTATTGATAAAAGTAATTGATTCGTTAGTCGCAATTCGATACATCCAAGAGTAAAGTTTGCTATCATTTTTAAAAGTATCAATATTTTTAAAAACTTTGATAAAAGTATTTTGCAAAACATCATCAGTATCATCATGAGAAACAACAATCTTTCGTATATGCCAATACAATCGCTCTTTGTATAGCGATAATAGTTGTTTAAACGCTACTTCTTTTGTTTTGTTATTTTGTAGCTGTGTTATGAGTATGAGTTCGTCTGTCAACTAAAATTGTTTAGTTGTTAGACTTTAAAGATACTAAAAGGTTTAAAAGGAAATTAATTTATTTATGCTCGTTTTTTAGAACAGCCAAATAAGCGTTTTTCTTTAATGGTTTCTGAAACACCTTCAGGAAGCATTTCTTCCCAGCCTGCTTCATTATTTTTAATCATTTTTAATACTTTACGAGAGAAAATATGTAAGCTTTCTTCGTCAATATCTTTTATATCAATAAGTCTACCATTGTTTTTAAAGAACTTGTAAAGTTCTTTCATTCTAGGGTGCACCTTTAAATTATCACTGGTAATAAATTCATCAGTTTCTTCATCTTTATAAGGGTACATATATACTTTTAAATCCCGATAGAAAAGTTTTCCAAAGGCTTCTAAAATACCACCACTTAAATCACGATAATATTTTTCATCAAAAATTTGGATAAGATTATTAACGCCCATGGCTAATCCCATTCTTTCTTTTGTAAATTCACTAAAGTAATCAACTAATCTAAAATATTCTTGGTAATTAGTAATCATTACGTTCTGACCAAGTGCACAAAGTAATTCGGCTCTGTCTAAGAAATCACGTTCGTTAATTTCTCCTTCAGCACGTAGGTTACTTAAAGTAATTTCAAAAATAACTTGTGTTTTTTCTGGATTAACTTTCTTTTCTGCTAAAAACAATTCTTTCGAGCGCTCGAACATATCCATATTTACTTTCGTAACAGGGCGATAACTTCCACGAAGTGCTAAAATATTCTTCTTATAAAGTACTTGAGCAGGTAGTAAATTGTTTCCGTCTGGGCCAAACATAACTGCGTTTGTCATTCCGTTTTTAACTAGCTGTAAGCTCATTAAACGGTTATCTACATACATAAAGCGTGGTCCAGAGAAATTAATCATGTCAATTTCTAAACGATCGCTATCAATGTTGTCATAAAAAGATTTTAATAATTCTTTAGGACTGTCATTTAAATAATAGGCTCCGTAAACTAAATTAACACCTAAAATCCCTAAAGTTTCTTGTTGTTGTCGAGCATCAGTTTCTTTAAATCGAAGGTGTAAGATGATTTCGTTATAATCTTCAAGAGGATCTAGTTGAAAACGAATACCAATCCAACCATGACCTTTAAATTTTTTAGAAAAGTTAATGGTTGCAACAGTATTCGCGTAGCTAAAAAATAATTTCTCAGGATGTTTTTGACGATCAAGACGCTCTTCAATTAAGTCCATTTCATGTCTTAACATCTTTTTTAATCGTTTTTCGGTAACATAGCGATTGTCATTTTCTACTCCATAAATGGCATCAGAAAAATCTTTATCATAAGCACTCATTGCTTTTGCAATAGTACCAGAAGCACCACCAGCTCTAAAAAAATTACGAACGGTTTCTTGACCAGCTCCAATCTCAGCAAATGTCCCATAAATATGGGCATTTAAATTGATTTTTAAAGCTTTACTGTCAGTTGTTGGTACGGTGCTTATTTTTTGATCTCCTTTAAGCGTAATTGCCATTTTATTATTTTTTGTTACGTATAACAAATGTACTGAAAATAGGACTTATCAGATAATTTTTGTCGTATTTTTGTAGTAATGATAGATAAAAAGAAGCAATTAAAAGTAACTTTTTTAGGAACAGGAACCTCTACAGGTGTTCCAATGATTACAAGTAAACATCCTGTAGCGTTATCTAAAGATACTAGAGACAAACGATTACGTTCTTCAATTGTAATTTCTTGGGATGCGATTAAGTATGTTATTGATTGTGGACCTGATTTTCGTCAGCAAATGATACGTGAGAATGTGGAGTCGATAAACGGAATTTTATTTACACACGAACATGCCGATCATATTGCAGGCTTAGATGAAATAAGACCGTACTGTTTTCAAATGGGTGCAGTGCCTATTTATACTTCACAAAGGGTTTTAAATGTTCTTAAAAAAAGATACGATTATATTTTTGCCACTGAAAACAGGTATCCGAGTGCACCAAAAGTAGCTCCAAATATTATCTCCCATCACGCTAGTTTTATTTTAGAGGATGTAAAAGTAACTCCGGTTGAAGTATTACATGGTCGATTGCCAATTTTAGGATATCGCTTTAATGACATTGCTTATCTTACAGATATTAAAACAATATCAACAGCAGAAAAACAGAAGCTATCCCATTTAGATGTACTAATTGTAACAGGACTGCGTAAAGAGCCTCATGCAACACATTTTAATTTAGATGAAGCCTTGGCTTTTATAGCAGAATTAAATCCGAAGAAAGCATATTTAACGCATATTAGCGAGTTACTTGGTTTGCATGAAGAGGTTGAGAAAGAGCTGCCAGAAAATGTATTTTTAGCGTATGACGGATTAACGATATAAAAGCGTATTATATATTTTGATACTGTGATTGATTTAAATTACTATAATTAAGTAGCAATTTTAAAAGTGCTCCTTACTTTTACATAAAATACTAGTTGAATGAAAATTATTATATCTCCAGCAAAGTCCTTAGATTTTGAAACCAAAGCAAATACCAATTTATATACACAGCCGCGATTTTTAGAGCAATCAAAAAAACTAAATAACAAATTAAAAACACTTTCGCGAAAAAAGTTGAGTGATTTAATGAAGATTTCTGATGATTTGGCAAGTTTAAATTATGATAGAAATCAAGATTGGCAAACACCGTTTGAAATAGAAAATTCAAAACAAGCTATTTTTTCTTTTACTGGTGAAGTTTTTAGAGGGATAGATGTAACAACACTTTCTGAAGATAGATTACCGATTTTACAAGACAGACTTCGAATTTTATCTGGTTTATACGGATTGTTAAGGCCATTAGATTTAATTCAGCCTTATCGTTTAGAAATGGGCACCAAGTTAAAAGTAGGAAAAACAGAAAATTTATATCAATTTTGGAATACTGATTTAGCTGATTCTTTAAATGCCGAATTAGAAGATAATGAGTTATTAATTAATTTAGCAAGTACAGAGTATTTTAAAGCTTTGCCAAAAAAAGTTTTAAAAGTACCAATGATAACGCCTGTTTTTAAAGATCTTAAAAACGGAGAGTATAAAACGATTATGACCTATGCTAAAAAAGCACGTGGTTTAATGGTGCGTTATATTATTGAAAATGATGTAAAAACAATAGAAGCGTTAAAAGGTTTTAATGTTGATAATTATAGGTTTTCTGAAGAAATGTCTACTAAAACCGAATTATTTTTCACCAGATAAAATGAGAAGAGTAAAAATTAAGCTGATAAAACTATGTGGTGTGCTAACTTTTTTAGTATTGCTTGTTATTTACTTATGTAATTTTTTAGTTGAAAAAAAAGCAGCAGATAAAATATATACAAGCGTAAATGAAATACCCGAAAACAAAGTAGGTTTGGTTTTAGGGACGAGTAAATATTTAGTAAGCGGACAAGTAAATTTGTACTATAAGTACAGAATAGATGCGGCAGCAGAATTATACAAGTCTCGTAAAATAGAATATATAATCGTTAGTGGAGATAACGGTACTAAGGAATACAATGAGCCCTCTAGATTTAAAAAGGATTTAATAAAAGCAGGTATTCCTGAAGATAAAATATTTTTAGATTATGCAGGATTTAGAACTTTAGATTCTGTGGTACGTGTAAAAGAAATATTCGGGCAAACTTCTGTAACCATTGTATCGCAGCAATTCCATAATGAAAGAGCTATTTATTTAGCTAATTACTTTGGCATTAAAGCAATAGGTTTTAATGCCAAAGGTGTTTCTAGTAAATACGGACTAAAAGTTCAGTTAAGAGAGTACTTAGCAAGGGTTAAGGTATTTGTAGATATCGTACTAAATGTGCAACCTAAATTTTTAGGAAAACCTATTGAAGTAAAATAGCTTAACAAGCAGCTAACCCAACAGTAATAGCCAAACCACCTTCTGAAGTTTCTTTATAATTACGGTGCATGTCTTTTGCAGTTTCCCACATCGTATCAATCACTTTATCTAAAGGAACTAAAGACTCTTTTGGGTTTGTTTCTAGTGCTAGCTCAGCAGCATTAATCGCCTTAATCGCTCCCATAGCATTACGCTCTATACAGGGTATTTGAACCAAGCCACCAATAGGGTCGCAAGTTAAACCTAAATGATGTTCCATTGCTATTTCGGCAGCAACCAAACATTGCCCAGGTGTTCCTCCTAGAAGCTCTGTTAGTGCAGCAGCAGCCATTGCCGATGAAACACCAATTTCTGCCTGGCAACCACCCATTGCAGCCGATATTGTTGCGTTCTTCTTAAAGATGCTTCCAATTTCTCCAGCAACTAATAAGAATTTTTTAATATGGTCAAAATCAGCTTCGTGATTTTCGATAACTAAATAATACATTAAAACAGCGGGAATAACTCCTGCACTTCCGTTTGTTGGTGCTGTAACAACTCTACCTAAAGCGGCATTTACTTCATTAACGGATAAAGCTAAACAGCTTACCCATTTTAAAATTTCACGAAACTTTACTTCGGTGCTTCTAATGGCGGTAATCCATTCTTGCTCGTTCGTGTACTCAGCATCTTTAATTAATTTTGTATGTGTACCAAATGCTCTCCGTTTTACATTTAATCCACCAGGTAAAATTCCTTCTGTATGGCAACCAATGTACATGCATTCTAACATGGTTTCCCAGATACGTTTTAGTTCAGTATCTATTTCATCTGAAGTTTTTAAAACTAATTCATTTTGATAAACGATATCAGAGATGTTTTTTTGTTCCTTATCACAATACGCTTCTAATTCTGTTGCTCTATTTATTGGGAACGGAAAATTTTTCTTGTTTATTTCGGTCTCAGAAGGTGCATCTATTTCTTCTTGAATAACAAACCCCCCACCGATTGAATAATAAGTTTCACTAGAAATTTCTTTACCTTTAGAAAAAGCTTTAAAAGTTAACCCGTTGGAGTGAAATGGTAAAAAATCTTTATTAAAAACAATGTTTTCTATAGAAAAAACTATCTGCTTTTCAGCATTAAAATGTAAGCTAGTAGTTTCTTTTATTTTATGAATTATTGTATCGATATTTTCAACAGGTATATACTCCGGATCTGTACCGCTTAAGCCTAATAAAATAGCTAAATCAGTTGCGTGACCTTTTCCTGTTAGAGATAAAGAACCGTATAAATCTATTTTAATACCATCAACAGTATTAAAAAGATGTGCTTTTTTTAATTTTTCAATCCACTCTTGGGCGGCTCTCCAAGGCCCTAAAGTATGTGAGCTTGAGGGACCAACGCCAATTTTCAGCATGTCAAAAACACTAATAAACTGCGACATAAATATAGTTTGTTTGTTGATAGCTAAAATAGAAAAAGTCCTGTATTAAAATCAATACAGGACTTTTTTTTATAAAAAATGTATTTTTTACATTCCGTAAACAGATTCTTTGCCAAATTTTTTAGCTAGCATATAGTAAACTACAGCACGATATTTATTTCTTTCAGATCTTCCAATTTTTTCCATAACTTCGTCAATAGCTTTGTCTAATGCAGGGCTATCAGCTAAACCTAATTTTTTCATTAAGAAGTTTTTCTTAACAGTACCTAATTCTTTAGCGTCACTACCCGATACCGTTTCAGCATCTTTTTTATAAATAGAAGGTCCTAAACCTTTAGTAACTGCTTTTAATAAATCAAGATTAGAAGGAAGATTTCTATCATCCATAAATTTCTTATACAATACTACTTTTTCGTCAAATTTACTCATGATTTTTTTGTTTATAATTAGGTGTAAGTTTTGTTGTAAAACTTTAATACTCCCAAATATAGAAAAATAATTGGTTCTTTCAAATAAGAAAATAGAATAACTAAAAAGAGGGCAATATTGTTAATTAAATTGTTGAAAACAAAAACTGTAAAACGTAAATAGGCACTGTTCTTGTAGTAAATTTATATACATTCAAATATGTAGCTTATGTCGATATTGAAATTTGAATCTATGTTGAAAACCAACGATGTATATTTTTTTGACGCCGTTGAGTTTGAAACGATCATCGAACATTATTTAAATATAGCCAAACATTCTTTGGCTAAAAAAGCAGTACAACTTAGTTTAGAGCAACATCCTACTTCTATTCAATTAAAATTAATGAAAGTAGAGATTCTAATTTTCGAAAATAAATTAGAAGAAGCGGTTAAAATGTTAAGAGCTATAGAAGCTGTTGAACCTCATAATGATGAGGTTTTCATACAAAAAGCATTGATTTTATCAAAAAAGAAACAGCATGTTGAGGCTATAGCTGTTTTAAAAGAATCCTTAGAATTTATTGAAGATCCGGCTGATATTTGGTCAATGCTAGGGATGGAGTATTTGTATTTAGACGATTTTGAAAATGCGCGGTTAAATTTCGAGAAGTGTGTGGAAGATGATTATGAAGATTATTCATCGCTATACAATATTGTATATTGTTTTGATATGCAAGATAAACATGTAGAAGCAATACAGTTTTTAAAAAAATATGTAGATAAAAACCCTTATTGTGAGGTTGCTTGGCATCAATTAGGAAAACAATATTCAGAATTAGGGATGCATAAAGAAGCGCTGACTTCTTTTGATTACTCCGTGCTAATTGATGAAAGTTTTATTGGTGGGTATTTAGAAAAAGCAAAAACATTAGAAGAGTTAAATAACTATGAGGAGGCTATAAATAATTATTTAATTACGTTGGAGTTAGATGATCCTACCGCTTTTGCTTACATCAGAATAGGAAAGTGTTATGAGAAATTAGAAAACATGCATACTGCCATTCACTTTTATAAAAAAGCAGTGCATGAAGATCCTTTGCTGGATAAAGCATGGATGTTATTGGCAAATGCTTATTACAATGACGGTAATTTTCAAAAAGCGTTACATTATGTAAACAAGGCAATAGAAATTGATGAGATAAATGAACTGTATTGGAAAAGGTCAGGAGATATCAATTTAAAGCTTAATTTTTACGAAGAAGCTGTAAAATCTTTTTATACGAGTATTGAGTTAGGGGAGCAGGGATTAGAAGTTTACACAGCATTAGCAGATATATTATTATTTTTAGGTGATTTTGAAGACGCTTTAAAAATTATAATCAAAGCTAAAAAGATATACAAAGAATCTGCTGAGGTAGAATATCGATTATGTGGTTTATTTATGATCCTAGATAAAGAAGATTACAGTTTAACGCACTTAAAAAATGCATTAGCAATTGATTATAAATACCATACCATCATAAAAGAATTGTATCCTTCGGTTTATGATAATAAACACATTCAACAAATATTATTGAGTTATAAGAAGGCTCTTAAATAATAAAAAACCCTTAAAATAAATTTATTTTAAGGGTTTTTACTTTCTAAGAAATACGTCTCCAAATTCTGGTTAAAATATAAACACACATTAAGGTTAGTATAGATAAGCTAGTAGCTAATAATGTTTTACCATAAATCCAATTACCAGTGGCAAATAAGAAGCTATATACACCAATTGTACCTGTAATAAAACCAACTATTTTTATACCTACGTTCTTAAATTTGTCTTCTCCATCGAAAATTAAGGTTTCAAATTTGTTAATAGTATCCGCATCACTTGGTTGTGTTAAAAGGGTTACTAAAACCCACCCAATAGTTGTAATAACAACACCGATTATTAATTGCCAATACCCAGCAATTTCGATAAAAGGATTTTCCATTTTCCCATTGATAAAAAAGAATACTGCAATAACAAAAGAGATGGCCATCGCAGCAATTTCACTATACGGATTTATTCTACTCCAAAACCAACGTAAAATAAATAACAATCCTGTTCCGGCTCCGATTTGTAATAATAAATCAAAAACGTCTTTAGCAGATTGTAGGTAAAAAGAAAATAGCGCTGCAAATAACATTAGTAAAACTGTTGATATTCTCCCAACAACTACCTTTTGTTTTTCAGAAGCACTTTTGTTGATAAAACGGCTATAAAAATCGTTTACTAAGTACGAGCTTCCCCAGTTTAATTGGGTTGAAATGGTACTCATAAAAGCAGCAATTAAGGATGTTAATACGATTCCTAACAATCCTGCAGGTAAATAGGTCATCATAGCAGCATAACCAACATCGTGTCCTTGCATTTCAGTAGATAAGCTTGGAAATGCTTGATTCATACTCTCTAAACTCGGAAAAATTACCAAAGATGCTAAACCAACAATAATCCATGGCCAAGGGCGTAACGCATAATGTGCAAAATTGAAAAACAAAGTTGCCCAAGTTGCATTTTTTTCATCTTTAGCAGCAAGCATTCGTTGCGCAATATAACCACCACCACCAGGTTCTGCACCAGGATACCAAGTGCTCCACCATTGTACTGCAAAGGGAATTATAAATAAAGTGATTAAAGATTCTGTGTTCGAAAAATCAGGAAGCATGGCTAGTTTATCACTCACATTAGGGTGACTTAATAAATTAGATAAGCCATTTATTTCTGGTAAGTTTATGATGTATATGGTTGCCCAAACCGAACCAATCATAGCGATTATAAATTGAACAAAATCAGTAAGTAAAACCCCTTTTAATCCACCTAAAGAAGAATAAATAACGACAATAATAGACGAATACAATAGCATTTCACCTTGTGAGATGCCTAGTAAGATATTAGCGATTTTTGCTCCGGCCAAACAAACTCCAGCCATGGTAATAATATTAAAAATAACACCTAAATAAATGGCTCTAAATCCTCTTAAAAACCCAGCCATTTTACCAGAATATCGTAATTCGTAAAATTCTAAATCGGTACTAATTCCTGATTTTCGCCAAAGTTTTGCGTAAAAGAAAACAGTAAGCATACCGGTAAGTAGCATTGCCCACCAAACCCAGTTTCCTGAAACTCCGTTTTTACGAACCAATTCGGTTACCAATCCAGGAGTATCGGCAGCAAATGTAGTGGCAACCATCGAAACGCCTAATAGCCACCAAGGCATATTTCTACCCGATAAAAAGAATTCAGCACTGCTTTTTCCTGCGGATTTTGAAGCCCAGAGACCTATAAGTAAAGAGAGAATAAAAAATCCGACGATAATAGAATAATCAAGAAAGGTTAATGTCATTTAGTTATTATTTTTAAAAAAAGCTAAATGTAGTTAAATATTATGATACGTTAAACTTCAGTTGTAATGAGTAAATGATTTTGTGTTTTTAGATAAAAAGTGACTTAAAATGATTAAATTTGATGTTCGTCTTATGGGAAAAATAAAAAAAATAGCAGTTATGACTTCCGGAGGAGATTCTCCGGGAATGAACGCCGCAATTAGATCGGTTGTAAGAACTTGTGCGTATTATCGTACAGAGTGTATGGGGATCTATAGAGGTTACCAAGGTTTAATAGAAGGAGATTTGGTTCCGTTTACAGCTAGAAGTGTAAACAATATTATTAATAAAGGAGGTACCATACTTAAAACAGCACGGTCTAAGGAGTTTACCACAAAAGAAGGTCGAAAAAAAGCCTATGAGAGTTTAAAAGAAAATAACGTTGATGCGCTCGTGGTTATAGGAGGTGATGGTTCTTTTACAGGAGGTGTTGTTTTTAATAAAGAATTTAATTTTCCAATTATAGGTATTCCAGGAACTATAGACAATGATATCTATGGGACAACGCATACCATAGGCTACGATACTGCATTAAATACAGCAGTTGAAGCAATTGATAAAATTAGAGACACAGCATCGTCACATAACCGACTTTTCTTTGTGGAAGTGATGGGGAGAGATGCAGGTTTTATCGCTTTAAATGCGGGTGTTGGAGCAGGAGCAGAAGAAATTTTAATTCCAGAAGAAGATTTAGGGCTAGAAAGAATGCTTGAGTCTTTAAAGAAAAGTAGAAGGACAGGAAAGTCGTCGAGTATTGTTGTCGTTTCTGAAGGAGATAAAACAGGTAGAAATGTTTTTGAATTGGCTGATTATGTGGAAAAAAACTTGCCCGAATATGAAGTGAGGGTTTCCGTTTTAGGACACATGCAAAGAGGCGGTTCACCTACATGTTTCGATAGAGTTTTAGCAAGTAGGTTAGGTGTGAAAGCAGTTGAGTTATTACTTGATGGACAAACTAATTTAATGGTTGGTTTACAAAACAATATGGTGGTTGCTACCAATTTAGAAAAAGCAATAAAAGGTCATAATGACATAGATATGGAGCTGCTAAGAGTCTCTGATATTATGACAACATAATTTTAAATAAGAATATTAAATAGTTAAGTGATGATAAAAATAGGAATTAACGGATTTGGAAGAATAGGTAGATTAGCTTTCCGTTCTGCCATGAAAAGAAACAATGTGCAGGTAGTTGCCATTAATGATTTGTTAGATGTAGAGTATTTAGCCTATTTGTTAAAGTATGATTCGGTTCATGGTCGTTTTGATGGAGAAGTAACTGTAAAAGACGGTAACCTAGTTGTAAACGAGCAAATTATTAGAGTATCAGCAGAAAGAAATCCAGAGAATTTAAAATGGAACGAAGTCGGAGCTGAGTATATTATTGAATCAACAGGTTTTTTTACAGATCAGGATAAAGCAGCATTGCATATAAAAGGAGGTGCTAAGAAAGTAATTATTTCCGCACCATCAAAAGATGCTAAAATGTATGTTATGGGGGTAAATCATGCCGAAATGAAAGCCGACGAACTTATCGTTTCTAATGCATCTTGTACAACAAACTGTTTAGCGCCATTAGTAAAAGTTATTAATGATGCTTTTGGAATGGCAGAAGGATTAATGACGACTGTTCACGCGGCAACATCTACTCAGAATACTGTTGATGGGCCAAATAAAAATTGGAGAAGGGGTCGTTCTGTAATAAATAATATAATACCTACTTCTACAGGAGCAGCAAAAGCAGTAACAAAAGTAATTCCAGAGATGGAAGGTAAGTTAACCGGAATGGCAGTAAGAGTTCCTGTAGCAGACGTTTCATTAGTAGATTTAACTTTTAAAACTAAAAAAGCAACGTCATTAAAAGAAATTATGGCAACCTTTAAAGCTGCTTCAGAGAATGAATTTAAAGGCATTGTTGGTTATACGGAAGACGAAGTTGTTTCTCAAGATTTTGTATCAGAAACAAGAACATCTGTTGTTGATGCCAACGCAAGTTTAGAGTTAAATGAAAACTTTTTTAAAGTTATTTCTTGGTATGATAATGAGTTTGGTTATGCAACCAAGATTGTTGATTTACTTGAGTATTCAGCATCTTTATAATAAATAATAAGACAAAAACAATATCAATTCCCGCTTATAGCGGGAATTTTTAGTTAATTTTAGAACAATGGAAATAGCAATTATAGCACACGACGGAATGAAAGCAGAAATGGTTCAGTTTTTAAATGAACATAAAGCCATTTTACTTCAAAAAAATATATCATTAGTATCAACAGGAACCACAGGTTCTAAAGCTGAAAAAGCAGGTTTTAAAGTAACTAAGTTTTTATCAGGCCCTTTTGGTGGTGATGCCCAAATAGCAGCAAGAGTTGCTGAAGGTAAATGTAATATGGTGTTGTTTTTTAGAGATCCTAATGAAAAACATCCGCATGAGCCAGATATTACCATGTTATTGCGTTTGTGTGATGTACATGATGTTCCGTTAGCAACAAACCCTGCAACTGCAGAATTATTGATGAAGGCATTATGAAATAAAATAGTAGTTATTTAAATGCATGTTTTTCCTTTGAAAAAAGATGTAAAAAATTTAAAGCATAACAAATGATACATCTAATAGTAGGAAATACAGGTTCGGGAAAAACAACGTATTCGGCTGAATTAAAAAAAGAAACAAAAGGAGTTGTATTTTCAATTGATAAATGGAATAAAACGCTTTTTTTTGTGGATAAAAAATCAACAGATGGTTTAGATTGGTTTTTAGAGAGAATAGTTAGGGCAGAAAAGGTAATATTAGAATTAGTTGAGCAGTTAGAAAGTTCAGATACAGATAGTATTCTTGATTTAGGATTGTCGAAATTTGAGCATAGAGAAAAATTTAGACAATTTGCAGAAATTAATGGGTATGAAATTAAAATCCACTTTTTAGACATTTCAAAAGAAACGCGATTTAAAAGAGTTTTAAAAAGAAATAATGAAAAAGGAGCTACATTCGAGTTTGAAGTAAGTAAAGAAGATTTCGATTTTATGGAGAATTGGTTTGAAAAACCGAATAAACCGGAACTTAAAGGCGGCGTAACTATTACAGTCTAAAGGTTAGTGGGAGTTTAAAATTAAAATAAAGTAGCTATTTAAACTTCTATTTAATAGCAATCATGCTAATCTCTACATTTACAAATTTAGGTAAATTGGCAACTTCAACAGTTTCTCTAGCTGGCGCAGTTGCTTCATTAAAGTAGGTAGCATACACGTTGTTTATTTTAGAAAAGTTATGCATGTCAGAAATAAAAATAGATGATTTCACTACGTTTTCAAAAGTCATTTCAGCAGCAGCTAAAACCTCTTTCATATTTTCCATTACTTGTTTTGTTTCAGATTCAATAGAATCCATAACTAATTCACCTGTTTCAGGATTTAAAGCAATCTGACCAGAAGTATATAATGTGTTTCCACTTAAAACAGCTTGGTTATATGGCCCAATAGGAGCAGGAGCTTTACTTGTAGTTATAATTTTTTTCATCTTAATAAATAAATTTAAAATTGATTTAGTATTCTTAGCTGTTAGAACAAAGCCCTATCTGGCGGTTTGTTTTTATCCCATTTTAAATCACTTAAAACAGATGATTTTACTCCGATAAAGAAATTGTAAGAAGAGTTTATTCCGAAAGGAGTCCAATTAAAATTTAAGCGCCAACTATCTAAATCTCTAGAAAAAGAAAGTCTAGTGTAGGTAAAAGCATTTTCCTTAATGTCATAACCAGAAGAAAAACCAACGTTCCATTTTGGGGTCAGTTCTACATCTCCACTAAACATTAAAGAATTACTACCAACGCTACTTGTAAGTCCGTTATTGGAATAATTTATAGCATAGGCTAAGTTTAATGTCCATGGTATTTTAGCAGCATATAATTTTGTCTCTTTTGTCTTACTTTTGTTTTGTTTACTATTTGGGTTGTTAGGAAAACCATTTGTTGGAGACATATTTTCGCCAAACAAATCAGGTGTGTCTTGTGCGCCATTCCCCGTGTTTTTAGACTCATCTTTATCTCCTTCTTTTTTCTTTTCAAAATCTTTACTAGATAAAGAGTAATTAGCGGTAACACCAAAGTTAGTAAGTCTTAAAATATTAGCATTAAATTTATTTATTCTTTGACCTTCACTATTCACTTGATAAGGGTCGAATCGTGCATTGGCATTTAAAGCTAATTTGTCTTTAAAAAGACGCGTTCCAGCATTTGCACTAACAGCACTCCATCGTAAACTATCAGCAGCAATATTGTAGCTAGTACTAAAATTTAAGTTATTAAGAATTGTGATTTTTTTATCTTCCTCATCACTATCGGGATCTTTTGGAGCAACTTTAGCCTCTAAAACATTGTTAACAGAAATACCAATAGAGTTTGACACACCACTTCCTGGTCTACCATATATTCCTCCTTCAAAAGGAGAGTAAGTAAGTAAATCAGTAGGGTCTGAACTTTGCTGTACCTGTAAGTCGTGATTCTCAGCAAAATCAGGCCTGTATCCATAAGAAATAGAAGGTCTAATAGTATGTCTTATTGCTTTTAATCTTCCTTTTTTAAAGTTGAATGTTCCGTAGATATTTGTTGATAAAGAAACTCCTAAATTATATTCATTAAAACGGTTGAAACCACTTATTGTATCGTTTACGACAGCGCCTAAATTACCACTTGAGTTTGTAAGTGTAGGGTCATATTTTTTATTGATTTTATCAAAATACCAAATATCTTTATAATTAACACTTGGTGATAATGTGAAGTATTTAAGAGCTTTTAAGTTTGTGTTGGTGCTAAAACTGTGTTGAATCCCTTTTTTTGCAGTTTGAAACATTTTGTCAGTAAAAAACTCATCATCAGTAGTATTTATTTGATATTGACCTTGCATGCTGTAGTTTAAACCCATTTTCTGAATAGGATTGGTTTTAACTCCATTCTTACCTGCAAACGGGTAAATACGATCCATATTTAACTGTAAAGACGGAAGGGTCATCGTTATTTGTTCAGTATTGGTATTTTGAGAATGTGTTGCGGTTACATTTATATTAAAAGGAGTACCAACAAATTTTTTGTAATATGAAATAGATGAACTTAATGTGTTTGTTAAAAACTGAGAGTTGTTGAATTCATTTAAAGATTGTCTGTAATAAGTACTACTCCCTAAATTAACAGATGCCGAAAAACGAGAATTTGGACTCGATTTAGTATCTTGACTGTGGCTCCAACGAAGGTTAAAGTTAGAGGATTTACTGTAATTACTTAAACCTCTAATTCCTTGAATTATATTTTCATAACGAATACTAAAATTACCACTAAATTTATAGCGAACATAGTAGTTCGAATCCGCTCTTAAACCCCAACTCCCGTTTGTATAAAGGTCTCCTAAAACTGTTAAGTCAAAATAATCACTTAAAGCAAAATAATATCCTCCGTTTTGTAAAAAGAAACCTTGACTGTTACTATCACCATATGAAGGAATAATAAAACCAGAGGTTCTTTCATTAGTCATAGGAAAATAAGCGAAAGGTAAATATACAGGCGTAGGAACATCAGCTAAAACTAAATTACTACCACCTACAATTATTTTTTTACCAGGAACTAGTTTTGCTTTACTTGTTTGAATATAATAATCTGGATTTTTCTTTTTAGAGGTTGTAAATCGTAGTCTACGCATGTAAATAGTAGAATCATTTACACGTTTTGTTTTTTGAGCATAGGTTATAATTTCACCTTGCACCGTTTTTACACCGTAAACCAGTGCCTTTTTTGTTTTAAAGTTGAATAAAATGGAATCTTGCTCAGATTCTTGATCACCTTGTTTAAAAACAGGTCGTTGATGATACCCTAAGCTGTCTTTTATTCCTTTAGCATAAACAGTATTGTTCTTGTAATCTAATACAATTATTCCGGCCTTTAAATCAATATCTGTATAGGTTACTTGCGCCTCATTATATAAGGTTATGGTCTTGTTTTTTGCATTTTGTATGGTGTAATCCTCAGCATTGTGTGTAATAATCCCATCAATAACCTCTTTTGGTTTAATCGAATCATTTACTATCGAATCTTTTTTTAGGTTTAATAAGTCACCTTTTTTAAAATCAATTATAGTATCTTTTGAGATATTTAAAATTGGTTTTTTTTTAGACTTTTGATAAGGAATTCCTTTTTTATCAAAATCTTGAGCCACACTTAATTGAAAACAAAAAAGGTAGGAAATTAAAAGTATGTAAGTTAGATTTGTTCGCAATGTTATAAATACTATTTTTGTGTTATATTTAAAAACTTTGGCGTACTATTTGAATGCCTAAATATAAAATCCAAAAATAGTTAAATTTTATTGATGCAATTCTTAAAATTACGTAAATATAATCACTTGAAAAATTATTTTTTATTTTTAGTCACAATATCCATGTTATTGGGATTTACAACAGCGCTTTCTGCACAGAAAAAATATACAATTGTTTTAGATGCAGGTCACGGAGGAAAAGATCCTGGTAACATAGGAAATGGTTATAAAGAGGCCAAGGTTGCTTTAAGAATAGCTTTAGATGTTGGTAAAGAGTTATTAACAGCTAGAGATGTTGAGGTTTTATATACTAGAAAGAAAGATGTTTTTGTAGAATTGCATAATAGAGCAAAAATTGCAAATACTAAAAAGGCTGATTTATTTGTTTCTATTCACTGTGATGCTTTTCATAAATCTGAACCAAACGGCGCAGGAACATTTGTTTTAGGATTAAATGGTAATAAAGAAAATTTAGAAATATCAAAGCGAGAAAATGCTGTAATTTTATTAGAGGATAATTACAAACAGAATTATGATTATGATCCGAATTCACCTGAATCTGTTATAGGTTTATCAGTACTTCAAGAAGAAAATTTAGATAATAGTTTAGGTATAGCTAGCTTTATTCAAAGTAATTTTGTTTCCTTAAAAAGAGTTGATAGAAAAGTTAAACAAGCAAATTTTTTAGTATTAAGAGAAACCGTAATGCCTAGTGTTTTAATTGAGTTAGGTTTTTTAACAAATAAAAATGAAGGTAAATTCTTAAACACAAGATCGGGGCAGATAAAAATGGCAAAAGCAATTGCCGACGCTATAAAAAGGTATGTCAATAGATTAAAATTAAATAGAATTCAAGAAGAACAACCAATTAAAATAGCAGAAGAAAAAGAAAACGAAGCACTAGCTGTAAAAGTTAAGGAACCAAAAGTAAAAGTAATAGCTGAAGCAAAAGAGGTAACACCAGAAAAAAAAGCAGTAATTCAGCAGGGAGTTCCGGTGATAGAATTTAAAGTGCAAATAGCGGCTTCAAAAAGAAAACTAAGTAAAGGAGACTTTGATTTTAAAGGGTTAGAAAACGTAGAGGCGATTTTTATAGATGATTATTATAAGTACTATTATGGTAATTCTTCAGTTTTTTCAGAAACAAAAAAAAGTTTGACAGAAGTTAAGAGTATCGGATATAAAGATGCTTGGATTGTAGCTTTTAAAGATGGTCAAAAAATTTCTATAAAAGAAGCACTGAAAAACCTTTAATTTAGAGGTGTTCTACATTTATACTCTCAAAATTATTACTATTTTCGTGCTATAACTTTTATATATGTCAAAAGAATTTAAAACAGGTATTGTTGCTGTAATAATTATAGTAGTATTTATTTGGGGATACAACTTTTTAAAGGGTCAAGATTTATTCAGTGGAAGCAGTAGATATTTTTATGTTGAGTATAAAAATATTAATGGATTAAATAAAGCAAGTCTCGTAACTATTAACGGTTTAAAGGTTGGTAGTGTAGATGACATTTCATTTAATTCAACTCCAGAAAAACAAGGTGTCTTATTAGTGAAAATATCATTAGATACGGATTTTAGTTTTTCAAAAAATAGTATAGCGAAAATTTATTCAGCGAGTTTAATGGGGGGGCAAAATTTAGCTATCATTCCAAAATACAACGGAGAAACTGCTGTTTCAGGAGATTATCTTATAGGAGAAGTAGAATCTGATATTTTTTCTTCAGTAGGAGAAAAATTAAATCCTATTCAATCTAAACTACAAAATGTATTGGTAGGAGCCGATACTTTGTTAACAGGGTTGAATGTGATTTTAGATGAAAAATCAAGAAAAAGTTTAAATAGAAGTATTATAGGTTTAGAAGGTACGATTTCTGATGTTCGAAAAACATTAGCGTCCGTAAACACTTTGTTATCTAACAATAAAGAAAATTTAGATTCAACTTTAAAAAACACTAAAAAAATTACAGATGATTTTTCAAAGATATCAGACGAATTAGTAAAGTCTAATTTAGGAGGAACTGTAAAAAAGTTAGAATCAACATTAACAAACGTAAATGGTTTATTGGCTAATATGAAAGCTGGCAAAGGAACTTTAGGTAAGTTAATGACCGACGATAAAATGTACACAAACTTAACCAACGCATCTAAAGAAATGGAAGAGTTGTTACGTGAGATGAAATTAAATCCAAAGCGATTTGTTCATTTTTCATTATTTGGTAAAAAAGCAAAGCCATATAAAGAAGAAAATAATACCAAAAATGTAAGCACGAAGTAACTTATAACTATTAAAAACTAACAAAACTTAATACTTAAAGAACGATGGAGAAATACATGCCTAACATCTTTTTTGCAGCTATTTTAATTGCGGGAATAGGATTTTTTGTAATGAATGTTCGAAAACTTGTCCGAAATATAAAATTAGGAAAAGATATCAACAGAACAGACAGAAAACCTGAACGTTGGAAAAATATGGCTAAAATAGCCTTAGGACAATATAAAATGGTACGTCGCCCAGTTTCGGGAATTTTACACGTAGTAGTTTATGTAGGTTTTATTTTGATTAATATCGAAATGCTAGAAATCGTTATTGATGGTTTGTTTGGAACACATCGTGTTTTTCAACCAATTTTAGGAGATGCCGTTTACGGATTCTTAATCGCTAACTTCGAAATTTTAGCAGCCCTAGTTTTTGTAGCAGTTGTTATATTCTGGTTTAGAAGAAATATCGAAAAAGTAAAACGTTTTTGGAGCAAGGAAATGACAGGCTGGCCAAAAAATGATGGAAACATTATTTTATATTTCGAAATGGTTTTAATGTCGTTATTCTTAATAATGAATGCTACAGATACTGCTTTTCAAGAAGCAGGAGCAGGAAATGTAGTCTCTCAATTTATTGCGCCTTGGTTTTCTGGGGTTTCATCAGAAGCATTACACACCATAGAAAAATCTGCTTGGTGGATACATATTATCGGTATTTTAATTTTCTTAAATTATCTATATTATTCAAAACATTTACATATTTTATTGGCTTTTCCAAATACATTTTTTGCAAACTTAAAACCAAAAGGGCAGTTTAATAATTTAGAAGCAGTTACCAAAGAGGTAAAAATGATGATGGACCCTGATGCAGATCCGTATGCAATGCCAGAAGAAGGAGCAGAAGAGGAAATACCAGCAAAGTTTGGTGCGTCGGACGTTACCGATTTAAACTGGGTACAGTTAATGAATGCATATACGTGTACAGAATGTGGGCGATGTACATCTTCTTGTCCTGCAAGTTTAACAGGTAAAGAGTTATCGCCTCGTAAAATTATGATGGATACCCGAGACCGTTTAGAAGAAGTAGGGAAAAACATCGATGCAAACAACGGTATATTTAAAGATGACGGAAAGCAATTATTAAACGATTATATCTCTCCAGAAGAATTATGGGCGTGTACAAGTTGTAATGCATGTGTGCAAGAATGTCCTATAGGTATTGACCCTTTATCTATTATTATGGAAATGCGTCGTTATTTAGTAATGGAAGAATCTGCAGCTCCACAAGAGTTAAATGCAATGATGACCAATATCGAAAATAACGGAGCACCTTGGCAGTATAGCCAACAAGATAGGTTAAACTGGAAAGACGAAGATTAATAAATACATCAATATGGCAGTATAATTATTGTCAGTTCGAGTGATTTTTGACGATGGAATAAAATTATATCGAGAATAAAAAAATAAAAAGTTCAACGCTTAAAAATATAAAATTATGAACGTACCAACAATGGCAGATATGATGGCTCAAGGAAAACAACCAGAAGTGTTGTTTTGGGTAGGAGCAGCTGGAAGTTATGATGATAGAGCAAAGAAAATAACCAAATCGTTTGTAAAAATATTAAATACAGCAGGTGTAGATTTTGCTGTGTTAGGTACTGAGGAAAGTTCAACTGGTGATGCAGCTAAGCGTGCAGGAAACGAGTTTTTGTTTCAAATGCAAGCAATGATGAATATAGAAGTTTTAAACGGTTATGAAGTAAAAACAATAGTTACTTGTGATCCACATTCATTTAATACATTAAAAAATGAATATCCAGAATTGGGAGGTAAATACGAAGTATATCACCACACGCAATTTATTAGTAAATTAATAAGCGACGGTCGTTTATCTATAGACGATGCCAATTTAAAAGGAAAACGAGTAACCTACCACGATCCTTGTTATTTAGGTCGCGCAAACGATGTATATGAAAGTCCGCGTGCTTTAATTCGCAGTTTAGGTGTTAAAATGACAGAGATGAAGCGTAGTAAATCTACTGCTTTATGTTGTGGTGCTGGTGGAGCACAAATGTTTAAAGATGCAGAAAGAGGAGACAAGGAAATAAATATTTTAAGAACGGAAGATGCTTTAGAAACTAATCCGCAAATCATCGCAACCGGTTGTCCTTATTGTAACACAATGATGACTGATGGTGTAAAGTTTAAGATGAAAGAAGATCAAGTAGTTGTAAAAGATATTGCCGAGCTAATTGCAGAAGCTAATAATTTATAAAATAAAAATATAGCGAATAATTCTCGACTGCGCTCGAACAGACACCAAAACATGTCTTCTCGAGCGCAGTCGAGAGGTTTTAATCAAAATTTAAAATGATAAAAAACTATATAAAAGCAGCACGTTTACGAACCTTACCATTATCTATTTCAGGAATTGTAGTGGGTGCTTTTTTAGCTAACTTTTCAGTGCCTCTTATGCGAGGGATTAAATTTGACGGACTTTTAGATGTTGGTTTTTTGAATGAAAAAAACTATTTAATTTTTATTCTAGCTATGCTAACAACCATAGGTTTTCAGGTTTTATCAAACTTTGCGAATGATTACGGAGATGGTGTAAAAGGAACTGACGATAATAGAGAAGGGGAAGCTCGTATGGTTTCATCGGGCGCAATTTCTCCAAAACAAATGAAAACGGCCATGATCGTTACCGGAGCAATAACTTTGGTAATCGCACTTTTGCTTATTTATGTTTCTTTCGGAGAAGACAACTTTTTATATTCAGTGGTTTTCTTCTTGTTAGGAGTTACATCCATTGTTGCAGCAATTAAATACACCGTAGGTAAATCAGCCTATGGTTATAGCGGTTTTGGAGATGTTTTTGTCTTTGTTTTCTTCGGGTTATTAGCAGTTGTAGGAACTTATTTTTTATATACAAAACAGTTAAATCTTGTTGTTTTTTTACCCGCAATAACTGTAGGTTTATTAAGTACAGCGGTTTTAAATTTAAATAATATGCGAGATCGTGTAAACGACGCAAAGGTTAATAAAAACACGTTAGTGGTTAAAATAGGTGCAAAATCTGCTAAAAATTACCATTATACTTTAATTATTTTATCGCTTATAACAGCAGTATTATATGTGGTAATAAAGTACCAATCGCCATGGCAGTTTTTATTTTTAATAGCATATATACCAATACTAAAACACTTAATATTTGTGTATAAAAATAAAGAAGAAGTACTGTTAGATGGCGAATTAAAAAAAGTAGCACTAAGTACATTCTTGTTTGCAATATTATTCGGTTTAGGCAATATCTTGTAAGCAGAAAACAACAATTTTAAAAATAATTATGAAAACAATAAAAATAATTTTAGGAATCGTTTCTGCTTTAGTAGTCATGTTTTTACTAACAGGAGTGGTTATTACCGAGGTTACTTATACCGCCGAAATAGAAATAGATAAACCAATAAACGAAGTTTTCGAAAACGTAGCCAATGTTGATTTAATGAAAAATTGGTTACCAGATATTAAGTCTATCGAAGCAATTGAAGAAAAACCAGGAATAATAGGAAGTACTTATACTGTTATTGCAATAAATAACGGACAAGAAATGAAAATGATTCAGAAAATAACGGCTTATATTCCGAATCAAAAAATCACCTATCAGTTCGATTCAGCTCAAATGATAAAAACAGATGATTTTAACTTTATCGCCAACGGAAATAAAACAAAACTAGTCCAAAATTGCAGTGTAAATAGTAAGTCATATATGACGGCTTGTTTGTTTCCTTATTTTAAAGGAACCTTTAAAGAATTAAGTTTAGGCTATATGAATCAATTAAAAACAACGCTAGAAAAATAATTTTTTGGGCGTTCGAGCGGGCTTTACATTACAACCTTTTGCTCGTGCCTCACAAAAGGATTTTCATTGCAATCCCTAACGCAAACCAATAATCGGTTAAAATGATAACAGCAACCTATCATAAACACATTCTTAATTTTAAACATGCTAGCGGAACATCTCGTGGTGTTTTAAAAACCAAAGAAACTTGGTTTATAAAGTTATCAAAAGATAACAAACAAGGTTTTGGAGAATGCGGATTGTTTAGAGGATTAAGTATTGACGACACACCAAACTATGAAGAGAAATTAAATTGGGTTTGCCAAAATATTAATGTAGGTTTAACAGCTTTACTAGCAGAAACGATTCATTACCCGAGTATTAAATTCGGATTAGAACAAGCGTTTTTATCACTAAAAGCTGAAAATCCGTTTGAATTATTTCCATCAGATTTTACGAAAGGAAAACAAAATATATCTATCAACGGACTAATTTGGATGGGTGATAAATCTTTTATGCAACAGCAAATAAAAGATAAATTACAACAAGGTTTCTCAACAATAAAAATGAAAATTGGTGCAATCGATTTTGATACAGAAATCAATTTATTAAAATCGATACGAAAAGAATTTTCATCAAAAGAAATCACTTTGCGAGTAGATGCAAATGGCGGATTTACGCCAGAGAATGCTTTAGAGAAATTACACCGACTTGCTGAATTAGAGATTCATTCCATCGAACAGCCGATAAAACAAGGACAATGGCAAGAAATGGCTAGGTTGTGTGAAAAAACGCCACTACCAATTGCTTTAGACGAGGAGTTGATAGGTATTTTTACATCCGAAGAAAAAGAAAAATGCATCCAAACCATACAACCACAATACATTATTTTAAAACCGAGTTTAGTAGGCGGATTTAAAGGTAGTGAAGAGTGGATTTCTATAGCCAAAAAATACAATGCCGATAATTGGATTACGTCAGCATTAGAAAGTAATATTGGGTTAAACGCCATTGCACAATGGACATATGTTTTAAACACTAAATTGCCACAAGGTTTAGGAACCGGTAGTTTGTTTACCAATAATTTCGAGAGCCCGTTAGAGGTTTCTGAAGGTAGTTTAGGGTACAATAGTAAAAAACAGTGGAAATTTAATTTAGATTAACGTTATTCTGAACTTGTTTCAGAGTCTCATCATACTTTTAAAAGATGAATTTTATACAGCAAGCTTATAAAGGGCGAAACGATTGGATTTATTATTTAACGGGTATTTTGTTGGTTATATTTGGTTGGCAATTTATTGGTGTTATTCCTTTGTCAGTTGTAGCGGCATTGCATTCATCAGATTTAGGAGAGTTTTCTCGCGCTGCGAATGATAGCTTTATGAGCTTAGGTATCAATAAGAATTTGTTTTTATTTTTAATGATTACCATGTTTGCTATCGGTTTGCTTTTTTTATTCTTAACGATAAAATATATTCATAAAAGAGCTATAAAAACAGTAATAACAAGCAGAGAAACTATTGATTGGAATCGATTTTGGTTTGGATTTATAACTTGGGGAATTGTAGCTGTTAGTATTACATTATTGGGCATTTTTTTAGAACCTGAAAGTTATACATGGAATTTTAAACCCGTTCCGTTTTTTAGCTTAGTAGTTATTTCTTTTTTGTTTTTGCCCCTACAAACAAGTTTTGAAGAACTATTATTTCGTGGTTATTTTATGCAAGGTTTAGGAACTTGGTTTAAAAATAGATGGATGCCCTTGATTATAACGTCAGTTGCTTTTGGTTTGTTGCATGGTGCAAATCCTGAAGTTGAAAAATTAGGCTATATTTCTATGGTGTTTTACATAGGAACAGGCTTCTTTTTCGGAATTACAACTTTAATGGATGAGGGAACTGAATTAGCCTTGGGTTTACATGCTGTAAATAACATTATAGCAGCATTTTTAGTAACTACCGATTGGATGGTTTTTCAAACAGAAGCTTTATTTATTGATACTTCTGAGCCTTCGGTTGGTTCTGAAATGTTTTTATCTGTTTTTGTATTGTATCCGTTGCTTTTATTTTTATTTTCTAAAAAATATGGTTGGACAAACTTGAAGGATAAGTTGGTGGGTAAAATTGAAAAACCATTAGAAATAGAATCGTTATAGTTTAGTTATTATCGTTTATTGATGGTAAATGCAATTCGTCAACCTGAACTTGTTTTAGGTTCTCATAATAAGAAGCTGTTTTTTGATAGATGGGATTCCGAAATAAATTAGGAATGACGTGAAAGTATAATTATGAAAGGAAAATAAATCCTAACGTCATTACGAGGTTGAAGAATGAAGTAATCATTAACTATAGATATGAAAAATCAGTTTCATAAAAATTTTAAATTAAACGGAGCATCATTTTCATCCGAAGAAGAACTGCTTGTTTTTTCTGAAAATATTTCAAGTTCGGTAACTTCTTTTTTAACGGATTGGTTTAATGAAAAGGATTTTGTAATTGTACAAACGTCAGGATCTACTGGAAAACCAAAGCCTATAGCGTTAAAAAAAGAGTTTATGAAAAACTCCGCTTTAGCTACAGGAGCATTTTTTAATTTAAAAGAAAATACAATAGCATTGTTGTGCTTGTCTACTGATTATATTGCAGGTAAAATGATGTTGGTGCGCGCTTTAACTTTAGGCTGGCAGTTAGATATTGTAGAACCAGATTCGAATCCGTTAAAAAGCATAAAAAAACAATATGATTTCTCTGCAATGGTTCCGTTACAGCTAAGAAATTCGTTGAATGAATTACATAAAATAGATCAATTAATTGTTGGTGGTGGCGTAGTATCGAATGATTTAATTTCAGCGATTCAAAATATTTCTACAAAAGTATTCGCTACTTACGGAATGACAGAAACAATAACGCATATTGCGGTTAAAAAATTAAATAATTTGTCACTTCGAGCGGAGTCGAGAAGTCTTTATAAAACACTTCCAAATGTTTTAATAAGTCAGGATGACCGAAATTGCTTAATAATTGAAGCACCAAAAGTAACATCAGAAATAATCACGACGAATGATGTTGTAAAGCTTATTTCTAAAACCGAGTTTGAATGGTTAGGACGTTACGATAATGTTATAAATTCTGGAGGAATAAAATTACATCCAGAGAAAATAGAAGAGAAGTTGTCGGAAATTATCGAGCAACGTTTTTTTGTTGCAGGAATTAAAGATGAAGTTTTAGGAGAAAAGTTAATATTAATTATTGAAGATGTCACTTCGAGCAGAGGTGAGAATTTTTTGTTATCAAAAATTAAAAAAGAGGCATCACTTTCTAAATTCGAAATCCCTAAAGAAATTTATTTTCTACCTCAGTTTATAGAGACGGAAACAAAAAAAATCCAACGAAAAAAAACGCTGGATTTAGTTAAGTTTTAAACACTATCTGTTTATATCATAAAATAAGCCTTTATCAAAGAACCCTTGAATTTCATTTTTACCCAAACTATAAGGTGCTGTTGTATAATTTTTGCTTTTGTCGATACCAGAAATCCCTTTCTTTTTATCAGTTTCATAATTATTTTGAATTACAAAAATAGAATCATTGGTAACCGATTTAATTTTTAAAGTAGAGTAATATCCTGTTTCAGTAACTCTAAATTCAATTACATCACCAACAGCAGGTTCTTTAATATAATTAACTAAATCTTCTTTATGCTTGCCAGAAGAGTATGCACCAAAACTAATTAATAAAGCAATAATACCTAAACCAGACCAATACCAAATTGGTGTTTTTGTATTCCGCTTTACGTCAGCAGAAGCATCTCTAAGCTTTTCATTCATTTGTTTAAAATCATTGGTGATTTTACAGTTTGAACATTCAGAAAAAACTTTTTTACTCATTGGAAAAACAGGAATCCAATATAAGTATCCGTACTTTCCGTATACAGAAATGTTGTGATTTGTAATTTCATTACAATTATCACATTTTATTCCGCCTTTTCTTTCGTTGTTTAAGAGTGAACCTTTTGTTCCGTAAAAAATCATATCAATTTTATCTTTTTGATAAATATATTGAAAATTAATAGAAATAGGTCTTTTTAAAAAGTGAGACTAAGTAAGTGTACTCTTTTACCATCTGAAAAGGAGTGTTTACTCATTGGTCATTTTTTGTTTTAATAAGTAGCTGTAGGTTTATATCAAATTAAAAACTACAACTATGCTAAAGAAAATAATTTGTGCATTTCTAATACTTACCGTGTCTTTAATGCAAGCACAAGTAAAAACAATAACGGGAGCTGTTTCTGATGAATCAGGGTTTTTGCCAGGTGTAACTATTTTGGTAAAAGGAACAACAATTGGTGCAGAAACAGGTTTTGATGGAAAATATGCAATTGAAGCAAGTAAAGGAGATGTATTAGTTTTTTCATTTGTTGGAATGAAAACAATCGAAAGAATAGTAAAGGGTAAGATAACAATAAACGTTACAATGAATACTGATAGTCTTTTAGATGAAGTTGTAATTAGTGCTATGGGACTTAAAAAAGAAAGTAAAGCTCTAGGGTATTCATCTTCATCTATAAAAATAAAAGAAAGTTCCTCAAAAAAAAGAAATACTCCACAATCAGGTCAATTAACAGCAGGAGAAATTAACGATATAGAAAAATGGGATGAATGGAAGCTTTTAGCAAAAAACAAGAACTTTTTAAAAGTGAAAAATAATTGGGATTTCTCTTTAAGTAATAGAGTGGAGGTATTTGTAAATGATCTTGAAGAAAAACCAATTATTAACGCTACAGTATTCTTTATAAATGCAGAAAACCAGTTAGTACATAAAGCAAAGACAGATGTTTTTGGTAAAGCAATCGTTTATAAAGGAGATAGTAAATACTATACGCTTCAAGTAGTTTATAAAAATGAGATAAAAGGATTGAGAATAAACAAAGAAGTAACGGTCGCTAAGTTTACATACAATTCAAATGAAAATTTAAAGGACATAGATATTATGTTTACCATTGACGCAACAGGATCGATGGGAGATGAAATTAACTACTTACAATCGGAGGTAGAAAACATTATAACACGTATAGACACAAGTGTTCAGAAAAAAAGAATAGGGTTAACTTTTTATAGAGACAAAGGTGATGAATATGTTGTTAGAGATTTTGATTTTACAACAGATATTGCTAATATAAAAGAAAACCTGTCTAATCAAAGGGCTGGTGGCGGTGGTGATTATGAAGAGGCTGTAGAAGAAGCATTGCGAGTTTCTTTATCTAAGTCTTGGAACACCAATGCTAAAGCGAAAATTTTATTTTTATTATTAGATGCTCCACCACATTTAAATAATGAAAACGTTGCAGTTATTAAAGCAGAAATAAAAAAGGCTCAGGAAAAAGGGATAAAAATTATTCCGATTGTTGCTAGTGGAGCAGATAAAACTGTTGAGTATTTAATGCGTTATTTTAGCGTTTCTACAAACGGAACCTATGTTTTTTTAACAGATGATAGCGGAATAGGAAATAAACACTTAAAACCCACTACAAGTGATTTTAAAGTTGAAAAATTAAATGATTTAATTGTCAGATTAATAGAGAAGTATGTAGGAGTATAAAATATGAAAATAAATTACTGATAGTTTTTAAAAACTATCAGTAATTTATTCTACTAATTATAGTAAAATACAGCCTCCCCAAGAATAACATTGACAAGGTTCTCTCAATTCATAACCGCTTGGTAATGTAAGACAACAAGTTGAAGGTCCACATTGTTTCCAACGACCTCCTCCGTTAATAGATTTCTGCTCTTTTTTGTTTAGGGTAGTACCTAGTTTTGATATGTTTTTTAACATGGTTAAAGTTTTAAGTTGTTCAAAACTATGTAATTAAAAATAAAGGTGAAGATAAAAAACCATAATATATCTACGGTTTTACCATACTTTTTTAGTAAATCAAAACAAAAAAAGAAACCATTAGAGTTTCTTTTAATATTTAACCATGTATGCCCTTAAATTTTACATGAAAATAATATATAAATTAAGAGGTAGGTTTTAACGGTAAAACAGGAGTAATTAGTTGAGAGAATTTAGTAAATACTTGATGTAATTATGTGTCATGTCAGATTAAAACCATCGATTATTTTGTTTCGAATATGGAGATAATCAATGAAATTAAAAAGGTTAGAGGTTTAGAATAAAGGAGGGAAATAATAATACCCGCCAAAGTGAGCATTATTAAGGGGATGATAAATTTAATAAAAACTCTATTTATCATCCCGTTAAAAAAAAATTAATACCTAAATATAATTTAAATAAAATAAGGTAGATAAAAAAGACTCTTAATAAATGATAATATCAAAATAAATTAGATACAATTAAAACATAATCTTTTTTAAGTAAAAATAGATGGTGAAAAAGGAGATGTTAGTTGATATAGAGCTATTAACTTAAGTTGTGTAACCTATAAAATATTCGATTACATATTTATATTAATTAAAAAAATAAGGGCTTAAAGCAAAATAAAGGAGCAATTAATGCTCCTTTATTTATTAAAAATTAAGTCCCCCGACATAATCAATACTAAATGTGTTAAATCAAAACTTGTGCCATTTATAGTTTAAATGAAGTTAATTATTGGTCAAAGCTGTTTTTTATTTTTAGATATAAATAACAAAACCTTCTATATAATAGAAGGTTTTGTTTGAAACATATGATATTTGTTGATTATTACATAACCATACTGTGATATACATTTTGTACATCATCATCTTCTTCTAATTTCTCTAAAAGCTTTTCAACATCAGCTTGCTGTTCTTCAGAAAGCTTTGTAGTTGTGGTTGGAATTCTTTCAAATCCTGAAGATAAAATTTCTACGTTGTTTTCTTCAAAATAAGTTTGAATAGTCCCAAATTGTTCAAAAGGCGCATAAATAATAATTCCTTCATCATCATTAAAAACTTCTTCAACCTCAAAATCGATTAATTCTAGTTCTAACTCTTCTAAATCGACTTTAATATCTTCTTTTTTAACTGTAAAATTACAAACACGATCAAACATAAAAACTACGGATCCTGATGTACCTAAATTACCATCACATTTATTAAAAATAGCGCGTACATTAGCTACAGTTCTGTTATTATTGTCGGTTGCAGTTTCTACAACAATAGCAATACCGTGCGGAGCATAGCCTTCAAATAAAGCCTCTTTATAATCGCTAGTATCTTTATCAGCAGCCTTTTTAATAGCACGCTCTACATTGTCTTTAGGCATGTTTGCAGCCTTTGCATTTTGCATTACAGCTCTTAAACGCGAGTTTGTGTCAGGATTCGGACCTCCGTCTTTAATTGCCATTACAATATCTTTACCAATTCTGGTAAATGTTTTAGCCATTGCAGACCAACGCTTCATTTTACGTCCTTTTCTAAGTTCGAATGCTCTTCCCATTTTTTAAGTTTTGTTTATGCAACGGCAAATGTAACTATTGCATTATTTAATTACAATTAAAATCTTTTTTTGATAATCAGATTATTTTCTTTTTCATCATATGCTCTCCAGGTACCTGATTTTTTTCCGTTTTTGTAGCTTCCTTTTATTTTTATATTTCCGTTAGGATAATACATTTTATATCTTCCGTCTAGTAAACCATCATCTAGTTGTACTTCAAACTTTAGTTTTCCGTTACTATAATATTCTTTGTATTCATTAGCACTTAAATCAGAAGGATTAATTTCTTTAATATTAAAAACAGCATCAGCAGATTTTACAGAAAGAGTATCTTTTTTGGGATTTATCTTTAGCGCTAATTCTTTCTTTAATTTTTGATTAAAAGATACTTGCTCTTTTACATATTTTGGGTTGTTAAAAGTGGTTGTGATATTACTTTTAAAAATATTCCCTTCAGAAGTTAATTGGATACCAAGTTGAGAAAAGCAGATAAAATAATCTTTATTTTTCTTTATTTGAAGCTGTGTTTTTTTATCAACAAAACTTACTAAATCATTATAAATGTAAGGCGTATTTATATAGGTGAAAATGGTAGATTTATCATCAAATAAATAATTAAACTCTTCAAATTCTTTAGACGAAGTTAAAGTGTAATTGGTAATACTATTGTTTATAATTTCTTTTAAAGTATTCGGACTTGCACTAAAAACAACAAAATCATTAATAATAGTAAAATATGGTTTTTCCATTTTTTTAAACATATTACCAGCAACTATTTTAAAAAAACCTTTTAAGTCTAAATAGTTAATAGTGTGTTTTTTGTAGGTAATTTGTTTAAATTGTAAAGGTGTTTTTTCTTTGATTTTTGACAGAATAAAATTCAAGTTTTCAGAAGCGTCATCAATATCGGTAGTTTTAAAAATTGCCGCAACATCTTTTTTGTTTCTAGAAAGTGAAGAGTTAAAGTGTATTAAAGCAACTTCATTACCAATCCAACTGTACACATTGTCTTTTATATTGATGTCAAGTGTATTTTCTATTTCTTTAATTTGCTTATTATAGGTTTCGAACTCCTGAGGTTTCTCTTTTTTTAGTTCTTCGAAATTTTCATGAAAGGTTTCAAAACTATCAAAAGCAAAACTTACGTATAAGGCAGTGTTTTTTGGAGCGATACTAGCAATAGTTCTTTCTCCTTTTCCCGATTTCTGAATAGCAGTTAAATAGCTTTCTGAGTTTTCTTGCACATTGGTAAATCCTTCAGCCTGAATAATAGTTCCTTCAATTAAAGAAATATCAAAGCCAGAATAATAAAGTGAGTTTTGTATATTTTCAATAACGTCTTTATTTGCTTCGTTTGTAAAACAAGAAAGATATTTATGTAAATATTTGTATTGAAAAAACACTTTAAAAAATCCATCTTCAGGGGTTTCTTTAGTGATTTCTACAAAATTAACATCTCTACCAATTACGGGTTTTTGATATTGATTTATTGAGTTTTCTACTAAAATATGTGTGTACGAAGCTATTAACTGATTTTTGATAAAAGCAATATGCAATGTTTCTCTTTTGTTCTTGTCGTACAGTTCTGTTATTTCGTGGTTTTGATATATTCTTTTAGTAATTTTAAAACCGTCGCCTGTTAGTTGTGATATACTGCTTTTAAAAAAATCGAGTTTTGAGAGTTTTTCAAGGTCAATAATATATAAAAAGTCGTAATTTTTAGGTTTGTAAACATGCGCAGATATTAATACATCGCGCTCACCAATAAAATCAAGAATGCTTTTTTGCTCTTTTACAATATTGTCGAGTGTATTTGCACTTTTGCTAATGTCATTAAAATAAGCGTTCTTTTTAAGGTGTTGCCATATTTCACTAGCATTAATTTCTTCCCAAGTATCAATAGGTCTTTCGGTATCTAAAATAAAAACAGCATCACTAGGTACAAGGTAAATAGGTTTTATATTATCTTCTCCAGCAAGTGTAAAAACATAAGTTTGATACGCTAAAAACCCGAAAAAGGCTACTAGCACAGTCCATAAAATCTTTTTTCTCATAACTAATGATGTGTGAAATTATACTTGAATAATACCTAAATTAAACTTCTTTTCGATAGGAGCATGATCAGCAGCTTCAATACCCATAGAAATCCATGTTCTGGTATCTAACGGATTAATTACACCGTCTGTCCAGATTCTTGCAGCTGCATAATAAGGAGAAATCTGATTGTCGTAACGAGATTTTATTTTATCGAATAATTCAGCTTCTTTTTCAGGAGTAATTTCTTCTCCTTTTTTCTTTAGCGAAGCAGTTTCAATTTGGAGTAAAACTTTTGCAGCAGAGTTACCGCTCATAACTGCTAATTCAGCACTAGGCCAAGCAGCAATTAACCTTGGGTCGTAAGCTTTACCACACATAGCATAGTTTCCTGCTCCGTAAGAATTACCAATAACGATGGTGAATTTAGGAACAACTGAATTACTTACCGCATTTACCATTTTGGCACCGTCTTTTATAATTCCGCCATGTTCAGATTTAGAACCTACCATAAAACCAGTAACATCTTGTAAGAAAACTAAAGGTATTTTTTTCTGATTACAGTTGGCTATAAAACGAGTCGCTTTATCGGCAGAATCGTTATAGATCACACCTCCAAATTGCATTTCGCCTTTTTTAGTTTTTACTAATTTTCGTTGATTGGCAACAATTCCAACAGCCCAACCATCTATACGACCGTACCCTGTAATAATTGTTTTTCCGTAACCTTCTTTATATTGCTCAAACTCAGAATTATCAACCAAACGATTGATAATTTCTAACATGTCGTATTGTGCATTTCTTTCTTTCGGAAGAATTCCGAAAATATCTTGTTCGTTTTCTTTTGGAGGAAAAGCTTCTTTACGGCTGTAACCAGCTTTGTCGTAATCTCCGATTTTATCAACAACAAATTTTATTTTATCTAAAGCATCTTTATCGTCTTTTGCTTTATAATCGGTAACACCAGAAATTTCGCAATGTGTTGTTGCGCCACCTAATGTTTCGTTATCAATACTTTCGCCAATTGCAGCTTTTACTAAATAACTTCCTGCTAAGAAAATACTTCCTGTTTTGTCTACAATCATAGCTTCATCGCTCATAATTGGCAAATAAGCACCACCAGCAACACAGCTACCCATTATAGCAGAAATTTGAGTAATTCCCATACTACTCATAATCGCATTGTTTCTAAAAATTCTTCCGAAGTGCTCTTTGTCAGGAAAAATTTCATCTTGTAATGGTAAATAAACACCTGCAGAATCTACTAAATAGATAATTGGTAATTTATTCTCTATAGATATTTCTTGTGCTCTTAAATTCTTTTTTCCTGTAATAGGAAACCAAGCACCAGCTTTTACAGTGGCATCATTTGCAACAACAATACATTGCTTACCGCTAACATAACCTATTTTTACAACCACACCACCAGAAGGGCACCCGCCATGTTCTTTGTACATTTCTTCACCAGCAAAAGCACCGATTTCTATCGATTTAGTATTGTCATCTAAAAGATATTCAATACGCTCTCTTGCGGTTAATTTTCCTTTTTCGTGATGCTTATCAATACGTTTTTGTCCGCCTCCTAATTTTACTTTGGCGAAACGTGTGCGTAAATCTGATGCTAAAAGTTTATTGTGGTCTTCGTTTTTGTTGAAGTTAAGATCCATTTTTAAGTTATTTGTTTGCGATTGCTAAAGTAAGAAAAACCGTTTATACTACAAGGCGTTTAAGTGTATGATTGAATGATGTTTTCTATGGTTTTTGCAATTTCGTTGTTTCTAGATTGTTTGTTTAAAATACGTGGTTCGGCTACACGTTCTTCACAGTTTTTAATAGCGCAGGTTTCACAGGTAACACCTACTATTTTTTTTGTAAAAGTATCTTCTTTAAAAAACTGAATTTTTTTCTTTAAATGAGGTGAAAGTAACATGCCAATACTTACACTTCGGTTGTTTTTACCTTTAAAGGGGTCAGAAGTAGCAGCAGATAATACTAGGTATTCGTTTTTTGTGTTTTCGTAAGAGGAAATTTGTATTCCGTAAGATGAATTTTTATCTGTCGATTTTTCTAAATCTTTTATTGTTTCTATGGAGAGCCACCTTCTACAATAATGCTCGTTATTTCTATTAGCATGTGGTGCTTGTTGTTGTGTAATATGTAGCTCTTTTGATAGTTTAAAAAAGGCTGAGTTTTCTTTATGTGTAAAACGTAAAAAGAATAAATTTTTTATATTAAAATGCTTCGGTAAAATATTAGTTAATCGCTGATAAAATGTTTCATCAGAGCAATTATAATTTTTAGTTATTTTATGTAGTTGTAGCGGTTGCCATTCTTTTAATGAGAAAAAGTGAGTTAAGTTTTTAATTAAATTATCTTTAGGTATTATTAAAGCACCAGCAAAATAAGAGGCAATAAAATTATTTAAAACCTGATCAAAGCTCTCGAATTTTATCCAAGGAAAAGTATATAAACGGTTTTCTATTTTTAGATAATTATAGGCTATTTCTTTAGCGTATATAAAAGTTTTCTGGGCCTCATTTATATCATTATATATAAGTAATGTTTTGTTCTTTGGAATATAGATATTTCTTATTTCTGATAACTTTTGATGCTTAGAAAGTTCTTCATTATTAATGGTGTAACCATATTCTTCAGTTAATATTTCCTCTAAGTCTTTAGATTTTATTGGTTTGTTTAGGTCAATTTGATAAGCTTTTGCAAAAGAAATAACACTGGTTTCAATATCTTCAAAATAATTATTATGCGCTTCTTGGTAAGAACGTAATGAAGCTAAGAAAAAATTTTCCCGAGTTAAATTATAGTTCTGAGATATTTTTATAATAGTACTAATAAAGGCATTTACTTTAGCAGGAGCATTTGCTACAATGTCTATTAAATTGCTTTCTTTAATTCCGAATAAATCTAACGGAATTTCTTTTAAAATTTTAGATTGCAAAATTTCGCCAATAGGTGCAAGGTTTTTATCAAGTTTTAAAGAAACTAAGTAGTCGTAAGCAACTTCTAGTTTTTCTGAAAGAATAACAATTTTATCTGTCTTAGGATATTTCTTTCCCTTCTCAATCTCGTTTAAATAAGATTTTGATAAACCTGTAAGTTTAGCTAACCCAAAAAGAGATAGTTTTTTATCTGTACGTATTTGTTTTAGCTTTAATCCAAAAACAAGTCTAATATATTCTTCTTCCAAAATTTTTAATTAAAAGATTCGCAATTCAAAGGTATTAAAATTGGCGAATTAATAAAAATTAGAATATTTATTTAATTTAGCGAACGTTCGCTATTTGTTTTGATTTATTTTTTATATTATTGAACTATCAATTACTAAAATTAAGTTATTATGAATCAGGGTGTTTTGATTAAAGAAATAGAATGTATAGGTTTTAATGAAGCTAATTATAAAAGTATTTTAACAAATGAAGCGAAGCTATTTTTAAATCATCTTCATGAAAAATTCAACAAAAAGCGATTACAATTATTAGAGGAAAGAGAAATAGATCAAGCTTATTTTAATATGGGTAATTATCCTTCATTTCCTTTAGAGACAAAAGCTATTAGAGATGGTGATTGGGTGTGTGCAGAATTGCCTCACGATTTATTAGATAGAAGAGTTGAAATTACCGGGCCGGTAGATCGTAAAATGGTTATTAATGCTTTAAATTCTGGAGCTAAAACTTTTATGGCAGATTTTGAAGACAGTAATTCTCCTAATATCTCAAATAATTTAGAAGGTCAGATTAACTTAAGAGACGCAAACAATAAAACAATCTCATTTTATAACGAGAAAAAAAATAAAACATATTCGTTAAATAATCAAACAGCAACTTTGTTGGTAAGGCCAAGAGGGTTGCATTTAAATGAAAAACATTTTGTTGTAAGTGGAGAGGAAATGTCTGGCTCTTTGGTCGATTTCGGATTGTATTTTTTTCATAATATTAAAACCTTACAAGAGCAAAACTCGGCAACTTATTTCTATTTACCAAAATTAGAACATTATAAAGAAGCTCGTTGGTGGAATGATGTTTTTGTCTTTGCACAAGACTATTTAAATATTCCGCAGAAAACAATAAAAGCAACGGTGTTGGTTGAAACAATTACGGCTAGTTTTCAGTTAGATGAAATTATATATGAGTTAAAAGATCACATGGCTGGTTTAAATTGTGGTCGATGGGATTATATTTTCTCATATATCAAAAAGTTTAGAAATCATAGAGGTTTTATGGTTCCTAATAGAGATCAGGTAACAATGAAAACTCCGTTTATGGAAGCGTATTCATTGCGTGTAATTCAAACATGCCATAAACGAAAAGTACATGCAATGGGAGGTATGGCTGCCCAAATTCCGATTAAAAATGATGAAAAAGCTAATGATGCTGCTTTTGCGAAAGTATTTGCAGATAAGGAGCAAGAAGTAAAGAATGGGCATGATGGTACTTGGGTTGCACATCCCGGCTTGGTAAAAGTAGCAATGGATGTTTTTAATGAAAGTATGACAACTAAAAACCAAATATATGTTTCTAGAGATGATGTAAAAATTTCTGAAGCTGATTTAGTTGAAATGCCAAAAGGAACCATTACTGAAGAGGGAATTAGAAAAAATATAAATGTTGGTATCTTATATATGGAAAGTTGGTTGCGAGGAAACGGAGCGGCAGCTTTGTATAACTTAATGGAAGATGCTGCTACTGCAGAAATTTCAAGAACACAGGTTTGGTTGTGGTTGCATCGCAATGTAAAAATTGAAGACGGTAGAATATTTAATCTATCGATGTATCAATCATTAAAGAAAGAGGAGTTAGAAAAAATTAAAAATTTAGTAGGCGAAAGTAATTTTACAAATGGAAAATTTACACTAGCGATTGAGCTATTTGATGAATTAGTTGTATCAACAGAATACAAAGAGTTTTTAACGCTTTCGGCATACAAACACATATAAAAAAAGTGTCTCGCAACTACGGCAATAGTTTGCGAGACGGAATTATCAAAATCTAGAAAACTTTAATAATTAAAAAACAAACTTATGAAAAATTTAGCGCAAGGAAGTTATAATTCGGCATTAGAAACCGTAAAATCTCTCAAGAAAAAATACGGTAGTACTTGGGATGCTATTACTTCTGAAAATGCAGCTAGAATGATTACGCAAAATCGTTTTAAAACAGGTTTAGAAATTGCTAAATATACAGCAGGTATCATGAGAAAAGATATTGCTGAATATGATGCAGATTCATCAAAATATACGCAATCTTTAGGTTGTTGGCACGGATTTGTGGCGCAGCAAAAAATGATAGCAGTAAAAAAACATCATCAAACAACTAGTAAAAGATATTTGTATTTATCGGGTTGGATGGTAGCAGCGTTACGATCTGAATTTGGACCGCTTCCAGATCAATCAATGCACGAAAAAACAGTCGTTTCTTCATTAATTAGCGAGATTTATGATTTTCTACGTCAAGCAGATGCAATTGAGTTGAATGATTTATTTAGAAGATTAGAAAACGGTGAAGATGTACAAGATAAAATAGATAATTTTGAAACACATATTGTGCCTATTATAGCAGATATTGATGCCGGTTTTGGTAACGAAGAAGCAACGTATCTTTTGGCTAAAAAAATGATTGAAGCTGGAGCTTGTGCTATTCAAATTGAAAATCAGGTTTCTGATGCAAAACAATGTGGACATCAAGACGGAAAAGTAACGGTTCCTCACGAAGATTTTATTGCGAAGTTAAACGCAATTAGATATGCATTTTTAGAATTAGGTGTAGAAGACGGAGTTATAGTGGCGCGTACCGATTCTGAAGGCGCAGGTTTAACTCAAAAATTACCGGTAAGTCAAGAGCCAGGAGATTTAGCATCGCAATACTTAGCTTTTGTAGAAGCAGAAGAAATTGCAATTGATGAAGCTAAGGAGGATGATGTTTTATTGAAGAGAGACGGAAAATTAGTGCGTCCGGTAAGATTGGCAAACGGATTGTATAAATTTAAAGAAGGTTCTAATATCGATAGAGTTGTGTTAGATTGTGTTACGAGTTTGCAAAATGGGGCAGATTTATTATGGATCGAAACGCCAACTCCGCATGTAGGGCAAATTGCAAATATGGTTAATAGGGTAAAAGAAGTTGTGCCTAATGCCAAATTAGTATATAATAATTCGCCTTCTTTTAATTGGACATTAAATTTCCGTAATCAAGTATACGATACAATGTTTATTGAGGGAAAAGACATGTCCTTTTATGATAAAAATAATTTAATGGATGTTATATATGATGGTTCGGAATTATGCAGAATAGCGGATGAGAAAATTAGAACTTTTCAAGCAGATAGTGCACGTGAAGCTGGTATTTTTCATCATTTAATAACCTTGCCAACATATCATACAACAGCGCTTCATATGAATGATTTAACGGAAGGTTATTTTGGAGAAGACGGAATGTTAGCCTATGTAAAAGGAGTGCAAAGACAAGAAATCAGAAAAGGAGTTTCGTGTGTGAAGCATCAAAGAATGGCAGGGTCTAACCTGGGTGATGATCATAAAACCTTTTTTGCAGGTGATAATGCTTTAAAAGCAGGGGGTGAGAAAAACACGTCAAATCAGTTTGAATTAAATAAGCAAGAAATCAGAAAAATTGAAGTTGCGGTATAGATAATTTAATAAATTTAAAGTGTATAATTAGTTAATTGTATATTTTATTTTGAAGTGAAAACTCCAGCGAAAGCTGGAGTTTTTTTAATTATTTAGGTGTAATTCCATTTTAATATTACATCGTTCATAAGGACAATTTTCTTCAACAGGGATTTCTATAAATCCATATTTTTTATAGATGTAAATTGCGTTTTCTAAGGCAGTATTGGAATATAAAATTAAGTTGTTTAATTGTAACTCAGTTTTAGCAAAATTTATACAATGCTGCATTAATTTTTGTCCGATTTTAAAACCTCTGTGTTTTGGTGAAACTGCCATTTTCGTTAACTCGAAAGTAGTTCCTTTAGGCATTAAGGCAACTGTACCAACAATTTCATCATTTAATTTTGCGAAAAATATATGTCCGCCTTTATTAATGATATATTTAATAGGGTTACTTAAAACCTCTTCATCAAAAGGTTCAACATAAAAAAAGGTTTTCAGCCATTCTATATTCATATTATAAAAATGAGCAGAATATTCAGTTTTAAAATTTTCTATTTCTATTGTATTCATTTTACAAAAGTATAAAATACTATTGTTTTAAAATATTGAAACTTACCTTGAAATTAATATCCATGGAAAATAAAATATAATTTAGTACCTTTGCATAAGGTTTTAAACAGATAAAAATGAAAAAAAATAAAATTATATATTACGTAGCAACAGGTTTATTATCATTATTAATGTTGTTTTCTGCAGGAATGTATTTGTTTAATCATGAAGCAGTAATGCAGATGTTTACAAATTTTGGATACCCAATATATATTATTTATCCGTATGCAGTAGCAAAAATATTAGGGCTTATTGCTATATGGTTTGTAGCAAATAAAACAATTAAAGAATGGGTATATGCAGGTTTTTTCTTTGCTTTTATACTCGCTTTTTTTGCGCACGTTATGATTGATGATGGTGAGCAAACAGCAGCATTGGTTGCAATGATTTTATTAATAACTTCGTATGTGTATAGTAAAAAAATATAAAGATAAATGGCAAGTAAAGTATCTTCAGAAACCATATTAACAACTAATAATTATTTTGCAGAGGCAACTATGCGAAATTATAAGGCGGTAATTGATGTGCCAATAAATAAAGGAGGTAATAATAAAGGGCCAACACCTGTAGAGTATTTATTAACAGCAATTGGAAGTTGTGTTTCAATTACATTAAGAATGTATGCAGAACGTAAAAACTGGGATGTTGGTAAAATAACGGTGAACGTAACTCAGAATGAAGAGTTAACATCCGAAGGAATTAAAAAAACATTAACAGAAGAAATATCTTTTGAAAAAGAAACTACAGAGGAGCAAAGAATTAAGTTGTTAGAAATGGCTGCGAAATGTCCTGTTGCTAAAATGGTAAAAGGAGTAACTCCTATAACATCAAAAATAATATAAGAATGAAAAAAATAATAGCATTTGCAGGTAGTAATAGTAAAAAATCAATAAATAAGGAATTAGCAATTTATGCTTCTAGTTTAGTTGATGAGGCAGAAATAAATGTCTTAGATTTAAATGATTTTAGTTTACCTATTTATGGAATCGATGAAGAAACTGTAAATGGAATTCCAAAGAATGCTCAGAAGTTTTTTGATTTAATTCAAGATGCAGACGGAATTATTTTATCATTAGCAGAACATAATGGGAATTTTACTGTGGCATTTAAAAATATATATGATTGGATATCTCGTATTAATCAGAAATTATGGAATAATGTTCCGATGTTATTAATGGCAACTTCTCCTGGAGGAAGAGGTGGAGCATCTGCTTTATCAATAGCTAAAAACGGATTTCCACATATGGGCGGAAATGTAGTTGCAAGTTTTTCATTACCTAGTTTCTTTGATAATTATAAAGAGAATACTATTGTTGATGAAGCTTTAAAAAATCAATTAGAAAAGGCTGTTTTAATATTTAAAAGATCATTATAAAACATTGCATGAACTGACTTTATATTCCTTGGAATTTAAAAGTGTTTTTTGTAAATTTGGATTAATTAAAGAAATAAAAAATGAAGATTGTTATATACGGAAGAAAAGGACATGCACATACAGTAGCTTTTAAAAATTATTTACGAATGGCAGATATTCCATTTGAGTATAAAGATGTTGCAACTGATGAAAAAGCTAAAGAACATACAAAAGAGTTGTATGACGGAGTTTTAAAATACCCAACATTATTTATTAATGATGAGGTGTATTTAACACCAACTTCTGATGAGTTTAATAAAATATTAAAAGAAGCTAGCCTAAAGGGTTAAGCTGATTTTTACTAATTAGTATCAATTAAAAATGGGAGATATTTCTAAAGACATAAAATCTAAGTTTCCAAATAATAAAGTAAAGGCATTAATAAACATTAAGTACACTGCAAATTGGTTAAGTAGTAACGAGAACGAGTTTTTTAAACCTTATGGTATTTCACCACAGCAATTTAATATTCTAAGAATTTTACGAGGAGCGGGCGAAGCCATAAAGGTACAGGTTATTAAAGATAGAATGATAGAGCGTGCTCCTAACGCAACTCGTTTAATGGATAAATTATGCGACAAAAAATTCATAGAAAGAATTCGTTGTGAGCATGATAGAAGAGTCGTTTATATTAATATTTCTAAACAAGGATTAGAATTATTAACTACAATTGATACATCATTGAATTTAGGTTATTTAGGTAATTTAACCGAAAAAGAAGCCGCTCAACTGAGTGATTTATTAGATAAAATAAGATAATATATTTATTAGATAAAAGATTGAAATTGAATAATTATGTAAAGATATTTTCCATGGAGATTATTTAATGTTAAATCAATATAAAATGAAAAAACTAAAAACAATACAACATAAAGTAGCGAGTCCTTTAGTTAACATGGGGCCAATAAAACTACGTCAACCATTGCCAACAGAAGGCATCGAAAATGTAGATCCTTTTTTATTATTACACCATTACGGACCGTATGCAATTAGTGAATTTAACAATCCGTTTGATTTAGGACCGCATCCACATCGTGGTTTTGAACCAATTACATTATTATTTAAGGGAGAACAATTACATAGAGATTCCTTAGGAAATGAAATGTTAGTTAAGGCAGGAGATGTGCAATGGACAACGGCTGGAAGAGGAATAATTCATGCAGAAGGTCCGTCAAAAGAATTTATTAAAAAAGGAGGTGATTTAGAAGGAATTCAATTGTGGTTAAACCTGCCAGCTTCAAAAAAAATGATGCCAGCGAATTATCAACATTTAAAAAGTGAATATATCCCTGTAATTGAAAACGATGATGAAACTATTCAGTTAAAAGTTATTGCAGGAACACAAAATAATAAAGTTGGTTTGATAAAAACACAAACAGCAGTGAATGTTTTTACCTTAAAAGCTAAAGAATCAGGAAGTATAGAGATTAATATTCCTGAAGATCATCAGTCGTTAGTTTATTTGTTAGATGGTGAAATTCTGATAAATGAATCAACAGTATTAAAAAAAGGAGAAATACAAATGGTTGTTTTCAGTGAAGATGGAAATGCAATAAAAATTGAAGCAAAAGATACATCCAACTTGTTGGTGCTTTCAGGAGTGCCAATTAAAGAAAAAATAACGCAATACGGACCTTATGTAATGAACACGCAAACCGAAATTATGGAAGCTATGCGTGATTATCAAAAAGGAAAAATGGGTTATTTATATTAATCTTTTTTAAAAAACAGTTTAGGTTCTAACAGTCGCCATTATATATACTTTATGAACGCGATAAATATTTAAAACGATGAAAAAAATAATTCACAGAGCGGCCTCTAGAGGTTATGCAGATCATGGTTGGTTAAAGTCTAATCACACGTTTAGTTTTGGAAGTTATCAAAATTTTGAAAGAATGAGTTTCGGAATGCTCCGTGTTTTAAATGATGATATTGTACAGCCAAAAATGGGCTTTGGTACACATCCTCATAAGAACATGGAAATTATTTCTATTCCTATTTCAGGTGCATTGTCTCATAAAGACAGTATGAATAACAAACGTTCGATAGAAGTAGGAGAAGTGCAGGTGATGAGTTCCGGAACAGGTTTGACACATTCTGAATTTAATGATAGTAAAACAGATGAAGTTAATTTTTTACAACTTTGGATTATCCCAGAAATAGAAAATGTAACGCCACACTACAATCAAAAAATGTTTGATAAAGCGGGCAGGAAAAACAAATTTCAAACATTAGTTTCTCCCAGAAATAAACAAATAGCAGACTCTTTACCTATAAATCAACAAGGATATATAGCAATGATTGATTTAGATAAAGGTATAGAAGTTACATATGAATTAAAAAATTCCGCTTATTTTTTCTTAATAGATGGATCGATTGACATAGGAAATGAAACGCTAGAAACAAGAGACGCAATAGGTATTTATAATACAGAAACTGTAAATATTACAGGCAATAAACATAGTAAATTATTGGTTATTGATGTACCCATGAATACTTAACAACAAGCCTTGTTCTTTAAAAAAGAACAGGGCTTGTTTTGTTAGAATTTATTAATTGTTTATTTAACACTAAAACCACAGTGTTCTCTTCTAAAACCAGAATTTTTTACACCTTCGAAGAGCATCGATAGATTTTTGCAGTATCAAAATGATCTTCAGTTAATTTTGTTTCTTTTAACGTTTTTAGAAAAAATAGCTCCACCTAAACCAAATTTACTCTCATTTGCAATTCTCATTGCATCTTTTTCATTCTAACTCTTTTACTTTTTAAGTTCAAAAAATAAACATATCTTGCAAAGTATTATGCATGCATAATACTTTTAAATATTCAATTCATGAAATACAAACATATATTTGAACCATTAGATTTAGGTTTTACAACCTTAAAAAATCGTATTTTAATGGGCTCTATGCATACTGGTTTAGAGGAAGAAAAAAACGGAACAGAAAGAATTTCAGAATATTACGCAGAGCGTGCTAGAGGAGGAGTCGGATTAATTATTACAGGTGGAATATCACCAAATATTCAAGGTTGGACGGCACCTTTTTCTGCTCGAATGAGCACTAAAAAACATGCAAGAGAACATAAAGTAGTTACAGATGCAGTGCATAAAGAAGGAGGAAAGATCTGCATGCAAATTTTACACTCAGGTCGTTATGGGTATCACCCAGTAACGGTAGCACCATCAAAAATACAAGCACCAATTAATCCGTTTAAACCGTTTGCTTTAAAACAATCGGGAATTCGCAGAACTGTAAAAGACTTTGTGAACTGTGCAAAGCTAGCGCAAGAAGCTGGTTATGACGGAGTAGAAATTATGGGTTCAGAAGGGTATTTGATTAATGAGTTTATTGTCAAAAAAACAAATAAGAGAACCGATAATTATGGAGGAAGTTATGAAAATAGAATCCGTTTAGCAATTGAGTTAGTTCATAAAATCCGTAAAAGTGTAGGTGAAAATTTCATTATTATTTACCGATTATCAATGTTAGATTTAGTTGAACAAGGAAGCTCATGGCAAGAGGTTGTTCAGTTAGGTAAAGAGATTGAAAAGGCAGGAGCCACTATAATTAATACGGGTATCGGTTGGCACGAATCACGAATTCCTACTATTGCAACATCGGTACCAAGAGCAGCGTTTACTTGGGTAACACAAAAAATGAAAGAAGAATTATCAATTCCGTTGATAACTTCTAACCGAATAAACATGCCAGAAACGGCAGAGAAAGTATTAGCAGAAGGACATGCCGATATGGTTTCAATGGCACGTCCGTTTTTAGCAGATCCTGAATGGGTAAACAAAGCTAGAGAAGAAAAGGATGATGAAATAAACACCTGTATTGCTTGTAATCAGGCTTGTTTAGATCATGCTTTTCAGAAAAAAGTAGCAAGCTGTTTGGTAAACTCGAGAGCTTGCCATGAAACAGAATTTAATTATAATTTAGCAGAAAAAAAGAAAAGAATCGCAGTTGTAGGTGCAGGGCCCGCAGGTTTGGCGGCATCAACTATTGCAGCTCAAAGAGGGCATGAGGTTACACTTTTTGATGCTGATAAAGAAACTGGAGGTCAGTTTAATATAGCGAAACAAATTCCGGGGAAAGAAGAATTTTATGAAACAATTCGTTATTTTAATAAACAATTAGAATTGCATAATGTTACTGTAAAATTAAATACAAGAGTATCTGCTGATGATTTAGCGAAAGGTAATTTTGATGAGGTAATTATAGCAACAGGAATAAAGCCTAGAGAATTAAAAATTAATGGAATCGATCATGTGAAAGTATTAAGTTATATTGATGTTGTTAAATTAAAAAAACCGGTAGGTAAAAGAGTTGCCGTTATTGGTGCAGGAGGAATTGGGTTTGATGTGTCAGAATATTTAGCACATGAAGGAGAAAGCACTGCGTTAAATATTGATGCTTGGTTAAAAGAATGGGGAATTGATAAAACTCTTACCGCAAGAAGTGGAATAGAAGGTGTTAAAGCAGCAATACATCCATCCCCAAGAGAAATTTTTATGTTCAAACGAAGTAAAGGAAAGTTTGGGGCAAATCTTGGGAAAACAACAGGCTGGATTCATCGTGCAACTTTAAAAAAGAAAAAAGTACAATTCATTAATGAAGTACAATACACTAAAATTGATGATGAAGGATTGCATTATACCCAAAATGAAGAACAGAAAATATTAGCAGTTGATCATGTAATTATCTGTGCAGGTCAAGTTCCATTAAAAGAGTTGCTAGAACCTTTACAAGTTAAAGGAATAAAAACGCATGTAATAGGTGGAGCAGATTTTGCGTCAGAACTGGATGCAAAAAGAGCTATAAACCAAGGAAGTAGGTTGGCCGCGGAAATTTAAGAATAAGAAAAATTAAAATATTAAAATCCTACATCAAGTAGGATTTTTTTGTTGCATAATTAAACAGTATTTTTAGCAAATTAATCACAAACAGGCAACATGAAATCATTCACGATAAAAGAAATTAACTCATTGTTAAAAGGAGAGTTAATAGGAAATTGTTCCGAAGAAATTACCGCTCCAGAGCAAATTGAAAAAGCAAAAAAAGGTCAAATTACTTTTATAGGGAACAAGAAGTTCGCGCGTTTATGGGATAACTCTAACGCAAGTGCGGCAATTATTGATGCTAAAATTGAAATTGAACCGGGAGTTGATAAAGCGTTTATAAAAGTAACAAATGCAGATTTAGCAATGGCAACATTACTGGAAGCATTTCAAGAAGAAGGGCCTCATTTCGACACAGATATTCATCCTACTTCAGTAATTGATAAAACGGCAAAAATAGGTACAGGTTGTAAGATTGGTGCCAATACTTATGTTGGTAAAAATGTGGTTATAGCTGATGGCGTTATTTTGTATCCGAATGTTTCAGTTTTTGATGACACGACTATTGGAAGTAATACCATAGTTTGGTCAGGTACCGTAATTAGAGAAAGAAGTATAATAGGTAGTGATTGTATTTTTCATGCTAATGTGAGTATTGGAGCAGACGGATTTGGTTACAGGCCAAGTGAAAATGGGTTGACTAAAATTCCGCACATAGGAAATGTTATTATTGGAAATCAGGTAGAAATAGGTGCAAATTCATGTGTAGATAGAGGTAAGTTTAGTTCTACAATTTTAGGTGATGGGTGTAAGATAGATAATTTAGTGCAAATTGGTCATAACTCTGTATTGGGTAAATTTTGCATCATGGCTGGAAATAGCGGTTTAGCAGGATCTGTTACATTAGGTGATGGTGTTGTTATTGGCGGAAGTGCTTCAATAAAAGATCATACAACAATTCACTCGGGTGCAAAGGTAGGAGCAGGATCAGGAGTTATTGCAGATGTTGCCGCAGGAAAAACCGTAGTAGGTTATCCAGCAACAGATGCACGTGAAATGATGAAACAATGGGTAGCTTTACGTAAGTTAGCTAGAGGATAAAAATAAAGATACTTTTTAAAAATCTTACTTCCAGTAAGATTTTTTTATGCGGATTATTTAAAGAGAAAATAAATCCCGATATTTGCAGTTCACATTTTTTATAAAGAGTAAATTATGGCAATGAATAAAAATACTGTCCTAGCTTGGGCAACGTTTATAATGATTTTAATAGGTCTTTTACTAGTAGGTTTAGGGGCTTTTAGATATGATGAAGTAGCTGGCTATGGATTTGCAGCAGTGGGTTTAGGTTTCTTTGCAAATGCATGGGTTTTTAATGCATTAAAAGGAAGAGTTTAATTAATAAAAAAAAGCAATAAAATGTCAGACGATAAGAAGGTCATTTTTTCAATGAATAAGGTTTCAAAGACCTTTCAAAGTACTAATAAGCAAGTTTTAAAAGATATTTATTTAAGTTTCTTCTACGGAGCCAAAATAGGTATTTTAGGTTTGAACGGATCGGGTAAATCTACCTTATTAAAAATCATCGCAGGAGTAGAGAAAAATTTCCAAGGAGAGGTAACTTTTTCACCAGGATATAAAGTTGGTTATTTAGAACAAGAACCAAAATTAGATGATAGTAAAACGGTTATCGAAATCGTAAGAGAAGGGGTTGCAGAAACTGTAGCTATCTTAGAAGAATACAATAAAATCAACGATATGTTTGGTTTAGAAGAAGTGTATTCTGATGCAGATAAGATGGACAAGTTAATGGCACAACAAGCAGAGCTTCAAGATAAAATTGATGCTTCTAATGCTTGGGAGTTAGATACGAAATTAGAAATTGCTATGGATGCTTTACGTACTCCAGATGGTGATACACCAATTAAAAACTTATCAGGAGGGGAAAGAAGAAGAGTTGCTTTATGTAGACTTTTATTACAAGAGCCTGAAATTTTATTATTAGATGAGCCAACTAACCACTTAGATGCAGAATCTGTACACTGGTTAGAGCACCATTTAGCACAATATAAAGGAACTGTAATTGCAGTAACGCACGATAGGTATTTCTTAGATAATGTTGCAGGTTGGATTTTAGAATTAGACAGAGGTGAAGGAATTCCTTGGAAAGGGAATTACTCTTCTTGGTTAGATCAAAAATCTACAAGAATGGCACAAGAAAGCAAAACAGCTTCTAAGCGTCAAAAAACATTAGAACGAGAATTAGAATGGGTTCGTCAAGGAGCAAAAGGTCGTCAAACAAAGCAAAAAGCGCGTTTGAAGAACTATGATAAATTGATGAGTCAAGATCAGAAACAGACTGATGAAAAATTAGAAATCTATATTCCTAACGGACCACGTTTAGGAACTAATGTAATTGAAGCTAGTGGAGTTTCGAAAGCATTCGGTGATAAATTATTATATGATAATTTAGAGTTTAATCTTCCGCAAGCGGGAATTGTTGGAATTATTGGGCCAAACGGTGCTGGTAAAACTACCATTTTTAAAATGATTATGGGAGAGGAAACTCCTGACGGTGGAAATTTTAAAGTAGGTGAAACGGCAAAGATTGCTTATGTAGATCAGGCACACTCTAATATTGATCAAGATAAATCTATTTGGGAAAACTTTTCAGAAGGTCAAGATTTAGTAATGATGGGTGGTAAGCAAGTAAATTCTAGAGCTTATTTAAGTCGTTTTAATTTTGGTGGAAGTGAGCAAAATAAGAAGGTTTCAACACTATCTGGTGGTGAGCGTAACCGATTGCATTTAGCGATGACTTTAAAGGAAGAAGGAAACGTATTATTATTAGATGAGCCAACAAACGACTTAGATGTAAATACGTTAAGAGCCTTAGAAGAAGGTTTAGAAAACTTTGCAGGTTGTGCGGTTGTTATTAGTCACGATAGATGGTTTTTAGATAGAATTTGTACACATATCTTAGCTTTTGAAGGGAACAGTGAAGTATATTTTTTTGAAGGTGGTTTCTCTGAATATGAAGAAAATAAGAAAAAACGTTTAGGTGGAGATTTAATGCCAAAACGTATTAAATATAGAAAACTAATTAGATAATTAGTTACTACATATTAGTAAAAAATAACAAAAACTCGAAGCTAGCATACTTCGAGTTTTTTCTTTCTTTTTCATTTAACAAGTCTCCCACCAATAATTAAAACTGTTTAGTAGATAGCTTTTCATAGTTTGTGATTTACGTTAAAGCATTGTTAAATACAATAAGTGTGCCGAAAACACAATTAATTTTATTTTTTATTAATTAATTGATAGTTAACTATGTGTTTTTGTGTTTTATATTTAAGAAATTAATAAATAAACTTTAAAAAATGTAATTTATTGGAGAGGTAATCTAGTTAATTTTAAAAATAAAAAAACCGAAGTAATTTACTTCGGTTTTAACTTATGTATAAGTTAAGTTTTCTTACAAATTAGGGATAACTAATTCTTGCCCTGGATGAATAAGATCTGCAGATTTTAAGATATTTGTATTTGCTTCAAAAATAGCTTTATATTTTGCTGCGTTTCCATAATACTGTTTCGCAATTTTACCTAATGTTTCACCGCTTTTCACCGTATGATTTGCATATACTGAAGTATCTTCAACTGAAATATTAGCCATGATATCCGTAGGATTGTCACCTCCAGCTTTTTTTATTTCATCCCAAAGAAGATTTTTTTCATATTGGTTTTTTGCAGTACCTGTAACATGTAAAACGCCATTCTCTTCTTTTACATCTCCATTTTTAATCTCTAATTCCTGTCCTAAATTTAAAACACTTTCATACTTTGCTTTCATTTTATTCTTTTTTTTGATTATTGATTTTAAAGATACAAAAAACCTCACTAAATAAGTGAGGTTTCAATAGTATAAATTATGTGTTGTCTTTAGCTATGAAAGGCAGCATTATGTGCTAAATCTCCAGCACAACTACTACATTTTCCAGTTGCATCTCCACCTCCGGCACAACCGTTAGCACAAGTATAGTGATATTGACCAGCAGCGTTTGGTCCGGCAGCAGGTGGTGCTACAGGAGTAGACATTGGTGTTGTAATAGGTGTTTGTGGTGTATTATGAAAACCTTGGTTGTGTGCAAGCGCTGTATTACAAACTGGGCAAGCACCTTGAGCGCTTGAGGTTCCTCCTTTACATTTTTTAGGGCATATATAATGTGCACCACCTACAACACTAGTTGTGGCGTTATTCATGTTAGGAAGCATAGGAATTGGACGTTCGTTAAAAGGAACGTTTAAGGGATGTGTTGTAGCTTTTTTTTCTTCCGTTTTACAAGAATAAAAACATACTACTAACAATGCGAATATAGGAATCAATTTTTTCATGCTCAAAGATATAAAAAAAACCTCGCCCAATAAATAGGCGAGGTTTCAATTGTATAAACTTTAAGAGTTTTATAAGTGAATTACTTCATCATAAGCATCTGCAACAGCTTCCATCACCGCTTCACTCATCGTTGGGTGAGGGTGAATTGTTTTTAATACTTCATGACCTGTAGTTTCTAACTTACGACCTAAAACAGCTTCAGCAATCATATCGGTAACTCCGGCACCAATCATATGGCAACCTAACCATTCACCGTACTTGGCATCAAAAATTACTTTTACAAATCCGTCAGGAGTTCCAGCTGCGGTAGCTTTACCAGAGGCAGAGAAAGGAAATTTACCTACTTTTAATTCGTATCCTTTTTCTTTAGCTTGTTCTTCCGTTAAACCAACAGAAGCAATTTCTGGAGTAGCATAGGTACAACCAGGAATGTTTCCATAATCGATAGCTTCGGTATGTACACCCGCTAATTTTTCAACCAAAGTAATTCCTTCGGCAGAAGCAACGTGTGCCAATGCAGGTCCAGGAGTAACATCACCAATAGCGAAATATCCAGGAATGTTAGTCTGATACCAATCGTTTACTAAAATTTTATCTCTGTCAGTAATAATTCCAACATCTTCTAAACCGATGTTTTCAATATTTGTTTTAATTCCAACAGCCGATAATAAAATATCAGCTTCTAAAATTTCTTCTCCTTTTTTAGTTTTAACGGTGGCTTTTACTCCGTCACCAGAAGTGTCAACAGATTCTACAGAAGAGCTTGTCATTACTTTAATTCCGGCTTTTTTGAAAGAACGTTCCATTTGTTTAGAAACATCTTTATCTTCAACAGGTACGATATTTGGCATAAACTCAACAACAGTAACATCGGTTCCCATTGAGTTGTAAAAATGCGCAAACTCAACACCAATAGCACCAGAACCTACAACAATCATAGATTTTGGTTGGCTTGGTAAACTCATTGCTTCTCTGTATCCGATTACCTTTTTACCATCTTGAGGTAAATTTGGTAATACTCTAGAACGAGCACCAGTAGCGATAATAATATTGTCTGCACTATATTCAGTTACAGTTCCGTCTTCGGCAGTAACATCTACTTTTTTACCAGTTTTAATTTTACCAAAACCGTTAATGATATCAATTTTGTTTTTCTTCATTAAAAAAGAAACACCTTTGCTCATTCCTTCAGCAACACCACGACTACGTTTAATAACCGCTTCGAAATCTTTATCGATTGCTTCTGCTTTTAAACCATATTGGTCTACATGTTTTAGATAATCATAAACCTGGGCAGATTTTAACAATGCTTTTGTAGGAATACATCCCCAATTTAAGCAAATTCCACCTAAGTTTTCTTTTTCTACTACGGCAACTTTAAATCCTAATTGAGATGCTCTAATAGCTGTTACATAACCTCCAGGACCACTTCCGATTATTAATACGTCGTATTTCATGTCGTTTATTTTTACTTGTTGTTTGTTTATTCGTTTTTATTTATGTCACCTCGAGTGATTTTATTTTCAAAATCATATCGAAAATTTTAGCGTTCGAGCGGGCTTTCCGTTATATCTTTTTAAAAATGTCATTGCGAAGTTTACTTTTTTGTAAACTGTGGCAATCTCATTAACTTAATGAGATTACTTCGTCGTTCCTCCTCGTAATGACGTGTTTATTATAATTTTTTAAAAAGGATGCCACTTCAATCCCTAACGCGTGTACTTTACATTTCAGTGTCATTACGAAGTTTACTTTTTTGTAAACTGTGGTAATCTCTCAACTTAAAGAGGTTACTTCGTCATTCCTCATCGTAATGACGTTGTGTTTAATTTACATTTTCTCAGGAACCTGAATTCCTAATAAATTAAATGCTGATTTAATAGTATCGGCTACCTTTTTAGATAACTGAACTCTAAATACTTTTTTAGCTGTATTTTCTTCTCCTAAAATGTGTACGTTTTGGTAAAAAGAATTAAATTCTTTTACCAACTCATACGTGTAATTAGCAATTACTGCAGGTGAATAATTTTTTGCAGCTTGCTGAATTACTTCAGGATATAATTCTAATTGTTTTATTAATTCTTTTTCTTTAGGGTGTAATTCTATCTCGGCTGCGTTCGATATGACATTGTAGTCGAAATCTGCTTTTCTTAAAATAGACTGAATTCTAGCATACGTATATTGAATAAAAGGACCTGTATTTCCTTGAAAATCTACCGATGCTTTTGGGTCGAATAATATACGTTTTTTAGGATCTACTTTTAAAATGAAATATTTTAAAGCACCTAAACCGATAATTCTGTATAGTTCTTCTTTTTCTTCGTCAGAATACCCTTCTAACTTTCCTAATTCTTGCGAAATAGTTCTTGCTGTTCCAGTCATTTCATCCATCAAGTCATCAGCATCTACAACAGTTCCTTCACGAGATTTCATTTTTCCAGAAGGTAAATCTACCATTCCGTAACTTAAATGATGCAATTGCTCTGCCCAAGAATAACCTAACTTCTTTAAAATTAAAAACAATACTTTAAAGTGATAATCTTGCTCGTTACCAACTGTATATACCATTCCACCAACATCAGGCATATCTTTAGCACGTTGAATTGCAGTACCAATATCTTGGGTCATATAAACAGAAGTTCCGTCAGAACGCAATACCAGTTTTTCATCCAAACCATCTTCGGATAAATCACACCAAACAGAGCCATCTTCTTTTTTGAAGAAAACACCACTTTCTAACCCTTGTTCAACAACATCTTTTCCTAATAAATAAGTGTTGCTTTCGTAATATAATTTATCAAAGTCTACTCCAATACTTTTGTAAGTAACGTCAAAACCTTTGTAAACCCAACTGTTCATTTCTTTCCAAAGCGTAACAACTTGCTCATCTCCAGCTTCCCATTTACGAAGCATTACTTGCGCTTCTAAAAATAAAGGCGCTTGTTTTTTAGCGTCATCTTCAGAAATTCCTGAAGCAACTAAAGTTGCTATTTCTTTTTTATATTCTTGATCGAATTTTACGTAGTAATTACCAACTAATTTATCACCTTTTAAACCTGTTGATTCTGGCGTTTCTCCGTTACCAAAACGTTCCCAAGCTAACATCGATTTACATATATGAATTCCGCGATCGTTTATAATCTGCGTTTTGTATACTTTTTTACCTGATGCTTTTAATATTTCAGAAACCGAATATCCTAATAATACATTACGAACATGCCCTAAGTGTAAAGGTTTATTGGTGTTTGGTGATGAATATTCTACCATACGAGAAGAGTCATCCGCCGAAGGCGAAACAAGTCCGTAAGTAGTATCTGTAGCTATTTTATTAAAGAAATCAGTATAAAAACTATTTTCAATTACTAAGTTTAAGAAACCTTTTACCACATTAAAATTAGTGATTTCAGTAACGTTTTCAACTAAATAAGCACCTAAATCGTTTCCTATCTGAACAGGATTTCCTTTTTTATACCTTAAAAGAGGAAAAACTACTACGGTGATATCTCCTTCAAAATCTTTACGAGTTGCTTGAAATTCTACAGTCGGAATTTCAATATTATATAAGGCTAAAAATCCTTCTTTTACTTTGGTTTCTATTAAGGTTTGTATGCTCATTAGTTGTTGAAAATTGAAGTGCAAAATTACATAATTTATTTGGATGATATTTAAACTGATTCTAACAATTTATATGGTTAGTTTTGCAGTAAGTTTTGTCTTTAATATTTCTGAATATTATTTCAGGTAACTATGTGTTAATTAACAGCGTCGAAACTTCTTCTTAAAATAAAGATTATGGATAAAGATTTAGAGAATTTAGAAAAGTTAGCAGCAGACGTAGAAAAAGAAAATAAAAAGTATTTTGCAACCATAAAAAAGCGAGTACCTAAAAATTTCGATGTTGTAGTACATGATTTACATGAAAAAGAATTTGCAAAAACAGATTGTTTAGATTGTGGTAACTGTTGTAAAACAACAAGTCCGATTTTTACCGACAAAGATACTGAGCGTATTTCTAAGCATTTAAAAATGAAGGTTCGTGATTTTGAGGCGCAATATTTAGAGCGTGATTCTGATAATTTTATGGTGTTAAAAACGGCACCATGTTCATTTTTAGATGAAAGAGATAATTCATGTTTTATTTATGATGTGCGTCCGAAAGCATGTTCAGAATATCCACATACAAATCGTAAGAAATTTATTCAAATAGCCGATTTAACAGTAGCAAATACAGCTATTTGTCCTGCAACTTACAGAATTGTTGAAGAGCTTAAAAAGCGTTTACCAGTTAGATCTAACGAGAAAATAAAAAGATTAGGTTAATATTTTTTCTTATTTTTAGAAAAATATTTTACGTTGGAAACCCTTATTCATTATTTTGAGACGATACCGTCTAGTCACCGAAGTTTAATTTTAGTTGGTGGAATTACTTTTTTCTGGTTATTGGAAGGAGCGATTCCTTTATTTGGATTTAAATACAGAAAATGGAAGCATGCTTTTCCGAATTTGTTTTTTACGGCAACTACCATTGTAATTAATTTTGCGCTAGCTTTTTTGTTGTTAAAAACAGCAGACTGGGTGCAAGTAAATAATTTCGGATTGATTAATTGGCTTCCAGAAATGCCACTGTGGTTGTATGTGGTTTTAGGCGTTTTGTTTTTAGATTTCTTCGGAGCATATTTAGCACATTTTACCGAACATAAAACACCAAAACTTTGGATGGTTCACTTGGTGCATCATACCGATCATGAGGTAGATACAACCACGGCAAACCGTCATCATCCTTTAGAAAGTGTAATTCGTTTTACTTTTACACTTATAGGTGTTTTCTTGGTAGGAACGCCAATAGCAATTATAATGTTATATCAATCAATGTCTTTGATTTTCACACAATTAACACATGCAAATATAAAGATTCCTAAAAAATTCGATAAAATATTGAGTTATATTATTGTATCACCCGATATGCATAAAATTCATCATCATAATATGTTGCCATATACCGACTCTAATTACGGAAATATTTTTTCTATTTGGGATCGTTTATTCGGAACATACATGGAACTAGACAGAGAAAAAATAGTGTATGGTGTTGATACTTTTCCAGATGCGAAGAAGAACGCGAGTTTAAAAGAGTTACTAAAACAACCTTTTGTTGGTTATAGGAAGCCTAGTAATATTTAAAAATGTATACAAAAAAATAAAGAAGACTGCTTGTTAGGGCGGTCTTTTTTGGTTTAATCTACATATTTAACTCTTTTTTATAGGGGTGTTTACCTGTAGTATAAAGAACTTTTCTCCTGATATTTTATTTAAAAGAGGTTGTTACTTTTGTATAAGAAATTAACTTAGAAAACTATTTTCATATGAAAACACTACAAAAATTTGTAACTGTAACTGTCTTTTTAATGGCACTACAAGCATGTCAAAAAGATGAGGCTGCTACCGAACTATTAGATAGTAAAAACTTAGTAACACAAGAAGCTAGAATGTATAATCCGCCATGGGTATATGTAATGGATTGGCGTTTTAGTAGAGAAACATGTGCAACAGGCCCTGGTGTCTGTTTTAAAAATAATGATGGAGATATTTTTGTAAATGGTGACTCTAGCACTGATTCTTCAGCAGAAGTTAAAGAAGTTTTTTCAAAACTTTTGAAAGATAACACTGATGAGGATAATGGAGTTATTGCATTTAGAAATGAAAAAGACTCTATAAGACTTGCTTTTTCTAGAAGTTTAGAAGAGGATAGTTTTATCATTTCTAAAGATGTATATCTAAGAGAGGATATTACTTTAAAATTAAATAAAAAGAATATTATTTTACTGGCAGGTGAATACGTTTTAGATTATTCACGGTTTAAAAATGGAGAGGTTTTAATACCTGTAAAAAATTAGAAAAAAACTAAATAAACTATGAGTTTTAGCTAAAAGCTAACATTCAAAAAAACAAGAAAAAATGAAAAATCAAAATTTTTTATGGATAACAGTAATGTGTTTTACATTATTTTTTAGTTGTCAAAGTGAGGAGGTTATTGAAAATAAATCAAACAATGAAGAATTAACACAAGCTAAAGAAAGTTTAGTTAGTATTAATCATACCTACGACTACTATGGTAGGCAATTTAAAGTGTCGTATTTGTATAATAATGAACGAGATGAAGTACTAGATGTTAGTGGAGATGTTGAGCTTGCTCAAAAAATATTTGGAGATGAAGAAAGGGCTCCAAAGTCATTATTTTTCAATAACCCAAAAGAAGGAAACACTGATATTGAGGTGAAAGTTTTTGATAATGGAGAAGACTTAAAAGAGTATACTTCAAAAGTAGCAGAAGGGTTCCCTGGAGATCAAAAATCAGCTGAAAAAAGAGCCGCTAAATGTGATAGCTATGACTTATATGGTACTGGGAATTTTTATTTCTATAAGCATGCATACTATAGTACAGAGATGACAGGTATGAGAAGAACAGAACGTTATTATTACAGAGACCATTGGGTAGGTTCAGGAAATAACGACCAATTATCTTCTTTAAAAATTAGAAAACCAACAGGTAAACGACAAGTAGTATATTTATATCAGCACTCTTGTTATGGAGGAAAAGTTATTGGTTTTTATACACCAACAGGATATATAGGACTTAATGTGGGAAACCTTAAATGGTATACCATGTCTGGTTGGTGGTGGTGGAAGAAATCGTGGAATGATCAAGTTTCTTCTACATCAGGCTGGGCTTGGTAATAAATAATCTATAATTATTTAGTTGCTCGTAAAACAATTATTTAACCTCAGAAGAATTTTCTTCTGGGGTTTTAAAGTTGTTTTTAAATTTGTGTATTTTTTATATTAGTAAGTTGTTTTTTTTAATAGAAGATAACTTATTATATCAATTTTAGGATTTATAGACACTGGATAGCTTTTGTGAGGTTTTAAATTATATAATTTGTCAGTATCGCTTTAAATTCGATTAAGGAAGGAGTGTAATTTTTAAAATACTCATCGCTATTTACTAATTTTGGTAGTTGAAGGTTTGTTTTGTAATTGTAATATTTTTCTATTGGTGAATCTAAAAGTAGAAATTTATCTAAAAAGGCATGATAAAAAGTTGTTTTCGGGACATAGTCTGTTATCAAAATAGCAGCTCATTTTACCAATTGCTTCTTGTTCGAAATGGGTGTTAATAATATCTATAGTCTCAATACGTTGTTTTTTTTGAATTTTTTGTCCCGATCAAGCCATAATTAATTTATCGTTATAATTAAAGGAGGAAATCATAAACTAGAGTATTGCTATTAAAGTAATCATGCATTTTATTTTTAGATGTTTTAAATTTTTCTTTTAAGATGTAGAATTATTTTTGAAAAAATATTGTAGTTAAATCTGAAAAAGAATCATCTTTATCAGTATTAACCTAAACTCTTTTAAAATTTTAGGATTGAGTTTTTTTACATTAAATAAGAATTATAAATAGATTAACTTTCCTATAATGCTGTTTTTTTAATTTTAGCTTAAATTAGATTTTTTTCAATCAACTCCAATATTTTCTTCCCCCTAGCTTCACAGCCTTTACTCTCATGAATAATTTTAGTGCTAATTAAGTGTTGTAGTTCTGTGTGAACCCAATCTTTTTGTAATCCGAATAAGTACAAACTATTCATGGTATAAGCGCGTACCGCTATTTTTTGATCGGTAATTAACCAATCAAATCCAACTTCAATAATTGTATCTATATGCTTTTGTGTTACTATAATTTGTGTTTCGTTTTCTTTTTTAGAAGTATAAGCGTTTGCCAAAAGCTCACAAATTTTAGCACAAGGTCTTGTAGCGCTATGAAAATGGACTTTCGATATATTATCAACAAAAGTAGTGATGTAAGGGTGTATGTATTCAATTCCATGATGCGTACAAATCCATTCTAATACCCAAGCAGCCTTAATTGATAATTTATTATTTACATCAAAAGTTAAATAAACTAAATCATTTATTAAGTTTGGTTGTGCTAGTACAATATTTGCAGTATTATTTCTGTTTACTCTAGCAGGGTTTTTCATGTCGTTTAAAACAGAAATTAAAAAATCGATACTCATATTGGTACGGTTTGTGTATTTTTGATAACCTATTAAGTTATCAAACTAAGTAAAAAAATTATCATGCTAAATATAAAGAGGATATTTTCAACAGTACTTTTATTATCAGTTTTTTTAATGGTTTCTGTAGAAGCTCAACAACTAAATAAATTAGATGCGAACGGAAAAAGAACTGGAGTTTGGAAAAAGAATTATGATAATGGAAAAATCCGTTATTCAGGTGCTTTTAAAGATGGAAAAGAAATAGGCGTTTTTAAATTTTACAATATTAGATCGTCTACTATACCAACAATTGTAAAAACGTTTGTTAATGATACAGCAGATGTTAAGTTTTACAACGAATTAGGAAAGCTTAAAAGCGAAGGTAGAATGATTGGTAAAAGCCGTATTGGTAAATGGGTTTATTATTTTTCAAACGGGAATATTTTTTCTGAAGAAGAATATAAAAACGGTAAACTAAATGGAACTCTTAAGAATTATTATCCGAACGGAAATGTAACCCAAGAAACATCTTATAAAAAAGGTAAAAAAGACGGATTGTCTAAAACATTCACAGATTCAGGAGTTTTAATAGAAGAAGTATTATACGTAAAGGGTAAGCTAGATGGAGAAGGTAAATACTACGATTTAAAAGGAGGGATAAAAGAAAAAGGTATCTATAAAAACGGAAAAAGAGTAGGGAAGTGGGAGTTTTATATGGATGGTGAAATTGTTGATAAAAAGAAAAAAGAAAAACTATCTGACTTAAAAAATGAAAATTAATAACAATCAATTAAATTGATGATTCTATTAGTTTTATCCATTATAATAACAGAAACTTATTCGTAAATTTGCAGCTTACAAAAGTAAAGAATGAAAAGAGTAGTAGTAGGCCTTTCGGGAGGTGTAGACAGTAGTGTAACCGCATATTTATTAAAAGAACAAGGATATGAAGTAATCGGATTGTTTATGAAAAACTGGCATGATGATTCGGTAACCATATCTGATGAATGTCCTTGGTTAGAAGACAGCAACGATGCAATGATTGTTGCCGATAAATTAGGAATTCCTTTTCAAACAGTAGATTTAAGTGACCAATACAAAGAACGTATTGTAGATTATATGTTTAATGAGTACGAAAAAGGTCGCACACCAAATCCGGATGTTTTATGTAATCGAGAAATTAAGTTTGATGTTTTTATGGATATTGCATTAAGTCTTGGTGCCGATTATGTGGCAACTGGTCATTACTGCAGAAAAGATAAAGAAGTTATTGAAGGGAATGCTGTATATAAGTTGTTAGCAGGAAAAGATAATAATAAAGATCAGTCGTATTTTTTATGTCAATTATCGCAAAAACAATTATCTAAAGCAATGTTTCCTATTGGTGAATTAACGAAGCCAGAAGTTAGAGAAATTGCAAAAAAAGCAGATTTAATTACTGCGGATAAAAAGGATTCTCAAGGATTATGTTTTATCGGTAAAGTTCGTTTACCAGATTTTTTACAACAAAAATTAGAAACTAAAGAAGGTGTAATTATACAAATTCCTTCAGATTTTGAACAATATACACGTTCAATTCCGAAGTTTGAAAACAAAGAAGCAGAATTAAACTATTTTTCAACAAAATTCTCATACAAAAAAGAGGACGGAAAAACGGTAGGAAAGCATCAAGGTGCGCACTATTTTACAAAAGGACAACGTAAAGGTTTAAATGTAGGAGGTACCAAAGAAGCTTTGTATGTTATTGAAACTGATGTGAACGAAAATATAATTTATACAGGTGAAGGTAAAAATCATCAAGGTTTGTATCGCAATGTATTATTTGTATCTAATGAAGAATTGCATTGGGTTCGTGAAGATTTAGAATTAAAACCTGGTGAAACCATGGACGTTGAAGCAAGAATTCGTTACCGTCAGAAATTAGAAAAAGCAACGCTTCATAAAGTCGAAAACGGATTGTATGTTGAGTTTGAAAATTCACAATCTGCTATTCAAGAAGGACAATTTGTGGCTTGGTATATTAATGAAGAATTACTTGGCTCTGGAGTTATTTCTTAAAAGATATCATAAAAAAGAAAAGAAAAATATGAAAAAAGTATTGCTATTAATTATTTTATTTTATAGTTTTCAAGGATACTCGCAAAAAGATTCTATTGTTAATTATTTAGATATTGATAATAAAATAACTAAAATAAAAAATAGAACTTTATTTATAGAGACTAAGGTTAATAAAGGGGAGAAATGGATTGTTAAAAAGTTTAATAGATTAGGTAAGTTATTAAGCACTGGATATTATAAGGGAGTTGATAAGAAATATCCAATAGGAAATCATAAAACTTTTTTTAGAGGACAAAAATTAACATCTGATGTTAATTATAATTCATACGGAGATTATCACGGCTCAATACAAACATGGTTTTATAATGGTGCTAAAAACTTCATAGGAACATATCAGAATGGTTATAAAGTAGGTGTTTGGAAGTATTATTATTTGAATGGAAATATAGCACTGAGAGAGTATTATAGTCAAGGAAAATTAGTAAAAAAAATAGTGTATAATATTGAAGGCGTTAAAAGTTTAGAAAAACCAGCTATTTTAAATAAGAAACTTAGTTATGAGGGAGGTATGGCTTTGTTTAATAAAAGAATGTCTAAAATACATGATTTTATAAAATTTCAAGTAGTTGGATATATTTATTTGGATTTTATTGTTGATATTGATGGAACTATTTCAAATGTTAATATATTATCTGATATACCCAAAGCTCTTAATAGAGATATAGAGATTTATTTAAGTAACATAAAAGAGTTTTATCCCACTATTTCTAAAGGTAGAAAAATACCCACACATTATATTTATCCATTAAATTTTAGAGTCGTATTCAATGAATAATAAAATCACACAACTTTTTAATATTAAATATCCAATTATTCAAGGAGGAATGATTTGGGTTTCTGGATGGAAACTAGCATCAGCTGTTTCTAATGCAGGCGGATTAGGTTTAATCGGAGCAGGATCTATGTATCCTGATGTTTTACGAGAACATATTCAGAAATGTAAAAAAGCTACTGACAAACCATTTGGAGTAAACGTACCAATGTTATATCCTGATATTGAAAAAATCATGGATATTATTATTGAAGAAGGTATTAAAATAGTTTTTACATCTGCAGGAAATCCTAAAACGTGGACTTCTTATTTAAAAGAAAAAGGAATTACGGTTGTACATGTTGTAAGTTCTGTAAAGTTTGCTTTAAAAGCCGAAGCAGCAGGAGTAGATGCTGTAGTTTGTGAAGGTTTTGAAGCTGGTGGACATAACGGACGTGAAGAGACCACAACACTTACTTTAATACCAATGGTAAAGCAAGAGGTTAAAATCCCTGTAATTTCAGCAGGCGGAATAGGATCAGGGAGAGGAATGTTAGCAGCGATGGTTTTAGGTGCAGACGGAGTGCAAATTGGTAGTCGTTTTGCAGCAACTATAGAATCTTCTGCGCATGATAATTTTAAGAAAACGATTGTAGCTGTTAAAGATGGTGGAACACAATTAACTTTAAAAGAATTAGCACCCGTTCGTTTGGTAAAAAACAAATTCTATAATGAAGTACAAGAGTTGTATCAAAAAAATCCATCTATAGAACAAATTAAAGAATTGTTAGGTCGTGCAAGAGCTAAAAAAGGAATGTTTGAAGGTGATTTAGAAAATGGAGAGCTTGAAATTGGACAAATAGCAGGAATTATAAATGAAATAAAGTCAGCTAAAGAAGTTCTTGAAGAGATTGTAAAGGAATATCACGAAGTTAAATTAACAGTAGCTAATTTATAATTAGTGAGATTTATAGCATAAAAAAGGAAGCTATATCGCTTCCTTTTTTGTTTTGTAAAATGTATGTTTTAATAATTTACGTAGTCTACAATTTCTAATCCGTAACCAATCATACCAACACGTTTGGTTTGTTTTGTGTTTGAAACTAAACGTAATTTATGTAAGTGTAAATCATGTAATATTTGCGCACCGATACCAAAGTCTTTGTTGTCCATCACCACATTTGGAGCCTTCATTTCTCCCTTTGCTTGGTTGTCTTTTAAACCTCTTAAACGATTTAATAAGTTTAAAGCTTGATTTTCTTGATTGATAAAAACAATAGCACCTTTTCCTTCTTCATTAATGACACTAAACATTTGATCTAGTTTTTTGTCAGCATTGTTGGTTAAAGTACCAAGAATATCATTATTAATTAAAGTTGAATTAATTCTGGTTAACACAGCATCATCCTTTGTCCAATTACCTTTCGTTAAAGCTATATGGATTTGTTTATTGGTAGTTTGTTGATAAGCTCTTAAACGAAAATCACCAAAACGAGTTTGTATATTAAAATCTTCTTTCTTTTCAATTAAAGAATCATGCTCCATTCTGTAAGCAACCAAGTCTTCAATAGAAACAATTTTAAGGTCGAATTTTTTAGCTACTTTTAATAATTGAGGTAAACGAGCCATGGTACCATCTTCGTTCATGATCTCTACAATAACACCGGCTGGTTTTAAACCTGCTAAGCGCGCAAAATCTATAGCTGCTTCGGTATGACCAGTTCTTCTTAAAACACCTCCGTTTTTAGCCTTTAAAGGAAAAATATGTCCTGGGCGAGCAAGATCAAAAGGTTTTGTATCAGCATCAACTAGAGCTTTAATTGTTTTAGATCTATCGGCAGCAGAAATTCCAGTGGTAACACCTTTTCCCCTTAAGTCTACAGAAACAGTAAAAGCAGTTTCTAGAGGGTCTGTATTGTTGTTAACCATCATGTTTAACTCAAGTTCTTTACAGCGATCTTCGGTAAGTGGTGTACAAATTAACCCTCTACCGTGTGTTGCCATGAAGTTAACCATTTCTGGAGTTATTTTTTCTGCAGCGGCTAAAAAATCTCCTTCATTCTCACGGTCTTCATCATCTACTACAATTATAACTTTTCCGTCTCTAATGTCTTGTATAGCCTCTTCAATTGTATGCAATTGAATTTTAGTTGCTGTTTGTGTTGTCATTGTTATGTTGTTTACTCTCTTTAGAGAATATGTTTTTAAGTAAGTTGGCAAGTGGACTAATAAAGGTTTTAAAATCAAATAATCCCTTATCTTTACTTGCTCTAATAGTTAATGTTATAGCCAAAGGTAGCATTAATAATACACTTAGCCAAGAGCCTGTTATGGCTGTTATTGAGCTTTCTTCAGCTAAATTTCTTCCAAAAGTATTTGTAAAGAAATAAAGAACATATATACCAATAGCTAAAATCATAGGTAAGCCCATACCTCCTTTTCTTATGATAGATCCTAATGGTGCTCCTATAAAGAAAAGTAATAAACAAGAAAGTGAAAAAGCAACCCTATTATAAAACTCAATGTCATATAAGTTAATATATTTTCTTTTTCTTTTTAATGTTTCTTTATTTGATTTATAATTATTTAAGCTTCGTTTAATTTTTGAGTTGGCAGTGTTTAATATGTTTTGTTTTTCCCTGAGTTCAAAATTCTGTAGTATATCTGATGAAAGTTCTTTGTTAATTAAAGAGTCAGGATATGAATGTAAATCTTCTATATCAATACTTAAAAATATGTTTTTAGATCTGCTAGAAATAAAAGCATCATAGTTTTTTTTCAAGGCAGGCAAGGTATCCTTAAGTTGTGCTAGGCTTAACATGTTGTACTGCCTGGTGTATTTTTCTTCACCAATATCATCTTCACTAAAAGAAGAGATATCTATATTAATAGTATATTCATCAAAATAAGCATGAGAAGCAGGCATTTTTTGCTTTTCTTTAAATGTCATTCCGTTGCTTATATGATGTTCAAAATAATAACCATCTTCTAAAATTAAGGTCATATACCTACTGCCTTCTTCAGAAATTATTTTCCCTTTTTTCGCAGTAATAATTTTATTATTTCCTTTTTTCGCAGATAAATCATAAATCATTACTTGTTTTAAAAGATTATTTTCTTCACCATACTTTTCTTCAAATTTGATTTGAAAGTTTGGTAATTCAGTATTAAAGCTTCCTGCTACTAAAGCAATTGCAGGTTGTTTCTTTTTAATGTTCACCTTCATGTTTAGTTGCTTTAACATTGCATACGGATATACATTGTTTAAGAACACAAAGTTTACAGCACTTAAAAAAATGGTTAAGAATATTAAAGGTCTTACCATTCTTGGCAATGAAATACCAGCAGATTTTGTTGCAGCAAATTCGTAGTTTTCAGATAAGCCACCTAAAGTCATAATAGAAGAGAGTAGTACTCCTATAGGTAAAGCTTGTGGTGCCATGAGTAGCATGGTATACCAAAGAAACTTTAAGATAATTATTAGGCTAATTCCTTTACCAGCAAAATTATCAAAAGCAAGCCAAAGCGCTTGCATTACTAAAACGAATAGTATGATTAAGAATGTGGCGAAAAAAGGCTGTAAGAAGCTTTTTAAAATATATTTGTCTAATGTTTTCACAGTAGCAAAGGTAGTGGGTTAGATGGATAAAAGAATAAAAGTTTTGTTAATGATTTTAGTGTTATTAACAAAACATGTATTTTAAAATTAATCGATAAAGTATCCTTGTTTCAGGTACTTCTCTTTATCAAAAGAAAATAGGTTTTTAGAAATAGGTTGATTACTTTTAAATTTAGTTATTGTAAAAGTTGTTTCTGCTCCGTTAGATCCTATTTGAATTAATTTATATATATGCTTAGTTTTAGCATCAATTCCTAATTGAACTTTTATAATATCAGAGTTACTATCAATAGGTGTTAAGTTTACAAACTGTACTTTACGACCGTTACTGTTTTCTAATTTCCCCATAGAAAAATTATAGCCTTCTTTGTAAAAAGTTAGTAGTTTAGACGGATAAATAAATCCATCTTCTTCTTCTAAATCTCCATTAGAGATATTTACTTCTTTTTCTTCTTTGTTGATTACGACTAATTTTTTTCCATCAAAAACAAAATTATTACCTAAATAATCTAAATTATATTTTTCTCCAGCAAGTGTAATTACTCCGCGTATAGGAGGATCGTTCATTATACCCGCTTCTTTGTTAATTAAAGAAGAGTTAAATCCAATACGCATGTTATTGTAAGCTCCCATTTTATTTGAAACTTCATCTAATAACTGTTTAGCTTGCGTAGAAGTGTTTTGGCCTATGGTGTTTACACTAATAAATAATCCAATACATAATAATGCTAGTTTTCTCATTTTATATCTTTTCTTCCGATACCGGAATATTATTATAAATATTAATTTTTTTCGTTTTCTAATAATTGTTCTAAAGCAACAAAATCAGGAACTAGAACTTGTCTTGCTTTACTTCCTTCAAAAGGACCAACAATACCTGCAGCTTCTAATTGATCTATTATTCTACCAGCTCTATTATATCCTAACTTTAATTTACGTTGCAATAAAGAAGCCGAACCTTGTTGTGCTGTAATAATAACTTCAGCAGCGCTTTTAAACAACTTATCTCTATCTTCAATGTCTATATCAACATTTGTGCCACCTTCTTCACCAACATACTCTGGTAATAAGTAAGCATCAGGATACGCACGTTGAGAACCAATAAAATCTGTTATTTTTTCAACTTCAGGTGTATCCACAAAAGCACACTGAATTCTGTTTAAATCATTTCCTGCAGTGTATAGCATATCTCCACGACCAATTAATTGATCTGCTCCACCAGCATCTAAAATTGTTCTAGAATCTATTTTAGAGGTTACTCTAAATGCAATTCTTGCAGGGAAGTTTGCTTTAATAATCCCTGTAATTACATTTACAGAAGGCCTTTGTGTAGCTACAATTAAGTGAATTCCGATAGCACGTGCTAATTGTGCTAAACGAGCAATAGGTGTTTCTACCTCTTTACCAGCAGTCATAATTAAATCGGCAAATTCATCAATCACCAAAACAATATATGGCAAAAACTGATGTCCATCATTCGGATTCAGTTTACGAGCTTTAAATTTAGTATTGTATTCTTTAATATTACGAACCATGGCGTTTTTAAGCAAGTCGTAACGGTTGTCCATCTCTATACATAAAGAATTCAATGTATTTACAACTTTGGCAGTATCTGTAATAATAGCATCTTCACTATCGGGTAATTTTGCCAAATAATGACGTTCAATTTTATTGAACAATGTCAATTCTACTTTCTTCGGATCGACTAAAACAAACTTAACCTCTGCCGGGTGTTTTTTATATAGTAAAGAAGTTAAAACAGCATTCAGTCCAACAGATTTACCTTGTCCCGTTGCACCTGCCATTAATAAGTGAGGCATTTTAGCTAAATCGACCACAAAGGTTTCATTAGAAATGGTTTTACCCAAGGCAATAGGAAGCTCCATTTGAGATTCTTGAAATTTCTTTGATGCAATAACAGAATGCATAGAAACAATGGTAGATTTTTTATTAGGAACCTCAATACCAATCGTTCCTTTACCTGGAATAGGAGCAATAATACGAATACCTAAAGCAGAAAGCGATAAGGCAATATCATCTTCTAAATTTTTTATTTTTGAAATTCGAATACCGGCTTCAGGAACAATTTCATATAATGTAATTGTTGGCCCTACAGTGGCTTTAATTTGAGCAATACCAATTTTATAGTTCTTAAGCGTTTCTAAAATTCGGTTTTTATTAGCCTCAAGTTCTTCCGGATCTATAGAAATAGTTTCGTTGTATTCTTTTAACAAATTAAAAGTAGGGAATTTAAAATTACCTAAATCTAATGTAGGATCAAACTCACCAAAATCTTTAACTAATTTATCTGATAAGTTTTCAGTTACACTTTTTTCTTCAGAATTTTGTTCAATAGCAATTTCAATTTCTTTTCTTGTTTCGTCTGAAACTGTTACTAAAGGTTCACTTTTTAAATTTACATTTAAAGTGATTTCTTCTTCTTGTGTTGGGGCAGAATTTTTTACTTCAGAATGTTTTGAAATAGTAGGTTGTAAGTTTTCAACAGACAATTCAAATCCAGATTTAGGTGCCATATTCTTTTCTTCTACGACCGTTTCAGTAGTAGTGTTTTCGGAAACAGTTGTAGAATCTATTATCTTATTTTCTTTAGCCGTTTTTATCTTTTCGCTGATTTTTTCAGGAGTAATGCTAAAACGAATAATCAAATAAGCAACCAAAAAGAAAAACAATAAAATGATTAATCCTGTTTTACCTAAAAATGTTTGCAAGTATTCATTTAACTCAAAACCGATAACACCAGATAATAGTGCGTTCTTTTTTTCGACAAACCCTAATGAAATAGCTAACCAAAGCATTATTAGTAAGCCCCAGTTCCATGAAATTATAATTCTCTTTAAATTGGTTTGAAGTAAAATTCTTGCTCCTGTTAAAAATAGCGTAACAGGTATAATAAAAGCACCCAAACCAAAGCCTTTGTAAATAAAGAAATTACTTAATTTAGCACCAATTTTGCCTAATAAATTTTTAGTAGGAATTGTTTTATTTGAAAACTGTGATAAAGCACTTTGATCTTCTTGCCATGAGAAGAAAAAAGAAATAAAAGCAACAGTTAAAAATATTGAAAAAAGCACCAAAAAAGCTCCTAAAATAGTTTGATTGTGCTTGTACGAAAGAAAAGAAAAAATCTTTTTAGGCGAATTATCTTTAGGTTGTTTCTTTTGAGTCGTTGTCTTTTTTTTTGCCATGTATTTATGTTAGAAATAAATTGAACGTTACAATATAGCTATTATTTTAGGAAGATAAATTATACCTGCAATAATCAACGAGGCAAAGGCAGCAAAAGCAGGTGCACCTGCTGCAATATCTTTTATAAAACCTATTTTTTTATGATAATCAGGGTGAATAAAATCAGCTATTTTTTCAACAGCGGTATTTAAAGCTTCTGCTACTAAAACCATACCAATAACTAAAGTTTGAATCATCCATTCATTGATTGATATATTAAAATAGAAACCCAAAACAGTAGCAATAAAGCCAAAAAAAAGTTGCGCTTTAATACTGTCTTCAGTAGTAATTAATAACCACATTCCTCTTAAAGCAAAGGTCATACTACGTAACCTTCCTTTAATAAAACCATCATTCGGATTTTTCATAAAGAATTATAAAGCTTTTAAAGCAGCTTCGTAATTAGGTTCATCAACAACTTCACTTACTTGTTCAGTATATGTTACTACGCCTTCTTCATTAATTATAACAATACAACGAGAATGTAAGTTAGCTAATGGTCCGTTTTTAATTTCTAAGCCGTAATCTTTTCCGAATTTACCACTAGAAAAATCAGATAACATAATTACATTTTCAATCCCTTCGGCTCCACAAAAACGACCTTGTGCAAACGGTAAATCTCTAGAGATACATAAAACTTTTGTATTATCTAAATTCGCAACCTTTTTATTGAATTCTCTAACAGACGCTGCGCATGTTCCAGTATCTACACTAGGGAAAATATTTAAGATTAATCTGCTTCCTGAAAAGTCAGTTAATTTTTTAGTAGACAAATCGGTTGCAACCAAAGAAAAATCAATTGCTTTACTACCGTTTTCTGGTAAATTTCCTGTTGTGTTTATTGAATTCCCTTTAAGTGTTATTGTAGCCATTTTCTGTTTGTTTTATAAAGATCAAAGATAATTAAATTAATTAAAAAACGAAGAAGATAAAGAGAGCGGACTCTTAAAAAAGTTATCTTCGCGTTTCGAAATACGATACCTTTTGAATTTACAACAATACACATCAGAATTTAAATACAATTGGAAACTTGCAGCCCCAGTAATGTTAGGAATGTTAGGGCATACTTTTGTTAGTTTTGTAGATAATATTATGGTAGGGCAATTAGGAACTGCCGAATTAGCAGCGGTTTCTTTAGGAAATAGTTTTATGTTTATCGCCATGTCTTTAGGAATCGGTTTTTCAACCGCAATTACACCTTTAATAGCCGAGGCAGATTCTTCTAATAACTTTAAAGAGGCTAAATCTACTTTTAAACACGGATTATTTTTATGCACCGCTATAGGTATTTTAATGTTTCTATTGGTTTTCTTATCTAAACCTTTAATGTATTTGATGAAACAACCAGTGGAAGTTGTTGAATTGGCAATTCCGTATTTAGATTTGGTAGCGTTTTCTTTAATACCGATGATTGTTTTTCAGGCTTTTAAACAGTTTAGTGATGGTTTGTCGATGACACGTTACCCAATGTATGCTACAATTTTGGCCAATGTTTTAAATGTAATTTTAAATTATTTGTTGATTTTCGGAAAATTTGGTTTTCCAGAGATGGGAATTGTTGGTGCTGCATACGGAACATTGTTATCTAGATTCGTAATGGTATTTCACCTTTGGTGGATTTTAAAAAGAAAAGAACGTTCTAAGCTGTTGGTGTCAGATATAAAATTATTTGTACTCGATAAATTAATGCTTCGTAAAATAATAAACCTTGGAGCACCAAGTGCTATGCAAATGTTTTTTGAAGTAGCTATTTTTACGGCAGCCATTTGGCTAAGTGGTTTGTTGGGTAAAAATGCGCAAGCAGCAAATCAAATAGCCTTAAACTTATCTTCAATGACATTTATGGTCGCTATGGGGTTAGGGGTTGCATCTATGATTAGAGTAGGAAATCAAAAAGGCTTAAAAAATTTTAAAGAACTTAGAAGAATCGCTTTTTCTATCTTTTTATTAGGAATTATATTAGCAATTGGGTTTGCAACTATATTTTACCTATTTCATAAATCGCTACCTAATTTATATGTTGATTTAAGTGATGCTGAAAACTATGCGGATAATATGGAGGTAATGAAAATTGCAGCGAATTTATTAATTGCGGCAGCTATTTTTCAAATATCTGATAGTATTCAAGTAGTAATTTTAGGTGCGTTAAGAGGATTACAAGATGTTAAAATACCAACAATAATTACTTTTATATCTTATTGGATTGTGGGGTTTCCTATCAGTTATTTTTTAGGAACTGAAGAAACGTATGGTAGTTTTGGTATTTGGTTGGGTTTACTAGCAGGTTTAACAACAGCATCTATTTTACTTTTTATTAGATTTAATAGATTAACTTTAAAATTGATTGAAACAAACCCAGTTATTGGGGATAAATAATATATATATAATACGTTTTTTATGAATTTACCTAAATTTTTATTAGCAGATAATAGCAATCATCCAGAAGATATTTTTGTATTGCATACAGAGTTTCCACGTTTTTTAATCAACTTAAAAGACGATGAAGTTGAGTGGTTTGAAGATTTAACAGGAGAAACTGAAGAAGATATTACCACTGAACTAGCTGGTTTAATGGATAAGGCAGGAGAGTTTTACGATAAAGAAATGGAAGGTTTAGAGTAGTTAATTTTCTAAATATTTATTTTTAGACATAGATTGCTTGCTAAATATTCTGGAATAGGTTTTAGCAAGCAATTTTTGTTTTGCAGTTAGTTTATTTATATTCTTTAGGTAATTTTCTTGCTTTAGTTGCTTGTTCAAAAGCGTACCCAATTTTTAAAAGTTTGTCTTCTTCAAAGGGTCTTCCAATAAATGTAAGGCCTGTTGGTTGTCCTATTTTCGTGTACCCCATAGGAACAGTAAGACATGGGTATTTAGCAGCTGCTGCGTAACCTGCATTTCTGTTGTTGATAGTTAAAATTACATCTAGTTGATGCTTTATCATAGGTGTTTCGAAATAACGTACTCCTTCATTATGCAACCTAGTCCTTAATTCGATTAATTCTTCAGGGCTTAAATTTACTGTTGTTGCCCTATGGAAGCGCGCTTGTCCGTATGGAATTCTAACTAAAGAATCCTGCTTATTATATTCCACAATGTTTTTCATAGTGCGTATGGTTATATTATCAGCCATATATTTATTTAAATAATTTGGAAGATCTATTCTCATATCTGCACTTAGTAAATCACCGAAGCCATTAAAATCTACATTCTCTGGTTCAAATTCAATAGCGATACCACCCAATGATATGATTTTTTTTATGTTTAATTTATAGATAGAATCTTTTAAAAATCTTTTGTTAACACCAAATCGTAGCCCACTTAAAGTTCCTTTTTTCAGGTTTTCTAAATAATTTTTGTTTTTTGGATTGTTCTTGGTTGTAGAATCATCAGGATCTTCGCCACTCATAGCAGAAAGTAAAATAGCATTATCAGTTATGTTTCTGGTCATTGGGCCAGGTGTATCTAAAGTACTTGAAAGAGGAATAATACCACTGCGACTTAATAACCCAACAGTTGGTTTTAACCCCACGAGAGAGCTTATACTCGAAGGAGATAAAATTGAACCTGAAGTTTCTGTTCCTACTGCGGCGGCGGCATAATTTGCAGCCATTGCAACCCCACTACCAGAACTAGAGCCACCAGTATCAAATATTTTACGACCATAGGCATTAAGAGTTTGGCCTCCTATTGCGCTAAATCCATTTGGGCCTCCCATAAATAGAAAATTAGCCCATTCGCTAAGGTTTGTTTTTCCTAAAATGATAGCTCCTTTCTCTTTCATTTTTTTTATAATAAACGCATCGGATGCTCTATGATGTTTTAATAAATGAGTTCCGGCTGTTGTAGGCATACCTTCGGTATTCGTATTATCTTTTATAAGTATTGGCATGCCATAAATAGGATGCTCATTAACAGTTTTGTTTTTGTCTTTTTTCTTTGCTTGGTTAACAGCATCAGGGTTAATTGCAACTATTGCATTTAACATTTTGTCTTTGTCGTTTTCATGTTTAACGATTCTATAAAGATACCATTGCGTTAGTGTTTTATACGAAAGATTACCAGACTTAATATGGGATTGAATTGTTAGTATGTCTTGTTCAAAGATGAAAGGTTTAAGCGCTTGATAATTTTCTTCGGAGAAATCGTTAATTTGATCTGAAACGTTTCTCCAAATTTCGTTTTTGTCGAGAACTTGTGATTGAATAAGTTTGTAACGCATTCTTACCGATTCATGAGTTGCATTTTTAACCAACTCTTCAGCTTCATTATAAGGCTTCCATGGAGATATGGTAGTTTTAGGTTCTTGTTTACAGGCAACTGTAAGCACAATAAATAACAAAAGGAAAGCGAATTTTTTCATAAGAAGTGATTCTTTATAGTATTATATAGTTATTGACAGTGTTTATTTAATTAATAGCTAACCAATATCGTTATTTTTAAATAAAGAATCAAGAGGAGGAGATTAGCTACAATTTCTATAAATCAATTGCTTATTATATTAAGTATAAGTTAATAAGCAATTTTTGTTTTATAATTAGTATTTAAATTGAGTGTGGCTAAACTAAGTGAATTGTTATATTTTGTTTTATCTTTTTCTATATAAAACCAATTCAAAAGATTTGGTGAACTTGGCTTTAGACTCTAAATATAGGCAAGCACCAAGCCCTGTATTATTTATAGTTATAGTTTTGTTTATTTTTTCTAACTGTTGATGGCGTAAGATTTTTTTTAAACACTTATAAAACATATCAAAGGTTTCATAAACAACTTTAAAATTATTTTGAGAATCTAAGATTACAACTGGATAGTCAGGTAAGCTTGTGTCTACAAATAATACGAACTTAGCATACGAATCAAAATCATTCATGAGTTCAAAATCAGCAGAAGCTAAGGCGACATATTGCAGCCGTACCTTTTTTTACAATTGCTTTTGGGAGTGTTACTGTTTTGTAGAGATCCATAGCTTTTTCGATCGCTATATCAAGTTTCGCAACGCTTAGAGGAATCGTTGAAATGTTATTTCCGTTGAGTTCTAAATCACGTAATTCACAGCGGTTTTCAAGAGGTTTAATATCTACGATTTTGTTATTCTCTAGAGAGAGGATTTCTAGTTCTACCAATTTTTTTTAAAGTATCAACCGTTATAATTTTGTTTTTATCTAAGTATAGCGAAGTTAGATTTATTGATTGTTGAAGAAAGGAAATATACTTAATCTGATTATTACTTATATTTAAATCAAGTAAATGCGTTTTATCTTCTAATCCTGCACCATCTGAAATCTCATTAGAGGATAAATCTAATTTAGTTTGTTACGCCTTTAATTAGTGAATTTCTTTTTTTTAATTGAAAAGTCAAGAAAAAAAATAATTGTTTTATGCTGGTTTTTATTACTTTTTTAAAAGTTTGCTAGCTTGTTCTTTCCAATTATCTTTTTTAATTCTTCCAGGAAAAAACTGAATTAAGTATGTAATAGTTTCTAAATCATCTTCTGATAAATTAGAAAGTTGTTTGTAAGTGAAAATTCCTATTTTGTTTAGTTTTACTTCAATAACACTACCAATTCCTTTAATTTTACATAAGTCATCTTTATCATTTTTAGACGCAATACCTATGGCATTAAAATTTAATTTTTTATGCTGTTTTATTTCTATTCCGCCTCTTTCAACTGTTTTTACAGCTCTAATAACTAATTTTTCAGGCTCTTCTTGTATGTTGTTTTCTGTAATATTCTTTTCTGTAGCTGAATGATTTTCTTTAAACCTTTTTTTATTATAAAATTTCATAGAAAAAATATAGCCGATTAAAAAAGAGCCTAGCATCCATAGAAATAATTCAATAGAATATAATAAGGTTAAGTAGTTAAAAAACATGATTTCGGAATTTTAGTTAATTACTATTTCAATTTTCCTGTTATTAGCTTTCTCTTTTTTAGAGGCACTAGTATCAATAGGTTTAGCTATTTCTTTAGAAAGTGTATTAATTTTTGTTTTATCTATTCCTTGTTTAATCAGGTAATTAGAAATACTCTTGGCTCTTTGTAAACCTATCTTATCATTTATTTCTTTATCACCAATATGATTTATATATATTATAATATTAATTTTTGCAGTTTTATTTTTAGTTAGATAATTCTTAACTTCTAAAACGTAAGCATATAACATTCTATTGGGTTTAAAATTTTCAGAACCAAGGTAAGTAAGTACTTTTTTACTTGTTATTTCTTGTTGAATAGTTTGCAGTTTTTTTGGATGTATGTTTTGATGTTGAATTGAAATACCATCAGCATAATACCCTCTTGAATCGTACTTATAGTCAGCTAGTTTTTTTTTGGTAATAATTTTCATAGGATTTACACCATATTCTACAAGTTTTCTTTTTAAATAACTAGCACGTTCCATACCTAGATTAGAATTGTTTTTAACTATTTCATTATTAATATAATAGGCAGTAATAATGATTTCTTTTTGTTGGTTATTATTTAGAAAGTTGAAGATAGAATCTTTAAAATAATAAAATTGTCTAGGAAAAATGACTTTATTATTTTTTGAAGAAGTAATAAATTTATGTTTAAATTTTAAAGACGTTAATTCATTATTAAATTCAAAATTTAAGGCCTTTTTTTTAATAGAATCTCTTTTTATGGTAGGTGATTTCGTTTCTATAATCTGTATTTCGCTATTTTTTTTTGTTATTTCTTTATTTTTAAGATAAATAAATTGAGCGATGCTTGCGAATACTAAAAAAGCGAGAAAAGCTTGTAAAAAGTTTCTCATTATTTATAGGGGTGTATTTAATAAATTAATATTGTTAAATATAGATAATTTTCTGAAATAAAAAAAATTAAGGTATTGAATAACAGTGGGTTGTTTTTTTAATTCCTCATTATTTATTTAGGAGTACTCTTCTTGTGTATTTAGTATAGTATAATACTTTCATTCTTGTTTTAAAATAATACATAGCAAATAGTTATTAGAAAGAAGGTTATTTTATCTTTTAGTTAGACTTGCCAGTAGGTTTAACAACGGCCTCTATTTTATTTTTTATCAGCTATAAATGGACTTTAAAATTTATTAAAACAAACTCAATTATTGAGGATAAATAAAATATATATTATACGTTTTTTATGAATTTACTTACATTTTTATAAGCAGATAATAGCAATTACCCAGAAGATATTTTTGTATTGTATAGAGAATTTCACGTTTTTAATCAACTTAAAAGACGATTAAGTAACGTAGTTTAAAGATTAACAGGAGAAACAGAAGAGGATATTACCATCGAACTAGTTGTTTAATGAATAGGGCAGGAGAGTTTTACGATATAGAAATGGAAGCTTAAGAATAAGGTTGTTTTCAAGACTTATTTTTCGATATAAATTGCTTGTTAAATCTTATTTTAATAAGATTTAACAAGCAATTTTTTTACAATTAGTTTTAAATAGAGTATGGTAGAGCTAAGTAAATTTTTATATTTTAAAACAAATTGCTCAAGTAAGTGTTCACTATCGTTTGGTATATGGTTTGTTGCGTGTTTTAAGTACATAATTTAACAAATGAAAACGAATAAAAAATCTGGAAGTTTTTCCATAAGTAGGCTAGAACTTGCAATAAATTATATTTGGTGTTATGTGTTGCTTTTAATGTCTATTATCTTTCATTAGCCTAAAGAACATTTTTACGGAAATTGATAGTCCATCTATTCCAAAAGCATTGTCTTTAACATATTTTTTCATGCTATCTATATCTTCTTTATTGTAAAGATTTCCATTAAAAAAAAGATGCTCTATTGAAGTCGTATTTTTAATATCAATTAAAGGGTTTTTGTTTAAAATCAATATATCGGCTATTTTTCCTTCTTCTATAGTTCCATAATCTCTTGAAACTTGAAAATATTCTGAAGGGTTTATTGTGGCACATGCTAAAGCTTCTGCTGGAGATAAACCTGCTTTCACTAATTCTTCAAGTTCATTATGTAAACTAATTCCAGGGAATGAATATGGGTCATATGAATCTGTTCCCGCCAAAATTTTTACACCTTTTTTATGAGCTAACCCTGTTAATTCTAATCCTTTTGTATAAAAATTGTTTAAGTATTCTTTCTTTCCTTCTTGTTTTGCGTATTCTTTCATTCCGCTTACATCATCTTTCCATATTAAAGAAACTAGGTGCGGAATGTATTTTAGATTTTCATCATTTAAAAATAATTTATTATTAGTAAAGGCTTCATATTTTCGAGTTATATGTGTTGGGCAGAAATAAGTTTTGTTTTTTACCATTACATCTACTAACTCATAGAATTTTTTATAGTCGAAATTTTTCAACATTTCAATTGATGAAGGCTTGTTTTTTTCGTCGAATTCTTCATCGGCATACATAGCTCTATAATACTCACGATTTTTATCCGCCTCTAAATTGGCGTGTTTTAAGAATAAATGAGCGTGTTCAAAACTTCGTTGCCCAGCATTTGATGCATCTATTGGGTTTATTGCATTTGGATAATGTCCGGCAAAAACAACATCTTGCTTTCTTACTTCTTTTGCTAATTCGAAATATCTTTCAGATAGTATTCCTGAATAAATTTTTATAAAAGTCCGTTTATCATTTGCTGTTCTATTTATTACATCTAAGACGTTTTGCTCATCATAATTTGCCCCTACAATTTCATCAGCAAAACCTATTAATCTTGGGCCTAATAATTTTTCAGACTCTATTTCTTTTCTCCATTTAATTATCTCTTCATTTATATTAACAACTCCATGCATGTCTCTAATATTTGTAACTCCATTTGCAATATGTAAAGGCATTATAACTTGTGGCGCAATTTGAAATGCTAAGTGAGAATGCATATCCCATAAACCCGCTAAAGTATATTCGCCGGTACCATCAATAATTTTAGTATTATTGTCTTTTGAAATAGCATCACTAACTGCAATCTTAACTATTCTATTATTTTTAATAACAATAGATTGGTTTTTTATAATTGAATCATTTGCAACATCTATAATATTTATGTTTGAAATAATATAATTATTGGTATCTGCCTTTTGGCTTAACGGTTTTGCAATTGGATATAGATATAAAAAAAGTACAACTATTAATAGTAATCCAATTAATATTGATACGTATTTAAGTATTTTTTTTATTATTATTTTGTGTTACAGTTGTTTATTAGTTTGTTTAAAGTTTTGATTACTTGTGCTATTTCCTCTTTTGTAATTCCTGTTAAAGCGGCTTCTCTATTAGATAAAACTATTTCATTTATATCACTAAGTATCTTTTCTCCTTTTACGGTAATGGTTAGATTGTATTTTCTTCTATCTTCTTTATTTACTAATCTTTTTAAAAAGTCTTTCTTCGTTATTAATTCAATCATTCTTGTTATCGAAGCATTATCCTTAAACATTAGTTCGGCAAGTTCTTTTTGGGAAAGTTTAGGATGTTTATTATGGAATGTTAAAAGAAGCGCTTGGTCAATAGTGATTTTATCAATCGTCTTATTTAGATTTCGCTGGGCGAATCGACGATATTCTTTTCTCAGTGGTATAAAAAATAGTCTTTGATGGTAATTCAATCATTTTATTTGATACAGATATATTTGATATATCAAATGAATAAAAGAGAAATGTGTTTAAATTAAGGCTGAAGTATGTTTTTGATAACGTTTCGTGTGGTATTAAAAAGTAGTGAGCTTTCAATTAAGTACTTAGCTTTTTTTTCTACTATAAACGCCAGATTTTATATTTGGTAGACTTAGTTAATATTCACAGACCTTTGGTTCAGAGCAAACACCCTATGTTTTTTTACACATTGTTACCTGCTGGATTTTCTGTTTTCAGTACTTTAGGTTAAATAAACTGTTATAAAAATATAACTTAAATATGTCCATAAAAACGAAAATATTATATGAACTATAGTTTCCATTTTTTTTCCTTTCCACAGTTTAGAAGAATACCCAAAAAACTGAATAATTAATCTAAAACTCCAAAATATTCCGAAACCAAGTGATGCTTTTTTTCCTAATTCGGTATTAATTAAGTCATTTGATGACGTTAGACATAAAAGACCAATAAGAAACACAACCAAAGCAATAAAGAAAGTGTTAACTTTCATAATTTGTTGGTTTATTAGACTTAAAGATTTCAATTCCTCTTTCCATTTAAAATACTTTGGAAAAATGACATGAACAAATGCCAATGCAATTAATATAATTCCTATTATTTTATAATGTAATTCCATTTTTCTCGAGTGTAAAGGTTGATATAAAAGGCGTGTTTTTAATTTCAGATACTACTGTTAATTCCGATTCACAAAAAGTGTTCAACCAAGTTGGTTTTGAATGAAAATGAAATGAACCAATATTATATGCTATAAAATTTGTAATATCTCTTAGATGTTCAATGACAATTATTTGTCCTTTTGGTTTTAATATTCTTTTTAGTTCTAAGAAAAAAACAATTCTTTCTGTTTTTTTTCTTATTTCGTGTGCTGATAGAATTACAAATATTTTGTCAATTGAATTGCTTTCTAAATCAATTTTTGAGGTTTCTATTTCTTGTGTATTCGGATAAGGTGGATATTGTTTTCTTGCTCGTTTTATGGATACTTCTGTGTGTTTGTCAGGATTGTAAAAATCAAGTGCTATCAAATTTGAGTTTATAAATTTCTTTTTAAGTAATGCACTTGTTTCATCAAAACCTGCATTTATATTAATTATTGAAATGTTATTATCATTATTATTAATCCATTTTAATGTGTAAAAATCCGACAAATCATACACATAATATGAAATAGATAACGATACTAAAATTGTTATTAATATTAAAACACTAATTATTTTTAAGATTATTTTAATTGTTGGATTAACGTAGGCTGATAAAAGGATTGTTAGTATTACAAGAACAAGAACAAGAACAAGAACAAGAACAATAGCAATTACATAAAAATGCCAATTGAAACGGATAATATTTAATATTCCTTGAAACGGTTTTCTTACTTTTTCCATTTCTCAATTTTTCCTTTTTTCCAATAATATGGAATGTTCTCAATTACAAAAGCGTTTGCTAAAACAGAATTTTGGAAATTAAATTTGTTAATAAACGAAAAAATATAATAACCAATTTCTATCGGTTGTGGTTTCCAATTTTGTCTAACACCTTCAATTATTAAGACTTCCCTTTTTTCTTCATTGTAAGTGAATGTAAAAGGTAAAGGCCCCGCAAATCGTCTTGCTTCTTTCCAATTTTCAAATGGTGAATTTTCAGGCAAGTTTATTTCTTTTTCTGTAGTGTTTATTTTTAAAGTGAATTCAGATTTGATAGACTTAATAACTTTAAAATCAATTTTGTTTACTTCTGATATATCTGTTGTCGAGTAATTATAATGTGTGAAAATGTTACCCAAAAATTCCATTTTCTTTTTATTTGTTTCTGATTTTAGAATATATAAACCTCTTAATTTTTTTCCTGTGTTATTGGTATATCGTACAAATACTCGATAACCAATTTGGAAAAAACTGTTCCCAATAAATTTAGGAAAACCTTTAGGTCTTAATTCTTTTGTTTGAACCATTGCAACTGCATAAAAGCCCATTTGTCTTGAAATGTATCTAATTCTAAACATTCTGGAATAAACTCTTCTAATTCCTCTTTAGGTATTGCAAATGTCAAAACAGTCGAACTTTCAAAATGAGTTTCAACAGCAAAAGGATGATTTTTTAAAAATGAAATCATAAACCTTTTTTATTTAGATGAAAGTGATTGTAATAGACTGCAATTATAAAAACAAACGCAAACATTGAATTCAATTTACCCCAAAGTAATAAATCAGGCACAAGAATAAATTCGAGAATATTCATAGTTGCAACAATTCCAATTTGAGCAATTGTATTTAGACGTGACTTTATATCGCTTAAAAACCATATTGCCATTCCAATTTCAGAAATTCCGATTAAAATACTCAATGGTCTTGAATATTCATCTCCTAAAATGCGTGCTATAATTTGTTCGTGTCTTGGAACAAAATTTAAGACTTTACAAAGTAGCCCATTTGCAATCCAAACTAAAGCAATTGAATACTTGAAAATATTTTGAATTATATTTTTTTGCATTCAGTTTCTTTTTTTGCGCTTGCAGGTAACCTTAATAATATTAAGAGTTTCAATTCGTTATATCAACAGTTAGCGAAGTTCTTTTTTTTGAATAAAAACTAAAGAGGTGATTAACTATTTTTTAGCACGTTCTACCAACTCTAACTGTTCTAGTTTCGCTTTAGTGGTAAAAACACCATAGTTAATAAACACTGTTTTCTTTTCAATTTTATCAATGGTACCAACAGAATTACCATCAATTAAGCGAACACGATCATTTATTTTATATAGGTAAGCCGCTTTTTCAATGGCTATCTTTTTAGCTTCCTCTTTCTTTTCAGCTCTAACTTTTACTACTTTTTGAAGCACTTCTTTTTCTAACTTCTTTATAGCTTCTTGTTGCTTCTGAGTAGTAATTTTATCTTGCTTTTTTTCTAGCTTGGTTAGTTTTTTAAGTGGTGCTTTTTTTATACGTTTTGTGTTTTCTGCGGCAACCCATTTAAAAAACTCGGTAGATAACTCCTTTTTGTTATTGGTTTGAAAATATTTATTCAGTAATTCATTTGTTTTTCTACCTAAGGTAAGCATTCGTTGGTTGTTATCGTATAACTCCTGAAAACCAGAAAGTTTACTCTGCATTTTTTGCTCTTTCTCTTGTAAGCTTTCAATGTGTTCTTGACCTTTAGATTTCTGTTCAACCAAACTGTCGGACGTTTTTTGTAAACGATTACGTTCTTTTTGAAGCTTAGAAATGGTTTTGTCTAATCTAATTTTCTCCGTTTCTACTCTTTTCTTAGCTCTGTTAATTAAGCTGTACGGAATTCCGTTTTTCTGAGCAACTTCAAAAGTAAATGAGCTTCCTGCTTGTCCTATAAATAATTTATATAAAGGCTCTAAAGTACGTTCATCAAACTGCATGTTTGCATTGGTAACATTATCTAGTTCGTTTGCCAATACTTTTAAATTAGCATAATGCGTTGTAATAATTCCGAATGCTTTTCTTTCATAAAATTCTTCTAAGAAAATTTCAGCCAGAGCACCACCTAGTTCAGGATCAGAACCGGTACCAAATTCATCAATTAAAAACAAAGTGCTGTCGTCGCATTTTTTCAAAAAAGAACGCATATTCTTTAATCGATAACTATAAGTACTTAGTTGGTTTTCTATAGATTGATTATCTCCAATATCTGTTAATATGGTGTTGAATAACGTTGTTTCACTACGCTCGTGAACAGGAATTAATAATCCGCTTTGTAACATCAACTGTAATAAACCAATTGTTTTTAAAGTAATACTTTTTCCACCAGCATTGGGACCAGAAATAACAATAATTTGCTGTTTCTCGTCTAACTGAATCGTTTGAGGAAATGTTTTTTTATTCTGATCTTTATTCTTTTTCCATAACACAGGGTGATAAGCATCTTTAAAAAAAATCTTTTTTTCTTTGGTAATTTTAGGCAATAACCCGTTGATGCTTTTCGCGTACTTAGATTTAGCAGCAACTGCATCTAAATGCGTTAAAAAGAGCGTATATTCGTTTAATAAAGGCGTAAAAGGGTGAATTTTACTAGCCAAGGCTCTTAGTATTTTAACAACCTCTTGCTTTTCTTCATAAATCAGGTTTTGCAACTCTCTACTATACGCAAGGGTGGCTTGTGGCGCGATATAAACAATATTACCCGATTTAGAAGCGCCTAATAAACTTCCTTTAATCTTTCGGCGATGCATTGCTGTAACAGCCAAAACACGCTGATTATCTACAATAGTTTCTTTAATATCATCTAAATAACCGTTGGCAATATTTCTGCTTAACGCATGCGTGAAACTTTCAGATATTTTTCCGCGAACGTTATTAACATCTTTTCGTATTTGTTTTAAAACAGGCGAAGCGTTATCTGCAACTTTACCGTAAGAAGTAATTATTTCTTTTATACTATCAGAAACAAAAGTAGTAAGTTCTATCTGATCACTTAACGTAAATAAAGTAGGGTAGTAGGTTTGAAATTTTTTTAAAAACTTTTTCATTTCGTTTACAGTTTCTGTAACTGTAGCAACTCTTAAAAAAGCTTCGGTTTCTAAAAAACTATTTTCTATAGCTAATCGTTTAGTTTCTTCTGTAATATCTTCAAAAAAGTGATTCGGAAGTCTGTTTTCGTTTTCAAAAGAAGATAAGTATTCGTTTACTAAATTTAATTCGAAAAATAATTTTCTTTTATTTGATATAGGCTGAACAGCAAGTGTTCTTTCTTTACCTAAATTTGTAATACAATGTTCTGCAACTTGTTCTAAAACTGTTGTGAATTCTAAATCTTGAAGTGTCTTTTCTGAAATGTTTTTAGTCAAAATAGTATATTTGAAACCGAAGCAAAAATAACAAACAATGCAACTAAATATTAGTGATAGCTGGAAAAATATTTTACAAACTGAGTTTGAAAAGCCCTATTTTAAAAATTTAACCAGTTTTGTTGATAATCAATATGATAATCACACCTGTTTCCCGGATAAAGAAGCAGTTTTTGCAGCTTTTAATTATTGCTCTTTTAATGATTTAAAGGTGGTAATTATTGGGCAAGACCCATATCATGGAAAAGGACAGGCAAACGGATTGTGTTTTTCGGTTCATGATGGAGTTAAGCATCCGCCTTCTTTAAAAAATATTTTTAAAGAGGTAGAAACAGATGTTGGTATTCCGTATGCTGTTTCGGGAGATTTGTCTCGTTGGGCTACACAAGGAGTTTTGTTGCTAAATGCCACTTTAACGGTAAGAGAAGGAGAGGCGGGGAGTCATCAGCAAAAGGGTTGGGAAGAATTTACCGATGTTGTTATCAGAAAAATATCCGAAGAAAAAGAAAATGTTGTGTTTTTACTTTGGGGAAAATTTGCAGAAAAAAAAGGAGGTGTTATTGATTTAGAAAAGCACACCATTTTTAAAGCACCGCATCCGTCACCATTAGGAGCTTGGCGAGGTTGGTTTGGTAGCGGTCATTTTTCTAAAACTAATGCTTTTTTAAAAAGTATAAATTCAGGTGTTATTAATTGGTAAAATAAAATGGCTGCTTTAAAAATGAATTCAGAAAGACGAATTTTAATACTCTTAAATTTACATACTCTAAAAAAATAAAAAAAGGACAAAAAAAAGCTTGATAATTTAATTACCAAGCTTTTTACTATAAAATTAAGAATATTTTATTTGTTGTATAATACCCAAGTTCCTTTTTCTAATAAAGGTATTGCTTGTTTGTATTTAACTTCTTTCTCTTCGCCAGACATAATATTTTTGATGGTAACTTTTTCGTTACGACCAATTTTTGGTTGCTCACGAACTACCGTTTCAATAACTTGCTCTTCTTGAGTTTGCTGATTACGAGCTCTGTTCATTGCTTGTTGAGAAGAATTTTGAACCTCGTCTTTACGAGTATCTAATTGTTCTCTTTTTTGCTCAGTTGCTTCTGATACCTGTGAAGCATCTTGACTTGGCAATTGACCTTTAAATAAGAAAGATAAAACCTCTTTGTTAATCGTATCAACAGTTTCTTGGAATAACTCGAAAGCTTCAAACTTATAAACTAATAAAGGATCTTTTTGCTCATACGTAGCATTTTGAACGGTTTGTTTTAACTCATCCATTTTACGTAAGTGATCTTTCCAATTTTCATCAATAATAGATAACGTAATATTCTTTTCAAAATCGTTTACTAATGACTTTCCTTCAGATTCGTATGCTTCTTTTAAATTGGTAACAACTTGTAATGTTTTTACACCATCTGTAAAAGGAACCACAATACGTTCGTAACGATCACCTTCTGTTTCAAAAACATTTTTAATTACAGGAAAAGCACTGTCTGCATGTCTTTCTGTATCGTTTTTATAATGATCAGAAACAATAACATATAATTTATCTGTTAAATCTTCTTCTGTTAATTTATTGAATTCTTCTTCAGAGAAAGGAGAGGTCATTGATGAAAAACGAATTAATTCGAACTCGAAGTTCTTATAATCGCTATTCATTTTGTTCTGCTTAACAATAGAGCTACAAGTATCATAAATCATATTTGCAATATCAATTTGCAAACGCTGACCATCTAATGCATGACGACGACGTTTGTAAACAAACTCACGTTGTGCATTCATAATATCATCATACTCAAGTAAACGCTTACGAATACCAAAGTTATTTTCTTCTACTTTCTTTTGAGCTCTTTCAATAGATTTAGAAATCATAGAATGCTGAATTACTTCACCTTCTTTTAATCCCATTCTATCCATCATTTTAGCAATTCTGTCAGAACCAAATAAACGCATTAAGTTATCATCTAGTGCTACATAAAACTGCGTAGAACCAACATCTCCTTGACGACCTGCACGACCACGTAACTGACGGTCTACACGACGAGAATCATGACGTTCTGTACCAACAATAGCTAAACCACCAGATTTTTTTACTTCTTCTGATAATTTAATATCGGTACCACGACCTGCCATGTTTGTTGCGATGGTTACTACACCAGCATTACCTGCTTCGGCAACAACATCCGCTTCACGTTTGTGTAATTTTGCATTTAATATATTATGAGGAATTTTACGCATTTGTAACATTCTACCTAATAATTCTGATATTTCAACAGAAGTTGTTCCGATAAGAACTGGGCGACCTTGATTAGATAATTCTACAACATCATCAATAACAGCGTTGTATTTTTCGCGAGTAGTTTTGTAAACTAAATCTTCTTTATCATCTCTTTGAATAGGTCTGTTTGTTGGAATTTCAACAACATCTAATTTGTAGATTTCCCAAAATTCACCAGCTTCTGTAATTGCAGTACCTGTCATACCAGATAGCTTGCGATACATTCTAAAGTAGTTTTGTAAAGTAACGGTTGCAAATGTTTGTGTTGCATCTTCGATATTTACGTTTTCTTTAGCTTCTAATGCTTGGTGTAATCCGTCAGAGTAACGACGACCGTCCATAATACGACCGGTTTGTTCATCAACAATCATTACTTTATTATCCATTACCACATATTCAACATCTTTTTCAAAAACAGTATATGCTTTTAAAAGTTGATTCATAGTATGAATACGTTCGCTTTTTATACTAAAATCGCGGTATAATTCTTCTTTCTGATTTGCTTTTTCTTCAGGAGAATCATCACTATTATCAATTTTACCTACGATAACACTAATATCTGGTAAAACGAAAAAGGTGTCGTTTGTTGTTTTTTCTGATAAATGAGCAATTCCTCTGTCTGTTAAATCAATTTGATTATTTTTTTCTTCAACAGTAAACCATAATTCAGTATCAACCTCTGGCATCAACTTATTATTGTCTTGCATGTAAAAGTTTTCTGTTTTTTGAAGAATTTGCTTGATTCCTTCTTGAGATAAAAACTTAATTAACGCTTTGTTTTTAGGAAGACCACGGTAAACTCTTAATAATAAGAAACCACCATCTTTTGTGTTTCCTTCTTTTAGCAATGCTTTAGCTTCTGCTAAAACACCTACTAAATATTTATTTTGTAGTGAAACTAAATCGGCTACTAATGGTTTTAATTCGTTAAACTCATGACGGTCTCCTTGTGGTACAGGACCAGAAATAATTAAAGGCGTACGAGCATCATCAACTAAAACAGAATCTACTTCATCAATAATAGCGTAATTCGGCGCTCTTTGTACTAAATCGTCTTTAGCACTAGCCATATTATCACGTAAATAATCGAAACCAAACTCATTGTTGGTACCGTATGTAATATCGGCATTGTATGCTTTTCTACGAGCTTCAGAATTAGGTTGGTGAAAATCGATACAATCGGTACTTAAACCATGAAATTCAAAAATTGGTGCCATCCAAGCGCGGTCACGTTTTGCTAAGTAATCATTTACGGTTACTACATGCACACCGTTACCAGTTAAGGCATTTAAGAAAACAGGTAGGGTAGATACCAATGTTTTACCTTCACCTGTCATCATTTCTGCAATTTTACCATTGTGTAAAACAGATCCACCAATTAATTGTACGTCATAATGAATCATGTCCCAAGTAACTTCTTTACCTGCAGCATCCCATGAGCTTGCCCAATAAGCTTTGTCGTTTTCTAAGGTAATATGTTCTCTTGTTGCTGATAATTCTCTATCAAAAGCAGTTGCAGTTACTTCTATCTTATCGTTATTTGTAAAACGTTTAGCCGTTTCTTTAACTACAGCAAAAGCTTCAGCCATAATATCTAATAAAACAGCTTCCGATGTTTGGTAAGATTCGTCTTTTAATTTATCAACCTCAGTGTATATTTCTTCCTGACGATCAATATCAGCAGTTAAAGCTTCTTTTTCTAATGTTGTTATCGTTTCAGTAAAAGACTTAGTGGCATCTTCTATCTTCGATTTAAATTCGATTGTTTTTGCTCGTAGTTGATCGTTAGACAAATCATTTAATGAATTCTCAAAAGATCGTACTTTTTCAATAATCGGTTGTAGAGATTTTAGGTCTTTTTGTTGTTTGTCACCAACAAAAAGTTTTAGAATCGAATTTAAAACGCTCATTTGTAAAATATTGTTTTATAGCTAGTTAACTTTTGGTTAGTAGCGTTAATTATATAGTTGTGTTTTATGCTTAAAAGTAAGCAAAAAAAAAGCCTCTTAATTAGAGACTTTTTATGATTGTATTTTTTAGTATTCGTCTTCGTTCCAAAGATAATCTTCTTCAGTCGGATAGTCTGGCCAAATTTCAATTATCGAATCATATGAATCTCCTTCATCTTCAATATCTTGTAAATTTTCAACCACTTCTAAAGGCGCTCCTGTACGAATAGCGTAATCGATTAGTTCGTCTTTAGTTGCAGGCCAAGGCGCATCTGCTAAATATGATGCTAGTTCAAGTGTCCAATACATTTATTTATCTGTTTAGTAAGATTCTCGCAAAAATAATTTTTTTTTGGAGAAAGTCAAGTTTTTTTTAAAAAAATGTGAAATCAATAAAAAAAGAACTTAGTTATAGTTTTTCAGGAATCCATTTAACTTCCTCTGCGTTTAAATCTTGGGACAATTTTCGTGCCAGCACAAAAAGATAGTCAGAAAGTCGGTTTAAATACATTAAAACAGCACTGTTAATTTCTTCTTCTTCATTTAAAGCTACTGATAAGCGCTCTGCTCTTCGGCATACACAACGTGCTATGTGACAGAATGACACAGTTTCGTGTCCTCCTGGTAAAATAAAATGAGTCATTTGCGGTAAGTTCGTATTCATGAAATCCATCTGATCTTCTAAAAACTTAATAGAAGCATCTGTAATTTTATTTATATTTAAACGCTCTTTACCATTTTTTAAGGTTTCTTTTTCTGGTGGAGTTGCAAGCATTGCACCAACTGTAAATAATTCACTTTGAATTTTAGAAAGAGAATTCCTTAATAATTCATCTGTGTTTTTATCTCTTATTAAACCGATGTATGAATTTAATTCATCTACAGTACCATAGCTTTCAATTCGTAAATGGTGTTTAGGAACTCTAGTTCCGCCAAAAAGAGCAGTAGTTCCTTTATCACCAGTTTTAGTATATATTTTCATTATGCTTTTTTATTGTTTTTGTAAAATTAGTTTTTCTAAAATATATTTAGGGCAACGCATTGGTTTTTTTGTTTCCATATTTATAAAAGCTAAAATAGTGTTACCTGTACAAATTAATTGATTGTCTTGATTGGTGATTTTATAGTCAAATTCTATTTTAACAGTAGGTGTTTTTTTAATGATAGTAGTAATTGTTATTTCATCATCATATACGGCAGATTTTTTAAAATTACAGGATAATGAAATAACAGGTAGCATTACGCCAGTTTTTTCCATATATTTGTAGGTAACACCTGTAGAACGCAGCAGTTCTGTGCGGCCGACCTCAAAATATTGCGCATAATTACCGTGGTATACAACGCCCATTTGATCAGTTTCAGAATACCGGATACGTATTGTCGTTTTATTTTTTAACAAAATTATTTTGTTTTTAAGTTGCACTAACGATACGTAAAAAATAATTAAGAATCAATAGGAGATTGATTTTTTTATACTGAATTTTATTCACACTTTTGTTCGCTCAAACAGGTATACCTGTAGTCCCCAAAAATCGAATAAAAATTAACAAATAAAAATTGTTTTTAACCCAA